>JAHBWZ010000009.1 GCA_019636755.1 Phycisphaeraceae bacterium | reverse complement strand
ACCGGCGCACAGCGACACCGCCGGAAGCGTGCTGAAGAACGGTGCAGGCTGAAGGCGTGCCCGGTTGCTCTCTCGCCGGGATGCGGTGGCGCGCGGCTGCATGCGCGAGCGCGTGTCCCACGTCTGCTCCGAAGGAGCCAAGGTCGGTAGCCCTGAGCGCAGTCGAAGGGAGCGAAGCGGAACTCGTGGACAGCGAGCGCCAGGAACAACCCTCCCCCGCGAGGGGGAGCGGATGCGCACGACGTCGAACGCCTGTGAAGCGGCGCACGACGCAGGAGTCACAAGGAGATCACAGAGTCCACAGAAGCCAGATCCTGGCTGAGATGCATCATGGCATCGCGGACGCGCGATGTCGAGCACGCGGACCGCGATGCACTGCACGCGCGCAATCGGTGCACCTCAAGGAGGACCACGCCGGTCTGTGTGCCCTGCGTCTTCGCTCGATGGTGAACCCGCCCGCCGGGTCCCGTCTACCGGATCGTCCGCCCCAGGAACTTCACCATCCGCTCCGCGAAGAGCAGGCGATTGTTCAGCTTGGCGAAGCCGTGCCCCTCGTCGGGGAAGAAGAGCAGTTCCGGATCGAGCCCGCGGCGCTGCAGGCCCACGGCAAGCTGCATCGCCTCACCGACGGGGACGCGCGGATCGTTGAGCCCGTGCGCGATGAACATCGGCACGCGGATCTCGTCGATCCGGTGAATGGGGGAGATCGAGCGCAGGAACTCGGTGTCGCTGAGCGGGCCGTACTCCACTTCGCGCAGCGCGCGGCGGTAGTCGCGGGTCTGCTCCAGGAAGGTCACGAAGTTGACGATGCCGACCACGTTGATCGAAGCACCGAAGATCTCCGGGTCCTCGATGACGGTCGCCACGGACATGAAGCCGCCGTAACTGCCGCCGTACGCCGCGATGCCGCCGGCGCGGGCGTAGCCCCTGCGGACCAGCCAGCGCGCGGCTTCCACGCCGTCGCGGACCGAGTCCCAGCGATTTCGGTAATCGTCCAGCCGGTGGAACTCGCGACCGTATCCGGTGCTTCCGCGGACGTTGGGCTGGATGACGCCGTAACCGCCGGCCAGCAGGTACTGGACGAGCGCGCTGAACTGCGGGCGGAACTGGCTTTCCGGGCCGCCGTGGAAGTTGGCGACGAACGGGATCGGCCGGCCCGGCGTGTAACCGGGTGGCAGATAGAGGAAGGCCGGGATCTCGCGCCCGTCGAAGGATGGGTAGGTCACCAGCGAGGGCAGCGGAAACTGCGAGAGGTCGATGCCCTGCGTCTCCGCCACCGTGAGCGGCTGCGGCATCGCGCGCGTATCCAGCCGCCACGCGAACGCAACGCCGGGCGTCCTCGCGTTGCTGAGCGTCCAGGTGAGCATGCGGTTCCGCAGGTCCACGCTGCCGACGACGCCCTGCTCGATCGGCGGCGTCCGCGGTACGGAGAAGTCCGGAAGCGACACGATCCGGATGGATGCGTAGCCGTCCTCGTTGAACGTGATCGCGGCATGACTCCGATCGTGGTCGGCCTTCCATGCCTCGATGTCGTACCGGTCGAGGTCCGTGAACGGCCGGGTGACGGCGCCGTTCTCGAGGTTGCGCACGAAGATCCGCCGGATGCCCTCCTGCACATCGCAGACGATCGCCGCCGAGCGGGGCGATCCCGGCAGGTACCCGAGCGGTTCGTTGTAGGCGTCGCCGGTCCGGACGTCGATCGCAGAGAGTCGGGAGGACTCGGTGTCCAGTTCGTACGCCTCGGCGCGCGACTGGGAGACATAGCGGCTGACCAGTGCCCGCGCGCCGTCGTCGGTGGACTCCACAGCCACCCAGTACCCGGTCTCGCCCAGCAGCTTGCGGCGCTCGGCGGAGGCGATGTCATGCCGATAGAGGTGGAAGTCGGCGCGGGACGCCTCGTTGGCGCTGAAGATGAAGGCGCTGCCGGAGCCGATCCAGCACTGGAACGTGTACACGATGCCCGGATCGGCGTAGAGCGCGCGCAGGCTGCCCGTCCCGGTGTCATACAGGTGCAGGTCATCCTGCTCGCTGCCGCCGGCGGACGCGCTCACGATGATCCAGCGGCCGTCCGGTGAGAGCGCGTATCCGCTGATGCCGTCCGGGAAGTCCGTCAGCCGCTCCATCGGTGCATCGATCGGCTGGTCGGCGCGGCGGCGGTACAGCTGCCAGACGCCGTCCGGCCAGTCGCGCACGTACAGCGTGCCGTCCGGTGCGAGCGCGGGCGACCCGGGAGCGCGGATCTTCATGAAGCGTTCGATGGACGGAACGTCCGTCGGGGCCCCGGTGCCGGCGTCTTCCAGGCCCGGTGTCGAGAGCCGGCTTCCCGGCGCCGCCTGCGGCGGAGGCGCGGGTCGCCGGCCCTGCGCATCCGGTCGCGGCCCCGCGGGATCCTGCGCCAGGGCGGCGCCGCACGGCACCGCGGCAGTCGCGCCCGCCAGGAACAGCAGGACGAGCGCGAAGAGGCGCGGCACGGCGCCGCGGTGACGGGACAGTGCTGGTCCGGACGTGCAGGCGATGGTCATCGGATGGATCTCCGTGGTGAGGGCATCGGCGAGTCTGCGCCGGCAGGCGTGCGACGGATGATGGTACCACCCTGGCAGGCTGTCGAAGGACTCCGCCGGGCTCCTTGTGACGACGGATCCGCTCGCGCTCTCGCCTTCGGCGGAGTCCTTCAACAGCCTGCCAGGGGCGCCGATCACCCGGTGACGCCGTTCCGGATCGCCTCGAGCAGCGACGCCAGGTGGTGCCGCTCGGTCCACATGCCTCCGGCCGCCACCCGGATGAAGAAGCGGCCGTCGATCACCGCGTGCGTCAGGAAGTACACCCGGTCGAGATCGGCGAGCAGGCGCCGCGTCGGGGCGTCGTCCTCGTCAAGGACGCGGAAGCACAGGAGATTGAGCGGCGGCGGCATGAGCAGTTCAAGCCGGGGATCGTCGGCGATGCGCCCGGCCAGCCACGCGGTGTCGGCAACATGTTCACGGATCCGCGCGCGCAGGCCCTCGGCGCCATAACAGCGCAGCACGAACCAGAGCTTCAGCGCCCGGAACCGGCGGCCGAGCGGGATCTGCCAGTCGCGGTAATCGATCACCGCGCCCGACTCCGACGCTTCATTCCGCAGGTACTCCGGGAGGATGCTGAGCGCCCCGAGCAGGGCCTGTCGATCGCGCACCCAGAAGCAGTCGCAGTCGAAGTTCGTGAACATCCACTTGTGCGGATTGAAACAGTATGAATCGACCAGGTGGATGCCCTCGTGCATGCCCCGGAACTCCGGGCAGAGCGCGGCGGTGCCGCTCATCGCCGCATCGACGTGCAGCCACGCGCCTTCGCGCGCGCAGATGCGCCCGATCGCGGTCAGCGGGTCCATGCCGTTCGCGGCGGTCGTTCCGATCGTCGCGGTGACGAAGAACGGCTCCATGCCGGCGGCGCGATCCTGCGCCATCCGCTCGGCCAGCGGCTCCGGTCGCATGGCGCATTGCGCATCCGTCGGAATGCGTCGCAGGTGGTCGGTGCCGATGCCGGCGATGGCCATGGCCTTCTCGACGGATGAGTGGGCCTGGTCGGAGCAGTACGCGACGAACGGCCGGTCGATGCCGCGCTCGCGCGTCCGGAATCCGCTGGCGCGTTCGCGTGCCGCGAGCAGCGCGCAGAGCGTCGCGCTCGAGGCACTGTCCTGGATCACGCCGCCGCCGGTGGAGGTGGACAGGAATGCCTCGGGCAGTCCGAGCAGGTGGACCAGCCAGTCCAGCACGTGGCTCTCGATCTCCGTGCACGCGGGGCTGGTCTGCCAGAGCATGCCCTGTGTCGCCAGGCCGGCGGCCAGCAGTTCGCCCAGGATCGACGGGACCGAGGTGTTGCACGGGAAGTACCCGAAGAAGCGCGGGCTCTGCCAGTGCGTCAGGCCGGGCAGCACGACGCGGTCCATGTCCTCGAGGCACCGCGCGAACGGCTCCGGATGCTCCGGGGCGCGGTCCGGCAGCATCGACCGGACGTCGCCCGGTCGGAGGGCCGAGCGCACCGGCAGGGACTCGAGTGAGCGGAAGTAGGAGGCGATCCACGCGAGGACGGCCGCGCCGTCGCGTTCCAGCGCCTCGGGCGAGAGGTTCGGGTCACCGTGCATGCGTGCATGTTCGCACGGATGCGCGGGCGGCGCGTCGTCGCCCGGACGTGTCAGGGCGCATGTGCGGCGATCATCGATCGTGGCCGGGGATGCCGTCGGTCTCCCGGATCAGCGCCTCCGCCCAGCGCATGTGCGCGTCCGATGCCGCCCCGGTCCGGCCGCCGGCGCGCAGGCGGTCCACCTGGAACGGGGTCAGCAGGGCCAGCCGGCGGTCGATCCCGGTCCGGTCCAGCAGCGCGACCATGCCGTCCCTGCCTGCGGAGACGACCACGTCGCCCGACGCGTCGAATGCGACATCGAAGACCATCTCCCGGTGGCAGCGGAACGACGCCGCCTCCTCAGCGCGCTGGCGATCCCAGAGGTGAACGGCGCCGCGGGCGTCGCCGCTGGCGATCAGCCGGCCGTCGGAGCGGATGGCGAGCGTGTACACGCCCCCTCGGTGGCCGCTGAGTTCGTGGAGCAGCGAGCGCGTCTCCGCGTCGATGATGCGCACCACGCCGTCGTCGGCGCCGGTCGCGATCCATCGTCCGTCCGGTGACCAGGCGACACAGCGCACCGGCGATCCGACGGGCGGCAGCGCGCCGACCACGGTGGCGAAGGACCCGATCCTGTCCGCGCCGGCATCGAGCACGAGGGCCGTGCCGTCGCGGCAGGCGGTGACGAAGCGGGCTCCGTCCGGCGCCATGGCGACCGCGGCAATGCGCTCCGCATGCACCGCGTGCGACGCCAGCACCACGGCGCTCGCGGCGTCATGCAGGTGGACCCGGCCGAGGTTGTCCGCCGAGACGGCGCGCCGGCCATCCGGCAGCAGGCGCACGAAGTTGACCATCGCGCCGAGCGTCGCCTGGTGAAACACGATCGGGCCGTCCGCCTCGGTCGGCGCGGGCGTCGCGGCGACACGGAGGGACCCGTCGTAGGACGCGAGCGCCAGCCGCCCCGGACGGGCGGACCCGTCCATGCTCACGATTCCGTCGCGCGCCACGCGTTCGCGCGCCGTGACCGATCGCCGGGAGACGGAGGCGCGCACGAGGTGGCCGTCCTCGTCGCCGACAAGGAGTTCGTCGGCATCACCGCCCGTCTCTGCGGCGAAGAGCACGCTCCGGAGGCGTCCACCGACGGGGATCGCCGGAATGAGCGCGTCCGGACCTGCGTGCCAGATGCGGACCGACGTTCCCGCGCCGGAGACGAACCACGTTCCGTCCTCGGCGATGGCGAGCTGCGTGATGTGCCGGTCGTGCGCATCCAGCCGGATCGGCGGTGCGGCCGTCCGGCGGTCCCAGATGCAGATGCTGTGATCTTCACTGCCCGCGATGACGAGATCACCGCCGCGCCCGAAGCGGATCGCGGAGACATGGCCGTCGGGACCGCGCAGGCGCTGCACCTCGGTGCCGTGCTCCGGATCGACGATGACGACATCCATCAGGGCGGCGAAGGCGAGCAGTCGCCCGTCCTCGGACCAGGTGGGAGGTCGGGTCATGACGGGCCCGGGGATCATCGCCAGGACGGCGCCGTCCCGCGCGAGATCCAGGACCTCGATGCGCTGTGGCGACAGCCGGACCAGTGCGGCGCGGGATGCATCAGGGGAGAGACGGCCCGCGATGAGCGGTCCGCCATCGGTGAACGCGTGGGTGCGCAGCAGCGTGCCGTCCGGCGCGAGGATCCGGATGCCGTCCGCCGACAGGAGCATCAGCCTGGGATCTGCGCCCTCGCTCCACGTCAGCGCGACGATGGCCCCGGCGTTCTCGATCGGCGCGAGGATGCGCCCGTCCGCATCGGCGATGAACGCATCGTGGTCGTCCGCGGCGGCCAGGTACCGGCCGTCGATGGAGAACGCCATGCGCGTGGTGGACTGGAGCGGGAGTTGAACGGGCGCCCGCTTCGGGCGTCCCGTCCGGGGATCGACGGCGTGGAGCCGGCCCCGGTTGTCGGCGACAAGGATGCGGTCGCCTGCCGGGTCGAGTGCCACCGAGGTGCACAGCGCATCGCCGAGATGGTGGCCGCTTCGAACGGGAACGTGTCCGTAGAGTTCAGCCAGCGCCCAGCGGAGGCGCTCGTCGAGCCCGAAGGCGCCGTCTGCCGGCGGAAGGTCGCGCGACAGGCGGACCGACCAGAGCAGGTCCTCGGCCAGGGTGATCGTGCCCGCGCGAAGCGCCGCGCGCGCCCGCTGGAGCATGCTCCAGTGTTCGGCATCGCGCGCGATCGCGGGCGTGGACGACGCGGCAGCAGGCGTGCGATCGGGGGCGTCGAGCGACCCGTCGCGGCCGCGGTCGGCCCGCGCGTCCGGTGAGGGCTCGACCGCGGCGCTGCCCGGGGCGCGCTGGCGGCCACCGATCCGGCCGGTCGCGATCAGGAGGGGGAGGACGATGAGCGCCGCGATGATCGCGGCCGGAAGCACGCGGCGTATCGGGCGGTGGCCGCGGCGCTCCTGGCGATGGACGGGGTCGTCGCCCCGCAGGAGCGCCTGGAGCGCGTCGCGCAGCGCCTCCGCCGACGGGCGGTCCGCCGGCTCCGGCCGGAGCGTGCTCGCGATGAGTCCGTCGAGTTCCGGCGCAAGGCGGGAAAGACCGGGCGGTCGCCGGGTCGACGGCGGGGGTGCGACGCCGACGCGCAGCGCCTCGACGGCATCGGCCAGCGTCCGCGCGCCCTCGAGCGGCCGACTCCCCGTCAGCGCTTCCCAGGCGATGACGCCGAGCGCATAGACGTCCGCACGTTCCGGATGCGTGCTGGAGCGGCCGAAGACCTGCTCCGGCGCGGCGTAGGCGAGCGATCCGACGAACTCGCCGGTGACGGTCGCCGCCGAGGCGCTGCGGCCGTCGCCGAGCGGGCGGGCGAGCCCGAAGTCGATGAGATGCACCGCGCCGTCCGCGGAGATCAGGACATTGCCGGGCTTGAGATCCCGATGCACGATGCCCTCGGCATGGGCGGCCGCCACCGCGTCGGCGATGCGCGCGAGCAGCGCGATGAACGGCTGGACCGTCCCCGGCGCACGCGTGGCGCCCTGGAAGGCGGGATGCTCATCCAGCCGGACGCCGTCGATCAGCGGCATGACCAGGTACGGTCGTCCGTCGGCGGCGAGCCCGCTTTCCAGGATCGGTGTGATGGACGGGTGCGACGGGCGCTCCAGCAGTCGCGTCTCGCGGCGGAAGCGCGTGGCCGTGCGATCGCCTTCACGCATCGGCCTGGAGAAGACCTTGAGCGCCACCCGTCGTCCCGTGGCCCGATGTTCGGCTTCGTGAACGGATCCCTGTCCGCCCGAGTCGATCGTGCGGATGACGCGGTACCCGCGGATCCCGTCGATCGAATCCTGCGGGGGGAGCAGGGTGCGCAGGTGGGAGAGAAACCGCTCGTTCTCGCCGATCGACGCGATGAGCCCGCGGCATCCCTCGCACAGATCAAGGTGCGATCGGAGCCGTGGATCGGCGGGCCCACCGCGGGCGATCGCGTCGAGGACCTCCGGTGTCGGACAGGCGTCGACCTCGCGCGGGTGGATCACGTCAGGAGGTGCTCGCTTTCCGGTTCATCATCCTCCAGCGCGCGGAGTCGCTCCACGATGGATCGCAGTCGCTCCGTCATGCGATGCTTGACGCGATACACCTCGGCCGAGGAGAGACCGCACTCGACGGCGACTTCTGCGGGCGGCATGCCGCGCAGGGCGACGAGTTCGAAGGCGCGGACGGTCCTGGGTTCGGCGCGGCTCGAGCGGCGCAGTTCCTCGATGCTGTCGGCGAGAAGTTTCTTCTCCGACTCCTCGTACCAGATGCGTTCGAGGTCGCCTTCGTCCGGAAGTCCGCCCATGGCCGAGTCCCCGCGGTCGCCGGCGTGTCGGGCGGCACGACGGCGACGATCCTGGGCGACGATGCGGGCGATGCCGATGAGCCAGGCGCGCAGGCGACCGCGATCGCGGTCGTATCGACCCTCTCGATAGGCCTCGGTGAACCGGACCAGGACCTCCTGGGCGAGTTCAGCGGCGTCGAGGTCGGAGAATCCCAGGCGCCGACCGAATCCCTCCAGGATCGGCCGGTAGCGCGCGTCGAACGCGGTCCACGCGGCGTCGGCGGCGGGATTCCGCAGCGCCTCCAGCAGCGCGGTCGTGGTCACCGAGATCACCGGCCAGTTGGGGTTCATGCACGGGTCACTGTGACCGGGCGGGGGCGGCTGTCGCGCACCCAGGACCGGCCGACGATCCTGCGAGGTCGGCCGGGCACGGTGCGCGGCGTGCGGACCGCCCGGCGTCTGCTCGTGTGCGGCTTCGCGCGCTGGAAGTCCTTCCGCTGACGAGCCTCAATGATGCCCGATGGAACGGGGAAAGCCAAGCGTTCACCCGACCTTGCCCACGGCGGCCGGTGCAGGCCGTGTCGGTGGTCGGCTCCCGGCCGGATGCGACCCGCCGCGGGAGGGCGCGGGTCCATGGTTCCCGGTCCGCGCGGGCACCGGGGTCCGGTGTTCTCCGGACCTGCCCCGGGGAACCGATCGCGCGGACGGCGGTGTGGCCTCGAGGCTCGGACTTCCCCGGGGCCGCCGCGCCGGCCGCCTCCGGCGCGGGCACCCGGTGCGTCGCCTCGACGGTCACGTCGAACGGCGTCGCGGGTCACTCCCTCGCGATCAGGCCGTCGCGATCAGGCATCCGCCGGGTGCGCCGTGATCGATCACGCCGCCGCGCATCGGCACCGTGTGACGGCGCCGATCGGCGTACGCGCCGGGCGCAGTCGGTGTCGGCGCGCCGCGGGAGGAGCCGCGCTTCGGCGCCGCAGGGGGGTGCTATCCTGCCGGACGGATGCCCGGAACCTGGCACAACCACACGCGGTGGAGCGACGGGAAGGGCACCGTGACGGAGACCATCGCCGCGGCGCACGCACGCGGCGTCCGATCGCTCGGGATCTCCGATCATCTCATCGTCGATCCGGCCGGCACGCGGCACGCGTGGGCGATGGATCCGGCGCGGCTGCACGCCTACATCGCCGAGGTGCGTTCAGCGCACGCGCCGCCGGGAATGAGCGTGCTCTGCGGGGTGGAGGCGGACTACATCCCGTCGACCGCCGCGCGCACCGCGTCGCTCATCGCCTCCCATGCGCTCGATCATGTCGTCGCCTCCGTGCACGTGGTGGACGGGTTCACGATCGACCTGCACCCGGAGCCGTGGGCGCGACTGGATCCGGCGGCCCGGCATCGTGTGCACGAGCGCTACTGGATGCTCGTGGCGGAAATGGCCGAGGCGCGGTTCGGCAGCATCGCGGGTCACCTGGATCTCCCGAAGAAGTTCGGGTTCCGCCCGGATCCGCTGCCCTGGTCGCTCATCGAACGCGCCCTGGATGCGATCGCGGGGGCGGGCATGGTGGTCGAACTGAACACCGCCGGCTGGCACAAGCCGTGCGCGGAGCAGTACCCGTCACTCGACATCCTCCGTGCCTGCCGGGCGCGGGAGATCCCCGTCACGATCAGCGCCGACGCGCACGAGCCGTCGCACCTGCTCCGCGACTTCGACCGCGCCGCGGACGTCCTGCGCGATGCGGGGTACGACGCGGTCGAACACTTCACCCGTTCGGGCCGGGAGTCGCGGCCGCTGGCGTGAGGCCGGCGCCGCGCGGATCATCAGGCCGGACACTTTTCCAGTTCCTGCTCGATGGCATCCATCAGCCGACGGACCGTGTCCTCGCCGAAGTCGAACGTCAGTCCGGCGGCGGCGAAGAGTTCCGGCAGGGGCCTGGAGCCGCCGAGTGACAGCGCGCCGCGGTATCGATCCAGTGCACCCGCCGGGTCCCGCTGCGCGATCATCCAGAGCTGAAGGGCGCCGAGCTGCGCGATGCCGTACTCGATGTAGTAGAAAGGCACTTCGAAGATGTGAAGCTGCCGCTGCCAGCCGACGCGGCGCATCATCTCCAGTCCGGACCAGTCCAGTGACGGTCCGAGCCGCGTGTCCAGTTCCAGCCAGGCGACCGCGCGCTCGTCGTGGGTGTGGCGGGGATGCGTGTAGAGCCAGTGCTGGAAGGCATCCACCTGCGCCGTCCACGGGATCATCCGGAGAATCTGTTCGAGGTGACTCCGCCGCGCCCGGGCGGCGGACTCCTCGTCGTGGAAGATGTCCAGGTAGGGGTGGGCCAGAAGTTCCATGCCCATCGACGCGACTTCGCAGAACTCAATCGGGGCATGGCGATACGCCAGGAGCGGCTCCTCGGCGGTGAGCAGCGCGTGGAATGCGTGTCCCGCCTCGTGAATCATCGTCTCCAGGTCCGGCTGCGTGCCGGCGGCATTCATGAAGATGAACGGGCGTCGGCTTCGATCGCGGTTCTCCTGGTATCCGCCCGGCGCCTTGCCCCGGCGGGACTCCAGGTCGAGACTCGTGCCGTCGCGCAGCGTATCGAACATCTGTCCCAGTGACGCATCCATGGCGTGGAAGAGACGCGAGGTCTTCTCGACCAGTTCATCGGCGGTCGCGAACGGGCGCAGCGGTGCCCGGCCATGGATATCCACCGCGAGGTCCCACGGGCGCAGCCGGTTCACGCCCAGCAGCCGCGCACGCTCCGCGTTGATGCGGCGGAAGAGCGGCACGCAGACCCGCTCGGCGGTCCGGTGAAAGCGCTCGCAGTCAGCCGGCGTGTAGTCGAACCGGTGCTTCGAGGCGAACGACCACTCCCGGTACGTGGGATGGCCGGCGTTCGCGGCGATCTTCGTCCGCAGCGCGATCATCTCATCGAGGATCCCGTTGAGGCGCTCGTGGTCCCGGAAGCGCCGTTCCGCCACCAGTCGCCACGCACGCTCGCGGATGCCGCGGTCGGTCTCCTCCAGCAGCTTCATCGCCTGCGGCAGCGTGCGCTCCTCGCCTTCCCAGTCGATCGTCATGCCGCCGGCGACCTCGGCGTACTTCTGTCCGAGCTTCGTGTCCTGTGTATGGAGCGGGATGTTCTCGCTGCGGAAGAGCGCGACGTCCGCGTCCAGGTTCCGCAGCAGGACCCCGTATCGGTCCTGGTCCAGCCGGCCCCGGTGCGGTGATTCCACGATCCGGCGGTCGAGTTCGAAGCCCACGCGCCGGAGATTCGGGGCAATGCCCTCCACGAAGGCCAGGTAGGCCGTGCGCGCGGCCTGGTCCTCCGTGTTGCAGGTCATCGCGATGTAGAGATTCGCGTGCGCCTCCGCGGCGGCCGCGTCCAGTTCACTCCGGTCCAGCAGGAGGCGCTCCAGACAGCCCTCGCAGCGCAGCGGGCGCTGCTGCAGGTCAGCGTAGAGCGGTTCAAGCTGATCCCAGCGGTTCGCGTCGAGGTCAGCGGGTACGAATCCGGTGGTCGTGGCGACGGGCGTCATGCGGCGTGTTCTCCCCTGGAAGCGGTCTGTGATGAGCGGGCGCGACGGCGGTCCGTACTGTACAGGGCGATGGGGTCGCTCCTGCGTTCAGCGAAGCAATTTCTTACTCGCGCTGAATCGCCGCCGCGCTTCGTCGCTCGGCGCGATCGGCGCGGAGGATCATGAACGCCATCGTCCCGAGCCCGAGGACGAGGCAGACGTCCGCGAGGTTGAAGATCCAGGGGTAGAGGCCATCCGCGCCGCCGGGCCAGCGAAGCCCGAACGGCAGTCGCGTGCCGGGAAACAGCAGGAACATGTCGCGCACGCCCCCGAATACCAGGCGGTCGTAGAGGTTCCCCAGCGCCCCGGCGAGCACCGCGCCCAGCACGACATGGAGCGCGTCCGCGCGCGGGCCGCTCCGCGCGAACATCAGCGCGATCACGATGATGGCGAGGACGCTGAAGCCGATGAAGACGATGCGCCCGCCCTGCCCGATGCCGAAGACGGCGCCGTGATTCACCGTGAGCTGGAGCGCGAGGACGCCGGGCACGACCGGGACCGGCGCGTGCGGCGGAATGGCCGCGAGATGGCTGCGCGCATCCCGGTCGAGTGCGACCGGCCGGCCGGCGACCGTCCGGAAGGACCAGGACTTGAGCACCAGGTCTGCCGAGAGCAGGACCACCAGCGAGAGCAGGAAGATCGATATGGCCCGTCCGGAGCGGAGCGCGGAGGCCGGCGGCGCGGGCGGGCGGCCCGGCGACGCGTGGTCGCCACGGGCGGCGGTGGGGGTGTCGTCGATCCGTGCGGTCACGGGCAGCGCTCCCCGGCGACCGGATCGCCCGCGAGGTGCCGTGCCTGCGGCTGCGATTCGACCGGCGGCGGCGCGGCGGCTGCGCGCACGCTGACCGCGGGAAGGTCGAGCCGGGTCTCGATGGCGCGCGCCAGATACATCCCGTGCATGTCGTCGTCACAGAGTACGAAGAAGGCGGCGCCGCTGCCCGTCAGGTGGGCCGGCCGTTCCGCGAGGCGCGAGACCGCGGCGACGAGGCCCTCCAGGTCCGGTGCCTCACGGAACGCCGCGCGGGTGAGGTCGTTGAAGAGCGCGTCGGGCGCCGGGGTGCGGCTTGGATCGGCGGCGATGCGCTGGACGGCGTCGGGCCGGAACGCGATGCCCGCCAGGGCATCGAAGTGCCGGTAGACCGATGCGGTCCGGCAGCGACAGGCGGGGAGGACCACGACCGCGTGCAGCGGTGGAAGTGCCGGGGAGGCCGTGACGTGCTCACCGCGCCCCTGGACCAGGGCGCTGCCTCCGGAGAGAAGGAAGGGCACATCCGCGCCGAGGGGCTCCGCGATCGCGCAAAGATCCCGGTCGGAAAGCCGCAGGTCATACAGGAGATCGACCGCGCGGAGCAGGGCCGCGGCGTCGGACGATCCGCCGCCCAGGCCGGCGCCCACCGGGATGCGCTTCTCCAGTTTGAGCTGGATCGGAAGCCGCCGGCCGACCGCCGCCTCCAGCGCGAGATGCGCCCGGACCGCGAGGTCATCGCGGATCGACCAGTCGATGTCCGACGTGCGACGGGCCTCGCGGTGCCAGAGGATCGCGTAGCGCGAGAATCGATCGGGCTCCAGCCGCCAGACCGTCAGGTGGTCGAAGAGGTCGACGGACACCATCCAGGAGGCGATGGGGTGCATCCGGTCGGGGCCCGGCGGGCCGACGGCGAGGGCGAGATTCAGCTTGGCGGGCGCTTCCGCGACCACGATCGACGGCATGGCGACAGGATAGAGAGCCCGCAGGTCCCGGGCGAAGGGGGCGCCGGCGCGGCGGTCGGCCGCGCGTCGTTTCTGCGCGGCGGCGCGCCACCGCCCCCCCCGCCACGCCTTCCTTCGGGTCGGCGCCGGGCCGGCGTTGCCCGCCCACCCGGGGGAGCACGCGTCCGCCGCCGATCAGGGCCCGGGAGATTCGACCGAAGTTGCTTCCGATCCCGGTCGATGCATGATGAGGATTCCGCCTCGCTTTCCCCGCCAGGCGATCCATGGTGGTGGCGACGCGGTCCGACGCCTGTGCCGGCCGCCTCCCGCGCGGGCCTCGCGCCCGACGGAGCGCGCCGGACCAGCGTCATCCCCGATGTCGTGGACCCGATCGACATCGACGGCATGGAGGTGTCCACAGATGATTTCCGCACCGCATGATCGACGCACTGAACCGCGGGTCTCGCTCGCGCGGGCATGCAAGGTCTACGACCCCCACACCAGGAAGTACATCCCGGCGACGACGTGCAACGTCTCACCCGGCGGACTGCTCGTCCGGCTGCATCGGTCTGCGGAAATCGAGTGCGGCGCGCGCGTGTTCGTCGGTATTCCAAGGCGGCGCCGTCAGTCCGTGCTGGACGCCGAGGAACTGCTGGAGGGCGAAGTCGTCCGCACGATGTCCGCCACCGGCGGCGGCGAGACGCTCCTGGCGCTCTCGCTGGCCGGACGCGACGAGACGCTTCCGCTTCGACTCGCCGTCGCGGCGTGACCGTTCAGGTGGCGCGCGGCACGGACGCCGGTCGCCGGAGCCGCTCGAGCGCCGGGATCGGACCCTGCAGCAGGCACGTGTCTCCGGCCCGCAGCGTCAGCGAGGGCTCGGGCATGAGCCGCGGCGGGTCATCGCCCCGGGCCACGCGCACCACGCCGATCCCGAACTCCCGGCGGACCGCATCCACCGTCATCCCCTCCACCGCGTCGCCTGACGCCACCTCGTGCGCCAGCATCGCGATGAGTTCACCGTCCACGATGACGCTGTTGACGGTGTCGGGCAGCAGTGCCGACGTGGCGAACGTGGGCGCGGAGATCGCCGACTGCGACATCGCCATCGGGATCGAGAACCCGCCGCGCACCTTGTCCGCCATGTTCTGATCGAACAGCCGGAGCACGATGTGCACGTCGGGGTGGAGCTTCCGCGCATCGAGCGCGATCTCCAGGTTGGCCAGGTCGTCGTTCGTCGCGATGACCACGCTCCGCGCGGCCCTGACGTTCGCGTCGATGAGCAGCGCTTCGCGCCGGGCATCACCGATGAAGACGGGGGTTCCGTCCCGCCTGACGTCTTCAAGGAACTGGTTGTTCGGATCACGCTCGATGACGACCACGGGCTCCCCGAGCCGCCGCAGCGTGAGGAATGTCCGGTATCCCAGGCGGCCGAGTCCGACCACGACGACGTGACGGCGGAATGACGCGGCGAGCATCGTGCACCAGCTCCGTTCGAAACGCTGCCGGTCCCGCAGCGTGAGTGCGAAGTCGAGAATGCCCTCGATGATCAGCGTGATGCCGAGGACCGGGATCGCGAAGAGCAGTATCTGGAGCGGAAGGGCGTCTGGAAAGTCGTCGATCGCCTCGCCCCAGATCAGCAGGAAGGTCATGTGCATCGCGCGGAGGAAGGAGTGTTCCTTGTCCGGCTCCAGGGCGCGGAAGAGGAACGCGCCGCCCAGCAGCACGATGAGCATGAGCAGGAATCGCACGCGGAAGTGCCGGTAGCACACGCGGACGAAGCACCACTCCGCCCAGAGACGCGACCCGATCCGGCGACGGTGGATCCGGACGATGTCGTCGATGCGGGACGCAGGCATGCCCGGAGGACTCCGGCGCGGTCAGGACGGGAAGAGCGCGTCGAGAAGTTCCAGAACGCCCTTGCCCTGCGTCGCGATGGTCTCGTGGATCGGTCGCCCGGACGCCACGTCCAGGAGTTCCCGTCTGAGCTTGTGCTCGCCCGCGAAGTCCGCCTTGTTGATGACGAACTCGTCCGCGATCTCCAGGATCCCCGCCTTGTCCATCTGGATGGCATCGCCCATGCCCGGGACGACCACGACGGCGGTGTTGTCGACGTACTGCCGGATGCGGGTCTCGTTCTGCCCGGCGCCGACCGTCTCGATGATGAGCCTGTCGAAGCCGGCACCGCCGATGAGTTCAATGAGTTCCGGCAGCGACCGGTAGTCCTCTCCGGCGATCGCGAGGGACCGGTAGAACACCGCTTCGTCGACGCGGTTGAAGTCGACGCGCAGACGATCCCCGAGCAGCGCCCCGTTCGTGATCGGGCTCAGCGGGTCGAACGCGATGACGGCGAGCCGCTCGCCGCGCTGGACCGACTCCGTCGCCATCGCCGCCACCAGCGTGCTCTTGCCCGCGCCGGGTGAGCCGGTGAGGCCGATCACACGGGCGGGCCTGCGGCGCGGCGCGTCCTTCGGCGGGGTGCCGGCATGGGCCAGGCTGAGATTCCGCGCCAGTTGCGCGGTGGGGTGCGGTGACACCACGGGCGCGTACGGTTTCGTGGATGCCCGCACCGCGTCCACGATCGCCTCGAACGACGTGCCGGTGTGAAACACCCGTTCGACACCGGCCTCGCGCAGGACCTCCACGTCCTCCTGGGGAATGATCCCCCCGACGTGCACGGGCATGTCCGGACGCCCGACGCTCCGGCACTCCTCCAGCAGCCTCGGCACCAGCACAAGATGGCTGTTGCTCATCATCGAGGCGGCGATCACGTCCGCGTCCTCGTCCCGCGCGGAGATCGCGAGACTGCGCGGCGTCTGCCAGAGCCCGGAATAGATGACGTGGATGCCGCTGTCGCGCAGCGCGCGGGCGATCAGCTTGACGCCGCGATCATGCCCGTCGAGCCCCATCTTGCCGAGCAGCACGCGCGGCCGGTGCTCGAGGTCCGCGCAGCGATCCTGCTTCGCGATGGCGGTCGTGGGCTCGGTCGTGGGGCTCGGCATGGAGCGGCGAGTATATCACCGCCCGCAGCGCGCCGATCCGGGGAACCGGGGTCGCCGGCGCGTCGGAATCAGGGTGCGATCGGGCGCGCGGCGGGATCGTCCAGGGCTCCCCGCTCGATCCGCGCGTGCCGCCGCCCGAGCATCCAGGCCAGGCCGAGCCAGCCGACGGCAAGCGGAATCGCGACCGCGCCCAGGGGAACGTGGAGTCGTGCGAGCACGGCCGGAATCCAGG
This sequence comes from Phycisphaeraceae bacterium, assembly GCA_019636755.1. Lineage (GTDB taxonomy): Bacteria > Planctomycetota > Phycisphaerae > Phycisphaerales > SM1A02 > JAHBWZ01. The sequence goes on along the minus strand of JAHBWZ010000009.1, from coordinate 136,958 downwards.
CGCCCAGCGCGTCCCCGCCGCGGTACACGAACGTGTCGAGCAGCGACTTCGCCTTGTAGCGCGCATCCGGATTGACGATGGCGAAGAGCATCTCGCGCGTCGGCCGCGCCACCGCGTAGTTGACGGCGCGGCGCGCGAGCTGGATCGAGAAGAGCACGCCGAACGCAGGCAGCGCGAGGACCGGCTGCAGCCAGAGCAGCGCGAGCCCGACGATGACGACGGCCGGCAGGACGCCCAGGGCAAGCCCGAGTCCGAAGCGCCTGACCAGGTGCGCCGTCACGAAGCACTGCAAGGCGAGCGTGACCACGTTGGTCCAGAAGTCGAGGGACGCGAACGCCTGCGTCCGCGAGTCGCGGTCCGGATACACCTCGCGCACGATCCGGCCCTGCTCCATGTAGAAGAAGGTGGCCGTCACCGTGAGCGCAAGCATGAAGACGACCAGCAGCCTGAGATAGACCGACGACCGGAGCAGGGGGAAGGCCTCCCAGACGCGCCGCGACGGCTGGAGCCGGGCCGCGCGCGCGGCGTCCGGCGCGCTGCGCCGGGCGAGCCATCGGCTGAGTCGAACGGCGACCTCGAACATCACGGCGGCGGCGAGCAGCATCCCGTCGGGAGTCAGTCGCGCCGTCCAGCCGCCGATCGACAGGCCTTCCACCAGCAGGCCGGTCAGGCCCGCGCCGGCAAGCGCGCCGACGGTCCCGCCGGCGCCGATCAGCGCAAAGAGGCGGCGCGATCCGTCGGACCCGTGTACGTCCGCCATGAGCGCCCAGAAGAGCGAGACCGCGAAGAGGTTGATGACGCTGAGCCAGACGTAGAACGCGTATCCCAGCAGAAGGCTTCGCGTGCCGTGCGACAGTGACAGCGCCAGATGAAAGAGGACGAGGCAGAGGATGATGAGCCGGTAGACGACGGGCAGGAACAGGCGGCGGTCGGCGCGTGACACCAGCCATGCGAAGAGCGGATGGACCAGCAGCATCGCGACCACGGTCGCGGTCATGAGCCACGCCAGGTCCTCCCAGCCGCGCTCGATGCCCATCGCCTCGCGGACCGGGCGCAGCATGTAGTACCCGCCCAGCAGGAAGAAGAAGAGCAGCGCCGATGCAAGGACGGTGCACCGTTCACCCGGGTGAACCGGGAGCACGGAGGCGATCGACCGGCGCATCAGGCCGATCGCACCACGTGATCCGTCCACGCTCGGGTCGGGCCGGCGGGGCACGATGGGTCAGCCGCGGCTGTCGCGCTTGGACTGCGCGGCGCGGGTCCGTCCGCTCACGAAGCCCCGGAGCCGCGACTGTGCGGTCCCGGCGAAGTGCGACTCCTGGCTTCCGGCGATGGCGGACGTCGACTTGACGCGCCGTCGCGTCTCGCGCGACGCCTGCTCGGCGAGGCTGCCCGCGAACGGGTCGGTACCGATCGTGGCGCCGCTGCCGCGGAGCGTGACGGCTGCGCGGGCCGTCGCGGCCGCAGCGGTGCGCCCGCCCGACTTCGCCGGACGGGCGGCGGGCGCACCGCCGCCCGCGGCCTCGCGCGCTGCGCCGGCGCCGTTCTTCGCTTCGGACGACGTCCCGGTCTTCTTCTTCTTCGCGACGCGCGCGGTTCCGGTCTTCGCGGACGCGGCCGACGCGGCGGCCTCGGCCCTGGCAAGGAGTGCCTCGAAGCGGCCGAGGACCTCGTCGAAGAGTTCCGCCTTGAGGTCGGTGCGGTCGGCGCCCGCGGCGGCGGTCCGGCCCTGCGGGCGTGCCTTGCCGCGCGCTTCCCGCTTCTGCCGCTTCGCCAGGTCGCGGAACTTGTCGCGGAGCCTGCGGGACCGGTCGCGTTTCCGGCGCAGCGCCGCGGCGGTGAGCGATCGCGTCGCCGGATCGCGGCTCTGCTTGACCAGTTCCAGTTCCGTGGCGGTGCAGACCGCCTTCGCGTCCTTGATGGTGATCGCCATGTGCGGTGTCTCCGGGGGGGCACAGTACCCGACACCATGGCCCGGGACAACACCGGTCACGCGGATGTCGGCGCGCCCGACTTATACTCGCGGCCATGTCCAGTCCAATGACGCCCGAGGCGCCGAGCACGACATCCGCCGGACCGGCATCCGCGATCGAAGCCGTGCTGCGCCGGGCGATCCATGCGGCGCTCGGCCGGGGGTTCGAGGACGTCGACCCGATGCTGCGGCCGAGCCAGCGCCCGGATCTCGCCGACTTCCAGTCGAATTGCGCCATGGCCCTTGCGAAGCAGGCCGCACGGAACCCGCGCGATCTGGCGCAGCAGATCGTCCGGGAGGCCACCGATCTCCTGGCGCTGTGCGAGCCGCCGGAGGTCGCGGGTCCCGGCTTCATCAATCTCCGGCTCCGGCCCTCCGCGCTCGCCGCCGCGCTCGACGCGATGGAGGCAGGGGATCTCGGGATCGTGCGCGATCTGGACACGCATCCCGTGGTCATCGATCTCTGTGCGGTGAACGTCGCGAAGCAGATGCACGTGGGCCACCTGCGCTCGTGCATCATCGGCGATGCGCTGGCGCGGGCGTACGAGCGGCGGGGGAGGCCCGTCTTCCGGGAGAACCACCTGGGTGACTGGGGACTTCCGATCGCGATGGTCCTGCACCGGCTCCGCCGCCGGGGCGCGGACCTGCGGACGATCTCCCTGGAGGACCTGGACCGCGCGTACCGTGCCGCGCAGGCGGAGGGTCGCGCGGACCCGGCGGGCCTGGAGGCGGCGCGCCGATTCCGGGCGGGTCCGCACCGCATCGCGGAACTGGAGGAACAGAACGAGGGCGCGCAGGAGACGGTCGACGGTGCCAGGCGCCTGCTGGTCGCCCTGCAGCAGGGCGATCCGGACCTGGAGCGCGACTGGCGCCTGCTGATCGACTGCACGCTTCGCGCGCTCTTCGACGCGATACGGATCCTGGGTGTCCGGCTGGGGCCGGAGCACAACCGCGGCGAATCGTTCTACCGGGACCGCCTGGCGGCGACGGTGGCGGCGTTCGAGCAGGCGGGCGTGGCCGAGGTGCACGACGGCGCCCTGGTGGTGCGCTTCGACGATCGCGAGCGGCCGCTGCTGATCCGCAAGTCGGACGGCGGTTTCCTCTACGCCACCACCGACCTGGCCGCGATCCGGTTCCGCACGCATGAACTCAATGCCAGCCGGATCGTGTACGTCGTCGACGCGCGCCAGAAGGACCACTTCCGGGACGTGTTTGACGCCTGCCGCCGGATGGGCTGGGATCGCACGCCGGACGGCGTGCAGGCGGACCTGGTGCACATCGGCTTCGGGTCGGTGCTCGGACCGGATCGACGGCCGCTCAAGACGCGCAGCGGCGAGAACGTCACGCTTCGAAGCCTGCTCGATGAAGCGTGCGCCCGCGGCCATGCGGAAGTCCGCCAGCGGGCCGCCCAGGAGAAGTCGCCCACGGCGGGTCTTCCGGATGAGGACCTGCGCGAGATCGGACGGATGGTCGGCATCGCGGCGATCAAGTACGCGGACCTCTCCAGTGATCTCGTGCGCGACTATGTCTTCGACATGGATCGGCTCATCGCGTTCGAGGGCAACACCGGACCGTACCTCCAGTATGCCCACGCGCGGATCTGCTCCATCCTGGCGCGGGCGGCCGAGGAAGGCATCGAGGCATCTGCATGGCGCACCGCGCCGTTCCGGATCGAGGAGCCCGCCGAGAAGGCGCTCACGCTCCTGCTCCTGCGGTATGGCGCGGTGATGACGGACATGACGCGGTCGCTGGAACCGCATCGGCTCTGCGGGTATCTCTTCGATCTGTCGAACGCGTACAGCGCGTTCTACCAGTCCTGCCCGGTGCTCCGTCCGGACGACCCGTCGCGGCGCCTGCCGCGCCTGCGCCTGTGCGATCTTGCCCGCAGGGTCCTGGCGGACGGCCTCGGCGTGCTGGGGCTCGCGGCGCCGACGCGCATGTAGGCGGGTGCAGGGTCGCGCATCGGCGAACGAAGCGCCCCCATCTCCCGGTGCGTGCCCCGAGGCAGGGGGGCGCACGATGCCCGGGTACCGCGCCGCGGGCACGTCCGGGAACACGTCGCGGCTGCATTCCGCAGGGCTCCGGCGGCGCCGGGAGGGGCTACCATCGACGCCTCTCACGACCACCGAGATCCGACGGACCTGATGGAGCGGCCTCGACGATGGCAGGCAAGCAGCGGAAGAACAGGGCAACCCGCACCGGCGCGCAGAGTGGATCCGGCCAGAGTGGATCCGGCGCGCCGCGTCGTGATCGTCCCGGCCGCCGTGGCGGCGGTGACGATCGCGAACACATCGTTCGCGGAGGCCGGCCGGCATCCGGATCGTCCGGCGGCGCTGCGCGCGGCGCGGCGGCGCCTGCGTGGCTGCTGCCCGCGGGGGCGGTGCTGCTGCTGACGGCCATCGCGTCGTCGGCCATGCTCGTGCTGCAGCACCTGGGTGGACTCTCGCTGCCGGGCTGCGGTCCGGGCAGCGCGTGCGCGCAGGCGGCGGGGAGTGTCTGGGGCAAGGTGCCCGGGATCGGCTGGCCCACGTCGCACGTCGGGCTGGCATGGTTCACGGCGCTGCTTGCCGCATGGATCGCGGCGCGCGGACGTCTGACCGCGCTGATCCGCGGCGTCGTGTCCGTCGGCGCCGCCGGTTCGCTGCTCCTGACGGCGGTCATGATCGCCGGGGGATATCTCTGCCAGTACTGCCTGGTCGTCCATGCGGCCAACCTGCTGTTCGCGGGCCTGCTGCTGGGCGTGTCCGGCCGGGCCGCGGCGGTCCCGGCGCGGGGACTGCGCAGCCCCGCGGTGATTGCGGCATCGGGGTTCATCGTGGCCACGCTGCTGCTGGTGATCGTCGAGGGCGCGACGCGCCGAGGCGTGGAGCGCGACGATGAACGGGACCTGGCGCAGTCGACGCAGGACATCATCGACCGGACGCGCGCCCGGTCCGGCACGGACGGCGCCGCGGCGCCGGACCGCTCGCTCGAACGGCTGAGTGTGCCGATCGTCGGCCGATGGCGGCAGGGACCGGCGGAGGCGCCGATCCGCATCGTGGCGATCTCCGATTACCAGTGCCCGGACTGCCACCGCGTGGAGCAGGAACTGGAACTGATCCTCGCGGAGATTCCCGGGGTGTCGCTCAGCGCCAAGCACTTCCCCATGTGCTCGGACTGCAATCGATTCGCGCGGGCGAACAACTTCAATCCGCATCCGAACGCATGCTGGGCGGCGCGGGCGGCCGAGACCGCCGGTCTGCTCTACGGCAACGAGGGCTTCTGGAAGATGCATCGATGGCTCTTCGAGCAGAAGGGCTCCTTCACCGATGCGCAGATCCGCGCGGGACTCGCGGAACTGGGCTTCGATGTGTCGACCTTCCTTGCGAAGATGACGAGCCAGGAGTCGCTGGCCCCGGTCGAGGCGGACATCGAGGAAGCCCGCTCGCTGGGCCTGGTCTTCACGCCGATGATCTTCGTCAACGGCGTGGAGCTGCGCGGCTGGCGCGCCGTCAACGGCGTGCGCCGCGCGGTCGAGGCGCTGGCGGCCACCAATCCGCCGCCGGCCGGTCCGGGCGAGGACAGGCCGGTGCTCGCCTTCGGCAAGTACATCGAGGACTGGCGGCAGGAGGTGCCGCGGATCATCCAGGGCGGAACGCGCCCGTGGGTGGAGGCGGCCGGCCCGGAGGAACTGGAGGTCCTGGTCTTCGGTGACTACTCGGAGCCGAACTGCCGGGAAGTCGACGCGCGGCTCCGTGCGCACATCGGCGACCGGGCGGGCGTCCGCTACATCTTCCGGCACTACCCGATGAGCAATGCATGCAATGCGCAACTCTCGGGGACGATCGATCGCGCCGGCGCGTGCATCGGGGCGCGGGCGGCGGAGGCCGCGGGCCGCCTGGGAGGCGCGGAGGCATACCGGCGCATGCACGCGTGGCTGTTTGCGCAGACCGCGACGATCACGGAGCCGCTCGTCCGGTCCGGCGCGACGTCGCTCGGCCTGGATCCCGACCGGCTGCTCCGGGAGATGGACAGCCCGGAGGTCGCCGCCGGCATCGCCGAGGACACGGAAGCCGGGCGGCGGGCGTTCATCCGGGGCGTCCCGGCGATCTTCATCGCGCGCAAGAACGTCTTCCGCTGGAGCCTGGAGGGGCTTCCGGTGCTGGAGCGCATTCTCGACGAGGCCATGCCGCGCTGATCGCACGTTCGCCTGTGCCGGCACGTCCGGGAACACGATGACGGCGCCGCGTCACCGTGCGCGGCCCGGCCGTGCGCGGGACGCGCCTGCGCATGCGACGGTGTGGCCATGAACACCGCACGGATCCGTCGTCGCATGCTCTCGATCGTGGCCGCAATCGCCGCCGGCTGGGTGGCGCTCATGGGCGCCGCCGGTGCTGCCGGGCGCATGGCGCTCGCCACGGAGTTCCGCGAGGCGCAGTGCCGGGTCGACTGGATGGTCCGCGATGCGGACCGTGACCTGGCCGCCATGCAGGGAGAACTGGGATTCCTGGAGGAATCGCATGCGGCGCTGGAGGCGGCGCTGTCTGATCCGGTGATGCTCGATGCGGCGGCGCGCGAGGCCATGGAGGCCCGCGCCTGGAGGGTGCGCGACGCCATCGAGGACATGCGGTTCCGCATCGAGACTCATCCGGAGGACATCGCGTACCTCACCGGGCGAGCCGGCGATACGGCGATGCTCTACCCCTGGCATCGCGCGATCACGGACGCCGTTCTCTTCCCGATGCGCCGCACGGGCGCGGACGGCTTCGTGGCGCGTGGCCTGCTCCATGACGCGCCGACGGTGCGGGCGCGGTTCGAGCGGTTCCTCGACGCGGAAGCGGGCCTGGCGGGCGAGGCGTCGGCGGCGTGGCCGGTCCTCCACGACACGGTGGCGGCGTGCATCGCGCTGGGACTGCTTGCCTGGCTGGTGCTGGCCGGGCGGGAAGGATTCAGTTGCCGTCCCGCGTGACAATCCGGAACAGCCGGCCGCGGACGTTGCGGCGATCCGGCTGGTCGAACGTGCAGATGTAGACCTCGCCCGCGGCGTCCTCGCCGAAGGACGCGACATACCGGCCGTCGCCCGGCTCGACCAGGAGCCGGTGCGAGACGACCCTGCCGTCGCGATGGCGCAGGCCCCACAGGCGCCTCGATGCGTAGTCGGCATACAGGTACACGCCCTGGAGCGATGGAGACCGCGTGCCGCGGTAGACGTATCCACCCGTGACGGAGATGCCCTCGCGCCGACCGTAGGCGACGACGGGGTCGATGAGCGGGCCGTCGGCGGTGCCGTCCGCGAACGGATGGAATCCCTCGCGCAGTTTCCAGCCGTAGTTGCCGCCCTTGACGATGAGATCGATCTCCTCCCACTGGTTCTGCCCGACATCGCCGGCCCAGAGTTCGCCCGTGGCGCGGTCGAAACTCATCCGCCAGACGTTGCGCAGTCCCCAGGCCCAGATCTCCGGGCGGGCGCCGCTGCGGGCGACGAACGGATTGTCCTTCGGGATCGCGTACGCGCGATCCGCGTCGGTGCTGTCCACGTCGATGCGCAGAATGGTGCCGAGCAGTGTCGAGAGATCCTGCCCGGAGTTGAGCGGATCGTTGGCCCATCCGCCGTCACCCAGGCTGATGTACAGGCAGCCGTCGGGGCCGAAGAGAATGGTCGAACCGTTGTGATTGCCCCACGGCTGATCGACGGAGAGGATCACCTGCTCACTCTCCGGGTCGCCGCGCCGCGGATCATCCTTCATCACGCGGAAGCGGGACACGACGCCGCGCCGCGGTCCGTTCGCGGAGTAGTACAGGAAGAACTCGCCGTTCTCCCGGAAGCGCGGATGAAAGGCCAGCGAGAGCAGACCTTCCTCGTTGTGGTGGTCGTAGACGCGACCGGTGAGGTCCAGGAAGATCTCGTGCGCATCGACGTCCTGGTCGTTCGGGAACATGACGATGCGCCCCGGCTGCTCGAGTACGAAGAGCCACTCCCGTTCACCCTCCGCGACCGGTTGACCGGAGGAGGCGAGGAACACCGGTCGCACGAACGAGAGTTTCGGAAACGCGGGGACCAGCCGGATGTCCGGGATCGCGTCCGCGGCGGATGCAGGTGCGATCTGCGCGGTCGCGGCCGACGGCGTATCGGCGGAATCGGCGCAGGAGACCGCGGTGAGCAGTGCGGCGGCGGTCAGGCCGAGCGCGGTCCTGCGGCGGGAGCGCGCCGGGCGGGGGACGCCGTGCGCGATGAGGGCGGACGCCGTGTTCGCGGCGGAGCGGTGGGAGCAGGTGTGCATCCGGGCATGGTACGGAACGGATGGCGTGGCGGCGACGATGCAGCGTGCCGGGCCGGTCACGGACCCGCCGCGCCCGCGGCGCGCGGGCGCCAGGTCCGGACCAGGATCCGTCCGTCCTCGCAGAATCCGATGGAGACGGTGCCGTCACGCGCGGTCACGAACCGCCGTGTCGTTCCGTCCAGGTCCGCCCACGCGTCCCGACCCAGCCGGCCCGCGCCCGTCGACTGCACGACGACCCGCGGTCGGACCGCCGACAGCAGGTCCCGCGTTGCCGGCTGGTCCGCGCCGTGGTGCGGCAGTTCCAGCACGTCGGCGCGCAGCGACCCGGATCTCGCCAGGAGATCGGTGATTCCCGCCTGTTCCAGGTCGCCGGTGAGCAGGATCGATCCGCAGCCGGCGTCGATGTGCAGCGCGAGCGATCCGTCGTTCGACCGCGCCGGCGGACGATCGGGGTCAGGATGCACGGCGCGCACGATCGCGGGTCCCAGCGACAGGGTCATGCCGGCATGCATCACGCCGGGGCGGCGCTCGAGCGACTCCAGGTGGGCGAGCAGTCGCGCCGCGGCGCCGCCCTTGCGTCCGGCATCGAGATCGAACCACGCCGGCACGATGACACGATCCACCGCCACCGCGTCGAGGACCTCCGCGACCGCGGAGAAATGGTCGAGGTCCGCGTGGCTGATGACGAGCACGTCGAGTCGTCGGACGCCCAGCGCCCGGAGCGCCGGGACGATCGTCCGGCGACCGATGTCGGGCGTGGATCCGCTGCCCGCGTCGAAGAGGAGCGCGGCGCCGCCGGCGCGGACCAGGTGACAGGACCCGTTCCCGACGCTGAGCGTATCGAGCCGCAGCGGGAAACGCGGGTCGCCTGCGAGCGCGGGCGGTGCGGCGCCCGGGAGAAGCGACGGACTGCGCAGGAGGACCGTGACGTACAGGACCGCACCGACCAACGTCCAGGTGCGCGACACCCGGTATCGCCCGTCAAGGATCGCCCAGCCCGCGAGCAGCAGCGCCAGCGCCAGCGCGGGCGGCGGTGGTGCGACATCGATGGAGGCGCCGGGGATCGCATCGATGATCCCGGCGACGTCCGCGCATGCGGTCGCGAGCATGCGCGCGGGCACGCCGATCGCGTCGGCCGACACCGTGAGGACCGGGATTCCGGTCCAAGTCGCTGCAAGACCGGCCAGGAGCGCAAGGTACCCCAGCACCAGCAGTGCCGCGACGAACGGAAGCGCGGTCACGGAGAGCGGAACGGCGCCCGGAGAGACGATGCCGAAGTGCGCCGCGACGATCGGGATCGACACCACCCACGCGACCACCGACACCACGATCGCGCTCTCCAGCCATCCGCGCCAGCCCCATGGCAGCGGACCGCCGAGCCGGTGCAGCCGGCGGCGGACCGGCTGCACCAGGTGGAGCAGCGCGGCGACCACGGTGAACGAGAGCTGGAACCCGGCCTCCGTGACCTGGTCCGGTCGCCATGCCACGATGATGATGGCCCCGAGCGAAAGCAGTCCGCGCATCCGCCACTGGCGCGACGACAGCGCGCCGAGCGCCGCCACGGCGGCCATGACGGCGCTGCGCACGACCGGGACACGCGCTTCGACCAGCAGCATGTACGCGGCAGTCGTGAGCAGGACGAGCAGCCCCGCGGCGCGTCCCGGTCTGCCGCGCAGGCGCAGCGGGAACAGGACGGCGCCGATCACGATACCCAGGTGCAGTCCGCTGATCGCCAGCAGGTGCGCCAGGCCGATGCGCCGGACGGCATCGATCGTGTCGGCCGCATCGGGATCGACGGTGCCGATCAGGAGTGCGCGCAGGAGTCCGCGCACGCGCGGGTCGTCGCGCGACACGCGCTCCAGGGTCGCTTCCGCCGCCTGGCGGACGGCGCCGCGGATCGCGCGGAGCGCCGCCGCCGGTCCGCGCCCGCCGGCGCATCGATGGATCAGCCCCGGATCCGGGACGAGCAGGGTGCCGGCGATCCCGGCGCTGTGGACAGCGCGGCGCCCGTCCCGCGCGCCCGGATTCGCGGGTGCCTGCGGCGCCAGGAACCGTCCGGCCACCCGGATGCTGTCGCCCGGATGCAGCGCGACCGCCGGCGGTGCATCGAGGAGGACCAGGATCCGTCCGCGTGCTGCCTGCGGCGGCGCGTCGCCTGTCTGCACGGCGTGCACGTCGAGGTCGAAGCGGATCATCCGCTGCGGCCGTTCGGATGGGACGAGCCGGTCGGCGCGGCGCGACCGTGCGACGGGCGGGGTGACGATGGTTCCCTGAAGCCATGCGATCCCGACCCCGGCGGCCGCGCCCGGCGCGCCGCGGTCGGGTGGCGCGGTGTCGGGCAGGATGCCCAGTCGCATCCGCACGTCGTCGGGCGCGATGCGTTCCGTCCGCAGCAGCGCCCAGGCGGTCGAGAGTGCCGAGGCGGTCAGGAGCAGGGCCGGAAGCGCCCGGGCGGGATCGGTTCGCGCGCGGCGGAGGACGAACAGCGCTGCGATGAGGGAGGCTGCCAGGGGCAGCCATGGGGGAAGCCGCGGGCACGCCGCGGCGACCAGCGCGCCCGCGACCACGGCGACGGCCACGCCGGTGATGCGGTCCGGCTGCGCCCCGGTCGATGGGCGCGCTGCCCGGAGGACCGGTGCCGCGGCGGAAACCTCAGCGGTGGACACGCGGCGTCGACCCTCCCGGGGCGCCCCTGGCGCGATGCGCGCGGACATCGGGCGGCGTGCCCGTGGCGCGTGCGCGCCCATCATCGTGGACCGCGGCGCAGGTCCGTCGCGTCAGCGCAGAAATGCCCGGCGCCGGTGCCGGCACTCGTTCGTTTCGGCCGGTGCGGCCGGTGAGGCCGTTGTGCCGGGTGCAGGTACTGTGGCGGGGGCGCCCGGTCGACGGGAGCAGTGGCGCCGGATCGCGGATCCCATGCCATGGAGCGCCGCGCGGGCCGCGCGGGCGTAGCATCCGGCCCTGTCATGGAGCGGCCCGAAGCATCCTCGACATCGCCGCCTCTGCGGGCCGCGGACGAGTCGATCGCCGGTGCGGTCTACGCGGCGGGTGGTGCGTTCCCCGCGCTGCGCGGCCCGACCCGGGCAAGCCTGGCCGCCGTGATGCTCTCGCTCGTCGCCGTGGCGTCGGCGATCCTGCTCGGGCTCTTCGGGCGGCCGATCGACCAGCAGGGGGGCGACCGCGGCGCGCGACTGCTGCACGAGTTCGCGCTCTGGCTGGTGCACGATCATGATCGCGCCGCGGCGGAGCCGGGGTACCTCGGGAGCCGCACGGTCATCGGCGCCTGGGAGGGGATCGGGCAGCTCCTCGGCGGCGTCCCGGTGGGCTGCGAACAGTGGCGGTCGGCGCTCTCGCTGGCCGGGTACGACTTCCTCGGCGCCAGCCCCGCCGCCGTCCCGACCACGTGGCCAGTCCTCCACCTGGTCTTCGGCGGCCCCGGCGACACCGGAGCCGCCGGACTCGTCAGCGTCGTGGTGATGGCCGACATCGGCCAGTTCGGCGACGCGGTCCGCGGCGCGGGCGTGGTTGCCGTTCTGGACGGTCTTCGAAGTCGCCATGGAGAGGCGGATCGGACGGTCTACGTGCTCGCCGATGGAGACTTCATCTACTTCGCAACCGGGTGCGAGGGCTTTGACGTGGACGCGGCGGTGCGGGAACTGCTCCAGCCGAGGGTGTTGAACTCGCGGTGATGTCGAACGGGGCGGCGCGCCGAAGGAATGACCGAAAGGATCGACGCATGATCTCTCGCCGTGATCGTCGACAGTCCGGTGTCCATCGCGTCCCGGGGGGATGGCGCCCTTTCTGCGCCGCGCTGCTGCTGCTGCCCGCCGCCACGGCGTCGGCGCAGATCCGCCCACCCGACACCCTGCCGCGCCCCGCGGGACCGCGCCAGCCGGCGCCGAGGCAGTCTCCGGATCTCTACCGCGACCTCGCCCGGGGCATGAGCCCGCTGCCCGGCGGTTTCAACCCGGAGATCCCGGGAGAGGACTTCGGCGCGCGCAACGCGATCGTGACGGGAAATGTCTACAGCGGGCGCGGCTTCCGGGAGACGGTCGGATACGCCGGCCCGTGGGACTTCCGCGGAGAGACAGCCTCCTCGGAGATCGATCGCTTCCTGGCCGACGCCGGCCCGGCCGCGGCGATGCTGACGGCGCGGAGCAGCGTCATCGATGAACTGCGGTTCGGACAGCAGTTCGGCGTGATCGAGTTCGAGCGGACCTTCGGCGGTCGCGCCGCGATCGACTCGATGATGCCCGTCTATGGCGAAACCGCGCGGCGCCAGCGCGCCCTGGACCTGGCAGCGCAGCGCGGCCTGGGGACCAGCAGCGTCCGCGAATTCGGTGAACCGGTGTTCGCCGGTGTGATCGCCGTCAGTCCGGATGTGCGGCTCGCCGTCGACCTTTCGACCCTCCGCGGTGTGCGCGTCGGCCCGATGCAGGGCGCGTACCGGGAACTCGGACTCTCGCTCAGCGACGCGATCGGGATCGAGCGCGACCTCGCGCTCGGCATCACGCCGGGCGGGCCCTTCGATGTCCGGCTGCCCGGGACCGCCGAGGTGACCCCGGGCGCGGCGCCATCGGTGGGCGATACCCGACCGGTCGAGTCGCGCACGTACCGCGCGATGCAGGAGGCTGTCGCCGAGCGCTTCGCACAGCTTCGGGCGGAACCTGCGCCGGCGCCTGCGCCGCTCACGGGCGAGGATCGACTGGCAAGCGATCTCGACCGTCTCCGGGAGATGCTGGCGTCCGGCGCCCCGGTCGATCCGTCGGACCCGGGCGCCTTCGATCCGCTCGCGATCATCCGGCGTGCGGACGCCGGTGCCGACGTGCCGCCGCCGCCGCCCGCGGAGGGCATCGACGCCGCCATCACGCGGGCGCTGCGGCACGGTCGGGTGGTGACCGAACTCTCGGAGGCGGACGGATCCCGCTTCGCGGAACTGGTCCAGGCCGGTGAACAGGAACTCGCCGCCGGCGCCTACCTGCGCGCCGAGCGGGCATTCCAGCGCGCCCTGCGCTTTGCGCCGGGGCATCCGCTCGGACTGGCCGGCCTTGCCCATGCCCAGATCGGTGCGGGGCTCTACCAGTCCGCGGCCCTCTCGCTTCGGACGCTCTTCGCCAACAGCCCGGAGATGATCGATGCGCGCTTCGCGCCAACGGCGCGACCGCCGGACGATCGCCTGGAGTCCGTCCTGACCGAACTGCGGTCGCGCCTGGAGATCGAACGCGTCCGCGCCGAGTCGGCCGTGCTCATCGCGTACGTCGGGCGCCTGCTGGGACGACCGCAGATCGTCCGCGAGGGCCTCGATCGGCTCCAGGCGTTCGCCCCCGACGACGCGCTCACGCGGGTCCTGACAGCCGTCTGGTCCGAGTGACCGGTAATACCTGCGACGGCGCGCGGCGCGCGGCGTGACCCTGCAGATCGACCTGCTCCCGGGTCGATAGACGGTGCATGAGCTCCATTCCGACATCGGGAGCCGCATCCGTCGTCCAGGTCGCCGGCGTGCAGGTGACGGCCGCCCAGGACCGTGACCGCGAGCGCGGGCGCACGGATGTCCGTCGTACGCGCCGCTCCGCGGACTCCGTGGAACTCCGCGTGCATGAGACCGACACCGACATGACCCTCCGGCGGCTTCCGCCCAACGAGTCGGAGCAGGCGGGCGAGGAGCACTATCGGCGCGGGAGCGGGGGATCCGCGGATCATCCGAATCCCGCGGGACGGCCCCGCATCGATCTGCACGCCTGACCGCCGATCGGCGCACCGCGGCGCCCGGGCGGGCCAGCATCGATCCCGGCGGCGGGATGCATGCGTCGGGTCGTGCGGAGTGCTCCCTGTAGAATCGGGCTCCCATGGCTGACGACCGACGCTATCTCACCACGCCCATCTACTACGTCAACGATCGTCCGCACATCGGCCATGTGTATACGACCCTGCTCGCGGACGTCCTGGCCCGCGCGCATCGGCAGCGGGGGCGCGACGTCTTCTTCCTGACCGGGACGGACGAGCACGGGCTGAAGGTGGAGCAGTCCGCGCGGGCGCGCGGCATCCCGCCGAAGGCGCTGGCCGACGAGAACAGCCGGGCGTTTCGCGATGTCATGTCCTTCATGGAGATGACGAACGACGACTTCATCCGGACGACCGATCCGGATCACGAGCGGCAGGTCGGCGTGCTGCTGCAGCGCCTGCTGGACTCCGGCGACATCTACCTCGGCGAGTTCGAGGGGTGGTACGACGAGGGGCAGGAGGAGTACTACACGGAGACGAAGGCGGCGGAGGTCGAGTACCGGTCTCCCGTGTCCGGGAAGCCGCTGGTGCGCGCGCGGGAGAAGAACTACTACTTCCGGTTGAGCGCGTACCAGGCGCGCCTGGAGGCGATGCTCGGCGAGCAGCCCGGCTTCGTACGGCCCGAAGCGCGTCGCAACGAGGTCAGCGGCCGTCTTCGCGAGGGACTGCAGGATGTGCCGATCAGCCGGACGAACTTCACCTGGGGCGTCCCGATGCCCGGCGATCCGGAGCACGTGGTCTACGTCTGGATCGATGCACTCTTCAACTACATCACGGCGCTGGGGCTGGCGGAGCCGCAGAGCGATCGCTTCCGCGCCCGCGGTGCGTACTGGCCCGCGACGTGCCACCTCATGGGCAAGGAGATCCTGTGGTTTCACGCGGTCATCTGGCCCGCGCTGCTCATGGCGCTGGGCCTGCCGCTGCCGCAGTGCGTCTACGCGCACAGTTTCTGGATCCGGGAGGGGCAGAAGATGTCCAAGTCGCTGGGCAACTTCCTCGACCTGCCGACGATCGAACGGTACGTGAGCCACTACGGCCTGGACGCATGGCGGTGGTACCTCGTGACGCAGGGCCCGCTCGGCGCGACCGACGCCAACTTCGCCGACAGCCACTTTCACGATGTGTACACGACGGACCTGGTCAACACGGTGGGGAACTGCGCCAGCCGCGTGAGCGCGATGATCGGGAAGTACTTCGACGGTGCGCTTCCGATCGCCGGCGCGGACGTGCAGCACGGCGCCGACTGGCCGGAGTCGTGGCCGCGCCTCTGCGACGACGCGGTGCAGGCGGCGGAGGAAGCCCTGGCGCGGCAGGACCTGGTGCGGTTCGCCGATGCCGGGATCGGCCTCCTGCGGCGCGTCGATGCGTTCATCAACCGCACAGAGCCGTTCAAGGTGGCGAAGGACCCGGCGCGGCGCGACGAACTGGCCGCGATCCTCGTGACCTGCGCCGAGGCCGTGCGGGTGGCCGGAACGCTGCTGCATCCGATCCTGCCGGGCCGGATGGAGGAACTGCTCGCAGCGTTCGGCGGCGCCGGCGCGCCTGCGGCGCCATTCGCGTGGGGTCGTCTCTCCGCGGGGACGTCGGTGACGAAGGTCGCGCTGTATCCGCGTGCGGAGCGACTGACCGCCGGTGCGGACGTGTGATCCCGGATGCCTGGAGAGACGATCGGTGCCGGTGGCAGGCTGAGGGCCGGCGCGTGGTGTGTGATCGTGGGCGCATCGTTCCCGGCTTCGTCGGCTTTGTCAGCTTTGTCGGCGCCTGATTCCCGCCGGAGTCATGGACATGCCCGCGCCTGCCGGGGGGGAGGGGCGGGCACAGGCGCATGGGGTCGGTACGCGGGGGGATGCGCGTCCGGGGACATGGGTGACACGCTGCCCGGCGCGGAGTGCCTGATCCTCCCCGGCGCTGACCTGCGCATCACGCCTTCTTTCCCACGGTCAGGTCCGCGGGGTTGTACCCGTATCGCTCGATGCGGTCCGGGATGCCGTTGCCGTTGCAGTCCCAGAGCCAGGGGGCGTCGTCGTTGCAGAGGTTCTGCGGCACGCCGGGGCAGCCGAGCAGGTCCTGGATGATGACACGGCGCAGGGCAGCGTGGAGTTCCTCGACGTCCGCGCCGTACTCCACCAGTCCGCGCGGATCGCAGGGGCGGACGGTGGGGAGCGCTTCACGAGACCGACCTGCTCGGCGCGACCGGATGCGCGCAGACACCACCACTCGCACGCCGGCTGACCTCCACCACCCTCATGCGCGCAAGGGGGTTGCAGGGGGGGCCTCAGCCCCCCCTGCGCTCGCGCCCCCTGACGGAGAATCGAGTGATCAGGGCACTCGAGGTCAGCCGCTTGCCTGGAACGACATCGGGCGGGCGAGCGAGCGCGCGCACGCGTGCATGCCCGAGTCAGCGAGCTTGATGATGCACCAGGGCACTGCGCCGTGCACGCCGTCGCTCTCTGAACGCGCATGCGCAGGGGGGCTGAAGCGCCCCCCTGCAACCCCCCCTCGCGGGTGGGCGATCCCGGACGCGCCTTCTCGCGCAACGCATCGGGCGCGCCGTCGTCGCCTGATGTCCTCAGCACCTGACCCGGGATCCTGCGCGTGCAGACACCACTACTCGTGCGCCGGATGACCGGAACCCACCTGCATGCGCGAAGAGGGGTTGCATGGACGCCAGCTCCCATGGGTGTCTGCTGCGCGTGCTCGGGAAGCCGTTTCGCCCGCAGCGATGCGATCGCTGCGAACGCGTCGAGTGCGCCGAGTCCGCAGATGGCGGCCCTGACCGCGTCCTTCTGGAGATCGAACGTCGGCGGGTTGCCATCGACGACGCTTCCGGACTCGTCCAGAACGAAGATGACGTCGAAGAGTCCCGGCCGCTCGCATTCGTCCGGCATGCCATTGACAGTGCAGTCGGCGAGTGATCCGCCGCAGTCCAGCAGCGCGTCGCACTCATCGGGGATGCCGTTCCCGTTCGCATCTTCCGAGGTCTCTGCCGCGATGTCGCAGCAGTCGGGGATGCCGTTGCCGTTGCAGTCGGCGACGGCGCAGGCCGCGATCTCCGCGCAGTCGTCGATGCCGTTGCCGTCGCAGTCGGCGATCTCGATCTCGAACGTGTAGGCATGCCCATCGATTCCGAACACCGGATGCGGCACGTTCGGGGCGCCGACCACGGGGTGATTCGGCGAGACGAATGCCACGGCGTTGCCGAAGCGCTCCTCGGGGGTCGTGCCCCCGGACGACTGGACGAGCCGGCGCAGGAGCACCCAGCCTCGGCCGGTGCGTTCGAAGAGGAAGGCGTCGTGTCCGATGCCGTTGTCCTGGGTGGCCTCCTGGAGTGCGCCTGCGAGCAGCCGACCGTCCGCCACCGCGACGGACCATCCGAAGTTCGCGATGCCGTGGCAGGCGGGACTCGTCAGTGCCACGCGCTGCTCGTGGTGCCAGTCACCGGCGTCCAGGCGGAAGAGGTGCACCGCGCCGAACCTGGTGCTTCCGGTGCCGACGCCCGGGCATGACCCGCTGCCGATGTCGTGCATCGGGGCACCGGCCGCGATGAGGCTGCCGCTGATCGAGACGGCCGACCCCATCTGCTGGTCCTCGCGAGGATCGGGGTCGACCAGGGTGGCGGTCAGGGACCACTCGGCGGGGTCGCTGTCGGCGAGGTCGTAGAGGAAGAGGGCGCCGGCGTCGTCCACAGCTCCGTTCTCACGGAGCGGGCACCCGACGACCAGTGTGGTGCCGTCGAGAGCCACAGCGGATCCGAAGTGATCGTCGGCACTCGCCGACGGCGCCGTCAGTCGCTTGCGGTGCGTCCACGTGCCGCTCTCGAGCCGGAAGATGTGGACGGCGCCGGATTCGCTCGCACCGCCGTTCTCACGAGGAGCGCCGATGGCGACCAGATCGCCGGCCAGGGCGACCGACGTGCCGAACCTGGCATCGGTCGCCGGCGTGCTTGCGGCGAGGATCGCCGACTGCGTCCACGTGGATCCGGAGCGGGTGAAGATGCAGGCGGCGCCGGCACGGATGTTCATCCCGATGCTGTGGAACGGCGCACCAGCGACGATCCGGTCGTCGTCCACGCCGACGGTGTAGACCGAGACGAACCCCGGGCCGGCGTTGCCGCCGTAGTGAAACACCCCGTCCTCGATACCGCCGACGACCACCCGGTCACCACGCACCGCGATCGACCAGCCGAACTGGATCACATAGGCGGACGACGCGTTGGCGTGCGGCAGGATCGTGACCGCGGGTTCATCGACGCCGCACTCCTGCGCACGTGCGAGGCCGGTGCATGCGAGCAGAAGCGCAGAAGTCAGCGCGGGGAGACGAGATGCGGTCGTGCTGACACGCGGATTGCTCTGTCTGTCTGTCTGTCTGTCATGATTCGACTCCTTGAACAGGACATGGGATCAGGTGCGCCGACGACGTCGTCGGCGCGGGAAGAGCGCGGTGACGGCCAGAAGCGCGAGTGCGCCGGGGGCCGGGAGGAAGCGGAACGTGTACGCAGTGGGAACGGCGCGAATCGTTGAGTTGCTCTCATCGAAACTGAGCGCCATACGCTTGAGTGCAGTGAACGCGCTCAGGTCCAGGTCGATCGGCAGCGAGTCATCCTGGAGGGCGCCTGGGCCCATGAGGTAGATGAGTCCCTGCCACTCGCCGTCGGGGTCGTAATACCTCAGCAGGTACTCGCTCATCCAGAAGGGGGGCGAGCCCGGAGGGTCGACGATGATGTTGTTGAACACACCGGTTCCGGCGGAGACGGTGTACGGTCCGACGGAGATGGACACGGACTCATAGAAGTAGAGCCCGGTGGCGGATCCCGGTACCTGATCCTCGGCCTCCGAATCGATCACGCAGCGCACGACGAAGGGATCGCCGAGTCCGATGGTGCCCCACTGTCCGTGCGGTGTGCCGAGGATCTGCGTCACCTGCCCGGAGAACGTCAGTTCGACCAGGGCGGCGTGCGCCGGCGCAGCGGCGATCAGAAGTGAGAGAAGCGCGGCGATCCGGGCAAGCCGGTCGGGCGCGGCGCGCGCCGGGGCACGTTCACGGTGCCCGGGCGAATGGGTCGCAGGTGGTGGTCGCATGCGGGCGGGTCTCCTGGGTGAGGGGTGCGGGTTGACCTCGACGGAACGCGGGCCCAGGGCAGGCGGGGAACACGTGCGCCCCCACGCGCCGGTGCGAGCGGGGGCCACGGGGCCGGGAACCGGATGCCCGAGGTGACCGGGTGACCGGGGGTGACCGGGGGTACCGGGGGTGCCGGGGGGCCAATCGGACCGGGATGTCGAGAGAGAAACAGCGGAACCCAAGGCAATCAGCACAGCGCCCATGGAAGTGGATACGCCGGAAACCGGCGGGCGCTGTTCGGGAATCGACGTGTGAGCGGATCCCGAAGTCCACGGTACAGCGGGGTGGGTGGCAGTCAAGCGCGGGAGGCGCGGCCCGCACGACCACCTCGGCGGATGGGTTGATGCCGGGCAGGCCGGTGCGTTCCGGGACCGGGCTTCGGCCCGGGTCCGTGGGCCGAAGCCCGGTGTCAGGGGCACGAGGGGGCCCAGGCCGAAGGCCCGACCTCGAATGGCCGGAGGTTGCAGGGGGGGCGCTTCAGCCCCCCCTGCGCTCGCGCGTCCTGAGGATGCCGGCGCGCATGGGTCGATCCCACGAATCAAGTGTCGATGCATCGACAAGGACGCTGACTCGCACCCGCTCGCTCGCTCTCTTCCCGGAGACCGCGGTTGACGTCAGGTCTCCATGATCATGAGGTCTCCTGTACGAGTGCGCAAGCGCATGGGGGCTGAGGCCCCCCCGCAACCCCCTTGCGCGCATGAGGGTGGGCGGCGATCAGCCGGCGCGCGTGGGTCGATACCACAAGTCGACCGGATGTCCACGTGATGGCTGCAGATCCGCGGTGTCGTCGATCCCGTGCGTCCTTGCGAAGCCCGACTTCCGGGCGCGGGCTGCGGACGACTCCGCCACTCCTGCCTCAGATCGCGACTACCGGCTCCAGTCGACCAGTCCCTGCCGGGACACGGGCGACACCGTCGAGATCCTGCTGGAGCGGTGGCGTGACATCTATGACCCTGACCAGAACGGGTTCGTCGAAGCACCCACGCCGGACCTGGACATGACCGCGCGTCGGAAGAACTGTCACGCGGACATGGGCGCGTACGAGTACGACCCGGGCAGCGCGTCGGCTGGAACATCGAGGCGCTGATGGCGTGCATCGAGGCGGCGATGATCCAGCAGGGCCAGTAAGCGCCCCGGTCCGGCGGCGCCCGCTGCCGGATCGGATCACGGCGCCGGATGGACCGGGAACGGGACGGGGGCCGGGTGCGTGCATCACCCGGCCCCCGCCTGCCGGAAATGCGAGCGTGCGGGTCTGGCGACATGGGCGCGCCGCGCAGCGCGCCAGGCGCGATCGACCGTGCGCTCACGGGTACGACGCCTCGAGCGCCATGAGATCCGAACGCGTGATCAGATCGCGGCGCCGCGGGAACGCCCAAAGGACGAGCCGGGGAATGTCCCTGACGCCTCCTGTCCTCGGCGCCTCCGGGTCGGTCGATCTCGTGGCTCGCCGGGGGACGGCGATGCCACTCGACAGGGGGGGCAACGAGGCGCTGCATCTCCATCGGCGCGCACTCCGGGACCGCGTGGCGCGGAGGATGATCGACAGGATCCGGTCGAGGACAGGCTCCGGCGCGACCCGTCCGCCAGCGCACGACCCAGAGACATCACACGCCCGACCGGTTTGCACGCAGCGCCGCGCAACCACAGAATGAGCGGTGCCCGTCGACCGGCGCCGGCGGACGGCGGGCCACAGGGATCTGGCATCCGGCAGACGGCATCGGCCGCCGCGCATTCTCCGGAGCAACAGCATGGCCGCAGGTGGTGCACTCTTTCTGGGGTTCTTCACCCTCCTCTTCCTCGTCTTTCTGTTCGGCGGCGGCGTGCTCGTGGGTCGCGGCTGGCGCGGCCGGCTGGTCTTCGAGCATCCGACGTGTGCGCGATGCCGCTACGACCTGCGGCGCGCCGACGGCGTCATGCCGACCGCGTGTCCCGAGTGCGGGGCGGACCTGGCGGGGGGACGGGGCGTCTCCTATGGACGCGCCGCGCACCATGTGGGTCGCATCGTGGCCGGCGTGCTCCTCGCGTGCACGCCGGTCGTGCTGTGGATCGGCACGGTCCTGTTCCTCCAGTTGCGCGCCGCGGGCAACGTGACACAGGCACAGGCACAGGCGCAGCAGGCGCGGATCGCCGCCGAGCAGGCCCGGCTCCAGGCCGAGTCGCAGCTGGCGCTGGCCCGCATCGAGGCCCAGGCCGTTGCCACGATCGCAGCGTCCGCCCTCCTGGAGCGATTCATGCAGGATCCCGCGGCGGACCCCGTCCGGCGCGAGATCGAACGACGGCGCGAAATCGGTGAACTCGAGCGGGACGCGCTGCGGGACGCGGTCCTGCGAGTCCTGCGACGCGCGGACTCGCTGCGCGAATCGCAGCAGGTCTACGCGCTGATCGGTCGGTGGGTGGAGGCAGGCGTCCTGACGGAAGAGGACGCGACCATCCTGCGCCGCACCGTTCCGCCACGGTCACCCGGGACGGAGACGGGAACGACGGCCCCGGCGCCGTGACCACCGGGCGTCCTGCCCCCCGCGCATGGCACGCGCAGCCCGGACCGATGCCGCGACATCAGAACCCGCCGCGCCGCATCTCCTCCAGGCTTGCCGGGAACGGATACGACGCGAAGACCGCGGTGGGCGAGAGTCGCCACATGCCGAGCGACGGGTAGACGTCGCCGCGGAAGCCTGCCTCGTGCATGGTGCGCAGGACCGTCTCGAACGACGGCTCATCACCCCTGGCGTCGACCAGCCGGTTCGACTTGGCGCCGAGGAACGAGACGCTCGCGACCGGCAGCCGGTCGGCGCGGTTCGCCAGCATCTTCGAGATCGTGCGGAATCCGCGGGAAAGGTCGTCGACCGTCAGGTGATCACGACCGCGCGGTCGCAGGATTGCGAGGATCAGCAGGCGATCGAGGTCGAACTTGAGGACGTACGGTTCACGATCGTCCGACGCATGCACCGCGACGGACTCCTGGAACATCCGCGCGTAACTGGTGGCGGACTGCACGGTCCACTGGCTCGTGGAGATGAGTTGAAGAAGCTCGCCGATGATGCCGTGCGAGTTGTCATCATCGTTGATGCCGCAGACGACCGTGCGATACCGGCCGGCGACCAGGTCGGACAGCAGGTGCTGGCCCCACTGGATCCGGATCCGGCCCGGGCCCGTCGATGCGACACGCGGGTCGCCCGCCGGCAGCAGGACGACCCGGTCGGCAAGCCGATCGCCCTCGATCAGCAGGTCGCCTTCATCGTCATAGAGCTTCGGCGTTCCGTGGGATGTCATCTCGGCCATGTGCATGCTCCGGGCCGCGGTGGGTGAAGACCGGAGTATACCCGGCAGACGCGCGGGTCCGGGTCTCCGGATCGATCATCGATGCGGATCCGCCGCGGTCACCGCGTGCCCGAGAGCCTGCGGACCGTCATCATGAACGAACGCTTCATCGCGGAGTGGAGTCCGACGGAGACGCCGGTATACGCGCCCGCCGCGATGAGCGCGCTGATGAAGAGCGTGGATCTCGCAGCGGCGGGCCCCGCCTCGAGCGCGCTGGGGATCCATGCGCCCGGTGCGATGTGCGCGAGCACCAGGTTGACGGGGCTGAAGGCGGACAGGACCGCGCCGACGATGCTCATGCCGTGTCCGCCGATCCGTCCGCACAGCGTCAGCACGCCGCCGATCGCAAGGACGACGCCGACCGCCGCGATCATCGACGAGATCGTGCCGCGGCTGCGGATGGACCACTGCAGGCCGATCATGACGCAGAACCCGGTGAACGGCACCAGGAGGATCGGGACGGCGAGCGCCGCCTCGGGCAGGATCACCGGGAGTTCCGGGGCATTGTTCGCCAGTGCCGCCGCGGTTTCCGTCACGGTGATGCCGCCTTTGCGGCCGAACCCGCCGGCAAGCACGTAGATCGCGAACAGCAGCAGCGTCGTCGCGGGCACCAGCATGAGCGGCCCGAGGTACTGCAGCAGACCGCGCAGTTTGCCGGCGAGATACGGTCCTGGCTGGATCGGCGTGGTCAGGATGATGTCGAGCGAGCCGTCCTCGCGCTCGCGGCTGACCGCGGTCGAACTCATGTTCAGCGCCGCGAGCGCGATGATGGCCACTTCGCCCATGACCACCGTGCCGAGCGCGAGGCGCAGCCCGGCATGATCCAGCGTTCCGACGTGAAAGAGCACCAGGAGCACGATGCCGAGAAGGATGCCCGCGGACACGAACCCCCAGCGCGCCAGCATCGTGCCGAGCGTCCGTCCGCGCGCCACCGATTCACGCCACGCCACGGGATTCACGCCGACCGTCCGGGCGGGTCGCTCCGTGGCGCCACGGGCGGCGAGCCCGAAAAGCCGGCGGTACCACGGGTTTCCGCCCGCCTTCGTCCCGATGATGCGGACGCGGATGGTCGAGAACGCGGCGAGCAGGAGACTGATCAGTCCCGCGGTCCAGCAGAACGCGGCGATCGGCCGTCCCATCCAGAGCCGGACGAAGCCGGCGGCGTCGGACCCGGTGAAGTCATGCGGGACGTACGCGTTGGAGTCCAGCAGAACACGGAGTGCCAGGAACGGATTGAGCGGCGTGAAGACCGTCGTATGCCGGGCGACGGAGCTGTTCTCGACCGGGCTGGAGAAGATCGCGTCGGCGCCGCCGGTGACGAAGAGATACATGATCACGCTGAAGTAGAAGACGACGACGGCGCGCCGACCGGCGGTCCGGGTGACGCTCAGCGTGATGGCGATCGCGGCGACGACCAGCGCGCTGAAGACGGCGATTGCATACGACGCGAAGATCGCCTCCCCCGGCACGCCGCCGAAGTACTGCGTCATGACGAAGAGGGGAAGGCTCGAGAAGAGCAGCGCCACGACGAAGAAGAGCCGGCCGAACAGGTTGCCCAGGACGATCTGGAGATTGTTCAGCGGTGTCGTCAGGAGGATGTCCCACGTCCGCGGGTTCGCCTCCTGGGCGATGGCGCCGGCCATGAAGACGGGCGTCAGCAGGCAGATGAGCGTGACCTGGAGGTAGCTCACCTGGGTGAACATGTTCGCGCCGGCCCGGGCAAGATCGGGCAGGG
This sequence comes from Phycisphaeraceae bacterium, assembly GCA_019636755.1. Lineage (GTDB taxonomy): Bacteria > Planctomycetota > Phycisphaerae > Phycisphaerales > SM1A02 > JAHBWZ01. The sequence continues at coordinate 112,774 of JAHBWZ010000009.1, read as the reverse complement.
AGAGACTGCTCGAACCGGACTGCCCCAGAAGGAAGAAGAGCAGGACGAGGATGATGACCGCCAGATAGCCCGCCCGGATCGTCAGGTGGCGCATCTGGCGGGAGCCGACCTGGATGATCCGGATGCAGATCGGATTCGTCGGAAGAAGCCGGAGAAGCCAGTTGAGGAATGCGGGCACGGGGCGATGGTACCGGCGGAGGGCGGTGACGGACCGGCCGCCTTGACAGTCCCTGCGACCGGCCCGATTATGCGATGGATTCTCGTCCCGTTGGTGGGTGATCCGGCGTCTGCCGGTTCACCGTGGATCTGTCCTGAACATCCACGACTCGCCCACGGACCGCACGGGCCGTCGCCCGTTTCATGATCGGCCCCGCCGACGGCGGGACCGCTCGCAGCGCGAGGACTCGAACCGCCGTCCGCGGCTGGCTCGCCCGGCCCGGCCGGATCCGGGCAGAGCACTCGGGCTGAGGACTCGGGCTGAGACAGATAGGAAGTCCAGTACCTGCTCCGTCGCACGATGCATCACGCCGACCATTCCGAGTCTCTTCGCACCATCGCGGCCGTCGGGTCGCGTCGCGCGGCGCCTCGGTGCGGGTCGGGCGCCCGGTCCCGGACCGGGCCGGCGCTCGAGGGGGGGATCCCCCACGCCGCGCAAGGACCGGATCACGCCGGCGGGACCCGCGTGACCGGATGCGCCGCGGGGCCGCCTCCCGGACGACGCGAAGTCGGCGCGGCCCTCTGCCCGCCGATGGCGCGGCGGGCGGATCGTCCCCGTTTCGAGCGCGAGTCGCCGCGTCCATCATCGTGGGGCGGTTGGAGGGCCTCAGCGCTGACCGGGTCTGAACCCGGCGGAGGGCGCGGAGGCCGTGGAGACGCCCGGTCCGTCGTCGACGCCGGGGTGCTGCCCGCAGGGATCGGACTTCCGTATCGGTGACGCCGATGGCGCAGCGCCCAGCGGGCGCCGTGCGCGTCATCGGAAACGCCTGTGCCGTCGTCCGGCATGTCGCCCCGCCTGTCGGGGGCATGCCGGGGTGAGCCGTCTCGCGCAGGGGTTGTCCGATGCTGTTTCTCCATCTCTCAGAATCAGGCCCCCTCAATCCAGGCGTTGCGAGCCTGCTCGGCGTCATTGCGGGCGGCATTCTCGTCTGGGTGATCCTCCGGGTCACCTCCGGCAACATCGTCAGCCGGGCGCGACAGGACGGGGAGCAGATCAGGCAGACCGCCCGGACCGAGGCGGAGGCGGAACGACAGCGCATCGAACTGGAGGCGGAGAAGCGCATCGCCGCCCGGCGGGAGGAACTCGACCAGGAACTGGCAGCCCTGCTCGCCGATGTCAAGAAGGACCAGGCGCGCCTGGAGAAGCGTGAAGACACGCTGGACCAGAAGCTCGAGAAGATCAACGAGACCGAGCGCCGTCTGGAGAAGCGGGAGTCGCGGATCCGGAAGCTCGAAGAGGCGGCGGAAGCGCGGGAGCAGGAACTGACCGCGGAGATCGCCCGCATCCGTGCCCGGCTGGAGTCGCTCTCCGGGCTCTCCGTCGAGGAGGCGAAGGCCCAGTTCCTGGATGAGATCCGGATCGAGTACGCCCACGACGGCGCCGTCCGGGCCCAGCGGATCATCGAGGAGGCGGAACTCCAGGCGAGGACGCGCAGCCGGGAGATCACGCTCCAGGCGATCCAGCGGTACGCGGCGGAGCACGTGGCGGACTCCACGGTCCGGTCCGTCAAGATTCCCTCCGACGACCTCAAGGGCCGGATCATCGGCCGCGAGGGGCGCAATATCCGCACGCTCGAGAAGGCGACCGGCGTCGACATTCTGGTGGATGACACGCCGGGCGTGATCGCCGTCTCCTGCTTCGATCCGATCCGCCGGCAGATCGCGGCAGAATCGCTGCAGCGGCTGGTCGCCGACGGACGAGTCCATCCGTCACGGATCGAGGAGATCGTGGAATCGGTCCGCAAGGACATGGCGGAGCGGATCATCAAGGCCGGCAACGAGGCGGCGCTGGAAGCCAACGTCCGCGGACTCCATCCCAAGGTCGTCGAAGCGCTCGGCAAGCTGCACTTCCGCACGTCCTACGGCCAGAACGTGCTGCGGCACTCGATCGAGGTCGCGTATCTCTCGCAGATCATCGCGGATCAACTGGGGCTCAAGGGCGATCTGGCCCGGCGCTGCGGGCTGCTGCACGACATCGGCAAGGCGATGGATCACGAGATGGAGGGCGGGCATCCGGCGATCGGCATGGAGTTCGCCGCGCGCCACGGTGAGAAGTCCGACGTCGTTCTCAACGCCATCGGCGGACATCACGGCGACATCGTCTCGACCTCGCCCTACACCCCGATCGTGATGGCGGCGGATGCCATCTCCGGCGCCCGGCCCGGCGCCCGGCGCGAGTCGATGGAGATGTACATCAAGCGCCTGGAGCAACTGGAGGCCATCGCCCGGGAGAGCCGGCTGGTGACGGAGGCGCACGCGTTCCAGGCGGGGCGGGAAGTCCGGGTCATCATCGACGCCCAGCGCTGCACGGACGCGGATGCATTCGCCCTCTCCGAGGAGATCGCGAAGAAGGTCTCGGACGAGATGACCTTCCCCGGGGAGATCAAGGTGACCGTCCTGCGCGAGGTACGTGCGGAGGCGGTCGCGCGGTAACGGTCTGACGCTGGTTGAGAGGTGTGAGAAGAGCCGATCGCGCGCCGGCGCGGCTGGCCGTGGCGGGTGTCGTGCAGGCATGATCCGCGTTGGCCGGGCGGACATTGGATGGGACTTGCGTCGTCGGGGGGGGGGGGGGGGGGGACCCCCCCCCCCCCCGTACAGGGCTGCCCGCCCGCGCGAGGTTCGACGCGGACGGGGCTCCTCCTGTGACGCCACGGGAGCCATGTCATGTCGCGTGATGCGGTCTTTGTGAGTGCGGGTGTCGTGGTCGTCGCCGCGATGGTCATACCGGCTGCGGGCGGTGACTGCGTGACGATCGCGTCCTTCCAGGGGGGCTGCTGTCAGAAACTCGGCCACCTGCTCTGGACGCTCTGTCCGCCGGGATCGCCGGCGCAGGCGTGTCCGCCACTGCCGATCGAGTCGGGGCCGGCGACGCATGTCGCGCTGTACCAGGACGACGGCTGGCATGCGCGCGATGTCGTGGAGGGATTCGGCAGCCAGTGTGGATACAGGCCCGGGAAGTGTCTCACGATCTTCGATCCGCGGCCATGTGATCACGAAGCAGACACGGCGTGGGCCAACTGCGAGTCAAACCCGATGATCGACCCGGAGGCGGAACCATGCGGCGGTGGCCCGGAGTAGCGTCGCCCGCCCGCGCGTGGGCCAGTGCGCCTGCTCTCGCCCTGATCGCGATCGCAGCCGCGGGCAGACCGGTCGGCGCCGCACCGCCCGCGCGCGATCGGGGCGTCGTCGTCACCTGTCCGCCTGCTCCAGGAGCGCGGGATCGTGCGATCCTGGGTGCGATCCTCCGGCTGCCCGACCTGCACGCCCGGTTCTTCGACGAGTTCTTCTGGCCGAGATGGCAGGACGAGGACCAGGCGCAGCGATCGGCCCGCATGGACCGGCTCAGCGCCGATGGCGATGTCATTCATCCCGTGCTCACGTCGACGTTCTCGCTCGGGCCGGAGCTGGAGTCCCTGCGAGTGCGGTTCCGGGAGAACAGTGTTGCGTTCGGCCGGGATCTTCTCGGCATCGGTGACCGGTGGCTCCTGGCATTCGGCGAATACCTCCCGTCCATCGACCAGTCGCTGGTCCGAATGGCGCGGGCGTGGTGGAGCCGTCGCTGCCATGCACCGTATGAGAGTCTCTCTGCGACGCAGATGCCGGCGATCTCCTTCGACCTGGTGGAGACCCTGATCGAGATCGCATCGCCGGCCGAACTGGCGGACATCCTCCCCGGTGATCCCGACATCGCCGCCTGGTCCGCGCAGGCCGCGCGCGATGCGCGGGCCGGCGCGGACGCGTCGATCCACTCGGTCCGGATGGACTCGGCGGCCCGCGTCTTCCTGACGGACAACCACGACGCCCTCATGGCGGAGTACGACCGTGGACTGCGGACCAGCACGGCGCCACCGGAGACCCTGATCGCGCAGTACGGGCGCCTGATGGAGTCCCGCACGGCGCCCGCGCTGGCGCTGGCGCGGCGCCGCATGGACGACCTCTGCGCGCTGGTGGCCACCCTGGCGGAGCCGGGGCGCCTCCCCGGTGACCTGGGCGACCGGCTCCAGGCGCGCTTCGAAGCGCACGCGTGGCCGGAGTACGCGCCGTCGGATGTCGAGGCGCGCCGGTTCCGGGAGGTCGTGCAGCGGGTGATCGCCGCGGGCAACGAAGAGGCGATGGCTGATCCGGGTGTCCCCGAAGCGCTGCGGGCGCGACTGGCGGCACTCCGCGCGGTGGATGACGCGATGCGTGCCCGCGCGCGGACGTGGATGGAGCGATGCGTGGAACTCCGCGGCTTCGCGCACAGCGAGTGGGCGCTATCCGGCAGGAGATCACGCGGCTTGGGCGGGGGCGGATATCCGGCAGTGCCGTGACGCGGTCTGGCTGCGCGAGACGCTGGCGGTGCAAGGTGCCCCGGAGGACGTCGCGCGATCTCGCGGCTGGTCGCTGGCCATCGAGCGCGTGCGGCGTTCGGGCGGTGGTTTGCGCGCGGGCGGCGTCGTATTTCGCCACGCCAGGTATACCCATGGAGGAACCGGTGCCCGTCGAAGTGATCCTCGCCCCGGCAGGAGGAGGCAGCGAAGCGCCGGGCGATCGAAGCGGCCGAGACGCCGCCGTGGACCTGGAGCCGTAGTCGCAGACTGTTGAAATACTCCGCCGGGCGCTCGATGGATCTCTGGGGCGATCGCGTCCGGCGTCGCGTCCGCGACCGTGCGTTACGCGCGAGAGCGCGTCGGGATCGTCCATCCGCGGGGTTGCAGGGCGCTCGGTTTATCTGCGTCCTGAAATCGATGGCGTGCACGGCGGCGTGCCACGGAAACGCGTCGTCAGGTCACTGAAATGTACGCGCGCGTCTCACTCGCCGATGTTGTTCAAGGATCGTTGACGTCGGTCTTCTTCGATCACGCGGATTTCCGTCCGGGTGCGCGGCAGGGAGCTGAGGCCCCCCCTGCAACAGCCTCTGCATGACGGTGGTTGGGGGGTCAGCCGGCGCGGTGGTCGGATGGGCATGGGGCGAGGGTCGCGCGCCGGGGACGTCTGGCGACGACGGCGTGTCCGGCGCGGCGCGTCCGCGATCGCTGATTCGCGCGCCAGGGCGGTCCCGGGACCGTCCATCCGCGAGGGGGGGTTGCAGGTGGTGCGCGTCAGCCCCCCTGCGCACGCGCGTGCAGAGAGCGACGGCGTGCACGGCGGAGTGCCTGAGCGCGTCGTCAGGTCGCCGAGTCGTCCATGCGCGCGATCTCACTCGCTCGATGTTGTTCAAGGACCGCGGTTGACGTCTGGTCTCCCTGATCGCCCGGACGCAAGACCGAGTGATCCAGGAGACGCAACGCCAGCCGTGTTCATGGACACGGGTGGCCGTGGGGCTTCGGCCCGGTCCCCGGCGATTGACGATCATCCCGTCGGGAGAACGCGGACGTGCAGTCGCTTCAGTGACTCATCGAGCAATCCGAGCGCACCGACCGCACCGACATCGCGGATCTCCAGCCATCACGTGGACGCCCGGATCGGCGCCGTCGCCGACCGGTGACCGCGCTCCACCCGGCCAGGAGCGCCATCGCGGCGCCGCCGGGTCCGGGCACCAGCGCGTGGTGCGTGAACATGATGTCGTCGATCGCAAGCACCGCGTCTGACGGGTCCCACAGCACGATCCGGTCGAACGGAATGGTCGAGAGGATCCCGCCGAAGTTGGGGATGAGGCCGAAGAACTGCGCGAATCCGATCTGCGTGTCTCCTGAGTACAGGCGCAGATTGACAGACCCGACGGAGTTGTCGAACGCGAACGCCGTGATCGGCGTGTCGAAGCGCAGGTCCGCGACGCCCGTGAAGGTCTTCATGCCCTGAAGATCGTGGAACGCCGTGTCGTGCGTGATGAACTCCGTCGGTCCCGCGAAGGTGAGTCCGTGCGACTCGTGGGAGTGGTCGTCCAGCCATGTCCCGAGCGGATGCTCGGTGAAGGTGATCACCTCCACGCCTGTCGTCTGGCTCAGCCAGAGATCCTTGTTGTTCGTGTAGGTGATCGCGCCAGCCGCGCTCTGTGAGAGTATCGCGAGAAGCACCGGCAGCGCGAGGAGCCGGTGCATGGCGCTGATGGTGAACATGGTCCTGTTGATCCGTTGCATGGGTCTCCCTTTCCTCCTGTCTGTGATTGCCGGCCACGAGTTCGAGGCAGGCGAGCAGTGCATGGATGTCCGCCCCGGATCCCGCGGCCGATGCAACCCGCCAGACCATTGCATGCCGGCCAGTCCCGATGTAGAGTGGTCTTCGATCCCGGAGGCTTCAGATGCAATCGAGAACCCGGTTGTCCTGTCAATTCGCCACGGCCCACGGCCCACGGCCCACGGCCCACGGCCTGCCTGCGCGCTGAGCGAGCGATGTGCCCTGGCGCGCCGCCGGCGGGTGGCGAGCCTGTGCCTGGTGTTCTGCATGGCCGCCCTGCCGCCTGATCCGGAGCCGGTCTCTGCCGCTCCGCCCTACGACCTGATCGACGCGGGACCGATCGGCTTCATCGTGACACCGGGCGACCCCGTCACCGGGCTCATGTCGCTGGACCTCGGCACCGGGGCATTCGGGATCAACGGCGATGGGGGCGAGGGGATCGTCGCGTTCGCGGTCAGAGTGAACGGCGTTCCGAGGGCAGCCGTCTGGCTGCCGTTCGGCGGCTTCGGGCTTGGACCGGGGATCCACGATCTTTCGGCCTTGTCAGGGTCCGATGCACCGTCGATCGCGCGCCTGGAACGTCACGGCATGGAACCGTGGTGGGACAGAGCGGCGGCATCATGGCCGGCACGGGACGCGCGACAGTGTGGCACCTGCCACAGTTCAGCAAACGCCCGATCCGCCGCAGCCATGGCATACACGCTGTTCCAGCCCAGCGTCGCGGACGCAGTCGCAGTGGACGCGCGATCGCGGCGTCAGGTATCTTCTGCCGGGACTGCTGGGCGGCGCTCGAAGAATCACGCGAGTCCCAGTGCGTCACCGAGTGCAGGCAGGGGCGCTGTGCGAAGACCGGACCGCGGAGTGCCGCCGGTTCGTGACCGCGGTCGCCGCGTACTTCGACGCCGCCTCGCAGACCGGCGATTGCTGCCCAATCGACTGCCGGGCGTCGACGGTGCATTCCCAGCGTCTCCAGACGTGTCATTTCTGAACGCCCTGGGGCGGGGCGCGATCGCCGGCACGCTCGCACCGGGTGGTGCAGCAGGACGATCCCACTTGCCCGGTGCAGAGTGCGTTCTGCAGTTGCAGGCAGGACACGCATGCGGGTCACTGGATGGTGCCGCCATCCGCGACGCCCGGAGGATCTGACCCGGCTGGCCTCCCATCCCGCCTGCCCCTGCCCGCCTTCGCCCCCGCCGCAGGAGCGGCCGCGCATCAGCGCAGAGCCTGGACACGGTGGGATACGCGTGGGCGGCATCGGGCGCGCAGTGCCTGGAGCAGGCGGCGCTCTGGCCGGCGGGACCGGCACGCGGGTCGACTGCGCGGTGGTGCCGACGGAACCCGGACTAGCGCACTCGCGCAGAGGCCGTGTCCCGGCGGCGTGCCGCAGATTGTGGGTTTCGCGGCGGGGACCAACATCCCCATCCTCTGGACCGAAGCCCCGCTCCAAGAATCCGCCGTGGACTGCGCAGGGTGCTGGATGCTGCGGACCTGGGGCAACCCGAGGTGGACACTGCGGTGAGCGATGTGCAGGTACGCCATCTGCTGGATGTCAATGACAAGGGGCTGGATCGTCGCCTGGGGGTTTCGCCGAACACGATGAGGGCCCGATTGAGCCGCATGCCTTCATCTACGATCCCCGCACCTGCCACGGCAGAGCATCGAATCGCGACGGCGCGGTCAGCTTCAGGACATGCTCCTGGTCCTCGCCAGCTCTGGGATGCCGTGTGCGCCCGCACCCCGGCGGTGGCGCGACCTGCGGAACCTACCTGCGGACCTGGACGGCAACGGCGTCGGCATGGGCGACCTGCTCAGTGCTGGCGAACGGCGCGGCGGGGTCGCGAGATCTGATTCTCGACGCCGCAGTCGGGGTATTCCCGCGGCATCGCCCGGGTAAGGGCTGGACCCGACTCCGCCCTGTCCGCCTGCATCGGTATCTTCCACTTCCAGGAGGCGGTGCACCATGACCAGAACCACCCTCGTCCGCTCGATCCTGTCGGTCACGATCGCACTCGTTCCTGTCGGCACGGCCACAGGCGCCGAAGTCACGTACTTCACTGACCGCGCCCTGTGGGAGTCCGCGGTCGGCGGTGCGTTCGAGACGATCACCTTCACTGAGCATCCGCCGGGCGTTCTTGCCGTGGATGCGTACCTTGCCAGTCACGGGATCGAGTTCAGCCCGGGGTACTCGATCGTCGCCACGCCGATGTTCGTGAACGACGGGTTCGGTGCGTATCCCAACTTCACCGGGACGCCGCTGCTCCTCTCGTTCACCACGCCGCAGCGCTGGCTGGCGGTGGATCATGCGGGGCACCTGGAGGTCTCCCTGTACAGCGGGGGTGTGCTCATCGCACCCCCGAAGCACTTCATCCAGAACGGCGTCGGCCTCTTCTCGGCCCTCGTGTCCGACACACCGTTCGACCACGTCGTGCTGCGGGACCCTGTCGCCGGTGTCCTTCCCGTCGACGACCTGCACTTCGGCGGCTGGGCGGTCCCGGCACCGGCGGCCCTCGCCCTGCTGACGCTGGCGCCGCTCGTCGGCGGACGCCGACGGCGGTGGCGCGACGTGCAACGGACGGGCACTCGCACGCACGCACGGAGGAGTCCGCGGCCCTGACGATGCGCTCGGGCATAGTGCCGTGCACGCCTTCGCGTTCTGGACGCGCGAGCGCAGGGGGGCTGACGCGCCCCCCTGCAACCCCCCCGGCGGATGGATGATCCCGGGCGCGCCTTGGCGCGCAACTCATCGGCCGCGGACGCGCCGCGCCGGACGCGCCGCGCCGGACGCGCCGTCGTCGCCAGAGATCCATCGAGCAACCTGGCTCGCAACCTGGCTTGCAACCGGGCGCTCCAGGACGCGCCGTGCACGTGAGGAGCGCTTCCCGGGACCGACCTCCTCGGCGCGACCCGATGCGCGCGAAGACACCACCACTCGCGCGCCGGCTGACCCCAGCCACCCTCATGCGCGCAAGGGGGTTGCAGGGGGGGGCCTCAGCCCCCCCTGCGCTCGCGCCCCCCGACGGCAATCCACAGAATCATCGAGACCTGACGTCACCCCTGCTCCCTGACGGGACATTCCGAGCGATCGAGCACGTTCTGCGAATGGACGAGTCAGCGACCTTGACGACGCGGCCCTCCGCCGTGCACGCCAGCGTCTTCTGCACGCCGGCAGGGGAATGAAGCGCCCCTGCAACCCCCTGGCGGATGGATGATCCCGGACGCGCGCGGCTCACCTGGGGCGATCACGGACGCGGCGGGTCGGACGCGCCCGTCGTCGCCAGATGTCCTCGGCGCGAGACGCGCCAGCCCAATACGCGGAGCTGCCTGCGCCGGCTGACCACCACCACCCTCCCTCAGGGGTTGCAGGAGCCTCAGCCCCCTGCAACTCGCCGCTGCACGGCGATCATCAGAGTTGGGAGACGCAGCCCAGCCGTGCACATGGACACGAGGTGGCCGTGGGGCTTCGGCCCGGTCCCCGGCGATTGACGATCGCCCGTCGGAGAACGCGGACCCGTGCAGTCGCTTCAGTGACTCATCGAGCAATCCGAGCGCTCAAACCGCACCGACATCGCGGATCTCCAGCCATCACGTGGACGCCCGGATCGGCGCGTCGCCGACATGACCGCGCTCCGCGACCAGGAGCGCGCCACCGCGGCGCGCCAGGGTCGGGCACCAGCGCCTGGTGCGTGAACATGATGTCGTCGATTGCAAGCACCGCGTCCGACGGGTCCCACAGGACGATCCGGTCGAACGGGATGGTCGAGAGGATCCCGCCGAAATTGGGGATGAGGCCCCAGAACGGGTACTCGCCGATCATGTCCGTCCCGCTGAAGAGTCGTACATAGACCGTCCCGAAGTAGTTGTCGAACGCGAACGCCGTGATCGGCGTGTCGAAGCGCAGGTCCGCGACAGAGGTGAATGTCACAAGCCCCTGGTTGTCGTGGAAGCTCGCTGCGTGCGTGATGAACTCCGTCGGTCCCGCGAAGATGAGCCCGTGCGACTCGTGGTAGTGGTCGTCCAGCCATGTGCCGACGGGGTGCTCCGTGAAGGTGATCACCTCCACGCCTGTCGTCTGGCTCAGCCAGAGGTCCTTCTGGTCCGTGTACGTGATCGCGCCCGCCGCGCTCTGCGAAAGAGCCGCGAGAAGCACCGGCAGCGCGAGGAGCCGGTGCATGGCGGTGATGGTGAAAGTGGTCATGGTGATCTGGTGCATGGGTGTGTCCCGTCCTGGTCTCCGTCCTGGTCTCGATGGCTTGCCGCGGTCCCGCCGACCCCGGATCGCCTGCCCACAGGTACGCCGTCCCCGGCACGGCCCTGCGCGGATTCGACCGCCTGGCTTCTGTCTGCGTTCTGAAAGCGCACGCCAAGGGGGGCGACAGCCCCCATTGGCGTGCGCGTACGGATCGCGGCCTCTGCGAGGGACAGGCACTCGCCGCACTGATGCACCACTACCCTGGACTCACCCTGTCCACGTGTAGATCACCGCCACGATGTCCGCCAGGTCCACCACGCCGTTGCCGTCCAGGTCCGCCGCCGCGCAGCCGGGCAGGAGATCCTGGTGCAGGCGGCGAACCACGCCAGCACGAGCAGCAGGTCCATGAAGTCCACCACGCCGTCGCCGTTGACATCCGCCGGCACCGGATCGATGACACGCTGGAGATGGATGTCGTCGACGCTGATGCCCCAGCCGTCTCGCCGGAGCCGCACACGATTGAACGGAACGTCCGTGATGAAGCCGACGAAGCGCTCGTCCGGACCTGGCCCGGTCACCTGCGGATTGTGCAGGTACGTCTGGAACAGCAGCCGATTCCCGTCGTAGAACCACGCCTGCATGCCCTGCCTGGTGTGCATCGCGACGCCATGGACGGATGCGTCGAGTTCCAGGATGATCTCCACGTGGCCTGACACGCCCACCGTGTCATTCAGGTAGTTCCCCTGCACAACCACCTGATCGTACCCGTCGGTGAACCAGACGCCGATGGCGTTGTAGTGATCACTGAGCCAGGTCCACGGCGGCACTTCCGCGAACGTCATCGTGACGATGTCGTTGTCCATCGCATCGGACCAGGCGGCAAATGCCTTCTGGTAGTGACCCGCATACGCCCAGTAGCCGGGGTGATAGACCACGTAGACGCCTCCATCACCGCGCGCGACTGGAGCGATCATGAGCGTCATCAGCACGATCGCACAGATGGGATCAGGGGGCCGTGTCATTCCACCACCTCCTCCGCGTGTACCCTCCCTGGCGATGGAACTGCGGGGCTTCACTGTGCACCGATCCTTGAAGAGCCCGTGCGGGGGGAGGTGGTCTCAACCTCCCCCCGCACGGCAGTCGTCTCATGGACATGGTGCCGCGGGCCCGCGTCGGCGCCGTCGCCGACGCGTGACCGCGCCCCACCCGGCCAGGAGCGCCATCGCGGCGCCGCCGGGTCCGGGCACCAGCGCCTGGTGCGTGAACATGATGTCGTCGATGAAGAGCACCGCGTCCGACGGGTCCCACAGGACGATCCGGTCGAACGGGATGGTCGAGAGGATCCCGCCGAAGTTGGGGATGAGGCCGAGGAAGAAGGAGTGCGCGATCTCCTCTTCTCCTGCATACAGCTTGAACACCACGACACCGAAGTAGTTGTCGAACGCAAACGCCGTGATCGGCGTGTCGAAGCGCAGGTCGGCGACGCCGGTGAAGGTTTTCATACCCTGAAGATCGTGGAAGGCCGTGTCGTGCGTGATGAACTCCGTCGGTCCCGCGAAGATGAGCCCGTGCGACTCGTGGTAGTGGTCGTCCAGCCACGTGCCGACCGGAATTAACCAGTGAAGATGATCACCTCCACGCCTGTCGTCTGGCTCAGCCAGAGGTCCTTCTGGTCCATTGGCCGTGATCGCGGCAGCCACTGGCTCTGCGAAAGAGCCGCGAAGCACCGGCAACGCGAGGAGCCGGTGGATGGCGGTGATGGTGAAGATGGTCATGGTGATCTGGTGCATGGGTCGAGTCTCCAGGAGAACACCCGCGCCGGGCGCGTGAGCGCCCGGCGCGGGGGAGACGGTGCGATCGGGTCAGGTGAGGTACGCCGGCGATGCGGCACATGCACGGCGGCGGCGCCGCCGCCGGCAGGGCGCCCCTGCGGCGAGCGAGAGCAGCAGCCACACCGCCGCGGGTCCGGGCACCAGCGCCTGGTGCGTGAACATGATGTCGTCGATCGCAAGCACCGCGTCTGACGGGTCCCACAGGACGATCCGGTCGAACGGGATGGTCGAGAGGATCCCGCCGAAGTTAGGGATGAGGCCCCAGAACGGGTACTCGCCGATCATGTCCGTCCCGCTGAAGAGTCGTACATAGACCGTCCCGAAGTAGTTGTCGAACGCGAACGCCGTGATCGGCGTGTCGAAGCGCAGGTCGGCGACGCCGGTGAAGGTTTTCATACCCTGAAGATCGTGGAAGGCCGTGTCGTGCGTGATGAACTCCGTCGGTCCCGCGAAGATGAGCCCGTGCGACTCGTGGTAGTGGTCGTCCAGCCACGTGCCGACCGGGTGCTCGGTGAAGGTGATCACCTCCACGCCTGTCGTCTGGCTCAGCCAGAGGTCCTTCTGGTCCGTGTACGTGATCGCGCCCGCCGCGCTCTGCGAAAGAGCCGCGAGAAGCACCGGCAGCGCGAGGAGCCGGTGCATGGCGGTGATGGTGAAGATGGTCATGGTGATCTGGTGCATGGGTCTGTCCCGTCCTGATCTCGACAACTCACCGCGGTCCCGCCGACCCGGGATCGCCTGCCCACAGATACGCCGTCCCCGGCACGGCCCTGCGCGGATTCGACCGCCTGGCCTCTGTCTGCGCTCTGAAAGCGCACGCCAAGGGGGGCGACAGCCCCCATTGGCGTGCGCGTACGGATCGCGGCCTCTGCGAGGGACAGGCACTCGCCGCACTGATGCACCACCACCCTGCACTCACCCTGTCCACGTGTAGATCACCGCCACGATGTCCGCCAGGTCCACCACGCCGTTGCCGTCCAGGTCCGCCGCCGCGCAGCCGGGCAGGAGATCCTGGCTCGGGCACGGCCCGAACCACGCCAGCACGAGCAGCAGGTCCATGAAGTCCACCACGCCGTCGCCGTTGACATCCGCCGGCACCGGATCGATGACACGCTGGAGATGGATGTCGTCGACGCTGATGCCCCAGCCGTCTCGCCGGAGCCGCACACGGTCAACGGAACGTCCGTGGGATAAACCGACAAGCTTGGCTCGTCCGGACCTGGCCCGGTCACCTGCAGACTGTGCAGGTACGTCTGGAACAGCAGCCGATTCCCGTCGTAGAACCACGCTGCATCTCCTGCCCTGTGGTGTGCATCGCGAACCCGCCATGGACAGATGCGTCGAGTTCCATGATGATCTCCACGTGGCTGACACGCCCACCGTGTCATTCAGGTAGTTCCCCTGCACAACCACCTGGTCGTACCCGTCCGTGAACCAGACGCCGATGGCGTTGTAGTGATCACTGGGCGGAGTCCACGGCGGCACTTCCGCGAACGTCATCGTGACGATGTCGTTGTCCATCGCATCGGACCAGGCGGCAAATGCCTTCTGGTAGTGACCCGCATACGCCCAGTAGCCGGGGTGATAGACCACGTAGACGCCTCCATCACCGCGCGCGACTGGAGCGATCATGAGCGTCATCAGCACGATCGCACAGATGGGATCAGGGGGCCGTGTCATTCCACCACCTCCTCCGCGTGTACCCTCCCTGGCGATGGAACTGCGGGGCTTCACTGTGCACCGATCCTTGAAGAGCCCGTGCGGGGGGAGGTGGTCTCAACCTCCCCCCGCACGGCAGTCGTCTCATGGACATGGTGCCGCGGGCCCGCGTCGGCGCCGTCGCCGACGCGTGACCACCGCCCACCAGCACCAGGAGCGCCCATCGCGGCGCCGCCGGGTCCGGCACCAGCGCCTGGTGCGTGAACATGATGTCGTCGATGAAAGAGCACCGCGCGTCCGACGGGTCCCCACAGGACGTTGATCGGTCGAACGGAATGGTCCCGCCGGAAAATGGGGATGAGGCCGAAGAACGAATCCGATCTGCGTGTCCCCTGAGTACAGACGCAGATTTGACAGACTGGCGTGATTTGTCAAACGCGAACGCCGTGATCGGCGTGTCAAGCGCAGGTCGGCGACGCCGGTGAAGGTTTTCATACCCTGAAGATCGTGGAAGGCCGTGTCGTGGTGATGAGCTCCGTCGGTCCCGCGAAAGATGAGCCCGTGCGACTCGTGGTAGTGGTCGTCCAGCCACGACCGGGTGCTCGGTGAAGGTGATCACCTCCCACGCCTGGTCTGGCTCAGCCAGAAGGTCCTTCTGGTCCGTGTACGTGATCGCAGCAGCCACCGGCTCTGCGAAGAGCGCGAAGCACCGGCAACGCGAGGCCGGTGGATGGTGAGAGTGATGGTGAAGATGGTCCTGTTGATCTGGTGCATGGGTCTCCCGCTTTCCTCTTGCTTACTGATTGCCCGGCCACCAGTTCGAGGCAGGCGAAACCCAGTGCAGTGATCCCACCCAGACCGCGTGAAGCGGTCCTGGACATCCTGCGGTGCCCTGGCAAGATTGCAGCACGAGACCCCAGTACGAGCAGGAACGGCCAGGTCAGGAAGCTCGACCACGCCGTTGCCGTCAGGTCGCCGGGCAGAGTTCCATCCATGGCAGTTCGCATGGTCCCGTCGGTGTGCGCACGATGCGTCAGAAGTAAAAACACAGGCAGGATCAGCAGGTCAGGGAAATCGACCTGCCGTCCCTGATCAGGTCGGCAGGACAGCTCGTCGGCACCAGCACGAAGGCATGCGGCTGGCTGACCTCGCCGATCGTCCGGATGCCCCAGCCGGTGATCCAGCCGGCGTCGTTGACGTCGTACGCTTCGCCGCGTCCAGCCCGGACAGGTGCCGGCGTCGACGATGCCCGGATACACCGGGTGCGTGTCCACCTGGAGCCGGTAACCCCTGCCAGCCGTCGAGCGTCTCGTGCTCGACCCAGAGCAGGGATGCTGTCCTCAGCGGATCCCACCCGACGATGCGCGCCTGGGCGCGCTTGGTGTTGATCGACTCGGCGGGGAGAACCGGCACAGTCCCCGAGCACGAGATGCAGATTCGTGTAAGCGCCGTTGTCGCAGGGTCCCCACAGCAGCGCGTTGAGGTCGCAGTCCGGCGACGACGGCGGGTCGGGCAGGGTGGCGCGCTACCCCACCACCGTCCCGCCGCGATCCACGCCGCGACCGAAGCCGCACGTCCTCTGGGACGTCGTGCCGAAAGTCACCAGAGCGCCGAGATCGTGGGGGCGAACCCGCGGCCGCGGCTACGAATCCGGGCCGGCACATCCTCCACCTCGCAGTAATAGGTGATCGTCACGCCACAGTGCCCGACCCTGGGATCGCGATCTCCGCGGCGGCGAGTTCATACTGCCATAACGCGATCGATATCGAACGCCCAGGCTCGCTGGGAACCCGTGCCGGTCAGTGCGGTCACCGTCGGCGTGGGCAGTCGGTCAGTCACCAGGTGTCGGATGAGAAGTAGACTTCCGAAGGCGCTGGCCAGACGCCCCCGCCTCCCATGACCATGACGGGGACCGAGCCGTCGTCGACGACCGCGACGCCGCGGCTCAGCCGCCGCCTTCCTCGCACGCGCCCGAGGACAGTCCATCGATCACCCGCGCGCGTGTGTCACCATCGACCGGAGAGGTCGGCGATGTACGCGCTGTCACGGGTGATGTATGGCCCCGTGCCCGATCCCGCGCGGCACTGGCGACAGATCCGTTGTCGCTGATGTCCACCGCGCTGGCGTGATCCCCGAAGTCGAACTGCGGGAAGAGATCGACCAGGGCGTGGACGCCGGCCGACAGTCCATGCGCCGGACGCGGAAGCCAGATGTACGGGCGATGCGCCTCATCGATCCGGCGCGTGAACGCCACCTGGCCGTGCGCGTTGATGCCGAAGCGACCGGTGCGTTCAGCCTCCGGTGAGAAGGGAAGGGGAGACATGGGATCGTTCTGTTCATTCAGCGGCCCCAGGTCCACGATGGCGTACCCGGGTCGATCGCACGCCGGTCCGCAGTCCGGCTCATCGGCCCGCGAGAGCGCGAGGACGGGGACCATGGTGGTCAGTCCGGCAGCCAGTAGAATTCGGATCGCGGATCGCGGATCGCGGATCGCGGATCGCGGATCGCGGATCGCGGATCGCGGATCGCGGATCGCGGATCGCGGATCGCGGTGCTGCGCGCCCGTCGGCGCGCCCGGTGGTCAGTCAGGTCCGTCTGTGCTGTCATGGATGAAGACTCCGTGAAACGGTGCCTCGCTGTTCTTCTGCCCGTTCCCGACCGCCGGGATCGGGCGCTCCGCGCGTCGGCCCGATGCCGGGCGCGATCGATGATGCCGCCACCTGCCATCCCGGGCACGACAACCATGCCCGACCCCCGGACCCCCGGACCCCCGGACCCCCGGACCCCCGGACCCCGCCAGAGACAGATATGCCGATCCGGTGGCGATTCTGCTCAGAATCTGAGATTTTTTTCGGGGCCGGACGTGGGACGGACGTGGGACAGGCACTCCCGCGCGGCAGCCGCTGGCTTGAGCAGCACGCGGGTGTCACTGCGCGCCCTGATCGCGCACGCCAATGGGGGCTCCGCCCCCCTTGAACCCCCCTTGCTGTCGTCAGGCTCCTGCACGGTGAACCGGAGCCTGCGGGTCGCCGCTCCCAGGATCCTCATCTGCGTGCCTCGGCATGACCCGCGCGCAGCAGCCCGGCCGCCGACGCTCGCGGAGTCATCACCCATCGTGGCATCGCTGAGGACGGCGATGCCACGGGAGGCGATGCCACGGCGCCCGAGCGACAGGACGCGTCACCTCGCCAGGGGGGTTCAAGGGGGGCGACAGCCCCCCTTGGCGTGCGCTTTCAGAGCGAAGACAGAAAGCCAGGCGGCTGAGTCTGTGCACTTGGAGGCGGAGCTTTCCACGAGTTCCGCTTCGCTTCACTCGTGGCTACCGACCACCGCCCCTTCGGGGCTGAACGCGCGCGGGTCGTGCTTGCCGGACGTGGGCCGGACGTGGGACAGGCACTCCCGCGCGGCAACCGCTGGCTTGAGCAGCACGCGGGCGTCCGGCGCGTGACGGGGGCGTTCGAGTGGAGGCTCACGCGCCGGCCGTTGCAGCGAGCCGGCCGTCACTCGGCGGGCTGACGCATGCCAAGGGGGGCGACAGCCCCCATTGGCGTGCGCTTTCAGAACATAGACAGAGGCCGGGTCGCTGAGTCCGTGTCCTTGGAGGCGGAGGCGATCGACGTCGTGCGATTCCGCTCCCCCTCGCGGGGGAGGGTTGTTTCTTGCGAGCTTTCCACGAGTTCCGCTTCGCTTCACTCGTGGCTACCGACCACCGCCCCTTCGGGGCTGAACGCGCGCGGGTCGTGCTTGCCGGACGTGGGCCGGACGTGGGACAGGCACTCCCGCGCGGCAACCGCTGGCTTGAGCAGCACGCGGGCGTCCGGCGCGTGACGGGGGCGTTCGAGTGGAGGCTCACGCGCCGGCCGTTGCAGCGAGCCGGCCGTCACTCGGCGGGCTGACGCATGCCAAGGGGGGCGACAGCCCCCATTGGCGTGCGCGATCAGGTCGCGGCATTCCCGCTCGTACTCCTGCTCCTACTCCTACTCCTACTCGTTCTCCTGCTCGTACTCGCATTCGTCCCCGGGCATGCCAGGGACGGCGTGGATGCGCCCTGCACTGGCCTCGGGTGCGCGCCTGATCGCCTGCGGCATGGCCGCGCGGGCCGGTGCTCGCGCCCACCGCAGATCTCGAGCACCTGCCCGGCGAGGACCGCCCAGAGAGGCCCACTGTCCATCGTTCCGACTCCTGCCGGCGGGGTCACCTGGCGACGGCGTGACAGTCAGGCAGGGGTCAACCGGTGACTGCAGGGCCACCCACCATGACCCACCTCCCCGGCAACCCATTGACCCGGGGTCCGCGTTCTGGTATCCCTGTCGGTCAGCCGCTCGGCAGCCGACCGGCCGGGCTTCCCCTGGGGAAGCCGTTCGAGACAGAGAGAGAGACCGGGCCTGACCGCCCGGTCCCCGTCGGATCACCTCGCGTGATCGCGCCGGGGAGAGGTCAGCCATGAAGAGAGCACAGTGGGCCGCTGCGGCGGCTGCGCTTGCAGGGACGGCGGGTTCAACGTGCGCCGGTGTCGCGTTCGATGCGCCGGAGGTGCACATCGTGGGCCTGGTGTCGTCGTCCGTGCGTGCGGCGGATCTGGACGGGGACGGCTGGCTGGACCTTGCCAGCGCCAACCGCGAATCGCATGACGTGGCGGTCCTTCGCAACAGCGGGAAAGGTCTTTTCCTGCCCCCGGTCAGTTGGCCGGTCGCTCCGCGCGGCGGGGAGCCGACGCCGCGCACGCTCGTCATCGCCGACTGCGACAGCGACGGCCGGCCGGACTTCGTCACCGCGAACGAGGGCGACCACACCATCTCCGTGCTGCGGAATCAGGGCGGGATGGCGTTTGCCGCGCCGCTTCAGTTCCCGGTTGCGGAGCGCCCGACGGGTATGACCGCCGGTGATTTCGACGGCGACGGTCGCCCGGATCTCGCGGTCACGCATCGTGGGACGGGCACCGGACCGCTGGTCGTGCTGCGGAACGTGGACGGGCCCTTCGGCGACTGGGCAGGGTTCGTGCCGGCCGGGTCGTACGCGGTCGGGGCCGATTCGCGCGAAGTCATCGGTGCCGATCTGGATGGTGACGGCATCCTGGACCTGGTGGCGGTAAACCGGACATCGGCGACGCTCAGCCTTCTGCTCGGCATCGGCGACGGAACATTCCAGCCGATCCCCGCCGTTCCGGTGGGCGTGCAGCCGCGCGACGTCGTCGCCGCGGATCTGAGCGGCTCAGGCCGTCTCGACCTGGCGGTGGCGGACTTCGGGAGCAACACGGCGTGGGTGCTGCGCAACGATGGTGTGGACGCCTTCGGCCGGCCCGTCTTCGCGGCACCCGTCGGCTACCCCGGACACGGCAGCGCGCCGCACTCGTTGACGGCTGCGGACATCGACGGCGACGGCGCCAGCGATCTCATCATGGCGAACGTCCAGAACGGCGGCTCGGTAACCGTCCTCATGAACTGGGGTGACGGCACGTTCGTCGGCAGTTACCTCCTGCCGATCGGCGAGGGGACCAGCAGCAGCGCGTCCGTGATCGCGGCGGACGTGACCGGCAACGGGCGTCCGGACATCGTGACCGCGAATGCACGCGACGTCGGCTCGATCTCGCTGATCCGCAACCGTTCCACCGTGACGGAGCCGGCGGGACCGGATCTGGACGGCAGCGGTTCCGTCGACTTCGCCGACCTCCTGATCCTCATCGGGAACTGGGGCGCCTGTCTGCCGTCGGGCGGATGCACCGGCGATCTCAACCACGACCTTGTGGTCGACTTCGCCGACCTGGTCATCCTGCTGAGTTTCTGGGGCTGATCCGCCGCTCAGCCGAACGGTGCACGCGGGGGAACCTCGTCCTCGAATCCCTCCAGTTCGAGATCCATGGCGGCTTCGCCAGGCGCGAACTCCAGGTGATTGCGTTCCATGATCCGCACGCAGGTGTTCCAGCGGAGCACCGCGTCGTCGTTGCCCGCCGTCGCGAGCGCATGGGCGCGGTCATAGGAGCGCATGGCGGCACTGAAGAACCCCGCGGCCGCACGCCGCTGGGCGGGGTCATCCAGCAGCGCCTTGGCCCACCGCTCCAGGGCGACGCCGAGGTAGTAGTGCCGTGCGTAGGTGTCGCGCAGAGCGCGCAGGACGCGCTCTGCATCGGCCAGGCTGGTCCAGCCATGGCGGAACTGATCGGTGATGGCGAGCAGCAGCGTCGCCGTCGCCTCCTGATTGTCCGGCGCAACCGCAAGGATGTCGCGGCAGATGCTCTCCGCCGTGCGAGGCTCGTTGAGCAGGCGATAGCGCTCCGCCTTGGTGAGCGCCCGCGGGATCGCTTCGGGCCGGATCCGGCGGAGCGGCGGGGCGGCGGAGGACGTTCCGGCGGAGGGGTCGGGCGTGGTCATGGGGCACCCTTCGGTGGAAGCGCGCTGGCGTCAGGTTCGGGGCGTCCGTCCATGCGATCGGACTTGCGCTTCGCCCGGAAGATCCGGAAGAGCCGGGTCAGGGGGTCGTAGAACTCGTCGACCACGCGCTCCTTCAGGGGGATGATCGCGTTGTCGGTGATCGCGATGTGCTCCGGGCAGACCTTCGTGCAGCACCTGGTGATGTTGCAGTAGCCGATGCCGTTCTCGTCCTTCACCTGGCGGAGGCGCTCCTCCACGTCCAGCGGGTGCATGTCCAGCGCCGCCTGGTAGACGAAGTGACGGGGGCCCGCGAACTCATCGTGCTTGTGATGGTCCCGCAGGACGTGGCACACGTCCTGGCAGAGGAAGCACTCGATGCACTTGCGGAACTCCTGCACGCGCTCCACGTCCGCCTGGTCGATCCGCCATGTCCCGTCCGGCGCGTCGGGTGTCCGTGGCCGGAAGGGCGGGATCTTCGCCTTGACCCGGAAGTTCCATGACACGTCGGTGACGAGGTCGCGGATGCTCGGGAAGGCGCGGAGCGGCTCGACCGTCACCGGCTGATCCAGATCCAGCGTCTCCAGCCGCGTCATGCACATGAGCCGCGGACGGCCGTTGATCTCGGCGGAACACGACCCGCACTTGCCTGCCTTGCAGTTCCAGCGGCAGGCAAGGTCCGGCGCGGACTCCGACTGCACCTGGTGCACGGCGTCCAGGACGACCATGCCGTGCGTGACCCGCGTCCGGTAGTCCCGGAAGGCGCCGGTCGCGTGATCGCCCCGCCAGATCCGGAAGGTCGCGTCGCGCGCCTCGGTCATCACGCCATCTCCCTGATGATGTCGGCCAGGTCCTCCGGCATCGGAGGAATCGGTCGTCGTTCGATGTGCATCGAGCCGTCGGCGCCCTGTCGCACGATCGTGTTGTGCTTCCCGTGGCCGGCGTCCTTTTCCGGGCAGTCCTCGCGGAAGTGGGCGCCGCGGCTCTCGCGCCGGTCCAGCGCCGCCCGCGCAACCGCTTCGGAGACCGTCAGGAGATTGCGCAGGTCCTGTGCAGTGTGCCAGCCCGGGTTGTATTCGCGGTGTCCGTCCGCCTTCGCCCGCGCGCTCCGGGCGGTCAGGGTCGCGATCGCGTCGATCGCCTGGGTCATCTCGCGCTCCGTGCGGACGATCCCGACCTTGTCCTGCATCATCGCCTGGAGATCGTGCTGGATCGTGTACGGATTCTCGCCGCTCTGCCGCTCGAGCGGCGCGAGCGCCGTCGCGTGGGCGGCGTCGACCTGGCCCTGGTCGATGGCCGGTGACGCATGCGCCTTCGCCCACGCCGCGGCATGCTCCCCGGCAAGCTTGCCGAAGACGAGCAGGTCGGAGAGCGAGTTCCCGCCCAGCCGGTTGGCGCCGTGCAGTCCCGCCGCGACCTCGCCGGCGGCGAAGAGCCCGGGCACCGATGTCATCTGCGTCTCGCCGTCGACGTCCACGCCGCCCATCACGTAGTGCGTGGTCGGTCCGACCTCCATCGGCTCCTTCGTGATGTCGACGCCCGCCAGTTCCTTGAACTGGTGATACATGCTCGGCAGTTTCTTCCGGATGTGCTCCGCGGCGTCCGGGATCTTCTCCCGGATCCAGGCGATGTCCAGGAAGACGCCGCCGTGCGGGCTGCCGCGGCCCTCGCGGATCTCCCGCACGATGCACCGCGCCACGTGGTCGCGCGTCAGCAGTTCCGGCGGGCGGTTCGC
Source organism: Phycisphaeraceae bacterium (assembly GCA_019636755.1). GTDB lineage: Bacteria > Planctomycetota > Phycisphaerae > Phycisphaerales > SM1A02 > JAHBWZ01. Next base: position 90,682 of record JAHBWZ010000009.1, on the reverse strand, counting down.
GTTGCGATCGCCGGTGACGTAGCGCCAGCCCTCCTCCGGATCGCTCGCGGTCTGGTTCCGGTAGAGATCGGGGATGTCATCGAACATGAAGCGGCGGCCTTCCCGGTTGCGAAGCACGCCGCCCTCGCCCCGGACACCCTCGGTGACCAGGATGCCGCGCACCGACGGCGGCCAGACCATCCCGGTGGGATGGAACTGCACGAACTCCATGTCCTTGAGGTCCGCGCCCGCGCGGTACGCCAGCGCGTGGCCGTCGCCCGTGTACTCCCAGCTGTTCGACGTGATCGCGTACGCGCGCCCGATGCCGCCAGTGGCCAGGATCACCGCCGGTGCCCGCCAGACGATGAACCTTCCACGCTCCCGGTCGTAGCCGACCGCGCCGGCGATCCGGCCGCCGTCCTTCAGCAGTTCGACGACCGTGCACTCCATGTGGAACGTGATGCCCTGGTGGATGCCGTGGTCCTGGAGTGTCCGGATCATCTCCAGCCCGGTCCGGTCGCCGACGTGCGCCAGGCGCGGGTACTTGTGTCCGCCGAAGTTCCGCTGGAGGATCCGGCCGTCGCGCGTCCGGTCGAACAGCGCACCCCAGGCCTCCAGTTCCCGCACGCGGTCGGGGGCCTGCTGTGCATGCAGGCGCGCCATCGTCCAGTTGTTGAGGTACTGGCCGCCGCGCATGGTGTCGGCGAAGTGCACGCGCCAGCTGTCGCGGTCGTCGACGTTCGCCATGGCCGCCGCCAGGCCGCCTTCCGCCATCACGGTGTGCGCCTTGCCGAGCAGGGATTTGCACACGACACCGACCGAGGTTCCGCGCCCGGACGCCTCGATGGCCGCCCGGAGTCCGGCCCCGCCGGCCCCGATGACCAGGACGTCATGTTCGACCGTTCTGTACTCCACCGCGCTCATCAGAAGAGGATCCTCGGGTCGGTGATGATGTCCTGGGCGACGAGTCGGACGTAGACATCGGTGAGCGCGACCCAGAAGAGGCTGATCCACGCCCAGGTCATGTGGCGACGGTTCAGCGCGCTGACGCAGCCGTAGCACTTCGCGCGGATCGGCCGGCGCGCCAGCGAGTTCAGGTAGCCGCCGATCTGGTGCCGGGCGCAGTGGCAGCCGAACGTGTATCCGCCCAGCAGGAAGGCATTGAGGGCCAGGACCACCGTGCCGAGCCCGATGCCGAACCGCGTGGTGCCGTCCTCCTGGACGAACCGTGTCGCCTGGATCGCATCCCACGCCAGCACGATGACGAACGCGGCCGCCGGGTAGAAGACATACCGGTGGACGTTCTGCATGATCAGCGGGAACCGGCGTTCGCCGATGTAACTCTTGCGCGGCTCACCCACCGCGCAGGAGGGCGGATCCAGCCAGAATGCCTTGTAGTAGGCGCCGCGGTAGTAGTAGCACGTGAACCGCATGAGCGCCGGGCCGGCGAGAATGAGGAACGCCGGGGAGAACGCGAAGGGCGACCACGCGGGCCACCACGAAGGCGGCGCCAGGCCGATCCAGTAGGGCTCGCCGTTCTGTCCGTAGAGCAGCGGCGAGTAGAAGGGCGAGAGGTAGTGCGCGCCCCCCTGGCTCGCGAAGTAGTTGACGCCCTGGAACGCGGCCCAGGTCGTGTACACGATGAAGGCGGAGAGCACCAGGAAGACGATCAGCGGTTCGAGCCACCACGCATCGCGTCGCGATGTGGCGCCCATGCCTCGCTGCGGCAGTCGAAGGTCGGCCTGCGACATCGGTTCGGGATCCTCCTCGATTCCGAGCCCGCCCGGGCATGGGACGGCGGGAGCCGGCCGGCACCAGCCGCGCCCGGGGGCCACCGGAGAATATCAGAAGACGCGGCGCGGCGCGGGGTACGCACGCGGGGCGCCGCCGCGATCGGAACGCGAGATCAGGCCGTGCGCCGGCGCGCGAGATCCGTCCCTGGCGCCCGCCCGGTTCGCGCTCATGGGCATCGCTGCATCATCTGCCGAAGCGTGACGACCGTCCGCCAGTTGCGCGACGTTCCGGAGACGCCGAGGGACCGCTCGATGCGCGCCGCGAGTTTCGATCGGCCGATCCCGTCGGGTGCATGGAGATAGAAGACCCGGTCATTGAGCACGAAGCGCTCGCCCGGCCCGCGAACGCGCTCGAGCGCCTCGAGATCGGGATCGACCGGGATCGAGGAGAGGAACGTCAGGTGCACGCTGGTCGGCGCGGCATCGGCCTCTGGAAACGGGTTCCCGGCGATCGCCTTCTCCAGGGCCGGCCCGTCCAGGAGCAGCACCTCCGGACGGAAGCCATGACGCGACTGGACCGCGTCCTGGATCTCCGTCACGAGCGCGGGAACATCGGCACGCGCGGTCCGGAACACGACGTTCCCGCTCTGGAGGCAGGCGCTGACACTGGACAGTCCCACCGACTCCATCAGCGACACCAGGCCCTTCATCGGGACCTGGTTCCGACCACCGACATTGATGCCGCGGAAGAGGGCGAGGCGCGGTGCCGGGGTGGGCATGGTGTCCGGGTGTGCGGGGGTGAGTGGGGGGGATGGATGATCGAGCCGGGACAGCCGCAGAGCGCCGGCTGGCGGTGCGGTTGCGCGAGACGTCACGGCGCATCGACCACGCTGGCAAGAACGAGCATGTCCTCGGGCCGCCAGACGTGGCCGGCCTCCGCCCGGAAGCCGCGCAGCCAGAGTATGCCGTCGATGCGGCGCAGGTAGAAGCCCCGGTACTCGTCCCGGTCTTCGCGCAGCGGGGGCGAGAGCACGGTGATCGAACCGGGTGGTGCCCTGTGCGGCGTCTGCTCGAAGCCACGAGCCCCCTCGGCCTGATCAGTCATGACGAGCCTGAGAGACGGCCCGACTTCCAGTGGACACAGCGCCAGGCCCCGCGCCCGGGCGGCTTGAACAACATGCACGAAGACGCCCCCGTCCCGGAGACCCAGGTCCGCCACGGTGGTCCGGACGAGCGCGATGACGGAAACGCCGTCGAGTGTCTGAAAGCGATCGTCCTCGAACAACTCGAGCCCGATGGCGTTGATTTCGACGCCGGCGTTCCTGAGCCGCTCGAGAAGCGTGACCTTCGGAAGGCCACCGATGCTGATGGTGAACCGGGTTGGTGTCATGCCGTGGTTTTTGTTTCTTCGGGCAGGGGAGGTGGGGTGTGCGGGTGAGTCTGTTGGTCAGGGGCGCGTGGTGGATCCGGTGGGCGCGCTCGTCGGAGCAGTCGTGTCAAAACGCCATTGCCGTCTGACGGCGGCATCCCCCCGCCAAATGAAAATGCCACGGCCGCCCGCGGGAGTCGGCCGGACGATCGATTGAGCAACTCGCGAAGCTCCTTTACAGGGATCGAGCGAGTCCCGGGATCCTCTCCGGCTGGCTCTCGGACGATTGAGCGTGCGCGGGAAGTCGGCTGTCGCGTTGGCGCGCTGTTCGATCCGTTCTGGGGGGGGTGGCAGGCGCTTCGCCGCGTTCACTGCATGGCTGCTCCGCCAGATGAGTCGTCGACGTCCGGTCCTGATCGATTGATGCAATGTCCAGCGCGCAGTCGCGTGCGGCAGCCGGCCACTCGACCATCATTGGTCTGTCGGGCCGAACACCTGCTCGTAAACCTGACTCTGGTAGAGGTCGTGAAGACACTCCTGACGCGCATCAGTAAGAAGGTGCTGCGCGCTGCCTCGCCGATATGTGAGCTCCAGCCTGCCCTTGTCCGGCCCGCTCTCTATGGCCGACACGCCGTCAAGAACGGCAAGCATGCCAAAGACGCCTGCGTGAACCGCAAGCTGAACGAACTACTCCTAGGTTGATATGGACGTACAGGACACATGATCAGCGACGTTTCAGTGCATTCTGTCTTCTGCCGAATGGGAGGCAGGGGCGCTTTCTGGTAAGTCATGGGTAGGGAATCTCGACAGTCTGCTAAAGGCGCGCGCGGGTGCGGTCAAAGCTCGTTCGATATAGGTGAAACGCCGCGCACTCTTGCATGGTCAGTGACCGGTAGGTCAGCCGGCTCTTCGCCCAGAACAGGCCGAAGAGCGCGGCGAAGAGGCCGAGGTATGGGAGCGTGAGTGTTGAGCTACCCCGGAACCAGGTGAGGCAAGCCAGCGCTACCCCTGACAGTGCGGATGCAAATGCCACGGAGCGAAACGACATCACGTAGTGCCATGAACTGCGATTGTGCGCGCGGAACGCATCGGGGATGCCGGCCGAGTAGAAGGTCATTTCCCAGATAAGGAAGGGGTGGTCCTTCTCTGACTTCGGGAGCCGGTATGTACTCCGGATGAGAGCGATAACGGGTCGGGCATCTGTCTCCCAGCCACGGTTGCACTCGAAGAAGGTCCGATAGAGTTGGTGAAGGATGAATCCAACCACCGGCGCCGACGCGACCGCGAGCAGATCGCTGCTCCTAGATACATCAGGGAACGCTAAGTGAAGAGCCAGAATGCCAATTGCCCCTGGAATCGAGAACCAGATTAGCTCGCTCATTCTGAAGTACTTCTCCGAGGTCGCACTGGCTCACCTAACGTCTAGCAGGCTGTTGACCTTCCCCTCACCACGCCACGATACCGCGTTCCTCCGGACCTCGCGTGCATGGCGGCCCGCGATTCTCGCCGCGTGATCTGCTGATTCCCGACACCGATCAGGCTCGTCCGGGACGATTCTGACCGGATCGGCATCGGCTGGCGCGTGCTATGTCGCCTGCAGCCGGGCGACTCTCAGCAGGTTCAGGGCAGACAGAGCAATCTCGGCCAATTGCTGGATCGTCCATCGCCCGGAGACCCGGGCGCGGCGCAGGCCGCCGACCTGTTTCATCCAGCCGAGCACTTCCTCCGTCAGCCTTCGCTTCCGCTGGCTCACCGCGACGGATGGATGCGACCGCCTCGCCTGGTTCCGCCGTCGGGCGTGCAGCGCCGGATCGTCGTCAGCCTCAGTCCTCATCTTCTTCGTCAGGCGAGAGGCCACATGCGGACGGACGCCGCGCTCTTCCAGTGCATGCAGAAGCTCCGCACAGTCGTATCCCTTGTCCGTCCCGAGCGTCCTGGGCCTGATCCCCATCCGACGACGGACCCGATCCACCAGCCGCACGTACGACTTCCGCTCCGCGTATCCGTCCGCCCGGCTGGCCATGATCGCCACGCCGATCCCGTGACGATTCTCCGTCACGACGTGCATCATGTGCTGCAGGTACGCCACCCCGCTCGTCTTCGTGTACAGACGGGCCTCCGGGTCCGTCCCGCTCCGGTGCGTCCGGTTGCTCCGCTTTTCACCGCGGAAGTTCACCCACGCGTTCCCATCCTTCGGGCCCGACCCGGCACCGGTCTCCGGACCGTCCTGATCGCTCTGCTCCGCGGCCGACTGCCGCAACTGCTCGATGTGCTTCAGGCTCTGCAGCGATGCGTGGGTCTGCAGCGGTGAACCGTCGATCGAGAAGTGATCCTCGGTCCGGAGGCCTGCTTCATACGCCATCAGCACGATCCGGTCACTGAACTTCTCCGTCACCTTCAGCCGGCGCAGCCGCTCCCGGTTCACGCTGAACGTGCTGTGGTCGAAGCAGGGCTCGTCCGGCGTCATGTCCAGGAACCACCGGAAGAGCATGTCGAACGTGATCCGCTCGCAGAGTGCCCGCTCCGAGCGGATGGAGTACAGGCTCATCAGCAGCAGGGCCTTGAGCAGTCGCTCCGGCGGCGCGCTCCGCCGACCACCCTCGGATCTCGTCGCATATGCCGCCGTCAGCGTCCGGCTCATGGCGGCAAGAACCTCGTCGGCCATCCGCTTGATGGCCCGCAGCGGGTGATCCGCCGGGACGAGTTCGTGGATGGAGATTGATGTGGACGGACAGATTCGGCTGATGATCGACGTGTCCGCGCATGCCGTCTTCTACCCGATCAGCGGCTGGTCACAACCCATCTTCTCTGGCGAACACCCAATCCTCCACCCACTGCGGATACGCGGTTCGAATCGTGAAGGGTGCGGGCTCACGCTCTTCGATTTCATAGATCCACTGCGAGACCAGATTATCGCCAGCAGCCAGTGCCGCGACGGCGTCATGCAACGCCAGGAGCTTCTCATCGAGAGAGGGCGTGGTTACGGCGAATAGCGGTCCCAGCCACGCCGCTTCATGCGCGATGAAATTGCGAGCATCTCTGGCGCGCTCGAGTACGGTAGCGCTCGCGTCCCTCATGCTCGGTGTGAGCCTCTGTAGCTCCCGCAGCGTCGTACCGAGCATGTTCTTTCTCATCGCCTCGCAGATCGCAGAAGCGCCTGGTAGTGCATGCCCGTTGCGAAGCTCATGCGCTATGCGGGCGATGCGCAGCACTACACGACACTTGACCTCGTAGCCTGCGGCAAGATAGAGCGACTTGCCGATCGCCAGAAGGAAGCGATCGAGGCGCTCGCGTTCGGCGATCGGATGATGAGTCAGTGACCAGGCCATGGCGGTAGCAGGTGGCCATTGTAACTGCGGAACGCTTCAGGTCACTGTCCGTCCCGAGCTGTCCGAGTTCTGTAGAACCGGGCGGCGGCGCTGGAAGTCGCGGGCGGTCCGCCTGGGTCTCATCGAGCCGGAAGTTCGGGAGGGGAGGCGAAGGCGAGATCGTGCACCCGGCGCTCCGGCGGCGAAGCGGAATCCCGGCTCGGTCGCCGTATGGTCTTCGACCACGATGTTCCCGGAGCAGTTCACGCCCGTGCACCGACGAAGATGTAGCCCACGAACCTCAAGGCGCTTCAAATGCACCTGACTTCGAACGCGTACTCAGCATCGCGATTTTGGCTCGCGCCTGGTGCCCCCCCGGATGCGGGAAGCAACTGTACATGGTGGTGTGCCCGACAGCGGCCGAAGTGAGTCGATCGCTGAGACGTAACCGTGGCTGCTCGAGCACGCTGACCCGGTGGCGCCGCTGGCCGGAGCAGTCCCGCCGCAATCAGCGCGAGTCACTGAGGTCACTCGACCGGGCACGGGCTTCCCCGCGATCCAACGGTCCATGCCCTCAAGCGCGCCTCGGATCAGGCCGGCGCCCCTTTGGGTGGCAAGGGGGTTCAGCAGGCTGTTGACCCAGTTCCCCGGTCCTCCTCCACTAGGACCGGCACCGTTCGGAGGCTCGCAGCCGGGGTTCCGCACCCGCCCAAGCACGGCCCTGGCCACCAGACCCCCCCTCAACGGCAGAACCCGACGCCGATCCGAAGCGTATACTGTACCGATTTACACATCGTGTAAAGTCGGGCATTGACTTACGCGATCTGGCTGGTACTCTCCGAATCATGGAAGTCCGTTTCGCCGACGATCGGCTGCGACGGCTGGAGTCTGACCCGGGTTTCCGAGCCAGGGAGTTCGGGGACGATGTCGTTCGGAGTTTCCGAAAGAAGATCCAGTTCATTCGAGCGGCGGTGGACGAGCGGGATCTGTACAGGATGAAGTCGCTGCACTTCGAGAAGCTGAAAGGCGACCGGGCTCATCAGCGCTCGATCCGACTGAACGAGCAGTGGCGGCTGATTCTGGAGCTGGCCAAGGAGGCTGGTGGGAAAGTGGTCATGGTGGTGTCGGTCGAGGACTACCACTGAGAAGGAGTCGCATGGGCAACACGCAGCACATCCCGGTGGAGGTCTTCCCGCCCGGCGAGTTCATCCGCGATGAGCTGGAGGCCCGCGGGTGGGAACAGCGCGATCTGGCCGAGATCATGGGGCGGCCGGAGCGCGTGGTCAGCGAGCTGATCTCGGGCAAGCGGACCCTTACGGCGGAGACTGCTCAGCAGCTTGGGGAGGCCTTCGGGACGAGCGCTCAGGTCTGGCTCAATCTGGAAGCCGCGTACCAGCTTCACAAGCTCGGAAAGCCTGACGAGGCCGTCTCCCGGCGTGCGAGGCTGTACACGGCCGCGCCGATCAAGGAGATGGTGCGGCGTGGCTGGATCGTCGAATCGGACAATGTCGAGGTGATGGAGAGCCGCGTGATGCGGTTCTTCGGCGTCGACTCGCTGGATGTCCGCCCGGACTTCTTCTCGGCCGCGGCACGCAAGAGCACGTTGTACGTTGACGAGTTCACCCCAGCCCAGCAGGCGTGGCTGTTCCGTGCTCGGCAGCTTGCGCAGACGTTGAAGCCGTCCAGGTTCGACGCCCGCGCGTTCCCGGCCAGGGTGCTCGGACTTCGCTCGCTGCTCGCCGATCCTGATGATGTCCGCCAGGTCCCCACGGCGCTCGCCACGTTGGGCGTGCGGTGCGTGGTCGTGGAGCATCTGCCCGAAACACGGATCGACGGGGCGTGCTTCTGGCTGGACTCCAGGAGCCCTGTCGTCGCGCTCTCCGTGCGGTTTGATCGGATCGACTCGTTCTGGTTCACCCTCATGCACGAACTCGGCCATGTCGCCGCCGGCGATGGCCGCGACAAGGTCCTTCGTCCCGACATCGATCTGGTTGTCGATTCGGAGGCCCTCTCAGAGGATGAGGCATTGCCTGCGGAGGAACGTGCCGCGAACCAGTTCGCGTCGTCGTTCCTGGTCCCTCCGGACGAGTTCAAGGACTTCATCCGCAGAGTCAAGCCGCTCTTCTCCAGGCAGAGGATTGAGGAATTCGCAGCCCTGCACGGTGTCCACCCGGGACTGGTTGTCGGGCAACTCCAGCACCTGAGGCTGATTCCGTTCAGGAACCTCCGGGCCTTGCTGGTCAGGGTCCGCACCACCTTGCTGGAAGCCGTCCTCTATGACGGGTGGGGCATGACGCCCCCGGTCGCCTGAAGAGCGGAACGCAGCCCACGGTGTTGCCACACACCGGGCAGATGCATGATGATCGACGAGTCCGCGCATGCCGTCATGTGCCGGATCGACTGGGAATGGAAGCGACCTCGGGCAGGAAGTCGGCGCGAGAACGTCAGCGAGGTGCCAATCCCGCGCCACGCGCCCGCGCCTACTCCTTCTTCGCCTTCGCCTTCGTCGTCGTCTTCCCGACCCCCGGTACCGCCGCAACCTGTTTCATCCAGTCGGCGATCTGGCGTTCGTCGATGTCGTCCGGTGACTCGAGTTCCACGCCGCGCGTGGCCTTGCCCATCGCCACGGGTGTCACGGGCGGTACAGGCACGAGCGCCGCACCGTTCACGAACATGAGCTTGACATGGCCGGCGAAGCCACCGCAGCAGAAGCACCAGCCGTCGCCGACGCCGTAGTACGACATGCCCCACTTCACGGAGCGCTGCAGACCGGGAAGCGTCCTGGCCGCGAGTGCATCGATGCGCTCCGCGATGCCGCGATGCGGCTGCGGCAGGCTGGCGATGTAGGCGAAGACCGGCGTGTCGCCTGCGGCAGCCTTCGCGGGACTTGCCTTGCCGGTCACCATGGACTCCGGCAGCGCATTGGCAGCCTTGCCCTGTGCCGCCGCGCGTCCGGAGGTCCTGCGGACTGCGGGCCTGGAGGTCCTGTCAGGCTTGCGGGCGGGCATGATGGTCTCCGGTGGCTCGACGAAGGCGGGTCGGACGAACGGAACGCGTTTCACGGGCGCTGGCCCCGCCGTCGACCACCGGAATCACTGTATCCGTTCTCCGGCCACGCTCCAGTGCAGCGGTGGGCTCTCCGCCCGTCGCTGGCCCACCGGGCATCGGCACCTCGCGACCGCCGACCGGTTTCAACCAGCCGAGTACCCCGTCCGTCAACTTCCGCTTCCGCTGGCTCAGCGCGACAGATGCACGCGACTGCCTCGCCTGGTCCGGCCGTCGAGCGCCGCGGGAGCATCCAGGCCGACGGCCTGATCCTGCGCGGCACCCTGGAACGGGAACGCGTCACTTCAGACGCTCCAGCCTGCCCTTGCGCTTGACGATGTTCGCGTAGTCCCACTGGATCTCGCGGGACTCCGCCAGCCACCTGCGCACCAGGTCCGTGTCGACCTGGTCGGCTGCGGTGTACCGCGCCTCCGCTGCCTTGAACTTCCCCTCGCTCGCAAGGCCGGGTGTGGCAAAGGACTGGCCGCTCCAGAACAGCAGGCGGACGCAATTCTTGAGCCGGCTGTAGCCGACGATCGGGTTGCCATCCAGGAACCAGACGGGATGGGCGTGCCAGACCCTGTTCTCGGCCTCCGGCAGCGCGCGATCGATCTCGCGGGCCAGCAGGTCGCAGATCGACTGATCGCCGGGGGCCTGCGACTCGTTGTACGTCCTGGTGTCCTGGTGAATCACGGCTGCTTCGTCCTGCGGTGGGCCCCTGGCCTCTGTGCTATCCCTGGTATCACCGTCCCGCGCGCTCGACCTCGGCCATGAGCAGAGCGAGGAGCGGTTCCTCGCCCTCAAGTTCCGCCGCGTGCTCACGCATGCGCGCGGCGGCGGCGGCCGCGTCGGCCGGTCGGGCGGCGGCGTGGTGCAGGAGCGCCATGAAGGCATGGTCCCACGCGTCCGGCTCGCGCCCCAGCGCCGCGGCGCGCGACCACGCTGCGAGCGCGGCGTCCGGCCGGTCCAGTCGAACCAGCGCGCGGGCGAGGAGCGCGTGCAGATAGGGCGCCTCCGGTTCCAGCGCGAGGCAGCGCTCGGTCGCCGCGTGCGCCAACGCGCGGGCCTCGCGCTCCAGGTCCGGGACCATGACCACGGCCGCAACCGCACGCTGCAGCCACGCCGCCGAGGTGCGCGGCTCGGGAAGCCGGGCGCGCAGCTCTTCCAGCGCGAATGCGACCGCGTGGTCCGGGCCGCGCCAGGGCAGGTACAGACGCTCGACGAGTTCGTCGAACGTGTTGTGCGTGTGCGTCCCCGCCGTGCCGTCGCGCGCGAGGTGCGCGCGGTAGGCCCCCAGGAGGTGCCGCTCCGCCTCCTCGTATCGACCGCGGCCGGCGAGCGCCAGTCCGAGCTGCCGGCGCGCGCCGGCCGTCCACACGTAGGTCTCGCCGCGCTGTGCGAGGAGGATCGCGTACGCCTCGCGCGCAGCCGCCTCCGCCTCGTCGAAGCGTCCCTGGTCCGTGAGGAGCAGGGCGTACTCCCGCAGCGCGCGGCCGAGCTTGCAGGGGTGCGCCCCCTCGGCGCACGCGCGGAAGACCGCGACGACGTCGCGGAACATGCGCTCGGCGAGGTCCGCCGCGCCGCGCGCGCGGGCGCGGTTGGCGCGCAGGCGCAGCGGCTCGGCGAGCACGGCGGCGCGCGGGTCGTCGTCGGGGAAGCCACGGCGCAGCGCGAGCAGCCGCTCGACCGTCTGCTCGTCCGGCGGGCGGCCCGCCGCCTCGTCGGCATCGAGCGCGAGGAGCATCCCGCCGGCCTCGGGCGAGAGCAGGTCGCCGATCATCGCCGGCACGGCGGACCATTCGGTGCGCGCGAGGAAGCGTACGGCCTCGCGCCGCGCCGTCGCCGCCTCCGGCTCGCGCCCCTGGGCCGCGTACAGTTCCATGCGCGCGAGCGCCAGTTCGAAGTGGGCGCCGTGCGCGGGGCCGAAGAGGACCGAGAATCGCTCGGAGGCACTGAGAATCAGGTCCTCCGCCTCGGCCAGTTCGCCCTTCGCGATCAGCGCGCGGCCCAGGCTGGAGTGTGCCTGCGCGACATACCAGTGGTCCGGCGGGAGCAGGCGGCGGATGCGGGCAAGCTGATCGCGCGCGAGCGAGGCGGCCTCGTCGAAGCGCCCGAGGCGCAGGAGCTGCTCGAGGAGCTGGAGCGTGGCGCGCACGACCGCGGAGTGCGTATCGGGATGGATGCGCCTGTAGCACTCGAGCGCTGCCTCCGTGCAGGCCACGCCGAGTTCGTACGCCTGGAAGCCCGAGCCGCAGGCCTGCAGGTAGGCGCCGAGGTGGCCCCAGGCCGGGTCGTCGCGCGAGAGGGTGTCGGTGGCGACCCGCCGCGCCTCGCGCAGGAGTGCCAGGCCGCCTTCCAGGGCGGCGGGTGCGGCGTAGCCCCGCAGCCGGCGCAACGTCGCCGCCAGCTCGGGCCGGGTCTCGCCGAGGAGCTGCTCGCAGGTGCTCCACCACCGCATGGCAGCGGGTGTCCAGTCCTCGCCCGAGTCGATCGCCACCCAGAGCGCCGCCTGGCGCAGTCGCTCCTGCTCCGCGAGCTGGAGATCGTCGAGTTCCTCGCCCAGCCGCAGCGCGCGCTCGACGTGCTGCCTGGCGGCCTCGTACTCGCCGAGAATCGTCAGCGAACGCGTGAGGACCAGTCGCACGGCGAGTTCGGCCCGCGGCTCGCCGCGCAGGGCGGGGCCGACCTCCTCGCCGGCGCGCACGAGCAGGTCCTGGATGGTCGTGTTCGGCGACTGGCTGACATCGGGATCGGCGAGGCCGAGCACGTTGAGCAGGAAGTCCGTCACGAGCGACGCGCGCTGCGCCTCGGCCCGGGCGCGGGCCGCCGAGGCCTCGGCCAGCCCGCGCTGGGACTCGGCATGTTCCTCGGCCTGGCGGGCGCGCTGCGCCTCGGACTCGGCGACGGCGTGCGCCGCGACCGCCTCGGCCTGCCGCGCCCGCGCCTGCACCACGCCCCACCCGAGGCCCACCACGCCGAGGAGCAGCGCCACGAGCCCCAGCGCCGCCGACGCGACCACGCCGCGATGGCGGCGCACGAGTTTGGAGGCGCGGTAGGCGAGCGAGGGTGGCCCGGCGAGCACCGGCTCGTTGTCGAGGTGGCGCCGCACGTCGGCCGCGAGTTCGGAGGCGGACGGGTAGCGCCGCGCGCGCTGCTTCTCCATCGCGCGCATCGTGATCCAGTCGAGGTCGCCCCGGAGACGCCGCTGGAGCGACCGCGGTTCGGCGCGGCGCTGCTTTCCGACGGTCTCGGTGGCCGGACCCAGCGTGCGCAGGCGCGTGCTCGGCTTCGGCGGATCCTCTTCGCGGATGATGCGGCGGATCTCTGCGAATCCCCTGCTCCGCAGCGTCCCGGGGTCGAACGGCAGCACGCCCGTGAGCAGTTCGTACAGGACGACGCCGAGCGAGTAGATGTCGGTCGTCGAGTCGACGCCGAGGGCGGTGATCTCCGCCTGCTCCGGGCTCATGTACTCGGGCGTGCCGATCAACTGGCCGTGCTCGGTGAAGAGAGTCCCCTCCGTCAGTTCGGCGCCGGTTGCCTTGGCGATGCCGAAGTCGATGACCTTCGCGAGGGGCCGGCCCTCGTGCATCGTGACGAGGATGTTCGAGGGCTTGAGGTCGCGGTGGATCACCGACTTCTGGTGCGCGTGCTGCACCGCGCCGCAGGCCTGGATGAAGAGTTCGAGGCGCTCGCGGGTGTCGAGCCGCTCGCGGTCGCAGAACTTCGTGATCGGGTCGCCCGGCACATACTCCATCACGAACCAGGGCCGCCCGCGGTCCGTCACGCCCGCGTCGTACACCCGCGCGATCGACGGGTGGTTCATGAGCGTGAGGGCATTGCGCTCGGCCTCGAAGCGATGCAGCACCTGCTCGCTGTCCATTCCGGGCTTGATGAGCTTCACGGCCACCTTGCGGCGCACCGGCTCGACCTGGTCGGCGAGCCACACGACGCCCAGCCCGCCGCTGCCGAGCACGTGGAGCAGCCTGTACCTGCCGCCGAGGAGGACGCCGGCGTCGATGTCTGCGGCGGCGCCGCCGCTGTTGGCGCCCGGAGGGTCATCCTCAGGCATGGTGGACAGGTTCGATGGATCGATGGCGGGAACTCCGGAAGCGGCTGGCACTGCCGGCGGGCAGGCGGTTCAATGTCTCGGCCGGGGCCGGCGCGAGCGGGGACACAGGTCCCTGCTCAAAGGTAACTGGCGCAACGCAGCGCAACAACCCGGCCGCCGTCCGGCCGGTCGCCGCCCGACGCTGCCCGGGTGGTGGTGGCCATCGATCGTCGCATGGCCCGTCCGCCGTCGTCAGGACGCGGTCACCCGTGCGCTCGCCGCCGCCGAGGAGATCACCTTGACAACCTCGAACTCCACCAGGTCCGCCCACGCGCGCATCCACTCCCGGAGAAGCGTGTGGTTCGTGGTCTTCTGCGGGCTACCTGCCCGGCCTGTCGCGGGCGTCTGACCAGGTGATAGAGGCGATCCGCAGGCTGCGCGTGATCATGCTGATCGTGAGCGCGGCGATGAGCGTGCGGGCGATGGTCGTCATGGGAATGCTCGATCGAAAGAAGGAGGGGGGCGGCGGTCCGTGTCCTGTGGGGCCGCATGTCAGGTGCGGCCCTGGCCGGGCCTCGAACGCGCGACGAGAGGCCATCGTCAGGACAGCCGTCGCTCGGGTGATTCGTGTGCACGCCTGATACCCGGGCCATGGCCGGAGGGTACGACGTCCGACGGCGGTCGGAGAAGGCGACGGATCTGTCCGGCCACAGCGCGGAGAGCACGCGCCTGAGGGTTCGCGCCACCGCTTGAACACTCCTGCGAAGGCGGCGCGACGCGGCGCGCGTGCCCGTCCATCGCGCGCCCGCGACGGCGCGCCGCGTTCAATCCGGGGCGGCTTCCGGGTACCTGCGCAGGAAGCGCAGGTGTAGTGTCGTCCTTCGATTCAGGATGGGCCTGCGGTCCGGAACGCGCCGTCCGGGATCCGGACACGAGCCACGGCCGGACGCACGCCGCAGATCGGGAAATGTCATGAAGCAGACCATGTTCGCCATGATCGTCGTTGCCGCGGCGCTGACGGGTTGCCGGATCGATTCGAAGCCGTCGTCTGCAGGGGCGCCTGCCACGGCACCCGCGAATCCCGGTGCGGTGGCCGATGTCGAGGTACGGACGCTCGATCCCGCCACGCGGGAGGCGCTCCTCGCCGCGCTGGATGATGAGCGCCGTGCGGAGGCGTTCTACCGCGCGGTGATCCGGCGACTGGGTGACATCCGCCCGTTCACCAACATCGTCCGCGCCGAGCAGCGCCACCAGGATCTGCTGCTGCCGCTGCTGGTGAAGTACGGCGTCCCGATCCCGCCGGATCCACACGATCCGGCCGACCTGGAGGTCCCGGCAACGCGATCCGAGGCGTGCGCGATCGGCGTGATCTCCGAACGGGACAACATCGCGCTCTACGATCGCCTGATTCCGGGCATCCGGGAAGAGGACATCGTGTCCGCGTTCCGGATGCTCCGGGCAGCGTCTGCGGACCACCATCTGCCCGCCTTCGAACGCTGTGCCGGGCGTTGACGACCGGCGGCGCGAACAGGCGGTGATGGTCCCGGACGGCGCGGGCTGGCAACGGGCGCACGGATTCCGCGGGCCGACGCGGATCACGCCGGACGATCATCCGGAACGCGCCTCAGGCGTCCCGCACGAACTCGATCACCTGGCTCTGCATGAGGACGCCGTTGCCGCTCGTCGCGGCCAGTCGCATCGCCTTGAGATCACGATACTCCGCCGAGTCCTCCGGCCCTCGTGTGGGCAGACCGGGCCGCTGACGAACGCGTGCGATCGCTCGATGTCCTTCAAGGACCGGGGCTGAACGCAAGCTTCCGTGGTCACGGGATTCTCCGTGCGGGTGCGCGAGCGCAGGGGGGGCTGATACGGTTCCCAGAGGACCCTCGCGCGCCGTTCGGCGCCTGTCAGGGTTGCGCGATTGCGCGCGGTCGTGCATGATGTGGACCCTATCGGCAGGAGGCCATATGAACGTGCACGAACGGAGTCGCGGTGATCGTCAGAAGCTCGGTCGAAGTATCAGGGCGGAGCGGGACGCCCTGCAGCGCGACCGCCTGCGCGCGGTCGCACTCGCGATCGACGGTCGAGAGACGCTCGAGATCGCGGAGACGCTCGGCCGGAGCCGGGCCTTCGTCCAGAGGTGGGCGTACGCGTATCGCGACGGCGGCCTCAAGGCCATTCGCGGCGGGACCGCCCCGGGACGCGCGCGATTCCTCACGCCCGAGCAGGAGGCCAGGTTCATCTCGCGCGTTCGACGCGGCGCGACGCCCGAGGACGGCGTGTCTGCGCTGCGAGGGCCGCAGCGGCGCCACATCCTCGAGAACGAGTTCGGAGTCGTTCACTCGTTGAACGCCGTGTACACCATCCTCGCACGCAACGGCTTCTCGTGTCTGCACCCGCGGCCACGGCATCCGAAACAGGATCCGGCCGACGTCAGGCGGTCCAGGCGAAGCGCCCGACCGTGATCAGGCAGAACGGACGCCGCTCCATCCGGGTGTTCGCGGCGGTGGAACCAGCGAGCGGATGGTCGATGGCGATGGTCGCCCGCCATGCGGACACGGAGTCGATGCAGACGTTCCTCGACCGCACCGCGTCGCACATCAGGCCGCGCGAGCACGCGGTGATGATCCTGGACGGAGCAGGATGGCATTGCTCGAAGGAACTCCGCTGGCCGAAACGGATCACGCCCCTGTTCCTGCCGCCGTACTCGCCGGAACTGAATCCCGTCGAACGGCTCTGGCTGTGGTTCCGCAACAACGACTGGAGCAACCGCGTGTTCGCGAGCGAGGAAGCCCTGATCGCAGCCGCACGCGAGAGCCATCGCCGCCTGACGCGAGCGAGGGTGCGCTCCGTCTGCCGAGCTTCATGGATCACGCCGGAGGATCATCTGTGAGCCGTATGAGGCTCGGCCGGGCACCGGCTCGTCCACCCTGCATGACGCGTCGGGGCCCGTGCACGGCCGTGATGGACAGCGGCGTGGCAACGGCGAGAAGGACCGCACGGCGCCTGGTCCCGAGCGACTGGTGAGATCACCGCGGGACCAGGTCCACGCTCACAGCATCCGACCGCAGTCGCGAGCCGGTCTCCGGCCGCCCCGTGCCTGGCGCGTCCCTTTCCCACGGCTGCCCTCGTGCTCTGCCTCAGCGAAGCGGTACTCGCGCTCGCACACTGTGGTCACGGTGTCGCGCAGCGAGCGCACCGACAGGTCGCTGGCGCGAGTGCCAGTGGCGGTCGGCGCCTCAGGATACTGGCCGTTTCTCGCACGACCGGGTCGAGGCACCTCCCTGCAGGCCTTGAAGTGCGACGATTCCGAGGCGCGAATCCGGACGCCTCGATCGCGCCATGCCATCGCGAGGCATGACACACGACCGCCGCCTCGTCGTCTCCAGTACCCTCACCTCACTCAAGCCCTTGCGATCCGTCTCCTCCGCATCTCCCCCAGCCGCGCCGACTGCGCCGCGAACCAGAGCGCGCCCAGCGCGTTGAGCGCGAATGCGACGCCGAAGACCCAGCCTCCGGCGCCGGCGTGCCAGGCCTCGAAGAGCTTGTACAGGCCCAGCCCGAGGGCCGGCCCGACGAGTCCCCGCAGACCCTCCAGGGTGACGTGCACGCCCATGTACTGCGTGCTCTTCGCCTCCGGCGCGAAGTCCAGGTGGCCGATGTTCCACGCCAGCGCCCCGCCGGCGAAGGCGGCGCCCTTGAAGATCGAACTCACCCACATGAGTGCGTGCAGGTGCCAGAGGGCGGCGAAGAACATGAGCAGGCTGGCCGCCGTGAAGGCCCATGCATGGATCGCCCGGAAGGTGATGACATGCACGCGATCCAGCAGGCGGGACCAGATCGGGACCACGATCGGGATGAGCAGCACCGGGATCACCGTCGTGACCAGGATGCCCTTCAGGTAGGCATACCCGAACTGGTCCTTGAGCAGGATGACCAGCGGCGCGTTGGTGACCACGTTCCCCGTTCCGAAGAGGAACATCGCGCCCATGAATCCGCGGTAGGGTCGGTCGTCGCGGAGGATCCGCCACGCCGTGAGCGGCGAGGCGATGGCGAGCGAGCGGCCCGAGTCACGCTCCAGCCGGGCAAGGCGCGGTGCGCCGCGCATGCGCATCCGGCGGTAGAGCAGCGCCGCGATCAGTCCGAAGAACGCGGCACCACCGAAGACGTACGGAAAGTTCCCGGCGTCCGCCTTCATGGCCGCGCCGATGCCGAGCCCGGTTCCGGCGACCACCATCGACTGCACGGTGGCGATCTTCCCGGTCAGCCGGGCCCGCGCCTCGACCGGGAAGTTCGCCCGCCAGATCGCCGCCCGCGTCGTCACGATGCCCGACCAGGCGGTTCCCGCGATGAGCACGCCGACCACCAGCATGCCCAGGCCGAACGCGGTCCGCGGCGCCAGGGCCACCTGCGCCACCGCGATGATCGCCAGGGCCTGCAGGGTGACGAGCAGGCGGATCTTGTTCCGCCCGTGACCGACCGCCGCCCAGAAGAAACTGGTCACGTTCGCGAAGGCGCCCACCGCGGTCAGCAGCGTGACGACCAGGTCCAGCCGGTGCGCGGGCACGACGTCGCCGAACGCGTTCTTCGCGACGATGCCCGCGATCATGCCGTCGACCGCGCCGAAGAGGATCGACTGGAATCCGCACGCGGTCATCTCCCGCGCGTAGTGCTTCCGCGCCATCCGGGGCATGGACCGCGGATGGAACGACGCCATGGCGGCGCGGGCTGAGCGGACGGCGGAGTCGAGCGGCGTCACGGGAAGCGGGGAGCTTTGGCGCGCCGGGGTGGGAAGGCAAGCGGTGGCCGCGGCGGTGGCACCGCCGCCGCGGCACACGGGCGGCACCACCATCCGGTCCGAGGTATCCTCCGCCGTTTCGCCGGAGTCCACCCGCCATGCCGCTCAAGGCCACCGAACTCAAGAAGAACGTCGTCCTGCTCCACGAGGGCCAGCTCCACCTGGTCCTTGACACGGAGCACGTCAAGCCCGGCAAGGGACCCGCGTACGTGCAGGCGAAGATGAAGAACCTGGAGTCGGGCACGATCAAGACGCACCGCCTCGGATCCGCGGACAAGGTGGAAGACGTCACGATCGAGCGGGCCACGCTCCAGTACCTCTACGACGCGTCCGGCCAGGGCCGGGGCCCGTTCGTGTTCATGGACGGAGAGACGTTCGAGCAGACCGAACTGAATGCGGATGTCCTCACGCCGGAGATGAGCCAGTGGCTGAAGGAAGGCGTCTCGATCACGATCTCCACCTACGAAGGCCGACCGCTGGCCGTTGAACTGCCGCCGGTGGTCGAACTGGAGGTCACCGATACGGCGGGGCAGGCGCGCGGTGCGACGGCGACGAACCAGCTCAAGGACGCGACCCTGGAGACCGGCGCGAAGACGCGTGTCCCGCCGTTCATCGAGGTCGGCACCGTCGTGCGCGTCGATCCCTCGACCGGTGAGTATCTCGGCAAGGCGTAGCGATCGGTGCAGACCCTTGCGGAGATCCGCCGGCTTCTCGCGGCGAGGGGCCTTTCGCCCCGCCATCGATTCGGCCAGAACTTCCTGCATGATCCGCGCCTCGTGCAGCGGCTGGTGCAGGCGGCGGAGATCGTGCCCGGCGAGGTGATCCTGGAGGTGGGTCCGGGCACCGGCACGCTGACCGAGGCGCTGCTCGACGCCGGTGCGGTCGTCATCGCGAGCGAGATCGACCGTGACCTGTGCGGCCTGATCGAAGATCGCATGGTCGAGCGCCTCGGCGACGCGGCGCCGGATCGGTTCACCCTGGTCGCCGGGGACTGCCTTGCCGCCGGGCGCGCGCTGGCGCCCGCGATCGTCGAAGCGCTCCGCGGCCGCGCGTTCCGACTGGTCGCGAACCTGCCCTATGCGATCGCGAGTCCGCTCATCGCGACGCTGGTGCTCCATCACGCGTCCTGTCACGGCCTCTTCGTCACCGTGCAGCGCGAGGTGGCCGATCGGCTGACGGCCGCCCCGGGGAGTCGTGCGGCCGGCACGCTCGGGATCCTGGTGCAGACGTTCGCGGACGTGCGGCGACTCTGCACGCTGCCGCCCGGTGCGTTCTGGCCGCCGCCGAAGGTGGAGAGCGCGATGGTGGCGATCCGCCCCGATCGCGCGGCGGCGGGCGTCGATGATCCGGAGTCGTATGCGCGCTTCGTCGCGGGCCTCTTCTCACAGCGGCGGAAGACACTCGGTCGCATCCTTCGCGATCGGACGCCGGGCCCGGCACCGGGCGGCGCAGAGACACACGGCGAGGGTGCCGGTCCGCCGTGGCCGCCGGGCATCCGGCCGGGCCAGCGTCCGGAGGAACTGTCGCCTCAGGCGTTCGTCGCGCTCTGGCGTACGATGCGCGCATGAGCCAGCACGAAGGCGCGACGGGATCGATCGGCCGGGTCGGCATCATCGGCGGCAGCGGGCTGGGCGAGGCGCTGTCCGACGGCATGTCTCCCGCGGGCACCCGGCTCCACGAGATCGAGACGCCGTTCGGTTCTCCGAGCGCGCCGATCGTCACCGGGACGTGGAACGGCGTGCCGATCGCGATGCTGCGCCGGCACGGCGACGGTCACCGTTTCATGCCCTCGCGCGTGCCGTACCGCGCCAACCTCTGGGCGCTGCGCATGCTCGGCTGTACCCACGTGCTTGCGTCCGGCGCGGTCGGTTCGCTGCGGGAGGCGATCCAGCCGGGCGACCTGGTCCTGATCGACCAGTGCATCGATCGCACCGACGGGCGGCCGCGTTCGTTCTTCGAGTCCGCCGCGGTCCACGTCGAGATGGCCGATCCCGTCTGCGCGACCATGCACGCGTGGCTGGCGTCGGCCGCGGGGCGGCTGCCGGAGGCGCGCGTCCATGGCCGCGGGACCTACCTCTGCATCGAGGGGCCGTCCTTCTCCACCCGCGCCGAGAGCATGATGTATCGCGCCTGGGGTGCGGACGTGGTCGGCATGACGGCACTGCCGGAAGCGCGGCTCTGCCGGGAAGCGTGCATGGCCTATGCGCTGGTCGGACTCGCCACGGATTACGACTGCTGGCGCGATCGCCCGGGTGGTGAGCGGGCGTCCCTGCTCAGGGAGATCATCGGGAACCTGGATCGTGCCGTCGCCGCGTCCGTCGCGCTGATCCGGGCCGCCCTGGAGGACATCGAGCCGCTGCGCGCCCTGGCGAGTCCGGCGCACACCGCGCTCGACCTGGCCGTCTGGACGCCGGAGGATCACCTGGACAGCGAGGACCGGGAGCGCGTGCGGTTCCTCCGCGGTCGTGCCTGAGCCGGGGCGCGGGCGCGCGTGCCGCGCCGGCGCCGTTCACCGTCGGTGGTCCGTGTGCGAGGCATACCCGCGGGCGGTCTCAGAACTTCGCCACGTTCAGTGACGCGGCGACACTCGTCTCGTCCCGGATGCGGTCATACGTGAGACCGATCGCGAAGTCGAAATCGGGGAACGAACGCATGATCCGCACGTTGATCGAGCGCAGGTCGTCCTCCCGGAAGTCCCACTGCGGGTAGAGGGAGACGCGATAGGTCGGCGTCAGGCGGTACACCCAGCCCAGCGAGAGCAGTTCGGACTGCGCGGGCTGGATGTGGCGGTACTCGACGTACGTCGTGAAGACGTCCGAGTGCCGGAGTTCGGCCCCCGCGGAACTCATCAGGACGCGGTCGTCGTCGAGGCCGTAGAGCAGCACGCCGCTGACCGCGAGAGCGTTCGTCGCCTGCCAGACGGCGCTGGCTTCCGCGTAGTCGCCGAGGCGGGAGAGTTCCGGCCGGCTCTCGAAGACGCGCGGGATGGGCGAGGTGCGGTCGGCATCGTCGCTGGCGAGGACCACGGCGGCATCCAGGGTGAGGACCTCCACCGTCTGCCACTGGCCGAACCCGCCGCGCTGTGTCTGCAGCGTGTTCCTCAGGCCCAGCCGCGTCACCGCGCCCTGCGCGGCGCCCTCCACGTCGAGGTCGTAGACGGGATACGACCCCTCCGGCGATGACCCGACGGCGTACCAGATCGACACGCTGGGTTCGACGATGTGGCGCAGCCGGTGCAGATCCAGGATGCGGCTGGTCACGGCGTCATCGATGCGCTGAAACCGCGCCGCCGCGCGGATGCCCGCGGCGCCCCAGGTGGCCGTCGTGTCCGCGTCCGGGCTCAACTCGGCGAAGTCATGGTCATAGGCGGAGAGGCGCCCGACGAGGAACGGCGTGATCCGCAGCCACGACCAGTTGAACGGCATCGTCACCTCGTGCCGCGTGTCGAAGCGCGTGACGGTCCGCGTGGTGATGCCGCCGGCGATGAAGAGATCCTCGATCGGATCGTCGAGGCCGAGCCCGAACGCGGCGCCGGGCAGCCCGAGTTCCCGCGGCGTCGAACGCACGGGACGGATGCGGACGCGACCGACCCGCGTCTCGCTCGAGACGGTGAAGAGGCTCCACACCGGATCGCCGATCCGGCGGTACGCGAACTCCGGAAGGCGATCGACCGAGTACGCCTGGCTGCCCAGGAGCCAGCCGTTCGAGAGGAAGTCATTCGGCTCATAGCGGGCATACGCGGTCAGCGCGGCGCGGTCGCGCTGCCATCGCACGAATGCACTGGTCTCGTACTCCCGCCGCGTCTCGAAATCACCGGTCCGCCATGCATTGGCGAACGTTGCGTCGGTGAAGACCGCACCCTGCGCCTGCGCCAGCAGTTCCGGTGCCGCGAGCCAGGAGAGTTCGGCCGCGCCGATGCCCCGGAAGTCACCGTCGTGACGGACGCGGCGTCCGGCGGTCGTGCGGTCCTCGCCGTCGTCGTCGAGCAGCGCGTAGAGATCCACATCCGACCGGAAGCCGCCGGACTCCATGCGGTGGCGCACGCCCGTGGCGGGTCCGCGCTTCGAGAACCAGTCGAGGCGAAGGTCCGTGCGCGCGCCGTCGGGCGCCTGGGTCCCTGCCAGGGCCCAGGGGTTCCAGTTCGTCGCGAGGCCGATTCCGGTGTCGCTGCCGCCGCGCAGCGAGACGGAGTTCAGAGGGACCTGGTCGATCGTGCCGCGGAAGTGCGGCCACCACAGCACCGGCGTGCCGTCCACCCGGAAGGTCACCTCGCGCGCATCCAGGACGGTCTCCCGCGGTGTGCCGGCGTCATCGTCGTCCGCACCGGGGACCGACTGCGTCAGTCGCAGGTGCTCGGCGCCGATCGCCAGGTGCCCGGTATGGAACTCGCTTGCCGCGACCTGGACGCGGCGGGCGATCCACTCCGTCTCCGCGACCTGGCGCAGCTCCCGGGCCCGCGCGGTGAGGGGCCTGCGCGAATCCCGGATCGTCGTCCGGAGCACGCTGTCGCGCATGATCGCGCGGCCCGAACGGAAGTCGTAGTACGCATGTGCGGCGGTGACGCGATAGCGGTCGTCGTCCGCGATGACCGTCGCGGCGCCCTCGAGGTAGATGCCATGGAGGTCGGCCGCGCTGACCTCGCGGTCCGCCATCTCCATGACCGCGCCGGGCGCGGCGAAGAGGACGGCGCGCGACGCCGTGAGCGTCAGGCGGGACGGGCGTCGTCCGGAGGGGTCCCGCTGCCGCGCGGTGTACTCGACGGTCACACCGCCCACCGCGGTGATGACGTTCTCAAGGTCGCCGCGGGAGAACTCGATTTCGCCGGCGGAGAGCGAGACGAGGGCGCCGGGGTCGAGCAGCCACGCCGGCTGATCCAGGCCCGCGGGAAGCGGCAGTCGCTCGGGAAGATCGCGGGTGTCGAGCCCCGCCCGCGCCTCGCCGGGCTCCCACGTGAGCCGGGGAGCGATCGGCGGCAGGTCGGCGCGCAGCCGGCGCAGGTGCAGACTGAGCGCGCGTTCGGCCCGCCGCCGCTCGGCGGTCTCCGGCGGGGCGCCCTCGTCGACCAGGGGCACGGTGAGATCGATGCCGCCCCGTGTGCTCGCGGTGATGAGCAGTTCCCGCCCGGCCGCGGATGTTCCCGTCGGTCGCAGCGAGTCGTTCAGGCGATCGAAGTAGATGGCGATCTGGTTGATCGGCCCGGCCGCGGACGGAAGCCGGTTGATCCACACGAAGGCGGACTCGGATCGGAACTCCGATCGGCCGATGCGCACGATGACGCGGCCGTCGAGCCGGATGCGCTGCGTGTCGTCGACGCGCCAGACGCGTGCGCGGAGCGACTGGAAGGTCGTCTCCGCGGCGAGCGGCTCGATCGGAAGCACGAATCCGCTGAGTCGGTCGCCGTCGATCCGGATCTCCCGCGCCTCCTGCGCGGGTGCGGGTGGCGCCATGACCAGGAGCGCGAGCAGCGCGACGAGGGCACGCGTGACGTGTTGCCCGCGGGAGGCGGACGCCGCACGCACGGGAGCGGCCGGACGGAGGGGCGCGGTGCAACGCATCAGGCCGGGATGATACCGGATGGGCCCACCGGCGCCGGTCCGTCGAGGGTCGGGCACGCGTGCTCAGGTGGCCGCATTTTCCGGCAGCGCGAACATCGCCTCGACGAATGTCGCGGGGTCGAACGGCTCCACGTCCTCGGGTCGCTCGCCCACGCCGACGAGTTTGACCGGGATGCCGAGTTCCTGCTGGACGGCAAGGACGATGCCGCCGCGCGCGGTGCCGTCGAGCTTGGCGAGGAAGATGCCGGTGACGTCGATCGCGCGGCTGAAGATCTTCGCCTGCTCGATCGCGTTCTGGCCGGCGGTCGCATCGAGGACCAGCAGGACCTCGTGCGGCGCGCCCGGGATCCGGCGCTCGACGACGCGCCGGATCTTCGTGAGTTCGCGCATGAGATGTTCCTGCGTGTGCAGGCGGCCGGCGGTGTCGATCAGCAGAACGTCCACGCCGCGCGCGACGGCGGCCTCGGCGGCATCGAAGACGACCGCGGCGGGATCGGCCCCGGGCTGGCCGCGGACGAGATCCACGTTCAGCCGCTTCGCCCAGACGGCGAGCTGCTCGATCGCACCCGCCCGGAACGTGTCCGCGGCCGCGAGCAGGACCGTGCGGCCTTCCTCGCGGAGGCTCCGCGCGATCTTCGCGACGCTCGTCGTCTTCCCGGCGCCGTTCACGCCGGCGACGAGGATCACCGTCGGCTTCTCCGCGGCGCGGGCGAGCGAGCGGTCCGCGTCCTTCCACGACTCCCGGAGGCGGCGCTTCAGGAACTCGAGCGCATCCTCGCCCCGCTCGATCTCGCCGCGCCGGAAGCTGGCGCGGAGGTCGGTCACGATCGACCCGGTCATGTGGACGCCGACGTCCCCGGTGATGAGCGTCCGCTCGATCTGGTCGATGAGATCCTCGCTCAGCCGCTGCCCGGTCAGGAGCGTGCGCAGCGTGCCCGCGAACGCGTCCCGTGTGCGGGCGAGCCCCCGGCGGATCGCGGTGAACGTGGAACGGAAGAGACCCATGCGTCGCGCCTGTTTCCGCCGGCATCAGGCCGGCATCGATCCCTCTCCGCCGCCGGGTTCGGCGCCGTTCAGCACACCCTCGACGATCGCCGGTGCGTCGTCGTCCTCGACGACTTCGCCCGCGTCGCGCCGCATGTTCTTCCAGATCCTGTCCAGGACGCCGTTGATGAAGAGCGGGGAGCGGTCGGTGCTGAACTCGCGGGCAATTTCGACCGCCTCGTTGATCACGACCTTCGGCGGGGCATGACCCGAGACCATCTCGTGCCACGCGAGGCGCAGGATGTTCCGATCCACGGCCGGCTGCCGGTGGAGCGGCCACTCCGGCGTGAGCGGGGCGATGACGGCGTCTGCGGAGGCGCGATCGTCCCAGGTGGCGCGGGCGAGGTCGAAGCCGGCGGACTGCGCGGACTCGGACGCGCCGCTGTCCGCCAGCGACGCGCGGACCAGGTCCATGTCGTCGGTGCCGGAGAGATCGAACTGGAAGAGCGCCTGGATCGCGCATCGCCTGGCGTCGCGCGCTTCGGACGGCCGCATCATGTCGTGCCTCGCAGTGCCCGGAGGGTGTTCCATGCGGCGGCCGCCGCCCGCATCGCTTCGCGCCCCTTGTTTCCGTGGGTGCCGCCGGACCTCGCCTCCGCCTGGGCCATCGTCAGGACCGTCAGGATGCCGAACGCCACGGGCTTGCCTGCCTGGAGCGCGACGTGCTGCAGGCCCTCGGCCGTGGCTCGAACGATGGCACGGTCGTGCGGTGTCTCGCCGCGGATCACGCACCCCAGGGTGACGACGGCGTGGACGGCATCCATGCGGGCGAGGTGCAGGGCGATGACCGGGATCTCGAACGTGCCCGGCGCATCGACGATCCGCACGGCCGCGGCGCGCCCCCCCATCGCGACGAGCGCGGCGAGCGCTCCGTCGACCAGGCGCGACGTGACCTCGGCGTGATACCGGCTCACGACGATCGCCGGACGGAAGTCTTCGGCGACGATGTTCGCCTCGGGCTCGGTGCGCATGGGGTCGCCATGGTAGCGGCGCCCTGTGGATCCGGCCGCGACCGGGCACCCGGTCTCCGGGAACGCCGACGGGCGGTGCGCTGCCGGCGGTACCATCCGCACCGCGCGGCCCGTTGCAGAACTCCCTCGGGCTGTGCGCGCCCGGCGCCGGGCACGGGTCGGAGGCATCGCGCGGCCGCGCCCGGACGCGACCCCGGGCCGCGGATTCCGTTCCGGTGCGGCGAGCGGCCGGATCCGGACGCGCGCCTCATCCACCGAGGGAGTTCGCAACGGACTGTCTGTGGGTCGCCTGCTCGTCCGCGTATTCACCGCGATTCAGCTCACCCGGCTCTCCGCCGCGTTCGGGGCGGTGAGCGACATCTGGTTCATCGTGCTGCTTCAGCACTCGGGCACCGGCCTCGCCGGTTCGCCCACGCTCGCGCTGCCCTGGGCGCTGGCCGCGAGCGCCCTGGTCGCCATCGGTCTCTATGCGTGCGGCGCGTCGCTCAACGACGTGCTCGATGTGCGGCAGGATGCCACGTTCAGTCCCGATCGCCCGATTCCCGCCGGCCGGATCAAGGCAGGCCAGGCGGTCGTCGTGGCGGTGGCGGCACTCATCGTCGCGGTTCTCGGCGCGGCACTGCTCGGGGTCTGGGCCGTGTGCGTGACGATGGTGACCGCGACCGGAATCCTCTTCTACAACGCGACCGGAAAGTACATCCCGTCGGTCGGCATCCTGACGCTCGGCCTCGTGCACGCGGCGCACATGTTCATTCCCGCGCGCGAACTCGTCTTCACGCTCCCGGTCTGGCTCGTCATGACGCACACGATGGTCGTGCACGCCGCGGTCTATCGCTTCGAGGACAAGCGGCCGCGCTTCACGCGACGGGCCGTCACGGTCCTGGTCGCCGGCTGGGTCGGCCTTTCGCTCGTGCTCCTGCTGCTTCCGACCCTCAGCAGCGTCACGACGGTGCCGGCCGAGTCCGTGCCGGTCACGGAGATCACGGACGTCATCGGTGCGACGGGCCGTGATCGCTCGCGGCTCCTGCTGGCGTGCATTCCGCCGCTGATCGCGGTCGCCGGGTTCGTACTCGTGGCACGCTGGAAGACCAAGGCGCCGCCGCGCGCGGCGGCCGAGAAACTGCGCCGGTACGGTGCCCTGTGGCAGAGCCTCTACAGCGCGGCGTGGCTCCTCGGTCTCGGGCTGCTCCGCGAGGCGCTGTGGCTGGGCCTGTTCGCGCTGCTCGGCTTCGGATTGATGACGATCATCCGCGAGGTGTCGGGGTACGGCGATCGCCAGATCGGCTACCGGATGCGCTGAACGCGCCCGGTTCCGTGCACGCGCTGCGGACATGGCAAAGGCGGCCGTGCCGTGGCTTCTCCTCCGGAGCCACGACGGTCGGCCGCCTCTGGACCGGAGTGTACCCGTTCGGCGAGGCGACGCAAGTTGAGATTGCGTAAAGGCGACTCTGCGCCGAACTTGCGCCATGTCGACCGCGCCGGTTCGGGCGCCCGCCGCGCCGCGCGGATTCCGCCGTCGCCGCATGCCCGGCGCGCGGGCCTCCGCGCGCGGCGACCCGGATTGCCCATCCTGCCTCATTTCCGGCGCCGGACCGATGGGCATCGGATCGGTCCGGTCGGGGGGCGATGCGGCGCGCCGCTGGCGCGGGACCGGTACGCTCTCTGGGCAGGGCGCGGCCGGGCCGGCGCTTCGGTGGCGCTCCGGTGGAGGCGGACGGCACGCCCAGGGAGACGGCGTCGATGGCTGGATTCTCACGGGTCGTCGTCACCGGGCTCGGGCCGATCAGCGCGGTCGGCGTCGGGCACGACGTCTTCTGGCCGAATCTCCTCGCCGGCCGGCATGGCTTCGGGCCGATCACGCTCTGCGATGCGACCGACAGTCCGTCGAAGATCGCGGCGGAGGTCAGGGAACTCAATCTCGACGCCATCGTGCCCGCGGGCGCGGCGCTGGCCCGCCGGCTTCCACGACCGACGCAATTCGCGCTGGCCGCCGCTCAACTCGCGTGGTTCGACGCCGCGATTCCCGATCGCCCGATCGACCCGGAGCGCGCGGGCATCGTCATCGGGTCGTCCGTCGGCAACCTGGAGGCGATGCGCGAGGCCGCGGCGCGGGCGCGCGTGGACCCGTCCGGTCGCATTCCGGCGCACGCCGCGTTCCATCTCTTCAATCACTCCGCGACCTGCCTGCTGGCCAGTTCCTTCGACCTCCGCGGACCGGTCGGGACCACCACGTGCGGCTGCAACAGCGGCATCGATGCCGTCGGTCACGCGGCGCGGCTGATCGAGGCGGGCGAGGCGGATGTCATGCTCGCGATCGGGACCGACTGCGAGGTCGTGCCCGAGGTCCTTGCGTCGCTGAACGCCGCCGGTGCCCTCGTCGTCCGCTACAACGACGAGCCGGGCCGGGCCTCACGACCCTTCGATCGGGGACGGGGCGGCAACGTCATCGGCGAAGGCGCCGCGGCGCTGCTGCTGGAGTCGGAGGCGCACGCGCGCCGTCGCGGGGCGCGGATCTATGCGCGGTGCGTCGGCTACCGGCAGGATGCCAGCGGGTCACGGCGGTACAGCGCGACCGAGCCGGACGAGGACATCGCACCCTGTGCGCGGGTCCTTCGCGCGCTGCTCGCGGATGCCGGCTGGAATCCGGCGGATGTCGACGCGTACAACGCGAATGGATCGTCGTCCGTGGTCTACGACCGCGTGGAGGCCCGCGCGCTGGCCGCGGTCTTCGGCGACTCGTTCGCATCGCTTCCCGTGCACTCGATCAAGTCGATGCTGGGGCAGCACGGGGCGGGGTCCTCGGCGCTGCAGGCGGCCGCGGCGTGCCTGGCGATTCACACGCGGGTCCTGCCGCCGACGATCAACTGTGAAGATCCGGATCCCGGCTGCGGGCCGCTCCGCATCCGCGCCGTCGCGGAGGCGCGCCCGCTGGCGCGGGTGCTCATGAGCGCCATCGGGTTCGGCGGCTTCTACTACGCGTCGGCCGCCTTCGCTGCCCCGTGACCCCCGCCGGTCCGCCCGGGACGGTTATCGGTCGGCGCCGGCCCGTGCGCCGCGACGGCACACGCGCCGTGTGGATCGCACGCGGGGATGCTGGATCGGCCGTCCCGACCGGCCGATCTTCAGACAGTGCAGCCGCGCCCGAAGGCAGGATCCGCAGCAGGGGGCATCGCCCCGCTGGCCGTACTCGCGCATGATCTCGCGTCGAGACTGGACGGTTCGCTGCGCTCCATCCGGCACGTGAGCGCGGATCTTGCGCAGATCGACGGTGATCACGCACGCGGCATCGCCGATCGCCTGGCCCGCGCTGAGGCGGCGCTCCTGGACATGGCGCGCGTGCTCGGCGCCCTGCTCGACGAGCGCGGGTCGTGCGAGGTTGCCCCGACCGAGGCCGAGTCCGGGGGCCGGTCCGGGGGCCACGATGAAGCCCGGATCGTCGACGCACTGGCCGGCGCGCGATCCCCGAAGGCATCGTCCGCCGGTCCATCGCGCGGCGCGACCGATGCGGCGCGGTCGTCCGGGCGCGCGGAGTCGCCTGGATCGGTGGCGGCGACCGTCGCCGCCATCCTCGCGGAACAGTCGGATGTCGCGCGCGATGCCCGGATCCTGGTCATGCAGCAGGTCGAACCCGCGGTCGCCGCAGTGCCGGCGGACGGGCTTGCGCCGATCCTGCGCGTCGCCGTGCGCAACGCGATGGAAGCCTCGTCCGCGACCGGCCGCCGGCAGGTGCAGGTGATCGCGTATGCGCATGACGATCGCCTGCGGGTGGATGTCTGCGACAGCGGCGGCGGACCTGGCGAGAAGCCCCGCGGCCGGGGCATCGGGCTGGCCGGCGCGCAGCAGCTGGCGCGCCGGTTCGGCGGGACGGTCGTGCTCGAGGCGCGCGCCGGGGGCGGCTCTGTTCTGCGGATCACGCTGCCCCTGGGCCGATGGGAGTGACGATGCAGGGATCGGCGCGGATCCTGATCGTGGATGACGATGATCTCGTCGCCGCTTCGCTGGCAGAGTCGCTGCGCCGCGCGGGATTCGACCCGGCGTGGACGACGAACGGCCGGGTCGCGCTGGAGAAGATCGCCGATGCCGAGGAAGCGCCGGACGCCGGGCCGGACCACGGCGGACCGTTCGCCGTCCTGCTCACCGACCTGTCGATGCCGGATCCCGACGGGTTTGCGCTGATCCGCGCCGTGCGGCAGCGGCATCCCTCGATCGTGCCGCTCGTCGTCACGGGATACGGGTCCATCGAGTCGGCGGTCGAGGCGGTGCGCCTGGGCGCGATCGATTACCTGGTCAAGCCGGTGGTGGACGAGGAACTGCGCCTGGCGGTGGAGAAGGCCGTCCAGCAGCATGCACTGCGCGACGAGAACCGGCGGTTGCGCCGCGCGCTGGAGGTCCGCGCCGGTCTCGGCGCGATCATCGGCAACGACCCGAGGATGCGGCGCGTGTACGAGATCATCGAGGCGGTGGCCCCGAGCCGCTCGACGGTGCTCATGTGCGGCGAGTCCGGAACGGGCAAGAGCCTGGTCGCTCGCGCGGTGCACCAGGCGAGTCCGCGCGGCAGCGGACCGTTCGTCGAGATCGCCTGCGGGTCGATCCCCGAGTCGCTGCTGGAGTCGGAACTCTTCGGGTACCGCAAGGGGGCGTTCACGGGGGCGCACACCGACAAGCCGGGCCGCTTCCTGGCCGCCCACGGGGGGACGCTGTTCCTTGACGAGATCAACTCCGCGTCCCCGGCGCTGCAGCTCAAACTGCTGCGCGTCCTCCAGGAGCGGACCTTCGAGCCGGTCGGGTCCAACGAGTCGGTCCAGGTGGACGTGCGGGTGCTGCTCGCGACGAACCAGCCGCTGGAGAACCTGGTCCGGGAGGGCCTGTTCCGGCAGGACCTGTACTACCGCATCAACGTGGTGAGCATCCACCTGCCGCCCCTGCGCGAGCGCCGTGGCGACATTCCTGCGCTCGCCGACGCGTTCGTCCGGGCGTTCGCCGAGCGGGAGGAGAAGCGGATCCAGGGCCTGAGCGCCGACGCGCTGGCGCTGCTGGAGGCGTACGACTTCCCCGGCAATGTCCGCGAGCTCGAACACCTGATCGAGCGGGCGGTCGTCCTCAGTCGCAAGGACGTGATCGAACCCGCGGACCTGCCCGATCACCTCCGCAGCGGGACCCGTTCTCCGGTCCTGGGGGCGGCCGGCGCGGCGCCCGACGCCGGTCCGGCCGGAACGTGGCAGCCCATGACGCTGCGGGAAGCCCTCGCGGAACCGGAGCGCCGGATCCTGCGCCAGGCCCTGGCATTCCACGACGGGAATCGACAGAAGACCGCCGAGGCACTCGGGATCGATCGCTCCACGCTCTACAAGAAGATGCGGGCGCTCGGACTGGATGAACCGCGCGATCGGCACTGACGCGCGGCGCCGGAGTCGGCGGTCCGTCACCGCGCCGGCGTCACGCTTCGACGGCAGCATCGGCGCGGTACAGTCCGCCGGGCATGGAGTCGCTGCGGTCGGACGATCCCGGGCATGAACCGGTCCTTGCCGCGGAGGTGGACGCGCTGTGTGCGCCGAAGACCGGCGAGTGTGCGGTGGACCTGACCGCCGGTCGCGGCGGCCACGCGTGCCTGCTGGCGGCGCGGATCGGACCCGCCGGCACGCTCGCGCTGGTGGACCTGGATCCGGAGAACCTTGCCTTCGCGGCGGACCGCGTCCGCCTGGAGCGACGACGCTGCGACCAGGAGCCGCCGCGGATCCTGACGTTCCGCGGCTCGTTCGTGGACGCACCCCACCGGCTGGAGCGCGAGGGCATCCGTGCCGACGTGGTGCTGGCCGATCTGGGCTATGCCTCGGTGCATGTCGACGATCCCGCCCGGGGCTTCAGCCTCCAGGTCGATGGTCCGCTGGACATGCGCTATGACGCCGCCGCGGGTTCGACGCGCCCGACGGCGGCGGACCTGGTCGCCCGCCTCCCGGAGTCGGAACTCGCGGACGTCATCTTCCACCTGGGCGAGGAGCCCTATGCGCGACGGATCGCCCGAAAGATTGCGGCCGCGCGCGCGTGCGCGCCGATCACGAGGACATCCGAACTCGCGCGCCTCGTGCTGGATGCGTATGGTGCGCGGGCGAAGACATCGCGGATGCATCCTGCCACGCGGACGTTCATGGCGCTCCGGATTGCGGTCAACGAGGAACTCGACGCGCTCGACGCGCTGCTCGCCCTGATCCGGCGAGGCGCGGTCGATCCGGTCGGCTGGCTCGCGCCCGGGGCGCGGATCGGGATCATCGCCTTCCACAGCCTGGAGGATCGCCGCGTCAAGCGATCGTTCGCGGGGCTGGTGAAGGAGGGACTGGCCACCGCGCTGACGCGGAAGCCGGTCCAGGCGGGCGAGGAGGAGCGGCGGCGGAATCCGCGGTCGCGCTCGGCTCGCCTGCGTGTCATCCGGCTTCGCCAGGACGGCGTTGCCCGGTCATCGGACAGGACAGGGTGAGATCGGGGCGCAGCGCCCGGACGGCGGCAGGCGGCGTCCTGCTCCTCCGGCGGCTGCATGCAGGGACGCATGACCTCCATGACTCGTGAGAACAAACTGGCTCTCGTCGTCGGATTCGCACTGATCCTGATCGTGGGGATCCTGGTGTCGGACCACTTCTCCACCGCGAGCCGGCAGCAGGCGGCGGACGTGGCGCGCGTGCAGGATCCGCTGCGATCGGGGACGCGTGCCAATCGCGTGATCTCCGACTTCGTCGCCACGAACACGCGGGAGTCGCGGCTGGCCGACCACGGCATCGAGGATCCGCTGGCCCGGCCCGACCTGCCCGCGCCGGACACCGTCGATGAAGGGGCGGCGGTCACCGGCGGCGCCGGCACCGCAGGCGGACCGATGGTCATCGAGATGGGGAACGGCCGCAGCGGCGCAAGGTCCGGCGATCCGTCGACCGGCGTCGCATCGCGACCGGACCGGGGGGCCGCGGCCCCCGGCGGAACGGCACCGCCGGCAGGGCTCTCGCGCGATCCGGGGCAGTCGCCGCATCGATTCCACCACGTCGCGCGCGGCGAGTCGCTCGCGTCCATCGCGCGGACGTACTACAGCGATGCCGCGCTCGCCGCGGCGCTCGCCCGGCACAACGGCATCACCGATCCGGACCGCATCAACATCGGCCGGCGGCTCATGATTCCCGAGGCGCATGTCCTGCGCGGTGAACCCGCGCCGACGGCGCGGGCAGCGGACATGGCCCGGACCCCGGCGCCGCCGCCCGCGACCTCGACGGCCGGCGGCGCCTCGCGCAGCGCTCCGCCGCCGGCGGCCGTCGCGCGGCACGAGGTCCGCGAGGGAGAGACGCTGTCCTCGATCGCCCGGAGGTACCTCGGCAGCGCCGGACGGTACCGCGTGATCTTCGAGGCGAACCGCGATCTGCTGGAGAACGAGGACGACCTGCGCCCCGGCATGGTGCTGAAGATCCCGGCCGCGAAGTCCTGAGTCCGGACCCCCGTGTTCGCGAAACTCCTCACCATCATCCTGGTCCTCGGACTCGCGTCCGCGAAACTGCTCGTGGTGCGCTCCGACCGGCTGCGCGAGGCGAACCGGATCATGACGCTGCGCCGCGAGGTCGAGGAGCGTCGCGCCGATCTCTGGCGGGTGCGCGGCGAGACCGCGCGCATCAGCCGGCCGGAGCGCGTACTCGATCTCCTGGACTCGATGCGCGACCGGTCGTGGGAGCCGATCCCGCTCCCGCTGCCCTCGCACCACGGCCCGGCCGACGCGCCGACGAACGAGCCGCTGGCGGCAGCGCCGCCGCACGAACGGCGGGGCGATCGCCTGAGAGGCGGCGACGGCGGGCGTGATCATGACTGACCCGG
Organism: Phycisphaeraceae bacterium; assembly: GCA_019636755.1. Taxonomy (GTDB): domain Bacteria; phylum Planctomycetota; class Phycisphaerae; order Phycisphaerales; family SM1A02; genus JAHBWZ01. The sequence continues at coordinate 56,993 of JAHBWZ010000009.1, read as the reverse complement.
GCGAGTGGCAGATGGCGCGCACGCTGGCGTGGGCACGCGCCGGGGGCTCGGTGGCCGTGCTGCTCATCTTCGCCGCATTCGTGAAGGTGCTCTTCCTGAAGGTGGAGCCCGATCCGCGCCTGGAGAGCGTGGTCGGGATTCCGGAGAGCCGGCTCATCGAGATGGAGTCCCGCGGGGACCTGCTGGACCGGCGCGGCCGGCTGCTCGCGACCAGCCGGCGCGGATACCGGCTCTTCGTGGATCCCGTGGTCGCCGAACAGAAGGGCGACCTCGCGACGCTCGCGGTGGAACTGGCGCAGCGCATCGGCGGCGATCCCGCCGGGATCGACCGGCTGCTCCAGGTGGCCGAGGGCGTGCGGTATGTCCGGATCCGTCACCTGCTGGACGACCATGCACTGGAGCGGATCCGGTCCATGCCGCCGCTGCCCGGCGTGGGACTGGAGATGCGTCTGGTCCGTGAAACGCACCACGGCGGCGTCGGCGCCGCGCTCACCGGTCACGTGGACCACGACCACGACGGCCGCTCCGGCGCCGAACGGCGCTTCAACGCCCTCCTCGCACCCAGGCATGGCGAAGCGATCTTCCTGCGGGATTCGAAGCGGCGCCCGCTCTGGGTGGAACGCGACGACTACCGGCCCGGCGCGCCGGGCGAGCCCCTGCGCCTGAGCATCGACCTGGTGATCCAGCAGATCGTCGAGGACCGGCTGCAGCAGGCGCTGGTCGAGCGGAATGCCGCGGGCGTCCGCGCGGTGGTGCTCGACACGATCAGCGGTGAGATCCTGGCGATGCACGACGTCATCGCGCCGCCGCGCCCGGGCTTCACGAATCCGCTCGAGGATCCCTTCCGGGACATCGATCCCGCGCTCGGGCGCAACCGCTGCGTGACCGACCAGTACGAACCGGGTTCCACCTTCAAGCCGTTCGCCTGGGCGACGGCGACGATGCACGGCCTGCTTGCACTGGACGAGGAACTGCCGACCCCCGTGCATACGGGGTACCGCACCGGGTACGGGCGCCTCATCCGCGACGACTGGTTCTACGGGCCGTCCACGTGGCGGAAGGTGCTGGTCAAGTCGATGAACTCCGGGATGGCGATCGCGTCCGAGCGGCTTTCCCACCGGCAGCTGCAGGACGCGGTCCGGGCGTTCGGTTTCGGAACGCTCACGCGCTGCGGCGTCCCCGGCGAGATCCCCGGCTTCGTGCAGTCGGCGCAGAAGTGGACCAACTACACGCAGTCGTCGGTCGCGATGGGCCACGAGATCGCGGTGACGCCCGTCCAGATGGTGCGCGCGTTCTCCGCGTTCTGCCGCGACGACGGACGGATCGTCTCGCTGCGCATGACGGCGGTGGAGCCGGGCGAACTGGATCCGCCGGTCGCGCGGACCGCGATCGATCCGGGCATCGCCCGGCTGACCCGCGAGGTCATGCGCGACGTCATGCTCGACGGTACCGGGCGTCCCGCGGAATCGCACCTTTACCGGCTCTTCGGGAAGTCCGGCACCGCGGAACTCGTCAACCCGAAGGGCGGCTACTTCCGGGATCGGTACACCTCCTCCTTCATCGCCGGCGCCCCGTACGAGCATCCGCGGCTCATCGTGCTCGTCGTGGTCGATGATCCCGATCGATCGCGCGGCGACTACAAGGGCGGTCGCGCCGCCGGCCCCGTCGTCCGCGACATCATGGACGCCTCGCTGCGGTACCTCGGCGTCCATCCCGACAAGCCTGCCGGCGTGGTGGTGCCGAGAGGCGGCCTCGCCAGCGCCGTTCGGCACTGAGCGGCACCGCCCGGCGCGCGCCGGCGGCGGACGCGATCTGTGCCGGCGGTTGCCGGGGCGCGGCATCCCTGCTCCAATGCCTCGCGCACGAAGCGCGGGCGCCGCGCGAAGGAGCCGATCATGACCGCAGCCATCCCGCCCGGACTCGAGGGTTTCATTCCGCATCTCGTCTGTGATCCGTGTGCGGATGCGATCGCGTTCTACGCGAGGGCATTCGGCGCGAGCGAGATCTGCCGCATGACCATGCCGGGCGATCACCGGATCATGCACGCGGAGATCCGGATCGGCGACCACGTGATCTTCCTGGCCGATGACTTTCCGGAGATGTGCGGCGGACAGGCGCGCTCCCCCCGGGCGCTCGGCGCCACGCCCGTCACCATCCACCGGTACGTGCAGGACTGCGATGCGGCCGTCCGGCGCGCGCAGGAGGCCGGTGCGACCGTCACCATGCCGCCGGCGGACATGTTCTGGGGCGATCGCTACGGCCTGGTGACGGATCCGTTCGGTCACTCGTGGGCGTTCGCGACGCACCAGGTGGACCGCACGCCCGAGGAGATGGAAGCGGCCGCCCGCGCCATGTTCCCGCCGACGTGATCCGGTGCGGCGCGCGGGTGCGCGGCGGGTCACATCCCCAGCAGCAGTCGCTCCGGGTTCTCCAGCCGCTCCTTGACGTGCACCAGGAAGCGCACGGCCTGTTCACCGTCGACGATCCGGTGGTCGTAGGAGAGTGCCAGGTACATCATCGGGCGCAGCACGATCTGGCCGGGGTTCCGGGGATCCTCCACCGCCCGCTTCATGATCTTGTGCATGCCCAGGATGCCGGACTGCGGCGGATTCAGGATGGGCGTCGACAGCAGCGAGCCGTACACGCCGCCGTTGGAGATGGTGAACGTGCCGCCGGTCATGTCATCCATCGTCAGCCGGCCCTCGCGGGCACGGGTGGCCAGGTCGCGGATCGCCGACTCGATGCCCGCGAACGAGAGACGTTCAGCGTTCCGGACCACCGGGACGACCAGGCCCTTCGGCGTACCGACGGCGATGGAGATGTCGCAGAAGTCGTGAGACTCGATCTCGTCACCGTCGATGAAGGCGTTGATGCCGGTGTACGTCTGCAGCGCCGACACGCATGCCTTGACGAAGAAGCTCATGAAGCCGAGGGAGACGCCGTGCAGTTCCTGGAAGGCGTCCTTGTGGATCGAGCGGAGGCGCATGATCTCCGTCATGTCCACCTCGTTGAACGTGGTGAGCATGGCGGCGGTGTGCTGCGCCTGGACCAGTCGCTCGGCCACGCGCTGGCGCAGCCGGCTCATCTTCTCCCGCCGCGTTCCCCGCATCGCGCCGCCGGTCCCGTCCGGCGTCGCGACGACGACCGGCGCCGTGCGCACGGCGGGGACATCCGGACGCGTCCCGCCGGCCGGCGCGGCCGCGGGTACGGCGGCCGCGGCGAGCACATCGGACCTGGTCACGCGTCCCGACGGCCCGGTTCCCGGGAGGCGCGCGAGGTCCACGCCGCGATCCGCGGCGACCTTGCGCGCCAGCGGGGTGGCGCGTCCGCCGCCGGGCGCCGCGGGAACCGCGGCGGCGGTGGTGGCGGTGGCGACCTCCACCGCGGAGGCAGACGCCGACGGTGCCGCGTTTGCGCGATCGGCGCCGGCCGGTCGCGATGCGGCGGGATCGATCGTCCCGATCACGTCGCCGACGCGGAGTTCATCGCCTTCCTGCGCGGTGACGGTCAGGAGCCCGGCCTCCGGCGCCGGGATGTCGAGCGTCACCTTGTCGGACTCGATCTCGACCAGCGACTCGTCCTTCTCCACCCATGCGCCGCTGCCGTGGCGCCAGGGGCCGAGGACGACTTCGGTGATCGATTCGCCGGGACTTGGAATGGTGATTTCGATCGGAGACATGGCGTGTAGGCGATCCCGGGCGGTGTCCGCCCCTCCGGGGGGGTGAGAGTGGATTCAGGCGGTCATGGGCTGCGCGGGCCGCGCCGAGGCGGGCGACTCGCGGTCGCTGCCGATGCCGACCGCGTTCCGCATGATGCGCTCCTGGAGCTGCGCATGCATCTTCGTGGAGCCCTCGGCGGGGGAGGAGTTGGGATCGCGGCCGACATAGCGGATCCGCAGGTCGTCATAGTACTCGCGCAGCAGCGCATCCATGTGGCGCCACGCGCCCATGTTCTTCGGCTCCTCCTGCGCCCAGACGATGTCGCTGCAGTGGCCGTACCGCTCGAAGATCGGATCGAGGAACGACTTCGACAGCGGGAAGAGCTGTTCGATCCGGACGATCGCGACGTCATTCGCGCCGACCTGGTCGCGGTGGGCGGCGAGTTCGTACCAGATCTTGCCGGTGCAGAGGATCAGCCGCTGGATGCGGCGCGGATCCGTGACCGCCGGATCATCGATGACCAGCCGGAAGGCGCCGGAGACCAATTCCCCGGTGGTGCTCACGGCCTGTGGATTGCGAAGCAGGCTCTTCGGCGTCATGACGACGAGAGGCTTTCGGAAGTTCCGCTTCATCTGCCGGCGCATCAGGTGGAACATCTGTGCCGGCGTGGTCGGGTAGACCACCTGCATGTCGTCCCCCGCACAGAGGATCAGGAAACGCTCCAGCCGCGCGGAGGAGTGCTCGGGGCCCTGCCCCTCGTACCCGTGGGGCAGGAAGAGCGTCAGGCCGCTGTGTCGCCGCCACTTCGTCTCGGCGGAGGCGATGAACTGGTCGATGATGACCTGCGCGCCGTTGGCGAAGTCGCCGAACTGCGCTTCCCAGATCACGAACATGTTGGGATCGCCCAGCGAGTAGCCGTACTCGAACCCGAGGCAGGCCGACTCGGTGAGCGGACTGTTGTGGATGCAGATGCGCGCCTGTGCCGGATCCACGTGGTCGAGGGGGCGCCAGGCAGCGCCGGTCTTCTGATCGACGACGACGGCGTGCCGGTGGCTGAACGTGCCGCGCTCCACGTCCTGTCCCGTGAGCCGGACCGGGTGACCCTCGGTCAGCAGCGTGCCGTACGCGAGCAGTTCGGCAAGGGCCCAGTCGATCGGCTGGTCGGTCCGGACGGCGTCGCGGCGGTACTCCCACTGCCGGACAAGCTTGCGGTGCAGCGTGAATCCGTCCGGCACGCGACCGAGCGCCTCGGAGACGCGGATGAGGGCGTCGCGCGACGCGCCGGTGTCGACCGGATCGTCGTTGTAGGCGCCGGTGAGGCCGTGCCAGACGCTGCGGAACGCGGGAATGTTCGGCTCGACCGGGTTCTCGCGCGTCCGTGTCTGCGCCTCGTCCATGCGGGCGCGCGTGAGTGCTGACTCGGCGTCATACGCGGCCTGCTCCACGATGCCCGCCGCGATCAGGCGCGCCGCGTACGTCTCGACGACGCGCGGATGCTTCCGGATGGCCTCGTACATGAGCGGTTGTGTGAAGGTCGGCTCGTCGCCCTCGTTGTGTCCGTGCCGCCGGTAGCACCACATGTCGATCACGACGTCGTTGTGGAACTGCTGCCGGAACTCCAGGGCGAGGCGGGCGGCCGCGACGCACGCTTCCGGATCGTCGCCGTTCACGTGGAAGATCGGGGCGCCCGCCATCTTCGCGATGTCGGTGCAGTATCGGCCGCTGTGCGCGTCCGACGGATCGGTGGTGAAGCCGATCTGGTTGTTGATGACCATGTGGACCGCGCCGCCGACGGTGTAGCCGTCCAGGCGCATCATGTTGAAGCACTCGGCGACGATGCCCTGTCCGGGAAACGCCGCGTCGCCGTGGATGATGAGCGGTACGCAGCAGGTCCGTTCGCGGTCGCGGCGGAGACGCTGCTTCGCCCGCGTCCGGCCCAGGGCGACGGAGTTCACGAACTCCAGGTGCGACGGATTCGGCGAGAGCGAGAGGTGGACGGTGCCGCCGTCGCGCGTCGGGACGTCGCCGCTGTAGCCGCGGTGGTACTTGACGTCACCGCCGCCTTCCACGAAGTCGTCGCCCCAGGCCTCATCGAATTCGGTGAAGATCTGGTCGTACGACTTGTGCAGGATGTTGACCAGGACGTTCAGGCGGCCGCGATGCGCCATCGCGAAGACGAACTCCTCCGCACCCTGCGAGGGGCCGAGGTCACAGAGCGCGCGGATCATCGGGATGAGCGACTCGCCGCCGTCCAGCCCGAAGCGCTTCTTGCCCCGGAACCGCGTGTCAAGGAAGTTCTCGAACCCGTCCGCCTCGATGAGGGCGGAGAGGATCCATCGCTGATCCTCCGGCGTGAACGCGGGCTGGTTGCGCACCGGCTCCATCTTCCGCTGGAGCCACCGGCGCTGCTCCCGGTCCTGGATGTGCATGTACTCCACGCCCGTGCTGCGGCAGTAGGTCGCCTCCAGGTGCGCGCGGATGTCGCGCAGCGGCGACGGGTGGGGGAGCGGCAGGTGGCCGGGATCGAAGGGGCGATCCAGGTCGGCCTCCGCCAGGCCGAACGAACCCAGCGTGAGCTGCTCCGGCAGCGGGCGCTCGCGACCCAGCGGATCGAGCGACGCGGCGAGGTGCCCGATGTCGCGATAGTGATAGATGAGCGAGTCGACCTTCGACTGCCCCGTATGGGCGACGTGGTCCAGCGCCTGCTCGCCGGTGGGCGGGCCCTCCGCGGTCCGGACGCCGAGGTCGAATCCGCGGAAGAAGCCATCCCAGTCGGCGCTGACCGAGGACGGATCCTCCTGCCAGCGGCGGTACTGTTCGTCGATGTAGGGAGCGTTCCAGCCGTTGACGGCGAGATCCGCGCGAGGCTGCGGATTCATCGATGCGGATCCTGCGGGGGTGGTCCCGTGGCGTTGGAATGGGCTGCCGGCGCCGCTGCCGGGGCCTGCGGAAAGGACCGGGATCGGGATGGTATCCGCGGCCCTTCGTTCCGGCTGAGACGACGTGCGTCCGACACTCCCGTCGGCGCGCGGGCACCGCAGCGCGGTGTTCCGTTATCGGCTTGTCGGCCCCCCGGGTTCGGTCGCATCGTTCCGGAACATGCCGGACCGTGCCGTCCGGGGCCGGCCCGGTCGACCGCCGGACAGCGGTCACCGATCGGTGTTGCCGTCGTGGACGCGATCAGCCGCCTCGCCGAGCGCGCGGATCCGCGACTCGATCCGGGCGAGAAGCCGGCGCTCGAAGGCCGGATCGCGCTCGACGACCTCGCGCTGGATGGACCCTCGCCGGCCAGCCGACGGGCGGCGGCGGAGCGCCTCCCACGCCGCTTCATCATCCGTCCATCCGTCGAAGCCGCTGCGCGTCGTCAGGGAACGGCTCCACGGATGCCGGCGCAGGCCCGGGACGTGGCTGCGCTCCAGCCAGGTCCAGGCGCGCAGGACCAGGGCGGCATCGGATGCGGGCGGGCCCTGTGGGGGCGCCGCCCCCGGCCCCGCGGGGGCGGCGCCGGTGCCGCCGTGGCCGGCGTCGGCGCGGAGACCGAGCAGGTCCGGGCCGGGGAGATCCTCGGTGGCGATCCGCGTGACCTCCCGGTTCTCCGCGACGAACTCGAAGCGGAGACGGCGCGCCCGGTCGTTGAGTGTGCTGGCGAGACGTGTGCCGAGCGTCGAGCCGTCCGGATGCCACGGCTCGAGGACCGAGGGTGCATGGCGCGGCTCGGTCTCGATGATGCCGGCGCGGCGATCGACCAGTGAGACGGTGAAGCCCTCGTCGGCGGCGACGGCGAGGACCGAGTCGAAGGCCTGGTCGAACCGGTCGCGGTCGATCCTGAGAAGCGACCCCGGCACCGGCCTGGCGTCCTGACCACGCGTGCAGCCACCGGTCAGCAGGAGGGCGGTGCCGAGTCCGGGGGCGACGGCGATGCGCAGGGCGATGGCCAGGGATCCGGCCAGGGCGCGGGCCCGACCGGCGACGTCGGGGCGATGCCCTCTGTCCGCGGCGCGCGGTGCGGGCGTGCCCGGTCCGGAAAGTCGACAGCTCGGGCGGGTCGCACGCGGGCCGGGTGTCGGCGCTGGCATGGAGGGCAGTGTACCGATCGCGATGGCGCCTATCGGGCGTCCTGCTGTGCCGTCTGCGCCGGGTGTCTGTCCGTCGCCGGGCCGGACGGGTGCCCCAACCGCGGTGGTGGCAGTTGACGGACCCGCTTTCCCGTGTATGTTCGCGTGTCGCGCTCCTTCTATGGCAGGAACCGCGTCGGCGATGGATGAGGCCCGTGATGACCGCCGCTGGGCGGTCTCTCTCTGGAAGGGAAGACTGAAACGATGCGAGCAGCGCGCCGAGGGGGGCAGCTTCGGCGATTCGCCCTGGTCACGGTCCCGGTCCTGGCGGCCGGTGGCGTGATCGCCGCGGATCTTCTGGCCTCGGGACGGACCACCGGGCGAACGCCGGAACCGGCGGGCACCGGCGTTCTGAGCCCATCAGCCGCACGCCGCCCCCACGTCCGCCCGGTCGGGCAGGTCCAGGTGCCGACGACGCTGGAGGACTTCTTCCAGCCGGGCACCCAGCCGGACCCTTCCGGGTCCACCGTGACGCCGATCATCTCCAGTCTCGCGTGCAGCGTGTGCCACGGCGAGTACCTGGACGAGACCGTCTATCACGAGCCGTGGGACGGATGGGTGGCGTCGATGATGGGGCAATCGACGCGGGATCCGGTCTGGCATGCCGCGCTGGCGATCGCCAACCAGGACGCCGCCGGCGCGGGCGAGTTCTGCATCCGATGCCACTCGCCGGGCGCGTGGCTTGCCGGGCGATCGGTCAGCGGAACCACCGATGACTTCATCGTCTCCGGCTTCACCAACGACTTCGACGGCGTCAACTGCCACTTCTGCCATCGGCTGGTCAACCCGGTGCTCGAGGTGGACAGCCCCGCGCAGGACGCGGCGATCCTCGCCGCGCTCGCGTTTCCACCGGGGACCGGTCGCGGCAACGGCCGATTCGTCGTGGACCCGGCGAACGTCCGCCGCGGGCCGTATCTGGACATCGCGGAGAATCCGGCGATGAACATGCACGGCGTGCCGGTCATCTTTTCGCCCTTCCATCACAAGGGCGAGATGTGCATGACCTGCCACGACGTCATGAACCCGCTCTTCATGAAGCAGCCGGACGGCACCTACGCCCTCGCGCCGCTGGATGCGCCGCACCCGACCCAGGATCCGTACGACATGTTCCCGGAGCAGACGACCGCCAGCGAGTGGGCGTTCAGCGCCTTCGCGAACGGCGGCGTCTCCTTCGTGGACGGCCGCTTCGGCGGCGATCACCCGACCGGCGTGATGCAGAGTTGCCAGGACTGTCACATGCCGACCATCTCGGCGGGCGGCTGCTTCGCGTGGGAGTTCGATCCGTTCTTCGAGCGGCCGGACCTCAAGCGGCACACCTTCGCCGGCTCGAATCACTGGGTCCTGCGGGCCGTGCAGGCGTACTGGGGCGAGTCCGAGACCGGGATGACCGACGACGCCGTCGAGGCGTCCATCTCGCGCAATATCGACCTGCTCCGCGCCGCGTCGGATGTCCTGGTGTCGCAGGTCGGCAGCACGCTCAAGGTGCGCGTGGTGAACTGGTCGGGGCACAAGCTCCCCAGCGGGTATCCGGAGGGTCGGCGGATGTGGCTCAACGTCCGCTTCTACGACGACGCCGACACCCTCGTGGAGGAGCGGGGCGCGTATGACTTCGGGGCGGCCACGCTCGATGAGAAGAGCACCAAGGTCTATCTCGCCGATCATGGCATGGACGAGAACGTCGCGGCGCTCACGAATCTGCCGGAGGGCAAGTCCTTCCACCTGGCGCTGAACAACGTCGTCGTCTTTGACAACCGGATCCCGCCCATGGGCTTCACGAACGCGGCGTTCGCCGCGTTCGGCGGCGGGCCGATCGGGTACGCCTACGCCGACGGGCAGCACTGGGACGACACCGAGTACGAGATCCCCGCGGGCGCCGTCACCTCGGTCGTGACGCTGTACTACCAGGTCACGACGCGGGAGTACATGGAGTTCCTCCGCGACCGCAACACCACGAATCACTGGGGCCAGACGATCTACGACCTCTGGGACGACCCGGCGGTCGGGAACCGCGCACCCCCGGTCGACATGGACGTCGTCGCGGTCAAGGTGACGACGAATCCGCCCGGTGATCTCAACGGTGACGGGTCCGTCGATTTCGAGGATGTCCTGCAGCTCCTCGCGGCGTGGGGTCCGTGCCCGGGCCCGGCATTCTGCAGCGCCGACCTGGACTGCGACGGCGACGTCGATTTCAGCGACCTGCTGCTCCTGCTGGGCGCGTGGACCGGCTGATTCGCGGGATTGCGGCACCGTCTGGCCGATAGACCCTGCTGCCGATGGCCCAGCCGCTCCAGTCACTGCTGCGCATCGAGGTTCCCGTGATCGTGCTGGTGGCCTCGCACCGGATGCCGGTGCGCGCGGTGCTGGAGATGAAGCCCGGCGCCATCATCGAACTGCCGAAGTCCGCGGACGACCCGCTGGAGATCCTGGTGCACAACCGCCCGATCGGCATCGGGCAGGCGGTGAAGGTGGGGGAGAACTTCGGCATCCGGGTCACACGCGTCGGGCCGGTCGACCTGCGGATCCGCGCCATCGGCGGCGAGCGGGCCGGCAGCGGCCTGCCTGCCGCCGACGGCGCGGGACCTCCGGACGACGGGCCGCGCCGGGGAGCCGAGGCGCTGCAGCACGCCTGAACGGAATCCGGCATGCCCCGCGACATCCCAGTCGGGAACGGAGAGCTTCTGGTCACCTTCGACGCGCAGTACCGCGTGCGCGACATCTACTGGCCGTGGGTCGGGATGCCCAACCACACCGCCGGGCACGTGCAGCGATGGGGCGTCTGGATCGACGGGCGGTTCGCCTGGATCGAGGACGCGAAGTGGGTACGGACGCTCGCCTACCGGCCCGACACGATGGTCACGGACGTCCGTCTGGTCCACGAGGAGTTCGGGCTCGAGGTCCGCTGTCACGACGCCGTGGACTACGCGAGTCCGGTGCTGTTCCGCCGGCTGGAGTTCACCAACCGCCGCGATGTCGACCGCGAAGTCCGCGTGTTCTTCCACCACGATCTCTCGATCAGCGGGTCACCGGTGGGCGACACCGTCAACTTCGATCCGGAGAGCGGCGGGCTGGTGGCCTACAAGGATGCGATCTACTTCCTGATCAACGGGTGCAGCGACACGAAGTGCGGGATCGATCACTTCGCCACCGGTGCGAAGCGGATCGGTGACGCCGAGGGCACCTGGAGGGACGCTGAAGACGGGCACCTGGCCGGCAACCAGATCGCGCAGGGCTCGGTCGACTCCACCGTCGGCTTCACGCTCCACCTGTCGCCGCGCGGCTCGGCCAGGACGATCTACTGGCTGGCGGCGGGCCGGTCGCACGATGAGGTCCGCCGTCTCAACCGGAAGATCCTGGAGAAATCCGCGGACCGGATGCTCCAGCGGACCGAGGCGTACTGGCGCCTGTGGTCGTGCAAGGAGCCGCTCGACCTTTCGCCGCTGCCGGAAGAGATCCGCTGGCTCTACCAGACGAGCCAGATCATCATGCGGACGCAGATCGACAACGGGGGTGCGATCATCGCCGCGAACGACAGTGACATCGCGCATTTCGCAGGCGACACGTATTCCTACATGTGGCCGCGCGACGGCGCGCTGGTCGCCTATGCCCTGTCCATGGCCGGTCACGGTGAGTTGAGCCGGTCATTCTTCCGGTTCTGTGCGAAGGTGATCGGTGACCGGCCGTACTTCATGCACAAGTACAACCCGACGGGCACGCTGGCGTCGAGCTGGCATCCGTGGACGCTGGACGGCGCCCCCGTGCTCCCGATCCAGCAGGACGAAACGGCGCTCGTCATCTGGGCGCTCCGCCGGCACTTCCTGATCCATCGGGACGTCGAGTTCATCAAGCCGCTCTACAACGCGCTCGTGATCGTGCCGGCGACCTGGCTGCTCGAGCACCGTGACCGCAACGGGCTGCCGCTGCCGAGCTGGGACCTCTGGGAGGAGCGACGGGGCGTCCACACCTTCACCGTCGCGGCGACGATCGGCGCGCTCCAGTCCGCGGCGGACTTCGCCCGCGACATGGGCGCCCTCGACCATGCCGGGCGGTTCGAGTCCGGCGCCAGGGAGATGCGGGACGCACTCCTGCGGCACCTGTGGGATGCCCCGCGCCAGCGGTTCGCCCGGATGGCGAAGCCGCGTGCCGACGGGACGTACGAACTCGATTTCACGGTGGACTCGGCGAATCACGGGCTCTTCGCGTTCGGCGCGCTCGATGCACGGCACCCGGCGGTCGTGGCGGAGATGCAGGCGATCCGGGAGCGACTGCGCGTCCGGACCGATGTCGGCGGCATCGCGCGATACGAGCGCGATTTCTATCACCGCGTCGAAGCGAACGACCTGGAGCGCGTCCCCGGGAATCCCTGGGTCATCTGCACGCTCTGGCTTGCCGAGCATGACATCGCGACCGCAACGACCGTGGAGGAACTGGAGCGGGCGCTCGAACCGCTGCACTGGACGGCGCGGCGCGCCCGGCCGTCCGGCGTCCTCGCGGAACAGTTCCACCCGCATTCAGGCGACCCGATCTCCGTCTCGCCGCTCACCTGGTCGCACGCGACCGTGATCACCGTCGTGATCCACTATCTCCTGCGGCATGCGGAACTGACCGGACGGCGCAGCGGCGCGGTCGCGGAACTCGCGGCAGCGCCGGTCTGAGACGCGGCGTCGCGGGATGGCACGTCGCGCCGCGGGATGGCGCGGTCCCGATCATCGCCCCCGATCGGTGGTGCCTCTCCAGAGGTCCAGGAGCGGCGCAGACAGGCGCGGCGGAAGCAGCGTGCGGATGACGACGCGGACGACCGGGAGGCCGAAGATCGCGGCGCCCGCGAGCGCCAGCAGGGGGGGCAGGAACCCGATCAGCAGCGATGCAGGAAGCACGGCGCGCTCGCCGATGCTCCGGAGCGTCGCGTCGGGAGCCGAACTCCGCGCCATGACGCTGAGCCACTGGGCAGAGAGGAAGAGGGCGCTGAGTCCCATGATGACGGCGCAGACGATCAGCACGGTGCGCACGCCGTGCTGTGCAAGGCACGCCGACCAGACCAGTCCGATGAGTGCACCACCGAGGGTGCTGAAGAGGAGCGGTACGATCGCATCCGGGGGGAACCATGCCTCGACGGGAACGCCGGGACTGAACGGTCCGGGGCGTCCCAGTGCGTCGTAGTGCAGCCGGTTCTCCGTCGAGCGCCGCCAGATGCGGAACTCCGCGGGGTCGCGGCTCGCCCGGTCCGTTCCCTGGCGATCGAGCCATTCCGCGAATCGCGTGCCGCTGAAGGCGTGAACACCGGTCGCGGAGGCGACCATCGGGATCGTGCTGACCCCGAGCAGGGAGAGCAGGAGGATCACCACGACACCGGCGATGATCCGCCCGAGGCGGCGCCCCCAGATCCCGAGCGCCGGATACTCCTGCACGCCCGCCGCACGACCGCATTCGGGGCACAGGACGTGCAGGAGGCCGGTGGCCGGCTCGCGGCGGATCGGCGTGCCGACGAGATTCTGCCCGCAGCCGATGCACGGACGGTCGCAGCGGATCCGCCCCGGATCGCCGTGCGCCCGGGGCGCTTCCGGGCCCGTGACGTCAGGTGCACCGCTCATGCGAGCAGGGTCCTTCGCCGCACGCGCCGGCGCCACCGCCATCGCTGGCGCCGGATCGCGGTGCCGGCTCGGCGCAGCATCAGCCCGGGAGGAATTCCTGTCACCGCCAGCGCCGTCAGTGCATGCACACCGGGCGTGTGCACGAGAGACCACAGGACGCCCGCGGGCGCGGGTGTCACCGATCGGACGGTCATGGCGTCGAGAAGTGCCGGGAGACCGCGGGCGACCGCGTCGGCGATCGTGATCCATGCCGTCCATCCCAGCCAGACCCGGCCGGGGTGCAGGTGACCGAAGGCGGCGGTGAGCCAGGTGCCGAGCACGCCGGCGAGCAGGGCGGCGCCGATCGGAACCTCGTGCAGGGTGCGGAGTCCTGCGCCGAGCCACGTCCGAACGTCGCTCCCCGAGGCGGTCTCGATGACCGCCGCCGTGAAGACGGCAAGAAACGCCAGTTGCATGCAGAGCCCCGTGAGCGCGGCATCGATCCGCAGCGCCCGGCGGAACAGCACCTCGAGGTCACTGCGGCGCCGCGTGGTCGCGAGACGGCATGCGGGACAGACCACGCACGTCAGGGCGCCGCCGAGCACCTCCGTCCGGGCCGTCCGGCTGAGGTCCAGGCCGCATCCCTCGCAGAGATGAGAGCCCGCCATGCGGTCATCATACGGCGGAGGCGGGCGGGGCCTGCGCGCTGCGCGCGAAGAGCTGCCCTCGGACCCAGAGCAGTGCGAGGCCGCCGGGCACGATGAAGAAGAGCGCTTCCGCCGCGGAATCGATGAGCGCCAGCTGGGCCATGTTGCGGTCGATCTCCTCCGAGGCGCGACTGAGCAGGTCCGCCGCGAGCGCGACACAGAACTCCCGGACCCCGAGCCGGCCGAAAGGCACGAGTCCTGAGACCAGCGCGACCAGGGCCAGCAGCGCCGCGTCCGACGGGGCAAGCCCGATGTCGAGGATCAGGATCGCGATCCAGAGGCGCGCGGTGAACGCGCCCAGATCGACGAGCCGCGCGGCAAGGGCCAGCGGAAGTGCCCCGGGATGCGAGATGAGCAGGGCGACGTCACGGCTCACGCGCGCGATGGGAAGGCGATGACCGACCTGTCGGAAGGCGACGAGTCCCGCCCCCGCCAGCCCCAGCAGGAGCAGCAGCCACCACGGATCGAGTCGGGGGCGCAGCAGTGTGGCGCCCGCGGTGGCGCCGACCGCGATCCCGACCAGCAGCGCGAGCAGCGCGAACCAGCCGCCGACGGTCACGATGGGCAGGCGATCGACCCGGATGTGGTACAGCATCCGGACCAGGGCGCCGAGTCGCACCGGGGCGTAGTTGAGCAGGCCGGCGGCGAGGTTCACCGCCTGGAACCGGCGCAGGGGGGCGCGGTGGATCGGACGGATCGAGATCCAGAACATGAAGCCGTTGACGGCGGCGCTGATCGCGGAGCACGCCACCATGCCGGCGATGGCGATGGGCGGCGCCTCGCGCAGTCGGCGCCATCCCTCCGCGTCCTCGGGGCGCAGTGCGTGGTGAATGCACCACGCGAGCAGTGCCAGTCCGAGCAGGAACCCGCCCGCCTGCAGGATGGTGCTGCGGAGGCGGCGCCGTTTCGCGGTCGACGGATTCCCGGGATCGGTGGTCATCGCGCGGGATCGCCGGCGGGGTCCAGAGTGGGCTGGGCGGCGCTCACGGGAGGCGTGCGCCGCAGTCGTTCCCGGAGGATGACCCAGCAGGCGCGGAATGCGTCGCGCACGCCGATCTTCTTGCCCTGGGAGAATCCGCGGGCGTGGTACCTGACCGGAACCTCCGCGACGCGCAGGCGCAGGCGCGCCATCGCCGCGACCATCTGCGGCTCCACGCCGAACCGGTTCTCGGAGAGCCATGGACGGATCCGGCGGAGCTGCGGCGCCGAAAGGATCTTGTAGCAGCACTCCATGTCGCGGACGCGGATGCCGGTCATCGCATTGCTCAGCAGCGTCAGCATCCGATTGCCCATGGCATGCAGCCGCTGGGGAAGGCCCCGCGAACGCCGGTGCGCGCCCCAGCGGAATCCCACGACGGCGTCGGCGCGGCCGGCGAGGAGCGGCGCCATGAGCGCGCCGTAGTCGTCGGGGTCATACTCCAGGTCCGCGTCCTGGACGATGACGAGGTCGGAGTCGCCGGCGTCACGAAGGACGTGATCGAACCCGGTCCGCAGCGCGGCGCCCTTGCCGTGGTTCCGCGCGTGGCGGAGACGGATCGCGCCGTGCCCGGCGCCGGCAAGACGAGCCGCCGCGGCGCTGATGGCGGCGGCGGCCGCGGGATCGGAACAGTCATCCACCAGGACGAGGCGATGGTCCCACCCCTGCGGCAGCACGGCATGGACCACGCGGTCGAGGCACGCGTCCAGCGTGGCGCGCTCGTTGAAGATCGGGATGACGACGAAGAGGGTCGGCATGCCTCCGCGGTTCCCGGTCGGCGGTCCTCCGGCCGGAGGGAACGCGCCGTCTGCCCGATGCGTCGGTCGGACCGGGCGGGGGCGCTATCGGCCCGGCGCCGATCCCGTGGACTCCCCGCTCCCGGCGATGGACTCGCGCATCGCGGTATCCGCGAGCACGTTCTTCATGCGGTAGTAGTCCATGATGCCGAAGTTCCCGCTGCGGAACGCCTCGGCCATCGCCTTCGGAATCTCGGCCTCGGCAAGCACGACCAGGGCGCGGTTCTTCTCCACCTCGGCGCGGAATTCCGCCTCGGTGGCGATCGCCTGCGCCCGCCGCCGTTCGGCGTCCGCCTGCGCCCGCTTGAGGTCGGCCGCGGCCTGGTCCTGCTGGAGCTGGGCGCCGATGTTCTCGCCGACGTCCACGTCCGCGATGTCGATGGAGAGGATCTCGAACGCCGTCCCCGAATCGAGTCCCTTCTGGAGCACCGCCTTCGAGATCCGGTCCGGGTTCTCCAGCACTTCCTTGTGCGAGCCGGATGAACCGATCGCCGACACGATGCCTTCACCGACGCGTGCGATGATCGTCTCCTCCGTCGCACCGCCGACCAGGCGCTCGATGTTCGTCCGGACCGTCACCCGCGCCCGGGCCTTGAGCTGGATGCCGTCCTTGGCGACCGCGTCGATGGTCGACTTCCCGCCGAGTGGATTCGGACAGTCGATCACCTTGGGATCGACGGAGGTCTTGACGGCATCCAGGACGTCCCGCCCGGCGAGGTCGATCGCCGTGGCGCGGTCCCAGCCGAGATCGATCCGCGCCTTCTCGGCCGCGATCATGGCGCGGACCACGTTCGTGACGCGCCCGCCGGCGAGGTAGTGCGCTTCGAGCCAGTCCGTCGAGATGTCGAGGCCGGCCTTCTTCGCGCTGATCCGGCTGATGACGATGACCTGCGGATTGACCTTCCGGAAGCGCATCATGATCAGCTCGATGAAGCCGACACGTGCGCCGGAGAGGTAGGCCTGGAACCAGAGGCTGATGGACTGGCCGGCGAAGATCAGGAAGATGAAGAGGAAGAACCCGGCAACGACGAGGCCGGCGATCTGCCATCCGGTCAGGGCGAGGAACTGGGGAAGCATGGGTCGGAGGCCTCGGGTACGTCTGGTTCGGAGGAATGCAGGTGATTGATGCGGGCAGCGCGGCCGGCGCCTGCGCATCCGGCAGGCACGATCGGGTCTGCTCCGGCGTCGTTGGAGTGCCGCGGAACCGCCCCCTCGGGCGTGCAGGGTACGACGGCCCCGCCTGCGCCGCCACTCCGCGGGACTCCAGGTGCGCCGGCCGGGGACCGGCGGGTCCGAAGGTCACGCCCGCGGGCGCACCTTGATCTGGTTGTCATACACGGAAACCACGGTCACCGGCGTGCCGGCATCGATGATGCCCATCTCCGCCATGGCGTCCACGCGCCGGCCTGCGATGCGGACGACGCCGATCGGACGAAGCGAGGTCTCGGCGATGCCTTCCGCGCCGATCAGGCCCTGCACCTGCTCGAAGCGTCTCCGTCGCTCCGATTCGGCTTCGTCCAGGGTGGGCTCCTCCAGGGCGTCGGGCCCGCCCAGGATCATGCGCCGGCCGATGCCGGTGTGGACCCAGACCTTGAAGAAGAAGAGCATGCCGACCGGGATGAGCACCAGGTACACGCCCAGGGCGCCGAAGCCGACCGTCGTGTCATACCGGAAGAACGCGGCGATCGAACCGATCGCCGCGGCGGCAGCCACGAGGCTGATCAGTCCACCGGACGGGATGAAGAGTTCCAGCACCACGAGAACGAGTGCCACGCCGAAGAGCGTCGCGCCCCACACGAGCAGGTGCCCGTCGGAGTCGATCGCACCGGCCGTCGTGGCGAGGAGATGCAGTGTGCTCATGCGGACGGTTCCCGGGAGGTGGGGACTTCCTGGACATCGACCGGTTCGACCTCGGGAACGATGCCTTCGACGCGAACAATACGGATGCGCGCACCGCGCTCGATGAAGAGGCCGGTGCCCTGGACGTCGATCAGCCGATCGCCGAACCGGGCACGTCCGGCCGGGCGCAGTTCGGTGACGGTGACGCCGACCTCGCCCGGCGCCAGTCGCGCCTCGGCGGATGGCCCCATGGCGTGCAGCGCGCCGACCGGCTCCTCGTGCCCCGTCACCTCGGTCTGGAGGACGAACCGTCTGAACGCCGGGAATGACTGGAGGTGTCGCGAGACGACCCAGAACAGCGCGATCGCTCCGAAGAGTCCGGCGAGCGTGGTCAGGATGCCGCTGACCAGTTCCGCCTGGCCCTCATTCGTGCGGATGTCGCTGGAGACGAATGTCGCCACGAGGCCGGTGAGCACCGCCGCGACGCCGGCGAACCCGGCGAGCCCGACCCCCGGCGTGATGAATACCTCGAATCCGACGAGCGCAACGCCGGCGAGGATGAGGACGAGGTTCCACCACTCGGCAAGTCCGGCGAGATACGGGGCGCCCACGAGCAGGGCCAGCGCCGCCACGGCGGTGAGCCCGAAGGCGCTGACCCCCGGTGCCAGCATCTCGACGAAGAACCCGACCAGGAAGAGTGCGACGAGCACGATGCGGACCGGCCAGCTCATCAGGAACCGGACAAGTCCCTCGGACCACAGCGGCTCCAGGCGCGTGATCGTGGCCGCGCCGAAGTACGCGCGCAGTGCCTCTTCGGTGTCGATCACCGCCGTGGCGAGACCGTAGTCGATCGCCTCCGGGGCATGCAGCGTCAGGAGGCGATCGGCGGAGACGATCTGCTCGACAAGCTGCCACGAGGCCGCGTCATCGGCGGTGAGCGGCGCCCGCGACGGCGGCAGCGCCTGGTACTCGATCTGCTGCCGCAGTTCATCGGCGGACGGGCCGGGCTGCGAGGGCGCGGTGCGCCGCGACCCGCGCCCGCCGAACCGGCGCTGCAGCCGGGGTTGCGCGGGGTCGGCCGACGGGATCGCCGGTGCGACGGTGACGATCTGCTGCGGCGGATCCTCACCGAAGACCTGGCGGTATTCGGCGCGATCGACGGCGGCGAGTTCTCCGGTGTCCCGGTGCTGGAGCATCCAGAGTTCGATGCCGACGCTCACGAAGGACTGGACGATGTTCTCGTCGTAGTGATTGCGCCGCGCGGAATCGATGACCTCGGCAAGGATCGGGGATTCGATCTTCGCCCGCTCCGCGGCCTCCATCGGCACGAGCCCCATCCCCGGGATGGCCCGGATGGGCGCCGCGTCGCCGAAGGACCCGTTGGAGACGATGATGATCTCGCGGCATGCCAGCGCGATGATGGTCCCCGCCGAGAACGCCCGCGGCCGGACCCAGGCCACCACGTTGGCCGGTACGATCGCCCGGTCCTTCAGCAGGCTGCAGATGTCGAGCGCCGCCATCACCTCGCCGCCCGGCGTGTCGATCTCCAGCACGATCGCGGTGGCGCCGCGGCGGGCGGCGACGCGGATCCGGCGCTCGAGCGAGACGAAGGTCGTCCGATCGATCTCACCGTGGACCGGGAGGATTGCCACGTGATCCGCCTGGCGGAAGGCGGCGACGGCGGCGGGCTGGGGCGACGCCCGCCAGCCTTCGGCCGCGGCGCTCAGGGCAAGCAGGAGCGTGACGACGATCCGGATCGCCGCGGGCGAGCACACGGACCGGGGCCTGTCGTGGCAGTGAGGCAGCCGCATGTCCGCCAAGTATAAGTGCGGGTGCCGTGCCGGCCGTGCGTCCGGGGGCCCGGGCGACCGGGCGCGGGCAGAATTGAAGAAGCGGGCCGGCATGGCCGGCCCGCTTCACGGCGTGCAGAGTCAGGTCGTCGTCAGGGCACGAGCTGTTCCTCGTACCGCTGTGCGTTCACCGCGGTCGAGTCCTGGAGGATCGACCGGATCATCAGCAGGAACGCATCGCCCGAGGCGAAGTTCAGGCCCGTTGCGCCGTTTCCGCCGAAATCGCTGAATTCGCCGCGGAAGATGTTGTCGCGCTGGAGCTGCCCGTTGGCCACCGCCGGCTCATAGGAGGTGAGGGAGGGGAAGAAGGACGAGATCGTCTCCGTGTGGTTGTCCGCGAAGACGACGTTCCCGACCCACTCCTTGTTGCCGCCATGGAGATTGAGCGTGTAGCTCCGGTTGTACTGATCACCGGTGAACTCGCCCAGGTTCGTGCCGCGCGTGGAGAGGTGCGGATCCTGGGAGTTCGCCGTGTTGCGCCACTTGGTCCGCTTGCGGTTCCCTACCAGCGCCAGGTGGTGGTAGGAGGTATGGCAGGGCAGCTCGCCGACGCCGCTCAGCGACGTGTGGAAGTTGCCCGGCCCGTCGATCAGGATCCCGTCACCCGCGTAGTCGCCGTCCCAGTACCGGTCCTGGGCAGGGTTGTAGGAGGCGTAGTCGTAGGTGAGGCACTCCACGATGATCGGATTGACCTCGGTGGGCCCGATGAGCAGGTCCGGCTTGTAGAACTCCTGCGCGATGAGCGAGGAGTACAGGTGCCGCGTCAGATTCTTGAAGAAGTTCTCCGGACCGACGCCGGGGACCTGCTTCCCGGTGAAGACGTCGAGCTTCCGGTTGATAAGGCCCGGCAGGGGCATGATGTCCTTGCTCTGCTGGGCGAAGGTGATGAACGACCTGTGGATCTCCCGGATGTTCGAGGAGTCCTTGACGGTCGCCGCGTTCCTGCGGGCCTTTGCGAGGGCCGGCAGGAGCAGGCCGATGAGCAGCGCGATGATCGCAATGACCACCAGCAGCTCGATCAGCGTGAAGCCTGTTCGTCGCTTGTTCATCTGGGGGATTCTCCTTCAGGAAGGGAATGAGGTATGGATGAGAACCGAGCCGTCGGGCGTGGACGAAGACGCCGACGGGCAGAACGCTGGTGGGGGTGGGGCAGGGGGGACACTGTGCGGAGTGTCCCGCGGGCCGCCTGAACCTCGGATCCGCTCCGCCGGCGTTGCGCGCCGGGCGCGCCTGTCTGGGGAGGGCCCGCGACGGCGCGGATCGCGTCTGCGCGGCGCCACCGGCCGGGCCGGGGGGAGCGAGGTTCGGACTGGATGTCGATCCGGCGGCGGGGATGAGTGCGGGGCGGTACTCGCGGCGTGTCGTGATCTCTCCGGTCGAGAGGTGCCTGCCGCGTGTGACCAGGGATGATGTCGGATCAGGCCGTCGGGATCAGGAGCGGGGTGGTCATTCCCGTCCAGTAGAGTACAGCAGCACGACGCGTCGTCAAGTCGCCCGGACCTCGCCGATGCGAGCCCGATGCGAGCCCGATGCGAGCCCGATGCGAGCGTGGCCAGGAACGCGGGTCCGACCGCCACGGGTCGCGCGGGAGGCGGGGCACCTGGAGTGCCCGCCCTGATCTTCGAGATGCCATGCAGGGAGGTTCCATGCCGTCGACGGGAATTGATGTTGAAGCGCGGATCGCCGGGCTCGGGTTGACCCTCGGCCAGGCACCCCGGCCGGTTGCGTCCTACGTGCCCGCGGTCCGGGTCGGCACGCTGCTCTTCATCAGCGGCCAGATCCCGTTCCGCGAGGGCCGACTGATTGCGCAAGGGGCTGTGCCGACCGACGTTTCGATCGAATCGGCGAAGGAGGCCGCCGCGCAGTGTGCGCTCAATGTGCTGGCAGCGGCCCGGGATGCGCTCGCGGGTGATCTCAACCGGATCCGGCGCGTCGTGCGACTGGGCGTCTTCGTCTGCTCCGCGCCCGGCTTCACGGACCAGCCGGCGGTGGCCAACGGCGCGAGTGATCTCCTGGTCCGCGTCTTCGGCGACACCGGGCGTCACGCCAGGGCGGCCGTCGGCTCCGTGGCCCTGCCGCTCGGCGCCACCGTCGAGGTCGAAGCGCTCTTCGAGGTGGCACCCGACTGACGCCGCCGCCGGCGATCGG
Organism: Phycisphaeraceae bacterium; assembly: GCA_019636755.1. Classification (GTDB taxonomy): domain Bacteria; phylum Planctomycetota; class Phycisphaerae; order Phycisphaerales; family SM1A02; genus JAHBWZ01. Next base: position 35,335 of record JAHBWZ010000009.1, on the reverse strand, counting down.
CGCCGGCCGTGGCCGCATGGGCGGCCGGGCGATCAGGCAGAAATAGAGAAGCGGACCGGCCCCGGTGCCGGTCCGCTTCCGATTCCTGACGATGTGCGTGCGGCGGTGCCGGGGTTCAGTCGGGCAGCACCGGGTCCCAGGTCATCGCGAACTGGAGGTTCGCACCGGAGCCCGTGATCGAACGCACGACCACGAGCCAGCAGTCGAAGCCCGCGCCGTTGTTCTGATTCGGGTTGTCCGAGGTCCCGGTGTCGTTGCGGAAGAGGTTGTCGACCTCGGACACGTTGTTCCGCAGGAAGTCCAGGCCTTCCGGCGTGAAGGTGTCGTGCGTGGCGACATGATTGTCGTTGTAGCACACGTTGCCGACCCACTGGTTCTTGCCGCCGTGGAACTCGTAGGTGTAGTCGCGCTTGCGGAGGACGCCGTTCGGCGTGCCGCGGTTGCCGAGCATCGCGAACTTCGAGTTGAACGATTCGCGCCACTCCTGCTTCTTGCGGTCGCCGCCCAGCGGCATGCTCGCGTAGGAGGTGTTGCAGACCTGCGCGAGATTCGCTCCGAACGTCGTGTCCCAGTAGACCGGGGGCGTCACGGAGACGTTGTACACCTCGAAGTTGTAGTTGTCCTTGACGGCGACGTTGGTGTTGGACTCGGTCGGGCAGTAGAGGATTTCGGGCGAGTAGTAGTTCTGCATGATGCAGAGCGAGTGGATCTGGGCGGTGCCGTTGGCGTTGAGGTCCTCGGCGCCGCGACCGGGAATCCACTGGCCGTTGAACTGGAGCCGGCGGACCAGTCCGGGGGTGGGGAACTTGCCGTCGAACTGCCGGGAGAAGACGACCCAGCCCTGGTGGACCTGCTTGAGCTGGGTGGCGTCCTTCAGCAGACGTGCCTGGGCACGGGCCTTGGCGAGCGCCGGGAGGAGCAGCCCGATGAGCAGGGCGATGATCGCCATGACGACGAGCAGCTCGATGAGCGTGAAGCCTGTGCGGCTGCGGGAACGGGGCGTGTGTTCCATGGTCTGTGACCGCCTTCCGGGATCTGCTTCCCGGGATGGGTGGATCGGGAGCCGGTCTCTTCGGCGCCGAGCGGCCTGCCGCGTTCGAACTCACGCGCGGCCGATCGCACGGCGGCCTCCGGGACCGGAGGGGACGACGCGCTCGAACGACCGGGGATGCCCGTCCGCGACGGACTCCACGCACAGGAAGCGGGCCGGAGATCCGGCGGCGGCTGACCAGGCGTGGACGCGAGCGGGGAAGGTGGGCAGAACGTCGCGCGGCTGCGGCCAGGGCGTGCACCGTCGGAATGGATCATCCGCCGCGTACACGACTTCGAGTGGCCGGAGAACTGTGGGCGCCTGCCCGTTCCGGTCGTATCCAGTCACACCAGTGAAGTCAGGGTTCCGCGTGGCGGTCCGGCGTGCGAGCCTGAAGACTCGTGCGCTGCCCGTCCCGAATGGGGCCCACGGGATCCGGCCCACCGCCAGCGTGCGCTGGACGGCGATGCGGCCGGGTTGACTTCGGGTGTTCGGATTGTCGACCGGGGCGGCGAAGAACTGCAGATGAGTGCGGTGCGAAACGCGAATCGGGGGATGACATCGGGTGCCGCCCGGTCCCCGCCGAGTCCGATTCAACTCGGCATCCGGCAGGGTACCACAGGCCCCTGCACTGTCAAGTCTACGTGAACATTCCGTGTCCGGTTCCCGGCGTCCGGCCGTTCACGTGGCCGCCGTCGCGGCGCTCCGCGGGCGGGCCTTGGCCCAGTCGGCGAGGAACCGTTCCAGCCCGAGATCGGTGAGGGGATGCTTCATCATCTGCGCGATCACGCCGAACGGCACCGTCGCGACGTCGGCGCCGATCAGGGCGGCCTGGACGAGGTGCTGGGGGTGGCGGATCGACGCGGCGAGGATCTTCGTCTCCAGCCCGTAGTTGTCGTAGATCTGCCGGATCTGCTGGATGAGCTGCATCCCGTCCTCGCCGACATCATCGAGCCGGCCGATGAAGGGGCTGATCAGGAATGCACCGGCCTTGGCGGCGAGCAGCGCCTGGAGCGGCTGGAAGCAGAGCGTCATGTTCACGCGGACGCCCCGGTCGCTCAGGGCGCGGCACGCCCGGATCCCGTCGACGGTGCAGGGGAGCTTGATGACGACGTTCGGCGCCAGGCGGACCAGGTCCTCCGCCTCCGCCAGCATCGCGTCCGACTCCGTTGCGACGACCTCGGCGCTGACCGGCCCCGGGACGATCCGGCAGATCTCGCGGATGTGGTCGTGGAAGTCGGCGTTCTCCCGCGCCATGAGGCTCGGGTTGGTGGTGACGCCATCGAGGACTCCCATCTCGGCGGCGCGACGGATCTCCGCGAGATTCGCGGTATCGATGTAAAGCTGCATGCCGTCATGCTACCAGTCGGGGTGCGGGGCAGAGCCGCCCGGCATCCCGCGATTCCCGCCCGTGGGGCCGGCGCGCGGCCGTCAGCTCAGGAGCACGGCGAGCAGGATGATGTTGACGACGAGGCTCACCGCGAGGGCGACGGCGCCGATCAGCACCTTCGGATCGCCCAGCGGCGAGGTCCGGGCGGGCATGAGCCGGGGCGCCGGGGCGCTGGGGGCCGAGGTCGCCAGGTCGGTGAGGGTCTTCGAAACCGAGTCGTGGTCGAAGGCGCGATGCGCGAAGTGCGGTGGCCGCCCCTGCCTGACCAGGTCCAGGTCCTCGATCAGGTCGCGGACGTTCTGGTACCGGTCCGGCACGCTCTTGGCCATCATCATCTCGATGACCTGGGCGCAGCCCGCGCTCAGTTCCGGGTTCACATGATCCGGAGGCTCCAGCGGGCTTTTGAGATGCTTGTGCATCACCGCCGACGGGTTCCTGCCCTCGAACGGAACGCGGCCCGTGACCATGTGATAGAAGGTCGCGCCGAGTCCGTAGATGTCGGCCTGCGGGCCGATCACCAGTTCGCCGCGGATCTGCTCCGGGCTGATGTAATACGGCGTTCCGTAGGCTCGACCGGCTTCGGCCTTCGCCGCCTCCCGGTCGCTCAGGGCGCGGGCCAGCCCGAGGTCCGCCAGTTTCACGCGGCCGTCCCGCGTGATCATGATGTTCTTGGGCTTGATGTCGCGGTGGATGAAGCCGCGATCGTGCGCGTGCTCCAGGGCCTTGGCGACCTGGAGGACGATCGAGATCGCTTCCGCCTCCCGGAATCGCTTCGCCTTCATGATCTGGTCGAAGACGGTCGACCCGTCCACGTACTCCATCACGAAGTAGTGATGTTCACCGGCCGATCCGACGTCGTATGCCGCGACGATGTTCGGATGGTTGAGCTGCGCCGCGGCGCGTCCCTCCTTGTAGAAACGCTCGATGAACTTCTCGTTGCCCGAGAACTTCTTGGGGAGCACCTTGATGGCGACATGGCGATCGAGGCTCAGCTGCTTTGCAAGGAAGACCGTAGCCATCGCGCCGGCGCCGAGGCGGGAGATGATCTGGAAGCCTGGGATGCGCTGGCTCGAGCGTTTCGCCTCGAACTCCTGCCGGAGCCGATTGAGCTGATGCCGCGTGACGTAGTCCCGCGAGAGCAGGACATCGGTCAGCGTCTGCGGCTCGTCCGTGCGGGCGGACCCCTCGGCTTCGCTCCGGCACGCGTCGACCTCATCGGTGGTGCAGAGCCCGGAGGCGACGACGATGGTGCCGAGCATCGTCTCGAATCCGCCCGACGAGCCGGCGCTGGTGTCGGTGTCGGGGAGTCCGGCCGGTGCGGCGCCGACACCCGCCGCACGCCCCGGCCGGTCGCGGTCACCGGCGCCGGCCGACGGTGTCGGCGATGATCGGGACTGCGACCGTGCGTCCGAGGGCGCGCCCGTCGACGCCGAGTCACCGGACAGGCTGTCGATCGATTCCGTGGACCCGTCACTCGTGTCGGCGAGTCGAAGGACGTGACCTTCGACCTGTTCAGGCCGTGGCGTCTCTTCGGGAGTGGGTCGTTTCGGTCCGTTCACCGGTGACTCGAATATCCTCGCTCGGCCGGGGCACTGTCAACCGGCAATCGACCTCCGTCATGCAACCGATTTCGATCGCGCGATGCGTCCGATAGCTCCGGACGCGGCATGCCCATGCCGGTACCGGTTCCCTACGGGCGAGTGACGTTCGCGGTTGCCGCGGCATCGATACCATCCCGCCCGCGTGCCCGTGCCCGCTGCGCCAGCTCGTGTCCTCCTGATCCGGCCCAGTGCACTGGGCGATGTCTGCCGGACTGTTCCGGCGGCGGTCAGCCTTCGGCGGGCGTTTCCCGGGGCGCACATCGACTGGCTCGTCCAGGAAGGCTTCGAGGACGCCGTCATCGCCCATCCCGCGGTCGACGGCGTGATCCCGTTTCCGAGGGAACGGCTCCGGCGATGGCCGCTGACACCGTCCGCCTGGCGTGCCGGCGCGGCGCTTGTCCATGCCCTGAGGCGACCGCGCTACGACGCCGTCTACGACCTGCAGGGCCTGGCGCGGAGCGGGCTGCTGGCGCGGTGCACGGGTTCCAGGCACCGCGTGGGCTGGCGCAGCGCCCGCGAGGGCGCGTGGCTCTGGTACTCGATCCGCCACGCCGGTCCGCCGCAGGTGCACACGGTGGACCAGATGCTGGAGCTGCTTGCGTGCGAAGGCATCCCGGTCGTCCGCGACCTGCGGCTCTATGTTCCGGCACACGGTGCGACCTGGTGGGACGAGGAACGCCGGCGGCGCGGACTGGACGCCGCCGGGCGCCTGGTCGTCCTCGCGCCGACGGCGCGATGGCGCTCGAAGGAGTGGCCGCTGGAGCGGTGGGTGGAGGTGGTCCCTGCACTCCGCGCGAGCACCGGCGCGACGTGCGTCGTCGTCGGTACGCATGGTGAGCGCGCTCGACTGGCGCCGCTGCTGGAAGCGCCGGGCGTCGTGGACCTCGTCGGCCGGACGGCCGTCGGCGGACTCATGGCAGTGATTTCATCCGCATCGCTCGTCATCGCGAACGACTCGGCCGCGCTGCACATCGCCGTCGGCTTCGATCGCCCATCCGTGGCACTCTACGGTCCGACCGATCCGCGGCGCGTCGGGCCCCTGGGAACGCGGAGCCGGGTGCTCGGCGGAAGCCATGGCGTCTCCTACCGCGCGGCGGCGATGGACGATCGGCTGATGCAGCGCATCGGCGTTGCCGCGGTGATGAGTGCGGCTGTCGAGCAGCTCGCGGCCCACGGCGATGCGGCGAGACATCCCGTATGACGCTCTGGCTCGCCAGCCGGTCACCGCGTCGGCACCGCCTGCTGCGCGAGGCCGGATTCGACCCGGTGGTGCTGGGCGGCGGCATCGACGACGCGGGACTCGTCCGCGGAGACGTCACGCCGGCCGCGTGGGTGGAGGCGCTCGCGTGGCTCAAGGCGCGATGGGCCGGCGACGTGCTGTCCCGGGAGGGCGGCCGGGGCGTGATTCTCGCGGCCGATACGCTCTGCGTCGTGAACGGTGCGCCGTTCGGTCAGCCGCGCGACCCGGCGGACGCCGCGCGCATGCTGCGGGCGATGCGCGATGCCGCGCACGAGACGCTCACCGGCGTCTGCCTGCTGGAACCGGGATCGGACACCCGGCTGCTCTTCCACGACCGCGCGCGCGTACACGTCGGGGCGCTCACCGATGCGGTCATCGCGGCGTACGCGGCCTCCGGCGCATGGCAGGGCAAGGCGGGCGGATACAACCTCGCGGAGGTGGCGGCGGCAGGCTGGCCCGTGACGTGCGAGGGAGATCCGGCGACCGTCATGGGCCTCCCGATGCGGCGACTGGTCCCGCTGCTGCGGGCGCGCGGATACACGGGCGGACGGTGTGGTCCGGCGGGCACACTATGATCGCGTCTTCCGGCGGCCCCGACCCCATGCTCCTCGCTGCCGTCCATGTTCATGCGGCCGTCACGGTGCCGGTCCTCGCGGTCTTCGTCGCGCTGTCGGCGTGGTATCTCAGATCGCTGCGGAACGCGGCGTATCCACGGACGCAGCGATCGATCCGGCGCTTCGCGCTGCTTACGCTGGACGGGACGGCGGTCCTCGTCGTGGCCGGCCTGAGCATCGTCGACCCGGCGCGGCATCCGGGGCTGTACGTCGTCACCTGGCTTGCCGCGATGCTGTTCCTGCTGGTCGCGGTCGGCGGCGCGCTGCTGGACGCCTCGGTGACGGTGCGGCTGCACGGCCGGGCGCTCGACGCGGCGCGGGCGGGCGCGCTCGGCGGACGGCCCCCCGCGTCCTCCGGTGCATCCGGACGTGCGTCCATGACCGGTCCGGCGCCGGCGGACCGCGCGCCGCGCGACCGGGGCGGGGCGCACCGGGATGGCGGGCGCGCGCGATGAGCGGACCGCTGCCCGGCTGGATGGCGCCGCTGACCTGTCCGGCCGCGATCGTGTACGGGCGCGTGGCCGCCTGGAGGATCGGCCGGATGCGCCCGCGGCGGGCGCCGCTGCCGGTGATCTCCGTCGGGAACATCACGGCGGGCGGTGTCGGCAAGAGCCCGTTCGTGCGGTGGCTGGCCGAGGCACTGTGCCGCGACCACCGGCATCCGATGATCGCGCTGCGCGGGTACCGCGCGCACAGGCGCCACGGCTCCGACGAGGCGAACGAGCATCGCTGGCTGCTGCCCGGGGTTCCCGTGGTCACCGGCGCGGATCGACTGGCGGCGATCGAGCGCTCCCTGGCGGTCGATGACGGCCCGGACTGCTGCATCCTCGATGACGGCTTCCAGCACCGGCGGCTGGCGCGCGACCTCGACCTGGTCCTGATCGACGCGGGGCGCCCCGGGCTCGACGATCGGCCGCTGCCGGCCGGCTGGCTCCGGGAGCCGCCGACCGCGCTGTCGAGGGCGGACGCGGTCATCGTGACCCGCGCCGAGCGCGTGGATCCGGCGCTCGCCGCGCGCATCCATGGCCTGCATGGCGCCGGACCGATCGCGTGGACGCGGCACGCGTGGACCGGTCTGCGCCGCGTCCCGGCCGGCGCGACCGCTCCGGACGCGGTGCCCGCCCCGCTGGACGCCCTGCGCGGCCGGCACGTGGTGACACTCCTGGGCATCGGTCATCCCGCGGCGTTCACAGCCCAGGCACGCGCGGCCGGCGCGATCATCGACCGGGACATCCCCGTCCGCGATCACGCGCGGTACGACCGGCGGGTCCTGCGGACACTGCGGGAGGCGGCGGGACCGCAGCGCGCCGTGCTCACGACGCAGAAGGACTGGATGAAGCTGGGCCCGCTCCTGGCAGGCGGACCGGGAGGCGTCGAGTTCCTCGTGCCCCGACTCGAACTGGAGTTCATCGACGGCGAAGGTGCCCTGCTGGACCGCGTCCGCCGTGCGCTGTCGGAGTCGACCCGATAGCATCATCCGACACCCCTCGCCCGGTCCCCGCCGGATCCGGGAAGCACGCGCCATGACCGTCCCACACACGCCCATTCTGCATGCGCTGGCCCGCTATCGGCCGTTCGCGGCCGTCGTCGTCGGTGACTTCATGCTGGACGAGACGCTCTTCGGCGCGGCCGAGCGACTCAGCCCCGATGCGCCGGTCCCGATCCTGCACGCGGAGCGGGTGGAGCGCACGCCCGGCGGCGCGGCGAACGTGGCGCGCTGCCTGCGCGCACTGAGCGGTGACGTCTCCTGCGTCGGCGTGGTCGGCGATGACGAGGCCGGCGCCGCGATCCGTGAACAGCTGGAGGCGGAGGGATGCGACTGCCGTGGCCTGCGCGTGGACGCCGGTCGGCCGACCACCGTCAAGCGGAGCCTGGTCGGCCTCGCACAGCATCGTCATCCTCAGAAGATGTTCCGCATCGACATCGAGTCCCGCCGGCCGATCTCCGCCGGGGTCGAAGCGTCGCTCCTGGCCGCGGCCTCGGCCGCGCTGGATGCGGCGCCGGGGGCGGTGCTCTGCGTCGAGGACTATGCGAAGGGCGTCTGCACGCCCGCGCTGCTCCAGGCGCTGATCGCCCGGTGCCGGGAGACCGGGATCGAGTGCCTCGTGGATCCGGCCGCGATCGACGAGTACGCCCGGTATGCCCGCGCGACCGCCGTCACGCCGAACCGGAGCGAGGCGGAGCGGGCGACGGGACGCGCCGTGCCGTCGGATCCGGATGCGATCCGGGACTCCGGGCTTGCCCGCGCGCTCATCGATCGGCTGTCGCTCGATGCCGCCGTGGTGACACTCGATCGCCACGGCGCCCTTCTCCAGGAACGCGACGGTGCGCCCGTGCTCGTGCCGACGGTGGCGCGCAGCGTGTATGACGTCACCGGCGCGGGCGACATGGTCCTGGCCGCACTGGCGGCTGCCCGGGCGAACGGCTTCGCCTGGCGCGAGTCGGTGGAGTTCGCCAATGCGGCCGCGGGCCTGGAAGTGGAGATCTTCGGCGCGCAGCCGATCCCGTTCGCGCAGGTTCACCGCGAGATCGTGCGGCGCTGCCGCGGCCTTTCCGGCAAGCGACGCACGCTGGATGAACTGCTCGTCGAACTCGCGGCCCACCGCGCCGGCGGCGATCGCATCGTCTTCACGAACGGCTGCTTCGACGTCATCCACGCCGGCCATGTCGGATACCTGCGGGAGGCTCGAGCGCTGGGCGACGTACTGGTCGTCGCCGTGAACGGCGACAGTTCGGTCCGGGCGCTCAAGGGACCGATGCGGCCCATCTATGCCATTGATGACCGGCTGGACATCCTGGGTGAACTCGCGTGCGTCGACTACCTGCTCGCGTTCGATGAGCCGACGGTCCACGACCTGCTGCGGCGGATCCGGCCCGACGTCTTCGTCAAGGGCGGTGACTACGAACGCGAGCAGATCGCGGAGATCGACGTCGTGCGGGAACTGGGGCTGGACCTGCGTCTCCTTGCGAATCGGCCGGGCCTCGGCAGCACGCAGGTGATCGAGCGGCTCCGGACCGCGCCGATGGCCGACTGAGCCGCCGCCCGGGCAGGCGTGTACCGTCCCGTGCCGTGCGCGGTATCCTGACCGCCTTGTGTCGACGGCGACCATGTGGTCGGTCCAGTGCTCGGGCCAGTGTTCGGGCCATCGCTCCGGCCAGAACAGACATGTGCATGACTGGCGCCCCGGCCGGGCGCCGCGATATGGAGTTTCGCGATGAACAGCACGGTTGAAGGACAGCGTCCGTCCGGTCGGTCCGGCCATCGGTGGATCGTTCGGACTCCGGGCACGCCGACGGGTACGGCCTGGCGAGTCCGCGGGGCCGGTCGCGTCGGGCCTCTCGGCGTGGCAGCGCCGCTGCTCCTGCTGCTGCTGGCGGCGGGGTGCCGGTCCGCACCGTCGGCTCCGCCCGGACCCCGGCTGTTCACCAGCTTCGGAACCTACACGCGCGCGGTCACCACGGATTCCGCGGAGGCGCAGCGCTGGTTCGACCAGGGCATCCAGCTCCTCTACGGCTTCAACCATGACGAAGCGATCCGGTCCTTCCGGGAGGCGACGCGGCACGACCCGCGGTGTGCGATGGCCTGGTGGGGCGTCGCCTATGCGAACGGCCTGCACATCAACAACCCGGAGATGACGGAACTCCAGTCGCAGCGCGGGTACGAGGCGGCACAGGAGGCGCTCCGACATCTCGATCGAGCGTCCGCCGTTGAACGCATGCTCATCCGCGCGGTGGCGCAGCGGTACGCATGGCCGGCCCCGGAGGATCGCCGTCCGCTCGACGAGGCGTATGCCGCGGCCATGGAGGAGACATGGCGCCGCTTCCCGCAGGACCCGGACGTCGGCGCGCTTTTCGCGGAGTCGCTCATGAACCTGCAGCCCTGGGATCTCTGGGAGAAGGACGGACGTCCGAAGGGACGGACGCCGGAGATCGTCGCGGTCCTGGAGCAGGTGATCGGCAGTCACCCCGGTCACCCCGGTGCGAACCACTTCTACATCCACGCCGTCGAGGCCTCACCGGCGCCGGAGCGCGCGATCGCGTCGGCCGATCGGCTCGGCTCGCTCGTGCCGGGCTCGGGGCATCTCGTGCACATGCCGGCGCACATCTATGCGCGCATCGGTCGATGGGAGGATGCGTCCGATGCGAACGAGCGCGCCATCGCCGTCGATCGCGCGTATTTCGCGGTCGCGCCGCCGCCGGAGTTCTACGGCCTTTACTTCGTCCACAACATCCACTTCCTGGCGTGGTCCGCCATGATGGAGGGGCGTTTCGCCGTCGCGCTGAACGCGGCCCGGGAACTGGAGCGGGACATTCCGCCGGCGTTCCTGGCGGAGTATCCGCAGTTCGCCGACGGGTTCCTCCCGGTGACGTACCACGTGCTGATCCGATTCGGCCGCTGGGAAGACATCCTGCGCGAGCCCGAGGCGCCGGAGTTCCGTCGCATCAGCCGCACCATGCGGCACTATGCGCGGGGGGTGGCGTTCAGCGCGCTCGGCCGCACCGACGAGGCGCGGGCGGAGCAGGCACGCTTCGAGGAGGAAGCGGCGCTCATCCCGGAGGGATGGATGGTCGGCAACAACCCCGCACCCGCCGTCATCGCGGTGGCGCGCCGCATGCTGGGCGGGGAACTCGCCTGGCGCGAGGGGCGCGTGGACGAAGCCTTCGCGCTGCTGCGGGAGGGCGCGGCGCTCGAGGATGACCTTGCCTACGACGAACCGCCGGGCTGGATGCAGCCCGTGCGCCATGCCCTGGGTGCCCTGCTCATGAGCGCGCGCCGGTACGCGGACGCGGAGGCGGTCTACGGCCAGGACCTGGAGATCAACCGCAACAACGGGTGGGCGATGCTCGGGCTGGAGAACGCCGCGCGGGCCCAGGGACGGAATGCCGATGCCGCGCGATACGCCGGGGAGCGGCGTCGCGCCTGGCGGCGCGCCGACGTCCAGCCGACGTCCTCGTGCTACTGCGAGCCGTGACGCGGCCGGCCGCGGATCACGGCCCGCCGACCATGGCCTCGATGTCCACGGCGTCGCGCGGGATCGCGGCGGAGAGGTTCTCGTGTCCGTCCGGCGTGACGAGGATGTCGTCCTCGATGCGGATACCGAGCCGCTCGTCGGGCAGGTAGATGCCGGGCTCGATCGTGATGACGCACCCGGGCTCCAGGGGCCGGTCGGGGTTCGCGTCGTGCGTCTCCAGGCCCAGGTGATGGCCGATGCCGTGGATGAAGGCATCGGCGAATCCCGCCCTGGCGATGACAAGCCGTGCGGCCGCGTCGATCTGCGCGATGGTCGCGCCGGGGCGGACCGCGGCCGTGCCTTCGCGGAGTGCGGCGAGCACGATGTCGTAGATCTTCCGCTGCCGGGAGGAGAACGTGCCGCCGGCCGGGAACGTCCGCGTGATGTCGGCGCCGTACCCGCCCCAGCGGGCACCCGAGTCGATGCAGACCAGGTCGCCCGTCTCGATGTCCTTCGCATTGGCGCGGTAGTGCAGGACGGTCGAGTTGAAGCCGCTTCCGACGATGGATCCGTACGCCGGTCCGCGCGATCCGCGGGCACGGTACCCGTGTTCCAGCCGCGCCTGGACGGCGAACTCGTTCGTGCCGGGCCGGATCTGCGGCGCTGCGTCCGCCAGCGACTCCGCGGTGATGGCGATGGCGCGCCGGATCATCGCGATCTCCGCGTCGCTCTTCACCGATCGGAAGACGTTCGGCAGGTCGGTCCGATCGACGATGCGCGCATCCGGGACGCGTTCCGCGATGCGGCGGAAGAGCGCGAGGTCAGGCGATACCGGCTGATCATGCCAGGCGAGCGGGTGCAGGCATGCGAGCAGCCGGGTGCGCCGCATGGCCTCGGCCAGGAAACGGGCGAGACCGGTGGTCCGGAACACGGTCTGCATGCCGACCTTCCGGCGCAGCGGCTGCCCGATCTCCATCCGGTGCCCGTCCCACCGCTCCAGTTCCGGATCGAGCGGCCGGAGGAAGAGTGCGGCGCGACGCGCCTCGACCGGGTGGGTCGGATCCAGCACCAGGACGGCGCCGGGTTCGTCGATCACGCCGGTGAAGTACTCGAAATGGGGATGCGGGCGCCAGTCGCCGTGATCGCCAGGACCGGCCGGATCGCCGGCGAAGAGCACGGCGACACTCTCGCCGAGTGATTCCAGCAGCCGGGCGCGGCGCGCGGCATGTTCGGACTCCGGGATTGCAGCGGGGGCCGCGTCCATACAGGTCTCCATCGTGGTGAGGTGGCGGGGGCGTGCTGCCGACGGTGGGCGCTATCCCGGCGTATCCGGGGTGGCCGCCGGCGGCGGAATCGGTTCATCGAGCAGGGATCGGCGGTCGTAGACATCGGGCGGCGGCGCGCTCCCGGTCCAGGCCATGAACTGGAGCAGCGCCTGCGCGAGAAAGAGGTCGATCCCGGTCACCACGCGTGCGCCGGCCGCCCGCGCGGCGCGGACCAGCGCCGTGTTCTCCGGAGACGCGACGGTCTCGAAGACCAGGTGATGCGGCGAGAGCGTGAATCCCGGGGGAAGCGGCACACCGTCGGGCGAGGGGCCGTGCATCATGCCGACGGGCGTTGCATTGACGACGACATCGATCTCCGCGGCGCGAAGCGCGTCCGGTTCCGCGGCGCGGATGTCTCCACCGGGCGTGCAAGGCGGTGCACGCCCGGGCGAGGCCGCCGCGCCGGACGCGGCGATGGACTCCGCGAGTTCACGGGCCTGCGCCGGCCGGCGCGCGACGACGCGGACCTCGGCGCCGCCGTCCACCAGGACCGCGGCGATGGCGCGCGCCGCGCCGCCGGCGCCCAGGATGGCCACGCGAAGACCGGCCGGTGTCCGTCCCGGACCCAGCGCCGCGGACAGGCACGCCAGCGCGGCGGGAGCATCGGTGTTGTCGACCGCCAGGCGACCGTCCTCGTCCACCGTGAGCGTGTTGGCCACGCCGCAGCGCTGCGCGAGCGGGCTGAGGCGCCCGCCCCGCGCCCCGGCGAACCGCAGCAGGTGGGCCTTGTGCGGAATGGTGACGCTGGCCCCCCGGAGTCCGATCCTCCCGCGGCCGGGCGGCCCGCCGTGATCGAGCAGGTCCGCGAGGCTCGCCTTGAAGGACTCCCACCCGGGCGCGACGGGCAGCGGGAGATAGACCGCATCCTGCCCCGACTGCGCGAACGCGCGGTTGTGCACGCGCGGCCCCGGCGACTGCGCGACGGGCCACCCGATCACACCGTACAGGGCGGTGGATGCCCCGATCGCGCGCACGCGATAGCGGTCCGTCATCTCGTCGATCGTCGGCTGTCCCGGCGCCGTGGCCTCGTCCCGCTCCGGCGCGGCGAAGGTCAGGAAGGCCCCGAATCGCGGCGCCAGGACCCGGCTGGGAAGGCCCGCGTCGCCCATGCAGAGCGCGATCATCGGCCGGGCGCGCGTGTCGAGCAGGTCGAACGCCTCCAGGTTGTCGCGCACCGAGCGCGCCCGCCAGGCGATCTTGATCACCGCGGGGTCGCATGGGTCGTCGATCAGCCTCCGGACGCGCGCGGTCAGGTCCGGCGGCCGCCCGCTGAAGTCATGACAGGAGAGGATGACCCGGGCGCGGTCGTCCGCCGGGGACCGCAGGAGCGGGGCGAGCCGCGCCCGCTGCCGTTCCAGGAGCGCGAACTCGAGATCCAGGTACGCCGGAGGCGGCTGGAGCGCGCCGATCCCAACGAGGAGCGCGGCGGCGTGCGCACCGTCCGGGTCGTCGAACATGCCGCCCTCGTCCACGGATCGAAGCGTCACGATCGACGGCCGCGGCGAGCGTGCGATGAGTGTCCGGACGACGGCGACGATCTCCGGGACGGCGTCGGCGGATGCGCCCGCGAGCGGGTCGATGCGCCATTCGATGAGATCCGCGCCGCGCTCCGCGGCGCGGACGGCACGCGCGACCGCGCGGTCGATCTCCCCCGGGTCGGCGATCGGGATCGGGACAGCGATGAGCGTCACGCGGCGGATCCTACCGGGGCGGGCACCGCCCGACCGCCGGTGGATCCGCCGGTACCATCCGGCCATGGCTGATCCGCAGTCGGGCAGGGAACCTGAAGATGCTGGCAGCATGGTCGAACGCGCCCGGCGGTTCCTGCGGACCTACACGCGCGGCGACCTGCGCTTCGACGAGCACATCCGGCCCGTGCGATACGTCTTCGCGCCGGACGGACGCCTGGTGGCGCCGGCGATGATCGCGATGCTGCAGACGTTCGACACCGCGCTCTTCGTTCCGGAGGTGGCGGAAGGCGCCATGGAGCTCGATGTCACGCTGGAGCAGTTGAGCGAGCGCGGTCCGCAGGGCGGGCTGTGCGACCGGTGGCGGATTCACCACGGCGAGCCGGAAGACGTCCAGTGGGCGTTCATCACGGTAGATGCGGCGCGGTTCGAGGGGCATGTCGTCGACGGCGAGGCATTCCAGGAGATCGATCCGCTGCACGAGCCGGAGCCGGCACTGGTGCGGTGGATCAACGAGGTCCACCGCGCGGCGCTGCCGGAGCTGGGACGGCGATTCGCGGAGGTCGGGATCGACGATCCGCGTGCGGTCGCCGTCGACCGGTTCGGGGTGCTGCTCCGCGGGCGGTTCGGGTGCCACCGCGTCCCGTTCGACGGCGATGTCCCGGACGAGACCGCGGCGCGGCGCGCGGTGGAGACGCTCGTCCGGAGCGTCCGCGAGGCCGCCACGTGACCGTGCCGCGCATCGTCGTGACGCGTCCCATGCCGGTGGCGATCGATCGCGCGTTCGCGGCGCGGGGATGCACGGATGTGTGGGTCTTTCCGGAGGACCGGCCGATCCCGCGGGCGGACCTCCTGCGCCACGTGGCGGGCGCTGCCGCGCTGGTGGCGACGCCGGCGGACGTGTCCATCAACGCGGAACTCTTCGACGCGGCCGGTCCGGGTCTGCGCATCGTCGCGAACTACGCCGTCGGCTACGACAACGTGGACATTGCCGAAGCGCGCCGGCGCGGCATCATCGTCGCGAACACGCCGCACGCCGTCACGGAGCCCACCGCGGACATCGCGTGGCTGCTCATCCTCGGCGCGGCCCGGCGCGCGACCGAGGGCGCCCGGCTGGTCCGCAGCGGCGGGTGGACGGGCGTGGCGCCGAACCTGCTGCTGGGGCACCGGCTGGTCGGCGGGACCCTGCTCATCGTCGGCGCGGGACGCATCGGGCTGGCGGTGGCGCGTCGATCCGTCGGCTGGAACATGCGCGTCCTCTATGTCGCGCGGACCCGGCACCCGGAGTTCGAGGCCGCGCCGATCGGCGCGGCGCAGGTCCCGCTCACCGAGGGACTGGCGCAGGCGGACGTGGTGTCCATCCACACCCCGCTCGCACCGGAGACCCGCCACCTGATCGGCGCGGATGAACTGGCCGCGATGAAGCCCGGCGCCGTGCTGGTCAACACCGCGCGCGGTCCGGTCGTGGACGAGGCGGCGCTCGTCGAGGCGCTCCGCGCCCGCCGGATCTTCGCCGCCGGCCTCGATGTCTTCGAGCGGGAGCCCGCGCTCGCCGACGGCCTTGCCGACCTCGACAGCGCCTTTCTCCTGCCGCACCTTGGCAGCGCGACGGTCGAGGACCGCGCGTGGATGGTGGAGATGGTCGTGGACAACGTGGTCGCGGCGCTGCGCGGCGCCCCCGTGCCGCACCGCGTCTGCTGACCCGGTCCCCGCGAAGGCGACGGCCGGGCGCGCGGTCGGGCGGCGGACGGTCACTGCCAGTAGTAGTGCCACGCGCACTCGAGGGACACCCGTTCGCCGGGCGCCAGGCGCACCGTCCAGTCCACGCGTGACGCCCCGTTCAGCCGGCTCCACCACCACGGCCAGCCGTACCAGCGCCACCACGAGAACGACGGGTGGTCCCAGTCGAGCCCGGTGAAGAGGTCGATGCCCTCGATGGCGCCGTCCGGCACTGCCCCCGTCGCCATGCCGAGCACGAACCGGCGGACCTCGACCGTGACGGCTCGGTCCTTGTAGTTCGTCAGCACGGTCGTCCCCGCCAGCCTCACCTGCGCGTAGACGCTCCCGTTCCACTCCAGGCCGTCCGGCGTGCGCCCGGTCTCGCGCTCGCTCGATTCCACGCGGATGTCGACCGCGCCCGTCACTTCGAGGTCCACGGTCGCGGTCCGCGCGGTGTAGTGCAGGAGTCCCTGCGCCAGCGGGTGGCCGTCCCGGATGATGAGCGCCGGCGCGGTCGTGAACGGATGGGCCGTGGCATTGGTCAGGCGCAGAACGTGGGTCGCCACGGGTCGATCGAGCTGGCGCGCGATCTCGCGCTGCTGATCGGTCCCGAAGTGCCGCCACATGTCCATGGGTGGCGCGACGGGGACCGTGAGCGTGTAGACGGACTCGTACGGGATCTCCGCGGTCGCGATGGGGACGTGGAGCCGCTCGCCCCTGCGGAGCGACACGCCGCCCACGTGGAAGATGTAGAGATCTTCCGCAGCGCCGGTGACGCCCACCTCCAGGTCCGGCGGGATCGGCGCGGAGCCGCCGTGCGACTGGTCGCCCCGGACCTCGCTCATGCGCGCCCTCTGCCCCATGATCGCGTTGCTCAGCGCCGCGCCGGTCACCGCGTGGTCGCGGTCGAAGTACGGACCCAGCCTGGCCACCTGCGCCTGCAGCGCCATGGGGTCCATGGTGTGGGCGAACATGAACGTCGGCACACCGATGACCAGGTTCGCCGTGACATCGGAGAGGTCGGCCAGTTCGTTGATCAGCGTCGCGGCGAGTTCGATGACCGCCCGGTCGTCGCTGAGGAGCGTCACGCGGTAGGACGGAATCCACCGAAGGCCGCGCTCGATGGCGATCATGCCGACGTCCGCGGTCCCGGCGGGTCGCGGCGTGGTCCACGCCAGGTCGAGCGTCATCACGTCGCGGCTCCCGGTCCGTTCGACCCGTCGTTCCGTCACCGATGGATCGTGGAACTCGGCGCGGCGCACGTCGGACACCTGGACCGCGACCGTCGAGTCACCCCGCAGCGTCACCAGTCCGCCGCTCAGGCGCGTGAGCGTGCCGCGCACGGAGGCCCCGTCCGCGAGCAGCAGCGTGACGTCCGTTCCGACGGCCAGGTGAAGGAGTTCCGGGAGCGTGCCCGCCTCCGCCGGGACGACCAGCGGCTCGCGCCCCGACCGCACGCTCACCAGTCGCGCGCCCGGTGTCTGCGCGAACGCCCAGAACGTCCCCAGGATCGGCGCCGGGAGCGTTTCGAGTTCCACATCGCCGGCGGCGTTGACCGGCAGCGGGCCGCGGCGCAGCACCATCACGTGCCCGTCCTTGAAGATCGTCACCTCGCGGATGGGAAGGTCGGCCGCGGACGGTGGGGTTGCCGCGGTCGCGAGGGCGGCACAGAGCATCACGGGGGGCAGCATCAGGGGCTCCTTCCGGCGGAACGATGTCCGTCGTGATCCTCCTGTACGCCCGGGGTGACCGGTCGACTGTCACCGCGGCGCAACGCGCCCGCGGGAGGGCGTCGACGGCCGGATCTCCGCCGGTCGCTCAGCGGCCCGCGCCGGCCGCGGCCCGTTCTCTCGCCCGGATGATCCATGACGGGTCCGGAAGCGCGTGCCCCATGCTCCTGAACATGAAGGGGGGCTTCGCCCGGACGCCCGGGATCGACGGCATCGCGGATGTCCAGCCATCACGTGGACATCCGGTTGACTTGTGGTATCGACCCACGCGCGCCGACATGCCAGGAACTCGCGAACGCGCCGCGCCGGACGCGCCGTCGTCGGCAGACGTCCTCATCGCGCGACCCTGGTCCCGATGCGCGCAGAGAGTACCACTCACGCGCCGGCCCATTCCAGCGACCCTCATGCGCGCAAGGGGGTTGCAGGGGGGGGCCTCAGCCCCCCCATGGGCGTGCGTCGTCAACGGCCCGGTCTGCCCGCACGAAAGCCGGAAGACCCATGAAGGAGATCTGCGCGTTGTGGTAGAGCGCGCGTGTCGGGATCTGCATCATCGCGTCCTCGACGGTCTGCTAGAGGACGAATCGTGACAGGTCCTCGTCCATCAGGATCTTCTCCACGCGATCGCGGACGAACGCGCCGTCGATCGTGAGGCGCGTCTCTCCGGCGGCGGCGCGGTCGCCGGCGTCGAAGGAGATCTCCTCCGTGACCTGCTCCATGATCGTCATGAGCCGGCGCGCGCCGATGTTCTCCAGGCGCGCGTTCGCTTCCGCCGCCAGGTCGGCCATGGCGTCGATGGCGTCGTCCGTGAAGATGAGTTCGATGCCCTCGGCTCCCAGCAGCGCCGCCTGCTGTTTCGTCAGGGCGTGATCGGGTTCGACGAGGATCCGCCGGAAGTGATCGCGCGTCAGCGGCTCCAGTTCCACGCGGATCGGGAAACGTCCCTGGAGTTCCGGCATGAGGTCGCCGAAGGTCGCCTGGTGAAAGGCCCCGGCGGCGATGAACAGGACCCGGTCCGTGTGCACGGTGCCGTGCCGCGTGTTGACCTGGCAGCCCTCGACGATGGGCAGGAGGTCCCGCTGCACGCCCTGGCGCGACACCTCGCCGCCGCGCGCCTCGCCGGCGGATGCGATCTTGTCGATCTCGTCCAGGAAGATGATGCCGGACTCCTGGGCACGCTCCAGCGCCTGTTCGCCGATCTTCTCCGTGTCCAGCAGCGCATCGATCGCCTCTTCCACAAGCAGGGCGCGGGCGCGGCGGACCGTCACGCGGCGCCGCTTCTGCCGGCCGGGGATCAGGTTCTCCAGCATCTTCATGAGGCCGGGGTCGATCTGGTCCGCGCCGCCCATCCCCATCATCGGCGTCTGTCCGCGTTCGCGCAGCTCGATCTCGATCTCCCGGTCGTCGAACTGTCCGGCCTCCAGCCGCTCGAGCATCCGCGCGATGACAGGGTCGGGATGCCGGGACCCGGTCGATGCGACGGGCGGTCCGTCCCCGGCGCCGCCGGCGCGTCCGTGATCGCCGTCGTCCGGTGCGCTTTCGCGGTCGTCGTCAGGCGCCTCCCATCCGCTCTGCGCCCGGGTGCCGTGGTCCCGGCCCAGCAGGATCGCGGCCAGGCGCTCCAGCGCCTGGCGCTCGGCGTGGCGCCGGACCTGCTCGGCGTGCTCCTGCCGGACCATCGCGATGGCGACATCCACCAGGTCCCGCACCATCGACTCCACGTCCCGGCCGACGTAGCCGACCTCCGTGTACTTGCTCGCCTCCACCTTGATGAACGGCGCATTGACCAGCCGGGCGAGGCGCCGGGCGATCTCGGTCTTGCCGCAGCCGGTCGGGCCGACGAGCACGATGTTCTTCGGGACGACCTCCCGCGCGACGGCGGGATCGAGCTGCCGTCGGCGCCAGCGGTTCCGGACGGCGACGGCGACGGCGCGCTTGGCGGCGTGCTGCCCGACGATCGATCGATCCAGTTCGGCCACGATCTCGCGCGGTCGGAGGTCCTGCATGGATGACATGGGGGCGGATGGTATGCAGGCGCGGTGCCGCGCCCGCGGCCGTCCCGTGCGATCGCCCGTCCGGAGTCCGAGTACCATCGACGGGAATGGCGTCGCTCACCTTCCGCACCGCCGGTGAATCGCACGGACCCGAACTCATCGCGCTCGTCGAAGGCGTGCCGGCGGGGCTTGCGCCGGACGTGGCATTCATGAACGCCGAACTGCGCCGGCGGCAGGGCGGATACGGGCGCGGCGGCCGGCAGCGCATCGAGACGGACGAGGTGACGTTCCTGGCGGGCGTGCGGCAGGGACGCACCACGGGGGCCCCGATCGCGATCCGGATCATGAACCGTGACAGCCGGCTTGACGATCCCGGGCGGACACCGCCGCTGCACCGGCCGCGACCCGGGCATGCCGACCTGGCCGGCGCGATCAAGTGGCTGACCGACGACTGCCGCGATGCGCTGGAGCGTGCCAGTGCGCGGGAGACGGCGGCGCGCGTCGCGGCCGGGACGGTGGCCTCCTGCCTGCTGCGTGCGCTGGACATCGAGTGTTTCGGGTTCGTCCGGGGGCTTCGCGACGCGCTGACGACGGTCGAGGTCACCGCGGAGAACTGGCGCTCGATGCTGGAGGCGCGCGACCGCTCGGAGGTCTACTGCCCCGACGCGTCGGCGTCGCAGCGCATCATCGACCACATCCGCCGGGCGAAGGTCGATCGCGACACCGTGGGCGGCTGGTGCGAGGTGCACGTGTTCAACGTGCCCATCGGTCTCGGCTCCTGCGTCCAGTGGGACACGAAGCTCGACGGCCGCCTGGCCCGCGCGGTCATGAGCATCCAGGCGTTCAAGGCGGTGGAGATCGGACTCGGTCGCGCGGTCGGCGGCCTGCCCGGTTCGCAGGTGCACGATCCCATCCACTTCGATGCGGCGAGCGCCGCGGCGCGCCATCTGGGCTATGTCCGGCCGACGAACAACGCCGGCGGGCTGGAGGGCGGCATGACCAACGGCATGCCGATCGTCGTCACCGGCACGATGAAGCCGATCTCGACGCTGCTGAGAGGCATGCCGAGCATCGACCTGCGGACGGGCGAGGCGGGCCACTCGGACTACGAGCGGTCGGACGTCTGTGCACTGCCGGCCGCCAGCGTCGTCATGCAGCACGCGGTGGCCTTCGAGGTCGCCGGCGCGGTCCTGGAGAAGTTCGGGGGCGACTCGATGCGCGAACTCCGGGCGCACCTGGACGCCACGGAACGGATGGCCCGGGCGCTCCGCGGCTGAGCAGCCCGGCCGGCGGTCGGGCACGGGCGTGATCGGCCGCCGGTCGGGGTGGCGCTGCGGTCGGGCGCGGGTACACTCCGCGACCCATGCGTCCCGCGACCCTCGCCTTCGAACTTCCCTCGTTCGTCACGGCCCAGTTCGTCGCCTCGATGGTGACGATCTTCGTCGTGCTTCACCTCGCGCTGGGGCTCGCGGCGTACTTCATCCTGCTGGAGCGGAAGGTCTGCGCCTGGGTGCAGGACCGCATCGGTCCGAACCGCGTCGGGCCGCTGGGCCTGCTCCAGCCGATCGCCGACGGCCTCAAGCTCTTCCTCAAGGAGGAGTTCATGCCGCGCGGGGCGGACCGGACGCTCTTCATCCTGGCGCCCGCGCTCTCGGTGATCCCGGCCCTGATCGGGTTCGTCGTGATCCCGTGGGCGGGGACGCTGGACCTGGCGTCCATTCCGTTCCTGGACCTGTCGGGCACCGTGCGCATCGTCGGCGCCGACGTGAACGTCGGCGTGATCTACCTGATCGCGACGGCATCGCTGGGGGTCTACGGCGTCGGCCTGGGCGGCTGGGCCTCGAACAACAAGTACTCGTTCCTCGGCGGGCTCCGGGCGTCGTGCCAGATGATCTCGTACGAGATCCCGATGGGCCTCTGCCTGCTCTGCGTGATCCTGGCGGCAGGGACCGTGCGGCCGACGGAGATCGTGGGGGCGCAGCTCTCCGGCCAGTGGTACCTGCTGCACCAGCCCCTGGCGGCCATCATCTTCTACACGTGCCTGCTCGCGGAGGCCAACCGGGCGCCGTTCGACCTGGCCGAGGCGGAGCAGGAACTCGTCGGCGGCTGGCACACCGAGTACTCGTCCATGAAGTGGGCGCTCTTCTTCATGGCGGAGTACGTGCACCTCTTCGTCGGCAGCGCCTTCTTCGCAGTGCTGTTCCTGGGCGGCTGGTCGCTCAATCCGCTCTTCGGCTGGGATGTCCCGGCGACCGGCGGTCTCGCGACCGTGCTCCTGCAGTTCGGCATCGTGCTCGGCAAGGTCTTCGGGCTGGTGGTCCTTACGATGATGATCCGCTGGACGCTGCCCCGCTTCCGCTTCGATCAGCTCATGCGGCTCGCGTGGGAAGGCATGATCCCGGTATCGCTGCTCCTGCTGCTGGTCACCAGCCTCTTCGTCTTCCTCGGGTGGACGCACCACCTCTGGGCGGGATCGCTGGCGGCGCTGGGAATCATCCTGCTGGCGCATCCGCACATGCCGCGACAGGCGAATCCGAATCATCGCGTGCCGCTCATCGGCAGCCGGTTCAGCCCGCTCGATGACGCCGGGACGTCCCGTTCCTGACGGAGCGCGTCGTGCGGGTGACGCGACCTGACGTGACCTGGCGTGACCTGGCGTGACATGGTGGCCCGGAACGAAGAAGATGCCGATCGTGTCGGAGCACCGATCGGCATCTTGCGTGGACGGACGAGCCGGGCCGTCGAGCGCTGCCCGGACGATCCCCGTATCGGCAGATATTGTGCCCGACCTGAATCGCGCAGGCAAGTCCCGCGCGTCGCGGTCGACCCGCGCGCGGTCGCATGCGCCGGCGCATCCACGTAGGATCACCTCCGATGCGACGCTTCCTCGACACCGTCGGCGGTGTGTGCGCCCTGCTCCGACTCGGCGTGCAGACGCGATTCAGGTTCCGCGGACCGTACTGGTCGTGGCGGACGGAGACCGCCTTCGGACACGATCGATCCGCCTGGCCGCCGCGGCGCGCGCGGCTGCATGCGGCACTGGAGTACGGTCGGTGGATGCATCGCATGCGGCGATTCCGCTGATGCCAGACGCGTCCGGCGGCGCGGCCGGCCGCACGCACGGCGCGGCGCACCGCGGCCCTCCCCGGTCCGACACCGTTCACCCGACCCCCGGAGTCCGATGGCCACCTACGAGACGTTCGACTGGTACGACGAGGCCCACTGCTACGACATCGTCTTCGGGACCGGTACGGTCACGGAGGCGGACTTTCTGGAGGCGGCGGCGGCGCGATACATCCCTCCGGCCGGTGGAACGGCCCGGCGCCGCGCCCTGGAGCCCGCGTGCGGGACGGGCCGGATCCTGCTGGAACTCGCGAAGCGCGGCTGGTCCGTGACCGGGTTCGACCTGAGTGAAGGCAGCCTCCGCTACGCCCGCCGGCGCTTCCGGGAGGCGGGGTCTCGAGGCCGGTTCTTCCGCGCGGCGATGCAGGACTTCACGGTCGCCGGCTCGTTCGATCTCGCCTTCTGCCTGGTCAGCACGTTCAAGTACCTGCTCAGCGATCGCGATGCGATCGCGCACCTGCGCGGCGTGGCGCGGGCGCTCGCACCCGGGGGAATCTACGTCCTCGGACTGCACCTGACCGACTACCGCGATCGGTCGCCGGGCTTCGAACGGTGGCGTGCGGCGCGGGACGGCCTGCGCATCACCTGCACCATCGGCGGACCGGCGGCGGACCCGGTCTCGCGGACGGAGGACCTCTTCGCGCGGCTCACGATCCACAGGAACGGCGACGTGCGTCGACTGGAGTCCACGTGGCGATTCCGCACGTACGGACCCCGCCAGCTCCGCACCGTGCTCCGCGCCGTGCCCGAACTGGAGCATGTGGCAACGCACGACTTCGACTACCGGATCAACCGCCGGTCGGCCTTCGGCGGTGACCGCCTGGATCACGTGCTCATCCTGCGCCGACGCGGCTGAGGCGTGGCGCCCGGAGGTTGTGGCGGCCGTGTCATGGCGGCCGGGTCATGGAGCATCCGCGGGCCGCTCGCCGTCCGGCGGAGGACTTCAACAGCCTGCTAGACTCCCGCCGTGGCAAAGACCGTGTCGCACTTCGTGTGCCGGACGTGCGGCGGCGTGCAGTCCCGCTGGATGGGGAAGTGCCCGGACTGCGGCGCCTGGGACGCGCTGGAGCGATACACACCCGCACCGGTCGCGCGAGAAGCGCACCGGTCCATCGCCGACGCATGGACGGAGTCCGGGGCGCGGGCCGGCGACGCGGAGGGCGCCGGGAGCACCGCGTCGGCCGCGCTGATCGACGGCGCGCAGCCGATTGCATGTGTCGAGCCGCCGGTGCACCGCCGGATCGGGACCGGCAGTGCGGAACTGGACCGCGTTCTCGGCGAGGGGTTCGTGCCCGGGTCGGTCGTCCTGCTCGGGGGGGATCCCGGCATCGGGAAGTCGACGCTGCTCCTGCAGACCGCCGGCCGCCTGGCGCGAGGCGGGTCGACGGTCCTGTATGTGTCGAGCGAGGAGTCGGCCTTCCAGACGCGGCTCCGGGCCGAGCGCGTGCTCGTGCCGGTCGGCGCGGCATCGGCGGATCCGGCGGCGGGCGCGGCGCTTCCGGGGCTCGACTCGCTGCTCGTGCTGGCGGAGACCGACCTCGCGCGCGTGGCCGAGCAGGCGCGGCGCCATCGCCCCGGTGTGCTGATCATCGACTCCATCCAGCTCATTCACCGCGGCGACGTCAGCGGGGCGCCGGGCTCGGTCTCCCAGGTGCGCCGGTGCGCCACCGATCTCGTCTACCTGGCCAAGGTCTCCGGGATGGTGGTGATCCTGGTCGGCCACGTCACGAAGGACGGGCAGCTTGCCGGACCGCGCCTCATCGAACACATGGTCGACGTGGTGCTGTCATTCGAAGGTGAACGGCACCGTCCGCACCGCGTGGTGCGCGCCGTGAAGAACCGGTTCGGTTCGACGCAGGAAGTGGCGCTCTTCGCGATGACGGAACGCGGGCTCGAAGACCTCGATCCGTCGCTGACGCGGCTGGATCCGTCGGCCGCGCCGCGACCGGGAACCGTCGTCGCGTCGGTGATGCACGGAACGCGCTGCCTGCTCGTGGAGATCCAGGCGCTGGTTGCCGGCACGTTTCCCGGGACGGCGCGCCGGCGCGTCAGCGGACTGGATGCGAACCGGCTCGCCATGGCGATCGCGGTACTGGAGCAGCACCTGGGGCTTGCGCTCGGTGACCAGGATGTCTTCGCCTCTGCGGCGGGCGGACTGAAAGTCGTCGAGCCGGCCGTGGATCTCGCGATGGCGCTCGCGATCGCCGGCGCGGCGCGGCGGCGCACCGTGCCGCCGGGCACCGCCGTGTTCGGCGAGGTCGGCCTGGGTGGAGAGATCCGTCCCGTGCACCAGCAGGAATTGCGTGCCGAGGAAGCGCATCGTCGCGGCTACCGGCACGTCATCCTGTCCGCCGAGGGCGAGGTCCGGCTGCCGCGCGGCGTGGAGGCCACGCGTGTCCGGACGCTCGCAGACGCGGGCGCGCTGCTCGGCGCCCCACTTCAGTCGACCCCCGCGCCGGCCGATGGAGACACGCCCGAACCGCGCGGGACCACGCGCCCGCGCCGAAGAATTGAGTCGGCCCGGCGGGCGTAACGCATTCATGTGCATCGATCGCGAGTCCCGTTGAACCGCCTCGGCGCGTGCGTCAGGCGGTCTCAAGTCATGGCGGGCTCGCGTGTTCCGATGTATTGATCCGGATCGCAGTGTCGCGTGCACACGCGTTGCGGCGAATGCGCCGCAACGCTTTGCGTTCCGCGGCGCCACCGATTATCATCCCCGACTTCTCAAGGAATCGGCCCGGTCGCGGTCGATATCCGTCTGCACACGTCGCCTGCGGCGAGGTCGACCTCGAAGCGTGGGCATGTCAACCAGAACATACGGACGGGGACCCTGCGACCGTGCGAAGGTCCCGCAAGAGTGTCCAAGGCTTTAAGGAGAGTCACAGAATGAGTCTTACGACGCGAGTCGGTCTCCTCGCGGGGGCATCGGTGCTGACGCTGACCGGTGTCGGCGCAGCGGCCACCCCGACGGAGGGTACGAACAACGAAGCACGCATCGCGGCGCTCGAGGCGGAAGTTGCCCGGCTCAAGGGCGACTCCACCATGCACGAGCAGCGCAATGCGGAGATCCGCGCCCTGGTGGCCGATGTCCTCGCGGACGCGGACACCCGGGCCAGCCTGCTTTCGCAGGGCATGACCGCCGGCTACGACGGCGGTTTCATGATCGGCAGCAATGACGGCAACTTCAGCCTCAAGATCAACGGCCAGATCCAGACCCGGTTCGTGTTCCAGACCCAGGACATCCCGGGCGCGAACAGCCGCACCGAGACGGACTGGGGCGTGGAGATGCGCCGCACCAAGATCGGCTTCAGCGGTCACATCGTGGATCGGTCCTGGAAGTACCGGGTCCTCGGCGCGTACTCGCGCATGACCGGCAACTTCCAGCTGGACGAGGCGTACGTCGAGAAGTCGATGGACGGCGGCTGGTCGCTGCGTGTCGGTCACTTCAAGGCGCCGTTCCTCCGCGAGGAACTGGTCTCCTCCACCCGGCAGCTCGCCGTCGAGCGCTCGCTCGTCAACGAGCGATTCAACCAGGATCGTTCCCGCGGCATCCAGTTCGGCTACGAGGCCGACCAGATGCGCTTCGCGGCGATGCTCAACACGGGTCACGGCGGCTCCGGCGGCACCGCCTGGGGCGGCGACTTCCCCGGGAACTCCGGCACCTACGGTGACTGGCTCGCGGGCGACCGCGAGTTCGGCATCAGCGCCCGCCTCGACTGGCTGGTCGCCGGCGCCTGGAACCAGATGGGCGACTTCACCTCGGCGCAGGGCAGCGACTACGGCTGCATGATCGGCGTCGCGGTCGCGTACGACGGCGATGGCGACGGTCTCGGCAACAACGCCGACCGCGGCAACGTGTTCGCCGCGACGGTCGATGCCACGGTCAAGGGCGACGGCTGGAACGTCTACGCCGCCGGTATCTGGTACGGCTTTGACGGCACGGCTGCCGGCGCGGACCGCGACGAGATCGCGTTCGTTCTCCAGGGCGGCGTCTACCTCTCCGAGGACTGGGAACTCTTCGGTCGCTTCGAGTGGGGCGACGTGGACGTGACCGGTTCCGAGGA
Organism: Phycisphaeraceae bacterium; assembly: GCA_019636755.1. GTDB lineage: Bacteria > Planctomycetota > Phycisphaerae > Phycisphaerales > SM1A02 > JAHBWZ01. The sequence continues at coordinate 8,868 of JAHBWZ010000009.1, read as the reverse complement.
CCTGATGGTGCTCACCGTCGGCGTCAACAAGTACTGGGCGAAGCACAACGCCAAGTGGACGACCGACATCGGCATCGGCCTCAACGAGGTCCAGGCCCCGTGGGCGAGCCGCGGCGCCGGCTGGCTGACGGACTCGGCGAACGAGGACGGCCAGATCGTCTTCCGCTCGCAGCTCCAGCTTGCGTTCTGATCGCAGGCGCGTGACCGCGGGATTCCATCGCGGATCCTGCACTCGATTGCACTGATCGGCCGGCCGACCCACCCGGGTCGGCCGGCCTGTTTCTGCGCGTCGCGCATCGCGACCGTGACCCGGTCCGCGCCCGGTGGCGACGGGGTGACCCGGACGGCCACGGTGTCCGGGCGCGGCGTGACGGGGCACGCGGGTCGCAGCGCGCGGGCACCGCCTCGGTGATCGGCACGGTGATCGGCGCGGAGACCGGCACGGTCGGATGTCGCGCGGCTTGGTTCGCCATCCGATCGCCCGCTACCATCCGTCTCCTTGAGCGGGCAACGCACGACATCGACCGTCACCGGCGTCGACCGCCGCGCACGCGTCACGCTCGGCAGCGGCGGCTGGGTGCTGCTCGGCGCCGGGCTGGTGGCCATCGTCGTCATCGCCATGGCGGTCGTGCCCGCGATCGTTCGGGACCGCACGCGGCCGCCCGGGGACGGGCGCGATCCAAGGACCTACGGCTTCGATCTGCGCGATCTGCGCCTGCCCCTGGCGCGGATCGTCCCGGCGCAGCTCCATCGCGACATGGTTCCGCCGCTGGTGGACCCCGGCCCCATCAACGGTATGGAGGTCACCGCGTTCAATGACACGATGCGCGGCAAGTACGTGGTCTCGTCGGACCTGGTGCTGGGCACCGTCGTGGCCGGCGAGGCGCGGGCCTATCCGCTCTCCGTCATGCAGGTCCACGAGGTGGTGAACGACCAGGTCGGGGGTGTCCCGGTCCTCGTCACGTTCAATCCGCTCTGCGCTACCGCATGCGTCTACGTCCGGCGGCTGGGCGACGGGCGATCGCCGGTGTTCGGGACCAGCGGGCTCGTCTACAACAGCAACCCGCTGCTGTACGACCGGACCGACCACCGCGGCGACGAGTCGCTCTGGATCCAGTGGCGGGGCGAGGCGATCTCCGGGCCGCAGGCGGGCGAGCGCCTCGAGCGACTGCCCGCGCTGGTCCTGCGCTGGTCGGACTGGCTGGAGATGTGGCCGCAGACGACGCTCGCCGGGCCCGATGCGGCGCTCATGAAGCGCTATCGGGAAACGGACTACGGGCCCTACCTGCGCAGCGAGCGGATTCTCTTTCCGGTCGAACCGGGGCCGCGCATCACCGCGGAACTGCCGAACAAGACGATGCTGCTGATCGTCGATCCGGACCGGGCGTCCGATCCGGGTGCCGGCCCGCCGCCGGGCCCGCTCGTGCTGACGATGCCGGAGATCGCGGAGCGCGCGGGAAAGGTCGGACGGTTCACGCTGCGCCTGGGTGACCGCACCCTCGTCATCCGGCATCGGACCGACCCGGAGTGCGCGTGGATCGAGCCCGACGGCGGCGTCCTGCCGGTCTCGATCACGTGCCTGCTCTTCGCGTGGGATGCGGCATGGTGATGCAGCCTCCGACTTTCGACGCCGTCTTCGCGGCCGCCGCGCGGATCGGTCACCTTGTCGAACGGACGCCGGTGATCACGTCGCGATCGGTGGACGCACGCGCCGGGGTTCAGGTCTTCATGAAGTGCGAGAACTTCCAGCGCGTCGGCGCGTTCAAGTTCCGCGGGGCGAGCCACGCCGTCTCCCGGCTGGATGCGGAGACCGCGGGCCGCGGTGTCGTGACGCACTCCTCCGGCAATCATGCGCAGGCCCTGGCGCTGGCCGCGCGGCTGCGCGGGATCCGCGCGCACATCGTGATGCCGCGGACGGCGCCGCAGGTCAAGCAGCGCGCGGTCGTCGACTTCGGCGGCATCGTGCATCTCTGCGAGCCGACACTCGCGGCGCGTGAGGAGACCTCGTCGCGCCTCGCCGTCGAGACGGGCGGGACGCTCATCCCGCCCTACGACCATCCGGACGTGATCGCCGGCCAGGGCACGGCGACGCTTGAGTTGCTCCAGTCGATTCCCGATCTCGACGCGGTCATCGCGCCGATCGGCGGCGGGGGACTGGTCTCCGGGATGTGCCTGGCCGCGCAGGGGATCCGCGGTGCCGTCCGCTGCCTGGCCGCAGAGCCGGCCGGCGCGGACGATGCGGCGCGATCGCTCGCCGCGGGCAGGCTCCTGCCCTCGGAGCACCCGGACACGATTGCGGACGGCCTGCTCACGAGCCTGGGCGACTTCACCTGGCCGATCGTGCAGCGGCACGTGGAGCGGATCTTCGTCGTTCCGGATCCCGCCATCGCCGAGGCGATGCGGTTCGTGATGGAGCGCGTCAAGATCGTCCTCGAGCCTTCATGTGCCGTACCGTTCGCCGCGATCTTCACGGACGCGTTCCGCGCCTGGGCGCGGGATGCAGGCGTCCGTCGGCTCGGGCTCATCGTGAGCGGCGGCAACCTCGATTTCGACCGTCTTCCGTGGACCAGCAAGGAGTCTTCCCGATGACCGAACAGAAGCCAGCGTCCGCCGGACCCGGTTCCGCGGAGCATGTGCAGCATGCAGTCCGCTCCGCCCTGGAGTCCGGCGAGGACATCCGCGAGCGTGTCCGGCGACTCGTCGTCGATCTTGCCCGCGGCGCCCGCGGGCCGGGTGAAACGGCCCGCGAGGCGGTGCGCAGCGTGTGGGATGCGTCGACGAACGTCGCGCGCCGTTCGGCGCCGGAGACGCGGGACGGGATCATGCGGGACGTGATCGACGGCATCGTGCGCGGCGTGGAGACGATCGCGCAGGCGACGACCTACGCGGTCCGGGAAGCGGGCGGGCGCGGCGAGCGCTTCGCACGGGAGGACCTGGACATCGCCGCGAAGGACCTGGAGACCATCGGCGAGGTCTTCGTCGAGACGGTGACGCACGCGTCGGATCGACTCGGGACCGAACTCGGCTCGGGCGCCCGCGAACTGAAGGGGCACGCGGAGCGCGCCGTCGCGGCGGTCCGACCGGCACTCGGCGAGGCGGCCCGCGCCATCCGCAAAGATCCCGCGCACGCGGTGACGGAGGCGGCGACGACGGCGGTCCGCGGCAGTCGACTGGCCGTCGGTGCGCTTCTGGGTGCCGTCAGCGGCGCGCTCGCCGGTGCGGCGGAACTGCTCGAGCCTGGACGCGCCGAGGAGCGGAGCGAGCGGTGAACGATCCCATCGGGATCACGCGACGGATCCGCAACACGAAGCGCGCGGCGGAAGTGATCGCGGTCCTGGTCCGGCACGGATTCCGGCAGGTGCTCGCCGAGACGGGCATCGACCGTCTCATCGAGCGCGGGCAGGAGATCCTGACGCGGGCCCGGAGCGAGGAGTCGCCCGCGCCCGCGAAGCCCGTGGAGGTCCGCATCCGCGAGGCGATGGAGGAACTCGGCACGACGTTCATCAAGCTCGGCCAGGTGCTGAGCACCCGCCCGGATCTCATCCCGCCGGAACTGGCCAATGAACTGCGGAGCCTCCAGTCCGACTGCCCGCAGGTGCCGTTCGCGGAGATGAAGGCGCGGCTCGACGAGGAGTTCGGTGACCGGCTGCCGCGGCTCTTCCGGTCGATCGACGAGACACCGATCGCCGCGGCGTCGATCGCGCAGGTCCACGGCGCCATCCTGCACGACGGCTCGTCCGTGGTGCTCAAGATCGTCCGGCCCGGCGCCGAGGAGACGATCGAGTCCGACATGGACATCCTGATGGAGCTGGCGCGGCTGACGGAAAAGCACTTCAGCCAGCTGGGCTACAGCCCGACCGAGATCGTCCGGGAGTTCCAGCAGGAACTCTCGCGCGAGATCGATCTCGTGCACGAAGGGCGGGTGACCGATCGTTTCCGGAAGAACTTCGAGGACGATCCGCGGATCCGGTTCCCGAAGGTCCACTGGCCGGGAACGACGCGCCGGGTGCTGACACTGGAGCGGATCTCGGGTCGGCTGCTCTCCGACCTGGATCCGTCCACGCTTACCGCGGAGGCGCGGCGCCGGATCGTGTCGATCGGATCCGAGGCGGTCTTCCGGCAGTGCCTGGAACACGGGTTCTTCCACGCCGATCCGCATCCGGGCAACATCTTCGTCCTTCCGGACGACACCATCTGTTTCATCGACTGCGGGATGACCGGGCGGATCGACCGCCAGACGATGCAGCACCTGGCCACGCTGGTGATGTCGGTGATCAACTCCGACCTGGACGGCGTGATCGAGGTGACCATGGCGCTCTCGGATGCCGACACGGTCCTGAAGCACGACCGCGCGTTCCGGCGCGACACCTGGAACTTCATCGCCCGCTTCGAGGACGCCACGATCGACTCGCTCGACATGGCCGGGCTGCTCGACGAGTTCTTCCAGCTCCTGCGCAAGTACCACGTCCGCTGTCCCGCGGACATCGTCTTCCTGATCAAGGCGATCACGACGATCCAGGGCGTGGGGCAGGCGATCGATCCCACGTTCGACCTGGTCACGCACGTCCGCCCGCAGATCGAGCGACTGGTGCGCGAACGGTACGGACTCCGCGCCGCCCGGGACCGGCTGCGGACCGGTGCCCTGCGGTACCTGTCGCTGCTGGAGGACCTTCCGGAGGAACTGCGCGACCTGCTGGACCAGATCCGCCGGCGCGAGTTCAGCGTGAAACTGCGCCACCAGGGACTGGAGCGATTGAACGACGACACGATCGAACATGCCAGCGGGACGATCGCGCTGGGCCTCGTCATCGCCGGACTGCTGGTCGGCTCGTCCGTCCTGATCCTGGCCGAGCGCGGCGCGGAGTCCATGTCGCTGCTCCGCGCGGTCGGTATCGGGGGGATCTCCCTCGCGATGTTCCTCGCCGTGACGCTGCCGATCCGCTGGATCCGGCGGCGATCGAAGTGAACGCCAGGTCGAGCCTTGCGGGCGGGTGACGGCGGAGACGTTCCGCGGATCTACCGTGCGGCGCCGGGACCGTCGGCATCGATGGCCGCGCGCGACCGTGCCGCGCGGACCTCGGCCAGGATCCGCTGCATCGTCGCCTCGTAGCCGCGGTCGGAGGGCTCGAAGTAGCGGCGATCGACGCCCAGGTACGCCTGCCCGGTCACGCCGCCGATCGACGTGGCGGTGCCCTTCGTGTGTGCGTACTCGTAGCCGGTGCCGTGGTCGGCGCTCCCGGCGCTCTTCGGCTTCGTGGGATCGCGCAGGAAGAGCGGAACGGGGATCGTGGCGCCTTCGCGGACATCCGCCAGCGCCGCGTCGATGGCGCGGTACCCTGCGTTGCTCTTTGGTGCGAGGGCGAGATACGTGATGCACTGTGCGATCGTGATCCGCGCCTCCGGCATGCCGATGCGCTCGACCAGCGACCAGCATGCCTCCGCGACCATGATCGCGCGCGGATCCGCGTTGCCGATGTCCTCGCTGGCCAGGATCGCGAGACGCCGGCAGATGAAGCGCGGATCCTCGCCGCCCTCCAGCATGCGCGCGGTCCAGTAGAGCGCGGCATCGGGGTCGCTCCCGCGGATGCTCTTGATGAGCGCGCTGGCGTGGTCGTAGTGCTGGTCGCCCGCCTGGTCATACAGGACCGCCTTCCGCTGGATCGATTCGCGGGCATCGTCCGCGGTGATCCGGATGGTGCCGCCGGCGTCCGGCTTCGCAGAGTGGACCGCGACTTCCAGCGCCGTGAGCGCGCGGCGGGCGTCGCCCTCGGAGGCGCGGATCCATACGCCGATCGCGTCAGCATCCAGCGTGACGGCGCGACCGCCGAATCCGCGCTCCGGGTCGGTGGCGGCGCGGTGGAGCAGCGCGGCGATGTCCGACGCCTCCAGCGGCTCCAGGCGGAAGAGCGTGCTGCGGCTCACGAGCGCGGAATTGACGCTGAAGAGCGGGTTCTCCGTGGTGGCACCGATGAGCGTGATGCCGCCGCGCTCCACGTCCGCGAGCAGCACATCCTGCTGACTGCGCGAGAAGCGGTGGATCTCGTCGAGAAAGAGGACGGTCCGTTGTCCGGATTCGACCAGGCGCCGGTCGGCGTCGGCGATGATCGCGCGGATGCGCGCCACCGTGGCGTTCGCGGCGTTCTCCCGCTCGAAGTGGGCATCGACGTGGCGGGCGATCACCTCCGCCAGCGTCGTCTTTCCCGTGCCGGGCGGTCCGTGCAGGATGATGCTCGTGATCCGCCCCGACCGGATCATGCGGTCCAGCAGTCGGCCCTCGCCCAGGATGTGGTGCTGCCCGGCGAACTCCTCCAGCGTCCTCGGCCGCATCCGCGCGGCCAGCGGAAGGACGCGATGGCGGGCTTCGTTCCGCGCCGGCTCCCAGAGATCGCTCATGGCGGCCGGATGGTATCGGTGCGGCCGGTGCCGGACGAACGGACACGGGCGGTAGACTGCGCGCCATGGCCGATGCAATGCCCGCCGTCATCCTCCGCGCAGGGGTGCCCGCGCAGAACGCGCTGCTGTTTCACCGGATCCGGTTCCGCGTCGGCGATCCGGCCGCGATCATCGATTTTCCGGGCGGCGAGAGCGTCCTGATCCTGCGCGCCATCGAGATGGACCGGGCGCGGACCGTCGCCCGCGCGACGGCGGTGCACTGCCCGGAGGACTTCCCGCCCTCCGGCGGACTCTCCGGGGACCGGGAGATCGCCACCGCGCAGGCCGTGGCGGAGTGCCTCCGGCGGCGCGGCGTCCAGGGCGTCCGCACCGACCGGGCACTGGCGGCCCTCTACACCCATGAACTTGCCCGGGCGGGCATCGCGGTCACCTGTGATCCGTGGCTCGGTGTGCTGGAACGGCGGGCCAAGGACGACCAGGAGATCGCGTGGCTGCGCGAGGCGCAGGCGATGACCGAGGAGGTCATCCGGTGGGCATGCGGCATCGTCGTGCGGTCCGTTGCGGCGGGCAGCGGCGAACTCCGGCATGACGGCGCGGTCCTGACGAGCGAGCGGCTGCGGCGGATGATCGACGTGTATCTCCTGGAGCGCGGCTATGACAATCCGGAGTCGATCGTCGCGGGCGGCCCGGTGGGCGCGGACTGCCATCATCGCGGCACGGGACCGCTGCGGACGGGAGAGCCGATCATCATCGACATCTACCCGCGCCACCGTGCGACGGGCTACAACGGCGACTGCACGCGGACGGTGGTGCACGGCGCCGTGCCGGAGGCGGTCGCGCGGATGCATGCCGCCGTGGTGGAGGCGAAGGCGGCGGCGATCCGCGTGACACGCGCCGGGGTGACGGGGGAAGCGGTGCATGCGGCCGCGGCGGACGTGATCCGGGCGCGCGGATTCGCCATGGGCATGCCGCCCGTCGATGCTCCGGCGACCTGGTGCGGCATGGTGCACGGCACCGGTCACGGGATCGGCCTGGACGTGCATGAGCCGCCGCTGCTCGATCGCGCCGGACCGCCGCTGGTGGTCGGCGACGCGCTGACCATCGAGCCCGGGCTCTACTGTCGCGCGGTGGGCGGCGTGCGCGTGGAGGACATGGTGATCGTCACGGGAGACGGCTGCATGAATCTCAACAGCCTGCCCGAGGGTCTGACCGGCTGGGCGTGATGGTCGGTCTCCGGTCCGGGCGCCCCGTCTCGCGCGTCCGGCGCCTGGATGCGGTGGAACAGTGACAGGACGGCGTCACCCGGACTGCGTCCGCGCCTGGAGCGGCGGGGTAGAGTGGCCACCGGGTGGCCATCGGACGGCCAGGGGCCGGCCGTGAGATCCCGCCATGTGGTGCTCGATCGCGCTCATCATCCTCCTCCTGCTGGTGATGGCGATCGGCATGCCATCCGCCATCGGATCGATGTGGCCGTCGCGCACGGCGCCGCGCGTCTCGGGGCGCCCGCGCCGGACCCGCACGGGATCAGCGCCGCAGCGGCGCTATCCGGATGAAGACTGGTACCTGATGGAGCACTTCCGCAGGAAGCGGTGAGATCGTTCCCGGGGAGAGGCCCTCGCCGGCGTGCGGCGCCATCGATCGCCCACGGGACGCCCGGTCCCCTCGGACCGGAGCCGGACATCAAACAGGGCGGGGGGTGCGCCCTGCGTCCCGGATTCACGAATCGTGGCTGGGCAACGGCCTCCGCTGGAGAGGGCGGACGCCGGCCTCCAGAGTGTCGATCCTGCGTTCGAGAAGCTCGATTGCCATGGCCGGCTCGCCGACCCTGGCCTTGAGCTCGTGAATACGTGTGCCACGGTGGTCGGGATCTCGAGACTTGAGCCCGACCTGCATCGCGGCGCGCGCCCGGCAGGCCGCTCCGGTCAGCGTTCGGCCTCCCTGCGCGGTGGGACGGTCATTGCTGTGTGGTCGTTCGTTCATGGTCGGCATGTGTGGTCGAGACTCCCGATGGAGTGCCTCAGGTGACCGTGCACCGATCCAGGAGGAAGCTCATGCACGCGCTTCTGCCGGACCCGGAGGGGTCCCGGAACACGACTGTGAGTGAAGCGGGTGCCAGAGCGCAGCGCGGTGCAGGTGGAACTCATGGTGGAGCTCCCACGGCCACGGCCGCGGACGTGGAACACGGCCCACGCACGCGGATCACGGTCGCGGACGAGAAACACAGCCCCGGCCACGCACACGCCCCGCTCCACGCCGCGGCCGAGGGCCACTGCACGCCCCGAAGAAAGTCAGAAATTTCTTCGGGCTCCCGCAGTGCCGCCGCGAAGATGGCGTACTCACTCCTGCGGAGGTTCTATGGACGGCTTCGAATTCCCGGTCTGCGGGACCGGCCCCCGGGCACCGGCCACCGGCCACCGGCCCCCGGACCCCCGGACCCCCGGACCCCCGGACCCCCGGACCCCCGGACCCCCCGGG
>JAHBWZ010000008.1 GCA_019636755.1 Phycisphaeraceae bacterium | reverse complement strand
GCCTCACCCGGCGGCGGTGGCGGCGCGGCGGCTGGCGGCGGCGCCGGGCCCGGCGCCCCGATCACGCATGTTCCGCCGCTGCTGATCCACACCGAGCGCAGCGTACCCCGTGCCGCGTTCCATGATCATGTGATCGCCGAACTCGCGCAGTACGGCGCGGAGATGTGCATCATCCTGTACCAGTACAACGGGGACGCCGAGCAGTCCGGCACCATCGATCTCGCGCTGCTCGCCGAGCGCACGGCGCAGCGCATCCCGGCCGGATACACCGGCTTCGCCATGCTCGACTTCGAGAAGCCCTACATGGCGTGGCTCTGGCAGCCCGAGGACTCACAGGAGTACCAGCAGGCCGTCACCCAGCTCCTGGCGGCGATGACCACCGTGCGGGCGGTCCGGCCGCAGGCGAAGTGGACGTTCTACGGCATCCCGCGGCTGCCGCTGGTCTACGCCAGGCGTCCCCCGGCCCAGCAGGCGGACTGGATCGCGCGCGCCAAGCGCCCGCAGGCGCTGTTCGATGCCTCCGACTGGATCTCGCCGTGCGTCTACAGCGACGTCTGGCCCGCGGCGCAGCCCGAGACCGACCGCGAGGCGCATCGCACGTTCGTCTATGCGAGCACCGTGATCTCGCACGAGGTCGGCGGCGGGAAGCCCGTCATCCCGATGATCTGGCACCGCGTCTTCGACATCAACCCGGTCAACAGGCTCAAGCTCTTCTCGCCCGCGCACTTCATCGAGGACCAGGTCACGCCAGCACTCGCGGGCGGCGCGAATGCGATCTCCTGGTGGGGCGCCGATTTCCACCACTGGCGCAGCGGCGCACTCCAGTATCGCTCCCCCGAGGAGTTCAACTGGACGAATACCGAGTCGATCGACTTCCCCTATCTCGACGGCCTGCACATCGAGCGCGGCCGGCTGCTGCTCGAGACCGTCCTGCCGGGCTCCGTCCCCGACTGACCCGCCGCGCGCGGGCCGCACCCGCGCGCGCACTGACCGGCCCGGGCGCCGACATCGTCCCCGCCGTCAGCCGGCGGAGGTGCGGACACGGGGGGCCCGGCGCCCCCCGCCCGGGCGCGCGGCGCCGGGGCGCGGCGCCGACCCGGAACGCGCGTCCGCCGGCGCCGGAAGGTGCGACTGCAGGAACCGGCCCGTGAAACTGGATGCGTGCGCCGCGACCTGCTCCGGCGTCCCGCTGACCACGACGGTCCCGCCGCCGGCACCGCCCTCCGGTCCCAGGTCGATGATCCAGTCCGCGGCGCGGATGACGTCCAGGTTGTGCTCGATCACGACGAGCGTGTTCCCGGCGTCGGCCAGTCGATGCAGGACATGGAGCAGTCCCTCGACATCGACGAAGTGCAGCCCCGTCGTGGGCTCATCGAGCACGTAGAGCGCATGGCCGGTGCTGCGCGTGCCCAGCTCCGCGGCAAGCTTGACGCGCTGCGCCTCGCCGCCGGAGAGCGTCGAGGACGGCTGGCCGAGTTCCAGGTACCCGAGCCCGACATCGCGCAGGCACGTCACCATCGTGCGGATCCGGCTGTGGGCATCGAAGAAGTCCACGGCCTCGTCGACGGTCAGGGCCAGGACGTCGGCAATGCTCCGGCCACGGAAGAGCACGTCGAGCGTCTCCGGGTTGTACCGCCGTCCCCGGCAGGCCTCGCAGGTGACGAAGACGTCGGGAAGGAAGTGCATCTCGATGCGGCGCACGCCCTGCCCCTCGCACGCCTCGCACCGTCCCCCGCGGACGTTGAAGGAGAATCGCCCGGGCTGGTACCCGCGGATCTTCGCTTCAGTCGTGAGGGAGAAGAGGCGGCGGATCTCATCGAAGATGCCCGTGTACGTCGCCGGGTTGGATCGCGGCGTCCGTCCGATCGGCGACTGGTCCACCTCCACCACGCGATCGATCGACCGGAGCCCGGTGATCCGGCGATGCGCCCCCGGCACCTCCCGCGCGCCGTGGACCGCGCGGCGCGCGGCGCGGAGGAGGATCTCGTTCACCAGGGTCGACTTCCCGGATCCGCTCACGCCCGTCACGCAGATGAGCCCGCCGAGCGGGAACGCCGCGGTGATGTCGCGCAGGTTGTTCGCGCGGGCGCCCTCCACGACGATCGTGCCCGGTCCCCCGAGCACCCGTCGCGCCGCGGGCGCCGCGATCCGGCGCCGCCCGGAGAGGAAGGCGCCGGTCAGGGAGCGGGCGTGCGCCCGGATCTCCTGCGGCGTGCCGATGGCGACCACCGTTCCGCCGTGCCGGCCCGCCCCCGGTCCGATGTCCACGATGACGTCGGCCTCCTGCATCATCGCCTCGTCGTGCTCCACGACGAGCACGGAGTTCCCGATGGACGCAAGCCGGCGCAGCGTCGCGACGAGGCGGGCGTTGTCGCGCGGGTGCAGGCCGATGGTCGGTTCATCCAGCACGTAGCAGACGCCGACGAGTCCCGATCCCACCTGCGTCGCCAGCCGGATGCGCTGCGCTTCTCCGCCCGAGAGCGTGTTCGCGGCGCGATCGAGCGAGAGGTACTCCAGGCCGACGGCGGCCAGGAAGCCCAGGCGCGACGTGATCTCGCGCAGGAGCGGCGCCGCGATCTGTTCCTGCTCCCGGCCCAGCGTGAGCGCGGCGAACCACGCCACCGCGCGATCGATCGTCATCGCGCCCAGGTCGGCGATGCCCGTGCCGCCCAGGCGCACGTGCAGCGCCGCGGGACGGAGCCGGGCGCCGCGGCACTCCGGACACGGTCGCCCCGACATGCAGCCGTGCAGGCGCTCGCGGATCGCGTCGCTGTCGGTCTCCCGGTAGCGCCGCAGGAGGTTCGGAATGACGCCCTCGAAACTGAAGCCGAGCCGCTTCCCGTCGGCGTCGGTCGAACCGTGCATGAGCAGCTTCCGGATTCCCTTCGGAAGATCCCGGTACGGCGTCCGCGCGCTGATGCCCGTGGCCTCGATGAACCGCCGCAGGAGGCGCGCATAGAGCCGGTTCATGCGCGGACCGTTGCGCGCCCACGGCTGGATGGCGTTCTCGGCCAGTGATCGCTCCTGGTCGGGCACGATCAGCGCCTCGTCGGGCTCCTCCACCGTCCCGAGGCCGCCGCAGGCGCCGCACGCGCCGAAGGGCGAGTTGAAGGAGAAGAGCCTGGGATGCAGTTCATCGAGGCTGCACTCCGGATGATCCGGGCAGGCGAAGTGCTCGCTGAACGTGCGCTCCTGCCACGTGCCCTCCGCCTCCACCAGCGCGACGATGGACCCCTGCCCGAGCCGCAGCGCGACCTCGATGGAGTCCGCCAGCCGCGCGCGGACGTCCGGTGCGATGACCAGCCGGTCGACCACCGCCTCGATCGTGTGCGCTTCATATCGGCCCAGCGCCAGCGGGTTCTCCTCGTCTCCGAGGGCCGTGCGGATGTCGACCACGGTCCCGTTGACGCGGACCCGGACGATGCCGCTTCCCCGCAGTGCCTCGATGACCTCGCGATGATGTCCCTTCCGCCCGCGCACCACCGGCGCCGCGACCATGATGCGCGTGCCGTCCGGCAGCGCCGTCAGGTGATCCACGATCTGGCTTGCCGACGTGGCGGCGATCGGCCGGCCGCACCCGGGGTGCCAGCATGTCGGGGTTCCGCAGCGGGCGAAGAGGACGCGCAGGTAATCGTGGATCTCCGTGATCGTCGCGACGGTGGAGCGCGGATTGTGGCCGCCGGAACGCTGCTGGATGGCGATCGTCGGCGGGAGTCCCTCGATGGACTCGACATCCGGCTTCTGCAGCTGGTCCAGGAACTGCCGCGCGTAGGCGCTGAGCGATTCCATGTACTTGCGCTGCCCTTCCGCGAAGATCGTGTCGAACGCGAGCGACGACTTGCCCGAGCCGGAGACCCCGGTGATCACGACCAGTCGATCACGCGGAATGTCGACATCGAGCGAACGCAGGTTGTGCACGCGGGCGCCGCGGACGCGGATCATGCGATCCGGTGCAGCGGCGTCCGGGGTGTCGTGGCGGTCGGCACGCGGTCGGCGGGGCATGGCGGGGTTCACGCGGAGCGCCGGCCTTCCTCCGGGACACCGTTCTCAGGAGTGATCCGGCCGGTGATCCCGCCGGTACGACGGCGCACCGTGCACGTCGCGCAGGACCGGCGGACCGGCCGGGCGGAGATAGTAGCCGTGGCCCGGGCGCGCTCCCGGCACCCGGTTCCCGGACCGCGGGGGCCGTCCCGCGTCGTCACCGCCGCAGGCGCGCGAGCCCGGTCCGGCATGACGCCGCCGCGACCGGCGCCAGGGAGGGCGGCCGTGCTTGGCGCCGCGACCGTCATCGATAGACTGGACCTCGCCTGGCGCGACCGGAACCATCCGGCCGACGGCGCCCGGCGGCGACCCCGCGCCTCGTTCGCCGCCACCGGCGCCCTGGCCGACCCGGCCCGCGCCCCGGAGGCACCGCCTCCCGACCGACCGCAGAACGGAACGACACGATGATCCACCTGGGCCGATCCGCCTTCTTCGCTTCCTCGCTCATCATGCCGCTCTCGCTGGCATCCGCAGGGACGGTGACGCTCGAGGTCGCGCCGGCGCGGAGTTCATTCACCGGCGAACTGGAGGTCTCGCTCCGCTTTCCGGGCTTCCTGATCGGCGACTACGACCCGGAGACGAATCCCGGCGGCACGCTGACCCGCCCCGGACTCTCCGGCGGCTCGGGCAACATGCCCGTCAACACCACCGTCCGACCGGAGGTGACGACGGTGATCAACGGCGCTGCGCCAGAGGGCGCGATGGGCATCGAAGTCGATGCGCGCGGCCTGACCTTCGCGATCCACGACCTGGACCTCGACCTGCTGGGCGGCGTGCCCGGGGACGGCGATGTCATCCTGAACCTGACCTACCAGACATTCCGGTCGTTCAATCCCGACTCCGTGTTCTTCGGCGGCATCGAGCTGCCCATCCCGTTCGGAACCGCCTCGGTGACGGCGCTCACAGCCGTCCAGGCCGGTCCCGCGATCGGCCTGCTCGTATCGATGGAGGGACCGGACACCGTCTACGCCGCGACGATCACGATCCCGGTGGCGCTCTTCGGCAGTGCCCTGGTGCTGGGTGAATCGCTGCCGTTCGGTCCGGTCCCGGCGGTCCTGCCGCTCTCGGGCTCGCTGACCATCGGCGGATGCGCGCAGGTCGAACTCGTCCTCGGCGGAGAGGACGCGAGCGAGGTCGTCGATGACGGACCGTTCAAGGGTGTCGGCTTCAGCGCCCTGCCGCTTCCGCTGCCCACCATCCTCCCGCCCGGTGGAACGGCGAACGTGCTGCTGAGCGGCGATCTGGATCAGGTCATCTCCAGCCAGGCCATCGAACTCCTGCTGGTCGCCCGGACCGCCGACGTAATCCCGGACCCGGATCTCAACGGCGACGGCGACGTGGGCTTCGCAGACCTGCTTCTGCTGCTCGCGGACTGGGGCGCCTGTGCACCGTCCGGGCCCTGCCCCCCGGACCTCGACCAGGACTGCTCGGTCGGCTTCGCGGACCTGCTGATGCTGCTCGCCGCGTGGTCGTCCTGACGCCGGACCGACCCGTCCGTACGGACGAGGCCTGGTGCCTGCCGCGCAGGTCGACGCAGCCCACGGCGGCCCGCGGCGTCGCGGGTCATCCGACTTCGCGACGCTGAAAGACCACGATTCCGATCGCGACCGCGGCGATGATGTACAGCACGCCGTAGCCCGTCGCGGCGGCGATGTACTCCAGCGGAAGCCGGCGTGACTGCGTCAGCGCATCGCTCAGCCAGAGCATCTGCAGGTTCGGGATGATCGAGTAGAGCGTCCACCAGCCGTAGTACGCGGCGAGCTGGCCGCCTTCGGCCATCTGCGTCAGCGGCACCGTGGCCACCTCGAAGACCTGCGGCGCATAGGAGCGCTGGATCTCCCCCGACTGCAGTTCGTACTCGAGGTACCGCTCCTGCATCTCGGTCAGCCCCGCGATGCGGGCGGCATCCAGCCAGCCGGCCTCGATCGCGCGGATGCGCCGCCCGACGATCCAGTCCGAGAGCAGGCCGAGCAGGAAGAAGCCGAACGTGATCACCAGGGTCATGACCTGCCCGAAGCGGGCGGACGCGGCCACCGCGATGGCGGCGAGCACGAGGACCGCCACGATCATGACGAAGAGCCCCAGCCAGAGATCCACCCGGATGCCCTCGCGGATCGGCTGCGGCGTGAAGTCCGCGCGGAACATCAGGCTGAAGAGGTACGCCAGCGCCAGCAGCGGCGTGGTCACGACGATGGCGGTGCTCGCGAAGACCTTGCCGTAGAAGTAGTTGCACCAGACCGCGATGCCCAGGCCCAGCACCAGTCCGAGGATGCCGAACGTGATGACCGGCAGGTGGACGGGGTCGCGGACCGTCTCGAGCACGGTGTGGCGCTCGACGAGCAGGAAGACGAAGCAGAGGCAGACCGACGTCAGCACGAGGGCGGATCCGACGCCGAGGAACTTCCCGATGACGAAGACCGCCCGCGGCACGGGCTTCGACACCACGGTCAGCGCCGTGCGGTTCTCGATCTCCCGCGCGATGACGCCCGTCGCCACGAACGACGCCAGGATGCAGCCGGCGAGGAAGATCGTCGCCATGCCGATGTCGATCAGCATGCGCTGGTCGCCCTCCAGCGTGAACGCGGAGAGGGGATTGCTCAGCACGAGCAGGATGGTCGCGACCGCCACCAGGACCAGGACGATCGGCTGGCGGATGCTCTCGTAGAAGGTGTTCCGCGCGATCGCGGTGAGCTGTCCGAACATGTCTTTGCCAGGGCCGGAATCCGGTGGCGTGATCCACCGGCACCGCGGAGCAGGAACGGCGCGCCCGCAGGCCCGCCCCCGGGGGATCCTCCGAAGCGGTCGGGGATTATGCCCGAGCGGCGCGACCGCTGCATCCGGGCGTGGCCGGATGAACCGGGGCGGTGCCGACTACGTAGGACGCACCCGCGTGGTTCGCGCCGTGGCCGCCCTCACCTGGCGACGTGCGAATCGCCGTACCGGAAGGTCGCCCCGCGCGTCGCGCCGGCGACCGGCGCCTTTCGGTCCGACCGCGTCCGGCGTATCTTCCGCGGTCCGTCCGGTCCCGTCCCCCGATCTCCCGGCGCCACATCGCCGCCTCCGACGCTCGAGTCCAACCGGAAGCATCATGCGGATCGACCATCACGCCTACCACCGCGCGGTCAGGGTTGCCGCCATCGGGCTCGCCCTGCAGGCCGCCATCGGGCTCACCCTTCTCATCTTCGGGCGTACCGCGTCCGACCTGGCACTCACGGTCGCGTCGGCCCCCGTGCTCATCGGCCTGCTGCCGTGGCTCGGACTGCTGATCGTCTACCACCAGCACCACCTGGAGCGACTGGAGGCCCTGGAGGAGGACGAGTTCGCGCAGACGCGGGCCGCCCCCGACGATGCGGGCTCGTTCTACCGCGAGACGCGCGTGGCCGCCCGGCGTCTGGAACTGATGCACCGGTGGGTGATGCCCGGCCTCAGCCTGGTCCACGTGATCCTGCACGCGGGCCTCGGCACGCTCCTCTTCATGGCGCTGGACACGATCCGCCGCGAGGAGCCGCTCCGCACGTTCCACCTCACGACGCAGATCGGCTGGGCGATCTCGATCACGCTCGCATTCACCGCGGTCGCGTTCATCTTCTCCCGTTTCGTCGCCGGCATGGCGAAGCAGCCGGCGTGGCAGAACCTCCGCGCGGGCGCCGGCATCATGGTCGCGAACGCCCTCGTGCTGCTCGCGATCGCGGTCGGGCTCGGGGTCCGGTTCTTCGGCAACGATGACGTGACGCGCTGGGTCGCCTCCTTCGGCATTCCCGTGTTCATGTGGCTGCTTGCCGGCGAGACGCTCCTGCTCTTCTTCCTCGGTCTGTACCAGCCCAGGGTGGCCGGGCAGGCACCGCGACCGGCGTTCGACTCGCGGCTCATGAGCCTCCTGGCGGTGCCCGACAGCATCGTCCGCGGCATCAACGACGCCATCAACTACCAGTTCGGCTTCGAGATCACCAGTTCGTGGGGCTATCGCCTGCTCATCCGCAGCTTCCTGTGGCTGATCGGCCTCGGCCTCCTGGTCTCGCTCGCCCTCAACTGCCTTGTCGTCGTCGAGCCCACCGAGCAGGCGGTGCGCGTGGCGCGCGGACGGATCACCGAGGAGCGCGTGCTCGGATCCGGCCTGGCGTGGAAACTGCCGTGGCCGTTCGAGAGCGTCGAGCGGTATCCCGTGACGGAGGTGCGCACGCTCCACCTGACGGGACGGCGGCTGCGGGATCGCGGTGCGATCCTGTGGAGCGACGACCTTGGACAGGCGTATGACCGGCCGCTCGAGCCGTTCATGGTGACCGCAGGCCGCGCCGAGTCGGAACCCGCCGCGGCGCCTACCCTGACCCCCCCCAGCCTGGCCCCCCCCAGCCTGACCCCCCCCAGCCCGGCCCCCCCCGCGCCAGGCGCCGGCGCGGACCAGGAGGTCACGCCCTCGGAGGCGCGCGCCGCCGGATCGACCTCGCTGGTCGACGCTGAACTGGTGCTGCGGTACCGCATCCGTCCCGACGACGGACTGCTGGAGTGGCTCCGCTTCTCGAGCGACGAGCCGATCCGCCGGTCCAATCGCACCGTCCGCGAGCAGATGCTCCGGAGCATCGCGCTGCGCGAGATCACGCAGCAGATGTCGAGTCTCTCGATCGACGACGTCCTCGCGCGTCGACGCGAGGAACTGCCGCAGCTCTTCTCGCGCGCCGTGCAGCGCGCCTTCGATCGCGCCCGCGCCGGAACGGAGGTCCTGGCCGTCGACGTCCTGCTGGTGCGTCCGGCTGGAGAGGCGTCGAGCGCGTTCGAGGAGAGGACCGTCGCCGCGCAGCAGCGCGTGCAGGCGATCGAGGCGGCGCGACGGCAGGTCGAGATCGGCTACACGGAGCTGGTCGGCGATCCGAGACTGGTCGAGCCGCTCGTGCGCGAGATCGACGCCTGGCGACGCGCCCAGGATGCCGCGTACGCCGCGGAGGTCGCGGGGGAGCGGGAACGGCTCCAGGACGACGCGGACCAGCGCCGGGCCCGCATCCAGCGGATCCTCGTCGACGGCGGCGGCGAGATGGGGCGCCGGATCATGGACGCGGAGCGGGACCGGTGGGTGAAGGTGATGGACTCCCGCGCCCAGGCGATGCGGCTGGCCGGTGAGGTCGCGCCGTTCCGCACGGCACCCGCGCTCTACCGCGAACGCGAGATGCTCCGGCTCTATTCGTGGTCGCTCCCGCTGCGCCGGAAGCTCGTACTCGGCGTCGATCCGTCGCGGATCGCGCTGGACGTGGACATCAAGGACATCAACCCGCTGTTCGACATCAGCGACGCCATCGCCCAGGACAAGGGGCCACTCGAGTGATGAACAAACCAGTCACGGTCGCCACGGGCATCGCGGTCATTGCCCTGCTGCTGATCTTCAGCACCACCTACACCGTCCGGTACAACGAGGTCGCGGTGAAGACGACATTCGGCGGCATCACTGCCTCCAGCGTGGTCACGCGCCCCGGCCTCCACTTCCGCTGGCCGATCTTCATCGACAAGGTGCATCCGCTGGACACGCGGCTCCAGCTCGTGGAGTCGTCGCTGGAGGAGATCGCGACGGCCGACGGCCTGCAGCTGGTGGTGCGCGCCTTCCTGCTCTGGCGGGTGGACACCGCGCGCGAGGACGGACCGCTCGAGTTCTTCCGGAGATTCCGGTCGGTCGACGGCGCGCTGCCGCAGGTGGATTCGGCGTTCCGGTCCGCGTTCACCGGCGGACTCAGCGCCTTCCGGTTCAATGATCTCATCGGGCCCGAGAGCCGCCTCACGGATGCCGAGGACGCCATCGTGCGCACCCTGGACGGCACGCTCCGGGCGATGGGGATCGAGCCGGTGGCGGTCGGCATCTCGCAGGTGCTCTATCCGCCGCGGACCAGCCGCGCCGTCGTCGAGCGCATGAAGGCCAGCCGCGACGTCATCGGCGACAGCGAACGGACGCGCGGCACCGCGGAGGCAAGCCGCCTTCGCGCGGAAGCGTCCACGCGGGCCGAGATCATCCGCGCCTTCACCGTGCAGCGCCAGGAGGAGATCCGGGCGCAGGGCAACCTGCAGTCCGCCGGCTACCTCGCGCAGATGAGCCAGGACGAGGAACTGGCGGTCTTCCTGCTCCAGCTGGACATGATCCGCAAGTCTCTCGAATCCGAGACCACCTTCGTGGTGCCCGTCGACCGGGCGCCCTGGTTCCTGCTCCAGGGACCGCCCACCGGCGCCGTGTCACCGGCCGCCGCCGCGCCGTCCCGGTCCGAGTAACGGATCACAGGAGAGTCCGCACGTGGCACGCTCGCTTGATCCCCGCGATCTGAACGACACCGACGACCTGAACGATGCGGCGCTGTCGCCGGTCGAGGAGGAACCCGAACTCGACGAGCGACGACGGGCCGCATCCGCGCGCTTCGACGTCACCGCGGAGGTCGGATCGGACGTCATCCTCCGCGAGGCGATGGACCCGGCCAACCAGTCGCTGCGCGATGCGCTTCGACTGAGTTACCGCGTCCTCCAGCTCGTCATTCTCGTGCTCCTGGTGCTCTTCGTCTTCTCCGGCTTCCAGACCGTCGAGACGCACCGCACCGGCGTGCGCCTCCAGTTCGGCGGCATCGCCGGCGAGCCCGGGCGGGAGGCGCTGGAGCCCGGCGCCCACTTCAGCATCTTCCCCTATCCGATCGGCGAGTTCCTGATCTTCGAGGATCGCAACCGGCCGATCGCACTCGAGTACGCGTTCTGGCCCCGCATGCGCCCGAACCAGTCGTTCGAGCAGGCGGTGGAGGCGGCGCTCACCTCCACGCTCCTGCAGCCCGGCCCGTTCCGCGGCGACACCCGCGGCGACGGGTACGTCATCACGGGCGACGGCGACATCGCGCACCTCCAGCTCCGCGGACAGTACGAGGTCGACGACCCCATCGGCTTCATCCGGACCGTCGAGAACCGCGCGTCGCGCGCCGGGTCCCTGGACGGCGACCGCCTGGTCGAGATCGCACTCATGCGCGCCGTGACGCTGCATGCCGCCCGCACGCCGCTCGCGCGATTCACGGAGATGGGAGACCAGGAACGCGTCGATCTCCGCGCCGCCGCGCAGGCGTTCATCGACCGCACCGGCGCGGGCGTCCGCGTCGCGGAGATCTCGTTCCCGCCGACCAGCCCCACGCCCGTCTTCGCCATCCGCAAGGCGGACCTGGAGGTCCAGTCCGCGCGGAGCGAAGCCGGCCGGCTGATCGAGGATGCACAGCGCCAGGCGCAGAGCCGGCTGATCGAACTGGCCGGCACCGAGGCGGACCGCCTGCTCGACGCGATCGACCTCTACCAGATCGCCGTCGACAGCGCCGAGAGCGACACCGCGGACGCCGCCCTCGCCCGCATCAACGCGATGCTCGAGGCACCGGACATGCAGGGCGAGGTCGCCGAGCGGATCTCGCAGGCGTTCGCGTACCGTTCCCTCGTGGAGGGCACGCTGGGCAACGAGGCGCGGCGCTTCTCCGCCCTCCTGCCGACCTGGCGGGAGAGCGCGAGTCTCGTCAGGGCGGAGCTCTGGAGCGACACGATCGGCTACATCCGCAGCCGGCCGGACGCGGAGACGCTCGCCGTCCCGGACGGGCTCGGGCTCATGCGGCTCATCCTCAACGGCAGCGGCGAGGTCGCCAAGGTGCGCCGGCAGCAGCGCCTCGATCGGAGCGAACGCGCGGCCGCGGTCGCCGGACTCGACCTGCTGAACCCGCGCTTCGAACGGGCCCAGGACATGCGCAGCGGCGCCGGACGCCAGCTCGACCGGCAGGCGGGTTCGATGCGCCGTGACTGATCGAGACCGGAGAGGACGCCAGTGATGATGAAGCAGTCCCGGGCAGACGTCGCGGTCGTGGAGGCCGTCGGACTCACGAAGGTCTTCCGCGACTTCTGGATGCGCACGAAGGCGCTCGCCGTCGACCGGATCGATTTCACCATCCGGCCCAACGAGATCTTCGGACTGCTCGGTCCGAACGGCTCCGGGAAGAGCACGACGATCAAGATGATCCTCGGGCTGCTCCATCGGTCCAGCGGCCGCCTGCTCGTCTTCGGCCGGCCGCCGGACGACGTGATGGTCAAGAAGTACATCGGGTTCCTCCCCGAGGAGTCCTACTTCTACCGGTACCTCAATGCCCGGGAGATGCTGGACTACTACGGCAAGCTCTTCGGCCTGGACCGGCGCACCAGGCGGCGCCGGACCGATGAACTCCTGGAGATGGTCGGCCTCACGCAGGTGGCACACCGCGCGGTCGGCGAGTACTCCAAGGGCATGACGCGGCGCATCGGCCTGGCGCAGGCGCTGATCAACGATCCCGAGTTCCTGATTCTCGACGAACCGACATCGGGCCTCGACCCCATCGGCACGCGACAGGTCAAGGACCTGCTGGTCGAACTCCGTCGGCGCGGCAAGACGATCCTGCTCTCGTCCCACCTCCTCGCGGACGTGGAGGATGTGTGCGACCGCATGGTCATCCTGTACGGCGGACGGATCCGTGCGGAAGGGACGGCGGGCGAACTGCTCTCGGACCTCAGTCACACCGTGATCACGACGCCGCGGCTGCGCACGGAGACGATCTCGCGCATCGACTCGGTCCTGCGGGACGCCGAGGGCGTGGGCATCGAGCGCGTGGAAGCGCCGCGGCAGCGGCTGGAGCAGCTCTTCCTGGAGATCGTCGAGCGCGCCCGCCGCGAACAGGTCGCCACGTCGGGCGCGATGCACGGCGGCGAGACCGCGGCATTCCTCCGCGCCGAGGAGACCGACGGCAGGCGCCTCATCGAGTCGCTCGTCGCGGGCGAGGAACCCCCGCCGCAGGCACCGCGCCCCGCCGCGCCCGCGGCGGCGCCCGCCCGACCGGAGGTCATCGAGAAACTCATCGCGAAGGCGCCGCAGGAGCGCCCCGCCGCGTCGGAGAAGACGGCGCCGCGCGGGACCGGGCGCCCGGTCGATGACTCGGTGATCCGCTCGCTGCTCGATCCCGGCGCAACGGACGGCGGTCCGCCCGGACCGGGCGGCGGCGCCGCGGAGGCGACGAAGAAGACGGAGCGACCATGACCGCGCGGTGGCTTCAGATCTTCCGCCGGCTCGATGCGCTCCAGGGGCGGCGCGGGGTGATGATCGCGCTCATCGTGCTGGTACTGATGACGGCCGGGAGTGCGGCCGGATGGCTGGTCGCCGTCAGCCTGGATCTCGCGTCCCAGCGCGCGCGGCTGGTGGAGGCGCTGACCGGCGGAAGCCTCGCGGCGGGAGACGAGATCGCGATCTCGCTCCGCGAGCACGGGACCGTCGTCGTGGGCGGTCGCGAGTACGGACATCCGCGCCTGAAGGAACGCCCGGACCTGATCTTCGACGAGAGCGGCCGGATCGCCGTGCCCGGCTCGCTCGCCGAGGTCCTGCTGCGCGACCGGTATCCGGAGCGGATCCCGCGATGGCTGCTGGAGCAGTCGTCCACCACGTGGACCGTCGCGCTCATCGTTCCGGCGTGGCTGCTGCTCATCGTCCTCATGCGGCTCGCGCTGCAGCTCCTGCTCACCGCGCTCGGGACGCTCGCGGTCGCCGGACCGGCACTGCTGGCCGGCTGGACGCAGGCCGCGGTCGCCGTCGCCGGCATCGGCTTCCTGACCTTCTCATTCCTCCTGCTGATCCGGGTGGCCTCGTTCCTGCTCGACTCGCCCAGGCAGACGCTCGCGGTCGCGCACACCGTGCTGCGCGAGGCCTCGCGCACGCGCATCGCCCTGGTGTTCATCGGACTGCTGCTGGTCCTCCTGCCCCTGCTTCCGCTCGGACTCGACCCGGACGCGCCGCTCCGGTACCGGCTCCAGACGTTCATCAGCCGCAGTCTCGGGCTGACGTTCTACGTCGCGGCATGCCTCACGCTGATCGTCGGCTGCGCAACCGTCGCGTTCGAGATCCGCGATCGGCAGATCTGGCACGTGATGACCAGACCCGTCCACCGGCTCCAGTACCTCGTCGGGAAGTGGCTCGGCCTGATCACCGTGAACGCGATCCTGCTGCTCATCGCCGCCGTGTCCATCTTCACCTTCATCCAGTTCCTGCGGACCCAGCCGGTCGCTTCCGGACTGCCCGGCGCCGAGGATCTCCAGCAGGTGCGCGACGGCGTGCTGACCGCGCGGGTCGGCAGCGCACCGGAGTATCCCCGGCTCACCGAGGAGCAGATCCGGCAGCGGGTGGAAGCCGTCATCGAGCGCGACCCGATTCTCTCGACGATGGCCGAGATACCGCCGGGTCGGCGGCGGGCGCTGCGGGAAGAGGTGATCGCCGGATTCAATGCCGGCCTGCGCAGCGTCCCGCCCGGGGCCGCGCGGACCTACCGCTTCACGGGACTGGGCGCCGCGCGAACGACGGGAACGACCGTCTCGCTCCGCTACAAGTTCTACATCCTGCGGGACGACGAGCACCGCACGTTCCCCGTCGAGTTCATCTTCAACGAGAACCCCGACCTGTCCATCGTCCGGGACTTCGTTCCGACGATGACGCACGTCCTGCCCATCCCCGCCGAACTCATCTCGCCCTCCGGGGAACTCCTGGTCACCGTGCACAATCTCTTCATGCCGCCGCCGGAAGCCGCCGGCATGGGTTCGATCAACTTCGAGGCACAGTACTTCGAGGTTCTCCATCGCGCCGGCTCGTTCGAAGGGAACTTCGTCCGCGCCATGCTGGTGCACTGGACCAAGCTGGCGTTCCTCGCGATGCTCGCCATCGCGTGCGCCACGTTCCTGAGTTTCCCCGTGGCATGCCTGACCGCCTTCACCATCTTCCTCGGGGGAACGGTCGCGCCGTTCCTCGCACTCTCGCTCCGACTCTACGAGCCGCCGGAGTTCGGCCGCATCGACCCCACGGACATCGCGCTGCTGCTGCAGTGGGCGTTCCAGTCCGCGGTGCGCGGCATCGCGATGTTCATCGTCATGATGCTGGAGTCGTTCGGTGCGTACAACCCGACGCAGCGCCTGGTCGAGGGACGCCTCATCCCGTGGCGGGAGGTGGCGGGCAGCGGCCTGCGCATCGGGGTTCTCTGGACCGCCCTCGCGGCGGTCGTCGGCTGGATCGTGCTCCGCCGGCGGGAACTCGCCACCTACAGTGGCCAGGGCTGACCGCCTTCGCCGCGCCCCGGATCACCCATGCGGGAACGACTCGGACAGCTTCTGTGCCTGCTCATCGCCGCCACGTGCTTCGCCGGCGGCGGCGCGACGCTTCCCTGGATGCTCCGGCAGGTGGAGCAGCGCGGCCTCCGCTACACGGATGAACCGGTCGACGGTGCACCGCCGTGGGTCGCCATCGGCACGGCGATCGGCGCGCTGCGCGGTCTGATCGTCGACATCCTCTGGCTGAAGGTCAACCTCATGAAGGAGCGCGGGCTCTTCTACGAGGTGATGGCCGACGCCGAACTCATCACGAAGCTCCAGCCGCGATTCGCCGCCGTCTGGGCGTTCCACGGCCACAACATGGCGTACAACATCTCCGTCGCGACCCACACGGAGGAGGAGCGGTGGAACTGGGTGCAGGCCGGGATCCGGCTCGTGCGGAACCAGGGGCTCCGGCACAATCCGAACGACGTCAACCTCCATCGTGAACTGGCCTTCTGGTACGCGCACAAGATCGAGGGCTACGCCGACGACGCGCACCTCTTCTACAAGCGGAACTTCGCCCAGGAGTGGCACTTCCTCCTGGGGCGCCCGCCGGAGGCGTGGGAGGATCGCGTGGCGTGGATCCGGCGCGTGGCGGACGCACCGGGAACGCTCGAGGAACTGCAGGCGCGCATGCCCGAGGTCCGGTCGCTCATCACCCGGCTGGAGCAGAGCCTGACACCGTTCGGCGAGGCCGGTCGCTTCAGCGTCTCCCGCGGCTTCCTCATGAACTACGCGCTGTGGGAGGCGGTCACGGAGAAGGAAAGCGCCGCGGAACTCCTCGGCATCGCGCGGCAGGTCCGCCAGACCAGCCCGTTCTTCGACGCGTTCAACGCGATCGCGGAGGACGAGTCGCTCCGGCCGGCCTGGGACGCCCTGCTTGCCTTCATCCGCCGGCGCGTGCTGCTGGACGAGTACAACATGGATCCGCGCCTCATGTACGAGTTCACGCGCGATCTCGGGCCGATCGACTGGCGTCACGGCCAGGCGCACGCACTCTACTGGTCCCGCCGCGGCACGCTCTTCGCGGACACGCGGTCGATGCATTCGGACGAACTCTATCGCGTGCTGAACACGGACCGCCTCCAGCTCCAGGCGATGCAGGACCTGGCGCGATGGGGCCGCATCACGTTCGACCCGTTCTCCTCCGAGCTTCCCGTGCGGTTCCCGGATCCGCGCTGGATCGACACGATCGATCGCGTGTTCGCCGAGTTCTACACGAAGTATTACGACGCCCGCGGCGCCGGCGGCGAGACATTCATGTCGTTCCTGGAGAACTTCATGTCCTCGGCCGTGCGCGAGGCCTACCGCGGCGGCGACTGGGCGCGTGCACAGAGCCTCCTGAACCGGCTGGATGAGCGGTTCGGTCGCGGCCTCGCCCACGCGCCGAACAACAAGTACAACATGCCGCTGGACGTATTCGTCCGCGAGCAGATCCGGGACGAGTACCAGTCGCAGCCGCACCTGGCCCCCAGCGAGGCGGTCGCCGCCATGCGGGCCGCGTTCCGGATGGGCGTGGCAAACGACAACGAGGAGCTCTATCAGCAGGCCGTGCAGTTCGTGCAGCAGGTCATCACGATCTTCAAGGAGAACGAGTACTACCGGTTCACCGTCCAGAAGTTCGGCGTCGACCGCATGGCCGACCTGATGCACGACTTCCCCACGCTCCGACGCGCCGCGTTCGGCCAGCTCATGACCGACCCGTCGATCCAGCTCCAGGAGAAGGCCACGATCTGGTCGCGCATCGACCGCTTCGCGCCCGGCCTGCGCGCCACCGTCTACGACGACATCATGCCCGGAGTCGCCGAGCAGCTCGCCCGCTCGGAGCTCAGTCAGCGGTTCACGGTGGCCCAGCTCTTCCCCGAGCCGCCGGGACTCCGGGAGTACCGTGCGCTGATCGCGGAGGAACTGCGCCGCCAGCGCGAAGCGCGCGAGGGGCGGTCGGTCGGCGAGATCGAGCGCCGCTGAGGGTCCGTGGCGGGCGGGCCCGGCGCGAGGTCCTGCGGCCGGGCGGGGCGCTCGATGCGTGCCGACCGCCGGGAATCTCGAGATCTTTGAAACGCGAACGCAGGGGGGCTGCGCCCCCCCGCACCCCCCCTTGCGTGGCGGTGGCGTGGTGAACCGACCAGCCTGGTGGCTGACGTCGCAGACGGACGCCAGGCGCCTGACGTCCGAGCCGGGAACCACGCGCCGGTCTGCTGACACCTCGCGCGCGCTCAGAGGCGCGCGCGGCCGCGACCACCCGTGGCTCGACCTGATCGGTCACACCGCCGGCGCAGACGGCGCGCTCACACGCCCCCACCCCACGCATGGCGCCGGCACGCCAGGGGGGGTGCGGGGGGGCGCAGCCCCCCTGCGCTCGCAGACCTGAACCTGCGGGCGAATCCACACGCAGCGCGGACGCCGAGTCCGGTGTCCGGGCATGCGCACGAGCAGGCGCGCCCTGGGCACGGAACGGCACGCAGGACCCCTGACCCGGATCCTCATGATCCCCTGGATGCTCAGAAGCGCAGGTGCGCCGGGCGCTCGGCCGGCGGCGCGGCGCCCATGATCGCGCGGACGAGCACCAGGTCGTCCTCGGTCGTGATCTTGATGTTGCCCGGTTCGCCGTCGATGACGTGCACCGGCAGGCCCAGCCGTTCGATGAAGGAGGCATCGTCGGTCAGGGTCTCCGTCGTCGCGCGCCGGAGTGCGTCCCGCAGGAGCGAGGCGCGGAACACCTGCGGCGTCTGGATGGCGCGCAGGCCGTCGCGCGGCACGGTCTCCAGCACGCGATGCGCCGGCACGCGGATGCGACCGGCGTCGCCCAGGATCGCATCGGCGAGCCCGTCCTCGCCCGAGTCGTCGGCCACTTCCACCGCGGATTCCACGCGCTTGATCGTGTCCGCGACCGGCAGACCGGGGACCACCGCGTCGAAGGCTTCCGCGGCCTGGAGGATGCGGGCGAGCAGCTGCGGCGACGTCGCCGGCCTGGCCGCGTCATGCACGGCGACGTGCGTGAGGTCGTCCGGCAGTGCGTCCAGCGCGAGGCGCACCGTCTCGCTGCGCGCGGTGCGTCCGCCGGGGACGATCGACGCACCGTGAAACGCGAGGGTCGGACCGAAGCGCTCGCGGAACGCCTCCAGTGCCTCGGGCTCCGGCGGCGCACCGACCACGATCGTGTGCACGGGATCCAGCCGCGCGAACATCTCCACCGTCCGGATCAGCACCGGCCGTCCGCCGAGGTCCTGTGCGAGTTTCGAGCCGCCGCCGAAGCGCCGGCTCTCCCCCGCCGCGGGAATGATCACGCCCAGTCGCATGCTGCCGGCCATGGTACCGCGCCGGCCGGCGCCGCCCGGACCGCGCCGCCTCAGGCAACGCGCCGGCCGCCGACCGGGACCACCTCCGACAGCAATTGGGCCGATCCGTCCGGGCGCCGCAGGACCACCGCACCGGATCCCGATCGCTCCACCGTGAAGGGCCCGCGGACATCCTGCTGCACCTCGAAGACCGCGCCGCGGACGCGCAGGCGGACGCGCGCGTGCAGCATCCGGCCGATCGTGAGCCGAAGCCGCCGCACCGCACGGATCTCCCGGCGGAGGTCCTCCACGCGCGTGGCGGCGACATCGATGCGCCGCTCGCGCTCGGCGATCAGGGCGGAGAGTTCCGTGATGCGTTCGCGGTTCCGCACGCTCTGGCCGCACCCTGACCGGACCCGCTGTGCCAGTTCATCGCGCAGCGCCGCCAGCGCCTCCCGGCCGCGCTCGACCACGTCCTCTGTGCGGGCGAGCCTGGCGATCAGCAGCGGCGCGCCCTCGAGAATCAGTTCCGTCGGCGAGCCCCCGATCGATCCGAGCGTACTGACGATGACCTCGCCCGTCACCGCCAGCGTTCCGCCGACGACGGAGGCGGCCGGCGCCGCCAGGTTACCGCCGACCACCAGGTGGCAGTCGATCAGTTCGTTGCGGACCGCGAGCGATCCGCCGACGCGGCCCCTGACGTTGTTCAGGAATCCGGCCTCGCAGTCGCCGTCGACGACCACCTGCCCGCGCTCCTTCGCCGCCATGCCGCATCGCAGCGTGAACGAACCGCCGACGAGCATGGTCGCACCCTCGACCAGCCCGTCCACGTGCACGGATCCGGTCGCGCGCACCACGAACCGGTCCCGGACGTCGCCGCGGATATTGATCTGCCCTGGGAAGTCGATGTTGCCGGTCGAGAAATCGACGCACCCGGCGATGTCCAGGACAGGCGAGACGCACAGGACACCATGGACACGATCGAGCACGCCGTCACACAGCGCGCGAACGGCGCCGGCCTCGTCCACCTGCACGCCGTCGCCCATCCGCAGGGGTGCCGGTCGGCCCGGACGCGCGGGGACCGTGCCGCCCGTGACGTCGCGACCGTCGATCCCCGGGTCAGGCGCCGTCAGCCGGCCGATGAGATCACCGTTGCGGACCGTGCGGACCCGCGTCCGCGCGTAGTGGTCCACCTCGTCGTCGTCACCGCGCTCGAGGGTGATCACCTCGTCCGGATCGAACCCCGGACACCATTCGATCGAGCCGTCGCGACCGGGCACCGCGGCGGTCCCCACCGCGACGACGCCGCCCGGCTCCGGATCGCCCTGAGCGAGCTGCTCGAGCATCCCGGCCACCCGCGCCTCGACGTCGGGCGTCACCTCCACGCCGGCATCGCGCACGATTCCCGCGAGCACGGTCCGATCCAGCTGCCTGGCATCCAGGTCGGGAGGCAGTCGAACGCGGGCGCTCATCCGATCGGACGAGATCGTCACCGAGATTTCGTTCAATGCTCCCGCGCCCATGGCCCGGGTCTCCTGTGACACCCGTCCGCGATCACGCGGCGCGGGCGCGCTCGAGGGTCTCCCGGACGCGCTGCGAGAGCGATTCCGGCGTAAACGGCTTGATGATGTAGTTGTTCACGCCCGCCTTGATCGCATCGATGACACGCGTCTTCTCCGCTTCGGTCGTCACCATGATGATCGGCGTGCGATGCCCACCCGCGCGGTACGACCGGACGAATGCGATGCCGTCCATCACCGGCATGTTCCAGTCGCAGAGGATCAGATCGGGCTGAAATGCATTGACCTTGCTCAGCGCATCCTGGCCGTCGAACGCCTCCTCCAGTGCGGAGCAGCCGATCTGCGTCAGGATGTTCCGCTGGATCGAACGCATCGTCCTCGAATCGTCGATGAGCATGACTCGCATCGCGTGACTTCTCCGCACTGGATCAGGCGCTGAGGCGCCGTGCCTCGACATCGGCGACGGCCGGGATCGCCACCCTGATCGCGACCTCCACCGCAAACGGACCGCACTCGGATCCGCAGGGAATCCGGGTGGCGATCGAATCACTCATCTGCTGAATGCGATGCCCGCGGCCGAGGATGACCGACGGACAGGAGATGCTCACGATCCGCCCGTCGAACTTCGCCTTGGCGGCCCCGGAGATCATGTTGACCAGCTCTCCGACGGCATCGGCGAAGTCATCGGACTCCGGGTCCGGCGAACACGCCGCGAATCGGCTCACCACGCCGATGGCGGTCGCCATCGGAAACGCCAGCACCACCGTCCCCCGGACATCCCCGGACATGCCGATGATCCCGGACACGTCCGCGTCACCGGCGCCGACCTTCCGCACATGGACCGGGCATCCGCAGGTCACGGGCAGGCCGAGCATCGTCCGGAAGACGTCCCGCGTCGAGTCGATGTAGGGCGTGATGGTGCTTGCGTCCATGGTCCGGTCCGGCACCCGCGACCACCGCGGTCACGGCGCATGACGCGCGTCCAGGGCGTCCGCCGGGACGCTCGGGACGCCGGCGTGCGTGCCGGTCGGCATCGACCCGATCGCGGGCGCACTTGACCGCCGATGTCACCGGGAGGGCGCCTTCCGGAGGGGCCTGCGGAACGGATCAGGAGGCGGGACCGGGCACACGTCCGAGAATCGTGACGCGCTGGCTCTGGCCCTCCGACATGCCATCGATGCGGACCTCGGCGGTGAACACACCGGTGTAGCCCGGGGTGGCACGCACGCGGAGGAGCACGTCCGTCTCCGCTCCGGCCCGAGCCATCCCGCCGAGTTCCACCTCGATCGCGTTCGACGTGGTCGTCGCCGAGCGGATCAGGTCCGTCTTCGACGCGTTCGGCAGCCAGCGCATCCGGAGGGTGATCTCCTCCGTGACACCGGCGGCCAGCGGATCGAGCACGATGAAGTCCGGGGTCATGAACCACCGGCGGCCGGCGCTCGGCAGGTCGGGCAGCGTGCAGGGCACATGCCGGACCGGCAGGACCACCAGGCGCATCTCGGGATGGTCGGTCTCGACGAGCCAGTACCGCGGCATCGTCCGCCCGCGCGGATCCACGCAGGTGTCCGGATCGAACGCGGAGAGATCCCATGCCAGCCGGTAGGTGTTCCGCGGCGCCTCGGTCGCCGGGTCAAATCCGATGAAGACCGGATCGGCGCCGTCGGCGCGCAGGATCCGGAACGGCGCGCCGTCCGCCGACGCGATCGCGACGTCCCCGGCGGGCGACGAATCCATCCGCAGGAACGGCGGGTCGGCGATGAGCGCGCGATGGACCTCCGTGCGGATGACGTACTCGCGCTGACCGAGGTTCTCGAAGACGAACTGGATCCGGTTCGTCTGGCTGGCCGGCGCCTGGCGCGCATCGATGCGGGCGTGCACCGTGATCCGGTCACCCGGACCGATCTCCCGTCCGGCGAGATCCTCGATGGTCGTGCACTTGCAGTCCGGCTTCATCGCCAGGACCCTGAGGGTGGCCACGCCGTCGTTCACGACGTCGAAACTCGTGTCCAGGAAGGACCCGGACCGGACCGGCTCGATGACCATCTCGGCAGGCTCGAACCGGACGGAGTTCCCCTGCATGCGGGGATCGATCGGCGTCTCGCCGCTGGCGATCCGCTGCTCGATGAGACGGGCCATGTCGATGTTCCCCTCCGCATCGCGGGGATACACCCGTCCCGCCGGAGGCGGGGGCGCGGGCGGGCCCACGCGGCGCGGCGCGGGCGCCGGACCACCGCCCTCGACCGGCTCGCCCGCGGTTCCTGCGGCGCCGGGGCGAACCGGCGTGCCGCCGGGACCCGCGGGTGCCGCCTCCCGCGCGCCGTCGGAATCGCCCTGCCGGCGACCGAGCTGGAACGCGCCGACCGCGACCGCGACGAATGCGAGCAGGATGACGAGGGTGGCGCGGATCGACGCGCGGCGGAGCGACGCGGGACGGTCGAACTGTCCGGTGTGTGCGTTGAGCGGCATGCGAGTGGAGTCCTTCCGGCCGGATCCGATCGCGATGGATCGGCGGTCCGAAGTCTACTCCGGATGCACCGCCTGCCGTGTCCGGTCCGGATGCATCGACATCGCCGGATCCCGGGCGCGTTTGACCGGACGCCCCCGCCCTCCCACAATCCTCGCCGCACCCGGGCCGCGGGTGTCCGACGGCCGGAGTGGCGGAATGGCAGACGCGGCGGATTCAAAATCCGCTGCCCGCAAGGGCATGAGGGTTCGAGTCCCTCCTCCGGTATCTCCTTTCTCCCCGGACCCCCGGACGCGACGGCCGGCGCCCGTCCCCTCAAGGCACCGCGCTCGACCGCGGATCATCAGGCTTCCGTGTCACCCTTCGACGTTCACGCCATCCGACGCCGGTTCCCGATCCTCGAGCGCCGCTTCGCGGCCGGCGGCGGGCCCGCCGAGGCGCCGGAGGGGACCGGGCTCGTCTGGCTGGACGCCGCGGCCACCTCGCAGAAACCCGAACCCGTGCTCCGCGCGATGGACCGCTTCCTGCGGACCTCGAACGCGAACGCGCGGCGCAGCGTGCACCGGCTCGCCGGTGAGGCCACCGATGCGCTCGAGGGCGCCCGGCGCCGGGTGGCCGGCTGGCTGGGCGCCGGCGAGGACGAGATCGTCTTCGTCCGCGGGACCACCGAGGCGATCAACCTCGTCGCATGGTCGTACGGGCGGATGACGCTGCGCGAGGGCGATGTCGTGCTGGTCTCCGAGATGGAACATCACGCGAACATCGTGCCGTGGCAGATCATCGCCGGCGAACGCGGCGCGCGCGTCGTCCCCGTCCCGCTGGCCGACGGCATTGCGGTCGACCTCGACGCGCTGGAGCGACTGCTGGCGCACGAACGCGTGCGCATCGTGGCGATGACGCATGCGTCCAACGTGCTCGGGACGATCAACGACGTCGCGCGCATCACGCAGCTCGCCCGCGCCGCCGGCGCGATCTCCGTCATCGACGGTGCGCAGGCGGTGCCGCACGGCGCGGTCGATGTCCGGTCGCTGGGCGCGGACTTCTATGCGTTCTCCAGCCACAAGGTCTACGGACCGACCGGCATCGGCGCGCTGTACGGCCGCCGGGACCTCCTGCACTCGATGCCCCCCTGGCAGGGCGGCGGCGACATGATCCGGCGCGTCTCGTTCAGCGGCACGTCCTTCGCGGACCCGCCGCAGCGATTCGAGGCAGGCACACCCGACATCATGGGCGCGGTCGGACTGCACGCCGCGCTCGACTTCATCGACTCGATCGGCCAGGAGGCGATCCGAACGCATGAAGCGGACATCACGGCGCACGCGCTCACCGCGCTGGCTGCGGTGCCGGGGCTCCGGCTGTACGGCCCGGACCGGCCGCGGTCGAAGGATCGCATCGGCGTGTTCTCCTTCGCCCTGGACGGCGTCCATCCGCACGACGCCGCGACCGTGCTCGACACGCTGGGGATCGCGGTGCGCGCCGGGCATCACTGCGCCCAGCCGCTGATGACGCGCCTCGGCGTCCCGGCGCTGCTCCGCGCGTCGATCGCCATGCACACGACACGGGACGAGATCGACGCCCTCGTCGCGGGGCTCGACCGCGTCCGGGAGCTGCTCGGATGACGGACGACCTTGCCGACCTCTATCGCGAACTCCTGATGGATCACAGCCGGGATCCGCGGAACCAGGGCGTCCCCGATCGCATCGATCGCCGCGCCGAGGGGGACAATCCGCTCTGCGGCGACCGCGTCACGGTACTGCTCGAACTGGAGGACGGCCGGATCGTCGATGCGCGCTTCGACGCGACGGCGTGTGCCATCTGCACCGCCTCCGCGTCGATGATGACGGAGCGCGTGCGCGGTCTGACGATCGCCGAGGCGGCGCGGCTGTTCGGTGCGTTCCGGGCCCTGCTGACCGGCGAACCGGTTCCGGGGGCCGACGACGCCCTGCCGGACCCCGACCTCGGCGACGCCGCGGCGCTCGCGGGCGTGCGACGATTCCCGATGCGCGTCAAGTGCGCCACCCTGCCCTGGCACGTCCTGGGCGACGCGCTCGGCCCGCAGGCCGGCGCCGGCGCCGGCGCGTGATCGTCCGGCGCGCTGGAGGCCGGCGCGCCGCGCAATCATCCGGTCCACGCGCTCAGCAGCAGCAGCAGGTCCTCGAACCCGACGGTGCAGCCGCCGTCCAGGTCCGCCGGGCACGCGGCGCAGTCAGCGCACGCGCCCCAGGCGCTGAGCAGCCGCAGCAGGTCGCCGAACCCCACCGAACCGTCGCAGTCCAGGTCCGCCGCGGCGCACGGCGGCGCGCCGACGGTGCCTCCGGACCAGAAGCCGCCGACCAGCGAGAACGCGTCGCCCGACATCGCGCCCGCGCTCCACTGGCCGATCGTGGCCGAGAGGACGAGCGTGCCGGCGGCGGACGTGCCGCCGCCACCGGCGACCGCAGACCACGCAAGGTCATATCCGGCGGGCCCGTCGAACGCGGCGGCGGCGCCCAGGCCGATGATCGCGCCGAGCATCAGCGATACATTCATCGCGCACCTCCAGTTCCCGCGGCGCCGGCCAGCCGGTGTACCAGCGCCTCCAGCCGATCGATCCGCTCGTGCAGCGCGGAGATCTCCGCGTCCTTCTCCGCGCGGAGCTCGCGCGTGGCCTCCACCATGATCGCCTCGAAGCCGCGGATCGTCAGTCGGAGGTAGCCGTCCGCGCCCTTCTCCACCCAGTCCGGGAAGACCTGCGCCACGTCCTGCGCGAGCAGCCCGGTCCGCGTGCCATGCAGTTCGCTCACGGCGTCGGGATCGATGTACTCGAACGACACGCCCTGGAGCCGGAGCAGCCGATCGAGCATGCCGCGGAGCGGCTCGACCCGGTGCTTGAGCCGGGCGTCGGACGCCGTTGACCACGATCCTCCGCCCGGCTTTCCGGCACTGCCATTGACGTGCAGCGTGAACAACGGCTCGGCCGTGGCGATCCCGACGGTACCGTCGCTCCGCATGACGACGCGGGTGGCCACGCCGTCGTTGAGGTCCGGGGAGTGCGCGAAGAGCAGGTGACCGCTTCCTTCGCCGTTGGCCTGTCCCGACGAGATGATCCGCCAGTGATTGCCGCCGGTGGAGGTATTGGCCAGGCTGAGCCACGTGCCGATCGTCGACGGACTGAGCAGCCGGGCCACGTGGTTCCCGAATGCATGGACATCCATCGGAAGCAGCGGCGACGTGGTGCCCACGCCGACCCGGCCGCCGCTCGACGGGCTGACCGCGAAGGCGCTTCCGGCGATGGAGACCGTCGACGACGGCTGCCAGTTGCCCGAGGCGGGCAGCCGCGCGGCGTTGAGCGTCCCGCTGCTGACACTCGCGGCGTTGAGCGAGGTCAGCCCGGCGCCGCTGCCCGTGAAGACGTTGCCCGCGTTCGAGAACGTCTTGGCGCCGCTGAAGGTCTGCGCGCCGGAGAGCAGCGCGACGTTGGCGGACAGGCGCGCATCGCTGAGCGTGCCGGCGCTCACGCCGGATGCATCGAGCCCCGTGAGTCCGCCGCCGTCGCCGGCGAAGGTGTTGCCGGCATTCGTGAATGAGAGCGCGTTGCCGTAGGTGCCGGAGAGGCGTCCTCCGCCGACCGTGCCGCTGGCCAGGCTCGACGCGTTCAGTCCGGTCAGGGCGGTGCCGCTACCGGACAGGCCCGCGGACGCCAGGACCGGCGCCGTGAACCGGAGCACCGGATCGAGGCCGAACGTCCGGAGGAAGCTGGCGGGCCCGCCGGCCAGGTAGATCGTGTCTGCATCCATCGCCAGGGTGCGCGGAGACGCGCTGACCGGCACGCTGTCCAGCAGGACCGGTGCGGCCAGGCTGGCGACGGACACCTCGAAGACCTGCAGTCGCAGCGCATCGGCGGAGACCACCGCCGCGATGTTCCCCCCGACCGCGATGTGCTGGGACCCGGGCTCGACCGGCACCTGTCCGATGGAGATGGGCACGCCGTCGACGGCGATCTTGAAGGTCAGCAGCACGTCCGGGTTCTCGCTGAGGACGAAGACGTATCCGCCCCGGGCGGCGATCGCGACCGGCGATCCGACGATCTGCGTGACCGACATCGGCGTCAGGTCCTGCGTTCGGTAGACCTCGAGCCGGCCCGCCGCCGTGACGACGCAGCAGTCGGTCCCGGTCCACGCCAGGGCCCTGGGCCCCGACGTCGTCTGGGCCCAGTTGATGAGCTGGAGCGGCTCGGGCTGCGCCGTGAGCGCGAAGGACACGACGGTTCCGGCAGAGTCGTCCAGCACGTACAGGACGCCGTCCGCGGCCATGCACGTCCGCAGCATCATCATGGGGCTGGCGCCGAGCGTCTGCGTGGCGACAAGGGCGGGAGCCGCGGGATTCGCGATGTCGAACAGGCGGACCACGTTGCCTGCATGCAGCACCGCGATGAGCGACTCCGTGAGCGCCGCGGCGGCGCGGGCGTGCATGGCGGACGCGATGGATCCCAGTTGAACGGGCGACGAGGGGTCGGTCATGTCATAGACGACGAACCTGGGATCGCCCGGGGCGGGACCGTCGCGCGAGATCGCCGCGTACGGCCCCGCGATCGCCATGGCGCCGACGTGGTTGCCGCCCGGCCCGATACTGGCCAGGGCAACCGCGTCTCCGGGGATGACCGTGGGAAGCCGATCCACCAGGGTCGCGGGCAGGCGTGCCTCCGTCAGCACGCCCGTCGTGATGTGCCCGGCGTCGAGCGCGGTGAGTCCCGCGCCGCTGCCGGCAAAGCTGTTCGCCGGGTTGGTGAAGGACACCGCGCCGCTGTAGGCGCCCGCCAGCGCGCCGTCCGGCAGGACGCCG
Source organism: Phycisphaeraceae bacterium (assembly GCA_019636755.1). Classification (GTDB taxonomy): domain Bacteria; phylum Planctomycetota; class Phycisphaerae; order Phycisphaerales; family SM1A02; genus JAHBWZ01. The sequence goes on along the minus strand of JAHBWZ010000008.1, from coordinate 151,160 downwards.
GTCAGCGCCGCGGCGTTCAGGCCGGTCAGCGCGAAACCGTCGCCCGCGAAGACGTTGTTCACGTTCGTCAGTGAGAGTGCCTGGTGATACGCACCGGCCAGATGCGCGCCGCCGAGGATGCCGGTGGTGATCGCGGCGGCGCTCAGGTCCGTCAGGCCCGCACCTGACCCGGAGAACGCATTCGCCGGGTTGCTGAGCGCGATCGGATTCGAGTACATGCCGGAGAGGGCACCGTCCGCCACGGCGGTGACGGCGAGGGCGCGCATCGCGTAGGGCGCGGGCATGATGGGCTGCCGGGGCGAAAGCACCGTGTCGCCGACCTGGATCTCCAGCCAGCGCGGACCACCGGGAAAGGCGTCCGGACCGAAGTCGAGGTCGACCGTGAACCGCCCCTCGTCGTCGAAGTCGCCGAATGCCGGGGCGACCAGCGTCTCCCCGACCTGGTCGCCGTCGACGAGCGCGTCGTACAGGAGGAACCGCAGGTCCACCGGCCCGGTGACGGGCGCCCCGTCCTGACGGAGCTGGCCCTGGAACGTGAATGCACCGGGGCCGGGCGGGCCGGCCGCCACGGTCCGCGGGATCACGACCGAGAGCACCACGAGAAGAACGAGCCGGGCGAGCATGTGCGATCACTCCTGGTCAGGGCCGGGGGCGCCCGGCCTGCGCAGGACCGGTCGACCGGGACCAGGGCCGACGGCGGCGGCGGAACCCGGACAGGAATTCAGTGGATTCGTGCACAGAATCCGCCGGGGGGCGAGCCCCTGCGACCGGATGGGCCGCGTACCAGGCATCCGGACAGCGCCTTCAGGACTCCTGGAACAGCGCACGCGAGCGCAGGGGGGCTGCGTCGCCCCCCTGCACCCCCCCCGGCGAATGGACGATCCCGGACACGCGTTGGCGCGCGCTCGGCCGTTCATCGACGTGCCGTCCATGTCAGAGACGCGTCCCGAGGCCGACTTCCTCGGCGCGACCGCCTGCGCGCAGGCACTGCGGGGCATGCCATCGCCTTCTGGACGCGCACGCGCAGGGGGGCTGAAGCGCCCCCCTGCAACCCCCCTCGCGGATGGATGATCCCGGGAACGACTTCGCACGCAATACATCGGTCGCGGACGCGCCATCGGCGCCAGAGGTCCTCGGCGCGCGCCCCTGAACTCAATGCGCGATGCCACCACCACTCGCGCGCCGGCTGACCACCGCCACCTTCATGCGCGCAAGGGGGTTGCAGGGGGGGCCTCAGCCCCCCCTGCGCTCGCGCCCCCCGGAGGGAAAGCCACATGATCATCGAGACCCGACGCCAACCGTGGTCCCCGAAGAGACATCGAGCGAGCGAGCGAGCGGTAAGCGCTCGACGAACGACGTCCCCGCAGTGCTCTGCGCCGGCGCATGGCCGGCTGGCCGAGGATCGGGCTGAGATTCAGCGGGGCCGCGTGACGGCGAACGCGCGGCGGCGGGCGGCGGCGGCGGCGATCTGGCGGACGGCCGCGTTCCCGTTGAGCAGCTTCCACCGGTCGGGCAGGAGATCGGCGCGCTCGTGCTCGGGCGTGTCGTTCACGCGAGCCAGACGTCCGCCAGCCAGATCGCCGGGTTCTCGATCCTGCACGCCTTCGCCGACTCGACCATCGTGCGCCAGCGTCGCGTCGCGCGCGGCCGCCATCCGGGTTGCCCGCGAACAGGTAGTTCTTCCGGCCGATCACCATCGGCTTGACGCCGCGTTCGACGCGTTGTTGTCGATCGCGAGACGACCGCTGCTCGCGTATCGGCTCAGGGCCTCCGGTGCCGCCGCATCGGCGTGATCGCCCTGCCGAGCTGGAGCCTTCGCGCGCTGCACCCGGCTCGATCGTGTCCAGCCGCGTAGAAGCCGTCCAGCACCGCTCGCGATTCGCGCCGTCGAAGGCGGGCGCCGTCGTTGCTTGACATCCGCTTCGGGCTCGTCCTCGATGGCGTACAGCTTCCTGATCCACCTCTTATCGCCGTGATTGCCCGGGCAGGATGCTCCAGCTTCGACTTCTCGAAGCACCGCCGCAGATGCGTCACAGCATCCTGCCTCGACGACGCGCGCCGAACCTCTTCTCGTCGAAGAAGATGTCGTCGTAGATCGACGATGCATCCGCCCTGGAGTGTCCCGCTGAACCCCTTCAGCTGCGCTGTTGCGGCCTGCCGCGGTCCTGTCCCGTGAAGTCGTACGCCACGTACGGCGCAGATCGCCCTCACGGTATACCCAGAATCCCGACGCCTGCGTCGATCCGCGCCCCGGCTCCATCATCGGAAGCGTCGAGCCGTCCGTCTGGACCACCTGATCGCAGATCCGGCTGTGCATCAGCTTGTACACTGGTTCCGCTGCCGCCACGCATCCCATCAACCACCCGCACATCGTGAGCGGCTGATGTCGATGTTCCGTCTGAAGATCTCTCCTCGGCGGTGAGCATCGCAGATGATCGTCGAACTTGTTCACGATCACGTGTGGGCCGAGGCCCGGTCCCGCGAGGCACTTCAGATCGGGCTGCCGGGCTTCGCGTTGAAATCTCGACCTCGCCCCGCACGAGCGGCACGCGTAGGTGAACCGTCACGTGCCGGGTCACGACCAGCTTCGCCGGCACGAGCTCATACTGCCACTCGTCCCGCACTGATCACGACGCGTTCTTCACCGCAGCACGCATTGGGAGCATCGACGGAGCCGAGCCTGTGCTCATGGATGACACGCAGGTGGGCCGATCTTCCGCCGCCCCGAAGGCTTCGTCCGCGCGGCTTTTCTGACTGCGTCTGCTCTTCCGCGGGCTCGGAGTGCGCGATCGGCGTCGGTCGCCCGGCCACGGCTTCGCTGAGCAATTCTGGCAAAGAGCAGGAGCGCCGCGTCCATCTTCTGACTGGCGTCCCCGGTAAGCGCCGCAGCATGTACGCGAGCTGCTCGGAGCTTCGCGTTCGACGCGGCCGTCTGTTCATCGACCCGAGCAGGTGGATCATCTGTTGATGATCCGACGCTCGCCGGTGATCCTCGATACCGGTGGACCCCACGCCTGACGGGCTCGGCGGTGCCCCGACGAGACCGTTCCGCACCGCCCTGGTCGTCGTGGTCGGTCGTGGTCGTGGTCAAGGTCGTCGGCACAGTCGCGTCCCTGCTGCGATGTGCAAGGATGATCACACTAGTGATACCGTTACGAACATGCGAGCTTATCGCAGCATGATGCTGCGGCGCCAGCGCCGATCGCCGATAGCCGCTGCCGGGCGCGCATCGCGCACGTCGATGCCCCGATGATCAGCGTCAGCGTCGCGCGATCCACCCGACCGACGCCGAGCCGTGGCGCGCGCGGGGAACGGGAATGTCTTTCCTGATGCTTTGTGCTCAGAAGCTACAGCCGTCGCGATCCCCCAGCACAGGATCTTTCATCCGATCGCCGCGCCGGTTGCGGAACACGAAGAGGTGACCCGAGAGCGGATCATCCAGAAGCAATATCGCGCGTCATCCCGCCGTGCCGCTGAAGCCGCGCTGCATGTCGGTGACCTGCGCACAGCAGGATCCGTCGAGGGCGGAGACCCAGCAATGCCCGCGCTCGCGTGCAAGCGCAAGTGGAGCACGCCCGCGATGGTCGCCTGATCGGCGTGACCGTTCACACGAACGACCGCGCCGCCCGGCAGCACGATCTCGATCGGGCGCCTGGCGTCCGCTCGCGGACCTGAGTGGCGACGAACCGCGGCTGTGTCCGGCGCTGCTGCCGGCTCGGCCCTGCCGCGCCGGCCGCGCCGCCTGCCGTCGCGCGCCGATCGAGCTCCCGCCGCCATACGCAGAACGAGCCGCCTTCAGACCGTGCTCGCCGCAGTACGCCCGCGCTCAGCCCGCTGGCTTCCCACCCCGCGATGCGCTCACGCCACGCCCGCTCGATCTCCGTGTTCCGCCTCCGCCCACCGTCCCTGGGCTGCTCCGCCATCGCCAGCCTCCTTTCGAGGCCTCCGATCGTCGCATGTGCCGCGAGACGGCGCCAAGGCGTCGTTCGTCGAACGCTTACAGCGAGCGTGCGCGCGCGCATGGACGAGTCAGGAACTTGACGACGCTTCCCAGGTGACCGGCTGCATTATCGCTTCCACGCAGTGAGCGCAGGGGCTGAATTCCCGCAACCCCTCGCGGATGGATGATCCCGGAAGCGCCTTCTCGCGCAATGCATCGATCACGGACGCGCCGCGCCGCCAGACGTCCTCAGCGCCCGGCGCTGGACTCCATGCGCGAAGGCACCACCACTCGCGCGCCGGCTGACCACCGCCACCTTCATAGTAGCTGTGGTAGCCCATTCTGCCGCGCCCCCTGGACGGAAAGCCACATGATCATCGAGACCCGACGCCAACCGTGGTCCCCGAAGAGACATCGAGCGAGCGAGCAGGCGCGCGCGCGCATGGACGAGTCAGGAACTTGACGACGCTCTCAGGCACCTGCCAGGCAATTTCATCGTCTTCTCCGTGACGTAAAGTGCGCAGGGGTTGAGCTGCTCCCCCTGCAACTTCGCGGATGGATGATCCTGGGAACGAATTTCTGCACGCAATACATCGGTCGCGGACGCGCCATCGGCGCCAGAGGTCCTCGGCGCGCGCCCCTGAACTCAATGCGCGATGCCACCACCACTCGCGCGCCGGCTGACCACCACAACCCTCCTGCGCGCAAGGGGGTTGCAGGGGGGGCCTCAGCCCCCCCTGCGCTCGCGCCCCCCGGACGGAAAGCCACATGATCATCGAGACCCGACGCCAACCGTGGTCCCCGAAGAGACATCGAGCGAGCGAGCAAGCGCGCGCGCGCATGGACGAGTCAGCAACCTGACGACGCTCTCAGGCACTCTGCCGTGCACGCCTTCTCGCCTTCCGCACGCGCATGCGCAGGGGGGCTGAAGCGCCGCCCTGCACCCCCCACTCGCGGATGGACGATCCCGGAAGCGCCTTGGCGCGCGATGCATCGGTCGCGGACGCGCCGCGCCGACTCCTCCCCCTCCCATCTCAGGATCACTCGCGCGGCGAGGCCGGGCGCCCCGGCGCCGGCGCCGGCATCTGCATCTGGCTTCGCATCATCATGTGCATGCGGCGCACCGCCTGGAGCAGCCTCAGGCGCTCGGCGGCGGGCACGCCTTCCGCGGCGAGGTCCACGGTGATTGCGGAGAGCCAGGTGGACGCGCCTTCTTCCAGGCCCAGCGCCGCCAGGCGCGCCGCCAGGTCGGGGAGATGCCCTGCGCCGTACACGAGCGCGATGCGGCCGGGCACCGGGTCCCCGGCGAGGAGCGCCTGCAGGTCGCGGACAGGAACCTCGTTGCGCTCCTCGATGATGATCGCGTGGAAATCCTCGCCGAGCTGCGCGAGTCCGCCCTCGAGCGTCGCCGGATCGCCGAGCAGTTCGACCAGCAGGAGCCGGAGCGAGCGCCGGAGCGTCCCGCCCGACATGCGATCGCCGCGCTCGATCATGGTCAGCATCAGCCGCGCGATCGTCTCCGTGACGCCGCCGAAGAGCGCGGGACCGCCACCACCGTCGGCGCCGCCGCCACCCAGGCTGATCGGGACGCCCCGCGCCCGCAGGCGCGCATCCAGGTCGTCGATCGTGAGATCGCTGGCGCGCCACGACGGAGAGGCGTAATCGATCTCGTGCAGCTGGAACGCGAGGCCGAGCGCCTGCGCGAGCGACGCCTGCAGGCCGCCTGCGCGCCCGGCCATGCCGGTTGCGGGCGGCACGTCCACGATGATGTCCGCCGCCTCGCCCTCGCCTCCCTCGGCGCCGTCGGCACCCAGGCTGCGCACCGCGTCCGCCGACACGGTGAACGGGTGTCCCCACGCGTCCATCGCCGTCGCGGCCACCAGGTTCGCGAGGATCGAGTCCGTGGCGCGAAGGCGCTCCGCCAGTCCGGCGACGGAGGTCGGTGGCGTCGCCTGTGCCTCTCCATCGGCCACGGCCGCGGGCAGAACGGCCATCGCGTCCGCAAGGAACATCGCGGCCGCGCGCGTGGCGTCGCGTCGCGCCTGCGGTGTTGCACCCGCGACCGCGCCCGCACCCGCGGGCCGGACGAGTTCGAACAGGACGACGTCGCAGGTGCCCAGCAGGTCGCCGAGCGCCGCGTAGTACGCGGCATCGCCGATATGCGTCACCCCCGCGAGCAGCACCTCGGTGCCGCGCACCGGGTCGACGAACCGGCGGACGGCCGTCTCCAGCACCAGGCCGTCGGCGGTGCGCTGGCGCCGGATCGATCGCTCCGACGCCTGTGCCTCTGGCAGCGCGGTCGACGCGGCGACGGCCCCCGCGATGATGGCGAGCACCGCGACCGGCACGCGGCCCGCATGAGCGCCGGGTGGCGCCAGGGCGCCGGAGGTGCGCTCCGCCGGCCCGCGCTCCGCCACCGCCGGCGGCTCGCCCGGGGATGTCGACGCCTCCCGCGCCGCGGCGATGAGCGACTCCAGCCGCAGGAACGCCCGCTGCACGTGCCCTCGAAAGAGCATGTACGGGAAGAGCGTCAGCAGCGCGATGATGAGTCCGAACGCGGTGGTGAGCAGTGCCTCGGCGATGCCCGCCGCGACGGCGCGCGGATCGGTCAGCGAGGTATGACCGCCCAGCAGTTCGAACGAACGGATGATGCCGATGACGGTCCCCAGGATCCCCAGCAGCGGCGCGGCGGTGATGGTCGTGGAGAGGGCGGTCATGAAACGCTCGATGCGCGGTCGGACCGCATCCACCGCCGCGAGCGCCACGGCGTCTCCCGCGCCCCGCTCCGCCAGCCGGCGAGCGACGACCGCGTACGGTCCCTCGTCGCCCTCGGTCAGGGCGAGCGCCCGCGTCCGGTTCCGGACACGCAGCGCCTCCAGGAGATGCTCCGCCCGCCGGACCGCCGTCGCCCGGTGCGCGATCCACCAGAAGAGCGACCGCTCGACGATCATCGCCAGCGCGGCGATGCTCAGCGCGAGCAGCGGGACCATGATGATCCCGCCGCGCTCGATGAGGATCGAAAGAGAATCGAACAGGGCCGGCACGGCGGCATGGTAGCATCGCCTCGATGATGGACGGCCCAGGAGAAACCGCCTTGCCGCTCGTGCAGGAGTTGTCCGCCGCCGGGGCGTGCCGGGCGGAGATCGAGGCGGCGCTACGACACACGATCGAGGTCGTGCTGCCCCGTTCGGCGGCCCCGCGCCTCGTCGATGCCGCGCGCCACGCGGTCCTCGGCGGCGGCAAGCGCGTCCGCCCGGCGCTCGTCCTGCTCGCGGCGGAGGCCGCGGGCGGTGACCACGCGGCTGCCATGCCCGCCGCCGTCGCGGTCGAACTCGTTCACTGCTTCAGCCTGGTGCACGATGACCTTCCGGCGCTCGACAACGATGTGCTGCGCCGCGGGCGCCCGACCGTGCATGTCGTGCACGGCGAGGCGACCGCCCTGCTCACCGGCGACCTGCTGCTCGCACTGGCATTCGCCGTCCTTACCGAGGGCGACCGGCCGCCGGGATCGGTGGTGCGGATGACCACGGAACTGGCATCCGCGACCATCGCCATGGTGGACGGGCAGACGATGGACACCGTCGGCGGCGTGCCGGCGTCGCTCGCGCCGGTGCAGCGGCTGGAGATGATCCAGCGCGGCAAGACCGGCGCCCTGATCCGGGCGTCGTGCGTCCTGGGAGGGCTCGCCGTCGAGGCGGGGCCCGAGGCACTGCATGCGCTCCGCCGGTACGGCGACGCCATCGGCCTGCTCTTCCAGGTCGTCGATGACCTGCTCGACACCACGCAGACGACGGAGCACGTCGGCAAGACCACCGGCAAGGACCGCGCGCGGGGGCGCCTCACCTGGCCGGAGGTCCTTGGCGTGGACGGGGCCCGGTCGCGGGCACAGGAACTGGCGGAGGCGGCCGCATCCAGCCTGGCACCGCTCGGCGCCGCCGCCGATCGCCTCCGCACGCTGGCCGGCGAACTCGCGGTCCGGACCCGGTGACCGGCCCCTCCCTCGATGCCGCGGGCGCGCGGACGGCGTCGATCGACCGCGGATCCCGCGCAGCGCCGCGGTGCGGTCACCTCTATCATGGGGACGGCATGGAACTGAGCCTCCTCCCAACCGTCCGCACGCCGCAGGACCTGCGCGCCATCCCGTTCGAACAGCTCCCGCGGCTTGCCGCGGAGATCCGCCACGCGATCTGCGAGCAGGTCCGCGTCAGCGGCGGTCACCTGGCGCCGAATCTCGGGGTCGTCGAACTCACCATCGCCCTGCACTACGTGTTCGACTTCGGGCACGATCGCCTGCTCTTCGACGTGGGGCACCAGTGCTACCCGCACAAGCTCCTGACCGGTCGCCTCCCGCTGCTCGACCGCCTGCGCCAGCGCGGCGGCATGGCCGGCTTCCCGGATCCGCGGGAGAGCGCCTTCGACCTCTTCATGGTGGGTCACGCCGGCACCGCGATCTCGACCGCCGTGGGCATGGCCCGCGGCGACGACCTTGCCGGCGACGGCTTCCACAGCGAGACCCGCCCCGGCGGCCGGCGCGTCGTCTCGCTGATCGGTGACGCGAGCATCGTGAACGGCGTCGCCATGGAGGGCCTCAACAACGCCGGAACGCTCCGCCGGCAGTTCCTCGTCGTGCTGAACGACAACGGCATGTCCATCGCGCAGCCGCAGGGCGCCGTCGCGGCGTACTTCGATCGACTCCGCGTGAGCGAGACCTACCGCCGTGCGAAGCGCGCGGCGAAGGAGGCGTTCGCGCACCTGCCGGGCGGTTCGCTGCTGGAGGACATCTCGCATCGACTCGGCGAGATCGCGAAGGACGCGGTGGCCGAGGATGCCTGGTTCGAGAAGTTCGGACTGCTGACCGTCGGTCCCGTCGACGGCCACGACCTGCGGTCGCTCGTGGAGATGCTCATCGCCGTGCGCGACGTCGACCGCCCGATCGTGCTGCACGTGCACACGGTCAAGGGCAAGGGCTTCGAGTTCGCCGAGAGCGACGCGTGCCGCTTCCATTCGCCGGGGCCGCTCCGCATGGACGGATGCCGCGTCGAGGTCGCCTCGGGAGGACGCTCGTTCACGCAGGCATTCGGCGAAGCGATGCTCGACCTCATGGCGACGGATCCGCGGATCGTCACCGCGACGGCGGCGATGCCGGACGGCACCGGGCTGACGCAGGTCCTGGCCGCCCATCCGGATCGCGCCTGGGATGTCGGCATCTGCGAATCGCATGCCATGGACATGATGGCGGGACTCGCCCGCACCGGCTGGAAGCCCTTCTTCGCGGTGTACTCGACGTTCCTCCAGCGCGCCTTCGACCAGGCCTTCCAGGAAGTCGCGCTGCAGGGGCTGTCCGTCCGCCTCTGCCTGGATCGGGCGGGCCTCGTGGGCGGCGACGGCGCCGTGCATCACGGCTTCTGTGACATCGCCCTGCTGCGCCCCCTGCCCGGCTCCATCCTGATGGCGGCGATGGACGAGCCGAGTCTCATCGCGGCGCTGACGTTCATGCGCGACTGCGACACCGCGCTCAGCGCGGTGCGCTATCCGCGTGACACGGTCAGCGACCGGTTCGCCGGCATACCGTGCCCGCCGTTCGTACCCGGCGTGGCGCGTCGGCTGCGGACCCACGACCATCCGGACCTGGCGATCCTCGCCTACGGCACCCCGGTGATCGACGCCGATGACGCGATCGGACTGCTCGGCGGCGAGTACGCCGTGGACCTGTACGACGCGCGGTTCGCGAAGCCGGTGGATGTCGCCCTGCTCCGGTCGCTTCTCCAGCGCGGCATCCCGATCGTCACGATCGAGGATCACGGGCGCGAGGGAGGCTTCGGCGCGGCCGTGGCGGAAGCCGCCCTGGACGCTGGTCTCGATGCGCGGCACATCCATCGCCTGGCGATGCCGTCCGACCGCTGGATCCACCAGGCATCACGGCGGGAACAGCTGGAGGAGGCGGGGCTGGACGCAGCGTCGATCGCCCGCACGGTGCGCGAGGTCCTGGCCGGTCCGTCCCGACCCGAGCCGCCGACCGGTGCGCTGCGGCGCCCCGGGCTGCACACCGGCCCCTGAACCGGGACCGCGCCGGCATGCCGCGGCGCTTTGCCCGCGTGCGCGCCCGGCAACGCCGGCGCGGAAGCGCTCACACCGGCATGCTCAGGCGGAGAAGACGTGGGCCAGGATGGCGTCGTGCACGCGGGCCATCGGAAGGACCCCGGCGTCGGCCTCGTCCGCGATCGCGCCGGCCGCCGATCCCGGCGGCAGGATCAGGACCGGCGCCGCCTCGGCACGGACATGGTCCCGCCCGTGCGATCCCCGGACGAGCGCCGGATCCAGCGGGATGATGCTCAGGGGCATGCGATGGCCCAGGCGCCGCGCCGCGAGCATCGCGGCGATGCGCAGGCGCGGCAGCCGGATGCGCGGATCGACGAAGAGTTCCAGCGGGTCGTAGCCGGGCTTGCGATGGATGTCGACCGTCCGCGCGTAGTCCGGCGCGCGCGCGTCATCCAGCCACCAGTCGTAGGAGAACCACCGTCCCGGCGAGGCGACCAGGACGAGGTCGCCCGCGCGCGGATGATCGAGTCCGCGCGCCGCCCGGGCCTCGCCCAGGAGAACCTCCGCGATGCCCTCCACGCCGGCGAGTTCAGCGGCCAGCCGCGCCGGATCCGTCGCCGAGGCCCGCGGGGCGGGCGGATTGATGCACACATGCGCGACCTGGTGATCCGCGATCGCGAAGGCGCGGCTCTCCCCCGGATCCAGGTGATCGCGACCGCGCTCGTCGCGCACCGCCAGCAGCCCCATGGTCCGGAGGATCCGGTTGATGCGGACCGGGGCATCGACCGCCTCCAGTCCGTACTCGCTCACGATCATGACGTCGACGCCCTCCGACTCCAGGAAGGACGCAAGATCCGAGGCGACGCGATCGATCGCGCCGATCTCCGCGATGGTCCGCGGATCGTCCGGACCGTACTGCTGCGCCGCGTAATCCAGGTGCGGCAGGTAGACGAGCGTCAGGGTCGGCGCCGCGGTGCGGACAACGTGCGCCGCCGACCGGGCGATCCACGTGCTGGACGCAAGGCCGGCGCCGGGGCCCCAGAACCGGAAGAGCGGGAACGCGCCGAGCGCTGCGGTCAGGTCATCGCGGAGCGACGCGGGGCGCGTGTGGATGTCCGGGATCTTCCGGCCGTCGGCAAGGTAGAGCGGCCGCGGCGTCACGGCGACGTCGACGTTCGCGTGCATGTTGAACCACCAGAAGAGCTGCGCGCAGGTGAACGCCGGATCGCGCCGCCGCGCGACGTCCCACACCTTGTCGCCCGCCACCAGCCGGCCCGACTGCTTCCAGAATCGCACTTCCGCGGATTCGCGGTCATACCAGCCGTTCCCCACGATCCCGTGCCCGGCCGGCGGGCGCCCGGTCAGCATCGTGGCCTGCGCGGTGCATGTCACCGCGGGAAGCGGCGGACGCAGGGCCCGCAGCATGCCCTTCGCCGCGCGGCCCGACAGGCCGGGTGCATGCGCCAGCACCGCCTGCGTCAGTCCGACGATGTTCAGGACGGCCAGTCGTCTCATGGTGCCGCCCCCGGCGCCGCCGGCCCGTCCTCCCGCACCCCGACGGGCTCCGTGCCGTCGAGCGCCGGTCGCGTCTCGTCGGCGGCGCCTTCGACCAGGAGCCTGGCCTCGATGAGCTGAATGGTCCGCCATCGCTCATCCCGGACGAGCGCATGCAGCCGTCCGAGCACCAGCGCCCAGCGCGCGGGATCGTCATCGGCCCCGGCGATGGCCTGCTCGACCAGGCCGGTCACCCACCGGGCCAGCGCCCGGTCGCGCTCGGTCCCGCGCCAGCGGTCGGGCACGATGGGCCGCAGGCGCGCGGCAAGCCGGCTCGGCCAGTCGCTCGTCCGCAGCACCGCGCGGAAGCGGAAGCCCAGGGCGATGAGTTCGATCCGCGTCAGGTAGCGCCGGCTGACCTCGTCGCCGCGGGCGCGCTGCACGTCCAGGCGCTGGCGCATGCGCCGGCGGTGCTCCGGCCCGGTGGCGAGACACGCCAGGTAGAGCGCGTCCGTCGGCAGCATCACCGTTGCCAGCGGCAGGATGGCCAGGCACGTGAGTTCCCGGCCGCGCTCGCCGTGGTCGCGCGCATACAGGCGCTGCACCCGATCGGCGAACGCCATCGCATGCCGCGGTCCGCCCCAGGCCACGCACCGGACGAATCCCGCCGCGAAGTCGATGAGCGCCTGCCGGCCGGCGTCGCTCTCGGCAAGGCCGGGCAGATCGCGGATCGCGCGGCGCAGGCGTTCGGCCGCTTCCTGTTCCAGCCGCCGGCAGCGGCCGCCGCGGATGTGGAACGCGAAGCGCGCGAACCGCCGCGCGATGCGCACGGGATCATCCACCGGCGGCGGGGCGGTACGCCGCGCGATCCGGGGATCCTCGGCCACACGGCGCCCCAGGTCGAAGGCGGTCCGCAGCTGCTCGTGCCCGGTCGCCTCCGCCGCCGCGAGCCCCCGCTCGATCGCGTCGATCGTCAGCGGGATGAGCCCGGACTGCCACGCGATGCCGAGGGCGATGGCATCGCTCATCCGATCGGTGTGGAACGCGGCCCGGCTGAGTTCGCTCAGGTCCGCGCAGTGCCGGCGCGCTGCGAGGGAAAGCGCCTCGAGCTGGGCCGGCACGAGACGCGCCGCCTCGCGCGCCGCCTCGGGTGCGGGCTCGCGCGAGGAGAGGCCCAGGTCGGCGACGATGCCGGTGCGCGTCGGATCGGCGACTCGGAGATCCGCATCGACGGTGAGCGCCGCGAGCGTCTCGATCGGATCCAGCCCGAGCACCAGGTCTGCCTCGCCGAACGGCGTCCGCGTGGCATGCGCCGCCGGCGCCTCGCCCGGACCCTCCCGCGTGAAGACCACCTGGAGCCAGCGGCTCCGCCGTGGTCCGATGCGCGTCGGATCCCAGGCCGCACGCACCCGGTAGCCCATGAGCCGGCCGGCCTCGAGCAGCGCAAGGCCGACGGGTCCCGGCGGGTCGGCGCGGACACCGGCAAGGTGCATCCGCCACACGGCGCTGCGACGGTGGATGAACTCCGGAAGCGGCAGCCGGACGCCTTCACCCTGCAGCGGCCGGCGCCCGGGCGACCGGATGCGCCGGACCTCGACCTCCTCCAGCAGTGGTCGGACGCGCAGGATGGGCCGTGTCAGCACACCGCGGCCGATGCGATCCAGGCGAAGCTCGTGCCGCGGCATCGTTCTCGCGGCATCGTCACGATGCTCGACGAGCGCCGACGCCGACCCGTCACGGATGCCTGCCGAACGCTCCAGCGACCACCGGACGCGCTCGAGCGGCTCGAATCCAAGGTGGTCCACCATGTCCACCTGCGCGTCGTCGGCATCATCGCGGAATCGCGCCGGCGCGCGATCGCGCACGACGAGCACCGTGAGCCGGTCACCGCCGAGCGCCGCGGCAATGCGCGCCGCGAGTTCGGCGTGATCATGGAAGTGCGCCTCCTCCAGGCGCACGCGCTCGGCCAGTCCGTCCGGGATCGCGGCGCGCGCCGCCCGCATCGGGTCGAGCAGGACGCGCCGCCGGCCCAGGTCGGGCACCAGGATGAGCCAGGCGCGCCGCGACGCCGCCGCGTACGGGACGAGGCCGCCGGCCTCGTCGACGAAGCGCTCATCGGACACGATCTCCACCGGGACCGGGTTCGGCGGCGCCGTGCCCCGGAGCAGCGCCGCCGCGCTGAAGACCGGTGCCGGCGTCGGTGCGTCCTCGCCCGGCGCCGGCCGCAGGCCGCGCGCCGCGCGCAGGACCAGACGCTCCAGTTCTCGCGTCGCGCGCCGCAGGGGCGCCCCGGCCGACCGCGCGTCGGCCCGGAGTGCCGGCACCGGCGGCGGTGCCGCCGCCAGCCGTTCCGCGATCCGCGCACCGGGGCGCAGCGTGTGCAGCAGCGGCAGCAGCAGCCTCGCCAGGCGCGACGGATGCCGGACATCGTCGGGGCGGATGCGCCGTGCCGTGTCGGGATCGCCATGCTCCAGCACGTCGAAACTCAGTCGTGCGGGCACCGTGCCGCGCGCCCGGAGGCGTTCCGGAATCCCCGCGAACGCGCGGACGGCGGCGCCCGGTCGCGGCTCCAGGACGACCACGTGCTCGCAGCGCGCGAGCATGCGCTCCAGCGCCACCGGGTCCGCCGGGACGACCGCGCTGAGCGTGAGGCGCGGAACCCGCCCGGCCAGCGAAAGCGAGGCAAGCACCTGGAGCAGCGCTTCCCGGGCCGGGCCGACCGTCACGAAGCCCAGCGGCACGCGTTCGCCGGGGCTGGGAAGCATCTCGAAGTGGTTGATCTCCAGCCGCCGGATGGCGCGCAGGGCGTCGCTCTCCGCGTGCAGCGGCGGGCGCGCAGCACGCTCGGCCCGGGCGATGATCGCCGGCGCCGAGTCATCCGCGCGATTCGGGTGCGCGTCCCAGGTATCGATGGAGTGGAGCAGCGCCTGGTGCACGGACAGCGCGACCGGTCCGCGCTGCGCCTGCGCGATCGCGATCGCGGCGACGACCAGGTCCCGCAGGTGCGGAATCGACCCGGCCACCAGCAGCGGCAGGCCGATCTCCTCGGCGAGCCTCGTCGGACAGGAGGCCGGTCCGCAGGCCGGATCATCCTCCAGCAGCAGCAGCAGCGCGCCGGCCGGCCGCCGGACGACCCGGTCGATGTCATCGCGCAGCGGTGCAAGATCGCGCGCCGACAGCGCGACCGCCGCGGCACCGCTTCCGCGCGCCGTGATCTCGGCGCCGAGGTCCAGGGCGCGACCTGCATTCGCGGAGGTGACGAGGGCGAGATCGTGCAGCCGCGCCTGCGCCCGCGCGACGTCGGTCTCCATCAGGCGCGCCAGCGCGGCGAACGATCCGTCCGCGGGTACGGCGAGCATCGCCGCACCATGCTCCGCCTCCAGGAGAGCCTTCAGGATCGCGTCCGCCGCCGCGGTCACGACCGGGCCCTGCGGCGCCGCGAGCGGATGACCGGCGTCGTCGGCGTGGCGTCTCATCACGTCAGGGCGCCCATGCGCGGGAGAGGACGTGTCCGATGGCGGTGGCGACACCGTCATGTTCGGCCGCGGGCGCGTGGACGCGCGCCACGGCGGCAACGCGCGGATCGGCGTTGCCCATCGCGATCCCCAGGGCCGCGTTGCGCACCAGCGGGACGTCGTTCAGTCCGTCCCCGATCCCCGCCGTCCGCGCCGTCGAGATGCCTTCACGCCGGCACCAGGTCTCGAACATGGACCACTTGTCGGCGCCCGCCGCGAATGCCTCCAGCAGGTGGACGCCGGACCCGGTCGCCTCGGTCTCGGTGACCGCGGACCAGTGCTGGAGTTCACAGCGCGGCCCCATCGTCTGCGCGAGTCGCTCCGCGAGCGGTCGAAGGCGCTGTGAGCAGGCCACGGCACCGACGCGCACGGTGACCCCGGGATGCGGATCCGCGTGCAGCGCCGGCGCCTCGCGCACGCGGACCCCGCGGGCGCTGAACCACCACCGGGAGGCGGGATGGAGTTCGTGGTCGCCCACGGCGAGGTAGTCGTACCCGGTGTCGGTACCGTCCTTGAGCACGAGCGCCCGGTGCGCGTCGTCGAGGATGGCGTCGGTCAGCATCGCCACCACCTCCGGGTCCATGGTCCGCCGCTCCAGCGTCCGGCCGGACGCGGCATCCGAGAGCATGGATCCGCCCGCGTGGATCACCGGGCCGTCGTGCCCGATCGCGGCGAGGATGTCCGTGCACTCGGCGAGGGCGCGCCCGGTGGCGATCACGACGCGGAGACCCGCCCGCCGCGCCTGGTCGAGCGCGTCGATGTTCCGCGCAGAAACCGCGCCGTCACGGCCGAGCAGGGTGCCGTCGAGGTCGATCGCGATCGCGTCGATCCCAGGGCGCATGCGCCGAGTGTACCGGGGGCGCCGCCGCCGCCCCGGACGCGGCCCCGGGGGGCGATCGTCCGGCCCGCGGCGGCGCGCCGGCCCACGGCATGCTTGTCGCGGGACGGGCCCCTCCGGTACGCTCCCCCACGGATGCTGGAGCGCCCGGAAGATTCGCGGTCCATGGCGGCGCTGCTCGCCCCGAAGCTCGCGGACTCCACCCGCGGTCGACTGGGAGAGATCACCTGGTTCCGGACCGACTGGCAGCGCGGCGGCGCGGCAACCGGCAGCGCCACCTGGACCGACCAGGGCTCTGCCTATCCGGTCGTCGTGAAGCTGCCCGTCAATCAGCGGGAACTCTCGTGGCTTCGGCGCCTCCAGCCGGACGGCGACGGCGTCGCGGGGTGCGTCCCGCGCCTGTACGACTCCGGCACGGAGATCAACGGGTACGACCTGGCGTGGGTGGTCATGGAGCGCTTCCCGTTCGGCCCGCTCGGGATCGAGTGGCACGACGAGCACGTGCCGCGCGTCGCCGGCGCGCTCGCGGAATTCCATGCGCACGCCGCGAACCACGAGATCGACCAGCCCGCGCGGCAGGAGGACTGGGCGGCGCTGCTCGGCCTGGCGGATGAGTCCGTCCGCATCAACCACATCGCCGAGCAGTCCCGCTGGCAGAAGGGACTGCGGGCGCTGCGGAACCGGCTCGACGAGGTCGCCGGGGCCTGGGAGCGCCGACCGGTGACGGACTGGCTGCACGGTGACGCGCACTTCGCCAATGCCATGAGTCGCGACGGACTGGCGGCAGGAACCGTCAGCCTGATCGACTTCGCCGAGGTGCACGCCGGGCACTGGATCGAGGACGCGGTCTTCCTGGAGCGCCAGCTCTGGGCACGGCCGGAGCGCATGGCGCGCTGGAACCCGGTCCGGGAAGTCGCGCGGGCCCGGCGGTCCACCGGCCGCCCGGTCGGCCCGGAGTGGCCCCGGCTCGCGATGGTGCGGCGGCTGCTGCTCGCCGCCACCGCGCCCAGGTTCATCCGGTCCGAGGGGCACCCGGCGCATCTCGCCGCCTGTCTCGAATGGCTGGAGCGTGGTCTCCGCGAAGTCGACCAGGTTCCGCCCGGCGGATGAGTGCGGGCCCGTGCGCGGACACGGCCGATCGACGCCGTTGCGGCCGCCCGGTTCCGCCGATAGAGTCCGATCCCTATGGATCGAACCGATCGCGAACGTCTGGAGCAGGTCCGCTCGGGCCAGACGACCGAGAGTCGCATCAACGAGGACTTCGTCGACTGGCTGAAGGGCCCCGGCGTGACGTGGCTCATCGTGATCCTGCTGGGGGTGACCGCGTACCTCGGGATCATCCAGTTCCGGCAGTCGCGGGATGCGAAGCGCAGCGAGGCGTGGGCGGCGTTCTTCTCCGCAAGCCTGCCGGAGAGCCTCGTGGATGTCGCGAACCAGTACGGCTCGATCGACGGCCTGGCGCCGCTCGCGCTGCGGCGGGCCGCGGACATGCGGCTGGCCACCGTCCGGCTCGGCATTCCGCTCTCCTCGATGGTGGATCCGTCGGAGTCGGCCGCGCCGGAACTGGACGACGAGGAGCGGACGCGGTCGCTGCAGCAGGCGGAGTCGCTGTACCAGCGGGTGGTCGACCTGGACGACGGCGGCGAGGGCTTCCGACTGCACGCCGTGCACGCCCTCGCCGGGCTCGGCGCGGTGGAGGAGAGCCGCGGACGCATCGAGGAGGCGAAGCGCTTCTACCAGCGCGCCGCGGAGCGCGCGGGCGATGCGTTCCCGATCCTGGCCAAGGTCTTCCGCAACCGTATCGACGCCGCCGGGCTCGACGCACCGCCGGCCTTCCCGCCTCGCGCTGACGTCATGGCGCAGCGCCCGGCCCTCCCGGCGCGCACGCCCGTCTTCGTCGATCCGGCCCTGCAGCGGCTGATCGACGGCGAAGGCGACGCCGCGCCGCCCGCGGCGCCATGAGTCCCGGCGACGGACCCGCCCGGCCGAGGCCCGCGCACGACGGCGCAGACGCGCCCGGTACCTCCGGGCCCGATCCGCCCCGGGACCCCGCCGACGGACGCCCCGCACCGCAGGATCGCACCGCCGAGATTCTCTCGCGCGGCGGCAAGGTGGACCAGGAGGCGCTGGCGCAGGTCTACGCCGCGCAGACCGACGATGAGGACGAACGACCGGTCACCGTCCGGTTCCGCCTGCAGCGTGACCTGGAGAAGCGGCTGGATCGATACCTCGTCGACCGCATCCCGTTCCTGAGCCGCACCTCGCTCCAGCGCCTGATCCGCGAGTCCGCGGTCACGGTGAACGGTCGACCCGCCAAGGCATCCACGACGCTGCGCGCCGGCGACGAGATCGTCGCGATCCTTCCGCCGCCGCCGACCACGGAGATTCCCGCGGAGGACATTCCGATCCGTGTGCTGTACGAGGATGCGGATCTCCTGGTCCTCGACAAGCATGCGGACATCATCGTGCATCCCGCGCGCGGCAATCTCTCCGGCACGCTGCTCAACGCGATCGCGTGGCACTTCCGGACGCAGGCGGCGGGGGCGCTCTCCTCGGTCGGCGAGTCGATGGCGCGACCCGGCATCGTCCATCGCCTGGACCGGTTCACGACCGGCGCGATGGTCGTTGCAAAGAGCGACCTGGCCCACTGGAGACTGGCGCGGCAGTTCGAACAGCGGCGCGTCGAGAAGCGCTACCTGGCCGTCGTCCACGGCGTCCCGGAACCGGCGAACGATGTCATCGATCTCCCGATCGGCGCGCATCCGCTCAAGCGACTCCAGTACGCCGTCCGCTGGGACGACCTGGGCAAGTCCGCGGTCACGCTCTACCGCGTGCTGGAGTCGTTCGGCGACATGGCCCTGGTGGAACTGGAACTCCGCACCGGCCGGACGCACCAGATCCGCGTGCACCTCTCCCACCTGGGCTATCCGATCGTGGGTGACGACCTCTACGGGGGGCGCCACGTCACCGTGGGAGACGTTGCCGGCGCGGCGGGCGTGCCCGGGCGCTCCCCGCGCGAGCCGCTCATGACGCGGCAGGCGCTGCACGCGGCGCTGCTGGGGTTCGAGCACCCGATCATGCTCTCGCCCGCGCGGTTCCTCGCCCCCGTGCCGCCGGACATGCAGGCGCTGCTGGAGGTGCTCCGCGCCACGCGGACGGCCCAGCGACTGCCGGCGACGGGAGCGCTGCTCGACGCATCGGGCGGCGCGCGCCGACAGGAGTGACCCACCATGCGTCCGACCTTCAGTCGCCCCCTCCCCCCCCCACACACACACAGCCACGGGTCCGCCGGAGGAATCGACCATCGCCCGGGATGGCCGCGCTGGAACCGGCCGCCAGACGGCGTATCTGTGTCCGGCCCTGCCGCCTGTCCCGTGCGGGGCAGTCGGCAGGCCAGCGCAATCCGCGACCCCGGCATCCCGTCGGTCGCGTGCCATGAGGAGTCCAGCGATGGTGCAGTGCACACAGGGCGTATCACGGAACCTGCGGGCTGGTCGCGTCAGTTGCATCGTGGAGGCCGTGCGTGTGGTCGTTCTCGCGATGAATGCAGTCGCCGCCGTGCTGGCGCCGCCCTGGCTTGCGGCGCCTGCCCTGGGTCATCCCGCGTCGAGCGACGAGTGCGAGCCGTCGTGGAGCGAGGGGCTGTTCTGCGTGCCGGGAGTCAACTTCACCGTGCGCACTGCCCTGACATGGGACGACGGCACGGGCGAAGCGCTCTATGTGGGCGGCCTGTTCTCGGTGGCGGGGTGCACCCGGGCCAGGAGCGTCGTGCGGTGGGATGGCACGACGTGGACGGCGCTGGGCGAGGGGGTACCCTCCACGGTCTACGCGCTGGCGGTCTTCGATGATGGCCTGGGTGGCGGGCCCGCGCTCTGCGCGGGAGGTCAGTTCACCACCGCCGGAGGCGCGCCGGCAGCCTTCATCGCGCGATGGGACGGAACGACGTGGTCCCCGCTGGGCGAGGGGATGAATGGCAGAGTCAATGCGCTGACCGTGCACGACGACGGCACTGGCCGCGGGCCCGCGCTCTACGCCGCAGGCCAGTTCACGACCGCCGGAGGTATACCGGCGAGCCGCATCGCGCGATGGGATGGCTCGACCTGGTCGCCGGTCAGCGACGGGATCGGGGGCGTGGTGCACGCGCTGAACGTCTTCGATGACGGTTCCGGCAGCGGCCCCGCGCTCTACGCGGGAGGGACGTTCGGGACCGCCGGGGGCATGCCGGCAAGCCGGATCGCGCGCTGGGACGGCTCGACGTGGTCGCCTCTCTCCAGCGGGGTAGACGGGGCGGTCAGCGCCCTTGCCGTCATCGACCATGGCACGGGCGATGGCCCGGTGCTCTACGCCGGTGGGGGATCCTCCGCTGCGGGCTTTCCGTCAGCACACTTCGTCGCGCGCTGGGACGGGTCGGACTGGTCGCCCCTGGGCGCCGGCACGAACGGTCCGGTGAACGCGCTGACTGTCTACGACGACGGCGCAGGTGGCGGCCCGGCGCTCTACGCCGGGGGCAGCTTCGACACCGCCGGCGGAGTACCAGCGAACCGAATTGCGCGCTGGGATGGCTCGGGGTGGTCCCCGCTTGGCGCCGGGATCCTGGGTTCAGTGCGAGCACTCGCGGTCATTGACGACGACGCGGGCGCAGGCCCGGCCCTCTATGCAGGTGGCATCTTCGGGACGGCTGGAGGCACGTCCACGAACTTCGTGGCGCGCTGGGACGGTACGACCTGGTCCGCGTTGGGCACCGGCCTGAATGGCCCAGTCCACGCCCTCGCGTTCTTTGATGACGGCTCGGGCAATGGCCCGGCCCTCTACGCCGGAGGGCATTTCACCTCCGCCGGAGGAGTGTCGGCGAGCAGGATTGCACGGTGGGATGGCACGTCGTGGTCAGCGCTCGGCAGCGGGACAGACTACACGGTGCGCGCCCTGGCGGTCTTTGACGACGGCTCGGGCAACGGTCCTTCGCTCTATGTGGGGGGGGAGTTCACCATGGCGGACGGCATCCCGTCGCCGAACATCGCGCGCTGGGATGGCCTGACGTGGTCAGCGCTCGACAGCGCGCCAGACCACTGGGTGTACGCCCTGACCGTCTTCGACGACGGCACGGGCGGTGGGCCGGCGCTGTATGCGGGCGGTGACTTCACCGCCGCCGGCGGCGTGAGTGCCCGCAGTATCGCGCGGTGGGATGGTTCAGCATGGTCCGCGCTCGGCTCAGGACTCACCGACGGTGGCGGAACGGGGACGCACGTGTACGCGATGTCTCCGTTCGCCGACGGTCGCGGCGGCGCCCCGGCCCTGTTTGCAGGTGGGGGTTTCGGCACCGCCGGAGGATCGCCTTCACATGCGATCGCGCGGTGGCAGGCCTGCCCACCCCGCGCCTGCCCCGCCGACCTCACGCAGACCGGCGCCGTCGGCATCGACGACCTTGTCATGGTGCTCGACGCGTGGGGGACCGACGGATCGGATGGCACCGACCTGACCGACGACGGCGTGGTGGGCTTCCAGGATGTCCTGGTGCTGCTGGCGGCGTGGGGGCCCTGCCCGTGACCGCCCACGGGCGGGTTCCGGGCGCGAGGGTCCAGGTGCCTGCGCGATGGTGAACACCGGGTGACCCGGACGGGTGACGTGACCTCGACGTGCCTGCCCGGGTGGACGGTCGCGGTGCGCCAGACGGGCTGGCACGTGCTGGAGGTGCTCCGCGCCACGCGGGAAGTCGTGCGTCTGCAGGCGACCGGCGCCCTGATCGATCCCACCGACCTGGGCTGATCGTGCGGTGGCGGGCAGGGCCCACATGCGGCCGCCGGTGGAACAGGATCGTGCCCCGGTCTGCATACCAGCACCGGGAAGGAACTCGCCGTGCTCACTGCCGCAGCAGCGATACATCACCGGTCAAGCGGACGGATCCCGTTCATCGCCGTTCTGGCGACAGGCCTCATCGCCACCGGCCTCAGCGCCGGTTCCACCGGCGTGTCGCTCCGCGCGGTGGGACATCGGCCTCGGGTGGCGCGCGGTCCGGTGGAGGGACGGACTCGGACTCGACGATCTGGGCACGTTGAGCGGGACATGGTCATACGCGGAGGGCGTGAGCGGCCACGGGAGCATCGTTGTGGGCACAAGCGATGCGGACAGCGGCTCCGGGCGCGCCTTCAGATGGTCGCAGGCATCCGGTATGGAGGCACTGTCCCCCGACGACGGCACCGGGAGCTGGGCGACAGCGATCAGCGCCGACGGTTCCGCCATCGCCGGTCAGGTCACGATCCCGCCCGACTTCAACCACTTCGGATGCATGTGGCGCTCCAATGAGCCTCCACTCCTGCTCGAGCTGCCCTCCGACGGATATGCGACCAGACCGCGCGCCACGAGCGCAACCGGCACCGTTGTGGCCGGCAGCCGGGTGGATTGGATGGGCACGCACAAGGCGACCTTCTGGTCTGCGGCGACTGGCGCCGCTGATCTCGGTACCTGCCTCGCGGCGCAGGGCCTGGACATGGCCGATTGGACGCTTGAAGAGATCGTCGCCGTCAGCCACGACGGATCGACGCTCGCCGGAAACGGCACCTGGCGCAACCTGCCGCGCGCCTGGATCGTAACGGGACTCCCCGCGCAGGACGCGTGGCAGCCGGCGGACTTCAACGGCGACGGAGTCGTCAACGCCGTCGACCTGCTTCACCTGCTGGCATCATGGGGGGCCGATGGTGCTGACCTTGATGGCGACGGGACCACCAGCGCCGTCGACCTGCTGCACCTCCTTGCGGCCTGGAGCGGCTGATTGCCGGTCGGGCCGATGGAGCCCACCTCGCGCGGCAGGATCGCAGCGCTCCGCGAGCGCTCGTTCCAGCCCATTCCCCTGCCCTGGAGTCGGCGCGTGCGGCACGGCGTCCCGGTCCTGCGGCGCCGTCCCCTCACAATGATCGTCGTTCCCCGCACGGCCCGGCGCGGCGCTGCATGCATGCGCAATAACGCGGGCTCGTCCGCTCAGTGATGCACGTCCCGCGCGATGCCCGCGAAGCGCCGGTCCAGCGGCATCAGGCAGAGCGCCACCGACTCGAAGAAGCGGTCGGTCGTGCGCTCGTAGTCCGCCCAGTGCCGGTCGAGATCGCGCAGGATGTCCTGCGCAGTCGTGCCCGCCGCGCGGATCGTCTGCGTCTCCTCGGCGACGATCGCCTCGATCGTCGCGCGGCGGCACTCGGGGTGATACTGCACGGCGAATGTCCGCAGCCCCATGGACCACGCCTGGACGCGCGTCACCGCCGACGACGCGAGCAGGCGAGCCCCCGCCGGCAGTTTCGAGACCTGCCAGGCGTGCGCATGGAATTGCGCGTGCACCCAGGGCACGCCGGCGAAGAGCGGATCCTCCCGGCCGACCGGCGAGAGCGTGATCGGCGCGAACCCGATTTCCGGCGCCGGCAGGCGTTCGACCTCGCCGCCCAGCGCGCGGGCGAGCAGTTGACAGCCGAGACAGATGCCCAGGATCGGCATCTGCGCCGCGTGGGCCGCCGCGAGCAGGTCCAGTTCCGGCGCCATCCACGGCAGCGTGTCATCCGTCGGTGCTGCCGGGCCACCCATGACGACGATGGCGTCGATGTCATTCAGCGACCCGGGCACTGCCTCGCCGTGGTGGGGCCGCACCAGGCGCATGCGATGCCCGTGGTCGCGCAGGAGGAACCCGAGCCGGTCAGCGCGGGCGGTATCCGAGTGTTCGAGAACCAGGGTCGCCATGGTGAGCGGGGAGCGTACCGACGCCCGACCGGGCGGGCAACCACCGCGGGCGCGGGGGCGACGGGACATCATCGGCGCCGGGCGCCGCGCCCGGCGACCCGGGGTCGGACCGGTGCGGGCCGGGCGTCCTGTCAACGGTCGGTCTCGCGACGATCCGGTCGTCGCGCGGGCGTCATCTCCGTCCGTCATCCGCGCCCGTCATGCCACATGGCGATCGTCGCATCGTGACCGTCCAGGTAGTCCTGGCGGAAGGCGACACGACACGTCCGCGCCAGCGCATGGTCGAGCAGGCGGATGGTCGAGAAGCGGCGCGCCGGCGCGGGCGGACCAGCGGTTCCCTGCGGATGTGGTCGATCCGAGAGGAAGTTGAAGATGAGGCCCTGCGCCCCCCGCGCGAACAGTCGATCGAGCAGCGCGACCGCCACGGGTTCATCGAGCGTGTTGAGGGCGCCCGAGCACGTCACCCAGTCCGGCGCGAAGCCATCGAGCGCGTCCGGGTCCGCGACCGGATCGCCGGCATGGAAGGACGCGCGGTCGAGCCGGCGCGCCGTCGCCGCGGCGACCATCTCCGGCAGGGCGTCGACCCCGAAGAACGACCGGTACGCGACCCCGGCCTCGAGCAGGTACGCGGCGAAATCGCCCGGGCCGCAGCCGATGTCCAGGATCGTCGCGCCGCCGAAGTCGACGAAGTCCGTGAAGACCTCGAAGCGCCGGCGCTGCCCCTCCCGGCTGCGCCAGAGCGTGGCCTGGAATCCGGCACCCGACGCGCGGATGGCGGCGGCGTAGGGCGCGAGATACGAGGGTTCCTGTGGCATCCGGAGGTCCGCGGCCGCTCGGCGGCCCGGCAGCGTAGCCGCCGGTGGTGATCCCCGCCCACCGGCGGTCCGGCGCGCGGGGCGCGACGGGGATCCGGCGATCGCGGCCCGCCCGCGTCGCGCACTGCGGCGGCACTTCGGTCATGTCCGCCCGTGCGGACACGCGCGACGGGTACGCTCGGGCGGTGGATCGACGCGGCGCATGACAGGCCGATGACAGGCCGGCGCTCGATCCGCCAGAGGAGACCGGGGCCATGCCGGACCATGGTGTCACGATCGACCGCGGCCCGCTTCCGCCGCCGCACGGGAACCAGCGCCGCTGGTGGCGCCACGGGCCGGGCCGGCGACGGGTCCGCAGTCCGCATCACCGTGAAGGCCGGCGCCGATGCGACCGTGCCCGCATCGGCCGGCCGCTGTGGCGCCTGGTGCTGCTCCTCGCCCCGATCGGCGCGATGGACACCGCCCGCGTCGCTGCCGCGGCGGACGCGTCGAGCGGCGCGAGCGTACCGCTCACGCACGCGCACCTCGCCTCCGCCAACGACGCGATCGTGGAGGAACTGCTGCGGCGGCGTCACGCGCGCCGGCACTGGGAGCCGGCGACCTGGAACGAGCGCACGCACGGCAGTCCGACACAGCGCGGCGGATACACGGCGCTGGTCGCCGCCGCGCTGGTCCGCGCCGGGGTCTCGTACCAGGATCCCCGGCTCGCGCCGTCCATCGAGTGGCTTGCGGGCCAGTCGCCCGCGGGAACGTACGCGGTCGCGATGCGCACCATGCTCTGGGCGATGCTCCCGCCGCGGTTCATGTCGCACCTGGAAACGGAGACCGCGCGCCTGCTGGACGGCTTCGACCTGGACACGCGTTCATGGGGCTATGAGTCGCCGATGCGCATCGCGCGGCGCGACAACTCGCTGCGCCAGTTCGGCGCCCTGGCTCTGCGCGAAGCGGTCGAGCGCGGTGCCCGCATCGATCCCCGCTTCTGGATGACCCTCGAGGAGTCGCTCCTGGACGGGCAACTGGCAGACGGCGGCTGGCCCTACCTGGACCATGAACGCACGGCGCGGGGCTCGATGACGGCCGCCGGCGCCGCGACGCTGCTCATGATCCGGGACACCGTCCGGCGCGATGCCGTGCTGCGCGCATCGCGCCATCGCCCCGATCGCAGCGCCGCCGCCATCGATCGCGCCGTCGCATGGCTGGAGGCGCGGTTCGATCCGTCCGCCCATCCCGGACACGGCGGTCACTTCGCGTACTGGGCATACGCCGTGGAGCGCCTGGGACTCGCCGGCGGACTGCGGAGCCTGGGCGGTGTCCCGTGGTTCCCGGCGCTCGCCGCGGAACTGCTCGCGCGCTGCGGGGCATTCGACGCGCCGTCGATCCGCTTCCGTGTCAGGACCGGCGCCCGGGCGCCGTCGACCACGGACCTGGCCTTCACCCTGCTCTTCCTCGCGCGCGGTCGGGAGCCGATCGTCCTCGGGCGCCTGGACATCCCGGGCATGAACACGGCGCTGCGCCCGGCGGCGGCCGCCGGCATGGCGCAGGCGCTCGGGGCGATGACCGAGTCCGTCCACGCGTGGCAGTCCGTGCACCTGCTCGACGGTCCCGAGGCGCTGCTGGAATCCGCCGTCCTGATGCTCGCGTCAGACCAGGCGATTCCGTTCGTGCGCGATCGCCGACGCGCGCTCCAGGCCGCGGCCGCCCGCGCCGCGCCGGCCGACGAGCCCCCGCCGCCCCTTCCCGGCGACCGCGAACTGGACATCCTGCGCGCATTCCTGCACCGGGGCGGCCTGCTGCTGGCGCTGGCGGAGTCCGGGTCCACCGGCTTCAGCGAGAGCGTCGAAGCGCTGGGCGAGATGCTTCTTCCGGGTCGCGCGTGGCGCACGCTGCCGCGTGAACATCCCGCCGCATCGCTGCGCCGATCCACGGGATCGCTTCCGCTCCGGGCCATCGGCAACGGCGTGCGGGAGTGCATCATCCTGGTGCCGCGCGGCGATCTCACCGCATCCTGGCAGGGCACGGGAACGATTCCGCCGGAACACCGCGCGGTCATCGAGAACGTCTACCTGCTGGCCTCGGAGATGGACCGGCCGCAGCCGCGGCTGTCGCGATCCACGTCGGCGCGGCAGGCGGTGCCGGCGCCGGAGCCGGTCATCCGCGTGGTCCTTGCCGGCGTGAACGGCGCGCCGCCGGAGCCGCATGCCGCGGTCATGCTCGCGGCGGCCGCCGCCGCCCGGGGCGTTCCCGCCGAGGTGCGCGTGGAGCCCATCGACGCGCTGCCCCGCGCGGAACCGCCCGCGGGGGTCGACCGCGCCGTCATGCCTGACCTGCTCTGGCTCAGCGGTGTGGACGGCGCCCCGGGCGACGCGTCGCTCGACGCCAGGATCGCCTCCGTCCTGGCGGATTCCGACGCGATCGTGCTCATCGAGACGGCCGGCGGTCTCGGCGACTTCGCCCGCGGGCTGGAGTCGGGACTGGAACGCGCGGCGCGCCTCCGGCCGATGGTCCTGCGCCGCCATCCCGTCGTCACGGGCGAGGGGCTCCCGGACGGGCGGGACCTGGACCGCGCGCCCCGCCGGCCGTTCGCCGTGCAGCATCCGGGCGGCACGGGCGAAGGCGTCCGGCTGCGCGGGCTGGCGCGGGACGGTCGGCTGCGCGTCATCATCTGCGAGGACGATCTCTCGCACGCGCTGCTCGACCGCCCGATGTGGGCGGTCAGCGGACCGGCGCACGACGGCGCCGTGGACACGCTGCTCAACGTCCTGCGGTGGATCCGTCACGGGGGCGCCCGACCGGCACCGTGAGTCAGAGGATGCTCTGCGCCCGCGGATACGACCCCAGGACCTCCAGCCGCGCGCAATGCGCCCGCGCCGCGGCGGTCGCCCGGGTCATCGCGGCATCCTCGCGATGCGCGTCGCAGTCGATGAAGAAGGTGTACTCCCAGTTCGTCCGCCCGCTCGGCCGCTTCTCGATGTGACTGAGATTGACGCCGGCATCCCGGAAGGCGGCAAGGACATCGACCAGGGCGCCGGGACGGTGCGCGGTGACGAACATGATGCTCGTGCGATCGTCGCCCGTGGGTTTCGCCGGTTCGCGACCGATGACGAGGAACCGCGTGACGTTGTGCGGATTGTCCTCGATGTGATCGAACAGGGGCTTGACGCCGTAGATCTCGCCCGCGAGCGGGGAGCCGATCGCTGCGGCGCGCGGCGTGCCGGCGGCCAGCCGCACGGCCTCCGATGTGCTCGTCGCCGGAACGAGTTCCGCGCGCTCATACATCCGCGCCAGCCACTTCCGGCACTGGCTGAAGACCTGCGGCTTGGAGTAGATCCGGTCGATCTCGCCCGGCGGATGATTCGAGAGGAACGTCTGGCGCACCGCGAGCAGCGCCTCGGCGCAGACGGTGACACGGAATGCCTGGAACGCGTCCAGCGTGTCGGTGATTCCGCCGCCGATCGAGTTCTCGTACGGCACGAGGCCGTAGTGGCAGCGCCCCGCGCCGACCTCCTCGAAGACATCGATGATCTCCCGGAACGGACTGAACTCCACCGAGGATCCGAACTGGCGCGTTGCGACCAGGTGACTGAACGAGCCGGGCGGCCCGAGATACGCCACGCGCAGCGGAAGTTCCAGCGCGAAACTCCCGGACATGAGTTCGCGGTAGATGGCCTCGACACAGCGCGGTGGCAGCGGTCCGGGGTTCATCCGCAGGACGCGGTCCAGGACCTGGCGCTCACGGTGCGGTGCGTAGATCGGAAGACCCAGCGCCCGCTTCGTCCCGCCGATCCGCACGACCAGGCGGGCGCGCTCGCTCAGCGCATCGATGATGACGCGGTCCATGTCGTCGATCCGCGCGCGGATCTCCGCGAGCGCGGTCTCGTCGAGCGTCGGCGCGTCGTCCGGACGCGGGGGTTCAGCGGGGTCGATCGGTTCCATCGGCACGTGATCCGGCAAGGCCCCCGGCCGGCCCTGCCCGGCGACGGCATCCTGCGGGGGATGCACGCGCTATCGGCAGACGGATCCCGCCGGATGACCCGCGGCCAGCGTCGGACGCCGTCGCACCGCCCGGCGCCGTCGGTTCCGTCATAATCGTCACCGGCGCGCCATGACCGAGGCCCCGGACGTCCCAGCCCTGCTCGACCCTGACACCGCGGCGGACACCGCCGACGCGATCGTCACAGCGCTGCCGTGGCTGCCGCTGCTGATGGGTGCACTCATGCTGGCGGCGGGCGTGACCCTGGTGATCAGCGGACGCCGGACGCTCCGGCCGGCGGCGGCGCTCGCCGGGCTGGTCGTCGGCGGCGCGTGCGGATGGATCCTGGCGGAAGCGACGGCCATGGCCCCCGGATGGATCGGCGCCGCGGTCGGCGCGGCGCTGCTGTGCGCCCTGTGCATCCTGCTGTTCCGCCTTGCCGTGGCCGGCGCCCTGGGACTGGCGCTGGCGTTCATGGCGGGCGCCCTGGTGCTGGCGCTGGACACCTCGGACGCCCATGGTCCGCCGCGCGCCGGGGACGCGGCGCCGCCGGAGCGCCCGGGACCGCAGCACACCGGGGATGACGCACCCGGGCCTGCGGCACCGGACCCGGGGTCGTGGCTCGATGAGCGCCCCGCGGAGAGCGGCGCCGCGCCGGCACGCGATCCGGAGCCGGGTCTCGCCGAGCGACTGGGCGGGCTCCTGCGCGACGAGGCGCGGGACGCGGCGCGGCAGCGTGTCGTGGACGAGTTCGAGCGCCATGGCGGTGACATGGCGCGCGTGGATGCGTTCACCGCATGGGCGGCGGCGCGGTGGGCCGACCTGCGTGCGCGGATTCTGCGCCTGGATCCCGCGGGGCGGCGCACGCTCCTGGCCGCGCTGACCGGAGGCCTCCTGGCCGGCCTCCTGCTCGGCGCATTCTGTGCGGATGTCGCCGCCATCATCGCGTCGGCCGCGGTCGGCTCGGCACTCGTGATCGCCGGACTCCGCATCACGCTGGTCCCGCTCTCGCTGGAGCCGGCCGCCGCCTCGCTCGACCGCGCGGAGATTCTTCTCGGCGCGTGGGCGCTGTTCGCCGCCGCAGGATCGGTCGTTCAGTGGACGAACCGGGGACGCCGTGCCGATAGAAGCCGCTGATCGCCATGGCGACCCCGGCTCCCCTACCGTTCCTGTTCCTGCTGGGACAGGAGGACCCCGCGTCCGACCGGCTCCTCTCCGGTCCGCTGGTGGATCGTCTCAACGTCCTCAACCGTCCCGATGATCTCCTGGACGGGCTCGCGTCCCTGCCGCTGGTCGCGGCCATGTCCGTCGTGGCCGTCGGCGTGCTCTGCGTGCTCAACGGGTACCGCTGGCACAAGTGGGTGGTCGCGATCCTCGCCTTCCTTGCGGGACTCGGCATCGGTCATGCGCTCGCGCAGGAAATGGGCCGGCCGACCATCGTGGCGGCGGCCGTCGGCTGCCTCTGTGCCATCGTGGCGACCCCGCTGCTCAAGATCACGGTCGCCATCTTCGGCGGTCTGACCGGCGCGTTCATCGGCGTCAACGCCTGGTCCGTCGCGCAGCCGGAGAGCGTCGCAGACGCGCGATGGGCCGGTGCGCTGCTCGGGTTCGTCGTGCTCGCGATGGCGTCGCTGATTCTCTACCGGTTCGTCGTCGTGCTCTTCACCAGCGTCGGCGGATCGCTCATGGTCGTCTTCGGCGCCATCACGCTGCTGATGCATGTCCCGTCCTGGGACGGCGCGGTGCGTGAGACGTTCACGTCCACGCCGATGCTCGTCCCGCTCCTGGTCGCGCTGGCGGCCGTCGGCGGATTCGTGCTCCAGGAAAGCCGCATGCGCGCCGACGGCGTCCGGCTGTTGAGCAACGATCCCAAGACGACGGCGTGACCGGGCGACCGAACGAAGAAGCGGCCTCGCTCTTCGCAGAGATGGCTCTGCTGATGGAACTCTCCGGCGCGGACCGGTTCCGCGTCCTCGCGGTCGCGCGCGTGGCCCGGGTGCTGGAGGCGATGCCGACGGACATCTGCGACGTCCCCGGTGCCCGGTCCGGCGAGGACCTCTCGGCGCTGGTCGCGCTGGAGGGGATCGGCGAGTCCTCGGCGCGCCGGATCGCCGAATGGTGCCGGACCGGGCGCATCACGGATCTCGAACAGCTCCGCGAGGGCATTCCTCCCGGGCTCATTGCGATCCTCGACCTGCCCGGCGTGGGCCCCGCGCTGGCGCGCTCGCTCTGGCAGAACGCGGGCATCGTCGATCTGGACGGACTGGAGAAGGCCATCGCCGACGGCCGCCTCGAGGGCATACCCCGTCTCGGCGCGAAGACGATCGAGAACCTCCGCCAGGCGATCGCCGAGCGACGCCGCGGCGCGGAGCGGATGCGGCTGGGCCGGGCGCTTCCGATCGCCGAGTCGATCGCGGCGCAGGTGCGGGCGCTGGACGGTGTCGATCGCGTCGAGATCGCCGGATCGCTCCGCCGCGGCGCGGAGACGATCGGAGACATCGACCTGCTGTGCGTCGCCGAGGACGGGCCCGCCGTCGCCCGCGCGTTCGTGACGCTTGACGGCGTGTCGCGCGTGCTCGCGGAGGGTTCGACCCGCGCCAGCGTCATGCGTGACGAAGGCATCCAGGTCGACCTGCGCATCGTCCCTGCCCGTGCCTTCGGCGCGGCGCTCCTCTACTTCACCGGATCGAAGCAGCACAACATCGCACTCCGGCAGCGCGCGATCGACCGGGGCATGCATCTCAACGAGTACGGCCTGTTCAAGGGGCCTTCGCGCGGCGCGGGCGATGCCCAGGGACGGCCGGTCGCCGCCGCGACGGAGGAGGCCATCTACGGGAAGCTCGACCTTCCATGGATCGCCCCCGAACTGCGCGAGGGCGAGACGATCGCCCCGCCGGTGCCGTCGGACACGCTCGTGACCGTCGAGGACATCCGCGCGGACCTGCACGTCCACTCGACGGCCAGCGACGGGTCCATGGAGGTGGAGGAGATCATCAGACTCGCGCGGGCGCGCGGGTTTCATTCGATCGCCGTCACCGATCACTCCCGTTCGAGCGTGCAGGCGAACGGCCTGGATGTCGACCGCCTTCACGTCCACGCGGCACGGATCCGCGCGCTGGCGGCGCAGTGCCGCGGCGTGCGCCTGCTCGCGGGCAGCGAAGTGGACATTCTCGCGGACGGCCGGCTCGACTACGACGACCGGACGCTCGGCGGACTCGACCTCGTCGTCGCCTCCCCGCACGCGGCGCTGCGGCAGTCTCCCGACTCCGCGACGGCGCGGCTGCTCTGCGCCGTCCGGCACCCGCGCGTGCACATCCTCGGTCACCCGACGGGTCGGCTGATCGGTCGACGCCGCGGACTCGAACCGGACATCCGGGCGATCGCGGCGGCCGCCGCCGCGACAGGCACGGCGCTCGAGGTGAATGCGAACTCGCTGCGACTCGACCTCCGCGACGCGCATATCCGGATCGCGCTCGACGCGGGCGCGCTCATCGCGATCAACACGGACGCCCATGCGCCGGAGCAGTTCGATCAGCTCCGGTACGGCATCCTCACCGCCCGCCGCGGCGGCCTGCCTGCGGATCGCTGCGTGAATGCATGGCCGGCGCGGCGCCTGCACGCATGGCTGAAGGACAAGTCCGGCGAAGCGCGCCGCGCCTGATCCGGCAGCCACCGGGGGGATGCGTCATCCGTCCTTCACTGCCAGCAGGCGAGGAGGATCAGCAGATCGCTGAATCCCACCTCTCCGTCGTCGTCCAGGTCGTAGCGGCACCCCGGACAGGCGCCCCACACGGACAGCAGGTGCAGCAGGTCATCGAACGGGTCATCGGCAAGCAGGTCGCATGGATCACCCGGCCTGCCCTCGCACTCGACCGGCACGGTCCCGGGCGCCGGCGCGATGCTGAGGCTCGTGAGGATCAGGCGTCCGGTCTCCCCCGCCGTCAGCACCGGATGGAAGCGCAGCGTGGCGCTCCGTTCGATCCCGGGCGCGGGCAGCGCGGGAATGGGCAGACCGAAGAGCGTCAGGATGGTGATGACACCGGCGCCTGTCCCCTGCATGAAGAACGGATCGGTGTAGTGCTGCGCGGCGGAGGACGTGTCGTGACGGAGACGGAAGACCGCATCCCCCGGCGGCGCGAACAGCCCGCCGCCACCGCCGCCGATCAGGACCTGCAGCTGCATGATGCCGCCGATGAGCGTGTTCCCCGGCAGGCGGGGGCAGACGTCCACCGTGAAATTGAGATCGAGATCGACCGGCGCATCAGATGCATTGGACGCCAGGAGCGTGCCCGCGAGCTGCATGAGACCGTCGCCATCCGGGGCGACGACCACGTTCACCAGCGCCGACCACGCGCCGCCCGGTCCGTCCAGTTCGCCCACGAACCGGTCGCTGTCCGGCTGCGCGTAGACGGTCAGCGGAATGACCTGCGGCGCCGCGCCGTCGACAGCCACCGTGGCCACCGCCGATGGCGGCGCAGCGGACACGCCGCCGGTCGTGCAGACGGTGACGGACACCGTCACACCCGCCACGAGACTCCTCCACCGCATGCGGTTCATGGTGACTCCGTCGCGCGCCTCCGCCCGTCCCGCGCGACCGTGGACATCATTCCGCGCCCGTCCCGCCAGGGCAAGGCCGGAAGGGCGCTTCGCATCACTCCCCCGCGCCGATGCACGACAGCACGACGAGGAGATCCTCGAAGTCCACGACGCCGTCCCCCGTGAAATCCGCCTCGCAGGAGGCGCACGGGCCCCATGTCGCCAGGACCAGGAGCGCATCCTCGAATCCGGCCGTGCCGCCATCGAACACGTCGCACGGGCCGATGGGCACGCGGTCGCAGGCGACCACCGTGGCAGGATCGGCCGGCTTGATGATGTAGGTGACGAGCGTGAGACGGGCCGTGTCGTCGGGCGTCAGCGTGAATCGCTGGCGCACGCCGAATGAACCGAGAAGCGGCGGTGCGGGCTGGCTGGGAGCCGGCAGGCCGAAGGACCCGAGCACGGTCACTGTTCCCGCGCCGCTGCCCTGCATGAAGAACGGATAGGGGTAGTTCGCGGCGATCGGCACCTCATCGACCAGGTACCTGGCGCCCGCCTCCCCGGGCGGCACGGAGAGCATGCCGCCGTTGGCGCTGGTGACGAGCTGCAGCTGGACCGAGGCGCCCGCGAGCGTATCGCCGATCACCTGCGGGCAGATCGGCGCCCGGGTGACGATCTCGTAGTCCTGCGGGACACTCGAGAGGTTCTTCGTGGTGATGGTTCCCGACAGCCGCGCCTGATCGGTCGGGTCGGCGTCCAGCGTGAGCGCGATGGTACACGAGTAGCCGGCGCCGGCCGGCGCCGAGGTGCCGCTGTAGAGGACGTTCCCGTTCGGCTGCGCATTCGCGGTCAGCGGCACCATCCACGACACCGACTGGTTCAGCGTCACTTCCACGGTCAGTGGATCGAGTTTCGCACCGAGCGCGGGGAGCGTGCCGCCGGCGGATGCGCCGGGGCCCGCGGCCGACGCGATCAGCGCGGCGGTACAGGCGACGCGGGTGGCCGGAGAGACGGATCGATGACCGACGGCGTGGTGCATGGGACGGGATTCCGAGGAAGAGCCGGGGGTGGCATGCGGATGGGGCGTCGAAGACGGTGACGAGGCCACCGCGCACGGAGTCGCCACGAACCTCGCGCCGCTCTGTCCCGGTCAGCCGACGCCCCTCCGGACGAGGTGGGACCGCGTGAGCGATCGACCGCCGTCGCCTCGAACCCGCCAGAGTATCGGACAGATGACCCCGCGGGAAGCACCGTCCGCCCGATCGGTCGGGGGTTGCCGCCCCGACGCCGCGCTTGGACAGTCGGATGGCCGCCTCTACCATCCCCGCTTCTTCATGCTCATCAGAACCGAATCGGACACCCAGGGCGCCCGGCTGGCCGCACGGCAGGTGGTGGAGATCCACCAGGACCTGGTCGACTTCCTGCGGCCGGGTCTGACCCTCGCGGCGATCGACTGCTTCATCGCGGAGGCCCTTCGGAGCCGCGGATCCCGCTCCGCCTTCCTCCGCTACCAGGCCTCCGGGCTGCCCCCCTTTCCAAGCCACTCCTGCCTGTCCGTGAACGCCTGCATCGTGCACGGCACGCACACGATGACCGAGCAGGCGCTGGAGCCCGGAGACCTGCTCTCGGTGGACATCGGCGTGGTGCACCGCGGCTGGATCGGCGACGCGGCCTGGACGTACGCGATCGCCCATGCCGATCCGACCGCGCGGCGGCTGATGCAGTGCGGCCGGGAGGCGCTGCGCCGGGGGGTCGCCGCGATGCAGCCTGGGCGGCCGCTCGTGGACTGGGCGCGAGCGGTCCAGGCCCACGCCGAGGCGGAGTGCGGCTTCCACCTCGTCCGCAACCTCGGGGGACACGGGTACGGCCGGACGCTGCACGACAGTCCGTTCATCTCGAACGTCGTCCCGCGCAACCGGGCCGAGTGGCCGGACGCCTGGACCACCTTCAAGCCGGGCATGCTGCTCGCCGTGGAGCCGATGATCGCGGTGGGGACACCGGAGACCTTTTCCGAGCCCCGGGGCTGGCCGATATTCACCGGTGACCGCTCGCTCAGCGTCCACTACGAGGCGGATGTCCTCATCACGGAGGAGGGCCCCTGCGACCTCACCGAGGGTCTCGCCGACCTGCCGGAGATCGTGGGTGACTGAGCCGGGGCGGCACGATCAGGACGGACGCCGGCCATGGAGGCTCTCACGGACATGAAGGTGCTGCTCTGCGAACGGATCCACCCGGCGGCGGAGGCCGCGTTCCACCAGGCCGGTCTCCGTGTCGAGCGGCGGGACGGCGCTCTCGAGGGTGCCTCGCCGTCCGAACTGGCGGGGACCGCGATCCTCGGCATCCGGTCCAAGACCGAGATCGACGCCGCGACGATCGAGCGGCTTCCGGATCTGCTGGCGATCGGCTGCTTCTGCATCGGCACGAACCAGGTGGATCTGCGCGCCGCGATGCGCCGCGCCGTCACCGTCTTCAACGCCCCGTTCTCGAACACGCGCAGTGTCGCCGAACTCACGCTCGCGGAGGTCGTGGCGCTGAACCGCAGGCTCGTCGACAAGAGCATGCTGATGCACGGAGGACGCTGGGACAAGTCCAGCGCCGGCGCTCACGAGGTGCGCGGGCGCACGCTCGGCATCATCGGATACGGCCACATCGGGTCGCAGGTCTCGGTCCTTGCCGAGGCGTTCGGCATGCGCGTCGTGTACTTCGACATCGTCCAGCGCCTGCCGCTCGGCAATGCGCAGCCGCGATCGTCGCTCAGCGATGTTCTTCGGGAGGCCGATTGCGTCTCGCTGCATGTCCCGGCGACGCCCGCGACGCACAACCTGATCGGCGCCGCCGAGATCGCGACGATGAAGCCCGGCGCCATGATCATCAACAATGCCCGGGGAAGCGTCGTCGATCTCCACGCGGCCGCGGCCGCGCTGCAGACCGGGCATCTCGGGGGGATCGCCGCCGATGTCTTCCCCGAGGAGCCTGCGCTGAACGACGCGCCGTTCGCATGCCCTCTCGCCGGCCTGCCGAACGTGATCCTGACGCCGCACGTCGGGGGCAGCACCGAGGAAGCCCAGCGCAACATCGCCGTCGAGGTCTCCGAGAAGCTCGCCCGGTTCGTCCGCACCGGCACGACCACCTCCGCGGTCAATGTCCCCGAGGTGGATCTCCCCTCACCGCTTGCCGATCAGTTGCGGATCCTGCACTTCCACCGGAACGTGCCCGGCGTGCTCAGCCGGATCAACGGGATCATGGCGGACCTGGGCGTCAACATCAACGCCGAGTACCTGCGCAGCAACGCCGAGGTCAGTTACGTCATCCTCGACGTGGATCCGGTGCCTGCCGACGTGGTCGAAACCCGGCTGAGCGCGATCCCCGAGACGATCCGGGTCCGGACCATCCACGAACAGGGCGAGGGCACCCGCCGGGTGGACGGGCAGCACGCCGGGACCGGGATGTCGAAGGGGCCGCAGAAATTGCACCTCGGGGCTTGTGGCCCCTGACCAGGGCCGATACACTCACGTCCGAGAGTTCGCCTTCCCGGCAACCGGCTTCGGTTCCCGGGAACCTCCTTCCCATCGAGACGAGAGAGCCCGAGAGAGAGAGAGTCGAGCTTCGACGTGACCGCAACCGGTCGGTCCACCCGCCTCGGCGACCCCGCCCCGGCGACATGGGCCCATCGGAAGAAAGCGTCGGCGCTTGTGAGAAGACGGAGAGACGCTTCGAACATCGGAACCCGGGCGGAGCGGCATCAGACCTGCTCCGCGGATGGCGTGCGGCCTTCGGGCTGCATCCGGAGGAACGGCCGACTCGATGGGGCCCGACCTCACCGTCCACGACGCGGACACGCGGCGACACGGAACCCGGCGACGAGTCGTTTTCCTGATCCAACGACGGGCGTCCGCGTGAGCGGCCGCCCGTCATCCTTTTTGGGGCTTCCGGCCTTCGTGCGGGTGGACCCGCCTTGCGAACGACGTGTTTCGCCGGCGACGGGCGCGCGTGTATCGCCTGCAGCCCAGCACGCCGATGGCGTGATCGCCTGGAGCCGGGGATGGCGGCGAGGGCGTACCGGCGGAGTGAACGCACGCCCGCGCGCCGGGAGTCGGGCTTCGCCCGGACGCGCGGGATCGACGGCATCGCGGATGTCCAGCCCCACCTGCGCTCGCGCACCCGGACGAGACTCTCGTGACCGGGGAGACCCGAGGTCCACCCGGGTGCTTGAAAGACATTGGGCGCGCGATCAAGCACCAGTCATCGATCAGGACGATGCGCCCGGGCATGGCGCCGTGCACGCCATCGATTTCGGCACGCGCATGCGCAGGGGGGCTGAAGCGCCCCCCTGCAACCCCCCTCGCGGATGGATGATCCGGGGAACGCCTTGACTCGCAACAAGGCGATCACGGACGCGCCGCGCTGCACGCGCCGTCGCCGCCGGACGTCCTGCGCGCGACCACGGACCCTCTGCGCGCAGGCATCTCCACTCGCGCGCCGGCTGACCACCACCACCCGCCTGCGCGCAAGGGGGGTGCATGGGGGGCCTCAGCCC
The DNA here is from genome assembly GCA_019636755.1 of Phycisphaeraceae bacterium. GTDB lineage: Bacteria > Planctomycetota > Phycisphaerae > Phycisphaerales > SM1A02 > JAHBWZ01. Next base: position 113,760 of record JAHBWZ010000008.1, on the reverse strand, counting down.
CCCATGGGCGGCGTCGTCCACGGCCCGGTCTCCCCGCACGAAAGCCGGAAGACCCCCTCTTTCTGCCCCGCCAGTGCATCGGCAGTCCGGCCTCGGGTCGTCCGTCCGCCGCGCGTGCCTGCACCACCCGCGCATCCGGACGGCACCCCGCCCGCGCTTCCAGCGCGGCGGCGCCCGCGATATCCTCCGCCGTCTGCACCCGTAGCTCAGTTGGATAGAGCGTCTGGCTTCGAACCAGAAGGTCGGGGGTTCGAGTCCCTCCGGGTGCGCTTCTCCGCCGAGAAGGCGTCTTCCGCCGTGCCTGCCCGTCCCACACTCCCGCCGAATCAGGCGCTGGCCGCGCCGGGGCGCTGGCCGATCGTGGGCGAACGTGCCCCGGCGGCGGACCCGTCCCCGTGGTGCGTTTCCATCGGCGGCCTGGTCTCCCGGCCCGTGACGCTCTCCCTGGCGGAACTCACGGCCCTCGATGCGGTGACGTGGCGCGTCGACATCCACTGCGTCACCCGCTGGTCGCGCCTCGATGTCCCGTTCACCGGCGTTCCGCTCCCGGTCCTGCTGGACCGGGCGGTCCCCGAGCGGAGCGCGCGGTTCGTCTCGTTCCGGGCGCGGTCACCGCGATCGCATGACACCTCGCTGCCGATCGACGCCGCCCCCGATGTCCTGGTCGCCTGGTCCGCCGACGGCGCGCCGCTTCCGACCGACCACGGCGGGCCGGTCCGGACGGTCACCCGGGATCGCTATTTCTACAAGAGCCTCAAGTGGCTGACGCACATCGAGGTCCTCGCGGAGGACCGGCCCGGCTACTGGGAGCGGGAAGCGGGATACCACAACGAGGCCGATCCCTGGCGGGAACAGCGGTACGTGTCATCGTCGCTCGATCGGCGCGACGCCGCCCGCGTCCTCGCCGACCGGACGATCGAGCGGCGCACGCTGCTCAGCCTGCAGGCGGCGGGGCTGGACCTGCGCGCGCTTCGCGCCCGGGACGCCGTCCTGCGCCATGCGGACTTCCGCGGCAGTCGCCTGGAGGGCGCCGACTTCGCGAAGTCGAATCTCACCAATGCCCGGTTCAGCGGCGCCGCCCTGGCCGGCGCTTCACTGCGCCAGGCCGACCTGGAGGGCGCTGATTTCCGCGGCGCCGATCTCAGGGGCGTCGACTTCCGGGGCGCCTCGCTCTTCGGCGCGACATTCGCCGTCGGGAGCGCCGACAGCGCCGAGCGCACCCCGCCGCCGGCGCCGGAGACGCGCATGGACCGGGACACGCGCTTCGACGCGGCGCAGGTCACCGCGCTCAACCCGGACGAGGCGCGCTTCATCGCGACGCATGCGCGCATCGAGCCGGCGTGAACGTCGCGCCGCCCGCGGTCACCGCGCCGCCGCCGATCTCAGGCGAACGCGCGCTCGATCTCGTTCAGCACCGCCTGCTCCCCCGGCGAGACGCTTCCGGTGCGGAGGAAGGGGAAGAGTCCTCCGGATGCCTCCGCGACCTCCCGCCCGTGCCGGAGGATGCCGTCGCGGAGCGCGAGGCGGCCCGAGGGTTCCAGCCGCGCCGTGATGGTCGCGATGTACTCCTTCCACGCCGCGAAGAGTCCGGGTCCGGGCCGCCGTTCGAGCCAGGCGGCGAGGAGTTCGTGGGCCTCCGTACCCGGGACGACGCCCGATTCCCGGGCGGCCTCGAGGATCACCCGCCGCTCGCCGGGCTCGATGCGATTGTTCGCCCATGCGACCGTGACCAGCGGGATGAGCGTGAGCGCCGAAAGCGCGCCGGCATGAACATCCAGCGCCACGAGATGGTCCAGAAGCCGCTCGTCGGTGATGCCGGAAACGGACTGCAGCGCCGCCCGGTGGGCAGCCGCCTCCTGCCGCCTGCGAAGCCGTGCCTTCAGGGCGTCATCCTGCTGCGCGAAGAACGCCTCCTCGAGCGCCTGCTTCCGTTCACCGAGGAACTCATGCGATGTGTCCATGCCCGGATTCTAACGGAACGGGTTGGGGCGGTCCCCGCCGATCAGGCCGCTTGACAGCCGATGTCGGCTTTCCGACCATCGCGGCCGTGGCCGCGGTCATGCATCTTCCGGTGAGGCGGCGCGGGGGGTGCCATGCAGCCTGTCCGTAGCCGACGGCGCGCTGCCCGCCGGTCCCCCGCGTCCGGGCATGCATCGTCATGCAGACGGTACGCGTCGATCGCCCTGGTCGCGGCCGCGTCGACCGTCCTGCCCGGCTGCGACGCGGGTCATCCGCTGCGCGGCCGCCTCTCCGATCGCGGCGCATGGATGTCGCCGGAGCGGACTCGACAGATCGACGTCATGCACCTGGCGCCGCACCCCGAGCAGCCGTCGACCGGTCGATCGCTGCGCGTGCCTCCGCCCGATCGATTCGCCGGCGCCGGAACGGTCGAGGTCTCCCTCGCGCAGGCGCGGGCATGGACGCTCGAGCACAACCTGGACATCCGGGTCGCGCTGTTCGATCCGCAGATCGCCGGGACGGCCGTCTCCGAGGAGGAGGCCGCGTTCGAAGCGCTCTTCTTCGTGGATGCCGGCGCCTCGACGGCGCAGCCGGAGCGCGTCGAGACCTTCCGTGGTGAACTCGTCCCGGCCGCGTCGCTGGATCCCGGCGTCACGATCCCGCTTCGGACCGGCGGCTCGGTGACCGTGCATCTGCCCGCGGCGCGCGAGGCATCCGGCGTACTCCCCGGCAGCGACCGGTACTGGAGCGACATCGAACTCGCGCTGAGTCTCCCGCTCGCGCGCGGCGGCGGGCGGTGGTTCGCCACGCACCGGATCCGACTGGCGGCCCTGGACGTGCAGATCACCGAGGCGCAGACGAAGCTGCGGATCGTGCGCAGCCTCGCCGACGTGGATCGCGCGTACTGGATCGTGCATGCCACCGCGGCCATCCTCGAGATCCGCCAGCAGCAGTACGAGCAGGCGCTCGCACAGGTCCAGCAGGCGGAGGCGCGGCTCCAGGCCGGGCTCGGTCCCGAGGTCGAGGTCGTCCGCGCCGAGGCCGGACTCTCCAGACGGCTCGCGGCGATCATCGACGCAGACCTCGACGCGCGCGACGCGCAGCGCACCCTGAAGCGGGTGATGAACCGGCCGGGGCTCGAGGTCGAGTCACCGGTCCGGATCGTCGCCGCCGCCTCGCCGGAGGCCGCGCTGCGCACCGTCGACCCGGCGTCGATGCTCGAGGCGGCGATGCAGCACCGGATGGAACTGCTGGAACTCGAACTCCAGGTTGCCCGGGACGCCGTCCGCGTGGATGCGGCGCGCAGCGGCCGGCTTCCGCTGGTCCTCCTGGAGTACCGGTATCGCATCGGCGGAAGCGGTCGGACGCCCGGGCGCGCCCTCGATGACCTCTTCGACCGCGGCTCGGACGGCATGGAACTCGGGCTTCGAGCGGAGATCCCGCTGGGGAACGAAGCGGCGGAATCGACCCTGCGCCGCGCGCTGCTTGCGCGCCTGCAGCGGCTCGCGACGCGGGCGGCCCGCGAACAGGTCATCCGGAGCGAGGTCCTTGGTGCGGTCGACACGATGGAGGCGTCGTGGCAGCGGATCCTCGCCGCACGGCAGAACGTGGTGCTGGAGGCCAGGAACTACCAGGCGGAGCAGGGCCAGTTCCGACTGGGCCTGCGCACCAGCACCGAGGTCCTGGATGCGGAGACCCGGCTGGCCGACGCGCGGATCGCACTTGCGGACGCCCTGGCGACGTACGAGATCGCGCAGGTGGATCTCGCGCACGCCACGGGCATGCTCCTGGGTGCGACCCGGGTCGCGTGGTAGCGTCTGCATCCGGTCGTCCGCCGCCGTCCGGCCGGACGACCACGGCATGCACCGGCCGGGGTGCACCGTCCCGGAGAAAATTCACGGGTCCGCGCGCCGGCGGACACCGACGCGCTCTTGTTCATCCCGCGGATCCGGACGCCCGGATCCGATCCTCGCGCGGTGCGTGCACGCCGTACCCCGCGACCCCAACCGCGTGCCGTCCCTCCGATGCGTGGGACTCCGGCCGGCCGGATACCGATGGGCCGCCCCGGAAATCAGGGAGTACGCACGATGACCGACAGGAAGAAGCCAACCGATCTGACGAAGGTCTCCGGCGGATCCACGGCCTCCAACATCCGTGGACAGAACAACGACGCCAAGCGCAAGTCGCTCACCGACGCGACCGCCGCCGGGGCGGCCGCCGGTTCCACGGCCTCCAACATCCGCGGACAGAACAACGACGCCAAGCGCAGGTCGCTCACCGACGCGACCGCCGGCGGGGCGGCCGCCGGTTCCACGGATGCCTCCGCGCCGCGGCGCAAGCCCGCGTCGGGATCGACGCTGAACGCCACCACCGGCGGTGCGGGCCTCACCGGGGCGCATGCACCGCGGCGCCGGCAGGACAGCGGCGGCATGGGCGCCGGCTGACCCGCGCGGGCGGGCACGCCCGACCTCATCGCGGCACGCCACCGCCACGGGTGACTCCGGTGCACCCGTGGCGGCGGTGCGCGCCGCGCCGGACGTCCGCGCCGGTCATCCGCGCCGTCGATCGTGGTCGGACCCGAGTTCCTGCGCCAGCCAGCGGCGGGCACGCGCCCAGTCGAGCGCCACCGTCTTCCTGGAGACCCCCAGCGCCCCGGCGATCTCTGCATTCGACCGGCCCGTGAAGAACCGGAGTTCGACGACCTGCGCCGCCCGGGGGTCCAGGTGGCGCAGCCGCTTGAGGGCTTCATCCACCTCCCGGACTTCGAACGACGCGGTTCCGTCCCGGTCGGCGACCTCGAACGTGACCCGTGCACGCCCGAAGCCGCGTTTGAGCGTCCGCCGCTGCCGCGCGTGGTCGATCAGGATCTGGCGCATCGCCGTCGCGGCCACGGCAAGGAAGTGTGCAGGATCCCGCCACGACGCGGGATCGCGCGATGCGAGGCGGAGCCAGGTCTCGTTGACGAGCGCCGCCGGCTCCAGCAGGATGTCCGCGCCGTCCGATCGCAGTCGCGCCGCGGCGAGCCGGTGGAGCTGCCGCGCCACCACGGGAAGCAGGTGCGCGACATCATCCTGCGCTCCATCCGGTCCGCCCGCGCCGACGGACCGGCCGTCCGACGACCGCGCATCCGATGATCCTCGCCTGCTCATGGTGGCATCACCGGATTGTTTCGATCCCGGAACGGATTCCGGGTGGCGCGCAGCGCGCGTTTCACGCTTCCATCAGCATCGCCGGTCACGTTGACTGTGTTCGTGACCGACTCGCTCCGTTCCGGGCAGGCTGACCGCCACCCGGCAGGAACAACGCAGGTACTCCAAGGAGTCAGCATCATGGCAACGACCACGAAGAAGAAGACCACGTCGGGCCGCACGGCCTCGGGTGGGAGCACGGGCGCCACGGCGAAGCGCCGGAGCACGGGCAGCAAGCTCGGCTCCACCTCCGCCGGATCCGGCTCCACGGGATCCAGCGGCGCCACGACCAAGCGCAAGAGCGCCGGCAGCAAGCTCGGCTCCACCTCCGCCGGATCCGGCGGCGCCATCCGGAAGAAGGCAGGCACCAGGCTCGGCGCGACGTCCGGCGGGTCGACCGGCGCCACGGCGAAGCGCACGGGCACGGGCAGCAAGCTCGGCGCCACCTCCGGCGGATCCACCGGAACCAGTGGCGGCAGGCGCACGTCGACGGGCACGAAGCTGGGCGCGGCGTCCGGCGGTTCGACCGGCACCGGCGCCCCGAAGACCCGCACCAACCTCTCCCGTGACACGCTCGGCGTCCGCGGCGGTTCCACCGGCACCGGCGCCCCGAAGACCCGCACCAACCTCTCCCGTGACACGCTCGGTGTCCGCGGCGGTTCCACCGGTGCGACGTCGACGAAGCGACGCGGCGGCGCATCGCTCGGGTCGGTCTCCGGCGGAAGCACGACGGGCACGAACGTCAAGGTTCGCGTCCGGCGGAGTTCGACCGGGTCCTGAACTCTCCGCGGTCGACTGTCCGGAGGCGGCCCGCGCCTGCGAGCCGTCCGGATCATCGCGATCCCCCTGGGCGGGCCCGTCTCCGGACGGGCCCGCTCCCGTCTGCGCAGCGCGCGACGCGACGGACCGCCTCCCGGGACGCGCGGGCGACCCGTGCGGACCGCGGCGCGGGGCGGGGCGAGCGGATCAGGCGATCTGGCGCTTGATGAGTTCATGGAACAGGCCCGGGACTCCGGCAAGTTCGCGATACGTTCCACACTGCACGACCCGGCCGCGTTCCATGACATAGATCCGGTCGGCGCCGACGATCGTGCTCAGGCGATGGGCGATGACGATCCGCGTGGCCCGGAGGCGATCGAGGCTCCCGGTGACCACCGCCTGCGTCGGATTGTCGAGCGCGCTGGTCGCCTCGTCGAAGAACACGATCCGCGGCCGGGAGACCAGGGCCCGCGCGATGAGCAGCCGCTGATGCTGCCCGCCCGAAAGCGACCCGCCGCCCTCGCTGAGAATGGTGTGCATGCCCATGGGCATGGCGGCGATGTCTCCGGCCATGCCGGCCTGGCGTGCCGCCTCCCACGCGTCTTCGACGGTCAGGTCCACCGCAGACCCGACGATGTTCGTGAAGATGTCACCCGGTGCGAGATCGCCGCCCTGCAGGACCACGCCGAGCTGGCGACGGACCGCGCGGGGATCCAGCCCCGCGAGATCGAACCCGTCGTACGACACCGTGCCCGACTCCGGTGCCTCGAAGCCGAGCAGGATCCGCAGCAGCGTCGACTTGCCGCTCCCCGACGGGCCGACGACGGCAATGAACTCGCCGGGCTCCACGTGCAGGCTGACCGCATCGAGAATCGCGGGGCCGTCCTTCTCGTAGCGGAACGAGACGTTCGAGACCTCGATCCGTCCGCGGAGCGGTCCCGGATCGATCCGGGCGGGATCGATCTCCGGCGCCGTCTCGAGAATCGGCCGGAGTCGCCGGTAGAGCGGAACGACCGTCAGCATGTTCGCCGCCGTCACGCCGAGCTGGATCATGCCGAAGAGCAGGATGGTGAACGCGGAGAGGAACGCCAGCACGCTTCCCGTCGACAGGCCGGTCGCGCGGTCCATCCCCGGCGCGGCGGCCGCATCGGCGAGAAGCCAGAAGACGACGACCATGCCCAGGACGGGGAAGACCGCGTTGAAGACCGCCAGGTGGTTGTTGAGGGTCCGCGCGCGCACCATCACCCGGGCCTGGTGCGAGAACCGCCGCGCCCACTCGGCAAACGCCCGGTGCTCGGCCGCCGCCACGCGGATCTTCGCGATCCCGTTCATGAACTGCAGGAGCATGCCCGACATCCGGCCTTCGCACTCCTCCAGTTCACGCTGATGATGCATCTGCAGCACGCCCGCGGTCATGATCACCGCGAGTACCAGCATCACGAGGAGCAGTGCCACCACCGCCGCCGCCGGGCTGTGGACGAAGAGCACGACGACGCTGACGATCGAGAATGCGCCGGTCACGATGGCGGTGACCGCCGACGTGGAGAGTTCGTCCCGGATCGCATCCACGCCCATCGCCCGGGTCGCCATGTCGCCGGCGGAGTACCGGCTGAAGAACCGGGCGGGCAGGTTGATCACGCGTTCCCAGAGTGCCGCCTGGAGCGACGCCGCCGCGCGGTGCTGGATCCGGATGAGGGCGATGTTCCGCGTCACCTGGAACGCGCCCGCGGCAAGGGCCGCCACCACGAGTCCGATCGTGACCTGGAGGAGCTGCACGCGCTCCGCCCAGGGAATGACGGCGTCGAAGAGGTGGCCGATGGCAACCGGGGTGGCGAGCGTCAGCAGCGCACCGACCCCGCCGACGGCCGCGACGGTGGCGACATCGCGCCCGATGCCGCGGCTCGCGAAGCGGATCAGATCGATCGCGGACAGCGGTCGGTCGGGAAGACAGCGCGTGAACGCGAAGGCACGGACGGCGATCTCCTCGGCAACACCGCGATCGACGGCGACCACCTCGCCGTCAAGCGGGTCGTGCACCTCGTACCGCCGCGGGCCCGCGGGCAGGATCGCCACCGGCCTTCCGTCCGCGGCGACGAAGCCGAGCAGTGGACCGCCATCCCGCCGGTGCCATCCCCGGCGGAGCATCACCCGCCGGTACGCGAAGCGCGATGCCCGCGCGATCCGCGCGATCGGGTCGCTGCCGATGCCGTCATCGCCCCGGCCCGGATCACGGATCTCGATCCCCTGGGCGGCGCCGACCAGCCTGCATGCATTGAGCAGCGTCGTGTCGCCGGCTCGACCGACGTTCGGGACCACGCGACGCGACAGCACGGCGCCGAGTTCGCTGAGCGCGGCGTGCACGGCGGATCGCCCCGCGCGTGCCTTGGCCACGAGCCGGCGCCGTGACTCCTCGCGTTCGCGCACGCGCTGCCGATCGATGATCGCGTCGGCGGCGTCCTGGAACCGCTCGATGCCGCGCCACCAGCCGCGCGTTCCGGCGACCTCCGACGCCCGGAAGCCGCGGACGCGGAGCGGCGTCTCCGCCGTGATCCACGCATCCTTGCCCAGCGGGAACAGCCGTGAACCGTCGATGCCGGGATCATCGGCCTCACCCAGGAACCGCGCGGTGCCGCCCCGGATGCGGAGCCACAGCACGCCGGTCTGGGGCTGCACGCTCCGGCCGGCCTCCAGGTCGACGGTGGCGCCCTCCCGGAGGTTGATCGCGCCGGCGGGCGGATGGTCATCCGCGCAGAGCGTGCAGATCGCCGAGATCCAGCGGTCGACCAGCGGGCTGAACGCTGCCATGAACTCCGCCGCGCCGGAGGCGTCCTCCACGGCCTCCGCATCCAGCCGCGCGACCTCCGCATCGGCGGAGCCGAATCCCAGGAGCAGCGCATTCGTGCCCTCCTGCGGCATGCGGAAACCGAGGAGTATCTGACCGGCGGGCACGCGCAGCAGGTGGGTGCGCCGCAGGTCCCGGGCGCCGTCCTCGTGCACGATCGTGATGGCGAACACGTCGACGTGGCCGCGCCTGACGAGCAGGACACCGCCGGGATCGATGAGCGGCAGCGGCTGATTGCTTCCCGCCGGCACGATCGTGCCCCGCTCGGAGAAGATGGTCGCCACGTGATCGGACATCGGGGTCGGGATCGTCCTACTCCGCGTTGATGAGCCGGGCGTACGGTCCGTCGACCGCGATCAGTTCAGCGTGCGGGCCGCGCTGCACGATGCGCCCGGCCTCCAGGACGATGATCTCATTGCAGTCACGGATCGTGCTCAGCCGGTGCGCGACGATGATGCAGGTGCAGCCGCGCCGTCGGATGCTGTCATCGACGAGTTTCTCCGTCGTCGCATCCAGCGCGCTCGTCGCCTCGTCCATGATGATGATGGTCGGGTCGATCGCGAGGGCCCGCGCGATCTCCAGCCGCTGCCTCTGGCCGCCGCTGAAGTTCCGCCCCCCTTCCTCGACGACGCTTGCATAGGCGCCCTTGCGCGCCGTGATCTCCTCGTGGATGCAGGCGTCCTTCGCCGCCTGCTGGATCGCCTCGTCGGGCAGCGTCCCGTCCCAGAGCGCGATGTTCTCCCGGACGGTCCCCTCGAAGAAGAAGATGTCCTGGTCCACCATCGCGCAGGAGTTGGCGACCATCGTGCGCGGGAGGCACTCGCGCCGGACGTCATCGAAGAGGATCTCCCCCGCCCAGGGCCTGTACAGTCCGCTGATCAGCCGGGCGACCGTCGATTTCCCGCTGCCCGACGCACCCACGAGCGCGACGCGGTCGCCGGGCGCCAGGGAAAGGCTGAAGTCCTTGAGCAGCGGCGGATCGAGGCGGCTGTAGCCGAAGGTCACGTTCCTGAGTTCGACGAAGCCGGCGAGCCGGTGCTCCGGCGGAAGATCCGGTCCGTCCCCGGACGGCTCGAAGACCGGATCGATCCGGTACCGCATCACGTCGTCCAGCCGCTTCATGTCTCCGTCGAGCCGCTGGATCACTTCGCCGAGGCGGACCAGATCATTGATCGGATGGGAGAAACTCACGAGCAGCGACTGGAACGCCACCAGCATGCCCACGCTCATCGCGCCGTCCATGACGCGCAGCCCGCCCAGGCCGAGCACGATCGCCGTCGAGAGGAGCGCGGTCACGATCGGAATCGTCTCGAGCACGCCGGTCGACGCCGCGAGTCTCTGCTCGGCGGCCGTCGCCTTGGCCTGGTGCCCTGCCCATCGCGCGAAGAGGTCGTTCTCCCGGGCGGCCGCCTTGACGGACTCGATCGACTGGATGCCGCCCATCGTGGCCGCCATCAGCTTGCCGCTCTCCTGCAGCATCCGCAGGCTCTCGTCGGCGCGGCGCCGATTGACCAGGCGCAGCACGAGGAGGTTCGTCAGCGCCAGTCCGATGCCTGCCGCGGCGAGGACCGGGTCGTACCGCACCATGAGCGCGGCGAAGAAGACCGCACTCAGCAGGCCGATGGCGCTCGCGGCGAGGTCGCCGGTCATCGCTTCCGCGACACGCTCGTTGCCGGCGATGCGACTGCTGACCTCGCCGGCGTAGCGCTGCATGAAGAACTCGGTCGGCAGCCGGAGCACATGCCAGAGGAACCGGCCGGTCCCGGAAAGCGTCATCCTGGTGCTCGCACGGAGCAGATGGTGCCGCTGGAGCCAGGTCAGCGCACCGCGCAGGACGGCCGCGACCACGAGGCCCAGCAGCAGCGGGCCGAGCCATCGCCCGGAGCCGCCCATCAGGATCCCGTCGACGAAGATCCGGCTGAAGGTCGGGATCGCGAGGCCGGGGATGACGAGACCGAGCCCGGCGAGGACGCAGAATCCCACCGCCGTCCGGATGCCCGGCAGGCGCCGCAGGAGCGCGCGGACGACGCTCGGTTTCTGTCCGCCGCGCCGGAACGCGGGCCCGGGCCGGATCGAAAGCGCGATGCCCGCGAACCCGCGGTCGAACTCCTCCATCGTGACCGTGCGCCGTCCGTACGCCGGGTCATTCAGGAAGACGCGGTCACGGGTGAAACCCTCTGCGACCAGGAAGTGGTTGAACTCCCAGAAGATCACACACGGGAAGTCCATCTCCTCGAAGAAGCCGTCGAGCTCCATGCTGAAGCCCTCGGCCTCCATGCCGTACCGGCGCGCCGCGTCGAGGACGTTGGCGGCGTTGCTGCCGTCGCGCGAGACGCCGCAGTCCAGTCGCAACTGCTCCAGCGGCACATGCCGTCCGTGATGTGCGAGGATGATGCCGAGCGACGCGGCGCCGCACTCCACCGCCTCCATCTGCAGGACCGTCGGCGTCCGCACGGGGCGGCGACCGCGCGAGGGGCGATACGGCGCCGGGGCGCCGTCGCCCTCCTCGTCCTCGACAGCGTCGTCGTCGTCGTCGTCCGTCGCGCCCGCCTCCGGCGTGCGGAGGAGTCCGTCGTCATCCTCGTCGAACGACGGCGGAATCGACGCCGCATCGACATCCGCCGACGGCGGAATCACGCGGCCGCGACCGGCGTCGTGCGGCGCTGCCCGGACGCCGGCCGCATGCGCCGGATCGCGATCCGGCGGCGGGACGGAGTCCGAACGTGCCCCCGGGTCACTCGCCATCGAGCGACCTCCGCAGCGCCGGAATGACCAGGCTCAGCGGGCTCTGCCGGCGGATCGTGACCGCACCGTCGCAGAGCGTTCCGGCGGAGATCGCGATCGGCGGCCCCTCCGCGCTCGTCCAGCGGAAGCCGCTGGGTGTGCCCGGATCCGGCACCAGTGCGACGCGCATCTCCAGCGGCAGCCCGATCCGCTGCGTGAATCGCTCCACCATGTCCGCATCGCTCAGCACCGCCATCATCGCGGACTTGCTGGTTGGAACATCCGCGATGAACGAGACGGTTCCCACGAGCGATCCGTGTTCCTCGCGCCGGACGGTGCTCGGCGTCAGTTCCACCGGCATGCCGCGCTGGATGCGCCGGCCCGTCGCCGCCGAGACATACAGCACCGCCTCGAGCACGGCGAACTGCTCGTCCAGCGGCTCGAGCAGCATGACCGGATCGCCCACCGTGATGGCGGCGTGCATCGCCGCGCGGATCTCCACGACACGGCCGCGGACCGGGCTGCGGACCAGCGACTCCCGCTCCAGCCGCGCCGCGAGCATCCCGGCGCGCCGCCGCATTTCGTCGATGCGCAGCGACCGCTCGAGCCGGCCCCGCCGGCGCTCGAACTCCGCGTTGCGGAGCCGGGCCTCGGACTGCTCCAGTTCCAGCGTCGCCCGCTCGATCGAAAGCGTGATGGTCTCCCGCTCCTCGTCCAGCCGTTCGATCTCGATCGCCGAGAGGGCCCCGTCGGCGATGAGCCGCGTGACCAGTTCCCGTCGGCTCCGCAATCGCTCGAGCCGCTCCCGGGAGAACTCGATCAGTCGCCGGAGGCGCGCCTGCTCCACGTCCGCCAGCGCCTGCTGCACCTCCGACTCCCGGGACTCGAACTCGTCGAGCGTCCCGTCCTGCGCGATGAGTTCGTCGAGCCTGGATTCCGCTTCAAGCAGCAGGTCACGCACCTCCTGTCGGTCGATGATCGCGATCACTTCGTCCGGCTCGACGAACTCCCCGACCCGCGTCCGGAGATCCGTCAGGCGGCCGGTGCCGGTGGCGACGACCTGACGCAGCCCACCGGCCGGCACCAGGATCCCCGCGCCCTCCTCCCGGGTCGGCACCGATCCGACGATCGCCCAGGCCACGATCGCGGCGAGCAGCGCCCAGAGCGCCACCAGCGCCGCCCAGCCCCGGGCGCCGATCACTTCAAGGGTCCGGTCAAGCTGCTCCGGCGACGTGAGCTGCTCCGCGGCGGACTCGCGGAAGATGGTCTCCTCCCCGTCCGCTCCGTCCTCGTCCGCATCGTCCCCGTCGTCGTGCTCGTCTTCCTCGTCCGCGTCTGGCTCGTCCGCGTCTGGCTCGTCCGCGTCTGCCTCGTCGCAGACAGCGTCGTCGTCGTCGATGGACTCGTCGGCGTCGTCGGCGCCGCAGGCCTCGTCGGCCCCGGCATCGTCCTCGTGTTCATCGCTCTCGAGCGCCGGCGCGAGCGCCTCCGGCGCATCGGCCGGCGCGCGGCCGTCGGCGTCGGGGTCGCCGTCCCCTGTCGATCGCCCCTCCGGCGTGCCGGCGGCTCCATGTCCATCGGGGAGGCCGTCCCCCGGCTCCCCCCTGCGGCCGCGTCGGTGCACGCCCGCCCCCTTTCACGTCTACGGACCTCGGCGCCGCGGATTGCGGATCGCGGGTCGCCGTGGAGTCTCGCGACTCGGACGGATTCCGTCAATGCGCTCAGGACGCGCGCAGGCCGCCGCGCCTCCCCCGCGGAAACAGGCGAGGCCGCCCGGGATCAGCGGGCGGCCTCGTGGCGAAGTGGGCGATACTGGACTCGAACCAGTGACCTCACGGGTGTGATCCGTGCGTTCTAGCCAACTGAACTAATCGCCCGTGGCGGACGCGGAGAGTATATCGCCCCGCGTGTCGGGCGCGGACCCGCCGTCGGTCGAGAGCAGCGGTCCCACCCGGTCGGCCAGTGCGCCGAGGAGCGCCTGACGGCCGGGCTCGTCGGCGAACCGATCCGGATCGCACAGGCGCGACCACGCGGGGACCGAGCGGGCCCGGCGCAGCGCCCGCCGGATCTCCGGGTCCCCCCGGAGACGGTCCGCCAGCCGATGCAGCGGCGCCGATTCGCGCCCGGTCTCGATGGTCGTCATGGCGGCATGCCCGCGCGCGAAGAGCGACCGCACCAGCAGCACGGCACGCGCGGCGAGGAGCAGCAGGGTCTCGTCCGCGATGCGCAGGTCGGTGATGCCGCGGGCGCGGTCGTACAGGCGCCGGCCATGCGTGCGCACGACACCGGCGAGGCCGCCGACCGCCGCCCCGATCGCGGTCCCGGCGCCGAGACTCAGGCCGTGCAGGAGCACGTCCACCGAGAATCCGACCGCGGCACCCGTCGCGACCAGCCCCGCCGCCCGGATGCCGAACTGGCGCATCGCCTCCGGACTGAACAGGTCCAGCGGCCACCGTCCGTCCTCGATGGGCAGCGGATGCTCCCGGTAGTCGGTGGCACGGAAGCGATGCAGCGCCAGCAGCGCCGTGATCGCGCGCACCTCGGCGGCCCGCGCGGCGTCGCGCAGTCCTTCGGACGCCGCCACAATGGCGTGCGGATCGCGGACCGCGACCGGCCGTCCCGCCGCCGCCGCGTCGATCAGCAGGTCCGCGATGACGGTGGCGCTCGCCAGGCGCAGGTCGCGCCGCGCGGCGCGGATCAGCGCCATGTGCGTCGCCACCAGTCCGGCCGCGCCGCGCGCGTCCGGCCCGGCGTCACCGAGCAGCACGCGCACCGCGTCCCAGAGCCGCGCCTCGCCCTCGACGTCGTACAGGACCGTGTCGAACGAGACGATCGCATGCAGGCTGGTGCGGCGGAGCAGTTCGATCCACGCATCCGTCTTCGCGTCGGCCGCGGCGGTGAAGTTCAGGACCGGGATGACGGGCCGGCCGCTGCGCACCAGGATCTCCAGTTCATCACGATGGCGGGCCAGCATGCGCTCGCGCGCGTCGATGAGATACAGCGCGCACGCCGCGCCGCGCACCGCCTCCAGCGCCCGCGCCTCCGGCGCGAATCGCGTCCGCGCCGCGTCCGAGTCGAGAAACGCCTCCAGCATCGCGTGGCCCGCGTCCCGCCGGCGCGCTCCCGCGCCGGCGGCCTCCGCCATGGCGTCCAGGTGGGCAAGGAGCGCCACGGAATCCTCCAGGCCGGGCGTGTCGATGAGCGTGATTCCACCGGCGCCCGGCACCGGGATCACGCCGCGCTCATTCACGCGCGTGATGCCCGGCGCATCCGCGACTTCGCCGAACGTGACGTCGCGCAGCAGCGTGCGCAGCAGCGATGTCTTGCCGGTGTTGGTGTGCCCGACGACGGCGATGGTCAGGGACGCCGTCATGGCACCGCCTCTCCGCCGCGTGACGGATCGGGCGGCGACGACGGCTCCGGAAGGTCGGCGGAGCGCGCCGCGTCGTGGTCGATCATGCACGCGGTGGCGGCGCGGGCGCGGATCCGGTCCAGGAACGCGTCGATGGCGCCGAGGTCGTCGCTCGACGGCGCGTCCTGGTCCGCCAGCAGCGTGTCCAGCAGGCGTCCCACCCGCGCCTCGCCGCCCTCCCGTCCCGCGAGGGTGATCGCGGACACCGCGGCGGCCGCCACCGCCGACGCCTGCGGCGGCGCTTCGGGCGCTTCCGCGGTCGCCCCGTCGCCTCCCGCGGCGGCGGCCCGCGGCGGCGGCGCCGCGGCGCGGGCGAGCCGGATCACCCCCGCCGTCGCGGCGCCGAGCATGGTCCAGCCGGGCAGCGCGAGGATCGCCGCCGGCGCCAGCGCCACGGCGGCGGCGGCGCAGGAGAGGGCGCCGGCCAGGGCGCCGGCGGAGAGCCACGCGGCATCCGCCCGCAGTCTGGCCGGCAGCCGGCCGACGCTCTTCGCCGCCCACGCCGCGACCACGTCCGTCGGAAACACGCCGCCGCGCAGCGGCATCCGGGGCTCGAACGGGTCGGCGGTCGGATCGATCCCGAACCGCGTGCGCATGGCCGCGTGGAGGCGCACCGCGCCTTCGACCTCGCCGATGGACCCATCGTGCGCGGCCGCCCGGATCAGTTCGATGCATGCCAGCAGCGACGCAAGCGATGCGGACGCGCCCGCCGGATCGGCATCGACCTGCACGCCGAGGAATCCGGCGAGTCGGGCGCGGAGCGCCGCCGTCGGCTCGTCGAGATCCAGGTCAATGCACGTCGGACGATCGAACCCCGACGCCTGCCACGCATCGTGCCACTGACCGAGTCGTCGCGCTGCCAGGTCCGGATCGCGCGCGCGCACGCGGCCCCCGCCGGTCAGCAGCAGGCGCACGGCGACCGGCGCCGGGGTGTCCTGGGCGCGGATCGCATCGATCATCGAGGCCACGCCCCGATCGGGCAGCGCCGAGAGATCCGCCACGAGAAGCAGCGGCGCGCCGGCGGCCTCCCCGCCCGGAGATCGCGCCCGGAGCAGGCGCGCACGATCGTCCGCGCTCTCCACGAAGCCGAGATCGATCCAGCGCAGCCGGTGCAGGCGCGGCGGCCAGCCCCCCCGCGGCGGGCTGCATTCGTACCCCGCGATGGCCCACCGGCCGCGATCGCCCGGCGCGGACGGCGTCCCGGCGGCGGGTGCCGGCACGGTCCGATCGGAACCATGCGCCGGGCGGTCGGGCGCGGCCGCATCGGCGGCGCGCGCGTGGGCGGCGAGCACCGCGAGCGCCGGCTCGTCCGGACGGAGCGAGGCGCGGCGGCGCGCCCGCGCCGCGGCGAACATCGACAGCCCCAGCAGCACCAGTCTCGGCAGGACGACATGCGTCGCGACGCTGCCGACGAGCAGACCCGACCAGGCGCGGGAGGCCGCTGCAAGGGCCGCGGGATCCGCATGCCGCGGCGTGGCCCGGATGGTCTCGTCATCGGGCACGGGGAATCCGGCCGCCTTCGGCAGCAGCGCCACCGCGCGGATCGTGCGGACGATCGCGCGCTCCGGGAGAATCGTGGTCTCCCACCCGAAGCGATACTCGCGCGTGCTGAGCAGGAGAAGGAGCACGACCAGGATCGCGCTGCCGAACACGGCCCAGGCCGCGTGGACGATGCACGAGAGCGTCCATCGCCCGGCCGGCGCCAGCAGAGACTCGCTCCAGGCACGCGTGCACGCCGCGAGCGCGGCGCGTCCGTCGTGCCCCGGCACCGCCGCCTCGCCCGGACGGCGCGCGCGCGCCTCGCCACCCGTCCGGTGCGCAATCCACCGCGCGATGCGCGACACGATGCCGCGCCACGCGGCGACGATCGGATCAGCACTGAGCCGGTTCCCGAACGGCATGAGCAGCACCCAGAGCGCCAGCGACAGCGTGGGCAGCAGCAGCAGCCCGAACCACGCCGCGGTCCAGTTGATGGCGCGCTCATGCGCCCCGCCGGGCCCGATGGCGGTCCACGCGGCCGCGGCGCCGGCCGCGGCGGCGAGCAGGAGCACCGCGCCCAGGGCCGTCGCGGCGATCCGGCCGAGCCGGCCGAGTGCGGTCACGCAGGCGCCGAACGCCGGGTCCCGCGCCGCCGCGGCGCACAGCGCTTCGTCCGGCGTTCCGCCGCCCGCCGTGGGCGCCCGATCCCCGCGCGGATCACCCGCCGGAGGGAGTGTCCGCGCCGGATCCGCGGCGTGCAGTCCCGCCACGGCGCGGACGGCCAGGTGCGTGCGCCAGTCGCCTCGAACCGGGGCGCGATGATCAGCCTGTGAACGGTTGCCGGGTGCTGGGCCGGGGGTTGGCATGATGCGCGACGGAGGCGTCGGCGGCCTCTGCGTCACGGCGCCGGGTCGTGTCGCTCCGCGCCCGCCAGCGGCGCCGCATGCGGTTCCGCCGTCCTGGTCCGGGCGCCGGGGGCATCGCCGGCAGATGACGCGTCCAGTCGAGCCGCCTGGTCCGGTCGTCGACCGGCCTGGTCCGCGCCCCGTGCGGGCGGATGCGAGGAGGCCTCGTCGATCTCGTCCTCGATGCCCTTGAGGCCCCGCTTGAACTCCACGATGCTCCGGCCGATGTTCCGGCCGACTTCCGGCAGGCGCCGCCCGAAGATCAGCAGTCCCAGCACGAGCAGGATGATCCACTCGGTCGGGCCCGGCATGCCGAACGCGGGCGCCAGCAGGGCGGTGGACCACGGACCGGTCGGATCGATCCCGGCGAGAAGCGGCGCGGCGGTCACGGTGAGATCAGGCATGAGGACATCCGGAGATTTCCCGCGGATGGGCAGGGATGACGCAAGTTGGATGATAACGCGGCACCTCTGCCGATGTCTCATCCGCCCATGATGCACCCTCTGAACCCTCTGAACCTTCTGCACCCTCGGCACCTTCCGCACCGTCGAACGCAGCGCGTCGGGACCTCCGCGTTTCTCCTCACCCTGGCGCTCGCCTCGGTCCTGTCCTCGTGCCGGACGGCCCCCGGGCCGGCGCCCGAACCGGCGCCGCGGCCGGCCTACGACCGGCCGCTGCCCGAGGGCGCCCCGGCGCTGCGGCGGCTCGACGATCCGTCGCGCTGGCCGGACTTCGCCACCGCGTGGCGCCTGCGCGACCCGCTCCTGATGGAGGCGCTCGACGCGTCTGCACGCTGGTTCGAGGCGCCGTCCAGCCGCACCCACTTCCCCCTCGCCGGCATCACGCACGACCGCGCCAGGGCCAGCGTGCTCGCGTTCCGGACGCTGATCTCGGACGCGCCGGATGAGTCGCAGTTCCTCGCGGAACTGCGGCGCCGGTTCGAGGTGTACGAGTCCGTCGGCTGGGACGGATCGGGCACGGTGCTCTTCACGGGGTACTACGCGCCGCAATTCCCGGCGAGCCCGGTGCGGACGGAGCGCTTCCGCGCGCCGCTCTACCGCCGGCCCGCGGACCTGGTGACCGATCCGCGCGACGGCACGCCGCTCGGCCGCAGGACACCCGACGGAAGCGTCGTGCCGTACTGGACGCGTGCCGAGATCGAGTCACGCGGGATGCTGCGCGGCACCGAGCTGGTCTGGGTCGAAACACCGCTGGATGCATTCATCATCCACGTCAACGGCTCCGCGAAGCTGCTGATGCCCGACGGCCGGATCATGTACGTGGGCTACGACGGCAAGACCGATCGCCCGTACGGCAGCCTCGGACGGGCGATGATGGACGCCGGTCTGCTCAGACCGGGTGAGACCAGCCTTCCTCGCATGCGGCAGGTCTACCGGCAGCGGCCGCAGGATGTGGAGCGCCTCTTCGCGGTCAATGAGTCCTTCGTCTTCTTCCGCGAGTACCCGGAAGGAAACTGGCCGGCGGGATCGCTGGGCGTCCGGGTGACGCCGGATGCCACGCTGGCCACCGACAAGCGCATCTACCCGCGCGGCGGCGTGGTGCTGGTCGACACGAAGGCGATCACCTTCACGCGCGGCGCCCGCACATACCTGCGCTTCATGCTCGACCAGGACACCGGCGGCGCGATCCGGGCGCCGGGCCGCGCGGACATCTTCATGGGAATCGGAGAGACCGTCGGCATCCTCGCCGGAGAGCAGTACGCCGAGGGCCGGCTGTACTACCTCTTCCTGCGCGAATGACGCCGGCGGCCGCCGCGGGCACACGCGCACCGCGCGTGCGCCCGCGCACCCGGCGCCGCGGCCGGCGTGCAGCGCGCGGACCGTCGTTCCGGATAACGCGGAGATTCCTGCCAATTCCTGTCCTGTGGCCTGCGCCGACTGGCCGGGTCGCGGGCGATGGCGCAGAGTGGTGACGCGTCGTCTCCGGGCGTGCCCGGTGGGTCCGTTCGTCCGCGCTCTCCCGATCGTCCACAGGATCTCTCAGCCATGTCCATGCTGCTCTCCGCGGTCATGTCGTGCGCGATGGTTGCGCCCTCGGCGGCCACCGGCACATTCGTCCAGGTGCGCGACGCCGTCGGCGGCGAGTTCGCCAGCGGCAACCCGGGCGGGTTCTACCTGTCGGGCACCGGCGGGCGCCCCCGCATGAGCGTGGACGGCACGCCCTTCGCACTCGGGTTCACCGGCGTGTTCGGCTTCGAGATCGATACCGGAGGCGGCAACGGCTGGGAGTCGTTCCTGACGTTCTGCATTCAGCCGCGCGAGGACATCCCGTTCGGATACGCCCCGGGAGACACGGTCGGCGCCACCTACGAGATCGTCCCGCTCGCCGGCCACAACGGCTACGACGCCGTCCGTGCCCACCAGTCGGGCATTCTCTGGGCGAACGCGTTCGCGCTGTCGCAGACCGACAACGTGCACGCCGCGGCGTTCCAGGCGGTGGTGTGGGAACTCGCCGAGGACACCGACTACGACCTCCTGTCGGGCAACTGCCGGCTCGATCCGGGGCATGCCTTCACGTCGCTGGTCTACACGCTGGCGCAGTCGTGGCTCGACAGCATCCTCGGCGGCGCGTGGACCGACTCGGTCCAGCTCGCCGCGCTGAAGTCGGACCGGGGCCAGGACCTGCTCATCGTCGTCCCGGGGCCGGGTGCGCTCGCCCTGCTGCTCGCGGCGGGCGGCGCCGCCGGCGCACGACGCCGACGGCGACGCTGATCGCGCAGGCGCCGCCCGCACGGCGCGGGGACCGTGGATTCCATCACTCGGGGAGGCCGAACGAGGCCGCATGCTGCCGCAGCGTGCGGCCGGTTCGTTCATCGACGGCAAGCACCGGTGGGAACGGACGCACCGGCTCGCCGTCGCGCTCGTCGCCGGCCATCTTCGTCGTCGCGTCGAAACCCACGGCACCGTCGGGTCCGGCCACGAGATCCCGACCCGGATCCATGTTCGCGCACCAGTGGAAGAGCACCGCGCCGAGGTCGTCCGCGTCGATCGCCGCATCCACCGCGATCACGAGGCCCGCGTCCGGTCCGGCGCAGTCCCAGGTCGCACTGATCGCGCGGGCGCCGTCGCCCGGCCGGGTCTTCTCGACCGACAGCAGCACGAGCCGACCCAGCCCCGCGTCCGCGGCGTGCGCGGCGCGGATCGCGAACCGCCCCGGGAGCGACGCCAGGCGCGCCTGCATCGCCTCCGCCCCGATGCACGCGGGACGGCGGTCGTGCGCGATGCCCGCCGCCGCCTCGCCGGGCCACGGCGTCGTGGCATCGAACCCGATCTTCGAACCCGCGCCCAGGCGCGGCGCCGCGTGATCGAGGATGTCCAGCGGTCCGCGCACGCGCTCGATGTCCCGGTCCAGGCGGCATCGCCGCGCGAGCGACGACAGGACCGCCGCCTCGTCGTGGACGTCCACCTGTCCGTCCACGACCACGATGATCTTCGTCCATGCCATCTGGCCCGCGCCCCAGATCGCGTGCATGACGCGCCGCGCCTGGAGCGGATACGCCTTGTGGATCCGGATGAACGCGGCGTTGTGGAAGGCGCCGAACATCGGCAGGTGATAGTCCGCGACGTCCGGCACGATGGTCCGCAGCAGCGGCAGGAAGAGGCGCTCCGTCGCCTTGCCGAGGTAGTAGTCCTCCTGCGGCGGCAGGCCCACGACGGTGGCCGGGAAGACCGCGTCGCGCCGGTGCGTGATCGCGGTGACCTCGACCAGCGGGTAGCGGTCCGGCAGCGAGTAGAACCCGGTGTGATCGCCGAACGGACCCTCGTAGACGGCCCCGTCGCCCAGCGGTTCGTCGCCGCACGGGTCCCACCCGATCCCCCCCGCGCGCGTGTCGACCCAGCCCTCGATCACGATCTCGCTGTTCGCCGGCACCCGCAGCGGCACCGTCGTCGCACGGACCATCGGGATGCCGCGGCCGTTCAGGAATCCCGCCATGAGCAGTTCCGAGATCCCCGGCGGCAGCGGCGCGGTCGCGGCGTACGGCAGCACCGATTCACCACCCAGGCAGATCGCGATCGGCATGCGCTCGCCGCGCGCCTGCCAGGACCGGAAGTGCGCCGCGCCGTCATGGTGCATGTGCCAGTGCATCGCCAGGTGCGTCGCGTCGACGAGCTGCGCGCGGTACATGCCGATGTTGTGCGAGGCGGGCCGCCCGGCGCCCGCATCATCGGCGTGGATCGTGTGCATGCCGGCGAACGTGATGTACCGGCCTTCGCCCGCGGCGGTCCCCGCTTCCCCCGGTGTCAGCGTGCATCCCACCGCCGCCGGGTCGCCGTCCAGCGGCCAGCACTGGATGAGCGGCAGCCGCGCCAGGTCCACCTCGCCACGGCCCGTCAGCCGGATCACCTCCTGACATGCACCGCGCCGCACGAGTCGCGGCGGTACGCGCAGCAGGGGCAGGAACGCCCGGCCGCGCCGGAGGAGATCGCGCAGCGACGCGGGCGGCTCCGGGCGCAGCAGCGCCGCGATCCGCGCCGCGATCGACTCCAGGCCGCCCGTCCCGGCGCAGCCGAGCGCCGATTCCATCCGGCGGTAGGAGCCGTACACGTTCATGGCCAGCGGGAAGTCGCAGCCCTCCACGCGCTCGAAGAGCAGCGCGCGGCCGCCCCGGCCTGCGTGCGCCGGATCGAATCCGGCGGCCGTCGGACTCGGCCGGGCGGCGGGCAGACGCGCGTGCGCGTCGGCGACGGCGGCGGGCACCAGCCTCGGGGAGACGGGTGTGCCGACCCGCAGGAGTTCGCCCTGGCGTTCCAGGGCGCCCAGGAATGCGCCGAGCGTCGGGTACATGGTCCCGGAACATATCGCGGAGCGGCGACGGCGTCCCGTCGGCCACCACTCGCGTGACCGGATCTCCGCGTCCACTGCAAGGTTCGACCGCCTGGCGTCAACACCCACGGGCCGGCATCTCCCGGGCCCGTCGGAGCACCTGCATGGCACGCCTCTCAACGGATCCGTGGTTCGTCGCCGCGTCCCTCCTCCTGCTGTCGGTCGTGCCCTCCCCGGCCGCCCTCGGCGGCGGCGGCTGTCTCGTCGACTGCGAACGGAGCAGTGCATTCGAACAGGAAGGCTGCGGCGAGGACCTCAACGGCGGGTGCGACTCGGCGGCGCAGGTGTTCCAGCAGGTTCACTGTCCCACCACGATCTGCGGCACGCTCTGGGCGCACGGCGGCGCCCGGGACAGCGACTGGTACTGGATCACCGTGCCCGACCTCAACGGGGACGGCACCGCGACCGTGCACGCGACGCTGCGGACGAACGTCCCGGCGAACGTGCGCATCGTGCCGGGGAACGAGTGCCCCACCGGACCTCCCTACGCGCAGGTGCACGCGTCGCAGTGCCTGCCGGCGACCGCGAGCGCGATCGTGCCCGCCCCGGGGTCGTACTGCGTCGTCGTCACGCCGGGGACGTCGGGCGGCGCGGTCCTCGACGGCTGGCCGTGCCTGCCGTCGGGCAACGAGTACCTGCTCGACCTGCGCTGCGGGCCGTGTCCGCCGTGTGCGCCGCTTCCACAGGACACCGCCGCGTGGTGGCCGCTCGATGAACTGACCGGCGGCCTGGCGCATGACATCATCGGTGGACACCACGGGACATGGGTCGGCGCCCCGGTCCCGAATCGAACGGGGTACGTCCGCAGTTCGATGCGCATGGAGTCCGGCTCGCACATCGTGGTGCCGCATCATCCTTCGCTCAATCCGGGCACCGGTGACTTTACGATCATGCTGACCTTCTGGTGGGATCCAGGGCAGGGCGCGGAGGCCCGCATCCTCGCCGACAAGACCTACCAGAGTTTCAATGTCCTGTGGGGGTACCGCCTCTCCGTCATCAGTCACCAGCTCACATTCTGGATCCAGGCGTCGGGACCGGGACAGACGGTGACCGCGTCGCCCGCGTTGAGCGAAGGGTGGCATCACGTGGCTGTCACGCTGGACCGCGATGATCCCGCGGGTGGTGTCATCTCCCTCAACGGCTTCCCGGTCGCGACGTTTGACCCGACACCACACCAGGGCGCGCTCAGCACGACAGAGCCTCTCTTCCTCGGCGGGCCATGCCTGGACGAAGTGCTCATCGTCCCCCGCGCGCTCTCGCACGCCGAGGTCTCCACGATTGCGCAGGCCGGCCCGGCCGGGATCTGCCGGCCCGCGCCGCCGGGCGACGCCTGCACCGTCACGTGCGGCGGACAACTGACCCCCGAACCCGAGGCGTGCTGCGAGGACACGAACCGCGGATGCGACCTCGCGCCGTGGATCTTCACGGACGCCACGCTGCCTGTCACGTACTGCGGAGATCTGTGGGCGGACGGCGGTCTCCAGGATGCGGACTGGTATCGCGTCCATGTCCCGGACCTGTCGGGCGATGGACGGGGCATGCTGGAAGCGACGCTGACCGCGGACCTGCCGGCACGGGTGCGCATCCGGACGGATCACTGCCCGGTGTCCTCCGTCCTGGACGAGGCGCTCGCCGGGCCGTGCGCGCCGGCGACGGTCTCCGCGTGTGTGCCGGCGCCGCAGACGTACCTGGTGTCGATCCGCCCATGGGAGAACGGCCAGCCGCTCCTCGACGGGTTCGCATGCGGCGGCGCCCGGTCGACGTATCGCCTGGACATGAACGGCGGTGGCCCGGCGCCGTGCCTCCCGCCACCGCCCGGACTGGTGGCATGGTGGCCGATGGATGACGCACAGTTCACACCGTTGACCGAGCGCGTGCACGGCAACCACGGGACATGGCCAGGTGGCGGTGCCCTCTCCATCCCGTGGGGATTCGTGTCCCGCGGCGTCCGGTTCTCGACGTTCGACAGCATTGTCGCGCACGACCCGATCCTCAGTCCGGGGACCGACGACTTCACCGTGGCCCTGTGGCTCTGGCTTCATCCGACCGCGAGCCTGTTCTACCCGGCGAAATTCATCCTCAACCATGGTGGCGCCGTGGGGTACGCGTTCGGGTGCGGCGGTGGCACCCTTCCGGACCTGACCCTTGCCATGGAGGACGGCAGCGGCTGGTCGCAATGGCACTCCACCGGGCTCATTCCGCGCGGCTGGAGTTTCGTGGCGGTGACGGTCGAGCGCGCCAATCCGGTCGGCGGCACCTTCTACATCAACGGACAGCACGCGGGCACGTTCGACCCCACCGGTCGGCCGGGCGCCCTGGTGAACACCGCGGCCCTCCGCCTGGGCAGGGACTTCAACAACACACAGGCGATGGACGAAGTGGCGATCTGGCACCGGGCGCTCACCCAGCAGGAGATCGGCGACATCTTCCGCGCGGGCGCCTCGGGCATGTGCAAAGTGACGCCCTGCCCGGCGGACGTGGACGGCGACGGCGATGTCGGCTTCAGCGACCTCCTGCTCGTGCTGGCCGCATGGGGCCCGTGCAGCGGATGCCCGCAGGATCTCAACGGCGACGGAACCGTCGACTTCCAGGATGTCCTCATCCTGCTGAGCGCCAGCGGACCATGCCCGCCATGACGCGGCGCCCGCGATACCATCCGCGCCGGCCGGTGCCCTCGGCCGAGCGACGGAGCGGAGATGGACGGCACGCCCATCAGCGGCTTCACACGGACGACGACGCAGCTCCTGGACGCACTCGCGGACCACGGCAGCGACGTGGCGTGGATCGAGGTCGATGCGCGCTTCCGGCCCGTCATCGCGGGACTCGCGCGCCGGATCGGCCTGCCGGCCGTCGACGCCGAGGATGTCGCGCAGCAGGCGCTGTCGGAGTTCGTCCGCGCCTACCGCGCAGGCCGGTACGACCGCACGGCGGGACGGTTGAGCGCGTGGATGCTCGGCATCGCGCGGAACACCGCGCTCACCGCCCTCCGCGGGCGTCGGCGCCAGGCGGGACCGGATGGCAACCTCGACACCGTGGCGGACGAGGCATCGCTGCGCGGTATCTGGGACGAGGAGCGGGACCGGTCGATCGTACACGGCGCGCTTGCCATGCTGCGGCGGGAGACCTCGATCGATGATCGCACGCTGCGCGCGTTCGAACTCGTCGCACTTCGCGGCGTCCCGGCCGCGGCGGCCGCCACCGAGTGCGGCATGACCGTCGACCAGGTCTATGTCGCACGGAGTCGTGTGACGCGCCGGCTGCGCGAGTTCGTGAACGGGATGACGGAGGCGTTCGAAGCGGATGTCTGACCGCACCTCGGACCGCACGGCGATGCCTCCGGGCAGCGGATGCCCGGGCGATGCCGCCCTCGCGTCGCTCGCGGACGGGACGGCGCCGCCCGGGACGGAGAGACACGTCGCGGCGTGCACCCGCTGCCATGCACGGGCGGAGGAGATCCTGGAGGAATCGCGGTTCCTCGAGCGCGTGCGTGCCTTCGCCGGACCGGAGCTTCCCCCGCCGGACGCGCCGCGCGTGCCCGGATACAGGATCACCGGTGTGCTCAGCCGGGGCGCCCAGGCGGTCGTGTTCCGCGCGGTCCAGGAATCGACACGGCGCCCCGTCGCGATCAAGGCGATCGCACGGGACGGTGCCCTGACGGCGGCACGGCAGGCACGACTCGTCCGTGAGGCGGCGATCGTGTCCCGGCTGCGCCATCCGGGCATCGTGACCGTGCACGAGTCGGTCAGGCTTGCCGACGGACGCACCGCGCTCGTCCTGGAACTGGTCGAAGGTGTCGCGCTGGATCAGTGGGCCCCGCCCGGCCGGATCGCCCAGGAGAGTCGGGCCGCGATCCTCAGGGTCATGATCCGGCTCTGCGCCGCGGTGCACCATGCGCACCTCAACGGCGTGATCCACCGTGATCTCAAGCCGGAGAACGTGCTGGTCGACCCGGACGGCCATCCCGTCATCCTGGACTTCGGGATTGCGCGCGACGGCAGCGGCTGGACGCGCACCGGCGAGTTCGCGGGCACGCCCGCGTACGCCTCCCCCGAGCAGGCATCCGGCCGGCCCGAGACCGTCGATGCGCTGACCGACGTGTATGCGCTCGGCGTCATCCTGCACCGCCTGCTGACCGGCGGGTTTCCCTATCCGCTCGACGGTCCCCTCGTCGAAGTCGCGCGCACCATCATGACGGCCGAGCCGCGCCCGCTGCGCGACGTCGATCCGTCCGCGCCGGTGGACCTCGAGGCAATCGTACTGACGGCGCTGCGCAAGGAGAAGCCGCGGAGGTACCGGTCGGCGGCCGCGCTGGGGGACGACCTGGCCCGGTTCCTCGACGGGCGGCCGGTCGATGCGCGGGCGGACAGCGCGTGGTACCTGCTCGGCAAGGCGCTCCGGCTGAATCGCGCCCGCCTTGCCGTCGCCTGTCTTGCGCTCGGTGCCGTCAGCGTGTCCGCCGCCAGCATGGCCCGGGCGCAGTCGGCCGTACGGCGCGAGGCCGCGCAGCGTGAACAGGCACGGACCGAGCACCTGCGCACGCGCGCGGTGTCGGAACTCCTGCGCGAGGTGATTCCCGCGACCGATCCTGCGCATCCGGAGGTCCATGCGGCCATCAACGCCGGGCTCGGTCGCCTGTACCTGCGGCTGGAGGGCGGCGCCTTCACGCAGGAACCGGAGCTCGATCACGAGATCCGGCGGCTCTGGGGCGGCGTGTACACCGACCTCGGCGGCGCACGCACGGCGGAACTGGTCGAGCACGCGGAGGTCTCTCTGCGCAACGGGCTGGTCCGGCTGAGGCAGACCGCGCGCGACGAGGACGATCCTCGCATCGCGGACACCATGCACGAACTCGCCGGCGTCCTGCTGGTCCGCCGGCGCCCGCAGGAGGCGGCGCGGCTGGCCGCCCGCGCGACGCGCCTGCGGGCAGCGCGGTATGGACCCGCCGATCCACGGACCATGGCCTCCATCGTGATGGAAGCGCGGATCAGCATGGCGCTCGGGCGGATGGACGCGGCGGAGGCGCTGGCGGCCCGGGCGCTCGGAACGCCCGGCGCGCTGCCGGGGGCGCCGGACGGACTCCTCACCGCGGCGCTGTGTGATGTCCGCGCGCGATGCGCCCTCGCGGGCGCGGACGCGGTCGCGGCGGAGCCGTGGATCCGCCGCGCCCTGTCGGCGCGGCTGGCCGACCTGCCCGCGGATGCGCCGGAGGTGCGCGAGTCGCTGCACGCCCTCGCGGACCTGGTCGATCGGGCGCCGTCGTCGTCGCTCGCGCGGATCGCCGCGGAGATCTGGCCTTCGACGGCCGACGCGGCGGCGCCCGCGCGCATCCGGGACGACGCGGTCGTGATCGGTGCGCCGCCGCCGGCGATCTCGCCGCCGCACGGGCGCGGGCCGCCCGGGCGCACCGACGCGCTCGGACGGCTGATCAGGCTCCAGCAGGCGCTGCTGGGCGACCGGCACCCCGCGATCGTCGGCACGCTGCTGGAGCGGATGCGGGCGGCCGCCGCGGAGGAGTCGCTCGATGACCGCGCCTGGGCCGCGGACGCCGCCGCGGAACTGCTCGCGCGACGGTTCGGTGCGACCGCGTTCGAGTCGCTCATGTGCGTCGAACAGGCCGCGGCCATGCACGCGCTCGCCGGGCGCACGGAACGCGCGCTTCTGCTCGGGCGTCGCGCCTGCCGGATCTGGGACGCCGTCCCTGCCCAGGCGCGCGATCGCCTGCTCGCCGCCAACGCGGAGCGTCGACTGGCGTTCTACCTGCATCTCGCGGGCAGTCACGAGGAGTCGATGGCGTCCTACCGGTCCGCCCGGGCGGCGCTGGCCGACCACCTGGAGCCCGGGCATGCCCTCCACGCGCTCGCGGCCGCGGGGCTCGCGCTCGTGTGGCTGGACACCGGCGATCTCGAGGAGGCCGTCCCGCTGATCGACATGGCGCTCACCACGGTGGAGCGCGCCGTCCAGCCGTCGCCGGACGCGCTCGGCCACGTGCTCATGGCCGCCGGACGCGTCCGCGCCGCGCAGGGACGCTTCGCGGACGCGCGGCGCCTGCTGGAGACGGCGTGGCACGGGTATTACATGGATCCCGCGCTCACGACGTTCGCCTGGCGCCAGGACCTCCTGCGCACGCTGTCCGAGTGCTGCCGCGCGCTGGGCGACGCACCGGCCGCCCGCGCGTGGGACGCCCTGCGGCTGCCGGCCGGGTCATAGCCGGGCACGGGCACGGACGGCCGGACGCGCACGGTCCCGGGCATGCCACAGGGCGGGCGCGGGCGGCGGCGGCACTGTATTCGCCTTCGCGCCGGTCGTATGGCATGATGCCCGCCCCATGGTGGCGACCGAGCGCACGACGCAGACCCCGTTCGCAATCGACCTCGTCGATGTCCACAAGACGTACCGCGGCCGGATCCGCGCGTTGCGCGGCGTCTCGCTGCAGGTGCATGCCGGCGAGATCTTCGGACTGCTGGGCCCCAACGGCGCCGGCAAGAGCACGCTGGTCAAGATCATGCTCACCGTCATCCGGGCCACCCGCGCCGGCGGCACCGTGCTCGGGCGTCCGGTCGGCGACAAGCCGACGCTCGCCCGCGTCGGCTACCTGCCTGAACACCACGTCATGCCGCGCTACCTCACCGGCCGGCAGGTGATCGACCACTTCGGGGCGCTGGCCGGCGTCCCACGGTCGGTCCGCCGCCAGCGGATTCCCGGGCTCCTCGAACTGGTGACCATGAAGGACTGGGCCGACCATCGCATCGGCCAGTACTCCAAGGGCATGATGCAGCGGATCGGTCTCGCCCAGGCGCTGGTGAACGACCCGGACCTGGTCGTCCTCGACGAGCCGACGGACGGCGTCGACCCGGTCGGACGGCGCGAGATCCGCAGCATCCTGCTGCACCTCCGCGAGCGCGGGCACACCGTGTTCCTCAACAGCCACCTGCTCTCGGAGCTGGAGATGGTGTGCGACCGCGTCGCCATCATGGTGCAGGGACGCATGCACCAGCAGGGCCGGATCGAGGACCTGACGCGCGACAGCCGGCGCTACGAGATCGTCATCGATGGTGATCCGCCGGGATGGCTGCCGCCGGACATCCACGTCGGCGCCTCGCCCGCGGGCGAGGCGTCGAAGCAGACGCTGCTGGTCCGGCTCGGCGATGAGGCACAGGCGATCCAGCCGCTCATCGACCGCCTGCGCGGAGAGGGACGGACGATCCGCTCCGTCCGCCCGGTGCGGGAGTCGCTGGAGGACCTCTTCATGCGGGCGGTGGAGAACGAGGACCACCCGGGGGCGGTCCGCGGCGGCCGGCGCCGCGCGGAGGGCGGCGCATGATCCAGTTCACCGCCATGCTCCGAGACGCCTATCGCGAACTCAACAGCAAGAAGCTCTTCTGGATCATCATGGGCCTGACGATCGTCTCGGTCGTCGGCTTCGGGTCGATCGGCTTCGGGCCGAAGGGGATGACGTTCTTCTTCGGACTGACGTCCGTCGAGAACGAGGTGCTGACGCGCGACAGCCCGGTGGCGCGGATCCTCTACCGCGCCATCTTCAAGGCGTTCCTGGTGGATCTCTGGCTGACGTGGGCCGCGACCATCCTGGCCCTGATCGCGACGACGACCATCTTCCCGGATTTCATCGCCCGAGGCGCCATCGACCTGGTGCTTGCGAAGCCCATCAGCCGCCTTCGCCTCTTCCTCTACAAGTACTTCTTCGGCCTGCTCTTCATGGTGCTGGAGGTGACCGTTCTCAGCATCGGCGCCGTGCTCACGATGGGACTGAGGCTCGAC
This sequence comes from Phycisphaeraceae bacterium, assembly GCA_019636755.1. Taxonomy (GTDB): domain Bacteria; phylum Planctomycetota; class Phycisphaerae; order Phycisphaerales; family SM1A02; genus JAHBWZ01. Next base: position 83,871 of record JAHBWZ010000008.1, on the reverse strand, counting down.
GACTGGGCATGGGAGGTCCTCCTCGCCATTCCCGTCGTCACGCTCTTCTTCTCCTATCTCTACGCGGTGAACGTCTTCCTCGGCGTCGTCACCCGGTCGGCGCTCGCGGCGCTGCTCGGCACGATCGTCTTCTGGGCAATGCTCTTCGCGCTCGCGCTGACGGTCGGCATCATCGACATGAACCGGATTCCTGCCGAGATGGGCATCGAGCAGGCGCGGCAGCGCGTGACCGCGCTGGAGGCGCGCCTCACGGAGAACCCGGAGGCCGAGGACCGGCTGGCACAGCTCCTGGAGACCTCCCGCGAGGAACTGGTCGCCCAGGAAGCGGCCATCGCGCCGCTCGCGCGGTGGCGCGACCGCATCCAGTCCATCCGTTCCGTCCTCCCGAAGACGTCCGAGACGATCGAACTGCTCGACCGCGCGCTGCGGCGCGACTCGGACATCAACTTCGGCGACATCATGCAGGGCAACGTCGAGCCGACGGCCGACGGCGGTTTCCGCGCGAAGCGCGAGGCCGAGTCGGAGGCGGCCGCGCGGATGGACGCGGAGCAGCGCGCCCTGTCGCTCTGGTGGATCCTCGGCACGTCCATCCTGTTCGAGGCAGGCGTCATCGCGGCGGCCGCGATCGTCTTCATCCGTCGCGATTACTGATGGCGCGCCCCCGCTCGATCCTGCGGCGCCTCGGGACCGCGTGGTTCGTCCTCTGCGTCCTCATCACCGCGGCGGGGTACGTCGATCTCCGCGCCCGGTCCGCCGCGATCCGGGCGGACGCGGCGCGGCGGGAACTCGAGCGCGCGATGACCGACGCGATCGCGGCATCCGCGGCAGACGACGGCGAGGAACGTCCGGAGCAGGCGCGCCCGCGATCCATCACGCCGCGCCTGACCGTGACCGGACTGCGGCCGGCGGACAGCGTCCGGTTCACCTGGGTCGCCGACGACGGCGCGGTCCTGGCGGACACGCACCACGCGCCGGCGGGCATGCCGTCGCAGCGGGATCTCCCGGAGATCCGGGAGGCGCGGCGCCGCGACACGGGGTTCGCGGTGCGCCCCAGCGCCATGCGCGGAGGCCCGATCGCATGCCTCGCCCGCCGCCTGCCACCCGGCGCCATCGGGATCGACGGCCGGCCCGCCGCGTTCCTGCGCGCCGCCGTACCGGTGGACGGATCGCGAGCCGCGGATGTCTCCCTGCATCGCACGCTGCTGGCGACCGCGCTGCTCCTGACCGCGGTGTCCGGCGGCGCGCTGCTGCTGCTGCACCGGGGGGTGCGACGTGCCGTCGCGCAGGTCACGCTCGGCGTCCGCCGATGTGCCGCCGGCGAGTTCACGCGACGGATCGATCCGCGGACCGCCCGCGAGACCGAGGAGCTGTCCGAGGCGATGAACGCGCTCAGCGCGGACCTGGACCGTCGGATCTCGCAGCTCGAGCGACAGCGCGACGAGCAGCGACTGATCCTCCAGTCGATGAGCAACGGCGTCATCGCCCTGGACCTGGATCATCGCGTCCTGAGCCTGAACGAGGCCGCCGAGCGGATGCTCCGGCTCTCCGGTGACGGGTCGCGCGGCCGGCTTCTCGTCGAGATCGTCCGACAGCCGGCCCTGGACCGGCTGGTGCACCGGGCGGTGGCGGAGGGCGGCCAGGTCAGGAGCGAGATGGCGCTCGAGGGCGAACCGAGACTCATCGTCGAGGCGACGGCCCAGCCGCTGCGGAGCGGACACCAGGAAACCGCGGGCGTGCTCATCCTTCTCAACGACGTCACCCAGCTCCGGCGCCTCGAGATGCTGCGCAGCGACTTCGCCGCCAACGTGTCGCATGAACTGCGGACGCCGATCACGAACATCAAGGGATACGTCGAGACGCTGCTCGAGGTCGGGACCGACGACCAGGATCAGACGCGACGTTTCCTGGAGGTCATCAAGGGGAACTCGGACCGGCTCGCGGCGATCATCGAGGACCTGCTGTCGCTGGCGCGGCTGGAGCAGCCCGGCGCACGGGACGCCATCGAGCGCACGGAGGTCACGGTGGCCTCGATCTGCGCCGAGGTGCTCGGCTCGCTCGCGGCCACGGCGCGGGCGAAGTCGATCTCCATCGAGGTGGACGTCGATCGTCGACTCCGCTTCCGCGTGAACCGGCACCTGATGGAACAGGCGCTGGCAAACCTCGTGTCCAACGCGATCAAGTACAGCCGGCCCCGGACCGCCGTCGTGATCCGGGCGCACGCCGTCGAGCCCGGCCGTGTCCGGATCACCGTGCGAGATCACGGGCCGGGCATCGCCGCGGAGCACCTGCCGCGCCTCTTCGAACGCTTCTACCGCGTGGACAAGGCCCGCAGCCGCGAACTGGGCGGGACCGGTCTGGGGCTCGCGATCGTCAAGCACATCGCGCTCGTCCACGGCGGCACGATCGCCGTGGAGACGACGGTGGGCCAGGGAAGCAGTTTCATTCTCGAGGTTCCCGCGGAACCGACGGGCCCGTGAACCGGGATCGCCCGGCGCGGCGCGCCCGCCGCCGTTCCGGTGACGCCTGCACCGGTCACTTCGGCGGGGATTCCGCGTCGCCGTGGTCGACGGCACCTGCACGATCGACCGGGTCGGTCCCGGGCGCCACCTCGGCGGTCGAGAGCCGGAGCATCTGGGCGATCCGGATCGTGTCGGCGACCTTGCCCGGCACGTCGCCGTTCACGACGCCGAAGTCCGAGAGTTTCACCTCGTACGCGCACTGGAGGAAGAGGAGATCGCCGGGCGCGATCGGCCGCGTCCGCTCCGACGCGTCGAGGAACGAGAGCTTCGCCTTCTCCACGCGGAACGGCCGGCGCAGACCGTGCATGGCCATCGTGCCGACGAGCGTCGCGGACCAGGTGGAGAACCCGTCGCCCGTCTTCACGCGCTCGATGTCCTCGGTCCGCTCGAGCACGAACTCGACCACGGGGTGCTTCGCGGCATCGAGCCAGTGCTCGCCGGCGAGGTGCGCGTCGCGCAGCGGAATTCCCGTGGCCAGCGACGCCACCGGCAGCAGCCATCGCGCGCCCGCGAGCGCCGCCGGCGCGTCCTTCGGCCCGGCGACCGCGTACCCGACCACCGCGTTCGTCTTCCCGACGATGTCCTGCAGCGGCGCGTCCGATGTGAACGTGACCTGCGCCTGGCGCCCGGAGATCGTGTGATAGACGGTGCCCCGCGCGGCGAGCGCCTCGGGGACCGCCGGCGCCTCGACGCGGGCGGGCGGCGCATCGCCGAGGGCCGGGGTTCCGGGCACCGCGATCCGGAGCAGGACCAGGAACGCCATGATGGTGCGCAACCGGGCGACGCACCCGGCGCGTGCGACGATGGTGACGAACGGGATGGATCGAACGTGGAATCGCATGGTTGAACCTCTGCACCCCGGTCGGACCAGTGAGTTGCCGATCGCCCGCGCACGCCGCGGTGCGCGGATGCGTCCGGACGCCTGATGCGTCAGCCGCGCGCGCCGCGCATCCGGCGGCCGAGTCTCGCCCCGATCTCCGCGATGCCCGACGCCATGAGCGACACGCCGATGCCCGTCGCCACCGAGGCGAGGTGCTTCGGATCCGCGCCGCCGGGCAGGAGCCCCAGCGCGAACCGGCTCTCGAGTCTCCCTGCGCCGACCGCGGCGGGCCCGAGGTCGATGCCGATCTCGTCGAGGAGGTCCTCCTCGGCCCGCGCGATCGGCGCATCCGCCGCGTCCAGCCGCGCGTCGGGCCAGCGGCTGAATGCCTCGCGCCCGGTCGCCAGCCAGACCGCGGCACAGGCGACCACGATCGCGGCCGACACCAGGTGAACGGCGCGCACACCGTTCACGGCCGCACCGCCTTCGCGCGGACCACCGGGGCGCCGGCCGCGCCGGCGCCCCGGCCCGCGCCCGAGGGCGCTTCCTCCATCGTGTCGGCCTCGGCTTCGACCTGGAACGACGTCGACGTCAGGTCCATGAACCCCAGGCCGAGGTACCCGGTCCGGTCCCGGAAGCGCAGGACGCCGTTGAGGTGGATCCGGCGCGAGTCGGGCTCGAGCAGGTCGATCGTGAACGGAATCCGGATCGACAGGCGTTCCCGCGTGCCCGCGTCGAGCGGGAGATCGCCGCGCCAGTGTCCCTCGGCGACGGGGAACCCCGCCTCGCCATGCGACAGTTCGTACGCCGCCTCCCGGACCACCAGGTTGCGGCCGCCGGGATTGGTCACGTCGAGGTCGACGAGCGCCTCGTGATCGTCCATCCAGGCCGCCACGACCGCGACCGACGGATTGGAACTGTTCGCCACGCATCCGCCCGGGACTCCGCCCAGGCTGAGCGCGAGCACACCGATCGCGGCGTGTGAACGGAAGAACCTGATCAGGCAGGTGGTCATCGCAGGCTCCGGCTGCCGCGCACGCGGGCGCGGGACGACTCGAAGTGGGTGTGAACGACGCGATCGGGCCGGACCAGCACGACGGAGCGCCGGCCGAAGGCCCGCTGCAGCACACCCCCGGGGTCCGTGAAGTCACGATTCTCCACGAGCACCGTGTCGCCCGGCGCCACGGCCAGTCCGCCCAGCGCACCGCTGTCGCGCCCGGCGCCCATCGCCACGAGCGTCATGCGGCTCCCGAGGAGGTCGTCGAGCCGGCGCAGCGTTCCGTCTCCCGCGATCACGCTCGGCTGCGGCAGATAGGACCCGGCGGCCCGTCCCGCGCCGATGAAGCCGTCGGCATACCGCGGCTGGATCGCGCGACCGCGCATGTGCAGCAGGCGCCGCGCGAACGGCAACGCGCCCGCCATCCGCACGGCACCCTGCACCGCGATCGCCACCGGCATCGACCGCGGCGCCATGAGGCGACCGAGCCGCAGCGCCAGCCGGATGAGTCGCGCCTGGTGCGGCCGTCGCTCTGTCTCGTAACTGTCGAGCACCGGCGCGTCGAGCCAGCCCTGCGCCACGCCGGCGATCTTGAACGAGAGATTCGCCGCGTCCCGCAGGCCGGCGGCAAGCCCCTGGCCCGCGAACGGTGGCGTCCGGTGCGCCGCGTCCCCGGCCAGAAAGACGCGCCCCGTGCGCCATCGTGCCGCGATGCGCGCCTCGAAGTGCAGGACGGCGCTCTCGAGGACCGGGAGGCGCGCCGCCTCGGGCCAGACCTCGGCCAGCAGCGCCCGCGCGGCGTCCGGGTCGCGCCGGACCCGTTCCGCCTCGCCGCTGGCGAGCATGCACTCGACCCGGCGCACGCCGTGCGGAACCGACATCATCACGCTCGGCCGGCGCGGGTCGCAGCGGATCGTCGCATGCAGGACCGGTTCCGGCTCCGCGATGTTCGCGACCAGCCAGGGCGCGGGGAGCGTCATGCCCGGCATGTCGACGCCCAGCAGCCGGCGGACCGTGCTGTCGCCTCCATCGCAGGCGACCATCCAGTCGGCGCGCTCCACGCGGCGCGGACCGTCGCCGGCGCGGAGTTCGACCGAGACGCCCTCCGCGTCCTGCGAGAGTCCATGGACCGCGCAGCCGGTCATGGACACGATGTCCGGACATCGCCGCGCGGCCGCGTCCAGCGTCGCCGCGATCCGCCCCTCGTGCACGGCGACCGCGTGCGGATACCCGAACGCGCCCTCATCCTGCCGCAGGCCGAGAAACATCCGACCGGCCGGCGAGAGGTAGCGGCACATCAGTGCGCCCGGCGGTCCGCCGTCCCAGTCCGTGCGGAGGCGCTGCTCGAGGCCGCACGCCTGCCAGATCCGCAGGCTCTCGTCGTCCAGGGCGACCGCGCGCACGCCGCGATCGGGCGCCGCCCGTCGCTCCACGATCGTCACCCGAAGCCCGTGGCGCGCCAGCAGCAGCGCGGTCGTCAGCCCGACCGGTCCGGCCCCGATGACCAGCACTCGCGACCTCACGCCTGCGGCCCTCCGGGCTTCGCGACGATCGCCACCTGCTGCGCGACGGCGCCGAAGAGGTAGTCGTGATTCACGACATCCCGGAAACCGAGACTCCGGAAGATGCGCACCAGCGTGTCCTGGTCGGGGAAGTACCGGTTGGACTCGGGCAGGTAGCGGAACGAGTTGAACTCGCCGATGTGGAAGACGAGCTTGCCGAGGATCGGCGCGACGCGCATGAAGTAGGCCGCGTAGAGCAGCCGGAAGATCGCGCGCCGCGGCTTGCCCTGGTCGATGCTGCTCACGAATCCCCCGGCCCTGACCACGCGGTGGAGTTCGCGCAGCCCGCCCTCGAGCGACTCCAGGTTCCGGAGCCCGAAACCGATCACCGCGCCGTCGAAGTGCCCGTCGGGGAACTCGAGTCCGAGCGCGTCACCTTCCCGCAGGTCGATCCGGTCGAGGTGATGCGCCGCGCGGCGCCGGGCGACCTCGAGCATTCCCGGCGACGCGTCGACGGCGGTGATGCGGATGCCCGGATGCCGCCCGGCGAGCCGGATCGCGATGTCCGCCGTCCCCGTGCAGAGGTCCAGGATGTGCATGCCGTCGCGCACCGGAAGCCGGTCGACCGAGATCCGGTCGAAGCGCCGCTTCGTCCCGAACGAATGCAGGACATTGGTCGCGTCGTACTTCCCGGCAAGCCCGTCGAAGAACTGCCGGTTGTAGTCGCGCCAGCGCGTCGCGCTGAAGTACCGCGCGAAGCCGACATCCCGGATGAGCGCGAGTTTCGCCTGGTCGTCGTGGAGCCGGGTCACGCGGGCACCTCCGCGGCATGGACGTCGAGGAGGACCTGGTGCGCGCCGAACCCCGGACCGAAGCTTGCGAGGAGCGCGGGACCCGGCGCGGGGTGGTCGCGCAGGAGCCGGTCGAGGATGAACGTGACGGTGCTGCTGGACATGTTGCCGTAGCGGCGCATCACCTCGCGCGATCGGGCGACCGATCCGCCGTGCGGCGAAAGAATCTCGTCGATCCGCTCCAGGATGCGCACGCCGCCCGGGTGGATCACGAAGTGCGCCACGTCGCGGAGCGACAGCCCGTTCGGCACGAGGAGCGCGTCGGCCGCCGAACCGAAGTGGCTCGCGATCACCTCGGGAAGCGACTCGTCGAGGTTCATGCGGAAGCCATGGTCTGTCAGGTGGTAGCCCAGAATGCCGGTCGTCCGGCGCACCTGGTGCGTGCGCCAGTCCCGCACCGTCGCGAGTGCCGGCCGGTCCGCCGTGCCGATCACCGTGCAGCCGATCCCGTCCGAGAAGAGCGCGGTCGCGATGATGTTCTCCAGCGAGAAGTCACGGATCCGCATCGTGTTGGTCGGAAACTCGATGTTCACGATCGCGGCGATGCCCTCGTCCATCCCGCGGAGCATCCGCGCCGCGTACATGAGTGCGGATGCGCCCGCCGCGCAGCCCATCTCGGTGACGGGCAGGCGCAGCAGGTCCTGGCGCATGCCGAGCCGCTCGGCCATGTAGGCGTCGGCCGACGGAATCATGTACCCCGTGCACGAGGTGGTCACCAGGATGTCCACCTCGTCGGGCGCGACACCGGCCTCTTCGAGGCCCTCGGCCAGCGCCCGGGTCCCGAGTTCGACCGCGTGGTCGCGGTAGGCGGCCATGGACTCGTCGAGAGAGCGCGGCGCGAAGATCTCGCGGAGTTCGAGGAACGAGTGTCGCCCGTCGACACCGGCATTGCGGAGGATCCGCCGGGCGCGGACACGCAGACCGTGATCCTGTCCGCCGAGCCACGCCATGAACGCCTGCTCCACCGCCTCGGCATCGTGGTACACCGGCGGAAGCAGCGTGCGGGTCGAGAGAATCCGGGACACGGGTGGCGGGCGGAGGGCGATCATGGTGGAAGCAGGGGAAGCCGGATGTCGGGACGGACGAACCCCGCAGACGGCAACGGGCCGGTGCGGGCAGCGAGGCAGCGATCGGCATGTCCCGGGGGATGCGATGTTCCACCCGCGCCGTCCAGGCCGCCGATCACGGCGCACAGGGCCCCTGCCGCGGCGTCGGCGCGCCGCGGGCAGGGCGCGGGCGTCTCTGCGCGGGACGCGGCGGTCCGGGGTCGTCGCATGAAGCCGGCAACCGCCAGCGCACCGACCGTGGCGACCAGCGCCGCCACCGCCGCACTGGCGTGGAAGCCCCGGAGGAACGCGTCGACGACGGGGCCGCGCACCCGTGCCTCGGCCGGTGCGCCGGCGATCGATCCGACGCGCGACGCCACGTCCATCGCGACGCCGATCGACTGCCGCAGCGCCTCCCGGGCGGGGACCGGAAGCGGCGAGTCGGCGAATGACGCCATGACCTCGCGCCGGTAGGTCGCGTTGAACACGCCCCCCATCGCGGCGACGCCGAGCGTCCCGCCGAGTTCGCGCGCGGTGTCGTTCAGGGACGATGCGATGCCGAACCGGTCGGACGCCAGCGACGCCATCACCACCTCGGTCGCCGACGCGCTGACCATGCCGAGTCCGATGCCCAGCGCGATCATCTGCCCGGCAAGCACCGGATAGGCGGTCGCCGTGGTGTCGACGGTCGCCCACGCGAAGCCGCCCGACATCGCCATGAGACCCGCCGCGCAGATCCATCGCGGCGCGACTGCACGGCCGAGCCGCGCCGCGGCCGCGGCCCCGACGACGATCGCGCCGGCGAACGGCAGGGTGCGGATTCCCGTCTCCAGCGGATCATGGCCGCGCACGAACTGGAAGAACTGCGTGACCATGAAGACGAATCCGAAGAGCCCGAAGAACGCCGTGCCGATCGCCAGACACGCCACCGCGCAGGAGCGCGATCCGACGGAGGCGCGGTCGAGCATCGGATGGGCGGCACGGCGTTCGTGCCGGGCGAAGAGCGCGAGCAGCAGGCCGGCCCCCGCGAGCCCGCCCAGGATCGGCGGCGAGGTCCAGCCCCGCTCCGGCGCCTCGATGAGACTCCAGACGAGGGCGAGGAGACCCGCGATGGCGAGGACGTTTCCGACAGGGTCGAGCGGACCACGACGCGACTCCCGCGACTCGTCGAGCGACAGGAAGGCACCTGCCGCGATCAGCGCCACGACCGGGACGTTGACGAGGAAGATCGCGCCCCACTCGAAGTGCCGGAGGATCCACCCGCCCATGACCGGACCGATCGCGACCCCGAGCCCGCTGCATCCGGCCCAGACACCGATCGCCATGCGGCGCAGGCGCGGCTCCGGAAACGCGTGGACGAGGATCGCAAGCGTCGCGGGGAAGATCATCGCCGCGCCGGTCCCCATCGCGGCGCGCCATGCGATGAGGCCCGCCGGCGTCGCGGCGTACGCCGCGCCCACCGAGGTCGCGCCGAACACGATCGCGCCGGCGACCAGCACCCGCCGCCGGCCGAGCCGGTCCGCCGCGTTTCCCATCGAGAGGAGCAGCGTCGCGAAGACGAGGATGGAGCCGTCGACGATCCACTGGAGTTCGCTGTGCGAGGCGCCGCCCAGCGCGCGCCCGAGCGTGGGCAGCGCGACGTTGACGATCGACCCGTCCATGACGATGAGGGTGACCGCGAGCGACACGGTGGCGAGCCCCGCGAGGCGTCGCGCGCCGAGGGCGGAACCGGACGGGATCGGCGTTCCATGCCGCACAGGAGAAGATCATCGGAATCGAGCCGCCCGCCGCACAAGGCGCCGGACCTGCAAAGACTGCAGGATCCGATGCGGCGCCCGGGCCATGCCCGATACCATCTGCTCCCCGTCCGGGAGTGCCCGGACACGGATGCTTCCGATGAACGTGCGGGCAACACTCCTGCTCCTCTCCATCCTCGTCATCCTGCTTCCGATCGGCGTCGGCGCCGTCGCCTGGTGGGGACTCGACCGGATGGGCAGGGAGATCGCGCACCTCGCCGAGGAATACGGCGAGGCGCGGACGCTCAGCGACGCGGAAGCCAGGGCGATGGTCGCGACGGCCGCGATCCGCCGGAGCGACACGCGCGAGGCGTGGGAGGAGTCACGCCGGGAGTTCGTCGCCGTGGAGTCGCTGCTCCTGTCGTATCTGGAGGACCAGGCCGTGAGCGTCGCAAGCGACACGCACCAGTCCGGCGAGTTCAGGCTGGCGCGGGCCGCACTCGCCGATGTGCGCACGCTCCTGGAGTCGACCGGCGAACAGCTGATCGCCTCCGCCCGACTCGACCTCGCGCTCATGGTGGAGTCCAGGGTCCGCGCGCTCCGTGGGCTTGCCGACCTGTCGGTGGACGAGGCCGGTCCGCATGCCCAGGCGATCACGCGATCGACGCTCGAGGCGGTCGTCGGCACGAGTCTGGTCGCCGCGGCCATCTGCGCGATCGTCGCCGTGCGGACCAATCGCGCCGTCCTGCGCGACCTGCGGGCGCTGCATCGGGCCATCGCGGCGCGGGTCGACAGCTCGAGGCCGGTGCCCCGCGCGGGCGTTGACCTGGTCGTCAGCCAGATCGACGAGTTCAGCGAGCGCATGTACCGCCAGATCCAGGAGAAGAACCGCGAGATCCTCCGCCGGGACCGTGTCGCCGGCATCGGCCTCATCGCGGCAGACGTGGCCCACGAACTGCGCAACCCGCTCAATGCGATGCTGGGACTGACGGAACTGTCGCTGCGTGCGGCGGACGCGGGACCGGTCGACGGTGCGGCCCGCGAGGAACTCCGCGAGTCGCTCACGGTCGTCCGCCGCGAGGCGCTCCGCTGCCGGGAGATCGTCGATCGACTCATGAACATGGTCCGCGCCCGCAGCCGCCCTGCGCGGATCGATGCGACGGCGCTGCTCGCGGAGACGGTGCAGATCGCCCGCGCCGCCCGGCCCGACAAGGCGGCGTGCTTCCACCTGCTGCGGCCCGGGCAGTCCGTCCCGGTCGTCGTGCCCGGACCTGAACTGAAGCAGGTCATCCTGACGCTCCTGATCAACGCCGCCGACGCCGTCACGGCCGACGGCCGTATCGAGGTCGACGTGACCGCCTCGGAGACCGAGGCCTGGTTCCGCGTGCGGGATGACGGCCTGGGTTTCGACCGGGCGCACCGACCGGACCGCGCGGTTCCGTTCGAGACGTCCCGAGGCGAGGAGGGCGGTCTGGGCCTGGGACTCTCCATCGCGCAGTCGATCGCCGACGACATCGGCGCAGAGATCCGGTGCGAAAGCGAGGGCCCGGGCAGGGGCAGCCTCTTCATGGTCGCGGTTCCGCTGCGCGAGGAATCCGTATGACCGGTCGCCCGAAGCGCGTGCTTGTCGTCGAGGACGAATCCGCGCAGCGCCTCATGTACCGCAGGGCACTTGCGAGTCTCGGCTATGACGTCGAGTGCGTGGACGCGGGCGCCGGGGCGCTTGCCTCGCTCGACCGCGCCCCCGCCGGAGTCGTCATCCTCGACCTCCATCTCGCCGGTGAGCACGGCATGGACCTCTTCGAAACGATGCGGGAGCGTCATCCGGCGGTGTCGGTGGTCATTGCGACCGGACATGGTTCGATCGATGCGATGCAGCGCGCCATCCGGCTCGACGTCGTCGATTTCCTCACGAAACCGGTCGCACTCGGGGAACTCGAGTCGGCGGTCGCCCGCGCCTGGGACCGGCATGACCTCGTGGAGGCACCGGTCGGCCCGGACGAGGACGCCGGGGACGCGCTCCACGGGGCGGCCGCGTCGGGCGGCGCCTCGATCGTGGACATCGTCGCCCGCGCGCGCGACCTCGATCTCCATGCGATGGAAATGGCGGCGATCCGCGAAGCCCTCCGCCGGTGTGACAACAACCGCAAGGCGGCCGCGGACCTCCTGGGCATCAGCGAGCGCACGCTCTACTACCGGCTCGCGCAGGATCGACTCCGGCGCCGACGGTGAGGCGACGGGGCCCGTCGCCCCTGCGTCGTGGCTCGCCTGCCGGACCGGGAGCCCGTCGCCGGAACGGACCCGGACAGCCCGAGCGCATCCCCCACCGGATCTGAACGGGTCCTGAACGGACGCGCCGCAGAATCCCCCCGTCGGCACGGCACTCCGCCTGCACGCCGCCACCCACAGGGAAACAGATCATGACGCTGTACCGGACGTTCCTCGCCCTCCCGCTGCTCACCCTTTCCGCCGCCGCCTCCGCGCAGGTCAGGGTCGATCCCGCCCTGCCCGACTACCGGCCGGTTCCCGGCATCTCCGGCGCGATCAAGAGCGTCGGATCGGACACGATGAACAACCTGATGACGCTCTGGGCCGAGGGATTCATCAAGCACTACCCGAACGTCCAGGTGGAGATCGAGGGCAAGGGCTCGGGCACGGCGCCGCCGGCGATGATCGCGGGCACCGCGGCCTTCGGACCGATGAGCCGCGAGATGCGCGGCCGGGAACTCGACGAGTTCGAGAACCGGTACGGGTACCCGGTGACGCCGCTGCCGTCGTCGATCGACATGCTCGCGGTGTACGTCAACAAGGACAACCCGATCAAGGGGATGACGCTGCAGCAGGTGGACTCCGTGTTCTCCAAGACGCGCCGCGGCGGGCTCTCGGAGAACATCACGCGCTGGGGCCAGCTCGGCGTCACCGGCGAGTGGGCGAACCAGCCGATCAGCCTGTACGGCCGCAACAGCGCGTCGGGCACCTACGGCTTCTTCAAGGAGAAGGCCCTCTTCGGCGGCGACTTCCGCGACGAGGTCAAGGAACAGCCCGGCTCGTCCTCGGTCGTCCAGGGTGTCGCCTCGGAGAAGAACGGCATCGGGTACTCGGGAATCGGCTACCGCACCGCCGACGTCCGCGCGGTCCCGCTGAGCGACAGTCCGGGGGCGCCGTTCGTGGAGGCGGAAGCGAAGAACGCATACACCGGCGAGTACCCGCTGGCGCGCTTCCTCTACGTCTACATCAATCATCGGCCGGGCAGCCAGCTCGACCCGCTGCGACGGGAGTTCGTCCGGTACATGTACTCCCGGCAGGGCCAGGAGGACGTCGTCAAGGACGGCTACTTCCCGGTGAATGCGACCATCGCCCGCGAGGCCCTCAAGGCCGTGGGCATCACGCCTGACTTCTGAACCTGTCCTTCCGTCCCGACCGCCTGCCGGCGGCCGGGACGATTCCGCCCGGCGCTCCAGCGCCCGACACCGACCTCATCGATCGCCGCCGGACCGCATGCCCACGCCACCAGCCTCCTTCACAGGACGCCGCCGGACCCGGCGGACCCGGTTCTCCGTGAAGGTGGCCGATGCGCTGGCGCGGACGTGCATCACGATCGGCGGCTTCGGCACGATCATCGCCGTGACGACGGTGTGCGTCTTCCTCGTCGCCGTCGTCGTGCCGCTCTTCCTGCCGCCGACGTCGGAGCCTCCGATCGTGTCCGGGATCGTGCGGTCCGGACCCGCGGAACCCGGCGCGCCGCCGCCACCGGATGCATCCGGTGCCGTGCGGCGCGACGCACCGGGCGGACAGCGCCCGGTGCACATCGCCGCCGATGAGTACACCCTGCTCGCGTGGACCCTGTCCGCCGACGGGCGCATCGACGTCATCCGGATCGACACCGGCGAAGTCATCGATGCGCACACCGTCGCACCGGAGGCCGCGCTGACGGCGTGGTCGCTGCCGCAGCGCGGGGACCTGTGCACGTTCGGGTACGCCGACGGGACCGTCCGCCTGGCACGGATCGATTTCGCGCTCACGTTCATGGAGATCGAGGAGGCACCGGAGCCGCTGCGGGACCTGGACGTCCTGGGCACCATGGCGTGGGAACGCGGGCTCGCGCAGCGGACGCGTGAAGGCCAGATCCGGATCCTCCGGCTGGCGGTGGACCTGCTCGACCCGATCGACAGCGGTACGACCCGTCCGATCATCCGGCTGGACCATACGGGGACCGCCGAGCGCCCGGTCATGGCCTGGCAGGATGCGGACGATGTGCTGCGCTACGGCCAGCTGCGGTCACGGCGCAATCTCATGACCGGGCGGACCACGCTCACGGCGTCCACGCACACGATTCCCTTCCGGCCGCGCGCGACGCCGCCGGCCTTCATCCGGCTGACCGGGCTCGGCGACAACATCTACATCATCTGGGCCGACGGCGTCCTGCATCGGTATGACGTCCGCGATCCCGCGGCTGCGACGGTGGCGGAAGAAGTCGACCTGGTCCCGGAGCCGGGATGGATGCTGAGCGCGGTCGGGTTCCTGATCGGGAAGACGACGCTGGTCACCGGCGACGACCACGGCGGCGCGACCACGTGGTTCCGGACGCGCGTCGAGGGGGCACCGACGACCGACGGCCTGGTGCTGCGCCGCGCCAGCAGGCTGGACGGCGCCGGCGCGGGCCCCGTGCGCTCCATCAGCAGTTCCCAGCGCAAGCGGATCCTCGCGATCGGTCACGAGGACGGTCGCGTCCGGCTGCACAACGTGACGAACGAGCGCTTCCTGGGCGAGGTCGACACGGTCGACGCGGAGCCCGTTCACAGCGCCGTCCTGGGGCCGCGCGACAACGCGGTCGTCGCGCTCGCGGGCGACCGGATCTACCACTGGGAGATGCACATCCCGCATCCGGAGGCGTCGCCTCGCGCCATCTTCGGCAAGGTCTGGTACGAGGGCTACGAGGCGCCGGCGCACGTCTGGCAGTCGACGGGCGGCACGGATGACTTCGAATCGAAGTACGGCCTGGTACCGCTCATCTTCGGCACGATCAAGGGCACGTTCTACTCGCTGCTCTTCGGCGTTCCGCTGGCGCTGCTCGCCGCCGTCTACACGAGCGAGTTCCTGCACCGGCGCGTCCGCGCGATCGTCAAGCCGTCGGTCGAGATGATGGCCAGCCTGCCGAGCGTCGTCCTGGGATTCCTTGCCGGGCTGATCGTCGCCCCGTACATCGAGACCGTCGTCCCGACGGCCCTCGCGGCGCTGGTCACGATTCCCCTGTCCTTCCTCCTCCTCGCGTACGCCTGGCAGATGCTGCCGTCGCGTGCGCGCATCCGCTTCGACGGCGTGCGCATCCTCTTCATCTTCGGCGGCATCCCGCTGGGCATCCGGCTGGCGTCCTTCCTCGGCCCGGTCGCCGAGGCGATGCTCTTCGAGGTCCGGGTCATCGACCCGGAATCCGGCGCCGTCACCGCGGTCCTGCGCGACTTCCGGCTCTGGCTCAACGCCGGCGGCGGCAACCCCGCGTACGAGAGCAGCCCGATCGGCGGATGGCTCATGCTCTTCCTGCCGCTCTCCGCTCTGCTCGTCGGCCTCGCGTCGGTCCGCCTGGTGAATCCCTTTCTCATGCTGCGCAGCGAGCGCTGGTCCCGGCGCCGCCTCGCGCTTGCCGATGCCGGCAAGTTCATCTCGGGTGCCGCCCTGACGCTCGGCCTGGCGCTGCTGCTCTCCGCGGCCGCGTCCCTCATCCATGATCCGCGCGGGCTCTACATCGACACCTACGTGCAGCGCAACGCGCTCATCGTGGGATTCATCATGGGCTTCGCGATCATCCCGATCATCTACACGATCGCCGACGACGCGATGGGCGCGGTCCCGGAGCACCTGCGGTCGGCCTCGCTGGGCGCCGGTGCCACGCGATGGCAGACCGCCGTCCGGATCGTCCTCCCGACGGCGATGAGCGGGCTCTTCTCCGCGGTCATGGTCGGCTTCGGACGCGCGGTCGGCGAGACGATGATCGTGCTGATGGCGACCGGCAATACGCCGGTCATGGAGTGGAACATCTTCAGCGGGTTCCGGACGCTGAGCGCGAACATCGCCGTCGAACTTCCGGAGGCGGTGAAGGACTCCACGAATTACCGCATGCTGTTCCTCGCGGCGCTGGTGCTGTTCGTGATGACGTTCGTCATCAACACGATCGCCGAGTTCGTCCGGCAGCGCTACCGGCGGAGGGCCTACCAGCTGTGAGCGGCCTCCGGAACATGCCCGCGCCGGGTGCGGTCGATGCCCGCCGGCCGCACGCCGTGGCGGCGCCGCCGCCGGAGAAGCGCGGCCGGCGCCGCCGTCGGACGAGCGGACCGGGGTACACGCTCTACGCGCAGGGCGAGCCGATGGTCTGGCTGACCGGCGGCGCCCTGGTGCTGTGCATGGCGATGATCGCAGGCATGGTCCTCCTCATCGTCGGCCAGGGCCTCCGGACGTTCTGGCCGGTCCCGGTCACGCGCGTCACGACGCTCGAGGGCGATCGCCTCATGGGCGAAGTGACGCGCCAGGACCGGTTCGCGCCCGGACCGGAGGTGCTCGCCCGGCTGAGTCCCGACGATGCCGCGCGCGCCCGCGCCGCCATGGAGACCGCCGATGACGGCCTGGTGGAGCGGCGACTGCTCCGGACGGGCAACTTCGAACTGACCGGCACGCACTTCCACTGGGTGAGCGGCTTCGCCGTGACGGAAGAACAGGCGCCGCCCTGGGCGATCGTCTTCGAGCGGCGGGAGTGGGGCCGGTTCTACGGGGTCCCGGTCGCATTCACCGTGGACGGCGCGGAGGTCGCCCGGGATCCGCGTCACGCCGACGGTGGTGCGGGGCATGCCGAGCCGTCGCCGGTGTGGGCGGAGTTCACCGCGCGGATGCCGGAGATCCGTCGCCTGATCCGCGAGCGCTACCGGCTGGAGCAGGTCGAGATCGGACGCGTGAACCGGCGGCTGGAATCCGCCCGGCTGGCGCTCCGCAAGGTCGAACTGCGCCACGAACGCGGCCGGGCGACCGATGACGACCTTGCCCGCGCCCGCGTTCTGCAGGCGGACCGGGAGCGTGCCGCGCAGGCGGACTACGAGCCGATCGCGGCGCGGATCGCCGGACTCAACGCGGAGATCCGCCGGCCGGCGCTGCTCCTCGAGACCGCGGACGGGCGGGAGAAGGTCCTGCCGCTCGCCGACATCGTCCGCGCCTATCCGGCCAACCGGCTCTCG
Organism: Phycisphaeraceae bacterium; assembly: GCA_019636755.1. Classification (GTDB taxonomy): domain Bacteria; phylum Planctomycetota; class Phycisphaerae; order Phycisphaerales; family SM1A02; genus JAHBWZ01. The sequence goes on along the minus strand of JAHBWZ010000008.1, from coordinate 67,180 downwards.
CTGCCTGAGAAACTCGGCGTCTATCTCTCGCGCTGGCGAGAGTTCCTGCTCAGCGATCCGCGGGAGGCGAACACCGAGGGCGGCGTGTTCCCGGCCATCTTCGGCACGGTCGTGATGACGCTCATCATGACCGTGGTCGTCGTGCCCTTCGGCGTCCTGGCCGCGCTCTACCTGCGGGAGTATGCGAAGGCGGGCGCCGTCGTGAGCGCCATCCGCATCGCCGTGAACAACCTGGCCGGCGTGCCGTCGATCGTCTTCGGCGTCTTCGGGCTGGGCTTCTTCTGCTACATCGTGGGCTGGCGCATCGACACGCTGTTCTACGAGGCCAGCCTGCCCCGACCGACCTACGGCAAGGGCGGCATTCTCTGGGCCGCGATGACGCTCGCGCTCCTCACGCTCCCGGTCGTGATCGTCGCCACCGAGGAGGCGCTCGCCGCCGTGCCGAGGTCGATGCGCGAAGGCTCGTATGCCTGCGGCGCCAGCAAGTGGCAGACCATCGCCCGGATCGTTCTTCCCCGCGCCATGCCCGGCATCATGACGGGCATGATCCTCGCCATGGCCCGCGGCGCCGGCGAGGTGGCGCCGCTCATGCTGGTCGGCGCGGTGAAGCTGGCACCCGATCTCCCCGTGGACTTCCAGAACCTCGCCGGCGCCCTCGGACCGATCCCCACCGGACCGCTGCACGCGGACCGTTCATTCATGCACCTGGGATTCCACATCTACGACGTCGGCTTCCAGAGCCCCAACAGCGAAGCCGCGAAGCCCATGGTCTTCACGACGACCCTGCTCCTGATCACGCTGATCGCCGCGCTCAACCTCACGGCCATCTGGATCCGGTCCCGACTCCGCCGTCGCTTCAGCGCCGGTGCCTTCTGATTCCGCCGCGACGTACCGCCCATGACCCACACCGCCCCCGTTCAGCCGCCGGACCGCCCGATCGAGATGTCGGGCCGTGAACGCATCCTCGATGACGCCCGGTTCGCCGCCATGGCGCGCGGGGAGTCGATCGCCTGCGAGACGCATGCCGCCCTGGCAGGGGAAGACACGGTCCTGGAGATCGATCGATTCAACCTGCACTACGGCACCGTCCGCGCGCTCTATGACATCTCGATGAATATTCCGCGCGGACGCATCACCGCCCTGATCGGGCCGTCCGGATGCGGCAAGAGCACGCTGCTCCGTTCGGTGAACCGGCTGAATGACCTCATCGACAGCGTCCGGATCACCGGCGACATGCGCCTGAGCGGTGACAGCATCTACGCGCCGGACGTGGACGTGATCGAACTCCGCAAGCGCATGGGCATGGTCTTCCAGAAGTCCAACCCGTTCCCGATGAGCATCTACGAGAACGTGGTGTATCCGCTCCGGGTGGACGGCGTCCGGAACCGCGGCACCCTGGACGAAGTCTGCGAGCGCTCCCTGCGCGGCGCTGCCCTGTGGGAGGAGGTCAGGGACCGCCTGCAGGAGAGCGCCCTGTCGCTTTCCGGCGGGCAGCAGCAGCGCCTGTGCATCGCGCGGGCCATCGCCGCGGAACCGGAGGTCCTCCTGATGGACGAACCGTGCTCCGCGCTCGATCCGATCGCCACGAGCAAGATCGAGGAACTCATGCTGGGCCTGCGCGGCGAGTACACGGTCCTGATCGTCACCCACAACATGCAGCAGGCGTCGCGCGCCAGCGACTTCTGTGCATTCATGTATCTGGGCCGCCTGGTGGAGTACGGCCCGACCCCGGACATGTTCACCAATCCTCATCTCCGTGAGACCGAGGACTACATCACCGGCCGATTCGGCTGAATCCGGCCCACGAACGGAGTTCCCACCATGCTGACACCCACGATTCCTGCGACGGCCGCGCTCTCGGCCATCCTTCTCACCCTCGCCGCGTGCCGCACGGGCGGAACCACGACCGGCGACGGCGCCGTGGCGTCCGCCGCCACCACCGCCGCCACCACCGCCGTCAGCACCGGCACCGCGACCGGGGGACAGGATGCGGCGGCGCCGACGGCCCGTCCCGTGGCGACGGCGTCGCCGTCCGGCCCGTCACCCGGCGACGCGGCGGCCACGCTGCGGCGGCCGGGCTACGACATCCAGGTCGCGAAGGGCCGGCTCTGGGTGTTCCGCGCCGGCTCGAAGGACGGTGCCGCGTTCCTCGCGACGGGCGAGCCGGCGAAGAGCATCACCCGGCCCGGCGCCGGACCAGAGGGCATGACCATCCGCGCCGTCGACGCGGAGACGATCGACGGCTACCTGCACTCGACCTGCGCGTTCGCGGCATTCGTCGACCAGGGCCGGCTCTGGGTCTTCCGCGACGGCTCGAAGGACCTCGAGTCGTTCCTGGCGCACGGCGAACCGGCGCGCAGCGTGACGCGCCCCGGCGCGGGGCCGGGCGGCATGACGATCCGCTCCGGCGACGCGGAGACGATCGACGCGTACATGACCGCCCGGGCGCGCCACTGAACGGTCCGTGGCAGGTCGGCCCGTGGCGGAGTATCGTCGGTCCAGCCCGGTGCCTGACCCCGGTTCGCCCGTCGCCCACCGCCACACCGGCAGTCAGAGAGAACAGCAGTGGAACTCGAACGGCAACTCACCGGCATCCGCAGACACATTCTCCGGTTCGGCGCCAGCGTGGAGCAGCGCGTCACCCGGGCGATCGAGGCGCTGGAGCAGCGCAACGAGGCCATCGCCCGCGAGGTCCGCGAGGGAGATGCGGAGATCAATGCGGAAGAGATCGACATCGAGCACGAGTGCCTCCAGGTCCTCGCGCTCACGCACCCGGTGGCCAGCGACCTGCGTTTCATCATGACGGTCCTGCGCATCAACAACGACCTCGAGCGGGTCGGCGACAAGGCGAAGAACATCTCCAAGCGCGTCCTCGCGATGGGCGGATTCAGGCAGCTGGACCTGCCGGATACGCTGCGGCAGATGGGCGAGGAGACGCGGCGGATGCTGGGCAACGCGCTCTCCGCGCTCGCGAACAACGACCCGGACCTCGCCTCCCAGGTCCGCCGTGCGGACGACCGGGTGGACCAGCTCCAGAAGGAACTCTTCACCTGGGCGCATGACCAGATCCGCGGTTCGGTCGACCGGACCGAGGCGGTCATCCAGCTCCTGGCCGTGGTCCGGGCGCTGGAGCGGATCGCCGATCTCAGCACGAACATCGCGGAGGATGTCATCTTCCTGATCGGCGGCCAGGTCGTCCGCCACCAGGCGCTCTGAACGAGGTCCGGGAATCCGCCGGGACGGCCGCTGCCCCGGGCCGGCGTCGGCTGGTCGCTCGGACGTGAGAATCCCGGCGAGCGATGCCCGGTGCCCTCTTGCATCTCTCCGCGATCGCGGCATGATGGAGTCACGCGTCACCGGCGTGTAAGGATGACCGGTCGACGCGCGAGCCGGAGCCATCGCCATGAAGCACCCGACCGCCCCGATGCGGACGGCCACCCGCGTGGCCGCCGCAATCGCCGTGACGTTCACCGCCGCCGCATTCGCGCTCGCGGAGGAGCGCAGCATGGACGGCAGCGGCAACAACCTGGACCATCCGACCTGGGGCCAGCGCCAGACGCGACTTCGCCGCGCCGCCGGCTACGCATACGCCGACGGGGTCTCGGCCCCGGGCGGTTCGAAGCGCGCGGGAACGCGGTTCATCTCCAACACCTGCGGCGCCCAGCCGGACAACCGGCTGAGCGCCCGGAACCTGAGCGATCTGCACACGCTCTGGGGCCAGTTCATCGACCACGACATCGACCACACCACCGATCCCGGACCGGCCGTCGTCCACATCCCGGTCCCGGCCGGCGATCCCTGGTTCGATCCCGCCGGGGAGGGCGACCGGACGATCCTGCTCAAGCGATCCGTGTTCGATCCGGCCAGCGGCACCGGGCCCGGCAATCCACGTGAACAGTTCAACATGATCACGTCGTGGATCGACGCCTCACTGGTCTACGGCAGCGATCCGTTCCGCGCGACGGCCCTCCGCGCGTTCGACGGCACGGGCCGCCTGCTGACCGGTCCCGATGACCAGATGCCGTACAACACGATGAACCTGGCGAACGGGAACAGCTCGGCGCTGCCGGGCGATCAGCTCTTCGTCTCCGGTGACCTCCGGACGAATGAGAACTGCCAGCTCATCGCGCTGCACACCGTGTTCCTCCGGGAGCACAACCGGCTCTGCGCGGAGATCGCCGCGGCCCATCCCGGCTGGACGGACGAGCAGATCTACCAGCGCGCCCGGCGGATCGTCGGCGCGTTCATGCAGGTCGTCACCTTCCAGGAGTACCTGCCGGCCCTGCTGGGCGAGGACGCAATCCCGCCGTACGCCGGCTATGACCCGGAGATCGATCCCAGGATCGCGAACGAGTTCTCCGCCGCGGCATTCCGGTTCGGCCACAGCCAGGTCAACGAGATCATGCTCCGGCTGACGGACGACGGATCGGTGCATCCCGCGGGGCACCGCAACAGCCGTGACACGTTCTTCGCGCCCCATGTCTACATGGAGGCCCCGCCCGGCGCGTGGCTGAAGGGCGCCGCACACATGGTCTCTCAGGAGGTCGACCTCAGGCTGGTGGCAAGCCTGCGGAACTTCCTCTTCGGCATGCCGGGAACGCAGTTCGCCATCGACCTCTTCGCCATGAACACCATGCGCGGGCGCGAGCACGGTCTTGCGGATCTCAACACCGTCCGCGCCGCGTACGGGCTCCGGCCGCACAGGTCGTTCGGTTCCATCTCGAAGGACCCGGGCATCCAGGCGGAACTCGCGGCGGCGTACGCCACGCCGTCGGACATCGACCTGTGGGTGGGCGGTCTCGCCGAGGACCTCCTGCCCGGCGCCGCGGTCGGGCCCACGTTCCATGCCATCATCCGCGACCAGTTCCTGCGGCTGCGCGACGGTGACCGGTTCTGGTTCGAGAACGATCCCGCGTTCACGGAAGCGGACCGCGAGATGATCCGCGGCACCACGCTCGCGGACATCATCGTGCGGAACACGGAACTCACGCACCTGCCGGAGCAGGTCTTCTTCGCGCCGGACGGATACCAGCCGCTCCTCGCCGACCTGACGCTGGACGGCACCGTCGGCACGGATGACCTCTTCATGCTCTTCGACAACTGGGGCGACGTCGCGGTCTGGCAGAACGACCCGCGCGCCGACTTCAACGGCGACGGCCGCATCGACATGCAGGACATGCTCTACCTGCTGGCGCGATGGACGCCCGGCGGCTGAGGCCCCCCCTGCAACCCCCTTGCGCGCATCACGGTGGCGGGGATAGGCCGGCGCGCGAGTGGTGCTCTCTGCGCGCAGAGGGTCCCGGGTGGCGCGCAGGATGTCCGGTGCCGACGGCGCGCCCGGCGCGGCGCGTCCGTGATCGCTCTGTCGCGAGCCAGGGCGCTCCCCCCGTCGACCATCCGCCGGGGGGGGTGCAGGGGGGCGCTTCATCCCCCCTGCGTTCGCGCGTCCTGAAGCCCATGGCGTGCACAGCGCAGTGCCCGGGTGCATCGTCCTGATCGAGGACTGGCGCTCGCGCGCTCGCGGACCTCTCCATCACCGCAGCTTCAGGGAGACCAGCGCCGCCGCCGCGCACGCGATCCCGATCACCCAGAAGCGCGTGACCACCTGCTGCTCGGACCAGCCGCCCAGGTGGAAGTGGTGGTGGATCGGCGCGCAGCGGAAGAGGCGCCGGCCCCCCGTCCAGCGGAACCATCCCACCTGCATCGCAACGCTCGCGGCCTCCATGAAGAAGACCCCGCCGATGATGATGAGCAGGATCTCCTGCCGGATCGCGGCGGCGATGTACGCGAGCAGTCCGCCCAGCGGCAGGGAGCCGGTGTCGCCCATGAAGACATGCGCGGGCGAACAGTTGAACCAGAGGAATCCGAGGCAGGCGCCGGCCATGCCGCCGGAGATGACCATCAGTTCGCCCGACCCGGGCAGGTGCGGGAACATCAGGGTCCGCGCCGCGCCTTCGTGTCCGGCGATGTAGCAGAGCACCATCATCGTGAATGCGCCGACGAGCACCAGGCCGCTCGCCAGGCCGTCCATGCCGTCGGTGAGATTCACCGCGTTGCTCGTCCCGCTGACCATCAGCGTGACGATGCAGAGGAACGGCAGGAGTCCCAGCGCGATCACGCCCGGCTGGAGTTCGAACGATCCCGGCAGGTAGGTCCGCTGCAGCGGCAGCGTCAGCACGTGTCCGACGTCGAGCCCGCTGCCGTGCCGCCAGAGAAAGAGCCCGACGATCAGGCCGAGTCCGAGCTGAAAGAGCAGCTTCTCCCACGAGCGCAGGCCATCGCGTGATCCGGGATTGCGCCGCGCGGTGGTGAGTTTCAGCCAGTCGTCGGCGAAGCCCACGGCGCCCAGCCAGAGGAGCGTGCCGATGGCCAGGTGGACGTAGCGCTCGCGCAGGTCGGCCAGCAGGAGCGTGGTGACCAGGATCGAGGCGCCGATCAGGATGCCGCCCATCGTCGGGACGTTGCGCCGCGACGCCATCAGCCGGTTGAGATCGGCGTGATGGAACTCCGGATTGTCCGCCACCTTGAGACGGACGAGCCAGAGAATGGTCCGCCGGCCGAAGACGAGCATGATGGTGAACGACAGCATCACCGCGAAGAAGGCGCGGAACTCCAGCTGGTACAGCACCTGCACCAGCCGGAAGAGCCCGAGGCTGTCCAGCCAGTCGTCCGTCAGCTGCAGGAGGTTGTAGAGCACGCGCGCCCTCCCGTCGCATCTGCGCCGACGTCGCCCGATCGGGTCGCACCCGCGTCGCGAGGTGCCGCGCCGGTGCCCGTCGCCGCCGCGCTCGCGATCAGCACCGGCACCAGGCGCTCCAGGCGCTGGGTCCTGGACGCCTTGAGGAGCACGTGCATCGCGGGCATGCCCCGGGCACGGAGGTCCTCCGCCACCGCCTCCACCGTGGGAAAGGCGCGCGCGACCGCGGCGCCGGCGGCCGCATCGGCCACCGCGGCCTGCATGGCGGCGAGATCACCGATGAACCAGACGGCATCGAGCGCGCCGTCGCGGGCCAGGCCGCCCGCGTCCGCCGCGAGTTCCGCGTGCAGGTCGGCGGCCGCGGCGCCGAGTTCCGCCATCGTCCCCAGGATCGCCGCCCGGCGGCCCGGCGGCGCGTGGGTCACGAATGCATGGAGGCCCGCGCGCATCGACTCGGGGTTCGCGTTGTACGCGTCGTTGAGAATCGTTCCCCCGCCCGGAACCGGCGTCGGTTCCAGTCGCATCGCCTCCGGCCGCAGGTCCGCGATCGCACGGGCGATCGCCGCATCCGCGACGCCGAGCATCCTCGCGCCGGCCACGGCGGCCGCGGCATTCCGCGCGTTGTGACGACCGGCGAGCGCCAGCCGGAAGACGAACCCGTCGTCGAGCCGGACCCGCTGCCCCGCGCCGTCCGGCGTGACTTCGATGACACGGACCGCCGCGTCCGCCGACTCGCCGAACCGGATGCAGCGCAGCGCGGGTGGACCGGCGAGGCCGGCGCGCCGCGCGTCCGCGATGCGAGGATCATCGGGCAGGATCGCCGTCCCGTCCGCCGGAAGCGCCGCGCACAGCGAGAGTTTCTCCTCCAGGATGGCCGCGGGGGATCCGAAGCCGCCCAGGTGCGCCCGGCCGACCATCGTGACGATGCCGATGCGCGGCCGCGCGACCTCCGCCAGCGCCCGGATCTCGCCCAGCGCATTCGTGCCGAGTTCGACCACGACTGCGCGGTCGCCCCGCGACGCGCCCAGCAGCGTCAGCGGCACGCCGATGTCGTTGTTGTAGGACGCGGGCGCGGCGTGCACCGGGCCCGCTTCCTCCAGAAGCCGGGCGAGGATGCGCTTCGTGGTCGTCTTGCCGCACGACCCGGTGATCGCGATGACGGTCGGCGCGCCGATGTCCACCAGATGTCGCGTCGCGATCGCCGCGAGCGCGCGGCGCGGGTCCTCGACCGCCAGGAGCGCGATGCCGTCCGGGTCGCCGGCGCGCGCATCGCGCGCCACGACCGCGGCCCACGCCCCGCGGGCGCGGGCTTCGGCGACGAACGCGTGTCCGTCATGCCGTTCGCCGCGGAGCGCCACGAAGAGATCCCCGGGCGTGACCTCACGCGAGTCCGTGCGCAGCGTGCGCCATGCGCCGGTCGGCGGCGCACCGCGCCAGGTGCCCGCGACTTCCCGCGCCAGGCACGCCGCCCCGCGCACGCCCGCCTGAGACGCGTCGGACCTCATGCCGTGACCTGCTCCCTCGGGGCGGCGGCACCGCCGCGCTTCGCCGCGCGCGCGGCCAGCGCCGCATGGGCCACGCGTCGGTCGTCGAAGGGGACGCGCGTCCTTCCGAGGATCTGGCAGGTCTCGTGTCCCTTGCCCGCGATGACGATCACATCGCCGCAGGCGGCCCGATCGACGGCGCGATCGATCGCCCGCGCGCGATCCGGTTCGATCTCGACGGTGCTCCGCCCCGCCGTCGTGAAGCCTCCGACGATCTCATCAATGATGGACTCGGGCGACTCCGTGCGCGGGTTGTCCGAGGTGACGACGATGCGGTCGCACAGTCGCTCCGCCACGCGCGCCATGCGCGGCCGCTTGGTCCGGTCGCGGTCCCCGCCGCAGCCGAACACCAGGATGAGCCGGCGTCCCTCGGGGACGAGCGGTCGGGCGGCGGTGAGCACGTTGTCGAGCGCGTCGTCCGTGTGCGCGTAGTCGACGAGGACAGAAAGTTCGCGGGCGGGATCGAAGACCGGTTCCAGGCGCCCCGCCGGCGCGGTCGCCTGCGCGAGCGCGGCCGCGAGGGCGTCCGTCCCCACGCCCAGGCGGTGGGCCGCCACGGCGGCCTGCAGCGCGTTCATCAGGTTGTGCCGGCCGATCAGGCGCAGGTCCACCGCGATCTCGCCGAAGGGCCCGACGAGCCGCGCCGCCGTTCCGGCCGCGCTCAGCCGCCCGGTGGCGAACGCGTCGGCGCGGCGGTCCTCCAGGCTGGTCCGGATGACCGGGACCCGGCACGCCTCGATCATGCGCGGTGCCCAGGGATCGTCCGTGTTCACGATCGCGAACGCATCGCCCCGGTCCCCGGGCAGCGCGGCGAAGAGCCGGGACTTCGCATGGGCATACGCGTCCATCGACCCGTGGTAGTCCAGGTGATCCCCCGTCAGGTTGGTGAAGACGGCGCCGCGGATCGAGAGCGCGGCCATGCGTCCCTGGTCGAGCGCGTGGCTCGACGCCTCCATCGCGCACGCGCGGCAGCCGTTGCGCACCATCCGCGCCAGGATCCGGCTCAGCGCGGACGCCGGCGGCGTGGTCAGGTCGGCGTCGCTTCGCGTCAGACCGTCATCGATGCCCACGGTCCCGATCAGCCCGCATTCGACGCCGCCTCGGCGCAGGATCTGCTGCAGCAGCGAGGTCACGGTGGTCTTTCCGTTGGTCCCGGTCACCGCAACCAGCGCCAGGCGCCGGCTCGGCGCCCCGGCGACGCACTCGGCCATCGGCGCGACGACGGCGCCGGGCGCCCGGCAGACCAGGTGAGCGCCGCCGGTCGCCGGGGTTCCGCCGGCGGACGGCGCCTCGTCCGGTGACGGCCAGAGCACGGCCACCGCGCCGCGGGCGATCGCCTCGCCGACGTACGACGCGCCGCAGGAGGTCCGGCCCGCACGGACGACGAAGAGGTCGCCGGGCCCGACCTGCCGGGAGTCGTCGGTGACGCCGGCAATGACCGGATCGTCCTCCCCCGCCCCGGCCATCCGCGTGATCGCGGGAAACGCGCGAAGAAGTTCGTGAAGTCGCATCGCGTCGGAATCCATCGGCTTGCCGCGGTCGCGCCCTGCAAACGCCGGGGGCGACCTCCCGTGCACGCGCCGTCCACCCGTTTCGAGCGATCACGCGTCCTCGAATTCGAAGGGTTCGCGCAGAAGATACACCGGCCGCCGAAGTCCCACGTTCAGGATCAGTCCGACCATCAGCCACGCCGTCACCATGCTCGATCCGCCGTAACTCACGAACGGCAGCGTCATCCCGGTGATGAACATGACGCCGACGGTCATGCCGGTGTTGACGACCATCTGGACGAGCAGCATCGTGGTCATGCCGACGGCGATCAGACGGCCGGATGGATCGCGGCACCGGCCCGCGGTCAGAAGGCCGCCCAGCGTCGCCATCAGGAACAGGGACAGCGTCGCCGCCGCGCCCAGCAGGCCCCATCGGCAGGCGATCACGGCGAAGATCATGTCATTGTGCCGCTCCGGGAGGTGGTTCCGCTCGACGAGTTCCGCGGCCATCGTCCTGCCGGCGCCGGTCAGGCCGCCGGCACCGGCGAGCATCATCGCCTTGCTTCCCTGGTATCCGATCGTCCGCTCGAAGCGGTCGTCTCCGCGCAGCTGGTACCACAGCGCCTGGACGCGATTGCGCTGGTGCGTCTGGAGAAAGGGGTACGCCAGCGGCGCCGAGACCACGCCAAGCAGCCCGATCAGGACCAGGTGCCGCATCCGGGCACCGGCGGCGGCGAGCATGGCGAAGAGCGTCGGCAGGAAGAGCAGCGCCGTGCCGAGATCCGGCTCCGCGGCGATGAGGGCACACGGCACGAACGTCAGCGCGAACGGCAGCAGCAGCCCCGCGAGACGGCGATGATTGCGCCGGTACCGCAGGTACCCCGCCAGGACGAGCACGTAGACGATCTTCGCCAGTTCCGAGGGCTGGAAGTCGGTCACCGCGACGCTGATCCACCGGCGGGCACCGTTCCTGGGGCGCACCAGCCACTCGGGGACGCCCGGGGCCAGCAGGATCACCAGGCAGCCGAGCACGAGGATCGACAGCGGCAGCGAGAAGCGTGCCAGGTGGCGGTAGTGCGGGATCGCGATGAGCGTGGCGGCGATCAGCCCGACGCCGAGATGCGCCACCTGCCGGGCGGCCTCCGCCGGGTCCACGGTGCCGATGGCGGTGATCCCGATCAGGCACAGCGCCGTCGCGCCGAGCACGGTGATCCACGCCGGGTTCAGGAGGCTCAGCCGTGACGCGGTCACGCGTCGCGGCGCCGCCGGCGGTCCCGGCACGGCGACGGGACCCGGCCCCGGTTCGATCACCGCCCCGGCGCCCGCCCAGGGCGTCATGGGCTCGTCCCCCCGTCCGGCAGATGCCGTTCGCGCTGCAGCGCCCGGATGACCTGTGCCGCCACCGGTCCGGCGACCCGGCCACCGGATCCGCCGTGTTCCACGATCACCGCGATCGCATGCAGCGGCGCCCCGCCGGTCGGTCCGACCAGGCCGACGAACCACGCGTGGTCCGGGGTCGTGGCACGCTCCGTCTCCGAGAGAACGCCGTCGCCGTCCCTGTCCCACGGCGGTGCCTGCGCGGTACCCGTCTTCGCGAAGACCTCCACCGCGCCGGGCGGGAAGAGCACCTCCTCCGCGCGGTCGTCGCCGGGCCGGATGTGGTGGCTGGTCCCGTAGCGCTCCCTGACCGAGTCCCGAAGGCCCCGCAGCGCGGCCGCGACGGCGGCGGGATCCAGGCGCCGGTCGGCACGCGGTGTCGCGCCCTCCGCCTCGGCCGGCGCGCCGCCCGACCAGTCCCGCGGCGGGGTGCCGCGCACGATGACCGGATCGCGGACGAGCCCGCCGCGCGCCAGTTGTGCGTACGCATTCGCCGCGTGCAGCGGCGTCCACGCGACCGGCCCCTGCCCGATCCCGAGCAGGATCGTCTCGAAGCGCCCGCCGCGGCCGGCCGGAGGCAGACTGCCGGCGACCGCGCCGGTCCACGCGGCCCGGGGCGATTCGCGCCACGCGAGATCCGGCGCGATGTGCCGACCGGTGCCGAACCAGCCCAGCCACTCGACGACCCCGCGGTTCCCCAGTCGATCGGCCAGCGCGTAGAAGAATATGTTGCAGGAGCGGGCGAGCGCTTCCTCGGCGCGCAGCGCGCCGTGTGTCTCGAAACCGAAGTGCGCGCGGTAGATCCAGCAGCGCGCCGCCTCGGGCTGATCCCGGAAGAAGTGCCCGGTGCAGACGATCGGTTCAGTGAGCGAGTGCACGCCATCCGTCACCGCGCCGACCAGGATGAGCGGCTTCACGATCGACCCCGGCGGGTAGATCGCCTCCGCCGGCCGGTTGATCCACGGCGACCGCAGGCGCTGCGCGGCCGCATCCATGTCGGCCGCGTCCGCCCGCGACGGCGAGGACGCCATGGCGAGGATCTCGCCCGTCGACACCTCCAGGATCACGACCGCCGCGGCGAGTGGCGTCCCCGGCGGAAGCGCGGGATTGTCATGCCACGGCTGCACCTGGCAGAGACCGAACGCCGGCGAGAGGATCGCCTGCACGCGGGACTGCAGCGCGACGTCGATCGTGAGATCGATGTCCTGCCCGGGAACGGGATCCACGCGACTGATGCCGTCCGAATCGACGCGCCATCGCGCTTCGCCGCGCTGCCCGCGCAGCACATCCTCCAGGGATCGCTCGAGGCCAGCGCTTCCGATCACGTCACCGGAGATCCCGTAGCCGCCCAGGTCGATGATCTCGCCGTTCGTCGCATCGCGCATCGGCCGCCTGGCGACGTCCTCCGCCCACGCCGGGCGCATCTGGCCAAGCAGGTGATCCGCCACGCCCTGCACGCGCACGAAGGCGGGGCGACCGGCGCGGAGCAGGCCGGGGAGCGACGTCCGATCGAGCAGGACCTCGGCATCGAGCCATGGATACTCCCGCCGGTGCGTATCGATGATGCGCAGGATGCCCGGCCGCTCGCGCTCCAGGGCGCGCAGCAGGAACGCGCGATCGTCCGGCAGCGGCGCGTGGATCTCGTGCGGCTGGCGCTGCTCCCGGATGGGATCCGGCCGGAAGGCCGCCGCCGCCTCGTCCCCCCGGCGGCTGCGCTCCAGGTCGCGCTGTCGCGCATGCACCTGGCCGGCCAGCGCCTCGACGCGGCGCACCACGGCCGCCACCTGGGCGTCGATCACGTCGCGCGGGATGTCCGCCATCGCCGCGATCTCGTCCAGCAGCGCCTCCCGTTCCGCCTCCCGCGCGGCGCGATGGGCATCCAGCAGCACGCGCCGCGCATCGGGCTCCATGCCCGCCCATCGCCGGCGCCCGGCCTCCCGGATCGCTCCGCGGCGCGCCTCCCGCTCGACCCAGGTTCCGTCGATGAAGGTGTACTCCAGAGCGAGCGCGTACACGGGGCGATCGACGGCGAGGATGCGCCCGTGCCGGTCACGGATCGTGCCGCGCACGGTGGGCAGCACCTCGTGACGCACCAGCGCCTGCTCGGCCTCGGCCAGGTTCGCCGCACCGTCCACCACCTGGAGCCGGATCAGCTGCGCCGCCAGCGGCATGCAGACCGCCAGGAATGCCGCCGCGATCATCGTGAGCCGACGATGGAACGCCGAGGGAAGGACGGAAGAGACGGCCACGACGGCGATTCTACGGAATCACCGCATCCGGATCCGCCGGCACGAACGGCTCCCATGCCGCCGACCGGTCGAGCGCGGCACGCAGCCGCCGGACGAACCGGGCGTGCGTGATCTCGATCACCCCGAACTGCGCCATGTGGTCGTTCATGATCTGCGAGTCCAGCAGCGTGAATCCGCGCGCACGCAGGTGCGCCACCAGGTGCACAAGGCAGACCTTCGAGGCGTCGGTGCCGCCCGCCTCCGGGCGGACGAACATCGATTCGCCGAAGAACGCGCTGCCCAGGTGCACGCCATACAGTCCGCCGACCAGTCGCCCCCCCCGCCACGCCTCCACGCTGTGCGCGCGTCCGAGCCCCTGGAGGCGCGTGTAGCCGGCAACGAAGCGATCGTCGATCCACGACCCGACCGCGGCCGGCCGCTCGGCGCAGGCGCGGACGACCTCGGGAAACGCCCGATCGCTCGTGATCTCGAAGATGCCCCGGCGCACGGTCCGCCGCAGTGAGCGCGGGATGCGCAGTGCGTCGAGCGGCAGAATCGCCCGGTGCGTCGGGCGATACCAGCCGATCGACCCGTCGGGATCCGCCATCGGGAAGATGCCCTGGGCGTAGGCCGCGATCAACTGCTCGGGCGGAATCGCGTCGCGGAGCCTGCCCGGCCCGGCACTGCCGGCGCGGCGCTGGCGGGTGGGATCGTCGTCGGAGGCGCTCATCGATCGGACCGCACGACCATCACGGTGACGACCACCACGGCCGCTGCAACCACGTACAGGCCGATCGCCGCGGCAATCGTCCGGCGGCGCCGCCGCCGGAAGCGCCCGGGATCGACGAAGACCCGGCCATCCGGCAGCGCGGTCAGCACGCCCGCGCGAAGCAGTCCCGCCAGTGATCCAGGCCGCTCGATGCCCAGCGCTGACGGGCGCCGGGCCGTGTCCGGGGAGATGGCGCCCGCGTCGACGAACCGCCCGGCCGGCCCGCGGTCCCGAAGGAGGCCCAGGAGCATGGCGAGCGGACCGAGGATGAGGCCGATCTTGAGCATGGGGCGGTGCCCGCACGGCGCGGGCGCGGCGGCAACCATAGTCCCGTCTCATAGAATGCGCCCATGTCGATCGAGCCACTCATCGCCCTGAGCGTGGGCAACAGTCGCGTGCGCATCGGGCTGTTCCGGGACGGCCCGGAGCCGGAGTCCACCGCGGCCTTCCCGCTCCGGCCCGACGCGACGGACGCGGCACCGGGGCCCGCGCCGGACGGACCATCGCCGGGCACCGCGGGCACCGGCGCGACGGCGGCCGACGGACCGCACCCGCCCGTCCGGGAGGCCGTCGAGGCGTGGATCCGGACGCACCTCTCCGGCCTCGGCGCGGTGCCGCGGATCCTCCTCGCGTCCGTCCGCGACCAGTCGGCGGATCCGATCGCCGACCACCTCGAACGATCGCTCGGGGCGACCGTCCAGCGCGTGGGCACCGACGTGCCCGTCCCCATCGCGACCGCGCTGGACCCGGACACGACTCCGGGCGTCGATCGACTGCTCGCCGCGCTGGCCGCGTACGAGGTCCTTCAGCAGGCGTGCATCGTGATCGATGCAGGCACCGCGGTGACGGTGGACTTCGTGGACGGCGAGGGGACGTTCCACGGCGGCGCCATCGCGCCCGGCCTCCGGATGCAGCTCGAGGCGCTCCACACCGGCACGGAACGCCTCCCGGCCATTGCGATGGCGATGCCGGAAGAGGATCCGTTCGGCCGATCCACCGCCTCGGCCATGCGACTGGGCGTCTACCACGGTGTCCGCGGACTGACGGCCCGCATGATCGATCTCTACGCCGAGCGGTACGCGGCCTACCCGACCGTCGTCGCCACGGGCGGCGACGCGGCGATGCTGTTCCGCGATGAGCCGCTCATCGACCGCGTGGTGCCGGACCTCGTGCTGCGCGGCATCGCGATCGCGGCCCGCGCCGCATCGGGCGCGGCCTCGACATGACCGGACCCCTGGGCGCGCCCGCGCCCGCGCCCGCGGCGGCGTTCGAGGTCCTGACCTCCGCCGAGCCCGGCGCGATCGCGATCATCCGGCTGACCGGGCCGGCATCGACGCTCGTCCGCGTGGTCCGACCGTTCCCCGCGCTGCCCGGCGCCGTGGCGTACGCCGACCTCGCGGGCGTGGATGCCGGGCTCGCGGCGCGCCTTGACGCAGACACCCTGCTGGTGACACCGCACGGGGGAGCCGCGGTCGTGGCCGCGATCACCGACCGGCTCCGGCGGGCCGGCCTTCGCGAAACGACCGGCGCGCCGCGCGAGCGATTCCCCGAGGCACGCGATGCCCGCGAGGCATCGCTGCTGGAGGCGCTGTCACGGGCGGCGAGTCCCCTCGCGGTTCCGGTTCTCACCGGGGCGATCTCCGGCCGCGCCGACACGGCGATCCCCGGCGTGGACCGCCTGGATCGCCTGGTCGATCCGCCGCTGGTGGCGATCGCGGGACCGCCCGGCTGCGGGAAGAGCTCGCTGCTCAACGCGCTCTGCGGTCGCGCCTCCGCCGTGACGGATCCCGGCGCGGGAACGACCCGCGACTGGACCGTCACCCGCCTGGACCTGGGCGGGCTCGTGGTCCGTTGGGCGGATACGCCCGGGTGGCGCCCGACGGAGGACCCGCTGGAGATGGCGGCCATCCGCGCCGCACAGCCGGTGCTGGAATCGGCGGACCTGCTCATCGTCGCGGGGTCACCGGATCATCCGGCGTGTCCGACGGACGGTCCGGCGGACGGTCCGGCCGGAGGGCCGGCGGTCCTGTCGCGCCGGCCCGACCTCCGGATCGGGCTCAAGTCGGATCTCGGGGCGCTTGCCGGCGCCGACCTCTGCGTCTCGGCGCGCACCGGGGACGGGATCGCGGCGCTGCTGGCATGCATCCGGCATCGGCTCCTCCGCGGGCCGTCGGGGGCGTCGACCGATGATTCCGAGAAAATGCTTGCGGAGGACACCGGCGCGGGGTAGATTCGCTGCGCCGTCATGGTGCGCGGTGTGAAGGCAACGCACCTTCCCGAGCCTCGTCCGCCGGTCGGGCCACTGGTTCATCCACTGGCCCGGTCACGGGGACAGCCTGAGGACTCGGAGAAACACCGACACACCCGGCCGGCGTGAATCGAGTCGCCTGCGGTCGCTCGTGGCCGACAGGCAGAGAGAACGAGAAGAGAGAGTCACCCACCGGAACCCGTCGTCATCGCCCCTGCGCGGTTGGTCCGTCCGGACGCCGACCAGGGCTCGAGCCGTCGCGATCCGCGTGGGAGCCCTGGCGCCTCGCCCCGAGGATCATTCTCGGGCCGGTCGCCCGGGTCACATCGAGAAGAGAGCGAAACGATGCGTTCCGAGAGGACCGTGTGGGCCGTGGCCGCGCTGGCCGGAGCCGCCCTGGCTGGTGCCGCGCCGGCGGCAGTCGTCATTCCGCTGGCCGGCGGCTGGGAAGCCATCGTCAACGACCCGAACGTGCTCGACGTGGCGGTGGATTTCGCGAGCATCCAGGACGACATCCTGGTCATCGAGAAGTTCGCGCAGTTCGTGGACATCGATCCGTTCACGGGACGACCGGCACCGCTGAACATCACCTTCCGGCAGACGGCCGCCGACGCGCAGACCGTGAGCCGGATCGTGATCACCGACGAGGCGGTGTTCAACAGCACCGGGCAGGCCTGGAACGGCTTCGACATGATCCTGATGGGCGCCCGCGCACACTGGAATCCGCTGGCCTCCGCGGACTTCTCCTACGAACCATTCACGTCGATGGTCTTCTCCGAGGATCTCAAGACCGTCTCGTTCTCCGGCGGCTCGATCGCGGACGGTGGATTCTGGTTCCCGGGCGTCGTCGCCGGCGGGCTCGTGATCGATGTGGATCTCAGCGGCGCGGCGCCGGCGATCTTCGTCCTGAAGGAGATTCCGACCGTCCCTGCTTCGGGGTCGCTCCCGCTGCTGGGCGTCGCCGCGCTGCTGGCCGTCCGCCGGCGCCGCCGGGACGGCTGAGCATGTATCGTTGACGTCATGCCACCGCTGACATCGACGATGCGACCGCTCGGGTCGCCGCTGCCGCCGTTCCGCCTCCCCGATCCGCGCGGCGGCGCCTTCGGGCCGGAGGATTTCGAGGACGCCCGCGTCCTCGTTATCGGGTTCATCTGCAATCACTGTCCGTTCGTCCGGCACATCGCCGCCGGGCTGGCGCAGCTCGACCGGGACCTGCGGCCGCGCGGCGCCCGGTTCATCGCGATCAACAGCAACGACCCGGTGTCCTATCCCGATGACGCGCCTCCTCGCATGATCGAAGAGGCCGCCGCCCAGGGCTGGGACTTTCCATATCTGTTCGACGAAACGCAGGCGACCGCGCGCGCCTTCGGGGCCGCGTGCACGCCGGACTTCTTCGTCTATGACGCCGATCGGCGCCTGGCGTATCGGGGCTGTCTGGACGAGAGCCGGCCCGGCTCCGACATCCCCGTGACCGGGGCCGCGCTCCGCGCGGCGGTCACGGCACTGCTCGACGGACGCCGGCCCGCACCGGACCAGCGCCCGTCCATCGGCTGCAGCATCAAGTGGCGCCCGGACGCGCCGGTCGAACCGGCGGACGGATCGCATCCGCGCACGCCGGCGGCAGGGCGCCGATGACCGAGGACCGGGCGCCCGCGATCTCGGCCGACGGTCTGCGGTTCGCATACGCGCTTCCGCGCGGAGACACGGTCCTCGCGCTCGACGGCGTGTCGTTCTCGATCACCGCCGGCGAGCACGTCGCGCTGCTCGGTCCGAACGGCAGCGGGAAGAGCACGCTCTTCCGCGTGCTCTGCGGACTGCTTGCGCCGGCGGCCGGGTCGGTGTCGCTGCTGGGCATGGCGCCGGTCCGGGCGCGCCACGCGCTCGGCGTCGTCTTCCAGCAGCCGGCGCTCGATCCCCACCTGACGATCCGAGAGAACCTGGGGCTGGAGGCGGGACTCCACGGACTCCGCGGCGCGCGTGCCGCGGCGGCGATCGACGGGCGCCTCGGCGCCCTGGGTCTGCGGGAGATCGCCGGGCGCCGCACACGCGGGCTCTCCGGCGGTCAGCAGCGCCGGGCGGACCTTGCGCGGGCGCTCCTGCACGATCCGCGGGTGCTTCTCCTGGACGAGGCGACCGTCGGACTCGATCCGGCGGCGCGGACCGGGTTTCTCGATGCCCTGGAGACCGAGCGCCGTCGGCGCGACGTGACGATCCTGTCCGCGACCCATCTCGTCGACGAAGCGGATCGCGCCGACCGCGTCCTGCTGATGGACACGGGGCGCATCGTCTGCGACGGTGCCCCGGCGGCGCTCCGTGCCGGACTCGGCGCGCGGCGCGTCGTCGTTCCCGACACCGGCTTCGTGCCGCCGGCACACGAGACGCCGTCGTGGTGCCGGGTCGGCGGCGGATGGACGCGTTCCTTCGATCCCGCGGACCAGGACACGGTCCTGCGCCTGCTGCTCGAGCGCGGGGCGCCCTTCTCCGTGGCCCCCCCCACGCTGGCCGACGTCTTCATGGCGCGGACCGGCCGGGCACTCGATGGGGAGCCGACGGCATGACCGCGCCTGACGCAGGGCCGGCATCGAACGCACCGCCGATCCATCGGACATCCGGCGGCACCGTGACCGCCCTCCTGGCGGGACGGGAACTGCGCCGCTTCCGGCGGCAGCCCGTGCGCATCGTCGCGGCGCTTCTGACGCCGATCCTGCTGTGGACGCTCTTCGGCGCGGGCTTCGGCGCCGGGTTCCGCCCGGAAGGGCTTTCGACCGGATACGCCGCCTTCATGCTCCCGGGCATGCTCTCGCTCGTCGCGGTCTTCGCGTCGATCTTCGGGAGCATCTCGCTGATCGAGGATCGGACCGCGGGCTGGCTCCAGGCGGTCCTCGTGTCGCCGGCACCCCGCTGGTCGATCGCGGCGGGCAAGGCGATCGGCGGCGCGCTCACGGCATGGTTCCAGGCCGTCCTGCTCCTCCCCGCGGCCCTGGTGCTCGACGACCGCGTCGGCGCAGGCGGGCTTGCCGCGGCCGCGGCCGCCCTGCTGCTGCTGTGCACGGCCATCAGCGCGCTCGGCATCGCCTTCGCCTGGCGCTGCGACACCAGCGCCTCGTTCCATGCCGTCATGAACCTGGTGCTCATGCCGATGTGGCTGCTCTCCGGCGCCTTCTTCCCGGTGGAGAGCAGCGCCGGCTGGCTCGCGCTGCTCATGCAGGTCAACCCGCTGACGTGGATGACCGCCCTGGTGCGCAACGCGCTCGTCGGCGACGCGTACGGGCTGCCGCTTTCGATCTCCCTCGCGTGGACGGCGATCTTTCTCGCCGTCGCGACGGCGATGGTCGTCCGGCGGCCGCGCCGCTGATCCAGAGAACGGCTCCGGAGCACGGGCCCGCAGAACGGTTCCGCAGCGCCGATCAGGAGACGGCCGATACGTGCTCGCGCGGTCGGGCATCGATCGTGACCGCGCCCCCGGCGGCGCCTGCGAGTCCCGATGGCACGCCCGGGGTCGCGACGAACGCCGGATCCCGCAGCCATCGCGCCATCTCCGGCGTCCGGCCCGCGTCGGGATCCCGGCGACTGACCGCGGCGGCGAGCAGCGCGAGGAAGAGCGGTTGCGGCGACAGCGGCCGGCTGGTCAGTTCCGGGTGATACTGGGCGGCGATGAAGCAGGGATGCACCGCGGCGGGAAGTTCCAGCACCTGCATGATCGGCGAGCGCGGATGGCGCCCGGAGAAGATGAGCCCCGCGCCGACGAGCGGTTCGACGAACCGCGGCTCCACCTCGTACCGGTGGCGGAATCGCTCCCGGACGGAGAACGGCCGGCGCAGCGCCGTGTCGCGCGACACGCCCGCGCGCTCGTAGAGCAGTTGCGCGGCGAAGGTGCCCGGCGCGATCTGGACTTCCTGGGCGCCGAGCCGCATCGTTCCGCCGAGGCCCTCGATCCGCTTCTGGTCGGGGAGTTCCCCGATCACCGAGTCGGGATCATCGCCGATGAACTCAGCGCTGTTTGCCCGCGCGATGCCCAGGACGTTCCGCGCGTACTCGATCACCGCCATCTGGAAGCCCAGGCAGATCCCGAGGAACGGGATGCGCTCCCGGCGCGCATGTCCGACGCCGGCGATCTTTCCCTCGACGCCGCGGTCACCGAAACCGCCCGGCACGATGACGGCGTCGAACGACGCGGGATCGACCGCGGTTCCGACGTTCTCCGGCGTCAGGTCGCCGGTCTCCATCCAGCGCACGTCCGCGTGCACCGAGAGCGCGGTGGAGGCGTGCTCGATGGACTTGTCGATGGATGCGTAGGCGTCGCGGAGGGATGCGTATTTGCCGAGGATCCCGACGGTCACCGAGTATCGGCGCGATGCGACGATCCGGCCGGCGTACGCGTTCCATCGCTCCCGTGCGATGTCCTCCGTCCGCGGATCGACGCGCCCGTGCAGGTCGAGGATCGAGAGCACCTCCCGGTCCAGTCCCTCGTCGCGCAGCGCCTGCGGAATCGTGTAGATGGACTCCCTGTCGTGCATCGAGAACACGCGGCGCATCGGCACGTTGGAGAACATCGAGATCTTCTGCTTGATGGTCTCCGACACGGCATGCTTCGCGCGGCAGGCGATGATGTGCGGCTGGACGCCGGCCTCCAGGAGAAGCTTGATCCCGAGCTGCGCCGCCTTGGATTTCTGTTCTCCCAGGATCTGCGGCTCGAGGATGTAGGTGAGCGCCACGAAGCAGGTGGAGTCCGCCCCCTCCTCGAACGCCAGTTCGCGCAGCGCCTCGATGTAGAACCCGTTCTCGTA
This sequence comes from Phycisphaeraceae bacterium, assembly GCA_019636755.1. Lineage (GTDB taxonomy): Bacteria > Planctomycetota > Phycisphaerae > Phycisphaerales > SM1A02 > JAHBWZ01. The sequence continues at coordinate 46,040 of JAHBWZ010000008.1, read as the reverse complement.
GTCCCCGACGGTTCCGCCCACTTCGACGAACACGACATCCGCCTCGCGCCCGTCGGGACCGCCCGTCATCGCGAGCTGCCGAAGCCGGTACTTCACTTCGCCCGTGACGTGGGGGATCATCTGGACGTCCCGGCCCAGGTATCCGCCGCGCCGCTCGCGCTCGAGGATCGTGGAATAGATCTGCCCGGTCGTGGCGAAGTTCCGCCGGGAGAGGTTCTGGTCCAGCATGCGCTCGTAGGTGCCGAGGTCCATGTCGCACTCGGTGCCGTCCTCGAGCACGAAGACCTCGCCGTGCCGGTACGGGTTGAGCGTGCCGGAGTCGATGTTGATGTACCCCTCGAGCTTGATCGGCGCGACGGAGAGGCCCTTGTCCTTGATCAGTTTCGCGAGCGAGGACGAGAAGATGCCCTTCCCGAGCCCGCTCATCACCGTGCCGAACACCGCGACGTACTTGTGCCGGCCGCGCCGGTATCCCGGCGGCTCGGGCGAGTAGAACTCCGTCTGTTCCTCGGACCTGCCGGCGCCGACGAGCAGGCGCCGGACCTCCGCATCCGCCGCGTCACCCGCCGGCGTGCGCGGTCGTCCCGCGTCGCCCGCGGCGCCGGGCGCCGAGGCGGCGGAAAGCGACGCGATCCGCGGGATGCGCGGATCGCTGCCGTGCGGCGGACTGGCGAACGGCTCGAGGGCGTGCGGCATGCCTGACTCTACCGCGCCGGTGTGCGCGCAGCAATGCCGGCCGGCGAGCGCGGTCCGCGTCAGTTCCAGGCGCCGAGCAGCTGCAGCAGGTCCGCGAAACCGACCTCGCCGTCGCCGTCGAGGTCCCCGGGACAGCCGCCGGGCCCGGGCGGTTCGCACGTGCCCCACGCCGCAAGCAGGAGAAGGGCGTCGGCGAAGTCGACCGTGCCGTCACCGTTGAGGTCCGCGGGATGGAGCGCCGCCGCCGCGCGCGCGACGAAGAGCCCCGTGCCCCACTCGATCTGCGTGTTGCCCGCCGGCGTCAGCGCGGCGAGAAACGCGATGTCGCCCGCCTCGTTCATGGCGGGTGACCCGCCGAAACTGAGCGAGGTGTCGTGCTGATTGATCTGTCCGGCGCCCAGGTCGGTGGACACCCGGTCGCCCCGCCGCGCGACCGCCACGAGCGATCGCCCGTCCCCTGCGAAGATACCTTCGACGTTCGCGCCGTCGCGGCCACGGAAGGCGACGGTTCCCGCGGCGTTGATGACGGGCCAGAAGAACTGGATCTCGGAGGTCCCGGGCTCCAGCGTCGTTGCGATGGTGGTCCACACGCCGGCGGACTCCAGCCGGAAGACGCCGCGCCCCCCACCGACGAGGTTCGCGATGAACGCGATGCGCCCGTCCGCGGCGATGGCGACCGAGTTGTCGAACGCGGTGAACGGGGAGGATGGATCACCGTCGACGTCCTGCACCAGGATCTCGAATGAACCGTCCGGCGCATACCGGCGGATCTGGTCTGGCCGTTCATTGCCCGTGCCGCCGATGCGGACCTTTCCCGCCATCAGCCCGGAGGCGTTCGTCGCCGGCGAGAAGAGGAACCCGATCCCGGTCGGACCGCCGCTCTCCACGGCGATCGACGTCTGGACGCCCTCCACCACCCGGATCCACCGATTGAGGCTCCCCGATCGAGCGCGGAATGCAAGCGCCCCGTCGTCCGTGATGGCGGGCCGCGTGAACGAGGAGATGGAGAAGGGCCCGCCCGGTGCCACCACCATGGTGGTGGCCGCCGCCCGGGGGTCGTACGCGAAGAGCCCGTCCGTGACGATGTCGAACTGCTCGAAGAGCACGATGCCCGCGGCATTGATGCCGGGATCCCCGACCAGGTGATCGTTGAGGGGCTGGTACACGACGCTCCCGGTGCCGCCCTGCCCGACGAACAGGCCCGCACGGCTCGTCCCGCCGACCACGATCAGCCGCAGTGCCACGACCCGGTCATCGTTGATCGCCGGTGTGCCGCTGCTGAACGAACTGTTCGGCGGCAGGTTGAAGCCGTCGACGATGTTGCTGCGCGCTTCCAGTTCGAGCGCCCGGTACGCGGGTCCACCGGCGTCGGCGCCGGTCGAGACCAGCAGCGCGGTGGCAAGGACGGGCAGAGGACGGCGGTGGCCTGGGGGCATCGGCGGGCTCGCAGCGGGTTTCCGGACGGTGCGCGTCATCATCTCGGAGGCCGCGCGCTCCCGGGCCGCGCCCGCCCCCGATGGGCCTGCGGCACGGCACCCAGTCTACGTCCCCCGCGCGTGATGTCCATCTCCGTCTGCCGCCTGCACCGGCCGCGCCGACGGGTCCGCCCGATCGAAGGGACGCAGCAGCGCCGGGATGCGCCGCATCCCCGCGCGCCGGCCCCGATCGACCGCATGCATGAGCGCGGCTCGCATGCGCCGCTCGACGGCCGCGTTCGGCGCAATCCCGCGGGCCCGCATCTCGTCGACCGCCCATCGCCACGCGTGCCACTCCTCCAGGCAGCGCGGCCGGTAGCGTCCCAGCCCGATGGCGTGGTGCGCGATCTCGTGCAGGAAGATCGCCAGCGACACCGGCCCCCGCGGATAGCACGACTCGATCCACCGGTCCATCCGGCCGTCGGCGTGCCGCAGCAGGACGGCGATGCCGCTGCGCGTCGTGCGCCAGCGCCGGACGCGCAGTCCGTGCCGGCGCAGCATCTCGTCGACCAGCGCCGCGTAGGGGCCCGGCGATCCGCCCGGCGGCGGCGGTGCCACGCGACCGCCGCTCATGACGAGCCTCCGGCGCCGGTCCCGCGCGCGGTAGACGCCGCCCCGGAGTCGCGCGGCGGCGCCAGCGGCCGCATCCGGGCGCCGGCCCGCGTCCGGGCCCCCTGCTGCCACGCCGCCGCCGGCATCAGCCGTCCGCCGGCGGGCTGGACCTCCAGCGGCACGATGAACCCGCGGGCGCATGCCACCGCGCCATCCGCGCGCAGGGTCCCGGGCGCCGTTCCCGGGTCGGCGCCGGCGTCGATGACGCGCACGCGGTGCAGGCGCAGTCGCGCGCCGTCGACCGAGATCGTGCAGCCCGGCCACGGCGTCAGGCCATGGATGCGTGCGCGGACCAGGTCGGCGGGAAGCGCGAAGTCCGTGGTCCCTTCCTCTTTCGTCAGTTTCCCCGCATGACAGGCGCGCGACTCGTCCTGCACTTCACCCCGCGCGGTACCCGCCAGGAGTGCGCGCCCGGTCTCCTCGATGACCTCGGGGCCGAGCGCGGCGAGCCGGTCGTGCAGTTCACCGGCGGTCTCCAGCGGATCGATCGGCGTGGACCGCCGCGCATACATGCGCCCGGCGTCGATCCGGTCGGCGAGTTCGATCACCGTGAGACCGCTCTCCACATCACCGGCCATCATGCAGCGCGCAATCGGCGCCGCGCCGCGCCAGCGGGGCAGCAGCGATGCATGCAGATTGCACGCGGGAACGCGATCCAGAAGTGCCCGACCGACGCGGCCGCCGTACGCGATGACCACGAGCAGGTCCGGCCCGGCCGCGAGGATCCGCGCCACCGCGTCCGCGTCATCGATGGACGCGGGTGTCAGGACGTCGATGCCCGCCGCCGCGGCGGCCTCGGCCACCGGGGTCGCGGTCATCGTCCGACCGCGCCCCGCCGGTCGTGCCGGCTGCGAGACCACGAGGCGCACCTCCGCCCAGCGACCGAGATCGCGCAGCACGGGCAGGCCGAAAGGGCCGGACCCCGCGAAGACGACGCGCGGCCGTCCCATCGGATCAGGCACCAGTCCGCCGTCGCGCGCCGGCCATCGGTGCGACCGGCGCGGCCTGCTCGAGCGCCCGGATCGTGCTTCGAAGGGTCAGCCGATCGAGCGGGCTCATCCGATCGATGATGAGTACGCCGTCCAGGTGATCGGACTCGTGCTGCCAGACGCGGGCGAGGAATCCCTCGGCCTCCATCACCACCGGCCGACCGTCGATGTCGATCGCCTCGATCCGCGCCGCCGGCGCCCGGCGGACCTGGACGCGGATGTCGGGCACGCTCAGGCAGCCTTCCTCGTCCGCCTCGGCCGCGCCCCGGGCAAGCGTGAGCGTCGGATTGATGAAGACCCGGTCGGTCGGATCGGCGTCGCGCGCGTTCGTCACGAAGAGCCGCCACGCCAGGCCGACCTGCGGCGCCGCGAGGCCGACGCCATCCGCGTCATGCATGAGTTCGATCATCCGCAGCGCCACCTGCCGGACCACCGGATCGGACGGGTCGATGACCGCGGACTTCCGCCGCAGCGCTGGATCCGGATACCGGACGATCTGAAGTGCGGGCACGTCGAGCGACATGGGCTCATGCTATCGCGGATGCACCGGTTCCCGGGCGCCGGATGGATCCCCGCGACCGCGCACGCCGTAGGAATGACCGGCCCGGCCGCCTGCGGCGAAAGGTGCATGCATCGCGCGCCGATGACGCCGGCGGCGACGGCGCGCCGACGCCCGGCATTGACCCTCTGACCACGCGGCGACTATCTTCCGCGGCCCCGGCGATTCCCACGCGAGCGGCCGGGAGCACACCGGGTGACGGCGCCCGGCTACCGTGGACGGTGAACGGCTGCGTCACCGGGATCGGCCTGCCCGGAGATCGGCCCCCGGAGATCGGCCCCCGGAGATCGGCCCCCGGAGATCGGCCCCCGGAGATCGGCCCCCGGGAGGGGGGGGGAAGGGACCGGGCGCGCGGGAACGGGCATCCGGCGGGACGGTGCCCGGGGTCGCCGCCGACCCGCCATGACCGGGCGTCGGCCGGACATCGTCCGGGCATCGTCCGGGAATCCGCACTCGCAGGACCGAGACCGGAAGGACAAGCACAGGGTGGCGCTGTTCAGAAAGAAGCCGAAGGAAGGCGACGCCGCCGGTGAGACCACCGCGGCGTCCGCGACCGGGTTCACCCCGCAGCCGGAAACGGCACAGAAGTTCTTCGAGTATGCGCGCGGCGCGGCGGACTCGTTCAACTACGAGTACGCGATGGAGCTGTACGCGCGCGGGCTTCGACAGGACCCCACCAGCATCCCGGCGCACGAGGCGCTCTTCCAGGCGGGACAGCGGTTCATCGCGAAGGGCGGCAAGCCCGCGTCCGGCAAGGATCTCAGGAAGCTGGACGACGGCACGCCGATCGGCCGGCTGATCGCGGCCGAGTACGAGTGGGTCCGCGACCTGCAGAATCTCAAGGCCGCGCTGCGGGCGGTCGAACTCGCGGTGAAGGCGGACATGCTGGAGGTGGGACACTGGTTCTCGCCGTTCGTACTCGGGCTGCTCCGCCGTATGCCCAGGAAGTCCCGGTCGCAGTGCATCCAGGCGATGTCGCTCTTCCGCCAGGTCGAGGCCTGGGACGCCGCCATGGCCGCGGGCGGCATGGCCCAGGAACTCGACCCATCGGACGCGGATCTTGCCAACGACCTGAAGAACCTCGCGGCGCAGCGCGCGATGGACCAGGGCGGATACACGCAGAACGTCGGACAGGAAGGCTCGTTCCTCGCGTCGATCCGGGATGCCGATCGTCAGCGCGAGATCGCCGAGGATGAATCGCTCGCCGGTGCCGGATCGTCCGAGGAACGGGCCCTGGAGCGCGCCCGGCTGGCGCTGGAGAAGGAACCGGCGTCACCCGACGCGATCAACCGCTACGCGCAGCTCCTCAAGAAGACCGGTCGCCCCGACATGGTGGAGGAGGCGTGCAGCGTCTACGCGCGCGGCTACGAGGCAACCCGGGAATACCGGTTCCGGATGGCGGAGGGCGACATCCGCATCGAGCAGAAGTCGGAGGCCGCGCGGCAGGCGGCGGCCGAGGCCGCCGCGCATCCCGATGACACCGCGCGCGCCGGGCGCGCGGCGTCGCTTCGCGCCGAACTGCTCGCCCTGCGGCTGTCGGAATACGAGGAACGCGTCGCCCGCTATCCGACCGATCGCTTCCGCAAGTACGACCTCGGCGACGTCCAGTACCAGCTCGGTCGCTACCAGGATGCCATGGTGCAGTTCCAGGCGGCGATGGACGAACCGAAACTCCAGGCGCGGGCCGGTCACATGCTGGGTCGCTGCTTTCTCGCGGAACAGTGGTTCACCGATGCGATTCCCGTCTTCGAGGAGGCGATCCGGTCGGTCGACCTGACCGACAAGGACACCGAACTCGCGCTCAAGTACGACCTCCTCGAGGCGCTCCTGGGCGCGGCGGAGCAGGAGCAGTCGATCGATCACGCACGCGATGCGAAGACGCTCTGCTCGGAGATCATGCGGCGCAACATCGCGTACCGAGACATCCGGCAGCGGCGCGTGCAGGTGGACGAGATCATCCGCCGGCTCTCCGGCGAGTGAAGCGATGGCCGTCGCGATCATCCCGACGCGGATCGGTTCGACGCGCTTCACGGCGAAGGCGCTGGCGGACCGGACCGGCATGACCCTGACGGAACACGTGTACCGGCGTGTGCTCGCGGCGTCCCGCATCGCGCGGGTGATCGTCGCCACGGACGACGAGCGCATCGCGGCGGCCGTGCGCGGATTCGGCGGCGAGTGCCGGATGACCCGCGTGGATCATCCGAACGGCTCCAGCCGATGCGCGGAGGTCGCGGCGGACCTGCCCGCGGACGGGATCATCGTCAACGTGCAGGGAGACGAACCGGAGATCGATCCCGCGATCATCGATCTCTCCGTCGCGTGCCTCGAAGGGGATCCGCAGGCGGCCGCGGCGACGATCGCGTCGCCCTTCGCGCCGGACGAGGATCCGTCGGACCCGGCGATCGTGAAGGTCGTCTGCACGCGGCACGGGCGCGCGCTCTACTTCTCGCGGCACCCGATCCCGTTCCACCGCGATCGATCCGCCGGCGCCGCGCCGGCCGCGGCGCCGCTCAAGCACGTGGGCCTCTACGCGTTCCGTCGCGACGCGCTGCTCGCCTATCCGACGCTCGCGCCGACGCCGCTCGAGCAGACCGAGTCGCTCGAGCAGCTCCGTCTCCTCGAGCACGGGCTCCAGATCGCCGTCGGCATCCACCCGTGCCGCCAGCACGGCATCGACACCGAGGCGCAGTACGATGCGTTCGTCCGCCGCTGGCATGCGCGTCAGCCGGTCAGCCCGGACTGAGCACACAGCCAGAGCGCCGCGTAGATCCTGAGATCGACGGCACATCCCGCCGCGCGGCGCCGCACCAGGTGGCGCGGAACCTCTCCGAGGGGCACGGGCGTCACGCGGATGGACTCGCCGGCATGACCGCCCCCCGCATGGACGCGCCTGAGACCCGTGGCGAGAAACCAGTGCATGTGTTCGCTCGTCAGGCCGGGCGACGTGACGCCGTCGAACGCCGGCGTGAGCACGTCCGCGGCGAAGCCCGTCTCCTCCAGCAGTTCCCGCCGCGCCGCCTCCGCGAGCGGCTCGTGCTCACAGCCGGGTTCATCGCCCGCCGCGCCGGCCGGAAGCTCCACGACGACCGCATCGACCGGCGGCCGTCGCTGCTCGATCAGCACGAGTTCACCGTCGGCGGTCACCGGGATGATCCCGACGAGGCCGGAGACGCGCGGCCGGTCCACGCACTCCCAGCCGCCGCGCCGGACCATGCGGAGGAACCGGCCTTCCCACAGGATCCCGTCCGCCCCGGCCGCCCCATCCGCCCGTTCGGTCATGCGCGCAGCGTACCTGCATCGGCGCGGTCCGGCGCGGAGGTCTTCCGGCGCCCGGACGCGCGCCGTCCCGCGGGTCCGGCATCCGGTAGGATCGCGCGCGTGGTGATCTACGCCGGCATCGATGAGGCGGGATACGGGCCGCTCCTGGGACCGCTCGCGATCGCGGCGACCGCGTTCCCGCTGCACGAGGCGGCCTCGCGCGTGCCCGATCTCTGGGCGCGCCTCCCGTCGATCGTCGCACGCGAGCGACGCGCGGCGCGCGGCCGGATCACGATCGCCGATTCCAAGAGGCTCAAGGGAGCGCGCGGTTCCGCCCGGCCGCTCGCGGCGCTGGAGCGCGGCGTCCTCGCGTTTCTCGGTCCGCCGGTGCCGCCGACCGACGCCGCACTGCTGGAGCGCGTGGGCGCGGGCCTGCCCCCGCTTCCGTGGTACGCCGACCCGGTCCCGCTTCCCGTCGACGGTGACGCGGGCCTGCTCGGGATCGATGCCGCGCGGACGCACCTTGCCTGCCTGCGCGAACTCGCCGGCGCGCCGGTGCTGCTCGCTGAACTGATCGATGCCGGCGAGTTCAACGACCGCGTCGCCCGCACGGACAACAAGAGCGAGGCGGTCTTCGCCGCGGTCATCCGCCTGGTCGAGCGCATCCGGCGGCGCTGGCCCGAGGCCGAACTGCGCATCGTGTGCGACAGGCAGGGCGGCCGGCGGGACCACCGGCGTGAACTCGCCTGGGCGATCGAAGATGCGTCCATCCGCGTCCTCTCGGAAGGCGATCGCATGTCCGCGTACCGGGTGGAAACGCCGCATGCGTGCCCGCTTCAGATCGCGTTCCTGACCGAGGCCGAAGACGCACATCTCCCCGTGGCGCTCGCTTCCATGACGGCGAAGTACCTCCGGGAGCTCGCGATGACCCGCCTGAACCGGTTCTTCACGGCACGGCAGCCGGCCCTGCAGCCGACCGCCGGCTACGTGGAGGACGGCCGTCGTTTCCTCGCCGACATCACGCCGCTGCTCCGGACGCTCGCGGTGGATCCCGAGGTCCTGGTGCGAAGCCGCTGAGGGCCGGCGCGCGACGCGGCGCCGGCCGGGCGCCGGCGGTCCGCCGGTCGAACGGCGGCGGATGTTTGACTCAGCGCGGTCAAGAGGTACAATCGCCGCTTCGGATCTTCCGGCCCGGCCGACTTCGCACCCGCCCAGATCCTGATCCCGGTCCGTGACCGGCCGGTGCGAAGCCGCAGGCCTGACGATCATGCGTGCGTCTGACGTTGTGAATGATCACGTCTCCCGATCGCTGCTGGCGACCGGACCGGGCGGATCGGACATCAGGACCATCGACCTCGGCCGGCACGGTGCCGGCATCCCTTACACCCCAGGGCAGGGCCATCGCAGTGGCCAGGGCCGGAACAGGGAGTGTCACGGTGTCAAGCGGAGATGACTCAGACGCCCGGCTGCGATGACGGTCCCCGCTGGGACCCGGCGCAGACCGGGCCCCATGGCGGATCGAACCAACTCACCAACGCCCTGACCACCTGAACGGAGTGCCGCCGGACCACCGGCGCTCTCCGGGCGGTATCCCCGACCGGTCGACACCGGCCCCCGCGACCGCACCGAGCCTCGGCGGCGCCACTCCGGCGGTCCAGCCGCCGGGCGGAGACCGGCCGGGACAGAGCCTTCCGGGGATGAGCCCGGGTCCAGAGGCCCGACCGTTCTGCCGATCAGATCGAACCAGCACGCCCGCGCGGCCCGTCCATCCGCGGGGATCCCGGAATCTCAACGCCGCCCACGGACGAGGCGGCATACCCGCTGAGCGAGCGAAGACCCATGCCTCTCGACCTCTCCCGCGTACGCAACATCGGTGTCTGTGCCCACATCGACGCCGGCAAGACCACGGTCACCGAGCGGATCCTGTTCTACACGGGCCGCAACTACAAGATGGGCGAGGTCCATGAGGGCACCGCCACGATGGACTTCCTCCAGGAGGAACAGGAGCGCGGCATCACCATCCAGGCCGCCGCGACGACCTGCCCCTGGGAGTACAAGGGCGTCGACTACACGATCAACCTGATCGACACCCCCGGCCACGTCGACTTCACGATCGAGGTGGAGCGATCGATGCGCGTCCTGGACGGCGCCATCGTGGTCTTCGACGGCAAGGAGGGCGTCGAAGCGCAGTCAGAGACCGTCTGGCGGCAGGCGGACCGCTACGAGGTGCCGCGGATCTGCTTCATCAACAAGATGGACAAGATCGGCGCGGACTTCGACTTCTCCTTCAAGTCCATCAGGCAGCGGCTGGGCGTCAATCCCATCGCGGTCCAGATCCCCATCGGGCAGTCCGAGACGTTCGAGGGCATGGTCGACCTGCTCTCGATGCGCGCGTACTACTTCAACGAGGGCGAACTCGGTTCCGTCGTGACGGAGAAGGACATCCCGGAGAATCTCCGCGAGATGGCCGAACTCTACCGCCACGAACTGGTGGAGAAGGCGGCGGAGATCGACGACGACCTCATGGAGAAGTACCTGACCGACGAGAAGGCGATCACCAGCGAGGAGATCCGCGCCGCGCTCCGCAAGGGCACGATCGCGATGAAGTGCTTCCCCTGCTTCTGCGGCTCCGCGCTCAAGAACATCGGCGTGCAGCGCGTCCTCAACGGCGTCATCGACTATCTCCCGGATCCGACCCAGGTGCCCGAGGTCCAGGGCGTCGACCCGCGCAACACGGAGCTGAAGATCGCCCGTCCGCACGACCCCGCCGCGCCGTTCTCCGCGCTGGTCTTCAAGGTCGTGTCCGACACCCACGGCGACCTCACCTACATCCGGGTCTACTCCGGCACGCTGTCCAAGGGCAGCCGCGTCCTGAACCCGGGGAACGGGAGGAAGGAGAACGTGAGCCGGATCTTCGCCATGCACGCGAAGGACCGGCAGCCGCTCGACGAGATCCAGGCCGGGCAGATCGCCGCGGTGATCGGCCTGAAGCACTCGATGACCGGCGACACGCTCTGCGATCCCGATGCACCGATCGTGCTCGAGCGCATGGACTTCCCGGAGCCGGTGATCTCGATGTCCATCGAGCCGCTCACCGCCGACGACAAGAAGAAGCTCGGCGAGGCGCTCCAGACCATCCGGCGCGAGGACCCGTCGTTCCGCTCCAGCTACAACGATGAGACCGGCGAGACGATCATCTCCGGCATGGGCGAACTCCACCTGGAGATCGTCAAGAACAAGCTCGTCCGCGACATGAAGATCGGCGTCAAGGTCGGCACGCCCCGCGTGAGTTACCGCGAGACGATCACCGGCAGCGCCAGCGACGTCCGCGGCAAGTTCGTCAAGCAGACCGGCGGCCGCGGCCAGTACGGCGACGCGGTGGTCAGCGTGTCCCCGATCACGAAGGCCGAGGCGGAAGCGCGCGGCCTGGAGATGAAGGACGGCATCGTCTTCCAAGACCGGATCTCGCAGGGCGTCATCCCGCGCGAATACATCCCCAGCGTCGAGTACGGCGTCCGGCAGGCCGCCGCGTCGGGCATCCTCGGCGGATACCCGGTGGTCAACGTCCTGGTCGAGCTGGTCTTCGGCTCGTACCACGACGTCGACTCCAGCCAGGTCGCGTTCGAACAGGCCGGCGCGCTCGCGTTCCGCGAGGCGTGCGACCGCGCCAAGCTCTCGCTGCTGGAGCCGATCATGAAGGTCACCGTCACCACGCCCGACGAGTTCTTCGGGTCGGTCGCCGGGGATCTCGCCTCCCGGCGCGGCCAGATCGTCGACTCCGAGATGCGCGGCAACACCAGGCTCATCTTCGCCGAGGTGCCGCTCTCGGAGATGTTCGGATACACGACGGTGCTTCGCGGCATGACCCAGGGTCGCGCCAGCAGCACCATGGAGCCCGGCGAGTACCGGCTCATGCCCGACCGGCTGCGCGACGAGGTGCTTCAGAAGGCGTGATTCCCCGGGGGGGAGGTCGACCGCGCGGTGCACGCACCGCGCTGCATGACCGGCAGAACGATGCCGCGGGACATCCTCCCGCGGCATCGTTCTGTTCTCATCCCGGGGAAGCGACACCGCCGCCGCCCCGCCTTCGGTCATAATCCACGCCGGCGTCCCGCCGGATCACGCCGACGTTCCTGAGAGGTGACCCCGCCGTGTCGATCGCTTCGCTCCGCCACGCACTCGGACGCCCACCCGCCCCGGCGGGCCCGGCGGCGGCTCGACGGCGCCCGGGCGGCGATCCGGAGGAGGCACGGTCCGCGCCGCGGACCGTCGCGCTCGTCGCGGCGGGCTGCCTCGTGCATGCCCTCGTGATGATGGTGCTCTTCGCCCTCAACACCCACGAGGCGCTCCGGTCCGTCACCGTCATCGATCCGCTGACCGACCAGGCCGTTCCCGCGGCGACGGCCGTGCGGTCGGCGATCCGCTGGATCTTTCTGACGATCATCGTCCTGCTCTCGCTCTGGATCGTGTTCGTGCAGCGGTCGCGCGTCCGCTCCTTCACCGCCGCCTCGAACGTCGTCACCGTCCTGCTCATCGTCTCGGGTCTCCTGCACCTGGCCTCGAGGCTGGCGGTCCAGGGCGCCCCGCTGCACGACTACGCGGCGTGGGGCATCGCGGACGTCATCGTGCTCACGCTGCTCGGCGCGGCGATCATGCGCTGGTCGGGCATGGACCTGCTCATCCCGGCCGTGACCCTGCTCGTCGTGTGGTGGGTCTGCCTGCTCACGCCCCGCGGCGTCACGACTTCCGTGGTCGATCGACTCGTCGGCGTGCTGATGAGCCCCTTCGCCATCGCCCCCGCGCTCATGCTGGTCGAATGGCGCCGGCGGCGGCGCAACGAGGAGTCGGAGCGACTGCTGCTGGGCCGGCAGGTGGAGCAGATCGGCGGCGAACTCTCCCGCGCCCGCATCGTGCACGATGCGATGTTCCCGAAGCCCTTCTCGAGCGGACCGGTCTCGCTGGATTACTTCTACGCGCCGATCCAGGAGATCGGCGGCGATTACGTGCACGTCTTCACGTGCCCGACGACGAGCCGCGTGACACTGACCATGCTGGATGTCGCCGGCCACGGCCTGGCCGCCGCGCTGTCGGTCAACCGCCTGTTCGGCGAGATCGAACGGATCGTCGCGGAGTTCGGCGAAGCGTGTCCCGAGACGATCATCTGCCTGCTCAACCGGTACATCCATCTCACGATGGCACGGCACGGGCTCTTCGCCACCGGCGCCTCGGTGCGGCTGGATCCGAACAACGGCACGCTCTCCATCGTGAACGCCGGTCACCCGCCGCCCTTCCTGCGCCGCGGCACCGGCACGGTCGAACCGGTGACCGCCTCCACGATGATGCTCGGCGCCATCGGGCCGGAGGAGTTCGATCCCTGTCCGCACGCGATCCGACTGGAGCCGGGCGACACCATCGTGCTCTACACCGACGGCGCGTTCGAGGTCCGCAACGCCGAGGGTCATCCCTTCGGCATGCCGCGCGTGCGGGACCTGCTCTCGTTCGATCCGCCGCCGCGCTCCTGGCCGCGCTTCCTCGCCGCCGCGATCGCCGAGCATCACGGCGGACACGCCGACGACGACGTGCTCATCGCGAGCCTGCGCCTCAACGCCCTGCGCATCGGCGAACGCGCGACCCCGGTGGCGACGGCGGCGCGGGAATGAGCGCGCCGGTTCCGAGTGATCCGTCCCGGGGAGGCCGTCGATGAGCGGGGACGACCCGGCCCGCGATCTCGACCGGCTCCGCCGGGCGGCACGCCTGGCGCTGCGCGGACACGGCGGGACCGCCCCCAATCCGATGGTGGGGTGCCTGGTCGAGGACACGTCGGGCCGGATCGTCGGCGAGGGCTACCACCGGCGCGCCGGCGACGCGCACGCGGAGGTCGTCGCGCTGCGCCGCGCGGGCATGCTCGCGCGCGGTGGGACGATGTACGTGACGCTGGAACCGTGTGCGCACCACGGCCGGACGCCGCCGTGCATCGACGCCATCCGGGACGCGGGCATCGCGCGCGTCGTCTTCGCCCGGCGCGATCCGACCGCCGCGGCGGGCGGCGGCGCCGAGCGGCTCCGCACGCACGGTGTCCGCTGCGACCTGCTGGAGGACCCGGTCGCGCAGGCGCCGTCGGCGCCGTGGGTGCGCCGCGTCACCACGGGACTGCCGTGGGTCCTCGTCAAGTGGGCCCAGACGATCGACGGCTTCGTCGCCACCCGGACCGGCGACAGCCGCTGGATCTCCGGCGAGCGCAGCCGGGCGCTCGTGCATCGTGAACGGGCCCGATCCTGCGCGATCCTGACCGGCATCGGAACCGTGCGGCGCGATGACCCGAGTCTGACGGCGCGCGATGTCCCGCGGCGCCGGACGGCGCGCCGCGTGGTGATCGATCCCCGGCTCGAGACGTCCGTGGAATCCGCGCTCGTCCGGTCCGCGGCCACGCATCCGCTCACGCTCATCACGACGACCCGCGCCGCCGCGTCCGGTGCCGGGCATGCGGCCGCCCTCGCCCGTGCCGGCGCGGAGATCCTTCCGATCGATCCGGACGGACAGGGAGAGATCCCGTTGACCGTGGCCCTCCGGGAGATCGTCCGGCGTCATGCCATCCTGCACGTGCTCGTCGAGGCAGGCCCGGGCCTCGTCTCGCGGCTCCTCCGGGAGGACCTGGTGCAGCGCGTCTGGGTCTTCATCGCGCCGCGCCTGCTCGGCGACGCGATGGGCATCCCGCCGTTTCTCGGCGGTCCGCAGCCGGACCTCGCCCATGCCCGCCGGCTCCGACCGCTTGCCGTCCGCCGGCGCGGCGGCGACGCCATGCTGGAACTCGCGGCGGGCGACTGTGAGGCGCACGCTCCTCCCGGGTCATGCTGACCGGCCTGCGTCTCGGCGACACAGTGGTCGTGGAGTATGACGTTCCCGGGACAGACCTGCCCGTCGTGCCCCGTGACGCCCGGTGGCCCGCCCGGTCCGTTCAATCCGGACATCGAGGCGATCGATCCTGCCGACCTGCCTGATGCACCCTGCCCACGCGACTTCGATGACCGCGGCGCCGCCGCCGCCATGAAGCCGGTCCGTAGATGACTGGTACAGTGACCGCGGGACGGCGCCGGATGCCGTTCCACCCGCCGCGCCCCGTCTCCGGAAACGCTTCCCATGTCTCACGAGCCAGCAGTCATCCATCCGGCGGTCCACGCCCGCCCGCAGACGCCCGTTCGCGCGCGGGCCAGGCGCTGGACCCGGCGCGCTCGCATCGCGCTCTCCATCCTGCTTCTCGCCCCCGCGGGTCCCGCCGCGCCCGCGCTCGCCGGCGGCGGCGCCGAGACCTTCGAGGCGTTCGAGTCATGCGAGCACGGCGCCGGGTGTCTGCACGGCAAGCTGCTGCGGGCACACCTGTACGGCGCACTCGACGGGCTGGCGTGGGATCCGGACTCCGGTCGCGACCTGCGCAACTTCCCGCCCGATCCGGTGGTGGACTACCTGCACATGCGGCTGGAGATGCGCTTCGAGGATCTCGACCAGCCGCACTTCGTGGCGCGCGAGACCCTGCACTTCCATCCGATCGCCGGCCCGGTCGAGCGACTGGACCTGGACGCGGTCGAACTCTCGATCCGGCGGGTCACGCTGGAGAACGGAGACGTCGTCGACTTCTTCCATGACGGCCGCCGGCTCTCGCTCCGCTTCGATCCGCCCCTGCCCGCCGACCGCCCGCATGCGGTCGTCATCGAGTATGCATGCACGCGCCCGTGGGCCGGCATGGTGTTCACGCCGTCAGCGCCCGACGCGCCCGGCTACGGGCCGGAAGTGCACACGCAGGGCCAGACGGAGCACAACCGCCACTGGTTCGTCGCGCACGACTTCCCGAACGACATGCTCACCACGGAACTCGTCGTCGACGTGCCGGCCGGGTTCCAGGTCTCGGGCAACGGACGGCTCGTGGCGCACGAGGTCCGGGACGGGCGGGAGACCTGGCACTGGCTCCAGGACGCGCCGCATGTCACGTACCTCGTCTCCCTGGTCATCGGCCGCTTCGATCGCGTGCCGCTGGACCATCCGCGCGTCGAGATGACCGTCTGGGTTCCGGAGGGACTCGGGCACCTCGTCCCCGGCACGTACGGGCGCACCGGCGCCATGATCGACGTCTTCGAGCACTGGTTCGGCCTGCCGTATCCCTGGGCGCGCTACGACCAGCTCGTCGTGCGGAACTTCGGCGCCGGCGGCATGGAGAACACGTCGGCGACGTCGATGTATCCCTCCGCGATCTTCGACGGGATCGCGCTGCGCGACGCAGACCTGGACGGCCTCATCTCGCACGAACTCGCGCACCAGTGGACGGGCGACCTGCTGACGTGCCGCTCGTGGGAGCACATCTGGCTGAACGAGGGCTGGGCGACGTACGCCACCGCCCTGTGGTACGAGGCGCGCGACGGCCGGGAGGGATACCTGGACGCGATCCGCGGATCGTTCGGCGTCGCGCGTCGCGATCTGCCCACGCACGCCGCCGGCATGGCCTCACCGCTCTACACGGAGGCATGGGAGACGTTCCGCCGCCCGGCGAATCCCTATCCGAAGGGCGCGTCCGTCCTGCACATGCTGCGCTGCATGCTCGGCGATGAACTCTTCCGCGCGGGCACCCACCTCTACGTGCAGCGGCACGCGCACACGCCGGTGGAGACGGACGACTTCCGGCGCGCCATGGAGGATGTCTCCGGCCTGAGCCTGGAGTGGTACTTCGACCAGTGGTGCCGGCGACCCGGTTCGCCCGACCTGCACGTCACCACCGCGTTCGATCCGGCCGAGAACGCCGTCGTCATCGAGATCGAGCAGCGCCAGCACCAGGACGCGCGCACGCCCGCCAAGCGCTTCGACCTGCCGGTGGTCGTCCGGACCGACGAGGGCGAGCATCGCTATGCCATCGCGGTGCGGGAGCGACGGACGGTCCATCGGCGACCGATCCGCGGCATGCCGCGCCTGATCGCGATCGACCCCGACCTGCATGTGCTCAAGCGGATGGAGGAGACCAAGGCCGCGCCGCTCTGGCGGGAACAGGTGCGCTCCGGCCCGACGATCGCGGCCCGGCACGATGCCGCCGAGGCGCTCGCCCGGACGGGCGGTGACGCGGACCGCGCGCTGCTGCTCGAACTCCTGCACGACACGTCGACGCGCCACACGCTCCGGCGGACCGCGGCGCAGGGCCTGCGCCGCATGGGTGGAGACGCCCTGGCCGCGCTCCTCGCGACGCTGGACGAGCCGGGGGATGTCCTCGCCGATCCGCGCGTGCGCCTCGCGGTGATCGAGGCGCTGGAGGATCTTCCGCGGGACCGCGCCGTGCCGCGACTCGCCCGCGCGGCCGCCGAGGAAGCCAGTTACGCCATCCGTGCCCGCGCCATCGACGGCCTGCGCACGCTGAAGGCCGTCGAGGAACTGCCGCTGCTGCGGCGGCTGGTCGACGTCCCGAGCCAGCACGAGCAGATCCGGACCGCGTCGCTCCGCGCCCTGGCCGCGCTCGACGGCGCGGAGGCGCTCCCGCTCGCGCTGCGCCATGCCCGCTTCGGCACGCTCGACCGCGCCAGGCCGCCGGCGATCGAGGCGGTCGGGAAGCTCGCGCACCACGATCCCGACACCGCGGTCCCTTTCCTGATCGCGCTGCTCGACGATCCGGAGCGCCGCTCGCTCCTCGCCGCCGGAAGCGCGCTGGCGGAGATCGGCGACGCCCGCGCACTGGCGCGCATCCGCGCGATGGCCGAGAGCCATCCCGCCCCGCCGGTCCGCCGCGAGGCGGAGAAGTGGCTGGAGCGCCTGCGCGTCGCGGCGGATGCGTGATCGTCCGCGGCGCCGGCCGATCCTCGGCGCGCGGTGCGCAGGAGTCGGATGCGGAGGCCCGGCCTCATCGGAGCGCCATCTCCGGACGATCGAGCAGCCGGTACGCGACGCCTTCCGCGACGTGATGGGCCGCGATCTCCGCCTCGCCGTCCAGGTCCGCAACGGTGCGCGCCATGCGGCGGATTCGGTCGTACGCCCGCGCGGAGAGACCGAGTTCCTCCATCGCGCGCTCCAGCAGGCGCACACCCGCCCGCTCGATGTGCGCATGCCGGTCGAGGGCCCGCCCGCGCAGGTCCGTATTGAGCACGGCACCCTGCCGCTCCCGCTGCCGGGCCCGCGCCGCGGCGACGCGCTCGCGCATGGTCGCCGAGCCAGTTCCCTTCGGCGGCCCGCCCAGTTCCGAGAACGGCACCGCCGGCACCTCGACGTGCAGGTCGATCCGGTCGATGAGCGGCCCGGAGAGTTTCGACAGGTACTTCGACATGTCGCGGGCGCCTTCGCTGCCGCGCCCGAACCCGCCGCGATGCGTCGGGTTCACCGCGCCGACCAGCATGAATCGCGCGGGAAAGCGCACCGATCCCTGCGCCCGGGCGATGGTCACGAAGCCGTCCTCCAGCGGCTGGCGCAGGGTCTCCAGCGCGTCGCGCGAGAACTCCGCCAGTTCATCCAGGAAGAGCACGCCGCGATGGGCAAGGCTGACGTCGCCCGGGCGCGGGACGGATCCGCCGCCGACGAGCGCCGGCGCGGAGGCCGTGTGGTGCGGTGTGCGCACCGGCCGGTGCACGAGGACCGGCGTGCCGGGCGGCAGCGCCCCGGCGGCGGAGTGAATCCGCGTCACCTCGATCGCCTCGTCCGGCAGCAGCGGCGGCAGGATCCCGGGGAGCGCCCGCGCCATCATCGTCTTGCCGGTGCCCGCCGGCCCGATCATGAGCAGGTTGTGACCGCCTGCCGCCGCGACCGTCAGGGCGCGCTTGGCCGGTTCCTGTCCCCGCACCAGCGCGAAGTCGATCTCGGGCTCCTGTGCCGCGACGAGCGCGTCCACCTCGACCGGCGCGCGGACCGGGAGCGACCCCGCGCCGTTGAGCCAGTCCACGACCTCCTGGAGTGTCGAGGCGCTCAGCACGGTCACGCCCTTCACGACCGAGGCCTCGGGCGCGTTCTCGGCGGGCACGACGACATACCGGCGACCCAGCGCGCGCGCCAGCAGGGCGAGACTGATCGCGCCGCGCACCGGGCGCAGGCGGCCGTCCAGCGCCAGTTCACCGGCGAAGATCGCGTGGTCCGGGTCCGGCGCCTCGGGATCGATCGGCGTGATCCCGCCGTTGGCCAGGAGCATCGCCAGCGCGATCGGCAGGTCGTACACGGGCCCCTCCTTGCGGAGGTCCGCCGGTGCCAGGTTGATGATGACGCGCCGGAAGAGCGGGAAGCGCAGTTCGCAGTTCTCGATCGCCGATCGCACGCGCTCCGCGGATTCGCGGACGGCGGCATCGGGCAGACCCACGACGACCACCCGATCGCGATCGGCCGGTGGTCCGAGATCCACCTCGATCTCGCACGGAACGCCGTCGATGCCGCGGAGGACGAAACTCAGGATGCGCGCGAGCATCCCGCCACCGTACCGGCGGCCGACGCCGGTCCGGCCCGGCGCCCCCGAAACGCCACCGCCCGGGGTCCGGGGCGGCGGCGACCATGGCCGGCCACGACGGCGCCCCGGGGGCGCCCCGGGGCACGTCGCGTCTCCACCCCGTCGACGACCACCCCACGGACGCTGGAACCCGAGGGGCCCCGACCGATACCAAGCCGCGGCCCGGAATCGCCGAAGGTGAGTCATGATCCGGACTTCCGGGCCGCTCCCCCGCCCCCGCCCGCCGAACCGGGCACCCGCCGGTCCGGCGTTTCCTCGCCCCTCGCCCCCCGGAGACCACCGTCCGTGCCCGCCGCCCTCGCCCGACCGTCCGCGCGTCCCGCCGCGCCGCCCTCGCGTGTCACCGCCCGCGCGCCCGGCCGGCGCGGAATCGGCAGCGCCCTGCTGCTGTGCCTGCTGGCCGGAGTCTCCGCGCCGCCCGCGGGCGCCGCCGGAAGCGCGGATGCAGCCGCGTCCGCCGGGACCGACGCAGGCAGCGCGCTCACGCTGGAGCGCATCTTTCCCGAGAAGGACCTCTTCGGCCCGCGCCCCGTCTCGCCCGCGTTCTCCCACGACGGAGCGCACGCGGTGTTCCTCTGGCGCCCGCTTCGCGAGCGCCGGCACGGCAGCGATCTCTGGCTGGTCGATGCCGGGACCGGCAGCATGCGCCGGCTGACCAGCGTCTCGGTCCTCAGCCGGTTCCAGGAGGCGACGCGCCGCGTGCGCGATGACCGCCGGCGCAAGGCGGAGGAGCGGCGCGCCCGGGAGAAGCGCAGTGCACGCACGGAGACGACCGTGCGCTCCGATGACGGGCTCGTCGGCGAGTGGTCGGGCACGCTCAGCGGCGCCGCGGCGCTCGGCCTGGGGGCAGACGAGATCACCCTCGCCCTCACGCTCGCGCGGCGCGAGGACCGCACGCTCGACGGGACGCTGCGCCTGAACGACCGATCATCCACGCTCACCGCCGGACTCCATGACCAGCTCGCCGGTCGACTGGAGGCCGAGTTCACGGATCCGGAGTCCGGGCTCGTGGCGCGCCTCACCGCGCGCATCGCCGACGACGTCCTGGAGGGCACCCTCCGGATCGACGCCTTCGATGCGACGCTGGCGGTCCGCATGGTGCGCCGGAGCGCCGGGACGGACGACGCCGACGGGACCGGTCGGACCGGCACGTCGGACGGCGCCGCAGCCGCACGGCAGGCCGGCGCCGCGGACACCGGCGGAACGACCACGCTGGACGAGGACGAGGTGGGCGACGACGACGCCGACGACACGAAGGCGCCGCGGTACGGCGGCGTGCAGTCGTTCGTCTGGTCGCCGGTCGCGGATGAGTTCATCTTCGTCTCCGCGGGCGATCTCTACCTCTACCGGATCGGCGATGACTCGATCGAGCGGCTCACGCGGACGCGCGAACCGGCCGGCGGCGTGCAGTGGCTGCCGGACGGCAGCGGGTACCTCTTCCTCCGCGGCGGCCGGCTGCAGCGGGTCCGGTTCGGCGATCACCGCATCGAGCACGTGGATCCGCCGCTCGGCGGCGGTGCGACGATGACCGCGTTCAGGCTCAGTCCGGACGGGTCGCACCTGGCCTTCGTGGCGACCACCGGCAGTCCGCCGCTCTCGACCGGCGAACAGGTCAACATCGTGAACTACCGCGGCCGCTTCGCCGGCGTGACACAGGTCACGCGCCACATGCCGGACCGGGAGCTGCCGGAGTTCCGGTGGCACTGGTATCTCCTGGATCTCCGCGACGGCATCCGCGAGGACGCGAAGCCGCGGCGCGTGCACACGCACACGATGACCGGCCCGCGCGACATTGCCACGACACCGAACTGGTCGCCCGGCAGCGACCGGTTCGTCTTCGCCACCTTCGCGCAGGCAACCGGGCAGGCCGAGGTGCGCGAGGTCCGGCTGGACCCCGACCCGCCGGTCCCCGCGGGTGATCCGGACGGTGCGCCCGCCGCACCGCCGGCCGCCACGCCGCCGGCGCGCCCGGCAGCGCCGGCGTCCGGTGACGCCGCCGCGGAGGAGGGGCCCCCGGCGCGCCTCGCCCTGCGATTCCTGCACGCCGGCGGCCCGAACACGCCGCGCATGTTCGATCCGCGCTACGCCGCGGACGGCCGCGACATCATCCTGCTGACCGAACTGAGCGGCTACCGCCACCTGCACCGCCTCGACCCGCGCTATGAACACCTCACGCAACTGACCTCCGGCCGCTTCGAGGTCTATCCCTTCGAGTTCTCGCGCGATCACCGGTTCGCCTTCGCGCTCACGACCCGTCCGCACGCCGCGGAGCAGGCGGTCGAGCGCATCGATCTGGACACCGGCGAGCATCGCACGCTCTCGCCCCCGGGCGGATTCCACAGCGACCCCGCCGTGGATCCCGCCGGCATGCGCTGCATCGCGCTGCGCGCGGACTACGGCGCACCGCCCGAACTCGTCCTGCACGACCCGTCCGACGACCGCACGACCATCCTGACGGATTCGCACAGCGATGAGGCGAAGGCACTGACGCAGGCGTCGCCGGAGTACTTCACGTTCGAGAATCGCCACGGCCAGGAGATCCACGGACACATGTTCCGCCCGCCCGGCTTCACGCCGCAGGACCGGCGCCCCCTGCTTGTCTACGTGTACGGCGGTCCGCTCGGCACGCGGAAGATGATCTCGCGCGGGTCGTTCGATGCGCCGGGCTACTTCTTCGCGCGGTACATGGCGGAGCGGCACGGCTACGTGTGCGTCACCGTCGACCCGCGCGGTGCCTCCGGATTCGGCGGTCTCTTCGAGAAGTCCAGCTTCGAACAGGTCGGCCGACCGCAGGCGGAGGATCTGGTCGATGCCGTCCGCTGGATGATCGGCCGGGGCGGCATCGATCCCGCGCGCGTCGGCCTGCACGGCTGGTCGTTCGGCGGATTCCAGACGCAGATGTGCCTCTACCTGGAGCCGGACGTCTTCGCGTGCGGCATCGCCGGCGCCGGACCGACCGAGTGGGAGAACTACAACACGTGGTACACCACCGGCACGATCGGCCCGGCGGAGCGCGGCAGGACGGCGCACGAGAAGTGGTCGCTGCTTCCGCTCGCGAAGAACCTGCGGGCGAAACTCCTCCTGGTCCACGGCATGGAGGATGCGAACGTCCTCTACCAGGACACCGTGCGCGTCTACCGGGAACTGCTCAAGGCGGGCAAGGAAGCGCTCGTCGAGCTGTTCCTGGATCCCACCGGCGGCCACGGGCTGGGCGGTGACGTCAAGACGCAGGCGCGCTACCGCAAGTACGAGGAGTTCCTGCTGCGCTGTCTCGGCCGGAGCGAGGACGCCCCGGCCCGCGCCGGCGACGCACCGTCCGATCCGCCCGTCGCGGGTGCCGGGGGCGGCGTGCTCGGCGCCATCCTGCGCCATCGGCAGGAGGCGCCGGCGCCGCGGTGACGGCGCCCCGGCCGCGTCCGCGCCTCCGGTACACAGCGGGGGTGCGGTCCGGGTCAGGGGCTGCGCACGCGCGGGCCGTCCGCCCACGTGAACCCGAGCGTCCGGTCACCGCGCAGGAACGCGGCGATCGGCTCGCCGAGGAGTTCCCGCCGCCACGGCTCCGCGGGTCCGGACGCTTCGCCCGAACACGCGGCGAAGTACCAGCCCGCCGCCTCGCGCCGGCTGGCCACGACCGCGGGATCCACACCATGCGCGTGGCACCAGGCGCAGCACAGCGCCCAGAGCGCATCGATCCGGACACGATCCACCGGCCGCTCATCGGGAAGTTCCCGCTCCGGAAGCTGGGCGGACGGCGTCGCCACCGCGCGGGCGATCGCGTCCAGGAGCCTGGCGCCGTAGCGCTGCACGACCGGACGGGGCAGGCCGCGCGTGGCGACGAGCTGCGCCTCGGACTTCGGCAGGTCCTTGGCAAGCCGGACCAGCACATCGTCCCGCAGGGCGGTCCGCGGCGGCACGTTCTCCTGCTGCGCGATGGTTTCCCGCACCTCGATGAGCCCGATCAGCGCGGCGAGCGCCCGCCCGGAGAGTCGCCGCCCGGCGATCAGGCGCCGTGCGCGGGACGCGGCGTCGAACCGGTACCGCTGGGGCTGCTCCAGTTCAGCGCATGCCGCCAGCGCCCATCCGCGCTGGTCCGTCTGCCCGATCTCGTCCATGAGTCCCTGCTCGATCGCGAAGAGGTACCGGACATCGTCGGCGGCATAGGCCAGGTGCGAGCGCGCCAGCGGGCGCGCATCCCACCGCGTGAACGTGAATGCCTTCCCCAGGCGCACGCCGGCGAATCGACCGGCCAGTTCGCGCAGGTTGATCGGGTAGGGCAGGCGCGCGAACCCGGCCAGGATCTGGGTGTCGATGATCGACGCGGGCGGCCGCCCGGCGAGCCGGGCGACCGGCTCGAGGTCCTGCTGCCCCGCGTGAACGATCGTCCGGATGTCCGGATCGGCCACCAGGTCACGGATCGGCGCGAAGTCCGCACCGAGAAGCGGGTCGATCAGCCAGACATTCGACGGCGTCGCCACCTGCACCAGGCAGATCTGCGCGTCGTACGACGACTCGCCGATGAACTCCGTGTCGAACGCGAAGACGCGGTGCCGCCGGATCTCCTCCTCGATCGTGCGGATCCCCTCTCGATCGGTGATCACCACCGGCTCGCCGCCGGGAATGAGCGGATGCTCGGGCACGGGGCCGCTCGGCGGCAGGTCCATCCCGGCCGCCAGCGCATGGCTCTCGGCGCGCCGTGACGCGCGACCGCGGCGGCGCGACCGCGTCTGCGGTGATTCGGGCGTGTTCGGCGGTTTCGTCACGTCGGGGCTCAGCCTGCCGATCCTACCCGGCCTCGCTGTCGGCGCGAAGCGAGAGGATCAGCTGGACCTTTCCGATCGGCTCGTCCAGTTCACGGGCGATCGCCCGGGCATCGCGCCCGGCGTCCGAAAGCGCCCAGACCCTGGCCAGCACGGGATCGGCGCCACCGTCGGCCCCCCCCCTGGTGCCGGCCGTGCTCCCGGACCCGCCCGCGCCGGCCCGGCGCGATCGCGCCCCGGGGTGATCGGCGCGCACCGCCGACCCGACCGCGGCCTCCATCCGCTGCAGGACCTCGCGCGCCTCCGCCAGCAGGATCTCGAGCCGCGCCGCCTTGACATCGAGCTGCGATGCCAGCCGCGTGGCCAGTTCGACCCCGGCCGCGCCGTCGCCGGTGCCCTCGCGGAGCGCGTCGCTGCGCGCGGCGTTCCGCGCCTGTTCCCGCACGCGGTCGATCTGCTCGCGGGCGGTTCCCATCGCGTCGTTCCGTCGATCGATCTTCCGGCGGACCGAGACCATCAGCGTGATGCCCACGATGACGATGCCCAGCACGCCGAGCATCGTCACGGCAAAGGGGAACGATTCCTGGGCGGCCTCGGGCACGGCATGGACTCCGGCGGCGCTCACGCAGGCGCGCCGCCCGTCATACTATCGGCCCGTGGCGGCATCCGAGTCCGAGCACGTTCCCGCGCAGGCCCGGCGCCGCGCCGAGGGCGATCGACCCGGTGGACGACCGCGCGCCTCGCGCGACCTGATCGCGGAGGTGTCGCGGCGGCTGTTCAGCACGTGCGGCCTTCCGCGGGATGCGACGATCCTGCTGGCCGTCAGCGGCGGCGCGGACTCGACCGCGCTGGCCCTGGCGTGCACGGCGATCGCCCGCCGTCGCAGTTCACCGATCCGCCCCGTGATCGCGCACGTGCACCATCACCTGCGCGGCGCCTCCGCCGACGCCGACGCCGCCCACGTGGAGGCGCTCGCGGCGCGGCTCTCCCGGCCGTTCGTCCGCCTGGACGTCTACCCCGGCGCGGATCCAGGCAATCGACTGGCCGCGGCGCGGCGGCACCGGCTCGCGGCGCTGGCGGCGTGTGCCCGGGCCCACGGCGCGGTCGCCGTCGCCACCGGCCACCAGGCGGACGACCAGCTGGAGACGCTGCTTGCCCATCTCCTGCGCGGCACCGGCAGCGCCGGGCTGCGCGGACTGCGCTGGCGCCGGCCGATCGACGTCGATCGCGCGCCTCCGGTCCACCTGGTCCGCCCGCTGCTGAGTTCACCGCGCGCGGCGTGCAGCGCATTCTGCGTGGCCGAGGGTGTTGCCTGCCGGGACGATCCGTCGAACGAGGACCCGGCACGCCTGCGCACGCGCCTGCGCAGCGGCATCGTGCCGCTGCTTGAAGCGATCCGTCCCGGCGTCGCCCGCCGCGCGACCGGGACCGCGGAGATGATCGGCGTGGCGCATGCGGCCCTGCGCCGCGCCGCCCGCGGATGCCTCGGCCCGGCCGGGATCCGCCGATGGGAGCGCGCGGCGCTGCGCCCGCTGGCGCCCGCGCTCATCGCGTTCGGTCTGCGCCGGGCCTTCCGCCACAGCACCGGCACGGGCGGCGATCGTCTTTCCTGGCGCACGCTGGAGCGCATCGCGGACGCGGTGCGCGACGACGTCCGGCGCCCCCGTCGATTCCGGCTCCCGCGGGGCATCGTGGTGCTCGTCACACACCGCACCGTCGCGCTGGAGGATGACGGTCCGGTCGAGGCGTCGCGCTCGCGCCGCACCCCCGATGCCTGAACCGGCGGGACCGGTGCGGCCCACGACCGCCCGGGTACCATGGCCGCGCCATGTCCCCTGCGTCCGCAGACGCCATCCTGCCGTCCGCCGAGGCGCCCGGGCTCTCGATCATCGCCCCCGCGCGTGACGAGTCCGGCACGCTCGCGGAACTGGTCGATCGGATCGCGCAGACGGGCGCGCGGCTGCCGTTCGCCTTCGAGTGCATCATCGTCGACGATGCCTCGCGCGACGGAAGCGGCGCCCTCCTGGCCGCGCTCGCACGTGCACACGGCTTCCTGCGCCCGCTGCACCTGCCCGCCCGCGCGGACGGGCGCGGCCACGGACAGTCCGCGGCGCTGCGCGCCGGCATCCTGGCCGCCCGCGGCGCGCTGGTCGCGACGCTGGATGCGGATCTCCAGAACGATCCCGCGGACCTGCCGGCGCTGCTGGCGGCGCTGACGGCGCAGGATGCGGACCTGGTGCAGGGCGATCGCTCCCGTCAGCGGCGTGATCCGCTCAGGCGGCGTCTGGGCGCCCGCGTCGGCCGCACCGCTCGGCGCCTGCTCCTGGGCGACCCGGTGCGCGACACCGGCTGCGGCCTCCGACTGATGCGGACGGAAGTGGCCCGGGCGCTCCCGCTGTCCTATCGCGGCATGCACCGCTTCATTCCGGTGTGCGCGCGGGACCTGGGCTACCGGGTGATCGAGCATCCCGTGTCGCACGCGCCCCGTCGCGCGGGACGCAGTCACTACGGCACCTTCGATCGTGCGCTGCCGGGGCTCATCGACTGCCTCGCGGTCCGCTGGATGCGATCGCGGCGCGCGGTCGCGTGCATCGACGCGCCCGACGGCGCAACCGGCGCGGCCCCGCGCCTCCGCGGCGCCATGGTCAGCCCCCTCCCACCGTCTCCCGGCCCCCGACATAGGGTCGCAGCGCGGCGGGAACGCGGATCGAACCGTCCTCGTTCTGGTGGATCTCGAGGAGCGGGATGAGGATCCGCGGCGACGCGAGGACCGTGTTGTTCAGGCTGTGGCAGAACCGGATCTGCTTCGCCTGGTCGCGGTACCGGAGATTGAGCCGCCGGCACTGGTAGTCATAGAGGCGCGAGGCGGAGTGCGTCTCGCCCCACGCGCCCAGGGGACGGCCGTCCGGACCGGCCTCGCCGCGCCCCGGCATCCAGCACTCGATGTCGATCATGTCCGCGTTCTTGATGCCGAGGTCCGCGGTGCAGCACTGGAGCAGCCGGTGCGGAAGTTCCAGTTGCTGCAGGAGGTCCTCCACGATCCCGATCATCTTCGCGTGCCACGCGCGGCTCTCCGCTTCATCCGCGCGGCAGAGCACCACCTGCTCCACCTTGTCGAACTGGTGGATCCGATAGAGCCCCGCGGTGTCGCGGCCGGCAGCGCCCGCCTCGCGGCGGAAGCAGGTGGACACGGTCGCGTACCGCAGGGGCAGCGCCGCCTCCTCCAGGATCTCGTCCGCGTGCAGCCCCATGAGGCCGACCTCGCCGGTCCCGGTCAGGAAGAGATCGGCGCCGCCGCCCCGCGCCTGCTCGTTGATCTCGTACGCCTGCTCCCGGCCGTCCGGAAAGAAGCCGGTGCCGACCATGCACTCCTCACGCACGACCACGGGGACGGACACGGGCATGAATCCGTGGTGCTCGCAGATGAGGTCCATCGCGAAGCGCAGCACGCCGAGGTGCAGCCGCATGCCGTCGCCGCGCAGCGAGTAGTGCCGCGTCCCCGCGATCTTGACCGCGCGCGCGAAGTCCACCATGCCGCCGATCTCCAGCAGTTCCAGGTGGGTCCGTGGCGCGAAGCCCCGGCTCCCGGAGAACGGGCGCCCCGGATCGAAGTCCGCAGGATGCCAGGTGCGGATCGGCACGTTGTCCTCGCTCGAGGCGCCGCGCGGCACGTCGGGGTCGGCGGGCATCGGCACGCGGAGCCAGAGTCCGCGCCACTCGGGTTCGATGCGGGCGATGCCGTCCTCGAATGCCTGGATCTCCGCCTTCAGTCGAAGCGGCACCTGTTCGAGTTCGCGCAGTTCCGCCTCCAGCGCATCGCGCTCCGCGCCCGTGAGCCCGCGCAGCCGGCCCCTGATCGCGCCGAGGCGCGGACCGATCTCCCGGGAGAGGCGGTTCTGCTCGGACCGCGTCGTCTCCAGGTCGCGCAGCAGCCGGAGCCGCGCCTCGTCGAGGTGAAGCAGCCGCTCGATGTCAACGTCGACGCGCTTCTCCCGCGCGCCGCGCTTGAAGCGATCGGGATCGGCCCGCAGTTCCTTCAGATCGATCATGGGGCGGATGGTACCCGGATGGCGTCACGTCTCCCGCGCCGGATCACGCATCTCATGCATCACCCGGACGCGCGGGCGGCGCCGGCTCGTGCGGCTCGCGGTAGAGCGGCGGAGCCGCCCAGCGCAACTTGTTGCGCAGGATCGCCCAGTAGGTCGTATCGGGACTGAGCACGAGGCGCACGCGCCGCTCGTCACGATGGATCTCGATCCGATCGCCCTGTCGGAGCACCGCGGCGTGGACCCCGTCCTGGACGAGCGACGTGCCCTCGTTGGCGCGGATCACCTCCAGGCGCAGGCGCACCCCCCCGGGAAGCACCGTCGGGCGGAATGCCAGGCTGTGCGCTGCCAGCGGCGTCAGCACCAGCGCGTCCAGCGTGGGGTACAGGATCGGCCCGCCGGCCGAGGCGCTGTACGCGGTGGAGCCGACCGGCGTCGCGACGACCAGGCCGTCCCCCGCGAGCGGCGGCCCCGGCACGCCGTCGATGAACGAGGCGAGTTCGATCATCCGGAACGGGCGGCCGGCGGCGACCGCCGTGTCATTCACCGCCGGTTCATCGAAGCGCACCTCGCCGTCGCGATCGCGGACGACCGTGCGCAGCATGATCGATTCCTGGACCGGAGGCTCGGGGCCCAGCACGACCGCCGCGTGCTCCGCCAGCGATTCCACGTCGAACTCGGCGAGGAACCCCAGGCGCCCCACGTTGATGCCGATGAGCGGACAGCCGACGCCTGAGAAGCGCCGTGCCTCGCGGATCAGCGTGCCGTCACCGCCGATCACGACCGCGACCGCCGGCCGGATGGCCGGCGCCAGTTCGCCGGGCTGCGACTGGACCGTCCACGCGACGTCCACGTGGCGCGACATGATGGCCACCACCTGCGCGCGGATCGCCTGCGCGTCCGGGCGGGCCCAGTCCCCCACCAGCGCTGCCCGCGGCCGCGCACTCATGACACCAGCCCCCGGGTCAGCCGCATGAACGCCGTTTCCAGGTTGACCTGCTCCTGGTAGAACGCGGAGACGCGGAATCCGCGGGCGATGAGGCGGCTGGGCAGGTCGGAGACCGGCAGGCCGCTGCGCGGATCGATCGTCACGTCGATCCGGGGACGTCCGTCCTCGCTCGTGATGTCGACCTGCGTCACCCCGGCGACCTCCGCGAGCAGCCGTGCCGCCTCTTCCGCGCGCTCATCGACGACAACGTGCACGAGGACGCCCATGCGCGCCTTCGCCATGATCTCGCTCACCGCGCCGGAGAAGACCAGTTTCCCCTGCTCCACGATTCCCACCGTGTTGCACAGTTCCGCCAGTTCATGCAGGATGTGCGAGGAGATGACGATCGTCTTGCCCATGCGGCGCAGTTCCTTGAGCAGTTCCCGCATGTCGATCCGCGCCCGCGGATCCAGTCCGGACGCCGGCTCGTCCAGCAGCAGCACCTTCGGATCGTGCAGCAGCACGCGCGCGATCGAGAGCCGCTGCGTCATGCCGCGCGACAGGCCGTTGACCTCCGCGTTCGCCTTGTACGCAAGCTCCGTCAGTTCAAGCACGTCGCGCACCACCTGGGCGCGCTGCTTCCCGTGAATGTCGTAGCACGCGGCGAAGAACTCCAGGTACTCGCTCACGACCATGTCGTCGTACGAGCCCATGAAGTCCGGCACGTACCCGATGATCGGACGGATCAGCGGGTTCTGGTATCCCACCACCTTCCCGTCGATCCGCGCCTCGCCCCACGTCGGCTTGAGGAGCGTGGCAAGGATCTTGATCGTCGTCGTCTTGCCGGCGCCGTTCGGCCCGATGAAGCCGAAGCAGTCGCCCTCCTGGATCTCCAGGTTGAGGTTGTCCAGCGCCACGAGGTCGCCGTACTTCTTCGTCAGATTGATCGTCTCGATCATCGCCATGCACGGCGCTCCCTGGATCCAGGCGCTGTCGAACTCATTCCGTCGCTCCTCCGCCCGCCCGGGGACCGCCCGCGGCGCCGGTCGGCGCCGTGATCTCTTCGAGCGGGAAGAGCCATCGCACCATCGTCCGTCCGGAACCGCGCACCTCCTCGCCGCGCACGCGCAGCGGATGCACCAGCGGCGACCCGTCGACGTACCCGATCACCAGCAGCGCCGGGCCCGTGAGCCGGCTGCTGAGGTCCAGTTCCTGCCCCAGGTTCCGGCGCGCCAGCAGTGCCGCCCGCGCCGGCGCCGCGGCCGCCGTCGTGGTGTCGGACGGTTCGCGCAGCCAGGGTGGCGGCGTCAGCATCCCGAAGATGGTGAGCATCTCCAGCGCCATCCGCCGCCGTTCGTCGCTCATCGCCGAACCGAACAGTTCGCCGAGGGAGCGGTCCGAGAGCGGCCGGACGTAGCGCTCCAGAATCGTCGTCTCCAGCGTGCTGCGCATCTCGGCAGGCACGTCCACGGTCAGCCCCTCGCCCGGCGCCCAGATCGCGGTCGCGTCCAGGCGCCACGCGGCGCCGGGGCGGATCGCCTGTCCGCTCTGTCGCAGCGTGGTGACGACGTCATCGCCGCCGCCCGGTCCCGGCGCGTAGCGGCGCGGCGGCGGCGGCGGCCCGTGGACCCAGATGAACGTGACACCGGCAAGCGCGTGGCCGAGTTCATTGAGGATGCGGCCGCGCAGCCGGGGCTCACCGCGCGCATCGGGCTCCATGCGGACCGGATCCGCCGGATCGCTCCGGAGCATCGCGTCCTTCCAGCCGGCGGCCGGGTACCCGATCCACCACGCGGTCAGGCGGGTGGACGTGGATCGGGACGGAAGCACGAGGCGCTCGGCCGGTCGGCGCAGGTCCACCGGGATCCGGCTCAGGTTCGGATACGCCTGCCCCGATCCGCGCGGGGGCGGCGTCCACGACGCCAGCAGGTTGAGCGGCGTGGGGACGCCAGCGATCGACGACGGCGGCAGTTCGATGACGCTGGGGCCGTAGCCGGGCGTGTAGAGCGAGAACCAGCTCCGCGCGCGGAGGATCGGCGGGTCCACGGAGCCGGCGTCCGGAGGCTCGTCCGCGGCGCCGCGCCGCGCCTGGCCGTCCAGCACGGTGAGGTGACGGACCTCCACCCGGTTCTCGCGCAGAAGGACGACGGCCACCCACGCCACGATGGTGAACAGCGCGGCGGTGACGGCGAAGGCAAGCCATGCGTGCCGGACCAGTCCGCGCGTCCGCAGCGCGAAGAAGCCCGCCGGACCCGCCAGCACCCAGTACGCGATGAAGAGCAGCAGCGAGACGAGCAGGCCGCGACCCGCCCGCGCGGCGAGATTGATCTCCTGCTCGATCACCGCGCCGTCGCCGACCGCCACCATCGCCGGTTCCAGTCGCGAGAGGCGCGTCCGATCGCGCTCGAACAGCGCCGCGATCTCCGCGCCCGTCGGCGTGTCCTGCCGCCGCCCGAGAATGGGATTCCAGAAGACGTCGGCGTGCGGCAGCGCACCGAGCAGGCCGTTGCGCAGCGGCGGGACGGCCAGGAGGTTCGGGTCGGACAGGTCCACGCCCACCAGCGTCAGGCGCCCGAAACCGAAGGAGCGCGTGATGACCGGGACCCGGCCGTCCGGCATGGCGAGAACCGGCGTCCACGCCGGGTCGATGACATCGAAGCCGGCGCGATCGCGGAAGACGTGCACCGTGACGGTGCGGACGAACCGCTCATCGGCGAAGGCGGTGCCGCGCGCCAGGATGGGCAGCAGCGCCGTCAGCGGCTCGCGCTCATCGCGCCTGGGCGCGCGCCGCAGCAGCAGGTCCTCCAGCTCCGTCCGCGCGGTCTCGCCGAGTCCCCACGGATTGCCCGACGCCGGCAGCGAGATGACGAGATGCCCGCCGCGCCGGATCCACTCGCGCAGCGCCAGCACGCGATCGGTCCCCAGGAGCGCCGGATCGCCGCTGCTCCAGAGCAGCGTCTCCAGCATCGCGTACCCGAACCAGAGGTCAGGCAGTTCGTCGGGCGCGCGCAGGTTCGCGATCGTCCGTACTTCCTCATGCGCCGACAGGATCTCCGCGCCGCCGGCCGCGCGCGGCCGTGCATACTGCGCCAGCCCGCCATGCGGACCGACGGACGCCATCACCGCCGTGCCGAGCGGCACGCTGCCGCCGCCGGGACTGAACCGGACCGCGCCGAGTTCCGCGCCGCGGAGACCGCCGCGGTATTCGAAGACGCGCGCGGTCCATCGGGTCCGATCATCGGTCAGCGGCGGCGTGAACGCGTAGAGCCAGACGCCGACCGCGCGCCCGCGGTTGAGCGTGACCGGGCGCCCATGTTCCAGGATGTCGCCATCGTCCCCGGGCACTTCCCACTGCACCCACGCGGGCACCGCGGCGTCGGGCCAGGATTCGGCAAGGGTCACCTCGAATCGAGCGGGCGTGAGTTCGCCCGGACGGTACTGGCCGGCGAGACCGAACTGGACCATGCGGATCTCCGCGTCCGCCAGGGCCGTTCGCGCGCCGGTACCGAGCAGGACGAGGGCGGCCAGGATCGCGAAGCACGCGCGGAATCCGCCCCGCTGACCGCGTTCCACGCCGCCCGCCCACCGGGAGAGGCCCCCCGACATCGTCCGGAAATCACTCGGGAATCGCGACCGGCCCGCCATCGTGGCGAGAGTGTACCGATCAGGCGGTCGATCGCCGGGGTCCCGCCTCCGGGATCGTCCCGGTCGCGGCGCGGCGACGGCGGTGGATCCGCGCGTCGCCCGCGGCGGCCGGACCGGTCGCGCTGAACCCCGCCCGACCGCGGACCGATACCACACCCGTGACGGACTCGCTGCTCATGCTGGCCGTGCCGTGCCTGATCGCGATCGCCGCGGCGGGCGCCGTGCTGCGCATGACCGCGCGCGGTCTTCAGCGACGGCGCGAGGAACTGGACCTTGCCCGGCGCGTCGCGCACCTGTGCATCGAGCACCGCCGGCGGATCGCGGCCATGCATGCGCCTCGGCTCGCGCCGGAGCCGACCGAGCACGGCGCCGCGGCGATGCGGACGTCCCCGGAAACACGCGATGCCACCGGCGCCCGGATGGACGGATCCGCGGACGCAGATCCGCGCGACGATGCCGCAGCGACGCTGCCGCTCGCGGCGTGATCGCTCACTCCGTCGCGGCCGCCCGGGCGCTCCAGCCCGCCGCTTCCTCACGGCCCGCGCGCGCCCAGCACACCTCCAGCAGTTCGCGCAGCCCGTCGCGCGCCGCGCCGCTGATGGCAACCACCGCGGTCTCCGGCGGCAGGCGCAGCGCCGCCGTCACGGCCGCGAGACGCGCATCGCGTGACTCGGGCGGAAGGAGGTCGATCTTGTTGAGCGCCACGATCTCCGGTCGCTCCGCCAGGGGCAGTGCGTATGCCTCCAGTTCCCGGCGGACCACCTCGTACGCCCGGACCGGATCATCCGACGCGGCATCGACGACATGGACCAGGACGCGCGTGCGCTCGATGTGCCGGAGGAACTCGTGTCCCAGGCCCGCGCCCTCCGCGGCGCCCTCGATGAGGCCGGGATTGTCGGCGAAGACCAGCCGGCGTTCCTGGCCGGGACCCGCGGGCATCGTCGCGATCCCGAGATGCGGGTGCAGCGTCGTGAACGGATAGTCGGCCACCTTCGGGGTGGCGCGTGACAGCGCCCGGAGCAGGGTCGACTTGCCCGCGTTCGGCAGCCCGATGAGGCCCACGTCGGCGATCAGCCGGAGTTCCAGCCGGAGTCTCCGCTCCACCGCCGGCTCGCCGGGCGTCGCATCACGCGGCGTCTGATTCGTCGCGGACTTGAAATGCTCGTTGCCGAATCCGCCGCGCCCGCCCGGCGCCGCGATCCACTGTTCACCCTGGCGCGTGAGATCCGCGAGTCGCTCGCCGGTCTCGGCGTCGAAGACGGTGGTGCCCGGCGGAACCGCGACGATGCAGTCCGCGCCGTCGGCGCCGGTCATCTGCCGGCCCCCGCCGGCACCGCCGGCCTCCGCGCGATAGTGCGGGCGCGGCGTCAGCGGCAGCAGCGTCGTCAGCGCGGGGTCGACCGTCAGGACGACATCACCGCCCCGCCCGCCGTTGCCGCCGTCGGGGCCGCCCTTCGGAACGTACTTCTCGCGCCGGAACGACACGCACCCGTCGCCGCCCTTGCCGGAGCGGACGAAGATGACCGCGTGATCGATGAACATGGAGATCGGCCGGCCGGGGTCTCGGCCCCGGCGAAGGCGTGGCGCGCCGCGGTGTCAGGCAGCGCCGCCGCGCTCGACGTGCGTGTAGCGCGGAACGCCCGGATCGGACGGCACGATGTCGATGGTGCGTCCGCGGAAGCGCACGACGCCGTCGCTCAGTGCAAAGAGGGTGTCGTCCTTCCCGCGTCCCACCAGGTAACCGTTTCGGAACTTCGTCCCGCACTGCCGGACGAGAATCGTGCCATGCGTCACCTGCTCTCCGCCATACCGCTTGATGCCGCGGTACTGCGGATTGGAATCACGTCCGTTGCGGGTCGAACCCTGACCCTTCTTATGTGCCATGGCGATGCTCGCCGGGTGGCCCGGCGCTCCGGGATCTCGAGCGGACTCGAGACGACGAACGGGAGGCTGACGACAGGACGATTCGCGGGCCGGCGATCACCGCGACCGCGGATCGATCGACCGGTGGACCGAGCCGGGCAGTGTACAGGAGCGTGTGCGCGCTGTCCATACAGCGCGGGGGCCCCCCGTCCCGGCTCAGCGCATCACCCAGCGCTCGGACACCAGTTCGACCGGCGCCGACCCCCGGGCCAGCGGGTCGCCGGGCACCCGGTAGCGGCGCTCCAGCGACTTGCGGAGAATGACCGGGTCCCCGGTCACCGGGTTGACGACCCGGGCGGTCTCCCCGCTGATCCCGCCGATGAAGACGGAGAACTCGGTGAGACGGGTGCGGCGGAGCGGCCAGACCGCGAGGCCGTCGCGGGCATGCTCGCGCCCCTGGCGGATATCGCCGATGATCTCGTTCTGCGTCTCCAGCAGCGGGTTCCCGAGGAGTTCGCGAATGCGCTCCTCCACGCGACTGGGGACGCTCTCGCCCGACCGGAGAATCTCACCGGTGTCGGCGAAGAGGACGAACTCCGGCGCCCAGGTCTGGTCCTGCCCGGTGAGGTTGGTCACGACGTAGGGCATGTACCAGTACGCCGTCCCCTCCACCGGGTCGACGTACGTGCGAAGCGGGCCCGGTTCGAAGGCGAGTTCCCACCGGATCGGGACCACCGAGGGCGTCGGATGCTGCGCGAACGTCCGCGCGGCCGGCAGGAACGCCGTCGCCGCGCACGCGATCGCGACCAGCCCCGCGGCGATCACGCGCGCGCCGGATCGCCCCCGGCGGCTTGCCCCGTCCGACCCCCCGGGCAGACGCGCCGTGGCTGCTGCCGGCACGGACGCGGAAACGGGGGCGGCGGCTCGATGGTCGGGCGGGCGGTGAAACACCTTCATGCGGGAAGCACTCCGTGGCAGGCGGCGGGTATTCTGGCGGAACCGCTCCCTGCGGTCAACGGACAGCGATGACGGGTCTGACGCCACCTCCGCTCTCAGGATCCCACCCGGGCCCGGGGCATCCCGGAGCGGCGGTCGAACGGGTGCCCGCGGCGCGGCGCGGTGCGGCTCTTTCATGCCTGCTCGCGTCCCACGGCCGGGACGCCTCGGCCGCCGACATCGGGCGATTCGAGCAGCATGCGCGGACGCACGGCGCATCGATCGATCGACTCATCGGGCTCCGCGACCCCGACTCCCCCGGATATGCCGCGTCCGTGCTGGTGGTGCCGACGCCGGGCCGCACGGCGCTGCTCTTCCTCTCCGAGTCCGTCGCATCGCTCCAGGCGGCGCCGGCCAACGCGCTGCTCCGCGAGGCGATCACGTGCGCGCAGGAGTCGGATGTCGGACTGGTCCAGATCCTCATCGATCCGAACCGGACCGACCTCACCACCGTCTGCGCACGGGCGGGCTTCGACCGCCTCGCGAGCCTGACGTCGATGGAGCGGCCGCTCACCCGGATGCGCGTTCCCCCGGCGCCGGCCTGGCCGGACGGGCTGGCGGTCCGGCCGTTCGATCCCGGGTCCGAGCGTGCCCTGATGGAGGATCTGCTCGAGGCCACCTACGAAGCCACGCTCGACTGTCCCGGGCTCCATGCGCTTCGATCGGTTCCGGACATCCTGGACGGCCATCTCGCCAGCGGCCTCGTCGATCCGGCGCTCTGGCACATCCTCGAACAGGACGGCGAGGCCGTCGGCTGCTGCCTGTTGAGCATCGCCCGTTCACTGGATGTCATCGAACTGGTCTACATGGGACTCGCGATGCCGGCGCGCGGTGCCGGACTCGGTCGCCGGCTGCTTGCCCACGCACTGCGCAGCGTCGCGCATCGGCGCGAGCGCATCATGACGCTCGCGGTCGACGACGCGAATGCGCCCGCCGTGGCGCTGTACCGCCGCGCGGGCTTCCGCGCGGTCGCGCGACGACTTGCTTTCGTGCATCCTCTTCCGACTTCGTGAGATGCGGTCGCGCGCCTGCGTCATCCACCGGACGCCAAGGCGCGCGGGGGTCCATGGTGGACAAAAAACTCTGCGCGAACGGATCTGCTCGATATCTCGGCATTTCCTGCGGAGCCGCGCGCGGCGACGGGCGTTCCGCCCCTTGAGACGACGCGCGGATCCGCTAGTCTGCACGCGTTCCGCACGGATCGGGAACCTTCACCGGACCGGAGTCATCCGGCACCCTTGGCGAAGCGACGAACGGACTCGATCACCCTTCCATCCATCGTCCGGCGAAGGCGGCCGGCCACGGCCGCTGCCCCCAGGGGCGCGCTGCCCGGAACCCTGCGTCCGGCGGCCGCGGGCGCGATCGGTCTCGAGACGTCTCCCGATGCAGGCAACACGCCACCCCGCACGACGCGCCGCCCTCCGTGTCCCCGGCACCCGTCCCCAGACCGCCGACGGGCGACCGACCCCGGCGACCACGGAGCGAGCGCCGGACAGCCGCCCGACCGGGCACCGGCCGGACTCCGACGGCCCGGCCGCGGACGCGCCGCCGCAGCGCGGTCCCGGCGCGCACGGGCGCGCTGTCGATGGGGGGATCGTCGCCCCGGAGCGGTCACCGGCGCGGCCTCGGGCCCGCGGCGCCTCCGGACCGGGCGACGGCGGACAGGAGCGCGCCGCCGGGGGCGGCGCGGATGCGACGCCCGCGCTGCGCCGAGCGCTGCGCGATCGGATCGGTCCCGTCCGATTCGACCGGTGGTTCCAGGACGCCGACCTTTCGATCGTCGGCTCGTGCGTTCACGTCGTGACCGATGATGCGTTCTCCGCGCGATGGATCGATCGACACCTGGCCGGGCCGCTGCGCGATGTCGTGCGCGAGACCTTCGGTGGCGCCGCGATCGTGGAGGTCCGCGCCCGCGAGATCGCCCCGGCGGAGCCGGCGCCGCCGGAGCGCGGGCGGTCGGGGCACGGGCCGGCGGATGACGCGCCGACGGCGGATGCGCCCCCCGGCGCGCCGCGATCCGAGCGACCGGCACGCGGCCCCGTCCCGGTCCGGACCGCGGCGCCGCGCGACGCCGCCGACGGCAGGATGCGCGCCGGTGCGCGACTCCGGGGCCTGCGCCTCCTCTCGGACTTCGTCGTCGGCGACTCCAACCGGCTGGCGTGGTCCGCGGCGTCCGCGCTGGCCGACGGCGCCGGCGCCGCGATGGGACCGCTGTTCATCCACGGAGAGTGCGGCGTCGGCAAGACCCACCTTCTCCAGGGCATCTGCCGTGCCGTCCTGGAGCGCCGCGGCGGGGCGGGGCGCGACGGGGCGCCGGGCGGCGTGCGGTACGTCACCGGAGAGGAGTTCACGAACGAGTACATCGCGGCGGTGCGCTCCGACGGGCTTGCCGCGTTCCGGCTGCGCTACCGGCGCCTCGACCTGCTTGCCATCGACGATGTCCACTTCCTCTCCAACAAGGTCCGGACGCAGAGCGAGTTCCTGCACACGCTCGATGCCATCGACCTGACCGGGTCCCGGGTGGTCCTCGCCTCCGACGAGCATCCCCAGCTCATCGGCCGGCTGAACCAGGCGCTGGTCAGCCGGTTCGTCGCCGGATGCGTCGTCCGCATCGACCCGCCGGATCAGTCGACGCGGATCGCGCTGGTCCGGCGGCTCGCGGCGCAGCGGGACCTGGCCCTGGACGACGCGACGGTGGACGCCATCGCACGGCGCTGCGTCGGGTCGGTCCGCGAACTCGAAGGCGCGGTGAGCAAGATGCTCGCCCTGCGGACACTGCTCCCGACCGAGCCCTCCGCCGAGGCCGAGTCCCTGGCGCTGGACCGCCTCCTGGGCGAGCGCGCCCGGCGACCGGCGCATCCGGTGTCGCTGCCGGCCATCATCGAGGCCGTGTGCGCGCAGCTCCAGATCTCCCGAGGCGACCTCCTGGGCGCGTCCCGGCATCGTCGTCTCGTGGCCGGGCGCGGCGTCGTCGCGTGGCTCGCCCGATCGCTGACCACGATGAGTTACCCGGAGATCGCGCACCTGCTCGGCCGCCGGAATCACTCGACCGTGCACGCCGCCGCCCGGCGGATCGAGGCGGCGCTGGCGGCGGGAACGCCGCTTGCCGTCGGTGACGGCATGCCCGACCTCGATCCGCACGCGTTCATCGAACAGCTGCGCCGGCGCATCGTCCGGGAGTGCGCCACACGGCCCGCGGGATCGCCGTGACGGTGTGCGGCGGGTCCGGCCGGCTGATAGACTGCACGGCATGCGCGTCCGGTTCCTCGCGCCCGCGTGCCTCCTGACCGCCGTCGTGCACGCGGTGGCGCCCGCCGCCCAGCCGATCGATCTGCAGCGCGCGGCGCGGGATGAACTCCACCGGAGCATCGTCCCTGACCCCGGGGGCGGTCATCTCGGTCGACTGCACGGCCTGCGCATGCTGAACGACCGGATGCTCGCGCCGATCTTTCAGTCGGCGCTCCGCAGCGACGAGTGGTCACGACAGGTCCACGGCGCGCTCGGCCTGCTCGAACTCGGTATTGATCCGGATGCCACCCGACCCCTGGAACGGCTGGATGCGCGGTCGCAGCAGGCGATCGTCGCCAACGGACTCGATCTCGGCATCGTGCCTCCCGATCTGCGCCGCGCCTGGACGGCGCGGACCACGCTGGCGCCCGCCGCGCGCATCCTGCTCTTCGCCGAGGCGGGCCTCGGCGCGGATCCGGGCAGGGAGCGCGCGGGATGGACCGCCGGACACCTCGCACCGCTGCTCGCGGACGCCGATGACACGGTCGCCCTGCTGGCCGCGGCGCTGCGGCGCGAACATGGCGATCCCGATGCCGAGAGCACGACACGGACCCGGCTGGCCGCGGTCCCGCCGCCCACGCGCGAGCGCCTGACGCTCTGGATCCTCGATGCCATCCGCCAGTACCGCCTCAGCGGATCGGCGCGATGGGTGCAGTCGCTGCTCGGACCGGACATCGCGCCGGCGCCGTCCCAGGAGATCGAGTTCGCCGCGGTGCGCACGCTGCTGACCATCGCGCCGCGCGAGGCGGCCGAGTCGTGGCGCCGGCTCCTGGCGCGGCGCGACACGCTGGGTCACCGGATCCGCTGCGCGCTCGTCCTGGCTGAACATGGCGCCACCGCGCCGCGCGGCCTGTGGGATCTCCTTCCGATGGACGAGCCGCTGCTCGCCGCACTGCGCCGCAGCGGCGAGTCGCTGCGGGACGGCGCGGCACGCCGCGCCGCGCTGCGCGATCTCGCGGAGGCGGCGCATCCCGCCGCGTCGACCTGGCTGCTGGCCCTGACGGACGAACTCGATGGTCCGGACGCCGCGGATGTCCTGGACGCGATCGTCCTCGCGTCGGACCGCAACCCGCGCGACCGCGCGCAGCTCGTGGCGCTGTCGGTGCGGGCGGCCACGCTGCTTGCCGACCGGGCGCCGGAGCGGGCGGCGGCGCGGCTCGCGGCGGCCGGCGATGACACGTCCGCACAGGAGATCATGCTCCTCGGCCTGCTCGCGGCGCGCCATCCCGAGGGCGTGGCCGGCACCGCGGACATCCGCCGGGTCAGCGCCTCGCGCGCCGACACGCTGGCGCTCGTGCTGGCAGCGCGCGTGCGGGAGCGACTGGACGACGAGGACCTGCGGCGCCTCGGCGCCGTCGCCGCCGGCGGTGGCCGGGTCTCCGAGACCATCCGGGTACAGGCGGCATGGCTCTATCTCCGTCACAGCGTCGGAGCGGAGGCCGCCACCAGCGCGATCAACACCCTGGCCGCCGCCGCGGAGAGAGGCACCATGCCGTGACGGACGCGATTCCTCTCAGCCTGCCCGACATCACCGACGACGACGTGCAGATCGTCGTCCAGACGCTTCGCAGCGGGCGCCTGTCGATCGGACCGCAGGTGGAGGCCCTGGAGCGCCTGGTGGCGCGGCGCACGCGGCGCACGCACGCGGTCGCGGTGAGTTCGGGGACCGCGGGCCTGCACACGGCACTGCTGGCGCTGGGCGTCGGCCCCGGCGACGAGGTCATCACCCCCGCGTTCTCCTTCATCGCGTCCGCGAACTGCGTGCTGCACGCCGGGGCGCGTCCTGTCTTCGTCGACTGCGACCCGGGCTCGCTCAACATGCGCCTGGAGGATGTCGAGGCGGCGATCACCGAGCGCACGCGCGCGGTCATCGGCGTGGAAGTCTTCGGCAATCCCAGCGGCATGCGCCATCTCGCCGCCCTCTGTGCCCGGTACGAGATTCCCCTGCTGGAGGACGCGTGCGAAGGCCTCGGCGGCCGCTGCGGCGACGATCCCATCGGCGCCTTCGGAAGGCTGGCCGTCTTCGGGTTCTACCCGAACAAGCAGATCACCACCGGCGAAGGCGGCATGATCGTGACCGACGACGACCGGCTGGCATCGCTCTGCCGATCCATCCGGAATCACGGACGCGGCGCGAACACGCCGACGAACCCGATGGAAACGCCCGCGTCGCTCGGCTCATGGCTGGAGCACGAGCGGCTGGGCTACAACTACCGGCTCAATGAACTGAGCGCCGCGCTCGGCGTCTCGCAGATGCAGCGACTGGATGAACTCATCGAGCGCCGCCAGATGGTGGCGGACACGTACACGCGACGCCTGCTCGGGCATCCGGACCTCATCCTGCCCACCGTCGAGCCCGGCACGTTCATGAGCTGGTTCGTCTACGTCGTCCGCCTGAGCGACCGCTTCACCCGCGTGGAGCGCGACGAGATCATCGAGGGCCTGCGCCGACACGAGGTCGGCGCCGCGAACTATTTCCCCGCGATCCCGCAGCAGCCGTTCTACCGGCGGGTCTTCGGATACAGCCCCGGTGATTTCCCCTGCGCGGAGTCGGTCTCGCACCGCACCATCGCCCTGCCGTTCTTCACCCGCCTGACGGCGCGCGAGATCGACCTGGTCTGCCAGACACTGGAACTGATGATCCAGCGGACGACGTTCCGCAGATCGTGACGTGCGGGCGCTCGCGCGCGCGCAGACCTGCTTGTTCGCTCGAAGGTCCTTGAGGGACCAGGGAGGACGTCAGGTCCCGATGATCATGCGGACTTCCGAGCGCGCTGGGGCATCGTCACGGTCGCTGTTTCGTCCATGCGTGGACGCGCGCGCGCGCGCTCGCTCGATGTCGTTCAGGGACCGCGGTTGACCGCGGGTCTCCCTGATCGCTCGGATTTCCGTACGGGTGCGCGAGCGCAGGGGGGGCTGAGGCCCCCCCTGCAACCCCCTGGCGCGCATCACGGTCGTTGGCGTCCGCCGGCGCGCGAGTCGTGGTGTCTCTTCGCGCATGGCGTTCAGG
Source organism: Phycisphaeraceae bacterium (assembly GCA_019636755.1). Lineage (GTDB taxonomy): Bacteria > Planctomycetota > Phycisphaerae > Phycisphaerales > SM1A02 > JAHBWZ01. The sequence goes on along the minus strand of JAHBWZ010000008.1, from coordinate 4,469 downwards.
CTCGCGCGCCGAGGACGTCCGGCGACGACGGCGCGTCGGACCTGGCGCGTCCGTGATCGCCTGGTTGCGAGTCAGGGCGCACCCGGAATCATCCATCCGCGAGGGGGGTTGCAGGGGGGCGCTTCAGCCCCCCTGCGCACGCGCGTCCAGAGAGCGCAATGGCGTGCACGGCGGAGCGCGCTGGGGCATCGTCAAGGTCGCTGAGTCGTCCATGCATGGACGCGCGCGCGCGCGCTCGCTCGATGTCGTTCAAGGACCGCGGTTGACCGCGGGTCTCCCTGATCACTCGGATTTCCGTACGGGTGCGCGAGCGCAGGGGGGGCTGAGGCCCCCCCTGCAACCCCCTGGCGCGCATGACGGTCGTTGGCGTCAGCCGGCGCGCGAGTGGTGGTGTCTCTTCGCGCATGGCGTTCAGGCTCGCGCGCCGAGGACGTCCGGCGACGACGGCGTGGCGGACCTGGCGCGTCCGTGATCGCCTGGTTGCGAGTCAGGGCGCACCCGGAATCATCCATCCGCGAGGGGGGTTGCAGGGGGCGCTTCAGCCCCCCTGCGCACCCTGTCACTCCATCGCCGACAGGGCGCGGCGCAGGTGCCTGCCGTACTCGATCGTCAGGGTGACGATCTCCCGCATGCTCTCGCGCACGATGATCCGGTCGCCGTTGATGAGGGTGATCGTCGTGTCCGGGTTCTCCTCGATGGTCCGGATGAGTTCGGCGTTCACGACGAGGCTCTTGCCGTTGAGTCGGGTGACGGCGATCACGTCAGGGGCTCCGATCGAGATTCGGTGCGACGGCGCGACGCGGATCAGCGGCCGAGGACCAGGAGCTGATTCATCAGTTCATTGGTGGTCGAGATGATCCGGCTCGACGCGGAGTAGCCCGTGGAGGTCAGGATCATGTTGATGAACTCCTGCGAGAGATCGACGTTGGACAGTTCCAGCGCGCCGCCGATCACGCGGCCGGTGCCGAAGTCGAGCGGTCGCGCGATGATCGGCGTGCCGGAGTTCGGACCGGTGCGGAAGAGCCCGCCTCCGACATCGACCAGGCCCTCCGGGTTGGCGAACTTGCCCAGCACGATCTGCCCGATCGGGCGCGTCAGGCCGTTCGTGAAGGCGCCGGTCAGGATCCCGTCCGCGCCGATCGAGAACGCGCTCAGCGTTCCGATCGGCGATCCGTCCTGGTAGACGGCGGCCAGATTGCTGGCGGAGTCGGTCAGCGCGGTGATCGCGTCCGTGCCGGAGTCGAAGGCCATCGACACCGAGAGCGGACTGACGGCGCCGTTGTCTCGGGCAATGGAGAACGAGAGATTGCTCGAGGTCGCGAAGCGCCCGCTCGAGTCGAACTCCACCACGCCGAGACCGATCACGCTGGTCGGCGCCGCGTTTGCCGTGGACTCCGCGATGAAGGTCCAGATCGTGCCCGTGCCGGGGACGGTCTCCTGCAGCACGAAGGAGAGATCCACCGTGATCGGCGTGCCGAGGGAGTCGTAGACCACGAAACTGGTCCGGACCGACTCGCCGTCTGCGGCGGCGGTCTGCGTCATGACGAAGGGCGAGGAGATGCCGGCGCCGTTCGTCGTGACGACGAAGTCGCCGGTCGCGATGCCGAGTCCCTGGACCGTACCCTCGTTGCCGCGGATCACGATCTCGCCGGTGCCGCCGTCGAACGACACGCCGCCGCCGAGCGTCTGTCCGTTGATCGTCGCATCGGAGAGACCGAGGACGGGACCCAGCCAGTCCAGGTAGTCCTGCAGCGTCGTGCCGGTCGCGTCGACGCCGGCACCCGCGGGACCCGCGGTGAACTGGAACACGTGACGTCCGATGTCCTTGCCGGCCTTCTCGATGCCCTCGATCGTGATGGTCGGTCCGGGCTCACCGCCCTGGAGCGCGAGGTAGGAACCGCCTGCGCCGTCGTCGATCCACAGTTGAACGAGCGGGTCGGTGAGATCGACCGACGCGTCATTGACCAGCGTCGTCAGCGCGGCGTCGCTGTAGAACGCGCGGCTGCGATGTTCGGATCCCGTGGTCGCGACCTGGCCCGAGGCGTTGAGATTGCCGTTGAACACGACACTCCGGGAGGCCTCGGCGATCGTGAGTGTTCCCAGCGGGACGTTCATCGGGATCAGCGTGCCGTCGACGATGTTGAACTGGCCGTCCACGCCGAATCCCATGACCCTCGCCCCGTTGAGCGTGACCAGGTCGTTCTCCTGGTTCCGCTGGAACGCGCCGGAGCGGGTGAAGTACCGCTCACCCGCGAGTTCGGCCACGAAGAAGCCGTCGCCCTCGATGGCGACGTCGGTCGCGACGCCCGTGGCGCTGATCGCGCCGTTCGCGAAGTTGCGCTGCGTCCCGGCCATCGTGACGCCGAGCCCGATCTGGCCCGGATTCGTACCGCCGGTGGTGTCTCCCGGCGCGGTCCCCAGGGAGAAGTTCCGGCTGAAGGTCGGTGCGAACTCCAGGCGGTTGGACTTGAACGCGGTGGTGTTGACGTTCGCGATGTTGTTGCCGATGACGTCGAGCCGCCGCGCGTTCGCGGTGAGTCCGGAGAGGCCTGTGTAGAGCGAGTTCGTCGATGCCATGGGTCGTTTCTCCGATCATGCGGGACGGCGTCGGTCCCGCGCCTGGGTCATGTCACGATGCGGTCCGGCGGTCGGACGTCACGAGGCGCGCCGGCGATGGTCCGTCGCCGGGTCGGCGCCCTGGAGCCCGGGCGGCGGCAGCGCGCCCGGCGGCGGGAGCGGCGCCGGCATGCCCGCGGCCGGCGCCGCCTGCACCGCGACATCCACCGGCTCCGGGGCGCCCGGACGCGCGGGGTCGAGTTCTCCGACGACACGTCGATCACCGGTCTCCACGACGAGGGCCCGGCCGTCCACCAGCGCCACCGCGCGCCGGGCGCCGAGCGCCGTCGCGCGATCGATGGCGGCGCCCAGTCGCCCCAGTGCGTCCTCGTCAAGCGGCGCCGTCAGCGCCGCATCCGGATCGATGACCGGCGGCGCACCGCGGCGCGCGGTCCCCGCGCGGGCCTCGGCGAGCAGGGTGTCGAAGGTGCGCGCCTCGAACGGCAGGCGCGGGCCTGCCGCCGGCGCGCCGTCGGTCCCGGTGCCGGGCACGGTGCCGAGTCGACGGAGAAGATCACGGGAGGTCACCAGCACGGTCATGCACCCTTTCAGGAATCGCCGAGAATGACCTCGACCTGCGACGCGGGCACGAACCAGCCCGAGTCCAGTTCGAGCGACACGTCGCTGCCCTGCCGCACGACCGACACCACGCGCCCGGCCACGCGTTCGAAGTCCGCCGTCTGTCCGCCGACGAGCCGCCCGATCATGCCGCTCGCGGAGGCCAGCTGGTTCTCCGTGACCAGCGACTCGAGTCGTCTGCCGAGCTGCATGTCCGATTCGATGGAACGGATCGCCGAGAGCTGCTGGAGCAGTGCGGAGGTGTCGCTCGGCTGAAGCGGATCCTGGTTCGTCAGTTCCGCGAAGATGATGCGGACGAAGTCCTCCGTCGAGACCTCGGAGAACCGGTTGGGCGGCGTGGCCGCCGGTGATCGCCCGGTGAGAGACGTGGTTCCGTTGACGGTCATGTGTGCGCTGCTCCTCGAATGGCGGACACCGGGAACGACGGCGGCAGGCGCTCGCCGTCCGTTCCGCCGTCCGGCCGGCGGCCCCATCGCCCCCTGTCCTGGTCATGGCGACCGCGGCTCTGTTCGCCGGCGGCGTCCCGGTCACGTCCGGAGTCGGACCCGCCGTGCGACGCGTGTCGCTGTCCGCCCCGGTCGTCGGCGTTCGAAGATTCCGCGCGGACATGCACGGTCAGCCGTTCCACCGAGAGTCCCTGCGACTCCAGCGCCTGCCGGAGCGTGTGCATCTGCCCGCTGAGTCGCTCGGCGCCTTCCCGCGCGTGGGCCAGCAGATCCACGCGCACCACGCCGCCGCGCACGGCCAGGCGCACTTCGACCCGGCCCAGTTCGGCGGGCTCCAGGGAGAACGTCATCGTTCCGCCGCGCGCGCTGATGAGCGTGTGCATCGCCTGCATCGTGCGCACCATCGACGCGTCACCACCGGTGCTCGCGGGAACGGCAGCGCCGGCGCCCGGAAGCGCCGGCGTCGCGCCGCCGGCTGATCCCGCGTCCGACACGCCCAGCAGCGCCTGCTGCACCTCGACCGCGCGGCCCAGCGCGGGCGTCTCGGCGGTGCCGCCGTGTCCGCGCAGGAGCGCGGCGACGAACCCGCGGCCGACGGCCGCCGCCGCGCGCCCATCCGCGGACGGCTGGTCCGCGTGCGGCCAGAGCGGTGCGAGCGCGTGCGGACGGGCGCCGCGCGCCTCGATCTCCCTCGTCGCCGGGTCCCGGACCACCGCGTCCGCGCCCGGGGCGGGGTCGGCGGGCGCGGCGTCCGTCCGCACGGGCGCCGCGTGCACCTGGCGCGACACCGGTCGCGCGACATGCTCCGCGGAAGCGACGGTGCCGTCG
>JAHBWZ010000007.1 GCA_019636755.1 Phycisphaeraceae bacterium | reverse complement strand
GGGGGGGGGGGGGGGGGGGGGGGAGGGGGGGGGGGGGGGGGGGGGGGGGGGGGGGGGGGGGGGTGACGGTGGCGCTGCTGCCGTGAGTCCTGCCTGGGTGGTGGAACCGTGGGCGGTTCTCTGAGAAGGGGCGGTGCTTCGGTGGACTCGAGTGCTTCATGATCAATCGCCGCTCAATCGTGGACATGGCACGCGGCTCAGCGGGGACCGGGCGGGGCTCCCGGCTCGCCCGGCGGCGGGGCCTGCCGGCAGAATCGGTCGTCCTGCCGCGGGCGACCGGTGCGGCCCAGGCCAGCGGGCACTCGGCGCGGGCCGCCTGACTCGCTACCTTTCGGATTCGTGGCGGCCGTCTGCCGCACCGGGAATCACGCGACCGGTGTGCGGGCTGGTCCGCTGCATGTGTCCGCATGCCTGATCCCGGAGTTCCGAGTCGATGCGTCCGTGGACATGGACATTCCCGACACTCTCGAAGGCACAGGTCCGGCGCGAGGCCTTTGAGGCCGAGTTCTTCGTCAGCGACGCGGAGTCACAGACGGACACCCTGAGTCGATTGGATGCCCTCGTGCGCGAGGTCGTCCAGAACTCGATGGATGCGTGCGATGGCCGGCGCTCCGGGCCGGTCCGCATCCGGTTCTCCCGGCGTGCAGCGCCCGCCGGCCCGAAGGGCGTGGACGCCATCTTCGATGGGCTTCGCCCGCACCTGGGCGTACAGCCGATCGGCGACGCACGGTATCTGACGGATGCGATGGGGCAGGCGTGCGAGTGTCTGGTCATCGAGGACTTCGGGACGACCGGTCTTGGCGGCGACACCGACCGCGTCGATGATCCCGCACCGGATTTCAGCGGTCCCCGGCAGGGCTTCTACTGGTTCTTCCGGAACGTCGGACGTTCAGGCAAGCAGGGAACGGACCTCGGGCGCTGGGGACTCGGCAAGAGTGTCCTGCATGCCAACAGCCGGATCAACACCATCGTGGCGCTCACTGTTCGCGCCGAAGATGGCCGATGCCTGGCGATGGGGCAGTCGGTTCTTCGCACGCATGATCTTGGCGGCGTCCGACACACTGCAGAGGGATTCCTGCACGACACCTTGGGCACGGATGGCCAGGCCCTCCCGATCGAGGACGTCACGCGGATTGAGCATGTGCGCGAGGTCTTCGGCTTCTCCCGTGACTCCATCGAGCCGGGGCTCTCGATCGCCATTCCCTGGCCCGTGACAGTGTTCGATCCACCTGAGATCGCGCGTTCCGTCATCATGCATTTCTTCGTCCCGATCCTGCAGGGGCGCCTCGTGGTCGAGGTCGAAACTGCCACGGGTACTTCCTTCCACCTGGACCGCTCGACCATCCGATCGGTCTCCGACCGGATCGGCTGGTCAGGATCGGTGCAGACGCGACGACATGTCGCGCCACCACTCGCACTCTGTCGGGCATACCTCTCGGCGGTCGAACACGCCACGGTGGAGACCGTTGATCTGTCTCCAGCCGGGGCGAACCGATGGCGGGAGATCACGGTGGCACCCGCACAACTGGCCCGCCTTCGCACGAGCTTCGCCGCCGGAGACGCGGTCATCGTTCGGGTGCCTGTGACGCTGCACTGCCGCGCGCAGGGCACGGTCGCAACGTCCTTTGACGTCGCGATTCAGATCGACCCCAGGATCGCCGAACGATCCGGCGAGGATGTCTATGTCCGGGACGGTATGGCGATCAGCGGCATGCGCTACCTCACCAGAGCCAAGGGCATCCGTGGCCTGCTCATCGTCACCGACCCGATCCTCAGCGAGCTACTCGGCGACTCCGAGGGCCCATCCCACCAGTCATGGAACACAAACGAGCGCCGACCGAACGAGAAGTTCACCGGGTGGCGCGATCCGCTCCTCTTCACGCGAAGCGCGCTCTCCGAACTGCATCAACTCCTCGCGGACCGTTCCGTCCAGCGCGATGTCAGGCACCTGATCGAGATCTTCAGCATTGATCGGTCACGGACGTCGCTGTCAGGGGGCGCCATCGCGACGCGCAACGGCTCCCAGGAGACGCCGCCACCGACCCTGGCTCCGGTGATCGATCGCGCATCGGAGAAGTGGTATGAACTGACGGGACTCTCCGATGGATTCCGACTTCGCTCGCGCGCACCGGAGATGCTTCCGCTCGGCGCGCCGATCGTTCTCACCCTTGCTTATGACAATGGCAGGACGAATCCGGTACCTGACTGGACTCCCGCGGACTTTGATCTGCGAAGCAGCACCGACATCCATACGGACGTCCAAGGGGCCGTGTACCGCTTTCTCGACGGGAACTCCCTGGAACTGATCCCGACAAGTCATCCGCTGGACGTGCGCGCCCGTGGGTTCGATCGCAACGTTGATCTCTACGTGCGCATAGACGATGTGAACGTTCCGGCAGCGGCTGGTGCAGATGGTGCGGACGAGGAGGCGGATTCTTGAGTTGGCGGCGGTTGAACTTCACGGAGCGGCGGTCGATTCCCAAGAACGCCGTACGCCTCTGCGTCCATCCGGGGCCTCCGAGGACCTTCGACCTGGAGGTCGACCTTACGGCCCAGCGCTTCCCCGCGGATGCGCGCGTATTCGTGGAGGTGGTCGCCGCGGGGTCCCCGCTCATCGAGCGATATGACTTCGGGACCGTCCAGGCGATCGCGCCCGTGAGCGACTGCACGATCCGTTCGATCACGTCACCGCGCATCCGGTTCATTGTCAAGGTCGTGGATGTGACGGATCGTCCGGGGCGTCTCCTGGGAATCCTCGACGACCTGCGGCCGACGCGCGATCAGGTGGAGGACGCGCGCGTTTCGCTCCTGACGACAGAACTCGTCCCGTTGGGAGAGCGGGTCTGGAGGCTCTTCTTCGCGGCCGAGGAGGTGGTGCTGCAACTGAACGACGCCATTCCGGGCATCATGACGAAGGTCGCCGCGGATCCGGTATTCGCGGGCCTTCTCTATCCGGAGATTGTCCGCCAGGTCCTGGAGCGCATCGTGACGGCCGAGGGGATCACGCAGCCCGAAGCGGGCTCCAATCACTGGACAAGCACCTGGCTTGAGTTCGCGCAGCTGTGCCATCCCGAGGGACTGGCCCCGCCGGAAGCCGCGACAGCGTCGATGTCTGCCGCGCGAGACGAGCTGGACCAGTGGATCTCCGAGGTCGCTGACGCCGTAGCGGAGCACTGGCAGTTGGCAACGCGCATTCGTTCACACGAGGAGGTGGCCCCATGAAGAGCATGCGCCTTCGCGAGTTTTCACCGAATGGGATCGCGTCATTCCGGCACCTGCTTGCCGATCTCCGTGAGAATCCAGCGCTGGATATCAGCGAGCGGCGCATGAGTCTTCTCACAGATCCAAGACAGACTTCTGCGGTGACGCCGGAGATCGAGGCTCTGGAGCAGCCCTTCCGGACAAAGCGGGAGGCCGCACAGTACCTGCACGGACTTCTCGCACCGATCGCGGATCGCCACCTGGAGAACAACGCCGGCCTCTGGACATGGCTGACCGGGTTCTTCTTTGACTCCGTCTGTCCGGTGCTGGACGGGAAGCGGGTGGTCCGCAATGACTACCACTATGTTCTTGAGGCAGGGAGATTCGCTTACGCCTATCGGCACATCCTCTGCATCTCGTGGCAGATCATGCAGCGTGAGCCGGTGTTCAATCGTCTCCTGCTGGATGGCAACGTCTACGAACTCACCATGATCGTGGACCGAGCGATGCGGCAGGCGGCTGCAACGCGCATCCCGGCATACTTTGAGGTGATCGATCGCCTCTATTGGAACCCAGCGACCAAGCGACCGAAATCAGGATGCCAGACGGACAGGCTTCCTGGCAATATTCAGGTCCGCCTCCCCACCCGCCTCGCTCAACTCGCGCGAACCTGGGATCTCGCATACCTGGACGCCGAACACATCCTCGATCTCCTCGGTCCGGAGTTCGAAGCATGGCGCCATGGACGACCGGAGTCCGCGACGTCGCGCCGCCGGAAGCAACGGCCGGACGTCCCGGCAGGCTGAACTGCAGGCGAGCCTGTTCCCTGCGCCGCACTGAATGCGCGACTCCCTTGAGAACAAGGCTGTGCAGCCCTACATGAGGTCCATTGGATTGCAGTCCGCGCTCCCGCATATGCGCCTGAAATGACAGCGGGTGCATTTTCGCCGCTCCGGACGTACCGGGTACTCGCCGGCGCGAACGCCCCGGACCAGCATGCCGACGCGCTTCACGGCGTTGTCGGCCGCGGCTGGGGAGACATCTATCGCATGGCGGAAGCCGTCGCGGAGTTCGTGCAGGGAATTGGGTAGGGGCGCCACGGGTCAGTTGCTTCAGCGGAGCGAAGCGTCGAACACGATCGGGATGATTGTCACGTCCTGCGATTCTGCGAGATCAGCAGCTTGCCGCTTCAGATCTGCACCGGCGTCCTCGATGGATGCCCACTTGGGGCGATGGGCGCTCGCCAGGCCGCTGCCCGCCGGCGCGTCCATCCACGCGACGACGTACACCCCGTGCATCGCGCCGAGCTGCGGCATGTACCGGTCGACAAGCTGCGCCTTCATCGCCGTCTTGACCTCCGGGTTGTGCGAGAGCTTGACCTCGATGGGAATCCGAATCTGCGATCCCCGGATGGTCCCACGGGCGGGCACCTGCACCAGAACATCAAGCTCGGAGCCCGGCTCGCCGCCAGCAGCACGCACCGCGCGGCGATGAATCTCCACCTCGCGGTCAGCTGCAATGGCCAGGTCCTCGAAGTAGGACCGAATGGCACCACAGATCTTGCTCGATACATGCTCTTCCACCTTCGGTGAAGGCGCTCGTCCCGCTGCGGTGTTCCAGAGGTCCTCGACGGAATCGGCGCCCTCCTGGCGCAGATGGCGTTCGTAGCCCTGGATCGCCAGGCGAATGCCCTCAAGGACGTCATCCTCAGATCGCACGAGCCGGCCATCCGCCGATCGAAGCACCTCGCCGATGACGTCGAGCGGCAGCGGTAGCCATTGGGAGAGGCGCCGCGCCCGCTCCGCACGGGCTCTGGGACGACGGAGCCACGGATACCTCGCCCCGAATCGCCGCTCGAGGTCCTTCAGCGCGTCAACAGCCCCTTGATCCTCGCGGTTCCCGAGGGCTGAGATGAGCTGGTTACGCAGTTCCCGTGCAGAGTCATCAGGCGCGACAGAGTGCGCACCTTCATACTCAGGATCGGACTCGGGCGGAAAGAATTCGAGCAGCAACCCGACGAGCTGGCCAAGTTGAGAGGGATCCAAGCGAGCAATGGGACCCGGTGCATCATCATCGCGCCGGCCCGACCTCCCACCATGAGCGAACAAAGCAAGCACGCGACGGCCGTGCTCCGGATTCTGCTCGACGAAACGGCTCACCTCTCCCCAGGACTCCAGGATTCGTTCGTTCAGCAGGGCGACAGCCACTTGGACACTCGGCGTTTCGTCGGCGACCGGACCGGTCGCATCAAGTCTGCTCAGGCACGCCGCGAGAGCTGGGCCGGGATCGCGCCGGAGGATGAACTCAGCGACCGTGAAGACGCAGTCGGGTCGAACAGTGCCGCCGGCGAGTCGCTCCACCATTTCGCGATTCAACTCGGCATCCAGAACTGGCTCGGCGAGTTCCAGCAGCGATGAGAGTAGTGACGCCGACCCACCATCGTCGTTGCTTGCCAAGCGGATCAGTTCCGCGCGCACTGCATCGGGCGCACAACGGTGCAGCATCGCGACAGTGGCCGACTTTGGTTCCTCGGGCTCCTCGTGCATATGCGGGTGCAGCTCACGAAGGATGTACCAGCACCAGAGTCTCCACCATTCACTGGCGCGGCTCTCCAGCCACTCAGACTCAACATCCAGCACCAGCCAGATCGCCGCCATGCCCCCGGGCAGAATGGAGTTCAGCGGCTCCTTGCGGCACATTTCAGGCGCCTCGGTCTCCGACATCAGGAAGCGCTTGGCCGCGTCGACAATCCGTCGTCGAACCGATTCCGGGGCCGATTCCCAGCCGGGTGAGCGCACGAGGAATCGCTCGAAGCCGTAATGGGTGCTCATCGGCTCCAAGGTCATCTCACGGCAGAGATTGAAGAAGAAGCGGGGATCCTTGGTCTCAGCGAGTTCCAACAGCCGGAGAACGCGCTCCTGCGGAGGCGGATCGAGCGCGACCGGCTCTCGCGGCGAGTCTCGGTCGTACATGAGAGCCCACTGCTCCCGCATCTTGTTTGCCTCCTCCGAGGCAAGCTCGACCGAGAGCGGGAAGTCCAGCACCCGACCGACAGGGTCCCTCCCGCGGGCCCCAAGCCACGCCTCGACGCACGTCGAGTCCGAGGTCCAGCGCAAGCTGCGAGCGATGTGGAGGTAGTTCTCGCGCTCCTTCATCGGCCGGGCTGCGCCGCAGGCCCGTTCAATCAACCACGGGAAGTCCTCGAGCGTGCACAGGTGCGGCGTTCGCGGGGCGAGCCACCGGAGATCTCGCTCGGACATGGAGCTCGAGGCAAGTGCATCGATCAGTCGGCGCCGCGCGTCTTGATTCACCTGGAGCGCGGGCCGCAACTCGGGCTCCTCATCCGCGCGGACGAACCCTGCGCGGCGGAGAGGGCCGAATGGCGAGTCGATGTGTGCCGAGGCACACCGTCGCATGATGTTCATAAGCTCGGCAACCACACCCGGCTCGTCGAGCCGGTCGACGGCATCGTGCACGACTCGCACCGCGATGCGGTGCAGTGGATCGGTGTCCCCCATTCGGCCGAGGTGCGATTTAGCCCAACGGAGCCCCTCGGCAGCGAATCCTCCTGCATTGAAGCCTGATCGTTCCAGTTCCCAGAGGAAGCCGTCATAGGCGCCGTGGAAGTTGGACTTCGGCCGGCCGGTGAGCGCATTCAGCAGCTCGGGGATCGTCAGATTCTGTGGCCAGTTGCACCGGAGCGCCAGGCCCTTCAGCTCGGCCAGATCGTCACAGGCACCACCGGCGACCAGCGACCTCGTCTTTGCCTTCGCCTCATCCGTTCCCATCTTGACGAGGGCATACCCCGCGGACTTCCTCGCTTGCGGCGGCGCTGTGTGATCGAGCATCAGGTCGGCGAGGTCGTCGCTCATCGACGAGAGCTTCCACGTCTCGATCAGCTCGATTGCACACTCCAGGACGTCGTCACACCCGGGGCCGCGTTCGCGCAGCACCGGCCGCAGGTCGGCCTCGGCACCCTCATACCGGAGTCCATCAAGAATGATCTCTCCTCGCCCGACCTGCGCATCTGTCAACTCGCCCCGCCGACAGCGATCGAGGAGTCCAAGCGCCGCAGTTCTTCGCAGTTCATCGTCGGCGACATCCGATAGGCCCACGACCTCGGGATCAGTTGCGGCGATCCACTCGGCGATGCCGGCACTCCGCATCGCAGCGAACGCTGCCGTCTCGCGAAGCGGACCCGCGACGCCCTCGGCCGCTCCTGCTGGATTCGCGAGGAGCCCGCGGGCCTGATGCGGAAGCATGCGCGCGAGCCGGCACCCCGCAAGACACTCCGCGATCTGCCTGTGAGCGAATCTGAATGTGGCCGGGGCATCCGAATCACACAGACCCGAGGCGCCGATGACCGCCAACGTCGCGCGATCCAGGGCGCGCGACCCGTCCTCGTTCAGTGCTTCCAGCTCTTGCGGGGAGAGGTGGCCGGGTGGTGGACCGTTCGACAGGTCGATGGTCTCCCGACCCGTCAGAACGACCGCGCATGCGAGTCGCTCAGCGGCCCCCAGGATCTCTTCCGGCGACAATCGCAGGGCCGTCTCCAACTCGAAGCGTTCGTAGCGATCCTCAGCCAGCTCCCGCATGCCGCGATCAAAGAGTTCGCCGAGGGACGTGGGGAGATCGCCGCGCCGACTCAGCCTGATCAGCAGCTCGAGTGTGAGGGGATTCGATGCAAGCGCGTCCGCCCTGAATCGGCGCACCTGCTCCATGAATGCCGCGCCATCGAGGCCCGCGGATGTCGCGGCGGCGATGACGTCGTCGGTGTCCAGCGGCTGCAGGAACGCCGTGCCCGATCTGGCGGCCCCGTCTTCGGCGTCAGCAAACTCACTGGCGAGGCCAGCAGGCCACACGGCGGAACGGCATGTGATCCGGACCGAGGCACCGATCGGCACGAGCCGCTCATCGATCCACGAGGCGATTACTCGCCAAGCGCGGCGGAGCGGGACCATCGCTTCGTCGAGCGCGTCGAGGTAGATCGAGGTCGTGGCATTCGCCCGGTCAGTGAGTCGGTCGAGTTCGTGACGGAGCTCGTCGACCGAGCCAGAGTAGTCTGCCAGGCGGCACTCCCGGACAAGTCGACCATCCGCTCGCTCCAACTGGGCGAGGCGCCTCGCCTCGGTCGTCTTGCCGGAGCCAGCCGGCCCGAGCAACGCCAGTGCCGGTATGTCCTTGAGCTCGGGGGTCGCGATCGCCTGGGGCTCGTTGCCGCGCCGGATGTGCAGCCATCGCCGCTCAATCGGCCAACGGCCTGGGGGAGCCTCGGGTTGTCTCGGACCGTCCGTCATCAGCATCGCCTCGCGCCCGCGCGCTTGGGCGGGGGCCCGCAAGTATCACGGCCAGGCTCGCGAGCGTCCAAAGGGCGCGGCTCGACCGCGACTGCGGATGCCCGTCCGTGGCCGGCGAGAAATCCGGACAGCCGAAAGAAAGTCTGTCTACCCTCGCGGCTGTTCCCGCGGGCGTGAGGATGCGACCTCGGCCCGGGAGGACCCGTGGCCGGGCTGGCCTCGACGGAACGCTGGAAGAATCGGCCTGCTGAAGCCACCAAGGCCGGTTTCGTCAGTTCGTCGGGTGTCGGAAGCCGCAGATGGTCAGAGGGAAGCGTCTGCTGGGCCCGTTTGGATCGTGCGGCCAGATTCGCTCTTCTGCCGAAGCCGAGCGGGGAGTCAAAGCACTCGGGCCAACGGCTCCTCACCCGCCAAGCGCGTCCTCCAGCGCCCTCACCTGTCGCTCGAACTGGTCCGGGCGCTTCGACTTGAACTCCTCCAGATTCTGAAGCCGCCACCGGATCGCCGGCAGATCGCCCGCGTGCGGGCACGCGACGAGCGACCAGTCGGGCTCGGCCCGGGCCAGGCCGATGAGGAACGCTCGCTGCTTGGCGGTCAGCCGGCTCGGCAGGTCCGCCAGCAGGCGGTCGCGCGCTTTTTCGAGTGCCTCGAGCTCGATCGGCTCGCGGGTCATCCCCGCGAACGACGACTCGAACTCCTGGGCGATGTCTCTGCGGCGCGGGACGAGCACTTCGTGCATCGGGCGGTTGTGGCCGGCGAGGTAGAGCACGAAGCACTCGATCGCGGCGTCGGTCAGTCCGTGCGCCTCGTACATGCGCAAGACGTCGAAGAGATCTCGCGGATGCTGGCGGTCGAGCGCCGCGACGAGCTTGCTGCCGTAGAGCTCGTCGAGGGCGAGCGACGGCACCGAGAGCTCGGCGCTGAACAGTTCCGCCGCGCGCGGAGCGAGCGACCGGCGTTCGACCGGCCGGACGGTGCCGAGGAAGACGAGGTTTGCCTCGACCTTCACCTGGGCGCCCGCGCGCTCGATCAGTAACTTGCTCTCGCCGAGACCGGCGGCCGCGATCGACCGCACCGCGAGCCCGAGCCGCTCCAGCCGCTGCGCGATCGATGCGAGTTCGCCCGCGATTGCCCGCAGCGCCTTGTCGCGAGGCGTCGCCCAGGCGGGATACGCGAGGTCGATGTCCACCGATAGTCTCGGCATGTCGTGCACGAAGAGGTTGAGCGCCGTGCCGCCCTTCATGGCGAACACGCCGCCGCGGAACACCTCAGGCGCGACAGTGAGCAGGAGCCGAACGGTCTCGACGTATGCCTTATCCATAGGGCTTGAGGAGCAGCAGCGTGCCGTCGGGCAGTCGGTTCACCCATCGCGACGCGCTGCCGACGCGGAGGTCGAAGCGCTCGCGAAGCGCGTCCACATCGACGAGCCCCGTCTCGCGCGACCAGGCGAGGAAGAGCCGCACCGCCTTCACGCTCGTGCACGCGGCGAGGAGCTTGCCCAGAACATCGGTGCGCAGGTTGCGCAGACCTTCGAACACGCCGCGCGATTCGTCGAGCGATTCGTGGGTGCCGACTTCGTAGAGCATCTCGAGCGCGGCCCGCTCGGGGGTGGAGACATGGAGACCGTCGAGCACGCCGGGTGGCGTCGAGAGGGTCTTGCGCGCGAGATCGGGATCGAGCGCGTCGAACAGCGCTGCGAACACCGCGCGCGCGGGGAATCGAGTGGCGAACCACTTCGGCAACGTGAAGCGCTGGTCCGCCCACAGGACGAGGGTCTCGCGCACCGCGAGGTTGTGCCGAACCCCGTGCAGCGCGAGCGCGCTCTTGCCGCCGACGTGGAGCCCTTCGACCCGGCACTGGAGCAGTCGCACCGCGCTGAGCGCGGTGACCTCGTCGCCAGGCAGCGCGTACACCCCTTGGCCGACACGGACGAGCCAGCCCCTCCGCGCGTAGAACGACGCCGCCTTGGCGTCCACGCCGTGCTCGGCGAGGTCGGCAAGGTCCAAGGGCGTGCCACGGGGGACCCCGTGGAGCAGCCGCCTGATTGGACTTGGCCTCGAAGTTCGCTCCATGTGCGAAGTCTATCGTCGATTCCAAGCAGGTCCAGCGGTCGAGATTGGTATTGTCGCCAGAATTCGCGTTCGGGGCGAATCTACTCGGGTATTCCAAGCGCCTCGGCACCGTGGTGGACTTGACGTTTCGGGGCAATCAGGGGTGGTTTTCCACCCTGATGGCGCACAAACGTCAAGTCTCGGCCGGGCGGGCCGCCTCGAGGATCTGCTTGCGGACCGCCGGCGGCAGGCCCGCCCACGCCGCCACCAATTGGGCGAGGTCGGTGTCGGCCGGGCCGTTGCCGCAATCTGCTCCAGGCCGCGACGTGGGCGAAACGTGGCTACCCGTTGGCCCTGATCCTGCGCCCTGCGTTGGCCCCGGTGCAGACCGCGCTGCGCCTGGCGCTGCGCGTTTCGCCGAACTCGCACGATCTCCGCGAGATTCGCCAAGCGCCCGGGGGTTCGAATCCCCCCGGCTCCATTCGACTCGGCCCCGCCCTTCGACTGCGCTCAGGGCGGGCCTCGCTCATGGCAGGGCACTTGCTTCCGGCGGCACGGGGGAGCGGGGCCGGGTCGAATGTCCTGAGCGAGTCCCGAGCCAGTCGCGAACCTGCCCAGCGAGCGCATTCAGCGGGCGAGTCGAAGGGCATGGTTGTCGGGCCCGCATCAACTGGCGCGTCGCCGGCCCCTCGCGCCTCGCTGGCGCGTCCGTCCGTCCGTCCTCCGTCCTCCGTCTGTTCATCCGGCCGGTCGGTGTCGGCGGCGCCGGTCAGGCCGGGTCCGGATACTCGCCGTGGTAGCGGATGCCCAGCGTGTTGTTGAACAGGTTGAGGCAGTTGATGAAGCCGATCATGAAGACCAGTTCCACGATCTCCGGCTCGGTGAACACGGTGCGCAGGGCGTCGAAGACGGACGGCGGGACGGCGTTGGAGTCGGTCATCACGGCGCGCGTGAGCGCGAGGGCGTGCTGCTGCCGGCGCGAGAGCCGGTCCTCGCCGCTGAGCAGGTTCAGCGGCTCATCCGCCATGCCCAGCGCGCGGCACATCGCCACGTGGGACGCGGTGCAGAACTGGCAGCGGTTCCGCGTGGACGCCTCCAGGATGATGATCTCCTTGACCTCGCGCTCCACCAGGCCGCCCGGGTACACGCCGCGGCTGATGGCGGTGAACGCATCCAGCAGGCCGGGCTGAAGCGAGAGCGCCTGGAACATCTCCACCGGCAGACGCCCCGCTTCCACGGCGCGGCGGCTCTCGGCGAAGACGGCGTCCTCCGCGAATCGTGCGAAGGTCCGCCGGAGGTGGTCCGGATCGACGGAGACGTGCATGGCGTCGGACTCCTGGAGGGGGGCCGGTGTGAACGCGCGACCGGGCGTGGTGCCGCGGCATGATCGCGGATTCCGCGCCGTGTCTGTGCGGGCGCGGGTCGAACCGGCCGCCGGCGCGACCGGGCGGGCGTGACCGGGCGGGTGTCAGGAGGCGGCGGCGACGGGTGCCGGTGTCCGTGTGGCGCCGAGGCGCCCGCCGGCCTCGATCGCACGCTCGACCGCGTCCCGCTCGGCGGCCGGGACATGATCGAGCACGCCGAGGCGGGACCACGTGTCGCGCAGCGAGGTCGCCTCGATGGCCCGGTAGACGGCGTCCGCATCGATGATCGGCCGGCCGAGGATCTCCTCCAGCATCGCCCTCGTGTAGACCGGCCGCGTGTCCGCGGTGGACTTCGTCCCGTACTGGCTGAGGTTCGACGCGAAGATGCCGGCCGCGCTGACGGGCAGGAAGTCCTCGTAGCGCACGCCCTCGACGCGGGCGTACCCCAGTTCGACCAGGCGGTCGATCTCCGTGATCGCGCCGTCCAGCGGTGCCGCGGCCAGCCCGGCGGCGGTGGGCGTCCAGCGGGCGTAGACCAGCCGCTGTCGGCGCAGTTCCGCGAGCGTCTTCGGAATCGGCGCGAAGGCGCGGACGTACGCCTCCTCGGTGGACGCGAAGGTGTGATGCACCAGCGACAGTTCGCGCTCGCGCATCGTCTCCGCTTCCGCGAGACAGCGGTCGTAAAGCGCGCGGCCGGCTGGCGTGGCGGCGTAGAAGCGCTGCTCGATCTCGCCGAATCGCGCGGTGTGCGTGGCGTCCACGGTTCCGCCGCCGGCCTCGCGGAACCGGACGGGCTCCGTCAGGGCGCGATAGGCATCCTGCCGGAGGAAGATGGGCGTGTCGTACGGCGGTCCCTCCGTGGCGTCCTTGAACCCGGCGTGCCTGAGGCCGGTGAGATCCAGGTCCTCCTGCCGCAGCCGCTGCGCGAGGTCGGTCGTGCGCCGTTCGATCTCCGCCCGCGCGACGGTGCCTGCGCCGAACGCGTCGATCTCCTCCGGGGAGAGGTGCCGGAAGAAGAGGCGCATCATGTCGCGATCGGTCGAGGCCAGGAGCCGCTCGATCGCGCGCGCCCCCCGGCGGTGGAACTCCGCCTCGTCCAGTTCGCCCATGCAGAACTTCATCGCCGTGGTGTAGAGGTCGATGCAGAGGGTATTCGGCGTCAGGTGGTTGAGGTGGTGCGACTCGAAACACGCGATGTCCGCGGCGATCCTGAAGCCGCTGCGGCACAGGTCCTGGTAGAGGCGGTGATCGCGCGCGGTACCGGTCCACCGGAAGATGCGGTCCACGCCCTCGCGGATGAGGGCATCGGCATCGTTCCGGTCCAGTCCGCCCTGCCGCTCGTGCGTCTCGATGAGTGACTTCGCCCGGTCGGTGAAGACCGAGCGCCCGGCGATCAGTGCGTCGATCCGCGCCTTCGTCTCCGGATCGAAGTAGTCCGTCATGAGCAGGGAGCAGAAGACCCGGTGCTCCGGGTCGAACGCGGAGCGGAACGCGGTGGCGACGATCGGCTGGCTCTTCGCGCCGACGTTCGACATGTCGTAGTAGTTGTGCGGCTCCATCGCGAAGGCGTCGAAGAAGCGGGCGATCCACCGGTATTCGACCGGGCTGCCGATACGGATGGCGCCGTGGCGCTCGCCGCCCGTGCGTTCGAGCTGCTCATCGGAGATGGAGAAGCCGGTGTGGACGGCGGCCAGGAGGTCGCACACGACACGGTTGCAGACGCGGTTGACCAGCAGCGACCTGTCATAGAGCGGGACCTCCTGTCCGAACATCCGGGAGAGTTCGCCGAAGAGGCGGTGCTGCATTTCGATCCGATCGACGAGGGGCGTACGCATGGCGCTGGCGTGGGTCGGCAAGGGGGTGAACTCGGCCGTCTCTCTCCTCCGGCGCCGGCGGGTGCCGGCGCGGGCGCCGCCGGGCAGTGCGGCGCGGCGCGAGGCGGTGAGGATAGCACTGCCGGGGCGCCGGATCCGCCCGGCAGCGCGATGCCGGGTCGTCCGGCTCAGGGACCGGTGGGCGACGTGCGCGACAGGTCGGCGAGCAGGTGATCCGGCAGCATCCGGGGCCGGCCGCTGCGGTCGATGCATGCGACGCTGGTGGTGCCGGTGGTCAGCAGGATGCCGTCGCGCGAGAGCCGGTAGGCGTGCTCCAGGCGCACTCGCGTGATGCGGTCCAGCGTGGTCTCCAGCAGGAGTTCGTCGTCGTATCGGGCGGGCAGGTGGAAACGGACCTCCAGCCTGGTGACCACCAGGAAGATGCCATCGGCCTCCATGTCGCGGTAGCTGAGTCCGGTCGCGCGGCAGCACTCCGTCCGGCCCATCTCGAACCAGATCGGGTACACGCTGTGATGGACGTACCCCATCGGATCGCATTCGCAGTAGCGGACGCGGATCACGTGCCTGCCGGGAACGACCGGGTCGTCCGGCGCACCGGCGGCGGGTGTCCCATGCGGCGGTGGCGGCGCAGCGGGTCGTGACATCGCCTTCAGTGTGCGAGGTTCCGCCGGTTCGTGTCGGTCATCTGCCATGGTGTTACGCGCCGGTCCGGAGCGGGTCTGCCAGCCGGCCCAGGAAGAGGATCGAGCGTGTCGTGCGGTCGACGATCATGAAGAGGAACGGATGATCGGCGATGAACTCGCGCACCAGCGGCGCCGAGGTGATGGAAATCTCCACGCCGGTCGCGGCGGCGGCCTCGCTGCCCTCCTCGTTGACCTCGAGGAACGCACTGTGCCGGATCTGCGAGATGAAGAAGAGCCCCGGTGCCTCGGGCAGCCCGGCGATGGCGCCGAAGTCGGCCGCATCGGGCGCGAACGCACGGTCCATGCCGAGCGCGATGAACGCGTCGCGCAGGCTGGTGCGCGTCTGCATGCGGAATCGCGGCAGGCGCAGGAGGACCTGGCCGGGGCGCGCCGCCGCGAGGTCCGCGAGCAGGCGCTCCACGCGCTCGGCGGTCATCGATGCCTCCAGGGCGGCCAGCCCGCCCCGGGCCTCAGGCAGGATCACCACCATCGCCAGTTCCCCGCCGCGGAACGGCAGTTCGATCGCCGACGCGTCGTGCATGGTCAGGAGCCTGCAGTCCCCCGTCCGCTGCATCATCGGAACCTCGACCACGTCCGCGGGACCGCGGTGAAACGGGCCGGGCGCCGTGATCTGCGGATCGAAGCGATCGACCCAGAGGCCCTTGAACCAGACGGCATTGAGCAGCACGCACACCGATGCGGGGTCGAGGCTGTCGAGGAGGCGGTCGATCCGACCCTGCGTCTGCTCCCGGACCCATGCGTTGATGGGTTCGACATCGGTGGCCGTGAAGATCCCGGCGGCGTAGTGCTCGGCCAGCCTGGTTCGATAGTCCGATGACACCGCCCCGCCCTCCCGTGTGAGGCACAGCGCGTTGGCGATGCGGAGCGAGATCCCGTCGCGCCGGTCCAGGTGCGCGGCGTGCGCCCGGATGGCGCGATTCGCCGGATCCACCACGTCGCGATCGGGCCGCTGATGCAGGATCCGGGCCATCTCATCGCGCGTGTCGTGCTGCGCGCCGGACAGCGCCATGTTCATCGCCATGGCGATGCTGAGCGGTGACAGGAGGACGTTGCCGGGGTCGGCTCGCAGGTGTCCGTAGAGGTCCAGCCCGAGTCGGTCGGCGCCGTGCAGAACAGCGACTGCGGCGTCGTCGAGGGGCGGCTCCGTTGCGCGCTCCGCCGCGCCGCCCCCGCCGGGCCGGTCGCCGTTCTTCGGATCGTCCGCCGAACAGGCGCCGGTCGCCACCGCGGCGAGCATCCCGAGGATCGCGCTGCCGCGCCGTCGAAGATCGAGTCCAGGCCACATCGTGCGTGCTCCCGGGGGTGGGGTGGGGTGGGATCGTCGAACCGCGGGCGGGCACCGCCCCGGCGCGGTTCCGGCGGGAACCGCCATTCTCGCACGATCCGAGCCGCGTGGCGGCTCAGGGGGCCTCCCCCGCGCACTTCCTGCGTCGATCCGGCGCCGCCGGTCCAGGCGACCGGCCGCGGCCGGATCTGCCGCCGAAGCCATGAATCGCCGATCGGAAAGCGCCGATACGACGATTCCGATCGATCGCATTCCGCGGCGTGTGTGCGTCCAGGGAGCCCTCCATTGACCCACCAGCGATCATCCTGTTACGCATCCTGCGAGTCATCGGTGTGCCGCTCGTGCATCGTGGCGCGCATGGCCGCCGCGGGCGTGATCCTGCTGGGCGCCATCGTCCTGCTGGGCTGGTCGCTGGGCCTGGAGTCGCTCAAGCGCATCGATGTCTCCTGGGTGGCGATGAACCCGGCCACCGCGGTCGGCTTCATGCTCTGTGGCGGCGCCCTGCTGGCGCTGGCACGGCCACCGGGGGACGAGGCGGGACTGCGGGCCGGCACCCTCTCCGTGGCGATCACCTTCGGCATGGGCGCGCTCTGCATGCTCCGGGATCTGACGGGCCTGGACCTGTCGCTTGATCGATTGCTCTTCACACCGCGCCTCGATGAAGGCCATGCCATCCCCAACCGGATGGCGCCGAACACGGCCGCGTGCTTCGTGCTGGCGGCCGTGGCACTGCACGCGGCACGTTCCTCGGTCGGCTGGCGGTTCCGACTCGGCGCGGGTGCCGCGCTCGTCACCGGGACCATCAGCATTCTCGCGCTCATCGGATACGCCAACGGCGTCGCGGCACTCTCAGCCATCGGGCCGGCCATTCCGATGGCGGTGCATACCGCGGGCGGGTTCCTGCTGCTTGCCGCCGGCACGCTCGTGCAGATGCACGGTCGTGTCATTCACCGCCTGCATCCGGCGGGTCCGCATTGCGTCCCCGACTCCCGCCGTGCCTCCGGGGCGGTTCAGCGCCACGCGACCATCGGCTTTGCCGGTGCGGCGATCGTCATGAGCGTGATCGGGACGGCGGCGTTCCTGAGCCTGTGGCACTTCATGGAGGACAGCCACCGGGACGAGCAGTCGCGGCAGATCATCCTCCGGCTGGAGGCGCTCGGCTCGGCGATCCGCGAAACGGAAATGGCACGGCGCGGCGCCGGCAGCGCCGGATCCGCGCCGCATCCCTGGCCGGACGAGCGATCGCTGGACGCGGTCCACGACCGGGTGGCGGAGGTCCGTTCGCTGGCGGCGGGTCGCCCCGCGCTCCTGGCCGACCTCGATCGGGTCGAGTCGCTGATCGCGGCGGAACTGCCGCGGACGGGCACGCGCACAGGCGTGCACCCGATGCACGGGGTCGAGGCGTCACGGCCGACGGCCGACGGCAGCAACGGGGCGTCCGCGTTGGACGACCTCCGCGGTGCCGTTCAGGCGATGATCCGCCACGAGGAGAGCGCGCTCGCGGCGCGCATGGTGCGGCGGGCGTCCGGGGCGCGGACGACGGTGTCCATCATCGCGGTCGGGAGCGTGCTCGGGATCGGGTTCGTCGTGTTCGCGGGCTGGGTCATCCGGCGCGACATCTCCGGTCGACTGGCCGCGGAGTATGCTCTGCGCGAAACGCAGCGGCAGATCGGGTTCCTTGCGGACGCCATGCCCCAGGTGGTCTGGACCGCGAATCCGGACGGGCGGATCGTGTACTACAACTCGCACTGGGAGGCGTACTCCGGGCTGAGCGTGCACGAGACCGTGGCGGGCGGCTGGGCAGCCCTGCTGCACCCGGACGATCACGATCGAACGCTGGCGCAGTGGACGGTCTGCCTGCGGACCGGCGACGTGCACGAGATCGAGCACAGGTTCCGCCGCGGATCGGACGGCATGTACCGCTGGCATCTCACCCGCGCGATCCCGCGGCGGGACGAGAGCGGCCGGATCGTGGAGTGGGTGGGGACCAGCACGGACATCCATGACCGCCGGACCGGCGAGGAACGTATCCGCGATCTCTACGACAACGCGCCGTGCGGGTACCACTCGCTGGATGCGGACGGCATGTTCGTGGAGATCAACAGCACGGAACTCGCATGGCTTGGCTATGAGCGTGAGGAGGTGGTCGGCGTCCTGCACGTGACGGCGGTCCTCACGCCGGAGAGCGCGGAACGATTCCGCAGCGGATTCCCAGGGTTCCTCGATCGCGGTGAGGCGCACGGCCTGGAGTTCGAGATGCTCCGGCGCGACGGAAGCACGTTCCCCGTGCTCCTGAATGCGACGGCCCTGCGCGACGCCGAGGGCCGGTTCCTGCGGACCCGTTCCACGCTCTTCGACATCACGGAACGGCGGCGCGTCGAACGGCAGTACCGCGAGGCGCGGGACGCGGCGGAGGCGGCCAGTCGCGCGAAGAGCGAGTTCCTCGCCCACATGAGTCATGAGATCCGCACGCCGCTCAACGGCATCGTCGGGATGACCGAACTCCTGCTGGCGTCGGACCTGACGGAGCAGCAGCGCCGGTACGGCATGCTCGCCCGGACATCCGCGCAGTCACTGACCTCGGTCATCAACGACATCCTGGACTTCTCCAAGATCGAGGCAGGCCGGCTGGAGATCGTGCCGGGCGACTTCAACTTCCACCATGCGCTGGAGGATGTCGTGGAGATGCTCGCGCCGAGTGCCGCCCGGAAGGGCGTGGAGCTCGCGTGCCAGGTGCATGCCGACGTGCCCATGCTGGTCCGGACCGACAGCGACCGGCTTCGACAGATCCTGGTGAACCTCGTGCACAACGCCATCAAGTTCACGGACACCGGCGCGATCCGCGTCCGGGCCACCCGTGAACGGGCGGCGCAGGACGGCGTGACGATCCGGGTGACGGTGAGCGACAGCGGAATCGGGATCCCTGCGGACCGCATCGACCGTCTGTTCAAGGCGTTCTCGCAGGCGGATGCATCCACCACGCGTCACTACGGCGGCACGGGGCTGGGCCTGGCGATTTCGAAGAAACTGGTCGAGATGCTGGGGGGCGAGATCGGCGTCGTGAGCGAGGCGGGCCGGGGCTCGACGTTCTGGTTCACGCTTCCCGTCATCGGGATCACGGACAGGGAGGAGACGTCGCCCGCGAGACCCGATCCGGCCTCCTTGCGCGTGCTGGTGGTGGATGACAGCGCGTTCCAGCGGGAGGTGCTGCTGGAGCACATCACCAGCTGGGGCATGGCCGGTGACACGGTGGCGGCCTGCGCGGATGTCCTGGACCGGCTCCGGAGCGCGGCGGCATCCGGCGCGCCGTTCCATGTCGTGCTGATCGACCATGAGATGCCCGGCACGGACGCCTGTGAGATGGCCGAGGCGATCCGCGAGCACCGGGACGTCGGCGCGCCGGCACTGATCCTGCTGCTGCCCCCGGACGCCGATCCGCAGGTGAAGCACCTGGATGCGATGGGATTCTCCGGCAGCATGTCGAAGCCCGTCCGGCAGTCGCAGCTCTTCGATGGCATCGTCAGCGCGATGTCGCGGCGATCGGCAGCCGGGGCATCCATGACCGCGGAGGAGCCCGCGCCAGTCGTCCGGCCGGTCGCTGCCCCGCCGCCGCAGCGCGCGTCGATCGGGCGCGTCCTCGTGGCCGAGGACAACGAGATCAACCAGGTCATCGCGACCGAGATGCTGACGGCCGCGGGGTACAGCGTCGACGTGGTGGCCGATGGGGAGGCCGCCGTCGCCGCGGCGCAGTCGGCGCCGTACGACCTCATTCTCATGGACTGCCAGATGCCGAAGATGGACGGATTCGATGCCACGCGCGAGATCCGACGCCTGGAACAGGCGGGCCGGATCCACTCCATGCGCGCGGGAGCCGCCGGCCGGATCCCGATCGTCGCGCTGACCGCGAACGCGATGAAGGGCGACCGGGAGCGATGCCTGGAGGCGGGCATGGACGGATACGCGAGCAAACCGATCCGGCCGGCGGATCTGCTGAACACGATCGAGGGCGCCATCCGCCGCGATCGTCCCGGGGCGAGCGCGGCGTGACCGGGGCCGCAGTGCGATCGCAGCGCCGCTGCGAGGAACAGGAGATCTCATGACCAGGATCAACGGGTCGGATCACATCGGGGGCGTGACCCCTCTCAAGGTCGAGGAACTGCGGGAGCGGTGCATGGGGAACGCCTCCGTGGCGCTCCTGCTGCTGGAGAAGTTCGAGTCGCAGTTGCGGCGGGACAGCGAGGTCATTGCGACGTGCCTGTCGTCGAACGACGGGGCTGAACTTGCCCGGATTGCGCATTCGATCGCGGGTGCCGCCGGGACAATGGCGGCCGGGGCGCTGTACGGCCGCGCCGCGGAGGTCGACCGGCTGGCGCGGGAGGCTTCGCTCGATGCGATCGCGGCGGATGTCGCGGCGCTGCGGTCGGAGGTCGAGCGGTGCCTCGGCTTCCTCCCCGCGGTGCGGCGCGACCTCTCGGCGGAAGCGCGCCCGGAGGCGCCCCCGGAGGTGCGGTCATGAAGATCATCGCCGCGGACGACAACGAGGTCGTCCTTGCCCAGCTCGAAGCGACGCTCGCCAGCGAGGGATGGGAGGTCATCACCGCCCGGGACGGCGCGGAGGCCCTCGCGCTCGTGCGGGCCGGCGCGGCACGCCTGGTCGTCTCCGACTGGGAGATGCCGGCGATGAACGGCCCCGACCTTGTCCGGGCGATCCGCAGCGAGGACCTCCCCGGCTACGTGTACCTGATCCTGCTGACGGGTCACAGCCGGCAGGAGGAGATCGTGGAAGGTCTCTCCGCCGGCGCCGACGATTTCATCGCCAAGCCGTTCAATCCCGCTGAACTGGTCGCCCGTGTGCGGACCGGGGCACGGATTCTCTCCCTGGAGACGCGCGACGTGGCGATCTTCGCGCTCGCAAGACTGGCGGAGTCGCGCGATCCGGAGACGGGGGCCCACCTGGAGCGTGTGCGCAGTTACTGCGGCATTCTCGCCCGATCGCTGCAGGACGACCCGCGGCTCGAAGGGCAGATCGACCACGAGTTCGTGCGCATGATCTACCTCACGAGTCCGCTGCATGACATCGGGAAGGTCGGGACGCCTGACTGCGTGCTGCTCAAGCCGGGCCGGCTGAGCGAACGCGAGTTCGAGGTGATGAAGATGCACACCGTGATCGCGGGCGAGACGCTGGACGCCGCGCTCCGCGCGTTTCCCGGTGTCACGTTCCTCCAGATGGCGCGCGACATCGCGCTGACCCATCACGAGCGGTGGGACGGCACCGGGTACCCCGCCGGCCTCGCCGGGGAGGCGATTCCGCTGGCCGGGCGGATCATGGCGCTGGCCGACGTGTACGACGCGCTGACCTCGAAGCGGGTCTACAAAGGTGCATACCCGCATGAGACGGCGCGCTCGATGATCGTGGCCGAGTCGGGGACGCACTTCGATCCGCGCGTGGTCGACGCGTTCCTCCGGTGCGAGGCGAAGTTCATCGAAGTACTCGATCTGCATGGAGATGCTGCCAGCCGGGCGGCGTGATCGATCGCGCGGCGCTCCGACCCGCGGGACCGGTTCCGGCCCGGGCGGCGCGGCTCGCGCGGGGCACTGCGGGCGCGGGGCACCATCGGGGGCGTCGCGGTCGGTCCGGGTGGCTCGGGCCCCGGGCGCGGTGGGGCACCGCGGGGACCCGGCGCCGCGTCCATGGAACAGGGTGAAGTGCCGGGATGCATCCGCGCACGACGGCCTGGCCTGCGCTGTAGCATGGCGCCGATCATGATCGTCGGCGTACCCAGAGAGGTGGCTCCCGGCGAACGACGCGTCGCACTGGCGCCCGACGTGATTCCTGCGTTCATCAGGATGGGGATGAAGGTCCTGTGCGAGGCCGGCGCCGGTGTCGCGGCGGGCTTCGTGGATGCGATGTACGTGGAACGCGGGGCGACGATCGCGCCTTCCCGCGGCGACCTCTTCCGTGCCTCCGGCGTCATCGTCCAGATCCAGGCGCCGTCGATGGCAGGCGCGCCGGCGGCGGAGGACCTGCGCCTCCTGACGCGGGACCATGTCGTCATCGCGCAGTGTGATCCGCTGGGTTCTCCCGACGCGGTGCGCCGACTGGCGGAGACCGGCGCGACGGTCTTCGCCCTGGAACTGATCCCCCGGATCACGCGCGCCCAGGCGATGGACGTGCTCTCCTCGCAGGCCTCGCTGGCCGGGTACAAGGCCGCGCTGCTCGCGGCCACGCGCGCGACGCGCCAGATTCCGCTCATGATGACGGCCGCCGGCACGATCCGTGCGGCGCGGGCGCTCGTGATCGGCGCCGGGGTGGCCGGGCTCCAGGCGATCGCCACGCTGCGCCGGCTCGGTGCGGTGATCGAGGCGTACGACGTCCGGCCGGCGGTCCGCGAACAGGTGGAGTCGCTGGGCGCGAAGTTCCTGGCGATCGGACTCACGGCGAAGGATGCGGAAGACCGCAGCGGGTACGCCCGTGCGATGGACGATTCGTTCTACCAGGCGCAGCGCGACCTGATGTCCGGCGCCGTGGCCGGCGCCGACATCGTGATCACCACCGCCGCCGTGCCCGGCGGCCGGGCGCCGGTCCTGGTGACGGAGTCCATGGTGCGCGCGATGCGCGCGGGGTCGGTCATCGTCGACCTTGCTGCGGCGCGCGGCGGAAACTGCGAGTGCACGCGCGCAGACGAGGACGTGGACGTGGGCGGCGTCCTGGTGCTCGGACCCACGAACCTGCCGGCGACCATCCCCGCGGATGCGAGCACGCTCTATGCGCGCAACGTGGCGGCGTTCCTGGCACCGCTGCTGCGCGAAGGGCGCGTGACCATCGACCGGTCGGACGAGGTGGTGGCACAGTCGCTGCTCTGCCAGGGCGGTCGCGTGGTCCATCATCGTGTCTGTGAACTGCTCGGACTCCCGTGCGGGCCCGATGCGACGGGCGACGGAGCGGCGCCGTCGACGTCCGGGTCGCGCGCGGCGGAGACTTCAGAATGACCGAGTCCGTCATGCTGCTGACGATCTTCGCGCTCGCGTGCGTCGTCGGTTTCGAGATCATCCGCAAGGTCCCCCCCCTGCTGCACACGCCGCTCATGTCGGGATCCAATGCGATCTCCGGCATCACGCTCGTCGGCGCAATTCTCGCGGCGGGCCGGGAGAGCGACGCCGCCGCGGTGATCCTGGGGTTCCTGGCGGTGGCCATGGCGTCGGTCAACGTCGTGGGCGGGTTCCTGGTGACCGACCGCATGCTGGCGATGTTCCGCAGACGGAAGGGCTGATCGTGACTCCCGCGCTGGTCCAGTTCATACAGCTTCTTGCGGCGCTCGCGTTCATCGGTGGTCTCCGCATGATGGCGCATCCGCGGACCGCGGCGCGGGGCAACCTGCTTGCCGCGACCGGCATGCTCGTGGCGATCGTCGTCACGCTGCTTGATCGTGAGATCATCGGGTACGTGACGATCGTCCTCGGCATCGTGGTCGGCGGCGGCGCGGGGGCGCTCATGGCGCTCAAGGTGCGCATGACCTCCATGCCGCAGATGGTCGCGCTGCTCAACGGCCTGGGCGGCGCCGCCTCTGCCGCGGTCGCGAGCGCGGAACTCCTGCACATGCCGGGGTCGGTCCCGGCGGCGGGCGGCGAGGCTTCCCCGGCGGTCGCGAGCCCGGACCCGATCATCCTGATCGCGATCGCGCTGTCCGCGCTCATCGGTGCGGTGACGCTCTCGGGGAGCGTAGTGGCCTGGGGCAAACTGGAGGAGCGCGGGATCTTCCGGCGCGACTGGAGTTTTCCCGGACTGCGCGTGCTCAATGCGGCGCTCCTGGCGGTGGCCCTCGCCGTGGCTCTGGTGCTCGTGCTCTCGGGCGGGCCGGCGTGGGCACTCGTCCTCATCGTGCTCATCGCCATCGCCCTGGGCGTGACGAGCGTGATGCCGATCGGTGGGGCCGACATGCCGGTCGTCATCGCGCTGCTCAACGCGTACTCTGGAACCGCGGCGGCGGCGACGGGATTCGTGCTGAAGAACCCCCTGCTCATCATCGCCGGCTCGCTCGTGGGCGCCTCCGGCCTGATCCTCTGCCGCATCATGTGCCGCGCCATGAACCGTTCGCTCGCGAACGTGCTGTTCGGCGGCGCGCTTGGCGGACAGGCCGGGACGCGTTCATCGGCGGACGAGGTGTATGGCGGCCGTGTCAAGGGCTCCTCGCCGGAGGAGATCGCCATGATGTTCGACGGGGCGCGACGGGTGATGATCGTCCCGGGCTACGGCATGGCGGTCGCCCAGGCGCAGCACGCGGTGCGTGATCTCTACCGGCTGCTCGAGTCCCGCGGGGCGCAGGTGACGTTCGCGATCCACCCGGTGGCCGGACGCATGCCCGGGCACATGAACGTGCTGCTGGCCGAGGCGGACATTCCCTACGACCGCCTGCAGGAGATGGATGAGAGCAATGCGATCATGGACCAGGTGGACGTGGCGCTGGTGGTCGGCGCGAACGATGTCGTCAACCCGGTCGCGCGGACCGATCCCGGCAGCCCGATCGCGGGCATGCCGATCATCGAAGTCGATCGCGCCCGCGCGTGCATCGTCGTCAAGCGGAGCCTGAGTCCGGGCTTTGCCGGCATTCCGAATCCGCTCTTCGCGGCAGAGCACAGCGTCATGCTCTTCGCAGATGCGGAGAAAGGCATCCGGGAAGTGGTCAGCGCGGTGAAGGAACTGGCGGGGTAGGCGCCCGACGGGGCATGCATCGGGCCGCGCGTCGGACCATGAATCGGGCGGCGGTGTGGATCGTGCGGGGATGCGCGCGGTCGGTCGTCATCGCGGTGATCCACCGGCGCCGTCGCCGGTCAGTCGGACCCGGGTCAGCGGTGTGCGGAGGCGACTGCGAAGGTGTCCGAGGAGATCGCCGCGCAGCCGGCGGTCGAGTTCGAATCGCGCTGCGGCGCCCTCGACGGCCACGGTAAGCACACCCGCGCTGTAGCCGGTCACCCGCGTCCGCCGCAGCAGCGGCTCCGGCACGCAGGCGACCCACGCGTCGATCGCCGCGCCCAGTCGGCGCTCGGTGCGATCGGCCTCGGTCCGGATGCGATCCACGATGGACGCGATCCCGAGATCCGGCTCGCGCCGCCCGCGGAATCGGCGCAATCGCGCCAGCGCCGTCGTGGCGCGCGCCAGCGCAGAGTCAGTCGTGTCCGGCGGTGCCATGGCGGTCCGCGGAGTGTACCCGCCGGGCGCGGGGTCGCTGTATCCTCCCCGCCACCGTTCGCGGCGGCGGTCGGGGGTGGACGGACGCACGAATGGCTGGCATCACGCTGGAACAGGTCACCAAGGCATTCGGGACGACAGTCGCCGTCGACGGTGTCGACCTGCGCATCGAGGACGGTGAACTCTTCTTCCTGCTCGGACCCTCCGGATGCGGAAAGACCACGCTGCTGCGGATGATCGCCGGGTTCGCTGAGCCGACCGCGGGCACGATCCGCTTCGGTGACCGTGACGTCACCACCCTGCCGGCCAATCGACGCAACGCCGGCATGGTGTTCCAGAGCTACGCACTCTGGCCGCACATGACGGTGCGAGACAACGTGGCGTACGGCCTTCGCATCCGGCGCGTCGCGCCGGCGGAACGGGCAGCCAGGGCGCTCGAGGCCCTGCGGCTGGTCCAGATGGCGCCGTACGCGGAGCGCAAGCCGAATCAGCTCTCCGGAGGACAGCAGCAGCGCGTGGCGCTGGCCCGTGCGCTCGTCATCCGGCCGACGGTCCTGCTGCTGGACGAGCCGCTCAGCAATCTGGACGCGAAACTGAGGCTGGAGATGCGGGTGGAGATCCGACGGATCTGCAAGGATGCCGGCATCACGGGCGTGTACGTGACGCACGACCAGAAGGAAGCGCTCTCGATGGCCGACCGCATGGCGGTGCTCTCCGCGGGTCGGCTCATGCAGGTCGGTGCGCCGCGGGAGCTGTACGACCATCCGCGCTCCTGCTTCGTCGCCGACTTCCTGGGCGAGACCAACTTCATCGCCGTGGAGTCGGTCGGTGCGCGGGCCCCGGATGGATCGACACCGCTCGCGACGGCCGCCGGCCGCCTGTCGACATCACGCCCGCTCCCTGCGGGCGTGGATCGGCTGGTCTGCTCGATCAGGCCGGAGGCGATCCGGCTCGGCCCGATCGACGGGTCGGGGAACGGCCTGGCCGGGACGCTCCGGTCCAGCATCTACCTGGGGGAGTCGGCGCAGCACCTGGTCGACACCGGGCACGGGGTGGCGCTCAAGGTGCTCGAGGCCGATCCGGGGCCGCTGGCGCCGCCCGGGACACAGGTCGCGCTGTCGATCCGCCCGGATCATGTCGTGCCGTTGCCCGCGGGCGCCTGAGCGGTTCGGATCAGCCGGCCTTTCGGGCGCGTTGTGGTGGCGCAGCGCGGAGCTGGATCCGGAACAGGGCGCCGCCCTCATCCGGATGTTCCGCGACGATGCTGCCCTGAGCGCTGGCGACGAGTCGGTGGCAGACCGTCAGGCCGATTCCGTGACCACCGGGCGCGGGGTGCGGTGGCTGCGGCGGCTGGTGACCGGCGATCGCGGCAGCGCGTTCGTGGCGCGGCGACTCTGCGCCGGGCCGGACGGCGCGGCTCGTTGGCGCTGAGAAGAGGCGGTCGCGGAGATGGACCGGGACCCCCGGGCCGTTGTCGCGGACCACGATCTCAACGCATGCGCCGGGCAGACGCCGGCCCTGGATGGCGATGGCGCCCCCGCCGCGACTGCGCAGCGCTCGGCGCGCATTGACCAGGAGATTCAGCAGGACCTGCTGCAGCGGCATCGGGTCAATGGCCGCCGCCAGATCCGGCTCGACCGACACCGTGATCTCGATCCCGTCGCGCGTTGGATCCGGCCCGAGACACTCGATCGCTTCCCGGGCGGCAGCCTCTACCGAAGCGCGACCCGGGTGCGAGGATGGCGACGCGAGTCCCAGCACGGTGGAGAGGATCCGGCTGGCCGCATCGATCCCGGCGATGATCCGGTCCAGGGCGCGGTCTCGCGCGATCGGATCTGCGAGCGAGCAGCGCAACATCTGCGCATACGCCATGGCTGGCGTGAGCTGGTTGTTGACCTCGTGCGCAATTCCTGCCGCAAGAAGTCCGACGGCGGCCAGCCGGTCGGCGTCTGCGAGCCGTTGCTCCAGGTCGTCGAGCCGGGCCTGTACGGCGGAAACTCCGATAACCTCCAGGGCGTCCTGCATCTTCGGGGCTCTCCTGCTTCGATATCGACCACCGTGCGCCGCGAGTTCTGCAGCGCCTGGCGATGTGCGCGGCGAGCGGGCGTGGGTGTCGCCACACGTGCGCGTCGCCCCCCTCGCGTCCGTCGCTATTGGACCCGGCGGCCGCGGTGAGAGGTTATCGGACGGGCAGTGCGCTCGTGCACGGTCGGCCTGGTCGTGCCTCTCCCGGTACTCACGCCACGCCCTTCAGGGCGGTGGCCGTTCCCCGTGGAACGGCGGGTTGACGCCGCTGCGCGTTCGTGGGATAACGCGGCGGCGAGGTCTCCCGATCGCCGGGACCTCATGCGTCGGCCCTCGAATGGGCGATTCCTGTTCCACGGGGAACAGCGGTCCGTGCAGGAGGCACACATGACCACCCGCAGCGCGTCCAGGGATGAACAAGCGCCTCGGCGCCGGCTGGGCCGGGGGCTCGAGAGCCTGCTCGGGACGGCCGCCATCCCGGTTCGAGTCGACCTCCCCGCGCCCGCCGCGGCTGCTCCGGACAGGGCGCCACCTGAGACTGACGCCGGTCGGACGGGCAACCCGGATGTCCGGCCGGAGCGGGCGATCGACCGCGCCTCCGGGCAGGGGCCCGGTCTGCACCACCTCCCGGTCGCGCGCGTGACGGCGAATCCACAGCAGCCGCGCCGGCACTTCGACGATGCGGCGCTCGAGGCCCTGAGCCAGTCGATCCGGACCTGCGGCGTCATGCAGCCGATCGTCGTACGGCCATTGGCAGACGGGAGTTATGAGATCGTCGCGGGAGAGCGGCGCTGGCGGGCGGCCCTGCGTCTGGGGCTCGCCGAGATTCCCGCGGTGGTCCGAGAACTCGATGATCGGACCGCGGCGGAGTGGTCGCTGGTCGAGAACCTCCAGCGCGAGGATCTCAATCCGATCGAACGCGCGGAGGCGCTGCGGCGCCTCGCCACCGACCATGGCCTGACCCACCAGGAGATCGCCGATCGTGTCGGACTGGACCGGTCGAGCGTCAGCAATCACCTGCGACTGTGTGAACTCGATGCGGCGACGCGCGCCGCCCTGGTGTCCGGGGAGCTGGACATGGGGCACGGCAAGGCGCTGCTCGGCGTCCAGGATCTCGCGCTTCGCGAGCGTCTCCGCGCGCGGGCCATCGCAGCGGGGTGGTCGGTGCGCGAACTCGAGCGCCAGGTGCGCAGCCTGGGCGGGAACGGCCGGCCGGCCCGCATGGCGGGCGATCCCGCGGATCGGTCTCCGTCACGCCTGCACATGGCAGACCTGGAGAAGCGGGTCGGCGTCCACCTGGGGACCAAGGTCACGATCGTCCCCGGTCGGCGCAAGGGCACCGGGAGCATGACCATCGAGTTCTTCAGTTTCGAGCAGTTCGAGGGGATCCTGGAGCGGCTCGGCTACCGAGAGCCGTAAGTGCTTTCGCGGCAATGCGTTCGGCGCGGCCCGCGGCCGGATGCCACGGCGGCGCAGCGCCCGGTGCGGTCGATGGCACCGCCGAGATCACTCCGCGGCGACGGACTGCGGCACCACGCCGTGCAGCGCGACCGCGGTGGCCGGGCGGCCGTTGCGATCCACATCGACCGCACCGATCCGGCCGACGATGTCCATGCCCTCGATCACGCGCCCGAAGGCCGTGTACTGCCGGTCGAGATGGCGGCACTTCTCGCGCGTCAGGCAGACGAAGAACTGGCTGCCGGCAGAATCGGGATCCGTGCTTCTCGCCATCGACAGCACGCCGGGCTCGTGCGGGCGATCGTTGAACTCCGCCTTGACACGCCAGCCCGGCCCGCCGGTGCCGTCCCCGCGCGGGCAGCCGCCCTGGATCACGAATCCCGGCAGGATCCTGTGGAACGTCAGGTTGTCGTAGAAGCCTTCACGCGCGAGGCGCAGGAAGTTCTCGACATGCTTCGGCGCGACGTCATCCCAGAGTTCGACAACAAGGTCGCCCATGCCGGTTCGAATGGCTGCACGCGGGTACGACATGGGATGAACCCTACCAGATTCCGCGGGGCCGGACCCCGGGGTGGTCTCCGGCACGCCGACGCCCGTGCGGGCAGGGGAGCGTGTATCTGCTCGGCCGATCGGTATCGTACGACCCGGTGTCACATGGATGATCCTGCCCGGGTCCCACGACTGCTGCTCGAATCCGCGGTCATGATGGTCAACGCCATCGGCGGGCGGGGCATTGTCGTCGCCGGTGACGCCCTGCCGGAAATGGAGTCGCTGCCCCTTCGGACCATCCTGGTGGACCGCGGGGTGGCCGGGTCGCGGATCCCCGACCGGTTGCGCGACTCCGCATCGGCGATCCTGACCGTTCCCGCGGTCGAACTCGATCGGCTCGGACAGGTGCGCCTTGCGGCTGTCCTGGCGCTGACCGAGGGGCTGCTGGACATTGGCGACACCGCCGTGTTTCTCGCGGGACCGTATCGGGCGCACATCGACACGCTCGTCACCTTGACGCTCGGCGCGGAGTACGAACTGATCGACACCACCGAGCAGCCGCGCATTGACGCGCACATCCGCCGCGAGGTCTTCCTCCGGGTCCTGGAGGTCGCTTTCGATCTCGGCCGGTTCGGCCGTGAAGGTCGACGCGTCGGGGCGCTCATGGTCGTCGGTGATCATGCCGCGGTTCTGGCGCACAGTGAGCAGATGATCCTGAATCCGTTCAAGGGCTACAGCGCACGGGACCGGAGCATCCTCAGCACCAACGTGACGGAGACCGTCAAGGAGCTGAGCGCGATCGACGGCGCCTTCATTCTCCGCGGAAGCGGCGTGGTGGAGACCGCCGGTGCCCGGCTGCGCGCGCCGGGCACGGCACCGCTTCCCGCGGGCCTCGGTGCCAGGCATGGCGCCGCGGCATCCATCACGGCGATCACCCGCGCCGTGGCGGTGACGGTGAGCCAGACCGATGGTGCGGTGCGCGTCTGGCGCGCCGGTCGGCTGGTGGCGCATTTCCTGCCCGCCGCGCCGCCGGTGGCGCCGGGCACGCCCCGAGCCGACGCTGCCCCGAGGGACCACCCGTGACGAGCCTGCTGCAGACGATGGTCGGGTCGATCGAGCCCCCGGCGGCGTTTCTTGTGCCGCTCGGCGGTGAGGGAGCGCCGACCGCGCCCGTCGCGCTGCCGCCGGGCGGGCTGTCCATCGGCCGAACCCAGGAGTCCGGACTCGCGCTGCTCTCCCGCGCGGTCTCGCGGGAGCATGCACGGATCACGAGCCGGCGCGGCCGCTGGTTCATCATCGATGCCGGATCGCGCCACGGAACGTTCCTGAACGGTGTGCGCCTGCAGGCCCGGATCGCGGCGCCGATGGAAGTCGGCGACATGGTCCGATTCGGGCCCGTTTCGTTCCGACTGGCCTCGGAGGCCATGGCGCGAGGAACGGACTCGCGCGACATCGGCCTGGCGCACGGCACCGCCATGGCACGCGTGGGTGAAGAGGCGAACCGGACGCTGGCCGCACGGGGCGTCGATCGACTGCTGAACGCCGCGACGCGGATCACCGGCGCTCCCGACGAGGCGGCGCTGATCGAGGCGCTGCTGGACGGCGCCGCGGAATTGACCGGCATGCACCGCGCCCTGCTGATCTCGGCGCGGACCGACACCCCGCAGGTCGTTGCGGAGCGAGGCCCGCCGGCGGGGCGGACGTCGAGCAGCGCCCAGGTGACGTTCAGTCGATCCGTGGTCCGCGAGGCGGCCGCGGGCTTCGCGGCGCGCGTGACGCGCGGGTCGATCGGATCGGAAGCGGTGAGCATCGCCGGCCTGGGCGTGCACACGGCCGTCGCCGTGCCGGTGCTGGTCGGTGAGGCGACGGCGTACGTCCTCTACCTGGACGCCCGCGATTTCGAGCCGGAGGGAAGCAACGAGGCCGTCGCCTACGCCACCGCGATCGCACAACTCGCGGGGAATGCCTTCGCCGCCATCGGGCAGCGCGAGGTCGAGTCGCGCCAGCGGCGCATGGAGCGCGAACTCAAGGCCGCGCGCGACGCGCAGGCGCTGCTCCTGCCGCCGCCCGAGGGCATCGTGAATGGCCTCGCCTACGCCCACCGGGCGCGTCCCGGTGACGTTGTCGCCGGGGACTTCGTCGACATTCTGCCGCTGCCCGACGGTCGCGTCGGCCTGTGTCTCGGCGACGTGACCGGTCATGGATTCGACTCCGCCATCATCATGGCCGCGGTCATCTCCAGGACGAGGTCGCTGCTCGCGGCCGGCGCCGATGTCGAGACCGTGGCTCGAGCGCTCAACGACTCGCTCGTCGCACATGCGGAGGTCGGCCGTTTCGCGTCGATGTTCCTGGCGGTCCTGGCGCCGGCCACCGGCGAAATGGAGTTCATCGACTGCGGCCACGGATACGCCGTCATCCGGGAGAGCACGGGCGGACTCCGTCCGGCCGGCGACGGCGAGGGCTCGATGCTCCTGGGTGTCCTGCCCGACGGCACGTTCCACCGCTGCGTCGGGCGCATGGCGCCCGGCGAGCGGCTGATCGTGTTCAGCGACGGCATCGTCGAGTCGGTTTCGTCGGCGGGCGAACAGTTCGGACGCGCGCGGATCGCCGACGCGCTGGCGCGGACCGATTCGCCCGCGGCGGACGTGGAGGCATGCCTGGAGGCGATGGGTGCATTCGCGAGCGCGAGCGGCAACGAAGACGACGTGACGATCATTTCGGTCGCACGCTGACGGTCCGCGGCGCGACGGCGAGGGGGGGATCGTCGAATGACAGGCGCCTCCCGGATCGGGAGGCGCCTGTCGTTCTCTCGGGTCACCGTCCGATCCGGACGGGTGTGTCCTGAATCACGCCGTGTGCGGGGTCACTCGCATGGCCCCCAGGCACTGAGCAGCGTCAGCAGGTCGGAGAAGTCCACCGTGCCGCTGCCGTCGATGTCCGCCGCGCAGCCGGCGCAGGGACCCCACGCGCTCAGCAGGTCGAGGACGTCGTTGAATCCCACGTCGCCGTCGCCGTCCAGGTCGCCGGGGCAGGGGAGTTCACAGGAGAGCGTCAGCACCGACACACCGTCCACCGCGGCCTCGACCACGGCCTGCGGGCCGAGGTCGCTGGCGTCGAACCGGATGCGGAACTGGCTGCTGGGCGTGACGTAATCCGCGATGCGGAAGCGACGGAAGTTCCATCCGCCGTTCGCCTGCGGGCCGCCGGGACCGACGACCTCCAGGGCGGTCCATGTGCTTCCGCCGTTGGATGACACGAAGACCTCGAAGATGTCCACGTTCGGGTTCGACCCGGCCGTGTTGGAGTACCAGCGCCAGTAGCTGACGTACGACTCACCGGTGGCGTCGATGATCGGAGAGATCAGCGAGGTCCGGCCGTTGTCGACGTCGCTGTTGCAGTTGCTGGCCGAACTGTTGTCGGTCAGATAGCAGCGCCCCGATCCATCGGCGTCGTTGTTGGGATTGCCGCGATTGCAGACGGTCCACGGAATCGGGATGCCGCGGTCCCACGCCCCATCGGTCAGGCCGCCGCTGTTCGTCACCGACCAGCCCTGGTTCGTCTCGAAGTCGTCGCTGAAGACTGCGTCGCAGTCATACCCGGAGATCGAGCCGAACGTCGCCGTCGGGGCGTTGGCGGGCAGGGTGTAGAACGTGCCGTTGGAGCCCTGGGCACGGAAGTAATAGCGCACGTCGGTGAGGCATGGTGTCGCCGGGACGTTCACCGTGAAGAGCGTGCCGCCGGCGGCATTCAGCGGGATGGAGGAGAAGGCGCCGCCGGTGCTGTAGAAGAACTGCGCCGTGCCGCCGTTCAGCGTGCCTGCCACCGGCACGATGTTGATCTCGAGCGAGGTGCCCCCATCGGGCCGGACACACGCGGGCGTCGTCGCCGTCAGTTCCAGGGAGATGGCCGCGAGCGGAGGCGCGGGCATGTTGTGCGCCCCGAACGCGGCTGCGATCTGGGCGTAATGCGGTGTCCCGTTGTTGATGTTGGCGTCGTCGTCATCAAGCGTGAGGAAGTCGATCGTGATGGCCGGATTGATCGCCGTGCCGGTATGGAGCAGGATCGAGTTGATGGTCAGCGAGCTGAGGATGTCTCGATAGGTCGCCGGATGCGTCGAAAGCAGCTGGTTCCGCAGATCCCAGACGCAGCCCGACATCAGGCGGCCGCAGGAGTGGATCGCGCTGCCGCAGTTGGTCGTGCAGTTGGCAGCGCTGTACTGGCAGTCGTTGTCTGCGTTCCGCAGAGGCGTGCCGCAGCCGGAGTTGAATCCGTAGCCGAGACCGGGGTCGTCGGACATGATGACCGCCACGCAGTCCGACATGCCTTCGCCGTAGGCGCCCTGTCCGCTGCCGGCCATCTGGATGAGATGGTGTCCGAACTCGTGATAGACAACCGTGCTGAAGGCGGTGTTCGCACAGCCGCCGCCGGAGGTGTAGAAGTTGATCGACTGCTCGGCCGGGCTGTAGAAGGCGTTGCAGTTGTTGTCGAGGTTCACGTTGACGGCCATGTCGAGCTGCGTTGACACCGTCGGATACGACGGGTTGTAGTACAGCACGAAGTCGCGAAGGAGGTTCGCGTGCAGGAACGCATTGACCTCGGCGCGGACGAACTCGTTCGAGTTGATCGGGTTGAACGTGAGCATCGCCGGTCCGGGCGGAAAGAGCGTCTGCTGAGCGGACGTGTTGCTCCCGGCCTGGTTGGTGACCCTGAAGTACCGGCCCTGGAGATTGCCGGTGACGGTGACCTGCTGATTGCCGGGGTTCGGGACCGTGAACTGCCCGAAGGCGTTGCTGAAGACATTCGTGGCACCGATGAAGGCGCGCGCATGGGGCATCAGCTCGGTGGCGACGGGCCCGCAGAAGTCCGCACCGATGCCCTGCGTGGCGACACCCTGCGTGACGCCGTTGACGTCGACGTGGAAGATCTGGCTTTCGGAGAAGAGCACCCGGTTCGTCCGTGCATCGACCACGAACAGCCACCATCCGTGATCGGGATCGGTGATCTGGCCGCGGCCGGCGAGGAAGACCCACGCCTCGCGCGGCTCGACGACGGTGTCGTCGACCCCGGCGTAGATCACCATCTCGGCATCGCGGAACTGGTCGAGCCCCGGGACCGCCCGCATCGCCGCCGCCTGCGCGGCGTTCGGCGTCGCCGCGAGGACGACCTGCGGATCCGGCATGAAGTCGGCAAGGTCACGGACATCCGCCGACGCGAGGACCAGGGGATACCCCGGCTCGTTGCGGACGAGCAGCATGAGGCGGGACCGGAAGACCGGAAGCCCGCCGCGCACCTGGCGGTAATTCAGGCCGGTGAACTTGAACGTCCCCGACTCCCGGAGATACATGATGGGCTGGTTGTGCAGTTCCGGGATCGGCACCATATCCAGGTGATCGAGGCCGAGGACGGGGGCGTTTC
This sequence comes from Phycisphaeraceae bacterium, assembly GCA_019636755.1. Taxonomy (GTDB): domain Bacteria; phylum Planctomycetota; class Phycisphaerae; order Phycisphaerales; family SM1A02; genus JAHBWZ01. The sequence continues at coordinate 239,686 of JAHBWZ010000007.1, read as the reverse complement.
CGGCGAGGAAGGCCTCGGCCGACGCCTCCGGGGTCGCGCCGTGCGAGAAGGCTTCACCGTAGAGCCGCAGCACGCGGCCGAACCGTTCGAACGAGCCGACGCACGCAGCCGTGCCATCCAGCCGGATCTCCCGCCAGGCATCGATCTCGCTGTCCTGCAGTTCGGCGGGGACACCCTGTCCGTCGACCTGGCTCGCGCGAGGCAGGCGACTGAAGGCATCGGGTGGAGGCGCGACCTGCGCGAACGCGGCCGCGGTGACGGTGCATGCTCCCCCGAGCAGCCAGAGTCGGGTGTAGATACTCATGGTTCGGTCCGCTTCCTCTTCAATGGGCTACGTGAGAACTGGAGATTCCTGGCCAGACCCTCGCCTGGCGTGGGAGATTCGACGATCACCAGTCACCGGCGTTCCGCAGAATGCGAAGACCGGCGACGTTTGATCCGACTCGCACGGGCATCTGCAGGCCTGGGACAGCGCAGGCCGGCGCGAATCGGAGCAGGTTCCCCCCCGGCGCGCAATCCCCTCCCAGCAGGCCGTCCCCACGGGCCACGCCGACTGATGCCTGTCTCCAGGTGCAGACGGACGGGCCCAGTATGGACAGAAACTCTGCTGAAACAACCCTCGCGTCCGGGAGGGTGCAGAAAACGGGCAGGAATTCTGAGATCACCGGGCGATCGGACCGCCGGGCATCTCCGCGTCGGCATCGATCAGCAGGTCCGGACGGACGGCATCCACGACGGCCGCGCCGCGATGGGTCCGCGGAAGCATGCGGACATATCGGACCGACCCGTCCAGAAAGAGCACATGCCCCCGGCCTCCGTCGCGGTGCCAGTCGGCATCCCGGCCGGTCTCCGCCCAGATCTCGTACCAGAGTGGAATGCCCATGAGGACGACCCGGCTCGGGGCCGCCCAGAGTTCGGCCATCGAGACGCCGCGCGGCGCGTCCGTGAGGCCCAGCCGCCTGGCATCGAGCAGGAGCCCGTTGGCCCGGTAACTGGTGCCGAACATCGCGAAGACTGTACGGGTCGGCGCGCGAGGCGAGTCCAGCGGGCTTCGGATCCCGCGATCGGCCGGCGACAGAAAGAGCCGCTCCGCCCCGGAGCCTCTGGGAAAGTACCGGCTCATCGGCCGGTCGCTGTCGATGTACGGCCGGCCGTCGGTCAGGGCATGCCGGCAGCCACCCCATCGCCATTCCGGCATCACCGGCACGAGCGGGAGTGCACCGCCGCCGTCCTGGAGCATGGCCATCCAGCCGGTGCCGAGTTGTCGCTGATTCGACGCGCAGCGCTCACGCCGGCTTGTCTCGCGCGCTCCGGCGAGCACCGGAAGGATCATCGCCGTCAGCGCTCCGACCACCAGGACGGCGACGATGATCTCCAGCGGTGAGATCAGTGGTCGGGTCGGGCGCAGCGCGGGCGACATGGCAGCAGTTCCGTTCGACGCCGACGGCGGGGCGGTTGCCGCACCCGTCGCTGCGGACGGACAGACTACCGCCGGCACGGCCCCCAGATCGAGAGCAGCGCCAGGACATCGGCGAAGTCGACCGCATCGCTGCCGTCGAGGTCGGCCGGGCAGCCGGCGCACGGTCCCCAGGAGGAGAGCATGGTCAGAAGGTCGTTGAAGCCGACATCGCCGGAGTCGTCCAGATCGCCGGGACAGGGCGGCGTCCGCGGGACGACGATCAGCGTGCCCGTCATGCCGAATCCGCAGTGCGGCATGCAGAAGTAGGGGATCTCCCCGGTTGCGTCGAGCGGCACGATGAACTCCACGGAAGGGTTCGCCGCGCTGAGGGGTGCATTGAACAGGCCGCTCTGCGCACATCCCGAGCCGCTCGTGACGGTGTGGACTCCGTCCGAGTGGATCCAGAAGACCGTCTGGCCGGGCGCGACGGTGGCCTGCTGCGGCGTGAAGGTGAATCCGGACTGCGTGATGACGACGGCTTCCGCGCGGGCACCGGTCGTCGGCGCCATCAGCGCCACGCCGAGCATCGCTGCGGCGGGAAGAACCGAGCGCCCGGCGATCGCGCGGCGGCGGGCATGCGGATGCCCGTCCTGCCGGCGCGACGACGAAGGCAGCGCCGTGCGGGTGCGCGTGGAATCCGTGTCGGCGACATCGCCGGCGAAGTGCTCTGTGCTTGAATGCATCCGTCCGCTCCTGAAGTCGCGGGCATCCGGACCGCCGATGCAGGTCAACTGCCTGCCACCGCGGCCGGACCGCCGCCGGGACATCATGTTGCGGCCGGAGCGGGATCTTGCAACGGGTTCGCGACCGGGAAATCGACCGGGCTTACGCCATGGCGGCGATCCCGGCGCCGGCCGTCACCGGCAGACCGAGCGCCCGGGCCATCGTCGACCCAAGGTCGGCGGGACTCTCGGCCACCGCCAGACCGCAGTGCTTCAGCGCCTCGATCTTCGCCTGCGCGGTGTCATCCGCGCCGCCGATGATCGCGCCGGCATGTCCCATGCGCTTTCCGGGTGGCGCGGTCCGCCCGGCGATGAACGCGACGACAGGCTTCCGCATGTGTTTCCGGACCCATTCGCCCGCGGCGGTTTCATCGGCGCCGCCGATCTCCCCGATCATGACCACGCCATCGGTGTCCGGGTCCCTGTTGAACAACTCCAGCAGGTCGATGAAGTTCAGCCCCTTGACCGGGTCGCCGCCGATGCCGACGCAGGTCGTCTGCCCGATCCCGAGCGCCGAGCACTGCCAGACGGCCTCGTACGTCAGTGTGCCGCTGCGGGAAATGATGCCGACACCTTTTCCGGCGGGTGCGTCGGCCTTCGCGAGGTGGATGTAGCCCGGCATGATGCCGATCTTGCAGCCGCCCTCGAAGCGGGCACTGGCGCCCTCGCCGGACACGCGACGACCGGGCGTGATGATGCCCGGGCAGTTCGGGCCGATCAGATGCGATCCCGGATACTCGCGCAGCAGCGCGCGCGTCCGGACCATGTCCTGTGCGGGGATGCCCTCGGTGATGGCGCAGATCACGCGGACACCCGCGGCCGCGGCCTCCAGGATCCCGTCCGCGGCGAACGGGGGCGGGACGAAGATCATGGAAGCGGTCGCGCCGGTTGCCCGGACGGCCTCCGCGACCGTGTTGAAGATCGGCAGGCCGTTGGCGTCGGTCGTCCCGCCCTTGCCGGGCGTGACCCCGCCGACCATCTTCGTGCCGTACTCCAGGCATCCCCTGGTGTGAAAGGCGCCGGCCGAACCGGTGATGCCCTGGCAGATGACCTGCGTGGTTCCGTCAACAAGAATGGCCATGCGCTGCAGGATAGCAGGCGGTCGGCGGGCCGCTGTAGCATCCCGGCCATGGCGGTCAGGCGAGGAGTGCGTGCAGCGGATGGGGCCGGGGCGGCCGGCAGCGGTGAGCGGCCCGTCGTGGATGCGCGCGTGGTGATCATTCACGGCGATGAGCCGTTTCTGCTGGAGGAGCAGACGCGGTCGCTGACCCGGGCGCTGGATGCGGCGTTCGGCGGTGCGGACGTGGTTCGATTCCAGGGGGGATCCACCGATTCCGCCGCGGTCCTGGACGAATGCCGGACGACCGGGCTCCTTGCGCCCCACAAGGTGGTGCTGGTGGAGGATGCGGATCGCCTGGTGATCGGCACGAAGGGCGCGGCCGGTGCCGCGGCGGCGGACGATGACGATGGCGGGGCGCTCGATGTGGAGGGCGACGCCGCGGCGGAGGCGGGTGTGGACACGGGGGCGGCGCGTGGCGGAGGGCGGAAGCCGGCGCGGGGGAGCAGGGCGCCGGCGACTCCGCGCCAGCTCTTCGAGCGATACGCGGAGTCGCCCTGCCCGACCGCTACGCTGGTTCTGCGGGCACAGTCGTGGCGGACCGGGCGACTCGACGCGCTGTGCCGCGTCATTGCATGCAACACGCTGGATGCGCGCGGCGCGGCCGGCTGGTGCGTGGAGCGATGCCGGTCGGCGCACGGCGCGTCGATCGAATCCGGTGCCGCGGCGCTGCTGGTGGAGCGACTGGGCGTTTCGCTCCACCAGCTCGACTCGGAACTCGGCAAGCTGGCCGCGTTCGCAGGTGCCGGCGGCACGATCAGCCGCCACGCGGTTGCGGACCTCGTGGGCGTGAGCCGGGAGGAGAAGGCGTGGGAGATCCAGGCGCCTCTCCTGGCCGGAGATACCGGCCGGACGCTTGCCGTGGCGCGGGAACTGCTGGACATCTCCGAGGTCCCGGAAGAAGTCCTCATGTGGACGATCATCGACCTGCTCCGCCGGACGACGCGCGTCGCGCATCTCCTGCGCGGCGGTGCAAGCGACGGCGACATCCGCAGCAGCGAGCGGCTCTGGGGTGAGAGCGGTGCGCGGCTGATCGAGCGGGCGCGCCGGGTGGATCCCGATCGGCTCACCGACCTGCTTCACGCGGCGCTGGAGACGGACCGCGCGGGCAAGTCCGGCATGGGGTCGCGCGAACGGCAGATGGAACTCATCCTGGTCCGGATTGCCGGTACGATGCACGCCGGTCATGGATGACACGCGCGTCGGTGAAGTCCGGCGGCGCAGTGCGCCCCGGCGCCGGTACGGGTACGCGTGCGAACTGCAGGGAGGCTCGATCATGTCCCGCGATCGACGATGCGCCGTACGGCGCGGCGCAGGCACGCATCTCGCCGTCGCGTCGCTGCTCGTGACGATCACACTGGCCGGGTGTGCCGGATCCGGCGGTGGATCTGGCGATGGTTCCGGGCGTCACCGCCAGGCGACCTGGCCTGTCGACCGCGCCGGTGCGACATCCGACGCGCCGACGGCGGGCACCGGCGACGATCCGCTCGGCATCGCCGCCGGCGCGCGAAGCGCTGAATCGCAGGCGGAAGCGGATGCCCAGTGGCTCGAAGCGAGGCGGCGCAGCGCTGCGTCCACGTCTGATCCGACCGGCGACGGCAGCGTGGTCTTCCATGATCCGCCGGCGCGGCCCGGGCCGCCGGTGCCATGGGATCGAGGGCAGGCATCGCGCGACGCGCGGGAACGGGCGGATGCCGACGGCGGTGCGGCGCGCCGGTCGCTGGCGGTGCCGGAACAGCGTCCGGCCACGGGCGATCCGCTTCCGGTCCGTACGGACGTGCCCGGCGCGGATCCGGACGCGGTCATCGCATCGGACGAGTTCACGACGCTGCTCGTCCGGCTCAGGCAGGAGCTGTTCGCGCAGAGCGAGCGGAGTCGTCATCCGATGCGCGAGGCCGTGGCCATGGCCCTCATGTCACTGCTGGACCCGGATGCGACGATCGACCCGGGGTCGCTGCGGGCGCTGACCGACGCGGAACGCCAGCGCGTGCAGGACCTGCAGCGCGTGTTCGGCACCCTCGGGCGGGAACTGGTCGCGGGGAAGCCCGCCGGCGATGCCCTTGCGGAAGCCGCGGCCGCGCTCAACGCGGCGCTGACGCCGGAGCCGCAGCTCACGATCAGGGTCGCAAGCCTCTGCTGGAGCGTGTCTGCATTCGGTCGCTATGACGCCTTCGATCCGCTTCGCTTCCTCGCGGGCGCGGAGCAGGAGGTCATCGTCTACCTGGAGATCGACGGCTTCCGCAGCGAGCAGCGCTCCGACGGTTCCTGGGTGACCGAACTCTCGCAGCAACTGGAGATCTACAACGCCATCGACCGCTTTCCGGTCTGGATGGAGCCCTGGCAGCGGACGGTCGATACGAATGCGAACCAGCGACGGGACTTCTACACGGTCTGGCTGGTCCGTCTGCCCGCGGCGCTGACACCGGGCCGGTACCACTTCAAGGCCCGCATCCGGGATGAGCGATCGAAGGCGGAGGCCGAAGCCGGCATCGACTTCGAGATGGTCGCCGACCGGCATCGCGCGGTGCGTGTGCCGGCCAAGTGAACGACGGGAGACGCGGTCGATGCTCGACCGCGCCTCCCGCCTGCATCCCATCGGTCCGGGCTGTCAGCGTCCCCAGGTGTCGAGACTGCGGAGCAGGTCGATGATCTCGATCGCACCGCCACCGGCCGGGATGACCGCGTGACCCATGGGCGTCGGGCAGCCCCAACGTGCCCAGAAGCCGGACACCTGGTCGCCCGCGACCGTGAACTGTCCGCCGGCGATGAGTGCTCCATTGTGCACGGCGAGTGCATGGACCGGTGCGTTCATCCCGTCACCCATCGGCAGCCACGACGTTCCGTTCCAGCGCGCCAGGTGGTTCGCATCGATGAGGGCCTCCGGCGGACCGAAGACACTGAAGTCTCCACCGACGATCAACTCGCCGTTGAAGACGATCATGGTCTCGATCCCGTACTCCGTCACGGCCCACGGTCCGGCGACGGGCTCCCACGCGGCGCCGGTCCACCGCGCGATGTGGTTGACGCTCTCGGTGCCGGCCGTGACGAACATGCCGCCGGCGTAGATCTGGCCGTCATAGACGGCCACGGTGGTCACCGAGTTGTCGATGCCGTGGCCCACCGGACTCCAGGCGAATCCGTCCCACCGGGCGATGGAGTCGACAGGCACGCCACCGGCGTTCGAGAATCCGCCGGCGACGATGAGCGTCTCCTCGAAGAGGGCGAAATCAAGGACCTCCGCATCGACCCCGCCGCCGAGTTCATGCCATGCGGCACCGTCCCACCGCGCGATGAAGCCTGCCGGGACACCGCCCGCCGCGCTGAATCCGCCGCCCGCGATCAGATCGCCGTCGCAGGTCGTGAGCGCGTAGACGAACCCGTTCATGCCGCTTCCCATGGGACTCCATGCCAGGCCGTCCCAGCGGGCGATGAAATTGACGTTCACGCCGCCGGCCCGCGTGAATGCACCGGCGGCGATGAGGTCGCCGTCATGCACGGTGAGGGCATGCACCACGCCGTTCATCCCGAGTCCCATCGGGTGCCACGCCGCGCCGTCCCACCGCGCGATGAAGTTCGCCGGGAGCGAACCGGCCTGGCGGAACGCGCCGCCGGCGATGACATCGCCGTTGTACACGGTCAGCGCGGTGATCGACGTACTGATGCCGCCCCCCAGCGCGCTCCACTTCGTGCCATCCCATGCCGCGATGGAGAGGGCGGCAACACCGGGTTGCGGCGTACCGGCGGTGGTCAGGTGTCCGGCCGCGATGAGCCTGCCGCCGAACGACGCGAGGGCATGCACCGTCCGGTCGACGCCACCGCCGACGGACTGCCAGTTCGTGCCATCCCAGCGGGCCAGGCGCGTGCGGGTCCCGCCACCGGCACCGTTGAACGGACCGCCCGCGATCAGGTGTCCGTTGGAGACGGTGAGCGCGAGAACGGTGTTGTTCATGCCGCCACCGGGCATGCCGTACGGCAGCGTCCCCATGGCCTGCCACGCGTCGGTCGCACTGTCCCAGAGGGCGACGCGATTCGCCTCGATGCCGCCGGCCATCGTGAACGAGCCGCCGGCGATGAGGGCACCGTCGTGGACTGCGAGTGCGCGCACGGCGCCATTCATGCCGGCGGCTGTGCCGATCGCGAGCCACTCCCCGGATTCGTCATCCCAGGCCGCGATGCGATCCGAGCCGGACTCGTCCTCCGCGGTGAAGTCGCCGCCTGCGATGAGGCGGCCCTCGTGGACCGAGAGCGCGTACACGACGCCGTTCATGCCCGCACCGAGCGCACTCCACGCGGCCCCGTCCCAGCGTGCGATGAAGCCGGCCTCGACACCGCCCGCCTCCGTGAAGGCGCCACCGGCGATGATGTCGCCGTTGAACTCGACGAGCGCATGGACCGGGCCGTTCAATCCCTGGCCCAGCGCATGCCACGATGAACCGTCCCATCGCGCCACGTGGGCGGCCGGGACGCCATCCTGCGACGATCCCGCAGCCGTGAACTCCCCGCCGACGATGAGATCTCCCGCGGCGATGGCGAGTGCGAGCACGTCGCCGTCGACGCCGTCACCCAGCGGCATCCATGCGGCGCCATCCCAGGCGGCGAGGTGACGGGCGTGAACCGTGTTCGCCACCGTGAACCGGCCGCCCGCCACGAGCAGGGCCGGCTGGTCATCCCGCTCCCATGTGACCACCGCGTGCACGGCGGCATTGAGGCCCGGGATGCCGTCGCCCGTGAGCCATTGTGCATCGCAGTCGCCGGCACGGGCGCCGTGGCCGGTTGCGAGCAGCACAATGGCCACGCTCGCACACGAGATTCGGGACAGAGTGACAGCGCTGGCCGCGTACGTGGCGTTCATGCGTGCTCCTTCCTCATGTCGGACCCCTTGATATGGACTTCCCGCGGCGCGGGACACGGGCCGGAGGTCGAATCCGGCGCGCGAGTATGACCAGAGGGGCTCCCGGGGTCAACCTGCGCCCGGGCCGCTCATACCTGGCTGCGTGCCTCAACCGCCTGTGCGACGGCCCCGGGGGCTGCGGCATCGGCTCTGCAGCGATGCGTGGGTCATTGCGCATGCTCGCAGACGCGGCGCGACGCGCATGGCCGGACTCGTGCGTGAATCCCGCATCTGCCGGATCAGTCGTGATCATGCGACGCAGGGCGTGAGCGCGGCGGGTCGCCGGTCCGTCCGATCGACAGTCCCGTCATCCGTGGCCCGTGGGCGCCCGATGTGCGGCGCGCGTCGATGCCCATCGCCTCGAGTTCGAAGACCGCGTCCTCGCTCATGCGGTCCGGTGACCATGGCGGATCCCAGACCAGGGAGACGTGGACGTCCGAGACGCCGGGGACCGCGCGGATGGCGCGCTCGACGTCCCGCGGAATGGCGTCGGCGACGGGACAGTTCGGCGTGGTCAGCGTCATGGCGACGGTCACCGCGCCGCCGGCGTCGATGGCAAGGTCGTAGATCAGTCCGAGGTCGAACACGTTGATCGGCAGTTCCGGATCGCGCACGGTCCGGATCGCATCAATCACCGCGTCCTCCCGAGGCGCGCCCTCGGCGCGGTCAATGGCCATGTCTGCTGTCATGACGCACGCACTCCATCCGGTGCGGCGGTCGACGAGCCCGGCGCCGATGAACCGCATGAAGAGACGCATGGTGATCCGGACGAGGGTCCCGGCGGTGGCCCGGCGGCCAGCGCCGCGGCGCCGCGACGGATGCGCTCGATCATCGCGGCGATCCCGACGGCCCGGTTCATCCGGATGTGGCGCGCCAGTCCCAGTTGCTGGACCAGGTCGTGCGGTATCCGCGCCACCGTCGCCGCAGGCTGGTCATCGAACGCCTGCATGATGATGGCGAGCATGCCCGCGACGGTGGGCGCCTCGTCGGCCACCCAGGCATGCAGCCGGACACGTGGCAGCGCCGGCGACGCCGCGGCGCCGCCCGCCGCGGCGGGACGGATCCAGAGGTGGACCGGCGTCATGCACTCCGGCACGACCTGCATGCCGGCGTCACGCTCCGCCAGGAGTCCGGTCGGGAGCGGCGGGAGACGGCGCGCGTAGTCCAGGAGCAGGTCCAGGCGCATCTCTTCGTCCACGGACGCGAAGTCGGCGACGATTTCCTCCAGCCGGGTCATGGTGTCGCCGTCGTCCGGGTCTCCGAACCGGTGCGGTCTGTGGTCAGCGCGGCCGGCGCCGCGGCACGTCATCGCCATCACCTCCGGGCGTGCGCCGGGGACGGGTCGGCGGTGATCGCGCCGGCCAGCCGTTCCTGCACGGCGTCGCGCAGCGGCGCGCGCAGCGAGGCCGGCTCGATGCGATCGATCGCCTCCTCGACGAAGGCGAAGAGGAGCATGAGTCGCGCCTCCGCCTCGGGAATGCCGCGCGCCCGCAGGTAGAACAGGGCATGCGCGTTCAGCTGTCCGACGGTCGCACCGTGCGTACAGCGGACATCGTCCGCATAGATCTCCAGCTGGGGCTGGGTCACGATCTGCGCGGCCGTGGAGAGCAGCAGGTTGTCGCTCGTCTGGATGGCGTCCGTCTTCTGTGCCTCCCGGGCCACGTAGATGCGCCCGGTGAAGACGCCCTTCGCCTGGTCGGCGAGGATGCCCCGGTAGTACTGGCGGCTTGCGCAGTGCGGTGCCTCGTGCACCACGAGCATGTGATTGTCATGGTGCTGCCGTCGCCGGGGCAGGAAGAGCCCGTTGAGGACGCCGTGCGCATGTTCCCCGGCCAGGACCGGATTGACATCGTTGCGGACGATGCGGCCGCCGAGCAGGATGCTGTGTGAGTCCACCGTGGAATTCCGCCCCTGTCGCGTGGCGAGCACGCCGACCTGGAATGCGTCCTCCGACTCCCGCTCGACCATGACGTGGCGCGCCACCGCGTCATCCGCCGCATCGAGTTCCGTGCGCGTGATCGTGAGCGACGGACCGTCATCGGTGGAGAGGTACTCCTCGACCACGGTCACCTGGGCACCGGCACCGACGTCGATGATGTGGCGGAGCGAGACCGCGTGCGGCGGCGTGGCCGCGTCCGGGCTGCCCGACGAGAGATGCGTGATGAAGAGGGGGGGGTCCACGGTCGCGCCGGCGCGGACCCGGATCACCAGTCCGCCGCTCATGAGCGCGATTCCCAGCAGCGCGAAGGCATCAGCCCGCTCCAGCGGCAGGGCTTCCAGGCGGGTGCGCAGCGCCGGATCGGCGGTGGCAGCGTCGAGGAGCGGCTGGACCGTCACGCCCGCCGGCAGGTCGATCGTCGCGAGATCGGTGGCAAGGCGTCCGTCCACGAAGACGATCCGAGGGGCACCGTCGTCCGGGATCGCCTGCGACGGAAGCACCGCCGGTACCCGGGCGCGGTCCGCGCGGGGGGCCGGAGGGCCGGGCACGAACGCCGTCTCGGCGATGGCGCGGACGCTGGTGTCCTTCCACGCCTCGTCCCGGGTGGTCGGAAGTCCGCGCCCGGCGAACGCCGCCAGGGCCCGTGTCCGCAGGTCGTGCAGCCACGCCGGGCCGTCCGCGGGCAGCATGTCGCGCGTGAACTCCTTCGGAAGGCGGGCCGCGGCGCCGGCCTGGGCGGAGATCGGACTCGTGAGGGTGGTCATCGGCTTCACGCCCCTGTTCCTGCGATGGCGGCCTTCCGGCCGGCCCCGGCCGTGTTCGTCACGATCGTCGCGGTGTCGCTGCCGGGGCTGCCGTTCATGAACGGCGCGTACCCGTGCGACTCCAGTTCCAGCGCGAGTTCCTTGCCGCCCGAGCGGACGATGCGGCCGCCGGCAAGCACGTGGACGAAATCCGGCTGCACGTAGTCCAGCAGGCGCTGGTAGTGCGTTACGAGGATCATCGCCCGCGTCGGGGCGCGGAGCGCATTGATCCCGTCGGCGACGATGCGCATGGCGTCGATGTCCAGGCCGGAGTCCGTCTCGTCGAGCACGCAGAGCGACGGCTCCAGCAGCGCCATCTGGAGGATCTCGTACCGCTTCTTCTCGCCGCCGGAGAAGCCCTCGTTCACCGAGCGCTTCAGCAGCCGTTCGTCCATCGACACCAGTGCCATCCGCTCGCGCAGAAGGCGGAGGAACCGTGCCGTGTCCAGTTCGTCCTCGCCGCGGGCTCGCCGGACGGCGTTGAGGGCCGCCTTCAGGAACTGGACGTTGCCGACCCCGGGGATCTCCACGGGATACTGGAAGGCGAGGAACACGCCGGCGCGGGCCCGCTCATCGGCCTCCAGTTCCAGCAGGTCCTTCCCCTGGAAGAGGATCGTCCCTTCGGTGATCTCGTAGTCCTCGCGCCCGGCGATGATCTGGGCGAGCGTGCTCTTCCCGGAACCGTTCGGTCCCATGATCGAGTGCACCTCGCCCGCACGGACGGTGAGGTCGATTCCGCGCAGGATCTCGTGGCCCTGGGCGCTGGCGTGGAGGTTCTTGATTTCAAGCATGCGATGTTCTGCCTTGCCGGTCGACCGGACCTCGGGGGCGGTCGGGATCCGCGCGGAGCCTGTGATGCGAGACGTTCAGTCGTGCAGGATTCTGATGAAGACGGTGTCGTCGAGAACGTGGACGTCGTGCGTGCGGACACACTCATCCGGCTCGGTGAGGCACGCGCCGGTCCGCAGGTCGAACTCCCAGTAGTGCAGCGGACAGGCGATGACGCATTCCTCGACCGCATGTCCTTCGCCCAGCGGTCCTCCCTGGTGCGGACACGCGTCATCGATGGCGTAGAACGTGCCGCCCACGTTGAACACCGCGACGGCGTGGCCGTCGACGCTGACCGTCCGGCCTTCGCCCGGTGGAACCGCCGCGGCGCCGATGGCGCGGACGTAGCCCTCCCTGAGCAGCAGTTCGGGGCTCATCCGACGCTCCCCTCCAGGCTGATGCTCAGCAGTTTCGTCGCTTCCACCGCGAACTCCATGGGGAGTTCCCGGAAAACCTCGCGGCAGAAGCCATTGACGATCATGGAAACCGCTTCCTCCTCGGTCAGGCCGCGCTGGAGGAGATAGAAGACCTGGTCCTCGCCGACCTTCGACGTCGTGGCCTCGTGCTCGAGCGTCGCCGTCGGGTTGCCGCACTCGATCACGGGAAACGTATGGGCCCCGCAGCGGTCGCCCATGAGCAGCGAGTCGCACTGCGTGTGGTTGCGCGCGTCCTCCGCACCGCGGAGGATCTTCACCATGCCACGGTAGGTGTTCTGCCCCTGCTGCGCCGAGATCCCCTTGGCGACGATCGTGCTGGTCGTGTTCCGGCCGATGTGGATCATCTTCGTGCCGGTGTCGGCCTGCTGCCGTCCCTTGGTCAGCGCGACGGAGTAGAACTCGCCCTTGGAACCGTCGCCCTGGAGAATGCACGAGGGGTACTTCCACGTGATCGACGAACCGGTCTCGACCTGTGTCCACGAGATGTGCGACCGGTTGCCGAGGCACTTGCCCCGCTTCGTCACGAAGTTGTAGATCCCGCCCCGGCCCTCGTCATCGCCCGGATACCAGTTCTGGATGGTCGAGTACCGGATGGTGGCGTCGTCCAGCGCCACGAGTTCCACGACGGCGGCGTGGAGCTGGTTCTCATCGCGCATCGGCGCCGTGCATCCCTCCAGGTAGGAGACCGAGGCGCCTTCCTCCGCGATGATCAGCGTCCGCTCGAACTGCCCGGTCGACTTCGCGTTGATCCGGAAGTAGGTGGAGAGTTCCATCGGGCAGCGCACGCCCCTGGGGACGAAGACGAACGACCCGTCGGTGAAGACCGCGCAGTTGAGGGTGGCGAAGAAGTTGTCCGTGACGGGCACGACCGAACCCAGGTACTTCTGCACCAGGTCGGGATGATCCCGGATGGCCTCGGAGATCGGGCAGAAGATCACGCCCGCCTTCGCCAGTTCCTCCCGGAACGTGGTCGCGACGGAGACGCTGTCGAAGACTGCATCGACCGCGACGCCGGCGAGGCGCTTCTGCTCCTCGAGCGGAATACCGAGCTTCTCGTAGGTCTCGAGCAGTTTCGGGTCGACCTCGTCCAGGCTCTGCAGTCCCGGCGACTGCTTCGGCGCGGAGTAGTAGGAGATCGCCTGGTAGTCGATCGGCGGATAGGTCACCTTCGGCCACGTGGGCTCGCGCATCGTGATCCAGTGGCGGAACGCCTTCAGCCGCCACTCGAGCATCCACGCCGGCTCCTGCTTCTTCGCGGAGATCAGGCGGATGGTGGACTCGGTCAGCCCCGGTGGCGCGGTGTCGGACTCGATGTCGGTGACGAAACCGTACTTGTACCGCTGGGATTCCCAGTGATCGAGTTCGGGCGTGGTGGTGCTGCTGCTCATCAGACGGCGTCCTCGATCCGGGCGTCCGGCGCCGCGGGTCGTCGGGTGTGTTCAGCGGGTGAGGGTGCTGCGGAGGCGTGCGCGGTGCACTGGCACAGCGGCGGTGCCGGCTGGCCCGATGTCGGGCGGACGGCCGCGTGATCCGCAGCGTCACCCGCACCGTGGAGGGCCAGGTCGGCCAGGGAAGTTCTCTGCAGGAGATCCAGGACGCGCGACTGCAGTCCGTGGATCGAGGCGCGGATGCGACAGGCCGGTGCGCGGGCACACGCCGTGTCATCCGGATGACGGTCCGGCGCGGCGTGGTGGTCCTGGTCACCGCAGCAGCGCGCCAGGCGGATGGGCCCCTCGACCGCTTCGACCACGTCGATCGCGGAGATCGCGCGCGGCGCGCGCCCAAGCCGATAGCCGCCCTGGGCGCCCAGTTCCGAGTGCAGGAGTCCCGCGGCGCACAGGTCCTTGAGCAGGTTGCGCAGCAGCGGAAGCGGCAACTCGGTGCGATGCGCAATCTCCCGTGCGCTCAGGGAGACCGGGGTCGCCGCGAGTTCCGCCAGGGCGACGAGGGCGTAGTCTGTTTTTCGGGTCAGGGCGAGCACGGCGGGCGCGGACTGGGGGGAACGGTGGCAGGCGGGTGATGGGTCGGTGGAGGCTGACTCGGCCGGGCTGGGGGGCTCCGGAGGGATGCCGAAGGCGGTGATGGGCGGTCGGTCCCGGCCTCCGGCGGGCGCGCGCCCGGAGAACTGGTACCCAAATGGTGCCACATGGTACGGGCGCTCCGCCGGAACGGGCAAGGGGGCGCCGCGACCGCCCGCCGGTCAGATGACGCCGCGCCGCCCGCGCATGGCGCGCGACATCGCCAGGAAGGCGACGGCGCCGGCGACGTTGAGCGCGATCACCGTCCCGAACACGATGGCGCCGCCGACCCGCGGATCGTCCGAGGCCAGTTCGTAGAGCAGGACCGCCAGAACCGGTCCGATCGCCCCGCGGACCCCCGTCAGCGTCACGTGGACGGCCATGTAGTCGCTCGTCCGCCTGGCGTCGCCGAAGTCCTGGTGGCCCAGGTTCCAGCCGAGGACGCCCCCGGCCAGGGCCGCACCGCGCAGGACGAGGCCGCTCCAGAGAAGGACCTCGGAGCGCAGCAGGATCGCCGCCAGGAGGGCGGTGTTGGCGGCGACGAACGACCACGCATGCAGGCGCCGGAACTCCACGACGTGCATCCGGTCCAGCAGTCGTGACCAGAGCGGGACCGTGAGCGGCATGAGACCGATCGGAATGACCGTGGTCGCCTGGATCCCGAGGCGGTAGCTGTAGCCGAAGAGGTCCGCCAGCAGGATCACCAGGATCGGCTGCGCTGCCAGGTTGCCGATTCCGAAGACGAACATGATGAGCATGTAGCGCCGGTAGAGGGCATCCTCCCGCAGCACGCGCCAGGCCGCGCGCAGCCCCTCGAAGGGACGGCCGCTGCCGGTCTCACCCGCGTCCTCGCGGCGCAGGGCGCGCCACTGACCGCGGACGCGGACACGGCCATACGCGAGCGCGCCGATCAGGCCGGACGCGCCGGCCAGCGCGAAGAGCCAGTGGAACGACCGGACATCGCGATCCAGCGCTTCGCCGAAGGCGAACGCGGTTGCCGCCATGAAGATCGCCTGCACCGTGGCCAGTCGGCCGGTGACCGTCGCGCGCACGGCGCGGGGGTAGTTCGCCTGCCAGACCGCCGCGCGCAGCGTGACCACGCCCGTCCAGCAGATCCGACCCGCCAACGCCCCGGCCAGCACGCCGAGCAGCCCCCACGCGGTCTGCGGCATCAGGCCCATCAGCAGCGCGCAGAGCGCGGCGAGCAGCTGGATGGCCACGAGCAGGCGGACCCGGCTCCGGCCGCGCGCCACGCCTGACCAGAGGAAGCTGGTGATGTTCGCGAACGCCGGCGCGCCCGCCGCGATCGCGACCGCGGCGTTCAGGACCAGCGGCGGCACCGTGCCGCTGAATCCGTTCTTGACGATGACGCCGACGACGCCGCCCTCGACGGCGGCACCCAGGATGGAGAGCAGGAGCCACGCCGGCCGCTCCCGCGCATACCGCGTTCGGACGTACGCGGGCACGCGGTCATGCCGGCGCACCGTCATCGCCGGTCACCCGACGCGGTGCGTCCGTGCGGATCGCGGGAGCACACGATGCCCGGCAGGCCGGCGGCGCCGGACGGCGCACCCGGGCGCGGCGGATTCAGACCTGGCCACCAGCCGATCAGCGCGGCACGCCGCTGAGCGACCCGATCGGATACGGGCTCAGGCGGCTGGGGTGATCGGTGTAGAACGTGCGGCCGAGATCGTTCCAGAAGCTCTTCCAGTTCGCGTTCTTCATGACCGCCAGATGGCGGTCGACGTCCACGGGCCGCTCGGTCGTCGCCCGGAGTTCCGGCGTGAGATCCGAGGTGAGCGCGCCGTACGAGACGTTGGTGGTGGGATCCTTGGCGGTGGAGGAGCAGCCTGCGGCAGCGACGAGCGCGACGACGGACAGGACGGCGGACGCTCCGCGGGCCGCGGAAGAGATACGGGCGGTGGTTCGCTTCGTGCGCATCAGGAAGGCCTTCTGTTCCGGTCGATTCCCCCGACCTGGGTCGGGAGGCGGATCGTGGTGGGGGGGCGACGGGCGGCAGCCCGGCGCGCGAGGTCAACGGGGCAACAGCATACCGGGATGTATCAGCGCGGTGGATCGGTGTCAAACCGTGACGAATCCCGGGTTCGGGAGTACAGTCCCCGCGAGGGTGATCGGATTCCCTCGGGTCCGCCACGGGCCTGTTGCTCGTTCCCTTATCGAGCCCCACGGGATCGCTTCGTCCTGCGACGATGGCCAAGCCTCCAGAGAGTGGAAGGCCGGGATCGACGGGAGGCGAGCCCACCTCGTCAGAGCGGGGTTCGAGCTTTGCCCCGTGCGGCCCGCCGCGCCCCTTCCGCCAGGCGGGGGGCCGGCCGGAGCCAGTGGCCCGAGGGGATCCGATCACCTTCGTTCTGCGCTGCGTGCCCGGGGGCGTGGTCTGCGCCGTTCGCAACCACGGGGGCGCATGGGGGGGCGCATGGGGGGGCACATGGGGGGGCACATGGGGGGGGCACATGGCGCGGCGCACCGGGGCACGAGGTCGCACGATGGCGCCGGGGGCCCCGAAGGCCGCCGCGCCGGGCGCTCAGCCGGCCCACCGCTCCTGCGGACGCGAGCGCGTCTCGCGCTGGACCCGCAACGCCACCTGCGCCCGGATCAGTTTCCGACCGCGCTGGAGCGCACGACAGACATCGGCCAGCGGCATGGAGAATCGCCGGGCGAGTGCCTCGGGCGTATCGCCGGACAGCGCGCGCAGCAGCAGGTCGTGCGTCCGCGGCGCCATGCTGGTGCGCAGGTCTCGCAGGGCGTCCAACTCGAGGGCATCCATGCAGCGTCCTCCGTGCAGGGTTCACCCGGCGTCACGAGCCGGGCGTCGGGCGTCGGTACCGGCGCTTCTTCCCTTCCGTCGGCGATGCATCCGCGTGGACATGAGCTGCGCCGGGCGGATGCGCCCTCCGTCGGCCCTCCGACCGTCCCGGATCGGTCCGATCGCGATGCCCCGGAGACCCGGTCGTCCGGCGCCGGTGTTATAAGACGCGCATGCATGCTGACTCACCGCTCGTCGGCGTCGTCATGGGCAGCCGCTCCGACTGGGAGACGCTCCGCCACGCGCATGACATGCTGGTCGCCTTCGGAATCCGGCACGAGTGCCGCGTGGTGTCGGCGCACCGGACCCCCGACCTCCTGGCCGACTACGCGAAGCAGGCAGGGCCGCGCGGCCTGCGGGCGATCATTGCCGGCGCGGGCGGGGCGGCGCATCTGCCCGGCATGCTGGCGGCGCACACGACCGTTCCGGTCCTGGGTGTCCCGGTGGAGAGCCGGACGCTGCGGGGCATGGACTCGCTGCTCTCGATCGTGCAGATGCCGGGCGGTGTCCCGGTCGCCACGTTCGCCATCGGCGATGCCGGCGCGAAGAACGCGGCGCTCTTCGCCGCGGCGCTGCTCGCGCCGCAGGACGCCGCCGTCGCCGCGCATCTGAACGACTTCCGGCGGACGCAGACGGAGCGCGTGCTGGCGGAGCACCTGCCGTGACGCGGATCATCGCGCCAGGGAGCACGCTCGGTGTCCTGGGCTCGGGCCAGCTGGGGCGCATGTTTGCCATCGCCGCGCGCCGCATGGGGTATCGCGTCGCGGTCTATTCCCCGGAAGATGACACGCCTGCGGGGCAGGTCGCCGACCTGGAGATCAGCGGTCCGTACGACGACCTGGATCGCATCCGCGTCTTTGCAAAGTCCGTGCAGGCGATCACCTTCGAGTTCGAGAACGTGCCCGTGGAGGCGGCGATGGCCGCCGCGCAGTTCGTCCCGGTGCGTCCCGACGGCGCGGTGCTGCATGTCACGCAGAACCGCGTGCGCGAGAAGCGGTTCCTCAGCCAGGCGGGCATCCCCGTGGCTCCATTCCGCGAGATCGCCGGCGCCGCGGACCTGCCCGCAGCGCTCGCGGCGATCGGCACACCGGCGATCCTCAAGACGGCCGGGTTCGGCTACGACGGCAAGGGGCAGGTGCGGATCGAGCGCGCCGACGACGCGGCCGCAGCGTTCGCGGCCGTGATCGGTCCGACGGGCGTCCGGGGCGCCGCGGGCGCCGCGCCGGTTGCCGTCCTCGAGAAACTGGTCGACTTCCGGCATGAACTGAGCGTGGTCGGCGCCCGTGGCACGGACGGCCATGTCGCGTGCTACCCGCCGTTGCGGAACGAGCATCGCCGGCACATCCTGGATGTGACGGTGGCACCGGCGGAATTGGAGGCGACCGTCATGCAGCAGGCGGTCGACATCACGCGCGCCGTCCTCGAGACGCTGCACGTGGTGGGCGTGCTGTGCGTGGAGTTCTTCCTCACCGCGGACGGGGCGCTGCTGGTCAACGAGCTCGCGCCGCGACCGCACAACTCGGGTCACGTCACCTTCGACAACGCGGTGACCAGCCAGTTCGAACAGCAGGTCCGCGCGGTCAGCGGCCTGCCGCTGGGTGATCCGCGGCTGCTCTGCGCCGCGGCGATGGCCAACCTGCTGGGCGACTGCTGGGACGATGGCGAGCCGGACTGGGCCGCGGCACTCGCCACGAGTCCCGCCGTCAAGCTGCATCTCTACGGCAAGGCCCAGCCGCGTCCGGGACGCAAGATGGGTCACCTGACGGCCCTTGCCCGCGAGGGCGCCGAGGCGGAACGCCTGGTCCGAGCGGCACGCGACGCGCTCTGCGCCCCGGCGCGCGATCGGCGCGCGCGTGTCGCCCGTGCACGCGCGTGATGCGTCTGCCGGACTGTCACCGCGTGCCCGAGGTCGTACGGCGCGCATCGCCGCGCGCCGGCGCCAGCGCCTCGTCATCCAGGTCCAGGCGATACAGCACCTGGTTGTAGTCCCAGCGCGCGGTCGGCTCGGGTCGATCGGCGAATGCACGGGAGTACGTGCCCTCGAAGATCAGAATCGGTGCATCCGCGTCGAACCACTCCGCGTGGATGCGCGGGTTGTAGAACGTGTAATTGTCGTGGGAGAGCACCTTGACCGCCGGACCCCACGGTCCCGTGGGGGAATCCGCCTCGGCGTACCAGAGTTCGCCGAACGCAGACGGGGTTCCCCACCACTGCATGAACACGGTCACCCAGCGGTTCCGCCATGGGTGCCACGCGATCGTCCCGCTGTGCGGCCTGACGGACTCCGGTGCAGCGCGCGGGCCCGCGTCCGCGGGGGGCGGGTCCGCCCGGTCGACGGGGACGGTTTCCTGCCACGCCAGGTGCTCCCACGACGGCACGTCCATGAACGCCTCGAACGCGGCGCGACAGCGGAGGCGCGGGAACGGATTGCCGAAGAGGATCCAGTGCGTGCCGTCCTCGTCCGTCCACCGCGTGGCGTGCCCCTCCGGACAGCCTGACGGCGCGTCGGCCGCGTGGTCCGCTTCGCGCCAGAAGGTCTGCGCATGGGTGAAGTGCTCCATCGCGTCGTCCCACGCACAGACGCCCCACTCGGTGACATGCATGGGTGTGCGGATCTTCGCGTAGACGGCGACCAGTCGCTCGCGGCCTCCGGCGTCCGGCACACTCACCATGCAGGTCAGCCAGGTCGGGCCTTCGCCAGGCATGCGCGCCACCTCGCGCGGTCGTCCCTGCGCATCGACCATCGGCCGGAACGGGAGCGCGATGGGCGGCACGAAGTCCGCGATCGGCCGCAGCGGCGTCACGGCGCTGGTCGCATGGAAGACACCCAGCGGAGAGTGAAACAGCGCGGTGTCTCCCCACAGCCAGAACAGCGCGCCGCGATGCACCGCGTTCTGCACGCTGTCGCAGCCGACCACGCCGGACTCGATCCAGTCGACACGTTCGCCGAGTTTCTGGCTCTCGCCGAAGATGCCGGCCCCGGTGATGCGGCCAAGCCGCCTGGCGATGTTCGTGCGATGCACCGGCACCTGCGCGGATCCGCCGGCCCGCGGCGTCAGGCGGACGCCGCGAATGCCGAACCCGTCTGCCGGTACGTCGTAGCCATGCGAGTGGATCGTGAACCACACCTCGCGGTCCATGAGTTCCGGCGCATCGATCGCGATCACGCCCGCGTTGTCAGAGATGTACGACAGGTGGCCGGTGGTGCGCAGTTCCACCAGGGAGACCGGCCAGCCGTCGTCGGCATCCACGACCTCCACCCGGAACGGCAGGCGCGGCGGATCAGCCGCCGCCTGACCGCGCGCCAGGGTACAGGCCAGGAGCAGCGTGACGCACAGGGGGAGGCGGCGGGGACAGGCGGTCATGCCGGATCCGTTGGTCCGGTCCCGCGGGCGGTGGCCCGACGCTGCAGTCTCCCATGGCGTGGTGGTCTCCTCTCGGTGCGCCGCGGCACCTTCCCCGCATCGTCCAGCGCAACGCATCAGGAAGGGCGCTCCGCCACCATGAGGTGATAGGTGCCGCGCAGGCCCCGCCTGACGAATCCGCAGCGCTCATACATGCCGATCGCCGGATTCTCCGGATGCACGGTGAGCGACACCTGCGTCGACCCGGCGTCCCATGCGGCGGCGAGCGCGGCGCGCATGAGTCGGAAGCCGAATCCGCGACGCTGGAACGCGGGCTCCAGGGCGATGCCGAGTTGCGGTGTCGTGTCGTCGATCCAGGCCAGTCCCGCACCGCCCGTGATCGGGCGCATCCAGCAGGCGCCGGCATCGCGGCCCTCGACCACCGCGACCAGGCCGACGTCCGCGGGCCGACCCCACTGCTCGGCGTAGATGCGCACCGCGGGGTGATCCAGGACCTCCCGAGGGCGGAGTCCCGCCGGCGGCGGGTCCCAGAGCGCGATGTGGAGCCAGTTCCACAGCGCCGCCTGGTCAGATGCGAGGAGTGGGCGGAACCGGAGCATGTGTGCAGAGCGGTGGTGTGCGCGCGGCCCGTGCCATGCACCGCGAGCGCGGCGCTATTGCAGCGGCGGGGAGTCCCCGAACGGCACGCGGTGTTCGAGCACCGAGATGCCGTCGTGTCCGTCCCCGGCGGAGAGGCGGATCGAGACCAGCGTGTTGAGGAACCAGAGGTTCCTGTCGGCAGGGGGGCTGTTCATCGTGGCAGGTATCCCGGTGGTTCCGCGGCAGTCTACTGCGTTGCGACCGGTGCGGACGGCGGGCGCAGGTCGCCCGCATGGTCGCCCCGGCGAGTGCAGTCTCCGGGCACGCACGGACGGAGCGCGGCGGGCGCTGCATCGTCCCGACCGGCCCGGTGTCGGCAGGAGGATCTCACGGCATGCCGGGCCCGTCGGGTCGCGCCGCCGGCGTCACCACCTCGCGTCACCCGCGCCGTCGAAGCGTCATCGCGAAGAACGTCGGCCGCCCCGCCTCGCGGAACTTGCGTTCGTAGTTCGTGCCCACGAGTTCGCCGGCGGCGGCGGCGGAGTCCGCGCGCGGCGCGATGGGCGCGTCCCGGCGGGTGCCTGTGTCATCATCGGCATCTCTGTCATCCTGGTCGTCCGCGGCGCCGGCCACCGCCTCGTCCACGGCCGTGGTCGCCGCGGGCGTGAACGGCAGGCGCTCGAAGCGGTCCGCATGGCGGGATGCGTGCGCTTCGTACCACACCCGGAGGTCGGGGTGGTCGGTCACGATGCGCAGTTCGCCGCCGGCCGTGAGGACACGGTGGAACTCGACCAGCGTGGCGTCCTGCACCACGCGGCGCTTGTGATGCCGCGCCTTGGGCCAGGGATCGGAGAAGTAGAGGTGAATGACATCCACGATGCCGTCGGGCAGGCGCCAGCGGATGAACTCCGTGGCATCGGTGTGAAGCATGCGGACATTCGCCAGCGCATGGCGCCGGACGCGGTCCGCGGCGTAGGCGAAGAACTCCCGCGCCCACTCGATGCCCAGGAAGTTGGTCATCGGCGCTCTCGGCGCCTGCTGGACGAGAAACGTGCCCTTGCCGGAGCCGATCTCCAGTTCGAAGCGGCGCCCGGGATCCGCGAACCACGTGCGCGGATCGATCCGGTTGGCGGCCGGATCACCGTCGTCGCGCCAGGGTGGAAGATTCGCCCGGGTCAGGCCGTAGCCGTCGAATGCGAGTGTACGTCCACGGGCGAGTCCGAACGACATGGCGGGTCACGCGGTTCCTTCGATGGAGGGAACGCCGGGCGCGGTCGCGGGGGCGTTGAAGACCAGGATCTCCTCCAGCGGCTTGCGGTGCAGGGCGGGCACGACGCACCCTTCGGCGGGCCAGCCTACCGGGAGCAGCAGGAAGGGACGCTCGTACGACGGGCGCTTCAGGATGTGGCAGAGAAACTTCATCGGGCTGGGCGTGTGCGTGAGCGTGACGAGTCCCGCCAGGTGGATCGCCGTGATCAGGAAGCCGGCCGCGATGCCGACGGATTCATTGACGTAGTAGACCTGGTCGGTGACGGCGTCGTCGCGATCGTCGCGGACCAGTCTGAAGATGGCGATGAGCCAGGGGGCGACCTCCAGGAACGGCTTCTCCGGGTCGGTCCCCAGCGGCTCCAGGTCGCGCAGCCACTGCGGGTTGGCGCGCCGTGCGTAGAACGCACGTTCCTCGGTTTCCGCCGCCAGGCGGATCTCCCGCTTGAGCGCCGGATCCGAGATCGCGACGAAGCGCCACGGCTGCTTGTTGGCGCCGCTGGGCGCGGAGCCGGCGGTCGCGACCAGGTGCTCGATCACCCGGCGCGGAACGGGGCGGTCGGAGAAGAAGCGGACGGACCGGCGCTGCTGCATGATCGCGCGGTGCTGCGCGGCGATCTCCTCCGGCGGGCCGGGCGGCGGATACGCCGTGTACGGGATGAAGCGATGGGGCGCCGGGGCGGTCATCCGTCGGATTCGCCGTCTTCATCCGCCGAGGCTGCGGTGGGCTGCATGGGGCCATCACCGCGCCCGCCGGGCGACACGGGCTTGCACCATGCGGCGTCCGGATCCTTGTGCAGGGCGCCGGCCGCGCGCTTCACGCAGCGGCGGCAGACGGATGCCTCGGCATGCGCGGGGCTGGTCCAGCCCGGCTCGCCCGCGCGCTCCAGGGCGGCGCGGTCCCGCGGTCCCTCCCGGCAGAGCAGGCAGTCGAAGTCGACGGGCGACGCGGCGCGTTCCAGCACGAGCGTGGTGTAGGCGACGGTCAGGCAGTGGCCGCAGATCACCGCGCCGCGGTGGCCCTCCACCATCGGGCGATCCAGGGTCCACGGTCCCCGGCAGAAGTCGCAGAGCACATCTGCCATCCGGACATCATCGGGATCGGCGCCTGGGCGGATCATGGCGGGCGAGTATACGGCGGTCTCGGCGCGGATCGTGCCGCGGCGGGAGAGCGCGTGCCGGGCGGGTAGCATGCCCTGCTGTCATGGCGGCCGGAATCAGCCTCGCGAACAAGATCCAGCTCGTCTTCGGGTGCGCGGTCGTCGCGATCCTGATCGGCGTGCTCGCGGTGCCGTGGAACCGCACCGGGGCCCTGGTCCGGGATTTCCAGCTTGAGGAGGCCCGGCGCATCGCAGATGCGTGGCTGAGCGATCGGATCGACCTCGGCCTGTTCTCCGAGTCCGGCGGGGCAGGCGATGAAGCGGGGGCGTCGCTGCTCCGGCTCACGTACGTGCTCGCCGCGCGGATCGATCCGGACGATGCCGGGTCATTCGTCGCACAGGCGATGCGCGCGTTCCGCGACGATCCGGAGAAGCACGAGTACCTGCGGCTGGTGGATGAGCGCGGCCAGACCGTGGTGCGGTACGCGCGGGTCATCCGCGAGTCCGATCGGCGGACGATGCGCAAGCCCGCGTTCACGGCGTTCTCCGGGCCCGCCGTGGAGCCGGGCCTGGCCGACCCGATCTACGCGATCCTGGTCGTCGATCGCGGATCGCAGTTCGCCGAGGGACAACTGCTGCGCATCCGCACGTTCATCGTCGCCGCCGGGCTGGGCGGCAGCCTGCTGGCGATGGTCGTCTTCTGGCTCATCCTGACGCGCCTGATCTTCCGACCCGTGCGCCATCTGCGCGAGACGACGGAAGCGGTCCGCGCCGGGAACCTGGCGACGCGATCGCAGATCCGCACGGGCGACGAGTTCGAGCAGCTGGCCGAGGCGTTCAACTCCATGCTCGACCGGCTCGGCGAGACGCAGACCAGCCTCGCCGGCGCGAACCGCAGCCTCGATGCGCAGCTCTCCGCCCTCGCGCAGGCGAACGCCACGCTTGCCGAGGCGAACCGGCTCAAGAGCGAGTTCCTGGCCAACGTGAGTCATGAACTGCGCACGCCGCTCAACTCGATCATCGGGTTCGCGGAACTGCTGCTGGAAGTCGCGCAGGCCGACCCGGAGGCGGATCCGAAGCGCATGCGGTACCTGACCAACATCATCACCAGCGGGAAATCACTGCTGGAAATGATCAATGAACTGCTCGACATGGCGAAGATCGAAGCCGGTCGCATGGAGGTCAACCTGCAGCAGACCAGCGTTCCCGATCTGCTCGAAGACCTGGTCCGGGCGATGAAGTCCCAGGCGGACGCGAAGGGAATCGAGGTCACCCTGGCGGTCGCTTCCCGCATCCCCGTCATCGAGACCGATCCGGGCAAGCTGCGGCAGGTTCTCTTCAACTTCCTGTCCAACGCCATCAAGTTCACGCCGCGCGGCGGAAGCGTCGTCGTGTCGGCGGACCGGGTGAACCGGTCCGATCACCGTCCGGGTATCCGCCTGTCGGTCTCCGATACCGGCCCGGGAATCCCCGAGGACATGCACGAGATCGTGTTCGAGAAGTTCCGGCAGATCGATGCAAGTCACACGCGCGAACATGCCGGGACCGGGCTGGGTCTCGCGATCAGCCGCGAACTCGCCCGCATGCTCGGCGCGACGGTCTCCTTCGTCTCGGCGCCGGGGCGCGGGTCCACGTTCTTCGTCGACATGCCGCTTGCGTTCCAGCACCCGGAACCGCAGCCGCTCATGGGCTGACGGCGCGCGGCGTCAGTGGTGCTCGGGGCGGATCGCCGCGGGGATGAGGTCATCGGCACCGGCCACCAGGCGCCGGATCGTGGCACAGTCGAGGCGAGGCCGCAGCCGGGCGGGATCGGCGTGCGCCAGCAGCACGACGAGGGCCGCCGTCACCACCGACGCCGGCTCGTCGGTACCGCTCGTCGACCAGAGGTTGTAGTCCGCCCAGGAGAGCGTGACCTCGTGACGCCGCAGTGTGCCGTCATCGGCGAGCACCTGGGCGGTGTAGACCCACCGGCCCTGCTCTGAACGTTCCTCGATGATCTCGATCTGTGCCACCGGCGCCGCGCCTTCCGATACAACGGCCCCCCCTGACGACCGCCCGGACCTGTCGCGGACGGGTCCGGGCTACCATCGGCCCCGTTCGAATCCCCCGATGACCTTTCTCCTGGAAATCATCCGCCTCGGGCTCAACAACCTCCGCCTGCACAAGCTGCGGAGCCTGCTGACGAGCCTCGGCATCATCCTCGGCGTCGCCGCCGTGATCATCATGGTCTCGATCGGCGAGGGGACGAAGCAGAAGGCGCTGCGCGACATCCAGGCGCTGGGTGCCACGAACGTCATCATCCGGTCGGTGCTTCCGCCCGAGTCCGCCAGCGCCGCGCAGCAGGACCGCGGCATGACGGTCGCGTACGGCGTGACGCGCGGCGATCTCCGCCGCATTACCCACTTCTTCCCGGACGCGCGGTTCATCGTCCCGCTGAAGGCGGTTGGCGATGAGATCTCCTACCGGGAGAAGCGCGTGACCAGCCAGGCGTTCGGGTCGACGCCCGAACTGATCCGCGTCGCCAGCCTCCGTGTGGCGCGGGGCCGCTACCTGACCGACGAGGACATGGAGCAGCGGTCATCCATCGCGGTGATCGGCCATCTCCTCGCCCAGCAGTTCTTCCCGGTGGAGGATCCGCTGGGGCGCGACATCCGGATCGGCACGAAGGTCTACCGGATCGTGGGCGTGTTCGCGCCCGTCGGGCTGGCAGGCGGGCGCGGCAGTGCGCTCGTCGGACGGGATCTCAATCTTGACGTACACATCCCGCTGACGACCGCCGAGATGGAGTTCGGTGACCGCATCTTCCGGCGGCAGGCCGGGTCCTTCTCCGGGGAGGACATCGAGATCTCCGAGATCTACCTCACCACGGAGACGACCGAGGAGGTCCTGATCGCGGCCGATCGCACGCGCCGACTCATGCAGGTGGAGCATCCGCAGCTCGCGGACGTGCAGATCGTGGTGCCGTGGGAACTGCTGGAGGAGCAGAAGCGGACGCAGCTCATCTGGAACATCGTGCTCATTTCGATCGCCGCCATCAGCCTGCTCATCGGCGGCATCGGCATCATGAACATCATGCTGGCCTCGGTGACCGAGCGCACGCGCGAAATCGGCATCCGGCGGGCGCTCGGCGCGACGCGCCGGCACATCGTCCTGCAGTTCCTCGTCGAGACGGGAACGCTCTCCTGCCTGGGCGGCGTCGTCGGCATCGTGCTGGGGGTCGGCGTGGCCGTCGGCCTCGAGGAGGGTCTGCCCCGGCTCCTGCGCCTGCAGGTGCTGGCCCGGTACGTCAATGCCGCGGTGGAACTGGAGACCCAGGTGACCGCGTGGTCGATCGCCGCATCGTTCATCGTGGCGGTGTCGGTCGGACTGCTCTTCGGCATCTATCCCGCGGTGCTGGCGAGCCGGAAGGACCCGATCGTGGCGCTGCGGTATGACTGAGTGAGCGTGAGGGCGTGATGATGTGGAATCGTCTCCCGGGAGCTCTTCCGGTGATCTGTTGACACCCCTTGTGGACATCGACAGCTTCGGATCTGCATGCGATGAATCCGCCGGCTGACCCGGCTCCGGGCTGAACATGTCCGGCAGGTCGGCGGGATCTCCAGGGAGGGCCCGGGTTGCCGCTCTACCACTTCACGGATCCTCGGAACATCCCGTCCATACGACGGCATGGTCTGCTGTGCTGGCCGATACTCGATGATCGGCAGATACGCTACTACCCGACATCCAGCGAAGTTTCTCGGTCGCTGGACTGTCGCAAGGGAACGGCGAGGTACATCAAGCTCTGCAGACAGAGGTACCACCCCATGGCGACCCGTGCACTTCAGGACGGGCGAGTGATCGGCCTTGTCTGGCTGGAGATTGATGATGCTGTCGTCGCATGGGGGCAGACGCGGTTCAGCAGCACGAATGCGGTATCCAATGCGGCCTGCATCGACGCGGAGCCTGCAACGGCGCTGGACAGCGACGATCCCCAGGCAGAGGTCCTGGTTCTGCGGTCGCTTCGCACCCAGTGGATCCGGTTTCCCGGTCGTGCTGAGGTCGCAGCGGCGCACGGCAGCCCGTTGTCCCTGATCTGGACGGACATCAGAGCCTTCTTCGACACCTGATCTCCTTGCCGGGCGTGCCGGCGGGACATCCGTGACAGACGCGCGTCGCCCCGCGGCACCAGCATGCACAGCAGGTCAGCGAAGTCCACGCTCCCGTTCCCGTCAAGGTCGGCGGCGATCGTGGCCTGGACCTGATGAGTCCCCGGGAACGTGCATACCGTCGGCGCAGCCTCATTCACTGGGCGACGTCATGCACGCGAGGACCAGCGCAATGGTGAGCGCGTGGCGGCTCGGCGTGCCAAGTGAGGCATGAAGCCGCCCGGGCGCGGTGAGTCATCCCGCGCGACTCCGGTGCCAGCGCGCTTCGGACCGTGCGCTCGCCATGGCCCCGGTGCTCCGATCAGTGCGGGCGATCGTGCTTCCTCCACACCTCCACCGCCCCCCGCCCGTGGTCGATCCACCCGGGCAGTCGTGCGTGCCGGCGGAAGCCGTGCGACGCAAGCAGATCGAAGCGACTGGCCGGGACGAGGTCGGGATACAGCACGATCGCGGTGGTGAGTTCCGGGGGTGCATCCCGCAGCACCCGCTCCAGGTCCTCTCCCAGCCGCAGGCTGTACACGGGATCGAGGCCAAGCAGCCATGGGTCGAGCACCCGGTGGTGCAGGTCGATCACCAGGACGCGCTCGCCGGGCTCGAGGTGCCCGCGAGCGAGCGCCGCGGCTTCGCGGAGCGGCTGGCGCGGGGGTCGGCGCAGCAGGTCCATCTGCCAGCCGATGAGCGTGAGGAGCGGAAGCGCGAGCGAGAGCGCGCGCGCGGCGGTGCGGGGGCCGGTGGTCGCGGCGCCCGATGGCTGCCCGGTGCGGCGCGCGGCGCGTGCGACGCATGCGACCGTGCCGGCGGCAAGCACGATGGCGGTGGCGCCGGCGGTGAAGAGGAGGAAGCGGGCGTACATCCATGAGCCGCTGAGCGCCAGGAGCGGCGGGGCGAGGAGCGCGCCGGTGACGAGGAGCATTACGGGCAGGCGCAGGGGGCGCTGTCGTGCGACGGCGACGATGCCCGCGACGAGGAGCGGCAGGACGAACAGCGCCGCGAGTGGATCGGTGGTTCCCGTCACCTGGAGGAGCGCCGCGAGACCCTCTTCCCCGAAGGGGGAGGGGCCGGGCGCATCCGGCGCGGACGACAGCATGGCGCGCGCCCGGAGAATGCCCGGAATGACGGGGGCGAGGACGAGGGCGCAGCCCAGCGCTCCGAGTGCAAACGGCAGCGCCGCGCGCCGGACGGGAGTGGCCCTCCGCGCGTGGAGCGCGAGCACGCCCACGACCACCGCATGGCCCAGCGCGACGAGCGCGGTGCACAGGTGGCCCCAGGTGCCGATCGTGATCGCGCCGGCATACGCGAGGGCAGTCCGGAAACCGGCGGAGCGGCGCGATCCGGGGATGTCGTCCGGTGCATCCAGGCGCCGCGCGAGGATCAGCGAGGACGTGGTCGCGCCGAGCACCATGAACGGATAGCCGCGCGCCTCGGTGCCGGCGAGGACCAGCACGGGCATGAGCGCGGCGGCGCTGCCGGCGAGCAGGGCGACGCGCGGGGCGATGGGACGCAGCGGGATGACGAGGATCGGAATGAGGAGCAGGGACGCGATGAGTGACGGCAGGCGCAGGGCGAGTGGTTCGCCGATCACGTCCGCGAGCGCGGCGACCGACCACGCGCTGAGCGCGGTCTGGAGCACGTGGTTCGCCGGGTCGTGCCACGTGGTGAGCGCGTGGGGGGCGCCGTGTGCGGCGTAGTCGCGCCAGGCGGCGATCTCGTCGTACCAGAGGCTCTGGCCCAGCGCGGGGATCCGGACGATCAGCGCCAGCGCCGCCAGGGAGGCGATGATCGTGAGGCCGATGGTCGGGGTGCGGGGCGGGCGCACGGGCGCATCATCGCATCATCGCGCCGTCCGTGGCGCCGCGGCAACCGGTATGCTGGCCCGGTGGACGAACCGCCCCGCATGTCCGACGCCGAGGCCGTGTGCCGCGTGCTGCACGCGGGTGCGGACGCGCTGCGGGCGGTGCCCGCGCGGCGCGGCGCATCGGTGCATCTTCCGTCGCAGGGACGCCTGCTGGCGACCGGGGACCTGCATGACAACCCGTTCCATTTCGCCCGGGTGATCCGCGCGGCACGCCTGGAGCATGGCGCCGATCACCACGTGACGCTCCATGAACTCATTCACGGCGAGCAGCTGGTGAACGGGGTGGATCTCTCCTACCGCATGCTCGTGCGTGCCGCGCATCTGGCGGTGACGTTCCCCGGGCAGGTGCATCCGCTGCTGGCGAACCATGAACTTTCGCAGGCGATCGGGCGCGGCGTGAGCAAGGGCGCGGGCAATTCGCTGGAGCTCTTCCGGGACGGCCTGGCGTACGTCTTCGGCGAGAGCGACGGCGCGGCGGTCGAGGCGGCCGTGGTCGAGTTCATTCGCGCGATGCCGCTGGCGGTGCGGACGGCATCGGGCATCCTGTGCGCACATGCACTGCCGTCGGCGTCCCGGGCGGATCGCTTCGATCCGGCGGTGCTGGACCGGGCGCTCACCGACGGGGACCTGGCGCACCCGGACGGAAGCGCATGGCTCATGACCTGGGGACGTGAATGGACGGACGAACTGGTTGAGCGACTGGCCGCGGCGTGGGATGTCCGCGTCTTCGTGCTGGGGCACCGGCATGTCGAGTCCGGGATCGAGTGCATCGGGACCCGGATCGTCGTGCTCAACAGCGACCATGCGCAGGGACGCATGCTGCCGATCGATCTCACGCAGCCGTTCAGCGCAGAGGACGCGCTCTTCACCGCGCTGCCGGTGGCGTCGTGATGGGAGCCTCCCGGGTGATTTCCGGGCGCGTCACCGCGCCCACTTGATCTCGAGGCGGTAGTCGCGCGCGTCGCGCCCCATCGCATTCGCCTTGAGACGGACGATCTCCTTCGGCTGAAGCGATGCCATCCGCCATCCCATCACGGGCTCCAGTTCCATGCCGTTCTCGTTGTAGAACAGGAAGCGGTAGTCGATCAGGTACTGGCGCTCGGCAAGGTTGCGCACCGGCACCTGCACGGTGAGCGGGCGGCTGCCGTCGTCCTCGATGATCGCCGGCTGGAACGCGAGCCATCCGCGCAGGTCCGGAGAGAGGACGGAGATCTGGGGATCGTTGTACGGCGCCGGGACCGGGTCGCCATGCCCGGCGGGAGGCGAGATGTCCGGCGCCTGGCAGGCGGGAAGCACGGCGGCGGACGCAAGAAGCAGGACAGCCAGTGGTGTCGCGGTGCGGCGATGGCGAGAGATCGTCATGATGGTCATGGGTGCATGGACTCCGGGAGACGTTCTTCGTTCGGGGGAGGCGGATCGCGCCGCGGTGCGTTCCGGACCAGCGGACTCCGGGCGCGGAACGCCGCATGCGGTGTGTACATGACACGCTTGTAGCCCATCGAATCCGGATGCGGCGTGAAGAGCCCGGTCCCGCCCTCGACGATATGGCGGAAAGACGGATTGCGCAGGACTCCGGGTCGATGCTCGGCGCCGGCGCCGATGAGGATCTCCTCGGCGGCATACATCGACTCGAGGTCATGCAGCGCGGCGCCGCGGAGCCATCCGTGGCGCTGGTATGCCGAGAGCGTCTCGCCGGAGGGCGTGGACAGATCGGAACCGCCCAGGATCCACGGGCCGTCCCCCGGGCGGACGCCCGTATGGTCATTGCCGTGCTGAAGCGATCGCGCGGCGAGCCAGGGAGGCTGCGGGCTTCCATGGCCGTGCATCCGCGCGTAGATGACGCGCGGCCGGCTGAATGTGCCCGGCTGCAGATCCGGCAGGCGATAGCCGGATGCGGGCCCGCCCTGGACCCGCAGCAGCACGTCCTTCGGCGTCCCGAGGCGGAGCGGAACCAGGTACACGCGCTGCGGCGCGAACTCGAAGTAGCGCGTGTCGGCGCGGGCGCCGGACTTCGTCAGGAGCCCCGCGAGCACCATGCCGGCACCGATCAGGACCCGCTCTCCGGCCCGTCGTCCGTCGGCGGTCGCGACGATGAGTCCGCCGGTCATGAAGAGGTCACCGAGGATGCTCTTCGCGCGCCGGACATCCTCGAACGCGTTCCAGCGGTGGTCCGCCGCCATGCGGTTGACGTCGAGCACGGTCGGCACGGTGCGGGCACCGGCGTCGTCGATATCCACGAGGAGCGGGCCGCGACCCCGGTCCTGCGGCTCGAAGCGGGACAGCGCGTCGTCCGGTCCGTAGGCGATCTTGGTCGGGCCCTTGCCGAACTCGACGACGAGGAGCGTGTCGAACGTCCGCGCCTCGAGAGTGTCCGCCAGGTCGGTAAGCCCGGGGTCCATCGATCGCGCCGCGGCGAAGGCCTCGGGCGCGCCGGCGGCGCCGGCGATGTCCGCGGCGAGTCCGAGCAGCAGGAAACCCAGGGTGAAGTCCGTATCCACCGCGGTGTACCCGCGATCGAGGAAGGTGTCGTCGCCTGCCGCCCGGCGGGCCACCGTCTCCTTTGTTCGATATTCGCCGAAGTCGGTCAGCCGGAAGAGCGCGTTTGCGATCGCCGCACGCGCATTCTCCCAGTCGCCGCGGAGCATGTAGAGAAGGGACACGTGGTAGTAGGCGAGCGCCTGCTCGAATGGCTCGCCTTTCCAGATGCGCACGCCCTCGTGGACCAGAACCGCGGCGGTCGTCCGGTCCTGGTTGAGTCCTGCGGTGCTGAGCAGTTCAAAGAGCCTTCGCAGCATCGTCTCCGCTTCGTCGAGGTCGCCGTCCGCGAGCGCGGCGGCACCGAGTCGATGCAGGTTGAGGATCGTCTGTCCGTCGTCCCGAAGGCGCGCATCACCCCGGACGCCCTCCCGGGCCAGGTGGAAGTCGTATCGGTAGTAGGCGCTGATGGCATCCAGGTTGCGCGGTGCGGACTGGCACGCGATGCTGAGCAGTCCCGCAAGTGCCGCCGCGATCCCGGAGCGCACGCGGCTCCGTCCCGAGTGGCATGCAGCAGGCGTCACGGTGGTCAGTCCCAGGTCCGCCCGTGGATGGTGCGCTTGACCTCCCACGCATCCTCCCAGACGAGCCGTCCGTCACTGAGATCAAGCAGGTGGTAGGCACAGAGGTAGGCGTCGCTCCGGCCGGCGGCACCCGTGTGGGTGAGCGCATGGAATTCCGCGGTGAGAACGTGCGTCGGATCCGCGCGCACGCCGTACGGCTCCGGCGGGAGCCCGGGCTCCTGGTGGACGAGTCGCCACCTGTCCGCCGGGATGATCCAGGCGATCGCACGCTCCTGCGACAGGTCGGTCTGCGCAAGCTGCGAGCGGAGCCTGACCAGGTACAGCCACTTCTCGCCCTCGGCGATGATCTGGTTCGTGAAGTTCGACAGTCTGGAGAGACTCACGATCCACGGGGCATCGGTCGCCGCGCGTGCCGCGACGGCAGGACTGGCGCTGAGCGATTCGCCCATGCGATCCGTCATGTCGACAAGGTCGACGCTCCTGAGAAAGGACGTGGCCGGCGCGGGACCGCCGCGGGCGCATCCGACCAGGAGCGCGCCGGCCGAGAGGATGCAGGCGAGTCCGCCGAGTCGCCACCGGCTCGCGTGATCTCGCGCGGGCCGCCCCGCTCCCGGCAGAGCCTCCGCGCGCCCGGTGCGCCGGATCACTGGAACTTCACCTCGTAACTGTTCTCCCAGACGATCTCGCCCGGGCGGCGCTGCGGACCGCTCGCCGCTTCGCGAAGCTGGACCAGCTGGTAGTTGAACAGGAAGTAGTTCGTGCCGCCGGAGGGGAGGTCATAGACCTCGCACACGAGCATGTAGTCGGCCTCGGACCGATAGGCCGCGCTGCTCGATGCCGGATCCTTGCCGCCGTACTCCTGGTCGCGAAACCGCTCGACGCGTGCACGTTCGGCGAAGAAGTCCAGGCCTTCGCGGGCACTGGAACTCTGGAGCTGGCTGCGGAGTCGCGCCAGGAAGACCTGCCAGTTCTGGTCGCGGAGCGTGGAGTGATTCTCGATGCGTCCCAGCACGATGCGGGGCGGACTCTGCCAGTTGGTGATGTCGATCCGCCGGGCGATGTCCTGCGCCATGCGGTCGGTGGCCTCGACAAGGTCCGCGGAGCGCGGGGCGCGGCGCCCGAGTTCGCTGTCGGCGTCGTGCGTCGGGTCGAGACGGTATCCGGAGGTGCCGCGATTCTCCGGGGGCGCGGTCTGGCATGCGGCCAGCGATCCGAGGATGAGCGCGGCGGTGGCGAAGCGAAGGGTGCGATGCGCTGGCACGGGTGGTCCTCCGATATCGCGAGAGGGCGATGGGGTGATCGGCACGGTTGGGCGGGGGCCGGAGCGGCCGCCGGCGGAAACCGGCGGGACTGCGGACACCGGGTCCGATGCCGCTGTTCCCCGAATGCTACGGCCTGGCCCCGGGTCGGGCCCTGATCCGCGGGTGTGTTCCGCGGGCGCGATCGGCCGGTCCATGCACGCGCACCACGCACGATGGGATCAACGCACAACCGGCGGTTCCAGGGAACCGCCGGTCGTGCATTGATCGTGTGCTGAGGCGCGAGGCGCGCCGTGTCAGGGGCGACCGCCGCCGCCGGATCCGCCGGATCCGCCGCCGCCGGCCCCACCGGATCCGCCGCCGCCGGCAGCGCCGCTGAACGGGTCGCTGTTGGCCAGGTCGATGAGCTGGACCTCGGAGAAGCCGCCGGTGAACGTGACGTACCGGGATGGCGTGCCCGCATCCGCGCGGCGCGTCGACGGGCGTGCCGCGAACGGGTAGCCGCCGATCTGCCGATGCACGAAGTCCGGCGCCTTGATGATGAGCACGCCCTGGTAGTACCGGATGGTCGCGTAGGTCCCGCCGCGGAGCACCCAGCCTTCGGGTTCCACGGTGTCCATCAGGAGACTGATGAGCGTGTCGGCATGCTCGTCCTCGGTGATGCGCTGGGGCTCGCCGCTCGGCGTGCCGAACAGCGATCCGCCGCCGCCGCCACCACCGCCCGCGCCGCCGCCACCGCCGCCGCGGCCACCACCTCCGCTGCCGCCGCCGCCGCGCCCGCCGCCGCCGCGCCCACCGCCCCCGCCTCCACCCCCGCCGCTCCCGCCCTGGTCAAGGGCCGAGCCGAGATCGAGTTGTGGCGCGTTGTCGAAGTAAGGCACTTCGAACAGCAGGTCGCGGACCGGGTAGTAGCGCAGCTCCTGCGATCCGGGGACCGCGAGGCGGCTCTTCGTGCCGACTTCGACGTAGCCGTCGCGAAGCTGCCAGGTGCAGCTCTCCCCGTCGACTGAGCACTGATCGAGAATCATCTCGAGGACCGTCAGCGCGGGGGTGCCCGTCGCGCGGAACGTGATGGGCGTCTCCGGATCGATGCCCTCCATGTTCCGATCGTCCCTGAAGCGTGAAACGATGTTGATCCCCAGGACATTGGACAGGTATCGGATCGCTTCGCGCGCGTTGGTCTCGTCGAACTCGACGGTGAGGTCGGTGTAGAGGAGAGCGCCGAGCATCTGCGGCTTGCCGGTGCGGCCGCGCGTGGTCTGTTCCGCCTGGCGCTGCGAGAGGTGGGAGAGTCGTTCGGAGAAGCTCTGTCCCCAGGCGCTCGACATGATGAGCGGGGTCACGGTCAACGCGGCGAGAAGCAGGACGGGTCGGCGCATCGGGAAACCTCCAGGCTGCCGGGGCGGCAGGGACGGAACCGCTCACGGGCTGGCAACGCACCGTCGAGCAGATCCGGCCATCCCTGCGATCCGGGGCGGGCGCCACCGGGCGTCCGACTTCAGCCTCTCTGCAACAGAGATCGACTGAGTATAGCCCGCCGTCGAATTCATGCTGATCCGATTTCCGGCACTTCCTGCCGATGCGCTGCGTCGTGTCGGCACGGCGCGCAATCGGCCGGGCGGTCGGGATGGTCGCCGGGTGCTCACGCCTCGCCCGCGGCGCGGGCCTCCCGGCCCGTGTTACGGCGCCCTCTCCGGGTTCCCGGGCGTCAGCCGCAGGGCGTCGCTGAGCAGGAACAGGCCCATCGCCTGGGCGGCCACCGGCTGGTCGGCGTGCCACGGGGCGGTGCGGATGCCGCCGATGGCGCGATCGGGCGAGGGAAACGCCCAGAGATCCTCGTCGCGCACGGCGAGTTGAAGGGCGAACCGAAGGAGCCCCTGCAGCATGCCATGGGCCCGCGCCTGCCCCTCGGCGGTCAGGCTGGCCGGATGGTCCGTGAGAATGCGGGCCACCGCCGCGCCCGGTCGCAGCGACTGGGCGTCTGCCCGGCCGCTGCGGCGAGGACTCAGATCGATGCCGCCATGGAGGTCGTCCGATGCCGGCGCTTCGTCGCGGCCGAGCTGCGCGGCCGCGAGCATCCGGATGAGTTCTTCCGTCCTGTCCTGGTCTGCCGGCGTCGCGGGCGGCCAGGCTGCCCATGGAAGGAGGTTCGGCCACGCGCCGGGGGGGGTGCGCTCCCAGAGACGATCGAGCAGCCGGCGGGCGTGCTCCGACATCGACGGGTCGCCGAGACCGCGGTCGGCCGCGATCGCCAGGGCAAGCCCGCCGAGGGCGGCTGCGGCGTCGGGAAGCCCCTCGGGATCGTCTGGGAGCATCCGAAGCGTCGCGACGGCGTCCGCCAGCCGTTCGGCGATCAGCGGTGCGGCGTACTCCGTGACCGGAAGGTCGGCCACCGCCAGGACCAGCATGCATGCGGTTCCGACCTCCATGCGCCGGTCGGCCTCCCCGCGCGCCGCGAGTCCGTCGCAGGTCGCCGTGAGAAGGATGCGCGCGGCGGTGTGGGCGCGCGAACGCCGATGCTCTACGAGGCCGGGCGTCGCGGCGTACCGGCCCAGCGCCGCGACCACGAGCAGGACATCGCGCGGCGGCGCGAGCGCGGGCGCGTATCGGTCGGCGGTGGGGGTGTAGTCACCGCGCAGGCCGATGACATCCGTCTCCGCCACGAGGGAGGAGAGGATGTGATCGATCAGGCGGTCCGCCGCCTCTGCGATCGCGTGCGCCGTGACATCCTGCGGCGGCACGACGAAGCCACCGCGATGCGTCACGCGGATCGGGCGACCCGGCCCCCGCTGTACCGCGTGCACCGCACTGAAGCGATAGGCGCGGGCATCGAAGTCGCGCTGCAGGACGTCGTACTCGGCGTACGGCAGTCCGAGTTCGAGCGCGAGCGCGGTGAATCGCCGATCGACCGAAGCCGCCGAGCCGCTCGCCCGGAGTTGGGATGGGAAGAGCAATGCCATCTCGTCACCGCAGCGCAGCGCGATGCCGTCGAGGCCGGGATCGACCTGTTCCGCGAGTCGCTCCCAGGTCCGGCCCCGGAGCGGTTCCATCGGGCCGGCCGCTTCGAACTCGACCGCGATGAGCGGGCCGATCCGGTCGCCCAGCGCCTCTCTCGCGCTGCCGACGGTGGTGTCCGCCAGCAGTGCGGACATCGCACGCCCGGCGGCGCGGCGCATCAGGAACGCGGTTGTCTCCGCATTCGATTCCTCGGTGGCACCGATCCGCTCCGTGGCCGTCCCGACGGTCCGGCCGGACATCCGCAGGGCGAGATACACGGCCCGTGCGCCGGGGATCGGCGACCTGGACTCCGGCGCGCCCGGCGCGGGGATGGTGAACGAGGCCGCCCATCCGGAGAGGCGCTCCGCGGCGGCCCGGACATCCGCCGCATCGACCGCGACGCCGGAGGTCGGCCGCGGGGTTGCGCCGACACCCGACGGCGCTGATGCCAGGATGCCACAGGCAGTGATGACAGATCGCGACACGCCCGTCCAGGTGGCCCGAGCGGTCCGGGAAGATGGCCCCCTGGACGTCTGGAACAGCGTTCGGCAGGCAACTTGTGCGCGTGGCATGGCGGTTGATACGGTACCCGCGGACAATCGAAGACGCTGGAGCCGTATCGCCATGATTCTTGCAAACCTGATCGCCCTGACCGAGCACCGCCGCCGCCTGCTGATCCTCACCGCGCTGTCGTTCCTGACGCTCTGCTGAGACTGATCAGTGTCCAGGCGTCCCGCGCTGCGGCGCGGGAGCTGACATGCCGCCCGGCGGGCATGGAACGCGCCGGGGGCGCCCCGCGGGACCGGGCCCCGTCCCGGCCGCATCGTTCCGGACCTGCCTGCCAGCGGGACCAGCACACCACTCCAGACGAGTGAACCGACGAAGCACGCCGGCGTCGCGCGGATCCTGTCCTGCGTCCGCAGGGAGCCGGGTCCGCCCTTGACGCCTGTGCGGCCGGGCGGCGTGTGATCGCGACGAATCCGGCACGATCGCCCGCGCGGCTGCCGCGGCCCATTCGGACAGTGCATGGATACGACGCACGGTGGCGCGCGGCCGCCGGGCAGGATGCGGCATGACCCACGCTCGACGACGGCGCTCTCCACCCGGCTCACCGGCGCCCGCCGGAGCGGCCGGACTGTCGGACGTTCCGGTGGAGGCCCTCGCCGCGGAAATCGCGCGCCGGCTTCAATCGCTGCGGGATCAGCGGGATCGGCTTGCCGTCGAACTCGCGGCGATCGATCGCGACATCGCTCGCCATGAGCGCGAGCTCCGCGAGGCGGGAACGCAGGCGGGGGCGGGGCGGACCGCCGGTGGCCGCCGGCGCTCCCCGGATGCACTGGTCGAGGTGCTGGCGCGGCTGCTCCGAGGGCGGACGCTGCGCGTGGCGGACCTGGTGTCCGCGGTCCGGCTGGCGGGGTATGAGAGCCGCAGCACACACCTGCGCTCGATGATCAACCAGGTGCTGGTCCGGCACCCGGACCGGTTCCGGCGCGTCGGACACGGTCGATACACGGTCGCTCTGCCCGACGGCGCTGGAGACGGGGATGCGGCGCCGCGCGACTGACGCGCGCCACCAGGCGCAGGCGATGCGCGTCCTGCCGCCGGATCCGCGGTTCCGGCCACCCGCGCGAAAGTCGTGAAGCCGTTCCGCCGATGCCTCCGTGGCGTTCCGGTCGCGCGCGGTCCGTACTACCGCCCCGGGAGCGCGGTTTGCTGAAGACTTCGTCAGCCCGTGGAGAACGGCACATCATGCCTGTGCAGCGATACGACGACGAGCACTGCACGATCGACGTGCATCTGCCCGATGAGCGCCACGCGACCGGACTCGTCCGCGGGGCGGTCGAGAGTCACGGTCGAACGGTGCAGGCCTGGGTCTCGGACCTGCTTGCTCTCCGCGCGGAAGGACGCCTCGGCTGCACCTGGTCGCCGCACGACCGGCCGCAGGACCTGCCGTTCCGCGCGGCGGCGTGAGACCGGCGGCGGCCGCACGGGCACGCGCGGGTCGACAGGAGACGCGGAGACATGGGATCGATCACGACCGGCATCGGGCTCTTCAGCGGGATCGACTCCGCGACGCTGATCAACCAGCTCCTCGCGCTCGAGTCCCGGCCCCGCATCCAGTTCCAGCAGCGAGTTGCGGACCTTCAGAACCAGAAGACGGCGCTGCTGGACATCAACGCGCGCCTGCTGAGCCTGCTCAACTCGTCCCGCCGGATCCGGACCGACAACGTCTTCCGCGGTGTGAAGGCCACCCCGTCGGATGCCTCGGCGCTGTCGGCCACGGCAACGTCGCAGACGCCGCCGGGCACGTACTCGTTCCTGGTGAAGAACCTCGTCTCGACCAGCCAGTGGATGTCGCGCGGGTTCGCGTCCCGATCGGAGAGCCCGCTCGGGCTGGAGTCGCTGTCGTTCGATCTGGGGGGCGGAAGCCGCCTCGACCGCGATGAGTCGCTGGACAATCTCAACGGGGGCAATGGCGTCCGTCGCGGACGCATCGTGATCACGGATCGCGCGGGGGCCAGCGCGACCGTGGACCTGACCGACGTCATGTCGGTGCAGGAGGTCGTCGACCGGATCAACGCGTCGGACGCCGTGGGCGTGACCGCGCGCTTCGGCGCGCAGGGCCTGGTCCTGGAGGACACGAGCGGCGGGGCGGGATCGCTTTCCGTGCAGAACGGGACCGGCTCCCAGACCGCGACGGACCTCGGCATCGCAGGAAGCAGTGCGGGCGGGACGATCACCGGGGCATCGATCTGGTACCTCGGCACGGCAACATCGCTCGCGACGCTCGGTGACGGTGGCGGGGCAACCGTCCGAAACAGCGTTTCCGACCTGCGCATCACCGCCCGGAACGGCACGGTGTTCGACCTCGACTTCGGCCGGAAGGATCTTCCGATCGAGTCATCGACGCTGCTCTCGGCGCTGAACAGCGGCAGCGGCATCCGGTTCGACAACGATCCGGACACCGCGGACATCCGCTTCGTGGCGCGCGACGGCACCGAACATGCGGTGAATCTTTCCGGCCTCACGACCGTGGGCGGGCTGATCACGCGCGTCGCCCAGGAGACGGGCGGGGCGATCACGCTCTCTATCACGAGTGGCGACCGGTTCACCGTGACGGACACCACGGGGGGATCCGGCCTGCTCCGCGTACTCGGAAGCGAGACGAACGGAACGAAGGCGGCCGTCGATCTCGGCATCCTGAACGAAGCCGGCGCGAGCGCGCCGTCGTTCACCGGCGACGTGGTTCCTGCCCAGATCGAGCAGGCGGCGGCGACCACGCTGGGGGAGATCATCGACCGTATCGCGCAGCAGACGGCGGGAACGATCATCGCGAGGATCTCGGCCGACGGCAGGCGGCTGGAACTGGAGGACACCTCGGGTGGCGGTGGCAACCTCATCGTGCGCCGGACCGCGGCGAACGAGCACCTGGCCGCACAGCTCGGCATCGAGACCGACCCGTCGGGCATCGCGTCGGCCGTGCACAGCGGAACGCGCCGGATTCTCTCGGGCATCGGCGGCGCGCTCATGGATTCGCTCCAGGGCGGACGCGGGCTGGGTGGCGCCGATGGTCTCTCGCTGACCGATCGCCAGGGCAACAGCGTTGCGATCACCGGGCTCGACGCGGCCGAAACGGTCGAGGAACTCATCGCACTCGTCAATGCCCAGGCGGGCGCCGCCGGCGTCGCCGTCTCCCTCGGCCTCAACACGGTGCGGAACGGGCTTCGGCTGACGGACACGAGCGGCGGAACCGGCGCGCTCATCGCCGCCGGTGACGCGGCGGCGGCGCTCGGCATCAGCGCGCAGGTCGAAGCGGATTCGATCGATGGATCAAACCTCGAACTGCGGTCGATTTCGGTGGCGACATCGACCTCGAGCCTGAACTACGGGCGCGGCATCGGCAACGGCACGATCCGCCTGCGCGACGGTCTCGGTCGCACCGCGGAAGTGATCATCAGTGGCACGGAGAAGACCGTCTTCGACATCGTCCAGAAGATGAA
Organism: Phycisphaeraceae bacterium; assembly: GCA_019636755.1. GTDB lineage: Bacteria > Planctomycetota > Phycisphaerae > Phycisphaerales > SM1A02 > JAHBWZ01. The sequence continues at coordinate 199,019 of JAHBWZ010000007.1, read as the reverse complement.
TGCCGCGGGCGGGGGGATTCTCGCGATCCGCGCCCGCGTGAACGACACGGGTGACGGGATCGTGCTGGAGCAGGATGACGACCGGCTGGACGGCCAGGCGCCCACGGTGGCGCTGCGCGTCGAGGCGGTGTCGGGGACCGCGGCGCGCGATCTCAACCTGCTCGGAACCGCGACGGAACCAGGTGCCTCCATCAATGGTTCCTACGAGCGGAGGATCGACGTGTCACCGGCGGACTCGCTGGACACGATCGTGCAGAAGATCCGCGACTCCGGCGCGCCGGTCAACGTGACGGTGCTCTCGACCGGCGGCGGTCCCACCCCCTTCCGGCTGAACATCACCTCGGCCATCAGCGGGCGGAGGGGCGACCTGACGATCGACACGGGGGGCGTCGACCTCGGACTGAACCGGGTGGTCGAAGGCCGTGATGCGCGGGTCTTCTTCGGCTCCGACGATCCGGAGAGCGGCTTCCTGCTGACGACATCGGACAACGTCCTTCGCGGCGTCGTCGACGGACTGACGGTCACGCTGGCGAAGGCGGGCGACGCGCCGGTCTCGGTCACGGTGTCGAAGGACGTGGACGGGATCGTCGACAGCGTCAGGCAGATGGTGACGACGTTCAACGACGTGATCGGGCGCGTTTCGGAGTACGACTCGTACGACCCTGACCTGAAGCGGCGCGGTCCGCTTCTGGGGAGCGCGGCGACGGCGACGATCCGATCCTCGCTCTACGGCATCGTCAACGGTCGGGCGCTGAACGTCGAGGGGTCCTACCAGTACCTGTCGCAGATCGGTGTGCGCATCGCCAAGGATGGTCAACTCTCGTTCGATGAGTCGAAGTTCCGGGCGGCCCTCGAGTCCGATCCGGCCGCCGTCGAGCGCGTCCTGTCGGCATACGAGGTGACGGCGAACACGGCGCAGGAGGTCGCGGACGGCGTGACGATCAACGCGTCGGGCACGACCTGGCGCTCCCTCGGCTTTGCGCCGCTCCTGGAGCGGTTCGCCTCGGACGTGACGACGACGGCCGGGGGCACGATCACCCGCGCCGACCAGGCGTACCAGCGGCAGATCGATGCCATGCGGTCCCGGATCACCGCCTTCGATGAACGCATCGAGCGTCGACGTGAACGCCTTCAGGCACAGTTCATTGCGCTCGAGAAGTCCCTGGCGCAGCTCCAGTCCCAGGGCAGCGCCCTTGCGTCGATTCAGAATCTCTCGTCACTGACGGTCGGGCGATGACCGGACGCGATCCGCCCGCATCCGGCCGGCGGCGTCGCGTGACCTGGAGAAGGCGCATTATCGGACACCGGGAGGGCGGGGGGCCGGCCGGGCGAAAGCCGGCGGGGTGTCGAGCCGATATCCGGCATGAACCATGACGACCACGACCGCGCCCGCGAACGCGTATCTCCGCACCAAGGTCATGACCGCCTCGCCAGCGGAACTGCGCCTGCTCCTGCTCGACGGCGCTATCCGCGCGGTCATCCAGGGACGGGACGGGATAGCCGGGCGCGACTTCGAGGCCGCATACGAGGGCATCTCGCGTGCCCAGCAGATCATCCTCGAACTCATGAACGGGCTCCGCCCGGCGAATGCGCCGGAACTCTGTGAGCGGATGGCAAGCCTGTACACGTACATGTACACCCGCCTGGTGAGCGCGTCGTCCGACCGCAACCCCGCGCTCGCCGATGAGGTGCGCGGTCTTCTGGAGTACGAGCGGGAAACCTGGGCGATGGTGATGGCGAAGATGGCGGACGAGAATACGGCTGCGGCCGGTGCGGCCGCCTCCGTGCTTGCCGGGGCCGCGCCCGGCGCCCCGACGGGCGACGCAGCGCGCGGCTCCCGGATCAGCATTCGTGGCTGACCCCCGGGCCGACGGCGGACGGGTCCTGCGGCGCGACCGGGTATAGTGTCCGCCCGCGGGGATCCGCAGAGTCGTCCCGGACAAGGCAGCGCCCCGTGAGATCGTCGGAAGCCCCCGCACCACCCGTTCCCAGAGAGTCCGTGGCCCCTCCCGACGAGGATCTCGCCGACCCCGGCGGGTCGGAGTCGCGGCCGCGGGTGTACCTGCTCAACCAGTACTTCGTCCCGGACGTGGCGTCGACGGGTCACCTGCTCGGCGACCTTTCCGACCACCTCGTCGCAAGCGGATTCCAGGTCAATGTCCTCACCGCCTGGCCCTCGTACGGCCCGAGGGAGTCGTGGCAGCCGGCGCCGAGACACGAGATCCGCAACGGCGCGCACGTGACTCGGATGATCACCACCCGGTTCAGCAAGGACCACCTGCTGGGCCGGGCCGTCAACTCGCTGACCTTCATCCTTCCCTTCGGGCTCCGGATGCTCCTGGCACCGCGGGATGCGGTCTACCTCTACACGACGAATCCGCCATACCTCGGCATCGTGGGCGCGCTCGTATCCAAGGTGAAGCACCATCGGTACGTCGTCCTCCTGCACGACGCTTATCCGCAACTGGCGGTCTGGGTCGGCAAGATCCGCGGGGGCGGCCTGATCGAGCGACTCTGGCACCGGATCAATCGACTGATCTATCGCCGCGCGGACCAGACGATCGTGCTCTGCAATGCCGCGAAGCGACTGCTCTGCGAGTCCTACCAGCTGGATCCGGACCGAATCCACGTGATTCCCAACTGGGCCGACGGGACCGAACTCTGGCCGAAGCCGAAGAGGGAATCGGACCTCGCCCGGCAGCACGGGCTCGTGGATGTCTTCACGGCGCTCTACTCGGGGAATCTCGGGCTCTACTACGACTTCGAGACACTGCTCGGCGCGGCCGAGCGGCTTCGCGAGGAGCCGTTCCGGATGGTGCTCGTGGGCGCCGGTGGCAGAAAGCAGTGGATCGAGCAGGAGATCCGCCGCCGCGGGCTCAGGAACTGCCTCATGCTGCCGTACCAGCCGTTCGAGCGCCTGAACGACTCGCTCAACGGGTGTGACACGTCCATCGTGACGATCGAGAAGGGCATCGAGGGCATCTCGTTCCCATCCAAGCTCTACACCAGCCTGGCGGTGGGGAAGCCGATTCTGGCGCTGTCCGAGTCGGACTCCGACCTGCGCGGGATCGTGGAGTCGAACAAGGCCGGGTGGTGGACAGAGATCGGGAACGCCGACGCGCTTGCCGAGCGCCTGCGCATGATGATGGCGGATCGGGCGGAGTGCGAGCGGCGCGGGGCGAACGCCCGCGCGCTCTTCGAGCGGGAGTACACCGTCGAGGCCTCGGGCGCGCGCTATGCCGAGGTCCTGCGCCTGGTTGCCGACCGGTCGCCGCGCCGGACGATGGCCCGCGCGCGGTGATCCGTGCCGGGCAGTGATCCATGGCAGAAAGGGCCGAGGAAGCAATGCATGATGCGATGAACACGGCGACGGACGCAGCGAACGCACGCGGTCTCACCGCGGTGCCCGCCCCATCGGAGGTCCTCGTGTCGCCGCGGACGCCGTCGCTCATGGCGCGACTCCGCGCCGAGACGAGTGACCACCACCGGCGGGCGGAAACCCGTCCCCTGCAGAAGGCGATGGCGGGCGGGCGCCTGGAGCGGCCGCTCTTCGCGCGGTACCTGGCGGAACTCCGCCACCTCCACGTCGCCATCGCCGACGCTCTGGAGACGGCCTCGGCGCAGCATGCCCGGCTTGCTTCGCTCGGGTTCGATGGACGCAGCCACGTGCACCGGATCGAGCAGGACCTGCGCACACTGGGGCATGGAGCGTCGTCCGACCCGGTGGCGCCCGCACGTGCGTTCGCGCAGATGCTGCGCGATCATGTCCGGACCGAGCCGGCGGTGGCTCTGGGAGCGCATTATGTGCTCGAAGGCAGCATGAACGGCAATACCTTCATCGCGCGGGCGCTGGCCGCGGCATGGGGATGTCCGGCGTCATCCGCGCGCGGCGCGTCGGGGCTGGGCTACCTCGATCCATACGGCGCCGGACAGCGGGAACGGTGGGCGCAATTCCGGACGCAGGTGGATGCCACCGATTTCACCGACCGGGAGTGCGACGCGATTATCGCGACCGCCCGGCAGACCTTCGATGCGGTCGGGGACGTCAGCGACGCGGTCTGGGCAGCCGCTACGCCGCCCGGCGCGACGTGACGGTCGCGCGGACCGTGAGCGGTCGGATGACGGCGCCGAGTGCCCGTGCATCCTCCGGGCTGGAGGTCAGCAGGAGCAGGGCGGAGGTCGCCGGAAGCGCGTCCGTGATCGTCTGAAGGACCGCGGTGCGATCGGACGGCGACAGCCCGCGGGCCGGTTCATCCAGGATCACCAGCGCGGGCCGGGCAAGCATCGTCGCCAGCACGCGCACCCGCCGGCGTGCCGCCTCTTCCAGCGAGCCCATGAGCCGGGCGGCGCCATCGGTCAGGCCGGCGATGCTGAGCTGCTGCTCGGCCTGGCGCCGTGCGTCGAACCCGGTGAGGCCGCCCAGAACGCCACCACGGATCATCCGCTCGATCACCACCTCCAGTGCGTCGTCCTGCGGCAGGTCGCTGGAGAGGAACCCCGTCCGCCGGACGACATCCGGGTGCCGCCCATGCGTCGCCACGCCGAGATACCGGATGGCCCCGGCGGAAACGGGTCGGTCGCCGCAGAGCGCGCGGAAGAGGGCGGTGTGTCCGGATCCGGAGGGACCGACGAGTGCCGCGCGGGATCCGGCGGGAACCTCGATGGTGAGGTCATCGATGGCGCGGGTCGGCCCGAGCGGGACGGAGACCCGGGTCAGTTCGAGCGCAGGATGCATGGATGGCTTCCGATGGAACGGCTCAGAGGGGGGCGGCGATGACGCGATCGATGACCTCGTCGATCCGACGCGCCACGTCCTCGATCGAGCCCATCGCGTCGACCTCGGTGATGAGGTCGACCGGATATTCTCGGAGCACCGGAGCCGTTTCTTGAGCGTAGACGTTGAACCGGCGGCGAATGACCGCGTCATTGGCGTCGTCATGCCGACCCTCGGTCTCGGCGCGGCGGCGCATGCGGGCCACGACCTCGTCGAGGTCGCGCGTCACCAGATGAATGATCACGAGCGGCTGGATCTCGTTGCGCAACATCCGCGCCTGGTTGACCGACCGTGGCATGCCGTCAAGCACCAGAACGTCGGTCGCGGGGTTGAAGACCCCGCTCTCGACGAGCCGCGCCACGTGATCGCGCCAGACCTCCAGGGTCAGGTCGTCGGGGACCAGTTCGCCGCGCGATGAGTACTCGACAAACTTGCGGCCAAGACGGGAGTTGCGATCCAGTGAGCGGAAGATGTCGCCCGTGGCGAGATGCACGAATCCGCTGCGCCCGCCGAGGCGCTTGCCCTGCGTCCCCTTCCCGACGCCGGGCGGGCCGAACAGAAGGATCGATCGATGTCGTTCGACCACGAGACCGCAACTCCACAGGCACCTGCAGGACGCCGGCGGCCCGGGCCGCCCACAGCGGGCCAGTGTAGCGAGAAGGGCATCGGTCCTGCACCGGGGGGCTTGCGAACGGGAGCCTGCGACCGGGGGTGTGCGACCGGGGGCGTGCGATTGTCCGGGCGGCTGCGACCGCGGACCTTCGACCGCGGGCTTGCGACAGTCACCGGCGCGGCCGTAGGGTGCCCGCATGCACGGACTGACACGCCGCTGGCTCGTGGAGTCGTGTGCCGGCCTCTCTTCGCGCCCGCCCGAAGGACCCGCCTCGCTCTTCGACCGGGTCCTCCGCGCGCGCGGACTCGTGGATCCCGCCGATATCCGGCGCTTCTGCGATCCGAAGCTCAACGATCTCAGCCGGCCGCGTGATCTCCCCCAGGCGACCGAGGCGGCGGATCGCCTGGTGGCCGCGGTCCGCGCCAGGGAGCGGATCGTCATCTACGGTGACTACGACGTGGACGGGATCACCGCGACGGCGATCCTCTGGCACATCCTGCGCTGCGTCGCGCCCGACCTCCCGGTCCGCTGCTACGTCCCGCATCGCCTGGAAGAGGGGTACGGCCTCAACACCGACGCGCTGCGCCAGCTACGCGCGGACGGCGGATCCCTGGTCGTCTCCGTAGACTGCGGGGTCACGGCGATCGAACCGGTCCGCGCGGGGCGTGCCGCCGGGCTGGACTTCATCATCACGGATCACCATGCACCGGCGCCCGATGGCGCCCTGCCTGACGCGATCGTCGTGCATCCCGGCGTGGGCGCCGGTGCCCCGTTCCGAGACCTCTGCGGTGCGGGGGTCGCGTTCAAACTGGCGTGGCGTTTCGCGCAGCGCTTTTCCGGCACCGGCGAAGAGGACGCGGAGCGGCTGCCGAAGCCGCTCCAGCAGCGCCTGGTCGACATGCTGCCGCTGGCCGCCCTCGGCACGATCGCCGATGTCGTGCCGCTGGTCGGCGAGAACCGGACGCTCGTCCGCCATGGGCTGGCCGTGCTTCCGTGCTCGACGCTGCCCGGCGTCCGGGCGCTGGTGGCGGCCGCGGCGGACGCGGGGAGCGGCCGACCGGCCGGTCGGCCGCTGTCCGCGGGACACGTGGATGCGGAGGTGGTCGCGTTCCGGCTCGCGCCGATGCTGAACGCGATCGGCCGGCTCGGCCACGCGGCGGATGCGGTGCACCTGCTCACCGGTGCCACGCCGGGAGAGGCGGCAGAGACCGCGGCGCGCCTGGTCCGACTCAATGAGCAGCGGAAGTCGACGGAGCGCCGGATCTTCGAAGAGGCGTCCGCCCGCGCCGAGGCGCTCGGCATGACCGGCCCGGATCATCGCGCCATCGTGCTCGACGATCCGTCATGGCATCCCGGCGTCGTCGGGATCGTCTGTGCGCGACTCGCGGAGCGCTACGGGCGACCCGCGATCCTGCTTCGTCGCGAGGGCGGACTCTGCCGCGGGTCCGGGCGGAGCGTCGACGGCTTCTCGCTGCATGGCGCCCTCTGCGCCTGCCGCGACCTGCTGACACGATTCGGCGGTCACGACGCCGCAGCCGGCCTGGAGATCCCGGCGAGCGCACTGCCGGACTTCACGCGTGCGTTCATCGAGCATGCGAACGGCATGATCGCCGAGACGGACCTGATGCCGTCCGTCCGACTCGACTGCGACGCGACCCTCGACGAATTGCACATCGCCAGCGGCCAGGTCGACCGACTGCACGCGCTCGCACCGTTCGGGCGATCGAACCGTCGCCCCGCCGTCAGGATCCGCGCGGCGGTGGTCGAACATCCGCCGAGACTGCTCAAGGGGGGCGGCACGGGGCTGCGATTCAGGGTCCGCGCGGGGACGGACCCGGCCGGTGCGGCGAGCCTCGACGCGGTCTGGTGGAACGGTGCCCGGTTCGAGCCGCAGGTGCAGCGCGGCGTGCGCCTGGATCTTGCCGTGGAACCGAAGATCAGCACGTGGAATGGCCGGCGCACCGTCGAACTCAATATCCTCGACGTCTGCCCGGCACCGCCGGGCGCGGCGCGGGCCTGACGCCCGCGGGATACAGGGAGAGGCTGTCATGATGCGACGCGTGAACGCGGTGACCCGTCGGCCGGTGTGCCGCACGCTGTTCTGCGGCCTGCTGGCGCTGGCAGGACCGGCGGCCGGTGCCGGTACATCCTCCGGCCCCGATGCGCGGCGTGACGGTGAACTGCGCACGGCGGCCGTCGAGGCGCGCCTCGAGATCCAGCGTGATGCGAGCGGCGCGGTCCGGATCGCGGGCGCCTCGTTCGAGGACGTGATCTGGGCGCAGGGGTTCGTGCATGCGCAGGAGCGCTTCTTCCAGATGGATACCGCGCGACGACTCGCGGCGGGTCGACTGGCCGAACTCGGTGGCGCGGTCGTTGCCGGACTCGATCGCGCGCATCGACCGTACGGCCTTGAACGGGTGGCGCGCACGGTCTTCGGCGATCTGGACCCCGACACCCGTCGGCTTCTCGTGGTCTACGCGGACGGCGTCAATGCGGGCCTGGCGGATCTCGCCGAGCCGCCGCCGGAGTACGGTGTGCTCGGCGCCGGCCCGATGCCGTGGCAGCCGGCGGACACGCTGCTCGTCGATGCGTCCATGGCGCTGATGCTCTCGCGCGGGTCGGGTGCGGAGATCTCGATCGGGGCGGCGCGAGCCGTGCTTCCGCAGGCGCTCATGGACTTCCTGCTGGACGATCCCGACTGGGCCTCGGCGCCTCTGCTTGGCGCGCCGGGTCCGGCATCGTTGCCGGTCCCCGGGCCGGAGGTGATCGATCTCTCGGCGCGGCGCCCCCTCAAAGGCCCCGGCCGTGCCGAGCAGCGTCGACCGGGCGCCACCGCGGGAGAGATCGGCGGATCCAATGCCTGGGTCGTCGCCGGAAGCCGAACCACCCATGGCGGCGCGCTGCTCGCGAGCGATCCGCACCTGCCGCAGTCACTGCCGCCGGTGTGGTTCCGCATGCAGCTGGAATGGGAAGATCGCATGCTCGTCGGCGCCACCCTGCCAGGTGCGCCGGGCGTCATCATCGGCAGCAATGGTCACGTCGCGTGGGGATTCACGAACGCGATGGTGGACGTGTCGGACTGGGTGATCATCGAACGCCGACCCGGAAACCCGCGCCAGTACCGCGGGCCGCGGGGATGGCTCGACTTCAGTGAGCGCGTCGAGCGCATCGATCTCCGCGGGGGCGGTTCCCATGACCTCGTGGTGGAGGAGACGATCTGGGGCCCCGTGCTTGCCGCGGATCATCTCGGTCGGCCGCTTGCACTGCGATGGACCGGCATGCGCGCGGAGTCCATCAACCTGGACCTCCTCAGGCTCCGGGACGCGATGGACGTGGATGCGGCGATCGAGATCGGCGCGGGGTGGGCAGGGCCGCCCCAGAACATGATGGTGGCGGATGCGGGAGGACGGATCGGATGGGTGGTCACGGGATGGCTTCCCGAGCGGCAGGGGTTCGACGGCAGCCATCCGGTTCCGTGGGACGAGCAGGTCCGGTGGGTCGGTCCGCGCGCGGAGGCCGATCGACCCTGGATGATCGATCCCCCGGACGGCATCCTCTGGACGGCCAACAACCGGACCGTCGATGTCGAGTGGGCGCGGACGCTCTCGTCGGAGTGGGCCGAGGGGTTCCGTGCCCGGCAGATCCGGAGCCTTCTCCAGGCGGCGGAGCGGCACGATGAGCAGTCACTGCTGTCGATCCAGCTCGACACGCGCGTCGATCACCTCGAGGAGGTCCGCGGCCGGATCCTGATGCTCGTACAGATGCGCCCCGGGTCCGAACTCCTGGCCTTGGTCTCCCAGGATGTCCGCGCGTGGAACGGACACGCGGACGTCGACTCGCGCGGGCTCGCGCTGCTCGATCGATTCCACCGCCGGCTCCACGCGCGCGTCATCGACTGGCTGACGCAGGATGTCCGATGGGAGGCGTTCAATCCGTGGGTGCTCGTGCGCGAGGCCTCCATGCGCCGGCTGATCGCGAGCGCCCCGGCGCACCTGGTCCCGGGTGGGTATGCGTCGTGGATGGAGTTCCAGCTGGAGACGCTGCTCGAGGTCGCCGCCGGACTCGTGAATCGGAACGGGCTCCCGGTGTGGGGAGAGGTCAACACCGTGTCGATCGAGCACCCGCTCCGCCGGTTCGGCATCGGGCCTCCAGGCATCGAACTCGAACCGCTGCCCGGGCATCGCCACTCGGTGCGGGTCCAGACGCCGACACCGTTCGGCGCCAGCATGCGGCTGGTGGTCTCCCCCGGGCAGGAGGGCCGGGCGATCTTCCAGCTCCCGGGAGGCCAGTCCGGATTGTGGGCGTCCTCGAACCGGATCGACGGTTTTGCAGCCTGGCGCGATGGCGTTCCGGCGCCGCTGCTGATCGACGGTGTCCGCGCCCGATTCGTTGTCAGGCCGCTGCGCGAGCCCGAGTGACCGGGCGCGGGTCTGATTTTCGGGCTTGCCCGCGCTCGCCCCCGGGGTAGACTCGACTTCTCCGGGCTGGCTCCATCTCCCGACCCGCCGCGACCCCAACCGAGAATCCACGCATGCTGCACTCCTCGCGCGACCGGGGACGAACCCCGTTCCTGGGCTGTTCCCTCTCTGTCCTGGTGCTTTTCGGACTCTCGGGCCCGGGGTGGGCGGCCGATGCCCGACTGCAGGACGTTCCCGGGGCTCACGGCCTACCGCATCTCACCGAACTGGCGGGCAGCCGCGGGCCGGTCATCGCCCCCGGGGACGGGGACGCGATACCGCAGGTCCTTGCGCCGGCCCGGCCCGGTGATGCGCACCGCGCCCTTCGCGTCGACTTCCTTCCGTTCGACCCCTCGCCGTTCCTGGCGGAGGACGCCATCCGCGATCGTCAGGCGGGCACGCCGCGCCGGATCGGCGTTCAGCGCGAGATCCCCGGCGGGTTCCCGATCGATGCCGTCCGTGCCGAGGCGCTCGGCGCCTGGACGCAGGGTCCGCACGGGACCCGGCTCTGGACGGCCACCCTGCATGTGCCCGGCGCCTACGGCGTCCGTGTGCACTTCGCCGAACTGGACCTTCCGCCGGGTGGCGTGGTCGTGGTCGCCGGCACGGACGGGCGCGCCGACGCCTACACGGGTCGCCCGGAGGGCGACGTCTGGGCGATGGCCGTCCCCGGCGCGTGGATCACCATCCAGTACCAGGCGCCGCTGGAGGCGGACGGAGCGCCGCGCATCGTCATCGACGAGATCTCGCATCTCTACCGGCCGCACCACGACCCGCTCGGCGCGGTCGAGGATCCGCCGGCGACGCCTCACGGCGCCGCGGCGGGCGGACTGCTCCCGTGCCATCAGGACGTGATGTGCCATACGCCGGACGCCGTGGCGCGCGACTCGGTGGCCACGATGGACTTCGTGAGCGGCGGCGGCACGTTCGTCTGCTCGGCCGGACTGCTGAACGATGTCGACACGAACACCGATCGCGGGCTCGTGCTGACCGCCAATCACTGCATCAGCACGCCCGCGGAGGCGAACAGCGCGACCATCTACTGGTTCTATCAGCGCAACGGGTGCGGCGGGTCGATCCCCAGCATCTTCTCGGTACCGCGCTCCAACGGCGCCGCGTTTCTCGCCGGCTCGACGAATACCGATTTCACGCTCATGCGGACGCTGAATGACCCGGCCGACGGCCAGGGATTCGCCGGATGGTCGATTCTCAATCCGGGCTCGGGCGCCGCGGTCACGGGCATCCACCACCCCGGGGGTTCCTGGAAGCGCATCAGTTTCGGCAATCTCACGACGCAGAACCCGATCTGCGGCGGACTTCCGACGGTCCGGTACTGGTATCTCAAGTGGACGCAGGGCGTGACCGAGGGCGGGTCGAGCGGGTCTCCGCTGTTCAACGCCAACTGGCAGGTCATCGGCCAGCTCTTCGGCATCTGCGGCAATGACGGCGGATGCAACCAGTCGAATCACAACAATGTCTACGGCCGGCTCAATGTGACGTACCCGTCCATCTCGACGATCCTGAACGAGATCGTTCCCGACGACGAGTACGAGCAGAACGACACCCTCGGTGACGCGGCCGCGATCGTGCCCGGCGTGCACGGACTGCACCTCGTCGACTTCTTCGACTGGTTCTCCGTCGAGGTGCCGGAATCCTCGATCATGACGGTGAGCGCCGCGAAGAGCCTCTCGGACATGTCGACGCAGCTCTGGCTTCGCCGGACCGATGGCTCGGCGATCGGGGGAAGCCTGGCGAACATCGCGGTCCAGACGGCGACGGTCGCGGTGCTGCCCGGGACGTACCTGATCGAGTACCGCAAGATGACCGGCTGGGGCGGGCCCTACACGCTGACGATCACGCTTGCGCCGGACTGCAATGAGAACGGCGTGGCCGACGCCACCGACATCGGCAACGGCACGAGCCAGGACATCAACGGCAACGGCATTCCGGACGAGTGCGAGGAGCCCAAGAAGGATCCGTGTCCTGCCGACATCGACGGCAGCGGCACGGTGGACTTCGCCGACGTGCTGGCGCTGCTGGCCGCGTGGGGGCCCTGCGGCGGTGACTGTCCGGAGGACATCGACGCCAGCGGCACCGTCGACTTCAACGATCTGCTTCAGCTCCTGGCGGCCTGGGGACCGTGCGAGTGAACGGGGATCGTCAGCGCGGCTGAGCGCCGCACACCCGAAGACTGTGCTGAGACACCGAAGCCCGCCGGAGCGCGGGCTTCGGTGTCATCGGGGGCAGGAGGCATCGACCGAGCGTGCCCCGCGTCGCGCCCCGGGGACGGGTCACCACGCGCGAAGTTCGCCGGTCAACTGTTCGACCAGCGCCTTGAGCGTGACGATTCCCAGGGGAGGCCCGTCCGCGGTCGCCCGGACGATGGCGATCGTCTGCCCGGTCGCGCGGATCCGCGAGATCGCATCCAGCACCGTCCGGTCGGCGGGCACGGTGGGAACCGGCGCGGCGAGCCGGTGCGTCGGCGCGTCCGGCTGCAGGAGCGCGTCGAGCCAGTGAAGTACGCCGACGACCTTCCCGGTGCCGTCCACGACCGGAAGCCGGGAGAAGCGCCGTGCGCGGAGGAGCTGGATCCGCGCAGCGGCATCGGTCTCGGCGCCGATCGAGGTGACGAATCGCCAGGGCGTCATGACCTCCGCCACGGTCCGGTCCCGCAGCATGAGCGCGCGATCGGCGAGCGTCGTCTGCACTTCGCTCAGGTAGCCCGAGCCGACGCCCTCGCGGATGAGTTCACTCAGGTGGCGGCGCGGATGGAGACCTTCATCCTCTTCAAGCCGCGTGAGACGCTCCAGGACCAGGGTGAAGAGCCGGACAAGCGGCAGGAGGAGCGTGACCGTCAGGATGATCCGGCTGATCGAGAGGACACGGCTGAGGCGCGGCGTCCAGACGTCGGCGTGGCGGCGGAAGAGTTCCTTCGGCAGCGTTTCCGCGAAGATGAAGAGGAGCGGGGTGAACAGCAGCATCTGGACGCCGATGAGCTGCCACGTCCCGAGGCCGCCCAGCGTCAGGATCTCCGCGAGCGCGAAACTGCCGAGGTAATTCGCGGCATTGTTTGCGAGCAGGAGCACTGCAAGCAGGCGGCTCGAGTTCGAGAGTTCGGCCTGCAGCCGCAGCGCACGGTGGTCGCCGTGGGCGGCGCGCAGGCGCAACTGCAGCGGGCTGCCGGCGTAGGTCCCCATCTCGAGGCCGGAGTAGAGCGCACTGAACGCGAAGCCTGCGGCTCCCAGCGAGACAAGGACCAGCAGTTCGACGGAGATCACGGGACCGGACCTCCCGTGCCGGACTCCCCGGCGCGGTCGTTTCCGGTCGCAGGCCCCGTCACCTGCCTGACCAGGGCCGTCTGCACGCGATTGCGCCCGACGCGCTCGACCTCGAGCAGCAGTCCATGGACCGTGATGCGGTCACCTGCCCTGGGTGCCCGTCCCAGCCGGTCGACGATGAGTCCGGACACGGTGGCCGCGGTGGCACCGGCGATCGGATCGAGTGAGAAGAGCGCCATGAAGTCGTGGACCGCGAAGTCGCCGGGGACGCGATAGACCCCGAGCGAGACGAGCTGAGGGCCCTCGATCGGATCGTCCGTGCTCCCGCGCGGTGACCCGATGACGTCCTTGACGATGTCCTCGACGTGCACGATGCCCGCCGTTCCGCCGTACTCGTCCACGACGACGGCGGCGCGCGTGCTCTTCAGGCGGAAGAACTCCAGCAGCTGCTCCAGCGTGGCAACCTCCGGCACGAACACCGCCCGAGTCATCACCCGCGGGTCGGTCAGCGGGATGGGCGCACGGGCAAGCAGGAGTCGCTTCGCGTTCACGATGCCGACGATGTGATCCACGTTGCCGTCGAAGACGGGAAGCAGCGCGCTGTGATGCCGCTCGACCGCATGGCGGATGTCGCGCCGCGACGCGGTCAGCGGAATCGCCGGCATGTCGACGCGCGGCGTCATGACCTCCCGGACGCGGCGCTGCCGCAGCGCCATGAGTTCGAGCAGCAGCGCCCGTTCCGCCTCGTCGAGGAGCCCTTCCTTCTCCGTCAGTTCCACGAGCGAGTGAAGGTCCCGGCCGGCGGTGGTCCCGGACGGCGAGACGGGCATGATCAGCCGGGCGAGCGGCTGGATGATCCACGCATGGATGACCTCGCGGGCGGGCGTGATGGCGCGATGCCATGCCAGGATCGGCGGCGCCAGGATCACCGCGAGCCGTTCGCGCAGGACATCGCCGAGGATCTTGGGACCGATCTCCCCGCCGAGCACGATCAGGACCAGGAACCCGACGGCGATCGAGCCGCGGACCCACGCCTGGGCCGTGGAATGGATCAGCAGCACGGACGAGAGCACGAAGTACAGGACGTTGACCGTCGTGTTCGCGAGAAGAATCGAGATGAGGAGCGAGGCCGGGTGGGCAAGGAGCGCATCGACGGCCCGGGCCCCGAGCGACTGCCGTGCCCGGATGGAGAGTCGCTGCGCATCGGAGAGGCCGAAGAGCACGGTCTCCGACGCCGAGATCGTGCCGCTGACCGCGACCGCCAGCGGGAGCAGCAGGAGCAGAACGAGATCCGTTCCTTCCCATCCGAGGAACCCGGCCGGGTCGGTCGGCGTCGGCGAGGTGGAAGCAGTCACAGCGCGGCGGCCCCGTTCACTCCCCGCGCTGACTGTGCAGGAGGGCGGGGACGGCGCGGCGGAGCATGGCGGCGACGCGCGTCCGGCGGGGAGGGCGCCGGTCGATCACGCGCCGTCCGGCCCGCGCGGTGCGCTCGAGTCGCCGGACCTGGTCGCGCACGCGATGCGTGAATGCCTCGGCCGATTCGCCCTCGTGGATCCGCATGGGATGGCCGAACACCACGACCGCGTGTGCGCGGCGCGGGAGGCGCGATCCGGGCGGCAGGATGTCGCGGCCGCCGTTGACGAAGATCGGGATCACCGCGGCGCCGGTCAGTCGGGCCAGCACGGCCACGCCGGGTTTGAACTGTCCGACCTCGCCGTTGCGGGAACGCGTTCCCTCCGGATAGAGGAGCAGGCTCCAGCCGCGCTGGACCAGCTGGCTCGCCGTGCGGAGCGAGCGAAGCGGCGGGCCGTGACGATCGAATCCGAAGGCGCGGTAGGCGGCGGCGACGAAGAGCTGCACGGCCTCGCGGCGCAGGGCAGCCCGACTGAAGCAGCGGGCGCCGTTGACCGGTCCGAAGACATCCAGCGCCGCGGCGACACAGGTCCGCTCCCGCAGATGCGGCGGCAGGACGCCCAGGATCGCGGCGGTGTCAGCGTGGCTGGCGTGGTTCGATGCCAGGAGGACCGGGCCGTCGACCTCCGTCAGATGCTCGAGGCCCAGGGGGGACCAGTCGTACCCGCGGACGAGTCGCAGGACGCCGGTCGCCGCGAGGACGAGCGGGCGGACGATGCGGACGCGTCGGCTGCGGAAGCGGGACTCGATCTCATCGGCGCCCGGTGCGAGGACGCGTTCCGCCACGCGCGGCGCCCGGCCCGGGGACGGAACGACCGCGCCGTGTCCGCCGTCTCCGCGGCACGTCGTTCCGGGCGGTTCCTCGTCCTGCTTCATGGCGTTCCGTTCAGGCATGCGCGGCGTGGAGTCGCTCGGCGTGGGCGAAGACCTTCCGGAACGCGGCGGCATACTGCTCGATGATCGGACCGGCATCGGTGGTGAAGACGGGGAGCTTGAGCAGTTGCGCGTTGCCGGCAGCCGTGCGGGGCAGCGCGTCCTTCGCATACGTGGGAAGCGGGATGCCGGCATTTCGCACCCGCGCGATCTCCGCCCACGTCCCTTCGGTGAACACCGGCTGCTGATGCAGGAGCGGATAGCGAGGAGCGCCCACCTGCGCGCCCTCGGCCTGGAGCACTTCCGCAAGGACCTGCGTCGGGATCCGCGTCACGCGTTCATCGTTTCGCACAAGGAACTCGAAGTAGACCCGTTCGATGCCCTCCGGGGCGAGCATCGGATCGATGCCGAGCGGGGCAAGGTGCCGGGAGAGCAGGCGACAGTTGCGGTTGCGGATCGCATTGTGCTCGTCCAGCCTTCGGAACTGGGAGAGCGCCACGGCGGCGCTCAGCGGTGACATCCGGAACTTGTGGCCGAACCCGGTCGCGGCGAAGCGCCGCTGCGGCAACTGCTTCATCGGCAGGAGACGCTCGTAGTGGCCGTAGCGGATCACCCGCTCGGCGATACCGTCGTCGTTCGTGACGAGGATGCCGCCCTCCGCGGAGGGAACAAGCTTGTTGGCCTGCATGGAGAAGACCGCGGCATCCCCGATGGTGCCGACCGGTCGGCCCCGGCAGGTCGCGCCGTGGGCGTGCGAGGCGTCCTCCAGGACCCGCAGGCCGTGGCGGCGCGCCAGGTCCATCAGTTCGTCCATCCTGGATGGCATGCCGAACAGGTGAACCACCACGATCGCGCGCGTCCTGGGGGTGATCTTCCGGGCCACGTCTTCCGGGTCCAGCCCGCCCTGCGCGAACTCCGTCTCCGCGAAGACGGGGATGGCACCGTGATGAAGCACCGGCATCACGCTCGCCCACCACGTCGCGGAGGGCACGATGACCTCGTCTGCGGTCCCGAGTTCGAATGCATGGAGGGCGGCGTGGATCGCCCCGGTCCCGTTGTTATGCGCGATGGCATGGGCCACGCCGAGGCGCTGGCGCCATGCCTCCTCCAGTTCCTGGACCACCGGGTGCATTGAGATCGCGCCGCTGCGCAGCACCGAGAGGACCGCGGCCTCATCGTCCGCCGTGATGATCGGCCATCGCGTGGCCTCGTCCTGCGGCAGTGTGACCGCGCGAGGACCCCCGTCCCGGGCGAGCGCGGGAATGTCGGCCGTGGGGCGACTGCCGATGGTGGTGGCGTCTGGCATGCGGGAACCCTGGGCCGGATGGTACCAGCGTCTCCAGTCGAAATGAACCGGTGCGCGGCGCGGGGACCGCACACCGGCCCTTCGGGGCGCGAGCCGGAGCCCGCGGACCGGATGATGCGGCATGCGGTGATGTGTCCGCGATTCGACCGGTCCGGCGGCCTGCGGTGGCGAACGGCCGGGTGTTCGGGTATACACCGCACGCCCCCGCCGGACGCCCGGAGCGGGCGGTTGAACGCGTTCTCTGCGGCGCCGGCTCAGGAGTGCGTTCCGATCCACGGATGTTCTTCTGGTCCGGCAGACGGAGCGAGTGTCGATGTCCACCCTACCGCCCACGCAGGTCGCTCATGGTGGCGCGATGCAGCCACATCGCGGCGTCCTCATTCTCGTGCTCGGGATCCTCGGGATCGTGCTCTGTGTGATCTGCGGAATCGTGGCCTGGGTCATGGCGAACGCCGACCTTCGGCAGATGGCCGCCGGGCAGATGGATCCTGCGGGCGAGGGCATGACCAAAGCGGGAAAAGTCTGCGGCATCATCAGCGTCGTGCTGGGTTGCCTGGGCCTCCTCTGGGTGCTCTTCGTGATCGTTCTCGGGGTCGGCCTCGCCGCGTCCGGCGCGGGTGGTCCCTGATCGGGTCCGGGCGCTGCTTCGACGAGTTCCACGGACGATCCCGCTCCCGCCCTGGGCCATCCTGATCCTCAGCCTCTGGGGCGCCGTGGTTGTGGTGCGCGCCTTCGGTGATCCCATGGCGTCGCCGGATCCACTCGCCTGCCGTTTCCAGACCATCACCGGGTACCCGTGCGGAACCTGCGGGGCGACTCGCGCGCTCGGCGCGCTGCTCGACGGCGATCCGGCGGCCGCCGTCGCCAGCAATCCACTGGCGGTCGCAGGCGGGGCGCTCATGGCCCTGTGGCTTGCCGTCCGGATGATCGCCGGTGTCGAGCCCGACTGGCCCGGGGGCCGGCGCGCCCGTCGGATTCTCTGGCTTGTGGTCGTGGCGCTCTTCCTGCTCAACTGGGCGTGGGTCATTCACCGTCACGGCCCGGGAGCGCGGCCGCCTGCGTCGACTGACGGAGCACCTGCCGGATCCGGATCACCGCGGTGATCACGAACCCGGCGGCCAGCGAGAGCAGGAGGACGCCGCCGCCGACGACCACGGCGCGGAGCGGATTGGTCTCCCGTCCCGCCTCCCGCTGCACGAGCCACGCCAGCGCCGCGATGGCGGTCAGCACCATGAAGGCCGCGGGGACCGCGGCGAACGCAACGCGCCGGCCGCGGCGGAGAAGCCAGACGGTCACCGTGGTCAGCGCCATGGCGCCGATCAGCTGGTTCCCGGCGCCGAAGTACGGCCAGAGCGCGCCCGCGGCATCCTGAGACAGCGCGAAGAGCATCATGAGTCCGACCGCGCAGGCCGTGTTGAACCCGGTCGACCGCATCACCGGCGGCGTGCCGGCGCCGCCCAGTTCGCGCCAGAGTTCCTCGAAGAGGTACCGTGCCAGGCGCACCGACGTGTCGAGCGTCGTGATCAGGAAGCCTTCGACGATGAGAATGCCGAGCACGCAGCCGACGGCCATCGGGATGCCGAGCCGCGCGAAGGCGCTGCCGCACGCCACGGCGAAGGTCTGGATCGGCCCTCCGGCGGAGGTCACGTTCAGACGGTAGATCTCCGGCGTCATCGTGCCGGCGATCGTCGCGACCACGAGCAGCGCGAGGAGGCTCTCCAGCAGCATCGCGTTGTAGCCGATGCGCCGGCAGTCGCTCTCGCGCGGGATCTGCCGGATCGTCGTTCCCGTCGCGACCAGCGCATGGAAGCCGCTGATGGCGCCGCACGCGATCGTGATGAACATGATCGGCCAGACGGGGCCGAGGCGCGCCGACCCGGTCGCCACGGATGACACCGGGAGCTGCATCATCGCGCCGCTGAGCCCGCCGACGACCGTCGAACACAGCAGCAGCAGCAGACCTCCGTACAGCAGCTGCACGTTCATGTAGTCGCGCGGCTGAATCACCATCCAGACCGGGATCCAGCACGCGACAAAGACGTAGCCTGCCAGCACGGTCATCCAGGTCGCGGCGCCCAGGCTCACCGGGAATGAGAAGCCCAGGAGCACACCGGCGACCGCGACCGCGGCGGCGGTGATGAACGGCTGCACCCCGCGGAGGGCGCGGCGTCGGACCAGCAGCCCCAGCACGGGGGCCGCGAGCGTCATGATGATCACGGACGTGGTCGCGATGCCGCCGATCCGGCCGGATCGGACGCCGTCGTGTTCATGGACGCGCAGGAGCGTCTGGTCCTCCGGGAGCCCGAGTGCCGCCAGCGGGTACATGCTGCTGAGCGCGTCGGCGGAGAGCCGGAGGAAGACGGCGTTGACGACCGAGATGACCAGCAGGAGAAAGGCGATGAAGAGCAGGAACCCGGGTCGGCCCAGCGTGCGCCGTGCCACCTCGGCGATCGTGCAGCCGCGCTCGCGCAGCGCGACGCACATCGTGCTCATGTCGTGCACGGCGCCGTAGAAGATCGCACCGAGCACGATCCACAGCCACGCCCAGCCCCACCCGAACGCGAGCGCAATGATCGGGCCGACGATCGGGCCGGCGCCGGCGATGGACGCGAAATGATGTGCGAAGACGACGTCGCTGCGCGTCGGCACGAAGTCACGGCCGTCCTCCCGCGTGACCGACGGTGTCCGGTTTCGATCGTCGATCTCGAAGAGCCGGCCGATCCATCGCGCGTAGAACCCTCCCGCGAGCGCGAGGAGCACGGCTCCGGCGGCGACCACCAGCAGGATGTTCATCGCCGGCCCGGCAGCGGCGACTCCGCCGGACCGCGCGGCGCCAGCGGCGTCTGCTCGTCGGGAACCCGGTACATCGTCGGCAGCAGGAATGAGCGGCCGCCGAAGGCGTAGATCGCGCCACTGATCAGGATGGCGCGGCCGTCGCTTCGATCGGCGGTCAGCGCCTCCAGCCGCTCCAGCATGAGACACGGCAGCAGAGTGACCGGTGGATCGCTCCTCCCGGTCGCATCGGCGTCGAATACGAAGGTCATCGCGCCGCCCTGGTCACGCCGGACGCGTCCGCGCCGGAGAACGAGCCGCGTCCCCTCCGGCACCGGCTCCGCCAGGGCACCGTCATCGACCGACGCGGCGCTGCTGCGCCGCGGGACCTGTCCGACGGCGCGACGGAGTTCGCGCACGATCGCGGCGGTCGAATCGTCTGCCTCCGACGCCGATGATCCGGTCGCGCGGGCGTTCGCCGGCGCGTCGCGGGCATCGGCGGGTGCGGTCCCGTGCGCGCGTCCGGTGTCGGTATCCGCTGCCGGGGAGGGACCGTCCAGGAGAACCGCGGGCTGGGTGAGCAGCAGGTAGTTCCGTTCCCGATGCACGAGGACGCGGCCGGAAATCTCGAAGCGCTCCCGCCCGTCGCGCGACTGGTGCAGTGCCTCGACGATCTCCGTCAGCGCAAGGCCGGGCAGAAGGACGAGCATGTACCCGGCCAGCCCGGCGCGGTCATCCTCGATGGCCACGGTGATGCCGCCTGCGTCGCCGTCGAAGGCGACGATTCCGGACACGCGCTGGAGAACGGTTCCCTCCCGGAGGAGATAGGACGGCACCGCGGCGGCCGCGGGGACACCCGGGCGCGGCGCCGGCGCCGGCGCCTGGCGCGCCTGCGCGCCCGCCGGCAGGCTCATCGAGATCAGGAGCACGGGCAGAAGCGGGATCGTCGTTCGTCGCCGGGAGCGTGTCATGGGGCGACGTCATCATCGACCGGATCCGCCGGAAAGGTCAAACGCCGCAGACGTCGAGAGGGACCTCGGGTCGCTCCGCTCAAGGAATCTCCCTCGGCGGACCGATCCGCAGAGGCATGGCGATCGGTCCCGAGAGACTCTCCGCGGCGGCGCTCGTCGCGCTCGCCTGCGCGGCGGTGGGGTGTCGATCGGGCGGTTCGACGGTCCTGGGATACCGAGGGCACGACGCCCCCCCCATCGTCGATCGCGCCGGTCCGCGGCCGGTGGCGCCGCTGGGGCCGACCGTGGTGGTCGTCGGCGCCTTCGCGGATCCGACGGTGACGTCGGTGCCCTGGCGCTCCGTGGGCCTCTCGCTGAGCGAGAACTTCGCACGGACGATCCTGGTCGACGGCGCGTACGACGCGAGAATCGATGCCGCGTTCGGCCGGAGCGTCGAGGCCGCCCTCGCCCTCGCGCCGGGTCGGCGTCGCACCGAACTGGAGCGGCTCCGGGCCGCGCGGCCGGAGGTCGACTACGTGGTCGTGGGTCGCGTCACGGACTTCGTGCACTCGACCGATCTTCCGGACGACCTGCGTCGGCGTCGCCTGTTCGGATCGCGCCGGGAGGCCATCGTCGCCATCCAGATGGATGTCGTGCGCATGACGTCGGGCGAAGTGGTCGCGACCGATCACGTGGTCGGCTACGCGGACGCCACGCGCGTGCCGCCCGCCGAGCTGTACAAGGGCATCGATCCGAAGTCGTACCTCTTCTGGAGCACGCCGCTGGGCCGGGCGAGTCGCTCGACGATCGATCGCTGCGCCCGGATCCTGGAGACCACTGCGGGCGCCGCCGGCGACGTGCTCCGACTGACGGGATGGACCGGAACGCGCCGCGTCGAGGTGGTGGGCGGGGCGCATCGCGGCATCCGGGCAGGGCGCTACTTCGCGTACGCGATCGGCGATGACCAGGTCACCGTAGAGCCGGTCTATGACCCGGACACGCGCCAGCCGGTGGAGGTCCGCATCGATCGCGGCGGCGGTCGCTCGGCGGACGGCTTCATGCTGGGTCGCCCGCCGCTGGCGGTGGATCTCCGGCGCATTGTGCTGCGGCCGCTGCCGCCGCCGCCGCTGCGCCCGCCGGCACCCGAGGGCGCCGTTGCGGACGCGGCCGAATCGGCTGTGGTGCGAGCGAGTGCGGACTCGCCTGACGCGCCGGCCCCGACGCGCACCACCGCGCCCACGGCACCATCCGTGCGGGCTTCGCAGGCGCCGCGCACCGACGGCCCGCGGTGACATGACCGCCGGACTGCGACGCGATTGCCGGGACCGATGGCGGGGAGTATTCTGGTCGTTCTCCCCGGCCGAGTACCCAAGTGGTCTAAGGGGACGGATTGCAAATCCGTTATTTCGTGGGTTCGAATCCCACCTCGGCCTTGCGCTGCCGGTCCGGGTGCCGTCGTGCCCCGGCGTCCGCGGTGACCGGCAGGTCCCCCGGTCCCCCGAAATCGCGGCCCGCGAGCGGCCAATCACACGGCCTGTGACCCGCTTGGGCGCGGTGGTTCCGGGCGAGGAATCCGGTGTCGGGATCTGGTCACATGGAGCGCGCGGCACGTCCGGATGTCCGGCGGCCGCGGGTCGCCTGACATCGGGGATTGCCATTCAGGGAGCAGCGAAATGGTCGGCCTTACGGGAATGCTCGCGCAGGTCGGGGCCGGCGGGTCCACGACCTTCGACGCGGTGATGCGGGAACTCGTGAGTTTCCCGACGGTGATGTTCGTCCTGGCCGCGGTCATCGCGGTCCCCGCCATCCTGATCGGATGCATCAAGGAGTGGCTCATCGCCCGCGAGCGGGAGCGATCGCGCCGGGAGATCGCGGCCTACGTCGCCGAAGGCACGATCGACCCCGACCGGGCGGTGGCACTGCTGTCGGCCCCGAAGCGGCCGAAATCCGGCGCCGGCATCTGAGGGCCGGGCCCGCGCGGCGCGGCAGCATCCGCCACAAAAAAACCGCCAACGCCGCGTGAGCGGCGTCGGCGGACGGAGGGGGAGGTTCGCTGACCGCAGGTCATTCCTGCCGTGCCCGGTTTCCCGGACCCGCAGGTGAGGTGCCGCGGTGAGCGGCAGGGAAGGGGAGTCATCTATTCATACGCATCGAAGGGGGCAGGCGGTTCCAAGGCTGATCGCCAGGGGCGGCGGTGACGCCGGGCGGCGGACCCGGCCGCCCCGGGGCGCAGCGCAGCATGGCACCAGCGGGCTACTTCCCGATCCCCACCGGGGTCGGCCGCACGACGCCGATCACGCTCAGGCTGACCGAGCGTTCGCTCCCCGGCAGGTCCGTGATCAGCGTGACCATGCCGCGGTAGTTGCGCTCGGCCGCCCCACCGGGTGAACTGAGGACCAGCGTGTACCGGCCCGGCCCGGTCGGCCGGACCTCGACGGACGATCCATCCATGCCCGGCAGCGAGACCTCCGTCTCGACGATCTGGAACGGCGTGCCATCACGATGTCGCAGCACGACCTCACGGGTGAACGGCGTGTTGCGTTCGACGCCGAAGCGGAAGGTGTCGGGCTCGGCGATCAGCAGGCCGTAGACCTGGCCCTGGATGCGGAGCCGCAGCACGTGCTCCTGGGTGGGCCGGCCGGGCTCCACCTGCCCCGCCACCTTGATCTCGATCCAGGAGAAGAACGCGCCCCAGGGCGCTTCTTCGCTGATGTCGACGCGGATCGTGGCGCCGTGCTCCGCCTCGACGCGCTCGATCACCTGGTCCGCCGGGAGCCGGTCGGGCAGCACGGCGAGCGCGACGTAGGGATTCGACGCGGTGGCGGAGATGATCCTGAACGAGGCGTTGGCATAGCCGATGTCCAGGTGGCGCGTGAGTCGCTCGCCCATGCGCATGTCGTCGAGCTGGAGAATGCGCGGCTCGACCATCGCGAACGCTTCGACGTCGGCGATGACCGCGAACTGCGTCAGGGACGCGACTTCGCCGCCGTCGTTCGAGATGATCGTGACGAACTTCTTCTGGTCCCGGCCCGGGCCCGACGGGTCGAACGTGATGCCCAGTTCGCCCATCTCGCCGGACTCGAACCGCCGCTTCGCAAGCGACGGGACCGTACAGCCGCAGGTGGTCTTGATGTCCTCGATGATGAGCGGCGCGCCGCCATCGTTCCAGAAACGGATGACGGTGGAGCGCTTCTCATCCTCGCGCATCGACCCGAAGTGGTGCGAGAGTTTCTCCAGCCGCAGTCGCGCCGGTCCGGTCCGGTCCGCCGCCGGTGCGGCGGACGCTGCCTGGCCCGTCGCGCCGGACGGCGCTGCGGTCGCATCCCCGGTCCCGGCCGGCGCCGGTCCGCCTGGCGCGCCTGCCGACGACGCATCCCGGACCGCGTCCGTGACCGGGGCCGCCGCGGGTCGAGGGGCGGACGCCGACGCGGCGGGTGACGGGCCGGGCGACCCCGAATCGCCCGACGGACACCCGGTCAGCGTGGCGGCGACCGCGGTGATCAGGGCAAGCGCCAGGGTTCTCCGGAGACGGTGGACCGGGTCCGGCCCTGGTGTCATCGTGCGCATGTGCATGGTCCCTTCGCGTCCTCTCATCGGAGCATGACGCCGCCCAACGAGAGACGCACGCGGTTGTTGCGATCGGGACGGGGCCGTTCACACCGCCGGGTCCCGGCCTGATCTCTTCCATGGCGGCGGGGGCCGAGGTGCACTGCGGCTCTACCGGGCCCCTCGGGTTCCCGGACCTGCCGCCATGCGACCGTATCATGCCCCTCATGGGTGCCGCCATCGCCTCGACCACGCTCAAGGTCGGACTGGAGATCCATGTCGAACTCGCCACGCGGACCAAGATGTGGACCCGCGTGCCGAACGTCGCCCACCCGGATTTCTACGACCTGCCCCCGAACAGCGCCATCGACCCGGTCGTCGCCGCACTGCCCGGGGCGCTTCCGGTCATGAACCGGGAGGCGGTCGAACTGTCGATCATGGTCGGCCTGGCGCTCGGGTGCACGATCGCCCCGAGAAGCAAGTGGGACCGGAAGAACTACTACTACCCCGACCTGCCCAAGGGGTACCAGATCAGCCAGTACGACGAACCGCTCTGCTACGACGGTTCGCTCCGCATTCCCGGCGTCGCCGGACCGAAGGACATCGGGATCATCCGCGCCCACCTGGAGGAGGACACAGGGAAGCTGGGGCACGAACTGCCGGGCGGCGGGCGTTTCGATGGTTCGCTCGTCGATCTCAACCGCGCGGGCGTCCCGCTGCTGGAGATCGTCACCCAGCCCGACTTCGACGACGCCGAGGACGTGGTGACGTTCGCCCGGGAACTGCGGAAGATCTGCCGCGCCCTCGGCGTCACCGAGGGCATCATGCAGCGCGGGCACATGCGATTCGAGCCCAACGTCAACGTGATCATCGAGACCGGGGACGGGCACCGGTACGCCACGCCCGTGGTCGAGGTCAAGAACCTGAATTCCTTCCGTGCCGTGCGCGGTGCCATCGACCACGAGCGACAGCGGCAGGTCGATGCGTGGCGGAAGGACGGCATGGTGATGGGGCCGGGCATGAAGTCCACGCGCGGATGGGACGACGTGCGCGGGATCACCGTTCTGCAGCGGGAGAAGGAGGATGCGCACGACTACCGCTACTTCCCGGATCCCGACCTGGTGCCGGTGGAGGTGGATGCCGACTGGCTGGACCGGATCCGCGTGCGGATCCCGGAACTGCCACTGGCCAGAGCGCATCGCTACGAGCATGACTGGGGCCTGCCGCGCAAGGATGCCCTTGCCCTGACGGACGAGCAGGCGCTCTGCGGGTTCTTCGAGCGTGCCGTCGACGCGCTCGTGGAACGGTCGAATCGCGCGATCAACGAGGGCGCCGCGGCCCGGGCACTCTCCAAGCTCATTCTCAACGCCGGCGCGAAACGCGCCAACGAGCGCGGGATCGGCGTGGAGTCCCTGGGTATCTCCGAGGGGCAGCTCGCCGACATCGTGCTCCTGCGCGACGCGGATCGGATCGGATCCTCCGCGGCGGACGAACTCTTCGGACTGCTGTGCGGGACGGACGAGCCGGCCGAGTCGGTTGCCGGCCGGGCGGGCCTGCTGCAGGTGCGCGACGAGGGTGCCGTGGAGGCATGGGTGGAGGCGGCGATCGCGGCGCAGCCGCAGGCGGCGCAGGACTTCGCGTCCGGAAAGGACGCGGCGATCGGTCGGCTCGTCGGCGCGGCGATGAAGGAGAGCGGCGGTCGAGCGGATGCGACGGACCTGCGGGACCGCTTCATCGCGCGTCTTCGGACCTGAGCGGTATCGACGCCATCCGTCGCGGTGCGGCGTGGAACCGCGCGAATCCCGGACCTTCCTGCGCTCGCGGACCATCCTGCCCGGAATGAACCGGCGAAGTCGCCCGGTCCGGTTGACGCGCGCCGCAGCCGCGGCACACTCCTGGTGATCGCACGTGTTCCGCGTGATCGGCGATGCGCCGGTCGGGCCGACACCTGCGGCTCGTCGTCATCGACAACCGGAGAGGAGAGACCCCGATGGTCCGTGTCTGTTCGGATCGCAGGGCGGTCGCGCGCCGCCCCGCCGGCGCGATCGCCGCCGCCGTACTCTGTTCGATCACCGCTGTGCATGCCGGCATCCAGTCGGATCCCGATGGTTCCGGCGGGCCGGGCGGCGGTGGTCCCGGCAGCGACACGCCCTCGGGAGGCTGGCGACTCTTCTCGGTCGATCGCACGACCGGCGACCTCGTGACGATCGATCCGGGGACCGGCGCGATCTCGGTGGTCGGGTCCCTCGGGACCGCCGTGCACGACGCGGACCTCGCGTGGCACAACGGGCGGCTGTACGCCCTTCTGCGCGACGTCACGGGTCCCGCCCGCCTGCTGGAACTCAATCCAGGCTCCGGCGCGGTCATCTCGTCGGTGCATGTCGCGTGGAACGGCAGTCCGGTGACCGTCGCGGAAGGGCTCACGAGCGACGGGAACGCGCTGCGGATCGGGTTCTCCAGCGGCGCGAACACCGCGTTCTCAAACGCGCTCGGCACCCTCGGGACGGACGGTCTCGTCACCTCGGTCGCCGATCTCTCGCCGCTCAATCCACTGATCGACCTGGACGGGCTGGGATGGAACCCGGCAACCGGCGCGCTCGTCGGCGTGGACACCATCATGGCGCCCGTCGACCGAGTCGACTTCTTCTCGATCGGAAACGATCCGCAGGCGATCGGCTTCATGGCGTCGCTGGACCGATCCGCCCCGATCGGCGCCATCAACGACATCGAGTTCATCGGGAGTTCGCTCTACGCGATCGATCACCTCTCCGGCCGTCTCCACGTGCTCTCCGAGGATGGCGGCCTGACGGACTCGCTCCTCCTCGGTAGCGGCAGTTACTTCGGGCTTGCATGGGGCTACATGGTGCCGAGCCCCGGCGCGATGGCGCTGCTTGCCCTGGCTGGAATCACCGGTCGGGCGCGCCGTCGTCGCGGCAGCGCCGGATCATCCTGACTGTTTCATCGGCGCATGGTCGCCGGCCCGTTGCTCTCTCTCTGCTGGGGAGGACCAGACTCCCCCACCCCGGACCGTCGTGACTGACGGTCCGTTTTTCGTCCATAATCCCGCGTGATGACCGGCGCAACGGGACATCATGCGGCCCGATCGGGCGTCGCCGGCGACGATCCCTGGCTCCGCGCGGAGAACGGATGGCGCCGCTTCGCAGCGGGCGATCGCAGCGCCGGTCCTTCCGCGGTCGCGGCCCTGGCAGTGCTGGGGCTCGTCGAGCCGGCGCGCGAGATCCTGGAGGCGATGGCGACGACGGCGAGCGATCGCCGCGAACTGGACACGCTCGCGCAGCATCTGGAGGGCATTCCCGCGTCCGAGGCGCCGGCGTCGGAGGTCATGGAACGGCTGGAGCGCGCCGCACGGCGCCTTGAACTGCTCGGCGCCGCCGGTGCGGCGGATCGGCTGCGCGCCCGCGCCCCGAGCCTCCGCGCGGCCCGCTGCCGGAGCGGCTTCTGGCACGTGTCGATCGTGCCGTCGGGCGGGCTGCGGACATGGCCGCTGGGCATCCGGCGGCCGGTCGTCGATCCGGATCTCCCGCGGCAGTTCGCGCCGCTCCGCGGTCACGCCGTGCTGCTGATCGGTGTGACGGCGGAGCCCCTCATCGAGGCCGTGATGGCCGCGACGATGTCCGCGCCTGCGTCGACACCGGGGCCGGCGCCGGGGACCGGCATCGTGCCGCCGATCTACGTGGCCGATCCGGATGAGGACCGCGTGGCGGCGTGGCTTGCGACGCCGGGCCGCTCCGAACTCCTCGCTTCGGAGCGTGTGCTGCTGTGTCCCGGCCGGGATGGTGCGGCGCGGTATCGGGATCTCCTGGAGCGACGGGAGGGTCTGCCGCCCCACTCGGCGGTCGTCGAGATCCACAAGGATGCGCCGTTGCGGGCCGCGATGGATGAGACGGCCGCCATGCTCCGCCGCGCACGGGAGGCGATGCGCGCGCGTGCGCGGGAGACGATCGCCCGGCGCGACGCGGCGAGAACCGACGCCGAGCGCGCGGCCCGGCTGGCGCCTGGCGCGACGGTCGTCGGCTTCGTCTCCCGGTTCACCACGATGGTGCGGCACTCGATGCGCGATATCGGCGATGCGCTGGAGGCGATGGGCTACCGGTTCATCCTGTGCGAGGAGCGCTCCGCGATCGAGCCGCACACGGCGCACGCCATCGCGCGACTGGTGGCCGACGAGGATCCGGCGCTCATCGTCATGATCAACCATCTCCGGCGCGAGCACGCCGATCTGTTCGGCGAGGTGCCCGTCCTGACATGGGTGCAGGATCCCGTGGAGGAGATCCTGAGCGTCGCCTCCGGGACGTCGATTGCGCAGCGCGACTTCGTGGTCGGCTTCTTCAGCCGGCGCCTGGTGGAGGAGTTCGGCTATCCGGAGGACCGCGTCCTCGGACTCGGGTGGTATCCGGTGTCCGCGCGTCGATTCCACGACGCACCGCTTCCCGCCGGGAGCGCGCAGGACCGGCCGCCGGTGGACCTCGTCTACGTCGGGCACCTCCACGAGACGCCGGAAGAGTTCATCCGCAGCCACCGCCAGGGCCAGTCGGCGCCGGCGGCCCGGCTGCTCGATGCCATGGCCGCGGCGGTGGACCGCGTGATCGGGCAGGGCCGGCACCTCGGACCGGCGGGCGCGGCGGTCCTCGTCGAGGCCGCCGCCGAGGAAACGGGCGCGACGCTTGCCCACGATGGCGCCGAGCGCCTCGGTGGTTCCTTCGTGCACCGGCTCTTCGATCTGCGCTTCCGCCTGCAGTCGCTGCGATGGGCGGCGTCGTGGGCGCGGGACACCGGCCGACGGATGAGCGTGTACGGCCGCGGGTGGGAGCGCGTGCCGGACCTCGCGGGGCTGGCCGCCGGGCCGGTGGAACATGGCGAGCCGCTCCGGCGCGTCTACCGCGCCGCGACGCTCGCGCTGCAGACCATCCCGACCGGCTTCATGCATCAGCGGTCGTTCGAGTCGATTCTCTCCGGGGCGATTCCCATCGTCCGCGCGACACCGGTCGACTTCGGTCCGGGCGGCGTCGACGCCTTCACGCGCGACTACGGCGACGGCTCCGCCGCGCCGTTCGGCGCCGGACGACACGGATTCGCCGGGCTTGCATCGCACGCGTTCGACTCCGAGGCCGCGTTCCGCGCGTGCGCCGAGCGCCTGCTGGCGGATCGCACATCGGCGGACGCGCGGCGACGCGCCTGGGCACAGCGCATCCGGAGCCTTGCCGGGTACGACGCGCGGCTTCCCGGGATCCTGGACTTCGTCCGGCGCGGTCTGACGGATCGCTCGACATGACCGGCGGTCTGCGCGGACGGCACGTCGTGCTGCTCGGGGGCCCGGATGATCCGATCCGGCTCGGGCCGCCGCCGGCGGACGCGCTCCTGGTCGCAGCGAGCGCGTCCGCGTTCGACGCCGCCGCGCAGTCGGTCCCGTGCATCACGCTGCCGGCCATCGTTCCGACGCGGGCGCGATCGCGCGTGAGCGCGCTGCGGGAGGTACTCATCCGGGCGTGGACGAGTGCCGGCGAGGTCACGGAAGGCGGACTCGATCTGCTGTCGGTCGCGATGTGGCGCCACGTGGCGGCGCTGTCGCGTCTCGCGTGGCAGACCGTGGCCTCGGCGATCTGCCTGGAGCGCCTGGCACCCGCGTCCGTGCGCGCCGTCGTGGACCTTGACGGACATGGACTGGACCAGCCGGGCGAGCCTCCGGCGCTGCCGCTGCTGGGCGCGATCATGCGGGAGGCGTGCCGGGCGCGCGGCACTCCATTCGATGCCGTCCCGCGTGTCGGGTTCAGGGATCGCGCCGCCCAGGCGGCGGTCGGTGCCGGCATGACGCCGGTCTCCGACGGTGCGCAGGCAGGACTTCGCGCCGTTTTCGGCGGAGAGGCGTGGACGCTGGTGCTCGCCAACGGCCCGGATCTCCTCCGCGCCGCCGCGTGGGCGCACGCGGTGGAGGCGGCCACCCGCCGGCCGGCGCTGCTGGTGTACACGGCAGCGATCGAGGCCGAGCGGGACGCGGCCCGGCAGCGCCACGATCGACTCATCGCGCAGGGAGCGCTGTTCGCGCGGTGCGGTGCGGACGATCCGGGGTCGTGCGACGTCGATCCGAGGCAGTCGGTGCTGCTCCGGCAGGCGCTCGCCGGTGCGCTCACATCGGCATCGCGCGGCGCCGGCGGGCCGGACCTGGGCGTCGCACTGGCCACGCATCTCGACTTCATCGTCGGTCCCTACCTCGAACGTGTCCGCAGGCAGGTGCGCGGCTGGCAGCGGCTGCTGGCCGCCGCGGCGCCGCGGCGCGCGATCGGGTTCTTCCCGGTCCCGGCGCTTGATGTCGCCGCCGCCGCCGGGATCCCGACCGCCTGTCTTCCGCACGCCGCGCTGTGTGCCGGGATCGGGCTCCCGCAGGCATGGACGCGCGCTCACGTGATCGGCGCCGTCGGACCCGCCCAGGCGCGACGGCTGCGGCACGGCGCGAGCGCGACGGGCGCGGCGGGCGCTGTGGTGGTCACGTCCGGCGATCCGACGCTCGACGGTTCGCCGGACGCCCGCGCGCTTCGCGCGGCGCGGGCGTTCATCCGCGCCGAGATCGGTGCCGGCGACACCGATCGTGTGCTGCTCGTCCTCGCCGCGTCGGACCCCACCGGGATTCCCCGGGCAGAGTGGTCGGCGCTGCGACGACGCGACGACGCGCTCGCGCGCCTGCTCGTCGAGGATCCGCCGCAGCACATCGTCGTGCGCGGCCATCCCCGGCGCAGCGGGCATGCCGGCATCGTCGGTGCGATGGAGGCGCGGGGCCTGCGATCACGCCTCGTGCTGACCGGCGGCGCCGCCCCCGCGCCGAGCGGGAGGGAACCGGGCGGCGCGCCGCACGCGCTCGCCGCGTGGGCGGCGGCGGCGGATGCGGTGCTTGCCCTCGCGCCGTCCTCCGCGCTGCTGGAAGCGGCGGCGGCCGGCGCGCCTGTCCTGCTGCTCACGGCGGCGATGCCCTGGTTCGACGCCCGCGCAACGGGGCTCTCGCGCTGGCCGGCGGCCGACTCGGTCGAGCGCGCCCTGGCGGTGCTCGGCGCCTGGCTGCGGGACGATGCGGCGCGCGCGGACGGCGTGGCCCGGACGCGCGCGGCGCTGCGCGGTCACTTCGTGCCGGTGACCGGATCGCCCGCGCCGCCCGGTGCCGCGGGCGGGTCGCGGGACGTCCCGGATGAGCGCGTCGCGCGGCTCCTGGCGCGGCTTGCCCGGGTGGATCGCGCGGCCGGCCGCGACCGCGGATCGGAGTGCCCGCCCGTCACCGCGCCCCGACCGAAGGCAACCGCCGCCGGGAGGCGCGCCACCCATGCCTGACACCGGACCGGACCTGCGCACGGCGCGACTGGTCTCGTTCGTGCACGGCTACCGGCCCGACGCGCCGGTTCCGCCGGACATCGTGCGTCCGGCGCTCTGGATCGTCGGTGACGGGGCGCGTGACGCGGTGCGGGCGCTCCCGTTTCCGGTTGCCCCGGCGGACTTCGCGCGCGTTCCGCTCAGCGGCGAGGTGCCGCGTTCGACCGACCCGTTCGAATCCGCCCCGCGCTTCGGACTCACCGGGCTCGCGCGGCGCCCGGGGGTCATACTCGCGGCGTGCTGGAACGGAATCTGGGAACTCGATGCGCGCGATGCGACGCCGCGGCGCTTCCTCAGCAACCGCTTCACGTGCTATCTGCACCGGATCGCCGCGTCGCCGGACCGGATCATCGGTGCGATGCCGTTCCTTGACCTCGTCGTCGAGATGGACCCGGATGGCCGCGTCCTGGACCGGTACGTCGTCACCCGGTCGCTGCGACTGGACCGCTCGGCGCGCAGCGTGCCGGACGACGTCGACTTCCGCTTCGTCAGCAAGCCGTGGGCCGGTCCGACCGGGCACTTTCATTTCAACGCGGTGCACCTGCATGGCGAGTCGGTCTTCCTGCTCAGCCGCAACCTCAGCGCACTGATCGAGATCCGACCCGGAGCGCGGCGCGCCAGGCTGCACGCCATCGCCCTCAGGACGCCCGCGTGCCTGCACGACGGCGACGTGTTCGAGGATCGATTCCACTTCACGAGCATCGACGGCAAGATCCTCATCGCGGCTCCGGCGCCGCGGCACGATCGGCGTCGCTTCCGCAGCGCGCTGCCGACGGAGGTGATCCGTCTCGGCGAGCGCGAGCGCAACTGGTGTCGCGGACTGGCGGTCGATGCGCGGGGCATCCACGTCACCGTGGACGGCCGGTACGACACCGAGTTGAGCTTCGGTCTTCTTCACGTGGCTCACGCCGGGCGCCCGGCGCCGGCGCCGGAGCCCGTGCAGGCGGCGGAGCGCGACCTCGCCGCGGTGGTCGACGAGCGCCGGTTCCGCTGGACGCGGGCCGGCGCCGAGGACGCCCTGCGGTTCGTGACCGGGTTCGACATCCTGCTGCCTGAACCTCCCCTATCCGCGGAAGCCGATCACCCGCGCGGGGTTGCCGGCCGCGAGCGAGCATGCGGGGATCGTGCCGCGGACGACCGCGCCGGCACCGATGACCGCGCCGTCGCCGACCCGTGAGCCCGGCATGACGGTGGCACCGGCCGCGATCCAGGCGCCATCGCCGATCTCGACCGGCGCATGGTCATAGCCCTGTTCCAGGATCGGCCCCGGGCCCGACCATCGATGTTCGGACGCCAGGATGGTGCAATGGCCCGCCGTGACGGCGCCGGTGCCGAACGCCACGCGCTCACCCGCGTTGACGATCGTGCCCATCCCGAGCTGGGCGCGCTCGCCCACGATGATGCTGCCGTCGCGGGCCGCGACAAGTCGCACGATCGTGTCCAGGACCGCGCCGTCGTGCAGCACGATGCGCCCCTGTTCGCGGATCTTGAGATCCACCCACGGCATCAGCGTGACGTCATCGCCGATCTCGATCCGGGCAGGATCGCTCTCGAGGCGCAGCAGGAGCGGTCCGCGCACACGAAGTCCGCGGCCGACGCGCACGCCGAGCTTCCGGAGCCGCCTCGTCCACCGTCGGGAGCGCGCATCGTCGAAGGGCGCGCCGCCCGGGCGCCCGCAGCGCCCCGGGGTGAGCCGCACCGTCGCCCCGGGGGCATGGCCGCCGCGCGCCGGCGATGCGCCGCACAGCGCTGCATGCATCAGGGCCGCGGCGCCGTCGGCGGTGCGCAGCGGATCATCGCCCCGCGCCAGGCGCACGCGGCCGAGGACCTGCGGTGTGATCGTGACGCGGAAGGTCCGCTCCAGGTCCAGGAGCAGCGCGAGCCGGCCGAGCGAGTCCGACGACGCGGCGGCGCGTTCGCGGAAGATCCGGTGGACCTCCGCGGCGACCCCCGGTCCGGATGCGGGCACCCCGGCGCTCCGGATGGCGGGCACACCCCCGATCATCCCGGGCGACGCGCTCTCGGCGGCGTCCTGTGCAAACTCCGCGCGGATGCGCGAGCGCGACAGTTTCCCGGAGGATGACTTGGAGAGCGTGCCGCGCGGGACCAGGACCACGCGCGGCACGCACCCCTCGGCGCACGAGCGGACGCGATCGATGACGGACTCGACCAGGGATCGTCGGTCGGCGCTCGAGGTCGCGCGCTCCGGCGTGGTCGCCGGCCCGGAGGGATCGCCCGGCCGCGGGCATGCCAGCGCGTCACTGACCTCCGCCACCACGAGCAGCCGATCGGTGCCCAGTCCCGGATCCGGCTCGGCGACGACCGCGACCCGGCCGGCCACGAGGCCGGGCAGGTCGTTGAGGCAGGACTCGATGCCCTCCGGATCGAGCGTGCGTCCCCGGATCAGCAGGCCGTCGTCCAGGCGCCCGAGGACGAAGAGGTGCCCGTCGGCGAGGTAGCCGCGGTCGCCGGTCCGGAACGCCCCGTCGCGAAGCACGCGCTGCGTCAGCGCCGGACTGCCGTCGTAGCCGTGGAAGAGGCAGGGACCGTCCAGTTCGATTTCGCCCACGGCGCGTTCGGCACAGGGGTCGCCCGAGGCGGTGCGGATGCGCACGCGGACGCCGGGAAGCGCGCGGCCGGACGCGATGCACGTCCGTGCGCGCGGGTCATCGCGTTCGACGGGAATGGCGAGTCCGTCGCGCGCCAGCCGGTCGGCGTCCACGCAGTCACGCCGCGGCGGCTCTCCGAACCCGCCGCTGGTCGCGGCGAAGACATGCTCCGCCAGCGCGTAGGACGTCGCCAGGGCGTCCTCGCGCAGTCCCATCGGGGCGAGCGCGGCGCGGAAGCGATCCCACGACGCCGCGTGAATCGGCTCGGCACAGCTCACGATGCCGCGCAGCGTCGCGAGTGCCTCCTCGGCGGGGCGCCCGAGCGCCGGATCCGGCGTCCACGACGCGGCGCTCCGGG
Organism: Phycisphaeraceae bacterium; assembly: GCA_019636755.1. Taxonomy (GTDB): domain Bacteria; phylum Planctomycetota; class Phycisphaerae; order Phycisphaerales; family SM1A02; genus JAHBWZ01. The sequence goes on along the minus strand of JAHBWZ010000007.1, from coordinate 164,696 downwards.
CGATCACGTCGAAGGCGAAGTTCGGAAGCCACGAGAGCGTGGCGCGGTGACGCGCGGCCAGGTCGATCCAGGAGGCGGGACGCGTGATCCAGTCGAACGGACTCTGCAGGACGATCGACGCGCCGCGCAGCAGGGGCGCGAGGAAGCAGGCGACGAGCCCCATGTCGTGGTAGAGCGGCAGCCACGAGAGCACGCGGTCATCGCACCCCATCGCGACGGCGCCTCCATACGCCTCCACCTGTCGCGCCAGCATGGCGTCGCTGATCGCGACCCCCTTGCGGATCCCGGTCGTTCCGGACGAGTACTGCACGAAGAGCGGCGCGTCGGTCGGGACCGGTGCGGGCGCGCAGGCCCGGTCGCGGACCTGCGCCAGCTGCGCGGGAACGTCCTGGTCGGACGGCGCGGATCCTCGGAGGACCTCCTCGGGCAGCACGACGAGCCGCGTGCGGTCGGGCGCGTCGCGTGCGCCCGGGAGCACCTCGCGCAGCGCGGCGGTCGTCACGATCGCATCCGGTCGCGCGGCGCGCAGCAGTGCATCGAACTGCACGTCCATGTCGTCACGGCGCATCCGAGGCGACGGCGGTGCCCAGAGGCTCGGGACACACCCGGCGGCCATCGCGCCGAGGAACACGTAGACGGGCGTGTCGTCGGCGGGCAGGACGCACGCCACCCGGGGACGCGGCGGGCGCGGGTGCCCGCCGTCGGCCGGCGGGACCGTCGCCTGCAGGTGTCCGGCGACCGCGATGGCGCGCCACGCGACATCGCGCGGGCCGGCGGCACGGAGGGTGTCGTCCGCATCGACGAATCGGAGCAGCACGTCCGGTCCCTCGCCGCGCGCGAGCTGTTCCAGTCGCCGGTGCACGCAGCCATCGGTGCGGGCGCTCGCGCCGGATGCCGGTGCGTTCACGCGCGCCGCGCGGCGCCGCGGACCGCGCGGCACTCCGGGGCGCGTCGTGGTCATGGCGCGATGCCTCCGCCGGAGGTGGTGGCGGCACCGGCGGGCGATGCACCGGATGCGCGCCCGGGCGCCGGTCCGCCGAACCGTGCCCAGTCGAAGTCCGGGATCGGGAACCCGGGGATCGTCCACACGCCGTTGCGCTCGGTCCAGACCGCGGGGTTGCGGAAGCGCTCGGCGATGTCGAAGAAGTGCCGGCGCGTGATGCCCAGGTATCCGCAGAGGAGGTCGATGTCGGCATCGGGACGCTCATCGCCGCGGGCGCGGATGACGGCCATCGCTTCCTCCCGCGTGATCCGGCCGGCGCGGATGTCGACGGAGAGATTGTCGAAGAGGCGCGTGAAGCCGAACTTGTACCACTTCATCCAGTGGTGGATGGACACGAAGTCGTCGTCGATGTCCGCGAAGTTCCACGCGCCGGTGCGGGGGCCCCGGGCTCGCGCCTGGAACCCATGCGCCGCCGCGACGCGGTGGACCTCGTCAGGATCCCACGGGAGAAACGCACCCAGGAAGATCGACCGCACGCCGGCGGCGCGCAGGTCCGCGTCGCCGGGCCACTGCCACGGGCCGAGTTCCCGGGCCGTCAGGGCGTCGCCCACCCAGTCGCGGGCGCTCGTGCCGAACGTGCAGCCGTAGCGGGCAAGCCACGCTTCGTCCAGGTCCGTGCCGATGCGATCGGCGGCAGGTCCGCCGTATTCCAGCGCGCTGTTCTCGCCCCAGACGACCAGCGGAATGCGCAGCAGGAGAGCCGTGCGGAGCGGGACCGCGAAGATCGCCATGTGCATCGGCACGGCCGGGGATCCCACCTGCGAGAACGCCTGGTACATGAACCGTCGCTCGACGCGCGGATGCATCGTGATGTCCCAGTGATCGACGCCCAGGCTGACCAGGTTCTCCAGGTTCTTCCGGCCGATCGCCGTCCGGCCCGGCGTGCGCCATGTCACGCAGAGCGGTCGGAGGCCGCGCTCGAGCATGGTGATCACCTGCCAGTGGCTGTCCTTGCCGCCGCTGACGGGAATGACGCAGTCGTACATCGCCCCGCGCGCCGCGGCGTGCGAGCGCGCCTCGGCCAGCAGCGTCTCCAGGTCGGCGGCCCGCGCCGTCCAGTCGATCGCGCCCTTCGCCTCCGGCGTCCCGCAGTCGCAGGTCCCGTCCGGCCGGAGGCCCAGGCCGGGCCGGGTGTCCGGCAGCACGCATCGCGGGCAGGTGATCATGCCGCAAAGGTATCCATGAAGAGGCGGCAGCTCGCGAACGAGAAGAGGAACTTGCTCCGGCTGTTGGGTGGCGCGGGATCGTCGAGGAGGCGCGTGATGCGCTGCCGGTCGACGAGTTCGAAGATCGGCCCGTCGGCCAGCAGTTCGGCCCGCGTGGCCGGATCCGCGGGGTCGATCAGGGCGCGGAACGGGGCGTTGAAGCCGACCTTCCGTCGGCTGTCCAGGACCGCGTCATCCACCAGGCCGCGGAGCGCGTCGCGCATGACGGACTTGGTGAAACTGTCTCGGACCAGTTCCACGGTCGGGATCCCCGCGGCGACCTCGAACAGCCGGCGATCCAGCAGCGGCGCGCGGTTCTCTACCGAGACATGCATGGCGTTGAGATCCTCCTCGTGCAGGATCGTGGGAACGACCTCGTGCAGCAGGTCGTTGAGCATGCGGTTGCGCAGCGGGACCGCGTGGTAGGAACGATCGCGCCATGGTGCTGGATCGACCCCGGGCACCATGGCGGCGAATTCGTCGGCGCCCAGGTGCAGGTGGGCACGCTCGACCGGGTTGCGGACGAAGAGGTCCGGGTCGGCCAGAAGTGGATTGCGGGTGATCGGCCGGACGTGGCGGCGCCACGCTTCGGCGGCGGCCTCGTACTGATCAGGCCGGTCGCGGATGGCGGCGAGATACCCGTTGTGGTGTTCGAAGTATCCGGTGAAGAGTTCATCGCCGCCGATGCCGCTCAGGACGACGCGGACGCCATCCTCGGCGATCGCATCCAGCAGCAGGCGATGGCAGACGCTCGCCAGCGTCAGGACCGGCGCGTCGTGTTCGTGGACCAGGGCGCGGAGCCGCGGCAGGAAATTGCCGGGACGGAAGCCCACGCGCCGGTTCGGAAGGCCGAGCGCCTGCGCGGCGGCGGTGGCAAGCGGTGTCTCGTCGTAGCGCGGATCGTCCACCGAGAACGTGTACGTCGGCAGGTCGCGACCCAGCGCGCGCCGCGCGATGCCCGCGATCGCATTCGAGTCGACGCCGCCGCTGAGCAGGCAGGCGACCGGTGCATCGGCGCGAAGACGAAGCCGGACGGCGTGGACGAGCGCCGCCTGCACCTCCGCCACGATCTCCGCGCGGTCGCGGGCGTCCCGCCGGGACACGCCGCCATCGTCCGTACCGGCGCGCCCCGCGGCGTCCGCCGCGGACCACCACGGCAGGGCCGTCACCCGGCCCCCGGGATCGATGCGCACGGCGCCGCCGGGCGGGACCGCCTCGACATCCATGAAGAAGGACGGCGACCCGGGATCGAGATGCACGCCCCGGTATCCGTGCACCAGGAACCGCCGGACCCGGTCCGCGTCCACCCGGAAGCGACGGCCACGGAGCGCGGCGAGCGCCTTGATCTCCGAGGCGAAGTGGACGCACGCTCCGTCACGGACAAGGTACAGCGGCTTCTCGCCGAAGCGATCGCGCACGAGCAGGAGCGAGCCGTCGCGCCGGTCCAGCAGCGCGAGTGCCCACATGCCTTCCGCGTCGCGCAGGCCGTCCAGACCGCGCTCCGCGAGCAGCCGGCCCATGACCTCCGTATCGCCTGATGTGCGCAGCGCGGCGCGACCGCCCGCGAGCAGGCCGGCAATCTCGCGGTGGTTGTACAGCTCGCCGTTGAAGACCAGCACATGGTCCGGGTCCACGGCGAACGGCTGGCCGGACCTGGGGTCCGGATCGATGATCGAGAGGCGCGTGGATCCCAGCCACGCCGATCGCCCGGCATGCAGGCGTACCTCGATCGACCCGCGCGCGTCGGGACCGCGGTGGTGCAGCAGCGCGAGGGCGGCGTCCCGCGCCTCCGACGGAGGCAGGGACGGGCCGATGGTGCCTGCGATGCCGCACATGGTCCGCGCGGATTATGGCGGAGGAGGCTCCCGCGGGTGGCGCTCCGGCACCAGGTGCCGCATCGGCGCCGTTCTCGCCCGGACGGAGATCGATCGGCGGAATCGGCGCGTGCGCCGGTCCATCTTCGGACGCCGGAGCAGATGGGCCGCGCCGGCGGACCGCATCGTGCGGGCCGCCCGTGAGCGCCACTGGCCACGCCGGGGAGCGGAGGTCCTCATGCCGCAGCCGTACGGAGTATGCCCCGGGTCGACCGCGTCGCGCCTCGTCCGACACCATCCCCCGGGTCGTCCGGCCGCGGGCCGTGCACGGCCGGACCGCGGTGTCCAGGCCCGGTCGATCATCGGCCGGACGCTGGCGGTATCGGTGATCGCCGTCCCTGTCGGACTGGCGTCCGACGGGCGGGCGGACGGGATGGATCCGTGTCGCGGGGTCTGCAGCGAGACCATCCACACCATGATCCTCCACGCCTGCAACAGCCCCGGTGCCGCCTGCGGATCCTCGGGCTGCGTCTGCCGGAACGTCGTGGGTGGCATCTGGGCCGACTGCTACTGTCTTCCGGCGGCAGTCACCGGGAGCAAGGCGTGTGGGTCCAACGGCCGGTGGCGGGTGGTTCCACCCGCGCCGCTGCAGGTCGGCGCCACCGCGTCGTTCGCCCTGCAGTGGACGCCGGGCGACGTGCTGGAGATCTTCGACCTGGCCGCGGTCGAGCCGGACGGGTCCCTGGCGGATTCCACGGTCCTGGATGGACCGTCGCACTTCGTGGGAACGATCGTGCTGCACGCCATCGGTGGCCCTGACCATGCCGTCGAGGTGGAACTCGTCTCGCTCTCGCTGACCGCGGCGAGCGTGACATTCATGTCGCAGCCAACCGGGCCGAGTCTCGTGCAGCTCGCGCCGGGCGCCGTACCCATCGGGCACTGGAACACCGTGACCGGCGCCATCCTCTTTGAATCCGTGCCGATGTGGCTGACCAACGCGCTCTTCCCGAACGGCCTGACCGGGCATGGGTCGCCGTCGTTCTTCGGTGACCCCGGCCCCGTGATCGGAACGATGATCATGCGACCCCACGCGGTGTTCCATGTCGACTCGCCCCCGGTCCTTGCCGTGCCCGCGTGGACGACGGCGTCGCTGGCGGCGCTCGCGGCCGGCGTGATCGGTGGTGCCGCGATCATCCTGAGGCGGCCGCGGACCAGTGTGCGTCCGCGCACGACCTGAATCGGCGGGTGTGAGTGGACGTGGCGCGACCTGGCGGGACCGCGTCCACGGTCAGGTGCCATGCACATGCAGGATGGGCATGGTGCGCTCCACGTGCAGCCCCATCGACTCGCCGGCGCGGATGGATGCGGTGTTGACCGCCTGCGTGCCGAGCCGGACGGCGCGACAGCGAAGATGCTCCGAAGCGGCACGCGTCATGTCGCCGGCGATGCCGCAGCCGCGACGATGCGGCGCGACGGCGATGAGATCCACGACCAGCGTGCCGTCCAGGCGCAGGGCGAGCAGAAAGCCGGCGGGACCGTGCGCATCCTCCGCGACGATCATCGCATCCCCCCGGTGGCCGGTGAACCACGCGTCCGTCCAGGCACGCTTGATCCGTGCGCCTGCCTCGGGACCCAGCCGCGGATCGCGGTGGAACCGGGAGCAGGTGAACACGCCGGCGGCCAGGTCGCACACGGCCGTGCGATCGCGGTCGCATGCCTCGCGCAGCCGGACGTCCGCAGTCCGAGGATCGCGTCCGCTCCGGGCGCGCCCCTGGGTGATCGATCCGGAAAGCGTGACGCGCGTATCGGCGATGAACGCCCCCTTCGCCAGCAGGGGCGCCAGGTCCTGCGGCGTGCACGCGGGCGCCTGGATCGTGAGAAAGCTCCGCGGTCCGGGCAGCGGCAGTACGGCGGCAAGCATCCGGGCGGCCGCGCGGGTGTGCACCTCGGCCACCAGGCACGGGATGCCGAGGGTGGCGGTCAGCCACGCATCCGGGCGCAGCCTCGGGACGTCCGGGTTCCCGGGTCCGTCGGGCGCTGCATCCACGTGGACCGGTCGGGAAGGCGTCGGGTCGGTCGTCGTCATGCGCGCCGCACGACGGCGGGATGGGCCGCACCGCGTCCGATCTGCCCGACGGGATCGTCGGTGGCGCGCCGCGCCAGGTACCAGTCGATGAGCGAGGGAATGCCGCGCTCCAGCGGCCACATCGGCGCGTAGCCCAGCACGCGCCGGGCGCGCTCGATGGAGAGCGTGCCGCGATGCGGCATGAGCCGGTCGCGGTCGCGGTACGTCACGGCGAGTCCCGGGAAGCGCTCGCGCAGGATCCCGATGAGTTCGCCGACGCTCCGGCCCTCGCCGCAGGTCAGGTTGAACGTCTCTCCATGTGACGCCGGGGTGTCGATGACGCGGAGCAGGCCGTCGATGAGATCGTCGATACAGGTGAAGTCCAGGCGGTCGCTGCCGTCGCCGTCACAGGTGAGCGGCTGGCCGTCGATGGCATGCTCCGTGAAGACCTGTGTCACGCGACGGCTGACGCAGCGCGGTCCGTACAGGGCCGAGGGTCGGACGATCGTCCAGGGCAGCCCGGTCACCTGTCCGTGGGCGCGAAGCAGGTGCTCGCCCGCGAGCTTGAGCGCACCGTAGATGCCGATCGGGTGGGGGGGATCGTCCTCGGCCACCGTGCCGTTGAGAAAATCTCCGTAGACCATGCTGCTGGAGAGGAAGATCACGTGCTCGACGGTTTCCGGCCGCGCCAGCAGCGTGTTCTGGAGCGTCAGCAGGGTGTGGTCGAAGGCGGCCTGCGGCTCCCGGTTGGCCCGGACCGCATGCGACATCCCGGCAAGGTGCACCACGGTCTGCGGAGCCAGCTCGGCCAGCGTCGCGACCAGTCCCCGAAGATCCCGCGCATCCTGGAGGTGGATCGGTACACCCGCGGCCTCGAGGCAGTCCAGCCGCTCCAGGATCATCGCGACGGGACCGTGACGGCTCGCCGTCTGCGCGTCGCGCGTGGCGGCGAAGGCGAGCAGGTTGTTGACCTCCAGTCCATCGACGATGGCGACCCGGTCACCCCGGCGCGCCAGGGCAAGGGCGAGATGGTGGCCGATGAATCCGGCCCCGCCGATGAGCGCGATCCGCCGACCTGTCGGGATTCCCGCAGATGTGCCTGTCATGCCCTCGTTCCGCACAGGATGGAACCAAGAGCATCGGCAATTGCGGTCATGTCCGTGGAATCAAGGTGCGGACCGATCGGCAGGGCGATGCTTCCCCGGCTGATCGCCGCCGCCACGGGCACGCGTGCCGCGGGGCCATCGCCGAACGTCCGTCGATACCAGGTGAAGCAGGGAACCGGTCGCGGGTAATACACGCTGGTGCCGATTCCGGCATCCGACAGTGCCATGATGATCGAATCGCGCTGCGGGACCAGTCGATCCGAGAGGACGATCGATCGGCAGATGCGCGCCGGTCGGCGGGGATCGGCTTCCGCCGGCGGCGCCGCGCGGTTCACGCGACCGGGCGCATCGACTGTGTCGGTGTGCCGCGGGTGGGAGCCTGCCGAGTCGCTGCCGTCCCCGAGTACCCGGAGAGCGCCGGTCTCCCCGGCGATCCGTCGCAGTCGACCGACGAGCACCGCGTCATTCGCACTGCGGCGCGCCAGGAAGTCCGCGAGCCGATCGAGCTGGCAGAGTCCCAGAGCGCCCGCCAGTTCTCCCATGCGGTGGTTCGCGCCCGGCCCGACGACGTCGTAGGCACCCGGATGCCGGCGCGCGGCGGGATCGCTTCGATCGAGTCCGAAGGCCCGCATGGACTCGATGCGGCGCGCGAGGTCGGCGTGGCGCGTGATCACCATCCCGCCCTCACCGGTGGTGATGTGCTTGACGGGGTAGAACGAGAAGCAGCCGGCATCGCCGATGAGCCCCGTATGCGCATCGCGATATCGTCCGCCCAGCGAGAGCGCACAGTCCTCCAGGAGGAAGAGCCCGTTCCGGCCGGCCACGCTGCGGATGGCGTCCAGGTCCGCAGGCAGGCCGAGATAGTGCACGACGGCGATCGCGCGCGTCCGCGGCGTGACCAGCGACTCCAGCAGCGTGGGATCGACGTTGCCGGTGACCGGTTCGCTGTCGGCGAAGACGGGCGTGGCGCCCGTCATGATGACGGCGTGCGCGGTGGCGACGTGGGTCTGCGCGGAGACAATCACCTCGTCGCCCGGTCCGAGCCCGATCGAGCGCCAGACGAGTTCCATTCCCGCGGTACACGACCCGACGGCGATGGCATGCGGCGCGCCGGTGATCTCAGCGAACCGCGCTTCGAATGCGCGGACGCGCGGGCCGTGGGTGAGGGTCGGGCCGGCCAGCACGTCGAGTACGGCCTGCCGTTCCGCGTCGCCGAACATCGGACGGCCGAACGGGATCACGCGTGGCGGCACGTCCGCCGCGGATCCTGATGCGGATCCTGGTGAGGTTGGCGCCGAACCGATGGGGTGCGTCGATCCGCCGGAATGTCCGGGGCCCGAGGCCGATGCAGGCGCGGTGTGACTCACGCCGACGGATGGTACCGGACGCCTGCGGGCGCGATCCGCGACGGTGCCGAGGCGGCCGTCGATCGGGGCCGGACCGAGTCGGGGCATCGACGGCGAACGACGCGCTGATGCCTTCGACCCTGGCACGACACGAAGCAGATTCGCAGGCATCTGCGCGGAGGCATGTCGAGATCCGGCGCGCGAGTCTCCGCAGACCCGTGCCGCGCGGAGCCCCGCAGAGTTGCTCGACAGCCGCCAGCCGTCGTCGGCGCGACGTCGGCGCCGCGCCGCGTTGGTGGCGATCGGTCCACGCGGGCCGCGCGACGACGCCGGGGGTGGGTGCGCGCGAGGGCAGGAGGCCAGGCGAGGGGATCGGCGAACGAAGGCTGGATGCGCCCCCGCGCCGGCGAGGCGGGTGGCGTGTCGGTGCCGGCGAGGCGGGTGGCGTGTCAGGACCGGGCACGCGCGATGGGGCCGTGCGCCTGCGACCGACCTCAGTGGGGGTGGGTCTGCGGGCCCTGCCCACCCCCGAGGCGATCGTGCCCGCCAGCCTGGGGCTGAGCCGCGGTCTGGTCGTGGACGTGGACTCGTGGTCGTATATCGCGATCGTGCCCGCCAGCCTGGGGCTGAGCCGCGGCGGCCCGCCGCGGGGGCGCGTGGCGGCGTGCCAGGCACCCGGGCCCGGAGGTCGGCGTGCCTGTCACCCCGGGCTGCGCCTGGCGGCGTGCCATGCACCCCGGGCTCGGAGGTCGGCGTGCCTGTCACCCCGGGGTCGAGCGTGGCGGCGTGCCATGCACCCCGGGCTCGGAGGTCGGCGTGCCTGTCACCCCGGGGTCGAGCGTGGCGGCGTGCCTGTCATGCGCGGGCACCCGGACCTACGCGGCGCTGTCTCGCCGCGCCGTCGTCTGGATCGCCGGCATCCGTCGTTGCGCGCCCGGTGCAGAACCGGGCGGCGTTGGCGGAGATGGTGGCACGCCAGCCGGGTCGCCCTCCACCGGCGCCCGGCGGGGCGACTCGTCCATGCCCGGCGCGGGTGGCCGGAACAGGACCAGGGGTCGATTGCTCCGGCGCATCCAGCGATCGATCCGGCGCGGATCCGGAGCGTCGGGGGGCCGGGCCTGCATCGAGCAGTCGGCCCATCGTTCTCCCGGTCCCGCGGTCCGACGATGAAGCGCGGCTCAGGCGCTCCACGACGGCGGCAGCCGCCGGCAGGGTCCGCAGGCGGCGCCCCCGCGCGCGGACCCGGCGACCCCAGTCCCGCCGCCGATCTCCGGGCACACGACAGCCGCAGCGGCGGGCTCGGCCCGACTGCCCGCCGTGGATCCCGTGGCAGTGGCCATGGCGCCTGGCGCCCGCGACGGCGCGCGGGCGGCGCTGGCTCCGCCGCGGTGGATGCGCCTTGATCCGCCCTCGTCCGGACTCGCTCGCGTTGCATCGAGGTCGGTCATCGCGAGGCATCCGGCTCGATGCTCCCGTCGTGCACGCGCTCCAGCAGCATTGCCTCCAGCGCAAGGCCCGGACCGAACGCCAGGAGAACGGCGCGCGGCGACGGGACCCGTCTGCCAGGATGGTCCGGGTGTGGCGCGGCGCCCTCCGTCAGTGCGCGAAGTATGAACAGCACGGTCGGTGACGACATGTTGCCGCACTCCGCCAGGACGTGGCGCGACGGCGCAAGGCGCGCCGCGGGCAGCGCCATGGCCGACTCCACCTCCTCGAGAACTCGCGGTCCGCCGGGGTGGACCGCCCAGTCGAGCTGAGCCGCATCCGTGACACCATGGCGGGCCAGCCAGGGCCTGAGCGCGGCGTGCAGGATGCTCGCGAAGTGATCGGGGACCTCGCGAGAGAGTTCCATGACGAAGCCGAGGTCGCCGATGCGCCATCCCATGAGCGACCCGGTCCCGGGAAGAAGCAGCGAGAGCGTATCGACGAGTCTCCATCCGGGCGGGTTCCTGGCCGGACCATGCGTCCTCGGGAGCCGTTCGCGGCCCGGATCATCACCGCCCCGTGCGTCGGCACCGCACACGATCGTTGCGGCGGCGCCGTCCGCGAAGAGTGCATTGGCGACGAGCCCGCCGTCCGACGGCTCTGCGGCGAAGTGCAGGGAGCAGAGTTCCGCGCAGACCACGAGAACCACCGCGCGTGGCTCCGCGATCGCGCTGTCATGCGCCGCGCGCAGGCCGTTGAGTGCGCCGTGGCACCCCATGAACCCGATCGACAGCCTGCGGACCGACGCGGGAAGTCCCAGGTCCCGGATGAGTGCCGCATCGAGTCCGGGCGCCATGAACCCGGTGCACGAGACGACGATGACATGCGTGACAGCGTGCGCCGCGAACCCGGAGGCCTTCAACGCACCGCGCGCCGCATCGCACCCGAGCGGAACGATGTACCGCTCATAGAGCGCCATCCGCGCGCCCGTCGAAGGTGCGAGCCCGGGTGGCGCGAGGACGCCGCCCGGATACTCGCTGTCTGCGTCGGGAATGGCGATGGCGCGATGGAGGACACCGCTTCGCCGGTAGAGCGCGCGGAGCCTCCTGGCGCTCGAGCCGGGCAGGACACGCAGCGCGTGATCAAGGGCCTCCGCCTGGGTGACACGCCGGGCCGGAACGCTGGTGGCGATCGGCAGGATGATGGGACCGGCGGCGGGACTCATGCACTCCGCACCGGGCATGGCGCGCCGGGCGCATCGCGCGGGCCGCGACCGACGTGATCGAGGACGGCGCGGGCGACGCCGGGAACCGCCGCGGTGACGGCGAGGAGCGCCCGGCCGGCGCACGGCGACCGGAAGAGCGTCCCAAGGAGCGACGCGGTCCACATGGAACGTGCGGCCCGTCGCTGCATGCCCGTCCACCGCCGTCCGTGCGCCGGGGTCCAACCGTACCTGGCCGCGTCGGCGGCGATGGCCGCGACGCTGTGGGCCGATGCCATCGCCCAGCCGATGCCCTCACCCGTGATCGGCTGCGAGTAGCACGCGGCATCGCCGATCACGAAGCAGGACGGCGCTGCAGGTGCGGGATTGCGGTGGGCAAGGCGCGGTGTGCCGGACCAGCGCGCGTCCGTCAGCATGTCATCCGCTCGTGCGTCGCCGGAACGCCGTGCCGCCTGCACGATGGCCGCGGCGAGCGGTCCCGGGCCGCCGGCGGCGCGAGCGGCGGCGGGCTCGAGTGCGGCACCGACATCGATCTCCCCGTCCGCAAGCCCGGCGAAGCCGACGTAGCCGCGGCGATCGAACACGAGGCGCAGCACACCCGGCGGCAACTCGATCGACCCGGGTGGCAGGCGTGTGCCTGCGCCGAACAGGCCGCGGCGGATCGAGCGTGGTCCGGGCTGGTCGCGCGGGCGCGCGCGTGCCTCGGATCCGGAGGTGCCGGAGGTGCCAGGCGCGCCGCCGCGCGGCAGTCCGGTCGCGATGATCACGCATCCGGCATGAACGAGTGACGCCGTCCCCTCGTCGGAGACACATCGCACCACCGCCCCGGGGCGGGACCGGCGGATCACCGTCGCGGAACATCCATCCCGCACGACCACGCCGGCGGCGCGGCCGTGTCGGACGAGCACGGCATCGAACACCGCGCGGTCGACCGCGAGCGATCGCGCCAGCGGCATCCCGGCCGACGCGCCGTCGCAGCGCAGGTCCAGGCGGTGCAGCGGCGCATGGGGGAAGTCGTCGATCCCGAGCGACGCAAGCATCGCCAGCGCCCGTCCGTTCAGGCAGCCGCCACAGACCTTCCCGCGCGGCAGTCGGGCACGTTCGAGGAGGAGCACCGGGATGCCGGCGCGCGCAAGCAGCAGCGCGGCGGTCGCACCAGCCGGTCCGGCGCCGATGATGACCACGGGCCATGCGTCATGACCGGCGCCGCGAGGCGCGTCCGTGCCGTGACTCCCTGGCAGGTCGTCGTTCATTGTCGCACCCAGTGCAGCTGCTGTCGCCACGGGAAGCAGCGGCCCACGGTGACCGGTCCGAGCCCGGTCCGCGCCGCCAGGTCGCGCAACTCGGCGGGCCGGAGCGCGGCCCGGACCGATTGCGGTGCGTCGGCGCGGACGACCGGATTCCGTGTGGTCAATCGGACGACGCATGATGCGACGATCAGGCCGGTCCGCGATCGACGCAGATCATTCATCACCGCCAGCTGCGCGGAGGAGTCGTGGATGGCGCGGAAGAGCGCCTCCAGACCGTCATCCGTCAGGTGGTGAAGGAAGAGACTGGAAACGACGACATCCGGACGCGCGGGCAGACTGTCGCGTTCGGCGTCATATGCGTGGACCTGGAGGCGGACGTCTGCCTCCATGGCGCGCGCGGTGGCGCGGGCGAGCGAGCGAGGATTGCGATCGGCGGCGTGAATCTCGGCCTGGATCCCGCCAGCGCGCAGACGCCGGGCAAGGCCGATGGCAAGGTCACCGCCCCCGGTGCCGAGGTCCAGCAGGCGCAGCGCGCCGTGACGCGGCGTCGATCGCGCGAAGCGGAATACCGGACGGGCGACCTGGATGACGGTCCGGCTGAACAGCGCGAAGCGGGAGAGATCGCGGTACGCGCTCTCCAGCAGGACGGGATCCAGGCCTGGTTCGTCCATCCACTCCGGATCGAAGTGACGCCGGGTCAGTGATGGCGGCGGCGGGATCACGGGGGGCGATGCTATCGCGGATTCTTCCGATGCGGATCATCGGGAAGGCTTGCGGGCGGGGCCATCCGACCGGTACCTTCTGACCCGTGCACCGCGCCCGCCTTTCTCACCCCGGCATTCCGCGCACGCGGGCTGTCCCGGGGCTGTGGTTGATTCCCGGGCTTCTCGCGTACCTCGTGGGCTGTGCGCAGTCAGGCGGACCGGCCCGCGGGCAGCTCGGCAGTCCGGCATCACGGGCGTCCGCGTCGACCCCGGTCGTCGCAGCGCCCGCGCGGCCGGCTTCGCGGGAGATCGCCGTCCCTGGGACCGCGATCGTGCTCCGATTCGTCCCTGTCACTGCGGCGCAGGGCGCCTTCCTCTACGGCGCGACCGAAGTGCCGTGGGAGCTGTACGACACCTTCGTGTACGGACTCGATCAGCCCGAGTACTCGAACCCGGACGCGGATGCCGTCAGCCGCCCCAGCAAGCCCTACATCTCGATGGATCGAGGCTTCGGTCGCACCGGCTACCCGGCGATCTCGATGTCCTTCAAGGGTGCGCAGGCGCTGTGCGAGTGGCTCAGCGCCAAGACCGGCGAAGCGATCCGGCTCCCGACCGAGGCGGAGTGGGAACACGCGTTCGCGCACGCCGGAATCACAGCGGAGAACCTCAAGGATCACGCATGGTTCGTGGAGAACGCCGGGCACACGACCCATCCGATCGGCGCGAGGGCGGCGGACCTCCTGGGGCTTTCCGACCTCTGCGGCAACGTGGCGGAGTGGACGGTCGGCGCGGACGGGACCGGTGTCGTGCGCGGCGGCTCCTATCGCTGCAGCCGTCATGAACTCCTGGTGGGTGCCCGCATGCCGGACTCGCCGGCGTGGAACGCGAGTGACCCGCAGTTCCCGAAGAGCGTCTGGTGGCTGGCCGACGGCGGCTTCATCGGCGTGCGACTCGTGCTGGACCCCTGAAGCGGGCGCGCCCGCAGCGCGCGGAAGAGACACATGAACGACATGGATGCAGGCGTCGCAGGTGGAGCCCGGTCGGATGCGGATGGCGGGGGGCATCACCGATCGCCCCGGACGCCGACCGGCGGCCGGTCGGGCCTGACGCGCCGTGAGTTCGTCACCCGCGCCGCGGCGATCACCGCCGCCGGGGCGATCGGATTCCCGGCCGTCGCCCGTCGCCCGCCCGGAGATCCGCTCCGGATCGGGCTGATCGGGTGCGGCGGCCGCGGCACCGGTGCGGCGGCGCAGGCGCTCACCGCCGATTCGAACACGGTGCTGTGGGCGATGGCCGATGCATTCGAGGACAGGCTCGTCACCGCGCACGATCACCTGTCGACGTTTCCCGATCGCGATCGGATCCAGGTGGCCGCGAACCGCCGGTTCGTCGGCCTCGAGAGCTATCGCGAGGTGATCGACAGCGGCGTGGACGTCGTGCTGCTCACATCGCCGTCGGCATTCCGTCCGGAGCACCTGGAGGCGTCGATTGCCGCCGGCAAGCATGTCTTCTGCGAGAAGCCGATGGGGGTCGACGCGCCGGCGGTCCGACGCTGCCGGCGCGCCTGCGAGGAGGCGGAGAAACGTGGACTGGCGGTCGTCTCCGGCTTCTGCTGGCGCTACTCGCTGCCGGAGCGAGAGACGTACGCGCGCGTCCACGACGGGGCCATCGGTGCCATCCGATCGATGCATGCGACCTATCACACGGGCCTGCTCGGCGTGCAGCGCCGGCGCCCGGAGTGGAGCGACTGGGAGTTCCAGCTCCGCAACTGGCACCACTTCACCTGGCTCTCGGGCGACCACATCGTTGAGCAGGCCTGCCACAGCGTGGACAAGATCAACTGGGCGATGCGCAATGTTCCGCCGCTGCGGTGCACGGCGCTGGGCGGTCGTGGCCTCCGCGAGGGAGAGGAGCGCGGCAACGTCTATGACCACTTCGCGGTCATCTACGAGTACCCCGACGGCGTCCGGTGCTTCCTGACATGCCGCCAGCAGGCTGGCTGCTCGAATGACAACACGGATTTCATCATGGGCGAACGTGGAACCTGCTTCGTGAACGGCTGGGGACCGACGCACGTGATCACCGGCGAGAACGCGTGGACGCGCCCCGCCGATGCACCGAGGCCGAACATGTACCAGGTGGAACACGACGAGCTGTTCGCGTCCATCCGATCCGGGCGTCCCATCAACGACGGACCATGGATGATGCAGAGCACGATGCTGTCCATCATGGGGCGGATGGCGGCGTACACCGGACAGACGATCACCTGGGCGCAGGCGATCGACTCGCAGGAAGACCTGCGGCCGACAGGACTGGCGCCGGGGCAGGCGCCGCCGCCGATCGTCGCGAAGCCGGGAGTCACGAGGTTCCTGTGAGCACCGATGCCCCGAAAGACCCGGACGGGGGACGCGGGCGACCGGTCGATGGCGCGACCGTCTCCCTCACGCGCCGCGCGATGCTGAAGGCCGCACTCACGGCGTCGGCGCTGCCGCTTGCGGCAGGCGCGGCGCCGTCGTCCGCCGCACACCCGGACGAGGACCTTCCGCCCGTCGGCGCGCGCCGGACCGATCCCGTGCCCGACTGGCCGGTCCCGCGCCTCCGGCGAGCAGTCAAGTACGGCATGATCGGCGAAGGGAGTACGCCGCACGAGAAACTGGCGCTGCTCGCCGATCTGGGATTCGAGGGCGTGGAGCCGGACAGCCCCTCCGGTCTGGACTTCGATGCGCTGCGCGCCGCGTCGCAGGACACCGGGGTGCGCGTCCACGGCGTCGTCTGCTCGGAGCACTGGCGCAGCCCGCTTTCCCATGCGGATGCGGCGGTCCGGGAGCGCTGCGCCCAGGCGATTCTCAGGGCGATCGAGGACGCGCAGCGCGTCGGCGCGGACTCCGTCCTGGTCGTACCTGCGGTCGTCAATGCACAGATCGCGTACGACGATGCCTGGACGCGGTCGACCGCCATGCTCCGCCCGCTGGCGGCCCGGGCGGAGCGCGCGGGCGTCAGGCTCCTCTTCGAGAACGTGTGGAACAGCTTCCTGCTGAGCCCGCTTGAAGCGGCGCGCTACGTCGATCAGTTCGAGAGCGACGCCGTCGGCTGGTACTTCGACGTCGGCAACGTGGTCACCTACGGGTGGCCGGCGCAGTGGATCCGGATTCTCGGGCACCGCATCGCCAAGATCGACGTCAAGGAGTTCAGCCGGGAGAAGCGGGACCGCGAGGGGCTCTGGAAGGGGTTCGATGTCGAACTGCTGGAAGGCGACAGCGACTGGCCGGCGGTGATGACGGCGCTGCGCGCGATCGGCTTCGCGGGCTGGATGACGGCGGAGATCGCCGGCGGCGGCCGCGACCGGCTGGCCGACATCGCCGCGCGCATGGACCGCATCCGGTCGCTTCCGGTCGCGGATCAGGGGAACGGGATGACAGGACCGCCGAGATGAACACGCACACCAGCGATCTCACCCGCCGCGACTTTCTGCGCACGGCGTCCGGCACCCTCGCCGCCGCCGCCGTGCTTGCGCCCGGCGCACTCGCGGTGCGCCGGCTCGACACGATCCGGATCGGGGTCGTCGGCTGCGGCGGGCGCGGGACGGGCGCCGTCGCGGATGCGATGAACGCCGGCGGCAATGTGCGTCTCGCCGCGATGGCGGATATGTTCCCGGATCGACTGGCATCCTCGCGCGGCCACCTGCGCACGCTGGGCGATCGCGCCGTGATCGCCGATCGGCACTGCTTTACCGGCCCGGACGCGTATCGCGCCCTCCTGGACGAGGCCGACGTGGACTGTGTGCTGCTGTGCACGCCGCCGGGATTCCGGCCCGCGCAGTTCGAGGCGGCGATCCGGGCCGGGAAGCATGTATTCATCGAGAAGCCGGTGGCGGTCGACGCGCCGGGGATCCGGCGCGTGCTGCGCGCCGGCGAAGAGGCGGCGGCGCGCGGCCTCTGCGTAGTCGCCGGGACGCAGCGCCGGCACGAGCGGTCGTACGTGGCGGCGATGGAACACCTGCGCGACGGCGGGATCGGTGAACCGGTGGCGGCGCGCTGCTTCTGGAACCAGGGCGGACTGTGGGTCGTCGAGCGCCAGGCGTCGATGGGGGATCTGGAATGGCAGGTCCGCAACTGGCTGTACTTCGCTTGGCTCTCCGGTGACCACATCGTGGAGCAGCACGTCCACAACCTCGACGTCGTCAACTGGGCGTTCGGCGGGCCGCCGGTCCGCGCCGCGGGCACCGGCGGTCGACAGGTCCGGACCGATCCGAAGTACGGCCACATCTATGACCACTTCGCCGTCGAGTTCGAGTATCCGGGGAATCGTGTTGCCTTCAGCATGTGCCGGCAGCAGGACGGGACGGGCGGGCGCGTCGAGGAGGTGATCCACGGCACGCGCGGCACGATGGTGCTCAGGCCGGGCGCGGCGTTCGTGTCCGGCGACGGCGGCTGGCGGTACGGCGGCCCCGGCGGGAATCCCTACGTGGAAGAGCATCGCGCCCTGCAGGCATCGATCCTGGCCGGCCATGCCGGAGGCGCGGGCAGCGATGCGTACCGCAACGAGACCCGCGCGGTCGCGGAGTCGACGCTGACCGCGATCATGGGGCGGGAAGCGGCCTACACGGGGAAGACGATCACGTGGGACGAGATGCTCGCGAGCGACCTCGAACTCGCGCCGACCGTCCTGGATCCGGACCGACCGCTGCCGGTTCCGCCGGTGCCGATGCCCGGGCGCCCGCGCGCGGCGTGGCCCTGATTACCGCCGGGATCCGGAATCCCGCGGCCCGGAGCTGCGCCTCAGCGGCCTCCGCCCATCCGCGGTTCGCGGCGGGACTGGCGGGACTGGGGTGCAGGATCCGGTCCACGCGCACCGGCATCGACGCACAGGCGCGCTCTGCGGCCTTCGCGGCGTGATCACCCACACCGATGATGCGTGACGGCGCGAGCGTCCGGATGATCGAGCGCAGCGCCTCGTCGCATGCCGCGTCCAGCGCATCACGCGACGCGGCGGGAAGCCGGTCCGGCGTCAGATTGCGTCCGCTCTCCTCCATGAACGCCAGCGGGCAGTGATTCCAGACGAAGCAGCGGTCGAAGAAGGCATCGGCGGTCCCGAAGCGGTCCCGTGCCCATGACCAGAAGCGCGTGCCGGAGACCTCGCGGCGCGGGCAGTCGAAGCCCAGGATCGGACGCCTGGGATGTGATGTCACGGCGGTCGCGACCGGCGCGTCGATGCCCAGGAAGCCGCGGACCATCGCCACATCGCCGAACGGCACGCCGGTCTGCGCCATGCCGAAGGGACCGGGATTCATGCCGAGGAAGAGGGCCTCGATGCCGGCACGCCCGAAGGTCCGCAGGTACTGCTCGTGCGGGTGCCGCGCGTAGTCGAGTGGATTGAGGACGAAGGCGACCGGCGGGGAGAACGCCATCGCCCCGACGGCGCGCGAGAGCCGGCGCGCATGGCGGATGAGCGAGGACGCGAGCCGGTCGTCCGCCGTCCGCGGCGCGCTCACCCGGGCGCTCCCGGGTTGAGGATGATCCGGATTCGGATGTCGATGGTCCTGCCGTCTTCGAGATCGCGCAGCGCCTCGCCGCGGGCACGCCATCGGTAGAGGCTGGTCCGTACCGAGGTGTCCACGTCGGTGTAGCCGGACGAGCGCACGATCCGGCAGACCTCGGGGACGCCGCGGCGGTCGAACGAGAGTTCCACGATCGGGTTCGCGGGAACCGCGGTCAGCCGGGTCAGCGTGGTGAACGTCGGCGCGCGGGGCAGCAGTTCCAGCCCCTCGCGCGCCAGCGGCCGTCCCTGCACGAGCGCGCGGTAGTCGACCTGCAGACTGGTCGGTGTCGCCTCGCGGTCCATCGGGTCACCCGGCTGACCGTCACCCGACCCGCCGCGGTCCGGCCTGGCCGGCGCGCCGACCGGCGGGGACGGCGCCGCGGGCGTGCGCGGCGCCTCCCGGGTCTCGCGTGGCGGCGCACCAGCGGCCGGCGCCGACTCCGCTCGAGGCGACTCTGTGCGCGGCGGCTCCGGCGCGCCGGGCGGGTCGGACTCGTTGGCCAGGGGTGCCGGCGCGCTCTGCACCAGGGCGTCGAGCGCTTCCCTCAGGAGATCGGCGATCGTCGGGACCGGACGCGGCTCCGGTTCGGGGATCCCGGCCGGATGAGGCGACTCGGTCCCGGCGGGCTCGGATCGACCGGGCGCTGCGGCCGCCGGGGCTTCGGTGGTCGGTTCGTCGCGCGCCTCGACCGGCGCCTCGCGAGACGCGTCCGCCTGCGCGACAACGGCGGCGGGCTCCGGTGGCGCCGGCGGCGACGGCGCGGTGCTGCCGGGCGGCGGCGGCGCGTCGTCCTGCTGCGCACCGAGCGAGGCGGCCGTCGCGCGCCCCGGCACGACCGCGGCCGCCGCCTGCTCGACCGTGCTCTGCATCGCGATGTGCTCGCGGTAGTCCTCGAACCCCACCCACGTCAGCGTGACCGCGCGGCTCCGATCGATGCCGGGCTCGACCGCGTGGGACCGGTCCTCCTGCTGCGGTGGCACCGCGTTGAGTTCCAGCGCGGTGCCATCGGGCAGCATGGCGGCCGATCCCGGCGTGCTCAGGAGGCGCACGATGACCGGCAGGATCACGGTGGCATGCAGCACGACGGACAGGCACGCCCCAACCACCAGGCCGAGTTGCTTCCGCGGGGCGCCCATGCGCGTGGATGGTACGCAGGCGAACGCCGGGGCACCGACGGTCCGCCCGCGGGTCAGAACGGCGATGGCGCCTCCAGGACGCGTGGCCGGCGGTCGACCGGATGATGGATGCGCAGTCGCCACGCGTGGAGCATGAGGCGCGGCGCCGCGGCGATGATGTCCGGCGGTGCGTAGAGATCATCCCCGAGGATCGGGTGCCCGAGAAACGCGCAGTGCACCCGGAGCTGGTGGGATCGCCCGGTCTCCGGGCGCAGTTCCAGGAGGGCGCGATCCGGCTCCCGGCGGAGGACCGTGATCGCCGTCCGCGAGGGCCGGCCGTGCCGGGGATCGATCATCTGCCGCGGCGGGCGGTCGAGATCCTTGCGAAGCGGCTGGTCCACGATGATCTCATCGAATGCGGGCACGTCCGCGACCCAGGCGAGGTAGTGCTTCCCGACGCGACGATCCTGGAACTGGACGCTGAGATCCCGGTGCGAGGCCGCATCGCGCGCCAGCACGATCACGCCGGACGTGTCGCGATCAAGCCGGTGCACGATCCGGCAGCCGGGATACGCCGACTGGAGGCGTGCGACCAGGCAATCGGCCTTCTCCGGGCCGATGCCCGGTACCGAGAGCAGTCCGGTCGGCTTGTCGACCGCGAGGATCTGCGCGTCGACGTGGAGAACCGGGATCGGCGCATCGGCCGGCGCAGTCACGCGGTCACCGGCCCGGATCCTCGGCGCCGATCTCCGAGTCCCGGTCATCGTCCATGTCGCCGTCGCTGTCCGCCGGTGACGGAACCGGTGCATCGAGTTCGATCCGCACGATGCGGGACCGCGTCATGCGGCGCACGGTCAGGCGGAGATCCCGTTCGCCGCTCACCAGTTCCATGAAGCGCCGGACGTCGGTCACGGGCTGGTCGTTCACGTGCGTGATGATCTCGAACGGCTTGAGCCCGGTGGTGGCGGCGCGACTGCCCGTCTCGATCATCGAGATGATGACACCGGGGTCGTCGGCGTCGCGCCTGAAGTACCGGCGCGTCTCGTAGGTGAAGTCGCGGATGGTCAGGCCGAGTTCGGTCGAGAGCGCGCGCGGCGTCGACACCCAGGTCAGCGGCCCCTGCTCGACGTGCATCGCGATCCGCTGCCGGCTGCCGTCGCGATACACGTCGATCTCGATCGGCGACCCGAAGCCGAGCTGCGTCAGTCGGCGGGTGAGTCCGTCGTCGGCCGGCGCCCAGGGCGTGGGAATCTTGTCGAAGAGGTGCTCCGGCAGCTGATCCAGGAACTCCCAGGGGAAACCGTCCGCGAAGGGATGATCGGAGTCGACGGCGACTTCGATCGGGCGCGGCTGGGATGACGCGTGGATCTCCAGCAGGATGTCGCCCAGTCGCAGGCCGGCGAGCGCCGCGGGGGAGTCCGGATAGATGTGGCTGACCAGTCCGCCGATCTCGCCGTCGCGCGTGAAGCGGGAGACGCCCCTGGCCCGCGCCAGTTCGCGGCCCAGCGCCTGCATCTCGACGCCCAGCCACGCGAGTCGGGATTCCTCTTCCTCGCTGAGCGGCCGGTTCGCGGGGTCGAACGCCTGTTCCCCGGCGTCGAGCATCGCGCGCAGATCGTGGGCATAGTGGGGATGCGCCCGTTCGGGCGCGTACGCCGGCTGGGCGGCCACGCGCGGTCGCGTCGTGAGCGGGATGACCGTGAGCCGGCCGGACTCGTCGAACAGGAAGGAGGCGTCATCCGGGCCGACGATCAGCGGGAAGGCACGACCGCGCGGGCCGATCACCTCGCTCTGGACGCGGTCATGAGAGAGATCGACGGTCCGCTGCTCACCGAAGATCCGGACGATCGCCGCGCCGAGGAGGGCGAATCGAGCGGGAAGGTCCTCCGCGGTGGCGAGCGGCGCCGGCGGCGGCAGCGGCGATTCGAGTTCGGCGACGAACGCGCCGACGTCCCGCAGCGTCCCGACGAAGGCTGCGTCGATGCCGTCTCCGGCGTCCCCGGTTTCGAGCACGATGTGTTCGAGTCGCGCCGTCTGTTCCGGCGTCAGGAGCGCGAGGACCACGATCCGTGTCGGGCTGATGAGGATGCCGGGAACGGACTGTTCCGTGGCTGCCTCCTCGGGGCCGCTCCGCCAGTCGAAGGCATCCTCGCTGCGCGGGCTCCGGAAGAGCAGGAGGACGCGGTGGATCGTCGCGTCGACCTGCCGGTCCACGAGCGCGCGGAGCGCGTCGAACGACGGCAGGTCGAACACGCGGTCGAGCGCCGCCTGGCCTGCCCATCGCCGGTCCAGCGCGAGTTCCGACTCCGGGCAGTAGGCCACGGGCGCGCCTTCGGCCGTGACGAGGAGCGCGCCGGCCGGCACCGCGCGCACCGGTCGTCCGTCGCGCAGCATGGCGGCCCCGGAGAGCGGCGCGGCGGCGACAAGCCACGCGGCCCCTTCCTCCGAGGCGGTGACGGCGACCAGGCCCGCATCGATCGGCGCGTCGGTGAAGGAGATCGGCGGAACGCCGGGGACAGGCTCGTCCAGTTCCAGGATGGCGAACGTCGCATCGCGGCCGAGGGCGACCGGGCGCGCGCTGCGCCGGACCTCGCCGCGCACGACGTCCAGCCGCGCGACGAATCGCGGCTCGATGACCGGGTCGGTCAGGATGACCCGGCGCCCGTCCAGCAGCACGCCGGCGCGGACCGCCGGACGTTCGTCTTCGAGGAGTTCCGCCGGGTTGACGGCGTGTACGGCGGCGCATCCGGGACACCAGTGCGACCAGAGCCCGTACATCGGGTCTTCGCCGCGGTCGGTCCGCAGGTGATACTCGACGCGCACGAAGCGGTCCGCATGCATCCGGGCGATCGCCTCGAGGGAACGCTCCGGCGTCTGCGGGGCCTGCTCCGCAGCCATGCCTGCGAGCGCCGCGCCCGGCGCGAGGGCGGCCGCGGCGATCGCGGCCCACGGCGCCAGCGCGCCGAGCCGGACGCGGCCGCGCGCCCTCCACGGGCGCCCGCGCCGTGCGCCGGGGTCGGCGCCGGTGGGGATGTCAGGTCGGTCCATCGATGCGGCGGCGGATCGCGGGGTGCGGCGCTGATGCATGGCGTGCGTATCCGGGGTCATGTTCACTGCCGGGTCCAGTCTCGCGCGTAGTCGAGCACGAACTGTCGTTCGAGTCCGCCGCGCAGAACGACGACGACGACGCGCGATCGTCGTCCGCCGTGCTCCATGGCCGCCGCATGGGCGGCGCGGACGTCGTCCAGCGTTTCGATCTCCGTATCGCCGATGCGGAGGAGGATGTCGTTGCGGCGCAGGCCGGCGCTGGCCGCGTTGCCGGGCGACCGGAGGCCGAAGACGAAGACCCCGACGGGCCGGTGGAAGAAGAGTTCCTCGTTCTCGAAGCGGTTGATCGCCTTGACCGACAGGTCGAACCGGGCGAGGTCCAGTTCCTCGCCCTGCACGCGCCCCTTTTCCACGGGCGCGAGGTCGATCTCGATGACGCTGTGGCCCCGCTCGACCGCCAGCGTGACCATGTGCCCGTGCGGGATCAGGGCGAGCGCACGGTGAAGATCGGGCAGGTCCTCTGCGGTCAGGGCGCTGACCGGTTCACCGTTGACGCGGACGATCCGGTCGCGCGCCTCGAAGCCGGCGGCGCGGGCCGGGCTCATCGGCTCCGTCTCGGTGACGATGACGCCGTGGGTCCCGGGGAACTCCACGCCGCGGTCGAAGTCGCGCAGCGGCTGCAGGCGCAGACCGGTCCACGACCAGGGCACACGGCCGTGCTCCCGCAGCAGTGGAAGCAGTTCCTGGACAGTGGTCGCGGGAATGGCGAATCCCACGCCGTCCCCGGCGGTCATTCCCCGAGCGTTCACCCCGATGATGCGGCCATCGGTGTCGACGAGCGGGCCACCCGAGTTGCCGGGATTGATCGCGGCATCGGTCTGGAGCCAGAGCGAGTACTCGCTCGCCGCCGGCAGGAAGCGCCTGGTGCATGAGACGATGCCGATCGACACCGACCGGTTGAGGCCCCACGGGGCGCCCATGGCCATGACGAAGTCGCCCTCCGCCAGGCGGGAGGAGTCGCCGAAGGCCGCGGTCGGTACCGGGGGTGCTTCCGCAGGAAGCCGCAGCCGCAGCAGCGCGAGATCGGTCGACTGGTCGGCGCCGACGATGTCTGCTTCATAGGCGCGTCCGTCCGAGAGCAGGCACCGGACGGTGACCGCCTTGTCGATGACGTGCCAGTTGGTGACGATCTCGCCATCGGTGGAGAGGATCACGCCGCTGCCTGAACTCTCGACCATCGTCCGGGCACCGCGCGCGAACGATTCGGCATTGACGCGGATGTACACGACCGCCGGGAAGACGGCGCCGGTGGCCCGCTGCACGATGTCGCGGAAGTCCGCCATCGCCGGGAGCGCCGCGGACGGTACCGGCGGCGGCGGGGCGCCTGTCGCCGTCGCGCAGGCGCCGAGCGCCGCGGACACGCAGAACGTGCAGGTGATCAGGGTGCGGAGGCGGTGCGGCATGGTGTTCCTGCCGGGATGGGCGGCACGCGTGACTCCCGGGCGGCGCGTCCGGCCGGATCTGTCGCGTTCCCGTCGAGGAGAGGATACGTCATCCGAAGGCGCGCCTCACCGCGCGGCCACCGGTCCTGCCGACCGCCGCCGGACCGTCGCCGCGGCCCGCGGCTACGCTTGCGGGCGGCGGCAGGCGCGGGTCTCCGCGTCCGGCCAGGCGCCGCCACGGAGTCCAGCCGATGTCCCCGATCAGCCGAGCCGTCCTGACACCTGCCCTCCTCCTCGCCGCGCTCGTCGCCGCGCCGCTCGCACTGGCTCTGGCCGCGGGGATGTCGGGTGCCGGCGGCCGAACGGACGGCGCCGTGACGAGTGCGGATCGGACCGGAGAGAATCGCGCCATGCCCACCACGCAGACCTCGGCTGTGCATCCGGTGTACTCCCGCGCCGGATATGACATCACGCCGCTCGGCCGGGAGGCTGTCGCGGAACTGGCGAAGAACCTGACGCCGGAGCAGTACCGGATCACGCAGAAGGCGGGCACGGAGCGCCCGTTCTGCGGCACGCTCCTCGACAACCGGCGAAGCGGGACGTACTGCTGCGTCGTCTGCGGGCTTCCGTTGTATCGAAGCGATGCCAAGTTCAACTCGGGTACGGGATGGCCGTCGTTCCATTCACCGTTCGATCCCGCCCACATCCGGTCGACGCGGGACGACAGCCACGGGATGACCCGGACCGAGATCACCTGTGCACGATGCGATGCCCATCTCGGTCACGTCTTCGACGACGGTCCGGCGCCCACCGGTCACCGGCACTGCCTGAACTCGGAGTCACTCGTGTTCTTCGGCGCCGAGGAGACGCTGCCGGCGGCGAGCCGGCCCGTCGAGACGCAGGTGGCGTACTTTGCTGCCGGCTGCTTCTGGGGCGTGGAGCACTATTTCCAGAAGGGGCCGGGCGTTCTCGACGCGGTGAGCGGCTATATGCAGGGTCATCTGCCTGATCCGACCTACCGCGCGATCTGCGACGGCGGCACCGGCCATGCCGAGACGGTCAGGGTGACCTTCGATCCGAAGCGCATTTCCTACCGCCGGCTCCTGGAGGCGTTCTTCGTGATGCACGATCCGACGCAATTGGACCGGCAGGGACCGGATGTCGGCGATCAGTACCGCTCCGGCATCTGGGTCACCGACGAGTCACAGGAAGCCGAGGCGCGCGCGTACATGCGGGAACTCGCGGATGCCGGCCGATACGCGCGCCCGATCGTCACGCGCGTCGAGAGGGCGAAGACCTTCTACGCCGCCGAGGCGTACCACCAGGACTACATCCTGAAGACAGGGCGGGCATGCCACGTGCGCGATCCGTGGCAGTGACGGTCGCGGTGCGGCTCAGTCGCTCGCGGTGGCGGTCTCCACGGCGACGGTCCGCGGCGCGCTGCCCGATTTCGCGGACCGGACGGCGGCCTCCGTCCGGTCGACCAGGAGCTGCGCTTCGGCGCTGGTCATGGTGAGCGGCAGTCGGAACCGGACGGATGACGACCCGCATGGAAGCGCCAGGACACGGGCGGCCGCGAGGGCATGCAGGACATCGCGCCGCGCCTGGTCGGAGGGCAGCGTGAAGGCGATGAGTGAGCCGAGGCCGCGGACGCTGCGGACGAAGCCTCCGGATGTTCGCGCGATGCAGCGGAGGCCGTCGATGACCTCGCGGCCGATCCCCGCGATGTGGGCCGCCAGTCCGTCCTCGTGAATCACCTGGATGAAGTGGCGGCATCGGACCATGTCGACCAGGTTGCCGCCCCAGGTGGAGTTGATGCGACTCGGCCTGCGGAAGACGTTGTCCTGGACCTCGTCCACCCGCGGACCCGCATAGAGGCCGCACACCTGCGTCTTCTTGCCGAAGGCCACGATGTCCGGCCGGACTCCATGGTGCTGCCAGAGCCAGGGACGTCCACTGCCGAAGAAGCCGGTCTGGACCTCGTCGAAGATGAGCAGCGCTTCGTGTCGATCCGCGATCTCGCGCAGGAAGCGCAGGAACTGCGTCCGGAAGTGGTTGTCGCCGCCTTCGCCCTGCATCGGCTCCAGGAGGATCGCCGCGATACGGCGCCCGTGACGCCGGAACGCGAGTTCGATCTCCTCGCGGGCACGGGCTTCCTCGGCCTCGATGTCGTTCGCGATGCCGCCCTCGTCGTCGAAGACGATGAACGGATTGTGGACGCGCGGCCAGGGAAACTTCGGAAACAGGCCGACCTTGTCCGGCAGCGTGTTGGTCACGCTGAGCGTATAGCCGCTGCGACCATGGAACGCCTGCCGGAAGTGCAGGATCACCAGGTCGTTCACGTCCTCCATCAGGTCGGTCCGACCCAGTCTCCGCGCCTTCCAGTCGAAGGCCACCTTCATCGCGTTCTCGACCGCCAGGGCGCCGCCGGCGACCCAGAAGTGATGCGGGAATCCCTCGGGCGTGACGCGCGTCGCGAAGCTCGCGACGAACTCCGCCATGAGCGACGAGTAGAGGTCGCTGTTGGACGGGTTGTTCGATCCTGCGAGCAGGATGTCCCTGCGGAAGGCATCGGTCCCGAGTTTCGGGTGGTTGTATCCGAGCGGCCATGAGGCGAAGCAGGTGAACGCGTCGAGGTACTCATCGCCGCTGATGGCATCGCGGAGCCACGATCCGTGCGAGCGTTCGAGATCGACGACGATTTCAAAGCCGTCGGCGAGCTGGTGACGGGAGAGCGTCGTGTGGACGAGCGAGGGATCGAGCATGGGAGTCGGGGTCCGGTTCGGGCGGTCGGCCCGTGCGGGAAAGGCGCGGAGGAACATGTCGAGCGGACCGGTTCGCGCTGCGGCGGCGTCGGCCGGGACTCGGGACGCCCGGGCCGCGTGTCCCGCGCACGGTCCGGAAAGTCCGGGCGCCCGCGGTCCGGGAATTCGGGAACGCACCGGGAGGCGCGGAGCCGATTCTAACCACGTGAAGGCACTTCGACAGATTCCCCGCGGAACTCCAGCATCGCGCCGTCCGGCAGCGCGCCGGACTGTTCAGGAACCTCGCATCCCTGGCGGACCGCGTCCTTACAATGGCAGCGTGGGCATCGGGAGCATCCTTCTCGAACGCGGCCTCGTCACCCAGGATCAACTGGCCGACGCCTTCGCCGAGCAGAGCCGGACGGGAGAGCGACTCGACCGCATTCTGGTACGACTCGGCTTCGTGAACAGCAGCCAGGTCCTGGAGGCGATCGGCCTCCAGTTCGCGATGCCGATCGTCGATCTCTCGGCGATCGAGGCGAAACCGGATGTCCTGCGCGCCCTGCCGGCGAAGCTCGTCTTCAAGCAGCGATGCGTGCCGCTGGAGGAGTCCAACGGGACGCTCCGCGTCGCCACGTGCGATCCATATGAACTGACCGCGTTCGATGAGCTGCGGCTTCTGACCGGCAAGAGCATCGAACTGGTGCTTGCCGACGAGCAGGACATCCGCAAGTTCATCCGGACGCACTACGGCGTCGCCAGCGACACCCTCGATGAACTCTCGGGGCACGAGACGGTGGCAGCGGCGCGACCGGACGCGAACGGGACGGCCGTCGTCGACGACGAGATGCAGCAGGCCCAGGAGGCGAGCGTCATCAAGCTCGTCAATGACCTGCTGCTCGAGGCGGTGCGCGAGCGTGCGACCGACGTGCACATCGAGCCCTACGAGGATCACCTGCAGATCCGCTACCGGATCGACGGCGTGCTCAGCACCGCCGGTGTTCCGGCCACGGTGAACCGGTTCCGGAACGCCATCATCTCGCGCCTGAAGATCATGGCGAACCTGAATATCGCCGAGAAGCGGCGCCCGCAGGACGGCCGGATCACGCTTCGAGCGCAGGGGCGGGAGTTCGATCTCCGCGTCAGCGTCATTCCCATGCTGCACGGTGAAGGCGTCGTGCTCCGCGTGCTGAGCAAGGACGCGGGCATGTTCTCCCTGGAGCAGCTGGGCATGCCGGCGTCGGTCCTGAAGATCTGGGATCGCCTCATCGGCAACCCGCACGGCATCCTGCTGGTGACCGGCCCCACCGGATCCGGCAAGTCGACCACGCTGTATGCGTCGCTGGCGCGGATCGTGACCGACGAGATCAAGGCGATCACGGTGGAGGATCCCGTCGAGTACCACGTGGAGGGCGTCAACCAGATCCAGGTCAACCGCCAGGTCGGCCTGGACTTCGCGGCAGGGCTCCGCGCGATCCTCCGGCACGACCCGGACGTCGTCATGATCGGCGAGATCCGCGACCTGGAGACCGCCGAGGCGGCGATCCAGGCGTCCCTGACCGGTCACCTTGTCTTCTCCACGCTGCACACGAATGACGCGGCGGGGGCGATGACCCGGCTCGTCGACATGGGCGTGGAGCCATTCCTGGTGTCGTCGTCGGTCGAAGGTGTCCTCGCGCAGCGCCTGGTACGGACGATCTGCCCGACGTGCCGTGTTGATCGTCAGCCGGACGCGGGAGAGATCCCCGCGGACTTTCACCTCAACGGCGTGTCGTCATTCGGGGTCGGCCTGGGGTGCCGGGACTGCCGCAACACGGGGTATCGCGGGCGCGTCGGGATCTACGAACTGCTGGCCATGGACGAGGAGATCCGTGAACTCGTCATGCAGCGCGTCAGCGCCGGGCGCATCGTGCAGGCGGGTGTCGCGCGCGGCATGCGACTGCTGCGGCAGGCGGGCTTCGACCGGGTCACCGAGGGCCGGACGACCTTCGCGGAAGTGATCCGCGTGACCAAGGCCTAGCGTCGCGGCGAAGGCGCACAGCGTCGCGGCCAAGGGGCCTGGCGCCGCGGCAAAGGGATCCCGGAGCAGCGGGGCGAGCCCTCCCCGAACCGGTGCCCGCACCGCGACGGCACACTACGAGCCCGCATCGACGGCACCGGGTGCCTCGTCATGCACCTCGCGCAGGCGGTTCAGCACGTCCTCCGGCGCCGTGATGAGGACGCAGACGCCATGGCCGAATCCGTCTTCGATGCAGACGGCCACCTGCTGCGTGATCGCGATGAGTCCGGAGACGGTGGGATGCAGGCGGTCCCACTGGAGTGTCTTCTGCGCATCCTCGGGGGCCCACTCGTAGGCGCCGATCCGCAGGCTTTCGCCGGAGCGCATCTGGTCGACGAGGGTCGACAGCGGGAAGAGGCGGACGTCTGGACGTTCCGCCGCCCATGCGGAGACCCGTGCATTGGCCGCGCGCAGCGCCTCGGCCGACGGCATCTGCGCGGGCCTGAGCATCCGGCCGACCGCGTCCGACATGTCCGGCAGGTCGCCCACGACGCGCGGGCCGCTGAACCGATCGAGTTCGAGCAGGCCGCGCTCCAGCCGCTGGAGCCGCGCCTCCGCTTCGCGCGGCGTCCCGGTGTCCCGTCCCATGTCTCCGTAGACGTACCAGAAGAGGAAGTCGAGCGCGAGAAGCAGCGTCGGCTCCTGCTCCAGCGCCAGCGTGACCTGCCGGGCGCCGGTCGAAACCGGCGACATGAAGAAGAGCGAACTCGTGTGATCCGAGACATGTGTCCTGACCGGGATGGCGGCGGAGAGCACGCTCGCAAGATCGAGCGGCCGATAGACCCGGCGCCCCTGGCGCTCGAACGGCATGCGGACGCCGTAGCCGTTGGAGGCGCTCGCGCCGACGACCGCGACGCGATCGAGGACCGTCGCGGGCAGACCGGGTCCGTCGGGCGCCTGCATGCCCGGGCTCGCGGCCATTGCGGGGCCGGCGTCCGGGCCGACCGGCAGGCCGCACGCGCGGGCGGGCGCCTCGGCGACGGTCGGCGCGGCGTCGGGCGATGCCACGCCGGTCGCGGACGAGGCCGGAGGCGGCGGACTGTCGCACGCCTGGACGCAGATGGCTGCCAGGACGGCGATGATCATGCCGGGCAGTCGCGCCCACCCGGCACGCGCGCCGCGGTACGCCGGTCGCTCGCGCCACGCGGAAGCCGGTCGGGTCCCGGTCGAGTTCAACTTGACGATCCGCCCCCGTGCCGGGACACTGGCCGATTCCGGTCGGGCCAGCGGCGGGCGCGCCGCCCCGGCCCGGCCCGCGTCCCGACCTCGGGTCGGGAGCTCCGCCTCGCGTCCAGACCTCCCATCGGAGATCCGCCTCATGGCCGTACGTAGTGGTGCAGGAACCGGCGTCGTCGCATCGCTGGTCATCTTTGTCATCCTCACCATCGCCCTCCTTATCTTCACGATCATCTTCTATGTCGGCAAGACCGAGGCTCTCGAGTCGGCCGCGGCGGCCCGCGCCGATCTCGATCGGTTCGTCCGGGAGCAGGAGCGCAACGATGAGCGCGTCCGGGCGCTGGTCCAGGAGGCGGGAACGCGGTCGGTGACCGGGCACCTCACCCACCGGTACGACGAGTTGGCCCGCTGGGTCTCCGGAACGACCCCGAAGTCGCTGACGGAGCTGAAGACGGAGATGGAGGGCCTGGGGGTATCCCCGACCGGCTCCGTCCGGGGCACGCTGGAGGACCAGACGCGCCGGATCCGCAACCTGACCAGCGAGCTTGATGCGGCCCGGCAGACGCTGGCCAACCGCGACGAGGCGCTGCAGGCGCAGGGGCGGGAGATGCAGGCCATGCGGGCGGAGCACGCGCAGGCACTGGCCGCGGTCTCCGAGAGCCCGCGCCGCTTCGAGCGCGCGAACGAGGAGTACCGGCAGGATCTGCGCCGCAGCATCGAGACGATCAATCGCGCGAAGGACGACCTCCGGGCCGAGTACGACGGGCGCATCGCGGATCTCGAGAGCGAGATCGACGAGCGCGGCCGGGAACTGGTCCGTCTCCGGTCGCGGATCGAGGAGTTTGAGCGGATCATGAACGAGTCGCGGATGCGGGCGTCGAGTCCGGAGCTGCTCGTGGATGCCCGCGTGCTGGACGTGGACCCCGCGAACGAGCAGATCTTCCTCGACCGCGGCCGACAGGATCGCATCGTCCTCGGCATGGGTTTCGAGATCTACGAGAACGCCGCCGCCATCCGGCCCGATCCGCGGACACAGCTCCTGCCGCGCGGCAAGGCGACCGTCCAGGTGGTGCAGGTGGGCGATCGCAGTTCGACGGCGAAGATCGTTCGCGCGGTCCCCGGCCGTCCGATCGGTCGCGGCGACGTCCTCGCGAACGCGGTCTACGACCCCAATCGCACGTTCAAGTTCCTGGTCCACGGTCGCTTCGACGTGGACGGCGACGGCATCGCCACGGAAGCCGAGGCCGAGTATCTGCGCAGCCTCGTCATCGGATGGGGCGGGCAGGTCGTCTACGGCGAGGAACTCCCGGGCGACCTGGACTTCCTGGTGCTCGGCGAGGAGCCGCCGATGCCGGCGCCGCTGCCCGGCAATCCGACGCCCGGACAGATCGAGGAGTGGTCGCGCCAGCGGCTCGCGAATCTTCAGTACAACGAACTCTTCGGCCAGGCACGGCAGGCGCAGATCCCGGTCCTCAACGCGAACAGGTTCTTCATCCTCACCGGCCTGGGCGCGAATCGCTGATCGCGGCGCCCGCGGTCGACGCGCCGGGACGCCCGGCATTCCTGCATCGAATCTCCCGCGGGCCGGCCACGACCGGCCCGCGTTTCTGCGCGGACACCGTCCGCAGGTTCCCGTGGCCAGACCCAGCTCACGCCTCGTCGAATGGTCCCAGTACGCCGCGCTGCGCGCGTTCGTCGGGACGCTTCAGTGCCTGAGCCCCGAGGAGAATCTGCGCACTGCGACGGTGGTGGGCCAGCTCTACGCGCGGGCGAACCCGAAGCGGCTTCGGCGCGCGATCCGCAACATCGAACTGAGCTTCCCGGAGATGTCGCGCGACGAGGTGGAGTCGATCGCGCGACGATCGATCGAGCACATGTTCCGGCTCTTCATGGTGGATGCCATCATGATGCCGCAGATCATCACGCCCGATCGATGGATGCATCATGTGCGCTTCGCGCAGATGGAGGAGGGGCTTGCGGCGCTGTCGCGGGCCGATCCCGCGATCCTGATCTCCGGTCACTGCGGCAACTGGGAACTGCTCGGGTTCCTTCTCTCGACGCTCGGGTTCCGCGTGCACGCCCTGGCGCGGCCGCTCGACAATCGACTGGCCAACGACTGGCTCATGGGCGTCCGCGAGGCACGCGGACTGAGGATCATCACGAAGTGGGGCGCCACGTCGTATGTCCAGAGACTGCTCCGTCGCGGAGAGAAGGTGGCCTTCGTGGCGGATCAGAACGCGGGCGACGGGGGGCTCTTCGTCCCGTTCTTCGGCCGGCTCGCGTCCTGCTACAAGTCGATGGCGATGCTCGCGATCCGCTACAACGCGACGGTCGTCGCCGGAACGGCGCAGCGACTGGTCGACCACCGGATGCAGTACGAGGTGACGGGGAACGATGTCATCAGGCCGGACGAGTGGCAGGCCGAGGCCGACCCGCTCTTCTATCTCACCGCTCGAATCACCCGCTCGATCGAGATGATGGTCCGCCAGTCGCCGGAGCAGTACCTCTGGGTGCACCGCCGCTGGAAGAGCCGCCCGCGCTTTGAGCGGGAGGGCCGCCCCATCCCGGCCCGGCTGGTCCGCAAGCTTGCGGCCCTGCCGTGGATGACCGACCGGGAACTCGATCGCATCGTCGCGCTCGCCAACAACCCGCCCGGCGAGGCAGCCGCCTCCGTGCCGACATGACCGGGGCGCGGCGGACACCGGCAGCCTGACGCGGCGGATAGACTCCTCGCCAATGCATCCGCTGCGGCTCAAGGACCGTCGGGTTCTGATCGTTGACGACGATCCGGACATCCTCCGGAGTTTCGAGATCGCCGTCCGTGGAGACGGGGCGATCACGGCTTCAGCGGGAGACGGTCAGACCGCGATCCACATGGCGCCGGAGTTTCAGCCGGATGCCGTCATCCTGGACATGATGCTTCCCCGGCAGTCCGGGTTTCTCGTCCTGGAGAAGCTCATGGAACTGCCTGATCCGCCCGCGGTGGTCATGGTCACGGCCAACAAGGGGAAGCGACACATGGAGTACGCGGAATCGCTGGGCGTCTCCGCCTACCTGACGAAGCCGGTGGCGCTGCAGCGGCTGGTGGACACGCTCGTCGAACTGCTGGAGGCGGACGGCGACCCTGAAGACTGACCGGCGACCGACCCGGGTCGGCGGGGCGTCACGAATGCCGTCCCGCCGGCACGCCGGTTCCACGCGATCTCCCGACGCTCCACGGACCCTCCACGGCACACGACGCATGCAGCAACTGGTCATTCTTGCCCGGGAGTCAGGACGCGACGGGGCGCTCGGGTCGCTCGGGACGCGGCGCGAACTCCTGGAGGCGGTCGCGCCGTTCAACATCTCGCCCGAGCGGCCGGACGAGGATGTCCTGTACGGTCCCGGTGTGCGCATCGAACTGCCGCCGGGCGATCCGGTGACGCAGATGCTGCTGTCCATCACCGAGGAGGAGATCGCCTGGCACGTCATCATCCGCGTCGCGAAGGCCCTCCAGTGGAGACTGTTCGATCCGCGGTCCGGACGGGAACTCTCGCCATGATCGCCGCCGCATCTGAGTCGCGCTGCGGAGACCGCACCCCGAATCACCGTACCGGAGCCGCCCGTCCCGCATGCGCATCCTGCTGACCAATGATGACGGAATCGATGCGCCGGGGATCGTCGCCCTGCACGAGGCCCTGCAGGGGCTCGGCGAGATCCTGGTCGTGGCGCCCAAGACGGTGCAGTCCGCGTCGGGGCACGGCGTGACCTTCTCGACGCCGCTGCTTGTCCAGCAGGTCGCGGTGAACGATGAGATGCAGGGGATCGCGGTGGACGGACGGCCGGCGGACTGCGTGAAACTTGCCCTGCGATCGCTCTGGGGCGAGCGGTTCGGCGCCGGCTCCCGGCCGAACCTGACCATCAGCGGCATGAACGCCGGCGCCAATGTCGGGATCAACGTCATCTACTCGGGCACGGTGGCGGCGGCTGTCGAGTCGGCGTTCCTCGGGGTCCCGGCGATCGCGGTCAGCCTGCACCTGGGGGATCGCAACCGGACCTGCTTCCAGCGTGCGGCCCAGATCGCGCGGAGCGCGATCGACCGCATCCTGCGGCATCACATCGACCGGCACTCCGTCATCAATGTCAACATCCCTCGCACCGAGGCACCGGATGCTCAGACACCGCCGATGCGGGTCGTCGAGATGAACGTGGCGCCGGGCGTGGACGGGTACGAGCGACGGGAGAGCCCCTCCGGCCATGTCTACTACTGGAGCAGCGGCAGCGGCATGGAGTTCGCGCACACGGCGCCGGAGTCGGATGTCGAAGCGCTGCTGGAGCGGTACATCACGGTGACGCCGCTCACCTACTGCCTGACCGATCATGCCCGGCTGCGCACCTGGCAGGAGCGTATCGATGAACGATTCACTGTCTCCGCGGGGTCCGTGCCGCCGCGATGAATCCTGCACCGACGCGGGGCGCGCCCCTCGGCCGCGTGCTCCCCGATGGACCCGACCTGCGGCGCTGCTCTGCGCCGTCGCGATGTGCCTTCCGGTCGCATGCGCGAGCCCGGTCGCCACGGACGCACGCCATGGCACGGCGATCGCCGGTCCGGGTCCGACCGGTCCGCGCGCCGACAGCGGTGCCGGACATGCGGCGCGGTTCACCCGCCACGCGGTCGCGGCGGATCACGCGCTGGCCTCTGCCGCGGGCCACGAGATCCTGGCGATCGGCGGCAACGCGGTGGACGCCGCCGTGGCAACGTCATTCGCACTGGCCGTCGTCCGAAGCGCCTCCTGCGGAATCGGGGGCGGCGGATTCATGCTCATCCATCTGCCGGGGAACGACCGTACGCCGGCCCGGCAGATTGCACTCGATTACCGTGAGCGCGCCCCGGGCGCCGTCCGGGCCGATCACTATGCGCGGCTCGATGACCCGCTGGCGAGCCGCTATGGAGTCCACGCGGTCGGGGTGCCGGGGACGGTCGCCGGCCTGCTGCATGCGCTGAAGCGATGGGGCTCGCTGCCGCGGGAGATCGTGATGGCGCCGGCCATCCGACTGGCGCGCGAGGGCTGGGACGCAGACGCGTTCGATGCGCAGACCGCGCGGGACCTGGAGAGGCAGTTCGAGTCATCACCGGGCCTGCTGGAGGGCGCCTCGTTCATCCGGTCGACGCTGCTGGCGGGCGGGACGATCCGCGCGGGCGACCGCCTGCGCAATCCACAACTCGCCGGGACCCTGGAGCACATCGCGGACACCGGCGCCGACGCGTTCTACGCCGGGGCCATCGCGGAGTCGATGGTCGAGTATGTCTCTACCCGCGGAGGCCCGCTCACGCGCGACGACCTTGCGGCGTACGCGCCGACGGAGCGCATCCCGCTGCGCGGCACGTTCGGTGACGTCGACATCGTCACGATGCCGCCCCCGTCCAGCGGCGGCATCGTGCTGCTGGAAGTGCTTGGCCTGCTGGAGCGGCGGGGCCGGGGGTCGCGTCCGCCGGCTGCGGGCACGGGGACACCCGAGTACCGGACGCTCTCCGCCCATCGGATGGTCGAGGCGCTGAAACATGCCTTCGCGGATCGGGCGACATTCCTGGCCGATCCGGACTTCGTGGAGGTGCCGGTGGCGTCGATGCTCGCGCCGGGGCGACTGGATGACCTGGCGCGGCGGATCGAGGACGCAACGACGCATGCGGCCGGGTCCTACGGCCCCGGGGCGGCGCCGCTGGATGACCATGGCACCAGCCACTTCTGCGTCATCGATTCCGGTGGCATGGCAGTCGCGTGCACGGAGACGATCAACCTGCCGTTCGGCGCACTCATCGCGGTGCCGGCGCTCGGATTCCCGCTGAACAACCAGATGGATGACTTCGCGACGCGTCCGGGCGAGCCGAACGCATTCGGTCTCATCCAGTCGGACCGTAATGCACCAGCGCCGGGCAAGCGCCCGCTCAGCAGCATGTCGCCGACGATCGTCCTGAAGAATGGAGAGGTGGTGGCCATCGTGGGCGCCTCGGGCGGGCCGCGCATCATTACCGGGACGCTTCAGGTCCTCCTGCGCGTTCTCGTCGACAGGATGGGAGCGAGCGATGCGGTCGAGGCACCGCGGCTGCACCACCAGTGGCTGCCCGACCAGGTCGAGTTCGACGCACGATGGAGTGACGCCGACGTCCGCGCGGGCCTTTCTGCGCGCGGCCACGCACTGCACGATCGCGATGATGTCGGGCATGTGCAGTGCATCACGGTCCACATGAGGGGCGGCGAGCGCATCCTGGAAGCGGCGTGCGACTCCCGCAAGGGCGGGCGTCCGGCGGGCCGGTAGGCACGTCGCGACGGCCGGTTCTGCTGGTGCGTCATCGCACGGCGCGCGATGCATGCCGCATGGGACCCGGGTCGCGTGGCTCGACGGGTGGCGCCCCGCTCGACGCCGGACCCGGTCGCCCTCCGGGAGGGTCGCGCGCCCGGTGGCCCGATGGACGCGATGACCCCGGGCAGCCGCGCGGCTACACTGGCCCCCTCGGCAGAACCCCGTGCAGAACGTCCCTCTCAGCATCGACGGGCAGGGTGGTGACCGGCGAAACGGTTTCGCCGCGGCGGTCGTGCGCTCGACCGGCGGGCCGCTCCGCGCGGCAGCGATCCGGACGATGCAGGTCAACATCGGCCTCGTCTGCAACCTGGCGTGTCATCACTGCCATGTCGAGTCGGGACCGAAGCGACGGGAGGAAATGACCTGGGAGACGATGGAACTGGTGCTCGCGGCGGCGCGGGTGGCGGGATCCGGGATCATCGACATCACCGGCGGCGCTCCCGAGATGAACCCGTGGTTCCGCCGCTTCGTCATCGTGGCGCGCCGCGAGGGACATGTCGTGCTCGTCCGGACGAATCTCACGATCATGCTGGAGGAGGGATACCAGGACCTCCCGCGGTTCCTCAGCGAACAGCGCGTCCACCTGATCGCATCGCTGCCGTGCTACCTGGAATCGAACGTGGACCGGCAGCGTGGACGGCACGTCTACGTCGACAGCATCGAGGTCCTTCAGAAGCTCAACGGCGAGGGATACGGCATCGAGCCGGACCTCCCGCTGGACCTGGTCTACAACCCCGGAGGTCCCACGCTTCCACCCGCGCAGGAGTCGCTGGAAGAGGATTACCGGCGTGAACTTGCCGCACGATTCGGCATCCGGTTCACGCGTCTCCTGACGATCACGAACATGCCGATCGGTCGGTTTCAGCATGACCTGGATCGCTCGGGACGGGGCGATGCATATCGCGATCTGCTCCGCGACGCGTTCAATCCGACGACGATCGACGCACTGATGTGCCGTCACCAGATCCATGTCTCGTGGGACGGCACGCTGCACGACTGCGACTTCAACTACGCGATCGGACTGCCGAACGACCGTCGCGCACCCCGGCACATCCGGGAGTTCGATGCTGATCGTCTCAGGGAGCGGCTCATCGTGACGGATGAGCACTGCTTCGGCTGCACCGCGGGCTGCGGTTCCTCCTGCGGCGGCGCCCTGACCTGACCGGGGCGCACGCGAGGTCGCGCCGCAGGCCGGATCCTTGCCGCCGGCGGCGGGCCGGAGACATCAGGCGGCGTTGGGTATCCTGTCCGACCGCGCCCGGACCACTCCCGCCGCGGTCATCACGGAGCCGCCCGCGACCATGCCTGCCGTTCGACCAGTCCCGTCATCGCCGGTCCGCCATGCTGTCGTCGCCGATCTGCTCCAGCCCTCCGCGCCGCAGCACGCGGCGCTCTCCCGCGCGGCGCTCGTTCTCTGCGGTGTCCTTCTGCTGTCGGCGTGCGCGCGCGTCGAGATCCGGGTTCCGTTCAGCATCGTCCCCGTGACCGGACAGACGTTCGGCGTTCTGCTGCTGGCCGCGCTGCTCGGGGCGCGACAGGCTTCGGCGACGGTGCTGGCGTACCTGGTGGCCGGTGCCGCGGGAGCGCCGGTGTTCGCCGGCGGCGGTGGAGGCGTCGCGTGGCTGCTCGGTCCGACCGGCGGCTACCTGGCGGGGTTTCTGCCGGCTGCGTTCGTGACGGGCTGGCTGGCGGATCGCGGGTGGGACCGTCGCTTCGGCACCGCGCTCGTTGCGATGGTCACCGGCAACCTGATCATCTACGCATGCGGCCTGCCCTGGCTGGCGCTGTACCTTTCCGCGGACCAGGTTCTCGCGCATGGGCTCTACCCGTTCCTGCCGGGCGCCGCGATGAAGGTCACCGTCGCATCGCTTCTGCTTCCCGTCGGGTGGCGCGTGCTTTCCCTGGGCGGGTTCGACACGATCCGGCCTGCTCCGCGATCAGCGTGACATGCGGAGACCCGGATCATGACCGAACCTGTTCTCTGGACGCCATCGGAAGAACGCGTGCGCGGGTCGCGCATGTTCACGTTCATGGAAGAAGTCAATCGCCGGCACGGAACGGAGCTCTCGTCCTACGACGATCTCCATCGCTGGTCGATTGAGCATCTGGCCGACTTCTGGTCGCTGGTCGCGGAATGGGTCGAGATCCGCTTTCATGCACGAGCCGCGTGCGTCGTGGATGATCCGGGACGCCTGCCGGGGGCGAGATGGTTCGATGGAGCAACGCTCAACTTCGCCGAGAACCTGATGCGGCGTACCGACGACGGGCGTGCGATCATCTTCAGCCCGGAGGGCGCAGGAACGCTGCGGGTGATGACCTGGCGTGAACTGCACCACGCGGTCTCGCTCATGCAGCAGGCGCTCCGGGCATCGGGTGTCGTTCCCGGCGATCGCGTCGTCGGATACCTCCCGAACCTTCCGGAGACGGTGGTCGCCATGCTGGCCGCTGCCAGCCTGGGCGCGATCTGGTCATCGTGTTCGCCGGACTTCGGCGTTCGCGGCGTGCTGGATCGCTTTGCACGCATCCAACCGAAGGTCCTCGTCGCCGCGGATGGGTACACATACGGCGGCAGGGTCTTCGATTCGCTGGAGAAGACTGCGGACATCGTGGCTGAACTTGAGGTCAGGCCGGCGGTCGTGATCGTGCCGTACCTGGAGTCGCTGGGCAGGCAGGCGCGGGAGGCGGGTGTCGTGCCCGGGGCCATTCGCCTGGACGCCTTCACGGCGCCGTATACGCCGCAGGATGTCCGGTTCACCGCGATGCCGTTCGAGCATCCGCTCTACATCATGTACTCGTCAGGGACGACCGGACTGCCCAAGTGCATTGTCCAGTCGGCGGGTGGCGTGCTGATCAACCAGTTGAAGGAGCACGTGCTTCATGTGGACATCGGCCCGCCTGACAACCTGTTCTACTTCACGACATGCGGATGGATGATGTGGAACTGGCAGGTCGCGGCGCTCGGAGCGGGGGCATCGATCACACTGTTCGACGGACTGCCCTTTCATCCCGATCCGCTGGCACTTCCACGACTCGCGGAGCAGTCGGGCGTGAGCGTATTCGGCGCCAGCGCCAGGTACTTCGCTTCGCTGGAGCGGGAAGGCGTGGTGCCTGCGCAGTCCTGCCGGCTGAGCGGAATCCGGACAGTGCTCTCGACCGGCTCACCACTGGTCGAGGAGTCCTTCGACTGGATCTACAGGGCATTCACGCCTGATGCGCAGCTCGCTTCCATCTCGGGCGGTACGGATCTCAACGGCTGCTTCGTCGGCGGGTCACCGCTCCTTCCCGTGCGCCGCGGCGAGATCCAGTGCCGGATGCTGGGCATGGATGTCCATGCATTCGATGACGACGGGCGCCCCGTCATCGGCATGACGGGCGAACTGGTCTGCACGCAGGCGTTCCCGTCGATGCCGCTCTTCTTCTGGGGAGATAATGAGACGGGCAGCGCCTATCGCGCCGCGTACTTCGAGCGCTTCGAGGGCGTCTGGTGC
Source organism: Phycisphaeraceae bacterium (assembly GCA_019636755.1). Lineage (GTDB taxonomy): Bacteria > Planctomycetota > Phycisphaerae > Phycisphaerales > SM1A02 > JAHBWZ01. The sequence goes on along the minus strand of JAHBWZ010000007.1, from coordinate 124,603 downwards.
CACGGTGACTTCATCGAGATCAACGGACATGGCGGCATCCGGATCTTCGGGCGTTCCGACGCCACGCTCAACCCGGGCGGGGTCCGGATCGGAACCGCCGAGATCTACCGGCAGGTGGAGCCGATCGACGGCGTCGTGGACAGCCTGGTGATCGGACAGCAGTGGAACGATGATGTCCGCGTGATCCTCTTCGTCCGGCTGGCCGATGGCCGCGTGCTGGACGATGAGTTCCGGCAGCGGATCCGCGCCGCGATCCGCGCGCACTGCTCGCCGCGGCACGTGCCGGCGAAGATCATCCAGGTGGCGGACATCCCGTACACGATCTCGCAGAAGAAGGTCGAACTGGCCGTGCGTGACATCGTTCATGGTCGGCCGGTCCGCAATCGCGATGCGCTGCGCAACCCGGAATCGCTCGATCTGTTCCGGGATCTGCCGGAGTTGCGGGAGGCATGACGTTTCTTCGGGAGGCGATGCCTCCTGCACCGCGGTCCCGGTCGATGCTGCGGCGTGATCGCACATGGCCGCGCCGGCGCGCCGGGTCGTGACGTGGCGCCACGGCCATCACGGCGGCTCGAACTTCAGCGCGGACTTCACTTCGCGACACCCCAGCCGCGTCGCTTCCCGGGTGCAGGCATCGCGGCCGCCGAGCACGGAGCCGATCCACTTCTGCGCGGGACTCAGCAGCATCGTCAGCAGGGCGCAGTCCATGCCGGATCTCTGCAGGATGGGATCCAGGGTGGCCGGGATGGAGGCGCTCGCGGCGCCGGGACCCCGGTGAAGTCGACTCGCCGCGTCGACGATGGCCAGGTACGCATCCAGCGTGTGGTGCGCCAGCAGGCCGCGGCCGTCGGGCGTGCGCTCGATCGGCGCCAGGAACGACGGCGTGGGCTCCTGCGGGAATCGGAACCCGTCGGTCAGCGGGCCGCTGCGGATCCACCGGCGGGCGCCGGCAGCGCGTGACAGGCGCGCGACCGCGGTGCGCCGCGCGTCGATCCGGTGGCGGATCGCGGCGTGCCGGCATCGTTCCGGTCGATCTGCGGCGCCCGAGCGGACCGGGCGGAGATCGGTGGCGACCATCGCCATCAACCGGGCACACTCGTCCAGCGCCGGAAGACACCGGAACCGCTGGCCCCAGAAGTGACCCCGGGTCCGTTCCAGCCTGTTCACCAGCTTCGCCAGCGGCTCCTTGAGCGCCTTGTGCAGTTCGCTGATGGAGGAGAGTCGCTTGCGGCATGCTTCGAGCGCCGTGTCATCCTCGACGAGTGCCCGGATGTCCGCGTCGGTCACCTCGCGCTTGCGGCCGGTCCTGCCGATGGTGGGCGGGAGGTAGCGGAGCCACCGTCGGGCGACCTCCTCGGGCGTCCAGGTGGCGGTGATGTCCGGTCGGTTGGACACGACCAGATGCATCGCGGTCTCTTCGATCGTGAAGGTGTTGATGTCGACCGCGAAGATGCCGGCGAGGACAGCGAGTCGCTTCTCGAGCCATCCGCGGCGATCCACCCGGGCGCCATCGTGATCCCCGGCGAGCAGGCCGGCGCCGCGGACGCAGATGGAAGTGCAGAGATAGGTGCCGCGGACGTTCGGGTCGATTGTGTCACGACGTAGGCGCATCGAGCATGGCTCCCCGGAGTGTGCGCAGCGGCGGCACGGCGTGCGGTGCCGGAGGCGCCGGTCAATCACACGCCGGGCCGCCTCTGCGACAGTGTCCGCCGCCCGGCGCCCCACGACGGGAGCACCCCGACCGGTGACGGCGGCACTGCAGGATTGAAGGTACGGGGCGGGGGGACGTGGTCGACCAGGTCTGATGAAAATGCTTCGGGAAGTCTGCGATCGCGGGCGGAGCGACGGGACGCGGGGAAGACAGGCACGCCCGTGCCGGACCTCGCCGTGACAGGCACGCCGATCCTGCAGCCGCGGGTGCATGGCACGCCCACACGGATCTCGCCGTGACAGGCACGCCGATCCCGCAGCCACGGGTGCATGGCACGCCCACACGGACCTCGCCGTGACAGGCACGCCGATCCCGCAGCCGCGCGTGCATGGCACGCCACCGGAAGACACCAAGCTGCTGCGTCGCGAACCAGCGCCACGGCCCCATCCCGCCCTCGACCGCGCTGGCGGATCGTGACCGGTACTGGGGCCAGGGGCATGGTGCGCGCATGGGGGCGCCGACATGCGGGCCTCCCGGCGATCGAGGATCCCGTCTACGAGGCTGTCACGTGCACGCGCAGCGCTCGAGAACAACGTGCGGTCCGGGAGTGACCGCCGTGCCGTCCCCCGGCAGCGCATGCACTGGCGTGCCTGCCCTGCCGCCGGTGACCCAGTGACGACTGCAACCACGGCGACGAATGCATCGCGCAGGTCAACCCCGTCGGCTCGAAGCGCCGCCATCGGCGTGTCCCGGGCGCAGCGGCCCGGCGGCAGCATGCCGTGCCCTCGGCTGGAGTCCGATTCAGGTCATGCCGCGGCCGCCCGGGCCGGTGTATGCGTGGCGGGTGGGATCCGGCCTGCGCGCAGAGCGCCTCCGGCGGACGGCCCCAGGCGTCCGGCTGCCGGTGACCGCTGGATCCACCAGGCTCGGTCTCCGCAGTCAAGTTGCGGTGCCGGGCGATGGCAGGATCCGGCGGCACGCCCGGGGATGGGCCACGTGCGCGCCGGGCGTCGGCCATCTCTCGGTGCGCGACCGGCGGTCCTTCCGCGTGTACCATCGCTCTGTCATGCCCACGTACGTCTACGAGATCATCACCAGGGACGGGTCGCAGGGTGAGACCTTCGAAGCCGTCCAGCGGATGTCTGATCCGCCGTTGACCGCGCATCCGGAGACGGGGGCCCCGTGTCGCCGGATACCTGCCGCGCCGACGATTCCGGGGAACTGGTCGGACCACGCGACGAAGCAGAAACTGAGCGATCGGAATCTCGATCGGCTCGGCTTCACGAAGTACGAGCGTGCGGGCGGCGGACACTACGAGAAGAAGGCCGGCCGGGGGCCGGACGTTCTCTCGTCCGACTGACCTCCGGCGTCGATCAACCGGTGCGCAGGTCGCCCAGTGCAGCGCGCAGCGGGCCCAGGTGTGCGCCATAGCGCCGTTCCGCCCGGCCGACCGATGAGGTGTAGACCGGCTGTCGTACCTGGTCGTAGCTGAGCGTGGTGACCGCCCGCTGGGCGCGATGGGGTGAGAGACACGCGTCGCTCCACGGCAGACCGCAGTGGTCGATGATGCGTCTCGACCAGGGCTCCGGCGCCTCGACGAGCGATTCGTATGGCACGGTCAGCAGGCGCGGGCCCAGCAGTTCCCGCCAGTGCGCCATAAGGCGCTCGTGCTGGCGATGGAAGACACCGATGTCATGGAGTCGGCTGGACCAGGGAAAGCCCACGGTCGGCAGGTCGTTGGAGAAGCAGGAGAATCCGACATCAAGCGGATGGCGACGCGACTCGATGAGCGTCGCGTTCGGGAAGAGCCGCGCGATCAGACCAAGGTGATAGAACGAGAGCAGGTTCTTGTCGACAAGACGCTCGGCCGCCGCGTGATGCCGGCGCAGTCGTTCCAGGTGTCGCATCGCGAGCCGGGTCATCGCCCTGCAGTCGAGCGTGCGCACGGTCGCGGGATACGCGCCGGATGCCGGGGGCGGTCCACCGGCCGGCGCTCTCGCGGGGCTCAGTGCGGCGATCGTCTCGTTGAAGTCCGTCAGTTCACCGGCGCCGACGGCCGATGGATGGGCGTGGATGATCTGCTCCACGAGCGTCGACCCGGAGCGCGGCATGCCGACGATGAAGACCGGGAGCGCCGATGTTGCCTCCGACGCGGGGATCTGGTCGAAGCCTTCCCGATCGAACACCTCGATGATGGCATCGATACGCCGGCGGACGCGCTGCTCGTCGAACGGCTGGGTCTGGAGGAGGTTTGCACGCTCCCATGCGGAGAAGGCATCATCGATGCGATCGATTCGATCCAGCGCGCCCCCGAGCGTGAACAGGACGGCGCGACGCATGCCCTCCGGCAGGTCCGACCGGGCCGTGAGAGGCTCGATCCAGCCGACCGCCGCAGGCGCGTCGCGCTGTGCGAGCGCGATCCGCGCCGAAAGCAGCAGGATTGACGGGTCGTCCGGCGCCAGCGCGCGCGCCGCCGCCGCCGCCGCCGCCGCCTCGTCCAGCCGACCGGCGCGTTCATGGGTGTCGGCCAGCGCCAGCCTGATCTCCGGCGACTCGGGCCATCGGCCGCGGGCGCGATCTGCACGCGCCATCGCGTCGTCGAGCCGGCCGGCGCGGGCGAGCGCCTGGATGAGCAGGAGCGTTGGAACCTGATGGTCACCGGCCAGCGCGATGGCGGACTCGAAGTGTTCGATGGCGCGGTCGAACCAGCCCCGGCGCGTCGCGATCTGCCCCAGTAACAGGAGTACCCGGGCATCCTCGCGCGCTGAGCGCCGTGCCTGGTTCAGAATCGCCTCGGCGCCGGCGTGATCGCCGATCGCCAGGAGGCGCTCCGCATCCCGCAGTGCGGACTGCACGGCGATCGCCCGGCGGCCGGAGTCCCCCCCCGGACGGCGGACCTGTCGTCTCACGCTAGCGGATCCTCCTCGTCACGCAGGACCTCGCGAAGAGGCTGGAGGAGTTCGCCATACGCGGAGTACCGGTCGATGCTCGACCGGTACACCGGGCGGTCGACCTGGGCATAGCTCGCCGTGGCCACCGCGCGGCGCGTCCTGTGGAACTCCAGGCACGCAGGATCCCAGGGAAGGTCGAGGTCCTCGAGCACGGCGCGCGTCCCCCCCTCGGGATCCTCGACGAGAGTCTCGTACTCGACCTCGACGATCGGCAGGTCGAGGGCGCGCTTCCAGTGCTCCATCAGTCCGTCGCACAGCCGGTGGTACCGGCCGACCCACTCCAGGTTCGCGCTGAACGGGAGCGTTGCCGGTGGGAAGGGAGTCGTCCAGCATGAGAAGCACGTCGCCAGTGCCGAGCGCCGGCACCAGATGACGCGGGCCGCCGGCAGGAGTTGAGCGATCCAGCCGAGCAGGCGCAGGTTGTTGAGGTTCTTGTCGACGATCCGGACGGCCCCGGGATGGCCCGTGCTGACGTGACCGAGGTAGCGATGCGCCAGCCGGTCGAGGTCTCTGACGGCAAGGTGCAGGCCGACGGCCGGACCGCGCACCCGTTCGTGCAGCAGTGCGACGGCGTCGGCGAACCGCGCCGGCATCTCCTCGCTCTCGCCTACACCGATGACCGCGGGATGGGCCGCGAGGATCGATTCGACCAGCGTGGAGCCGGAGCGTGGCATGCCGACGATGAAGACCGGGCGCTCGTCCCGGACGGTCGACCGAGGCATCGTCGCCACGCACCCCACAGGATAGGCGGACGCGATCTGGGCGAAGTGGTGTCTCGCCTGTGCGACGTCATACGAGGGGCGATCGATCGCATTGGCGGCGGCGAATGTCGCGAACGAGGCCGCATATTCGCCCGACGCCTCCTGGGCGCGCCCGAGTTGGAACAGGAGACGCCGTCGCGCTGCCGCCGGGCAGACAGGGTGGGCGAGGCCAGCGTGAATGCTCCGCAGCGCCCCGGGAATGTCCGGGCGCCGGAGGCGCACGGCCGCGAGAACAAGCGCGATCTCCGGGTGCATGGGACTCCCCGGATCGCCTGCCTCGACAACAGGGCCCAGGAGCGCCTCCACCTCGTCCAGGCGGCCGAGCGACTCCAGGACATCGCCTTTCCCCGCGAGCGACAGCGGATCACCGGGTGCGATGTGCAGCGCTCGCTCGAATCCCGCGAGCGCCTGGTCGAATCGACCTCGGGCGGCGTGGACCTTGGCGGCGCCGAGATGTGCCGCCAGCGAGCGCGGGGCGATCCGGATCGCGGCCGCGAACGCGTCTGCGGCCGCGGTCAGACGTCCGCGGCGCGCGGCGATCTCGCCAAGCAGGACCTGGAGTTCGGCGTTGCGCCGATCGCGGCGGAGCAGCACACGGCACGCATCCTCGGCCTCGGCCAGGCGTCCGGCCGCGGCAAGCGCGAGCACGTCCCGTGCCGTGGTCGGCGATCGCATCAGGCGCCGAGCGTGTACCGGACGAATCGACGGATGGTCACGCCCTTCGGCAGGACTTCCCGAACGGCCTTCGACTCGTCCAGGACATACTTCTGGTTGAGGAGCGTCGACTCCTCCAGGAACTTGCGGACCTTTCCCTCGGCGATCTTCTCGGCGATCTGCGCCGGCTTGCCCGAGGCGCGCGCCTCTTCCATTCCCTCGGACCGGATGCGCGCCAGATCGGCGGCATCGATGTCCTTCTCGTCAATGCCGCGCGGATCGTGGAAGACGATGTGCTGGCAGATGCCCTTCAGCAGATCCGCCGGCGCGGCACCGTCGACCTGGACAATGGCGGCGCGCTTGCCGTTGAAGTGCAGGTAGTGGCCGAACCCGCCGCCGGTCATGACGATACCCCGGGCGAGATTGACGTTCTCACCGGTCGTCAGGCGCACGTCATCGATCCGCCTGGTCATCTCCGGCGTCGCGGAATCGAAGGCGCCCTCCGGCAGTGTCAGGGCCATCTGCGCGACGGCGTCTGCCATCTGGACGAATGCATCGGTGTTCGCGGTGAAGTCGGTTTCCGTACGGATCTCGACCATGGCCGCGCGGTCACCGGCCACGCTGATCGCGATGCGTCCTTCGCCGGTGGCGCGCTCGGTCCGCGCGTCCATCTTGCCCTTGCGCTGGGCGCGAAGCCACTCCTCCGCCTTGGCCGGGTCCCCGCCATTCTCGGCCAGGGCCTTCTTGCAGTCCATCATGCCGAGGCCCGTCTTGTTCCGAAGGGCCATGACGTCTTGGGCAGTGAAACTCACGAGTTCGTACTCCTCGTCGTGCGCGGATGGTCTGGATGCCGGAGATCCGGCGGGTGAGGGCGTCGAGCGCCCCGGGCGATCCGTCCGTGTCCGGACACGCGGGCTTCGTGTCCGGTGGGCGCTGTCCGATGCTCAGGGCAGCGGTTCCTGGGCCGCGGTGGCCACGGCCGGATCCGCCTCCGCCGACTCCCCAGCGGCTTCGCCCGCGCGGTAGGCCGCGCGCCGGGAGCGGCGGTAGGCCGCCGCCATGGATCCGCCGGAGGCGTCATCGGCAGGTCGGTCGTCGCGCCCTGCATCCGCAGGCCGTGCGTTCTTGCCGCGCACGACGGATTCGCAGAGATAGCGGATGACCACGTCGATCGACCGCATCGAGTCGTCGTTGCCGGGGATCGCGATGTCCGCGAGGTCCGGGTCGCCGTCGGTGTCGACCAGGCACACCGTCGGGATGCCGAGGCTGCGTGCCTCGTGGAGCGCATTCTCCTCGCGCGTCGTGTCGATCACGATCATCGCACCGGGAAGCTGCGTCATGGCACGGATGCCTTCGAGGTTCCGTGAGATCTTCTTCCGCTCCCGCTCGAGCTGGGCGGCCATCTTCTTGGAGTAGCTCTGGATCTCGCCGCTCTCGTGCAGTCGTTCCAGTTCATCGAGCCGACGGAGACGCTCCCGGATCGTCCGGAAATTGGTGAGTGTGCCGCCCAGCCAGCGGTTGGTGACGAACGGCATGCCGACGCTTGCAGCATGCTTCTCGATGGCGCTGCGCGCCTGCCGCTTCGTGCCGACGAAGCAGACGTCCTTCCCCGAACCGACCAGGTTCTGAATGAACCGATCGGCCAGCAGAAGACCTCGCACGGTCTGCCGGATGTCGATGATGTGCGTCTTGTTGCGCTCCCCGAAGATGTACCGCTGCATCTTCGGATTCCACTTGCTGCGGCGCTGACCGAAGTGGATCCCGGCGTCGAGAAGTTCCTGAACGAGTGACGAGGCCATGTCGGCGATTCCTGGGGCAGCGACACCGGCGGGAGGCGTGGGAGCGGATCGGTCGACGATCCTTCCCCCCGCGCATGGGCGCTTGGGGTTCGGGGCGATGCCCCGCTGATCTGGGGCCACGGTCCGGCGTGCGGGCGGTCGGTGAGGCGGACTTCCCACGGTCCGCCACGATCGAACTCCGCCGCGCATGCCCCCGCGGAACACACGTTCCCGGGGCGTGGAAAGCCGGTGAGTCTACTGGCGGGACGAAGAGGCGCCAAGGGCGGCGAGGGCGATCCGGATGTCCCCGGCGCAGAAAGAAGCCACCGCCGATCCGTTGGGAATCGGCGGTGGCTCCGCGGTCCGTGGCGTTTCCGCCCCGCCCGGCCGTGGCCGGGAAGGGCATCCGGCCGAGTCGTCAGTTGCCCGAGCAGGAGCTCTTGCTGGAGCAGGAGGCCTTGCTGGCGCAGGAGGCCTTGGCGGCGGAGCAGTCATCGCTCACCGCACCCATGCTGGCACCGCCGGTCACCGGGCAGGAGGCGGCCTTCTTCGAGTCGCACTTCGAGGCGCAGTCGTCGCCGACGGCACCCATCGAGGCCTTCTCGCCCTTGCAGCACTTGTCCGCGTCGAGGCCCTTGCAGCACTTGTCGGCGGAGCACTCGGAGGCGCACTTGGAGGCATCGCAGGCGCCGACAGCGCCGGGGGCGGCCTGGGTGGTCGCGGCCTTCTCACCGGTCTGGCAGCCGGCGATCGCGACACAGAAGCAGAGCGTGCAGAGGCAGGAAATCAGGGTACGCATCGGTGGGTTACTCCTCAGGAGATGGGCGGAATTCCGCGGGTTCAGAGTGGGAAGACGAGTTGAAATGCGGGAGTGCCGAGTCGGTTCGGAACCAGCCGCCGTCCGGTTCCCGGGTCCGGTAGCGGCGGCCACGGTGCCGGGTCACCGGCTCGGCAGACTTATAGTGTACGACCTCAACGCCGTTGCTCACCAGTGAATTGCGGCGGGCGCGGCCCCACGGTGCGACGAATGCCGGGAATCTGTGCAGATCCCGCATCGGACGCATCGACCTCCTTCACATCGAGAGCCGATGGCATGGTTCTCGGACCGAACGGCCCGCATGCCCCACCCCGGTGAACCCGCTGGACCCTCATCCCGCCGGAAGCAGGCGGCACCCGGAACGCGGCCGGTGGACGATCGCCCATCGGAGCCGTCCGTCGGAGGTGAGCCGCCGGTGCCCCCGGATGCTCCGGAGCCGCCGGGGGTTGCGGGCGACACCGGCCCGGATGAGACGGTCACCGATTCCGGCCGGCGCCTGGCCCGGCGCGCGCGCGCCCTGCCGCGGTCACCGGGCGTGTACCTCTTCAAGGACGGTTCGGGCGAGGTGCTCTATGTCGGCAAGGCGGCCTCGCTGCGGAGCCGCGTCTCCTCGTACTTCGTGCCGTCCGCCGACCTCGGTCCGCGCAAACAGCGGCTGCTCGAACTCGTCCGCGACTTCGAGGTGATCCGCTGCGACGGAGAGTGGGAAGCGCTCCTGCTCGAGGCGAGACTGATCAAGGATACGCGGCCGCGGTTCAATGTCCGGCTGCAGGATGACAAGACCTACCCGTATCTGGCGGTGACGGTCCGCGATGAGTTCCCCGGCGTGTATGTCACGCGCACGCCTGCGGACGAGCGATTCCGCGGGGCGCGGATCTTCGGGCCCTTTGCCTCCGCGCGGGCCCTGCGCGAGGCGGTTCAGCTTCTGCAGCGCGTCTTCCGCTACCGGACCTGTGAACTCGAGATCCGGGACGGGGACCCGCGGAACCTGCGATTCCGGCCGTGCATCCTGTTCAACATCGAGCAGTGCACGGCACCGTGCGCCGGTCGGATCGGGCGCGATGCGTATCGCGAGGACATCGAGCGATTCCTCCGGTTTCTCTCGTCGAAGCGGTCCACGATGATCCGTGAACTGACCAGGGAAATGGAGCGCGCCGCGGCGGAGCACCGGTTCGAGCGCGCCGCGGCGCTGCGGGACCAGGTCCGTGCGATCGAACGTCTGGACGAGCGGGAGCGGCGCAGCCGCCGCGGCGGTGGACCGCAATGGCAGCCGGAAGTGACCGTGTTCGCGACGGACCCTGCCGCTGCGCTCCGGTCGCTTCAGCGGGCGCTCGGCCTCGCCTGTCCGATACGAAGCATGGAGGCGATCGACATCGCCCATCTCCAGGGCGGTGAAACCGTCGGCTCCAAGGTCGCGTTCATCGATGGGCGTCCCTTCCGGAGCGGGTACCGCCGGTACCGCGTGCGATCGGTCGGGAATGATGACTGCGCGGCAATCCGGGAGGTCGTCCTGCGCCGGTACCGCGAGGCGGGAAACGGCGACGAACTCTATCCGGACGTCATCCTCATCGACGGTGGACCGGGGCAGCTTCACGCCGCGCTCTCGGCCTTCGCAGAACTGGGCGAACGCCCGCCGATGGTCATCAGCCTGGCGAAGAAGGAGGAGATCCTCTCCGTGCAGGGGCGATCGGAGCCGCTGCGGCTCGGGCGGGAGAACCCGGGACTCCGACTCTGTCAGGCCATCCGCGATGAGGCGCACCGCTTTGCCCAGCACTACCACCACATTCTCCGGCGGAAGCGCGTGCTCGGGGAGGATGAGCGACCGGACACCGGCCTCCCCGGCGGAGCATCGGACGCATGATCAGACTGGAGCAGAGCGGTGCCGATCTTCTGCTCTTCGTGAAGGTCGTGCCCGGGGCGCGGCACCCGGGCATCGTCGGTGCGCACGGAGACCGGCTCAGAATCCGAGTGGCGTCGCCTGCGGAAGACGGACGCGCGAACGAGGATGTCTGCAGGCTGATCGCGGCGCTCCTCGACCTGCGGGAGCGGGATGTCCGCATCGAGTCCGGTGCCAGGTCTCGCGAGAAGTCGATTCGACTGACCGGCGGTGACGTCGTCCGGGTGCGTGCGAGGCTGGCCGAGGCGGAAGCGCGCCGCTCCTGACGTCGCTCGCAAGCGGACGGGCCAGGTGATCGTCGCAGCGTCAGTCGGGTTCTCCCGCGCGTGAACGATGCGCATCGGGGCGGGAAGGGCCGTGAAGCCGGCCAGGTGCCGCACCATCCGCGGGGACTCCGCCCGGCGGCAGGTCCTCGGGGTGGCGGATCCTGTGAACGGGCAGGCGCCGACCGACGACCGGGTTCAGCGGGTCGCCGGTCTCGCTCCAGGAGACGAGTCCGTCCTCGGCGAGCGGCTCGAGGAGCGCCACCACCAGCGTCCCGAGCGGCTGCGCGGTCCGGACCACCCAGGATCCCGGTGGCGCCTCGAATACGCTGCGGACCGCGCGGGCCGAGATCATCGCGGGATGCCGGCCCTGGAAGGGCGCCTCCGAGCGCGTGACCTCCAGCGGGATCCACGACTCGACCCGGACCGGCCCGTCGAACGGCTCCAGCGCCACGCCGTGCGCGCGGAGGGTGTCGAGGGCGGACTCGAGACCGGGCTCGAGGACGTAGCCGAAGGGGCGCGGGACCGACAGCACCGGCTCGAATCGTCCGATGTGCACGACGGCATGATCGGCGGGAACCTCGGTGGGGCGCAGGCGACCTGCCGGGGTCTCTGCGAGTTCGAAGCCTTTCACGTGTGCCAGTCGATCGTGCGCGGCGGGCCGGTGCCGGATGGAGACGACGTCATGGGGCTGCGGATCCGCGCCGCGTCCGGTCGCATCGCGGCGGGCGGCCTGATGGAGTTCGAGAATCCTCCGGCGGCGTTCGCGTGCGGCGTCGATCACCTCGCGGATGAACTCCCGCGTCGCCGTGACGCGCGCCTCGAACGGGATGTAGGCACAGGCTTCCGAGAGGATGTTCATGACGCCGCGCAGGCCGCAGTAGGACCCACCGTGTCTCGGATGCGCAGAGTAGGTCACCCACGCGGTGTGCTCCCGGTTGAAGTTGCCGTAGTAGAAGGTGTCCAGGCCGGTGCGACCGTGGAGGCGACGCGTGACCTCAGGAAGCAGCGTGTCGCGCAGGAAGTCGACGGACGGAGTGAACCCGGCGGGATTGAGGGGGACGTCGTAGGTCAGGTGGTACCGGTGGCGTGAACCGTTGGTCGCATGCGCATCGATGACGATGTGCGGGTCCCAGGTGTTGAGAACGCGCACGATCGCCCGGACTTCCGGCGATGCAAGTTTCATCCAGTCGCGATTGAGATCGAGCGACTGCGCATTCGCGCGCGTCCCCATCCCGGCTTCGGGTCCGAGCTGCCCCGGCCGGTTGTCCGGTGACATCCGGTCATTGCCGTCCGGGTTCATGTTGGGCACGACAAGCAGCACGGTGTCATCGAGCCAGGGATGCTCCGGGTCGTGTGCGAGTTCCCGGGCAAGCTGCAGCGACGCCTCCTTGCCGCAGACCTCGCCGGCGTGGATGTTGCACTGCAGGAGGACGACCAGCCGATCCGGCTGCGTGAAGAACGACTCCCGTGCGATGACCAGCATCGGAATCGGCCTGTCCAGGAACGAGCGACCGATGTCCACGCGCCGGATGTGACCGGAGAGCGCGGCAAGGCGGTCGGCCAGTGCTTCCACCTCGTCGCTGGTCGAGGTGGCGCGGTACGCGGACCGCTCGGCAGTCGTGAGTAGCGGGTCATCGAAGGCGCCGTGGTCCGGCGCCTCGCCGGACGCCGTGATCGGAACGAACGCCGGCAGGGTCGACGCGAGGGCGACGCCGATGGCGAAGGCAGGTGGATGCAGCATGCGTGGATCTCCGCGGACATGATCGGCGGGGCCGGCGCGGCGCGGGGCGCCGCGGGTGGACGCCGTGCCACCGGCGTCCGCTGTCCGATAAGAACGGCCGCCCTGATCCGCACGGGCCGCGGCGCGCCGGCTGAACCCGTCGGGCCGATCGGAGGTGACGTGCGAGCCGGGCTTCTCGAGGTGAAGCCGCGGCGGACGGCACGCCAATCCGTTCGCGCGGGACCGGGTCCCGCCGATCCAGACAGGGAAGACCGCACTGTGAACCACGAACTCTGCATCGAACGTGCCTTCGAATGCCTGGTGACCGGAGATCGCTCCGGGACCCACGCGCTGCTCCGCGACATGGAGGAAGCCGGGGTCCCGGTGGAGGACCGCGTCTGCGAGATCTTCTGGCCGCTTCTGGAGACGATCTCGCGCATGTATCGCGCCGACCAGCTCTCCGTCCTGTCGCACCACTTCGCGACGCGACTGCTCCGGCAGCTCGTGGTGGACGCGCGCCGCGAGTACCAGGCGCGACCGTCGAGGGGCCGGAAGATCCTGCTCTTCTGCGGCGCGACGGACGTGGACGAGATCGCCGGCCACCTGGTGGCGGACCTCGTCGAGGCCGACGGCTACGAGGTCTGGTTCGGCGGCGGCGGCGTGGCGAACGACGAGATCATGAACGCGGTCGGATTCCATCAGCCGGACATCCTGCTTCTCTTCGGGTCGACCGCCGCCGATGCGCCGAACATCCGCAGCCTGATCGACTCGATCCGGGAACAGAACGCGTGCCCGGACATGCAGATCGTCGTCGGCGGCGGCGTGTTCAACCGGGCCGAGGGCCTTGCCGAGGAAATCGGGGCCGACCTCTGGGTCCGCACGCCGCGCTCGCTCCTGCCCGAACTGGACGCTTCCCGCGACCGTCGCGCCGTGCCGGCGCAGCGGACGGTCGGGCGGCGCCGGAAGGCAGCGACCGCCGACGCGCTTGCCGCCTGAGTGCATTCAGATTCGCGCGGGCTCCGGGGCACCCTCCCGTGTCCGCCCGCGTGACGGATGCCCGGGCGGAGAGCAGAGAGCAGAGCGGGCGCCCCTGCCCGGAACAACGGCGCGTCCGGCCTCGTGCACGAGGCCGGATGCGCCGTTCGGCATGCGGTCACCGTTCCGCACCGGCGGCGCGCCCATTACCGGCCGATTGTCGGTCCCGTCGAGGCGTGCGTCAGGCCGGATTCGGAAGCAGGCCGCCCTGGCCTTCTTCGCCGGGAGTTCCTCCCGGGGCGGGCGCCGGGCGCGGAGGCGACGGCGGGACCGCGGGTCGACTGCCGCCGCGCAGGAGATCGGCGACGGTGGGCTGCACGAGCTTCTCGCCACGCATGATCCGTTCCACGTCCGCCCGCTGCAGGGTCTCGAAGCGGAGCAGGGCTTCCGCGATCTCGACCACCCTGGACCAGTTGGCGTCGATGAGCGAGGCCGCCTCGGCGTAGGCCTCGTCGATCATCCGACGGACTTCCTCGTCGATGACCTGCGCGGTTGTGTCCGAGTATTCACGCTCCGACATCAGCGACTCGCGCGTCTCCGTGCCCGCGTAGTTGACGAAGCCCAGCCGGTCGGACATGCCCCACTCGAGAATCATGTGCCGCGCGTACGCGGTTGCCATCCGGATGTCCATGGCGGCGCCGGAAGAGACGTCGCCGGTCTTCCGCTCCTCGGCGATCCGGCCTCCGCAGAGCACGCGCATGGAGGCCGCGAGGTAGCGCCGCCCGTAGCCGTACCGGTCCTTCTCCGGAAGGGAGAACGTGGCGCCCATCGCCTGGCCGCGCGGGATGATCGTGACCTTGTGCAGCGGATCGGCGTGCGGCACGATCATCTGGAGGACCGCGTGTCCGGCCTCGTGATACGCCGTGGCGACGCGTTCCTCCTCCTCGATCCGCCGGCTCTTGCGGGCGCGACCGTAGCGGATCTTGTCGCGTGCTTCCTCCAGGTCTGCGGTCTGGATCGCGTCCTTGCCGGCCATCGTCGCAATGATCGCCGCCTCATTCATGAGCGCGGCAAGCTCGGCGCCGGAGAACATGGGTGTGCCCCGCGCGACGATGTCGAGATCGACCTCCGGGGCGAGTTTCACCTTGCGCGCGTGCACATCGAGAATCTGCCGCCGGCCGACGACATCGGGCAGGGTCACATCGACCTGCCGATCAAAGCGTCCGGGGCGCGTCAGCGCCGGATCCAGCACGTCCGCCCGGTTCGTCGCCGCGATCACGATGATCTGGTCGCTCGCCTCGAAGCCGTCCATCTCGACGAGGATCGCGTTGAGCGTCTGCTCCCGCTCGTCATGACCGCCGGTCGTGAAGCCGCCACCCCGGCGCCGTCCGACGGCATCGATCTCATCGAGGAAGATGATGCAGGGCGAGTTCTCCTTCGCCTGCTTGAAGAGATCCCGGACCCGCGACGCGCCGACGCCCACGAACATCTCCACGAAGTCGGAACCGCTGATGGAGAAGAACGGGACATCCGCTTCGCCGGCGATCGCCTTTGCCAGCAGCGTCTTTCCGCAGCCGGGAGGGCCGACCAGCAGGACGCCGCGCGGGATCCGTCCGCCGAGCCGCTGGAACTTCGACGGGTTCTTCAGGAACTCGACGATTTCCTGCACCTCGTCCTTGGCCTCGTCCACGCCCGCCACGTCGGCGAACGTGATGTTGATGGTCGCCTTGGACGAGACACGGTGCCTCGACTTCCCGAAACTGCCGAGCATGCCGCCGGGGCCGCCCCCCGCGGAGCGCATTGAGCGCGCGATGAAGAACCAGATGATCGCGAAGAGGAGGAGGATCGGAATGAGCGGCGTGAGAAGCTCCAGCCAGAAACTGCGCTGGATCCGCTCTTCGAAGTCCACGCCGAGGCTGATCACTTTCTCGCGATAATCCGCGCGCGTGCGCGGGTCCGGATCGATCGCGAAGTAGATCCGCGTGCCGTCCTTCGATGCAGGGAATCCCGGTTCGCCGGGCTTGACCACGGCCGAGATCCGGTTGTTCTCGATGGTGACCTTGTTGTCGACGATCTTCTGCGCGGCCGGGTCGATCCACGTTTCGAACGCGGACCACTTGTCGATGCGCCGGCCGGACGGCCCCTGGTTCAGCAGCATGAAGAGGAGCAGCAGGGCGCCGATGAAGATCACCCATGTGACCATGCTGCGTCCGACCCGCGCCGGCGGGGGCGTCGGTGGTCCGCCGCGCCGGCCCGGTCCGCTTCCGTTGTCGGGGCGATCGGGCTCACCGCGCTGGTCTCGAGAGCTGTTACCGGACTGGTCCCGCATGCGTTCGTCCGAGGGTCACCACGAGGTCTGCATTTCGTCGACGATGCTGCGGGCGAGGCGCTCCACCGCGGCCTGCCGTCCCAGGTCGATCCGCTCTCCCACCGGCTGCGAAGGGCTGAACAGCCCGTGCCCGGTGAACTGCGTTCGCGAGACCAGCGGAACGTCCCGCGCCAGATCACGCCACTCGAAGTCGATCGTGACCTCCACGACGACTTCCTGGCCGAGCCCGGTCTGCGGCGACTTCGAGAGCTGTCGCAGCTGGACCGACCGGACCCGGCCGGTGAGGATGCTATCCGCGCGAGCCTGATCGGCCACCCGGAACGGCGTCTTCGCTTCGATCTCGCGGATGAGGGCCTGGGTCAGCTGGAACCCGATCTCCCGATCGAAGGTCTCGTTCGCGAGGATCGGGACGGCGATGGTGGTGATCTCCGCCGGGAAGGCGCTCTGCGTGCTGAAGCCGTCGCGCGGATCGCTCGCACAGCCGGCGACGAGGAGTGTGCTGAGCGCCATCATGCGGATGGCCCCGGCGGCGGCCCGCCGGACGGCAGACGGCGCGGGGAGCGCGGCGTGCCGCCGGGTCCGGCCGTTCGGCGCCGGGTCAATGGGACGGGCAGGTCCGGTCATTCGGGCACGCCCTCGCCAGACACCGCCGGCGCAGGCGTGCGGCCGGCGGTCCCCACGAGACCCAGCGCGCGGTACTCCGGGACCCGCTCCATCACCTGGGCAGGAAGCCGCGCGATCAGTCGCGCGAGCACCGGAATCGCATCGCGTGTCGCGACGGACGCCGGGTACGCCCGCACGAGTCGGCGCAGCGTCCGCTCCGCCGAGATCGGGTCGCCGGAGCGTTCATACCAGCGCGCGGTCGTCAGGAGCTTGTCCGCCGCGGACTCCTCGATCCGGATGAGCAGAGCGCGCGAGCCGAGGCGCCGGGCAGCGGCGGGGTTGTTCGCGTCCAGGTCCTCCAGGCGCGTACGCGCCTCATCCAGTCCGCTGGGATCGTGCTCCGGACCCTGGTACGCGGCCAGATGGGCATAGATGAGCCTTCGGCGCGCCAGTTCCACCGAGGCGGAGCGCGGGAAGTTCGCCAGGAAGATGCCGTACATCTCCGCAGCCCGGCCCATCTTCGATTCGCGGTAGTACCAGTCCGCGAGTTCCAGGGCCGCCCGTTCCGCGATCTGGCTTCCGGGCAGTCGCTCCTGGACGCGGATCAGCAGTTCCTCTCCTTCCTCCTCGGCGCCCAGGATGCGCAGGCCGAGGAGCCGCCGCTTGCGACCCGCGAGGTAGGCGACGGCGATCTCGAGCTGTCGCTCGCAGGCGGTCACGAACGCCTCCGCCCCCGGGTAGCGGCGGCAGATCAGCTCGTAGTCGTAGAGCGACCTGTACTCCTCGCCGCGGCCGAACAGTGCCTCGGCCCGGACCAGGTAGGCCTCGGCCAGGAGCGGATGGCCCGGATTGCGATCGATCCAGTCTGTCGCCAGAACCTCGGCCCGCTCCCACTGCCGCCGCGCCAGCGCTTCCAGGGCCATCGAGAGTCGAGTCGCGGACGGATCGCCGGTGTCCCGCGGCGCCGCCTCCCAGCGGTCGTCATCGGGACCCAGGCGAAGCCGCTGCTGGGCTTCGGCCGGCGCCGCCACCAGGAACAGCAGCAGGACCAGCGGGAACAGGCGTGGCACCGCGGCCGGGCCGCTGCAGAGAGCGCGCATGGCCGCGATGGTACGCGTCCGGCCCGGCGCGCTCAAACGCCCTGGCGGAAGTCGTGCGACCGGAGACTCGCGGGCAGGCGCGCGCCCCCGGATCTGTCCACGCGTCAGCCGGGCGCCGAGACGATCCGGGCTACCATGGACCCTTCATCACATCGCCCGCGTGCGGGCCTCTCTGCGGGAGTACGCACCCATGTCGATCGGTTCTCTGACCGCCCGTGTTCCGGGGCGACGTTCTGCGATCATCGCCGCGGCGCTTGCCGCGTCCTGTGTCCTGGGTGCCGCCGCCGGCGCGGCGGAGCAGTGGCGCGTGACCGCCACGGCACCGGACGCGCGTCTCCAGGGTGCCGGGCCGCAGCATGCGCTGTCAGACGACGTGATGCTCGAGGTGACCGGGGGTGGGGCGTCCTTCGCGTTCGGCCCGACGCGGGCCATCACCGTCCTGGTCGCCGACGGTTCGCGGATCCGGCTGATCGGCGGCGATGCGCCCCGCCTGACGCTGCATGCCGGCGGGATCCGCGTCATCCATACGGGGGGCGGAACCGCGCCTGCCCTCATTCTCCAGCTCGGACCGGCGGCAGGGGTGGCGGGGACGGGCGAGGATGCCGGGGGTGTGGCAGATCCGATCGAGTTCGCGATCCGCAACGCGGAGGTCATCATCCGGCACGTTGCGGATGCGGAGGCACCCGCGGAGGTGATCGTCGGCCGCGGATCGCTGACGGTGGATCATGACGGGCGGAGAATTCACTGCCGTGAGCTCATGGTGCGCGGCGTCCGGGAGGGTCGCCTGTTGGGCGCGCGCGCCCTCGCCGCGGGTGATTGGGAACGGGCGGCGTCCCTCTTCGTCTTTCCCGGTGCCGTCCTGGCGTCGCGCGGCGCCGTCGGCGCCGCGCCCGGGTCGTCCACGACGGCATCCGCCGCGGAGGCGGCGGCGGGACTGGTCCCGGGGGCCGCGTATGTGCGCGTCACGACCCGGCTCGGCGACTTCGTGCTGGAACTCGATGCAGTCCGGGCCCCGGTCAGCACCGCGAACTTCCTCCGGTACGTCGAGGAGCGGTTCTACACCGGCACGATCTTCCACCGGGTGGTCCGCGGCGGCATCTTCGTCGTGCAGGGCGGCGGCATGAGCGACGACATGCAGGAGAAGAAGACCCATGATCCGATCGTCAACGAGTGGACGAACGGCCTGCGGAACCTGCGCGGGACCATCTCGATGGCGCGCCGTCCGGCACCGGACTCGGCAACGTCCCAGTTCTTCATCAACACGCGCGACAATGAATCACTGGACCAGCCGCGTGGCGGGGCGGCGTACGCGGTCTTCGGCCGCGTGATTCACGGCATGGAGGTGATCGATGCCATCCAGGCGCTGCCGACCGG
Source organism: Phycisphaeraceae bacterium (assembly GCA_019636755.1). Classification (GTDB taxonomy): domain Bacteria; phylum Planctomycetota; class Phycisphaerae; order Phycisphaerales; family SM1A02; genus JAHBWZ01. The sequence continues at coordinate 105,727 of JAHBWZ010000007.1, read as the reverse complement.
ACGGCGCGGGCTTCATGCGGATGTTCCGCTGGAGTCGGTGGCGATCGACGGCACCGAGGTGCTGACCCTCGAGCAGGTCGTGGCCCTGCGGTCGGGAGCACCCGAATAGGCGCGGCGCCGGTCTGCATCCTGTACAACCCGGTGGCGGGCGCCGGCAGGTCCGCCTCCGTGGCGTCACAGACCCGCGATGCGCTCCGCCGGGAGGGGTTCGAGGTGTCGCTGGTCGAGACCCGGCTCGCGCCGTGGCAGACCTGGCTTGCGGCGCCGCTGCAGGACGCCCGGGCCCTCGTGGTCGTGGGCGGTGACGGCGCGATCCGACTCGCGGCGCCGGCGGCGGTCGCCCTCGACGTCCCGGTCTTCCACCTGCCGCTCGGCACGGAGAACCTCTTCTCCCGCGAGTTCGGCACGCGCGGCGGCGTGCCGCAGCTCGTCAGCGCGCTGCGCGGCGGACGGACCCGGCGGATCGATGTCGGTCACGCGGGCGAGGAGCCGTTCCTGCTCATGGCGTCGCTCGGCTTCGATGCCGCGATCGTCCATGATCTCAGTGCGCGGCGCCGCGGTCCGATCTCGCATCTCTCCTACCTTGCGCCGATGTTCCGATCGATGAGGTCGTGGAGGGCGCCCCGGTTCAGCGTCACCGTCGATGGACGCACCGTCATGGAGGCGCGGCGCGGCTTCCTGATCGTGGCGAACTGCCGGCAGTACGCCGCCCGCGCGGACCCCGTCCCAGACGCCGACCCGGCGGATGGCCTGCTGGACCTGGTCTGCTTTCCATGTCGCGGCGCGCCCGGTGCCTTCGCCTGGCTTCTGCGCGCGAGGCTCCGGGTTCCGAGGCGTGCCGATGCTCCCGCCGCCACCGTGCGGGGACGGACGATCGAGGTCCGCTGTGACCCTGCCGCGCACCTGCAGGTGGACGGCGACGCGGCCGGGACCGTCCCGGTCTCGGCGCTGCGCCTGTCGATCGAGCCGGCGGCGCTTTCCGTCCTCGTCCCATAAAGGAGTGCCCACGCCCTCCCCGCGCGACCCGGCTGAAGTCGCGCCCGTCGCCGGCCGATTCCCCGAGGTCGGATCGGGATGCGCCCGGTCCGCCAGGGATCCGCCGCGGACCGCTCCGTGGCCGTCGCGAGGGGCAGAGCCGCCGTGGACATCGCCACCATCGTCGGGATCATCGTCGCCTTCGCGCTGGTGACGCTCGCGGTTTTCCTCGGCGGCAGTTTCGGGGCCTACATCGACGTGCCGTCCATGCTGATCGTGATCGGTGGCGCCTTCGCCGCGACGCTGACCGCGTTTCCGCTGCCGAGATTCCTGATGCTCCCGAAGGTGTGTCTGAAGACCATCTTCACGAAGCCCGGGAACCCGGTGGACCTGGTGCGTCAGATCGTGGAACTCGCCGAGGTGGCGCGGCGCGACGGCATCCTGGCGCTGGAAGCGTCGGTCGAGCGGGTGAACGACGCCTTCCTGATCCGCGGGATCCAGATGGCGGTGGACGGGACCGACCCGGAGGCGATCGAGTCAATCATGGAGACCGAACTCGAGAACCTGATCGATCGACACGTCGCCGGCAAGGGCCTGCTCGATGCGATGGGCCGCTACGCGCCGGCGTTCGGCATGATCGGCACGCTCATCGGCCTCGTCGCGATGCTGAGCAACATGGATGACCCGGCGAAGATCGGCGCGGGCATGGCGGCGGCGCTCCTGACCACGCTGTACGGGGCGCTGCTGGCGAACATCGTGTTCCTGCCCATGGCCGACAAGCTGGCACAGCGGTCCGCGGAGGAGATCCTTCTGAAGACGATCATCATCCAGGGTGTCATGTCGATCCAGGCGGGAGACAACCCGCGCAACATCCTCTCCAAGCTCATGACCTTCGTGCCGCCCGCGATGCGCGTCACGGAGGATGAGCGGGCGGCGGCGTGACGTGGCCGGAAAGCGAAGGAAGCGTGGCGGTGGCGGTGGCGGCGTGCCGGAGTGGGTCGTCACGTTCGGCGACATGATGTCGCTGCTCCTGTGCTTCTTCATCCTCCTGCAGATGTTCTCGGAACTGAAGCGGCCGCAGCAGTTCCGGCGCGTGGTGCAGCACTTCAAGGAGGCCTTCGGCTACATCGGCGGCGTCGGAACCGTCCCGGTGGACGATCCGCCGCTGCGGTCGCTCATCGAGACGCTGGAGACGGTGGCCGTTCAGACGAAGCGGGAACGGACCACCGTGAGTGCGAACGTGGAGCCGGGCGTCGACGGACCCGACATCAGGGTCACGCGCGTGCGCGACGGCATCGTGTTCGCGGTCGGCGGCCCGAGCGTCTTCGAGCCGTTCTCGGCGGAGGTCCGGGCAGAGACCCGCGCGGAGATCGAGCGGCTGATCCCGCTGATGAAGGGACGGAACAACAAGATCGAGATCGTCGGGCACGCCGCGGCAAAGTACCTGCCCCCGGACTCGCCCTGGAGCAGCCTCGACGCGCTGGCGTTCGCGCGGGCCGAGAGCGTCCGGGACATCCTTCTGGCCGCCGGCATCGACGACCGCGTGCTGCGGATCTCGTCGGCCGGAATGCGTGAACCGGTCCGACCGCGCGCGTCCGATCCGGCCGATGCCGCGCAGAATCGCCGGGTCGAGGTCATCCTGACGGAGATCCTTGTCGATGAGGTCGATGCCGACACGCTTTTCCCCGGAGGCCCCGGGGCACGGGCGGCGGTTCCGTGACGGACGAAGGGAGCGCGCATCATGGCGGAACAGGCAGCCGGAAAGGACGCCGGGAAGGGCGGCGATCGGAAGAAGACGATCGTGCTCGTCGCGGCGCTGCTCATCGGCGAGGCGATCATCCTCGGCGGCGCCATCATGCTCTTCGGGCGTGAACCGTCCAGCGCCATGGCCGCGATCGAGCAGGCCGAACTGCTGGAGGCGGAGGCCGACCGGACCGTCCCGCTGGAGGTGCTGGCGGAGAAACTCGGCAACCGCAAGCAGGGCGTGCTCTACGTCTACGACACGGACATCCATGTCTACGTGCGTGCGCGACACCGCGATCGCGTCAAGGCGGAACTGGATCGCCTCTCGGCCGAGGTCCGGGCCGAGATCAGGGGCATCTGGCGCACCGCCGATCCCCGGCACTTCGACGAGCCGACGCTGGAGACGCTGACCCGGCAGGTCGACCTGATCCTCCGCGAGCGCCTGGGTCGGGATCCGGCGACGCAGCAGCCGTGTGTCGAGCGGACCGTCATCTCCATGATGCCCGGGTTCCGCGTCGAGGGCTGAGGCGGCGACGCGCGCGGGGGCGGCAATCTTTGGAGTCTGCCGGGGAAAGCGACCGATGGGTTCGAGCGCGGTGGCGTGCGCTCCCCGGGAGCGCGGTCGACCGCACCAGGTCCGCGCAGGAGGCGCGACGATGCCGGACGAAGCGGCCCGCATGGAGGCGGGCGACGCCGCCCATCCCGTTGAACGTGCAGTCGAGTCCGTCGCCGGTGCGGCGCGGTCGGTGGCCGATGCAGTCGCGGAGCCCCTTCCGCTGCCCGAACTCGGCCATGCCGGCCTCGGGGAGGGAGAAGGTGCGACCATCCGCCTTCTCGACGATGTCCTCCTGGACGTCAAGATCGAACTTGGCCGGAGCCGGATGTTCGTCGAGGACCTCCTTCATCTGAAGGCGGAGTCCGTCATCGAGCTCGACAAGGCCGCCGGAGATCCGGTGGACATCTTCGTGAACGACCGGCATGTGGCGCGCGGTGAAGTCCTGGTCGTCAACGAGAACTTCTGCGTGCGCATCAGCGAGATCATCCGGAATCCCGGCGAGGAGTGAACAGCATGTCCCGGCGGAGCCGGTCCGGCTGGTGGCGTCATCGTGTCTGTCCATCCGAGTGCCCATGCGACGCGCGGAAACTGCGCGGCGGCGACGGCGCGGCGGTCGACCGCGCGCGGCGCCCGCAGCGCCGCGCCGGGGCGCTCACGGTCCTGCTGCTGAGCGCCTCCGGCGGTCTGTCTGCGACCGGGGCGCACGCGACCGACCCGGATTCCGGCGCTGACCTCGGGGCGAATCGCGCGTGGATCATCGGCCGGACCGACGCGGCGGACACCGCCACCGGCGCCACGGCTCGGGCGTCGGACCAGGCGGACCCGGGCCAGGACCAGGTGCCGCCGGCGGAGGACCTGGCGGCGGTGCTCACGCGACTCGACGGGGCGCCGGGACCGGCGGCGGATCCCGGGGTCGGCGCGGCGCCGGATGACACGGGCCGGGATGCCGACGCGCGCCCCGAGGGCCTCCGTGCGCCGCAGGAACGGCGGCCGATCGGTGCGCCTGCCACGATCGCGCACGGTCCGGGGTCCGACACCGGTGATCCAGCGGCACGGCCGCTGCTGGACCGGCTCGGCGCTCCGTTCGGCGAGATCATCCGCGTCGGCGGCGCCCTGGCCGGCGTGCTCGTCATCCTGCTCGCGCTCCGGCAGGTCGCCCGGCGCGCGGGGCTCGCCGCGCGGGCGACCGGCCGGCCGTCCGGCGTGGTGGAAGTCCTCGCCCGGTATCCGGTGCAGGGCGGGCAGACGCTCGTCGTGCTGCGCTTCGCCCGCCGGATCATCCTGGCGCACCAGGGCGGCGGCGGCATGCAGGCGCTGAGCGAAGTGACCGATCCCGACGAAGTCGCGCGACTGCTCGCCCGCCTGGAGGCAGGCTCGAACGAGCGCGATGCGGCGCGATTCCGATCGGTGCTGCGGCACTTCGAGGATGAGCACGATGCAGTCGAGCGCCGCGGACGCCATCCCGTCGCGGATCAGCTCCAGGCGGGGCCGCACACGGTGGAGGTTGTCGATCTGACGAAAAGCGGTCGCCGCCGGCGCGAGACCGCGCGGAGCGCGAGCCTGTGAACGCGGAGACGACGCTGCTTCCCGGGCTGTCCGCGGAGGGCGACTTCAACCCGATCGCCATGCTCGATGCCGCCGCCGCGTCGCTCCCCGGCGAGGGGGGGCTGAGCGCCGCCCTCAACATCGTGCTGCTGCTGACGGTGCTCAGCCTGGCGCCGAGCATCCTCATCATGTGCACGTGCTTCACCCGCGTGCTCATCTCGCTCTCCCTGCTCAGGCAGGCGATCGGCACCCAGAACGTGCCGCCGTCGCAGGTCATCACGGGGCTGAGCCTCTTCCTGACTGTGGCCATCATGGCGCCGACGCTGGAGCGGATGTACGCCGAGGGCGTCCGGCCATACGCGGACGGGGAAATCCGGGATCACCAGGAGGCGTGGGACCGGACGAAGCAGCCGCTGCGCGACTTCATGTTCGCACAGCTCGAAGCCACCGGGAATTGGTCCGGGCTCTACATGATGCTCAACTACCGGGGCATCGACACGTCCGATCCGGCGGAACTGCGGCGGGAGGATGTCGACATGCTCTCGCTGGTGCCGGCATTCATCCTCGGCGAACTGAAGACGGCGTTCCTCATCGGCTTCCGGCTCTACCTTCCGTTTCTGGTCATCGACATGGTGGTGGCCAGCCTGCTCATCTCCATGGGCATGCTGATGCTGCCGCCGGTACTGATCTCACTGCCGTTCAAACTGCTGCTCTTCGTCCTTGTCGACGGATGGCAACTGGTCGCCGGGTCGCTCATGGCCGGCGTGGCGCAGCCACTGGCGACGGTCGCCGCAGGCGGAGGGCCCTGATCGCCGACCGGACCCGATTCGTCCTGCGCGCTGAACCAGGTGCGGCGGAGCCGCATCGCGCCACTCCCGCGGAGAGCCCGGCATGGAAGCCGAAGCCGTTGAACTCGTCAGACTCGCGCTCATCATCAGCCTGCTGATCGCGGTGCCGATCCTGGCGGCGGGACTCCTGGTCGGCCTGGCGATCAGCCTCTTCCAGGCGGTGACCCAGATCCAGGAGCAGACGCTGTCGTTCGTCCCGAAGATCGTCGTGATGATCGTGGTCGCGATCCTCCTGCTCGGCTGGATCGCGACCCGCCTCTCCGAGTTCGCCGTGGACATGTTCGTCGGCTGATGCGATGGATGCCGTGAACGCCATCATGCCGCACCTGGCGCCGACGATGCTGATCGTCCTGCGCGTCGGCGGACTGGCGCTCTTCGCGCCGCTGTTCGCCTCATCGGCCATTCCCGTCCGGATCCGCATCCTCCTCGTGTTCGCCGTCGCGCTGGCGGTCTACCCGGCGCTGCTCGGGCGATCGCCCCTGCCTGAAGGTTCCGTCATCCTGGACCCGGCCGGCCTGGCCGTCGCCGCGGCGGGCGAAGTGCTCATCGGGGCATTCATCGGATTCGTCGGGGCGGTTCCCCTGATGGCCGCGCAGGCCGGTGGCCATTTCGCAGGCCAGCAGATGGGACTCGGGTTCGCCCAGTTCTTCGATCCGACGATCGAGGATGACTCGGATGTGCTCGGCCAGCTCCTCTATCTCTTCACACTGGCCCTCTTCCTCGTGCTCGGCGGCCACGAGATTCTCCTGGCGATCGTGCTCGAGTCCTTCGCGAACATTCCGCCGGGAAGCGCCCTCGATGGCGGGCGGCTGGTGGAGACCGCGTGCGCAGTGCTGCTCGCCGCGTTCGAGATCGCGCTGCGCGTCTCGGCGCCGGTGCTGGCGATCGTGCTGCTCGAGAGCGTCGCGCTCGGCTTCATCGCCAAGACGGTGCCCCAGCTCAACATCCTCAGTCTCGGCTTTCCGATCCGGATCATCGCGGGCTGGGCGATCCTCGTCATCGGACTGCTCGTGATCCGTGAAGTGTTCATCGACGGGATCGACGGCGGCCTCGCGGCGATCGCCCGCTGGGCAGGGGTCCCGGCGTACACCGGGTGAAGGACGCGATGGCAGACGACCTCGGAGAACGCAGCGAGGAGGCGACGCCGAAGAAGCGGCAGGAGGCGCGCGAAGAGGGGAAGGTCGCGAAGAGTTCGGATCTCTCCGCGGCCATGGTGCTCGGCGCCGGCACGCTGATCCTCGCGGTGACGGTCGGATGGATGCTGACCGCGGGCGGGCGGATGGTCGCGATGTTCCTCGCGGGGGATTTCCCCGACGATGCGATGGACGCGGGCAATGCGCCGGCGGCGCTGGCCGGCGCCTTCGGCCAGGGCGCGATCCTGGCAGCACCGCTCGCGGGACTCCTGTGGATCGCCGCCGCGAGTGCGTCCCTGGTGCAGGTCGGATGGCTCGTTGCCCCGAAGGCGCTGGCACCGCAACTCGGTCGGATCAACCCGCTCAAGGGCTTCCAGCGGATCTTCGGGGTCAACGCCGCCGTCAAGGCATCCCTTGACTCACTCAAGGTCCTCGTGGTCGGATCGGTGGCATTCGCCGCCATCGCGGTCCGGCGCGCGGACATCGTGGGGCTCGCCGCACTGGATCCCGGACCCGCGGCGCTGGCGATCGGCGGCATGCTGCTGACCGTCGCGCTCCAGGTCCTGGCGATCCTTCTCCTGCTGGCGATCCTGGACCTCATCTTCCAGAAATGGAAATACCAGAAGGACCTGCGCATGACGAAGCAGCAGGTGAAGGACGAGTTCAAGCAGCTGGACGGTGATCCGGAGGTGCGCAGGCGTCGCATGCGCATGCAGCAGCAGCTCAGCATGCAGCGGATCGGTGCGGCGGTTCCGAAGGCGGATGTCATCGTGACGAACCCCGAACACCTCTCCATCGCGATCCGATGGGACGAGTCGACGATGCGGGCGCCGCAGGTCATCGCGAAGGGCGCGGACCACCTGGCGCTGCGCATCCGCCAGATCGCCATGCGGCACGGCGTCCCGATCGTGGAGCGCAAGCCGCTCGCCCGCGCGCTCTACCGGGACGTGGAGGTCGGTCGCGAGATCCCTCCCGCGCTCTACCAGGCCGTCGCTGAGGTCCTCGCATTCGTTCATCGCATCGCGCGGAGGGCGGGATAACGACCTGAACCGCCGGCTCCGGGCACGTCCCGGTGATCCTCACGCACCATGGCAACGCTCGACCGCATCTTCAGCCAGTTCGCACGCCATCGGCACTTCATGGTGCCGGTCTCGTTCCTCCTGCTCGTCATCGTCCTCGTCGTCCCGCTGCCGACGGCGGTGATGGACATCCTGCTCGTCTTCAACCTCTCCCTCGCGGTCGTCATCCTGATGACCACGATCTACATGGGACGACCGCTGGAGTTCAGTGCATTCCCGGCGCTGCTCCTGGCGACGACGCTCTTCCGGCTGGTCCTGAACGTGGCGTCGACCCGCCTGATCCTTTCTGCCGACGCGGCGACGCCGGCGGCGGCGGAGGGCGTCGCCGGCAATGTCATCAGCGCGTTCGGGACGTTCGTCGCCGGGAACTCGCCGATCGTCGGTGCGATCATCTTCACGATCCTCGTCGTCGTGCAGTTCGTGGTGATCACCAAGGGCGCCACCCGCATGAGTGAAGTGGCCGCACGCTTCACGCTCGACGCCATGCCCGGCAAGCAGATGGCGATCGACGCCGACCTGTCGGCCGGACTCATCGACGAGAAGGAGGCGCGGTCGCGACGGGACTCGATCACGCGCGAGGCGGACTTCTACGGAGCGATGGACGGCGCGAGCAAGTTCGTCCGCGGCGATGCGATCGCCGGCATCGTCATCACGCTGGTGAACATCGTCGGCGGGTTCGCCATCGGCGCCTTCGAGAAGGGCTGGGCGATGTCGGACTCGCTGGCGGTCTTCACGAAGCTGACGATCGGCGACGGTCTCGTGAGCCAGATCCCGTCGTTCGTCATCGCCATCGCGGCCGGCCTGATCGTCGCCCGCTCCAACCAGCGGGAGACGATCGGCGAGCAGATCCCGGCGCAGCTGGCCTCGCAGCCGATGGCGCTCGCGCTCATCGCGGGCTTCCTTGGCCTGCTCGCCGTGACCCCGCTGCCCACGGTTCCCCTGTTCGCGACCTCGCTGCTGGTGGGCGGGATCGCCTGGGCGATGCGACGATTCGCCCGGACGCAGCTTCGGGACCAGGAGGACGCCGCCCGTGCGGAAGCGGCGATCCCGCCGGCGGACAAGCCGGTGGAGGAACTGCTGGCGGTGGACACGCTGGAGATCGAGATCGGCTACGCGCTGGTCGGCGTGGTCGATCCGACCCAGGGCGGGGACCTGCTTGCCCGCATCACGCTGATCCGGCAGCAGCTCGCGATGGAGATCGGCATCGTCGTTCCGCCGATCCGGATCCGTGACAATGTCCAGCTGGAACCCAACCGGTACCTCGTGAAGCTGCGCGGCGCCGTGATCGGTGACGGCGTGATCCATCCGAACCTCGTCATGGCCATGGACTCGGGTCTCGCCACGGCGCCGCTGGAGGGCCTGCGCGGCCGGGAACCGGCCTTCGGACTGGATGCGGTCTGGATCGAGCCGGCGCTCAAGCGGCAGGCAGAGACGATGAACTACACCGTCGTCGATGCGACCAGCGTGCTTGCCACGCACCTGACCGAACTCATCCGGCAGCATGCCGCAGAACTGCTCACGCGTGAGGAGGTCGGTAACCTGCTGTCGCAACTCCGGAAGAGCGCGCCGAAACTGGTCGAGGACACCGTGCCGTCGGTGGTGCGCCCCGGTGACCTCCAGCGGGTGCTTCAGAACCTGCTGTCCGAGCGCGTCCCGATCCGCGACCTGGAACTCATCGTCGAGACGCTGGGTGACTGGGCACCACACACCAAGGACACCGCGGTCCTGACGGAGTACGTCCGCAACGCGCTGCGCCGGACGATCTCCGCGCAGCATGCGGGGACCGATGAGCGGGGGCGCCCCCGGCTGTACTGCGTCGCCGTGGATCCCGCGCTGGCCGACCTGATCGACGGATACATCGATCGCGGCCCCGCCGGGACGAACTTCGCGATGCCTGACCCCGTGGCCCGACGGATCGTCAAGGCGGTCTCGGATACGGCGCAGCCACTGCTCGATGCGGGGCACCCGCTCGTCGTGCTCACGAGTCCGAGCGTCCGTGCCCAACTCCATGAACTGCTGGAGCGGGCAGGCGTCCGCGCATCGGTCCTGGGATACAACGAGGTGGTCAAGGGCCTCGACGTCGAATCGATGGGACTGGTACACTGCGACGCCGTCGACTCGACGGTCACCACGCCGCGGGTGGTCCCGGCGGCGTAGCTGCGCAGGGACGCAACGCCGAATGACCGGAATGCCACGGAGGGCACGACGGTGAATCTCAGGACATACCAGGCGTACACGATGGCGGAGGCGCTCGGCGCCGTGAAGCGCGAACTCGGCGCGGATGCCGTCATCCTCGGGACGCGGACGTTCCGCCGTCGCAGCGCCATGTGGATGCTCGGGTTCGGCGGTCGAACGATCGTCGAGGTCACGGCCGCCGCGGCCACGGAAGTCCGCTCGCTTCCCGCCCGGCCGGCACGTCCCGCCGGCGCCGCGGTCCCGCCCCCGCCCCCGCTCCAGCCCCCGCTCCAGCCCCCGGACCAGCCCCCGCTCCAGCCCCCGCTCCAGCCCCCGGACCCGGCGCTCGTCCCGCGCCGCGCGTCGGCTCGCGCGGCATACGGCGCGGTCGCCGGCGGCGCCGGTCCGGATGCAGGTGCGCTGGCGCGGGAACGACTCGCCGACGGTGTCCGAGCCGCGCCGGCGGCGTCCGCGAAAGGCGCCTCGAGCGGGTCCCCAGCTCACACGCCAGGTGATCCGGGCGCCGATCCGGCCGTGGACCGGGAGCGGACGCGGCGGCTGGCGCAGTCGATGCTCGAACGCTACGAGCGCGAGGGGCGCGTCCCGCGCGGCGCCAGCGCCCCGGTCGGCACGGCCACGGCCGTGGCGTCCGCCGCCGAGGGGAAGCGCCCCGGTGCGGAGGACAGGTCGACCCCGCGGCGCTTCGTGCTGAAGACGATGGGCGGCGATGATGATCCCGGCACAGGCGCGGGCATCCGCCCGGGAGCCACCGCCCGCATGAACGGGAGCGCGGCGACGGGTCCGGCCTCGATCGATCGTGTTGCCGAGCATCTTCAGGGCGAGATCGCCTCGCTCCGATCGCTCGTGACGCAGGTTCTCGCGCGCGACCGCGGCCATGGGGCGGACGGTCCTGCGCCGGCGTATCCGCCCCGGCTCTTCGAGTGGTATACGCGCCTCATCGCGCGGGAGATGTCGAAGGAACTTGCCGACCGGATCATCCGCGACGTGGCGGGGGACCTCGGCGCGGCGGACCTGGACCAGCCCGACCGCGTTCGCGCGGCGCTGCGGCGCCGCATCATGGCCTACCTGCCCGCGACCGGCGAGGGCTCGGCCCCGCACGCGGAGGCGCTTGGACGGATGGCACCGTCGCCGCGCGGCGATCGCGACCGACCCTGGGTGGTCGCGCTCGTCGGTCCGACTGGCGTCGGAAAGACCACCACGGTGGCGAAACTGGCAGCCGCATGGAAACTGCGGCATGGATTGCGCGTCGGGCTGATCACCTGTGACACCTATCGCATCGGAGCCATCGATCAGCTTCGAACCTATGCCGGCATCATCGGCGCGGACCTGCGCGTGGCGATGTCACCGGATGACGTGCACGAGGCGGTTCTTGCGATGGACGACTGCGACGCGATCCTGGTGGACACGGCCGGCCGGAGCCAGAACGACGAACTGCGCATCGGCGAACTCGCGGCCCTCGTCGCGGCCGCGGCGCCCGATGAGACACACCTGGTGCTCTCGGCGACCGCACGTGAATCGGTGCTCCTCCGCGAAGCCGAGGCGTTCGGTCGCGTCGGCATCGACCGCGTGCTGCTCACGAAGCTCGATGAGTCGGTTGGATTCGGCATGCTCGTCGAGGTCATCCACCGCCTGGGCACCAGGCTCTCGTTCTTCTCCACGGGACAGGAAGTCCCCAGTCACCTTGAGCCCGCCGATCCCGGCCGGCTCGCCGATCTGCTTGTTGCTGACGTGCAGGTTCCACCACCATGCCAGTCCCACCTGCGGCCACTTTCACCGGAGCACGCGTGAACGACCAGGCCGCGTCGCTTCGCCGCCTTGCGGCGGGTGAGCGGCCGGTCGGCGAGACGCTGCCGCCGAGCACCCCTGCCGGCGCGATCAGCTTCCGGCCGCGTCCCGCGGCGCGCGGGCAGGACGCCGCGCCTCCAGCCGGGCCGGTGCGCCTGGCGCGGGCGATCGCGATCACGTCGGGCAAGGGCGGCGTGGGCAAGAGTAATCTCGCCGTCAACCTGGCCGTCGCGCTGACGCGACTGGGGCGCCGGGTGTGCCTGCTGGACGCGGACCTGGGCATGGCGAATGCGGACGTGCTGTGCAACCTCTCTCCCGCGCAGAATCTGCTTCATGTGCTGACCGGTCGCTGCCGGCTGACCGACGCGATGACGCTGGCGCCGGGGGGGTTCCGGCTCATCCCCGGGGTCTCCGGCGTCGCCGGCATGGCGGACCTGGGCACGCGCGAGCGCGCCTTCGTCCTGCGGCAGCTCGAGGCGCTTGAGTCCGTGACCGACGACCTGATCATCGATTGCGCGGCCGGAATCGCGTCGAACGTGCTCGCCTTCGCCGCGGCTTCGACGAGCACCATCGTCACGACCACCCCGGAGCCGACCGCGGTGACCGATGCCTACGGCATGGTCAAGAGCCTGCTCCGGCGGCGGGAGGACGCGGAGGTGATGCTCGTCGTCAACATGGCCGAGAGCGAGGCGGAGGCACTCGCGGTCTTCGAGCGCATGAATCGCGTGTCGCTGTCGTTCCTCGGGCGCGCGATTTCCTTCGGCGCGGCCGTTCCGTTCGACCCGGCGGTGGGGGCGGCCGTGCGCCATCGTCTTCCATTCACGCTGTTTGCGCCGGATGCACCGGCGACGCGGGCGGTCGAACGGCTCGCGGCACGACTGGCCGGAGTTCCGGAAACCAGGCAGCGCCGCGCGCCCGGCGGGTTCTTCTCGCGCCTCGTGTCGGTTCTCGGACGTGGTGGCGGCGGGCGCGCGGAAATCGCCGCTTCTCCTTGAATCCGGTCAGGATTCTGTCGATCAGTCGGAGGCCGATCTTCAGTCGAGCCGGCTGCCTGTGCAGCGCAGGCGTCGACGACCGTTCGGCCTGTGACGGATGACCCGATTCCCCGTCCATGCCCCCGCTGCCGTCATGGCACTCGCCGCGTTCTCCGTGGCGGTGACATCCGGTCTGATTGCCGACGTGGCGACCGAAGCGGCCCTGATCCGTGCGCTGCTGGCGATGCCTGTCGGCTATGTCGCTGGACTCGTGGTCGGTCGCATGCTCAGCGTGCTGATCGATGCGGAGATCGGTGTTCCCTCGTTCGGTGGCCGGATGCGCGACGGCGCACGTCCGGACGCGGCGCGTGGTGTCGCCCGATCGGAGTCATCCACCGGTGATCCGGAGGACGAGGTGTTGACGGTGTAGCCGGAACGCGGGCGCTTGTGCGCGGAGCCGCGGGCTTGCTATATTCCCGCGACCGCGTCACGGAACGGCGCGAAGTTGCCGGATCGAAGGGCGCTCTTCATGAGCGGCCTCGGATCGAAGGTCAAGGAGCTGGCCAATGGCGGAAGCGATCGCGAAGGCAGGGGCCACGTCGAACGGCGTGCGGAGCAGGGCGAAACGGGAGTCGAAGGTGGCCGCGACGAGCGCCGCCTCACGGACGCACGCAGACGCTGCATCGAAGCGCGCCGCGGCCGGGCGCCGCGGCGCATCGACCGGTCCGGCGGATGCCGTCAAGGCGCCGGCCGCGAAGAGCACGCGCGCCGGGTCGGATCGGGCGGCGGTTGCGTCGGCCCGGACCGTCTCCACGCCGCGCAAGGTCGCCGCGAAGTCGGCGCCGGCGAAGGCCGCGGAAGTCCCGATCTGGGAGTGGCCGATGGAGCGCGTGTGGACGGAGTACAAGAGCGCTCCGACAGAGCCTCTCCGCAATCACCTGGTCGAGAACTACCTGCCGCTCGTGCGGAGCACGGCCGAGCGGCTTCACCAGCGGCTTCCCGGAGAGGTGGAGGTTGACGATCTCATGCAGGCCGGCCTCTTCGGCCTGATGGACGCCATCGAGAACTTCGACCTCGGGCGCGGCGTCAAGTTCGAGACCTTCTCCGCCACGCGGATCCGCGGCGCCATCTTCGACGAACTGCGATCGATGGACTGGGTGCCGCGCCTGGTCCGCGCCCGGACCGCGAAAGTGGAACGGGCGCGGAAGAGCCTTGAGATGGAATTCGGCCGCAAGCCGACGGACGCCGAACTCTGCGAGCGGCTGGACGTGGACCTGGGCGAGTTCCAGAAGCTCTCGAAGGACAGCCGCCCGGTGGGCGTGGTCTCGCTGAACCGCAAGTGGTTCGACACGGACTCCAGCCGGGATGTCCGGGAGATCGACGTCATCCGGGATCATCGGCAGGACAATCCGCTCGACGAGGTCCAGCGGAAGGACCTGCGGTACCTGATCACCAAGGGCCTCTCACGGGCCGAGCGTCTCATCGTCATCCTCTACTACTACGAGGAGATGACGATGAAGGAGATCGGCATGACGCTGGATCTCTCCGAGTCCCGCGTGAGCCAGATGCACAGTTCCATCCTCGCGCGGCTGAAGGCACAGATGCAGCACCGCGAGAAGGACATCTGAGGACGCGTCGGCCCCGGGCGCACGGACGATGCGCGTGGCCGGCCCCGTCGCAGGGCCCGTCGAGGGGACAGGTGCCCGGCGGCCGGGAGCCCGGCTGACCGGCGCCGGGCTTCGCGCCCCGGGGACCGTGAGGGCTGCGGGGGCGCCTGCGTGTGCATCCTGCGAGCGACGGGTGCCGGTCGCGGCAGGCGGCGTATCCTCCGCGTCATGCGACCTCATACAGTGTCCTGCGGCGTCTCCGGTCCCGGCCTGGTGCTTCTCCTGTGTGCCGCGGCGATCGGAAAGACCGACGCGGCGGCCAGGGACGCGGCGACGCACCCGGATGCCGCGGACCCCGCCGTCCAGCGCATCGTGGCTGAACTCGAGCGGCAGCATGCCGAAGCGCGCACCCCCGGCTTCGCGGTGGCGATCGTGGCGGGCGATGAAGTCCGGCTGCTGCGCGGGTTCGGGTCGCGCGATGTCGATTCGGCCCTGCCGGTGACGCCCGACACGCTCTTCGCGATCGGGTCGTGCACGAAGAGCATGACCGCGACCGTGATCGGCATGCTTGCGGACGACGGCCGGCTGCACTGGGATCACCGTCCGCGGCGCGTTCTGCCCGCGTTCCATCTCCGTGACCCCCTGGCGGACGCCGAGACCACCATCCGTGACCTGCTCGCGCACCAGACGGGGCTGGGCGGCATGGATCTGCTCTGGTACGGCGGCGGCGCGTCGTGGGACGAGATTCTCGCCTGCGTCGCGCGGGCGGAGCCGCGGCACCCGTTCCGACAGCGCTTCGAGTACCACAACATCGCGTTCTCCGTGGCGGGCCATGCCGCGGCCGCGGCGGCGGAACTGCCGGACTGGGCGACGCTGATTGAACGGCGGCTCTTCCGGCCGATCGGCATGGAACGCGCGACGTGTTCGATCGATGTGATGCGCGCCGACGCCGATCATGCAACCGGCTACCGCTGGCCGGCGGATGCGGAGGCGCCGACCGCGCTGCCGATGAGGCGGCTGGATCCGATTGCGCCGGCAGGCGCCGTGAACGCCTCGGCCCGAGCGATGGCGCGGTGGATCCGATTCGTGCTCGCGAAGGGCGAGATCGATGGAACGCGGCTGATCCGGGAGTCGCGCTTCGAGGAGATGTGGACGCCCCACGCGCTGGTCACCCCGGGGGCGCACACCGGGCTCGGCTGGCTCGTCACGAGGTGGGAAGGCCGCCGGATGGTCACGCACACCGGCGGGATCGACGGTTTCGGCGCCGTCGTGACCCTGCTTCCGGACGACGGCATCGGATTCGTCCTGCTGGCCAACACGATGAACTCGCCGATGCTGTCGATGCAGGCGACGATCCTGGAGCCTCTCGCAGGCATCGATCGACCCGAGGACGCCGCGGACGACATTGCGCGGTGGGCGGACTTCGTCGGCCCGTATCGCTTCGATGCACTGGGCGTGGAGTGCACGGCGCTGGTTCGCCACGGCCGGCTCTCGTTCGATGTTCCGGGACAGATGACATTCCAGCTGCTTCCGCCGGATGCCGAGGGACGCCGTCGATTCCGCGGGTTCGAGGACATCGCGATCCGCTTCGATCGGGATCCTGCCGGCGCCGTGCACGCGGCAACCGTGTTCCAGTCCGGCATGCAGTTCGAACTGCCCCGCGCCGATCTGTCCCCGGCACCGGAGATCTCGCGCGCGGATGCCGATCCCTATCTCGGCATGTATGTCGCGGAAGACGCCGCGGATGGTGCGGGGCGAAGTCTCTCCGTCGCGTGGCGGCGGGGGAGACTCACCATGCAGGTCCCGGATCAGATGACGTCCGACCTGTCGATGGTCGAGTCACCGGACCGATGGCGCGTGCGCGCGATCGAGGGCATGTCACTCCGCTTTCTGCGTGAGCGGGAAGCCGTGGTCGGCCTGGAGGTCACACTCCCGGGCGGCGACACCAGGCGCCTGTCGCGGCGCGCGGACCCGGACCCGCTGCCGAGTGCCGACGCCGTCATGCAGATGGTCCATGCCGCGCATGCCCGCGAGGTCTTCGAAGGCCTCTTCAACCTCGTCATGGACTATGGGATCGAAATGGTGCACGTCGGATGCAGCGGACGCGAGCGCGTCATCGTCGCCGGGTACGACCGGATGGCGCGGCGGACGGAACTCCCGCCGTTCGGATGGTCGCTGGTCTGCTACGGCGGCTGGTACGGATGGTCCCAGTCCACGTGGGAGCAGTACCGTCGCCTCGGCGGTCCGGTCTGGCAGCAGACGAAGCTCGACCATCCGTTCTCGATCATCGACTGGTGGCCGGACCTCTATGAATCGGTGGAGGTCCGCAGCCGCCGGCGCGAGGACGGACGCGTACTGCTCGAGATCGCGGCATCACCGGCGGGACTTCCGGCGCGCACGATCTTCATCGATGAGCGGACCGGGCTGCTCCACCGGATGATCGTGCCTCGACGGTCCGAAGAGGGCGCCACCTTCACCGAGCGCACGACGATTCACGCCTACCGGCTGATCGAGGGTGTACCGGTGCCCGAGCGCGCGACGGTCGAGAGCGATCGGTTCGGTCGCATCGAGTACCGGATGATCGGTGTCGCGGCGAACCTGGACCTGGATCCGGAACCCTGGTTCCTGGAAGAGCCCGCGGCGGACCGATTCGTCCTCGAGCGGGAAGGTCCCACGACCGTCCGATGATCGGCCGGCGAGCGCTCCGGTGTGCGGGTTGCGCTCCTGCGCGGTCCTGGGCGCGACCCGCACGCACCGGGGGAGTCCGTCCGGCGGGCAGGCCGCCCGTGACGGTCCGTGTCGCCGGAGCCGCGGGGTACACTGCCGCCATGCGAGCAGGAACAGCATGCCCTGAACTCCTCTCCGATCCCCGCGTCCTCGAGCCCGCGCTGGCGGATGACGGCTGCGTGGTCTCGGAGAACCCGGCGACCGGGCAGCCCATCGCCGCGGTCCGCCTGGATGACCGCAGGGCGTACGACCGTGCGGTTGAGCGCGCGATGCGCGTCCAGCGGGCATGGCGGACGCTGCCGGCACCGAAGCGCGGCGAGATCGTCCGCCGCCTGGGCATGGCGTTCCGCGAGCACGAGCGCGCCCTGGGAGAACTCGTCTCGCTGGAGATGGGCAAGATCCTCCCGGAGGGCATCGGCGAGGTGATCGAATGCGTCGACATCGCCGATTTCTCCACGGGACTCTCGCGGCAGCTCTACGGGCTTTCGATGCACTCGGAGCGCGGCAGCCATCGCATGTACGAACAGTGGCATCCGCTCGGCACGATCGGCATCATCACCGCGTTCAACTTCCCGATCGCGGTCTGGGCCTGGAACGCGATGGTCGCGGCCGTCTGCGGCAACGCGATGATCTGGAAGCCGAGCCTGCTGACACCGCTCTGCGCGGTTGCGATGACCGGGATCGTCCACGACGTCATGCGATCGCAGGAGATCTTCCGCCCGGACGGACTGGATCCGTGCGATCTCTTCGGACTCGTGATCGGCCATGATGACGTGATCGGAGAGCCGATGATCGCCGATCGTCGACTGCCCCTCATCAGCGCGACCGGTTCGTGCCGGATGGGTCGGCGCGTCGGCCAGGTCGTCGCGGCGCGGCTGGGCCGGACGCTGCTTGAACTGGGCGGCAACAACGCCATCATCGTGATGCCCGACGCCGACCAGGAACTCGTCCTCCGCGGCGTGCTCTTCGGCGCCGTCGGGACCGCCGGGCAGCGCTGCACGACCACGCGGCGACTGTACTGCCACGCGTCGATCGTGGACGGGGTGACGGAGCGGCTCATCGCGGCGTACCGGCAGATCCGGATCGGTGATCCACTGGAGTCCGGCACACTCATGGGGCCGCTGATCAACCGCCGCGCCGTCGACGGCATGCGGGCGGCGCTGGAGCAGGCGGCGGCCGAGGGCTGCGCCGTTCTGTGCGGCGGCCTCGCGGGACTGGAACGACAGGCGGCCCGGCCGGGCTGCTTCGTCGAACCGACGATCGTGCGCGTGCCGCGCGGAAAGCGGCCGAAGATCGTGCAGGAAGAGACCTTCGCGCCCATCCTGTATGTCATGGAGTTCGACACGCTTGATGAGGCAATCGAACTGCAGAACGGGGTCGACCAGGGACTCTCCAGCGCCATCTTCACCGACTCTGTGCGCAGCGCGGAGCGATTCCTCTCCGCCGCCGGGTCGGACTGCGGCATCGCGAACGTCAACATCGGAACCAGCGGTGCGGAGATCGGCGGCGCCTTCGGTGGCGAAAAGGACACCGGCGGCGGGCGCGAATCCGGATCCGACTCATGGAAGGCGTACATGCGCCGTCAGACGTGCACGATCAACTGGGGCCGGGACCTTCCACTCGCGCAGGGGATCTCGTTCGGATGAGCACGCGGCACCGATGGCGCCGTGACGCGGATGCCCGCTCGCCCGCGCGGCTGCGCAGGGCCGTCCGATGCGGTCGCGCCGTCGTCGGCATGCTCTCGATGCTGTCGGTGGCCGCATCACACGGCATGCATGTCGCCGCGACTGAGGCGCCGGTCGGATCGCAGGCCGGGTCGCCCGCGCCCCCGATCGTCGCCGAGGGCGACGTCCGCCGGTTCGAACAGTCGATCCGGACCCTGGCCCGCGCCGCGCAATCGCGCGTCCATGTCGAGTGGCGGGACGTCCCGGTGGGCGCGGCGATCGACGATCTCATCGCCCAGGCGCCCGTGCCCCTGCTGGTCGACTGGCCGCTGCTGGAAATCGCCGGGATCAACCGGGATCAGACCATCACGCTGCTGATGCAGCGCCCGACGCTGCTGCAGGCTGTCCGGGCGCTGACGCGCATGATCGATCTCGGCCCGTTCGAGACACTTGAACTGAGTGCGCATGACGACGCGCTCGTCCTGTCGACGGTCGACGGCCTCGCTCGATTCTGTGTGACCGGCGTGCACTTCATCGGCGACCTGCTCCGGCCCGAGGTGGCAGAGACGCTGCGCGAGAGCGCCGCCGGAGAGCCGTCGTCACCGGAGGGTGGCGGGGCCGGCGCGGACGACGACGGCGACGGCGCGGGTGCCGGCGAGGCAGCGGCGTCGGACCGTGCCGAGGAACTCGCCTGGCTCCTGACAGGTTCTGTCCGGCCGGACGCATGGCAGGTGCGGGGCGGGACCTGGGGCATCATGGCATCCGCGGGCGCCCAGCACGGTCTGGTGATCACGGCGCCGGCGATTCTTCACTGGGAGGTGATGGAGGCGCTGGCCGGGCTGCGGCAGCTCGTCCCCGTGTCGCTCGAGTTCGAGTGTGCGATCGTGGACGTGACGCAGGAGGTATACGACAGCGCCCGCCTGCGTCACGGCGCGGACCAGTCGGGCCTGGCGCAGGCGCTGGTCGCCGGCGCCGCACGGATGGTCTGGCGCGCCCGCGGCGGAGTCGCGGTGGGTGGATCGTCGACGCTCACCGCCGACGGTGACGGTGGCGGCGTGCGCGCCGGAGTCCGTGTCCGCCGGACGCCCGACTCCGGCGTTCTGCGGGTGGCGCTGACGATCGAGGTGCGCGAAGGCCGCGATGTCCGCGCCGCGGAGTTGGACGTGGCGACCGCCCCCGACGGACTCGCGGTCCTGGCGGAACTGGCACCCGCGCCGGGAGCGCCGGGATCGGACCATCGCCGCTTCGTGGTCCTCAGGCGCACGACGTGAGCCCGCCTTCGCAGCCGGGGGGGGTGGCCGGTGGCGCCGCTCGAACCCCCGGTGACGCGGCACGACCCGGGGCTGGCCGGAGGCGGATGCCGCGCTCGTCACTGGAACGCTCCGCCAGTCTGGCAGGATCTCCGGGTGATCCCGGCCGCAGGCGACAGCCGACCGGAGTCATCACGGCGGCGCCGCGGTCGCGTGACGGCCGATCGTGCCATGGCACGCACCTTGCCTCCGGCGGGTGGCTGGCGCGGGATCCACACGCGGTCTTCCCGCACCGTGTCCGAGAACACGATCAACAGGAGTAGAGACACCATGTTCGAGATCACGCGACGACGACCCGGCGATCCCATGTCCGAACTGATGAGTTTCATCACCACCGACCCGTTCTTCCGCCGGACGCTCTCGAACGGGTCCGAGGACGACGGCGGCATGGCGCTCGACATCTCGGAGCGCGACGGCAGGCTGATCGTCCGGGCGGACCTGCCCGGCTTCGACCGCGACCAGATCGACGTCCAGATCCACAAGGGCGTCCTGACCATCCGCGGAGAACGCGCCACGGAGTCCGAGTCCAAGGACGAGAAGTACTACCGGCGCGAGCGGCGCTTCGGCGCGGTGACGCGCAGCATCGCCCTGCCGGGCAACATCACCGACGAGCACGTGGATGCCTCCTTTGAGAACGGCGTCCTCACGCTCACGATCACGCAGCCGGAAGTCGCCCGACCGAAGAAGGTCGCGATCAGGTGATGCGCGGGGACCGGCGTCCAGGGCCGTCGCGCTGAGACGTCCGTCAGGCGGTCTCCGGAGTTGACGGCGGCCGTGCCGCGCCGCTCGATCATGCGGCAGAATCGTCCCGCCGTGTTCGGCCGTCACCCGGTCGAGCACGGCGGGGCCGTTGGCGGTCCGCGGCCGCGGTCCGCCGGGCAGAGCGGCGAGGTGCCCGCCCGCTCCCCGCCGGGGTCGTGCTGCGTGCCGCGACCCGGGGCCATCGGCGCGAGGGCGGGGCCTGGCCTGGCCACCGCCCTCGCGCGAAGGCCCGTCATGGGACGGGCCGGACCGTGCGAGCGCGAGGTCGTGACGCGTGCGCGGTCCGGCGGCCCGCGTGCGGGCGATCACCAGGGTGACGGAAGCGTCGAGTCACGGTCGCAGACCAGCAGGTGGCCCGGTCCGCGCACGCCGTCATCGTCGTAGTAGGCGTCCATGATCTCCTCGCGGCGCTCGCCTTCCAGTGCGTCCGAGATGTCGATGTGCGTATTGGATCCGGTGCAGAGGGGCACTTCCCGTTCCGGGACGGACAGGACCTCATCCAGCAGCAGTCCGTAGAGTTCCCGGTCGGTCAGATGATCGGTGAACTCCAGGAACGTGCGCATCCGCGCCAGTTCGTCGATGAGTTCCCGAAGCGCCTTTGAGAGCGACTCGTCATCCATCGACGCCGCGGGGGGCAGCACGATTCCGCGCGCGTCGAGCAGTTCGCGGGCGGTGACCTCCGGGGCTTCCTCGTTGTCGTACATCAGTTCGCAGAGGCCGCGCATGCCGTCCTGGCCGGCGGCGATGCGCGCGGCCATCATCTCGGCGATGCGCGCCTCCCGTCGGCGCCACTTCGAGCCGTCGGGATCGTGGTAGTACCCGGAGGTGGTCGGTGCCGGTCGAGATTCATGGGTCGTCATCGTGTTTCTCCCTGTGGGCGGGTCGTCCGCCGCGGGCCGGTTGTACGGCGCGGCCGGCCGGCCGCCCGGAAGTGCGATCAAAATGCCGCAGAGAATTTCCGGCCGCCCCCCCGCGACGGGGGCGCGCACAATGCAGGCCGGGCTGCCCTGGGGCAGCCCGGTCTCGTGCGGGGTCGGAGGGGGTGACGAGACGACGCGTCCGCCGGGGTCGGCGACGCGGCCGGATCAGCCGGCCTTCATCTCGAGGTGGTCGGCCACGGACCGGATGTCCGGGAGGATCTGGGGCGTGAGTCTGAGCGTGAAGGACTCGCCGGGCTCGACGCGCGTCAGCTTTGTCGTCTGGACGCGGACGATCCACACCCGGCCTGCTCGCTGGCGGGGATCATTCCGCGTGTCGCGGAGCTTCCGCAGCCGGGAGAGTCCGCGCTGGATCTTCGGCTGCATCCGCATCAGGCGCTGGAGAGTCTTCTGCGCCGCGGGCGTGCGCGGGGGGCACGACACGGTGAAGGTGACGGTCTTGCCGGGAAGAAGCAGATCAGCCATGAAACACCTGCGGGGAAGCGAGGACTCGGGTGGACGTCAGTCCGGGGCCGGCCGGACCTGACCGGCACCGGGTGCCGGAACGCCCGTTCCGTACAGGAATCACCCCGGCGGGAATCGCTGAGTGTACCAGCCGCCGGAATCGGACACAAGCGATCGGCGAACCCCCGTGGACCCGCCTGGCGACGGTCGCCCTGCCCGGTCCGCAGCCACCGTCCACGTGGCCTGATCGGTCTGACAGGGTGTGATCAGGTGTCGTCGAGACCCGGTGGCGTGGGTGGATAGGGGAGGGTGCCCCAGTTCCGGCCGGGGCCGTGGTCGATCAGGACGACGACGAACTCGCGCAGCAGGTGGCCCAGCAGTGCGGCGGCCCGATCCACCGAGCGCCGGTTGCGCGCGCCGCCCGCGGTCGCGGCGCCGTGCGCGAGCTGGCATCGCAGAAAGTAGATCCGGTCCACGACCTCGCCCAGGATCCTGCCCACGCGGCCCTGTTCGCCCCAGAGTGCGGCCCGCTGGCCCTGACCGAGTGCTTCACGGATGCCCTCGTCCGGACTGGCCTCCCAGAAGAGACGCGTCAGGGCGGGATCCTCGATCGTCCTGACGACGAGGCCCCAGTGACGTCCCAGCACCGTCGGGATCCGGCCGTCGTGGTCGTGGATCTCGATGCGGGAGAGGAAGGCCCGCAGGTCCTCGCGGTCTCCGCGAGGGCGTCGGAGGTCCTCATCCCACGTCGCGTACAGGCTGTTCAGCGCGATCCAGCGGAAGAGAAGCCGGTCGTCGGCAGGCGCCTCGTCGCCGAGGGACTCGAGGCGCGCCATCCAGGAGAAGCAGCGGTGGAGGCGGATTCGCAGCGACTCCTCCGCCGCCTCCGCGCGGAGTTTCTCCTTGATCGGCTTCCAGCGACGGCGCAGGTCGCGCACCGACAGGTGTTCGACGTTGTCCGGCAGCGGCGCGTCGCGCGACATCGCCCGATCATGCCGCGCGGAGCGAGGCGCCGTCAAACGGGATGCGCCCGGGACCGGACGCCGCGGACGGCGGCGGCGGCAGCGGGCTCGTCCGCTGAGCGACTTCAGCAGGCGTAGCGCGCGGCTGTTTCCGAGGCCAGCGACCGGATGCGATCGACCAGTTCCGGAGGCTGGTGGACACACGCGGCCGGTCCGTAGCCGAGAATCCACCACACGATCTCATCCAGGCCGGACACGGTGAACCGCAGGCTGACGGATCCGTCGGGATGCCACTCCTGTTCCTGGGTATGGTGCCACTGCGTCGCCGCGACGGTTTCGGCGAACTGCGTGGTGAAGTGGATGGCGACGTCGTAGTCACGGTCGCCGGGGATCATCCGCCAGGCGTTGCCGAAATAGTCGGAGAGCCGGAAATCCGCGGGAATCGTGTACGGCCGATGCGTCGGCACCGCGCGAATGAAGCGGTCCACCCGAAGCGTGCGAAGCGCATCGCGCCCGAGATGCCGGCCGATGGCATACCACGTCCGGACGTTGAAGACCATCGCGTACGGTTCGAAGTCGAATTCCTCATCACCACCGTCTGCGGCGCCGCCCGCCTTCTCGTACCGGCAGCTCACGACGACGCCGCGGGCACGGGCATGACGCAGCGCATCGAAGATGCTCTCGAACCCGCCGCCCGGCGCGACCGGTCCGAGCCTGATCGTGAATGCACCGCCGTCCTGCGCCACGCCGAGTTCCTCGCGCATCCGAAGCGGCAGCTTCGCGAGGAGCTTGTCGAGCGCGGCACGGGCGCTGTCCAGAAACGGGATCCGGGCGCCGTCGTCTGCGTCGAGCTGGCGGGCGAGCACCGCGATGGAGAGCGCCTCGGCGAGTTCCAGGTTGACCGGCGGAAGCAGGTACTCCTGGCGCAGCAGGTACATGGTCGTCTCAGGGCAGTACTCGATCGGCACGCCGATCTCGCGGAGTGTCCGCAGATCCCGGTACACGGTGCGCCTGGCCACGCCGAACTCCGCCGCCAGCGAGTCCGGTGTACATGGCCTGCCCGCCTGGACGACCGTCATGATGCGGAGCATGCGGGCCAGCTTGTTCGAGTAGTTGATTGCCATCCGGATACCCTCGGGGTGTGGACATCATCATGTCACCGGCCGCAGACTACCGCGGGATGACGGCCTTGGAACGAGGAAACGGGCCCGTTCATGCGGGGCGGTGACACGGCGCTGTCATGGCGCGACTCGCCTGTTCGGGTTCCGATCGGTATCGTGCGGCAGGACAGTCGGGCAGGGATCGTGCCATGCATGGATGCGAGGCTGTGAAACGCCGGGCAGTGAGTCGCGAGACGGAGATCGGCATGTCCGGGGAGGGCCAGACCACCAGGTGCGCTGCGCAGCGCCGGATGCAGCGGATCGAGCCCGAGGTCGACGCTGCCGGCGGCGGCGATCGGCTCCGTGCGGCTCTTCGCGCGGCGGTCCTTGCCGTGTATGCCCGCCGGATGGGCGGCACGATGATGCCCCTGCCGCAGGCGCGCCGGGTGGCGCGGCGCGCCCTGACGGATCCGCCGGCCGTTCCGGCGCAGGACGCCCGTCGGGTGATCGCGGCCCTGGAGTGCTTCTATCGCCGTGTCCAGCCGTTCACGGACGACGACACACTGTTCGTCCGGCAGGCGTCGTGGCGGGTCAATCCGGACGGTGACGGTCACGGGTACTTCGATCGTGCCGCTGGAACGGGGCAGGGTCTGACGTTGCACTGGTACGGAGCGCGTCTCCGGCCGGAGTGTCATCACCGCGCGTCTTCGATGGCTGCGGTGGACGACGGCGTGCCGCGGGTGCCGGCATGGGCCCCGGTCCGGGCGCGACCTGCGTGGCTGGCGGCGATCCGCGTGGATGGTCGCGGCGCGGCGCGACGATGCAGCGCCGGGGAGGGTCTCGATCAGGCGGGGCTCGCGACCCTGGTCTTCCACGATCTCCTCCGCGGCGTTGAGCAGCGGATCCATCTCGAACTGTCACGCGCAGACCGGGAGAGCGCCGGTGATGGTCGGTGACCTGCGATGGCCCGATGGATCATGCGTCCCCGTTCACGAAGGATCGCATGAGACGCGAGCATACCGAGGTCCATGCCCGGCGCGTCCCGTGTGATGCGCTGCCCGTCGCAGTGTCCTGAGAAGGGGTCAACGACGGTGGCGTCGATCGCCCGGATCTGCGGATCCCGCGGCACGTCTCCCGGCCGAGCCGGGCCGGCGCCGGCGGCCGGCGACCCCGCGCAATCAACCCGGCGCCGCGCGTACCATACGCCCTTCCCGAGGGACGACCGGCACGCATGCCCCGGTAGCTCAGCTGGATAGAGCAGCGGTCTTCTAAACCGCAGGTCGCAGGTTCGAGTCCTGCCCGGGGCGCTTCCGCGCCGGCTGCCGGGTTCCCGCCCGTGAGCGCAGAGCGACGGCGCGAGTCTCCTCAGAACCGCGCCGGCCCATGAGTCCGCCATCACGCGCCCCGGGTCGTCTCCGTGCCGTGAAACCGTGCCCTCGGCCGGTGCGATGCCTGCATGTCCTTCCCTACCCGCGCACAGTGGACCTGGGTACGAATGCAGAGAACCGCCCGCACAGTCATCGGGGCGAGGCCGTCGCTGCCCGCCCGCATCCTCGCATGGTTGGACGCCGAGCGAAGCGCCGTCGACGTCACACGGGGCGGCGGTGTGGATGCGGACGCCACGCCGATGCCGGATCCGGTGGCGGACCGGATCGACATCCTGCGGTGCCTTCCGTTCATCGGTCTGCACCTGGCCTGCGGACTCGTGTTCATCGCAGGCTTCTCCTGGGCGGCGCTCACGGTCGCGGTCCTGCTCTACCTCGGGCGCATGTTCGCCATCACGGGCTTCTACCACCGCTATTTCTCGCACCGGACGTTCCGAACCTCCCGTGCGTTCCAGCTGGTGATGGCCATCGCCGGTGCGGCCGCGGCGCAGCGAGGCCCGCTCTGGTGGGCGGGGCACCATCGGCACCACCACAATCACTCGGACGATGATCGGGATACGCACTCGCCGGCGCGACGCGGGTTCTGGATGGCGCACATGGGCTGGTTCATGACGCCCAGGGCGTTCAGCGTTCCCGAGCGGCTCGTTCGCGACTGGGTCCGGTATCCGGAACTGCGCATGCTCGATCGCTTTGACTGGGTGGTCCCCGTCCTCCTGGCGGCAGCGTGCTTCGCACTGGGCGTCGGGCTCGACCTCGCAGCGCCCGGACTGGGCACGAGCGGATTCCAGGTCTTCGTCTGGGGCTTCATCGTCTCGACGGTGTGCGTGTACCACGCGACGTACACGATCAACTCGCTGGCGCATCGATGGGGCCGACAGCGCTTCGCAACCGGCGATGACAGCCGGAACAACATGCTCCTCGCACTGGTGACGCTGGGCGAGGGCTGGCACAACAATCATCACCACTTCCCGGCATCGACGCGGCAGGGCTTCTACTGGTGGGAGATCGACCTGACCTACTACGGACTCGTCCTTCTCAGGTGGCTGGGGCTCATCTGGGATCTCCGGCCGGTGCCGGCACAGGTGCTGGAGCGCTCCCGTGCCGGGTCGTGAGATCGTGCACAGCGCGGCGCCGCGGTCGGAGCCGGACAGGATGGGCGTCGCCACGCCTTCGTGGAGCCGTGCACATCGGTACGGACGGGCGCGCGTCGCCGTCATCGGCGCCGGGGTGTCCGGTCTGCTTGCTGCATGGCGACTCCAGGACGTCGCCGATGTTCACCTGATCGAGGCCGCTCCCCGGGTGGGCGGGCATGTCAACACGGTGGATGTCGAGGAGGACGGGCGCCGGATTGCCGTGGACACGGGCTTCATCGTCTTCTCGCGCGCCCACTATCCCGTCTTCTGCGGCCTCCTCGACGAACTCGAAGTCGCCTCGCACGCCTCGTGCATGAGTTTCTCGGTGGACTGCGAGTCGGACGGTGTGACCTGGAACGGGACCACGCTGAACGGGCTGTTCGCGCAGCGGCGCAATCTCGCGCGGCCGCGATTCCTCGCGATGGTCCGGGACATGCTGCGGTTCCATCGAGTTGCGACGCGCGAGCGGGAGGGACTGGACGACGCGGAGAGCGTGGACGCGTTCCTCCGGCGGCATCGTCTCGGCACGGCGTTCCGGGACTGGTTCCTTGTTCCCATGGGCAGTGCGCTGTGGTCGTGTCCGCGCGGCCGCTTCGGTGCGTTTCCGATCCGGTTCGTGGTCGACTTCCTCCATCACCACCGGATGCTCCAGGTGCACGGCCGACCGGTCTGGCGCGTGGTCACCGGCGGAAGTCGGACGTATGTCGATCGGCTGCTTGCGCGGTTCCGCGGGACCGTGCATTGCGCGACCCCGGTAGCCCGCGTGGTGCGGCGATCCTCGACCGGAGAAGGTCCCCGCATCATCACGGCGTCCGGTGACCGGGCGGACTTCGATCATGTGATCCTCGCCGTCCATGCCGACGAGGCGCTGCGGCTGATCGATCGGCCGACCGAACGCGAACGTGAGATCCTCGGATCCTTCGAGTGGGAGACGAACGACGCGATCCTGCACACGGATGACTCCGTCATGCCGCGGATCCGGCGGGCATGGGCCTCGTGGAACGCGTATCTCCCGGCCGGTGACTCGACACGGGCGAGCATCACCTACAACATGAACATCCTCCAGCGTCTTGCGGCGAGGCGCACGTACCTCGTGACGCTGAACGACACCGGCCGCATCAGGAAGGACGCGGTCCTCGCGCAGTTCCGGTACCGGCACCCGGTCTTCACGCACCGGCGATCCGCAGCGCAGGCTGCGCACGAGGAACTCATCGACCGTGACGGCCTGTCCTGCTGCGGCGCATGGTGGGGGTACGGGTTTCACGAGGACGGCGCCCGGAGTGGTGCGATCGTCGCGGATCGACTGCGCCGCCGACTCTCCGGTGAACGCACTGCCGGCGATGAAGCCACGCCCTCCGGTCGTATGGATGCCGTCGGAACGGCGATGGTCATCCGGTGACACACGCGAGCGCCATCTACGAGGGCGTGGTCCGCCACCGCCGATTCACGCCGGTGGCGCATGAGTTCCGCTATCGCATCTTCCAGCTCTACCTCGATCTCGACGAACTGGGCGAGGTGTTCCGGGGACGATGGCTCTGGTCCACGCGGCGTCCGGCGCTGGCGTGGCTCCGCCGTGCGGATCATTTCGGCGACCCCGCGGTGCCCCTGGAGTCCTCCATTCGCGATCTCGTCGAGGCGCGGCTCGGAAGGCGTCCGACCGGTCCGATCCGCCTGCTGACGCACCTGCGCTACTTCGGCTGCTGCATGAATCCGGTCTCGTTCTACTACTGCTTCGCGCCCGAAGGCCGGGACCTGGACGCGATCGTCGCCGAGGTCCACAACACGCCCTGGGGTGAGCAGCACTGCTACGTGCTGGACGCGGCCGCGGCCGCCCGCGATGGCGCCGGCAGCGAACGGCGCCCATCGCCGGGCCGCACCGATCAGATGCTGCGGTTCCGATTCGCGAAGGCGTTCCATGTCTCTCCGTTCATGTCGATGGACCAGATCTACGACTGGCGCTTCGCCGTCCCGGGGTCGAGACTCTTCACGCACATGGTGTCCCTGGAGTCGGGTGCAGCACGATTCGACGCGACGATGACCCTCGAGCGCCGACCGGTCACGGCGGCGAATCTCCGGCGCGTTCTCGTGCGATATCCGGCGATGACCGTCTCCGTCATCGCCGCCATCTACTGGCAGGCCCTGCGTCTCAGGCTGAAGCGATGTCCCTTCCATCCGCATCCCGGCCCCGGGGGAGCCGGGCAGGGGACGCCGCCGCGCACGACGTCGCCATGACCGCCGGACCCTCCGTCATCTCTGATCCGCCCGGCTCGCGTACGCTGCAGTCGCCCGCGGCGAACATGTTCCGCACGCTCGTGCTCCGGCGGCTCTCCGCCCTGACATCCGCACGACTGTCCGTCACGGAGCGCTCGGCGCGCTGGATGTGCGGCGGTGCGGATCCGGCACCGTGTTTCCATGTTGCCGTCCAGGATCCGCGGTTCTGGCGGTGCGTGGCGCTCGGCGGATCGATCGGCGCGGCCGAGGCGTACATGCGCGGATGGTGGACGACGGACGACCTCGGCGGACTGCTGCGGGCGTTTGCCGCCGAGATTCCGCAGGCGGACGCGCTTGAGACGGGGACCGGGCGGCTGGGCGCGCTGGTCGCGCGGATCGGGCATCTTTCGCGGCCGAACTCACGGCGCGGTGCGAGGCGGAACATCATCGCCCACTATGACCTGGGCAATGACTTCTTCGCACTCTTCCTTGACCCGACGCTCAGCTACTCCAGCGCACTCTTCGAGTCTCCGCAGATGTCGCTGGAGGATGCGCAGATCGCGAAGATCGATCGCCTCTGCCGGAAGCTGGATCTCCGGCCCGGACAGCATCTCCTGGAGATCGGGACAGGCTGGGGTGCGATGGCCATCCACGCGGCACGGTACTACGGCTGCCTCGTCACGACGACGACCATATCCAGGGAGCAGCATGCCCTTGCCTCCGAGCGCGTGCGGAGGGCGGGCCTCGCGGACCGGGTCCGGATCCTCCTCGATGACTACCGGGACCTCCGGGGCCGGTTCGATCGCATCGTCTCCGTCGAGATGATCGAGGCGGTCGGGCATCGGAACCTGCCGCGGTTCTTCGGCGCCTGCGGTCGACTGCTCCTCCCCGGCGGAGCAGTGGGACTCCAGGTGATCACGACTCCGGACCATCGATACGAGCGGTATCGGCGCTCGACCGACTTCATCCAGGCCTGGATCTTCCCGGGATCGTGTGTTCCATCCCTGTCGGCGATGACCGACGCGATGCGCCGGACCAGCGACCTGCGGGTCCTCCACCTGGAGGAGTTCGGCGCCCACTATGCGGCGACGCTCGCCCGATGGTGCGAACGCTTTCTCGGTGCGGCGGAGGAACTGCGCGTCCGCGGCTTCACCGACGCGTTCATCCGGTGCTGGGAGTGGTACTTCCGCTATTGCGAGGCCGGGTTCACCGCGGGAACCGTGGGCGTGCAGCAGATCGTCCTGGCACGCCCGGGCGCGACCATCGAGCCCGCACGCCTCCCGCCTCTGCCGGCGGCGCCGCGAGGCGCTCCGTGACGGGACGGATGCTCAACTTCGTCGCGTTTCAGATCACGTGGTTCGCATGCGTTCTCTCCGCAGGTGGCGGCCGGCCCATCGTCGGCGTTCTCGTTGCACTCGGGCACCTCGCGGTGCATTTCTGCATGGTGCCGCGGCGCCGGCCGGAGTTCGCCCTGGTGATCCCGGCCATGGCGCTCGGGTTCATCGGTGACTCGGTGCTCGCGGCACTGTCGTGCATCGCGTTCACCGGGCCGGCGCGGTCGGGACCGGGTGGCGCCGTCGGTCTCACGACCGTGTGGATGGTCATGCTCTGGGCGAACTTCGCGACCACGCTGCGCTCCTCCATGCGATGGCTGCGCGGGCGCCCGGTCCTGGCGGCGGGCTTCGGTGCTGTGGGCGGTCCGCTGGCGTACTGGGCCGGAGCGCGCCTGGGAGCCATCGACTTCCCGCGCGGTCTCCCGTCTGCCGCGCTGGGTGTCGGTGTGCTCTGGCTCGGCGCGACTCCTCTGCTCGGAGCCGTGGAACGCGTGACAGGCAGGTGCCGGCCTGCGGGAGGTCCGCGCGGATGATCGGCATCGGTTCCGCCATCGTGATCGCATGGCTCGTGCTGTCCGTCACCATGCTGCTGCTGTGGATGCGGCAGCGTCGGACCGGCAATGCCGGAACGGTCGACGTCGCGTGGGCGCTCGGCACGGGGCTGGCCGGCGCCTGGTTCGCGCTGGCGGGGACCGGGCTGACGGAACGCCGCTGGGTCGTCGGCCTCATGGCGGGGACATGGTCCGTCCGCCTGGGCCTCCACCTTGCGCGGCGCGTCCGGACAGAGCGTGAGGACGGCCGCTACGCGGCGCTCCGCGAGACATGGGGATCCCGGACGCAGCGGAACCTCTTCCTGTTCTTTCAGCTCCAGGCGACGTGGGCCATCCTGTTTGCGCTGCCCATGCTCGCAGCGGCGATGAATCCAGCGCCGCTGGGCATGACGGACCTGGCCGCGCTCCTGGTCTGCGCGGGTGCGGTCGTCGGTGAAGCGGTCGCGGACCGGCAGCTTGCGGCGTTCCGGAGCGACCCGGCGAACCGCGGTCGCGTCTGCAGCGCGGGCCTCTGGGGATGGTCGCGTCACCCGAACTACTTCTTCGAGTGGACGCACTGGTTCTCCTATGTGCTGCTTGCCTCTCGGGGCCCGGCGTGGTGGCTTGCACCGGTCGGTCCGATCCTCATGTACCTGTTCCTCACGAGGATCACCGGGATTCCACCCACCGAGGCGAGGGCGCTGCGGAGCCGCGGCGATGCATATCGCCGGTACCAGGAGACGGTCAGTGCATTCGTTCCGTGGCCTCCGCGGACACGGTGCCCCGCGCGCGGGCAGAAGGACCATCGATGACGACAGGAGTTTCCGAATTCGCGGGACGCGCCGCGATCGATCTCATGGAGCGCGGCTGGGTGCCGGACGCGCTCATTCGCCAAGGCATCCGGCGGCTCTGCGCGGAGCGCCTGGCCGGGGAAGCCGCGCTGGACAGGCGGTCTTCGTTCTTCGCGGAAATGCGCCAGGGGCCGATCGCGCCCGTGCCGGAGAAGGCGAACGAGCAGCACTACGAACTTCCGCCGGAGTTCATGGAGCACGTGCTCGGCCCGGCACGGAAGTACTCGTGCGGCTTCTGGGGACCGTCGTGCCGCGGACTCGCGGACGCCGAGGCGGATGCCCTCACGCTGACCGCTGAGCGTGCCGCGCTGGCCGACGGGCAGCGCGTCCTGGAACTCGGGTGCGGCTGGGGATCACTCTCGCTCTTCATGGCACGCCGATTCCCACGGTCCGCGATCGTCGCGGTGTCCAACTCGGCGCCGCAGCGGCGCTTCATCGAGTCGGAGGCCGGGCGCCTGGGTGTATCCAACCTGGAGGTCCGGACCGCGGACATGAACGTGTTTGCGCCGGGAGCCCGGTTCGACCGCGTCATCTCGGTCGAGATGTTCGAGCACATGCGCAACTGGCGGTTGCTCACCGAGCGCATCGGGGCGTGGCTGGCACCGGACGGGCTCCTGCTCGTGCACGTCTTCGCCCACCGGCGGTTCGCCTATCCGTTCGATGTGGAGGGAAGCGACAACTGGCTCGGCCGGCACTTCTTCACGGGCGGCCTGATGCCGACACCGGAGGCCTTCGACAGGGTCATCGATGCACTGGTCGTGGACGAGCGATGGTGGTGGGACGGCACCCACTATGCACGGACCGCGGAGGCGTGGCTGCGCAACCTCGACGCCGCGCGTGCCGAAGTGCTCTCGATCCTCGGCAGGGTCTACGGAACGGCCCACGCGTCGCGGTGGTTCCGGCGATGGCGCGTCTTCTTCATGGCCTGCGCGGGACTCTTCGGATATGCGGGGGGTACGGAATGGGGTGTGACGCATGTCAGGATGCGGCCACGCGGGTCGGTCGAGGTGCATCGATGATCCGGGACGGAACGCGCGGTGCGGGTGAACCCGCCCCGTCGCCGCTCGATCGGCTGCTGGCGCGGCCGCTCGTCCCGTGGCTCGCGTCCGCCGGTGCCGCCCTGATGGCGGTGGCGATCCTGTGGGGCTTCGCCCGCGGGGGCGGCTGGGCGGAGGTGACGGCGCTCTGGAGTTCGCCCTGGTTCAGGGTCAGTATCGTGGACGTGTACGCCGGGCTTCTCGTCATCGGCGCGTGGATCGCGTCCCGCGAACGTCCGGCCGCCGCCGCCTGCTGGGCGCTGGCCCTGGTCCTTACGGGCAACTTCGCCACCTTCGTGTACCTGCTCCGCGCCTCTCGCCGGTCGCGCGCCCGCATACGCTGCGGGCATGTCGGAACCGAGACCGCGCCGTGCCGATGGTGATTCCCGAACCCCTGCCCGCCGGGTCAGCGGCCGCGCGGTCCTCGTGTGCCTTCTGGTACCCGCGTGCACGCTCGGCGGCTGGGGCGCCTGGACGCTCTGGAGGTACTCCACCGAGGAGTCGCGCTGGATGACACTCGTGCACGATGGCGGCCTGATCGGCATGCGTGGCGAGGAGATCGAAACGGTCTTCCGGACGCGATCGCTCCGCGACGTCGATGACGGCGTGACCCTGATCCGGACCGCGCCGATCAACTCGTGGACCGATCTCGTCGTCGAGGTCGAGTTCAGCGGCGGACGCTGCGTCCGGGCAGAACTGCGACCACCCGGGCGGACAGTCCGAGCCGGGCGAGAGTGACCGTGGGAGATTCCGTGGACCGGTGCTGGTCGCGCCGGGCGGTTCCTCCGCACCTGCCGCGGGGCGAGGGAGCCTCGGCAGATCGTGGTCCGGGCGCATCGCGACTTCCGGCACGCCAGCCTGCGACGGATCCCCGGAAAGAAGGGACGACGGGAGAGGATCCGGCGCTGTGCCCGCCTCGCCCCGGCGTGCGGCGGCAGAGCATGAAGGGACCATGCGACGATGCGGTTCGCGGCAGGTTGCCCCGGCGCTCACGTTCCGGCTCCGATGCGCGCGCCGGCCTCCGGTCAGGGATCGTGATCCCGGCAATCCCGCGTCGTGCGCGTGTATTCTTCAGCCTTCCGACCGGGGCGCGTCGCACGATCGCCGCCCGATCTCCTGACCCTGGCCCGGCCGCAGTCTCTCGGCCGCGCGGAGCCATCACCATGAACCGGTTCACGCATGACAGGCACCATCCGACCCGCGAGACGTCGTCCTGCGAAGCGCGAGGTCACGCCGCCCCTTCGTGCCGACGCTGGAGGACCCGCCTCGGAGAAAGAGGATCGGCGGCGCTGCTGCTCTCGCTCCTTGTGCTCGGGATCTGCGGCAGCGGCGGCTGTTCCGTGAATCCGGCGACCGGCAAGCGGCAATTCGCCATGATGTCGATGAGCCAGGAGATCGCGCTCGGCGCCGAGGCGGCGCCCCAGTTCACGGAGGAGTTCGGGGGACCCGTTCCGGATCCGGAGCTTCATCGCTACATCAGCGACATCGGACGGCGCATGGCCGCGGAGACCGAAGGTGAGTTTCCCTCTGTTCCGTGGGAGTTCACACTCCTGAATTCTCCTGTGATCAACGCGTTCGCGCTGCCGGGCGGGAAGGTGTTCATCACCCGGGGACTCGCGGAGCGGCTCCAGAATGAGGCACAACTGGCGGGTGTGATCGGGCACGAGATCGGTCACGTGACGGCCCGTCACGGGAATCAGCGGATATCTCAGGCCACGGGCTTCCAGATCGGAATGGTGATCGTGGCCACCGTGGCAGGCGCCAGCGCGGAGCGCAGTGCAACCGCGGCGGCTGTCCAGGCGGCGATCCCGGCAGTCATGATCGGGGGCCAGCTCGTCCTGCTCAAGTTCGGTCGTGACGAGGAACTGGAAGCCGATGCGCTGGGCATGCGCTACATGTCGCGCGTCGGATACAACCCGCTCGGGCAGCGACAGGTCATGGAGATCTTCGCCGGGCTCTCCTCCGGCGCGGCGCGGGAGCCGGAGTGGCTCTCGACGCATCCGTTCCCGGAGAACCGCGTGGAGCGCATCACGCGGATGCTTGCCGGCGAGTACGCGTACACGCAGAACGACCCCGCGTTCCGGCTTGGCGAGTCCGAGTACCGGAGGAACGTCCTGGATCGACTCCGGGCCCTGCCGCCGGCGCCGGTTCCGGCGGCGCTCCTCCCTCTGTCCGCGCCGGGCTCGGCCGAGGGGACCTTCGCCATCGGCGCGGTGGGAGGCTGGTGCGGCTGCTGCGCGCCTTGACATCGCCCTGCGCGCCGGCGTCTGCAGCATCCTGGATACGTGATCCAGGACGCGGGAGTCAGCGGCCTCGTCTGTGATCGCGATCGGTCGGTGCGTCGCGCCGATCGGGGGGGACAGGATGATCGGGTCCGTCGAGCCGGTCACCCTGATCGGGCCGGTGCGGTCGCGGCGGGCGGACGCTGTCGCCGCCACTCTGAAGTCGGCGCTGTTCCGAAAGCCACGCGCGCATCGCGCCCAGTTCCTCCTCGGAGAGGTGTCCGTCACCGTCTGCGTCGAAGCGGCGCATCATCTCGGCCCGGCGTGCCTCGCGGTCGCGGCGCCGTGCGTCGAGAAACCGCTCCGCCTCCTCGCGTTCAGACGCGGTCAGGACGCCGTCGCCATCGCGGTCGAACTGGCGCAGCAGCGACTCCGGACTGTCCGACCGGTCCGCGCGGTCGCCGCGTGGTGCACGCCGGGCGCCGCCGGGTGGCGGTGGCCCGTGGGGAGGACCATGCATTCCCCCCTCCGGCGGTGCCCCGCGCAGGCGGTCCCGTTGCGGCGGTCGCAGGACACCGACGAACTCGCTGAACTGGGCAGCGGCGAAGGCGCGATGCCGGCGTTCCGAGTCGACGCCGCGCAGCACGAGGGCGCGGATGCGTTCGAGGTCGGGGCGCTCCTGCTGGAGTTCCTCCAGGATCTCCTCCCGGATAAGAGAAGTCGCGCGGACGGTATCGGCGCGGTCCTCCAGGACGGAGCGTCGCATGTGCGAGAACAGGGCCTGCTGCGATTCGTCGAGCGAGAGCTGCGCTGAGACCTGCTCGATCGTCGCGTTCTCCGCGGCGGGATCCGTGGACGCCGCCGCGCGGCCGCTCTGCGCCTTGATCACGCCGAGCGTGAAGAAGACGTTGAAGGCCAGCGACACGGCGAGCGCCAGGGTGATGACGAAACGGCTCATCGGCGCACCTCGGCCTGGATCAGCGCCGTCCATTCGCCCCCGAGGGCCGCGAGCAGAGGATCATCGGCGAGCGATGTTGCGCCGAAGGCGCCGAATGCGGCGGTGGCCAGGAGATCGAATTCGCTGGAGCGTGTCTCTGCAGCGTCGGCCCCTGTGTCAGCGGCGCGGAGACCGAGTTCGTAGCCGGCCCATCCGACGGTGACGAGGATCGCCGCCGCAAGTGCGCGGCGCGCCCAGCCTCGCGCGCGACCTGTCCGTTTCAGGGTCCGTGCGTGACCTCGGATACCGTGGAGGGAACCCGACACCGGATCCGACGAGCCGGCGGCCCGGGGCGCCAGGGCGATCCGGGATGGCCGTGGGGGCGCAGCCGCCTCGGGATCGCGCCGGGCGCCTCGGGCCGCGAGGGCAAGGTCCAGGCAGTCGGCGCACGCAACCAGGTGCTCCTCCATCCTGAGACGCGCGGCGGACCCCAGGGTTCCATCAACCCATGCGGCGAGATCGTGGCTGTCCGGGCAGGGCGCGATGATGTCCATCGCGCGATGACGCTCGGCGCCGACCAGGGTCCGATAGGTGGACCAGAGCATCCGCTCGTCGAGGGGATGGTCTCCGTGGTCAGCGTCGCGCGCTGCCCGCTCTCCGGACCGGGTGCGTCTGTCATCCGGGGGTGGCGTCCCGGGGCCCGGCTGAAAATGGTCGTCGGGGCGAGTCACGGCTCGATGTCCTCTCTGGAGGGGCTACGCGTGCCCGCGGCCTCGCATCCCCGGGTGCTCTCCGGGGCCCCGAAGCAGGCGCGGAGTCGAAGCAGCGCCTTGTGCTTGGTGCTGCGGATGGTCTGTTCGTCAACGTCCAGGAACCGGGCGACCTCGGCGACGCTCAGATCACGGTCGAAGAGCAGGGTCAGGACCAGTTCCTGCCGCGCCGTCAGGAGGTGGGGTGGCACGACCGACAGCGCCGAACGCGCCCCGCCCGATCCACGTTCCTCGCCGCCGTTCGCGTCGGACACTCCGGCATCCCGACCCGGGATCGCCCCGTCGTCCGCGATCGATGCCGTCGGACGCCGGGCGCGGAAGAGATCGATGGCCGCGCTTCGGGCCACGATCGACAGCCAGGTCGGCAGGCTTGCACGCGACGCGTCGAAGGTGCGCAGGAGCCGATAATCGTCTCGAATCAGCCGCGCCAGAACGGCCTGCACTACGTCGTCGGTGTCCAGCGCCGCCCCCGGGCCCCGGTTGCCGGCGCGGCAGGTCGCGGCGCGGATGATCGGTGTCGCGGCGCGCACGAACCTGGTCCAGGCATCCTGGTCTCCGGTCAGGCAGGCATGCAGATCGACATCCATGCGGATCCCGGCGGTGCGGCCGGAGGTGGGGCGTACGGTACCACCGGCGCAGGTCTCCCCAACGCGGGGATACCACCGTCACCTGGACCGTATTGTCCCCGACCCGGCGCCCGGTTGCCGCGTCATCGGACCTTCAGACAGCCCCGCATTGCACACCGCGCGGCCGGACTTCTTCGGAGCCCGGCCCCGGATCGACCAGGAGTATCCATGCCATGATGACCTTCCCTGTCCCGCATCGCCGTGTCACCGGGGTTCTCGCGCTGTGTGTGCCGGTCCTGGCATTCGCGTCGCTGGCCGCCGCACAGCCGGACGGACGGCGTCCGGGTGCTCGCCCCGACGGCGGCGGTCGCATGCAGATGATGCAGGAGGGCCGCGGGGGTGGCCCCGGTGCGGGCGGGATGCCCGGCTTCCAGCGCGGCGGATTCGGCGGGTTCCAGCAGCTCGTGGAGCCGGAGTTCATCCGGCGCGATCTCCTGCTCTTCGAACGGGAACTGCACCTGGATCGGACCCAGAGCCAGATCGTCGAGATCCTGTTCATGGACTACGAGCAGGGGTGGGCCGATGCGTCGCGGGCGATGCGAGAACGCCTGCAGAGCCTGCGAGGCAATCGCAATGATCCGGAGTCCCTGGCGAGGAACGAGGCCCGTGCGGCGCTCAGGACTGAACTCGATGCCATCCGCGAAGCGGCCCGCGGCGGAGATGAAGAGGCGATGGCGGACCTGCGCACGCGGATGAGCGAACTCCGCGATCGGATGCGGGACCTGGCGCCACCCCGTCCTTCGGCCGACGAACTCTCGGCGATCCGCGCAGCCGGCCAGGGGCTGCTCCAGGAGTGGGAGAGCGAGCGGAGCCGGCTCCGCGGCGCGCTGCTGACCGGCGTACGGACGATTCTCAGTCCGGATCAGGCGGTGTACTGGCCCGGGTTCAATCACGCGCTGCGGCGGGAGAAGCTGGTGCCGCTCGGGTCCATCGCCGGCGAGTCGATCGACCTGATCGCCCTCATGCGGTCCGAAGGAATCGGTGCGGAGGAGATGGCGCAGTTCGAGGATGTCGTCATGGCGTACGCGCAGGAACTCGATGCGGCGCTCGTGGCCCGACAGAGCGTGCTCGACGAACAGCGGGGTGCGTTCCTCGGCTTCCTCGGCGGTGGCGACGGGCAGATCGACGTGGACGGCATGCGGCGCGGCCTTCAGCGCGAAGCCGATGCCCGTGTCCGTGTTCGAGAGGTGAATGAGCGGTACGGCGGGATGCTGGCGGACGAGATCGCCGCTGTCCGCGGAGCCCGCGCCGCAGAGGCCTTCGTCAACCGCTTTCATGAAGCGGCCTACCGGCCGCTGATCCGCCAGAGCGCCCTTGATCGATGGTTCCGTCGGGTCGGCGACATGGCAGAGGCTGACGTCGAGACACTGGAGATGATCCGGGAGATCGAGGGACCATGGCGTCTTGAACGAGATCGCCTGGAGGAGAACCTGGTCGAGGTTGCACGCCGTGAGCAGCCGCGCGACATCGTCGCGCGGGCGGATCGCATGCAGCAGATGCAGCAGCTCCGGGAGAACGAACGGGCTCTGCGCGACGCCATGGCAGAGCGGGAACAGCGTCCCCTTCCTGCCGCGCAGCGCCAGCTCCTGGAACATGATCACAAGGTCCGCGCGGATCTCGCCTCGGTCCTCGGCCCGGAGCTGGTGGAGGCTCTTCGTCTGCCCGAGATCCGGTTGCCGGGTGAAGGCCGGCGGCGCGGCGGGCCCGGCGATGCCGTCGAGGGCGGGCGCCGTGGGCAGGGTGTCGAAGGCCAGCCGATGGATCCGGCCGCGATGCGGGAGCGCGCGGTCCGCGCGATGCGGGAGCGTGGGCTCTCCGAGGATCAGATCAACGAGATTCTGGATCGCATGGGCGAGCGGATGCGCCGCGGGGGCGGCGAGGGTGGCCCCGGGCGCGGCGGTGCTGAGCGCGGCGGCGGTGGCGGTTCCGGTGGCGATGATGCCCCGCGCCAGCCGCGCCGCCGGGGCCAGCGCGTGGAGTGATCACCGCCGACCGCGACATTCCTCATGACATCACCGCCCGTGCCGGTCACCGGCGCGGGCGGTGTCGTCTTCCTGGAGAAGGCGGTCCCGGTGTCCGCCGGACGGGCGGCCTCACTCGTCCGATGCCCCTTGCGCCCGCCGTGACTCCTCGTCTGCGGTCCGGACGCGCTCGACTTCCGCGGACTGGCCTACGCGCTCGAGACAGGCGATATACATGTCGCGCGCCTTCCTTCGCAGCTCCGACACCGGGCGATCCACCATGATCGCCCACGCCCGTGCGTAGTTCGTCAGCGCAGCTCGATCCTGTGAGGCGCGATCGAGCGCCTGTCCGGCGATGAGGAGCGCATCGACCTCGGGATCGACGAGCCGCAGCCTTCGATTGAGATCAGCCGCCCGCCGCGCGGAACGGACCGCGTCCTCCAGCTTCCCGAGGGCGAGTTCGGCGCGCGCGAGGCCGCCGAGCGACATGGCCGTTCCCCAGGCGTCCTCGAGCGACTCGGCGATGCGCAGGGACTCTCGATGCGAGAGCCATGCCTGGTCCTGCTCTCCGGCACGCTCGGCGTTGCGACCCGTCCGATACGCAGCCTGGCCCGCCCGGAACTGCGTGCGCTCGGCCGGGCTCCAGCCCGCGAACGATGCGGCGTATCGCTCCAGGAGATCATCGCCGAACGCCCGGGACGCGATCCGCGCGAAGCGCAGACCGAGGTCCATCTCAGCGATCCCGTCCGCCTCTGGTCGGCCTTCCTCGATCATCCTGAGTCCACGCTCGAGGAACCCGTCGATGAATGGAAGCACCTCGCCGGCGCGGCGCCGGAAGATCTGCTCGACGATGAGTTGATCCCGCGTCTCCAGGATCTGGCGGAGTCCATCGGGGTCAAGCGGTGGTGCAGCCACGGCGGCGGCGTGCAGGACGAGGCTCAGAGTGGCGGCGAGAAGCGGCATCGGGGGTGCTCCTTTCAGCGGAACCATGGCTCGGCAGGATGCTGATCCCGGCGGGGACGCGATCGTCATATCTTGACACGCGGCCCTCCCGGATGCCATGGCCGAGACGCCTTCATGCACGGACCGCGGGCTGCGCTGTGGAGGGTCGCCGAGCCTGTCATCATGGAAGGCCTGATCAGGCGTGACCGGTTCGCCCGCCGGCGAGACGCTACCGGCGTGCGTCGATGCGCGCCTGCGCCAGTGCACAGACCTCGCGAATGGCGCGATCGAGGTCGTCATTCACGATGAATGCGTCGTAGGCGGCGCTCGCGTGCGCGGTCTCGATCTCCCGTCTCGCCTCGGCGAAGCGGCGGGCGATCGCCTCGTCGTCATCGCGCCCCCGGGCTCGGAGGCGTCTGTACAGTTCCTCGTCCGACGGTGGGCTGACGAACACGAGGAACGCATGGGGCATGGCCGATCGCACCTGGAGCGCCCCCTGGACATCGATGTCCAGGATCACCGTCCGTCCGGCCCGCAAGGCCTGTTCAACCGGGTCCCGCGGCGTGCCGTACCACGCGCGACCGAATACCTTTGCGTACTCGATGAATCGACCGTCGCGGATCATCCGATCGAACGTGGCTTCGTCGACGAAGTCGTAATCGATGCCGGGCGTGTCCTGCCCGGTCCGAGGCCGTGTGGTTGCCGAGACGCTGAAATGCGCGTCGAGCATCGATCGAACGGCTCGGACGATCGACGTCTTCCCGACGCCCGATGGGCCGGAAATGACCAGGAGAAGGCCAGGTCGCGGAGGACTCGGCGCTCCCCCCGGTCCGACGGACGCGCCGGTTGTCTGCGAAGCGTGCCGCGCCATGCCGACAGGGTAGCGGGGAAGCGCGGACGCGGCGGCATCCACAGGTCATCCGGGCGCCTCGCGCGTCGTCACAGCCCCGACCTGCGTCGCGTACCGGCCGACGGCGTCGCGCACGAGCCGGCGCCGTTCGGCCGACGCACGGCCTTCCCACCAGATGCCCAGGATGTTCAGGCATTTCTCACGGCGATCGAGCTTCGCGTCGACGCGGGCGATGAACCGGTCGCCCGCGAGGACCGGCAGCACGTAGTACCCATGGACGCGGCGCGGCGCCGGGACGAACGCTTCGAACCGGTACTCGAATCCGAACAGTCGCTCCAGGCGTGCGCGGTCCCGGATCAGCGGGTCGAACGGGCTCAGCATCCGCGCGGACTTCGGCGCCTCGGCTGGTGCATCGGCGCGCTGCCGCCAGTCCGCATACGCAAAGGCGCGCCGGTCGGGCCCGTCTGCTACCGGCCGGACGAGCGCCGGAACGACCGTGCCGGCCCGGACCGCCGTATCGCACCATCGCCTCGCCTCGGCCGGGGCAATGGCGCGCATGAACGCGCTGAGTTCCCCCGGCGTCGCCACCCCAAGCCTGTCCAGCGCCGTGCGACAGGCCCAGTCCAGATGCGTCGACTCCGGAGGCTGTTCGATCGCCGGCAGTTCGGGCAGGACCCGTTCAGCAAGGTCATAGACCTTCTCGAACCGCGTCCGGCGCGTGACGAGCGCCTCGCCGGAGCGCCAGAGATACTCGAGCGCCGCCTTCTGTGGTGTCCAGCCCCACCACGCGCTGCTGCCGGCGGTGCGCGGCCCGTCGGCGAGGTCTCCAGCGCGCAGCGGCCCGCGCTCCCGCAGCGCCGACCGGACGGACTCGACGACCGCCGGGGCATCCGGCCCCATGCGCTCCCGCCACCAGGTCCCCCGAGCGAGTCCGCGCGCCCGCTCCTTCGCGAAGCGCGCCACCCACCAGCAGAGCCATCGGCGCGGAACGATCGATGCGTCGTGCGTCCAGTGCTCGAATGCATCGCGCCGGGATTCCAGGATCGAGGTCAGCAGCGCTGGGCGATACGTGTCCAGTCGGGACAGCAGGATGTGATGGTGGGCCCGCTCGACGACCGAGATCGTATCGATCTGGACGAATCCGAGCGCCTCGATCACCCGAAGCACGCGCTGCGATGTGGCACGGCCCGCGGTCGGCTCGAGCAGCCCGGCACCCGCGAGCAGCAGCCGGCGGGCCACGTCGGTCGGGATCCGCTCCGCGGCGGGCTGCGTCGTCCCTCCGCGAGTCCCGGAAATGGCTGCCGCGCCCGCCTCTGCGGATGCGCCCGCACGGCCGGCCGGGCGCCGGGCGCCCCTCGATGGCCGGGTGCGTCGTGCCGGATCTGGCGACTTCTTTCTCTGTCGGTGCGCTGCCATCGTCACCTGTATCATGCCCGATTCCCCGGCAGCGACCATACATCACTTCCCTCGCCGGCCCCGTGCGGGTTGCTCCCGCGGACGGCGGCACCTGAAGGACCCGGACTCTCCATGCGACGTGCGAAGATCTCGATCATCGGTGGCGGCAACGTCGGCGCTTCGTGCGCCCTCTGGGCGGCGACGAAGGAACTCGGAGACATCGTTGTTCTCGACATCCCTGAGGCCGAGGGCATGGTCAAGGGCAAGATGCTCGACCTCGCTCAGTGCGGCCCGATCGAGCGGTTCGACGCCCGCATGACCGGAACGAAGGACTACGCGGACACCGCGGGGAGCGATGTCGTGGTGGTCACCGCGGGCCTCCCGCGCAAGCCGGGCATGAGCCGCGATGACCTCATCCAGACAAACGTGAAGATCGTCCGCAGCGTGGCGGCGCAGGTGGCGAAGCACTCACCCGAGGCGGTCATGATCGTCGTCTCGAACCCGCTCGATGCCATGGTCTACACCGCGTGGAAGGCCTCCGGCTTCCCCACCAGTCGGATCCTCGGTCAGGCCGGGGCGCTGGATGTCGCGCGGTTCCGGACCTTCATCGCGTGGGAGATCGGCTGCTCGATCGAGGATGTCTCGGCCCTGCTCCTGGGCGGTCACGGTGATGACATGGTGCCGCTGCCGCGGTATACGTCGGTTCACGGCATACCGGTGTCGCAGCTGCTCACCAGGGAGACGATCGACGCCTGCGTCGAGCGTGCGAAGGTGGGCGGCGGTGAGATCGTGAAGCTCATGGGCACGAGCGCGTATTACGCGCCGGCAAGCGGCACGATCCAGATGGTCGAGGCCATAGTCCGTGACAAGAAGCGCATCATTCCGTGTGCCGCATACTGTGATCGCCAGTACGCCATCGGTGGGTACTTCGTCGGCGTGCCCTGCGTGCTCGGTACCGGCGGCGTGGAGAAAGTGATCGAGATCCAGATGGATGCGGACGAGCAGCGCCTCATGGCGGAGTCCGTCAGCCATGTGAAGGATCTGGTCAAGGTGGTCCGCGAGATGTTCCCGGATCTCGCCTGATCGGCACGCATACCCGCCCCGTCCCGCCGCCTCGCCGGCGTCTCACCGTGCGGATTCTGATCATGGGCAACTCCGGATCCGGCAAGACGACACTGGCGGGGGCGCTTGCGCTTCGGCATGGGCTGGAG
Source organism: Phycisphaeraceae bacterium (assembly GCA_019636755.1). GTDB lineage: Bacteria > Planctomycetota > Phycisphaerae > Phycisphaerales > SM1A02 > JAHBWZ01. The sequence goes on along the minus strand of JAHBWZ010000007.1, from coordinate 61,984 downwards.
CATCTGGACCTGGACGCGATCGTCTGGGAGCCGGGTTCGGTGGCCGTTCGACGTCCGGATGCGGCCGTGCGACAGGATCTGGATGCGTTCATCGCCGCGCGGCAGGACTGGGTCATCGAGGGCTGCTACGGGGAACTGATCGAGGCGGCCCTCCTGCACTGCACGGAACTGCTGTTCCTCAATCCGCCGGTCGATCGGTGTCTTGCCCGGAACGCGGCCCGCGCCTGGGAGCCGGCCAAGTACCGGACACCCGCGGCACAGGACGCGATGCGTCAGGCCCTCGCCTCATGGACCTCGAGCTACGCCATCCGTGACGATGCGTGGTCACTTGCGGCGCATCGTCGGATCTTCGACGCCTTCCGCGGCGAGAAGCGGGAGATCGTCGAGTGAGCCCGGGACCGACTCCGGCGGACATACTGCCGCTCAAGCGCCCGTCGGATCGGGCGCTGCGCGGATGGCGGCACGGTGTTCTCGCGGCACTCTCGCTCTATCTCTTCCTCGCCGCCATCAACGTCATGGGGGCGGGACTGGGAATGGTCGGCGACTCCGGAGACTGGCTCCACCGGTTCCTGACGCACGGAGAAAACCCGTTCATCGCGCTGACCGGGGCGGTCTTCATCACGGCCGTCGTACAGAGTTCCTCATTCACGACCGCGCTCATCGTCACGCTCGTCGCCGCGGGCGATCTCGGACTCGGCGCCGCGGTCTTCGCGATCATGGGGGCGAACATCGGGACCTCTGTGACGGGGATCATCGTGTCGCTGGGGAGCATGCGGATCCGCCGCCAGTTCCGGCGAGCCTTCACTGCGGCGCTCATGCATGACATCTTCAATCTGCTGACCGTCTCGCTGCTCTTCCCCTTCGAGGTCATCACCGGCCTGATGCATGAGAAGGGACACGGCCTGCTGACGCGGCTGGCGATTCTCCTGTCCGACGGGATCGGGATGAAGCCGATCGAGAACCCGAACAGCCCGATCAAGGTGCTGACAAGGCCGGTCGTCCGGTTCTTCTCGTGGATCGCGGACGCCGTGGCGTCCACGCCGGCCGCGCACGGCAGTGTGATGGCGGTGGCGGGTCTGCTGCTGCTCTTCAGTGCCCTGCTCTTCCTGGTGAAGAACCTGCGCGGCGCACTGCTTCACCGGATCGAGGCGCTCTTCCGGTCATGGTTCTTCCGGACCGACGCGGCTGCCGGCATCGTCGGTACGGTGACGACGATCCTGGTGCAGTCCAGTTCCATCACGACGAGCCTCATCGTCCCGCTGGCCGGGGCAGGCGTCGTCAGGCTGCGGCGGGTGTATGCGTTCATGCTCGGCGCGAATATCGGAACAACGATCACGGGCGTGATCGCCGCGACCGCGAATCCCGTCTCGTCGGCGGTCACGGTGGCGCTCTTCCACGTGACGTTCAACCTTGTCGGTACCGCGATCTGGTATCCCGGTCGGCGTGTGCCTATCGGGATCGCGAAGTGGTACGGTCGACTGGCATCGAAGTCGAAGAAGTACGCATTCCTGTTCCTGCTGCTCGTCTTCGTCGTGATCCCGCTCTTCGGCGTGCTCATTACGGAACTTGTCATCTGACCATGCGATCCGGCCGCGCTCCGGCCCTCGAGACAACGACCATGTTCCGCAGACTTTTCTCGGCCCTGATCTCCGGCGATGAGCTGGACCGCGCCTTCCAGCAGCTCCAGGAGATGCTCGGACATGGCCGCTGGATGTTCGGACGCGCGGTGGACGTGCTCTACGGTCGGGCGGACGCTGCATCCACGGGCGATGCGATCTACTCACGCGATCGGGCGATCAACGACCTGGAGCGATCCATCCGGCGCAAGATTCTCCGCCATCTCACGATCAACCCCGGAACCGACGCCGCGGCATGCCTGGTGCTGATGAGCATCACGAAAGATGCAGAACGCATCGGGGACTACTGCAAGAACGTGTTCGAGGTGGGCCGCTTCTACCGCGACGACTTCCGGGTGGCCGACTTCACCGAATCGCTGGAGTCGATCTGTCCGCAGGTAGATGCACTCTTCGGCAACGTGTCACAGGCGGTGAAGGAGTCGAGCGTGCGGCTGGCGAAGGCTGCGATCGAGTCGGCCGCCGAGATCCGGCGGTCGTGCGACGACATCATCGAGCGACTGCTTCGTGACGAGATTCCGATGGAGGTCCATCAGGCGGTGGCGTACTCGATGCTCGCGAGGCACTACAAGCGGGTAGCAGCGCACCTCGGTAACATCGCCACCGCGGTTCTCGGCCGCGTGGAGGATCTGGACTTTCACCAGTCGGACGGATGAGACCGCCCGACGGTGATCCGGGCACGCCGTGCATCCCCGCCGGTGCTGGCCCATGCTCTGACCGCACGCACTCAGGAGCCAGGCGATATGAGAGCCGCACAGCGAGAGCGCATTGCGCTCATCACCGGCGCCAACAGGGGCATCGGGCTTGAAACCGCCCGGCAGCTGCTGCCGCTCGGATACACCGTGATCCTTGGCGCCAGGGACGCTCAGCGCGGCCGCCGGGCGGCTGAGCAGCTCAGGGGAGGCGGCGAGGACGCGGTGTCTTCGATTCCCCTGGATGTCGAGTGCCGGGAGCAGGTTGAAGCAGCGGCCCGGGAGATCGACTCCCGGTTCGGGCGGCTCGACGTGCTGATCAACAACGCGGGCGTGGCATTGCGCGAAGGTGATACCGGGGCGTCGACGACTTCGGAGGGGATTCTCCGCAGGACGTTCGACGTCAACTTCTTCGCGCTGGTCATGGTCACACAGGTCATGCTCCCGCTGCTGAGGCGGAGTGAGGCGGGCCGGATCGTCAATCTGTCCAGCGTGCTCGGATCGCTCGGAGAGCACGCCGATCCGAACTCCATGGTCTACGACTACAAACCGATCGCCTACGACGCCTCGAAGGCTGCCGTGAACATGTTCACCATTCACCTGGCCCACGAGCTGCGTGGAACGGCAATCAAGGTCAATGCGGCGCATCCCGGGTGGGTCAGGACCGAGATGGGCGGCGCCGACGCGCCGATGGAACTCGAGGATGGCGCGAAGACCAGCGTCTGGCTGGCGACGCTGCCGCCGGATGGCCCGAGCGGCGGCTTCTATCACATGCAGACGCACATGCGGTGGTGAGTTTCAGGCGGGCGAGCCGTCGGGTGCCTGCGGCGCGCCGGTACCGCCGGTGCGCCCGGCCCCGAGTCATGGACCGGGAGCGCGAGTGCCGGTGGCCCGCGGCATGACCAGCGTGCCTCGGTCGAAAGCACTCGGGCCACTCCGGTCGCCGGTACGATCCGCCCCATGTCCGAATCCGAGGTCTTCGTGGCCGTCGCGTCGATCATGACGGCGCTGGTGCTCTGGCCGTGGCGACACGCCCGCCTGGTACGCGTCCGTCGGCCTGCAGCGGAGCGGCGGATCCGCCGCATGCTGCTCTGGATGCCTGTGGTGTCCGGCGCCGTCATCTACGCCGTACTGGAGTCCTTCTCCGATGTCGGCGTCAGGACGGATCCCGTCTACCTGCTGATGTACTGGTTCATGGGAATGGCATGGGTCGCCATCGGAGTGGGGATGTTTTCCGTGCTCGGCGTTTCGGCGCGGTGGGATGTCGGTGAACGCGCCAATCCGGCGGCGGTACCGGCGCTGCTGGGCGGCAGCATCGGCATGGCGCTCGCGTTCGCCGGCGCCAACATCGGCGATGGGCCCGGATGGCATGTGGTGGTCGGTTGCGCTCTGCTGTCGACCTCTGCGCTGGTCATCATCTGGGTTGTGATCGGGCAGTGGGGCGAGGCGGTTGAGCACATCACGGTCGACCGGGATGTTGCAGCCGGCTGGCGATTCGGAGGACTGCTTGCGGCGAGCGGGGGCCTGCTCGGTCGCGCGGTTGCCGGCGACTATGTGGATCCGGCAGGGACTCTGAGGGACTTCGGCATCGGGGTGGTCCCCGTGATCGTGCTCGTCGTCATCGCCTGGGCACTCGAGCGGATGTACAGGCCGCGCGTTGATCACCCGCCGATGAACGTGGTGGGCGGAGGCGTGCTCCCGGCGATGATGTACCTGGTCGCGGCAACGGTGGTCATCATTCTCCGAGGGGTCTGGTGAAATCGGGCGCGTGGTGCGACGTGGTGCCGCTCGAGCCGTCAGAGGCGCGCGAGCTTCGCCGTCGTTCGATCACCGAGTGCGGCAAGTGGGATCCGCAGGCGGGCGACGTGAACGTCATCGCGCCGCTGGTGCTCGTGCTTCGTCCGTCGTGCGCAGACGCGCTGGCCGCAGACGCCGAACGCCTGGCGGCAGAACTCATGGACGTGGAACGCGCGATCGGGACAGATGCGAGAGCGCTGCGCCGGCTCGGCCTGTCGGGCACGATCCGCCGCGGACTGGAGCCGGCTGCAGATGCGCCGCCGGTGGCATGCGCGAGGCAGATCCGGTTTGACTTCCATCCGACCACAGAGGGATGGCGCGTCTCCGAGGCCAACAGCGATGTTCCCGGCGGCTACATCGAGTCATCGGGAGTCACCGGGGTCGCCGCATCGATGCTCTCGGCGAGGACACCGGTGATCAACGGGGGCGCGGCGCGGACGTCGTTCGTCCCGGCGGGAGATCCGGCGTCGATCCTGGCGCGCGCCGTTGCGGCGGTCGTTCCGCAGGGCGGCCGCGTCGCGCTGGTGCACGCGACCGCGTATTCCGACGATGTGCAGGTGATGGCATTCTTGGCCGGGCGGTTCCGGGAGGCAGGCCTGGAGGCGGCGCTCGTGGCTCCGGATCATGTCCGATGGAACGAAGGCCGTGCGGCGATCATCGCGCCGTGGTGTGCGGGCGCCGTCGATGTGATCGTGCGCTTCTTTCCAGGCGAGTGGCTGAGCAACCTTCCGCGATGTGTCGGGTGGCGCGACTGGTTCTTCGGCGCGCGGACGCCCCAGAGCAATCCTCCCACCGCACTGATCTCGCAATCCAAGCGATGGGTACTTGCGGCCGAGGGGCTGGGCGTTCCGCTGGCGACATGGCGGCGACTTCTCCCGGAGACGCGCCCGCCGACGGAGATTCCGCGCGGAGAGTCGGATGCATGGGTGCTGAAGCCGGCGCTCGGGCGCGTCGGAGAGGATGTCATGCTCCCCGGCCTCGGACCCCGGACGCAGGAGCGACGCCTGCGGCTGGCTGCCCGTCTGCGCCCCGGTCACTGGATCGCGCAGCGACGCTTCAACTCCGTCCCGATCGACACCCCGGACGGTCCGCTGCATGTGTGCCTGGGCGTGTACACAATTGACGGGCGCATGGCCGGCATCTACGCGAGAGCAGCGCCACGGCCGTTGATCGACGATCTGGCGATCGACCTGCCGGTTGTCATTGCATCCCCCGTGACAGCGGCCGCATCGGTCGACATGTGGCGCCGTTCGCAGTCGGGTGTCCATGTCCGTCTCCAGGCACCCGATGCAGGCGCCGGGGCCGAAGCGTCGGCGCTCGCCATCCAACTCCAGCGTGAGACCCCTGATGCAACGTGATGCGCTCTTTGATCTCTGGGCGGACGACGGACTTCCATGGTCGGCCTGGGTGAAGCCGGTGCTGTTCATGCACCTCAATCCAGATGTCACGGATCAGGCACAGGACCTTGTGGCCGAGGCGAGGACCGCTGCGGCTCCCTGGCAGCCGATCGTCCGCGCCGACACGGCGATCGTCCTGGACCTGCCCATCGAGGAGTCGATCCGTACGGGATTCGCGCTGGCGTTCTGCGCGATGCAGCCCGTGCCGATCTTCACCGCGGTTCCGCATGCTGCAGCGATCCGACCGCTTGACCGGGCGATGGCGCTCCTGGCGCGCAGCGCTGACGTCATCGCGCAGGCAACGCATGGTGAGTCGTCGCCGCCGGCATTCCTGCTCGATCGTGATCGGCGAGACGGGACACCGGGTCCGAGTCGATTCGACAATCGATCGCTCGTCTTCCCGCAGGACTTTCCGTCAGGTACCACTCTTCGCAGGGCTGGAGTGAATCGATCGATATACGTCGCGACGGCGCCGCCGGCGGACGACCTGGCGCATGTCCTGCTTGGCTGGCAGCAGGCGGGCATGGTCATTGAGCGAATGGCGCCAGGAGGCATGCCGGAGAGCATGAGCGTCCGACGCCCCTCCGGGTTCAGGTCAATCCTCCGTCCGCTGCTCGGGCGGCTGGGGCTTCGGCCGAACAGCGCGGGTGGCTTCGGTGGGCTCGTTCCGACGCCCTCGTCAGGTGGTTGAGTCAGGCCCGGCGCTCTTCGGACAACGATGGCCTGGTCCGGGCCTGGTCCGGGGCCTGATCCGGACACGCACATCCGCCTGGTTCGGACACGCACATCCGGCCTGGTTCGGACACGCAGATCCGCCTGGTTCGGACACGCACATCCGGCCTGGTTCGGACACGCAGAACATGGCGAAGCGAGGCTGGCTGGAGAAGCGTGCGTCGCTTCCACCGCCCTGCACCGTCAGATCCGGGTGCGGACGGAGCATCACGAGGTGAGCGCCGCATGCACGCCCGCAGTTCAGTCGGTCTTCTTGGGCTGCGCCACGGCGCGCCATCACGGCGCATGCGCGCAGAGACATCGTCCGGTCGCACCGGATCCCATCCGGGCGGGGCCTGGCGGTCACGGTCGCCGGATCTGCCCGGGAGGATCTCCTCCACCTGCAGGCGGCCAGGACCGACCGGGGCGCCCGTCTTCGGCCTCGAGCGCGTTCAGCGCGAGGTCGGATGCGGGCGGTCGCCCGGTCAGCGCGGCCGCAGCGCCATCACGATGAAGTCCCGTCGTCGACGTTTTCGCTCCAGGAGCATCGAGGCATGCGTACCGACCGCCGTCCCCCACATCCGGGCCGCGATCAGCATCGCGCGGAGCGCCTTCATGGAGCGCACCGGCATCCGGCCGGTCAGGCCGACCGCCAGTCGCACGACCGCGTCCCCGACCGACGTCGGATCGGGCGGCGCGTCGGTCGTCCGCACCGCTGACGCGGCGGGCGTGCCCGGGCCCTGAGACGCGCCGTCATCCGCGGGCCGGCGTGGGAGTTCCTCGGCGAACGCGCTGCTGCGGATCACCTCGGCCATCGTTCGCAGACGCCGGAAGTAGTCTGCAAGGCTGAACGACGCGAGTGCCAGCGGGGGCGGGATCGATCCCGCACGCGCCAGTGGGGGCTCGCGGCGGTGCTGCGGCGGCCGGCGGCGCCTGTGTCGCTGACCTTCCGCATCGACGGTCCGGGCCCGACCCGCACCGGGCATCCCGCGTGTGGGACCGGGCAATGTCGCCGGTGCCCCTGCCGGCACAGCCGCGCCGGTCGCTGACGCCTTGACCGGATCGGAGGTCTCTCCGCCCGCGTGTGTCATGCTCCACCGGTCGGCAATCCCCAGCGGCTCCCGTCGGCACGGCATCGCCGGTGAGAAGGCCGCCGACTCGAACTGCGCGATGAACGCGTTCAGTTCATCGCCTCGATCAATGCGACCGGTCGAGTCAGGCGCCTCAGCGACACGCTTCCAGAATGCATAGCCGGATGCCGGATCAAGCGGGTCAGTCGAACGTGAAGTCATCCGCCGGGCGTGCATCTCTACGGAGGTGTACCGGGCACCGAGAGGATCGGTCGCCAACCCCGCGCGAACGGGATTGAGATCGACGTAGCTCGCACAGAGCATGAGGCCGTAGTCATCCAGGATGCGGTAGCTCTTGAACCGCTCCTCCCAGAATGCACCAGTCCTCTCGTCCTCGCGATTCGCACGCTTCGCCAGCCACTCCTTGAGTTCCTTCATGAACCAGGAGAGCGAGGCGAGCCGATTCCGACGGGTGCGCATCTCACCTGGGTTCATCAGGAGACGATAGACCTCGACCTCGGTGGGCGCAGCACTGTCCTTGATACCCAGCCGGCGACGGAACCGCTTCAGCGGATGCAGGAGCAGCCACCGGTAGGCAACCTCGGCATCGGACCAGGTGGCGACCACCTCCGGGAGCGTCCGGAGGATGAGGTGGAAGTGGTTGCTCATGATGGCGAGCCCGGCGACATCGATGGCGAAGGCGTCGGTGAGCTGGACCAGCCGCTCGATCATCCAGTCGCGGCGGTGGTTGTCGGCTGGCCGTCGCATCAGAGGATCCGGCCCGATCAGGTATGCCTGCCGAACGCAGCGTGAGACGCAGTGGTAGAGCCCGGAGACGGTCTCATCAACGAGTTCGTGCCGTGGGATGGCCATGCCGGAGTCCTCCTGTGCCCGAGCCGGGTTGCCGTCCGTTGCTCCGGAGCCTGGGCGCGGCGATCGCGCGTCCCGGGGTGGATCACCCCGCCGGCGACGGAGCTCTGTGGGCGGTGATCGCTCGATCGTGCGGACGACACTCATCCGCCACGCGATCGAGTCGACATCGAAGGCGAATCTACCGTTGCGTCGGCCGAACTCCGGGAAAGCAGAAGAAATGCCTGAGGGCCGGGAAGCGTCACGGCAGCCCCACCCGACCACCCCGGAGCCCCGGGCTTCCCTGGACTCCCCGATCAGCCCATGTTCTGCGTGTCCGAATCCGGCCCGTTGTGCGTGTCCGGACCTGCCCGGTTGTGCGTGTCCGGACTTCGCCGGTTGTGCGTGTCCGAATCCGGCTTCCGACTCCCGCTTCATGAACGCCGCCCGCCCGGGCAGCCTGCCATCGCCAGCAACTCCGACCCACTCAGCCGATCGCCGCGGCACTCGTCACCAGGACCCCGGCGCCTGCGATCGCCACGATGGCGCCGACGATCGCGCGCATGCCGATGTGCTCTCGCTCGATCCACGCCGCCCAGGGCAGAATGAAGATCGGCGAAAGGGTCAGCAGCGTCTGCGCGACGCCGACCTCGGTCCGGTCCACGGCGACCAGCGAGAGCCAGACGCCGAACACCGGACCGCAGATCGCGCCCGCGAGTGTGCAGACCAGGCCGGTCCGGCGAGCCTGCCACCGGTGGACGCGGGATCCGGCGTTCGGCGCCGGAGCCGGTCGGGAAACGGCGCGGCCCAGGGTCCGCTCCATTTGCGGTTGAACCCGGAAGCTCGTCTCGCGGTCGAGGATTCGACTCATGAACGCATCAGATGGGCTCGAAGGAGCCGATGCGCGGCGGGCGGACTGCCATCGCGCGGCCACCAGCAGCGGGAGTACCGCGATCGCCGCGAAGCTCATGCGCACGAGTGTCGCGGCCTGGGGGGCGAGCCTCGGCACATCGTCGGTCAGGGCACCGTGCCCCATGCCTGCCTTGCTGAGAAGCAGGCCACTTCCCTGGCACGCGGCACCGGTCATTTCGAGCACGATGCCGCGGCGGCGCTGCGTCCGACGGGCCGGATCCCCGGCCTCAGCATGTGCGTTCCCCACGATCGTCCGCCCAGACCGATCGAGGACAACCCATCCGACCCCGGCGATCGTCACCATCATTCCGAGGATGCTGAGCGCCGGAAGACGTTCGCCGAGTACGGCGAATGCGAGCAGGGCGCCGAACAGCGGTGCCGTCATCATGAGCAGGTTGGTGAGGCGCGGGTCGATGGCGACGAATGCGCTGAAGAGCACCTGGTCGCCGATCGCGAGACCGACGATGCCTTTCAGGGCAAGCAGCAGTACCTGGCGGCCCTCCATCGTCGGCCACCATGCCGCGGCGCCAGGCGAGAACCCATCGCTCGTGATAAGCCTGAAGATGACGAGATGGGCGACGACCGCAGTGATGAGCCGGATCGCATTCACGGCGGTCGCGCCGATTCTGCGGCGCGCGGCGGTGAAGAAAATCGCCGTGAAGTCCAGAGCACGCTCGTCGCGATCGCTGCGAGCGGCCCCAGTGCGTGGTCAGGCAGCATCAGCGGTATCGCCGATCAACAGTGGGTGCGCCGACTTCCTGTCCCCGTCCGTGAGCCTCACGCGAGGCCGTCGTGCTGCGCCATCATCCGGACCATGTCGACGCATCGGGCCGCATATCCCATCTCGTTGTCGTACCAGGAGACGATCTTGAAGAACCGGTCGTTGAGCTGGATGCCGGCCTTTGCGTCGTAGATCGACGAATGGGTGTCGCCGATGAAGTCGCTGGAGACGACCTCCTCCTCCGTGTACGCGAGTACGCCCTGCATCGGTCCCTCTGCCGCCGACTTCATCGCCGCGCTGATCGCGTCGAGCGACGTGGCCTTCGCGGTACGGAACGTCAGATCCACGCAGGAGACGTCAGCGACGGGGACCCGGAAGGACATGCCGGTCAGCCGACCCTTGAGCGCGGGAATGCAGAGCGCCACGGCCCTGGCCGCGCCGGTGGATGCCGGGATGATGTTCATGTACGCGTTTCGTCCACCGCGCCAGTCTTTGCGGCTGGGGCCGTCTTGCGTCGGCTGCGTGGCGGTGACTGCGTGCACGGTCGTCATCAGTCCCTCCTCCAGCCCGAAGACGTCGTTGATGACCTTCGCAATCGGAGCGAGGCAGTTGGTCGTGCAGGAGGCGTTCGAGATAATCGTGTGCTTCGATGGATCGTACTGGTCGTGGTTCACGCGGTACGCGAAGGTGGGAACGAGGTCGGTCGACTTCGTCGGGGCGGAGATGAGTACGCGCCTGGCGCCGCCGGCGAGGTGCTTCGAGGCACCCTCGTGTTCCGTGAAGAGGCCGGTAGACTCGAGCACGTAGTCAACGCCCATGTCTCCCCAGGGAAGCCGGGACGGGTCTCGCTCTGCGATGCACCGCGTTGCCATACCGCCGGCGGTGAATCCGCCATCGGTTGCACAGACTTCGCGTTCAAATCGACCGTGGACCGAATCGTGCTTCAGCAGGTACGCAAGGCTGTCGGCCGGTACCAGATCGTTGACCAGGGCGATCTCGATACCGCCTGTCCGCACCGCATGGCGGTAGAAGAGGCGACCGATCCGACCGAATCCGTTGATCCCGACGCGAATGGCCATTGGGGGCGTACTCCTTCCGTGCTGAGGACGGGCGATCGAGCCCGAGGCCCGTCCCGTTCATGACGACCGGAGCCGGTTGCATCCCGGTGGCCTCAGATACGGCGGGGGCAGGGCGACAGGACTGCGTCGGCTGGCGACGGGCCCGGTCAAGGGCCGCAAGGGTACGAAGCGGAGGCACGAGGGTCAACGGCCGCCGCGCGCGAGCCTGCGCGCTGGCGAGTGCACGTCGCCGCGCGGGACCCGGCGCCGCCATCCGATCGCCGGGTCCCGGATCGGCCGAGTTCGGTCGATCCCGGATCCGCCCGAGGGCGAGAGGTCATGTCGGCGACTCGATCCGGGCGACTTCGTCGAACGACGTCACGCCTTCGGCGACGAGCCGGTAGCCGAAGTCGGCCAGGCGCGTGAAGAGTCCCTGCTCCGCGAGGGCGCGGATCCGGTGAATCGTCGGCTGACCGAGGATCTCGTCCCGGATCTGGTCGGTGACTGACAGCAACTCGAACACGGCGCGACGACCGTGGAATCCCGTTCGCAGACAGGCGGGGCAGCCGACCGGCACGAAGATCCGCGCGAGCGCCGCCGACTCCGCGTGCATCCGCCTCGACTGCGCGGTCGTCGGCCGGACCGGGCGTCGGCATTGCGTGCAGAGCGCCCGGATCAGCCGCTGCGCGACGATGACATCCAGCGCGTTCGCCGCGAGCGAGCGATCGACGCCCAGGTCGAGCAGGCGGAAGACCGCCTGGATCGTGTCCTTGGCGTGCGTCGTGCTGTAGACCAGGTGGCCGGTCATCGCGGACTGCATCGCCACGGTGGCGGTCTCGAGGTCCCGGACTTCGCCGACCAGGATGACATCCGGATCCTGTCTCAGGACCGAGCGCAGCAGCGAGGCAAAGTCGCGGCCCCGCGACGTATCCACCGGGATCTGCGTGCAGCGTTCGATCTCGTACTCGACCGGATCCTCGATCGTCACGACATTGCGGCGCGACGCATCGATTCCTCGGAGGCACGAGTAGAGCGTGGTCGTCTTCCCGGCGCCCGTCGGACCGGCCGCGAGCACGAAGCCTGACTCGCGCTCCCCGGCGACACGCAGGCGTTCCTCCATCCACGGGTGAAGTCCGAGGTCCTCCAGGCGCTGCGGGGCACCGCGCGAGTCAAGCACCCGCAGGGCCAGCTTCGTCCCATGCATCGTCGGCGCGAGGCTGACGCGGTAATCCACGCGCTGGGTGGCGATCGTGGCTGCGAAGTGCCCCTCCTCCAGCTCCGGCCGGTTCAGGTCGCGAAGAGCGCAGAGAACCCGGACGCATCGAACGATGCGATCGTGCACTGGGCGCTCCACGGGAATCGGATCCAGCATGGCGCCGTCGACGCGCAGACGGAGATCAGCCGCCTCCTCGCGTGGATCGAAGTGCAGGTCGGTGGCGCGTGCGCGACGGGCGGCGCCCAGCAGGAGCTGGAACAGGCGGATGATGCTGTTCGCCTCGCTCTCAGCGTCGCGCCCGAGCGCTTCGGACCTGATACGCAGTCGAGTGTCTGAGGAGTCGAGCGGCCCGTCCAGCGGATTCTCAACAAGACGGCGGATCGACACCTCGAGGGCGGGAATGCCGCGTGCGAGCCTGACCTCGGGCGGGATGACCTCGACGATGGCCCCGGACGAAGCGACATCTGCGTCGGGGAGCTCACGGCGACTGCCGCCCGTGGCGGCCTCGGCAACGCGGTGCGCCCGATCCGGATCGACATAGCGGATCACCGCACTGCCGAGGTGCACGAGGTCGCCGTGTTCGAGCGACTGCTCCAGGATCCTGCGACCGTTGATGCGCGTGCCGTTGCGCGAACTCAGGTCGCGCAGTCGCCAGCCGTCCAGGTGCGGCTCGAACACGCAGTGACGCCGACTGAGCGTGTCCTCATCGATGACGATCTCGTTGCGGGGATGTCGTCCGACCGTGATCGGACGTCTGCCGAGGTGGATCTCCCGTGACGTCCCGGCGTGGGTGAGCAACAGTCTGGGCATCGTCGGACCATGGTCACGAGCCGGCGGAGTTGCCGGTCCTGGCGCCATGGCGGACATTCTGCGCGAAGGACTCATCGGCTGCTCCTGGCTCGTGACGGTGCCGTGCCGCGCCGGCCCTTGTCGAATCCTGTTCCGTGCACGCTCCGGCTCCGTCCGGCGCGAGGTCGCTGGCGGCGGTTGCGGGTCTGGCCAGACCGCGGCGGGTCTGCCGCCATGCCATCTACACTGCGCCCCATGCCCACGAGGGTCCGCTCATCGCCCGGCGCCGGCGCCCTCGCGGCGCGCGTTCCCGGATACGACGTCATCGTTGTCGGAGGTGGCCACGCCGGCACCGAGGCTGCCTGGGCAGCGGCCTCGGTCCTGCGACACGCCGCCGGTCTGTCCTCCGACAACCCGGTGGAGTTCGACGCCCGGGTCGAGGCCGATGCGCCGGTCGGCCCCGGACCGTGCTGCCGGCCGCGCGTCGCGCTTATCACCATGGATCCCGCCCGGCTCGGGCAGATGTCGTGCAACCCCGCCATCGGAGGCCTCGCGAAGGGGCAGATCGTGCGGGAGATCGATGCACTGGGCGGACTCATGGGGCGGGCGATCGATGCGACAGGAATCATGTTCAAGGTCCTCAACGCGTCCAAGGGTCCCGCGGTCAGGGGCCCGCGGGCCCAGGCCGACAAGTACGAGTACGCCGTCGCGGTGCAATTCCTGCTGGCGCACTGCCCGGACATCGAGGTCGTGTCCGGGCTGGTCGAGGACCTGGAGGTGGTCGATGGCCGGATCAGGGGCGTCCGGCTGGCGTCCGGAGGCTGCATCGTCCGACCGGACCCGGCGGCCATTGCCGCGTTCCTCCGGGGCGGTGGCGGTCCAGGGGCAGGAGCAACGCGAGCCCGTGGCGCGCCGGCCCCTGCTGAACCGATCTATGGCAGCCCTGCGCGACGGGTGACCTCGTCTGATCGTGCCGGCACGATCCGGCCTCCGGCATCCGACTCCGGATGGCTTCGGGCGGGCGCCGTCGTCCTCACGACCGGCACGTTCATGCGCGCACTCATGCACACCGGAGACGAGCGATCGGAGGGTGGGCGGGTCGGCGAAGGCAGCGCGGTTGGCATCTCCGGCGTTCTCGCGAGACTCGGCTTTGAACTCGGCCGGCTGAAGACGGGCACGCCGCCCCGGCTGCGCGCCGGTTCGATCGACTGGGCAGCGCTCGAGCCCCAGGCGGGCGATGCGGTGCCCCGGCCGTTCAGTACGCTGACGCCGGACGGCGTACCGGGAGGCCGGTTCCCCCGTCTCGCGCAGGTCGAGTGCAGGATCACCCGCACCACCGGTGAGGCGCACGCGCTCATTCGCGCGAATCTGCATCGCGCCCCGATGTACAGCGGGGCGATCGAGGCGGAGTGCGGGCCGCGCTATTGCCCGTCGATCGAGGACAAGGTGGTGCGCTTCGCCGATCGGGACAGTCACCAGGTCTTCCTGGAGCCGGAGTCTCTCTCGACGGACGAGGTCTACTGCAACGGGATCTCGACGTCGCTGCCCGCGGACGTGCAGTCGGCGGTCGTTCGCGCGATGCCGGGCTGCGAACGGGCGGAGATTCTGCGTTTCGGGTATGCGGTGGAGTACGACATGGTCTGGCCGCACCAGATCGATGCGACGACGATGACGAAGCGCGTGGACGGACTCTTCCTTGCGGGCCAGATCAACTGCACGACGGGATACGAGGAGGCCGCGGCCCAGGGTGTGGTGTCCGGGCTGAACGCGGCGCGATTCAGCATGGGACAGGAGCCGGTCCGGCTCGGGCGCGATGAGGCGCTGATCGGCGTTCTGCTTGATGACCTCGTGACGAAGACGCCGCGCGAGCCGTACCGGATGTTCACGAGCCGCGCCGAGTATCGCCTTCACCTCCGTGGCGACAATGCGGACCGGCGGCTCACCCCGCGCGGCCGGCGACTCGGGCTGATCGACGAGGTCAGGTCAAGGGCGTTTGATGCCCGTGAGTCCGCGCGGGAGTCCATCCGGGCGTGGATCGCGCAGGGACCTCGGATTGCCGATCAGCCGCTTGCCGAGCGAATCCGCCGCCCGGAGGTCTCGCTGGGGGAGATCCAGGCGCTGCTCGCCGAGGCGGTGCCGGGCAGTGCCGGCGCGCATGCGAAGACGATCGACCTCTCGCGGCTCGAGGAGGTGGTCACGGAGATCCGCTACGCGCCGTACCTCGAGCGCGAGCGTGCCCAGGCACGGCGCCATCACGAAGGGGAGACGCGACCGCTGCCCGCATGGCTTGACTACCGCGCCATCACAGGGCTCCGCGCCGAGGCGGCCGAAGTGCTCGCGCGGTTCCGCCCGGCCACGTTCGGTCAGGCCTCACGTCTGGCGGGCGTCAATCCCGCGGACCTGACGCTGGTGAGCGTGGCGATCCGCAAGGGACCGACGCCGCGCAGCGGCGTGACCTCCTGAGCGTGCGGCGACGGATGACTTCGCACGGCACCGGCCGGGAGCGTGCCACGCACGCCCGGAGGGTACGGAGTGTGCCGGAGGCGTCAGCACGCCCCCCATCGCGAGAGGAGGATGAGAATGTCCGCGAAATCGACGGTGCCGGAGCCGTCCAGATCCGCGTCGCATGGCAGCCCGCCGCCGCGACAGTCTCCGAATGCGCCGAGCAGGATCAGCAGATCGGTGAAGCCGACATCGCCGTCGCCGCTCAGGTCCGCGTCATAGCACGGATGCCCGGTGTAGCGGATGCGCTTGATGCGGTACGGGTAGTCGACATACCAGAGCGAGCCATCGACCGGATTGACCGCGATGCAGACCACCTGCCCGGGATTCGGCGCGAACGAGCGGACTTCGAGCAGTCGTCCCTGCCCGTCGAGTCGGAAGGCGCGGATGAAGTTGCCCACGTAGTCGCCGTGATAGGCGAGCGAGCGCCAGTAGGCCGGGAACCCGGGGTGCTCGTGCCAGGCGCCGCCGGTAGCGCTGTTCCCGCCGAATGGGGCCCCCGGCACCGGACACCCGGGGCTGCCGAGATCGAACGTCGCGGCGTTCAGGCCGTCGAATACGGGGATGCGCGCGGGGCCGTTGGGGGCGTGGAAGTAGTCGAGAATCGGTCGGCGATGAATGAACGTCGGCGTCGTGGCGGGCACGGCGATATCCGGGTCGCACGGGTTCGGAAAGTGCGGCGAGGGATCGAGCGTATCCTGCCGGATCAGGTCACGGAACCGGAAGTGCGACAGGTTGCAGGGTGACACCCCGGGGATGTACAGCGGATTCGGTGCATCAAGGTTCGCGGGGCTGGCATTCCAGTAGCTCGATTGCGTCTCCATGCCTTCGAACGCGGGCCAGCCGCAGTTCTGGCCAGGACCGGTCACGACGGAGTACTCCTCCCATTGTCCCCAGCCCACGTCGCCGTACAGGATGTGCCCGGGGCCCGTCGCGTTCCCGACGTGGCGGACAGAGAACCGGAACGGGTTGCGCTGACCGAGCGACCAGACACGGGATGCGGCCGCACGCGGTTCGGCGGCGTTGAACCACGGATTGTCGGGAAGGCCGTCACCGCTTCCGGGATCGATGCGCAGGATCTTGCCGGCGAGACAGTCGACGAGCTGTGCGCGATAGGCGCCGACATTCTCCTTGAGCCGCAGGATCCCTTCGGCGATTCCCTGGAGCGCGTACGAGCCACCGGAGTCGTTCCCGACATCGACCGACGAGAAGCTGGCGGTATCTCCGGCGGAGATGAGCAGGGAACCATCTGCGCCGAACTCGATCGTGCCGACGCCGTGCGATGCATGCATGACGGGGATGCCGTGCATGTGGTCCTCGCCGATGAGAATCGTGCGTGACGATGCATCGGCCAGCCACGCGCCGCCACCGTCGCGGGTGAGGCGGTACCGGGTGACGCGCCCGATCGTCGCGCGGAAGTACGCGTTCGCGGCCGGGTCGTACTGCGGCGTGCCGAAGTGCATCAGGTGGTGATGGTCGACGACATACAGCAGGTACAGGAATCGCTCCTCGCCGGTCGGGCCGGGGCCGATCAGCACGCCGAGCAGACCGTGGTCCCACCAGTTTCCGACTTCCTCACGGATATCAATGATCGGATCGGGCAGCGGGGCGCCGGCGCCGTCCAGTTGCCAGACGCGCCCGGCACGCTCCCAGACGATCGGCGTCCCGTCCGCATCGAATCGGACGCCGACGATGGGTCGCCCGACCCACGGCACACCGACCTGCTCCTGGACAAACCCGGGCGGAACCGCCCATGCCTCCGGTCGGACCGCCGTCAGGGCCGCGATGGCGGGTACGCAGGCGAGGACACACGCGCCAGCGGTGCGACGCAGACCGCCACGGTCCGCCGGCACCTGCTCGGCGGGCAACGCTGCGGGCGCGACGCGTTCGAGTGCGTCGGGCGGGGCGATGGGGTCAATGAGCATCGTGGTCTCTCCTGTCGACGGCGCGCACGCGGCGCTGGCGTCCCGTCGGCTCCGGTCGTCCGTCCGGGGATCCTGGCACCTGTGATCCCGCCGACCGTGGATGCAGGGCGCCGGGGGATCCACGGTCCGGACGGCGGCTTCCGCAGCCCGGCGCGATCCGTGAGTCGGTGCCCAAGGTACAGCGCGGTCCCGACCGTCGGTTCGGGATTTCCCTGGCTGTCGAGTACCCCGCCCGATGACCGGGTGGCGTGAGGGGGCAAAGAGGCGGGAGCGGGAGACGACTGAGCGGCGACGTCGAAGGGTCGATGTCCACCTGGCTTCCCCAGACCCCCCTCGAAGGGCCGATGTCCGCCTGGTTTCCCCGGACCCCCCATGTTCTGCGTGTCCGAACCCGGCTGGTTGTGCGTGTCCGAACCCGGCTGGTTGTGCGTGTCCGAACCCGCGAACCCGTGTGAACCCGTGCGATGTCGCGGCCCCGGACCCTCGGCGCCCTGTCCCGCAGGCGGCGTCGCGCCCGGCACCTGCCCGGACATCAGGAGGGCGCCGGCGCGTCGGGCGTGCCCATGGCCGGCCGGACAAGCGCGGCGACCGCGCGGGCGTGGATGCGCAGACCATCGTGGCCGCGATCGAGCGACACGCCCACCGCCCGCGCCTCCTCCTTCGTGAACTGGTTTCTTGACGTGGCGGGGCTGGAGAGATCGATCACCGCGTCATCCAGTCCCATCGCCGCGGCCATCCAGAGCGCCAGGTCGCCCCAGCGTGCATAGCAGTCCGCGAGGTGCACGACGGGCGGCGCCGCCGCTCCCAGGCGAAGCGCGCCGGTGACCGCCACGGCGACATCGTCGACGTGGACGAACTTTCCGCCGCCCTGTCGATCACAGCGCCGCGTCTGTGCCAGGCCTGCTGCGATCGGATACCCGATCGTCCGCTCCACCTTCGGATCCATGCCGTAGACCGCCGCCGGTCGAAGCGAACACACCGCGCGTCCCCTGGCGCGTTCCACGAAGAGATGTGCCTCGACGGCCACCTTGGCCGCGCCGTAGGCAGAGCCCGGTCGTGTCGGGTGGGCCGCGTCGATCACTCCGTTCCATGCATCCAGGATCTCGTGGTGGACCGCGACACTGCTGATGAAGACGAATGGCCTCGGTGCCGTGTCCGCAAGCAGGTGCAGAGCGCTCTCGATGTTCGCCCGGATGTGCCGATCGAGCGGTCCCTCCCGGAGTGCTGCCCAGTCGAATGCGTTGTGCACGACGGCATCGACACCGTCCGTGAGCGCTCGCCGACGCTTCGGATCCGCCTGGTCGCCGATGACCGGATCCAGGAGCCCGGGCGGCAGATCGGCGATCGACGCGGGATCACGGACGAGACCGCGGACCCCGTGACCCGACGCATGGAGATGTCGCGCAATCGCGCGCCCGATGAACCCGTTCGCTCCGGTCAGTGCCACCAGCATGGCCGGATCGTACGCGGGGGCCGGACGACGGCCCGGATCCGGGCTCGATGCATGGTCGGCCGGTGGCGGGGCGGTAGAATCGCCATCCGCGCCGATGCGGCTCGATCGTCCGGGTCCGGCCGTGTCCGGCGGTGACCGCGTTCGTGCATCGCCACCGTAGCTCAACTGGCAGAGCACCTGATTTGTAATCTGGAGGTTAGGGGTTCGATTCCCCTCGGTGGCTTTGGTCCGGCCTGATCGTCCACAGGGCGCGACGGACAGGCCGGAACGATCAGCGCCGGATCTGTGATGACGTCTTCCATGCGATACCAGCTCCTCGGACGCAGCGGTCTGCGGGTTTCCCGTCTCTGTCTCGGCACGATGACGTTCGGTGAGGCGTGGGGATGGGGAGCGGGCGAGGCGGAGTGCCGCCGGATCTACGACGCCTTCCGTGACGCAGGCGGCAACTTCATCGACACCGCCAACATCTACACGGAGGGTCAGAGCGAAGAGATGCTCGGCCGTTTTCTGCAGGGGCATCGTCACGAGGTCGTCCTGGCGACGAAGTACACGAACGCGCGTCCGGGTCGGGACTCGAACGCGGGCGGGAATCACCGCAAGAGCATGATGCGGTCGATCGACGAGAGCCTTCGCCGCCTGCATACTGAGTTCATCGATCTCTACTGGATGCACATCTGGGACCAGATGACGCCCGTGGACGAGGTCATGCGCGGGTTCGACGACCTGGTCCGGCAGGGCAAGATTCTGCACGCCGGGATTTCCGATGCGCCGGCATGGTGGGTGGCGCAGGCGAACACGATGGCGGACCTTCGCGGCTGGGCGCCGTTCGTCGCGCTCCAGATCGAGTGGAGCCTGATCGAGCGTTCCGTCGAGCGGGAACTCGTCCCGATGGCCCAGGCGCTGGGACTCACGGTCACGCCGTGGTCCCCGCTCGCGGGTGGAATCCTGACCGGGAAGTACCGCCGCGGCGAGGGGAAGGGGGGGCGGTATGAGGGCGTCGACCTCGCCGATTTCCGAGATGAGGGCGAGCGCGTCGACCGGACCGTGGGCACCGTGCTCGAGATCGCCGGAGAACTCGCGTGCTCGCCCGCGCAGGTCGCACTGGCGTGGGTCCTCGCGCGAACCGAGGTGCCGGTCGTGCCCATCCTGGGGGCGCGGTCACTGGCGCAGCTCCGCGACAATCTCGGTGCACTCGATGTGCAGTTGAGCGCCGATCAGCAGCGACGACTGGACGACGCGAGCCGCGTCCTGCCCGGATTCCCGAGTGACTTCTACAGGCGGAAGACGGTGCGTGCGCTGGTGTATGGAGGCCTGCGCGACTCGATCGACGCGCCGCGGTGAATCGGGGGCACGGAGCCGGATTCCGGCGGCGCTTTCGGGTGTCGTGCCGGTCCGCCCGGACAGGGCGGCGGGCGTGCCGAGTGCGCCGCGGGCATTCGGCGGACGTCCGATCATCGTCCAGCCGGGGTCGATTCGCGGCGGGCGAGTCGGTCCGGTTCTTGCCCGGACCCGCTCCCGCCGATATATTCCGCCTCTCCCCTTTGGGCGGATACCCAAGTGGCCAACGGGGGCAGACTGTAAATCTGCTGGCATACGCCTTCGCAGGTTCGAATCCTGCTCCGCCCACTTCGGTCTCCGGAATCCGTCGGATCCCGCCGCGCGACGGCGGACCGGCGGGCCAGGAGCCGGCGCCGACACGCGACCCCGATCAGGCGGGTCGGCGCCGCGGATCGGATCGAGATGGAGACACCAGCGGGGTGTAGCTCAGCTTGGTAGAGCGCTTCGTTCGGGACGAAGAGGCCGTAGGTTCAAATCCTATCACCCCGATTGACAAGGGCCGGCTCCGCCGGCCCTTGTCAATAGAGCAGGAGAGCAGTGGAGCAGTAGAACAGTAGAGCCTCGGACTCGGGAGCCCGCTTCCGGCCGGCGACGGTCCGCTCCACTGCTCTCCTGCGGTCTACTGCTCTACTGTTCTACTGCTCTTCTCCTTTCTCAGTTCTTTCCGGGGGACCCACCATGACGTTCATGTTCGAGAACCTCGACGTCTACCAGCGAGCCGTCGATCTCGCCGACCGCGTCATCACCCAGACCAGGGATGCCCCTCGCGGCTTCGGCTTCCTCACGGACCAGCTCAATCGGGCGGCCCTCTCAGTCTCGACCAACCTCGCCGAGGGCATCGGCCGCTTCACGAAGGCCGATCGACGCCACTTCTTCACGATCGCCCGTGGATCGGTGCAGGAGTGCGTGCCGCTACTCGAGCTGGCCCGCAGGCATGACCTGATCCCCCAGCCCGATCATGATGCACTGCGGACCGAGCTCGAGGAAATCTCGCGCATGCTCTCCGGACTGATCAACGGGCTCGACAAGCGGAGGGCGCGCGTTGGCTGAGCTTCTCGATGCCGTCTGCTCTGGCGACGCGCCCGCCGTCGGAATGCTCTCGCCCAAGGGGCGGATGCATCCGCCAGCGAGCGAGGCAGGCCGCTGCTCCACTGGGCGGCCCAGGAGGGACACGCTGAGATCTGCAGGCAGCTCCTCCAGCACGGAGCAGACAACCAAGAACTGCTGCGGCTCGTTCAAATGCTGGCGGCGCACTGAAGTCACCCGATACGCCGCGCAAGATTCGTGATGTCAGCGAGATGCGGCCCGGGAGGCCCCATGAACGCCTCGACGGACCGGTCCACGGCCGGAACACGTGGTTCACACAGACGCCAGTTGCCCCGCTCGAAAGAGGAAGGCCGCCGAGTGGCGGCCTTCCTCTTTCAATAGCGCAGGAGAGCAGACGAGCCTCGGAATCGGCCGCCGACGTGCAGCCTGCGAGGCCCCGCTCCACTGTCCTCCTGCGGTCTCCGGGTCCTCAGTACTCTCACGGTCTCTTCCGTGGACGCCCCCGGCCGTCACGTGCGAGAATCTCAACGTGTGTCGGGGGGGCCGTTGAACCTGCGGCTCGCATCACTGCCGTCACGGACGACGCCCCGCGCGGCGTCGGAGTCCGGACGGACCGGCCCGCGACCCGGACACGAGGGTCCGGCGATCGCCCGTCGCATCGATCATCGTGGCGCCGGGCGGCATCCGCCATCCGGCGGCGACCACAGCGGGAGGACGGTGGTTCTTCGCCCGGACCGGGGGCCCCTTGACGGCGACCGCCGCGCCGGCGGGACACGCAGGGCCGGACCGGAGAGGCGATACTGCTGCGACGACGAGCCGCAGGTGATTCAGTACGGCGATCGGCGTGCACCGTGGCCGCTGTCGTTTCCTGCTCTCGCGCGGCGATCGAAGGTCAAGGCGACCGGTCAGGACAACACTCCGATGAACCCGAACAAGGCATTGTGGGAAAAGGGCGACTTCACCCGGATCGCGGCCCTCATGCGCCAGTCAGGCGACGCGCTGGCCGCTTCGCTCGGCGCGACGCCCGCGCTGCGGATCCTGGACCTGGGCTGTGGGGACGGAACCACCGCGGTACCCCTGGCCCGGAGCGGCGCCGAGGTTCTCGGGATCGACATCGCCCGCAATCTCGTCGATGCAGGCAACCGGCGCGCGGCCGACCACGGGCTTGCCCGGCTGACCTTCCGGGAAGGCGATGCCTGTGACCTCCAGGGCGTTGATGATCACTCGTTCGACCTGACGGTCTCGATCTTCGGTGCGATGTTCGCGCCCAGGCCATTCGATGTCGCGCGCGAGATGGTCCGCGTCACCAGGCCCGGGGGGCGCGTGGTGATGGGCAACTGGATCCCCAACGATCCGACGTCGTTCGTGTCGCAGCTGCTCAGCATCAGTTCGTCGTTCACGCCACCTCCGCCCGAGGGGTTCGTGAGCCCGATGACCTGGGGCGTGGAGTCGCACATCGTCGAGCGATTCGGCCGGGCCGGCGTGACGCGCGACCGGATCGACATGGTCAGCGACACCTGGCTGTTCATCTCGCCGGACTCTCCCGCGGATGTCATCGAGACATTCAGGCGGTACTACGGCCCGACCATGAACGCCTTCGAGGCAGCCGGGACGACCGGGCGGGAGGCGGAACTGCACCGCCAGCTCCTCGACCTGGCTGAAGCGCAGAACACCGCGACGGACGGGAGCACCGCGATCCCCGCGACGTTCATGCGCGTGACCGTCCGGCCCTGAGGCGGGCACGAGAGGCTCCGGAGGCCCGTCATGCGCGACGCCGGGGGGCTGCCCGCGTCGACGGCGGGCGGGGCGATCACGGTCTGCCTCGGTCGGAGCCGGCTCTCAGCGCATGCCCTTCGCGATCGCGCGGTCCGACGCGCGCGGCCGTCGCGCGGTATACCGTGGCGCCGCCCGCACGGCCGATCACGAGGCTGTGCGCCAGGCGTGTCGCCTGGCGCCTCCGGCTTCCAGACTCCAGTCCTGGGCCACACCATGTCATTTCTCACCGGACTCTGGCTCCCGATCCTGCTCTCCGCGGTGTTCGTATTCGTCGCAAGTTCCGTCATCCACATGGTGCTGCGATACCACCGCACCGACATGACGAAGCTGCCGGATGAGGACGCCGTCATCGACGCGCTGCGCAGCGCGGGTGTCCCCGCCGGGGCCTACCTGTTCCCGTGCGCAAGCGACCCGAAGGACATGTGCTCGCCGGAGATGAAGGCGAAGATCGAACGCGGACCGTCGGGCCTGCTCACCGTCTTCCCGCCGGGCGGCTGGAACCTGGGGAAGAGCCTCGGCCAGTGGTTCGGGTATTGCCTGGTGGTGAGCATGCTGGTCGCGTACCTCTGCCATCACGTGCTCGCGCCGGGAGCCGCGTTCCTGACCGTCTTCCGCGTCGCCGGCACCGCCGCGTTCCTGGGACACGCCGTGGGCGCACTGCACGAACCGATCTGGAGGGGGCAGCGCTGGGGCGTCTGCGCGAAGTTCCTCGTCGACGGACTCGTCTTTGCACTCGTCGTTGCCGGCACGTTCGGGTGGCTGTGGCCGGCGGCGGGTGCCTGACTCACCGGTCTCGGGAGCGCGTCTGTGCGGCCGGGCGCGATGTCCGCGACTGCTGCGGTCCCCACCATGCTGCGCGCCATCGTCCTCTGGTATGCCCTGATGAGCGCCGTGACCGTGCTCGCGTTCGCGAAGGATCGACGTGCGGCGCGGCTTGGACGGTGGCGCACGCGCGAGCGCACGCTTCACCTGCTTTCGGCGGCCGGCGGCGTGCCGGGAACGCTCCTCGCCATTCGCCTCTTCCGGCACAAGTCGAGGTCGGCCCGATTCCTCGCCATCACGTTCCTGATCGCCCTCGCGCATGCCGTCGGGTGGATCAACCTGTTGCTCTCCTGATCTCTCGGGACTCCGAGGTGGCGCGGTGCGTCCGGCGGTCACCGCGGGGGGGCCTCCGGTCGTGCGACCCGGAACCGGTCTGCACGCAGCGGCTCCGGCCGGCGTGCTACGCTCCCGGTCACCGGATGGACACTCCGGCGGAGCAAGGAGCCATGTCGATGATCCGGATGAGGCGCGGACCGGGCGCGGTCCCGGCCACGGGGGTCCTGTCGCTGATCGGCATGCTGGGCGTGTCGCCCGCCGTATCAGCAGCGCCAACGGCGGGCGAGGCCGTCCGAGACATGGAGCCCGGTCGTGCTGATCCCGATGCGGCGCCGGTGCGCCGTCTCGAGCACCTTCTCGAGCCGATCCGCGCCGCGCATGACGTGCCGGCGCTGGCGGCCGCCATCGTCACCGCGGACTATGGTCTCCACGCGATCGGGGCGGCGGGTGTCCGTGCACGCGGAGCGCCGGAGCGCGCGACCATCGATGATCTCTGGCACATCGGCTCCAATACGAAGGCGATGACCGCCGTGCTGTGCGCGCTGCTGGTCGAAGAAGGTCCGCTGCGCTGGGAAACGACGCTTGCCGACGTGCTCCCGGACCTGGCGCCCGCGATGGACGTCGCCTTTCGCGGCGTGACGGTGGCGCAGCTCTGCACGAACCGGGGCGGGGTCCAGTCGGACCTTGCGGCGGACGGCCTCTGGCGCCGACTGTGGACGCATCGTGGCACGCCCACGGAGGCGCGACGGCTGCTCGCCGAAGCGCTGCTCCGGCGGCCGCCGGAGGCGCCGCCCGGAAGCCGGTTCGTCTATTCAAACGCCGGGTTCGCCCTGGCCGGTCACGTCTGCGAGGTGGTGACCGGGATCCCCTGGGAGCAGCTCATTCGGGATCGTCTGTTCGGTCCGCTCGGAATGTCGACCGCCGGCTTCGGCGCGCCGGGCACGCCGGGACGGCCGGATCAGCCGCGCGGACACGATCGATCGGGGGTGCCGCAGGAGCCCGGCGCCGATGGGCGTGCCGCCGACAATCCGCCCGTGCTCTCACCGGCGGGGCGCGTGCACCTGTCCCTCTCCGACTGGGCGACGTACATCCGCCTGCATCTCCGCGGGTCGCGCGGCGTGCCGCAGCAGGTCGGAGAGGTCGTGCTCTCGATGGAGACTCTGCGCCGGCTGCACGAGCCGGCCGATGGTGACTACGCGATGGGATGGACGCGCACCGAGCGCGCCTGGGCAGGGCCGGCCGGTGATCGCGTGGCCCTGACCCACACCGGCAGCAACACCCTGTGGTATTCGGTGGCGTGGATCGCGCCCGCGCGGGACATCGCGGTGCTGGTGTGCTGCAACCAGGCCGAGCGCGGCGAGCGTGCGGCGGACGACGCGGCGTGGGCGCTGATCCGGGATCACCTTGCGCAGAGCGGGACCACGGAGGGCCGCGCGCCCGATGCCGTCCCATGAGCGGCGCCGGGCGGCCGCGTGTGCGTGCGCGCCGGCAGCGGTGTCTTGCCGCGCTCGCGCGGGACCGGTACCTTGCGTCCGGTCGCCCGAGCGGGTCGGCCCCGGACGAGACGCGCCGTACCCGGTGAGGACAGGACGACGCAGGTGTGCACGGAACGTTCTCATGGCATGGTTCATTCTCTTCGTTGCCGGGCTCCTGGAGATCGCGTGGGCCGTCGGTCTCAAGTACACGCACGGGTTCACGCGACCGGTGCCGAGCGTGCTCACGATCGGCGCGATCGTGGCGAGCATGTACCTGCTCTCCATCGCGGCCAGGACGCTTCCCATCGGTACCGCCTACGCGGTCTGGGTGGGTATCGGTGCCGCGGGCACGGTCATCTTCGGGAACGTGCTCTTCCGGGAGCCACTGACGGTCTCCCGTGGCTTCTTCCTGCTGCTCCTGCTGGTCGCGATCATCGGGCTGCGACTGAGTGCGCCCGCGCCCGCCACGGTCCCGTCCGGCGTCGATGCGCCGGAAGCGCGCTCCTGACCACGGTGTGCGCTGACGGTTGCGGGAACCGCGGCAGTCGGCGTCCTGACCCCTCCCCCCCTGACTCGCGGCGGATCCATGGCCAGACGAGAGTTCACATCGGGACAGAAGCGGATCGTCGACCGGTACTACCAGCACCTCGACTCGATCACGCTGGCAAAGCTCGGTGAGATCGTTTCTGAACTCGCGATGGCGGACGGAAAGGCCGTCGACCGGCTCTGGAAGCGGGCGGAGACGCATCTCGCGAAGACCGGCGCGAACGACGCCCGGATCCGGACGATCCTGGAGACGCGCAGCGTCGAGGCCCTGGCCCGACTGCTCACCGAACTGCGCTGAGCCCGGCGCAGGCGGTGCACCACGGCCTCAGTCGAAGCCTGCGGAGACAGGAATGGGCGGCATGCCTGCAGACGTGAGCGGCACGTTGGTCCTGAGATGGAGGTGGGAGACATCGCGGTTGCGCTGCGCGAAGTACAGCTCGAACGTGTACGACTCCCCATCGATCAGCGGAAGCCGGTCGAGGTCGATCCGCTGTCGCGCCATCGGTCGCAGTCCACCGGCATCGATCGCGAGATGTCCGCCGATGTAGACCCAGGCATCGTCCGCGCCTTCGAACTCCACGAACTGTCCGGCGCAGGATTCGAAAGTGAACTTCGCGGCCGCGTGCAGGGTGAAGTTCCGGTTGTGCGGCTCCCCGTCGTTGCCGAACAGCCGCTTGTCGATGGGATAGAACTGGTCGTTGCGGTACTCGTAGACGCCGTCCGGTCCCTCGTGCAGCGTGAGGACGACCCGGCCGGCGAGGTTCGTTCCCGGCTTCGTCCGGAACCAGTCCTCGAAGGATGCCGCCGAAGTGACGCCGCCGCCGGTGATCTCCCCGAACGTGCCCGGAGAATCCGACAGCGCCGATCCGCACATCTGCGCCGAAGGGGCGTCGATGTGGAGGCCGCCGCTGCCGGTCATGGTGATGGTGTGGCCCGTGAACCGGCCGTGGAAGTCCGAGTTGTTCCCGATCGAGAGCGGCGCACCCGGGGCGATCACGGTGGCGTACACGCTGGCGGCGTTGGAGAGTGCAACAGGTCCGGCGCCGTCCACATGGATCGCGAACGCGGCGGGACGCGGCGTCCGGACGTTGACCGAGACGTTCTGATCGAATGTCACCGCGCCCGACGCGTGGAGCGTCAGCGATCCGCCCGGCAGGATCTCGATCTCGCCGCGGTTCACGACCGAAAATGACTCCGTGCAGCGGATGACGACGTCGCCCTGGATCCTCAGGCGGTGGTTGTTGCGGACAACGAACCGGTCGCAGGAGAGCGTCCCGGTGAGCACGCTGATGGCGTTGCCGGCGTAGATTCTCTCGACAACATGATCACCGAAGGCAGGCGCGGCGGGCAGCGCCGGCATCGTCGAGCCGGGATGGAACGAAGGCGCGGGACCGCGATTCAGCCCGCCATAGGCACCGAGTTCCGAGTTGAACGTGTCGGCGAGCGAGTTGTGTGAGAGCGTCGGTGCACTGACCAGCGGCACGGCACCGTCCGCGTTCCCGTCGGCGAGATGGGCCGCGATCTGCCGTCCCAGGGCGTCGCGGAACGGTGTGAGGACTCGCCTCGCACCGTCCTGGAGCGTCGGGACCTCGTTGGTACCGAGGGTCAGCGGGACCAGCCCGGCCACCGGCCCGGGAGCGCCGCCGAGGTCGACGGCGAAGTCGGGATGGTCCGGGCGGAAGTCCCGGACGGTCGCCGCCAGCATGAGCGCCGCGGGGGCGGACGGAGTCGCGGATGCCGCCCGGGGGCCTGACGAGCCGCCGGGTGTCAGCGTCGTGTACGCGAGCAGCCCGACGAGCAGGAGCGCGGCGGAGGTACAGAGCAATGGAAGGCGCAGCGGACGCATGCAAGCAGGCTCCGAGTGGGTTACGCGGGTGCGGGCGCACCACCGCTTCGGCCTCTGTCGGCGCGCCCGGCGTGCGGTATCAGTGTTCCTCGCGCACTGTCCGGCACGCCTGGTCGGGGCTGTGCGGGATGAGGCGGCTGGACGGCGCGGGCGAAGGCGCGTGGCGATGGAAAAGACGCGGTGCGATCCGCGTCTGCTGTTATCAGCACGCAACCGGCCATCGGCCCGCCCGCGGATGCCGTCGAGTCGCACCCCCCCCGGGGGCAGAACGACAGGACCCCCGCCGAGGCGGGGGTCCTGAGGAAGGGTCAGAGGGTCGAACCGGCAGGTCGCTGCGTTCAGCGCCGGCGCCGCGAGCCGGCGAGGCCCACGAGACCGAAGAGCGCCAGCGCGCCCGGGGCCGGAACCTTGTAGAGCGTGATGACCACGTTGTTCCACGACACGGCGAAGTTGAAGCTGAAGTCGTTGGTGAACGTGAAGCCGGTGAGGTCGGACTTCGCCAGGCCGTCGAGATCGCCGATCCCGTCATGGAAGTAATGTCCGGCGGGATCCGCGTCCTGGAAGTCCCACGGATTCACCATGTTGGTGTAGCCGCCGACCGAGTACCCCCAGCCGTTGAAGTCCAGCTTGAGGTCGGACGCCCACGCGAAGGGATCGTTGCTGTCATCGAAGTCGAGCTCAACCGTGAAGCCGATGACGGCGCTGGTGTTGCCCGGATCGGCCTGGTACGGAATGGTGATCGACTGATTGCCGGCCAGCGTGAGGTTGCCGATGTTGATCACTTCGACGATGCCCGCGCTCGCCGAGCCGGCGACCGCGGTGGCCGCACCGATTGCGGCGAGAATCATGGCGTTCTTCATCTTGAACATTCCTCCTTCATGCATGTCTTCCCGGGAGCCGTCCGGAGAGACCGACCGAGGTGGCCAGCCCGAGAGAGATGGGCGACGCGGGGCGGAACGGCCCCGACAGGCCACGAGAATCCAGAGAGAGCGCGGTGGCGGGACCGAAGCGGGCGCCACGCGCGGTGAGAGTCCGCCTCAGCGTACTCGAATGCACACATGATGCAAGAGTGCGCCGCGACCGCGACGTGATCAGCGTGTCACACTGGGCAGACTGCGGCGTCTGCGATGCGGGCACTGATCACCGCGGGCGGTTACGGGATCGGGAGGAATGTCGGTCGCTGGCGCAGGACCGTGTGTGGTTTCACACTTCGACCGGGTCGAAGGCAATGCCGCCCCCTGTGAATCTGGCGAAGTATCCCTCGACGATCGGTACCTCGGTCACGCGCCGGACCAGCGCCGCGGCACGGACGAGGTCCGCCCGCTGCATGAGGACGAGCCGCCGATCACCCAGGCCCAGTCGCGCGGCGTAGAACGCGCAGTTTTCGTGGGCGATCAGGACCACGCGGGAGAGCCCGTGCGCTTCCACGAGGAATCGAAGTTCATCCACGACCCCCTGTTCCTCCAGATGTGCCTGCGGGTGTCCGGCCAGGCCGGCAGGTCCACCGGGCAGGGCGACGCGGTCGTATCGAGGAAGGCCCAGGCCGCGCTGGAGGAAGTCGTCGAAGTGTTCGCCGACCCGGCCGTCGGAGCAGTAGATCGCCGCGGCGTGGATGCGCGCGGACTCGTAGGGGAGCTGACTGACGAAGACCGGTCCCGACGCGTCATGCATGGTGGATCAACCTCTGTCTTCCATCGACTTCAGTTCCTGGATGAGGTAGCGCAGAAGGGGCCGCATGTTCACCGGGGCGGCGTTCACCTGGGATTCCATCTGCCGGCGCACGAGCGGGAGCTGGTCGGCCGGCATCTGCCGCAACTGCTCCAGGATCATGCGGATCTGTGCCTGCTGCTCCGGCGGGAGATCCTCGATCGAGACCGGTCCGGCGTCCGCCGGATCCTCCGGCTGTTCCGACGGGACATAAAGGTCGACGTTCGTGAGTTCGAGGTCGCCGAGGCTGCGCACCTGCGCGGTGGAGAGCGCGACGGTGTCGCCGAGGGGCTCGAAGCGTCCCCCGAGATGCTTCGCGAGGAAGATCTCGGTGATCGCGTTGAACGCCATGTTGTTCTCCGGCTTCGCGAAACCATGGCCCTCGTCCGGGAAGACGACGTAGGTCACCGGGATGTTCCGGGACTGCATCGCCTGGACGATCTGATCGCTCTCCGAGACCTTGACACGCGGATCGTTCGCGCCCTGCCCGATGAGCAGCGGACGCCGGATCCGGTCCACGTATGACAGGGGCGAGATCGAGTCCAGGTATGCCGGCTCGCTGAGCGATCCGACGCGCGTCTCGAACATCGCCATGAGCGGTCGCCAGTACGGCGGAATCGTCTCCAGCAGTGTCCTGACGTGCGACGGGCCGACGATGTCAATGCCGCAGGCGAACCGCTCCGGATCGCGCGTCAGGCCCGCAAGCGTCGCATAGCCGCCGTATGACCCGCCCATGATCGCGATCCGGTCCGGGTCGGCGATGCCCTCGCCGATCGCCCAGTCGATGGCGTCGATCAGGTCATCCTGCATCCGGCCGTACCACTCGCGGTTCCCCGCGTTGAGGAAGCGCTTGCCGAACCCGGTCGATCCGCGGAAGTTGACGGCGAGCACCGCGTATCCTCGGTTCGCCAGCCACTGGTGGTAAGGGTCGAAGCCCCACGAATCCCGTCCCCAGGGTCCTCCGTGGACAAGAAGCACCATCGGTACCGCGCGACGATCGGGTCGGTAGGGGACGGTGAGATAGGACGGCAGGGTCAGCCCGTCGCGGCTGACGATCTCCACCGGGCGCATGACGGAGAGCGTGTAGGAGTCGAGCGCAGGGCGGTTGGTGAAGAGCCGGGTCGCGGCCCGTGCCTTGCGGTCCCAGGTGTACCAGGTGACCGGTCCGTCGTCCGGCTCGTATGCCACGATCCAGCGGTCATCCGCGAGCGTCCGGCTGACGACGTTGAAGTCACCGCGCTCGAGCGTGCGGAGCGCGGCCAGGTCGTCCGCGATCGACTCGTCGATGACGCGCCACTCGGTCCGGAGGTACTCAACGCTGACCGCCTGCGGCTTCCTGGTCTTCGGATCGATGAGCGCACCACCGATGTCGGCGCGCGCATCCGTTGCGATCACGCGTGCCCGGCCGTGCCCGCCCGGGACCGGGTCGACGGCGATCAGCCCGGCCGTATCTCGGCCGGTCGAGTCGAGCATGTACAGCGTCGACCCGTCCTTCGAGAGGGCGACCGGTCCCGTCGACATCGCGTCTTCCATCGGGACGCGGAGGAACTCCTCCCAGCGACCGGAGGCGTCGTCGTGAATCCGGTAGACCGTGCCGCCGTCCTCCTCCATCGAGGTCGTCATCCGGATGCGATAGTCGGCGTCGGCCAGGAACCCCAGGTACCCCTCGGTATTCTCGAAGATCGTCCGGATGGCGCCTGTGCGCGTGTTGATGAGCAGCACATCCATGTGCGCCGCGTTCCGGTTGTTCGCGCTGACGAGCACTTCATCGGGGCGATCCGGCTCTGCCGCCATGGGCATGGCGCGGGCGCCGTCGAAGGGCGTCAGGTTGCGTTCATCGCCGCTGGCGAGGTCGACGGCGAAGAGATGGAAGTTCTCGTCGCCGCCGCGATCCTGCAGGTAGAGGATCTGTTCGCTGTTGTATGCCCAGCGGAACATCCGGATCGGCCGGTCTTTCGAGCGCGTCACGGGCCGCGCGTCGCCACCGTCCGCGTCCTGGATCCAGACGTTGAGGACGCCGCCGAGCGGCGCCAGGAAGGCAATCCAGCGACCGCACGGACTGAACGCGGGCGAGGATCGTTCCGGGTTTCCGAAGAGCACCTCACGGGGAACGAGCGGGACGGGCGCCGCGCCGGGGCCTGCATCCTTGCCGGGAGGCGCCGGCGCGATCTCTGCCTGAAGGAGCAGCGTGCCGGACAGCAGCGACGCCGCGATGGTGGAAATGGTGGTGGTGCAGGTGATCAGCATGGTGGTGGGTCCTTCCGTGCCGGCGCCGGGCCGGGACAGCACGAGGCCGGCGCAGCGCGGCGTCGGGCGCAGATCCGGGATGGTCGCCCGCATTGTCGCCGAGGTCAATCCTCCCCGGGCGATCCGCCTGGAACAGGCCGCGTCCGCCGGCACCGGCGACCGACCGTTGCGGCATGGTCCAGGCGATCGCGGATGGGCCCCGCGCGCGGCGCCGGCCTGCGCTCAGCAGGCGAGCGGCCCGCGACCCGTCCGGCACGACGCGGTCGCCCGCGCTGCATAATCCCGCGAGGAGTCAACGATGCCAGGAATACTCGTGCTTGGTGGCGGCATGGTCGGATCGGTCATCGCCGCCGACCTGGTACAGGGCGGGGCGGGGACCCCCGCACCCGAGGTGCGCGTCGCGGATCGGTCCGACGCGGCGCTGGAGTGCGTGGCGCGCCGGACCGCCGGTCGTGCGCAGACGGTCCGGGCGGATCTTTCGGATCCCGCCGAGGTTGCCCGGCTGGCGGGTGGTGCGGATGTCGTGGTCGGGGCGCTCGCGAGTCACCTGGGCCTCGCGGCTCTGGAGGCGATCATCGACGCGGGCCGGTCGGCCGTCGACATCTCATTCATGGCCGAGGATGCCCGGACGCTGGATGCGCGCGCCAGGGCCTGCGGTGCGACGGTGTACACGGACTTCGGGGTGGCGCCGGGCATGAGCAATCTGCTCAGCGCCGTCGCGGCAGGCGAACTCGACCGACCGGAGCGGCTCGAGATCATGGTCGGTGGCCTGCCGGTCGAACGGCGGCATCCGTTCCAGTACAAGGCCGGCTTCGCGCCGGCGGACGTCATCGAGGAGTACGTACGGCCCGCGCGCCTGGTGGAAGGGGGCCGGATCGTCGTCCGCGAGGCGCTCAGCGGCGTCGAGCCGGTGGATTTTCCCGGCGTCGGAACGCTGGAGGCATTCAACACGGACGGTCTCCGCACGCTCTGTGACACCCTGGAGATCCCGTTCATGCGCGAGCGCACCCTGCGCTATCCCGGCCATGCCGACCTGATGCGCGCCTTCCGGACCGCCGGCCTCTTCAGCACCCTGACGGTCGACGTCGGTGGCGCGCCCGTGGTGCCGCGCGATGTCCTGGCCGCTCTGCTCTTCCCGCAGTGGACCTACGGCGAGGGTGAAGCGGACCTGACCGTCATGCGCATCGACGTGGACGGCCGGCGTGACGGAACTCCGCACATGATCCGCTACGACCTGATCGACCGGTTCGACGTGGCGACCGGGTTCTCGAGCATGGCGCGGACGACAGGATTCCCGTGCGCCGCGGTGGCGATGGAACTGCTGGCTGGCCGGCTGAAGAATCCCGGTGTGCATCCACCGGAGGCGCTCGCGGGCGACCACGCCTTCGTCGAACGCCTGCTGGCGCGGCTGGCGGCCCGGGGCGTGCGCTTCACGCGGACGGAGCGCTGCTGAGTCCGAAGAATGGCTGTCGGGCGACGGCCCGCCCACGGACCGGGCGTGACCGGGTCACCCGGCGTCCGGCAGTACCGGTTCCGCGGCGAGCGCCGAGGCCCGCTCGATCCGGTTCCGCCCACGGCCCTTTGCCTCGTAGAGCGCGGTGTCGGCGGCCCGGAGCAGGTCATCCGGAGACCGCATGCCCGGAACGCGTTCAGCGACACCGACACTCACGGTCACGTGGAAGCATGACTGGTCCGTCTCGATCGTGAGCGCGGCGACGACATCCCGGAGCCGCTCCGCGAGCACGGCGGCCTGCGCTTCCGAGGACCGCGGACA
Source organism: Phycisphaeraceae bacterium (assembly GCA_019636755.1). Lineage (GTDB taxonomy): Bacteria > Planctomycetota > Phycisphaerae > Phycisphaerales > SM1A02 > JAHBWZ01. The sequence goes on along the minus strand of JAHBWZ010000007.1, from coordinate 28,404 downwards.
GAGCACCAGGAATTCCTCGCCGCCGATCCGCGCGGCGCCGTCGTAGGCGCGTGCGGTATCGCGCAGCGCGGTGGCGACGCGCTGCAGCGTCAGGTCGCCGACTGCATGGCCGAGCGTGTCGTTGATGTGCTTGAAATGATCGATGTCCAGCACGATGATGGCGAGCGGATCGTCGTGGCGCGCCGACTCGTCCCAGGTGCGATCGAGGCTCGTCATGGCGGCGCGGCGATTGGCCAGCCCGGTGAGGTCGTCGGTCAGTGCGAGGCGATCGAGCTGGCGGTTCACCTTCGCGAGTTCGCGGAATGCGAGCTGAAGTTCCGTATGCGCCTGCCGCGTCTCCGTCGTGCGCCGCTGGAGGTCGCGCTCGAGGCGCACGATGCGCTCGCCGGCACGCACGCGGGCGAGCAGTTCCCGGGCGTCGAAGGGCTTCGCCAGGTAGTCATCAGCGCCGGCATCGAAGGCCTCGACGACGGCATCAGAGCCGTCGCACGCGGTCAGCACGATGGTGTAGACCCAGGGGACGCCGGTCAGGGCGCGCACGGCCCGGCAGAGCGCCAGGCCGTCCATCCGCGGCATCTGCCAGTCGGTGACAAGAAGATCGACCGGGTTGGCGCGGACGGCTTCAAGTGCATCCACTCCGTCCGCGACCGAGGTCACCACGTAGCCGGCCCCCGTCAGGTGTGCGGAGATCAGGCGCGCCGTGAACGTATCGTCGTCGACCACGAGGACGCGGGTCGCGGTGGGTGGCTGTGTATCCGGCGCGGAACTCATGGGGCCTCGGATGGAAAGCGTGACGGGCTCGGAGTCGTGAATGCGAGTCAGCCATCGGGCGTGATGTCGACCGGCTTGAGCGCCGGGCGCGATATGGGATCCGGGGCGGGCGTTGTCGGATCCGGGAAACGACCGCAGCGGGGCGATTCCTACAGCACCTACAGCAGGGCGATCGGGTCGACATCGATCGCCATCGCGCGGCCCGGCGTCAGGACACCCTCCGATCGGGCGTCCGTGAGCAGCCGGTGGATCTCTCCGGCGGAAGGTCCGAGAATCTCCACCTGGTGCCGGAATCGATCGGCGATGCGCGGGATGGGACACGGCGCAGGCCCGATGACGCGAATGGCCGCCGGGGCGCGTCTCCGGAGTCCGTCAGCGACCGCATGTGCGAGCGACAGGCTCCGCTCGAGTTCCTCGTCACGGGTAACGATGCGCGCCATGCGCGTGGCAGGCGGCAGGCCGCACGCGATCCGCTCTTCGAGTTCACCTTCGGCGAATGTCTCGTAGTCGTGCCCGGCGGCGAGTCGGATCGCCGTCATGTCAGGCCGGAAGCTCTGCACGATGACGCGTGCGGGGCCGAGCGGGTCGGTGGTTCGCCCGCTGCGCCCCGCGACCTGGCTGACCAGCTGGAAGGTGCGCTCCGATGCGCGGAAGTCCGGGAGGTTCGCGGCCGTGTCCGCGTTGAGGACGCCGACAAGACGGACGCGCGGGAAGTCGAGCCCCTTGGCGATCATCTGCGTTCCGAGGAGCACGCGGATCTCGCCGCGTCCGAAGCGATCGAGCGACTCGTGCAGATCGCGTGCACCATGCATCGAATCGGAGTCGATGCGGAGCATCGTCACGCCGTCGCGCAGATCGGGGAACCCGGCCTCGAGTTCCTCGACCGCTCGCTGGGTCCCGAGACCGAGCTGCCGCAGCGCCCTTCCGCAGCGAGGGCATGCGGTCGGCAGGCGCGTCTCGGTCAGGCAGTGGTGACAGCGTGCGAAGCCCCCCGCAGCGATCCGACGATCGCGGTGGTGCACGAGAGACACGTCGCAGTGTGCGCAGGAGAGGATCCATCCGCAGGCCGGATCTGCGCAGACGGTATAGGACGCGAATCCGCGCCGATTGAGAAGAAGCAGCGCCTGCCCGTCTTCGGCCAGGCATCGCTGCAGGGCCAGTTCCAGTCGCGGCCCGAGAAGTCGCTCCGCGGTGCCCGCGCCGCGCGCCCGCCGCTCGTCGGCGAGGTCGACGATCTCCACGGCCGGCAGCTGCATCCCGGGGACGCGGTGCGGCAGACGGTGGAGCCGGAGCCGGCCCGCGCGCGTGGCGTTGAACCAGGACTCGAGAGCAGGCGTGGCGCTGCCGAGAACGATCGGGCACGCCTCGATCTGCGCGCGGCGGATGGCGACGTCCCGTCCGTGGTAGCGCGGCATCTGGTCCTGCTTGTACGAACCGTCATGTTCTTCGTCGACGATCAGGAGCCCCAGTCGATTCTCCGGGATCGGCGCGAAGACGGCGGACCTGGCGCCCAGGATGATCTCCGCGTCACCGCTCGCCACCAGGTCCCACTGCTGGCTGCGCTGCGCCGCGGTCAGCGCGGAATGGAGGACGGCGACGCGTCGGCCCGGAAACCGCCCGAGAAGGCGGGCGCCGGTCTGCGGCGTGAGCGCGATCTCAGGGACGAGGATGAGCGCCGTGCGCCCGTGGGCGAGCACGCGCTCGATCAGCCGGACGTAGACCTCGGTCTTGCCGGACCCAGTGACCCCGAAGAGCAGGTGGCCGGAGTAGCCGGCCTCCAGCTGGTCACCGATCGCAGCAATGACCGCCGCCTGCGCCGGCGTGAGACGCGCGGGCGTCGTCGCGTCGATCCGGGGGTCGGCCCACTTCGCCTCGATCCGTGTCCGCCGCGACTCGCGGAGCAGTCCGTCCTTCAGGAGTCGATCGATCGGCTGAAGCGTCCGGACTCTCGCTGCGGAGGCGAGTTCCCGGATGTCGATGGGGAACTCGTCTGCCGGCGTCCGGGCAAGCGCGTCGAGGACGGCGCGCTGCTGCGGCGAGCGCCGGGTGCCCGGCTGGTCGGCGGCGCCAGGCTCGACCAGGCGCACCGTCCGGCGCCCGACCTGGTGCTTGACCGGCGCCGGGAGCACCGCCGACAGTGCGACGCCCAGTGGGGTGATGTAGTACCGGCTGATCCATCTGGCGAGTTCGATGAGCGGGCGGGGCAGCCTGGGCACGTCCTCCCGGGACTCGATGGCGCGGATGCGCGAACGCTCCAGCGGCGTGGTCGACATGATCTCGACCACGCATCCGGATGCGAGGGCGTGGCCGCGGCCGAGCGGAACACGGACCCGGTCTCCGGGCGCAATGTCGTCGAGCGGCGTGGGAATCGCGTACGTCAGCCCGTCGGGATACCTGTCGAGAGCGCGCTCGACTGCGACGCGCGCGTAGGCCGCCGGTTCCGCCTCGACAGAAGAGTGGAAGAGTCCATCCACCATGTGGATGCGAGCATATCGGGGTGTCCGGCACCGCTGCGGTTACACGCGGAAGCGCGGGATGCGCAGGGCCTCGAGCGGACGACGTTGGATCCGTCGGCAATCAGGCCGGCGCGGCGCGCCGGGCCGCGGGCGTGGCCGGGGCCGCGCGGTCGGCGGATGGGCGACCGCGCGCGCGTGCCGGCTCGGAGAGCCGTCGCCCTCGATGCGCGGCTGGCGCCGGCACGGCGCCGGTGCGGGATGGACGGGCGGCCATCGGCCCGGCTGGCCGATGGCCACCCGGTCAGGCCGAGAGGGCCGGGTCGGTCAGGCCCGCCGCGGAGACCGACGTCCCGAGGACATCGGGTGCCCGTGTGCCCCGTCTGTCCTGCCTGCCGAAAGCGCCCAATCTCCCCATGTTCTGCGTGTCCAGACCTGGCCGGTTGTGCGTGTCCGAACCCGGGCTGTTGTGCGTGTCCGAACCAGGGCGGCTGTGCGTGTCCGGACCCGGGCGATGCGCGGCTGGCGCCGGCACGGCGCTGGTGCGGGATGGACGTGCGGCCATCGGCCCGGCTGGCCGATGGCAACCCGGTCAGGCCGAGGGGGCCGGGTCGGTCAGATCCGCCGCGGAGACCGACGTCCCGAGGACATCGGGTGCCCGTGTGCCCCGTCTGCCCTGCCTGCCGAAAGCGCCCAATCTCCCCATGTTCTGCGTGTCCGAACCCGGGCTGTTGTGCGTGTCCGAACCCGGGCTGTTGTGCGTGTCCGAACCAGAGCGGCTGTGCGTGTCCGGACCCGGGCGCGGACCCGGGCGCGAAGGGGCGGCGGGCGGCGGCACCGCAGCGCCCGTCGCGCGGGACCCGGTCGGCGGCCGGACGCGCCGGATCGCCGGTGCCGTGGCACACCGTCCACTCGCCCCGCATCCAGTCGGGGCGATCGCCGCCGCGCTCCGCCGCTGCGGCGGTGGCGGGCCGGTCGGGTGCGCCGTGCCGCAGCGGGCGGCGCCGGCTTCCAGGTGGACTCCTGAGGCGATGCCTCGGAAGCCGGCCTGAACACCGGCACCGCGGTCGGCCGGACCCTGCGGCGCGCACCGCGGAGGCGGGCAGACGACGTCGCGCGTTCCCGCGGGGCGCGGACCCGCCAGCCGGCGGATCGACGGGCCACGCGCGGTGGCGGCCTGTCGTTCCGGGCCCATCGGTGATACGTCGCCCGGCGCCGCGCCGACGCCGCTTCGCCGCGGGTGACGACGCCGACCATCGCGCGGAGGTGACTGCACCGTGTCGCGCGGACCGGGCCGCAACGGTCGGTGCCGCCTCGACGGCAGGAGGATGCCGCGGTGCAGGCCCCCGGTCCGGCGCCCGCGGCCGCTCCATGCATCTCGTATGATCGCGCCATGCATAACGGCGGCGCGGGCGCGCACGATGGTCGGCGACGGGCCAGGCTGGCGCTGGAGGACGGACTCGTTCTGACCGGAGAGGCGTTCGGTGCAGCCGCGGACGGCATGCCGGTCGCCGGAGAGGTCGTTTTCAACACGGCGATGACCGGGTACCAGGAAGCGATCTCCGATCCAAGCTATCGCGGCCAGGTCCTGGTGATGACGGTCAGCCAGATCGGGAACTACGGCATCGCCGCAGACGATGGCGAGTCGGCGTCGCCCCAGATCGCCGCGCTGGTCGTGCGGGAACTCTCGCCCGTCGTGTCCAATCAGCGCGCGGTCGAGGACCTGGGGTCATGGCTGGCGCGCGCGGGTGTCCCCGGGATCCAGGGCATCGACACGCGAGCGCTGGTGCGGCGACTGCGGACCGCCGGCGCCATGCGCGGCGTGATCTCGACCGACGCGGGCCGCAGCGATGCGGACCTGGTCCAGGCCGCGCGGCGAGCGCCGTCGATGCAGGGGGCGAATCTTGCCTGCGAAGTCTCTCCGCGCGAGCCGTATGAGTGGACGGGGACGCTCGGCGGGTGGTGGCCGGCAGTATCCGCGCCTGACGATTCGTCGGGCGAGCCGCTCCGCGTCGTCTCGATCGACTGCGGTGCGAAGCGGAACATCTATCGCCACCTCGCCGAGCGCGGCTGTCAGGTCAGCGTGGTTCCGTTCGATGCGGAGCCCGAGCAGATCGAGGCGCTCCATCCCGATGGACTCTTCATCTCGAACGGCCCGGGGGACCCGAAGGCGGTCGATGCGACCGTCCGGACACTGGCACGCGTCGCTGGCAGCGTGCCGACCTTCGGTATCTGCCTGGGACATCAACTGCTCGCCCTGGCACTCGGTGCCCGGACCTACAAGCTCAAGTTCGGCCATCGCGGCGCGAATCAGCCGGTCAGGAACAACCTGACGGGGCGGATCGAGATCACGAGCCAGAATCACGGCTTCTGCGTGGATGCCGCCTCGCTCGAGGCCGTCGGGTGCGAGGTCACGCACACGCACCTCAACGACGGGACGGCGGCGGGCTTCCGCCACGCGACACGACCCATCTTCAGCGTGCAGTACCACCCGGAGGCATCGCCGGGGCCGCATGACTCGGCGTACCTCTTCGACCTGTTCGTCGGCATGATGCGGGCAGCCCGGAACGCGGCCACGGCGCCGTGATCGCCGCACGGCGCTCTGCGGGACCCGCCGAGCCGACGCGTCGGAGTGTCCTCGTCGCCCTGTGTGCGCCGGTCCCGGGCCTGACTGCGCGCCCCCGGCGCGATCACATCGGGCCGGAGGCGGCGCGCCCCCGGGGCATACCCGGCCGCGGGTGCGCCCGGCCCCGACATCCGCCGCTTGCGAAGGTTTTCCGCCCGAAGTAGTCTGCGACGCGATCCGGAAGGATCGGGCGCGTGCACGAGCACCGCGGCGAGTCAGACACCCACCCACACGGCAGTTCGCCCGTCCGGCATCCGGTCGGGCCACCTCGGGAGCAACGAAGTGAAGTTCCTTGGAGAGCGACGCACCCTGACGATTCTTCCGCTCACCGGCGCCGCGTTCGCGTCGGTGGCCCTGTCTGCCGTTGCACTTCCGGCGCCGGCGGTCCTCGCCGCGTTCATCGCGCAGCAGGACGAGAGTCCCGGCGAGGTCGCGCTGGCGACCGCCCGCAGCCACATGGCCGCAGGTCGCTACGAGAGCGCCCTGCGGGCGTACGAGGATGCGCTCAGCTGGCTTCCCGGGAATGCAGAGGCCATGGAGGGGAAGCGGACCGCTGAGGCGCTCCTCAATCGCGGCCAGTCGATCGACCAGACCGCGCAGGAGCAGGAGATCCTCCGGGAGCAGGCGCGGGTGCGATTCGACGCCGCGATGGCACGGTCGGCGGAACTGCTCGGCCAGGACAACTTCGAAGAGGCCCAGTGGGTGACGCTCACGGCGCAGGTCGAGTGGAACCGCAGCCGCGATCTCTTCTCCGAGGCGGAGTTCACGCAGCGTGCGCGGAACGCGGAGCGCCGACTGACCGAGATCCGCGAGCGGCGCGAGGTCGCCCGCCTGGCCCGCGAACGGCAGGCCATCGTGGAGGCCCGGGATGCGCAGAGCGTGGCCGAGCGCCGCGAGGCCGAGGCGCGGCAGCGGAGCATCGACGAGAAGATCACGCGCATCCGCCAGCTCCAGCTGGAGATGCGGTACAGCGAGGCACTGCAGGTTGTGGAGGAGATCCTCTTCATCGACGGGAACAATCCCTCGGCCCTGGTGCTGCGGGATGTGATCGAGATGGCGAAGATCAGCCAGGACTACAGCGCCAAGGTCCGGCTGAGCGAGCGGTCGCAGCTCATCAACAAGGTGGAACTGAAGGAGCGCACGGTCCTGCCCACGCCGAACCGGACCGGCCCCGGCATGCGCGGCCTGTCGGACCTCCTCCAGTACCCGGAGGACTGGCAGCAGCTGAGCATTCAGCGCCTCGGTGACACCGGCTTCCGCGAGTCCGAGGCGGACCTGGCGGTCCTCCAGCGTCTGAATTCGACGTACGCGCAGGTGGACTTCCGGAACAACACGTTCGCCAGCGTCATCCGGTACTTCGAGCAGGCCTCGGGCCTGCGGTTCTACACGGACTGGAAATCGATGGAGATGATCGGCGTCTCCCCGGATGACGAAATCACGCTCGACCTCGCATCGGTGCCGATCTCCGTCGCGATCGAGCGGGTGCTGGAGCAGCTCGGCGACATCTCCGATCGGCCCCAGTACGCAGTGCAGGACGGTTCGCTCACCATCGCCAGCGACGAGGCGCTTCGTCGCAAGAAGGTGATGCACGTCTATGACATCAACGACCTGATCTTCGAGGTTCCCTACTTCGACAACGCGCCGCAGCTCGACCTGGGCAGCGCGCTCGACCAGGGCAGCGGTGGCGGCTCTGGCGGCGGCGGCGGCCGGGGTGGCGGCGGTGGCGGCCGGGGCGGCGGCGGCACCGGCGGCGGCGGTGGCGGTTCTGGCGGTGGAGGCGGCGGTGGTGGATCGCTCTTCGGCAACCCAGGCGGCGAGCCCCAGCGCACACCGCGCGAAGACCTGATCGCCCGTGTGCTCGACATCATCATCGAGAACGTCGACACGGAAGGCTGGCGGGACCGCGGCGGTACGACGGGCACGATCCAGGAACTCAACGGGAACCTGATCGTCACCAACACGCCGACGAACCACCGGAAGATCGCCGGCCTTCTCTCGATGCTCCGGGAGATCCGCGCCGTCCAGATCAACGTGGAGACGCGCGTCCTGACGGTGAGCACCGACTGGTTCGAGCGCATCGGCATCGACCTCGACGTGTACTTCAACACCAACCGTCAGGCCCGCCGGGCGCAGCGCGCGGCCGACCCGCTGAGCCATCTCAGCGACTTCTTCGATGCGAGCGGCCGCCTGCGGGACCCGCTGATCTACGGATCGCTCACGGCGCTGGATGAAGACGGCAATCCGACGGCACCGTTCAATGCCGTCGCCTACGGGCAGCAGTTCGGCATTCCGACCGGGACCCCGCCGACCGATATCCAGTACATCACCGGTCCGGTGGGGCAGCCCATCCGCGCGACGAGCGGGTTCACGCCGATCGCCGTCGGTCAGAACTCACTCGGACTCGTCGACACGATCGCCGGCCTGACGGACTTCGGCAAGGACGTGCTCGCAGGGGCGCCGGCGCTGGTGACCGGGTTCCAGTTCCTGGACGACATCCAGGTGGACCTGCTGATCGAAGCAACGCAGGCGGACAAGCGATCGCTGATCATGACGGCGCCGCGGGTGACGTTCATGAACGGCCAGCGCGTCTGGATCGGTCTGCAGCAGCAGCAGGCGTACGTCGTCGGACTTCGCGCACTGACGGGCGACAGTTCAGGTGCGTTCGCGCCGGAAATCGATACGCTCGTCACGGGTATCGTGCTCGACGTGGAGGCCGTCGTCTCCGCGGACCGGCGGTACGTCACCATGACCGTGAACTTCGCGGAATCCCAGCTTCTGGCACTCGTGCCCAGTGACGACTTCGAAGGCGCGGCAGGCGGCGGCGGCACCGGCGGCGGCGACGCGGCCCAGTTCACCGGTCGCGTGCAGCTGCCGACGATCGCGATCTCCACGCTCCGCACCACCGTCTCGGTTCCCGACAAGGGCACGGTGCTGCTCGGCGGGCAGAGGCGGGTCTCGGAGTTCGAGACGGAGACCGGTGTGCCGGTCCTCTCGAAGATTCCATTCATCAACCGCTTCTTCACGAACCGGATCACGTCGAAGGCGGAGGAGACTCGCCTCATCCTGATCCGGCCCGAGATCATCATTCAGCAGGAGAACGAGGACATTCTCTTCCCGGCGCTGTCGGACCGGATCGGTTCGGGCGTGTTCCGATGATCCACCCGCCGTACTGAGGGCGGCAGCGGCACGCCCTCGCCGCCGCCGGCGGGCGGCGCCGCACACCAGAGGCAGCATCCAACGACGGGGAGCCGGATGACCGGCTCCCCGTCGCGTGCCGGGTGACCTCGCGCCGTTGCCTTTCGGCGGCCTTGCGAGTAGCCTGCGAATCCGGGCGGGTTGCCGGGCCGGAGCCGGGACGCGCCGGCCCGGGCCTCCATGACCCGTATCTCTCCTCCATGCCGGAGCACGCCTTCATGCCCTCGACTGGTTCCCGACTCCGAGTGACCGAGCAGGACGGCATCACCCGGATTTCGTTCGTCGATCGGAACATCCTCGACGATGCGAACATCCAGCAGATCGCCGATGAGATCCTCCGGATCATCGACGAGCGACATGAGCCGAAGGTGCTGATCAGCTTCGAGAACGTCGACCATCTCTCGTCGGCAGCGCTCGGTCGGCTGATCATCATCAACAACCGGATCAAGGCGAAGAACGGCCAGCTCAGGCTTGCCGATATCCACAAGCAGATCTACGAAGTCTTCGTCATCACCAAGCTCACCAATCTCTTCCGGATCTGCGAGACATCCGACCAGGCACTCGCGAGCCTTGCGTGATCCCACTCACTGGAGTCCATGCGCCCCAGGGGTGAGCATGATGCGGACGCAGGCCGCGATCATCTTGCCGGGTCATGGACCGGGCGCCAGGCCGGGCGGAGCCGGCGCATGACGGGAGCGCCGCAGCCGGAAACCCGTGCGTTCACTGAGTCCTTCGTGATCGGCGTCGGACGCAAGGAGGAGATCCGCCGGACCCTGGAGGCCGTGCTCGGCGAGGTGGCCGCCCGCGCCTATGACACCGGCGCGTGTTTCGCGATCCGGCTCGCGCTTGAGGAGGCTCTCGCGAACGCGATCCGGCACGGCAGCGGAAACGATCCCTCGAAGCGCGTCACGATCGAGTGCCGTGTCGATCGCAACGAGGTGGTCATCTCGATCGAGGACGAGGGGCCGGGCTTCGACCCGGCGGCCGTTCCCGATCCGACTACGGAGGAGAACCTCCAGCTCCCGTCGGGGCGCGGCATCATGCTGATGCGATCGTTCATGACCGAGATCGCCTTCAGCGCCCGGGGGAATCGGGTCCGGATGATCTATCGGCGCCCGGAGGCGGGCTGACCGCCCCGGGGACGCGGTCGGCGCAGCGGGGCCGCGCGGGTCAGTCCATTGCCCGGTGGTCATGGCTCCGGTCCCCATGCGGCGCTCAGCAGAAGCAGGCCGGCGGAGTCGACGGTGCCGTCGCCATTGAGGTCCGGCGGGCATTCGGCCGGCGGGCGTGGACACGCACCCCATGCGGCGAGCAGGGCGAAGAGGTCGCTGGGACCGACCTGTCCGTCATCATCGAAGTCCGCGGCGGAGATGGCGCGGATCGCCAGCCGGCCGGGCTCGGTGAGCGTCTGCCAGGCAAGGTGATGAGGCAGGTCAGGCAGGGTCAGCGACGGCGCCGTGATCGGTGCGCCGCCGCTGTGCACCAGTTCGACGATCAGGCCCCGGACCGGCGGGAGCACATCGTCGAGCGCCACGGTGATCGGGACGCCGGATGTGCCGCCGGTGCACGTGACGGCCGGCTCCCACCCGTACTGGAGCGGCGACGAGACCAGGATGGCGAGCGTGCCCGTGAAGGACCCGGAGGTGGTCAGGCGTTTCCCCTGCCCGTCGACGCGCAGGCGCCCGCCGCGCTCGACGCGGAGATGCGGCGAGGGAGCGGTGCCCATGAGGACGTCACCGGCAATCCACGCGAGCGATCCCGCGCCGTCGACCGTGGCGGAGCCGCTGGCGGCCATGCCGACGGTGAGTAATCCGCCGACGAAGAGGCCGGCGCCGTTCCGGATTGAGAGGCGTCCCTCGCCGATGAATCCCGCGTCGGTGTCGTCGACGACCAGCAGGGTGGCACCCGCGCCGTCGATCGAGACGGCGCTCGAGGCGCTGCCCGTCCGGCCGATCATGAGATCGTGACAGGTGAAATGAGCGGCGCCGGTGAGCGTGACGTCACCGTGTCCGAGTCCGCCGACGTGGCAGGCATCGCTGACATCGATGCGGGCGCCGGCGGAGAGCGCGACGGTGCCGGTACCGGTCATCGTGGTGCCGAGTTCCAGCCGTGCCGCATCGATGAAGGACGCCTGGGTGATCTCGACCGCGCCGGTCCCGGCGCGTCCCACGTCGAGGCGCCCCGAGAACGAGATGCGGATGGCGTACCGGTGAATCTCGAGTCGCCCGTGACTGCCGGGCACCCAGCCGACGCCGCCGTGGTGGGCGGTGAAGGTGCGCAGCGTCAACGGCGCGGTGAAGGCCTCGAAGACGAGCGCGGCCTCTGATCCAGCCTCGTCGCCGATCAGCAGGCCCGGGTCGAGTGAGGACTCGTTCAGCATGGCGATGAGGACGACGCCCGCGGGGGCCTGCATGATGCGGAAGCGCGTCTCGCCGTCCCGGAGGACCCGGCGATCGACGGACGTGCCGGGCCCGCTCGAGAGCCACGTCGCCAACCGTGACTCACCCGGATGGTCGAAGCGTGCGATTTCATTGACGCCGGGGATCGGACCATTGCCGTCATTCCAGCTTGCGGCTGCGGTCCATGTCCCCTCTGGGTCTGCGGTGAACAGGATGACGTCGGCGTGGGCTGGAACGGCGCCGGCCGTGAGCATCGCGGTGGTGGTCACGACAGCGATCACGCCGCGACAGTGCTGAGTGGGTGATGGTGACGTGCTCCTCATGGCAGCATCCTCCCCGCGATGGTGTCGCGGCCCAGGATGCCGTCGATCGTCAGGATGTGGTGGCTGACGAAGTCGTCCGTCTCCGCGGCGATGTCATGGAAGTACCCCCCGGTCCCGAAGGGCGTGTGCCGATGCCAGGTGCCGCGCCCCGTCTGTGCCAGCAACTGCTGGTCCGACGCGACGACCTCTGTGTTGGGCAACAGGCGCGTAGTGCCGTCGAAGAAGGCAGTTGCGGGTGCCGAGGCGTGGCCGCGATTGAACACGCATGGCGTGCAGGCCGAGCCTGGAAACGCCGGACTGCAGAGGAACCCACGAGGCCGGTTCTGGATCCAGTTGTGTTCCATCACGCGGGTCTCGAGCGCCGTGTACGCGCCTGGCTGACCGTCGGCGATCGGAAGCCGTCATCGAATGACCACGGACTGTGAATCGTCTCCGGCCCGCCTGCCTGCCGTGGGCGTCGCCGCGCCGCTCAGTCGTCCTGCGGCAGCGCCGAGGCGCTCAGCGCGATCGTCAGCAGGTCGTACGCGGCATGAGCCCCGACGACGATGCCGAAGCCACGCACGATGTAGACGAGCGCCAGCCACACGCCGGCAAGGAAGTAGAAGAGCATCCGGCCGATCACGAGGCGGCCGTCCGGACCGCGGAGGTCGTGGTAGGGGGTGAATGCCGCCGCGGAGATGAGCACGGCCACCGTGGCGGCGATGCGCGCGGATGTGCCGGTGACATCGACCAGCAGCGTGTGCACGGCCGCGATGAGCAGCATCCGGAAGATCAGTTCCTCGTACAGCCCGGCGCCGATGCTGATGGCGATGCGGGAGGGGACGTTCAGCGACGCGAACTCGACGCCTGCAGCCGGCATCATGGCCAGCGGCGCCACGAGCGCATTGATCGCGAGGAGCGGGATTGCGAGGACCAGGGACTCGCCGGCCATGCCGATCGGGACCGCGGCGCGGAGGCGCCACGAGCCCCCGGAAAGCAGTTGCCAGATCAGCAGGACCAGCACGATCACCACGCCGCCCAGGTGCAGGCCGATGCGCGGCTCGATGCCCAGTGCCTGAAAGAAGCGGAGCAGCGCGCGGTGCGCTTCGACCGTCTGGATGGACAGGCCGTCGCCTGTCCGCAGCAGGTACAGCAGGCAGATCTCGTAGAACGCGATCAGCGGCAGAAGAAAGACCAGGATGGCTGCCGGGGCGCGCGACTCAACGGCATACGAGCGAGCGGGTTTGCCCGATGCGGGACGCGTGGCCTCTCCGGTGGTCATGCGGGGCGGACCCCGGGCTGCGGCGTTCCGGTGACGAGGGTCGTCGTCTCACCCCGGCCGGCCCCGGGCGATGGCCGGTCGGCTGCGGCGGCGCCCCACTCCGCGCCCCATGGTGACGATGACACGGGCGCCCCCGGCGATGTCACGCCGCAGCGGCGGCGCCGTGCCGGAGTGCATTCAGGCGGCGTGCCAGGCGGCTCTTGCGTCGTGCGGCGGTATTCCGGTGCAGCGTGCTCGTGCAGGCGATCTGGTCCAGCAGGCCGCAGACCTTCCTGAACTCCGTCTCTGCCTGCGCCAGGTTCTGGCTCTGGACCGCGGAAAGGAACGCCTTCGTCTGGTCCTTGATCCGGGTGCGGCGCCACCGGTTCAGGGCCTTGCGGTGGGCGTTCTGGCGGACTCTCTTCCTGGCTGAGGCGGTATTCGGCACGGGGAACCTCGATCACGCACGCGGCCCGGCATCGGCCGGGCGGAAGCGGGGTAGTATCGCAGGAGGGGCGGGGTTGTCAAGGCATGCTGGTACGGCCCGCGCGGGCACCCTCGCGCGGGTCGCGTCGTTCCGCCGGGCCCGCAGCATCGGCGGTCGGTCCCAGCGCCCGCTGCCCGCGATCGTCGGGACCGACGGCGGCGGGCCCCCGCGGGCGGGACGCCGCTTCGGCGGTGTCGCCGCCCGGTCCCTCGCACCGATCCGGCCGACCGGCGGCGGTGCCTGGACCGCGGTCACTCGCCGAACAGCGTCGTCTCGATCATGATCCGAAGCGCGTCGCCCGCGCCGATCAGGCTGTCGCCGACCACGATGCCGGCGCAGATCGTGACGACGAACCGGGTCGACCACTTCGGGAAGAGCCGGGAGAGGATCCACGCGATGGTGGCGCCGATGAACATCGACACGGCGTACTTCGCGTGCACGACGAACGCCAGCCCGAAGCTCGCGGCGCTCGGGACGAGCCATCGCCACCGCTTCGGGAGCACGCGATCGAGCACCGGGAGGATCACGCCCGCGATGCCGGCGACGAGCATGGCGAGCGGCGTGCCCGGAGGCAGCGCCTCGAGGCCGACCATGAACAGTTCGGCGACGGCCTTCCACGCGGCGACGGCCGGCGCGGGCCACTCCTCGGTGAGCAGCATCTCCGCCGGGTTCGGGATGAGGATGAGATAGAACAGCGATCCGACGATCGAACCGGCGAGCGCACCGGCGATCTGCGCGATGAACTGCTTCCGCGGGGATGCGCCCAGGAGCCAACCGCACTTGAAGTCGTGCATCAGGTCGGCGCACTGGCTTGCCGCACCACCGGTCACGTTCGCGGCCATGAGGTTGGCGGCCGCACTCTTGGGCACGATGACACCGAAGAAGAGCTGGGTCACCTTGCCCATGGCGCCGACCGGCGTGATGTTCGTCTCGCCGGACACGCGGGAGGCGACGACGGCGAGCACGAAGGACAGGGCCACGCCCGTCGCGGCCGCCCACCAGATGATCTCGAAAAGGAGGATCTGCAGCGTGACGGAGGCCACCAGCGCGACGATCATGCCGACGATGAACCACTTCTTCGCGAGTTCGCCGGTGTCCGGCGGGGGCGGTGCGTCCGGCGCCGCCGGGCCGGAGCCGGTGAATGCCCGAAGCACGCTCCGCCAGGAGAACGCGAACGAGACGAGTGACGAGATCACCATCAGCGTCACGCCCGGCCAGAGCAGCCAGCCCAGGAGATCGGTGAAGTTCGCGCCCACCGGCGTGAAGGCGCTCCGCGCGCCGACGGCCCGGATGGTCGCCAGCGCGTCGCGATCCGCATCCGGATTGGCCGCCAGCCATGCGGTGATCTCCGCGCCTCGCAGCGGGCCGACGGCCGTCACCAGGCCGCCATCGTCGATCCGGATGCGGCCCTCGAGTCCGTCCGGAATCACGAGCGCGTCCGCGGCGTCCGCCGGTGGCGGAACGGCCAGCCGCGCGAGTGCCGCGCAGAAGGCATCGGCCGCGTCCGCGACGGAGGCATCCCGACGGGCCAGCTCGCTGCAGCGCTGGCTCATCTCCTCCACCAGGTCCGCCGGGGGCGTCCACCAGGCGCAGAGCCATCCGGAACCACGAACCTCCGGATCGCGCTCGATGAAGAGCAGCCCCGTGTACGCCTGCGGAATCACCAGCCCGCGCGGGATCGACTCCAGGCGCTCGCTCCGCCGGAGGG
The DNA here is from genome assembly GCA_019636755.1 of Phycisphaeraceae bacterium. Lineage (GTDB taxonomy): Bacteria > Planctomycetota > Phycisphaerae > Phycisphaerales > SM1A02 > JAHBWZ01. The sequence goes on along the minus strand of JAHBWZ010000007.1, from coordinate 13,202 downwards.
GCCGGGAGGTCTCGTACGCGTACAGCGACTCCAGGTGCGCCACCGCCGCCATCCACGCCGGATCGTCGGACCGGCTGCGGAGCAGCGCGCCCTCGGACGGCGTCAGCCCGCCGGGCGCCCGGAGTCGACCGCGGGCGGCGTCGTAGAGCACCGGCACACCCGAGAGGTCGATGCCCGCGGGAAGCGCCGCGAGCGCCGCACCGTCATTCAGGCGCGACTGCAGTTCGAGCCGCGCGAGCGCCTGGCGGAAGAGCCGCTCAGGCGTGCTGTCGCCCGGTGCGCGCGCGGTGAGCGACGCGAGCATCGCGTCCGTGGGCACCCCGGTCCGTTCCAGCCGCGCCCGGGCCTCGTTGAACCGGATCGGCGCGTCTCCCGCCAGCGTCACGCCCGGCGGAAGCGCGATGATGGGGACGGTGGTCGTGAGCGGGACGACACCGCGATCCATCATCGCCGGCCCGAGGAAGCCCCACGCGACGATGGCGCCCAGCAGGATGGACGCGCCTGCGCGGAATCCGATGAGGCCGCCGACGCCCACCATGAGCAGGCTCGGCTCCAGTTCGAACGTCAGGCTCCGGGCGCTGTAGCCGCGCACGGAGAACGGCAGCGCCCAGCCCTTCAGCGTGCCCGCGAGCGCCAGAACCTTCACGGTGCCCGCACCGATGGCGGCGAGGCCGAGCATCGCCACGCGACGGATCGCCTCGGCGCCGTGGCCGTAGATCTCGCGCAGCGTCTCGGCGCACGCGATCCCGTTCGGGAACGGCAGCCGGTCCACCACGATCATCTGCTGGCGCAGGCCGGTTGCGACGGTGATGCCGACCAGGCAGACGGTGAAGACCCAGAGCGCCAGGACGGGCCACGAAAGCGTCTGGCCGGTCAGCATCGCCAGCGCCGGAATCGGCGCGACCAGGCCCGCGGACGACACCGCCGCCGCCGCGGAGCATGCGGACTGGTTGATGTTGTTCTCCAGGACGCCGAACTGCGCGAGTCGCCCCCCGGACGCCGAACGGGCGCCGGTCCAGAACGCGTACGCGATCAGGATCCCGGTGATCGACATGTTGGTCCCCCAGCCGATGCGGAGTCCCAGGTACACGTTGCAGATCGAGAGCACGGCGCCGAGCAGCATGCCCGTGAGCAGCGCGCGGAGCGTGAGTTGCGGCGACAGGAGATCGACCGGCGCCGGCGCGTTTCGATCGAGCGGGGCCGCCATCGTCTCCGCCCCGTCGGCGCCGGAGTCCGGGGCTGATCCTGGCCGGGAGGGTGGCGGGACGCTGGACATGCCGATCGACTCCTCTCACGCGTGTGCCGGGCGGGAATGGCAACAGAGCGGCGGAGTGTAAAAGAAAGCGGCCCGGTGCTTCCGCACCGGGCCGCGTTCGTCAGGGTATCCGGGCCTCACCTCAACCCGAGAGACCCCGCACGAGTCCATACGAAGGAGGCGATCGCTCAGCCTCCGAGCATCTCGGCGAAGGACGCGGGTTCGAGCCCGCCGGGGGTGATGGGACCGAGCACGCTCCTCATCGCGGCACGCAGCTCGGACTGGTTCGCGCCCAGGGCACGCATCTCGTGCACCAGGGTGCGGAGGCCCTCCAGGTAGGCCGCGACCTCCGTCCGTCCGGTGGCCACCGCCCACGCCGCGAAGGACCCGGCGGCGCCGCTCGCGCGGTACTCCGCCCAGGCCCGGTCCAGTGCAGCGCGGATGGCGTCCGCACGGTTGCCGGCTTCGCCCGGCGTGATCGCCGATTCCACGACGAAGAGGCGCGAGTAGGAGTCGAGCAGGCGGATCACCGCGTCACGGCGCAGCCGGGCTGCGTTCGTGGGCAGCGGTCCGCCGTCCACGCCCGTCGCGACGGGGTCGACGTAGATCGCGCGGCCTTCGGTCAGCATGACGAGTTCTTCATTGCTGAGCCCGCGGAGGAAGAGCGAGAGGCTCTCCAGGGCCCGGATGGCGATCGGATCGCGATCCACGCGGTCATAGATGGGCTCGAGATCGGCACCGAAGGTCGTCGTCAGGTCGCCGGGGACCGGCGTCGGTCCCGGCGGCGGCGGCGGCGGCGGCGGGGGCTGCGGGCTCTGCGGGAGAATCCGGATGTCGAGCACGCGACCACCCTTGTCGTTCTCGACGAACGCCGGGGGCTGCGCGAACGCGATGCCCGTGGCGAATCCCGCCAGGGCCGCGTTCATGGATCCGCCGGCCAGGAAGAGCGGGCCGGAGCCGGCCCCGAGAAGGACCGGGATCTGCGAGAAGAAGATGTCGCCGCCCGCGTAGAAGTCCACGCCGGTGTCGGGCAGCAGGTTGCCGTTCTCGTCGTAGACGCTGCCGCCGGCGCGGGACAGGATCTCGATGATGCTCGCGTCGACCGTCAGGTTCGCGAGTGCGTTCAGGTCGCCCACCGTGGCCGTGCCGTTCAGCGCACGGATGATGAGGTCGCCGAGGACGGTCAGCTTCTCATTCTGACCGAACACCACGTCGCCGTTGAGTGACTCGATGAGCAGGCTCTGGAGACCTGCGATGGACGCCACCTGGACCGGCGCCGCGCGACCGCCGCTGTTGAGGCGGATGTCTCCGACGGCGATCACGCGGTCGCCCTCGAAGATGATCGTGTTGGTGTCGAGGTCATTCGGCAGACCGGCGTCGATGGTCAGCCATGCCAGCGCCTGGTTGGCACCGATGGAGTCGCCGAACGATGCCGACCCGTCGGCGGAGACCGCCAGGCCGCCCACGCCGTCGATCGCCCGTTCGAACCGGACGGTCGAGTTCGAGTGGACGCTGGAGTCCATCGCCACGTCGACGACGTCGCCGAAGTACACCCAGTTCGCACTGAGGTCCGCACCGGAGAGCCGGGTCATGCCGGCGGCGTTCGTCTGGAAGGCGTTGATGCCACTCATCACGCCGCGAAGTTCCTTGAAGTCGGAGACGAGCGAGAGGCTGTTCCCGCCGCCCGTCACCTGCGAGAGCTTCACGGACACCGGGGCGAAGAGCGTGAGATCGGTGTTGAGAACCAGGTTGTTCTCGATGTCGATCTCGCCTGCGTGGATATCCGCGTAGAGATGAGTCGCGCCGCCCGGGCCGACATGCAGCCCGACGAGCTGATCGACGCCGCCGACGGTCTGGTCGAAGCGGACGATGCCGTTCGACTGGGCGAAGAGGCGGAACGGTCCCTCGACCACGTCCATGAACCGGATCGTCGCGCCGCCGGGCTCCCAGCTGGTCATTGACGCATCCGCGCCGAGGTAGACCGGGCCGTGCCAGGTCTGATCGAGGCGGGTGGCGGCGCCGCCGCCCGACATCCATGTGTTCCCATGGACCTCGATCGACCGCAGGTGATCGAGGAAGCCGACCGCGCCGTTGAAGTAGGTGTTGGTGGCGTTGATGACCAGGCCCCGGTCAGGCGTCGTCGCCTTGGAGTCGATGGTCCCGTTGAAGATGAGCTCCTGCGTGTTCAGCACCATGTCCGTGCCGAGCCACACCGGGCCGTTGTAGATCTGCGAGATGCCGGTCGTGATGGAGTTGCCCTGGAGCCGGATGTTCTGGCCGCGGAAGATCGTTCCCTCCGTGACGCTCAGCGGCTTCTCGATGACCACGAATCCGGTGCTGTCGTTGTCCCAGTCTGCGTGCAGCCAGAGGTTCCGGGCACCGACGATCGCCTCGTTCAGGATGATGTTGCCGTACGCCTCGAACCAGACGTCATTGTGAAGCTGCAGATTGACCTGCTCCTCCACGAAGATCGATCCCTGGGCCTGGAGGCGGATGAGTCCGAAGATGTTCGCGAGCGTCGAGGCCGCGATGTAACTGTCGACCGCGCCGTTCTCGGCGAACTCGAACGTGCCGTCGCCGAGGAAGGCGTCATCGCCGCCGACGGCGTCGATGATGATGTTGAGCGGGTCGATCAGCAGCGTTCCGTTCTTCGACCCGTTGCGGGCGCGAAGGTGGACGTCGCCGTTGACCAGGACGGTCTCGCCGGAGATCTCCACGAAGCCGCCGTCGCCGCCGAGCGTGCCGCCGCGGGCATCGACCGAGGCGCCGTTGGCGAGGATCGTCGTTCCCTCGTAGCTGTGAATCAGGATGTCGCCGCCCGCGCCGTGCGCGCTGCCGCCGGCCGCGGAGATGCGGCTGCCGGGCGTCAGGTACGTGTGGTGCTGGCTGGTGACTTCGACGCTGCCGCCGTCGCCGTCCGCCTCGATCGTGCCGCGGTTGACGACGCTGGGGCCCTGGACCGTGACCCGGCCTCCCGGCGCGGAGCGATCGAGGGCGAGCAGTCGATCGGCGTCATGCACGGCGACCTGGGGCTGGTCGGTGCCCGCGCCCCACTTGGACGCGCCGCCCGCGCCGCCGCCGGCTGCGCCGCCGCCGGTCTTCGAGGTCATCTGAAGCGCGTGGTGGATGCCCGACGGGAGTCCGCCGCTGCTGGTGCGGTCGCTGGCGTCGATCCATCCGTCGTTCTGGACCAGCCCGTCCGCGGCGACGAGGTCGATGGTCCCGCCGGCGCTGCGGATCTCGCCCGTATTCCGGATCGCGAGGGAGTAGAGGTCACCGGCGCCGAGCGCGATCTGCCCGCGGCCGCCGGCACGGATCGAGCCCGTGTTCTCGACCCCGGGCGTTCCGAGCATGTCCGGTGACGTGCCGCCGTGCTTCGGTCGCGACTGGTCCAGGAGTTCCTGGCCGTCGATGCGGACGGCGATGCGCTCGCCGATGCGACGGATCCAGATGTCGTTTCCGGCAAGCATCGTGATGATGCCGCCGGTGCTGGTCAGCGCCCCGTGGTTGGAGACGTTGCGTCCGAGCAGGTGGATCTGTCCGCCGGTGATCTGGCCGTGGTTCACGACCGAACCCGTCAGGCCGGTGAACCGGTCGACGCCCGCGAGGAAGTCCTCGTTCGAGAGGTGGCCCGCGGCGGCGTGAATGCCGCCGACGTTCACCACCGCGCCGTTGCCGAAGACAACGCCCGCGGGGTTCACGATGTAGACCTGACCGTTCGCGAGCAGGGTGCCGTCGATCAGGGTCGGCGACGTACCGGTAATCCGGTTCAGCACGCGCGCCAGTTCGTGCGGCTGGATGAACCGGACCAGTTCATGCGCCGCGATGTTGAACGACGAGTACTGGATGATGCTGCCGTCGCTGGCCGTGATGAACCACTGGTTCCCGTTCCTGACGAACGAGACGTTGCCATGAACGACGGTCCCGTCCGCGGGTCCGGCCCAGACGTTCTCGGTCGCAGTTCCACCCCAGGCTGCAGCGGCGATGACGCCGATCTGCGCAATTCGGTTGACGCCGGCGCTCGAGGCGCGATGACGCGTTCCCATCTTGGTCTCTCCTGATCTCTCTTCTTCGGGACGCTGATGTGTGGAGACACCATAGCCCCGAATTCAGGAGATCAGAAGAGAACCGTGGCAACAAAATGCAGCCGGTTGGCGCCGGATGCGACCCCCCGGTTCGCCATCTCGCGCAGGGCGAAGCCCCAGTCCATTCTCACATTCAGGTTGCGCCGGTAGAGGAACTCGACGCCGACGCCGGCGCCCACGAGCGTATCGGACTCCTCGAAGAAGAGACGGTCGCTGATCCCGGTACGTCCGATATCGACGAACCCCTTGAAGATGAGGTCCCAGTCCGGCGTCCCATACACGAACTGCGGCGCGGCGCGGAACGGATACCCGAAGAGATCGCGCGGCTCCGGCTGCGGCAGGAACGAGCGCGGGTAGTGGAAGCGGTACTCGGCGGAGGCGACGACGGCGGTGTCACCCGCGGTCACGGACTGCGGATATCCACGGACCGTGTACAGGCCGCCGACAACGGACTGGGCCTGCGGGATCAGGCGGTTCCCCATGGCCCACTGGCCACGGAGCGAGAGCTGGACCTCGTGTGCCAGCGTCGAGGACTCCGGCGTGCTCGGATCCTCCCACGCGGCGCGGTTCAGCAGCGGTTCCAGGTAGACGGAGGTGTTGAAGTCCCACTTCAGGACCGTCCAGTCGGTATCCGGGAGGCTGCGGCCGAGCGCCGTCAGTTCGGCGGGATCGATGCTGGTGAAGTCGCCCTGCCATTCGAGAATCACGGCCGCGCGGTTGGCATACCACTCGCTCGTCTGGTCCATGCGGAGGCCGATCCACGGCGTGATCAGTTCCTCGGTTCCCTCGATGAAGAAGGTCGGATTCTCGACGTTGAGTCGATCGAAGCGGACGCCGCCGACGAGATCCACGAAGAGTTCCCGTCGCTGATAGAAGTTCCACGCGACTTCGGCGCCGATGTTCCAGGACGTTCCCTTGAACGTGTCGTTGAACGCGCCGACGTCCGAGGCGGTGTACTCGCTCCAGCCAGCTTCGACCTTCCATCGGACGCGTCGGTTGCTGAACGGCGCCTCGTACGACGCCGTGAGTGCATTGAACCTGTCGAAGTGCGCCGTGGTGAAGTCCACCGAGAGGATGTCGTCGTTGTTCGTGAGCTGCGTGTGGAAGAATCCCACGCGCTCGCGCCAGTAGTCGGTCGACTGCGTGCCCGTGTTGGAGACCTGCCCGTAGATGACGAGGGGCCGGTTCTCGATGACCATGTAGTCCAGCGCGGTGCCACCGACCTCCTGCGCCGCGGAGACGGCGAGGTCCACCCGGCGCCCGGGATGGCGACCGAGCCAGAAGACGTACCGGTCCAGTTCGCTCTTGTGGAGCAGGTCCGCGGCATCGTCCTGGCCATCCGCGGCGGGCTGCGCGGGCGAATCACGGAGGATCCGCGCGTGGAGCGGGTGATTGGTCGCCTCCGCCGGGTCGATCCCGCCGCGCTCGGCGACGCGCTCGCCGCTGGCGACGGTGCGCATCTCGGTCACGATGCCGGTCGTGACAAGCAGGCCGAGGTTCGACCGGCCGCCCCGGAGATCCACGCCCGTCTGGGTGAGGTCGGCCGGATCGGGGATGACGTACACGCCGAGCAGGTCGCGGTCGACGAAGAAGTCCCTGAGGGACTCGATCATCCGCTGCAGCGCCGAGGCGTGATACGAGGCGGGGGGGAGCGCGGACCACTCGCTGAGCAGCCGGGTGTCGACCTCCAGTCCGTCCCGCGGCGCGGCCCAGCCCGTCGAGAGACGGGAGAGCCCGACCGGAACCGCCATCACCTCGTCGAGCGCCGGGTGCCGCGCGTTCTCGCGCAGATACCGGACGGTGATCGTCCCCACCTGATAGGTCGGGCCGTCGTCGATCACGGCGTCCGCCCGCTGGGACGGTGCCGGGGCGGCGCCGAGCGACCCTGCATCGATGCCGGTCAGGGCAAGGGACGCGGTGGCGAGCGTGAGGAGAAGCCTGCGGACGTGCGTCGGCGCGGGAGAAGGCATGGGGAGTCCTCGCAGAGCGGGCGGTGGTCTTCGGGTCGGAGGAGGTCCGATCCTCGGTTCACTTATCGGCGGGGAAGGGATCCGGCTTTGCCCGGAACGACGGAGCACTCCCGCCCGGTCATGGCGCGGTCCTGGGCGCGGCCGGGAGGGCACAACCCCGGTGGCGGGGCCGTCAAGCTGGGCAGGATAGCAGGAATGCTGCGGCGCCCCGGGCCTCAGGGCACCTGCGGCGCGTGCCTCTGGATGCGGTTCCGTCTTCAAGCGGCCGGCGCCGCCGGTCGATATGAGGGAGCGCGGATCGGCCTTCCGGTCGGTGCCAAAGGAGCCAGCCCATGTTCGAGCCTGCCTGCGTTCGCCCCCTGCCATGTGTCGGCGCATTCATCCTTGTGACCGGCGCTCTCGGCGGGTGCGCGGCGCGTACCGCGACCACCGAGGTCGCCGTGGTCGACGAGTCGCCCGTGCTCTTCGTCGAGCCCGTCGCCATCGGCGACCTGGGGCCGGCGTTCGACTGGCATGCCGGCGGGTTCGCGTTCGGGGCCGGCGACGCCCTCGGCGAGCAGCTTGCCCGGGTGTACATCGCCAGCCTCGAAGGGCGCGACGTCATGTTCGCCCGCCCCTCGACGGAGCGTGCATTCCGCGACTGAGGTCGCTCCCGGCGCCGAGTCCGGTTCCTGCTACAATCGCCGCCCCGAAATGCGGGTGTAGCTCAACTGGATAGAGCGTCGGTCTACGAAACCGAAGGTTGCAGGTTCGAGCCCTGCCACTCGCGTGCAACTCCCGCGGCCCGCCGGTCCCTCCGGCGGGCCGTTCGCATCTGCCGGGGTGGCCGGCGCGGGCAGGCCGGGAAGTCGCCGTTCGTGCCGCAGACCCCGTGCGATCTGTCCGATGGTTCAGGGTGTGTTCAGCAGGCACCGGTGCGTGCGCCGATCACCGGGACCACCATGTCGGGGCGGGCCCGCGTTCGTAGCGGGAGACAGGCCGCTCGCGTAGCATGTCCGTTTCGCCGGGGACGCGCCGGATGGAGCATCCGCGACACCCATGGTGGCCATCGCCGGGCTCGCGAGAACGGTCCCGGACCTGCCTTCGGGATCGGCGGCGCGCGATGGTTGAAGGATGACCGCGGAAGACGCTTCCGGCGAATGGACCCACTGAATGACCATGCTTACCACACGCCCCGCGGATGAGAACCTCGCGGCGTCCCTCGACCAGGCCCGGCTCCTCGGCTGGCTGCGCGACATGATGCTGATCCGCGAGTTCGAGGTCCGCACGATGCAGGCGTACCAGAACCGGAAGATCGGCGGCTTCTGCCACGTGTACATCGGGCAGGAGGCGGTCGCGGTCGGCTGCACCGCCGCGGTGACGCCGGTCGATCCGATCGTCACCGCCTATCGCGACCACGGCCATGCGCTGGCCCGCGGCACCCCCGCACGCTACCTCATGGCGGAGATGTTCGGCCGCATCGGCGGATGCGCGAAGGGGAAGGGCGGCTCGATGCACTTCTTCGACCGCGACCGCGAGTTCTACGGCGGCCACGGCATCGTGGGCGCGCAGACGCCGCTGGGCGCAGGCCTGGCCTTCGCGACGAAGTACGAGGACGAGGTCCTGAATCGCGGCCGGTCCAGGCGCGTGACGCTCTGCTTCCTCGGGGACGGTGCGCTGAACCAGGGCGCGTTTCACGAAGCGCTCAACCTGGCGGGACTCTTCGATCTCCCGGTCCTCTTCTGCGTCGAGAACAACGGCTACTCCATGGGGACGGCCATCTCGCGCGGGACGACCATGGGCCATGACATCACGAAGAAGGCCATCGGGTACGGGATCGATGCGACGACCGTCGACGGCATGGATGTCCTCAAGGTCTACGACGCGATGAAGCGGATGGCGGACCACTGCCGCGAGAACTCGCGTCCCGCGTTCGTCGACATCCGGACCTACCGCTTCAAGGGACACTCGATGTCCGATCCCCGCAAGTACCGCACGCGGGAGGAGGAGGAGCGGTACGAGTCGGACGACCCGATCGGGCGGCTGGAGACCTTCCTGCGCGACGAACGCGGCGTGGAGGCGGAGGCGATCCGCGATGTCATGCAGGGCGTCCGCGAGGAAGTCCGCGAGGCGATCGAGTGGGCGGAGGCCTCGCCCGAGCCGCCGATCGAGGAACTCCATCACGACGTCTACGTCGAGCCGCACGGGCCCTACACCGGCACCTCGCTTCCCGAGATGCTCCGCGAATCGAAGCGCCCCTGAGCGGGCCGCGACCTTCCCTGTCTCCCCGGAATCCTCCACCATGTCCGTCCGAGAGATCGAGTTCCGAGATGCCCTGCGCGAAGCGATGTCCGAGGAGATGCGCCGGGATCTGCGCGTCTTCCTGCTCGGCGAGGAGGTCGCGGAGTACAACGGCGCGTACAAGGTGAGCCGCGGCATGCTGGAGGAGTTCGGACCGCGGCGCGTGATCGACACGCCTATCTCGGAATCCGGATTCGCCGGTCTTGCCATCGGTGCCGCGATGCGCGGCCTGCGGCCCGTGGTCGAGTTCATGAGCTGGTCGTTCTCGCTCGTCGCGGCGGACCCGATCCTGAACAACGCGCCGAAGATGCTGTACATGTCGGGCGGTCAGTTCGGCTGCCCGGTCGTCTTCCGCGGCAACGACGGCGCCGGCGGGCAGCTCGGATCGACGCACTCATGGTGCGTCGAGGGGCTCTATTCCAACGTGCCCGGCGTGAAGATCGCGATCCCGTCCTGCCCGTATGACGCCAAGGGACTGCTGAAGACGGCCATCCGGGACGATGATCCGGTCTTCTTCCTGGAGTCGGAGCGGATGCTTTCGGACAAGCAGCACGTTCCCGAGGAGGAGTACGTCATTCCGTTCGGAGAGGCGATCGTCCGGCGACCGGGACGGGACTGCACAGTCTTCTCGTGGGGACGCCCGGTCAACTTCTGCCTCGAGGCGGCGGAGATCCTCGCGAAGGATGGGATCGAGTGCGAGGTGATCGACGGACGCACGATCCGGCCGCTCGACATCGACACCATCGTCCGCTCGGTCCGGCGCACGAACGCGCTGGTCGTCGTCGACCAGTCGTGGTCATTCGGCTCGCCCGGATCCGAGGTCGCCGCCCAGGTGCACGCGCACTGCTTCGACGACCTGGACAACCACGTGCATCGGGTGCACACCGATGACGTGCCGGCTCCGTACGCGTTCAACCTGGAGCAGGAGATGCTGCCCAACGTCCGCAAGATCTGCGAGGCCGTGCGATCGGCGACGTACAACGCCTGAGCACGCAGGCCGGCCAGGTTTCGAGTCCCCCATCCCCTTCCGCCCGGCGACGAACCATGCCCATCGAGATCACGATGCCCCGGCTCTCGGACACCATGCAGTCCGGGACCATCCTCAAGTGGAACGTGACGGAGGGCGAGAAGGTCTCCTCCGGTCAGGTCGTGGCCGACATCGAGACCGACAAGGCCACGATGGAACTGTCGGTATACGACGACGGCACGCTCGCGAAGATCCTGGTGCCGGAGGGGCAGGCGGTGGATGTCGGATCCGTGATCGCGCTGCTCGCGGAGCCCGGCGAGGACGCGTCGTCACTGCCGGCCGGCGCGGCGCGGCGCGGTGGTGACGCGACGCGGGCGGCGGGCCGGACCGGCGATTCCGAAGGCGCAGGCGGAGGCGCCGCGACGGCGACGATGGAGACGCCGAGGAAGGACCGCCCGTCCGCGCCGGGCCGGCCGGCTTCGGCCGGCGCCGGGTCGGGCGCGGGCGCAGGTGCCGGGGACGCGTCGAAGCACGACAGGGCCGCGGATGAGGGCGCGGGCGGACGCCAGCGCGTCAGCCCGGTGGCGCGGCGGCTCGCGGAAGAACACGGCCTGGACCTGGCGCACATCGCGGGAAGCGGCCCGTCGGGTCGAATCATCAAGCGCGACATCCTGGCCGCGGTGGACGCCGCGCAGGAGACGCAGGCCGCGGTCCCGCCGTCGGCCGCGCTGGCGAGGAGCGGGTCGGCGCCGGGTGCCGGGGTCATCCAGGCGCTCGCGGTGGCGAGCGGCGGGACGGCGAAGGTCCCGCTCTCGGGCATGCGCCAGACGATCGCGCGGCGCCTGGTCGAATCGAAGCAGACGATGCCGCACTACGAGGTCGCTGTGACCTTCGCGGTGGACGAACTCCTGAGCCTCCGGTCGGATCTCAATCGCCGCCTCGAGGGCAGCGGCATCCGCCTGTCCCTCAACGACTTCATCGTCCGTGCCTGCGCCCTGGCGATGGCCCATCACCCGCAGGTCAATGCATCGTGGGGCGGCGACCACATCCTGGTCCACGGTGATGTCAACGTCGGCGTTGCGATCGCGCTGCCGCCTGAACGCGGCGGCGGGCTCGTCGTCGGCGTCGTCCGGCAGGTGGATCGCAAGAGCCTGCGGACGATCTCTGAGGAGGCGAAGTCGCTCGCGGAGAAGGCGCGGACGCGCGGCCTTTCCATGGATGAGATGTCCGGTTCGACGTTCACGATCTCGAACCTGGGCATGTACGGCGTGGATCACTTCACGGCGATCATCAATCCGCCCAACGCCGCGATCCTGGCCGTGGGCGCCGCGATCGAGCGGCCGGTGGTCCGGGACGGTGCGGTCGTCCCCGGACACGAGATGACCGTGACCCTCTGCAGCGACCACCGGATCGTCGACGGCGCGATGGCCGCGGCGTACCTCCAGTCCGTCCGTGAACTGGTGGAGTCGCCCGCACTGCTGCTGGTCTGACCTCCGCGTCTCCGTGCGTCGGTGGACGGCGGCCCGGTCACGGCGGGCGGTCGCGTGCGCGCGGCGCGTCCAGTGGGGCCTGGGCCCGTTCCGATCGCTGGCCCGGACGACCGCATCCGGCCGATACTGCCGGACAGTGGGGCGGGCGCCGGCACGGACCGCCCCGGCACGACGGCCGAAGACGGCGCCGGCCGACTCGACGGCGCGCGGCCATGCGCCATCCGGCGACATCGCTCGAGAGGACTTCCATGGACGACATGCACGATGTACCCCCGGGGACCGGATCGCCTTCCACACAGTCCGGCGGCGGCTCGAACGAGCGGACATGGGCGATGTTCGCGCATCTTTCGGCGCTGTCGGGATACCTCGTGCCGTTCGGGCACATCATCGGGCCGCTCGTCGTCTGGCTCATGAAGCGGGACGAAATGCCGTTCGTCAGGGATCAGGGCCGGGAGTCACTCAACTTCCAGATCACGGTGTCGATCGCGTACCTGGTCTGCGGCATCCTGTCGTTCGTCACCTGCGGGATCGGCGTCCTGCTCTTCATCCCGGTGGCGCTCGCGAGCCTGATCTTCATCATCCTGGCGACGATTGCGGCGAGCAACGGCGTTTCGTACCGCTACCCGGTCTGCTGGCGCGTGGTGAACTGACCGTCCTGCCGCGGCATGGTGGAACATCTGCAGGAGGTCACGGAGGGCACGGGTGCCCTTGATCCCCCCTGGTGCTGACCTGCGCATCACGCCTTCTTCCCCCCAGCCAGGTCCGTCGGCTTCTCGTCATCCGCCCTCATTCGCGCGTGCAGGTCCTTTCAGGGCGCCCCTTGGTCTGCGTCTCCGCGAACGCCCCCGGGGCTCTGCGAGAGGGCCCCGGGGGACGAGTGTGTCGCGGCGATGTCCGGGACGACGATCCTCCACGGTCCACGCGGGAATGCTCCGCAGGCGGACCGCACAGGCAGGCGCCGCGCTGTTACGGCGTCTCGGCCAGGATCATCGCCTCGATGCATGCGGCCAGGTTCGCGGGGTTGTCCCCGTATCGCTCGATGCGGTCCGGGATGCCGTTGCCGTTGCAGTCCCGGATCCAGGGGGCGTCGTCGTCGCAGAGATCCACAGGCACGCCGGGGCAGCCGAGCAGGTCCTGGATGATGGCGCGGCGCAC
>JAHBWZ010000006.1 GCA_019636755.1 Phycisphaeraceae bacterium | reverse complement strand
GGGGGGGGGGGGGGGGGGGGGGGGGGGGGGGGGGGGGGGCAGTATGGTGCCCGCCGAGCCGCCGCTGGATGCATGCTGGCTCGGCATGAGCAGCGGTGGCGCCGGGTGGCGAAGGGGTACTCATCATGTCGACGAGACGAAGTGTTGCCGGTGCGGCGGGTCTCGCGATCGCAGTGATCACCGTCATGCAGGGCGCGCCGCGCGTACTGGGCGAATGGCAGGAGTCGAGCGCGCAGGCGGCGGTCGCCCCTTGGATGCTCGGGCAGGTGGTGATTGTCCCTGGGCACGGCTATGACAGGATCCAGACGATCATGGTGTGCTATGAAGCAGCACTCAACTGCCGTCGACATGAGACCGACTCAGCGTGCTTGAACGCGGGCACTGGCTACTGGCTTGAGGAGTGTCCTCACGTGTGGAGCGTACAGGCACTTTCGAGTCAGAAGCAGGTCAAGCGGTTGGATGTGACCCCGAACGGCTGTGGGTACCGGGACAGAGGGTCCTGCTGCTGGTTCGAAGGCGTTTGTTTCAATGGCGCGGCCCAGACGCAAAATCCGTGTAACGGTGTCGTGCATCATGAAGTCCCACCCACCGGTGGCATTCCGCCATGCCCCGATGCATGAGACCCGACGTATCAGCGAGGCAACGTCATGATCTTCCGGTGTGCGACGCTTCGATTGGCGCTCCTTGGTTGCGTGTTAGCGCCTGCGGCAAGAGCGACTCCCGCGGGTGGCCCTGTCATCATGGAAGACGAGGACCCCGCTGTCGGCTGGACGTTCGAGCGCGCCGCGGCGGAGCTTGTGCGCGCCCCCTCTGGCGAGGACGAGTTCGAGCGGATCGCGATCGACGGGAACCTGAGCCGTTCGGCGATACCTCCGGCACGGCATCGGTGGTTGGCGTCGGAGGGGCCGCCACCGGTGGAGCCAGAACACCTGATCCGCATGCTCTCTGCGAATGCGCAGTCAATGTGGGCTGGTCACACGATCGCGGAGCATCGGGTCTGGCAAGTCTCGGAGGGCGTGCCGGTGCTGATTCCGCGGCCGCAAGCGAGAGCGGAACTGCTCTGGATGGGCGATCGCTTCGTCAGCCGGGTGGTGGATCTCGCTGACGACCGTGCGGGGCCGCCGCTGACGATCCGGCCGCACGAAGTATGGTCCGACGGCCTGTCGTTGTGGCTCGGTGGCCCGAGCTCGGGGCGTCTTGGACGCACGATCCGCGCCCCTCTCCTCGCACGGCATCTGGTTCGGTCACGCTTCGACTCGAAGCACCTTGCAGCGATGGCCATGATGTGCGACGTTCCTCGCTGGATCCTGGACTCCGAAGGCCCGGAGGGCCAGAGTCGTCCGGTTTCGTCTCTCGCTGCGCACCTTGCGTGGCGCGCCGAATCGCGGGGGATCGTCGTACTTCCCAGGACGGGGACCATCGACGGACGGCGCACCATCATCGTCACGGGAGTCGACGGTGAAGGCGATCGGTTTGTCCTGGCGCCGAGCCTCAATTTCGCTGCGTTGCGATCGGAGCGGGTACTGCGGCGGTTTGAGGACGGCCGGTATGTCGGGACGGTCGTGTTATCGGTGACCGTCTACCGTGATCATGTCGAGGCGGCGCCAGGCATCTTCCTGCCGCGCGAGGTGACCACCATCGTGGATCTGGGAGCGTTGGAACGGCGTGGCCCGGCCCGGGGCGGCCAGTCGTTGCAGGAGCGGTCCCTTCGGATCACGCATGCATCGGTGGTGCATCTCTCGATCAATGAGCCCCTTCTTCCAGTGCTTCTTGAGCCTCGTGTGGAGGGGCTCATGCACGATGAGCTGCACGGCGGGACGACCTGGGCGCTCGATGCGTCCGGCAGGGCATCGGTCGAGGCTGCGCTGCGCATGGGCATCGAGGAAGCAGGTCGGCGCGTGCCTGACCAGAAGACAGCCCGGCGTGCGAATGGTGCGGGGCTGTCTATCGCAGATGCGTCGATCGCGGCCGTGATCGCGCTGGCGATGGTCCTGCTCTTTGGGCACGCCGCCCGGAGGCGCCGCGTTGCGGCGCGCCGGGCCGGTCGTGTGGGTCGTGCGCCGTCTGATGCCATCACGTCACCTTTCTTCCCGGCCATCGTGTGTGCATGGCTGCTCCTTTCTCAGGCGGGTTCAGAAGTCGAGGCCACGACGGATGGCTTCGCAGATCCTGCCTTGAAAGAGAGTGCAGCGGCTGCGCGCGCGTGTTCTATCGTGGCGTCATTCGGCGCTGCGCAGGTGCTGGGAGTCCGGGACGTGACCCTGCGCGATATCGCGGCATCGCTCGATTGGGCCCCGGGCCGGGCAGTCAGAACCGATCGGCTCGTCGACCATCTGGCGTCCTATGGTCATGCCCGCGTGGTCCATGTGCGCGAATCCGATCGCGAATCCTGGTTGCAGGAACACCCCCGAGACGGCGCGAGGCTGCTGCTCTTCCCGCCTTCTGGAACGGAGGACGGGCATGTCGCTCTCGCGCTGGGCATGACGCCGCAGCGCGACATTCTGCTTCTGGACTATCCATCCATCCTGACGGCGATTCCGGTCACTGAACTCGCCGCCGCCTGGTCCGGATCGGCCATTGAGGTGTCGTCAACGGATACCTCGGGGCCGGCACACCGAAGTGTCACGCTTCCGCGGTTTCCGCTCACCACAGTCGCCGTGGCTGCGTGCCCGTTTGCGTTGCTGATCTTCCGCAGAGGGACGCGCTCATGACTCGCGCCGCGCTTGCCTTGATCATTGTCTGGACCATCGCGGCGGCGTCACATGGGACCGGTGTTGATCCCGGGCCGGATCCCGATGAGACGGAGCGCGTGCTGGTGCTGGAGCGGCTGGAGAGCGGACGTGTCGAGGTCGGCACCATCAACGGTGACCGGTCGACGCGGATCGCCGTGCAGATGCGCAACAGCGCCGAATCGCCGGTCCGGATCCTTGCTGTGCGATCGGAGTGTGCGGCGTGCGTGGAGATCGTTGCGGTGCATCCGGAGGTGGTGCCGCCGGGCGAGGTGGTGACCGTACGTCTCCTGCTGCGCCCGTCTCCCGAGCGACAGACATTCAACAGTGCCATTCGACTGGTCACGGATGTGGCCGGGAGCGACGCCGTCCGCATCTCCATCGGGGCTTCGGTACGGCAGGTGCGGATGCTGCCCGACCCACTGGTCGTGTCGGTTGACGCGCGCGGGGAGGTGGCGGCGACGTTCTGGGTTATTTCCACCGTGCATGTTCCCTGGCGGGTCGAGATGGACGCATCAGATCTTCCGGAGTCGATGACGGCGTCCTGGACGGCCTATTCGGTCGACGCTCCTGAGGCTGTTCTTGCGGTGGCGAGTGACGAACTGGTGGTTGTGGGTCGTGGAGAGGTCCGCCTGCGCCGCGGCGCGGCAATGGTCGCCGGCGACGGCGCGCCTCGAGAGATCCGCCTTCGCGTCGAAGCCCCGACCGAGGCGCCGAGGGACCTGCGCCTCCCTGTCGTCATCGGTGGCGCGCACGCGACTGTTCTGACGCGTTCGATCTCGCTTGGGATCGTCTCCCCGTCGGCGGAGTTGCGCCGCGAGGTCGTGATATCAGGGCGAACGCTCCGGCCCGAGGAAGTCGTGGTGGAAGCGTCCTCAGCGCAGGTCGCCATCGGCGCGGCGGTGGCCGATGTGCGGCACGGTGTGCTGCGCATTCCGGTCACGATTCAGGTCGCCGATGCGCCAGACGGGCTTCTTGAGGAGTCGCTCCGCGTCACGATCCGCGGGGACGCGGCGTTGAACCGAGCCATTGTCGACATTCCCGTGATCGGACTGGTGTCGGCAGATCTGGCGACGGCGTCAGGGCGTTCGCGTGACCCGGCCGAACCACTCGGAGCGGACCGACGCAGGGAGGTGATCGCAATCGGTGCACTCGGTCCCGCCGCGGACGACTCAGACGAGGACCTGGACGACGAGCAGGATGAAAGTCATCCCGGTCAGCAACTGCTCGGCCGCGCGCTGTTCAGCCCCCATGGCGGGTTCGTACCGCCGCAGGCGATCGGTCGCCTCGCCCGGGACCTTCATCTCTCGCAGGATCAGGAGCGATTCCTGCGAGTCGCGTATGACCGGTACGCGCAGGACGTGGGCCCGGAACTCATCCGGCTGGAGCGCGCATGGGTCGCAGATCTTCAGCGCCGCATGCTCGACGCGTTTCCGGAGCTGCGCGCCGATGCCACCCATGATCATCTTCCTGAGGATGCGCGTTCCGCCTTCGATGTTGCGCGAAAGGCGTACGACGTACACCCGTCCGTCTTTGGCGACGGAGATCCGTCAAGCCCGATCGCGCCTGCGATGTCGATCGCACACACTCTGGGGGGGGAGTACATGCGCAACTTCCACCGGGCGATGGCGGAGGCGGACGTACAGCGCATTGAGTGGCAGGCGGCACTTGAGCCGCCGCGACGGGCGGAGATGCTGGAGCAGTTCGTCGAGATCCTGAGCGATGAACAGCGGGCATGGTGGAGTGACGAGGCGCGTCATCGATTCCGGCTGAACATATCCGCCCTCTCCCTGACGGATCATGAGCAGAGGATGCACGCCCGACCCGTGTCCGCGGATCGCGTGCACGAGAGGCCGGACATCGTCGGTCTGCTGGACGCCGCCTCTGTGCCTGGAGAAGAGTTCGAGGCATGGCGCGTGGCACTCGTGGGCCCTGGACACACGACGGAAGACCCGCTGCTTGCGCGGGTACGCGCGCTCCGCGTCAATGCAGAGGCGGCGCTGGCGGACGTCGCCGAGGAACTGATGACTGATTCGCTCTCGCAGGCGAGCGTCAGGCACACGGCGCGAACCGGCGAGAGCCGGAGTCAGGCTTCGCGGGCATGGGGCAGATGGTACGGGGCGACCCTTCGCCGGCGAGAGGTCGTCCTGCAGGACCTGGTCACCGGACTTGGAGGCCTGGCATCCATGCATCTTGGCGAGACCGCCGCGCATCGCTGGTACGACCGTGTGCGCGCCATGCGCTTTCCGGCCATCTACGCGCCGGACAGCCTTGACGTCATCGGACCGGCGCTGCGAGAACTCACGGAGGTGGCGGTGGAGCGCGGGAGTCTGGAGCCGCAGGCGCTCGAAGCGCTGGACCAGGCGCTCCTGGATCTCTCCGCTGAACGCGATCGGGTGCGACGTGAACTTGCTGATGCGAGTTGGCATCGCGTCTTCGCGCTGCACCCCGATGAGACGCTTCAGACGCGACGGGCGATTCTTGAACAGCTCTCGGCATGGATCGAGGGCGAGGTCGATCGCACCGCGCGACTCCAGACGGCAAGCGATCCCACAGTGTGGCGGCAAGCCGAGGGCCTGCTCTCTATGCGCCGGCTCGAGATCAGCAGCTATCGAACGTCGCTGAGCCTGGGCTTCAAGGTGCTGGAGTAAGGCGTCGCAGCGACGGGAGCCAGTGATTGCTCTGGAGAGTCCGGGCGGACATGCCAGCGTCGCCGCGGGCGTGTCGGTGATCGCGTCTATGTCGGTGTCCGTGTTCGTGTCCGCGACCGGGTTCGCGATAGAGCAACGTACCCGTCCGGCGATCCACAGCGCCGTAAGGCTGCGCGCCGCGTCGTTGTGCTGCGATGATCGTGATCCCCTTGAGGAGACCACGACACCTGTCAGCTCACCCCAACCCTTCCGAGGTTACTGAACCCCGACTGTTACGAGTTGTTTCAGTTCCGCGTCATGCCATGGTCACCTGCCTTTCGTTGGATGAAGTGCTTGTCCGCCGGTGGGCTGCCGCGGACGGAAGCGCAGTCGGAGGCCGCATCCGCGACCGAGTCCGCGTCCGTGTCCGTGTCCGCGTCCGTGGCCGTGGGGGTGACCGCGACGGCGATGGCGATGGCCATCGCCTCCGGCTCTGCGTTCGTGCCCGCGTCTTCTGCGCGAGGTCGATCTCGAAGGACGCTCGGCTCCTTACGCTCGCGATCGAGGTCGCACCCAGGTGCGCATCAGCGCTGCGCCGAGCAGAATGCCGGCGGCGACGGTCACCGGGTTTGAGAGGACGACCCATCTCGGTTGGCGGCCGTTGGTGAGCGCGTCGGACATCGTGATCCGATCCGGTCGAGGCGCGGGTGGTGATTCGTCTCGTGGGGGCAGGGCCGGGATCGCGACGAGGACGCCGAGAGTGAACACGATGATCGCGAAGATGACCGGGGTCTTCGTCGTTCGGGAGAGTGCGGCGCACACGCTGCCGCCTGCGATCGCCGCGATGATGTTGACGGCGACAGTCAGCGCAGCCCACAGTGTGCTGAGCTGGTACACCGTCGGCGCAAACGCGAGATCCGCGCCGAGTGTGAGCCACGCAGTGGTCAGGGCTGCCAGCACGACGAGCGTGATGGTGATGTAGCCGACGATCACGCCGATGCTCTCGCGAGTCATGACATGCTCCATGCAGGCCCGGGAGCTATAACCGGATCTTGTGGACGGATGACGGCATGAAATGGCGGCGTACCTTGAGGGCGCATTACCAACCTCAGGAATACGCCGCCGTGAACCAGAAAACTACCACCGTTTCGTTCGAGTTTCCATGTGAGCGGACCCGTGACATGCTGACGCCGATCCTGCGTGATGGAGCCAGGACCATGCTCGCCGCAGCCATCGAGGCGGAGGTGGCTGAGTGGATCGACCAGCGCGCCGCGATCACCGACGGCCAAGACCGTCGACAGATCGTTCGCAATGGCCATCAGCCGACCCGGGCCATCCAGACCGGGCTCGGCGATCTCGATGTCGCTCGGCCGTGCGTTCATGATCGACGGACCGGACCCGATCGTGAGCAGTTCCACTCGGGGATTCTGCCGCCATACCTGCGGCGAACGAAGGCGATCGAGGAGATGCTTCCCTGGCTGTATCTCAAGGGCGTGAACACCGGCGGCTTCACCGAAGCGGTGCAGTCGCTGCTGGTTCCGGATGCGGCAGGCCTCTCCGCGACCAGGATCACCCGGCTGATCGACACATGGCAGCAGGAGCATGCGACCTGGTCGAAGCGTTCGCTTGCGGACCGTCAGTACCTGTATGTGTGGGCGGACGGCATCTACTGCAACATCCGGCTGGGCGATGAAGCGACCGGCAAGAAGCAGTGCATTCTGGTGCTGATGGGAGCGACCGCCGACGGCTCCAAGGAACTGATCGCGGTGACGGACGGATTTCGCGACTCAGAGCAGTCGTGGTCGGAGCTGGTCAACAATGTGAAACGACGGGGCATGATCATCGATCCGAAGCTCGCTGTTGCCGATGGTGCACTCGGCTTCTGGGCAGCAACTCGCAAGACGTGGCCGACGACGCGGGAACAGCGTTGCTGGGTCCACAAGTCCGCGAACATCCTGAACAGGATTCCCAAGAGCATCCAGCCCAAGGCGAAGAGTCGCATTCACGACATCTGGCAGGCGGCGACCAGCAGAGTGGCTGCTGCTGCGTTCGACGCCTTCGAGCAGGACTTCGGTGCGAAGTTCGAGGTGGCGGTCGCGTGCTTGGAGAAGGATCGGGATGATCTGCTCGCGGTCTACGACTTCCCCGCGGAACACTGGCGACACCTTCGGACGACAAACCCGATCGAGTCGACGTTCGCGACCGGGCGCCTGCGACATCGTCGAACCAGGGGCAACGGAAGCCGCAACGCATGCCTCGCGATGGTCTTCAAACTCGCGGAGTCGGCACAGCGTCATTGCGCCGCCTCAACGGACACGAGATGCTTGAAGACGTGATTCGAGATGTCCGATTCAAGGACGGAACCATCGCGAAGGTCGCCGCCTGATCATGCGGTCATCCACAAGACCTGGCAATGCCGCGATGCCGATGTTCAGGTGCGTAAGGAATCCTGTCGAGCATCACGAGCACCTGCCGTCGCCACGACGGGAATCCAGAGCGCGACCTGACCCCACTCCTGGTCAATCGCGACGCGATCACGCCCGAAGCGCTCGACGAGTAGGTGCCCGATCGCTGGAAGGCCCGTCGGGCTGCCGATCCCCAGCCCTGATCACGCCGCGCGGCGGCATGCCGGGGGGACGGGGTGGCTGCGCGCGCACGTTGATACTCAAATGCTATCTGCGGAACCATACTCCAAACGATAGCAACAGTCACGCCGGTCCCAGCACTGCAACAACTGATCCGATCAAGACCGCCACCTTCAGCACGTGCTTCAGATGCCGCTGCCTAGAGGCTGAGACCGCCTTCAGATTGCGCCTGATCCAACTGACCAGAATAGTCCAGCCGCTTATTGCCGCCAGTCGATAGCGATATGGCTTTGTCTTGCATCCCTCCACGATGGCCATCAATCCCCCTGTCATCAGCGGCCACATCAACAACCCCGTCCACCGGCATGCGGCATGCGTCGCGGTCCCACCAGAGAATCGTCATGCGGTCGCCGCGTCTCGAGCGGAACACGAAGAGATGGCCGGGAGGCGGTTCGTCACGAACCGCTCGAACACGATCGGGGCGAGCGAGTCGAACAGCTTCCGCCGCGACCCGGAGAGGATCCACGCATGGAGCCCCACGGTCGGCGCGAACCGGCCGGCGGAAAACCCGCGCCGACACCGCTGCGCGACCGTCCACGTGCGATCCCGATCGGTCATGCCGAAGCCAGGCCGCCGCACCCGTCAAAGCAGGTGCGGACGGCGGATTCGAGGCCGAACGCGCACCATGCACCGGTTGACTTCATGCTGCGGGCTCTCTCCCCGGACGCTCCATGGAGTCGACGTCTCGCCGGAAACCGGGCAGTCCGACGACCTGCCGAAGGGCGCCTGGCTACGCACTTCCGGCAAGCTGGACCCGGTCGATCGTGACGTGACGCGCGCCGGCCGGATGCAGGATGCTGCGCATCAGCGAGACCGCGGTGACGGGAACGGGTGGCGCGGTCATCGGCCACGACCGCGTTTCGAGATCGGCAACCGGCGTGAAGCGCAGGAGCGTCAGGTGCGGCAGGAAGCGTTCCGCGGCCTCGCGGCGCGCGTGCGCGGCAAGGCGATGGACCAGGCGCCGTTTCAGTTCAACGAGCGTCGGCGGGCAGTCGGTTTCCACGGCAACCAGGCGCGCTGGACCGCGCTGCGGCAGTGCGCGCAGGCTGCGGGGCTGAAGCTGGAACGACTCGAGCCCGGCCGCGGATCGGCGGACGCTCTCGATGACATCGTCCAGGGCGCGGACGGGCACATCACCGATGAACTGCACCGTGAGGTGCACCTGCGCTTCGGGCGTGTATCGTCCATCCGGCAGCGACATCGTGTGCAGCAGGTCGAGCCACGCGCGCGCTGCGTCGATCGGCGGAACGATCGAGACGAAGAGTCGCTGATTGGCGTGCGGTCGAGTCATCGTCACGGAGCGCGTCCACACGGATCCGGCGCTGTCCTTCGCCACGCCGACGCAGGCGCCAGTACGGTATGCTGTCCGGGGCCGGGATGATGGCGGGGACCGGGTGCAGAGGGCGCAGGAGACCGGGCCCGACCGGACGCCCGACCCGGGTCCGCAGTACGCAGCAGCATGGCAGCGATGCACGCCAATTCCGATGCGAGACTTGACCGCGAGATCCGCTTCCTCTGGGCGCAGGTCCGCGCGGTGATCCGGGCACAGGCGGGTCACGACGCGATCGATCTCGTCGACCGCGTCCGCCGGCTCGCCCTCCTGCGCCGGCGCGGCGATGCCGCCGCGGAGTCGAAGCTCGTCGCGCTGCTCTCGGAGAGCGATCTTCCTTCGCTCGGACATCTCATCGATGCCTTCAGCATCTTCTTCGACATGGCGAATCTGGCCGAGGACCGCCAGCGCATCCGCGTCCTTCGCGCGCGTGAGCGCCGAGGTGTCGCCGGCGCCGTCGGGGAGTCGCTCGGGCCGACGCTTGACGCGATGCGCGAGGAGGGCTGGAGTCTCATGCAGCGGCTGGAACTGCTGCGCTCCATGCAATTGGAACTCGTGTTCACCGCTCATCCCACGGAAGCGAAGCGCCGATCGATCCGCGAGAAGGTCCGGGATATCCGGCAGCGCCTTCAGGAACGGGATCGTCCGGATCTTGCGCCGCGGCGCCGTCGGCGCGTCGATGACGCCATCTCCGCGGACCTGGTCGGCCTCTGGCAGACGGAGTCCGTTCGATTCCGCCGCCCCACGGTCGCGGAGGAACTGGAGCGCTCCCTGTTCTTCGCGGGCACGCTCTGGGCCGCGGTCCCGGAGCTCCATCGTACGCTCGCGTCCGCGCTGGCGGACGACTCCAGCGCGCGAACGGTCGGGCCGGTGTCGGCATGCTGTCCGGCGCTGCTGCGGTTCGGGACCTGGATCGGCGGTGACCGCGACGGCAATCCGGCGGTGACGGCGGCGGTCACGCGGGACGCGCTCGGACGGCTTCGTCGGGAGGCGATCGATCGGCACATCGCGCAGGCGGCCGCGGCCCGGCGGGCGCTGAGCATGTCGACGCACCGGGCCGGTGTCACGGAGGCGCTTGCCGGCGCGGTGGCCGAAGCGATCCGGCGGTGGCCGGCACTCGAGGATCACCTGGCCCATCTTGCGGCGGATGAGTGCTGCCGGCGCTTCCTGCGCATCGTGCAGTGGAGGCTCGAGCGCGCCCGGGCCGCGGTCATCGGCGAGCCGGCGCCGGAGGGCGCATATTCCTGCGGGCAGGACCTCGTGGATGACCTCATCATCCTTCGAGGGAGCCTCGTGGCCAATCGAGGGGAGCTGATCGCGGATGAGCACGTGGATGACTGGATCATCCAGGCGCGGGTGTTCGGCCTGCATCTGCTGGCGCTCGACATCCGCCAGGAGTCCGGCTGGTATCACGCCGTGGTCGGTGAACTCCTGCGCGTCCTCGGGCGGTGCGACCACTATGCCGACATGGACGAGACGGCGCGGGCACGGATCCTGGAACCGGAGGCCGGTGGCGAGTGCGGGTTTCCCGACGTCGCGCGACTCACGCCCGAAGCGCGGGAGACCGTGGAGCTGTTCCGGTTGCTCGTCGGCGTGCGCGCCCACGGCGGTGCGGATGCACTGGGTATCCACGTCATCTCGATGACACACGCGCCCGGGGACCTGCGCGCTGTGCGCTGGCTCATGCGCTGCGCGGCGTTCGAGCACGCCGGGCGGGCGGGGGCGGTCGCGATGCCGATTGCGCCGCTCTTCGAGACGATCAACGACCTGGCACGCTCGCCACGGATCGTCGAAGCGATCCTCCAGGATGCGGCGTGTCGATCCGACATCACCGGACCCGGCGGGGTGCTGCACGTCATGATCGGGTACTCCGACAGCACGCGCGACGGCGGCTACCTGGCGGCCTGCTGCGGTCTCGTGGCGGCCCAGCGACGGCTCGTCGAGGCAGCGGCGGCGCATGGCGTCCCGATCCGCTTCTTCCACGGCCGCGGCGGTGCGCTCGGCCGCGGCGGCGGACCCGCGGCGCGCAGCATCGTTTCACTGCCCCACGGCACGATCGGCGGTGGACTCCGGGTCACCGAGCAGGGCGAGGTCCTGGCCGAGCGATATGACGATCCGGAGATCGCGGGGCGGCACCTGGAACAGGTGGTTGCGGCAGCACTCCGGCGCACGTCTCTCGATCGCCGTCCCGACCGCCCCGCGCGCGAGCGGAAGGAACTTGATGACGTCATGACGTCTCTTGCCGGATCCGCACTGACCGCCTACCGCCGACTGGTCGGCATGCCGGGCTTCATGTCGTGGTTCGAGCAGGCGACGCCGATCTCCGGCATCGAACAGCTTCCGATCGCGTCACGACCGGCGCGGCGCGGTGGAGCGAGATCGCTCGAGACGCTCCGCGCGATCCCCTGGGTGTTTTCGTGGACGCAGGCCCGCATCCTGCTGCCGGCGTGGTACGGGATCGGGACAGCGCTTTCCGCGTTCGCCGAGGCGACGGCCGACGGACCGTCGCGACTGGCGCGGTGCTACGCGACGGACGCGGCGTTCCGAGGGATCATCGAGAATGCGGCGCTCGCACTGGCCAAGGCGGACATGGGGATCGCGCGTCTCCACGCCGGACTCGTCGAGGACGCAGCGCTTCGGGATGCCGTCATGGACCGGATCGTGGCCGAGGCATCCCGGAGCCGCGACGCCATCCTCGCGCTCAGCGGACGCGCCGGGCTGCTCGAGCACGTTCCGTGGCTGCGCCGATCGATCGAGACGCGGAACCCGGTGGTCGATCCGCTGAACCTGGTGCAGGTGGAACTCTTCCGCCGGCAGCGGCGCACGGCGCCCGGAAGCGCGGCGCGGATGGCGATCGATGCGCTGATCCGGCGGAGCATCCAGGCCATCTCCGGCGGACTCCGGACCACCGGGTGACGGGGCCTGCCTCCAGCGGATCGCCGCGGTGATCACGCGGCCTCGGTGACGGCATCCCCAGCGCCGCCGCCGCTCGGAGCGACCTCGCCGGCATGGAGAATCCGGTCGATCGCGAGGAGCGGGATCACCGTGTCCTGGACCCGGCCGACGCCGCTGATGAAGCCGGCGCCCGTGCCTCTGGCGGGTCGAGGCGCCGGACCGATGCTGTCGGCATCGATGTCGACGATCTCGCTGACGCGGTCGACGATCACGCCGGTCAGACGGGGATCGCTGCCCTCTCGCCCTTCACGCTCCACCACGATGATGCACGCCTGATCGTCGTCCGCCGCCGCAGCGATCCCGAGGCGACGTCGGAGTTCGACGACCGGGATGATCCGGCCGCGCAGGTTGATGATCCCGCGGACGAAGTCGGGCGTCCCGGGGAGCGGCGTGATGTCGATCATGGCGATGATCTCACGGACGCGCAGGATGTCCAGTCCGTACGCGCCGCAGCCGAGGTGGAACGAGAGGTACCTGCCCGGGTACGCCCGTTCGACCCGGTGTGACCGTGATGCGGGTCCGCTGTGCATGGACTCCTCCCGTCAGGCGTCTGAGTCGGCGGCCTCCGCGACGAGCCCCGCCGGATCGAGGATGAGTGCGATCCGCCCGTCGCCGAGGATGGCGCCGCCGGCGATGCTGCGCGGCACGGGCATGGACGGATCAAGCGACTTGATGACGACCTGCTGCTGTCCGAGAATCTCGTCCACGATCACGCAGCAGCGGCCATGCGGCGTGTCGAGCACCAGCAGCAGCGAGTGCACGGGTTCTGCATCGCTTCCGCGGAGGCCGAGGACGCGTCCGAGCCGGTACACCGGGAGAAGCTCGCCCCGGATCACCGCCATGTCGCCGCGCCCGGCGACGGCGGTGACGCGGGCGGCGACCGGACGCATGCACTGTTCGATGGCCAGCGTCGGAAGAACGAATCGGCCTGCGCCCACGCGCACCACCATGCCGTCGATGATGGCCATGGTCAGGGGCAGGCTGAATCGAAAGCGGGTTCCCGAACCGGGCGCCGAGTGGATCTCGATCGTGCCGCGGACGCGTTCGATGTTGCGACGCACGACATCCATGCCCACGCCGCGCCCGGAGAGATCAGTTACCTCCGCCGCGGTGGAGAATCCGGGCAGGAAGATCAGCTGCCAGACCTCGCGATCCGTGATTCCTGCGCTGCATTGTTCATGCGCCAGGAGACCGCGCTCGATCGCGGTCCGGAGAATCCGGTCGCGGTCGAGCCCGCGACCGTCGTCCTCGATATCGACGATGACCGACCCACCCTGATGACACGCACGGAGCGTGAGTCGACCGGTCGGCGCCTTCCCGCAGGCAATGCGCTCGGCCGGCGATTCGATCCCGTGGTCGCAGGCGTTCCGGACCAGGTGCACCAGCGGGTCGCCGATCTCCTCGATCACCGTCCGGTCGAACTCGGTCTCCTCGCCCTCCGTGACGAGCGTGATCTGTTTGCCCGACCTTGCCGCGATGTCCCGCACGAGACGTGCCATCTTCTGGAACGTGGAGCGCACCGTCACCATCCGGAGCGACATCGTGAGATCGTGAAGATTGCGGATGATCTTCGTGGCCTGCGCGACACTGGACTGGAGCCGTGGTCCGGCGATCGCGCGCACCGCGGGATCGTGGATGATCATCTGCTGCGCGATGACGAGTTCGCTGACCATCGTCAGGAGCGTGTCCAGTCGCGAGGTACTGACCTTGACGGTCTGCTCGGCCATGCGGCGCGGTGATCCGGCGCCGGCGGGCCCTGCGCCGGCGGATCCCGTGCCGGTCGATCCGGCGCCGACGGGGCCGGCGGTGGCCGCTGCGGCCGGTGGCGGGGGCGTCGTCCGACCATCGAGTACCGCAACCAGGCGTTCCAGCAGCGCATCGCACTCCGCCCGCGGCGGGACGCTGCTGCCGTCGACGGCATCGAGGAGTCGCCCGAGGAGATCGCCTGCCGCGAGCGCAACGTCCAGCGCGTCGCGTTCCATTCTGAAGGTGCGGTCGGCGCGGGCGCGGTCCAGGAGTGTCTCGGCGCCATGGGCGATCCGGACGATGAGGTCAAGTCCGAGGAAGCCGGCGACCCCCTTGATCGTGTGGAAGGCGCGGAAGACGGCGTTGACGGGTTCGGGATCATCCGGTGCCGCCTCCAGGCGAAGGAGATTCGACTCGGCACACGCGAGATGTTCACGCGCTTCGCTCACGAATTCGGCGAGCGTTCCGTCGCCCCCCGCGTCCGGCACGCCCGGTTTCCCGGATGCCGCGGCGGTACCGTCGCCGGTGCCACCGTCGTCGGCCTGGAGGCGGGCGAGTGCCGTTCGAACGGACGTATCGGGTGGGAGGCTGGATCCGCCGCCGTCCAGGACCTCCACCGCCGACTTCATCCAGTCGACGAACGCCAGGGCGGCTTCGGCCGGGAATCCATCCGGACCCGACTCCGCGATCTCGATTGCGGACTCGAGATCATGCGCGGCGCGTCGGACGGCGTCCAGGGAGAGCACGCCCGCCTCGCCCTTGATGGTGTGGATGATCCGTCGCGCGTCGTCGGCCGCCGTGGTGCTGGACGCGTCCTCGGTCGCGAGGATCGCCGCCTCCAGGCGGCTGAGCGCATCGGTGCATCCGGCCACCCACGCCGCGAGCAGTTCGTTCTCTTCGTCTGATCGAGCAGACGCGGGCGCGCGGTCCGGCAGGCAGGACAGGATCTCCTCGATGCTCCGGCGTACGAGCGCAAGGGCGCCCTCCGGATCATCCGTTTCCCGCAGGAGAAGGCTCGTGAGCAGCCGGCGTCCGGTGTCGACGGCGTCATGAAGCGGCGCCGGATCCGTTGCGTTCAGCGCCGCCGCGATGGTGTCCAGCTGCTCGTGGAGTGCCGCCAGCGCAGGCGGGTCATGAGCGTCAGCGGCCATGGCCGCGCGGGCCAGTGTCTCGAACTGTGACGCGTGGTCCACGGGGCGCGGTACTCCCGCCTCGGCAG
Source organism: Phycisphaeraceae bacterium (assembly GCA_019636755.1). Classification (GTDB taxonomy): domain Bacteria; phylum Planctomycetota; class Phycisphaerae; order Phycisphaerales; family SM1A02; genus JAHBWZ01. The sequence goes on along the minus strand of JAHBWZ010000006.1, from coordinate 301,630 downwards.
GGCTGGCTCACCGCGCACGCACGATCCACGGGCGCGGAGGACACGGCGATCGTGCCGGGGATCGGCCGGATCGTCCGGTGACTTGAGGCCGGTTCCGAGCGACGGAGATCCGGGAGCGCGGGGCCGTCGGTACCATGGCCGGCCCCGCGCGACAGCCGGAACGGATGGTCGCGGGCGGGGAAGGAGCCACTCCCGTGTCAAGCGACCTCTTCGAACGTCATCGCCGGGTCCTGGACGGTGCCCTGGACGCGATCGTCCGCCGCGCGTGCTGGAGCGCGTATCCGGAAGTTCCCAGCGGGAAGGTCTACGGCGAGACCGCCCGGGACGACGGGACACGGGCATTCGAGGCTCTGATCGGACACCGGTTCCCGCTCCGGCAACCGGGAGAAGTGGACGCCATCGCGCCAGAGCACAGCCCGTACGGCCGTGCGCTGGACATCGCCTACGGCCGCTGTGACGTCGACGCGCTGCTTCGCGCGTCCGCGGCCGCGGGACGGGCGTGGGCGAAGACGGATCCCTCGTTCCGCGCGGGCATCTGCCTGGAGATCCTGCACCGGCTCAACCGGCGCAGTTTCGAGATGGCGAATGCGGTCATGCACACGACCGGCCAGGGCTTCATGATGGCCTTTCAGGCAGGCGGGCCGCATGCACAGGACCGGGGGCTCGAGGCGGTCGCGTGGGCGTTCGACGCGATGCGCCGGTGCCCGGAGCATGCCACCTGGCGGAAGCAGGTGGGCCGGGAAGAGTACGTCACGCTCGAGAAGGCCTACCGCGTGGTCCCGCGCGGCATCGCGGTGGTGATGGCGTGTTCCACGTTCCCGACCTGGAACAGCTACCCGGGGCTCTTCGCAAGCCTGGTGACCGGCAACACGGTGGTCGTCAAGCCGCATCCGGGTGCCGTTCTCCCGCTTGCGATCACCGTGAGCATCGCGCGCGACGTGCTGCGCGAGTGCGGGGCCCCGGAGGATGTCGTCACGCTCCTGGTCGATGACCACGCGACGCCGATCGGAAAGGTGCTCTGCGCCGATCCGCGTGTCGGGATCATCGATTACACCGGGGGGCCGGCGTTCGGCACCTGGCTGGAAGAGAACGTGCGCCACGCCCGACTCTACACGGAGAAGGCGGGTGTCAACGCGATCGTCCTCGACTCGATGCCGGATCTGCGGGCGGTGACCGGCAACATCGCGTTCACGCTCAGTCTCTACTCCGGACAGATGTGCACGACCAGCCAGAACATCTTCGTGCCGCAGGAGGGCGTCCGGACCGGGTCAGGTGCGATCGGATTCGACGCGGTCGGCGCGGCCCTCGGGCGGGCGCTCGACGGCCTGCTCGGCGATGCCGGTCGGGCCGCCGAGGTGCTCGGCGCCATTCAGAATGAAGCGACGCTGGACCGGATCGCGGCAGCGCGGGCCGAGGCGGTGGCACGGGGTCGACGCATCCTCCGGGAGGCGGCGCCGGTCGAACATCCCGGGTTTCCCGGGGCGAGGATCTCCTCGCCGCTGCTCATCGAATTGGACGAGGCCGATGCCGACCTGTACGAGCGGGAGGTCTTCGGTCCGATCGCGTATGTGATCCGGACCCGATCGACGACGCGCAGCGTGGAGATCGCATCGCGCATCGCACGTGAGAAAGGCATGATCACGGCGTCGATCTACTCGACGGACATCGAGGTCCAGGATGCCGCCGTCGAGGCCCTGGTCAACGCCGGCGCCGCGGTGTCCTGCAACCTGACCGGCGCCATCTGGGTGAACCAGTCGGCGGCGTTCAGCGACTTCCATGTCTCCGGCGCGAACCCGGCGGGAAATGCGACGCTGTGCGACGCCGATTTCATCGCCGGCCGGTTCCGCGTCGGGCAGAGCCGCGTTCTCGTGCCGCAGCCGGCGACGGTGGGTGCCTGAAGTGCCGTGCTATGCGTTCGAGGGCGTGCGGCCGGTCGTCGATGCTGCGGCGTTCGTCCATCCGGACGCCGTCCTGATCGGTGATGTCCTGGTCTCCGCCGGATGCCTGGTCGGGCCACATGCATCGCTCCGCGGCGACATCGGGCGCATCGAGCTGGAGCGAGACTCCAACGTCCAGGACGGCTGCATCCTGCACACGTTCCCGGGACGTGCATGCGTCGTCCGGGAGCGAGGGCATGTCGGTCACGGCGCCGTGCTGCACGGATGCACCGTGGGCCGCAATGCGCTGATCGGCATGCAGGCGGTCGTCATGGACGACGCAGTCATCGGCGAGGAGGCCTTCGTCGCCGCGTCCGCACTCGTCCCGGCGGGAATGGAGGTTCCGGCGCGGACGCTCGCCGCCGGCGTCCCGGCGAAGATCCTGCGGCCGCTGCGCGACGAGGAGGTCGCGTGGAAGTCGGAGGGCACCGAGGTCTACTGCCACCTCGCCCGGCGGTACCTCGCAACCCTGGAACGCGTGGAGCCTCTTCGCGAGCGACCGTCCGACCGGCGCGGCGTCCCCGGCATCGACTACGGGACCCGGCGCGCGCGCGGGTTGAGCTGACCTGGCGAGAGCGTTTCCGGTACGACGGTGCTACCGTGGGAGAGACATGAAGGAGCGCGGCAAGGTTCTCGTGGCGATGTCAGGTGGCGTTGACTCCTCGGTGGCCGCCGCGCTCCTGATGCAGCAGGGCTATGACGTCGTGGGCTGCTTCATGCGGCTCGGATCACCGGGGGAGTATCTCGAGGGGCTGATTCCCGACGACGGACCCTGCGGGGTGTCATGCACGCCTGCGGTGGAGCGGGATCGCGCCGACGACCGGTTGACGCTGCTGCACCGGGGCTGCTGCTCCCTGGAGGATGCGACCGATGCGCGCGCCGTGGCCGGGCGCCTCGGGATTCCCTTCTACGTCTGCAACTTCAAGCGGGACTTCGGCCGGGTGGTCGACTATTTCGTCCGCGAGTACAACGACGGGCGGACGCCGAACCCGTGCATCCGGTGCAACGACTGGCTGAAGTTCGGCCGGCTCTTCGAGTACGCCGATTCGATCGGAGCGGCGTTCATCGCGTCCGGCCACTATGCCCGCGTCATGACGGCGGAGGGCGGCGGGCCGGCGCTGTTCCGCGGAGTCGATCCGGGGAAGGACCAGAGTTACGTCCTCTTCGGCCTCGCGCGCGAGCGGCTGCGCCGGCTGCTTCTGCCGATCGGGTCGTTCGCCAAGCCGGACGTCCGCGCCATGGCTCGCGCCCTGGGACTGCCGGTGTCCGACAAGCCCGATTCACAGGAGATCTGCTTCGTGCCCGACGACGACTATGCGGGCCTGATCGACCGGGTCCGGCCCGGCGCGATCCGAGCGGGTGAGATCCTCGATCTCGATGGCGCTCCCATCGGGACCCACGCCGGGCACCAGCACTTCACGATCGGGCAGCGGCGGCGCATCGGCGTCGCGCTCGGGCATCCGCTCTTCGTGGTCGCGCGCGACCCGGTCGCGAACACGGTGACGGTCGGCCCCAGGGAGGCGACACGTGCCGGAGCGGTCACCGCGGGTGAGGCCAACTGGCTGGTACCGGCGCCGCCGTCCTGGCGGCGTTGCACGGCGCAGTACCGGGCGCACGGGAGCGAGGTTCCGGCCCGCGTCCGGGCCGACGCGGAAGGGGTCATGGAGGTCGCGTTCGACGAACCCGTGGAGGCCGTCGCGCCCGGGCAGGCGATCGTCTGCTACGAGGGTGATCGGGTGCTCGGGGGCGGATGGATCCGCGAGGTCAGGTCCGCCACCGGCGCCGTCCGGACGTGAACCGCGTCGCCGCGGATCACTGGCGCGGAGTCGCCGTCTCCTCCGACGGACCGACGCGCGCAGCGAGCCGCTCGTCGATGGACCGGAGCCGCGCGGACGTCTCGGCGTTCATCTGGGAGGCGAATCGCCGCAGCACCTCCGTCCGGAGCCGCGCGGCGGCCTGCGGATCGCGCGCCACCGCGTCGGACAGGACGGTGAGCCAGCGGGCCGGATCCTCGTTGATGGCGGCTGCCTCGTCGAAGCGACCGGCGAGCAGCGCGGTTTCGAACCGCAGCGCGGCGACGATCACGTCGGTCTCCGTGCCGCCGACGGTCCGGACGATCTCGTAGGCGCGCAGCGAGAGCCCCTGCTCGATGAGAATCGGGACCAGCCGCTGAAGGAGGCGCAGTCTCGTCTGGAGTGACTGCCCATCACCGTTGGCCAGGATGACGCCCGCGAGGATGGAGTCCCTCAGGGCGAGTGACGCCACCGGAGCGGCCGCGAGCAGGTCATCGACCTCGATCAGGAGCGCCGGGTCGAGTCGGCGGACGAGCGACCGGACCGCGTCCTCCCAGCGCGGGAGCTGCGACTCCTTCGGAGCCAGCTGCAGGAGGATCCGGACGGCGTCTACGGTCGGCGGCTGAAGCGTCGCGGCACGGAGAGCGAACGGGTAGATCGCATCGGCGGCCGCCAGATCGAGGAGCGGCGCAATCCGGCCGCGCTCGGCGAAGCCCTCGGCGACCGCCCGGGCGAGGTCCGCGTTCTCGCCGCGAAGGACCTGGTCCAGCGCGGACGCTTCATCGTCCGGAAGCAGGATCGCCGCGAGTCGCGCCGTGGGAGGCGAGGGGAATGCAGACCACGCGTCGCGCGCTGCCTGCTGCACTGCCTCCAGGTCTGTCTCCGGAATGCCCAGGCGGAGGCGCAGGTGCCAGAGCGTGCGTGCGGCCGCGGCGGCGGTGGGCTCACGAAGCAGCCAGAGCAGGATCGGGTCAAGCGCCGCGGCATGCGGCCGCGTCGAGAGCACGTCCAGCCACGCGATGGCCACCTGCGGGTTCGGTTCACCGCTCAGACGATCGGCAAGAAGCGTCGGCAGGTCGGGGTGATCGAGTTCGGCGAGAAGCGTGGCCGCGCGGCGGCGGACTTCCGGCCGGAGGCTGTCGTTGAGGCATTCGATGACCTTCGATCGCAGCGTCTCGGGGATCTGGACGCTGTCCCGGAGCAGCACGCCGATGCGATCAAGCGCGAAGAGCCGTGCCTGTGGAAGCGTGTCATCGAGGTCCCTGGGAATCCGCTCCAGCTGTCGTTCAAGCGGAAGTTCCAGGTATCGCTCACGGAGGATGGCGACATACCGCCGCCCGAGGTCATCGATCTCCCGCTCGAGGGCGGAGACGCGCTCCAGGCCTCGAAGGTGGAGTTCCGCGGACCATTCCTCGCGGCTCTTCGGGCGCGCGTCCTGCCACCAGGCCGTCCAGGCCGCGAAGTCCGTCCCGTGATCGACCGGCGAGAGCCGTCGGAGACTCGCGAAGGCAGCGCGCCGCAGTTCCTCCGGCTCGGCACGCGACGGGTTGGCGATTTCCATCAGCGCCGCCGCCGTCTCGCGGGACGGCACCGCCGGAAGCGTCCGTACCGCGCCAAGGCGCTGCGGAACCGGGAGCTGGCGATCGGTCGCCAGCGCGATGATCCGCCCGATCGCCTGCTCGCCGTACCGCATGATCGCAAACGCGAGGCGGTCGACGATGTCCGCGGGCGCATTGCGGAGGGCATCCACAGCGGCGCCGAGCAGTTCTCTGGGTGGCCGGTCCAGGGAACTCATGGCGACGAGGACCGCCTCGATCGTCCCGGTCTCGCCGCTCCGGAGCGCCTCGGACAGCGCCTGGTACGCGGCGGGATGGGCCATCGAAAGGAGGCGCTGCGCAGCGACCACCCGGTTCATCCGTTCGAGCTGGGCCGAACGGAGATTGGCCGAGTCGTACGTGAGATCCCGCGCCTGGTCCGCGGAAAGGACCGGCCCCTCCGATGTCTCCGCGGGGGTCGTCGTTCCGTTTCCGGCGGGCGGCGTGCCGTTCCCCTGCATCCCGGAGACCGCGGCGGAGGCCGCCGCCGGGGTGTCCGCATGGGACACGGCAGGCGGAGCGGCCCCGACAACGACCGATAGCGCGATTTGGAGTGGCCTGATGAGCATTCTGCCGGCGAAGACACGACTCCCGGGGATCTCGTTTCACGACTCGCCTCTATAATACGGTCTGCACCGGGTGGTTCTTCCGCATCGCCCGTGTGGAATCGATGTCAGGTGTCCGGCTTTGCAGGAAAGTCGGGCGCCGCGCGCCGGCGCGACGCGCCTGCGGTCGGTAACAGGGGGCGGGTTGGGGGGCGAGGTGGGGGCGCCGCGGGCGGCGGAGGCGCCGGATGAACGCGGTGCGACGGTGGTGGCGCAGGCGAGGATGCCGGTGCCGGGGCTGAAGCAGGGGCTCTGGTGGAACTGGTGATGGAGCTGGGTGGATGAGCGAGTGGATGGATGCTGAGGCCCATGCCGATCGGGCGCTCGAGCTCTACGAACGAGGACGATGGGCTGAAGCGGAACGTGAACTCCGCAAGGCGATCTCTCTCAACCCGGACCAGGCCGAGTGGCACTACAACCTCGGCCTGACGCTTGAGGCTGCCGGTCGCGACGAAGAAGCACTGGTCTGCTACGAGCGGTCGGTGGAACTGCTGCCGGATCAGCCGGAGCCGCTCGTCGCCGCCGCGATGGTCAGCAACCGGCTGGAGCGATACAGCGCAGGCCTGGACTGGTGTGCGCGGGCACTGATCCTCGCGCCGACCTGCGAACCTGCCTACGCGGAGAAGATCAGCGCGCTTGCCGCTCTCGGCAACCACGATGAGGCGGAGGTGACCTTCTACCTCGCGCAGCAGGCGCTCGACGAGCCCAGCGCCCGGTGTCTTGCCGCGATCGCGGAGAGTCTGCTGGATCGAGGCGAGTTTCAGCGGGCCGGGTGGTGTCTGCGCGAGGCGCTGCGACTCGAACCGGGTATGCCCCGACTGCGGGCGCGTCTCGCCGCGGTACTTGCGGAGACCGGACGGCCGCAGCAGGCGGTGCTGCTCTATCTCCGGGAGTTGCGGGATGATCCGGGGGGGATCGATACGCTTCTCGACTTCGGCGATCTCCTGATCGATCTCGACCGGCTGGACGAGGCGGCCGAGAAGTTCCGGCGCGTCCTCGAACTGCAGCCCGCGAACACGGAGGCGCACGAGCGGCTCGGCCGGGTCGCCATGCGCAGGAGCCAGTTCGAAGCGGCCCTTGCCGAGTTCGATCTCGTTTCAAGGCTGGACCCGGAGTTTCCCGGCGTGCGGCTGTCCATCGCCGAAGCCGCGCTCCGGTCGGGCGGTCGCGATCGGGCGGTACGGGAATTGCGTGTGGAACTGGAGCGTCTGACGAGCGGGCCCGCACCGGACCCCGCGGACGAATCCGGTGGCGACCGCATGCGACTCGGGACACTGCTGGTCGAGGTCGAGCTCTTCGATGAGGCCGCCGTGGTCCTTGAACGTGTGGGGAGCGACCGGCCTGAGATCCTCCGCCTGCGGTCGTACGTGCGGTTCCGTGTCGGAGACATCGAAGGCGGGACGGCGGAAGCCCGGGAACTTCTGCGCCGGGAGCCGGCGTGCGTCGTGTCGATGCACAATCTCGCGCTCGCGGCGATCGCTCGCGGCGACTTCAGGACGGCCGCGGCATGGATCAGTCGCGGTATGCGGATCGATCGGCACGACCCCGGGTTGCGCCGGCTTCGCGTCCGTCTGGTCGTGGAGGCGATCCGGGCGGCCATGGGATCCCTGTGGCGACGCCAGCCGCGGCATCCGGCATCCGAGTTCAGGAAGTCAGCGCCGCGCGGCGGATCATGACGGGGGCCGGTCGGCACGCAGCACCCGCGAACGGACAGGGCCGGCATCCGGTGCAGGAGATCCTGCGGTGGATGCCGGCCCTGGCCTGTTCATCGACGGCGCCGCCGGTCGGCGCGCCCTCGAGGTCTCAGGAGTCCGTGGCCCGGGCGGTCTCCTTGACGACGGGGGGGGTCCGGCCCGCCGCGCGCAGCAGGGGATCGATCTTCGAGATCTTCTCCTCCAGCGGTCCCGCGGGATGGAGCCCGTTGTACCGCACGATGCCTTCGGCGTCGATGATCGCAACATGCGGAATCCCGCGGACGCCGTAGTCCGGATTGAAGACATTCTGCGCGCCGAACGCGACGGTCCACGTGATGTCCATCTCGGCGAGGTACCCGCTCATGAGCGCCATCTCCTGGGCGGGATCGTCCTTCACCTTGATCGGTTCACCGCGGTTCCCCGGGTAGTGCGTGCCCTGAATGCTCGTCACGCCGATGATGACGACATCTTCCGGCGAGTAGTGGGCGCGCAGAGCGCGGACCTGCGGGAAACTGGCGATGCACGGGCCGCACCACGTGGCCCAGAAGTCGAGCACCACGACCTTGCCGCGCAGGTCCGTCAATGACGTCCAGGACGGCGTGCCTTCACGGTCGGAGATCCAGCTGAAGGTGATTTCCGGTGCCGGATGTCCAAGGAGCATGCCGCGCATCGCGGCGCCGTCGAGATATCCGTGCAGCTGGCGCAGGCGACCGGACGCGGTTGCATCGCTCTCGGCGAGCGACTCGGCGCGTGCGGCGATGGCGCTCACCAGGCGGACCCGGGTCGTCTCGCGGGTCTCCGCGGGGACGGCGGACTCCAGGGCGAGCAGCGTCTGCATGTAGTCGCTGCCGGCGAGCAGCGTGTCGGTCGTCGAATCGGACCCGAACAGCGGCGCAAGCGCGACGATCGCGTCGGCACTCTTCCGGAGCGTGTCCGGATCAACGCTGCGAAGGGACTGGAGCACGAGGCGGGCCTGGCCACCGCTGAAGGCCTCTCCAACGGCGGGGTGCTTCAGCACGCGGTCGAGCGCCGCGGCGCGCTGGTCCGGACTCACGAGTCGGATCGCCACCGACGCCGCGGTCAGCCCGGAGATACCTGGATCGCGGGCGAGAATGTCGAGTCGCCCGGCGACGGCCGCGTGCCGCTCCGGGCACCCGGTCAGGATGGTGCTGAGTTTCTGAATGTGCTCGATGTCGCAGGCGTTGATGTCGATCGCCGCCGCGAGTTCGCAGCACAGCGCCTCGTATCCGGCGCGATCGAAGGACTCGCGCGTCTGGGCCGCACGGAACGCCTGCAGGCGGGCGTTCATCTCGTCAACCTGTTCACCGGTCGGGGGAGCCGCCGTCGCGCTGCCGGCGAGCGCGCTGAGCAGAAGCACTCCGAGTGCCGGGCGGAGGCATGCAAGGGGACGCGTCATGGTGGGATCGCTCCTGTGAAGGGGCCACGGGCGGCAGGGGCGCACGCCTCGCCGTGTCGGCCACGGAATCAGCGTACCGTCAAGGGCGATCGGGGGCGCAGGATCTTTCTGATCGTCCCGCCGGCGTTCCCCGGGGCGGCAGCGCCGGCCGCAGGGGCGGTCGATCGCGTACGCTGGCGCGGTGCGATGCGGTCTGACGGTCCCGCCGCTCGTCCATCCGCCCCTGCACTGGCAGGGCGGCGCGCTGTCGTTCGACCGTCCCCGGCTGCTCGGCATCGTGAACGCGACGCCGGACAGCTTTTCGGATGGCGGCGAACACCCGGGTCCCGACGGGCTCGTGCGGCATGCCCTGCGCCTGGTGGATGCGGGCGCGGACATGATCGACGTCGGCGGCGAGTCCACCCGGCCCGGCGCGGCGGCGATTCCCGAGGCGACGCAGGTGCATCGCGTGGTGCCCGTCATCCGCGGCATCCGGGCGCACAGCCGCGTGCCGATCTCCGTGGACACGACGCGCGCGGGTGTCGCGGCGGCCGCGCTCGACGCGGGCGCGGATGTCGTCAACGATGTCTCTGCCGGACTGGACGATGACCGGATGTTCGCCCTGATCTCCGAGCGGCGGGCGGCCGTCATCCTGATGCACCGGCGGGTGGCGCCGTCCGAGGACCGGTTCAGCAGCTCGTATGCCGGGCCGGCGCTCGGCGGTGACCCGGTCCTGGTCGTCCGGTCGTGGCTGGTGGAACGGATGCAGGCGGCCATGGCCGCCGGTGTCCCGCGCAGCGCAATCGCGGTGGACCCGGGTCTCGGATTCGGCAAGTCCGTGTCGGAGAATCTTCAGATCATGGGTCGGGCGGGCGAGTTCATCACGATCGGGGCGGCGGTGCTCGTCGGCGCGAGCCGGAAGAGTTTCGTCGGTTCGATCACCGGTGTTGCGTCACCGCGGGGCCGCATGGCAGGATCGGTGGCGGCGGCGGTGGCGATGTACCTTGCCGGCGTGCGGTTCTTCCGGGTGCACGACGTGGAACCGCATGTCGAGGCGCTCCGGATGGCGGCGGCCCTGGACGGAGCCCGGTGAGAGGACGGCGTGGGGGGCCGCCGATATCATCCCGCCCCTCGGGTCCCGCGCGGCGACGGACGGCGCGTGACGGGCCGGGACACGGCAACGGCAGGAGTCAGAATCATGGCAGGCGACGCGGTCAGGACCTTCACGGATGCGAACTTCGAGACCGAGGTCCTTGGTGCGAAGACACCGGTCCTCGTGGACTTCTGGGCTGAGTGGTGCGCTCCGTGTCGGATGCTGAGCCCCGTCATCGACCAGATCGCCGCCGAGTATGCCGGGCGCGCCAGCATCGGCAAGATGGATACGGACGCCAATCGGGAGTCTGCGGTCCGGCTCGGCATCACCTCGATTCCAACCGTCATCATCTTCAAGGACGGAAAGGTCCAGGAGCGATTCGTCGGCATCCAGCCGCGCGAACGCCTTGCCCGGGCGATCGACGCGCTGATCTGACGGACGGCGCGGGCGATCCTCGCCGTTCGCGGGTCGGATCGCGCGGACGGCACCGGTATCATCGCCGGCATGTCAGTCCGCACCCGCTCTCGCCGGCTTCGATCGTTCCTTCGGTGTGCATGCCTTCTGCCGGTCGCGAGCCTGCTGCCGGGCGGCGCGCGATGCGCGGTCGGACACACGGTGGACGATGCCGCGTCTCCGGCGGGGGCGTCCGCGATCCGCGCTACGGACCTGTTCAGGGTCCGGACCGTTGCGGAGATCGATGTCTCGATCGACGGACTGCGCGCGATCGCGAGCGTGCGCTCCATCCATGGCTCGATGACCGACCGCCTGGGTGGCGGACCTGCCGGAAGCGCGGCGGCGGCCGTCGTCGCGCCCGGTGACTCCAGGGCGCGGGGGCCCGGGAATCAGCAGCATCTCTTCCTGCTCGAACCCGGGCGATCGGAACCACGGTGGGTCCAGCTCACCTTCGGAGACCGGCGGGACACGCATGCGCGGCTCTCGCCGGACGGCCGGCAGGTGGCGTTCCTCCGCGAGAGCGATCCGGGAGACACCGCGGTCGAGGGTCGCCAGGTGTGGATCCTGCCGCTCGACGGCGGTGGTGAAGCGCGGCGCGTCAGCGCACTGCCCCATGGGGTGGCGGCCCTGACGTGGTCCCCGGATGGACGGCGTCTGCTGCTGTCGTCGGACGAGCCGCTGCACGCCCTGCCGGTGCCGACGACGTGGCCGACGGAGCGTCCAGGCGAGGCGGGCGCGGGGGCGGTCGGCGGAACCGCCGATCCGGATGGCACGCCCGCCGAGGCCCGCGCCTGGCTGGAGCGCAACGCGCTGGGCGGCGATCCCGTGGTGATGTACCGGCTCGACTTCCAGGACGAGCGTGCGCTCCGTCCTGATGTCCGCGTGCGGACGCTCCATCTTGTTGACGCTGACGGATCGCCGTCGACATCATCGCGCGTCAGCGTGGCGGCGCGCGATCACCGCGACGCCGTCTACCTGCCGGACGGCTCAGCAGTCCTGTACATCGCGCCTGCCGATGACGCCGTACATCCGGATCGACAGCAGGAGACGGTCATCCGCCGACTCGTTCCTGCCACCGGACGGGACGAGGTGGCGCTGCGCCTCCCGGGCTGGACCCTCAGGCAGCCGAAGCCGAGCCGCGACGGACTGGTCGTCGCGCTGCTCGGCAGCCCGGTGGACGAGCCCGCCTACCGGCTGGCGCAGCTCGGCGTCGCCACGATCAGCGCGAGCGGCCTCGGCATGCCGGTGTGGCTCACCGAGGATGCGACGATGACGGCGTCGATCCGGGCGTTCGAGTGGCTCCCCGCCCGTTCGAGCCTTGTCTTCACGATGGCGCGCCGCGGCGCGATCCCGTTGCTGGTGATGGGGTTCGGCCTGCTGGAGCCGGCGGTCCTGGTCGACTCGATCGGCGGGCTGCCGGCGCAGATCGGCGCGATCGGTGCGGGCGCCGGGACGACGGTCTACGCCGCCTCGACGGCCGCGAATCCCGCGGTCATCCGGGTGAACGATGCGCGAGGCGATCGTCCCGCCGTCGATCTGAATCCATGGATCCCGTCGCGCCGGCTCTCGCAGCCGGAGCGCCTCGAGGTCCGTCGACCGGACGGTACGAACGTCGAGGGGTGGTACATGCCACCGTCCGATACGGGACCGCCGGGCACGGATACGGCGGTGAACGCGGCACCGCCACCGCTGATCGTGCAGATTCACGGGGGACCCGCGGTGATGTGGGGCCCGGCGGAGCCGACGATGTGGCATGAGTGGCAGTGCGCCTGCGCGCGAGGGTACGCGGTGGTGTTCTGCAATCCGCGCGGCTCGACCGGCTACGGCGCGGCGTTCCAGCGACTCAACCGGCAGGATTGGGCGGAGGGCCCCGCTGGCGACGTGCTTGCGATCGTCGACGCGGCGATGGCGCGCTATCGCGTCGATCCGGCGCGGCTCTACCTGACCGGCGGGAGTTACGGCGGATTCCTGACGGCTGCGATCATCGCACGCGACAACCGGTTCCGCGCCGCGGTGGCACAGCGCGGCGTGTATGACCTGCACACGTTCTTCGGCGAGGGGAATGCCTTCCGACTGGTGGAGCGCGCGTTCGGTGGACCGCCGTGGGATCCGCCGGTCCGCGCGATCCTCCGTCGAGAGAGCCCCCTTTCGCAGGTCACGCGGATGCGGACGCCGCTGCTCATCATGCACGGCTCCAGCGACCTGCGCACCGGCGTGTCACAGTCGGAGATGCTCTACCGGTCGCTGAAGGTGCTCGACCGCCCCGTCGAGTACGTGCGCTATCCAGGCGCCGATCATGACCTCTCCCGGCGCGGCGATCCTCTGCAGCGACTCGATCGGGTGCTGCGGATCATCGAGTTCTTCGACCGGCATGGCGGTGAGTCTGTCGGTCGGCCGTGACCCGTCCGGTCGTCCGGGGTGGACGCCGGCGCGGCCTGCGCGCATGAAAGGCCCCCTCCCGGCCGGAGCCGGGAAGGGGCGGAGGAGGAAGGCCGGCCGTCTGGCCCCGTCAGAAGGGAAGGAGGAGGAAGCAGAAGAGTGAAGGAAGAGGAGGCGTGGTGAGGAACATGGCTCTCGTCCGGCCGGGACCTTCTCCCCGTGGGAGCAGTGCGTGCGGGCAGGGTCGCCGGTGTCGGCGGGGGGCTGCCCGCGTCGCGTTGTACCTGCGACGCCGGAGCATCCCGGGGAAGCATGGTGGATTTCCCAGGTGACGCCCTTCGGCGCGGGTGAAGAAAAAAGGCATCACCGGCGCCGCGCGGTGCGGATTGGCGTATACCTGCACGGTGGCAGCCTCCGGCACGGCCGCGAGTGGTGAGCGCGACCGTCACGGCCGGAGGCGCCCGAGGGGCACGCCACGGGTGGGCTCCCCATGGCCATCCCTGCCCGGGATGGCTCCACGCTGGAGGAAGTCATGGATGCGTCCGACTCTGAATCGACCCGGCGGCGGACACGACTCGCCGAGATCGTCGAACTGGCGCGCACCTACCGCGGCTGGTCGCGGAGAGAACTGGCCCAGTCGCTCGGGCGGGACGCGACGAAACTGATTCCCGGAAGCGGAATCCCGAAACTCGACCTGGTGGCGGACCTCGCGGGCACGCTGGACTGGGAGGTCTCCGATCTCGTCTCCACGCTCTGCGAGGACGAGCCCCGGGAGGCGATCGAGGAGGGGGGACCGACGTCCGGTGCCACCTTCGACGCACTGGATGCGGCGTGTCGAGAGGCACACCAGCGCGGCGACTCCCGGGAGATGATCCGTCTCGCGCGCCTGGCGCGGGCGCGGGCAACATCCTCGCTGGAGCGGGCACGCTCGTGGAATCGCGAGGCGGGCGGCTGGGATCGACTCGGTCGGTTTCGCGACGCGCTGACGGCGGTCCGGAACGGACTTCGCGAGCGCGATCTGCCCGCGGATATCCGCCGGATGCTGCGATCGAATCTCGCGAACGCGTACTACGCACTCTGGATGCTGGACGAGGCGCGCGGCATCGCGCTCGAACTGCTGGACGGGTACGCAGAGGAACCGCCGCAGGGGCTGCGCGACCGGCGGACCCTGGCGTTCGCACACTACGTCGCGGGCAACGCGTCGCGGCGCGCCCTCGGCGAAGCCGCATCCGATGGGCGGTCGGCCCGCCTCGCGGAGCGTCACCTGGCTGCGGCGCGGGATCTCTACCGGGCCATCGGCGAAGAGACCGGAGAAGGCTCGTACGCCGGCATCGCCAACACGTGCGAGGGCGCCCTGCTGGAGGTCTCGGCGTGTACGGGGCGGCGGAGTGCGCGGGACGTCGTGGACCTGCTTCTCGCGGGCCTCGACGCCGTGGACGGCGACCTGGCCGCGTGCGATGGCGACTGGGTCGAGTCGTACGGCTGGTGGTGCATCTTCGGGTGCAACGTCGCGCTGCGCGGGTTCGACCAGGAAGCCGACGTTCAGCGGGCGATGGCGGTGTTCACAACCAAGGCGGACGAGATCGCAGAGTACCTCGACAACTGGTCGATCCGCGAGCGCGTCTTCACGATGGATCACACGCGGTGGGAGCGTGCGATCGGTGCCATCGGGATCGACATGCCGCGCGTGATCGATCGCGATGATGTCCGGATCATCGCCGGCACGATGGCGCGCTTTCCCACGTTCCGTGATGTCGGGTGGCGGATCCTGCGGTCCGCCCGGATCGTGGATGAAGCATGAAGGGCAGGGACGAGATGAACTCCATGGCACGAATCAACAGTCTCCTTCGCCGCGGCGTGCTTCCCGCGATGCTCATCGGACTCTCCTGTGCCGTCTCCCCGGTGACGGCGGCAGCGCCGCCGCGGGAGAGCGACGGGGGTCCGTCGTTCCACACCAATCAGGACGCGGTCGACGGGAGCAAGGATCACACGAACCAGGACCGGACGGTGGACCGGCCGCAGGAGCGCCGCGCCCCGGGATCCCGACCGATCCCGTCGCCGAGGCCGCGCCCCGGGATTCCGGTGCCGGTCGAGGCGCTCCTGGCCCCCGAGCCCGCGCCGCCGCTGACCTCCACCGTTCCGATCGGCGCCGGGAGTCTCGATCTCCTGTCGAGCCTGGCGGCGGGCGCGCCGGTCGTGGATGGACCGCACATCACGGTCCGCGCGGTTCCCGGACCGCCGGCGATCGGCATGCTCGCGTTGGCACTGCTGTTCCGCGGCGGCCGACGGCGGCGCGCTTGATACCCCCGCGAAACCGGGTATCCTTCCCCGCTCGCGCCAGGCGGCCCGCCAGCCTGGCGCGAGCGGTCTGTTTCCGGGGGTACCCCACGCGGGGCTGTAGCTCAGTTGGGAGAGCGCTTGCATGGCATGCAAGAGGTCGTCGGTTCGAGCCCGATCAGCTCCATTCCCCCTTCAGGACATCCGCCGGGACTCCGGACACCGCCCGGGCGACCGGCCCGCTGCGACCCGACCATGAAATCGACCGACCTTCGACCCGGCATGTGCATCCGGCTGGATGGTGACCTCCAGGTCATCACCCAGTACACCCATGTCACGCCCGGGAACCTCCGCGCGTTCGTGCAGATCAAGATCCGGAGCATCCGGACGGGCTCGACCATCGAGAAGCGGCTGCGATCCGGCGAAGACGTGGAGCAGGTCAGCCTCGACCGCCGCCAGATGGAGTACCTCTATCGAGACGGTACAGGGTTCGTGTTCATGGACACGGAGACCTTCGAGCAGGAGACGCTGGATGAAGCGCTCGTCGGTGACCTGATGGGGTACGTCAAGCCGAACCAGCAGATCACGGTCCTCGTCGCCGATGGCGTCCCGGTTTCGATCGAGCTTCCGCCGACGGTCGAACTCCAGGTGGCGGATACACCGCCGGGCATCAAGGGCGCGACCGCGACGAATCAGCTCAAGGAAGCGACGCTCGAGACCGGACTGAAGACGCGCGTCCCGCCGTTCATCTCTCCGGGGGACGTGATCCGCATCAGCACGGCGGACGGCTCGTACAACGCGCGCGTCTGAGCCCTCTGGTCACGAACCTGCGTGCAGGCATGGCGAGGCACCGCCGGCCATCGTGCTCGGGCGCGGTCTGGTCGGGCGCGGTCGCCGGATCCGATACCGGCCTGAAGCGTTTCCTGCCCGGGAGGCGCGCACGCCAGCGTCCGCACGCGCCGCGGGCGAAGTCATGATGAACGGGAAACAGCGCGCGGGACCGGACGACCGTCTACCGGTCTCAGACGGTGGCGCTGGTGTACGGCAGCAGGGCCATGTACCGGGCCCGCTTGATCGCCTGCGCGATCAGCCGCTGCTCCTGCGCCGAGACGCCGAGGCGCTTCCTGGAGTAGATCTTGCCGTTCGGCGTCATGCAGCGGCGGAGTTCATCCACCGACTTGAAGTCCACGCAGGCGCGGCCTCGGGAATCCTTGCGGATGTGGTTGCGCGGGGTTTCCGGGCGGCCGGAGTAACTGGGAGCGCCTCTGCTCATCTGAATCGGACTCCATGCGTCGGTCGGGTCGTGGATGCCGCGGCGCGGCAGCCCCCTCGGCGGGGGCGACGAACCGGGCAGGATACCGCCGGGACGATTCGGTCACAAGCGGTCCGGACGAGGTTTCCGGACCGTCGGCGACCGGGGCGGGCGGGCCCGGATCGATGCGTGAAAAATGTCACGATCCTTCCGCAACCGTGCCGGCCCCTGGACCGAATACGTCACCGGAAGTTCTGAATCTTCCTTCTCCCGAACCGACCCTCGGCCTCGATGTCCCGGCAAGCCCCCACGGCCAGGACAGCGAGCCGTTGGTCGTTTTGGCGGGCGGCCTTCTTGCGAGGGTCGCGTCCGCCGGGTGAAGATGGCGGGGTGCACGACGCTCCACTGATCGGAATCACCGGCGACGTCGAGGGCGAACGCATCGCGCTCCGATCGACATACGTTGATGCGGTGGTCCGCGCCGGAGGCACACCGATCGTGCTGGCGCCGTTCGACGGGCCGGTCGATGGCGCGATCGCGAGGCTCGACGGCGTGGTGCTGACCGGTGGCGACGATCCGGACATGTCTGCGTGGGGTGTGGACACGCACCCGAAGGCGCGGCGGATGGATCCGCGTCGGCAGCGATTCGAACTGGCGCTGCTCGCCGCCCTCGAGGCGCGCCCGGATCTGCCGCTGCTCGGGATCTGCCTCGGCATGCAGTTGCTCGCGCTGCATGCCGGCGGTGCACTCGACCAGCATCTGCCCGACACGCTCTCCACCGCGGCGGACCACTGGGGCGATCGGCTGCATCGCGTGGAGGGACCGCTGGGCGCGGGCCTCGTCACCAGCCATCACCGCCAGGCCGTCTCGGACCCCGGCCGCCTGCGTGTCGTGGCCCGGGCGTCGGATGGGGTGATCGAGGCGGTGTCCGATCCGTGCCGCGCCTTCGGGGTCGGCGTGCAGTGGCACCCGGAACGGACCTCAGCAACGGACCTGGGACAGTCCCTGTTCGATCGCCTGGTGGACGCGGCGCGGGCGGTCAACCCGATGGCGCCGCCGTCGCGATGATCCGGAATCGCGCAGGGTCCAGCGCGGGATCGTGTCGTACGACGCCGCCCGGCGGCTCGGTGGTCACCGCGAAGAGCGATGGCGCATAGACGCGCACCGCGGGATCGATCGGGACAAGCAGCTCTGATCCGGTGGCGTCGAAGACCCCGCCGTCCACGGCGTTGCACTGCTCACCGCGCGCCAGTCGCTCGCTGTCGAAGATCCAGAGCTGGTACTGCAGTTCGGCCGCGTCATTCGCGGGAAGCCCGGCGACGCGCATCATGCCGCACTGGAGCGACGTGCTCCAGAGGATCTCGCCCGCCAGCGCGCCGCCCTCCGGCGCGAGTGCCAGGCGCAGGAGATCCGGGGCCCGCTCGAGTCGCGCACGCAGCGCATCGGGGCCACCGTCTGCGTCCGGCGTCGCGCCGTGACGCCAGGAACGCGTGCCGGCCAGGAGCACCGCGATGAGGAGGACCGCCGCCGCGGCCGGCATCCACGGCCCGATCCGCCCCCGTGGCTTCGCATGCTCGTGGCCGGCCGCCCCGCGAGCGCCGCCGGCGACGCGGGCGGCGACCGCCAGCGCCGCGTCTTCCAGTCGACGTCGCAGATGATCCGGCATCGGCGGAAGCGCCGCGGGGCGGACGAACGAGAGCGTGAGGTCCGCGACGAGACGGTCGAAACAGTCCGGATCCTGGAACCGATCCGCCGGAGAGCCGTCCCGGAGCGACGCCAGTTCCAGCGCCTCGTCCAGGTCGAGGCCGAACGCGGCCCGGTCACAGAGCAGGTCGGCAATGCGGTCGCGCCGCGGATCCGCCGGCGCGGCGTCGACGTCACGCCTCATTGGTCGCCCCCCTGCGACTCGGGCTCGCCGGTGCCCAGCAGGGTCCGGATGCGTTGAAGTCCGCGACGGATGTTCGTCTTGACGGTGCCGAGCGGCATGCCGGTCTGGACCGAGATCTGCTCGTGCGTCAGACCGCCGCGCACCGCGAGCGTGACGGCGGTGCGCTGCGAGTCGGGAAGCGATTCCAGCGCCTGCAGGGCCGCCCGCGCGGTGTCCGGGAGCGTCTCGTCCGCGGGAACCTCCCACGCGGTGCCGGTCGTCTCGACCTCGGTCCGGAAGCCGCTCTGCGTCCGCCGGCGATGTCCGGTCCGCCGGCCGCGATCGATGAGGCGGCGCCGGGCGATCATCGCGACGAACGTCAATTCGCTTCCGACCGAGGGATCGTGACGACGCGCGTTCTCCCAGATGGAGATGAAGACGTCCTGGACCGCGTCCTCCGCTTCCGCCGCATCCGGGAGCATCTGCGACGCCAGGCGCCAGACGAGAGCGCCATAGGCATCGATGCAGGCCCGCATCGCCTGTTCATCTCCCGCGGCGACCCGCACCAGCAGCGACTCCATCGGGCGCGGTTGGTATCCGCAACGGTGCAGTCCGTCAAATCCGGAAGGCGCGGTGCCCGTGCAACCGGGCACCGCGCGGCATGAGGCGGCCTCGACGGTCATCCCGGGAGCAGGACGCGATCGATGACATGGACGACGCCGTTCCGCGCGTCGATGTCGCTCCGGACGATGTTCGCGCCATTCACCACGACGCGGCCGTCACGGACGCTGACCCGGAGCGGATTCCCGCCGAGCAGCGTGGTGGCACGACCCGCGGAGACGGCCTCGTCGCAGTAGACGCGGCCGGGCATGACGTGCATGCGCAGGATGCCGGCCAGCTTCTCCCGGTTCTCCGGCTTCAGGAGGCTCTCGACGGTGCCCGCGGGGAGCTTCGCGAAGGCGTCATCCGACGGCGCGAGGACCGTGAGAGGACCGGGGCCGGTCAGCGCCTCGGCGAGCCCGGCGGCGGTGGCCGCGGTGAGCAGCGTGTTGAACGTGCCAGCCTTGCTGGCGATGTCGACGATCGAGTCGGATGCGGGCAGCATCACCCGGTCGATCACGTGGATCACGCCGTTACGCGCCGGGACGTCGGCCTGGGTCACGGTGGCCCCGGCGACCACGGTCCGACGACCGGTGGACTCGACCTCGAGCCGCTGCCCCTGCAGCGAGGGGAGGTACGCGCGGCCGGAGACGGCTTCGGCCGAGAGCTTCGCCGGGACGACGTGGAAGGTCAGGATCGCGGTCAGCGTGGCGCGGTTCTCCGGCTTCAGCAGGTTCTCGACCGTGCCGGCCGGAAGAAGCGCGAACGCCTCATCGGTGGGCGCGAAAAGCGTGAACGGGCCGTCGCCGGAGAGGGCGGGAACCAGGTCGGCCGCCCGGGCCGCGGCGAGAAGCGTGCGGAACTTCCCGGCGCCTGTTGCGACGTCGACGATCGACCCCGCGCCGGTGCTCGCGGTCGACTGTCCGACGGCCGGTGAACCGGCGCTCACGGTCGCCGGCATGCAGGTGATGGCGATCGGTGACGCGAGTGCGACACCGATCACCCCGAGACGGGTGATGGACATGATGCGGATCTCCTTGGCTGTGAACCGGATTCGAACGGCGCAACGGCCTGTTCGCTCCCGAGGTATCGCAGCGGCGACCGACACGGATTCATCGATCCGGCGCCTCGCCCCGGACTCCGGTACCATCGCGCCGGTGTCATGCGCCGGGCGTCCACGCCCGGCCCTGGAGCGATGCAACCGACATGGGCCGAGTGACCATCGATGCCGTCGACGTCCGCGGGAAGCGCGTGTTCATGCGCGTCGACTTCAACGTACCCATTGAGCAGGGCCGGATCACCGACGACCGGCGGATCACGCAGGCGCTGCCCTCGATCCGCTCGGTCGTGGACCGCGGCGGGCGGCTCGTCCTCGCGAGCCATCTCGGCCGCCCGGACGGCACTGGACACGAGGCGGCGTACTGCCTGCGCCCCGTTGCCGACAGGCTCGCCGGGCTCCTTCCGGGAGTGCCGATCGTGTTCGCGGAAGGTTCGTGCGCCGGTGCGGAGGCGCGCGGCGCCATCGATGGACTCGCCGACGGCGGGGTCGTCCTGCTCGACAACCTGCGATTCGAGCGCGGTGAGAAGAAGGGGGATGCGGCCTTCGCCGCCCGGCTGGCGGAGGGCATGGATATCTACTGCAACGATGCGTTC
Organism: Phycisphaeraceae bacterium; assembly: GCA_019636755.1. GTDB lineage: Bacteria > Planctomycetota > Phycisphaerae > Phycisphaerales > SM1A02 > JAHBWZ01. The sequence goes on along the minus strand of JAHBWZ010000006.1, from coordinate 281,036 downwards.
GGGACGGCGCACCGCAACGATGCGTCGATGTACGCCGTCCCCTGCGCCATGGCGGGCCGCCCGCGCGTCGCCGGCTTCCTGCTGGAGAAGGAACTGCGGTTCCTCTCCGATGCGATCGCGTCGGCGGGCCCGGGCTTCGTGGCCGTCCTCGGCGGTGCGAAGGTCTCCGACAAGCTCAAGGTCGTCTCGCATCTGCTGACCCGCGTGGACGAGATCCTGGTCGGCGGTGCCATGGCCTACACCTTCCTCGCCGCCAGCGGCCTCGCGGTCGGTGCCAGCCGGGTCGAGTCCGGAATGCTGGAGCCGGCGTCGCGGGCGCTGGCCGGGTCCCGGGAAGGGCGCGCGCGGCTGCGGCTTCCGGTCGATCACCACGCGGCGAGCGCGTTCTCGGCGGATGCGGCGCGGCGCGTCGAGGGGCCGGGGATCGCGGAGGGATGGATGGGACTCGACATCGGCCCGGCGACGATCGCCGCGTACAGCGCGGCGGTGGCGGGGGCGCGGACCGTCGTCTGGAACGGGCCCATGGGCGTCTTCGAGATGCCGCCGTTCGACGCCGGGACCCGCGCCATCGCGACGGCCATGGTGACCGCCACCGAGCGCGGCGCGACGACGATCGTCGGGGGGGGCGACAGTGCGGCGGCGATCGAGCGGTTCGGACTGGCCGATCGTGTCTCGCACGTCTCCACCGGCGGCGGCGCGAGCCTGGAGATGCTCGAGGGGCGGACGTTCGACTCGGTCGAACTGCTGGACAGGGCGCCCTGATGGCGCGGGCGGCCGGCGTCCCGCGGAACAGCCGGCGCGCCGGCGGGGTCATGAACGGCCACGCGTGCCGGAACCATCTTCGGGGCCGCGCTTGTCCGCGGGGGTGGTCCGCCGTGATAATCGATCCGGACTCGTGGCAGGTGCCGCGGGATGCCGGCCCTCCGCAGGATTCCTCGGCGCTCCTTCCGCCCCCGCAGCAAGGATCCGACCGACCGCTTCGAAGGACATGACCATGACTGCCACCCGTTCGATTCCCGGCATCCCGCTCCTGCTCCTGTGCCTTGTCATCTCTCTCTGCGCTGCGCCGGCCCGGGCACAGTCGCAGAAGCTCCGGCTCGGCGACCCGGCGCCCGGCATCGATCTCGGCGCCTGGATCAACGGTGAAGAGACGCGACTGAGCGAGGGTTCGGTGTACGTGGTCGTCTTCTGGTCGGCCACGGACGGGCGCTCGGAGCGGGTCATGCGGCCGCTGACGGAACTCCAGGAGAAGTACGCCCCGGATCTCACGGTCCTCGCGATTGCGGCCGAGGATGCCAGCGCCGCCCGCGCCTTCCTGCTGCGCAACAAGGACCGGATGAAGTTCGTGGTCGGTGTCGACCGGGAGCGGACCACATGGCGCGCCTGGATGGAAGCCTCGGAACGGTCGAGGATGCCGATGGCGTTCATCGTGGATCGCGCGGGCAAGGTCCAGTTCATCGGCGACCCGTCGGAGAGCGAGTTCGAGGACGTGCTCGGCCGCGTGGTGGCGGGCCGGTACGACACGCAGCTCTTCCGCAGTGCGCAGGGCGCGATCAACGCCGCCCGGCAGGCGCGGCGGGTGAAGAACTGGCGACTGGCCACGCAGCACTACACGCAGCTCCTGGGGACCGACAAGACCGTCTTCGCCGAGTTCGCGCTCGAGCAGTTCGAGATGATCCTGCTGGACATGGACCAGACTGCGGCCGCGTACGCGATGGCGAAGGCGTTCATCGACGAGGAGTACTCCGGTGACGCGCGGTTCCTGATGGACCTGGCGCTGCGCATCGCCGGTGATCCGCGGATTCCCGAAGAGAAGCGGGACTTCACCGTCGCGTTCCGCGCGGCCGGCGCTGCCGCGGAACTCCTGCCGGCGGATGATCCGCGCCGCCTGTCCACGCTCGCCGCCGTGAACTACCACGCCGGCAAGGTCGCCGAGGCCATCACGCTCCAGCGGAGCGCCTGGCGGCTGGCCCGTCCGGAACTCAAGGAGAGACTGCGGCGCGACCTGGAGATGTACCAGGCCGCCCAGCGCCGCAGCGAGGGTGCGGGGACGACGCGCCCGTGACCGCCGACGTGGCCGGGCGGATGGCTTCGATGCCGCGCGGTCCGGGCGGCGGTGCGGCCGGTCCGCCTCGCACTGACACGCCGGCCGTGGTCAGGATGCGCAGCGACCGCCTGAAGCACCCGGCGCGCCGTCCCCTGGTGGGCGCGTCGATTCTCTCCGCGGACTTCGCGAACCTGGAACGTGACTGTCGCGAGGTGCTGGCGGGTGGTGCCGATCTCCTGCACCTGGACGTCATGGACGGGCACTTCGTACCCAACCTGACCATGGGGCCGGCGCTCTGCGCCTCGCTTCGCGCGGCGCTGCCGGATGCGCTTCTCGATGTCCATCTCATGGTGCGCGATCCCGCGCAGTTCATCGAGCCGTTCCTCCGCGCGGGCGCCGACCACCTCACCCTGCACGCTGAAGCCGTGGCGCGCCTGGCGCGCGGCGACGAGGGTCCGGCGGCGCGCGCCGCCAGCGCCGGCAGCGCCGGGACTGTGGCCGCCATCGCCGCCGATCTCGCGGACCGGATTCATGCCGGCGGGGCGACCGCGGGGCTCGCGATCAACCCTGCGACGGGCGTCGACTCGATCCTGGAGATCGCCCCGCGATTCGATCTCATCCTCGTCATGAGCGTCGAGCCGGGCTTCGCCGGGCAGCGGTTCCAGGCGGCGGTGCTGCCCAAGGTGCGCCGGCTGCGCGATGTTCTGGGCGATTCGATCCGCCTGGAGATGGACGGCGGCGTCGCACCGGCGAACGCGGAGACATGCCGGGCCCATGGCTGCGATGTCCTGGTGGCCGCGTCGGCCATCTTCGGTGCCGAGTCGCGGGCCCGTGCCATCGCCGCGCTGCGCGGCTGAGCGGCGTGGCGCGCCGGCCGCGATGGGTGCCGGACACGGGGCCGGATCGGTGCCGGTGGACCGCACCCGCCGGTACACTGCGGTCCCCGGTGACGTCCGCGACGCCCGCGGGCTGAAGGTCGCGGCGGGCGCGGGCTCACGCAGGATCGTGGTATGACGACGGATGTGACCACGGAGAAGAACCTCGCCCGGACGTGGGCCGATGTCCCGGAGATCGCCGCCCGCCATCGCCGCGCCATCCCGGAAGGGCTGTGGATCCAGTGCCCGTCCTGTGCCGCCTCGCTCTTCCGCCGGGCGACGGAGAACAACCTCTGGGTCTGTCCCGAGTGTGATCACCACTTCCGTCTCAGCGCCGCACAGCGCGTCCGGCAACTGGTGGATCCGGGCTCGTTCGAGGAGATCGACGAAGCCATCACCCCCGCGGATCCGCTGACGTTCACGGACCTCAAGCCCTACCAGCAGCGCCTGGAGGCCGCACGGCGGGCGACCGGCCGGCGCGACGCGATCATCAGCGGCGTCGGCTTCGTCAAGGGACGGCGCGCGGTGCTGGCCGTCATGGACTTCACGTTCCTCGGCGGCTCGATGGGATCGGTGGTCGGCGAGAAGATCACGCGCGCCGTCGAACTGGCCGAGGCGAAGAACCTGCCGCTCATCATCGTCTCCGCCTCGGGCGGCGCACGCATGATGGAAAGCGGGTACTCGCTCATGCAGATGGCGAAGACGGCCGCGGCGCTGGCCCGGTTCGACGACGCCGGCGGCCTGTACATCTCGGTGCTGACCGATCCCACGACCGGCGGCGTGACGGCAAGTTTCGCCATGCTGGGCGACGTGATCCTGGCGGAGAAGAACGCGCTCATCGGGTTCGCCGGGCCGCGCGTGATCGCGCAGACGATCCGGCAGGCGCTTCCGGCAGGTTTCCAGCGCGCCGAGTTCCTGCGGGACACCGGGTTCGTCGATCGCGTCGTCCACCGGCGCGACCTTCGCAGCGAGATCGGATCGATCATCGATTATGCGGGCCGCTGAACCGGGCGCGCTCTCACGGCGTGCGCTCCTGCTTCTCCTGCTGCTGCACGCGATGCTGCTCCTGCTCGCCTTCGGGGCGGCGCCGGCCGGCAGCCTGTTCATCTTCCTCCAGCCGGTTCCCGCGGTCATCGCGGCACTCACCGCGCGATCGCTGCGCTGGTTCGTCCTGATCGGCATCGTGGTGACGACGCCCGTCTGGCTCTGGCTGAACGGGTGGATGCACGAGGTCACGCCGGTCGGCCATGCCCTGCAGGCGCCGGTCCTCGCCGGGCTCGGGCTGCTCCCGGCGATCACGCTGCGCGTCCTGCTTCGCGGTCGGCGCCCGGCGTGCAGATGGCCCGCGGCACTGCTGCTGCCGCTCGCCGTGGCGGCGTGGGAGGGGTTCCGCGCCGGCGTGCTCCTGGATGGCTATCCCTGGTTCCTGACCGCGCATGCCCTGGCCCCGATGCCGCTGCTGATCCAGTCCGCGGATCTCCTGGGGGCGTGCTTCGTGTCGTCGCTGGTCGTGGTCCCGGCCGGCGCGATCGTTGACCTGGTACGACTGCGAAGCGGCGGGTCGTCTGCGGCGACCGCACGCGCCGGGGCCGCCGCGGCCGCACTGGCACTCCTGTTCGTCCTGCTGTACGGCGCGATGCGCGGCGGCGACCGCGCGCCCGTGGACGCGGTGCGGCTCGACGTTCTCTCCATCCAGACCAACCTCCCCCAGAGCAACAAGATCTCCGCGACCCTGGACCAGCAGGTCGAGTTCGCCGCCGGGCTGATCCGGCAGACGGCGGACGCCGTCGCGGACGCGGTGGCGGCGGGCACGCCGCCGGGCCTGATCGTCTGGCCGGAGACCATGCTCCCCGGGCTCGGCCTTGATCGGGACACGATGGAGTTCCTGGAACGGGAGCGGCAGTCGATCCACCTGGAGTTCGCGCGCGTGCCGGGCTGGCTTGCCGGGGAACTGGAGACGCCCCTGCTCGTCGGCTCCATCGCGTCGGAGTCGCTTCGCATCGAGGACGGCTACATCCGCGCCGGGCGCCGGTACAACTCGGTCTATCTCGTCGACCCCCGGGGCGTGCACGCCCGTGCGGACAAGGTGGCGCTGACGCCGTTCGGCGAGACGATTCCCTGGCTGGGCTGGTGGCCTGCGGCGCAGCGGGCGGTGATCGGGATCGCGGCCCGCGGCATGGCGTTCAACCTCTCCGCCGGCGACCAGCCGCGGGTACTTGCCATCCCGGGCGTGGATGGTCCGGCCGCTCTCGGCGCGCCGATCTGTTTCGAGTCGACCGTTCCCGGCGTCTGTCGCGCGCTGGTCAACGCCGGCGCGGGCCTGCTGGTGAACGTGAGCAACGACGGCTGGTTCGGCGCATCCGACCGGGCCCGCCGCCACTTCGTCGACATCTGCCGGTTCCGCTGTGTCGAGAACCGCGTCGCGATGGTCCGCAGCGCCAACACGGGCCTGACCGTCGCGATCGATCGCGGCGGGAATCTGGCAGGCGTCGTCGGCGAAGGTCGATATGGTGAGGCGCGCAGAACCGGGGCGCTGTCGGTCCCCGTGGAGGTCGGCGCCTCGATGACGCTCTATCGCCGCGTGGGCGAGATCTGGCCGCTGGTGTCGGCGGCGGGGCTTCTCGTGATCCTGGCGGCAGCACTTCGATCAGGAGGTTCGGCATGCGGGTGAGCGCGGAACGACGGGACAGGCGGATCTCCGCGGCAGGCGTGGTGGCGCTCGTCAGCCTCTGCGGATGTGCTGTCCCGGAGCCGGAAGGGGGGCGCGAGCCGTTCTCGACGCGGGACCGTCTGGCGACGAGGTCCGAGGATGGGTCGCCGGCGCCCCAGCGCGTGCTTCCCGTCGATGCGCGCCGGGACGCCGGGGCGCGGGCCGCGGCGCCTGCGCCGACGACGCTGCGCGGGGACGCGATCGCCCTGCTTCGCCGCGCGGCCGAGTCCCCGAATGAACAGCTCCGCGCCAACGCGATCGAGGGCCTGGAGGGGGCGCCGGAGGTGCTCGAGGAGGTGGTTCGCGTCGCCCTCGGGGATCCGAACCGCGGCGTCCGATTCGCCGCGGTGATGACCGTCGGGCGCCGGGGCCTGTGCGGGCTGCTCCCGCTCGTCGACCCGCTGCGCGAGGATCCCTCGGCGTCGGTGCAGGCGGCGGCGCTCTTCGCGGTCGATCGATGCACGGGGCGCGCGCCGCTCGGGCCCCTGGCCGGGTTCGTGGCGTCGATCGACCCGGAGGTCCGCGGCAACGCCGCGATGATCCTCGGCGAGATCGGGAATCCGGGCGCGATCCCGCTGCTGCGCGAGGCGGTCCGCGTCGAGTCGCGGCGCGTCACCGTCAACCGGAACCGCATGATCGACCTCCAGGTCGCCGAGTCGCTGGTCCGGCTCGGGGAAGAGCAGGAGATCGATGTCATCCGCGCCGCGGTCTTCGCCCCGGCGGAACAGGGAGAACTGGCCGCATTCGCCTGCATTCTCCTCGGCCGGCTGAAGGATGCCGCCTACCTGCCGACGCTGGCGGAGATCGCGCGCCGGGAAGGTCGCGACGCCCGACCGGCGGAGGTGCGGCTCGCGGCGGCGATGGCGGTCGCCATGCTGGACCCGGAGCGGGCACCCGTCGAGGTCGCGACGGCCTTCGCCGCGTCCGAGATGTTCACCGTTCGAGCGCAGGCGGCGCTGAGCCTTGGCTGGATGGCGGACCCCCGCGCGGTGCCGGCGCTGGAGCGGCTGCTCCGCGACGGCAACCCGCTGGTCCAGATCGCCGCGGCGGCATCCATTCTCCGACAGCTTCCCGCGCCGAACGGATCCGGTCCCTTCGCGTCGGGCGGGACGGGAATCCGCTGATTCGCGTGTGTTGACAGCCGAAAAGCCCTCCGGTAGCCTGCGACCCTCCACCAGAGGCGGGCGAAACCGCCTTCGTGGAACGCTGATCCGCCGGGCGGCTCACTGAGGAGTGCACCGTGCACATTCTGACCAAGATCTTCGTGGTCCTCGTATCTCTGCTCGCCGTGATGCTGGTTCCGCTTGTGGTCACCTATGTCCACAACGAGGAGTCGTTCAGGGCGAAGTTCGACCAGGCGGATGCGGAGAAGATCACCGCACGAAGCAGCCTCGAGGCTGCCAAGGCGAACTTCACCGCGGTCCTTGCCCGCAAGGACAACGAGATCACCGACCGGGTCCGGACGATCGGCGAACTCCGGTCGCTCCTGACCCAGAAGGAGCGGGAGGTCCAGGAGAAGGACGCGCTGCTTGCCCGGGCGTCCGAAATGGATGCGGACATCATGGCGCAGCTCTCGCGCCTCGCCTCCGCCACCGACGCCGGACAGAAGCTGACCGAGTCGCTGGTCAGCGAGGTCAGGCAGCTCCGCCAGGAGGGCCTGATGGCCGAGCGGCAGAAGGTGGAACTGGACGAGGCCCTGCGTGATGCGCAGGCGCAGCTCGAGGTCTCCACGCGGGCCCGCCGGGCGCTCGAGGAGGAAGTGCAGCGGCTGAAGGACGAGACCGCGTCGCTGATCGATCGGGTCTCGCGCTACGTGGCGGCCGTCGGGGAGCTGGATTCCCGGCGTGCCACCGTCGCCGCGGGCGCCATGGTGGATGTGGATCTCGACTGCCGGATCATCCGCGTCCGCCGGGAGGCGGATCGGACGCTCGCGGAAATCGACGCGGGCCAGCGCGACGGCGTGAAGGTCGGCTGGGTCGTTCCGATCGGCCGGGGTGACTTCGTCGCCAACCTCCGCATCCTCACTGTTGATGTGAATACCGCTACCGGCGTCGTCGAAATGGAGAACGCCACGACCCGTGGCCGTGTCGAGGTCGGGGACCGCGTCCTCTTCCGGACCGGGCGTTGAACCGCTGAAGGGCCCGATCGCAAGGCCGATCGCAAGGCCGATGGCAAGGAAACACCGCCGATGAGTCAGTTCAACGCGCCCGTTCGACGATCCGGTGGCAGCCTCGATGTCTACACCGCACTGCTCTTCGTGGCGACGCTCGTCCTCGGGGCCGGCTGCCTGGTTGTCGCCCTGCGGAACATGGAGCACAGCAAGGTCGGCAACCAGCCCGGCGGACTCATGACGCTTGTCGAGCGCCCGCGCTGAGAACGCGCCCGTTCCGTCCCGCCTTCCTCCAGGGCGGGCCGTCGGCGTCCGATCGTGAACGGTTCCCATTCGGATGATGGCTGATCCGGCCGGATGCCTGTGCCGTCCAGCCGGACGTTTCCTCATATGATGACGCCGCCGGCCGCGGGCCGGGCGCCTGGACGCCTTCCGGAACGCCCGACCTGAGATGAGCATCCGTCCCGCGCGACGGCACGGAGTCGAACTTGGGATTCACCGACAAGATCCTCGGACTCTTCAGCGTCGACATGGGTATCGACCTGGGGACCTGCAATACGCTTGTCTGCGTGCGCGGCGAAGGCATCGTGCTGAACGAGCCGTCGGTCGTCGCGGTGCAGCGCGGTACCAACAAGGTGCTCGACAGCGGCAACGCGGTCGGCTGGCGCGCCAAGGAAATGCTCGGGAAGACACCGGGTTCCATCTCGGCGATCCGTCCGCTCAAGAACGGCGTCATCAGTGATTTCGAGATCACCGAGGCGATGCTCGCGTACTTCATGCGGAAGGTGACCGGCCGCGGCCGTCTCTTCTCGCCGCGGCCGCGCGTCGTGATCGCCGTCCCGAGCGGCATCACCGAGGTCGAGCGGCACGCGGTGCTTCAGTCCGCGGAGCGCGCGGGTGCAGGACGCATCTACCTGCTCCCGGAGCCGATGGCGGCGGGGATCGGTGCCGGGCTGCCCATCGGTGATCCGACGGCGTCGATGGTCGTCGACATCGGCGGCGGAACCACCGAGATCGCGATCATGTCACTCGCCGACATCGCCGCCTGCGAATCGATCCGGGTGGCGGGTGACGACATGGACGAGGCGATCATCGCCCACATGAAGCGGACCTACAACCTGACGATCGGCGAACAGACCGCGGAACGGATCAAGATCGAGATCGGTTCGGCGGCGACGGTCGCGGAACCGATGACGATGGAAGTGCGCGGGCGGGACAATGCCACCGGCCTGCCGCGGCGGACGACCGTCACGAGTGACGAGATCCGCGACGCGCTGACCGAGCCCGTGAACGCGATCATCGAGGCGGTGACGCGGACGCTCGAACGCGCCGAGCCCGAACTGGCCGCGGACCTCATCGAGAACGGCATCTGTCTTGCCGGGGGCGGTGCCCTGCTGCGCGGCCTCGACATCGTCCTCTCGAACGCGACCGGCCTGGAAGCGACCATCGCCGATGATCCGACGACCTGCGTGGCGCGGGGGACCAGTATCTATCTCGAGCATCTCGAGGACTGGAAGGTGACGATGGAATCCAACATGGATGACATCTGATCCCGCGCCGAACGGGCATCGCAGGAATGTCGAGAGACACCGCCCGCCAACCCGTCGCCTTCGCCGTCGTCATCGTGGCCACCCTCGCGCTGGCGCTCCTGCCGTTCGACCTGCGATTCGACCGGTCCGTGGACCTCGCACGGCTCGCGCGGATTCCGCTCCGACCCTTCACCCATCCGCTCAACCTGCTGCGCGGATGGCTGTCCTCGCCGCCAGCGCTGCCCGTCGATGGTGAACCGGCGCTGGGGCCGGAGGAGCGGATCCGCCGGCTGAGCGAGGAGCGCGACATCGCGCTGCGCAGCGAACTCGCGGCGCGGCAGCGCGTCCGTGAACTCGAAGAGGAAATCGCGCAGCTCCAGCGGCTGCCCGCCGAGGTCTTCCGCGCGGCGCGTGCGGTCCTGGTGGCGGACATCGTCCGGCGCGCCGTCTCCGGCGCACCGGACGGCGTGGTGGAAGTGCGACTGCGCCGCGGATCGCGCGGCATCATCGAGCCCGGCGCCATTGCCGTGACCGGTGGCGTGCATCTCCTCGGCCGCGTCTGGGGAGAGCCGACGGACCTCTCCTGTCTCGTGCTGCCGGTGGTCCATCCGTCCACCGGCCTGATCCGCGCCCGCGTCGGTCCGCCGGACCGACCCGCGGACTCGCTGGTCGTCCAGCTGGAGCCGACCGGCATCGGCGGCTTCGTCGGTGACGCGGAAACCGGCGGATTCGTGGCGGATGTCGATCGACTCTCGGTGGTCGCAATCGGCGACCTCGTGCGCCTCGACGATCGCGCCTGGCCGCTCGGTGCGCAGCAGATGATCCTGGGGCGGGTCGTATCCATCGAGACCAGGCGGGATCAGCCGCTGCGCCGGACACTCGTGGTGCGCCCGGAATTCCGGCTGACCGATGTCGCCGGCGTGACGCTCGTCGCGGAGACGATCGGGGAGACGGCGCCGTGACCCGCGCGGATGCAGGTCGACGCGACGAGGGACGGGCGCGCCCCGGCGCGGAGCCGAGGAAGATCGCGGGCGTCCGGACATGAGGTGGCCGGTCTTCGCATGTGCGCTGTTCACCGCCCTCGTGGTGGACGCGAGTCTCGCGCCGGCCTTCGCGATCGGGAACGCCACGATCCGGTCAGCGCCGGTCCTGCTGGCGCTGGTGGCGCTGCATGCGGCCAGGTGGCCCGCGCTGTGGGCCGCCTGGTGCACGGGGTTCTGCATCGATCTGCTGGTCGATCTTCCGCAGGGCGCTCACGCGGCGGGGCCGGTCCTCGGTCCGCATGCCCTGGCAGCGAGCGCGGCCGTCGCCGGGGTGCTGGGCATCCGGTCCGTGCTGCGGCGCGACCGCGCCCCGGCGCTGGCGGCGACGGCCACGCTGATCGCGCTGTTCCTCTCGCTCGTTCCGCCGATCGTGTACGCGGTGCACGCGCTGTACGACCCGGTCCTGATCCACTGGCGGAACGGCGCGACGTCGTCCGAACTGCTGTCGCGCCTGGGCGGATCGATGCTGACGGGGCTCGCGGCGCTCCCGCTGGCACTCCTGCTCCGACCGTTCGTGCCACTCTTCGGGTTCCGCATGGGCGCGGGCTGGAGCCGGTGACCACCGGCATGCGCCGCCGGGCGGGGCCGGCGGGCGCGAGCGCCGGGTCCGGTCGGCCGACAGGCCGCCGCCCGATCGCGCATAATCGAGGCGACCATGTCCCGCGCCCGAGCCACGACGATGGTGATCTTCGACGACGGCCGCGGACACCTCGGTCCGATGGCGGATCTGCGCGCGGCGTTCGAGGTCCGGACCGGGATGCACACCACGGCCCGGCGGCTGGCGATCTTCCGGCCGCGCACTCTGGCGGGCTACTGGGTGCCTGCCGCGCTCGCGCCCCTGGTCGCGGCGCGTGCCGATGCGCCCGTGAACCGGCTGCCGGACGAGGAGATCATCCTCTGCGTCAACGGCCGGCTCGCACTGCCGGATGACGCGATGGAGATGTCCCTCGGCGAAGCGCTGCTCGAGGAGTCGAGTGGACACTGCATTGCCGCGTGTCTCCGCCGCGCGGACGCCGCGTACTTCCTGGAAACCGGCGAACTCAGCGAGCGCGTCGTCCGGCGTTCGACCGGGCAGCGACGCCTGTACCGCTATCCCTGGGACGTGATCGCATCGCTGGAGACGACGCTCGCGCACGACCTCGCGGCGATCCTGATGCCGCAGGCCCGCGTCGCGACGGACCTTGCCGATGTCGCCGGTGATCATCCCGTGGACGTCGCGCCGGGCGCAACGGTCCTCCCCGGCGTCATTCTCGATGCGACGGCGGGCGCCATCGTGATCGAGACGGACGCGGTCATCCGGCCCGGGGCGGTGCTCTCAGGTCCCTGCGTCGTCGGTCGCGGGTCCGTGGTCACCGACCGGGCGGTCATCCGCGGCGGGACCGTCGTCGGGCCGGGATGCCGTGTCGGCGGCGAGGTGACGCAGACCATCTTCCAGGGCTTCGCGAACAAGGCGCACGACGGCTTCGTGGGACACTCCTGGGTGGGTCGCTGGGTGAATCTCGGCGCGGGCACGACCACCAGCAACCTGCTCAACACATACTCGCCGGTCTCGATGCGCATCGAGCCGGACGGTCCTCGCTTCCGGACCGGCCTGGTCTTCCTCGGCTCGATCATCGGCGACCACGTCAAGACAGGCATCCTGTCGCGACTCATGGCCGGATCATCGATCGGCACGGGCGCGATGATCGCGACCACCCAGGCGGTTCCGGCGACGGTGGGCAGGTATGCGTGGCTGACGGATCGCGGTGAGCAGTGCTACCGGTTCTCGCGCTTCGTCGAGACCGTGGAGACGGTGATGGCGCGCCGCAATCAGCGCCCTGGTCCCGAGTACATCGAGCGGATGCGCACGCTGCATCCGGACCCGGCATGAACCCGGGAACCGGATCAGATCCGCCCGCGGCGCCGATGCTGTATCTCATCGACGGTCACGCGCAGTTCTTCCGCGCCTACCACGCCATCCGGTCCGGTATGACGAGCCCGGTGACGCATGAGCCGACGAATCTCACGTTCGGGTTCACCGGTCTCCTCCTCAAGCTGCTGCGCGATTACCGACCGGACCACGTGGCGGTGGTGGTCGATGCCTCCGGCGATCGCGGGACCTTCCGATCGGAGATCGATCCGCAGTACAAGGCCAACCGCGAGGAGGCGCCGGACGATTTCGCACCGCAGGTCCAGCGGTGCATCTCCATGCTGCAGACGATGGGCATTCCCGTCCTCGCCATGGAGGGCGTGGAAGCCGATGACGTCATCGCGTCGCTCGTCCGGCGGATCCGCCGCGAGCATCCCGAGGTCCGGATCCGGATCATCTCGCGTGACAAGGACCTGACGCAGCTCCTCGATGACCGCGTGGAACTCTTCGACCTGCAGAAGGACAGCGCCGTCGGTACGGCCGACGTCTTCGGGGTGGAAGGCATCGAACCCGCGCAGGTGGCCGATGCGCTGGCACTCATGGGCGACACGTCGGACAACGTGCCCGGCGTGCCCGGCATCGGTCCGGTGACCGCGGCGAAACTGATACTCCAGTACGGTTCGATCGACGGCATCTATCGCCACCTCGGCGAACTGTCGCCGAAGCGGCGCGAGGCGCTGGAATCGGCGCGCGAACGCGTGCGGCTGAGTCGGCGGCTGGTCGAACTGCGCGACGACCTGGATGTCACGCTGCCGCTCGAGGCGGCGCGCTTCCGGACGTCGGACCTGCCGGTGGATCGACTCGTGCCCGTCTTCCGGGAACTCGGCTTCAACACCCACGCGGAGTCGCTCCGGTCGATCGCGGCGGGCGGGGGCGCGGGTGCCGCCCTCGCACCCACGACCGTCGCGCAGCCTCCGGCCGGGGCGCGGCGACGGGGGGGGAGCGCGGTCGCGGATGAGCCGCTGGGCGGGCTCTTCGCCGACGTCGCGCGCCGCGACGCCGGCGCGCCGCCGGCGGCGGAGACGTCGGGGACGGCGGCGCCGGATCCGTCCACGGGCATCGTCTCCACGTGCATCCGCACCGCCGACGCGCTCCGGGCGCTGGTCGGCCGGATCCGCCGCGCCGGCCGGGTGTCGATCGACACGGAGACCGACTCCCTGGCGCCGCGCCGGGCCCGGCTCTGCGGCGTGAGCCTGGCGATCGGCCCGGATGAAGGCTGGTATGTGCCGACGCGTTCGCCGGATCCGTCGTCGCACATGGACGCGGGGGACGCGCTGTCGATCCTCCGGCCGGTGCTCGAGGACCCGGCGATCCCGAAGATCGGCCACAACCTCAAGTTCGACCTGAACGTGCTCCGCGCGCACGGCGTGATGGTCGAGGGCACGCTCTTCGACACGATGGTGGCGAGTTACGTCGTCGATGCCACCCGTTCGAGCCATCGGCTGGACGTGCTGGCACTCGCGCTGCTCGGGCATGTCTGCATCCCGATCACCGACCTCATCGGCAGCGGGCGCGGGCAGCGCACGTTCGATCACGTTCCGCTGGAGCAGGCCGTCCCGTATGCGGTCGAGGATGCCGTCGTCGCGTGGCGACTGGCGGAGATCCTCGCCCCGCAGATCGAGCGGGAGGGACTCGGCACCCTTGCGCGGGACACGGAGATGCCGCTCGTCCGGGTCCTCGCGGAACTGGAGTACAACGGAATCCGCGTGGATCCGGATGAACTGGAGCGGCAGCGCGTCCGGCTCGAAGCGCGGGCGGCGGACCTGCGCGCCACCATCGCGGCGGCGGCGCCGCACCCGTTCAATCCCGACTCGCCGAGACAGCTTGCCGCGGCGCTCTTCAACGCCCCGGATGCGTCGCCGCCGGGCCTGGGACTCAAGGTGATCCGGCGCGGCAAGACGGGTCCGTCCACCGACCAGGAGGTCCTGGAGCGGCTCGCGGACGATCCGCTCGTTCAGGTCGAACTCCCGGCGCTCATCATCGAGTACAGGCAACTGACGAAACTCGTCGGCACCTATCTCGTGGGACTGCGGGACGCGATCGATCCGGGAACGGGTCGCATCCACGCCTCGTTCAACCAGACGGTGGCCGCGACCGGGCGGCTCTCCTCGTCGGACCCCAATCTCCAGAACATCCCCATCCGCACCGGGCTCGGCCGGGAGATCCGGCGCGCCTTCGTCGCGGATCCCGATCACCTCCTGCTGACGGCGGACTACTCGCAGATCGAACTGCGGATTCTGGCGCATCTCTCGCGTGACGAAGCCCTCCGGGCGGCGTTCCGCAGCGGGGCTGACATCCATCGCGCGGTTGCGGCGGAGGTGTTCGGCGTCGATCCGGAGGCGGTCACGGATCAGCAGCGGGGTGCCGCGAAGATGGTGAACTTCGGCATCGTCTACGGCATCACCGCCTTCGGACTCGCCAGGCGCCTCGGCGGGCGGATCTCCAACACCGAGGCGCAGGCGATCATCGATTCCTATCGCCAGCGGTACGCGGGGATCGGCACCTTCCTGGCGGAGTGCGTGCACGCGGCGGTTGATCGCGGGTTCGTCGAGACCATCCTCGGCCGCCGCCGCCGGATCCCCGAGATCCATGACCGGACGCCGATGCGGCGGGCGCTCGGGGAGCGGATGGCGATCAACACGGTGGTCCAGGGAAGTGCCGCGGATCTGATCAAGATCGCGATGATCGATCTTCACCGCGTGCTTCCACAGCGCGCGCCCGGCGTGCGCATGCTGCTCCAGATCCACGACGAACTGGTCTTCGAAGTGCCGGCCCGGATGCGCAGCCAGGCGGAGCGCGTGGTGCGGGAACGCATGGAGCAGGCGATGTCGCTCTCGGTGCCGCTGGTGGTCGATACGGCGGCGTCGCACTGCTGGATCGATGCGCACTGATACGGCGCCCGGGTGATCCTCGCGCCCGAGCTCCCGGCGGTGGGGCGTGCCGTCGAATCGATGACCCTGGCGCGCGTACGACCGCGATCACGGCACGGCGCCGGTGCGGATCCATCCCGGCGCGCGCGAGGCGCGCAGCATGCCGGGGCGGTCGGCTGCATGCCGGTGCATCGCGGCGCCGTCCGGCGTGTGCGTCCCGTGGCGCGGATCGAGCATGCGCCCACGTGACCGGCCACGGGGCCCGCGACCGTCGGCCGGCGGTCCCGGCCCTTGACACCGCAGGCCCGCGGCTTACACTCTCCGTCCCTCGCTGGGGCGGTAGCTCAATTGGTTAGAGTGCCGGCCTGTCACGCCGGTGGTTGCGGGTTCGAGTCCCGTCCGCCTCGCTTCGCCCAGCCAGCCTGCCAGCCTGCCTGTCAGGTGGTTCGCTGACGCCCTTGCCTCCGTCCAGGCCCCCTCCGTCCGAGTTCCTCCCCGCGGCCCCCGGGGGCTCGCTCAGACCGCGGTCGAAGCCCGGACCGGCGCGAGGGCGTGTTTCTGCGCGGAGGACGGGGCTGCGTCGGCGCCGCATCGGCGCCGTGCCGCCTACCCGTCGTTCGTCCCTCCGCCGAAGTGCGCGGACGGCAGCCCCGGCGGGCTCGCCGGAGGCTGTGGGAGCGTGGTGTCGCGCTGCACGACGGCGGGCCGGCCGGTCTGTCCCGGGCCGAGCAGGTCGATCACGCACCAGGCGCCGGCGTCGCGCACGATGCCCCGCGGCTCCCGCAGGACCTGGTGGACCAGGCGCTCGTACAGGGCGCGGTCCGTCAGGTGGTCCGTGGACGCAAGGAAGACGTTGAGCGAGGCGAGCCCGTGGATCACGCGCTGCAGCGCGGCGCGCAGCCCGGCGTCGTCCAGTGTCTCGGGGGGTGGAACCGGTACGCCGATCCGCGCCAGCTCGGCGAGATCGGTCGTCCTGGGACCGATGTGGTAGTCATACAAGGCGTCGATGAACTCGGGAAGGATCCCGCCGTAGAACTGCATCCCGCACGCGGTCAGTTCGTGGACTTTCCGGGCCACCTCCCTCGCCCGGGCGGCCGATATCCGATCACGCACCATGGTCCCGTCCCTCCTGCACCAGGTGTCCGGTCGTCTGCCGCAGCGGGGTTCGACGACCGCGCCTGGTCGCCTCCGCGTCGTCCGTCCCCTCCGCCCCCGGCCGACACCGCCGGGGCAGGCTGCCTGGACCCGAAGGTACCGCCCGCGCTGGACCCGCCCGGAGAACGATGCCGGAACGCCGTCCGCGCCGAGCTGGTCCGGTGTCGATTCCCGGACGGCTTCGGACAGCCGGGCCAGGTGCGCCGCGTGGCCCCGGCGGTGGCGCACCCTCCCGCGAACGACCGGTCGGGATCATGCCTGCGGACGCGCCCGCCGATCTCCTCATCCGGGGACCTGTCCCGGACCGTGGCTATCCTGATTCCTCCCCATGCATGAGCGTGTTCCAACGGAGATCCGCATGCCGGTCGGCACCGGGGCCGCGGCGCCGGATGTCGCCCTCGATGGCATCGGTCCGTCGGCGCCGGGCCGGGCGCGGCCGGGTGCGGCGCCGGCATGGACCGCCCGGCTCTTCGGGGTCCTGCCGCGGACGGAGACCGTGATCCTGCTGGTGTCGTGGCTGGGAACCGTCGCGGCGAAGGCCGTCATCGCGCGACCGCATGTGTCGGACGGGCTGCTGCACGAAGTCGCGCGGGCGGCGGTGGCCGACCTGTTCTTCTTCGCCGGCCTCGGGTGCGTGCTCGCGGCGGCCTCGTGGGCGTATCCCGGACGTCTCGTTGCCCGCGCCTCGATCTTCATCGCCTGCATCGCGGCCGCGTGGTCGGTCCTGAACGCGGGCTGGCTCTTCTCGACCGGCGCGCAGATCCAGCCGAGCGTCATCCGCGCCGCGCTGCTGGATCTCCGGGAGACGCAGTTGATTCTCGGCGACGTCCTGGTCGCGAACGGCTCGCGCATTCTCGCCCCGGTGCTCGTCATCATCGCCTTCGGAGGCTGGACGCTGCTGCGCCTGCTCAGGCCGGCGCCCTTTCATCCCGCCCGGCGCCGGCGCGCGACGCGCGCCGGCGCATTCGCGGTGCTGCTCGGCGGCGCCGTCGCCCTGCAGGTCAGCGGATCCGCGCCGGCGGCGACGACGGTGTGGGGCGAGTCCATCGGGTTCAGCAGTCACTGGCACGCGCTGCGCACCATCGTCGGATCCATCGAGCCGGGCCGCGTCGCCCGCCCGGGGCGCGACATACCGGCCACGGGCACGCGCGACCTGGCGCCGCCGGCGGCATCGAAGCCACGGCCCAATGTCGTGCTCATCATGCTGGAGAGCGTGTCGCACGGCGCGACGTCCCTGGGAGCGCCCGCGCCGGGACGCCGGCCGATCGAAACGCCGGTGCTGGCGCGCCTCGCGGCCGAGGGCGTGGAGATCGGGCCGACGTACTGCCCAGTGCCGCACACGACCAAGGCGTTCTGGGCCGCGCTCACGGGCGTGACCCCGGACCTGCGCAGCGATGCGGTGGAGTCGGTGCTGGTGGACCGGCCGTACGAGAGTCTTGCGACGATCCTCGGGCGGGACGGATACACGTCTTCGTTCTTCCAGATGGCGCGCGGGCCGTGGGAGGGCGTGCCGGGTCTCTTTGCGAATCTCGGGTTCGACTGGGCGTGGTTCCGCGAGAACCTGGAGGATCCGGGCGCGCACCTGGGATGGACGAGTGGCGATGACTACCGGATGCTCGACCCGATGTTCGACTGGGTCGATGCGCAGCCCGGTCCCTTCCTGCTCGGCGCGATCACGACGGTATCGCACGACCCCTACGTGCTTCCCTCGTGGGTGGGCATCGAGCCCGCCGCGGGCCCCTACGGGCGCTATGCCCAGACGGTCGAGTTCGGTGATCGATTCGTCGGCGAGGTGATCGACCGGCTCGCGGCGCGAGGCATCCTCGACGACTCGCTGATCATCGTCATGGGCGACCACGGTGAGGGCTTCCGGCCGGAGTCGCGCCGCGGCCGCTGGATCGGATTCGAGGAAGTGGTGCGCATTCCGTGGGTGATGCGCTGGCCGGGACGGCTGCCGGCGGGCGAGGTCATCGATGTCACCGCCTCGCAGATGGATCTCACGCCGACGGTGCTCGGCCTCCTCGGCTGGGACATCACGCGGGCAGGATTCGACGGCCTCGACGCGCTGGGCGCAGTGCCGGCGGACCGGCGACTCTTCTTCTTCTCGTGGTATGCGCGCAGCCCGTCCGGCTTCGTGCAGGGGCGGACAAAGTACCTGCACATGCCGGCACCTGGATCTGTGCTTCGCTTCGATCTCGCGGCCGATCCGGATGAGCGCGCTCCGACGGAGGTCTCCGGCGCCGAACGTGCGATGGTCATGGCGGAACTCGGCGCGTGGTTCGACGCGAACCGCATCGAGTTCCCGCCCAACCGATCGCGCGAGCGCATCGTGTACCGCCACTGGCGCACGATCTCGACGGGCCGCGCCGCGAGCGCCTACTACCTGCGCGATCCGCCGGAGGCGGAGTGATGGCGGCATGCGCAGGCGGCGAGGCGCCGACCGTGATTCCCGATCATGCCGCCGGGAGCACCGCGCCGGGAACGGTCCTGGTCCGGGTCCTCCTGCTCGGTGCGGTGCTCATGCTCCTCTTCCGAGAGTACCTGTGGTTCATCGTGGAGAGCGCCGTCACCCAGCCGCAGAATGCCCAGGCGATCGCGGTGCCCCTGCTCATGGGGCTGCTCGTGTGGCTCCGGAAGGCGGATTTCATCCGCGCCGTGCGGTGCGGCCGGTCCTCGCCCGCGGGCATCGTCCTCATCGTGGCGGGCATCATGGCCTTCGCGGTGGCGACATGGCCCTTCAATTACCTGCAGATCCGTCTCCTCACCATCGTCGTGATCTCGGCCGGGATCCTGCTGGCGGCGGGCGGCTGGCCGCTGCTTCGCCGGGCCGTTCCGCTGCTCCTGCTGCTGGGGCTCGCCATTCCGATCGGAACACGCTACTACGCCCGCGTCATCATCGTGCCGGAGACGCTGACACTGCACGCGACGACGATGCTGCTCGACCTGCTGCCGGGCGTGAGCGCGACGCTGGAAGGTCTCGACATCTTCTTCGAGCGCGGCGGCCGTCATGGCGTCGTCGCGCTGGGTGAACCTTCGCGAGGGGCCTCACTGCTGCTGGCCGGGCTGGCCGTGCAGATCTTCCTGGTCGCCTCGCGACCGCGCGGGGTCGGAGCGATCGTCGCGTTCCTGCTCTGTTTCGGGCCGATCCTCCTGCTCAGCAACCTCCTGCGTTTCGCCGCGTGGGGCGTGTGGTCCGTCACGCTCGAGCCGGATCCGTGGGCGGAGGCGCCCAGGCTGGTGACCGGCGCGGCGTCGATCGTTCTGACGGCGCTGCTGACGGCCCTGGTGATGGCGATCGGCGACGCGCTGGTGGTGAAGGAGGACGCGGCGCCCGGAACGGGCGGGGCAGGAGGGACGGCATGAACGGCCCGACGGCACGCACCGCGACGGACCGGACGGACCGGGCGGCGGGATCATCCTCCGGACGGACGACCTTCATCACGGCGATGGTCATCCTGCTGATCGCGGCCGTCGTCGTGCCCACGGGGATGCGCCGTGTCGCCGAACGCTACGGAAAGAGACCGATCGACCTGCGCGTGTCGCTGCACGACTTCGACGCATCGTCGATCCGGACGTTTCATTACCGCCCGGACATCCGCGTGGTCGGATCGGGGCCGGAGTGGGTGGGCACGGAGGAGATGTTCACGCTCATCTACACGCTCCCGCAGGAGCGGCTCGACGAGCGGCCGGAACACTACCTGGTGCTCTTCGTGACGTACTACAGCGATCCGGAGGACACGATTCCGCACACGCCGGAGGTCTGCTACCGGCAGGCGGGGGGCGAGGTCCGGAACATGGACACGATGCCGGTGGAGATCCCGGGGCGGGCGGACTCGCCGGTCACCATCCGCACGCTCGACATCGCCACGGGAGGCGACCTGGTGACCGTGGCGTACGCGTTCTATCACAACGGGCGCATCGTGCACGACCGGGAGCGACTGCGACTCCTCATGGCCATGCCGGGTGATCGGTACACCTACTTCTCGAAGATCGAGACCGTGATCCGCCGCTCGCCCGCCATGACGCATGACGCGGCGCTGGAGCACTGCGCACGGCTGTTCCGCGAGGCGCTGGTGGAACTTGCCGACAGGCACTACCCGCTGGATGCGTCGCTGCGCGACTGAGTGCGCAGCGGCCCGCAGGAGGGGCGGACCCGGACGGGCGAAATCAGCGTCGCGGCACCGTCCGCCGGCGCCGGCGCGCCACGAGGACACCCTGGGTCAGCGCAACGCCCGCGACCGTGCCGGCGGTGACGACCACCAGGGCGATCGAGCGCGGACCGGGGACGGGGACGTCGCCGACGCTGAACGTGTCACCGGCGAGCGTCTCCACGGTCGCGGCCGAGCGACCGAGCACACCGCCGGCGCTGCCGGCGCGGCCCTGGATCGTCATGCGCGCGCCGCGCGGCAGCGCCGCGGCGGATTCGTCGGTCCAGGCGATGAACTCCGGCTCGCGGTAGGTGTACCGCCACCCGCCGGGAACGGAGATGTCATAGCCGTAGTGCATCTCGAACGCGATGCGGCGGATCGGTACCGGCCCGAGATTCTCGATGGTCCAGGAGAATATCTGCGACTCGATGCGGGTCGTCACGCGGACCTCGGTGGTCTCCCGGACGAACTCATTCGGCAGTCCGGCGAGCAGCGCACAGGCCAGGGAGACCGGAATCGGCTGGATCACGATCATGCGCGCCTTTCAGTTCCAGCTCACACCCGGTGGCCACTCGCGGGCATTGATCCGTTCCGCGTGCTCGATCAGCGCGTCGATGGATCGCAACTCGCGGGTGACGATCCCGGCACGGCGCGAGGCATCCGCCTCGGCGAGGAACGCGTAGCGCAGTTCGTCGCCGTGCAGGACGACCGAGGCCACCATGTCGACCAGCGCGGCGGTCGGGATGTCATCCTCGATCGCGTGACCGTGCAGGAGGCGGAGCGGATGCAGGGACGCGAGGCGCGGCAGGTCGAGCGCGGCGCGGAGCGAGGCCCGGAGATCCGGCGGGACCGACGGCGGGTCGTCGGGAGACTCCGTCGGCCGGACGCGCACCATGTGGTAGAGACGCCCGTCGGTCGGCTCGACGCAACTGGCGATGCATACGCGGCAGACGCCGCCGACCAGGATGTTTGCGCGGCCGTCCGGCATCCCCTGGTGCTCGATGATGTGCGCGACGCACGCAGCCTCCCGGACCCGGCAGGGGCGGCCCGGCGCCTGGTCGATCGTCGCGATCACGAAGAGCCGGTTGCGCGCCATGCAGTCACGCACCATCTGGCGGTAGCGCGGTTCGAAGATGTGCAGGGGCAGCAGGGCGTGCGGCAGCAGGACTGTCTCGCCCAGCGGAAAGACCGGGAGCGGATCGGAGAAGTTGACCATCACGCTTTCGGCCATGCGCTGCGATGATAGACGCTGCGAGTCTCCCGCCGCGCTCCGCGTGCATGGCCGTGTCCCTCCGGGTGCGCCGCGATGCGCGGGCGCCGGCCTGCCGGTCGACCGGTCCCGCCGCGGACTCATCCGGTGAAGGTCGCCTCGACCTCCCGGTATGCGTCGGGAAGGCGGGCGCCGAGGGCGTCGGCGGACTCCTGGGTGAGCCCCACCTCGCGGAGGGTGAGCGGGTCGAAGTCCAGCGTCGGCAGGTCCGCACGGAACCCGAGGCCGGCCCGTGCCGCCATGCGGTCCGCGATGTTCACGACGTTCGCCAGAACGCGGTTCGCTTCCGGGAGTTCACCCGGCTGGTGGTGGTAGCGCGTCACGTACCCGAAGGACTTGGGGAACTTCCAGGTCTCGCAGAGCGCGGCGCCGAAGTGGCAGTGGTTCGCGCCGATCAGCCTGGTCTCGAGTTCCCGCATGTCGTGCGCGGGCGTGCCGTCGGCGCCGAGGCGGAGTTCGCCGATCACGCGGATCAGTCCGTCCCGCTTCGCCTGCATCTCGACCATGATGCCGATGTCGTGGATGAGTCCCGCCAGGAACGCCTCGTCCGGCAGCCCGAGCCTGAGCTGATCGGCGATCAGCTTGCTCGCGGCACCGGTGGCGATCGAGTGCGTCCAGAGATCCCGCGCGGAGAATCCGGGGCAGAGTTCACCGCCTCGGAACAGTTTCGTCAGGCTCGCGGCGATCGCGATGTTCTTGACGGCGTTGAGGCCGAGCAGGACGATCGCCCGGTTGATGGAGCCGATCTGCCGCGGCAGTCCGTAGAACGCGCTGTTGACCACCTTCAGGATCCGGCTGCACAGCGCCAGGTCGTTCTCGATCACCCCGTGAAGGTCCTGCGCGGTGCTCGAGGGGTCTTCGACCAGTTCGATGATGCGCAGCGTGATCTCGGGCAGCGTGGCGATGTGGCTGATGCCGCGGATCGCCGAATCAACGAGTGCGGTCTGGTCGGCGGTGCTGGCGGCCGTCATGGGCGGTGCTCCGGGTGCGCACGATCGTGCGGTACGGCTCAGATCGGACGTTCCATCGGCCGACTTGACGGCGGCGCCCCGGTGACCGGTTCATGTCACCCCCCCGGTACGGGCCGCGGTCCCGTGCTCCGGCGGGCGTTCGCCGTGCGCCGCGCACCGCGCCGGGTGACCACCCGTGTCAGTACGTGTTCCGCTTCGCCAGCGGGTACGTTTCCGGACCACCGGCCGTGATGATCGCGGCGACGCGCTCGCCGGCGTGGCCGTCGCCATACGGATGCCGTATCGGAAGCAGCGGTTCACCCATCGCCCGTTCAAGGGCGCGGGCGAGTCCCGTCAGGTCCCACGACGGCACGCGGATCGCGTTCCCCGCCGCTTCCCGTCCGGCCTGGCGCGCCCCGATGTCCACGCTGCGCACCGGGATCGCGGCGGCCTCGATCAGCCCGGCGCTGCTGTTGCCAGCCAGCACGCGGATGCGCCGGAGCAGGCCGATGAAGCGATCTCGCGGCAGGTGCGGCGTGCGGTGGATGGCGCGGTGCGCGGAGGCATCGGTGATGCCGGCCAGGATCGCCTCCCGGCCGGGGTCGTGGTTCGGATCCAGCACGAGCGTCCGGCCCCGGTCGGCGCAGAGCATGACGAGGTCCGCGGCGCGCGTGCGCTCAAGGGCCGGAGATTCGCCCGAGGGATGGAGCAGGATCACGATCTCCGGTCGACCGAGCGACGCATAGGCAGCGTCGTCGAGGGCCGGCACTGCGACCAGGCCGTCGATGGCGGGCGACCCGACCAGGCGGATGCGCCAGGGATCCTCGCCCATCGCGATCAGCCGCTCCACCGAGCGCGAGGTCGCGGCCAGGTGCAGGTGGGCGAGCTTCGAGATCGCATGGCGCAGCCCTTCGTCGGCGATGCCCTCGGCGCGATCGCCGCCGTGCAGGTGGGCGACGCGCACGCCGGCGACCGCGGCCGTCGCGGCCGCGGCGAACGCCTCGATCCGGTCTCCCAGGACCACGACCAGGTCGGGAGGATCGGCTCGGTAGCGCGCGGCGAACCCGGTCATGCCGCGCGCGAGGGCCTCGGCATCACCGGGACGGTCGGTGACGCCGGGTTCCTGCATCGGGATCGTCGCCGCGATCTCGAAGGCCTCCGCGACCTCGTCGACGGTGCACTGCGGCGGAAGAAGATGCGTCCCGGTGACGACGGTGCGCAGGACCAGGCTCTTCGAGTCCCGGATGGCGCTGAGGACCGGCCGGAGCAGGCCGAAGTCCGCGCGCGAGCCGGTCACCACGTCGACCCGCGTGAACATCGTCATGCGAGGTCATCCTCGCACAGCGTCTCGCCTGCATCGACGTCGCGCGTGACCGTGCGACCGATGACGGCCGTGATCCGCGCGGCGGGCATGCCGGTGCCCGGTCGGCGGACCGCGAGATCACCCGCGCCCAGGACGGCGCCGGCGGCCACCGGGCGGGCGAGGATCACCGACTGCCGGCAGAGCCGGCGGACCTCCAGTTCCACCGCGGCGGTGTGCTTGCTCTCCGCGCCGCGCATCGCCCAGGCGCATCGCGCCTGCTGCACGTACCGGGCGAGGGCATCCGGCGTCAGGGAGGTGGCGTGGTCGGGACCCGGCGCGGTCGTCGACCAGGTCAGGTGCTTCTCCAGCATCGCGGCACCGGCCGCGACGGCGAGGGCGCCGGTCTCGATGAGCGTGGTGTGATCGGAGTATCCCACCGGATCGCCGAGCAGGTCACGCAGCGCCGTGATCCCGCCCAGGGCGGCGTGCTCCGGCGCGGTCGGATAGGCACTCACGCACTGCAGGAACGCGTGGGGAACGCGCGCGAGCCAGCCCGCGGTCTCGAGGATCTCGAACGGCTCCGACGCGCCGGTGCTCACGAGCATCGGGCGCGGGTGCTCCAGGAGCGCGTCCAGCAGCGGTCGATTGACCAGATCCGGTGACGCGATCTTCCACGCTTCGGGCCGCGCCGCCGCCGCCGCGCCGACGAGTTCCGGCGAGAAGACGGTCACGATCGGCTCCAGTCCCTCGGCGCGCGCAGTCTCGCAGAAGACGACCAGATCCTGGTCGGAGAGTTCCAGCGCGCGGAGCATCGCCGGGGCGGAGGCGGCGCCCGACCGCGTCTGTGCCTGCGTGAGCCCGGCGTCCCGACCGAGCAGGAGGTCGGCCCGGAAGTACTGGGTCTTGACGGCATCGGCGCCCGCGCGGGCGGCGGCGATGACCAGTTCGACCATGCGTTCACGGCTTCCGTCGTGATTGACCCCGATCTCCGCGATGACGAACGGTGGTTCCTGCGGACCGATGCGGCGCGCGCCGACGCCGAGGGCACGCCCGCGCACGCCGCGCAGGGTGGCGGCCGCCAGTTCCAGGTCCGCGGCGGTGTCGACATCGACGACTGCACCGGGCGCCGTGACGATGCCGCGACGATCCTGGCCGAAGAACGCGTGCGGGTCGCCGTGATCCTCGGCCAGGAGAAACTCCCGCCGGACCGCGATCACGCCGCCGTCGGGGAAGTGGAGCACGGGCAGGTCCTGCCGGCGGTCGATGCGCCCCTGTGCGTACGGCGTGACGCGACCGCGATCATCCAGAGACACCGCCCAGAGCGGGTGGTGCCTGCCCACCGGGGCGTAGGACTGAACGCTGTCCGCACCGGAATGCAGGAGCAGTTCGATCGCCTCGTCGATCAGGCCCGCGGGGCGCACCGGGACGTTCGCGTACAGGATCACGATGATCGGCGCCGGGTCCGCGGACTGCTGCAGCGCGTGACGCGCCGCCGAGGCCACCGTCGCGGTGTCGGTGGCGAGCGCGGCGGGACGGGCGATCACGGGCACGTCTGCGCGGCGGGCGGCGTCCGCGATCGCGGCGCCATCGGTCGACACGATCACCTGCGAGACATGGCGCGAGCCGCGGGCCGCGACGACGCTGTGCAGGACGAGCGGGATGCCGAGCAGGGGGAGGGCGTTCTTGCCCGGGAGTCCGCGGCTGCCGGCGCGGCCGATCACGATCGCCAGCGTGCGCGGCATGCTCATGGATGCACCATCGCGAGGCCGCCGACGGTGCGGGCCTGCCGCGCCGCGAGAAGATCCGGCCAGAGTTCCGCCAGCGGACGGTCCAGCGGAAGCTCGCCGGCCTGCGCGTCGATCTCGCACACGGGTACGACGCCGTCGGCGCGGATGTACAGTCGCTCCGAGGACTCCCGCTCGAGGTGGCGGCGCGGCGTGACGGCTTCGATCAGGCCGTCCGCCCGGAGCGCGGGGCCTGCACCGTTGTGCGCGGACTCGATGACGGCAGTGCCCAGGCCGTGCTGCCAGCGGTCATAGAAGGCTTCGAGGTCACCCAGGGTCTCCGCGCGCCGCTCCAGGACCGGAACGATCCATGGAAGCGCCAGTCCGGACCATGCGTCGGTGCCGGCGAGGATCGTGCGACCGGTGACCAGGCGCTCGATGCGGGCGAGCAGCGCCGACATCGATTCTCCGCCGCGCATTTCGTGCAGTGTCGCGTCCGTGTCCGCGTGCAGGAGCACGCTCACCACGTCCACCCCGGCGTCCAGCAGCGTCCCGACATCGCTGTCGCGGGACAGCGCGGTGCGCACATGGATGGCAGCGATGCCCGCCGCCTTCGCCTGGCGGACGCACTCCATGAACGCGGGATGGAGCAGCGGATCGCCGCGACCGCCCAGCGTGAGCGCGGTCGCTCCGCCGGCGGCGACGTCGGCGATCACGCGGGCCGCGATCGACCGGTCCAGGTCCCTGGCGCCGGTGCCTCGGCCGAGGACGCCGCGCTCGGTCCGGCGTTCGGTCAGCTCGAGGACGACATGTCGCGGCAACGGCGGCGCGAGTGCGGCGGCCGCGGCCAGCATGTCCGCCAGCGCGTCGTCATCGTCGACCCGCCCGCGGGCAAGCATCCCGGATCGCGCCGCATCATCCGCGATCGCGCGGAGGAGCGCGCCGCGGATGCGATGGTCCGTCGTGATGCAGGCGCGGGAGACGATCGGGTCCGGCCTCGGCCGACCGGGCTGACAGCCCAGCAGCGCCCCGAGCGTCGCCAGTCGATGGCGCCCGCCGGCGAGGCCGGCCAGCAGCGAACGCGACACGACCGCGCCGGCGAGTCCGGGCGGCGCCTGCGCGAAGACGAACGGCTGTGCCGCCGGATCCTCGCGGAAGCGTGCGACGACCTCGCCGGTCAGGCGCGGATCGAGGCGTGCCCAGTCCGGGCCCGCGATGACCGCGCCGTCGAGGCCGTGCCGCTCCAGGGCGCCGAGGCTCGGGGCCGGCGCGAGCACCTCGTCCCAGGCCGTCAATCCGGCGATGCCGCCGCGCCAGGCGCGCTCGCCGAACCGGCGGGCGACCGCGATGGCGCGCTGTTCCGCGGAGAACGGGCCGCCCGGGATGAACTCGGTCGTGACCGGCCGGCTGAATCCGCGCAGCGCCTCCACCAGTCCTCGATCGATGTCGTCGGGCAGGAGCAGGATGGTGCGTTCCAGCCCGGCGACCCGATCCAGTGCCTCCAGCGTGCTGCGGAATACCGTCGATTCTCCGAACGGCGCCTCCAGGCGTCGCGGCGCACCGGTCCCGCCGCGGACCGGATCCACGGCGACGACCGCGCCGAGTCGCGCGGGCTCGCGGCCGACGGAGACGGCGCTCGCGCCCCGAGGCATGCCGCCACCGCCGCGCGGCAGCGGGACGGACCGTCCCTCGAGCCGCGCGCGGGCCAGTCGGACCTGCCGCGACATCTCCTCCGCGGCGGCGCGGATCCACTGCACGTTGACGCGGTCGCGCGCCAGCTGCGCCTCCTGGTGTTCCCGCGCGGATCGCTCGCGGGCGAGCAGCTGGATGCGGCGGTCCGCCTGCGTCCGCTTGAAGACGCCGAGCTGGTTGAGATGATTGAGAAGGTCGAGTGCCGCGAGATTCTGTTCCACGCGGGCGCGCTCGGCGTCGATGGCGGTGTGCAGCGGTTCCTCGGCACGAGCGTTGCCGAGCACGCCGCCGAGCCGATCGAGAAGGTCCTCCGTGCGCCCCGCGGAGGCGGCGAGGTCCTGCATCGACCGGTCGACTTCGCGCAGCCGGCGGATCGCCGCGTCCCGCGCGGGACGGCGTCCGGCGGCACCGCGGTGCGGGTCGCGCCGCGACGCCGCGGCGGCGCCGTGCACGCCGCCCGGGTCGAACGGCAGCGGGCGCGTCGCGTGGCGCTCCAGGAACCGGGCGAGCGGAAGCGCGGGCGCGCCCGCCTTGGCGACGCCGCCGCCGGTGGCGTCGAAGACCTGCACGCCGCGCTCGCGGAGGCGCGCAAAGTCGCGTTCGAACTGCATCAGGTACGCCAGCATCTGCGTGTCCGTGTAGATCGGACGGCCCGCGACGTCCATCCGGCGGTGCAGCAGCGCGCGATGCCGCGCGATCCGCTCCCACTCCTTCATCGCGATCGTGCAGAAGGGGCCGAGTTCAGGCGTCCAGACGTCATGGATGGCCGTGCCGGGCGCGTAGTAGAGCGCCTCGGGGAAGCCGAGATCCTGGCCGACAAGCGCGACGGCGCGGCAGCCCAGGTACTCCGCCAGGTAGAGCGACAGGTGTGCGACGGTCGCGCCGGGCGGCAGGCAGCCGCGCGAGGGCACCGACTGCGCGAGCAGTTCGTCGGTGAGCGGAATGGAGAAGCAGCGGACGAGTCCGGCGAACGCCTCCGGGATGCGAGGATGCGCCTTGGGGTCGCAGACGAGCGTGATGCCGTCGAGTTCGTCGCGCGTCAGCCCTTCGTAGAATCTGGTCGAGATCTCGTGGTAGTCGAGCGCGGTGACGAAATGCGGCCGGATGCCGCGGGCAAGCAGGGGCTTGAGCGTGGTCTGCGCGGCGATGAGGACGCAGGTGTCGCGTACGGCGGGGTCGGCAAGGCGATCGATCGTCCGGCAGAGGCTCGGCCCGGCGGAGATGACGATCGCCGGCGCGCCCTGCGCGGCGCCGGCAAGGTCGACGATGCCGGGGCCGTCCACGAGCCACGGCAGGTTGAGCGTGACGTTCCGCACGGTCTCCACGGAGCGGACCAGCGTCGTCATGAGGGCCGTCTGCACGGTGACGAGGTGTTCCGCGACGCGGGCGCGGAAGCGGGCGGCGAAGGGCTCCAGCCGGCGGCGGCTGGGGGGATGCTCGACGAACGTCACGCCCTGGCCGAGCACGGACTCGGCGCCGGAGAGACGGGTGCCCAGCTCCGCGGGATCGTCCGCGTCGGTCACGAGGACGAGCAGCGTCTCCTTCATCCAGCCCGAGAGGTCGCACGTCGAGAACACCTCGCGCAGCAGTCCGAGGTCGGGCTCGAAGACGACGATGATGCCCGCTCGACCGAGTCGCTCCGCCAGTGCCCGCACGTGGTGTCCGAGTCCGAATCCCATCACGAAGAAGGCCGCGGCATCCAGCACATCGACGGCGGCCGCGAGGCGGGCGCCCTCGCCGATCGGGTCGCGCGCACTGGCCAGCCGGACGCCGTCGCATGTCCCGGTCCAGGCGCCGTCGGCCAGCCGGTCGAGCCGGAGGTCGCGCGGCGCGGGTGCCGCGCGGAGCCGATCCGCCAGGTCGCGATGTCGCTCGCCGAGTGCAGCGAGGTTCGCGTCGAGGAGGCCGGTGTCGAGGGCGAGCGTCATGTGGGTATTGTGTCGGAACCCGGCGCGGAGACTCTGCAGGAATGCCCGATCCACCTCCCGTCCCGTTCTTCACGCGGTTCGTTCTCGAGAATCCGTGGCCGCTCGGAGGCGTCCTCCTGGCGGTCGGCGTGGTGCTCCTGGTCCTCGGACTTCGGGACGGCGCTCGCAGCCGGATCGTGGCCGGGCTGGTCTCCGCGCTGCTCGGGGCGTCCATCTTCCTGGTCGACCGGGTGGTCGAGACCAGCGGCGAGGCGGGCGAGGCGCTGGTCCGCCGCGTCCTCGCGGCGGTGCGTGCGGGCGATGCCGGGGCGGCGATGGCGCCGTTTCCCGCGGACGCAACCCTTCACCTGCGCAGTCCTGAGAATCCGGGCTTTCCGGTGGAACGGCTTCGCGTGCTTGCCTCGTCCTTTCTTGCCCGGACGACCGTGACCGACATCACCGTGATCGGGCTCCGCGGGTTCACCGTGGACCGTGATCGCGCGACGGTGCACCTGGCCTGTCTCGCGGCAACCGATTCGTACGGGTCGGGCACCACGCAGTGGGTGTTCGCGGTGGAGCGCGGCGGGGATGGAACGTGGCGCCTCCGCCGCGCGACCTGGGTCGGCCTCAACGGTCGGGCGCCGTCGGATCTCCCGGGGCTGCGGTGAACCGGTCCCGGCGCAGGGACCGGACCTCGAGCAGGTGACCGATCCGGCCCGGTCCGTCCAGGTCCGCGATGCCCACCAGGATCGCGCCGCCCTCCGGCGGCAGGAACGTCGACGGGACGGGGATCAGGCGCTGCACGGTCCGTCCCGGTGGGACGCGACCGATCATGCGCCGTTCCACCCGGTAGTCCGTGCCGATGACGAAGCCCTCCAGGTCGATCGCGCGGTCACCGCGGTTCGTCACGAGCATTCGGACCGCGCGACGTCCATCGGGTTCATGACGCCAGCGCGCCGCGAGACCGACGTCCGGCCAGGAGACCTCGACGGGCAGCGACAGGCGGACGGGCATGGAACGCTCGCCGTCCAGCCGGACGGTCGCCTGCACACGGCGCCGGCCGGCGATCGGCGTGCGCTCCGCGAGGAGGTGCACCGGCAGTTCGGCGCGCTCGCCCGGCAGCAGCGAGAACGAGAGCCTGGCGGGATCGACGCGGATGCCGTCGACGGACTCCAGCAGCGCGGTCCCGGTGATGGCGGACGACCAGTGGTTCTCCAGGATCAGCAGGTGGGCGCGGCTGCGCTCCGCGGCATCGACGACCGGCGGGTCGAGGCGCGCGGTCGCGTGGAAGCGGGCGAGCGGTACGTCGATCGATTCGCAGAAGACGGGCAGGTGCGGAAGGGCAAGGCGCCCGCCGTGCAGGTCGACCTCGGCGCCGACGGCATCGACGGCGCCGCCTGCGTGGATCGGCAGTTCGATGGAGTCCACGGACCGCCCCCCGTCGGGATCGCGGAACAGGATGAGGGCGTGGTGCGCCGCATCGGTTCCGAGCGCCACCCACGCGCGGAGTCCCGGCTCCATCGGCAGTTCGCCGCCGAACCGTCGTCCGGACAGCACGTCCGAGACGCCGCGGAAGACGGCGAAGGCAGGGGTGGGTTCGATGGTGACCGCGTCGGTCCCGGGCTGTCCGGTCGCGCGCCACGGGGCTCGCATGGCCAGGACCGGGGCGCCGGCGGCCCAGGCGAACAGCATGCGCTCGGCGAGATCGATCGAGATGTCGGCCGGGCTGACCGCGGTCCCCTCCAGTGATTCCAGCGCCACGAGGTCGATCGCATGCCTGCGGAACCACGGCGCCAGCGCATCGGGGATCTCCGACGGGCGCAGCGCTCTGGGAATCATGATGGCCAGCGGCGTCTCCGCGCGGATGGCCTCGGGATCCGCCAGCACGCTGACGGGATGGACGATGCGCGCATCGTGGTGCACGCCGAGCAGCACGCGCTCCGCATCCTCGAGCCGGTGCGATGACGGCACGCGCTCCGTGGAGAAGTCCGCGGCGCCGTATTGCCAGAAACGCGCCCGGAAGATCGGGTCGGTCAGGAGCGACTCGATGCGCGGGTGCGCCTGCTCGGGTGGCGTCTGCGGAAGGACGAACCCGGGATCCAGGTCGGCGCGCGAGATCGACTCCGCGGTCCGGCTGGTGAGCGCCGTGGCCGAGCGCGTCTCGGGCGCGGCCGCAGCGCCCGGCGGAATCTCCAGCAGCGCATCACGGACGCCGAGCCCGCGGGCGCGCGCGGCGGTCATGGCCGGGTCGGCGCCATCCGCGGCGAGATACACCGCGAAGGCAGGCGTTCCGCTGCTCCGGGTGCGGGGCGCCGGGAGGACGGTGAAGCGGACCGCGCGCTGTGCGAGCAGCCCGTCGATCGACCGCACGCGGCTGACCGCTTCGTACCAGCCGGGCGGCAGCGGCGGGACGGGCAGGTCGACGGGAGCCCCGGAGCGGGGACAGGGCGTCGTCAGCCGATGCACGACGCTCCCGAGCGCATCGCGGATCTCCAGCGAGGCCGTGAGCGACTCGTGGACGGCGTCGCGCACCTCCAGGCGAAGCGCCGACCCGGCACCGGAGTCCACCATCCCGGTCGCGTCCGCCGGCGTCAGCGTGACGCGCGGTTCGATCGTGATGGTGAGGTCGTCGAACCATGCACGCCCCCGGATTTCCGGGGGTGTCGGGCGCCCGGGTTCGAGCAGGGCGGGCTGGGTCACCAGGAGGTCCACCGAGAGGTGGGCGGCCGCCGGGTCGTCCCCCGGGACGATGATCGCGATCTCGGTCCATGCCTCCTCGGCACGTACCGGGGGCGAGACCCGTTCGCTCGCGGCGATGATCGAGCCGTCGGCGCGATGCAGTCGGCCTGCAAGTCGCGCCCCGCCCCGCGTGAGGTCGCGCGTGCGGACGAGGATCCGGACGCGGTGGTCTGCGAACGGGACGACCGGGATCTCGCCGGGAGGAATGCCGGCACCCAGCGACGCCCCGTCCGGCTCGAAGAGCAGGGACCAGCGGCCGCTCGCGGCCTCGTCGCGGCTGAGCGCCATCCGGCCCAGCCGCCCGCCACCGAACCGGTCGGCCAGGTTCGTGAACGGACGGGGGAACGTCATCGGCAGGCGCTCCGCATCCTCGAAGTCGAAGGACCGGACCAGGCGGGAGCGCGGCCCGGCGTCCGCGGCGCCGGGGTCCGGGATCGCCGTCGGTACAGCGACCAGCGCTGCCAGGAGGACGGCGGTCCGTGGGAAGGCGTCGTGGCGGGCGCGAGGACGGCGGTATCCGGTGGCGGCGGACATGTCGCTGGACTCATCGGCGAATCCCGGCGCGGTCCCGTCGATTCTCCGCCTCATGCGGAATCCGGCCGGATGCCGATCCTTCCTCGACACGCCCATGCAGACATTTCTCCGGACTCTCACCCTCACCGCGGTGCTCGGCGCCGCGATCTTCTTCGTGGCCGGCCGGATCGCCCGGCGGGATGAATCGCGGGCGCTCCAGGAACTCCGCGCTCTGAACGATGCGTTCGCGCAGCGCCTGGCGGAGCGCGAGGCGGCGATGGCCCGGCTGAGCCGCAGCCACCGTATCGCCCACCTGGTGGTCGAAGAGCAGCGGATCGGCATCGATGGCCGCCCGATCGACACCGTGTTCCTGCTCATCGAGCTCGACGACGACGGACGGGACATCGCGCGGCAGCGGTTCCTGATCCCGGGCGGCGTCGCCTACATCGATGCATGGACCGTCCGTTTCGATCCGGCGGATGTCGGCGCGGGGCACCCGCTGCGGGGACGGACGCTCGTGCTGCTGCGCCGCGTGTTCTCCGAGGAGCTCGCGCCGGCGGACGCCATCCCCATCGACCTGCCCGGTGCCGTTCCGCCCGGATACGCGGCGGGCGACCTGGCGCGATTCGAACGCGAGATCTGGCGGCAGTTCTGGGAGGTTGCAGCGGATCCGGCGCAGGCAGCGCGCATCGGCGTGCGCGTGGCCCAGGGCGAGGCGGTCTACGCGCCGCTGCATCCCGGCCAGGTGCTTGAACTGCGCGTGGAGGCGGTCGGCGGCATGACGCTCACCACGCTGCGGCGGCCCGGATCGTCCGAGGGGGAGATCCGGGCCGCCGCGCCGTGAACGGGTGGTGGTCAGGAACGGGACGGGGGGCGTCTCAGTCGAACGCCGCCGTCACCTGCGGAAGCCCGGCCGGTCGAAGGGGCAGGGTGGTCTCCATGCGGAAGTTGGACGCGCTGGTGCGCCGTTCCGCGTGGAAGATCGCGAGCGGATAGACCCGACCGTCCTCGAGCCAGTCCAGGCGGTCCAGGTCGATCGTCTGCTCCTTGCGCGAGTGCAGTGAACCCAGGTCGATGACCAGTCGACCGTTGATGTACACCCAGACGTCGTCGTCGCCGGAGAACGTGAAGACGTATCCGGCGTTGCGCCGGTAGGTGAACTCCGTCTGCACCTCGGTGGTGAAGTGGAAGTTCTTCCCCCACGACGCGTAGTTGCCGAAGAGATCGCCGTTGATCGGGAAGAAGCCGCCGAGGCCGACGAACTCCGGCGCGGTATCGCTGTCGAAGATGTAGACGTCCGAGCCCGGTGCCCGCCGCAGCGTGAGATGAATCACCCTGGAGAGGTTGACACCGGGTACGTCGCGATACCAGGAGTGGAACGAGGCGGGCGAGTAGATCCGGTGATCGGAGCGCGGCTCCAGGACGCCGGCAACATCGCCGAGGCTGGGGTTGTACAGCGCCGGGTTGATGTTGCGGCCCTGGGCATCGCGGAATTCCGTGCGGATCTCGACGCCGGACTGGCTCTTCAGGGCGGGCTTGCCGTCCTCGTCGAGCAGTTCCTGGACCAGGCCGACGCGCGTCGTTCCCGAGTACCGCTGGAAGTCGTTGTGTCCGCCGCTCTCGTCGTACGCCTTGAAGTCGCGGATCGTCGCCGGGAGTGCGACCGTGTCCTCCGCCAGCAGCGGCGTTGCTGCGCCGAGGACGAGGGCGCCGGCGATCACGCTGATCGATCCGGCTGATCCGGCCTGATTCCTGAATGTCCGTGGATGCATGTGCACGCTCCTTCACGCTCCCATGACTGGACCGGGCCGACCGTACGATCGAACGATGCGCACCTGCGCCGGACGCCGCGCCGGGACGGCGATCGGCGTGGACCGGCACGGTCTGTGACGATTGCGCAGGCATCGTGTCGGATCCCACCGGGCGGCTGTCCGGACGAATGACGGCGCCGCGGCGTGCTATCCTTGCCCCCATGGGCAGTCGGCTGTTCGTTACGGGAGCCACCGGACTGATCGGCCGGCGGCTTGTCGAGTCACGGCTCGCGTCCGGTGACGAACTGCGCATCCTCGTCCGGCGCGGGCTTCCGTCCTGGCTGCGGGGCCGGCCGGGCGTCGAAGAGGTTGCCGGTGACGTGACGATTCCCGGGCCGTGGCAGGCGGCCGTGGACGGTGTGGACGTGGTGGTGCATCTTGCCGGCGCGGGCGTTGCCGACCGCCGCTGGAACCGGGACGTCAAGGCGCGCATCGTCGAGAGCCGGGTCGACGGGACCCACCAGGTGGTGGAGGCGATCGGCGGCGCCGCGCGGCGTCCGGTCGCATTCGTCTGCGCCTCGGCGATCGGCTGGTACGGCGAGGCGCCGGAGCCCGTCGATGAGGACGCGCCGGCGCGGGACTCGGATGGCGATGCGCGCCCGGACTTCCTGCGGGACCTGTGCGTGCGATGGGAGGGCGTCGCCGCCACGGCGGCGCCGCTCGGCGTGCGCGTCGTGTCCGTCCGCATCGGGCTCCTGCTGGATCCGCGCGGCGGACTGCTCGCCAGGCTCCTTCCGATCTTCAGGCTCGGACTCGGCGGCCCGATCGGCTTCGGCCTGCAGATGATGTCGTGGATCCACCACGCGGACCTCTGCGGGATCTTCGATC
Source organism: Phycisphaeraceae bacterium (assembly GCA_019636755.1). Lineage (GTDB taxonomy): Bacteria > Planctomycetota > Phycisphaerae > Phycisphaerales > SM1A02 > JAHBWZ01. Next base: position 245,903 of record JAHBWZ010000006.1, on the reverse strand, counting down.
TCGCGATCCGGGATGAGCGCGTCATCGGTCCGATCAACGGCGTGGCGCCGCATGCGGTGACGAACGCGGAGTTCAGCCGGGCGCTCGGTCGTGCCCTCCGGCGCCCTGCGTTCCTGCCGGTTCCGCCGCCCGCCGTCCGAGTGGCGCTGGGCGGGATCGCGCGGTATGCGATGATGACGCAGCACATCGTGCCCCGGCGTGCGCTTTCGCTCGGGTACCGCTTCCGCTTTCCGTCGCTGCCCGAAGCGCTCGCCGATCTCCTGGGTGATGCGCGCGTCGCCGCGCCGGATACGGACGCCGCGCCGGCGCGGTCATCGCGGGCCGGCATGTCGGCGCTGCCCTCCGCTCCAGAAGGCGCGGCGCGGTCGGCGGCACCGGCAGAGGTGCCGGGCCCGGCGCACGCCATCCGCCTGGCGGCAATCGCGGTCGACGGCGCCCTGCTCCGCGCCGACGGACGGCTCGGGGAAGGCGTCGCGATGGCGTGCCGCCGCGCGGAGCGGGCGGGCTGCACGATCGTCCTGGCCACCGCCCGCCCGCCGCGCTCCGCGGTCCCCATCCTCCAGGCGCTCGGCATTTCCGGGCCGGTCATCGCGTGCAACGGGGCGCTGATCTGGGATGCGGCGGCGGGTCGCGCGCTCTACCACGAGTCGATGGATGCATCGGTTGCCGCGGAGGTGATCGAGGCGGCGCGACGGGCCGCGCCGGCGATCATGATCGGGATCGAGCGGCTGGACCGCTGGTACACGGATCGGATCGATCCCGCGGTTCCGGGCGCCTCCGCACTCCGGCCGGACGGCGTCGCGGCACTGGAGACGTTTCTCGACGCGCCGGTCACGCAGGTCTGCTTCTTCGGCGCGGCGCCGGAGATCGAGCGCGTGCGCAGCGCGCTGGAGGCAGGAATCTGGCGGGAGCGGCGGATCGCGCGATTCCCGGTCGGCTCCGCGCTGCTCCAGGTGGCGCATCCGCGCGCGGACAAGGGCGTCGCGCTGCAGCGCATCGCCAGGCGCCGGGGCATCCCGCGCGAGGCGGTCCTCGCGATCGGAGACGGGGAGAACGACCTGGGCATGCTGGCGTGGGCGGGCTTCCCGGTCGCCATGGAGAATGCGGTCCCGGCCGTCCGGAGACTCGCCCGCGTGATCGTGCCGCGGAGCGAGGATGCCGGGGTCGCGCGCGCGCTGCATCGATATGTCATCGCGGCGTCGATCGCCGGCCGAGACGCGGAGTCGCCGGACGGATCTCCGTTAGAATCGAGTCTGACTACGCAACGATCGCGCGAAGGAGCCTCCTGATGTCGACTGCCTCCGCAAGCCCCGGTACCCGAGCCGAAGGCACCGGCGCCACCAGCCGCGAGCCGCTCATCTGGATCGACGGCCGGCTGGTGCCGAAGAGCGAGGCGAAGGTCTCCGTCTTCGATCACGGCTTCCTGTACGGTGACGGCGTGTTCGAGGGCATCCGCGTCTATGGCGGTCGGATCTTCAAGCTGGGTTCCCATCTCGATCGACTCTGGCAGTCCGCGCGGTTCATCCGCCTGGAGGTCTCCCGGTCGCGCGAGGAGATCGATCGGGCGGTCCGGGAAACCGTCGTCGCGAACGGGCTGACCGACGCCTACATCCGCCTGGTCGTCAGCCGGGGCGAGGGCACGCTGGGACTGAACCCGTTCCGATGCCCGCGCTCCACCGTCATCGTGATCGCGGACCGCATCGAGCTGTACCCGCCGGAACTCTACGAGAAGGGCATGAGGGTCATCGTGGCGAAGCGGCCGCGCATTCCGATCGCCGCCCTGGATCCGTCCATCAAGAGTCTCAACTACCTCAACAACATCCTGGCGAAGGTCGAGGCGATCGACGCCGGCGTGCTGGAGGCGATCATGCTCAACATGGACGGGGAGGTGAGCGAGTGCACCGGAGACAACATCTTCGCCGTGGTCGGCGATCGCCTGCTGACGCCGCCGAAGGAGGCCGGGATCCTGCACGGAATCACGCGGCGCTTCGTCATGGAGGACATCGCCCCCGCCTGCGGGCTGCGGGCCGCGGAGTCGCGCATGCGTCTCGCGGACCTGCGCGCCGCGGATGAGGTCTTCCTGACCGGTACGGCCGCGGAGATCATCGGTGTGACGCACATCGACGATGCAGCGGTGGGCGGCGGTCGCGTCGGTCCCTGCACCCGTCGGTGCACGGAGGAGTTCCGCCGACGTGTCGCGAGAAGCGCCCCCGAGGACTGACCCGGACCCGGAGGCTGACCGTCCGTGCTCTGCCGTACCTGCGAGTACCCGCTCTGGGACCTGCCGACGCGCGTCTGCCCGGAGTGCGGTGCGCCGTTCCGACCCGGCGAGTTCGAGTTCGAGCGGGGGCAGGTCCGATTCTGCTGTCCGCACTGCGACCAGGCGTACTACGGCACGGGTCCGAGGGGCGAACTGGTGCCCTCGCAGTTCACCTGCGTGTCGTGCAATCGCGCGATCGGGATGGATGACATGGTCGTCCGTCCTGTCGACCCGCGACGCGTGACCGGACTGGCCCCGTGGCTCCGACGCGCCTCGCTGGGGTCGTGGCGCGCATGGATCCGGACCGTCGGACTGGCGATGGTGAATCCGGGAAGACTCATGCGGGACGTGCCCCTGCGCAGCGATCTGCGGCAGGCGTTCGGCTTCCTGGCGCTGACGCTTGCCGTCGTCGTCGCGCTCAACGCGCTGCCGTACGTCGCATTCGGAACACTCGTGGGCGGGGCCGGACTCTCCGGGCGCAGCGCGTGGGCGGAGTGGGCGCGCGGCGCGGCCATCGGCGGCGCGATCTCCGCCGGCGTCTGGCTCGCGCTGCTGCTGCTGACCGGTGCGTGGGCGCTCGTGGCGCACGGCACGCTGCGCCTGACGGGCGGTGCGGCGGGAGGCCTCCGGCGCACGTTCCAGTGCATCGCCTACACCGGCGGCGCCGGCGTGGTCATGGCGGTGCCGTGCATCGGGTGCCAGTACTTCTGGGCGTGGTGGGTCGTGGTCGCATGCATCGCCGTCGCGCTGAGTCATCCCGTCGGTGGTTTCCGGGCCACGCTTGCCGTGGCCGGACCACCGGCGGCGATCATTCTCCTGGCGATCGGCGGCTGGGCCGCGATGATGATCGTCGCCCTGAACAGCGCCCCCCGGACGACCGGCGCGGCAACGCTCCCGGTGGCCGGCCGGACGGTGCCGTTCCCCGGCTCCGAGACATCCACGGAGGCGACGGCGCTCTTCGCCCTCTCGCAGGAACTGGCGGGCGCGGCGGCGGGGTCCCGGGCCCCGATGCATCCGGCCCGCGTCCTGGTCACGCGGCCGGACCTGGCGCCCGCATTCGTGCGAAGCGACCCGGTGACGGCGCTCGCGGCGCTCCGCCTGGGTGACGTCACACTGGCGCACTTCCTGGAGGTGCTCGACGGCACGGAACGCGTGCGCGTGCTGGAGCGCCTCGAGGCGACGTGGCGCGATGCGACCGTCACCGCGTTCGGTGACGTCGCCTGGTTCATTCCGGGCGAGGTCCGTCCGCGGCCCTTCCTGAACATGGTGGACAGCGGTGACCTCTGGGTGGCGGGATACCGTCCGACCGCCGCGGCCCCGGACTGGCTCATCGTCGACGGTGACGGCCTCGTGTTCCGCGTGGGCGCCGACGCGCTGGCCGGGTACGTCGAGGACCAGAACGCGCTGCGTGCCGAGGCCGGTCTCGCGCCGATCCTGCTCGCACCGGACGGACTCCCGGTGATGCCATGATGGCGCCGCGCCGCTCGAAACCGGCGCAGGTCGCCGTGATCATCGTCGCCATCGTCGCGGGCGTTGCGAGCGTCAGCGGAATCCTCCTGGAGCGCGCGTGGCTGACCACGCTCTGCGTGGCGCTCCTCATCACCGTCGCCGGCGGCGCGATCGGGCTGGCGCTGCACCGCGCGGCATGGCTGTCGCGCGGTCGCCGGTGGATCCGCGGGGGCATCGTGCTGGTCCTCCTCGCGGCGGGTGCGTCGGCGATCGCGGCGCTCGGCGGCGGCGGACTGCTTCCGCTCCCGGACCGGGGCGTCGAATGGGCGGAGACCATCGGACTCGATCTCCTGGTCGCCGGCCTCGCGTGTGCCGGCGTGGGGCTCGCGGAGCGTCTCGCGCCCGGCGGTCGCGTGCGCACCGTCGCGCGGCGCGGGGGGCAGGTGCTGATCGCCGCGCAGGGCCTCGGGTTCATCGCGATGGTGCGGCTCGGGGGCGGCAGCGCGGCGATCGTCCGGGTTCCATTCGATCCGGCCGTGCTCGCACTCGTCCCGTTTCTCGGTCTGGCGGTGCTCCTCGCGTGGACGACGTGCATCGGATTCGGACCGGCATTCGGCCGTGAGCCCGTCCGTGCTGCGGTCGTCTGCCCGCGCTGCCACGGACATCTCCCCCCCGCTCGACCGCATGACGCGTGCAGCGCCTGCGGGCTCCTCATCCGGGTGGTCCGCCGATGATCCGCACCCTGACGGGCATCCGGAGGGCCATGGAGCGTGCCGTCGCCTGCTCGATCGCGCTGCTCGTCACCGCGGCGTCAATCGTGGCGGTCCGGGACCTGCTTGCGGCGGAGATGAGCCGGTGGTGGCCCGCCCTGTGCGGCGCCACGCTGCTGCTCGTCATCGCGCGGATTCTGCTCTGGCTCGCGTCACGCGGGTGTCACGCGCCGTGGATGCCGATCGGCGTGATCGCGCTCGCATCGGCCGCGGTGCTGTGGGTCCTGCGTTCCGTGTCGACCGGAGTCGCTCCAGGCGACGTCGTGACGCTGTTCACCGGCGAACGGGATCGATGGATGCTGGCGCTGATCGGCGCCGGGGCGGCGCTGCTGGTCGGCGGCCTCGCGCTCCTGCCGCCGGAGTGCCGGCTGCGCGGCTTCACGGGCTGGCGCGTGACGCTCGCGCGGTCCGTGCCGATTCTCGCCTGGAGCGGGTATCTCGGCTACCTGGACGTGCAGTGGCGCATTCTCTTCACGCGTCATCACGCCGATGCCGCGCTGGCGGTTCCCCTGATCGGCGTGGCCCTGGCGCTGATCGCGACCACCATCATTCTGCCGGGAACGCTCGCGGCGTGGCGGATCCGGCGGTGGGCGTATCGCCGTACGTCCACGGTCCCGGCCGGGGTGGCGCCGGACATCGGATGTCCGGGATGCGGCGAGATGGAGCCGCGATCATGCGGTCGATGCGTGTGTACCGCGTGCGGGGCATCCATGACGATCCGGTTCGAGGAGCCCAGGTGCGTCTGCGGTCAGCGCCTCTTCGGCCCGACGCCATGGCGGTGTCCGGAGTGCGGACGCGTGTCGACGATCGATGCGCCGGACCGCGTGGCGACCGCGGCGCCCGCGTAGCGCCCGGACGCTCACACGGGCGCGGAGTCCGTCGTGCGGATCGAGAGTTCCACCGGCGCCGTCGCCCGGGCCGCGTCCGCCTGCTGCACATGCAGTCGTGACCCGCGCACGCCGGACCAGTCGTCCAGCCGGAGGTCGGGGGCGTCGGCGCCATCATGCAGGCGAAGGAGTCGATAGCTGTTGTCGCGCTGCGCGGGAACGAATCCCGCATCCCGGATGAGACGGCAGATCGTGGCCTCGGTGAGGCAGAACGTCGTGCCGGCGCTGCTGACGACGTTCTCCTCCATCATCACCGATCCCATGTCGCTGGCGCCGTAGCGCAGTCCTGCCTGACCGACGTGCGGCCCCATGGTGACCCAGCTTGCACCGATCGAATAGATGTTGTCCAGGAAGAGGCGGCTGATCGCCTGCGTCCGGAGGTACGCGGTGCCGGTCACCGTGCGGACGCGCCGACCGAACCCGGGATGCGCCGCACGATCGCCTGTTCCGTCGAGCCGCGCGACGGCGTCGCCCGGGAACATCGCGCCCGCATCCTCTTCGCCGGGCTGCTCGCCCCAGTCCCGGACCCGGCCCAGCGGCGTGTTCTCGCGCTGGAACGGCCACGCGATGAACGCCATGTACCGTCCGCCACCGGAGAGGCCGAAGTCCGCGATCGCCGCGTCCTGCCGGTCGCGGACGAGCGCCATGTGATGGATCCGGTCCGCCACGCCTTCGATGTGGCCGAACATCATCGTGGCCGAGGTGTTCATCCGGAGTTCGTGGGCGACGCGCATCACCGTGAGCCATGCCTCGGCGTCGCACTTGCCCAGCCCGATCTTCCGGCGCACGGCGGGCGCGAAGATCTCGCCTCCGCCGCCCGGGACCGAGTCCAGGCCGGCGCGCTGCAGGCGGGTGAGCACCCAGCGCAGGCGATCCTCCAGCGTCTCGCCCGGCGGACCGAAGAACTCGACGAACTCGATGAGTTCCGGGGGACTGAACGCGTGGATATGCACCGTCGGAAAGCGCGACGAGATCGCCTCGAGCAGCGTTTCGTACCACGCGAGCGGCAGCGCGGGATTCATCCCGCCCTGCATCAGGATCTGCGTGCCGCCGATCTCGACCAGTTCCCGCACCTTCTCGAGAATCTCGTCGACCGCGAGCGTGTACGCGTCGTGATCCTGCGCATCGCGACGGAAGGCGCAGAAAGTGCACTTTGCCGTGCAGACGTTCGTGTAGTTGATGTTCCGGTCGATGACGTACGTCCGGATCTCGTCGCCGTGCAGCACGCGGCAGCGGGCATCGGCCCATCGGCCGAGTTCGTCGAGCGGGAGTCCGTCATGGAGCCGCATCGCCTGTTCCGGCGTCAGGCGCACTTCGCCGCCGACGACCCCGCGCAGGAAGCCCGCATCGAACGGATCGGCGTCGGGACGCGTGGCCGGGGCGACGGGTGGCATCATCAGCGGCGTGCTCGGTCGGATCGGCGGGTGCCCCGGGGGGACGGCGGACGGGGCCGCGATGATAGCCCGAAGCCGCGGCAGGAATGGCGGACCGCGAGGTTCCGCGCGGCGTCCACGCCGCCGTCCGGGGTATCGGCGCGGGGTCAGGCACCGGCGCTTCAGTCCGACACCCGTCCCGCCGATGGAGGGGAGTCATGGTCGATCCGGTCAGCTCCTCGCTCACGGGTTCGGAGTGCGGCGCTCCGCCGACGCATACCGAGCCGGTCAGCCGTGCGCTCGGGCGCCTGAGGGGCATGGTCGTGCTCTGCTGCTGGATCGCCGGCGCTGCGCTCCTGGCCCAGATGGTCATCTGGGCCGTCGTGACCTTCACGGACGTGCGATGGCGTTTCGCGGAGCCGGCGACTGCGCCGCTCATCGTCGGTGCCGAGGCAGGCGGGTCGTCGGGCCGGCGTGCCTCGCCGTTCGACGAACCGGTGCATGAGACCGCCGCACCCGCGGTCGATCCGAACCGGGTCCTGGCGCCGATCGACGGTCATCTGCGGTTCGGGGCCGGCGCCGCCGCCGCGACCGCAACCCTTGCCGTGCTCGCGCTGCTTCCGCTCATCGCCCTGACCGCACAGCTTGCCGTCGCGTCGGCGACCGCGGGCGTGGAGCGCGTGGTGTCCGCCTTCGCGTGGGGCGTGCTCGTGACGATCCTCGTGCTCCCGGCGCTGCGGTTTCTCGACCTTCCCTGGAGAACGGGGGCGCTCTGGTCCTATGCGGAACTCGCCCGGGTCACCGATGCGCGCGGTGCGGGCGAGTTCCCCACGGTGCCGCACCTCGCCCGGCACGTGATGCTGCCGCTCGCGTGCATCACCGGCCTCACGATCGTCGGCGCGCAGATCTCCGCGGGCGTCGCTGCCGGGCTCATGCGGCGCGAACGCCTGGCGCTGGACCCGGCGCTGGAGCAGGAGGCCGCGGGCATCCGTCCGGGGAGCCTGCACGCGAGCCGCGCCGCGCTGGCGCTGGATCGGGCGACCAGGCAGGTCGCCGAAACGGCCGCGCTGGTCGCGGCGCAGCCGTCCGCCGCCGGAGCCGGTGCGGGCGCGACCGCCCCGCCGGCGCAGAGTGCGCCGTTGCCGCTCGCCGCAGCATCCGCGCGGGCCGCCGGCCGGCCCACCGGCCCGGCGCCGTCGCCTTCGAGCGCGGCGACGCCAGGGGCCCGGAGCGAACGCGCCGCCGCGAGTGGCGCCAGGACGCCGAAGAAGCCGGTCGTCGTGGCCGAGTCCGACCCGCCGCCGCCGCGCCGACTGATCTGAGATACCCGTCGCCGCCCGATCAGCGTGCTTCGAAGATGCGGCGCGTGGTGCCGTGGTCACCGATGCGCGCCCGGACCTGCGCCCCGCAGCGCGGGCAGCGTCCTTCATATCGAGTGGCATCCGCGGACCGCGCCAGTCGCGCATAGACGTGGCAGCAGCGGAACCAGACCATGAGAAACGGCGTCGGGCGATCCGGACCGCCGGCGGCCAGCGACGCGCCGGCACCGGGTCGGCGAATGACCCGGCCGTCCGAGAGTTCGACGCGATCGTCGGGTGCCGCGTCCGGTGCCGGACGCGCCGTGTCGCGGCTGCGACCGCCGGACGGATCCGGCGTGTGGTCGGCTTCGATGCGGCGGTGCCGGGTCATGGTGGGCGGGGGTTCTATCGGCACGCCGTCTGCCGGTGATGCACTCCGCGGGCGTGGGCCGGGATGGGCCGGGATGGGCCGGGATGGGCCGGGATGGATGGCCGCGCGGGCGTCAGCGCGCGGCCTGTGTCCGCAGCGACTCGATCGCCGCCGTCTCGAGGCGCCGCGTGGTCGTGGCGAGCCGCTCGAGCGCGCCGGTGAGGCGTGTCTCGATGGAGACGCGCCGGCCCGGCCGGTCCTCGTGCGCCAGGTTGGCCCGGACGTTCCATGCGGCCGCGCGCCCGGCGCCATCCGCCAGGGCCGCGGCCACGGCAAGGTCGCTCACCAGCCGGGGGTTCGATCGCGTGGCCAGTGCGAGGGCGATGTCGGCGAGCCGCAGCGCCAGGTCCAGCAGGCGGAGGGGGACATCGGTCGCGGCATCGCGCGCCTGGGCGAACTCGCGCTGTCGTCGCGGATCGTCGTCGGGCAGACGCAGCAGCGACTCCAGGTGCGCGTAGGCGTCGGCATCGCGCGTGCCCAGGTCGAGGGCGTCGGCGCGGGCCGCGGCGAGACTCGTCTGCGCTTCTCGAAGGAAGGTCTCGTGGGCCGCCAGCGCCTTCCGCCCGATGGAGTACGACACCACCATCTGCGCCGCGGCGGCGCTCAGCGCGGCAGCGACCGCCGCGGCGGCGCCGCCGCCGGGCGCGGGTGTCCGCGCGGCGAGCTGATCCAGGAACGTCGCGACCGGCAGCGCGGCGATCGGGTCTGTCATCGCCGGATCTCCGCGCCGAACCGGTCGACGAGCATCGTCAGCACGCGATCCATCTCGTGGCCGACCTCGTCGTGGGTGAGCGTCCGGTCTGCAGCGCGGAAGCGCAGCCGCAGGGTCAGAGACTTCTGCCCCGGCGCGATCCCCTTGCCCCGATAGACGGTGACGAATTCGATGCTCTCGCACCGGGCCGGCGCGAGGTGGCGCACGGCGTCCTCGATCGCCGCCCAGCGGCAATCATCCGCCACGATCGCGGAAACGTCCCGCTCGATGGCGGGGAACGCGGGCAGCGGCCGGGCGGCGAGGTCGGGCGGCCAGACCGGGTAGAGCGACGGAACCGCGAGTTCGGCCACGGCCACCGCGCCGGGGAGATCGAAGAGGCGCCGGACGGCGGGCGCGAGCACGCCGAGCGTCCCGATGGGGTCGGCGTCCGTCGCCTGCAGTCGCAGCGTGAGTCCCGCGGCAAGCCATGGGGGCGCGTCGTCCGCCGTGATCTCCGCCGCGGCAAGGCACGCCGCCGGTCCGCGCAGCAGGACCATGAGCCGGTCGACCACGCCGCGCAGCAGGCGCAATCCGACGGCGGGATCCTCGGTGGTCGCTGCCAGGGCAAGGACGCGCTGCTCGCGATGCGTGTCCTCTCCCCGGGCACGGACCGCCTGGGCGAAGGTCGCCGCGGACTCGAACACCATCACATCGCGCTGTCCGTGATCGAGGTTGTGCCGGATGACGCGCAGCAGACTCGGCAGGAGCGACGGGCGGAGGATCGGTTCGCCGCCCGCACGCTCGTCGTCGACGCGGATGGCGTCGTCTCCCGGGAAGAGGAAGGCGCGTGCATGCGCCTCGCTGACGAGCGTGTGCGTGACCGTCTCCTGGAAGCCCATGCCCACCAGCAGTTCGCTGACGGCGCGACGCGCCAGTTCCGAGGGCTGCGGCGGGTTCACACCGATCGAGATCGTGTCGAGGACCACGATGTCCTCGTAGCCGCGCAGGCGGCCGACCTCCTCGATGAGGTCGATTTCGCGCTCGAGGTCCAGGCGTGCGGGCGGAATCGTGCACACGATCCGCCCCTCCGCATCGCGGCGCGGCGCCAGTCCCAGGCGCTCGAAGGCATCGTGCATGAACGCGTCCGGGACATCGATGCCGAGCACCGCCCGGCATCGCTGCGGGCGCAGCGCGACGGTGCGCGGGGCCGGGATTGCGGCGCCGGCGCGGAGTGATCCGGGCACCAGGGTGCCGCCGGCCACGTCCAGGATGATCCGGCAGAGGCGCTCGGCGGAGGCATCGATCTGTCCGGGGTGGACGCCGCGCTCGAAGCGATACGAGGAGTCGGTGGCGATGCCGTGCCGTCGCGACGCAGCGCGCACGGCGCCCGGCGCGAAGGCGGCTGCCTCGATGAGAATGTCCGTGGTGGACCCGGTGACGGCGGTCAGCGCGCCTCCCTTGACGCCGGCCAGCGCGACGGCGCGCTCGGCGTCGGCGATGACCAGGTCGTCGGGGGTGAGACGGATCTCCTGGGCGCCCTCGCCCAGCGGCAGGAACGGCTCGTCGGCCCGGGCCCGCCGCACGCGGATCTCGGGCCCGCGGAGCTTCGCCAGGTCGAAGACGTGCGTCGGCTGGCCGGACTCGAACATGACGAAGTTCGTGGCATCGACGACGTTGTTCCGCGGGATGTCGCCGCGCGCGGTGAGTCGATCGCGGAGCCACGCCGGCGAGGGACCGATCCGGACGCCGCGGACGAGGCGGGCGGTGTACAGCGGGCAGTGCGCGGGATCGTCGTTCGAGAGGCGCACCAGGTCCTCCGGGCGCTCGCGCCCGCCGTCGGGCAGGGACACGGCGGGCTCGCGGACGCGCCGCGTGCCGCGCGACATCGCCGCGATCTCGCGGGCGAGCCCGAGATGACACAGGCAGTCACCGCGGTTCGACGTGAGTTCCACCTCGTGCCGGATGTCCGTCCCCGCGCCGGTCTGGACCTCCTCGAACGATTCCACCGGGAATCCGGCGCGCGTGAGCGCGTCGGCCTGCACTTCGGGGGGGGCGGGCGGGTCGAGATAGTCATTGATCCACGTGGCGCTGGCGTGCATGGAATCGTGAGCGTATCGGAGAGCACCGGTCGGCGCGCAGTCGTGTGCGCGCCCCCCGGCCCCGCGCGGCGCGCCGCACGGTCTGGGGCTCGCGGGCGAAGGCGTCGTCGCGGCGGGAACTGGTAGACTGGCCCGCATGCGGTGGACGGGCCAGGTGCGTGCGGGCTCCGGCGGTGGCGCCGATGGTGTCCGCGTCGCGCGCGCGGTGTCGCGCCCGTGCCTGGCGGGTGTCGCACGGGGAGTCGGCCGAACGCTCGCGGGGGGCGCGGGCGCCCTGGTCATCGCCGCCGGCCTCCTCGGGTGCGGGTCGCCGCCGCCGGCGGGCGGCGCGCCGCCGGGTGCCGAGGAACACGCGGGGCCCGTTCGAACCGGACTCCCGGATGACCTGACGATCGACTGCATGGTGCGCGTCGGGCCGCGACGGGGCGAAGATCACGAGGGCGTGCAGAATCGCAGCCGGCGATACCTGCTGCAGCCGGATGGCTCGCTCCGCGTGGGCGATGCGGCGGGGCTGCCGCCGGTCCGGCGCGTCCTGAGTCGCCGCGACATGGAAGCGGTCTGGGAACTCCTGCAGGACCGTGGCTTCCGTCCGGCCGTGGGCGGATCGCGCCCGGATGGGGGGCGCGGAGCGGCCGGGGCGTTGGCGGAACCGACGGGCAATCCGGCGCTCCTGGCGCCGGAAGGACCCGCCGGGGCCGTCATCGCGGTGAGCGGGCGTTGCGACGGACGGACCTGGTGGCGCGTCGTGCGGTTGTCGGCGCAGGAGGCCGTGCCTCCGGCATTCGCCGACGTCATCCGGATGTTCGCCCGGTGCGCCTGGGAGCCGGACGTCCCCCCGGATCCCAGGCGCATCGCGCCGCGCCGGTACGAGTTCGGACCCGATCCCTATGCGTGGTACGAATCGCTGCGCCGGTCGGGCGTGTCGGACGGGCGCCCCGTGCCGGACAGCGGTCCAGGGACCGGCGATGTGCACGCGCCGTCGGGCCGCTGATCCCGGTGCCGATGGCGGGAGGTTGATCGCAGGGGCGGAGAACGGCGGGGCGGATAATCGGGGGTGGCACCGACTGACCGAGCGTCCGCGGACCCGATTCTCGAGTCATCCGGTCCTCGCGGCGATCCGGAACGCCGCGGTCGACGTACGTCGCGGGTGTCCGCCCTGATGCTCCCTCTTGGTACCTTGCCCGTGAACGGCCCGCGGCTGGCGCGGGCGGCCGGCGCCCTCCAGCGGTTTCTCGGCTGGCGGCGGACCGGCGACGCGGACGGCAGACGGTGCGAGGGGTGCCCGGCTCAACCGGCGGTGGACGCCCGCGTGCAGGACCTGACCGACGAAGAACTTCTTCACGCGTATGCCACGGGCGACCGCGCCGCGCTGCGCCAGCTGATGACGCGGTACCAGGCCGACCTGCTCGCGTTCCTGACGGGATTCCTCGGATCCGACGCGGCGGCGGACGATGTCTTCCAGGAGACGTTTCTCCAGGTGCATCTCTCCGCCGAGCAGTTCGATCCGCAGCGCCGGCTCAAGCCCTGGCTCTTCACGATCGCGGCGAACAAGGCCCGGGATTACCACCGCCGCATGAAGCGTCGCCGGACGCTGTCGCTCTCGGCTCCGGTCGGTGACGAGGGTGGAGACCGGTTCGTCGACCTGCTGGCGTCGGACAGCCCGGTCCCGGGCGCGGGCGTGGAGTCACGGGAAGAGGCGCAGCAGGTGCGGATGATCATCGACGCGCTTCCGGCGCACCTGCGCGAGATCCTGCTGCTCGCCTACTTCCAGAAGATGCCGTACGGGCAGATCGCCGAGTGTCTCGGGATCCCCCTCGGAACGGTCAAGAGCCGCCTGCATGCCGCGGTGGCGGCCTTCGCGCGGCGATGGAGAACGGCATACGCCCCCGAGGCGGACGCGCCAGGGACGGAAGGACATCCATGACATCGTCAGACGAATCGACGCGTTTCCCGGGCAGTGATCCGGATCCGGCGCACGGCGCGGACGCGGACGCCACGGCCGACATGCCGCAGCACGGACATTCGGCGCCCGTGTTGTCGGAGGCGGATGCACGGGCGCTCGACCTGTGGGTCGATCTCGGCTTCGAGCCCGCGGCGGTGGCGGCTGCGGTCGAGCATGGCCGCGTGACGCTTCACGACGGGATGGAACGGACGCTCGATGCCGGTGAGGTCGCGCGGCTGCTTGCCGTGTCGCGCGTCCTGCGGCGCCTGGATGCGCTGCGCGCGCCGGTCGCCGACCCGACGCTGCTCGACGTGACGCTTGCCGGCATCGATCGCCACGAGCGTGCGCAGGCGGAGCGCCTTCGCTTTGAACTGGACGCAGCCGGCCCGCGACGCGGCCGACCGCGCGTCCCGGATCTCGTGGCGGTGGCGGCGATCCTGCTGATCGTCGCCTCGGTCGCACTGCCGCTGCTGGATACCGTGCGCCAGCGCTCGACCGATGCCCGCTGTGTCGACACGCTTCGCCGCCTGGGCACCGGGTTCATCGCGTACGCCCGCGATCATGCCGACGGCGTGCCGACGGCGCTCGCGGGATCGATGCTGCGGTTCCCGTCCCGGCAGGAGATCATGAACCCGGCGCCGCTGGTCGACCTGGGCTACTGCGACCTCGGGCACCTCGGGTGCCCCGGGCACCATGGCGACATCCGGACGCTGCGGTACGGTCACCAGGTGATTCCGGCCGGACTGGGCAGCGGGACGCAGCGACGGTTCCGCATCTCGTGGACCGCCCCGACGATCATCACCGGCGCCATGGGCGATCGAAGCCCGCTCGCCGACGCATGGCTCGCCGGCGGTCACCCGGCGCCGATGGCCGCGGCGGAGAGCCATGGCGGGCGCGGGCAGGCGATCCTCCGCACGGATGGCGCGGTGCTCTGGCTCCTTCTCCCGGTCGTCGACCGGCAGGACAACATCTGGCTGCCGCACGGCGCCCTCGAACTCTCGCAGGATGCCGAGCCCGCATCGCCGGCGGACTGCCTGATCATCAACTAGGTGCCCGCGCGGCGCGTCGCGCGGCCCTCTCCGGCCGCACCGGCCCCCGCGCCCGGTCACCGCCCGGACGGCGCCCGGTCGGGATGCTCCACCGTGCGGCCGTCATCGATCCGTGCGCGGAGCGCGGGCGCCGTACGGCGCCGATCCGGCGGCGGTCCGCCGCCTTGACGCTCCTGCGCGGTCTGGTAGACTGCCCGGCTCGGCCGACCGGGCGGGGGCGCGCCACGCCTCGGGGCGTGACGCGGTGGAAGGCCGCAGTCCGGTCGTCCGCGCCCGGACGGTCGAACGCCGTGCCGAACGCCCAGGATCCGCCAGAGGTCTGCCCGATGCCGAAGATGAAGCCGAACAAGGGACTGCTCAAGCGGATTTCGATCACGAAGTCCGGTCGCGTCAAGTTCCGGCGGGCCTTCGGCCGGCACCTTCGCAGCGGGAAGACGGGAACGACGCTTCGCGGCTATCGCAAGCCGGCGTACGTGAAGAGCACCGAGATCAAGCGGATCGAGCGGATGCTCGGCCGGTCGCTCCGTGCGGCGCCCGGCAGCGTGGCCCTGGAGCTGCCGGTCGAGTCGGCCGACTGACCGCGGCGGTCGGGTTTCGTGATTCCGGGTCGCATGCAGTTCAGCCGGGCGGAAGCGCGTCCTTGAGGACGCCCCCGGGCTGGACCCTCCACCGGCCTCGACCATCGAAGGCCTCACTGGAAAGAGAGTCGTCTCATGCCTCGTGTTCGCAAGGGTGCTGCCCGCACCAAGGCCCGTCGCCGGCTCCTTCGTGAGGCTCGCGGGTACTGGGGAACCAGGAGCCGTCACAAGCAGCAGGCAAAGATCACGCTCACGCGGGCGGGGGTCTTCGCCTTCCGCGACCGCCGCCAGCGCCGGCGCAACATGCGGCGACTCTGGATCACGCGCATCACGGCGGCGTGCCGCATGCGCGACTCGCGATACAGCCGGTTCATCAACGGCATCCAGCGTGCCGGCGTGCTGCTCAACCGGAAGATGCTCAGCGAGATCGCCATCGCCGATCCGAAGACCTTCGACCGCCTTGTGCAGATGTCGGAGAAGGCGCTCGCGACCGCCTGATCGTCACCGGCAGGCGCGATCGCGCGGCGACGCAGGCATGGCGCGGATCAACGACCACTACCGCAAGCTGACCGCAGGCTATCTCTTCCCGGAGATCGCCCGGCGCGTGGACCACTGGCAGCAGGCCCATCCCGATCGGGCCGGGCGCATCATCCGCTGCGGCATCGGCGACGTCACGGAGCCGCTGCCGGCGGCCGTGCGCGCCGCGATGCACCGCGCCATCGACGAGATGGGCGACCGCGCGACCTTCCGCGGATACGGGCCGCCGACGGGATATGACTTTCTCCGCCGCGCCATCGCGGAGGGGGACTTCGCGCCGCGCGGCGTCAACGTCGACCCGGACGAGATCTTCATCTCGGACGGATCGAAGACCGACTGCGGCGCGATCCTCGACATCCTCGCGTGCGGTCCCGCGGACGGCGGGCGCGCGAACCGCATCGGGATCACGGACCCGGTCTACCCGGTGTACGTGGACACGAACGTGATGGCGGGCAACACCGGCCCCGCTGGCCCGGACGGCCGGTATGCGGGACTCGTCTACCTGGATGCGACGGTGGAGAACGGCTTCACGCCGCCGCCGCCGGACGGACCGCTGGATGTCGTCTACCTCTGCTATCCGAACAACCCCACCGGCGGCATGATCGACCGCGCGGGACTGGAGGCGTGGGTGGCGTGGGCGCGCCGGCACGACGCGCTCATCCTGTATGACGTGGCCTATCGCGACTTCATCCGGGATCCCGCACGCCCGCACTCGATCTACGAGATCGACGGTGCCCGGACCTGCGCGATCGAGTTCCACTCGTTCTCGAAGAACGGCGGCTTCACGGGCGTGCGCTGCGGGTACACCGTCTGTCCGCGCGATGTGGCGGGACGAAGCGCCGACGGAAGCCATGTCCCGCTGCACCCGCTCTGGACGCGTCGGTGGAGCACGAAGTCGAACAACGTCGCCTACGTGGTGCAGCGCGGTGCCGAGGCGCTGTACAGCCCGGAGGGACGCGCGCAGACCGCGGCACTCATCGATCACTACATGGGCAACGCCCGCCGTCTCATCGACGGCCTGCGCGACGCGGGCTTCACGGTCCATGGCGGCGAACACGCGCCGTATGTCTGGGTCGAGTGTCCGCCTGGAACCGGATCGTGGGCGACGTTCGACCGGCTGCTGGACGAGGTCCAGGTCGTCGTGACGCCGGGTGCGGGGTTCGGTCGCTGCGGCGAAGGGTTCTTCCGCGTGTCCGCGTTCAACTCGCGCGCGAACGTGGATGCCGTGGTGAATCGCCTGTCGGCGATGTCCACCGTCCGGGCCTGACAGGCTGTTGACGTACTCCGCCGGGCTCCGAGCGGCCCGGCGGAGTCCTTCTACGGCCTGGCAGCACGACAGCGTCCGCGATCAACCGCCGCGGCTCCCCTCCAGCAGCGCGGCCATGCGCGTCCGGACCTCGCGTCGCTCCGGCGAGAGGCGATCCGCCTGTTCCTCCGCGTGGTAGGAGGATCGCACCAGCGGGCCGGATTCGACCACCCGGAAGCCCCGACGCAGCCCTTCCTCCCGGAAGGCCGCGAACTGGTCCGGCGTGACCCAGCGATCGATCGGAAGGTGATTGCGCGTCGGCTGCAGGTACTGGCCGATGGTCAGGATGTCGATGTCGCACGCGGCACGCAGGTCGTCCATGAGTGCGAGCACCTCGTCATCGCGTTCACCGATGCCGACCATGATGCTCGTCTTCGTCACCAGTCCGGCGGACCGGATGTGGCGCAGGACCGCCAGCGAGCGTTCGTAGCGTGCCTGCGGGCGGACCGCGGGGTGCATCCGTCGCACCGTCTCCATGTTGTGGGCGAGGATCGCCGGGCGGGCGGCGATGATCCGGTCGAGCGCGGCATGGTCGCCGCGGTGGTCACCGATCAGCGCTTCGACCGTCATCTCCGGGCATGCATCGTGCACGCGGCTGATGGTCTCCGCCCAGATCGCGGCGCCGCCGTCGGGAAGGTCATCCCGATCGACACATGTGATGACGACGTGTCGGAGACCCATGAGCGCCAGTGAGGCGGCGACGCGCCGCGGTTCATCGGTGTCGGGCGGGAGCGGGCGGCCGGTCCTGACGTTGCAGAAGCCGCAGGCGCGCGTGCACGTGTCTCCCAGGATCATGATCGTCGCGGTCCCGCGCGACCAGCACTCGCCGATGTTCGGGCAGGTGGCCTCCTGGCAGACCGTGTGGAGGCGGTGCGCCGTGACGATTCCGCGCAGCCGGTCGTAGCCCGCGCCGCCGGGAACGCGGGCGCGGATCCACGCCGGCTTGCGGCCGACCGCCAGCTGGTCCGGTCCGTGCACGTTGTTCAGGACGAGCCCGGTGAGGCTGAACGCGGGCGGCGGCGCGGTCCGAAGCGGATCACCCCCCAGCGGGCGCGGGTGGCGCGCGAGGGTCCGGCGGATGCCGTCGGCGGGGGGGATGGCGACGGGTGCGGGCGCGACCGGATCGCCGATGGGCGATCCGGAATCGCCGCTGTCTGCAGTGTGTGCGTCTGCCACGCGGACAGTGTATTCGTCCGCACGCGCCGGACCCGACCTGGTCCGACCGGTGGCGCGGGTGTGGACGGACCCGGTGCGTCCGGAAACTTCGCCGATCTTGCGCGAAGGAAGGGGGGGGGTTCGGCCGATACACCCTGACCCGGAGAACCCGCGCAGGCGGCGCAGGCTGCGTCCGCGCCGGGGCCTGACGATCCGGCGGACCCCATCCATGACCGCGCGCAAGAACAGAACGACTGCTTCCCAGGCTGGATCCGACCACGACGCCCCAGCGCCGCGACGCCACCCTTCGCGGGCGGTGCCGGCGGCACGAGGGAGCACACCGCTGCTCCTCGGTGTGCTCGGCGCGGGTCTGGCCGGCTGCAACGTCGACAGCTTCTTCAATCCGTCCGTGGTCGGGTACTGGGAGCACCAGCCGACCACCATTCCGATCCTGACCAGACTCGACGCCATCGAGTCCCGCGAGGATGCCTGGGGGCAGACGACGTCGGTTTCACCGGAGGACCTGCTCCCATCGGATCTCACGTATCGCCTGTCGCCGGGCGACCTGGTGACCGTCCGGATCCTGGATCTCTACGCAACCGGCCAGTGGGCGGTGGCGCAGGGCCGCATCGATCCCGGCGGCTTCCTCCGGGTTCCCGAGGTCGGGGATGTCCTCGCGGCGGGGATGACCCCGCAGGAACTGCAGGACGCGCTCCGGGACCTCTATGACCCGCTCATCCGGTTCCCACAGATCGATCTCACGCTCGAACAGAGCGGCGGCTTCAAGTACGCGCTGTACGGGTTCATCGGGAACCCGAACGTCTACATCCTCTCCGAGCCGAACTTCCGGCTCCTGGAGGCGACCGCGCTGGCCGGTGGTCTCTCCGACGTCGTCCAGCGCATCTTCGTCATCCGGCGCGTGGCCCTGTCCGAGTCGGTTCGACCCGGGTTCGACCGTCGCGACGCAGCCCCGGGCACGCCGCCCGGACCCGCGCCCGCTGTCGACATCGACGAGCTCATCGAACGCATCGAACAGCGACCCGGAGGCGTGCAACCCGGTGCCCTGCGCCAGGACGGCGGTCCCGCGATCGACATCGACGACCTGGAGCCGGTTCCGGCCACCGGCCAGCCGCGGGAGGGCATCGACCAGGTCCGTCGCCGCCGACCGACCGAGGGCGGCGGGCCCGGGGCATGGGTGTACATCGAGGAGCGGCGTGAGTGGGTGCGCGTCCAGGCCAGCGGTGACGGCACTTCCATCTCGGATGCCCCGGGCCAGCGGGCCGGCGAGCCGCCGCTGTACGTGGAGCGGATCATCGAGATCCCGGTGACGCCGCTCCTGCACGGTGACAGCCGCTACAACATCATCGTCCGGCCCGGCGACCAGATCTACGTCGAGCCTCCCGCGCAGGGCATCATCTACGTCGACGGACAGATCAACCGGCCCGGTTCCTTCGAAATCCCGATCCGCAACGGCGTGACGCTCAGTCGGCTCATTGCGGTGGCGGGCGGCCTGAGCCAGCTCGCCATCCCGGACCGCATCGACCTGGTCCGCAAGGTCGGCCCCACGCGTGAGGCGGTGATCCGTGTGAATCTCGCGGCGATCCGCCATCGGACCGAGCCCGACATCCTGCTCAAGCCGGACGACCACATCATCGTCGGAACCACGTGGGCGGCCACCCCGCTCGCGGTGATCCGAAACGGCTTCCGCGCGACCTACGGCTTCGGGTTCCTGCTCGACCGGAACTTCGGCAACGACGTCTTCGGCGCACCGCCCACCAACCGACTCGGCTTCTGACCGGTCATCGCCGGCGGACCCGGCCAGGGGACTCCGGGGCATGGATTCCCACCGGCGTCACCGGGCAGGCACGCCTCCGTGTCCGCGTGCCGGCGGCGTGCCTGCTTCCGGCCCGACGGCGCGCGCCCATCACGCACCCCGCCGAACGGAGCGCCGTGCCACGCCGTACCATGCCTTCCCCGGCGCGGTCGTCCTGCTCGGGCGGGAGGGGGCGCCGCCCCGGGTCACGGACGATCGCGGGCAGCGGAGAACCTGCGGGTCGTTCACCGGGCGGGGTGCCCGGCCCTGTCCCCCGGGCTCTTCGAGTCGCTGCTGGCGTGTCCATGCCCCACGAGGGCGCCCTGCGGGTCAACCGCGATCTCGTCCGTGTCGATGAAAGCCCCATGACGTCGAACGTCTCAGAACAGTCGCTCGCCGGGCGCGGCGGGATCGTGGCCGGCTCGCCCGCGGCGATGATCGGCGCTGCCTGCGCGCTCTCGATCCTGGTTCTGGCGCTGTTCTGGGACTTCTTCAGTCGGCAGGTCGAGTGGGCCATCGTCCAGCAGGCGGACTGGGGGCACACGCTCGTCATCCCGATCATCGCCGGCTGGTTCGTCTGGCGACGCCGCGGCCGGCTGCTCGAGACACCGCTGCGCACCACCTGGCTCGGCCTCGTCGTCGTCGTCGTCGGGGTGGCCCTGTACAACGTCTCCGTCTTCGGCCCGCAGGTCCTGCACCATCACAACCTGCGCGGCGTGAGTGTCGGCATCTCGATCGGGGGACTCCTGCTGCTCTTCCTCGGGTGGCGGGCCTTCGCGCTCATGCTCTTCCCGCTCGCCTACTGGGTGATCTTCGGGCAGACCATTTCCGATCGCCTGCTCCGCCTGATCACGTTCAAAATGCAGGACTGGACGGCGTGGGGCGCGCATCTCTTCCTGGTCCTCGTCGGCGCCGACGCCGAGCGAAGCGGCAACACCATCACCGTCTACCGCGACGGGCAGCCGCTGCCGCTGAACATCGCCGAAGCCTGTTCCGGCATGCGGATGCTCATGGCGTTCCTGGCGCTCGGGACGGCCATGGCCTGGGCGGGCGTCGCCGGGAACTTCCGGCGCGTCCTGGTGATCGGATGCGGCGTCCCGATCGCGATCTTCGTCAACATCCTCCGGGTGCTGACGCTGGGGCTGCTGGCGATCGTCGACGCCGGACTTGCCGCCGGTGACTTCCACTCCTTCGTCGGACTCGTCTGGCTCGTGCCGGCGTTCCTGCTCTTCCTGGGCGCCATGTGGCTGGTCCGCATGATCCTTCCGCACCCGGGCGACGACGCGGAGATCCCCGCGCCGCCCGCGTTCCGGCTCCGCTTCGACCGCCACGCGCGGACCGCCTTCATTGCCGCCATCGTCGTGCTCGCAGGCGGCGCCGTCGGGCTCCGCGCGGCGGCGACGGCGCTGGACGTGTACCTGCGGAAGCTCCCCGTGGAGATGCGGGAACACTTCGACAACATCCCGCGCACGCTCGGCTCGTGGGTGGCGTTCCACGAATCCGAGAAGCTGTCGCCGGAAATGATCGAGGAACTCGGAACGAACCTGTACTTCGACCGCTACTACGCGAAGGATCGCGGCAGCAGCGCCCGGACCACGGTGGCGAGCACCGACGGAGCCATCTCGCTCAACGTCCATCTCACCTACTACACCGGTCTGATCGATGCGGTGCCGCACGTGCCGGACCGCTGCCTGGTGGCCGCGGGATTCAACGCGAAGACGCATCCCGTCAATGTCCCGATCACGCTCGACCGGTCGGGCTGGTTCGAGGATCCGGATCGGCGGCGTCGGGACGGGAGCCCGGTGTGGTACCAGGTGGTCCCGAACCGGATCACGTCCCGACCGGAGCGGATCCGCATGCCTGACGGGGAGTTCGCGCTGCGCACCACGCAGTTCACCTCCGATGCGGAGGGAGTCTCGATCTTCGCCGGGTACTTCTTCGTCGCGAATGACGAGGTCACGCCGAACCCGGAGGGGGTCAAGCGGCTCGCGTTCCGCCTGGATCAGAAATACGCGTACTACTGCAAGGTCCAGTTCACGGCGATCGGCGATGCGTCGCTCACCGGGGCCGCATTCGTCGACGCGTCGGCCGATCTTCTTGCCGAGCTTCTCCCCCATCTCATGCGATGCCTTCCCGACTGGTCCCGCTACGAGACCGCTCGTGAAGCGGAGTAACTCCTGATGGCTGCCCGTATCAACTTCCGACTGCTGCTCATCCTCATCATCGTGCTCGGATCGCTCGGCGCCACCGTCGGTGTCGTGCTCTTCATCCGGCTGAAGTACGATGCAGAGCGGCACATCGTCGCCGGCGACAGGTCCATGGCGGAGGGCGATGTCCGGGCCGCGGTCCGGAACTACCGGAGAGGCATCGCGAAGGACCGGCTGAATCTCGAGTACGTCGCGAAGCTCCGGGACGCGATCCTCCAGGTCGTGCCGACGACGGAGATCGAGGCGCGTGACTACTTCGTCGAGTTTGTGAACAGCTTCGGTCACGCGACGATCCACTATCCGTCGGACGCGCGGTATCACGTCATCTACCTCGAGCATGTCCACGCCGCGGCCGGTGCGCAGAACGCCATGGGCTTCTGGGACCTCCTGGAGACGACGGCACAGACGATGCTGGATCGCGTGTCTCCATCGGATCCGCTGCACGTGCTCGGCTACTACTACCGCGGTGCGGCCCGCGTCGCGCCGTCGCGGCAGGCGCTGCTGGAGCCGAGCCGGGTCGAAGGCGGATTCGAGGACCTGGCCAGGTACATCGAGGCGACCCCGGGCGACGCCCGGGCGTGGGGCGCCGTGATCCAGGCACGCGCGGCGATGGCGGACCGCGCCAGGCCGACCGACCAGCAGCTGATGCGTCAGCAGCTGGACCACGCCCGACAGGCCATCCGTGATGCGCGGAGCCGGGGCGTCAGCGGGCCGCCGCTGGTGGTCGCGATGCTGGAGTTCGCCGACGTCGAGTCTCGAAGCGGCGTCAGGCCCCTCGTGTTCAGTGACGAGGACCGGGTGGCGCTCGCCCGGGACCTGATGAACGACGTCGATCGCATCACGGATCCACCGCAGGAGGGACTTCGCGATGGCGAGATCCGGCTCCAGGAGCCGGGCCTGCTCATCCGTGCCATGCTGTCGATCGACGAGCTCCGCGCGATCGATGGATCGCCCGACCTGCTGCGCGCGGTCGAGCGCCTGGTCGAGCGTGATCCGACGAACATCGGCAACCTCACGATCTACACGCAGGTCCTGCTGAGTCGCGGGCGTTTCGAAGACGCGGAGCGCGCCGCGGAGCGCGTGCTGGCGCTGGAGAGCCAGAAGGTCAGCCTTGACACGATGCGGCGATGGCAGCTTCAGCGGCTGGCCCTGGCGGTTCTCGTGGATACGGCGGTCATCCGGTGGGAGCAGTCGGGCGCCCGGTCCTTCGAAGGCGGAGTGCCCACGAAGGAACTCACGGCGATCCGGAACGCGCGGGAGCGCCTGCGGCAGATGACCTCGATGCCCGACGACGACTCGGCGTGCATCTACGCCGATGCCCGGCTGGCGTTCGCGGAAGGCGACTTCCGGACCGCGGCGGCGCATTTCGACCGGCTTGTCCGCGAGTCGCGGATGACGAATCCACAGGTGCTCGTCTACTCCGCGGTGACACTCGAGAGGCAGGGGCAGCTCGGTCTGGCACGCGAGCGCGTGGAGGGGGCGCTTGCATCGTTCCCGGAGAACGCGACGCTTCTCCGGACGCGTCTGCGGATCGTCGAAGGACTGCGGGACGACCGGGCGATCCGGGACACGGCGGAGCGGCTGCTGCGCGTCGACCCGGAATCGGCGGCGGCGCGAGCCGCCATGGAGCGCGTTGCCGCGGCCGAGGGCGGCCGGCTCCAGGATCCCCTCGCGGAGGACCTGCGACGGATCTCGCCGATGATCGAGGGGCGGAACTGGGACGCCGCGACCGCCGCGATCGAGTCGCTCATCGCGGCGCATCCGGGCGATCTCCGACTCCTTCGCCTGCTCGCCGACGTGCGCTTCTCCGCCGGTGACCGCGCGGGTGCAAAGGCCGCCGTCCGCCGCGCGCTCGAGTTGAGTCCGGGAAACCGGCTCTTCGAGGCGCTCCTGGCGGTCGCGGACATCACGGACGAGATCGAATCGATCGACCGATGGTGGGAGGTATTCGAGGCCGACGAGAAGCAGCGGGTCGTCTCCCGGCTGCTGGACTGCACCGGGCGCCTGGAGCGGACGCGCGAAGCGATTGCGCAGACCGGGCAGGGCGGCCCGGCGGGCGACCTGGAGTCACTGCGGGCGCTGGAGTCACGGCTGGAGGCACGGCGGCAGGAACTGCTGGCGGAGGCGATCCGCCAGTTGCCCGACGATCCCCGACTCATCGAGTACCGCTTCTCGCGCGCCCTGATCGCCGGCGATCTCGAACAGGCGCAGCGGCTGGTGGCGGACGCCCGGCGGGCCAATGCCGACCTTGCCGGCGGCGAGTTCTACGAGGGCCGCCTGCGCATGGCGCGGCGGGACTACGAGGGCGCGATCCGTGCGCTGCGCGAAACGGTGACCCGCATCCCGTACTCCTCGGAAGCGTACCTCGTGCTCGCGGGCGCGTACGTGAGCGTCGGCAACGTCGATGAGGCGCTGCGCTCCTACGAGCAGTCACGGTCGATCAATCCGAGCGATCTCCGGCCCGCCCTGGCGCTGGCAGACGCGTACCGCCAGCTCGGACGGCTGGCGGAATCGGCAGCGATCATGCGGGAGGCCGTGCGTATCCGCCCGGGCGATCTCGACCTCTGGAATCGCTGGCTGACGGCCGAGGAACTGGCGGGCAATCGGGCGACCGTGATCGCTGAGCGGAGACGGGCGCGGCGCGACCGGCCGGATGACGCCGCGAACGCCGTGGCGCTTGTTGTCCTGCTCGAGCGCAATCGCCCGGAACGCGCCACGATGCTCGACGCCGCCTCCGGCGAACCTCGCTTCTCTCCGGAGCGATGGAATCTCCTGGGATCGGCGCGACAGCGGGAGGAGATTGATCGGGAGCAGACGGCGTGGCGCCGCGAGTGCGACACCATCATCGAGCAGTTCTCGGCGGGCGTGCAGGAGCCGCTTCGTGCGCTCGGCTGGGCGGTGCTTCGTGCAGACACGGCGCTTGGCCGGGGGCGCGGTGACGAGGCAGAGGAGATCCTGCGGACGTTCGCTCAGACGGCGGAGGGAGACGCCCGACTGCTCGGCATCATGGCGCTCGGCGAGGTGCAGCGCCGGCGCGGCCGGCTGGACAGCGCGCTGGTGACCTTCCGGTCGGCCGCCGACCAGGGATTCGCGGGCCGCCCGGAGATCGACTGGTACATCGGCTCCACGCTGCAGGCGGCAGGTCGCGCACGGGAGGCGATCCCGCCGCTGGAGCGCGTGCGCGGGGAGGATCTTTCCCGGCGCATCGTGCTCAAGACGATCGATACGCGCGAGTACACCATCCGCGAGCTTGAGATGCAGGCGCGCGACATCGAATTGACGCTGGTTGAACTGCTCCGGCGCGTCGATCGGCTGGTCGAGGCGCGCCGGCGCTTCGAGTCGATCCTGCCGCAGCTTGAACGGACCCTCGCGGTCGACGGACTCGAGATCGACATTCTCAATGCGGAGGCGGACGCCGCATGGCTTTCCGGTGATCCGGATGCGGCGCGGGCCGCCGAGCGGCGACTTGACGCGGCGCTGGATGCGTTCAGCGGCCGCCACCCGGTCAGCGAACTCGCGGCACTGGTCCGGGCGAACCGGCGGCTGCAGGAGTTCCGGCGGACCCGCGATCGCAGCCTGCTCGACCAGGCCCGGATCGCGCTCGCCCAGGCGCAGCAGCTCGCGCCGCGCAGCGCCGCGCTCCTCCGGCTGAGGTACCAGTACGCGGTTGAATCGGATGCAATGCGCGATGCGGAGATGCTGCTTCGGGAGGCCCTGACGGCGACGCCGCAGGATGAAACGCTCCGGCGCCTGCTCGTCGATCATCTCGTCCGCGCGCGAGAGTATCGGAGCGCCGTGGCGGTTGCACAGGAAGGCGCGGAACGGGCGGGCGGAGGCCTGCAGGCCGTCGGCTGGCATCTGCTTGTCGGGGACCTGAACGGGCGCCGCGGGGAGCACGACGCCGCCATCGCGGCCGTCGCCCAGGCGTACCAGATCGAACCCACACCCATGCTGCTGGCGCGGCTCTGCACCACGATTCTCGCGAAGCCGGGTGTGCAGGCGCGGGACTACCAGCGTGTCCATGACGAGATCCGGAGGAATCCACAGGCGATCCAGCAGGATGCATTCCTGCGCCAGGTGTATGCGCGCTCGCTCTACGGGCTGGGACGCGGGACCGAGGGCATCATGCAGCTCCGGGAGTCCTACGCGCAGCAGAAGGCGCGCGTCGCCGCGGGTCAGGCCGATCCCGGGACCATGGTCGCCTGGGTGGCGGAGATGAAGCCGACGCTGATCGACGCCACGCCCGTGCAGATCGAGGCGACTCTCCGCGAACTCGCCGGCGGCGAACCGGATCGCTTCGAGCGGATCGGGATGGCGCGCATCTGGACGGAGAGCGGTGCCGCCGGCGCCAGCCGGGCGGTCGACCTGCTCGAGAGCGTCCTGTCCGGAGTTCCGGCCGAGGACGAGCGACTCCGGGAATCCGTGCTGATGGAGATGGGAAACGCGGCGCTGCGCGGTGAGCGCTATGCCGACGCCGTCCGGTGGTACGAGCAGGTCGTCAGGATGAACCCGAATCAGTTTCTGGCCCTGAACAACCTGGCCTACACCCTCGCGGAGAAGCTCGATCGTCCCGCCGAGGCGCGACCGCACGCGCGTCGCGCCGTGGCGCTTCAGCCCGGCATGTGGTCCCTGCTGGACACGGCCGGCCGCGTGGCGTTCCTTCTCGGTGAGCATGCCGAGGCCGTGGTGCTGCTCGAGCGCAGTGTGGCGGCGGAAGCCCACCCGACGAACCTCGCGCACCTCGCCGATGCATATCTTGCGCGGGGCGACGAGGCCCAGGCCCGCCGGTCCATAGAGCGCGCCGAGGAGCTGCTCCGGGGCCTCCCCGTGCCCGACGCGGACGGGAGCCGCGCGGTCGAGGGCGTCCGCGCACGAATCAACGCAAAGTCAGCAGGCCGCTGAACCGATCCGAACGGGCGGGGTTCCGGTGACCGGCGCCGCCTGATACAGAGACTCGTCCGAGAACCGTCATGAGCACGATTACATCGCCCCGGCCTTCTCCTGTCTCGCCCGCTGGTCCGCGGCCGGGGCCGGGATCCCGCGCGCTCGGGCCCGCGGCGTCGATCGATCCGTTCCGCGTCGCACGCCGCCATGCGCTGCTGCTCGTGGCCTCCATCTTCGTCGGTGCCGCGGTGGGCCTGGCCGCCTGGGGCGGGTTCCTGTTTCTCTACCCGCTCTACGAGGCGCGGGCCCTCTTCGAAGTCCAGCAGGGAATCACCGAGGCAGGCGACCTCTCCACGCGCGCCACGGGCATGAAGGACGAGGATGTCTCCCGCATCGCGCGGACGGAACTGGAGGTCATCATCCAGCGCCCGATCCTGCAGTCGGCCGCCCGCAGGCCGGAACTCCAGAACACCGCATGGTTCCGCCGGAACTTCGCCGACCCCGTGACCGGCCAGCCGCGCGTCGAGGACGCGGTCGATGAACTCGAGAAGTCACTGCGCCCGAGCGCGATGCGCGGGACGAATCTCTTCCAGATCGGCTGGCTGGCCCGCGAGCGCGCGGACGCGGCGGTCATCGTGAACGAGGTCGCCCGCGCGTACATCGAGCGGCGTCGCCTCGACGACGAGAGCGTCTACAACGTCAATCTCGCGGCGTTCGACCGGCAGCGGGGCGAGGTCGACGGTGACCTCGAGCGGCTCCAGAACACCATCAACCGGCTGATCGTCGACTCCGGCATCACGAGCCTCGACGATCCGCGGTACACGGAGGCGGCACAGGCCGTCCAGCGCGCCGTCGACACCATCTCGCAGGCGACGGTGATGATGCAGGGTGACGCGACGCTCCGGGAGCAGATCCTCGCGAAGCTGCGCGGCGTTCTCGCGTACTCCGACGAGGACGTCCGTCTCGCCGAGACTACCGACGGCGCCGTCTACCAGCACATCCGGACCGTCAATGACATGCGGGTGGAGATCCGGTCACTTCGGGAGAAGTACCCCGATGATCATCGGCTCGTCCGCCTGGCGGAAGCCCGCCTGCGGGCGGCGGAAGATGAGCTCGAGCGGCAGCGGGAGGACGTGATCCGGCGGAATCTGAACGCCCGCCTCAAGGAGGTGAGCGACCGGATCGAACAGACCAAGGCCGTCCTCAGCCAGCAGGAAAAGGAACTCGAGGCGCGGACGAAGTCCCTCGCGGACATCGCCACCAAGCAGTCCGAGTATCACGCACTGCAGGATCGTCGTCGCGCGCTCGAACTCTCCCGGGAAGCACTCATCCAGCTCAGTCGCGACGTCCGGCTCATGAAGACGCGTGACGATGCGCGCCGGACGCGCGTGGTCGCGTTCGCGGAGGAGCCGCGGGAACTCTGGTTCCCGCGTATCGAGATCATCGTCCCGATCGCCGTCATCCTCGTCTTCGGTCTCACCCTCGGCCTGGTGTTCGTCCGCGAGATCACGGATCAGCGTGTCAAATCGGCGAGTGACCTGCTGGTGATCCCGGGAGCGAGCATCCTCGGGGTCGTGCCGGCACTGGAGGAGGATCCGACGGGTGTCAAGTCCGTGAACATGGTGGTGCGCCGTGCGCCGCTGAGCGTTCTCGCGGAGTCGTGGCGCCAGTCGGCGACCGGCCTGCTCCGTGGTCTTGATGCAGGCGGGCTCCAGATCGTCGTCGTCGTCGGCGGCATGCCGGGATCCGGAACGACGAGCGCCGTGACGAATCTCGCCGCGGCGATCGGCGCCTCGGGGCGGCGCGTCGTGGTGGTCGATGCGAACTTCCGACGGCCGGAGGTCGCGCGGATGCTCGGGCTCAACGGGAACGCCGCCGGACTCGGTGACCTGCTTCGCGATGCGGTGACACTCGAGGAGGCGCTGGTGCAGACCGAGGAGGGCTTCGCGGTCATCCCGGCCGGGACCGCGGCCTCCCGGATCGTCGAGCGGCTCAACACGGAGCGGCTGTCATCGCTCTTCGCGGAACTGCGCAGCCGCTTCGACATCGTCATCGTGGATGCGCCCCCGGCGATCGTGGCGGGCGACGCACTGGCGCTCGCCTATCGCGCGGATGCGTCGGTCCTCGTCGTTCGCGCGGGCCAGGAGGAGCGCGGGCTCGTGGCGCGCGTCCTCGGACAGCTCGGCCGGGCACGATCCGAGGTGCTCGGCGTCGTGCTCAACGGCGCGAAGCGGACCGCGGGCGGGTACTTCCGCAAGAATTTCCGGGCCATGGCGCAGTACGCCCGGGAGGATGCCGGAGACGGATCGAGGAAATGACCGCTGAGTCCGGAAGCCGAACGATGGCCGGCGCGGGGCGCGCATGCGCACTGGTGACCGGCGGCGCCGGCTTCATCGGGTCGCACCTCGTCGAGCGACTTGTTGCCCGCGGCGATGAGGTGATCATCATCGACGACCTCTCGACGGGCCGGCGCGAGAATCTGGCGAATGTGCGGTCGATCGACTCCGTGCGGATGCTCGAGGGACGGGTCTCGCGCCGGCTGACGGACCTCAAGCACGTCCGGATCGATCGGATCTTCCACCTCGCGGCGGCGGTCGGCGTCCGCCTCGTCATCGAGCGGCCGATCGACACGATCGAGACGAACGTGCTGGAGACCAGCGCGATTCTCCGGTTCGCCGCCCGTCGGCGTACCCCCATCCTGATCGCCTCCACCTCCGAGGTGTACGGCAAATCGCTGCGCACACCGTTCCGGGAGGACGACGACGTCGTCTACGGACCGACGATCTATCAGCGCTGGTCGTATGCATGCTCGAAGGCCATCGATGAGTACCTGGCGCTCGCCTACGCCCGTGAACAGGGGCTGCCGGTGGTCATCGCGCGCTTCTTCAACACGGTCGGGCCGCGCCAGGTGGGCGAGTACGGGATGGTGCTGCCGCGCTTCGTGGCCGCGGCGCTGGACAACCGGCCGCTCGAGGTGCACGGTGACGGTGCGCAGACGCGATGCTTCTGCGACGTCCGGGACGTCGTCAGGCTGCTGACGGACCTCCCGGAGTGCCGGGCGCTGCACGGCCGGGTGGTGAACCTCGGACACGACGAACCGATCTCGATCCACGCCCTCGCCCGGCTGGTCGTGGAGACGCTCGGCAGCCGTTCGGAACTCCGGTCCGTACCCTACGGGGAGGCATTCGGACAGGGGTTCGATGACCTGCGCGACCGGAGGCCGGACCTGACGCGCCTCCGGACGGCGACGGGCTTCGTTCCCGAGTACCCTCTTGTGCAGACGATCCGGGACGTCGCATCGCACCTGATCATGCAGCGGGAGGACTCGATCCTGTGACAGCGCAGGATGTTCAGAACGGCCCGTTCGCCGGATTCGGCGGCACGGGAATCGAGTCGGGCGGGGGTGGGCTGTCGGTCCTGCGTGACCTTCCGGGCGACGTGGCGCAGGTCCCGATCGCCGGGCTGGCCGGGGCGGAGAACGGCTCGTTCACGATCTCGATCATCGAGCTCCTGAACCAGTACACGCCGATCTTCCTGGCCGCCTTCCTTGTCACGCTGCTGACCACGCCGCTCATCCGGCGGATCGCGATCAGCGCGGGTGTGATAGACCGCCCCGATGCGGCGCGGAAGTCGCATCCGCTTCCCGTCGCCTATCTCGGCGGCGTCTCCGTGTTCCTCGGGATTCTCGCGGCACTGGTGGTCGCTGTCTTCTTCTCGGATTCCGAGACCACGCGACGGGTGATCCCCATCGGCGTCATCATCGGGATGTTCGCCATCACGTTCACCGGTCTTGCCGACGACGTCTGGGGGTGGGACCCCCGGCTGAAACTCGTCGGGCAGCTGATCGCCGCGGCGGCACTGGCCCTGAACGAGGAACTCGGCGGGCAGGTCGCCCGCGGGCTGCTGGCGCCGTTTCTTCCGCCCGCGGATACGGATCCGGTCTTCAGCGTGCTCGGGCTGCAGATCGTGGCCGGCGATGTCTACAAGTGGATCGGGACCGGACTCATCGCGCTGTTCGTACTTGGCGGCTGCAACGCCGCGAACCTGATCGACGGGCTTGACGGCCTGCTCTCCGGAGTCACCGCGATCATGGCGGTCGCGCTCCTGGCGATCTGCCTCGTGATGACCATGCACGTCTCCGAGAGCGGTACAGAAAGTGCCGGCTCCGGGCCGCTCGCGATGGCCCGGATCGTGCTGTGCGTGGCGCTGCTCGGCGCGGTCCTCGGGTTTCTTCCGCACAACTTCAATCCTGCGACGATCTTCCTCGGAGACTGCGGAAGTCTGCTCCTGGGATTCATGTGCGTCGTGATCATCCTCATGCTCGGTGACCGCGGGCGGACGGACCTTGTACTCGCGGGCCTGATCGTCTTCGGACTGCCGATCATGGACACCACGCTGGCGATCATCCGTCGGAAGCTCGCCGGTCAGCCGATGTCGGCGGGCGACGATCAGCACATTCACCACCAGCTCCGACGGGTGACCGGGAGCGTCCGGAAGGCCGTCTTCTGCCTGTACGGCATCACGGTTCTCTTCGCCGGTGTCGGTGTGTCACTCGCGTGGCTTGTGCTCGTGGCGCAGGTCCGCGTGCGGTTCCTCTACGCGATCGCGATCGTGATCTTCGCCTTCATCGGCGTCATCGCGGTCAAGGCCGCGCGACGCCGTCAGCTCGAGGTGGCGATGATGAACCGGTTCGGTGACGCCGCGATGCCCGTTCCGCCCGTCTCGACGCGTCAGCCGACCTCCACGACCTCGCGATGACTGCCGCAACCGCGGACGTACGTCGTCCATGACCAGCCTCTCGGACACCCCTTCAGCCATGACGACATCCCAGGAGCCGGTCCGGATTCTCTTCGTCTGCATGGGCAACATCTGCCGCAGCCCGCTCGCCGAGTGCGTCTTCCGGCACCAGGTCGAGGCGCGCGGCGTTGCGCATCGGTTCATGATCGACTCGGCCGGGACGGGTGGATGGCACGCCGGCAATCCGCCGGATCCCCGCGTCCGGTGCGTGGCCGCGGAGAACGGGATCATCGTCAGCGGTCGCGCGCGGCAGGTCGAGCGGGCCGACTTCGAGCGGTTCGATCACATCCTCTGCATGGATCACAGCAATCTCAGCGACCTGCTCCGCCGGGGGGCGCCGAGGGATCGGACACGGCTGTTCCTGTCATGGGACCCGGGCGCGGCGGTGGAGGAGGTCCCGGATCCCTACTACGGCGGACCGGAGGGATTCGAAGACGTCTTCCGGCTGGTGGACGCCGCCTGCGCAGCGCTGCTCGACGCGCTGATCGGAGGATGTCCGGGAACGGCGTCGCAGACCCGCGGCGGGGGTGACTCTCCGGTCTGCGCGGACGGCACCTGACCGCGCTCTTCGCCCGGGGCGCGCCGGCGGCATGCCTCGGAATCGATCGTGTCACCGGCTCGATCCACGGAGGTACTCCATGGCGCTGGTCCGGTTCTTCATCGTGCTCGCTTCGCTCTGCCAGCTCGTGCTCGGCGGCATCCTGGCGTGGGCGCTTCTCTATCGCGATGAACCGGGAATTCTCGCGCTGATCGTCTGCACCGCCGTGCTTCTCGCGGGACTCTGGGGGCTGCTGCGCGTGCGACGGAGCGTGACGGGCAGCAGCGCGCCGCTGGGCGCCTGCCGCTTCAACATGACGCTCTTCATCGTCTTCGCCGCCGCTGCGCTGATGCTGGTCGGGCTGGAGCGGCTGCAGGGGGCCGACATGGACCGGCTGGTCCAGGTCGGGACGGTCAGCGCGGTGCTCGTGGCGCCGTTTCTCGTCAGTGGCCTGGGCTTCCGGATCCTCGCAGCCCAGCGGACGTGATCACCCGTTCGCAGCGGCGAATGCACGCATGAACTGCGCCAGCGTGGCGCAGCCCGACGCCGGGAACGCGTTGTAGATGGAAGCGCGCAGGCCGCCGGCGCTCCGGTGCCCCTTCAGGCCGTCCATGCCGTGCTTTGCTGCCTCGTCCGCGAAGCGATCGTCAAGCGCGGGCGAGGGCGTGCGGAAGGTGACATTCATCGTCGACCGGCAGTCGGGTCGCGCCACGCCGCGATAGAACCCGCCGGATTCGTCGATGGCCCTGTAGAGGACGGCGGCCTTTTCCTCGTTCCGGCGCTCGACGGCGTCCAGTCCGCCCTGTGCCTCGATCCAGCGGAACACGAGGCCCATGAGATAGATGCCGAAGGTCGGTGGCGTATTGTGCCGTGAGCCGTCCTTCGCGTGGACGGCGTAGGAGAGCATGGGCGGGAGCTTCCGGACGGCACGATCGAGCAGATCCCGCCGGATGATGACCAGGGTCACCCCGGCCGGACCGAGGTTCTTCTGGGCGCCGGCGTAGATGATCGCATGCCGTGCGAAGTCGTAGCGGCGCGAGAACATCTCGCTGCTCGTATCGGCGACGAGCGGGTGGTCCGATACGGGCGGCGCCTGCCACCGGGTTCCGTAGATCGTGTTGTTCGAGCAGTAGTGGAAGTACGCGGCGGCCGGCGCCGTGGTCATCTCGGATCGCGCCGGTGTGTGGTCGTAGCCGGAGCCCTTGCCGTCGAACGGAACGTGGACGGAGCCGTAGAGCGCCGCCGCCTCGGCCGCCTTCTTCGCCCACACGCCGGTGATCGCGTACTCGGCGGTGGCGCCGTCCGCGAGGAAGTTCGCCGGAATCATGGCGAACTGGAGCGATGCTCCGCCCTGGAGGAACAGCACGGCAAAGTCGTCACCGATCCCCGCGAGCCGGCGGCAATCCGCCTCCGCCTCTTCGATCACCCGATCGAACACCGGGCCGCGGTGGCTGTGCTCCAGGATGCCGATGCCGGTGCCTGCGATATCCCAGAGGTCGTGCCGTGCCTGGCGCAGCACCGATTCCGGGAGGACCGCGGGACCCGCGGAGAAGTTGAGCACGCCGCGCTCGAAGTCGGTGGCGGCGGCCGGGCCGCTGCGGGTGGAAACGCCGGTGGTCGTGGTCGGGACGCTCATGACGGTGCCTCGCTCATTCACTGATGTCGCGGGTGACGACACTCAACACGTTGGGATTGCGGCGGATCTCGTCGATCTGTCCGCCGGTCGGCCGCTGATCGAGCCTGATCCGGGCGCATGCCGCCTGTGTGCCCTCGTACAGGATGTTCTCCATCTCCTCGACGTTGATGCCTGCGTCGCTGAGAACATGGAAGACGTGCGCGAGAACACCCGGGCGATTCAGGTGTCGCACGGAGAGCAGGATGCTCGTCGGACTGGCGGCGTGGATGTTGACGCAATTGAGGACCTGGCCGCTCTGGCTGTACACGTCGACGATCCGGACAGTCTCCGCGGCGATCGCCTGCTGCGCCTGGTCGGTCGAGGCGCCGCAGTGGTGCGTGCCGTAGACGCCCGGCTCGCGCACGATCGGATTGGTGAACTCCGTGTCGGTCGGCGCGGGCTGCGGATCGAATACGTCGAGTCCCGCGCGAAGCCCGCGGGTCCGGATCGCGGTAATCAGCGCCGCCTCGTCCACCACGGTGCCGCGGGAGGTGTTGACCAGGTACGCCCCCGGCTTCATCTCCGCGAGGAATGCGGCATTCACCAGGTGCTTCGTATCCGCGGTCGCGGCGACGTTGACGGACACGATGTCCGCATGGCGGGCGACCTCGATCGGCGAACCGCACCAGCCCAGGCCGAGCATCTCTGCCCGTTCCCGCGTCAGGCTGCGTGACCACGCGATGACGCGCATGCCGAAGGCGCGCCCCCGGACCGCGATCGCCTCTCCGATCTGGCCGAGGCCGAGGATGCCGAGCGTGCGGCCGTGGAGCCCGCGGGCGGCGGCGAAGCCCTTCTTGTTCCAGCGGCCCGCGCGCAGTTCCGCGACCTGATCCGGAATTCTCCGGTCGCATGCGAGCATGAGACCGAAGGCGAGTTCCGCCACCGCCAGCGCGTTGCGCCCCGGGCAGTTCGCCACGAAGATGCCGGCCGCGGAGGCCGCGTTGAGATCGATGTTGTCGACCCCGGCGCCTGCGCGCACGATGAGGCTGAGCCGGCCCGCCGCGGCGATCGCGGGCGCCTTGACCTTCGTGGATCGGACGATCAGGACATCGGGATCGTGCAGACGCAGCAGGTCGCCGAGATCATCGGCGGTCGCCTGCGGGTGTGCATCGACCCGGCACCCCAGTGCCCGGAGCGCGTCGAGTCCGCCGGGCTCGAACGCATCCGCGATCAGCACGGCAAGCGAGCGGGTGCGCGGCGCCTGGGTCGAGGGGCCGCCCGAGGGCGTGACGGTAGACATGGCGGCCATTCTACGAAGCGGGCCGGGTCCCGGAGCCGCGCCTCGTGTCCGGTGCTACTCGATCCGGTTCACCAGGAGGCCGCTTCGGAGCTTCGGTTCGAACCAGGTCGACTTGGGCGGCATGATCTCGCCCGCGTCCGCGACGTCGAGCAGCTGACTCATGGTCGTCGCGTGGAGCGAGAACGCGACCGCCGCCGTGCCGGAATCCACGCGGGCCGCCAGGCCGGCCGTCCCGTGGATCCCGCCGACGAAGTCGATACGCCGATCCGATCGCGGGTCTCCCACGCCGAGGATCGGCTCGAGAACGAGTTCCTGCAGCAGGGAGACGTCCAGGGACCGGATCGGATCCGCCGGATCGATCCTTGCCCGATCGATCTCGACACGATGCCAGGCGTGCGCCAGGTACACGCAGAAGACGCCCGGGCGATCGGGGCACGGATCGCGCGTGGGCGTGACGGAGCCGATCTCCGCCAGCCTCGAGAGGAAGCCGGCGGGTGTCCGCCCGTTCAGGTCGAGGACGACCCGGTTGTAGGGAAGGATCGTCAGCGTGCCGGCGGTAAACAGGGCGGCGAGAAACCAGTCGCAGGGCGCGCCGTCGGGCGCGCCGGGATTGAGCCGGCGGAGTTCCCTGCCGGCCCGCGCCGCCGAGGCCGCGCGATGATGCCCGTCGGCGATGTACGCGGCGGGCAGGGCACCGACGGCCCGGATGAACGGTCCGGGGTCCGCCACCATCCAGATGGTGTGCGTGACGCCGTCGACCGCGTCGAAGTGATACAGCGGTTCGCCCGCGGTGACCGCGGCGAGCAGTCCGGCGACCGTGGCGTCATCGCGGAACGCCAGGAAGACCGGACCTGCGTTGGCGCGAAGGCGCAGGACGTGCCTGGTCCGGTCGTCCTCCTTGTCGCGCCGCGTGAGTTCATGCCGCTTGATCCGACCCTCTTCGTAGTCGCCGACGTGGCACCGGCAGACCAGACCCACCTGCGCGCGGCCCTGACGCACGAGTCGGTAGACGTAGAGGCGCGGCGTCGAATCCTGCAGGAGAACGCCGTCGGTGATGAGGCGGTCCAGATTCTCCCGGGCGCGGTCGTAGACGGCCTCCGCATACGGGTCCGTGTCCGGCGGCAGATCGATCTCCGCCCGGGACACCCTGAGAAAGGAGTGTGGATTGCCCGCCGCAAGCGCCCTGGCCTCTTCGGTCGTGACCACGTCGTAGGGAAGGGCCGCCACGCGCGATGCGAGCGATGGATCGGGTCGGAGCGCGGGGAATGGGGCGATGCGAAGCATGATGGGCGGCGAGTGTACCCACCGACCTCCCCGCCGGGTTCCCGGAACTTTCCGTTGAGTCGGCGCGATCCCCGGACGATGGAACCTGCTCGAGCGGCCCGCATGGTCGCCGGACGGAGCCCTCCTGGGCCCCCGGCATGCCGCCGGCCCGCCGCTCCAGGAGACACAGCCGTGAGCGCTTCCGCCCGTTCCCGATCACACGGCGCCCCGCGCGTCCGCCGCACCCTGACGCGCGTTCAGGCGCCCGCGCCGAGTCTGACCGGAACTCCGGGCTGTGCCGCGCCGGATGCCGGCATCCCCGAGGTCTACCGGTTCGAACGACGCCGCGCTGACCGATGGTCGACCGAGGGCGTGGTGATCTGTCACGAGACGGGCGGGGACGGTTTCGGTCGACGGCACGCCATGGAGATCCTGGACGCGTCCGAGGACGCCATCGGCGCCGCGTGCAACCGGGCGCTGGTGCCGGGCACGCCGTTGACCGTGTCGGGCCTCGGGCCCGTACCGCGTCGAGCGACCGTGCTCCGCTGTCTCCCGAACGGCCGCGGCTACCGGCTCGCCCTGGTCTTCGCGGCGCCCGCCGCGGCGTAGGTCCGCATCGCGGGCATCGGTCGGTTACGCGGACATCGTGCCGTGGCAGGGAACGACGGATCTGCGGTCTGCGCAGGGACACCGGCCCGGATGCCGGTCGCCTGACGCGGCACGAGGTGGAGAGAGGCCGGCGGCGGGTCGATCACTGGTCCATGCACGTGTCGGGCGAGGAGCCCCGGCCCGAGCAGGCGCCGAGTCCCGCCCGCCCGCGGGGCGCAGCGCGGCCCCACGGAGGGGCGGGATCTCCCCGGAACGACCTCTTCACCGACACCTCATCTGGGCGGATTGAGCGAAGGAGCGAATGCAACCCATGGTCAAGCGAACCACGAATCGTGCTTTCACGCTGATCGAAATCCTGATCGTCGTCGTGATCCTCGGCATCCTTGCCGCGATCGTCATCCCGCAGTTCACCAGCGCCTCCGAGGATGCGCAGGCGAGCAGCGTGCAGAGCCAGCTCCAGACCGTGCGCGGCCAGGTGGAGCTCTTCCGCGTTCAGAACGGCTCGTATCCGGACTTCAACGCCAACGGCTGGGATCAGCTCGTCAACGGCAACTACCTGATGGCCGAGCCGCGCAACGCGATGCGCAGCAACGCCACGGGCATCGTGGTCGGCGCGATCGAGCCGGGCAACGCCGCGGGCGGCGCTGCGACCGACGGCTGGATGTGGCACACCGGTCGCCGCGTCATGTACGCGATCGACGCGGACGGCAACGTCCTGGACTTCTGATCGTGATCTGCCGCGATCGTCGATCGGCTGATGATCGTGGAGCCTGAACACACGGGGCGCCGACGCGGAAGCGCCGGCGCCCCATTTCACATGTCGAGCGAGTGCAGACGAATGACGAGGGGAATCGCGACCGCACGCCGGGTGAACGGGATCCGGGGCTTTTCTCTCATTGAACTGCTCATCGTGGTGAGCCTCCTGGGCATCCTCGCCGCAATCGTCATCCCGCGGTTCTCGGATGCGTCGACGGAGGCCCGTGCGGTCTCCGTCTCGAGGCAGCTCCAGATCCTGCGCCAGACCATCGAGCGCTATCGGATCGTCCATGACGGCACTGTGCCGCCCGGGGTTGCCGACGGCACGGGCTGGGATGAACTTCTGGCCGACGGCTTCCTGATGACGCCTCCGGCGAATCCGCTCCGCGCCTCGGCGCACGGCGTGGCGGCCGGCCCGGCAAACCCGGGTGATCCATCCGGCGCCGCGATCTCGGACGGCTGGTACTGGAGTACGGCGCGGGCGCGCCTGTACGCGATTGACGATGCGGGCATGGTGCTCGCCGAGTAAGCGAGGAAGCGTGCGGAACCGGAGCGGGCAGTGCAGGTGGAATGCGGGGTCATCCCGTCCGGCGGGATGTCGCCGGGCGGCCACCACCGTGCAGCTGCTGCTGATCCTGGGCACCGCGAGCCTCGCCACGGGGGGGGCGATCGTCGTCGGGCCGCGCCTGGCGCTCGGTCGGAGTCCCGCGCGGGTCATCGAGGGCGCGCATCCGGGTGAAGCCCCGTCGCATGCCGCCGTGATCGACCTGCTGGCGACCATGATCCTGGAATGCACGCACGTGGTTGCCGTGCACGAACCGGGTGGAACGGATCGAACGCTGGACATCGTGCTCCGGACCGGCGCCGCCGGCGGGGGCGGACCGACGGGCGACGCTGACCTCGGGGAGATCCTCGTGATCTCACACAGTCGCCTGCTGGAGTCCATCCGCGTCCATGCGATGCCCGGGGAATCCGGCGGCCGGTCGATCCGGATGGAACCGGCGGCCCTGGAGTCCCGCGCGTTTCCGGCGCGATTCCGGAGCAACCCGGCCGTCGAGGCGCGCATCGCGGCGGTCGGCGTGGGGGATCTGCGCGTCGAGCGACTGTCTGATAACCCCGGCCGCGGCGCCAGCGTACGCCTGACCCTCACCTTCACACCCGAATCCGCCGATGGACGGGCGACGGTTACGCGGGTCGTGCACGGCGCCAGGTGGCGTTCGTGACCTCCTGCGGCCGACGCGGGAGTGCGAGCCATGCGCGAGGACAGTCCTCAGGCGGATTCACCACGACGGAGCCCGGATCAGGGTGACGCCTGTCGTGCTTCAGGCGGCCGACCCGGCTTCCTGAGCATCATTCTCACGATCAACGCCGTGCTCGTGGCCTGTCTCATCTGGACACAGGTCGCGGATCGTGGCAGTTTCGCCTCCGAGGCGCACGCGCAGGCGGGCGATCGTGACGGTTCAGTCCCGAATGCGGCAGCGCAGCGCCTGGAGATGATCCAGTCGCTCCGGGCGATCCAGAAGAGCCTTGAGGCGACGAACCGCCAGCTCTCCACCGGCCGGATGCGCGTCGAGGTGACGAACATCCAGGAGATCGAGGCCCGCATCAGCGGCGATTGAGTGCGAAGTCCGTTCCGTGGCCCGATCGGCCTGACACCGGATCGGCGGGAGGAGTCCTCATGAGCACGTCGTTCACGCCAGGGGCAGGAAATCGGCGAGGCTACACGCTTGTCGAGCTGCTGCTTGTCGTGGGCCTGCTCGGACTTGCGGCGTCGCTGCTCATCCCGAACATCGTCGGTCGGGACAGCATGCGCGCGCAGGCCGCGGTCCGACGTCTCGTGGCGGACATGACGTTCGCTCAGGCCGACGCGCTGGCGCGACAGGAACTGCGGCGCGTGGAGTTCTTCGACGACGGCAGCGGGTACGGCCTCGCGCGTGTCACCGAGGCGGACTACGCCCTTGCGCTGGACCCCGCGCTCGCCGACTGGATCCGCGATCCGCTTTCCCCGCCCGGGACGCTCGGCGAATACGTCGTCCGGTTCGACGCGGACAGCCGGTTCACCGGTGTCCGCATCCTCGACGTGCAGATAGACGGCGAGAACGGTTTCGTCGTCTACGACGAGATGGGCGGCACCGTCCGGGAGGGCGGGCTGCCGGGTCTCGGCGGGACGATCGACATCGGCGTGAACGACGACGTCTACCGCGTGAGCATCGCGGCGTTCACCGGGAAGATCACCGTTTCCCGCATCGATCCCTGAACGACGGCAGCGGAAGAGACCAGGAGAGACACAGACGTGCTCGGCGGACTGCTCGGCGGACAGTGCGGACCCATCGGCTTCGACATCGGCGCTGTCGGTCTGCGCGTGCTCCAGCTGCGCACCGCCTCCTCCGGTCTGCGCGTCGTCGGGGCCGCCATGCTCCCGCGGACGCCCGGAGGCAGCGGTCTGCCGTCCGCGGACCGGCTCGAGTCGCTCCTCGCGCACGCGGGATTCCGGGGTCGTCGCTGCGTCCTGAGTCTCCCGCGTGAAGTCGTCCGGCTCCAGTCCGTGCGGCTGCCGGCCATGTCGGATGACGAACTGCGCGAGGCGGCACGGTGGGAGGCGGCAGAGCGGTTCGGCCTCGATCGCCAGGGGCTCGAGGCGGACTTCATCCGGACCGGTCTGAGTGCCGGTGGTAACGAGAAGCGAGAGGAGATCATCATCGTCGCGGTCGCGCACGATGACCTGATGCCCCCGGTCGAGACCCTGCTCGCGGCGGGGCTTCATCCCGTCGCCGTGGAGACCGGGTTCTTCGCGCTCACGCGCCTGTTCAGCCGACGGCATCGGCGGGAGGCCGATGAACGCGATGTCCGGGTGATCCTCGACGTCGGGCACTCCGCGTCGACGCTGATCGTGCTGCGCGGCGGATCGATCGCGTTCGCGAAGCAGATCTCCGTGGGCGGTCGGGATCTCGATGAGAAGGTCCGCGAACGACTGGACATCGAGCCGGAGTCCGCTGCGGAACTTCGCGCCGCGCGCATCGCCCGATTCGAGCGCGGGACAGCGCTCGATGACTCCTCCAGGCCCGCCGACGAGGCGATTCACATGGATGAGAGCGTCGAGCGCGCCGTGTTCGACGCGTCGCGCGGACTTCTCGCCGAGGTCATCCGCGAGGTCGTACTCTGCCTCCGCTACTACAACGTCACCTTCCGCGGTGAGCCGCCGCGCAGCATGATCGTGACCGGCGGCAACGGTCGGGAGCCCGGGCTGCTCGAAATGCTCGCCGAGGCCACCGGCCTGCCCGTCGACCTGGACGCTCCGACGGCAACGCTCACATCGCTCCGATCCGCGCTGCATGCGCGGCTGGGTCGGGACCAGGGGCCGATGTCGTCCTGGGCCGTTGCGGCCGGACTCGCCCTGCGCGGTCTGGAGACGAGCCGGGTACGGCGCGGGGCGGATGCGGCGGCGGCGGCGCAGATGAGAAGGGGGGCGGCATGATCCGACAGTCGATCAACCTTCTGCCGTCCTCCGTACATGAGCGTACGAATGCCGGCCTCAGGACGGGTCGGTATGTCGCCGCGATCATCGCGGGCGTCGTGGTGCTGAGCACCCTGACGGTCCACGCCCGCGTATTGCGGGGAGGACTCCGCGAGTCACTCGCGACGGCGCAGGCGAAGCACGACGAGGTGATCCGCATGGAGCGCCGGATCGCGCAGATCCGGTCCGAGTCGTCGGACCTGGATCGTGCCCTGGCGCGGTACCGCGCGATTGCCCAGCCGATCGAGTTCGCCGGCGTGATCGCGACGATCGCCAACCGACTTCCCGAGGGCGCCGCCATCGATCGCATCGACGTCGAGGCGACCGGCCGACGGACTGCGCGCTCGGCGCGGACCGCGGCGGCGCCGGCCGGTGCGACGGCATCGGCACCGGCACGGCCTGCACGCATCGAGATCTCCGGGCTTGCGCCGGATGATCGTGCGGTCGCCGGATTCGTGGCGGAACTGCAGGCTCTTGAGTTCACCGAGACCGTCACGCTTGACTTCAGCCGGACCCGGCTGGTGCGTGGCGTCCCGGCGCGTGATTTCCGGGTCACTATCCGGATTGACCTGGATCGCATCGCTCCGATGGCGATCGCCTCGGCCGGAGGAGGTCGCTCGTGATCCGCATGAGCACCGAGATGCGCCACCGCCTGGGCGCGGCCGTCACCGGCATCGGCATCGTGCTGCTCGGGGGCCTCGCCGCCGCCTGGCCGGCTTATCGGGAGAGCGTGCTGATCAGGCGGGAGATCCGGTCGCTTTCGCATCGCGTGGGGATCTCGGCAGTCATCGCCGACGACGAGCGACGGCTCTCGCTGGAACTCGCTGAGAAGCGACGGCTCATCGCCCGGTCCTGCCGGACGGTTCCACCGACAGCGGATACCGCGGACATCGTCGGTCGCCTTGCGCTCCCCGTGGACGGCGTCCTGGTCCTCGATCAGAACTTCACGACCGGCGCCGCGACCCGTGCCACCGGTGAAGAAGGATGGCCGGAGCAGGCGATACCGCTGACGGTCGAACTGCGAGGCTCGTTCGACAGCGGGTTCGCACTGCTGCGCTCGATTGAACGCATGGACCGTCTCCTTCGGGTGACCTCCGTCCGGGCGACCGCGGATCGGGCGATCGATGGACCGGGCTCTCCGCCCGTGCACTTCTCGATCGGCTTCGACGTCATCTACGCGGACGCAGGAGGGTCGGACCGGCCATGATGCTTCGACTCCGCAGGTTCTGGATCCGTGCGACCGCGGACC
Organism: Phycisphaeraceae bacterium; assembly: GCA_019636755.1. GTDB lineage: Bacteria > Planctomycetota > Phycisphaerae > Phycisphaerales > SM1A02 > JAHBWZ01. Next base: position 203,534 of record JAHBWZ010000006.1, on the reverse strand, counting down.
GGCGCAAATTCGGCATGCTCTGCGTGGCGCTCTCCGTAGCGCTCCTGCTCTGGGCACGCCTGATCATCGTGACCAACATGCCGCGCATGGCGATCGCCGTTCCCGAGGGCGGGGCCGCCCGTACCGCAGGAGCGCCCGTGCAGACCGGCCCCGTCGAGGTGCAGCGCGTCGAAGTCCGGCTCGATGAGTTCCCGATGCGCGATGCGTTCCGCATTCCGTCGCGGCAGTTTCCCCTTCCGGAGCCGGCTCCGGGTGCGTTCAGGAATGAGCCCAAGTCAGGCCCTGAAACGGCCGAGAATCAGATGGAGGTTGAGGCCAACCTCCGAAGGCAGCTCCAGATGCTTGTTGATTCGCTCACTCTCGACGCCGTCATGCCGACGGCATCGCTCGCCCTGATCGGCGGGCAGGCCTATTCGGTCGGGACGAGTGTCCCGGCGGGCCGCGGGAGTGATCGGCGATTCCTGCTGATTGAGGTGGGACATCGGTCGGTGACCCTGGAGCATGAGGGCCATCGATTCGAACTGAAGATGCGCAGCCCGATTCCCTGACAGCGTCAGGACGGGTGAGCAGGAGAGCACCAAGACATGAACCAGAACCGTCGAACCAGACTCTTCGGCCGGCTTGCCGGCGTGGGAACGGCGCTCGTACTCGCGACGTCGACGCCCGTGGCATTCGGACAGGCCGGCGGGGCCGCGCGCGGCGGCACACAGCAGTCCGTGACCCTGGCGGTGCAGGACACCGATCTCGGCCAGGTACTCGCCATGCTGGCGATCCAGTTCGAGAAGAACATCATCACGTCACGGAACGTCTCTGCAACGATCAACGCGAACCTGTTTGATGTCTCGCTCGATGAGGCGCTCCACGCGATCCTCGATGTCAACGGGTACGGCTACCGGTCAGAGGGCAACTTCATCTACATCTACACGCTCACCGAGCTGGAGGAGATGGAGGCCAGGAAGCGCCGGCGCGAGTCGCGCATCTACGAACTGGACTATCTTTCCGCGAAGGACGCGCTCGAGATGATCGAACCGCTCCTCAGCGATGGCGGCAAGGCCGTCGCGAGAGGCGACGTGGCCGAGGGCTTCGCCCCGAGCGTGAGCGCCGGCGGGACGGACTCCTACGCGTTCACGGCGCGGGTCGTGGTCAACGACTTCCCAGAGAATCTGGAGCGGATCGCCGGACTCATCGCGGACATCGACACGGCGCCGCGGCAGGTGCTGGTCGAGGCGACCATCCTCCAGAGCAACCTGACGGAGAAGAACGCATTCGGCGTCGACTTCGCGGCCCTTTCCAGCCTCAACTTCACCAATCTGACGAACCCGCTGACGGCGGTCAACAACCTGCTGCTCGGCAACGAGTCAGGCGCCGACACCAAGGCGACGCGGTCCGACGGCTTCGTTCCCGGAGACAATCGGGCACTGGGCCTGCAGTCGACGGTCGGCAACACGGCCGGCGCCGGCGGATTCAAGCTGGGCGTGGTCCGTGGCGACGTCGCGGGATTCCTTCGGCTGCTGGACGACGTGACCGACAACACCGTCCTCTCGCGGCCCAAGATCATGTGCCTGAACCGGCAGCGCGCCGAGATCCTGGTCGGTGCGAAGATCGGGTACCTCTCGACATCGGTCACCGAGACCGCGGCGACGCAGCGCGTCGAGTTCCTCGACACGGGCATCCAGCTCACCTTCCGCCCGTTCATCGCACAGAACGACATGATCCGCATGGAACTCCGGCCGCGCGTCAGCGAGGCCAGCCTGCGCCGTGTCACCGATCAGACCGGCCGGGAGACCACGATCCCGGACGAACTCACGAATGAACTGACGACCAACGTCCGGATCAAGGACGGTCAGACGCTCGTGCTCGGCGGCCTGTACAAGGAGCGGAACAACATCTCGCGCCGGCAGGTTCCCGTGCTCGGTGACATTCCGGTGCTCGGCGCGGCCTTCCGAGGGCATGACGACGACGTGGCGCGGGACGAGATCATCTTCATGATCACCCCGACGATCGTGAAGGATGACATTCTCTGGTCGATCGGGTCCGAAGCAGCCTACTACACCGACAAGGTCATGCTCGGCGCACGTCAGGGACTCCTTCCGTTCAGCCGGGAGCGGCAGACGTCGAACCACAACGCCCGCGCGCTCGAGTCGTTCGAGCGGGGTGATGTGGACCAGGCCGTCTATCACATCAACAACTCCCTGCGGCTCAACTCGAAGCAGCCCGAAATCGCGCGACTGCGGCAGCGACTGCTCGGTGACGAGACTTCGCACTTCGAGCGAAGCATCATCGAGCGCGCAATCCGCGGGCGGCTGGGAGCCGCCACGAGCGGCGACATCCAGAGCCGACTGACGCCGCAGCCATTCATGCCGCAGGCGATCCCGGGCGGCACCGGGATGAGCGGCGAACGCATGGCCGGCGCGGTGTCATCGACAGGCCCGGTGCCCGCCACGAACCCGACGACGCCGGCTGATGCGGCGGAGCGGGAGCGACGGGCGTTCATGAACCGGTTCATTCACGAGTATTTCCTCGCAGCGGGCGCGGGCCGGTGGTCGCCGTTCGCCGAGGACTTCGCGGACGACGCCGGCGAGGACCGGCAGCCGGAGATGACGACCGTCGAGGTGCCCGGCGCCGGCTTCATCGACGAGTGACGGAGTCGGCCGGGCGGGGAGAAGAGAGAGAACACACGACGGCGGTCGCGGAGGGGACTCCGCGACCGCCATTCCTCCCTACTCAGAGACCGGAGTCGAATCACCATGATCATCCGCATGCTTCAGTCGTCCGTCCTCGTGGCCGCGGTCATGCTCCTCGGTGCAGGCTGCGCCGGCCCGACCCGTGCCGGCCAGGAGGCGAGAGCCGATGCCCGTGCCCGCATCGACGGCTTCCAGGCGAGCTTCACCTACGAGCGCGCCCGGCAGTACTACGGGACCGGCGAGTTCGAGAAGGCGCTGCGGGAGATCGACCACGCGATCACACAGGCGCCGGGGGCCGGGATGTTCCACGTGATGCGAGGGCGCATTCTGCTGGAGGTCAATCGGCTCGAAGCCGCCGAAAAGGCGTTCGCGGAAGCGATTGCACTCGGTGGAGCGGAGGCCGAGGCACAGTACTACCTCGGCATCGTCTGCCAGCGCTGGCGACGGGACGAGGAGGCGCTCTCGGCCTATCAGAAGGCGCTGGAACTCGAGCCGGAGAACCTGCAGTACCTCGTCGCGGCGGCGGAGATGCTTCTCTCGACCGGGCAGGTCGATCGCGCCGGCGCGCTCGTCGAGTCGAGACTCCGGTTCTTCGAGAGCAGTGCAGTCCTGCTCCAGCTCCTGGCCCAGGTGGAGATGCTGCAGGGCAACCCGCGGCGCGCGTCGGAGCTCCTCCTGCAGGCCCGGATGCTCGATCCTGAGAACACGCAGCTGCTCGAGGAGCACCTCTGGGCCCAGTGGTCGGCGCAGCAGTTCAACGAAGCGGTGTCCACGGCGGAGAGCCTGCGCCGGCGCATCGGACGCGTCCGGCCTGATCTCGCGGTCCTCGAGGCCAGGTGCCTCGTGCAGACGGGTCAGCTTCACGAGGCCCATGCACGCTATCGGAACATCGTCCACGAGAATCCGACGGACACCTCCGCCTGGATCGAACTGGGGCTGCTCTCGTGGGACATCGACGATCGTGCCCGGATGTCCGAGGCGGCGCGTCGCGTCCAGCGACTGGCCCCCGGCAGGCCGGAGGGGTGGATGCTCGAAGGCGCGGTCGAGCTTTCGCTGGGGCGGGCCGAGGCCGCACTGCCGATGCTCCAGCGCGCGGTCGATCGCGACTCCAGCGGCACCGCTGCTCTGATCCTTCTCGGACGGGCATTCGAGGCGGCGGGACGTCCGCAGGATGCACTCCACGCATACCGCACGGCCGTCGCACGCGATCCATCTTCTCAGGATGCCCGCTGGCTCGAGGCATCCATGGTGCAGTTCCTGCAGGCACGAGCCGACAACTGATCCGGTTGAAGGGCGCGATCACGATCCGGGGATCGATCGCGGATCCTCGGAGATCATCGTGGCAAGAGCCGTCTGGATCAGTCTGCTGCTCGCGTTTGCGGTCGGAGCCGCCGCCGTCGGGCTGCACCATCTCGTCGCACCGGGAGTCTCTGCGCGCCTGAGCGCGGGGCCGGTGACGCTCCTGACGGTCGGCCTGCCCGTGGTCATCGCATCACTCGTGCTCCAGGGGCTCGCGCTTGCACTCACCTCCCGGAGTGCCGGCCGGCTGGCACGGCGCATCTCCGAGGAAGCGGCTGCCGAGCGGCCGGGCACGATCGGTGCGGGCGGCGTCCTCAGCCCGGTGGCGTCGGCGGCGACGTCCGCTCTCTCGGCGAGGTCGGAGCGTGAGCAGCGTCTGGCGGCGGAGGCGAGAGAACTCCGCATCCGACACCGTGTCGCGGAGACGGAGAGGCAACTCGTCGTGGCTGTCCTGGACGCGCTTCGGGACGGTGTACTCGTGACCAACGCCTTCGACGAGGTGGTCATGGCCAACGCCGCGGCGGCGCGCGATCTCGCCTTCCGCCTTGAGATCGCGATGCGCCGGCCTGTTGCCGAGGTCGTCGCTGATCTCGAACTCTGCCAGCTCATCCGGGATGTCCGGGAGGCGGGGCCGGGCGCCCAGCGCACGGTTGAACATGCGATTACCGGCTCCGACCGGCCTGAGCGGATGCTCTGCGACATCGCGCTCTCGTCCGTCCGTGGTGCTCACAATGATTCCGCCGGTGTGGTGACCGTGCTCCATGATCTGACGCGGGAGCGGGAAGTCTCGCAATTGAAGACCGATTTCGTTGCGAAGGCGAGTCATGAGCTGCGCACACCACTGACATCGATCCGCGCCTACATCGAGATGCTTCTTGACGGCGAGGCGGCGGATGAGGAGTCCCGCGTGGACTTCTACAAGATCATCCGCAACGAGTCCGACCGGCTCGGCCGGCTCATCGACAACATGCTGAACATCTCGAGGATCGAGGCCGGGATTCTCCAGGTGTCCAGGACGCTCGTCGACATGAAGGGCGTCCTGGCGCGCGCCGTGGAGACTCTTTCCCCGCAGGCGCAGGAGAAGAAGATCACGCTGATCTCGAGGATCTCCGATGTCGACCTTACGGTGGAGGGCGACGAGGACATGCTGTACCAGGTCGCCCTGAACCTGCTCTCGAACGCCGTCAAGTACACCCCTGAAGGCGGGCGCGTGACCGTGACCGCGGATTCGGAGAACCTGACGCGAACGGTGGTATTCTCGGTTGCCGACACGGGACTCGGAATTCCGCCGGATTCGATCGACCGCGTCTTCGAGAAATTCTTCCGTATCGAGAACTACAGCCGGATCGCGAAGGGAACAGGTCTCGGCCTCAATCTCTGCAAGCACATCATCGAGACCGTTCACAGGGGACAGATCGAGGTCGAGTCGAAGCTCGGACTCGGCTCGCGGTTCACATGCAGCATCCCGATGCGATACGCCGGGCTGCGCACGGCGGCTTGAGGAGGAGCAGGAGATGGGATATCGGATCCTGGTGGTCGATGATGAGGCGCACATTGTCCAGGTGCTTCTCATCAAACTCCGGAACGCCGGTCACGAGGTGCTGACCGCCATTGACGGCGAGGAAGGCACAGAGGTCGCCATCCGCGAACGGCCGGATCTCGTGATCACCGACCTGCACATGGAATACCGGAACGGTCTGGAGCTGGCGCGGGCGCTGCGTGCAGAGCCGACGACAGCGCACATTCCGATCATCATGCTGACCGCACAGGGATTCAATCTCGCCGAGGAGGCGATCGCGGGAACAGGTATCCGGGAGGTCATGAGCAAGCCGTTCGGCCCGCGCGAGGTCCTGCGCCGGGTGGAGCAGATTCTCGCAGAGAACGCGCCGCGGTCGGGCAACTCGGAGGCGGCATGACACCGTCTGCGCAGGTCATCGATCCGACGGCCGTCGTCGCCGTGGAGGACAGGGTCCGCCGGCTCGGTCTGATTCTCCTTCCGGCGATGACCCTGCCGACGGAGAAGTGCATGACCGACCGGCTGCGCCGGCTGCTGACCGGCTCGCCGCTGGTACGCCAGGCGATCGGATCCCTTCGCGAACAGTGGTCGGAGCAGCGCCTGACCGATCCGGTGCAGCCGTTCGCGGGACTTCGACTGTATCCGATCGTGATCCCGAGACGCCGCCGTCCGGTTCTGAGCGCTATCCTCGCGATTCCGACACTCGAGATCGTGGAGTCGGAGTTCCTGCATGCTCTCTGTCAGTCGGCACGGCTGGACCTCGAGTCCACGCGGACGATGATCCTCTCGCTGCCACCGGCGCATCCCGGCGAGTGCGATCGACTGGCGGCTCTCGTGCGGAATCTCGTGGAGGACGAGACACGCATCGAGTCCGCTTCGCTGGAGCTGGAAAGTATCGGCCGCGAACTCGGCGAGTCGTACGAGGAGATCAATCTCCTCTACGGGACGATCCGCAACATGACCGTCGTCGAGCAGCCGGACCGGTTCGTCGCGACCGTAGCGGATGAACTCTTCGAGACGCTGTCGTTCCGATGGATCGCCGTGGTCCTGCAGGATGATACTGACCGGCTCAAGCGCATGAGCGGCCGGTCGATCTTCGCAGGCGACGGACCGCCGCCGTCAGTCATCCGCCGGTTTCTCCGGGATCTCGCGGCATCGGGTGAGGATCGCGGCTCATTCGTCGTCGATGCACGCGACCCAGGGTCGAAGCTCGCCGATGGGCTGGGGGCGTCGCTCCTTGTCCAGCCGATCATCGGAAGCGATGAGGCACTGCTGGGTCACTTCGTTGCCGGAGAGAAGACGGGCGACGGTGCAAGAATCAGCTCGTCCGATCTCAAGCTTCTGGCTGCTACCGCGGGTCATGCCGCGATCTTTCTCGAGAACGCGGCTCTCTATGATGATCTCAACGCGACGATCGTCGGCACGCTCGAGGCGCTGACCGCGTCGATCGATGCGAAGGACCCCTACACGTTCGGTCACTCACGGCGTGTCGCGCTCCTGACACGGGACCTGGCGGCCGCGACAGGACTGCCTGAGGAGGATGTTGCGATCGCGCACAAGGCTGGCCTTGTCCATGATGTCGGGAAGATCGGTGTTCCGGAGGCGGTGCTGACCAAGCCAGGCCGGCTGACGGAAGAGGAGTTCGCCTGGATCCGACGGCATCCGGAGATCGGGCACAGGATTCTCCGTGATATCCCGCACTTCCGTCCGGTTCTTCCCGGCGTGCTGCATCACCACGAGCGCTGGGACGGACGCGGGTATCCGTCGGGACTTGCAGGCGAGCAGATCCCGCGCATTGCGCGCCTGATCGCCCTCGCAGACTCATTCGACGCGATGAGCAGCAATCGCACCTACCGGAGCCGGCTGTCGCGGGCTGAGGTCCTCGCAGAAGTGCAGAAGTGTGCGGGATCGCAGTTCGACCCGGACCTCGTGCCGGCGTTTCTCGCACTCGACTTCAGCGAGTTCGATCGACTCATCGATGAACACATGCGCCGCGACGGTGCGGGAGCGGCACGATGAAAGTCAGCTACGAGGATCATGGTCCTGTCAGCGTCCTGACCATGAGCGGCAGTCTTACCGCGGACCAGGTGGACGCGTTCGGGCGAGCTGCCGAGGACCGCTTCAATGCCGGTATCCGTCACGTAGTGCTGGACATGACGCATGTCGGCCTGGTCGACTCCGCAGGGCTCGAGAAGCTGCTCTGGCTCTCGTCACAGTTGGACCGGAAGGGAGGAAGGCTGCGCCTGGTCGGCCTCGACGATACGGTCTCCCGGATTCTCACGGTCACCCGCCTGGAGCGGAAGTTCGACGTGCATGAGTCAATCGAGTCGGCGGCGCGCAGCCTGCGCTGAGCGGAGGAACCCGTGATCCAGCCAGCATCCGGACATGCATCGACCTTCGCAGTGCCCCGTGTTCAGATCGGCGACCTGCTTGTATCCCGCGGGGTGATCACGGCCGAGCAGCTCCAGCAGGCGCTGGAACATCAGCGCGTCCGTGGGAAGCGACGGCTGCTCGGTGAGATCCTCATCGAACTCGGACTCGCGACCGAGGCGGACGTGCTCCAGGCCGTGGCGGATGGCTACGGCGTTCCGTTCGTGTCGCAGGTGGCGCGAATCGCCGATCCCAAGGTGATCGAGGTACTCCCGCGGGAGTTCATCGAGGAGAACAGTGTCCTTCCGCTGTTCCTTGTCCAGGGCGTGCTCACCGTTGCGATTACCGAGCCCGCCAACATGTACCTGGTCGAGGAGATCGGACGACTCACCGGTCATCTTGTGCAGATCGCGGTGGCGACATCCGGGGAGATCAGCGCGGCGCTGCGGGCATATCTGCCCGCAGCCAATGTCTTCGTCATCGACGACATCTATGAGGACATTGACGATGCCGACTTCAGCGTCGTGGAGAAGGCCGCGACTGAGATCGCGGACCTGGAGGAGATCGCCGGACAGAACCCGGTCGTGAAACTCGTCAACTATGTGCTCTATTCCGCGGTACAGGACGGCGCTTCAGACATCCATATCGAACCTGAGGACCGCGACCTCAGGATCCGGTTCCGACTGGATGGACGGCTGTATGACCGGCTCCATCCGCCGTACCAGATGCAGGCGGCGATCGCGAGCCGTATCAAGATCATGGCGAACCTGGACATTTCCGAGCGTCGCGTCCCGCAGGATGGCGACATCCACGTCATGATGGAAGGGCGACCGATCGATCTCCGGGTGTCGACGATGCCGGGGAAGTTCGGGGAGACGGTGGTGATCCGGGTGATCGACAACCGGAACACGATCGTCTCGCTGGAGAAGCTCGGGTTCTCGGCATCGATGCTCGAGGCGTGGAAGTCGGTCGTCTCCCTTCCGAACGGCGTGGTCCTGGTGACCGGTCCGACCGGATCCGGAAAGTCGACGACGCTCTATTCGGTGTTGAATATGCTCAACTCGGAGCATCTCAACATCTCGACGGTCGAGGACCCGGTGGAGGCCCATATCCCGGGGATCAACCAGTCACAGGTGAACGAGAAGGCGGGATTCACGTTCAGCATGGCGCTCCGGGCGATTCTCCGACAGGACCCGGACATTCTCATGGTCGGCGAGATCCGCGATGAGGAGACCGCGATCATCGCCACGCAGGCGGCGCTCACCGGTCACCTGGTGTTCTCCACGCTCCACACGAACGATGCACCGAGTGCCGTCACCCGCCTGGTCAACATGGGAATCGAGTCGTATCTCGTGGCGGCGACGCTGCGGGGTGTGCTTGCCCAGCGCCTGGTCCGGAAGATCTGTCCGCACTGCAAGGACAGCTATGTTCCCGAGGAGGTGGTGCGTGCGGTGGTGGAAATGCACGCCGGCCCGGTGGAGACACTCCAGCGAGGGCAGGGCTGCGCACGCTGCCGGGGAACAGGGTTCGCCGGTCGGATCGGCATCTTCGAGATGCTGATCCCGAACGAGGAGACGATGGGCGCGATTGCGCGCGGAGCGGGACTTCACGAGATCCTGGCAATCGTTCACAGCAGCGGCTTCGTCAGCCTCCGGAGTGACGGCATGGTGAAAGTGAAGGGCGGCCTCACGACCGCGGAGGAAGTCCTGCAGGTGACCGCGGGGTAGCGCGATGTCGACGACACGGAATTTCAACTACCGGGCGCGGGATCCGCGCGGGAACATGATCGCCGGGTCCATGCCGGCGGCCGATCCGCATGAGGTCAGCAGACGGCTTCGCGCCGAAGGGCGTACGGTCGTCTCCGTCACGGCAAGGTCGGGGCGCGATGAGGATCGCCTTGATTCGGCGCAGATCCGGCGGGACCACGGGGCAAAGTCGATCCGGCGCGACGACGTGGTCGTCTTCTGTGAGCAGATGTCAGTCATGCTCGAGACGGGCGTGCCGCTGGCCGAGGCACTTGGCGCCTACTGTGCACAGGTCCGTCGGCCGGAGCAGCGGGCTGTCTTCGAGGCGTTGCGCGCCGACCTCATGCACGGCGAGACGTTCTCGACAGCCGCGCAGAGATGGCCGGGCGTCTTTCCGGGGATCATGATCAGTCTCCTGCGCGCGTCGGAAGCGTCCGGAACACTGGGGATGATGCTGGGGCGAATCGCGCGGTATCTGCGCAAGGAGCGGCAGACCGCGCGGCAGATCCGGGGCGCCGTCGCATATCCGGCGTTCATGGTCGGGGCCGCGCTCGTACTCAGCGCGTTTCTCGTGGTGGTGATTCTCCCGAAGTTTGCAACGATCTACGCAGGGAAGGCCGCGGCGCTGCCTGGCCCGACACGCGCACTTCTCGCGGTGAGCGAATTCGCCGGAACGCAGTGGAAGTGGTATCTGCCGCTGGCGGTCGGCGCCATGATTGCAGCATGGGTATTCGCACGCCGGCCGACCGGACGGCGCTGGATCGACTGGCTGCGTGTCAACCTTCCGGTTCTCGGTCGACTGTATCGCAAGCTCTACATCAGCCGTGCGTGCCGGACGATGGGCACGCTTCTCGCGGCGAATGTCAGCCTGCTCGACATCATTGAGCTGGTTCGCGGCGTGACGAACAACTCAGAGTTCGATCGCATCTGGGACCGGGTTGAGCGGGATGTCCGGGAGGGACGTCACCTGAGCGATGCATTTGTCGAGTCCGGGTACATTCCATCCAACGTGTCAACGATGATCACGTCTGGTGAGCGATCGGGTCGGCTGGCTGAGGTCATGGATCGTCTTGCCGAGTTTGCCGATCAGGAACTCGATGCCGAGGTCAAGCAGGTCACCGCGTTCATCGAGCCGGTCATGATCATGATCATGGGCGTGGTCATCGGCGGGGTGGCGCTGGCACTGCTGCTCCCGATCTTCCGGATGGGGTCCGTGATGGCCGGGTAGCCGTCTGCGCGGCGATCCGTGGGCGGTTGCGCGCCGCACGACGGCGTGTTTGCGCAGCGTCTGATTCCGGTTAGATGAGATGCCCCGGTGTCCGTGACACCGGGGCATCCAGAATTCAGCAGGAGCTGGCGGGATGACGCCGCGGCTCAGTTCCGGCGGCGGCGACGTGCGCCACCAAGTCCGGCGAGCCCGAAGAGGGCGAGGGCCGACGGGGTCGGAATGATGCCGAATGCACCGGTGGAGGTGACCGTGTCACCGGCGGAGAGTTCGAACTGCATCAGGAGCGAGATCGTGTTCATGACCGGGCCGATCTGGCCGTTGACGTTGTCACCGAGGTTGCCGGCCGACTCGACTGTCGAGGTCATGCTCTGACCTGCGAACAGACCAGCAACGAAGTTGCCGTCCGCGTATGCCTCCCAGATATTGGCGCCGGCGTTGATGCCCTGGAAGAGGCCGTTCGCACCGACGAGTGTGAATGCCTGGGAACCGAAGTAGTCGGTGATCGGGCCGGCGGTATCCGTGAGATCCAGGATGATCTCAATGGTGTAGGTGATCGGCGCATTGCTCAGGTTCTGCAGCGTGAACCCGCTCCCGAGGAACGCGCCGTCATCGGAGACGGTCGGATCCGCGTTGAAGTCGAACTGGAGTGTGCTGTTCGCGTTCGCGTAGAAGCCCATGAAGTTGTAGGTCGATCCGGAGACAGGGCTCCCGACCGGCAGAAAGACCTCGTTGGTCCCATCATCGGCGCTGAAATTGATCGTCACAGTGGGACCGGCGAAGACACTGCCTGTGAGCGCGAGCGCAAGGGCGCCTGCGACATGACCCATCGATACGCGCATGACCTTCTCCTCTGTTGCCTTTCTGAGGCGGCCGGGGGCCGCCCGACTTCCTTCTTCCTTCAGACTCGGATGCCCGAGAGAGACATTTCCAGAGCAGCCGAACCCACCCATCCGGAGACGAGCCTGGTTCCCGGACCCGCCGCGGGCAGCAGGGAGTGTACCTCAGGCTCGCTGGCGCGGATACCAAAAATCCAGGGCATTTCGAAACACGATACACCACCGGCGTCGAAATGCGAGCACCGCTCCAGATCGATCCGCATCGCCGCCGGCGGTGGCCCTGACAGAGCCCGAACGTCGTCGCGTCCACCCGTGAATTCGGCCCCGCCTGCCTGGCTTATCGGCCAGCGGCGGGCTTGCCTGCAGTCGCCCGACCGACGCGTCGACCAGTCAATCGAAGCAGGTCAATGCGAACGGACCGCGATCAGGACGCCCCCCATGCGGACATCAGGAGGAGGAGGTCGGCGAATCCGATGATCCCGTCTCCGTCGAGGTCATAGATGCACAGCGGCGGGCCGATCGGGCAGTCTCCCCACCAGGAGAGCAGGAGAAGCAGGTCATCGAAGTTGATCTCTCCGTCACCATTCAGGTCGGCGGGATTGGAGAGCTGGATGGCGACACTGTCCATGACGGTCGGGAGCCGTCCGCCGTGGTCCTGCCAGAGGGCGTAGATATCGTCGCCCTGGCTGTCGGTCGTGTTGGCGTCGCGGAGGAACTCGGCAAACTCTCCGGAGGTGACCTGGTGGTAGACGGTCACGACGACTTCCCTGGCGGGGGCCGGAATCGGGAAGTCAGCGTCATACCAGTGCTGGCCATTCTGGTAGGTCGCACCGACCGATGCGGTCTGTGCCTGCACGGCGAGCGTGTTCGAGAAGCCGCGCGGCGGAATGCGATTGTCCTTCAGAATCGTGTTGGCGAGCAGGAAGTGAAAGGTCTTGCCGACAGGCTTTCCGACGAGTTTCGACTGCGCTTCATCGATGCCGAGGATCGTCTCGAAGACGACCGTGTCATCGCCGTCGTCGATCAACCGGCCCGAGTCAAGGTCGTATCCGCCGCGCTCAGCGATCAACTCGCCCCCGGAATCCAGGAAGCGGACGTTGATCCACACGCGGCGCCCGTCCGGGAACCCGGTAGGGAGCTTGTGGCCGGTCTGGTTGATGAGACGCGCCCGCAGCGTGGATCCGTACTGTGTGAGTGTCAGATCGGATGCCTTCTCCAGCATGACTCGATTCCGCGCGACGGATGCCTCCACGAGTTCATCCGTCAGCCCGCTCTGAGACGTGTCGAAGAGCGCGTGAATGGCGCGCATCACCCACGTGTTCGATCCGGCAAAACTGTGTGCTCCGAGATCGTTGCGAAGCGGGAATCCAGGAAGATTGCAGCCGAAGGCCTCTGCCTGCGGCATGTGGCAGTCCTGGCAGGTCGACACGATTCCTGTGGGGTGGTTGCCGCCGAACCGTCCGAAATGCGGGACGCCACCCTGCGTGAAGTAATAACTGTTCTTCCACTCCGCGAACGTGCGGTGGAGCGGGAACATCTCATGGTGATCGCCCGTGGGATGCGGCTTGCTGGTGTCGCCGAGTGAGTACGTATCGTCCGGGTTCCGGACGACCAGCGGATTGCTCACGTCATGGCACGTCCAGCAGAACTCGCTGGAGTTGTGGAACGGCGACTCGATGATCGGCGGTGCCGGTGATCCGAAGTGCGGATTGAACGGCATTCCCGCCGCAGAATACGGTCCGCGGCGGGAGTCCGTCGGGTCAATGATGTACCGCGCGTTGCTCGACTGGGGTGGAATGAGCCCTTCCGCGTCGAGTGCCGCGAGAATCGCCTGGTCGACCGCGGGTGAGATCCCCGGCTTGTAGACGGGATCCACCATGCGGTGGCAGATCACGCAGCTGACGCCGTCGAAGTCCGCGCCAGTGACGGCCGACCCGTCCGCAGGAAGATGCCGGCCGTTCAGGAACGCGCCGGGGACGTGGCAACGCATGCAGAACTGACCGGCACCTTCGACGTCCTGGTTCGCGATCACGAGCGCTGCCCAGAACACGGGGTCGCGGGCACTCTGGCCGAGCATGGTGCTCTGCCAGAGGCGTGACGGCTCATACGTGAGGAAGTCGGCCCATGCGTTGTCGGGATCGCCCCGGCCGGGTACCTGCTCCGGCTCGTAATTGCCATGACAGATGCTGCACTGCAGCGCGGGCTCCAGCGGGGCGACCCCGGGCATGAGCGGCTGGGTCCCGGCCTGAAAGAAGGCATCTTCGCCGGTCGGCAGGGGGCCGCCTCCGCGCGCGCCGCCCGCGGCGATCGCCGCAGCGCCGAGGAAGGCCGCGCACAACGCCATGCCCCATCGGACGCGCCTGGATGCCCGGCGTTCAGATCGCTCACGCCTCACTGGTCGATTCATCTGGGATGCCCCTCTCGCGGTTTCCGGCGCCCGGCGACCGTGGCGGATCTCCGCCCGTCACGGCCCGACAGCGAACGTCCTCTACGTACTCAGAATGCGCACTGAAAAGGGCTCGGGCGAGGTCCGCGTTCGCTGAACTCGCCCGAGCCCACCCTGTTCCGATCCGACCCGCAGTACCCGGTTCTTCTTGAACCGGCCACAGAGAGCGACCGGGGTTCATGAGGCCATCAATGCACCGGGACGCACGGCGCACCCTGCGCCCGATGCCCGGGAGGTATCACGCGCGTCGACGCCGCCGATTGAGGCCGAAGAACGCCATGCCGAGAACCGACAGTGCGGTGGGCGCGGGAACCGCGGTAACCGTGAAGATTCCGTTCACGGACGCGGTGTCGCCCGGCGAGAGCGTGAACTGGAGGAGGATGGCGATGTTCGAGGTCACCGGGCCACCTGCGCCGGGGGCGGCGAATCCGTCTGAATCGGAGTTCGACGCGAACGGCCCGGTGGCAGTCAGCGAATAGCCGGCATCCCAGAGGGTTGCCACGGGCGAGCCGGGGTAGTCGATGTACGCGTGGTACACCGAGTCACCGGCGGGTGCACCGAGCGTCGCGCTGCCGCCGAACTGGTTGTTCGTCACGGTGGCGCCCACGGACCCGGAGAGGTCGGTGATCGGGCCGATCGGGCCTGCGCCGAGGCTCATCAGGACGGAGAACGTCTCGATGTTCAGCGAGTTGTTGGTGACGGTGATCGCCGCGTTGACGAAGGCCGTTCCGGGCACGCCGACTCCGGCGCCGCCACCCGGTGCCACCGTGCAGTCCCAGGAGAGCAGCCAGTTGTCACCGGCCAGATCACCGATGTAGTTCCAGCTTCCCGGGCCTTCGGTCACCCCGCCGAAATCCGCGGGGTCGTACGTCACCGCGCCCTGCGTGTCGGCGGTGGTGTACCAGGTCATCAGGAAGTCAGGATACGTCGAGCCGGCCGAGGCCGATCCCGCGACGAGTCCGATGCCAAGGACGATAGGAGTGACGGTACGCGTGGTGGTGAAAGCAGACATAGGGCCTCATTCCTCCCGATTGAGGTCTCTCTCTGCTTCTCACGGTGGTGCGACCGTCGCACCGATGACCGAATAGGGACGGGTTTAGAACTCGCTCGGAGCGCTGCGTGGGCGGCCCGAGTCTCACCAGCGGTCAGAATAGCACCCGATCCCATCCCGCACAACACGCCTCTCGGACAAAATGCGAAGTCGGCCCATGCGACGGGATGCACGTCGGCTCCCTCGCCCTTCTCAGTCCCCGGGGGATGACCGTACGCGAGGGAGGGGCGGAATCCGCCGCCCGCACGCAGGCGTGCGCGGACGGGGCCCCGCGCAGGAGTCCGTATAAGGAGGGCGAACGCCACGGTGCTCAGCCACCCCGCTCCGACCGGCATCTCTCGCCGATCCTCTCCCGGCGTGAGGCCGGGGGCATCTCCGGGCCCTCGATTCCCCGAGCCTGGTCTATCCAGCCGTCGAGGGCCTCGTAGACGGCATCGGTCGAGGAGGCCGTCCGGATGGCTTCCTTCAGCCCGTGGACGTGGCCCATCGTCTTGCCGTACCACGAGATTCGAGAGGACATCACTCGGAGGGCGTCGTCTCTCCCCCGGTGCTCGATCAGGAGATCGAAGTGCCGCCTGACGCACATCACCTTGTCGGCCACTGTCGGTTCCTGGATCTGTCCGCCGCGCGACAGCGCGGAGGCGGCCTGGCCGAACAGCCACGGGGCCCGCAGGGCGCCGCGGCCGATCATGACGCCTGCACAGCCGGTCGCCTGGAACATGGAGAGGACCTCGTCCGGCGTGCGGACGTCCCCGTTCGCGATGACCGGGATCTGTCGGACCGCTTCCACGACCCGGGCGATGCCCGTGCGCGATGCCTCGCCTCGGAACCGCTGCTCCGTGGTCCGTCCGTGGACCGTGACGGCCGCGATCCCGACATCTTCCAGTCGCCTCGCGAGTTCCGGAGCGACGATCTCCCGCTCCGACCAGCCAAGGCGCATCTTGGCCGTCACCGGGACCCCCGAGCGCTCGCCCGCCCGGACGACCCGCCGGGCCAGATCGACGGTCGTCGGGAGGTCGCGCAGGAGCAGCGATCCGCCGTTCTTCTTGCACACCTTGTCCACTGGGCATCCCATGTTGATGTCGACGACGACGGCACCGTGCGTCGACGCCCATGCGGCGGCCTCCGGAAGGGGGTCATTCGCGCTGCCGTAGAGTTGCATGCACAGCGGCTGATCCTCCGAGCAGGTCTCCGCAAGGGCCAGTGCGCCCCGGGATTCACAGAGGACGGAGTGGCAGTTGAGAAGATCGGTACTCGCGAGACCAACGCCCCCCAGTTCGCGGCAGATCCGTCGGAAGGCAAGGTCGGTGTACCCGGCAATCGGCGCCAGGAGCAATGGCGGGTCGATCGTCAGAGTGCCGATACGGAGCATCCGGCCGAGTGTATCCGTCGGCAGTTCCGGTTTTCGCGCGAACCGCAGGGACTGGATCCACGAATCGCGAGGGCGGCGCACCCGGTTCGGCGAGGGCGCCCACCCGATAGCCGTACCGTGGCGAGTTCCAGGCATGGAGCAGAGACATCAGAGGGGACGGGGCACTTCGAACGGGCGTCGGAGTTCGCGCGGGTATCGGCTGGTTTTCGCGGCCGGAACCCTTCTGGCCGCCGCCCCGGACGTCCCGGGAGCCATGTGTCAGGCGGCCGACGGACGCCGGGTCACGTCCATCCCGGGGGACCTCATCCATCCGGAGGTCCGCGATGGCACGGTGGACCAGGGGAGTGATGTCCGGTGGGCGATTCACCATCCGGCATGGCTGGACAGATCGGATCTGGCTGCACTTCCCGAGACCGCGCCTGAGCAGCTCCTGGCGAGATTCGCGGCCGAGCACTCGGCGATGCGATACGAGCGAGCGTCGGTGACCGCGGCGGCGCTCGTGGACGTGATCCCGCGACACCCGATCGGGTACTACAACCTCGCATGCGCACTGGCGCGGCTCCGGCGGCTCGACGAGGCCCACGCTGCCCTCGTGTCAGCCATCCAGATGGGATGGGACGACCCCGTTCATCTGCGATTCGATCCCGATCTCGCACCGCTTCGTCGGCGTGCTTCATTTGCAGCACTGGTCGAGGCGGTGGAAGCCAGGAGGCATGCGCGGCGCCTCGTGCCCGGCCCGCTGCAGTCGCTGGACCCGGTGTCCGTGGTCTCTCGTGTCGCGCTGGACATCTCGGACATGGTGCCCAGCCCCGAGGCGCCCGGCGTGGCCGTGGCCGTGTTCGCCGGAGAGCGACTGCTGGTCTCGATGAGCGCGGGGTTTGCGGACCCCGCGGCGCGCATCTCCATGGATCCCGCGTGTCGATTTCCGCTCAGCATGCCGACGCTGTGGCTCGTCCACATGAGCCCTGAACGTGGTCACGGGCGAATGGTTGATGGACTCGTCGATCAGCATCTGCGCGCCGCGCTGCAGCGAGCAGACGCCCTGGATTCCGACATGGTCCGACTGACCGGCCGGAGACATCTCGCGGGACGAGCGCATACCGAGTCCCCCGAAGATCTGCACGTCTGGGCCGAAGCGATCCCCGACGCCGCGGTGGCCCACGTCGTCGCGCGCGAGTTCATCAGGCATTCAGGGATTCAGTTCGGGGACTGGATTCGCGACGTTGCCGGTCGAATCCAGTGCTCCGAGACCTCGGTCGTCGAGGCGGCCCATGCGGCACGGGATGTCATCGCCATCGGACATTCGCGTCTCGGGACGCCGCTCCGCTGCTCCGCCGTGTCCGGAGCGGCGGTTCTGACCACCGCGGAGGACTTCGGGCGCATGCTCTGCGCGTTTCTCTCCGCTGCGGGTCCGGGGCATGCGGCGATTCGAACGCCTCAACTTCCGACCGGCGCGAGGCTCATCCGGACGCTGCACGGTCATTGCCTCCAGTTCATGCAGACCGACCACGGTCATACCGTGCTGGCGCGGTTCTACCTGGACACCGAAAACGAACCCGGACCGGTTGACGCGGTGACCTCTCGAGCGGTCGGTGACCGGGCAGAGGTATCGTGGCAACCCGCTCGCGGCGTGGTCATCCTGATCAACTCCGAAGCGGGCGCCGCGATCGCAGCTCGACTGGCGCAGGCGGCGATCGGCGGGTGACGCCGGAAGGACGGCGCCTCGGTGCAGCCCTGTCCCGCTGAGGGGCGTCGTGGGGCGCCCGGGAACGCGAGCAGCGGCCGCGGTCCGCTGCGAGTTCCCGGACACGCAGGCAGCCCGCGTAAGGCGCGGCTGACTGAACCGGTGAGGCCGTGCAGCCGACTCTCAGACGCAGGAACTCATGGGGCCGTGCCCCCGCCCTTGAAAGCGCGCCGCCGGCTCTCGGAATGAGCATCGCCATGCAGCCAGTTCAACCCGTCCAATCGATGCCGGTCGTCATGATGCCCGTGCCTCAGCACAACGGCCTTGCGGTCGCCGGGTTCCTTCTGGCGGTCGTCGGGCTCTTCGTCCCGACGGGCGTTCTCGCGCTCCTCGGCCTGATCCTTTCGATGGCGGCCCTTGGGCGCCCACCCCGGCTCTTCGCCATTCTGGGGGTTCTCATCGGGTTGATCGGCGTCCTCGTCTGGGGCGCGCTCATGCTCGGGGCTGTTCTTGCCCTGGCGTTCAGTCTCGCAGGCCTGGCGGTTCTCGCGATGTTCGCGCTGGTGACCGCAGAAACACCCCTCGTCACGATCACGGCCGACATGTACAACATTGCCGACGCGATCGTGGGTGAGAGCGATCGCCGGGGCACGGAGGGCGGGTTGCCCGACCTCGCTGGCCTCTCGATCGACGCCGCGACCCGGCTCGATCCCTGGGGCAACGCCTACGTCCTGGAGCACAGGGCCGGGAACGAGCGACTCCCCTTTGACCTGCTGTCATGGGGACCGGACGGTGTCTCCGGCAGCGAGGACGACATCCGTATGACGGACCTGGAGGCCCGGTGGGAACAGGCACTGAGCCGGCTGCCGGCGTCCCTGAAGGCGTTCGGTGACCGTGCTGAGGCCCGGGACCGGCATCGGTGGGGCCGGACGACGCGCCGCGTCGGCGCAGCCATCGCCGCGCCGTCGGGACCACGCGACTCGACGCCGCGGACCAGCGCCGAAAGCCCGGATGCGGTCCTGATCGTTGAGGGCGACGGAGAAGAACGCGTGCTGAGCGGCTCTCCGGAGCGGGAAGCGCCACGCCCTCCGGATCCGCGGCGGCGGGTGGAGTGAGCGATCCGGCGATGCCCCCCGCGTCCGCCAATCTGGCAGGGAAGCGGTTGGTGGTGTCGCGCAACGCAGGTCCCGGGCATCGTTCTCTCGAGATCAGCGCGTCATCACGGGTGCGGTTCCGGCAGCCCTGATTTGGCACGCACATTGCGGAGAAGCGGGTTCGTGCCCGGCCATTCCGGTCGGCGCGCTGGAGAGCCTCTGCGATGTCGAAGATCATCGGAATCGACCTCGGGACCACGAACTCAGTCGTTGCCGTGATGGAGGGTGGTCAGCCCAAGGTGCTGATCAACTCGACCGGGAACCGGACGACACCATCGGTGGTCGCGTTCACGGAAAAGGCCGATCGCCTGGTCGGGCAGCCGGCACGTCACCAGCAGGTGACCAACCCGAAGAACACCGTCTATTCCATCAAGCGATTCATGGGCCGCCGTCACGACGAGGTCCTGAGCGAGGAAAAGATCGTCCCGTACACCGTCGTCGGCGAGGGCGATGAGTTCGTCAAGGTCGAGGTCCGCGGCAAGCAGTACACGCCGCAGGAGGTCTCGGCCATGATCCTCCAGGAACTGAAGAAGACTGCCGAGGACTACCTCGGGGAGAAGGTCGACCGCGCGGTCATCACCGTTCCGGCGTACTTCAACGACTCGCAGCGCCAGGCGACCAAGGATGCCGGGGAGATCGCGGGACTGAAGGTCGAGCGGATCATCAACGAGCCGACCGCCGCAGCGCTCGCCTACGGACTGGACAAGAAGGTCAACGCAAGAATCGCGGTCTTCGATCTCGGTGGCGGCACGTTCGACATCTCGATCCTTGACGTTGGTGACGGCGTCTTTGAAGTGCTCGCCACGAACGGCGACGGCCACCTCGGCGGTGATGACTTCGACCAGGTCATCATCGACCACGTCGCGGAGGACTTCCGTCGCAAGGAAGGCATCGACATCCGCAACGATGCAATGGCACTCCAGCGACTGAAGGAGGCCGCGGAGAAGGCCAAGTGTGAACTCTCGCAGCAGATGGAGACCTCGATCAACCTGCCGTTCATCACGGCGGATCAGTCCGGTCCCAAGCACCTCCAGCACACACTCACCCGCGCCAGGTTCGAGCAGATCGCGGCACCGCTGCTTGAGCGGCTGCGCGAGCCGTGTCTCAAGGCGCTTGCTGACGCCAAGGTGGACCCCTCCCGTATCGGAGAGGTCGTCATGGTCGGCGGCTCGACCCGGATTCCGCGTGTCCAGCAGATCGCCAAGGAGCTCTTCAGGACGGACAATCTCGACAAGTCCATCAACCCGGATGAGGTTGTGGCGATCGGCGCGGCGATCCAGGGCGGCGTGCTGCAGGGCGAGGTGAAGGACGTTCTCCTGCTTGATGTGACGCCGCTCTCGCTCGGCGTGGAGACACAGGGCGGCGTGATGACCCGGCTCATCGAGCGGAACACGACGATTCCGACATCACGGAAGGAAGTCTTCTCCACCGCAGCCGACAACCAGACCTCGGTGACGATCCGGGTCCTCCAGGGTGAGCGCGAGTTTGCAGCCGACAACCGGGAACTGGGTCGGTTCGACCTGACCGGGATTCCACCTGCCCATCGCGGCATGCCGCAGATCGAGGTCGAGTTTGCCATCGATGCCAACGGCATCCTGCAGGTGACTGCGACCGAGAAGACCACGGGCAAGAGCGCCGATATCAGGATCACGAACTCCGGCGGTCTTCCCAAGGAGGAGATCGACCGGATGAAGCGGGAGGCCGACGAGAACGCCGTGGCGGACAGGACCCGCCGGGAACTCGTGGACCAGAAGAACCAGGCGGAGCAGGTCATGTACGGCACGCGACGCGCGCTTGAGGAGCACGGTGCCGACGTGAGCCCGGATGTCAGGTCCGCGATCGAGTCCGCGATCTCGAATCTCGAGGAGAAGGTCAAGGGCGATGACCGCCAGGCGATCGAGCGTGCCCTTCGTCAGCTCAACGAGGCGGCCGCCGAACTCGGCAAGGCGGCATATGAGAAGGCGGCGAAGGCGCCGGCCGGCAGCAAGCCGGCGGATGGTGGGGGTGGCGGCGACGTCATCGATGCCGAGTACGAGGTCCGTGACGAGAAGTAACCGGCGCACGCGACTTCCGACAGGACACGCGAGACGACCCGCGCCGTGACGGCGCGGGTCGTCCGCATTCCGGATCCGGGTAGACTGCCGGCACCGTCCGCCTCGCCGGAGGAGCGAGCGGGCGCGGAGGCTGGATATGACTCCGATCAGCTCTGCAACACCGCATCGCGAAACTCCGGGATCCTCCACGCGGACGGCCGCTCGTGCGGACGAATTGGCCCCGGCCATTGTCGAAGTCCTGTTCGGCGGTCCGGGGAGCGAGGTTCAGGCAGTCACTCCCGTGAGCGCGCCCGGTCTCGCTGCCTGCGGCGGTGACTCCGGTGCGCTCGGACGCCCGGTCGGCAGCGCTGCCGGCCCACCGGTGTGGCAGATCGAGGTGCCGGTGCCGCCGTGGGATGCGGGCGCGGAGCCGTCGGCGTCGCGCGGGCATCGGCGCCCAGGCTGCTGGGCCGATCCGATGCTGGAGATGCTCCGACGGATCGCGTGGGCGGATGGCGGCGGCTTCGACATCGACCCGAGCCGGTCCCACTTTCTCTTCTGGGAATGGATGGAGCGGGCGAACTGCTTCCTGACCAGCATGCTCAGGACGGCACTGGATCCGATGGATGACCCGCGCATCGTGGCACAGTTCGAAACGCCGGTGCCGCGAACCGGTCAGTGGCACATTGCCGCAGAGATCGTCGGCCGGCACGGATGTGTTCCTGCATGCATGATGTCGCCCGCGCCATCCGGATCATGCGTGGATCGTCTTCACCGGACACTTGAGATGTACCTGCGACGCGGCGCCCTTGATCTTCGGGGGCTTCGTGCGGCGGGCGCGCCCGTGGAAGCGGCCCGCGCAGCGCGATCCCGGATTCTGCAGTCCGTCGCCCGGCTTCTGGCGGGCGGGCTCGGCGCCCTGCCGGACCGGTTCGACTGGCAGTGGCGGGACAGGGGCGGCGATCTTCATCGCGCTGCGGGGCTCTCACCAGTCGACTTCCTGCGGCGCTTCGTGCCGTTCGATCGTGAGGCGTACGTCTCCCTGGTGCATGATCCGCGGGCCGACGCTGCGCAAGGGACCGTGTTCACCTGCCCGGATCTCTGCGGTGTCGTCGGCGGCGCTCGCGCCGTCCACGAGGTGCAGTCGATCGAGAGCCTGCGGAGCGTCGCACTGCGTTCGCTTCGGGCGGGCGAGGCGGTCTGGATCGGGGTGCCGGCGGGATCACTGCCGGATCCCGTGCCGCCTGATCAGTCCGCGGACCATGGGGCGCCTGTGACGGAGTACGGCGTCAGCGCGCTCCTGCTGACGAAGGCCGAGCGACTGTCGGCGCGGCAGGCAGGACCGACCGCCGCCGCGCTGGTCACGGCGGTCGACGTGACCGATGAGGCGCCGAGCCGCTGGCACGTTCAGGTGCATGGCGGCAGCGCGGCCGTCGCGTGGCGCCACGGCCGCGCGCCGGGTGACATACGCCTCCCGGTTCCGGATGCATGGTTCCAGGAACACGTCTACCAGGTCGTCGTACGTCGGGTACACCTGGCTGCCGGCCCGGCGACCTCGCACGAGTCCCGGCCTGAGCGGACGTGGTGCGATCCGTTCGGGGCCCGTATCCGGAACTGATGCGACGGTAGCGACCTTCGCACGCGTGGAGCCCGGCGTCATCCGCCGTGCCCGCGTATCAGGTCCGCGATGCCCAGCAGGCCCAGCAGGCAGGAGACGATGCCGTTGAGCGTGAAGAACGCCATCGGGATCCCGGCGCGTCCCCGCCGCGCGATGATCCAGTGTTCGAGTACGAGCAGCAGGATACTGGCGCCGACGCCGATGCCGAAGAGCATGCCGAGGCGGGAGTCGAGTCGCCACGACGCCACCAGCAGACATGCCGCGAGCGCATGGCACATTCGGCTGATGCCGATCGCGCCGGTCTCCCCGAGCCATGCCGGAATGCTGTGCAGCCCGTCACGCCGGTCGACCTCCAGGTCCTGCAGCGCATAGAGAATGTCGAAGCCGGCAACCCAGGTCAGAACCATGCCGGCGAGCAGCCAGAGCGGTGGTGCGCCGATGGCCTCCGGGTCGATGGCCAGCGCCGCGGCGGGAACACTCAGCGCGAGCGACGCGCCGAGGTAGAGATGGCACGCCGCCGTCGATCGCTTGAGCAGCCCATAGGCCGAGAGCCAGACGAGAACCGGGAGTCCCAGGACCAGCGGCCACCAGTTGTCAAGCAGCGGACCGAAGAGCGCGCACGTGGCCATGAAGAGCGCTGCCGCCGCGAGCCACGCGGCCCGTGCCTGCCGGAGTGTCACACGTCCGCCCGGAAGGGCGCGATGCCGTGTCCGCGGGTTGCGGGCGTCGATCTCCCGATCGACGACCCGATTCGCGATCATCGCCGCGGTCCGGGCGAAGAACATCGCGCCGAGGATCAGCGGAAGGCCGCGACCGAATCGGCTCCAGTCGATGAATGCGCCCGTGCGCGGCGCGGCCATGAAGGCGCCGAGAAGGGCGAAAGGAAGCGCGAAGACGCTGTGGGCCAGCTTGATGTCCGTTGCGAGCGCCCGCCAGGTTTGCGTGGTCCGGGGCGGAAGGATCAAAGTCGGGGTCGGCATTCCGGCGGCGTGCTCCGCTGGGGATTATGCCTGTCCAGGCCCCCGGGCGCACCGCCGCCGCTTGCGGCGGGACAACCGGGCGGCGAGACTGCGGGGCTCCCGGCAGTGCCGTGCTGCCGGACCGTCCACCCACCGAGACTCCGGATTCCCCCATGGCTACGCCCCGCACGGCGATCTCCCCGACCCGCGAAGAGAACTACCCGGAGTGGTATCAGCAGGTGATCCGCGCCGCTGATCTCGCGGAGAACAGCCCGGTCCGCGGGTGCATGGTCATCAAGCCATGGGGCTACGCGATCTGGGAGAACATCCAGCGGTCCCTCGACGCGCGCTTCAAGGCGACGGGCCACCGCAACGCGTACTTCCCGCTCTTCATCCCGCTCTCCTTCCTCGAGAAGGAGGCGGAACATGTCGAGGGCTTCGCCAAGGAGTGCGCCGTCGTGACCCACCATCGGCTCATCCCCGGTGAACATGGGG
Source organism: Phycisphaeraceae bacterium (assembly GCA_019636755.1). Classification (GTDB taxonomy): domain Bacteria; phylum Planctomycetota; class Phycisphaerae; order Phycisphaerales; family SM1A02; genus JAHBWZ01. The sequence continues at coordinate 179,044 of JAHBWZ010000006.1, read as the reverse complement.
GGCTCGTCCCGGATCCGGATGCGCGCCTTGACGAACCGCTGATCGTCCGTCCGACCAGTGAGACGATCATCGGCGCGATGTTCGCGAAGTGGGTCCAGTCCTATCGAGATCTGCCGCTGCTGATCAATCAGTGGGCGAACGTCGTCCGGTGGGAGATGCGTACGCGGATATTCCTGCGGACCGCCGAATTCCTGTGGCAGGAGGGTCACACCGCCCATGCCACGGCTGACGAGGCCATGGCAGAGACGATGCAGATGCTGGATGTCTACGCCGACTTCGCCCGGACCGAGATGGCGCTCCCGGTGCTGACCGGGCGGAAGTCGCCGGGAGAGCGTTTCCCGGGCGCGGTCGAGACCTTCTGCATCGAAGCGATGATGCAGGATCGGAAGGCACTGCAGGCAGGGACAAGCCACTTCCTCGGGCAGAACTTCGCCAGGGCCTCGGACATCCAGTTCCTGGATGAGCACGGACAGCGTGTCCATGCATGGACGACATCCTGGGGGGTGTCGACGCGCCTCATCGGCGGACTGATCATGGCGCACGCGGATGACGATGGACTCGTGCTCCCGCCGAGACTCGCGCCCGCACACGTCGTCATTCTCCCCGTCGCGTTCAAGGCGGAGAATCCGCAGCACGTGTACGACTGGTGTCACGCCCTTGCCGCTGATCTCAGGCGCGTTCAGTACGGCGGTCGTCCCGTCGAGGTCGAGGTCGATGAACGGGACATTCGAGGAGGGGAGAAGTCGTGGTCATGGGTCCGGCGCGGCTGTCCGATCCGGCTGGAGATCGGCCCGCGTGACATTGCCCAGGACGCGGTATTCATGGGTCGCCGTGATCGGCCCGCGTCCGAGAAGGTCGCGGTCCCGCGCGCCGAGTTCATCGATCGCGTGGCCGGGATTCTCGAGGAGATTCAGTCCGCCATCGCGCAGCGGGCACTGGCGTTCCGGGAAGAGCACACGGTCCGTATCGATTCGGCCGAGGATTTCCGGGCATTCTTCACACCGCCGGAAGCGCCCGATGGTGCTCCGACGCCGATCCATGGAGGCTTCGCGCTGGCGCACTGGTCCGGTGACGCCGAGGTGGAGCGGCGCCTCAACGAGGATCTCGGCGTCACGATCCGCTGCATTCCGCCCGGCGGCGGGGACGATGAGCCGGGAACGTGTCCCTTCTCGGGTCGCCCGAGTCCGAAGCGGGTCGTCTGGGCGAAGTCCTACTGATCCCCGGACTGGTGGCGGAAGGCCCGGATCTCATGCAGCAGCTTCGCGCCGCGCTCCCCCACGCGGCTGACGTCCCCGGCCGCGAGTTCCGCCGGATCGAAGAGGGCATTCGTGAATCCCACGGCGAAGGATCCGTGGCGGAGGTACGCGGCCGCGTTGTTCAGATGCACACCGTTCGTCGGGAAGATCCGGAGGAACGGCAACGGCGCGAGGATCGAGCGGACGTACCGTGGCCCGCCCTCCGGACCGGGGAAGAGTTTGACGAGCGGCGCGCCGCTGCGGTGGGCCAGGAGCATCTCCGTCGGCGTGAAGGTCCCTGGGATCATCGGGACATCGAGTTGCCCGGCCTTCCGGATGACCGCAGGATCGACCACCGGTGACACAAGGAACGACGCGCCGGCCGTGACGGCACCTTCCGCGTCCTTCTCCGTCAGTACGGTCCCGGCACCGACGATGAGGCCGGGACGGGCCGCGAAGTCGCGGATGAGTCCGAATGCGTCGGGAGTTGTCAGCGTGAACTCGATGATCCGGAACCCCGCTTCGACCGCCGTATCCATCGCTGCCTTCGCCACCCGGGCGTCCTGCGCGCGGATGATGGCGCTTGCACGCTCGTGGCGCAGGTGGCGAAGGAAGTCGTCGGTTCTCATCGGGAGGAATCAGCCGCGAACGTCGAGCGAACGGCCGAGCGAGATGCCGGTGGCTGCCTCGACGCGATCGGCAGCGCGCGTGTAGAGCGACAGCCCCTGCAGTGCTGCGGCGGGAATGGACGGTCGCTCGAACTCGACACCGCCGGGCACACGGCCGCCCACGATCGCGTGGACATCACGCGTACCAGTGCGGGACGCAGCCTGGGTGGGAGCGATCGCGCCGGTGCCGTCCGGCGCCGGGAGGCGCGATGTGCCGGCCGCGTGACCCGGAGAGACTCCATAGGCGCGAGCGGCGTGCAGCGAGAGTGAGCCGTCGATCCGCATGCCGCGAGTCTACGGAAGCGGGCGGTATCCCGCAAGGTGTGCACGTCAGGCCGTGGCCGTGATGCGAAAGGGCCGTTCCGCGAGTCGCCGGGCCCGAGTCCCGACGCCGCGCAGTTGCTGCGCGGCACGGTCGTCTCAGATCGTCCGACGAGCGAGCTGCGCGTCGGCGATGCGCCGCAGTCGTGCAGCAAGATCCAGCGACTGCACGATCTGCGCGATCTCGTCGAGGTCTTCCCGTTCGAGCGGACCACCGACGAGCCGGAACAGCAGGCCCTCCATCGCGATCACCATGCTCGCGTCCGTCGGCTCGAGCAGCAGGCGGACGCGTGCCAGTCGAGCGGCGAGATCGTCGTAGAGCGAAATCTCCCGCGCCCGCTGGATCATCGCGAAGTCCTGGAACTCGCGCCCCTCCGGGTCGCCGTCGAACAGGAGTTCGATCAGGGCTGCCGCGGCATGAAGCGACTCGAGGTCGGTCCGGAGCGATGAGTGCCGGAACGCTTCCGCCTCCCGCTCGGTCGCAGCGCTGGAGTCACCATCCCATGTCCAGCTCCGCTTCCAGGATGCACTGGAGGCACCGGTCGGGCCGGGTGCACCGGAAACGCCGGATCCCGTGATCCTCGACGTCCCGGTGCCGCCGGCGAACGTGCCGCGATCGGCGCTCGGCGCGATCACGCCGTCCTGCGACGTTGTCCCGGAGGGGCGAAGCGTCGGCAGGATCACCGCCGCCCCGAGCACCGCGGCGGCGACGAGCCAGCCGGACCAGCCGACCAGGCCGGCGCGATGCACGCCGCGGGCGCGCGATGTCTGCGCCAGCACCGTGGATCGCGATGCTGCTCCGAACGGTTCTGAACCGGCCGTCAGGACCGCGTCGCTCACGACAAGGGCATCCAGAGACTCCGCCCGGTCCACCAGATCGCGGCATGCGGCGCAGCCCGCGAGATGGCGCTCCACCCCGTGTCGTTCCGGTTCCTTGAGTTCACCATCGACGATACCGGAGAGCAGGGCGAGGATGTCGGTGCAGTCGAACGCGTTCATTGGCCAGGTCCAGGGTGACGGGGTGTGCAGGTGAAGGAACCGATGACGGGTGTCCTGCAGCGGTCACGCGATGTGTGAACGGGGGAACGGGTACGGCCGCGCATCCGCGGCGTCGGAGGTGCCGGAGGCATCGGAGGTATCGGCCGGTGGCGCGCCGGTCGCCATCGCGTCCATGATCGCCATGAGACTGGTGCGGGCGCGGTTCAACCGGCTCATCACGGTGCCGATCGGCACACCGAGATGCGTCGCGATCTCGTCGTAGGAGAGGCCTTCCAGGGCGCGCAGCACGAGGATGCTGCGCTTCTGCGGATCCAGTCGATCGAGCGCCGTCCGCAGTCGCTCCATGTCTTCCCGGTCGTCCAGGGCGGCATAGGGGGCCCGCTGACCGGGCGAGGCGGGTTCCTGCCCGGATTCCGGAAGCGGTGCCGTCCGCCGTGTCCGTGTCAGCGCGTTGATCGACAGGTTGGTGACCACCCGCTTCAGCCAGGAGCGGTACGCGATCTCGCCCGCGTCGGGCGGTGAGCGCCACAGCTTGACGAACGCTTCCTGCACGATCTCCTCGGCCCGATGCCGATCCCGGCAGATCCCGGCGCTCAGGATGACCAGCGATGGCCCGAGGTCCTCCATCCAGCGTCGAAGCGCTGACTCGGTCAGTCGGCTCACGGTCGATGCTCCGGGCAGTCGGGCCGAGGTGTTCGGCGCCGTTCGCGTTCAGTCGTCGATCGCCATCCGCCCGGCGGCGACCGGACTCGGCTGCAGAGACGCGGGAGCGGGTGCCGTTATTCCCATGCGGGGACGTCCCGGGCGCCGAATCCCTCGGCGGCCGTCGCCCTGGGCCGTCGATCCGGCCCGAGGTCCGGATCGACCGTCGTGAGCTGTGGCAGGACTTCCCGCCCGGGCCAGTCGGTGGGCCGACGTCGTGCTGACGCGACCTCGCCGGGCATCGGACCTGGTCCATCCGGCACCTCCCACCAGAGGTTCTCTTCCAGCGCGATGCCGTCCACCGTCGCACGGCGCCCGAGATGGGTGAGCGAGGTGATCTCGCCGGCTTTCCATACCACGATGCAGCGTGCGATGAGGCAGTCACGGGGATCACCGAATTCAGGCTCTTCCCGCTCCCGGCGTATCGAGGCGACGAATCGCGTCGGATGGACGACGGTCGAGTTCCGGATCGTGACACGTCCGGCATGAATGAATGCGAATGCGGCCTGGACGCGCTCGATCAGGATGTTCTCGACCTCGACATCGTGGGCCTCGAGTGCGTCGGTGTCGTCGGGAGTCAGCCGCTGCTCATCCGGGCGGCTGGCACCGCCGAAGACCAGCCCCTGTTCCCCGCAATCCACGAGCGTGATGTGGCGGAGGATCACGTTGGACGTACCGCCCCTCAGTCGGATGCCGTTCTGCTGGGAGAATCCGTCGAGTCCGCGCAGGAGCGCGCGTTCGACCACGAGTGCGTTCACGCCGATTGCCTCGATCGCGCTGCCGGCCCAGCCTTCGATCGTGATGTGCTCGAGCCTGATCTGCGAACCGTGACGCACGATCACGCCGTGTCGCTGTCCTGACGGGCCCGTGCGCTGGATCGTCACGTCACGGAGCGTGATGTCGCGCATGACGCGGTCGGGATCGTCCGAGGGATCTCCCTCCAGGACGATGCCTGCGATGCGCGCCCCGGCGATCTGAAGCCGTTCGAGTCGCAGGTGCGCGCAGTGGCGCAGTCGCAGGCCGTGCAGCGAGGTCTCGATCTCGACCGGCCTCCGCGGATCGGCGCTCCGGATGGAGATCGGGCGCTGCTCCGTTCCACGGACATGCTCGAGTGTTCCGCCGAGATGGCGTCCCGGCATGAGGAGGATCTCGTCCCCGGGCGAGGCGCGGTGCGCGATCCGGAGCCAGTCCTGTCCCGGACGCACGAGGTGCTGTGTCGGCGTGGCAGCGGCCGGGACCGCGGAGGCCAGGGCGAGCATCAGCGCGACCGTCGCGATCGCCCGGTGGACGGCGTCACGGGTCCATGGCCGGGCGGGGAGGGGTTCGAGCCGCGGACCGGTCATGCGAGCAGGTTCCCGGTCGGGACAGGAACGCGGATCTCCAGCAGCGCCGTTCCCGCGGACAGATGCAGCGTGCCGTCACGGACCGACGCGGGAAGGAGAACCACCGTACCGCGCGTCAGCCTGAGTGTGCTGTCGCCGCAGGACTCCGTCGTCAGCGTCCCCTCACCCGCGACGAGCAGGAGTATCACGGGGCGGTTCTCCGTCTCGATCTCGTAGACGGCGGCCTGCCTGGACTCGATCCGGTGAATGACGAAGTAGTCGCAGCGGGCAAGGACCTCCGTGCGCAGCGCGCCGACTTCGAACGCACTGCCGATCGGCCCGATGACCGGACGGGCGGCCAGGTCGATGCACGCGAGTGCCTCGGCAACATGCAGCGCCCGCCCGGCACGGTGCCAGTCGAAGATCCGGTAGGTCGTATCGCTCGGCGTCTGCACCTCGGCCACCAGGATCCCGCCCCCGAGCGCATGACAGATCCCGCTGGGCAGGTAGACGCAGAGACCGGGCCGTGCGTCGAAGCGCTCCAGGATGTCCGGCACCGCCTGCTCGACGACCGCCTCCGCGAACCGGCGGCGCGAGATCCCCGGCTTGAGCCCCGCATACAGGACCGACCCGGGCACCGCGTCGAGAACGACCCATGCTTCGGACTTGAGGTGTGCGTCGGGATGGGCGGCGGCCCACGCCGGCGACGGGTGCACCTGGACCGAGAGGTTCTCCGTGGCGTCGAGCAGCTTGACGAGCAGGGGGAAACCGCCGCCAGGCCACCGGGCGGCGGCGCCGAGCAGACCCGACGGGTCTCCGTCGACCAGGGCGCGGAGCGTTCGCCCGGCCAGCGGGCCCTCCGCGACCACGCTCCGGCCGCCGGCGACCTCGTCCGGCAGGTCCGCGATCTCCCAGGATTCACCGATCACAGTCCCCGGAGGCTGGGGTCGGCCCCACCGGCTGAGCCGGGTCCCACCCCAGACGCGGGGAACGAGGATGGGGTGGAATCGCAGTGGCGACATGGGCGCGGCGGACCGGCCCGGCGGCTGGGCGGTCCGGTCATCCACTCAGATCGGCATTCCCGTGATCCGACCCTCGTAGACGAGCCGGCCATCCACCATGGCCTGCGTGTCACAGACGAATCGGCGCGGGGACCAGGAGATCTCCCTGGCGACGAGGACCAGGGTGTCGCCGGGCACGACCTGCCCCCGGAACGCGACATCCGTGCAGCGCGCGAACCCGAGGAACCGGCCCGGGTCGCTCTTCGTGAGGAAGTAGATGCTGGAGAGCTGTGCCGCGGCTTCGATCATGAGCACGCCGGGCATGAGCGGCCGTCCGGGAATGTGCAGCGGGACCCAGAACTCGTCGTGACGGACATGTTTGATGCCGGCGATCAGGCCGGTGTCGTGGTCCAGATGCACCACGTGGTCAAGCTGCCGCATGCCACCACACTGCGGGTTCATCCGTCCGACCGCGTCGGCGTCGACCACGATGTGGTCGGCGCGGATCGTGGCCGGGTCGAGCAGGAGAGGGTGCGCCACGGCGATTCTCGGCGGGGTTCAGACGCTCGGGCACGTCACCGCGCCGGCCGCTCGGACCTTGCACGGGACGTGCCACGTGATGTCATGAGGGCATGCCTCGGCACCGATCCGCGAGCGGCGGATCAGGCGCCCTCCTTCTCGCGGGTGTCGAGCACGCCCATCCGCAGTTCCTGGGCGGCCTGCTTGACTTCCTGCATGATCTTCCGGACACGGGTGCCGGCGGCCTTGTTGCCGCCCGCGGCCTTCTTGACGTCTTCGGCGGCGGACTCAACCAGCTTGACGAGGCGGTCGTACATTTCGAGGGGCATGATGTGACTCCTGGCCTGAACGTGGTGCCTTCCATGGCAGGACCCTCCGCGAGAGTCCCCTGCACCACGATACTTGAGGGCGGGGCGGGCGTGGGGCGTCCCGGCGGATCGGCGCCGCCACGGCGGCTGCCCCCGGGGCCGTCAGACCGTCGGTGCACCAGTCGGGGGCAGACGGTGAGCCCATCGATCCGCGACCGCGCGGACGATGGTTGCCTGGAATCGGTCGACCTGCTCCCGTGCCCGGCCCACGAATCCCACCGGATCGAGCCCTGCTTCGGACCATTGGCGCGGGTCGACGCCGGCGAATGCCGGCTCCGTCCGCAGGCGGTCGAGCAGGTCATTCCTTCCGCCGGTCTTGACGGCCTCCGCGGCGGCCAGGCTGTGACGCCGGATGATCTCGTGCGCTGCCTGCCGATCCGCACCGGCTGCGACGGCGGCCATCAGGAGGTTCTCCGTCGCCATGAACGGGAGTTCGTCCATGAGCCCGCGGCGGACGACCCCTTCGTTCACCACCATTCCCGTCGCGACCTCGCGCATCAGTTCGAGGGCGCCATCGAGGGCCAGGAACGCCTCGGGAAGGATCAGCCGTCGGTTGGAGGAATCGTCAAGCGTCCGCTCGAGCCACTGTGTCGCGGCGGTCTCGAAGGCGCTGTGACCCAGCGTGATCACGAACCGGCACATGCCGCAGATCCGCTCGCAGCGCATCGGGTTCCGCTTGTAGGCCATGGCGCTGGACCCGATCTGCTCCCGACCGAAGGGCTCCTCGACCTCGCGGCGGTGCGCGAGGAGGCGCAGGTCGGTCGCGCACTTCTGGACGGTGGCGGCGAGCACGCCGAGCGAGGCGAGGATCTGTGCATCGATCAGGCGCGGATAGGTCTGGCTCGTGAGAAGGAGCACGCGCTCCGGGGGCCACCCCATGCGTTCGGCGACACGGCGATCCAGCGCCTCCACCTTCGCGTGGTCGCCGCCGAAGAGCGCAAGGAAGGACGCCTGGGTGCCCGTGGTGCCCTTTACGCCGCGGAACGGCAGCGTCCGGAGTCGATGCTCGATGTCCTCGAGCGCCAGGACGATGTCGTGTGCCCACAGCGCGGCGCGGCGACCGACGGTCGTGGGCTGCGCGGGCTGGAAGTGCGTGAACGAGAGCGTCGCCAGGTCCCGGTGACGGATCGATTGCCCGGCGAGGGCCAGGACGACGGCGGCCGCCCGTCCGGCGGTCAATTCGAGCGCGTCGCGCAGCAGGATGAGTTCCGCGTTGCAGCCGACGAACTGGCTCGTGGCGCCCAGGTGAATGATCGGCCGCGCGGCGGGTGCCTGGTCGCCGAGCGCATGGATGTGGGCCATGACGTCATGCCGGAAGCGATGTTCGTAGGCGGCCGCCGCCTCCAGGTCCACGGTGTCGACGCACGCCCGGAGTTCGGCGATCTGCGCATCCGTGATGTCCAGCCCGAGTTCCTGTTCCGATTCCGCCAGGGCAAGCCAGAGCCGGCGCCAGAGCGTGAACTTCCGCCTCGGCGACCAGATGGCCTGCATCTGCGGCGAGGCGTATCGAGACTCGAGCGGTGAACGGTAGCGGGCGTCGGAGTTCATCGATCTGGCGCGTCGCAGTTAGGATGCAGGGCGCGGAGGCTTCCCGGTCGGATCGCGGAGGATACCCGCATACTTCACCGTGCCGAACGGACCGCCATCACCACGCCCGTCCATGCCGCCGGAGGAGAGCGCCGCGGAGGAGGCGATGATCGTCCGCCGGTACCGGCAGGGAGATGCCTCGGCGCTCGCGGATCTCATCCGCCGCTTCCATCCTCGCGTCTACGCGGTCTGTGCACGGATGCTGGGCGACGGTCCAGAGGCCGCCGACGTGACGCAGGACGCGCTGATCCGGGTGATCGAGGGGATCGATTCCTTCGACGGCCGGTCCGCCCTCAGCACATGGATCATCCGGGTGACGATGAACTGCTGCATCAGCCACCTTCGCCGGGAGAAGCTCCGGCGGCACGCGCCGCTGGATGTTCCCCTGCCCTCGGAGGCCCTTCGCCGGGAACCGGCGGCGGCGGAGCGCGTCGAACTGGCGGAGCAGGCGGACCTCGCGATGTCCGCCCTTGCCGCCCTGGAGTCGGATGCGCGGGCGATGCTCGTGCTGCGCGACCTGCAGGGGCTGGAGTATGAGCAGATCTCGCAGGTTCTCGGGATTCCGATCGGGACGGTGAAATCGAGACTCTTCCGCGCGCGGTCGGCCCTCCGGGCCCTGCTCCGCCGGGAGGAGGACGAACGCCCGTCGACGCGGGCACCGGAATTGAGGACGGACGGCGCGGGGGACCTGAAACGCCATGACTGACCGATCGTCACGCATCGACCGCATGGAAATGCTCGCCTGGATCGAGGGCGAACTTCCGGCAGCGCGCGCCCTCGAACTCGAGCGTGCACTCTCGTCCCAGCCGGAGGTCCTGGAGGAATTGCGGCGGATGCGTGCCGACCGTGTCCGCCTGCAATCACTCCCGGAGCCGGTCGTCCCGGAAGGGCTGCTTGCCGAACTCGAGACGAGGCTTGCCCGCCCGATGCTGATCGCCGGGCCGCCTGGCGCCTGGCGCCGCGCCCATCGGCGTGGACGGCAGGTCCGCCGGCTCGTGGCGTGGTCGGCGGGGGGAGTCGCCGCGGCGATCCTGCTCGCGTTCGGGATCGGGCTCTGGCCGCAATGGCGGTCGCTTCTTCTGGGCGGCGCCAGGGACCGCCAGGCGGACGGCCGCGCGACAACCGAGTCCCGGCGCCCCGGGGACGCGGATGCGTCGGCGGCGGACGCCGATCCCGCGGCGGGCGACATCACCCAGCCGGCCCTCCTGGTCCACGGGCTCCCGTCGCCATCCGCGGACCGGGGAGACGCGGGCGATCGGGCCGTCGACGGCCCGGCGGATGTCCGGCCGCCGCTGATCGTGGCCGCGGACCTGGTGCTCGAGTGCAGTGCGGGCGATGTCGACGGGGTCGAGCGCGTTCTTCTTCGGGCGCTCACGCTGCTCGACGCGGACACTGCGTGGCGGGCCCGCGTTGATGCGGCTGTGCCCGCCGATCCCGCGGCGGCGCGCGGCGGATCCGACAGCGCGACGGCCGCGATCGACCATCCGCCCGCCGCGCTGGTCCGGAACCTTTCGCGCGCGGAGGTGATGCGCGTCATCAGCCATCCGGACTTCCGGCGGGCGACGGACGCGGGTGCCGATCGCTGGGCCGATCATCGACGTGCCGCGGGAGCGCTCGGTGCCTCCGATGCCGGCGGCGCCGTGCCGGGGTCGCCGGCGCGATCGGCCGGCCAGGCCCTCGCGCCGCCGGGCGGCGGGCCGGAGCGCGGCCGAATGCCGATTCCCCTGCCCGCCGGCGCCTCCGTGCACGGCGAGCTCGCGGATCTGCTCTGGGCGCGTCCGCTGCATGGGCCGGAGACGCTGCATCCCGATATCGAGACGCAGATGCGCAGTGCCGATCACGGCGCCATGCACACCCTGACCATCCGGGTGGACGAACTGCCGGAGTTTCTTGCGATCGCGGCGGAGCGCAGTGGCGAGTCGACCGTGACCGGTTCGCTGGAGCGCGACGGCTCCGGCGTTCTCCGGCTCCGGCCACTCGGCGCCGATCGAGGACCGGCCGACCTCTCGGTCTGGATCTCCGAGATCGCGGAGGTCCGCGAGGCGCTGATTCGGGTCCGTGAACGTGCCCAGGGACGGTCCGACCGTGAGATCTTCATCCAGATCCCGGTCCGCGTCGCGGCGCCCGCCGCAACCGATCGTCTGCGGCGACCGTGACGTTCGTCGGATGCGGGTGCGTCAGGTCGAACGGGTCGTGTCCGCTGTCCGGCGGGCGCCGATGCGTGGTTCGAGTCCCAGCCGGATGCGGTCGAGGTTGGTGCGGTGTCGCCAGATGACCACCGTGCCGAGGAGAACCGCCACGCCGATGGCCGGCCAGGCGGTCTCCGGGCCGGGCGACCAACCGGTCCGTGACCCGATCATCGCCCACACCACCGCGACGATCGGAAGCACCGCCGCCGCGATCACGCTGGCGAGCGACACCATGCGCCAGCGCACGATAGCGAATCCCCACACGAGGACGGCGGCGATCACGGGCACCCCGAGGACCGGCCACAGCGCGAGACAGGCGCCGCAGCTCGTCGCCACGCCCTTGCCTCCGCGGAATCGCAGGAATGGCGACGCCATGTGTCCCGCGACCGTCGCAGCGGCGACGAGGAGCCACCCGCCGAGCACGCCCGCGGAGGCAGCGCCGGGGTTGCCCATGCCTCCGAGTGCGCCGAGGGCCCGTCCGGCAAGCAGCACCGGTACGAATCCCTTGAGGAAGTCGAGTGCGAAGCAGAGCAGGCCCCAGCGACGCCCAAGGACGCGACCGACGTTCGTGGCGCCGATGTTGCCCGATCCCGCGCGGTGGATGTCGACACCGCGGGCATGGGCCAGCAGCACGCCGAATGGCACGGCGCCCGCGAGCCACGCCGCAACGATCCAGGGCAGAACGTGGATCAGTCCGGGCACGCGCCGCATGATGCCCGCGGTGGCACGGCGCCGCAAACCGGCGCCGCCAGCCGGCGCCGCAGCCCCCGTCGTCGACACGCCCCGTCATGCCATGCCGCGCCGACGCGGGCGGAACCCTCGAATGGCCGGGTTCCCGGAAGGGGTCATCCGTCGGTCACCCGGCGGACGGCCCACAGGACATCGGCGACCTCGATCCGATCCATCCGGCACCCCGCCGGATGGTCGTCCGCGACATGGTCCCCGGGCAGGAACGGTTCGGCGCGCAGGATGTACTCCCGGGCGCCGTCGATCGTCGTCCAGCGGGGATCCGTCGGGCCGAAGAGTGCGACGGTCGGCGTGCCGAGCGCGAGCGCGATGTGGCGCGGGCCGGTGTCATTCGTGACGACGACCGTGGCGCGCCGGATGACGGCCTTGAGCACACCGAGGTCGAATCGCGCCCGGTCCTCGGAGCGGCCTCCCGCGGTGCCCGCCGGCGCGCCGAGGTCCAGCACCGCACGCCGCGCGTGGTCGGAGACGGCGCGGAGCACCGCGCGCTCGGACGGGGCGCCGGCGAGGGCCACCGACCACCCGTCGCGTCCCAGCGCGTCGGCCACCTGCGCGAATCGTTCGGCGGGCCAGCGCTTGGCAGGTCTGCTGGCGCCCGGGATGAGCAGGGCCAGCGGACGTCCGCCGGCGCCCGCCAGGAAGGACGCCGCCGAGGCATCTTCCTGGTCGGTGATCATCAGTGAAGGACGCATCGGCACCGTCTCGGGGCCGAAGAGCGACGCCGCGATGGCGCGATAGAGTTCGATCGTCGGCGCCGGCCGCGTCGCGGGCCGCCACCGGATGACATCCGTCAGCAGCATGCGCCGACCATCGCGGGCGACCCCCGCACGGCGCGGGATGCGCGCCAGCGCGACCGCGAGGGCCGATCGCATGGAGCCCGGGAGAAGGATGGCGCCCTCCGCGTGCGCGGTGCGGTACACGCGGGCCGCGCGGATCGGCCCGAGGCATCCCTTGAATCCCGCGGGAAGGAACCGATCGACGGCGGGATGGCCGTGCAGCACATCGGCCAGCGCCGGTGCCCCGGCGACGATGATCCGGGTGCCGGGCAGCGCGCGCCGGGCTGCGTCCAGGACGACGGTGCTCATGACCGTGTCCCCCAGCCAGGTCGGCAGCACGACGAGGAGCCGCGCGCACGGCGAACGCCGCCAGGCCGGCAGGTCGGTCACGGCGACATCGCTCCGTCGTCTCCGGCCCAGAGCGTGCGCCCGGTCCGGCCGGCGTACCACGCGTTGGAGACCCGGCGCAGCTCCGCGGCAAGGCCCATGAGAACGATCGGCGGCGCCTGCGCGGAGAGTTCGACGGCGTCCCCGTCGACGACCGCGCTCACGATGGTCACGCCAGTGCGCTCCGAGATGCCGTGGGCGGTGGCGATGATGAGGTCGCGCAGCCGCGGGTCCGACAGCGCGCCGGCATCGCGTGCCAGGAGCCGGATGACTCCGGCGGTGGTCATCCCCGCCCGTCCAGCAGCAGGAGCAGGCCGGCCGTTCCCTGCACGAAGAGCGCGCCCAGCATCCACGGCAGCATGGCGTCCACCGCGCCCTGCTGCAGCACGCCGAGCACCGCAAGAAGGATTGCCAGCAGCAGCAGCAGCCCCGCGCCGAGGCGCGGGGCAGTGAACTCGAAGCGATGCACACGCCGCGCGCGGAGTTCCTCGGTCAGCTCCCGGACGGCGCGGATCAGTTCAGCATCGCCGCTGCGCGATCGCTCGATCGAAGGGACGGCGCTGGTGCCGTTCCGCGCCGCGGGTCGCGTGTCGATGCCGGTGCCGCTCCCCGCGTGGCCGTCGTCCGCGCCTGCGGGATCGATTCCGAGGTCGCGCGCGTGCACGGCGCTGCCCGAGGCGGCCGGCACGGCGATGGCCGATCGGTCGGACCGGAACCCCGGTGTCCGTGCCGGGCCCTGGGCGCCGGGCGGCGGTCCCGCGGCGGATCCACGGCTGTCCGCGTCGCGCGCGCGACCCGGGTCCTCGACGGGCACGCCGGGAGTGCGCTGTGCCAGGATGATGCCGACGGCTTCCGCGAACGTTGCGGCGATCGCATCGGGTGCGGGCTCAATGCCGGCGGCGCGATCCGGGCTCTGGACGAGAATCGTGCGACAGCCGGCGGCGCGACCGGCGGCGATATCGCGGGCCTGGTCGCCGATCATCCACGATCCGGCGAGCGAGAGTTTCATGTCGCGCGCCGCCTGCATGAGCATGCCCGGATTCGGCTTCCGCCAGAAGTGCTCACGCCGGTACGCATCGAGTTCGGCCTCGGGGTGGTACGGGCAGTAGTAGAAGCGATCGATGAGGTCGCGCCCGCCGGTCACCTCGGCGAGGAGTCGAACGATGCGCTGGTGCACCGCATCGACCGCATCCTCCGTGTACCGGCCGCGCGCCACGCCACCCTGGTTCGTCACCACGACCAGCCGGTAACCGGCCCGGTGCAGGCGGAGGAGCCCCTCGGCGACACCCGGGATGAGCTGCACCGCCGCCGGATCGCCCAGATCCTCGTCGTTGACGATGAGCGTGTTGTCGCGGTCGAGAAAGACGGCCGGTTCCACGCCGGGAGGATAGCCGTTCGCGCGACCGACGGCGGACGGGCGCGCGCCGCCGGCGCGCGGTCAGTCGCCGAAGCAGGTCCGGACCGATCGGGCGACATCGATGAGCGGATCGTCGGTCGGGACGAGGCGCTGCCGGTTCGCGGCGTGGAGCAGGTCGACGTCCGTGATCCGGCCCTGCTGCATGACCACCATCCGGTTCGACGCGCCCGCCATGGCCAGTTCCAGCGCGTGGTATCCGAACTGCGTCGCGAGCACGCGGTCGGCCGCGACGGGGGGCCCGCCGCGCTGCACATGTCCCAGGACCGTCGTCCGGGTCTCGATCCCGGTGCGCTCCTCGATCTCCTCGGCGACGCGATGGCCGACGCCGCCGAGGCGGACGGGATCGGCGCTCCGGGGATCGCGGCGCGCGACCACCTGTTCACCGCCGCGCGGTCGGGCGCCCTCGGCGCAGGCGACGATCGAGAACCCGCGTCCGCGATCCATCCGGCTCTCGACGAAGCGGCAGATCGCGTTCATGTCGTAGGGGATCTCCGGGATGAGGATCACGTCCGAGCCGGACGCCAGCCCCGCGTGCAGCGTCAGCCAACCCGCGTTCCGCCCCATGAGTTCGCAGACCATCACGCGATGATGGCTCGCCGCGGTCGAATGCAGACGGTCGAGCGACATCGTGGCGGTCGTGTAGGCGGTCGTGAAGCCGAAGGTGATGTCGGTGCCGACGATGTCGTTGTCGATCGTCTTCGGGACGCCGAGACACGGGACGCCGCGTTCGACCAGCGGCGCCGCGCAGGACATCGTCCCGTCGCCGCCGATCACGATGACCGCGTCCAGCTCGAAGCGCTGGATCGTCTCGATGCAGTCATCGACGCGGTTCTCGAAGATCGGCGCTCCCGCCGCGTCCTTCCCGACGAAGTACCGGACCGGGTTCGCGCGGTTGTTCGTGCCCAGGATCGTGCCGCCGCGCGTCAGGATGCCGGAGACATGCAGGGCCATCAGTTCGTTGACGCGGCCCTCGATGAGCCCGACGAACCCGTCCTCGATGCCGAAGACGCGGATCCGATGGCGGTAGATCGCGGACTTCGTGACCGCGCGGATGACCGCGTTGAGACCGGGGCAGTCACCGCCGCCCGTCAGGACGCCGATGCGCCGGATGCGGCCGGCGCGTGCGAAGCCGTTCCCGGTGTCCGGCGGTGTCGATGGGTCGTCGTCGAGCGAGAAAGCGTCAGTCATCGATGTGGAGGCGGGTGATGGGCGGACGCGCCTCCGGCCGGTGGGTCGCCCGACGACGCCGCCGGCCGGCCACGGCGATCGGGTGGTCCGTCGCGCCCTCAACCATCGGCCGCATCCCCCGGTCGCTCTGCATAAAGGTGCCGGTGCCGCCCGGACTCCGGGGAGGCGCGGCCGGACCGGGCCCGCATCGGCTGCGCGCCTCGCGTGCGGTTCGTATAGTCCGCGTTCCCGCATCGCCGCAACGCCCTGACGGAACCGACACGCATGCCCGACGATCGTCCCGAGCCGTCGCTTTCACGTCCGCCGACCCCGGCGCCCGACGCGCCCGAGTCGGAGAGCGCGCTCGTGGCGGCACGCCGCGAGAAACTGGCGCGCTGGCGGGCTGAACTCGGCATCACCGGGTACGGCCACCGCGTCGACGGACGGTGTTCGCTCGCCGAGGCCCGGAGCCTGTTCCGCGAGGACCTGCATGTCGCCTTCGAGGCGATCGTCGCTCGGCGCCGGGCGGCGACCGCCGGCGGGCCGGCGGCGACGGTCGAGGAGGCGGCGTCCCTTCTGGCAGAGGATCCGCGGCCGACCGTCCGGGTCGCCGGGCGGGTGGTTCAGCACCGGGCGATGGGCGGACTGGTCTTCGTGGTGCTCCGGGACGAGACGCAGGACCTGCAGGTGAGCGTCCAGCGCGCCGCGGTCGATCCGGCGCACTTCCGGCTCGCCGAGAAACTGGACTACGGCGACATCATCGTGGCCGAGGGTCGCATGGGCCGGACCAATCGCGGCGAGGTCTGCGTCTGGGCGGCGTCGATCGACCTGCACGTCAAGAGCCTGGTCCCGCCGCCGGAGAAGTGGCACGGCCTGACCGATCCGGAGACGCGCTATCGCCAGCGGTACGTGGACATGTATGCGAATCCGCAGACGATCCGCGTCTTCCAGGCGCGCTCCCGGATCGTCGCGCGCATCAGGAACGTCATGGACGGGCGCGGGTTCCTCGAGGTCGAGACGCCGATGATGCAGCCCATCGCCGGCGGCGCCGCGGCGCGGCCGTTCGTGACGCATCACAACGCGCTCGGGATGCCGCTCTTCCTCCGCATTGCGCCGGAGCTCTATCTCAAGCGGCTGCTCGTCGGCGGCCTGCCGCGTGTCTACGAGATCAACCGCAACTTCCGCAACGAGGGCATCGATCGCCAGCACAACCCTGAGTTCACGATGATGGAGGTGTACGAGGCGTTCGGCGACTGCGAGACGATGCTGGAACTGACCGAGTCGCTGCTGCACACGCTCGCCTCGGAGATCGATCACCTGGTGCCGGACGCGTCGCCGGTCACCGGTACGGACGAAGCGGAACGCATGCCGGCCGCAGTCTCCCCGCCGACGGCGCCGCTGCTGCGCCCCTTCGGCGACACGATCGTGGACTGGGCCCGCCCGTTCCGGCGGACCACCTACGGCGCCCTGTTCGAGAGCGCGCTTGGATTCTCCATGTCTGACGGGCCGCGCGTCCGGGAGCGCGCCGCGGCGGCGGGCGTGGAGAACCATGCACAGGCGGACCAGTGGCTGCTGGTCAGTGCCCTCTTCGACCGGTTCGCGGAAGCGCGACTCGACCCCGCCAGGCCGACGTTCGTCACCGACTTTCCGTCGGCGATCTCGCCGCTCACCCGGCCGCATTCGGATCGACCGGAACTGGCGTTCCGCTGGGAACTCTTCGTCGCGGGCATGGAGATCGCGAACGCCTACACGGAACTGAACGACCCGGACGTTCAGCTGGCGCGCTTCACGGAGCAGCTCGCGGGCGCCGACGACGACGCGAAGACCTTCCGCTCGCTCGACGACGACTTCATCCACGCCCTGCGCGTCGGCATGCCGCCGGCCGGTGGACTGGGAATCGGAATCGATCGGGTGGTCATGCTCATGACCGACCAGACCTCGATCCGGGACGTCATCCTGTTCCCGCTGATGCGCTCCACCGGGGACGTCCAGCGTGCAGGACCGGTGATCCTGCCGGAGACCACCGATGCCTGACCCAGCCGACCGACGCGCCCGGCGCGCTGACCTGCGTGTGCTTCGAACGCTCGTCCTGCTCCTCCTGTGCGGACTCCCGACCCGGGCCGTCGCGGAGGGCGAGGCGTGGCGCGAGCTCCACGAGCACTGGTACATCCTGGAGATCGCAGGGGCGCCGGCGGGCTACGTCCATGCCCGCGTCGAGACCAGCGGGAGCGCATACCGATCATCGACGGAGAGCCGGATGCGGATCGGACGCGGGGCGACGAGCATCGGCATCGTGCAGCGGACCGTCTTCATCGAGCAGCACGACGGCACGCCGGTCGAGGTGCGGTTCGAGCAGACGATGGGCCGGGACCGCGTGGACCAGGTCTACCGGTTCGGTCCGGAGTCCGTGGAGATCCGATCGAACCAGGGGGGGCGTGAACTGACGCGGACCGTCCCGGCGCCCGAGCCGGGATGGCTCCCGCCCATGGCGTCCGTGCGATTCATGGAGGCACGGATCGCGGAAGGTGCGACGCGCGCCGAGTACCGGACGATCGCGCCGGAGACCGGTTTCGAACCGCAGGTCGTGCGCCTGCGGCGCACCGGCGAGGGCGAGCGGACGGTCCGGGGCCGCGCCATTCCCGTCACGCTCTGGGAGTCCTCGATGTCCGGGCTGCCGGGCCTCGTCACGATGTCCGCCGTCTCGACCGACGGCCACATGATCGAGACCGCGGTGGACGTGCCGTTCGGCCGGGTGACCACGCGTCTCGCCACGGAACTGGAGGCGCGCGCGGCGGCGGAGGGCGTGCCGCCCGACCTCATGGTGAGCACGTTCATCCGACCGGACCGGCCGATCGAGCACCCCCGCCGGACCACGCGCGCCGTCTACCGGCTCCGCGCGAAGGACGGCGTCCTCGCGGAGATCGTGGAGACGGCGATCCAGCGCGTCGAGCGCGTCGACGATGCCCTGCACGTGACCATCGACCTCTCGACTCGCGCTGCTGCGCCCGCGACGGACCTGGAGAACCGCGCGTACCTTGATCCGTCCTCGATGGTGGACAGCAGCGACCCCGCGATCGTCGAGGCCGCGCGCACGGCGGCGCCGGATCCTGCCGCCCCGGCGGCGGCGCGGGCGGAGGCGATGCGGCGATTCGTCTACGGCCACGTCTCCGCCAAGGACCTCGACACCGCGTTCGCGACGGCATCGGAGACCGTGCGCACGGGATCGGGCGACTGTTCGGAGCACGCGGTCCTCCTCGCCGCGCTGCTTCGTGCCCAGGGTATCCCGAGTCGGACCGCGACCGGGCTTGTCTACGCCGATGCCTTCGCAGGAAGCCGGCAGATCTTCGGCTGGCATATGTGGACGCAGGCGCTGATCGACGGCGTCTGGGTGGACCTGGACGCGACGCTCCGCGATCCCATGGATGCGACGCACGTCGCGCTCGGACTCACGGCTCTCGACGACGCCTCGCCGATCGCGGGCATCGCGTCACTGATCATGCTGATGGGCAATCTCGAGATCGATGTCATCGAGGTCGAGCATGCCGGACCACGGCGCTGAAGAGACATCCGGTCGACCGGAGCGCGGCTCGACCGCGGCGATGGATGCCCGGCTCCGGATGCCGGGTCGTGATCCGGCCGGACACAAGGGCACGTTCGGCACCGTGCTCGTCGTCGGCGGCTGCGCCGGAGGGCCGCGCCCGATGCTCGGGGCACCGGCGTTCGCCGCACTCGGCGCGGTGCGCGCGGGTGCGGGTCTGGTGCAGATCGCCGCGCCGGCGCCGCTGATCCCGGCCATCCTGACCTGCGTTCCGTTCGCGACCGCGATCGCGTTGCCCGTCGACCACCACGATGTCCTGGACGCCAGCGCCTGCGCGGCGGTCCTCGACGACGCGCTGCCGCCGGTCGACGCAGTCGTCCTCGGTCCCGGTCTCGGCGCCGGCCGCCGGCACGCACACGCGCTGGCACAGATCATCCTCCGACTCGTTGCGCAGGAAGACCGTACGATCGTCGTCGACGCCGATGCAATCACGATCCTGGCGGCGCAGCGGGACTTCGCCCGCGATCTCAGGGCGCGGCTCATCCTGACACCGCACCCCGGAGAGTTCCGCCGGCTGGCGGAGGCGCTCTCGCTGCATCTCACGGACCCGGTCACCGCGGAGGATCGGGCGGATGCCGCCGTACTGCTCGCGCGGCGCCTGGGCTGCGTAGCCGTACTCAAGGGTCCGGACACGATCGTGACCGACGGGCACGAGACCTTCCTCACGCCCACCGGCGGACCGGCGCTGGCAACCGGCGGGACCGGCGATGTGCTGGCGGGCGTGATCGGCGGACTCGTGGCGCAGTTCGCGGGGCAGGCGCAGACCGGACGGACCGCCGGGCCGTCGCTCCCGCTGCTGCACTGCGCCGCGATCGGCGCGCATGTGCACGGCCTCGCCGCCGACCGGTGGTCTGCCGCAGGGGCGCACGGCCGGCGCGATGCCGGCATGCTGCCGGACGAACTGGCGGCGCACATTCCCGACGCGATCGCGACGGTGCGCCGCCGGGCCGATGCGTGAACATGGAGCGCGCTGGCGCGGGGGATTCCGTCCCGGTGCGTTCCCACGGGCGGATCGGCCGCAACCGGGAGGCAGTCCGCACCGGATAGCACGCCGTTGAAGAACTTCCGTGCGGACGGCGGGGTCTTCGACGGCCGGACCGGGCCGATTCCCGTGACGGGACGTTTTCACAGGAGGATCATCATGCCATCGCCGACCATCCGCTCCGCCGTCGCGTTCGCGCTCCTTCTCGCTTCCGCCGCCGGCATGTCCGCACATGATGCGCACGGCGCCGAGCCGGATCCGGCGCCGCGGGCCCCATCGACCGGCGGCGCGGTACCGGGCACGGACATGCTCGGACATGCGCCGGTTGCGCTGCTCCTGGTCGACGTCCGCGACGCCGCCGGTGCCGCGCTCGTCGGGGCGGAAGCATTCCTCATCGAGGCGACGAATCGCATGCCCCTCTCACACGCGTGGATCGGCGCCGGCGCCGACGGGACGATCGAGATCCACGCGGACGGGCTCCGGTCCGCGCCGTCCGGCGACGGCGATCCGCAGCGCGCCCTGCTCTGCGTCCGGGCGCCGGGCCATGCCTGGTCCACGCGCGAGGTCAGTCTCGCCGGGGCATTGCCGGCGTCGACCGCCGGCGATGCCCCGCGCATGACGGTCACGCTCGACGCCGGGCGCACAGTGGAGTTCTCGCTGCGTCCACCGGATGGAATGGAACTGCCGGCGGACCTCGCGCCGGTCGTCTTCGCGGAGGGCCATTCGGTCGCGGCATGGCTGACCGTGGTGCAGTGGGCCGCATCCGCGGGCGACGCGCGAGCGATCTTCAGCGCGTCCGTTCCGGAGACGCTGGGTCGGGGGCGATTCCGGGGGCGCATGCCGACCGACTGCGATCGCCTCTGGGTGCTCGTGCACCATCCCGGATTCCTGCGCGCGTTCCAGGCGGGGCCGTTCAGTCCGGCCGGGTACGAAGGCCCCATCGAGATCGCGCTCCCGGTGCCCGCGACGCTCGAGGTTTCGCTGGCGCCCGATGCGCAGGGTGCCCATGCCTACGACGCGTGCATGACACGCGTGAGCACGAGTCCGGACATTCCGGACGGGGGCTGGCTCTTCCACGTCATGGAGCAGGAGTCGCTCGGAAAGACGCTCGAACTGCGCGTGACGGACCTGGCGCCGGGCCGGTACGCGGTCTACGCCATGACCGGCGACCGGGCGGCGCAGCGCATCGCCGATCGTGCGGACGCGTTCTCCACCCAGCGGAGTTCGCACCTTCAGCCCGGTGGCTCGGATCGGATCGAGGTGGGTCTTCAGACCTTCGATGAAGCGGCGCTCCGCGCACGCCTGCGCGGAGATCATCGGCTCACGGTTGCAGTCACGAACGCCGACGGATCGCCCGCGGTCGGCAGACGCTGTACGGTCGCCTTCGTCCTCCAGGCCTTCCGTCGATCACTGCCGGTTGCTGAACACGTGCTGCCCGAGTCCGGCGAAGTGACGGTCGAGGGTCTCCCGCCAGGCGGCGACGTGTTCCTCGAGGTGCTGATCGACGACGAGAGTGTCGAGACGGTCTTTCTCGATGCGGCGGAGAAGCACACGCGTGTCGCGGTCAGCCTGGCGCCGACCGTCGGCGCCATGGCGCCGGATATCGAACTGACCCGACTGGACGACGGGACGACCCTGCGCCTGTCCGACCTGCGCGGCCAGGTGGTCTACCTCGACTTCTGGGCGTCCTGGTGCGGTCCGTGCCAGGCGCCGATGGCGAAGAGTGACGCGCTGGTCGCCCGGCGCACGGACTGGGCCGGTCGAGCAGTCGTCATCGGTGCCAGCATCGACGACGAGATCGCGACGATCCGGAACCACGTGCGGAGCCGTGGATGGACGAACGTCCTTCAGGCCTTCTGCAGCGAGGGTGAGCGCGGGTGGCGCTGCGATGCCGTCCGGCGCTATGCCGTTCGCGGCGTCCCCACATGCTTCCTCATCGACCGCGCGGGGCGGATCGCGTGGTCAGGGCATCCATCGTCGATCGACCTCGAGTCGAGGGTCGACGAACTCCTCGTGGACTGACACGACAGCCATCGCCGGTGCCTCCGGAGGTGTGTCAGTGCGCGCGGCAGGCGCCGTGCGCACGGTATTGCCGTGACCCGCGGCGCGCCGGACCGGTCGTCCTTCGGCTTGATCAGTACCGACGACTGGCGGACTCATTCGTGGCGTCCGCTGATTCACCCGGGATGCATCAGGCCGAGGTGTTCGGCCTGCGCTGTCACCGCCAGTGCCCACCGGTGCGTCGTGTTCCGCGTCGGAGGTGCCGTCTGCCGGGTGCGTGGACGCCTGCCGGAGGTCTGGTCATGGCCGCGTTCCTGAAGCATGCATGGTTCGGAGTCCTGGTGGTGCTGATGCCGCTGTTCCTGTCCGCTCCCAGCCGAGCGGACTGGCAGCGTTCGGGTCAGTGGATGCCGTTCACCATCGATGGACACGCCGTGCTGCGCGCCACCGGGCCCGGCAGCCTCAGCCCCGGGAACCCGGAGGACCTGCAGGAGATTCAGCCGACGGCGCAGACCACGCGCCTCGGCGTCCGACTGCTCGCCGGGCGGCTTGACATCGTCCTTCGTGAAGGTGTGTCCGGGCGGGTGCGCGTCTCGATTCGTTCGAATGGCACGATCAGAGGGACGTATGAAGCGGGCGGCGGGCCGCCGGCTGCGTTTCTTCCGGAACAGACGATCGACGGATTCGAGGCAGACCGCTGGTATGACCTCGAGATCTCCTTCGTGCCGCCGCTGTGCAAGAAGGAGGCGCCGACGTGCCTCAGTGTCCGCGTGGACGGACGCCTGATCGGAATGCGCTGCCTGGACGTGCTGCTGGACGACGATGGCGTGCGGTTCGAGTCGTTCGCCGGATCCGATGTGCTCATCGATGTCCTCGCGGATGCGCTCGACCGGCTCGCACGCGCGCACAGCGACGTGCAGCTCCCGGGACGAGTCTCTGCGGAGGGGAACCGATATGAGTCGACGAACCAGGACCAGCGAGCGATCCTGTACCGTACGCTCGGGCGCTCGCCGGTTCTGCTGGAGTATCAGGCGATTTCACGCCCGTTGACCTGGGTCGGTCGCATGGTCGCGGCGGAGTCCGGGGATCAGTCCCACATGCCTGCCGACGTGATCCGAACGCTGAACTGGACGGGTCACGAGGCCTTCCAGGCCGGTGACGGTACCGGCCGGACCATCCAGCGCCCGGTGCCTGCACTCCCGCAGAATCCGGTCATCGAGAGCGTCGAGCCATGGGAGCTCAACTTCCTGAACGATCCAACGGACGGCGTGTTCGTGATCAGGCTTCGAGACGAGGCCCCGCGCGGCCGGTTCACGGTCTGCATCGGTGACCCGACCCGGGTCGACAATGAGCGGCGCGCGTTCGCGATTCCGGTCGAGCCGCGGCCGGTGCGGCGCGAAGGCTGGCGCGGATCGGAAATCACGGTCGATCTCCGCGAGGTCGTCCCGCAGGGAGTGAGTCCTGCCGTCGAGGGGACGATCCCACTCTGGGTGGCGCGGGAGGGCGAGCCCTGGTGGAGCAACCGTGCCTCCGTTCATCTCAGGTCGAGGTGGCCTTCGCAGGCGATGCTCGTCGTGAACACGGAGGGATTCGCGATCCGCGATGACCGGGAGGGCCCGCCGAACAGTCTTCCCGAGATGATCTGGGCGTTCAAAGGCGTTGCCGGGAACAACGAGACTGTCGTGCGTTTCCCGGGCGTGACGCATGGCGATGTGTCCGTCCCCTGGGACGACAGTGTGAATGTCGGTCCGATCGGCGCGGAGTACTTCCGCCGCATCCCCGTCTTTGCCGCCAGGGTCGACCGCATCGCCGGTGATGACCTGCTGGTGATGGGCTCGGCGATCGAGATGGATG
Organism: Phycisphaeraceae bacterium; assembly: GCA_019636755.1. Taxonomy (GTDB): domain Bacteria; phylum Planctomycetota; class Phycisphaerae; order Phycisphaerales; family SM1A02; genus JAHBWZ01. The sequence continues at coordinate 155,204 of JAHBWZ010000006.1, read as the reverse complement.
GCAATACGGGATCGTATCTCGCGGGCGTGGCGGAGGCGCTGAGCGCCGGCGCCGCCGTGCTGAAGTCGGTGCCGATTGCGGGCCAGGTGGCGACCGCGCTCGCGGCTGCGGCGACGGCGCTCCACAAGGCAATCGACTGGGACGACGATCCCATCGGGGTCTTCGCGACACCGTACCTGGCGGAGGAGGAACCGGCCTATCGGGACGGTGCGCCCGGCTCGTTCGTTCCGGTTCATGTCGATGGACCGACAGGGGCGGTGTACGCGCATGTGCACACCGTCTCCCGGATCGTGCCGGCGCCGCGCCTGCGTTCCGTGAGAGTCGAACTCCTGGGCATGATGTGGGAGCGGCAGGACGACCATCTCGACGCGCCTCTGCGGACCATGCTCCGGACCGATCGCGCCGTCCCGTATGTGCAGGCTCGAGCCGCGATCGGGTTCGAAGGCAACGAACTCCGGACGGGGCGCTACCCCTTCGTCATCACGCCTCCGGTGGAGGGGCTCGACCCGGGGGTCTGGCACGAGTTCGCGCCATCGGATGAGCGCGTCGTCCTGGATCTGCATTACGCGGGTGCGGGTGCGCCCGGTGACTGCCCGCCCGTGGTGCCGTTTCTCTACCTCGAGTTCGCCGCATGGGACAGCGGGAAACGCGAGCCACTGAAGGATTTCGGCGGCGCACACACACGGCTCATCTGCTTCCACGAGTTCGAGGGCCGCCCCGATCTCCAGCAGGTGACCCTGGACAACGAGCTGATCGTGCTGGAAAACCTGGTCGGCCTGCGGCGCCTCACGCTGCGATACGCCGTCTCCTGGGAGCGTGTCGCGAGCATCGACCGCGCCTGCGCGGAGTGAGGCCGAGGGAGCGCCGGTATGGTCGGCGCCGATGCAGTGCGGACCGATCGCGTGGCGTTGCGCTACCCCATCCCGGTCACGGTCTCGGCAAGGGATCGTCCGGCGAAGCGCTCCAGGGCATCCACGTCCCGGTCGAGCCCCCGGGCGCCGTAGCCGGGCAGGGTGCGGACGAGCGCTCCAAGCGCCGCGTCATCGAGCGGGTGGCGCGGCGCCGGGCCGACGGCGCGATAGTACGCGTGCGATCGCGCGGCACCGGGGCTGCCGTACGCGGCGTGATGCAGGCGCGGCGCCGAGACCAGGATCGGCAGCAGGGCGTGCCAGAAGGAGCGGTCGATGTCCGCTTCCATGGCCAGGAATGCGAACTCGGCGAAGCAGTGGATGGCCGTGCTGTCGGGGGCGCCGGTGTTGAACGGCACGTGGCGGAAGCCACGGCCGGTGTGCGCGGGCGCGAGGGCCAGCCGGCCTGTCGAGAACCACGCGAAGGCCGTGGCGAGCGCGTCGCGCGGGCCGCCGGAGCGCTCGCAGCCCGGGAACCACCTGGACAGAATCGCGCGCTGCAGCGCTGCGCAGTAGGCCACCGCGGTCCGATCGAACGGGATGCGCTGCACCGCCGCGCGTGTCCTCGCCAGCGGGTCGGTGCCGCCGTCCCGCGGCGCGCGCACTGCGTGCGGCGCGGTCGTGCGATGGCGCTCGCGCAGGCGAGCGCTGAGCGTGTCGAGCACGGATGAGACGGCCTCGATCCGGTAGTGCAGATGCGGACGGGTGAGACCCATGGTGGCGGCCAGGCACGTGTGCCTGGCCAGAAGCAGCGTCGGACTGGTCTGGCAGTCCAGATCGCGGAAGAACCCGGCCGCGTGGCGCTCGCGGTCGATCCCGTCATCGATCCGCCGGAGCGAGTCCGCCTCGAGCGCCACCAGGAAGCGCTGCTCGCGGTCGGTCGTGCGCAGGGCGCCGTCGGCGAGGAACCCCGCGCGCCGAGGGGCCAGGCCCTGCCCGCCGGCATCGTGCGCCTCGACCAGGATCGCCTGGCCCGTGGACACCGGCGGATCCACGATGACGCCTGACCAGCGGCCGAATCGCGACAGGATCAACCGGATGCCGGGTGCCTGCGCATCCGGCCCCGCCCCGACGCGCAGCGCGGCGGGCACCGCGCCGTCCCAGTGCAGCACGAATGCGGCCGCGTCGCCGCGCGTCCGGTTGACCACCTGCAGTGGCTGCATGCCGGTCACGTCGAGAGTTCGACGAGCGCGCGCAGTTCGAACAGGAACCCGGCGTACGCGATGAACTCACCTCCGGTACCCAGGTCGACATCCAGCGTCCACGGCGTGACGGTGCTGTTCTCCTCGCGCAGCAGCCAGCCCTCCACCTCGTGCTGGCTGCCGGTGATCGTCTGCCAGACCGATGACCCCGGCGAGTCCACCAGGATCGTGGCGGTGTCGCCCGGCGGAACCACGCGCCGATCGTTGATCGCGGTCTGGAGAATCTGCATCGCGTCGCGGATGGCGACGTTCAGGTTGCCTGCCTGGATCAGATGGGTTCCCCGGAACTCCGCGAAGATGTCCGCCGGGCTGCCGGGATCGGTGATGAGCTGCTCCCCGAGGTCATCGATCGCCGCCTTCTCGACGACGCTGTCGGGGGCGCGATCCGGCGGCTGCGTCTCCGACGTGCATGTACAGGACACGATCAGTCGGGCGGTCACGAGCTCATAGAATGCCATCGGCGGGTCTCCTCATTCGGCGGTGTCTGCAGGATCGGGGTGGACGCTCTTCGCGCAGCGGAAGCCGTGGCGGAGTGAGTACGTCCCCAGCGGCTGCATCCAGACAGCCCGGTCCGGGGCCATGTCCGGCGGATCCGTCCACCCCGGGCCGCACACGGCGCTGGCGTGCAGCTGTTCATCCACGCTTCCCGTCAGCTCGCGGACATTGCCGCGCATGTGACGGAGTTCCGGATGCCGCGCGCGTGGATCTGGAGACCGCACGTCCAGTGTCCAGCGCGCGTAGGCGGCCGGAAGACCGTCGAGGTCGACCGGACCGGGCGCGGTCGGCGCTGACCTGGTGCCGTCCGGCCGCGCGTCGAAGGTGTCGCCCCATGCAAGGGCTGCCTGCCATTCGCGCCGCGTCGGAAGCCGCTTGCCGTGCCAGCGCGCGAATGCCTCCGCATCCTGCATCGTGATGCCGACCACCGGTCGCTCGAGGAGATCCTCCGCGATGCGGCCTTCCGTCCAGTGCCGAGGGGCCCGGTGCCCGGAAGCGTTCATGAACGCCAGGTACGCCGCGTTGCTGACCTCGTGCGGGTCCAGGTGAAAGGGTGCGATGGCCGGCGTGCCCGGCGGGGGCGTCACCAGCACCATCGGCGCCTGCACCACGCGGGCCGTCGGAAGAAGACGGCCGACCAGCCTGGTCGGCGCGGCGCCCGACGACGCCTGCGGGGCGCCGATGCCGGCGCGCCCGACCGGCTGGTTGCGCGCCGCACGGTCGCCCGGCCCGCCATCCAGCACGACGATCGTCGTCATGTGCTCCCGGCCGGGTGTCAGGAGAACGGCGTTGAACTCGGCGAAGCCGGCGCCGTCCGGGCTGCTGACCGTGATGCGGTACTGCCCCGGCGGCAGCGCGTGACGCCGGATCGGCGCGACCATCGATCGCAGGACGCGGCCGGGCGCACCAGGGCCGCCCTCGTGCATGGTGCGGACGCGCACGCTGGCACCCGCCACCTCCGATTCGACGGCGAACCATGCCATGGTCGCGTGGCGATGGGCGACCAGCAGCGACGCCAGCAGGGCGATCGTCAGGACGAGCGGCACGACAACCGCCGTCGCCGCCGTGCGCGGCCGGTGTCGGATCCACTCCCGGATCCGCCGGATCCGGCCCGGCGGGCGCGCCAGGATCGGTCGGCGCTCCAGCGCGCAGCGCAGGTCCGCGGCGACGTGCGCCGCGGACTGGTATCGTCGCTCCGGGTTCTTCTCCAGCGCCACGTGGCAGATCGTTTCCAGGTCCACGTGGATGGTGCGGTCGATCGAACGCAGGCGGGGTGGATCGGTCGCGATCACCGCCTGGAGAACCTGGTGGGGATTCCTGCCGTCGAACGGCCGGCGCAGCGCGAGCATCTCGTAGAGCACGACGCCCAGCGAGAAGATGTCGCTCCGCCAGTCGATCGTGGCGTCTGCCACCGACGCCTGCTCCGGGCTCATGTAGTGGCAGCTTCCGACAAGCGCGGTCTGCGCCGCGGCGGTGCCGCCCTCGGCGAGCTGCCGGGCGATGCCGAAGTCCGTGAGCCGCGGTCCGCGCTCCGGGTCCATGAGGATGTTCGATGGCTTGACATCGCGGTGGATCGTCCGGTCGCGGTGTGATGCCTCCAGCGCATCGGCGATCGTCGCCGCGATCTCCGCGGCGCGGCGGTGCCACGCACGGAGATCCTGGGTGGACGCCGTCGACTCCCGGCGTCGTGCTTCCTCAGCGATGACCTCCGCCAGCGTCGGCCCGTCGACGAACTCGCTCACGATGTAGTGGTTGGCGCCGTCGACGCCCACCTCGAATACAGGCACGATTGCCGGATGGCGGAGCCGGGCGGCGTGTCGTGCCTCCTCCTCGAATCGCGCCACCGCCATCGGTGACTGCGTCAGGTGCGGTGCGAGGACCTTGAGGGCGACGCGTCGGGCAAGCACCGTGTCCTCGGCCAGGTACACCGTACCCATGCCGCCTGCGCCGATCCGGCGGATGATCCTGAAGTGGCTGATCATCGCCGGCAGCGCGGTCGCGGTGGCGGGTGGCGAGGGTGCCTCACCCACCATGAACGTCTCCGAGGCCTCGGCGTGGTGACGGAGGAGGGTCTCGATCCGCGCGCGCGCGGCGGCGTCCGGGCATGCATGCGACAGGTACGCCTCCCGCTCGGCGCCGCTGAGACGCAGCGCGGCAAGGAAGACGGCCTTCTCATCGAAGCCGCGATCGCCTGGAGTACGCTCGGGTGACACGGGTTTCTGTGATCAGCTCCAGTCCATGTCTGACGTACCCTCCGGTGCAGCGTCACGTTCCTCTGCACGCCTCCGCACCCGTCGCACGCCGCGCGCGCGGCCCGGTCCCGGGCCTCTTCCTGTACAGCCGTCAACCGGTGCGATTGCTGCGCAAAAAGTCACCCCCAATTCCCCCCCCCCCCGGGTCAGCGGGGCACGTCGCTCCCGTCCGCCTGTCCGGGGGCCGGGGAGCCGGGCGCCGGCGGCGCCGTCGAATCCCGGCGTCCCTCGGAGAGCAGGTCGTGCAGGAACGCTCGTGCGTATCTCCAGTGGCTGCGCACTTCGTGCAGCGACGCCCCCGTCAGCGAGGCGATCGATTCCAGGGACTGGCCGGCGAAGAACCGCAGCATCACGACGAACGCGCTCTCGTGGTCGGCGGCTTCCAGCCGCTCGAGGGCGGCATCGAGGTCCAGCAGGTCGACCCGCATCCGGCCGTCGTCGGTGATGAACTCGGTCAGCGGGACGAATCCGCGGTCGCCGCCGCGCTTCTGCGCGGCACGGCGGCGCTCGTGCTCGACCAGCACGTCGCGCATGGCGCGCGTGAAGACGAAGTAGAAGTGCCGCCGGTTCTCGATCTCCATCAGCGACCGTCCGAGCAGCCGCTCGCACGCGGCGTTGACCAGCGCCGTCCCCTCCAGGTCGCCGCAGCGATTGCGCTGGAGCCCGTTGCACCCGGCAAGCCGCCTGAGCTGTCCATAGACCGTGGCGAAGAGTTCGTCTTCGGCGCCCGCCCGGCCGTGCCGGACGTCGTTGAGCAGACCCGTGATCGTGCCCGCCAGCCCGTCCCCGCGATCGTCCTGTTCCGGTGTGGTGGTCATCGAGCGCCCGTCCCCGCGGGGCGGCGCCCCCGGGTTCCCGTCTCCAGAATACAGGGCGCCGGACGGCGTTCGCCGCCGCGCCACGCGTGTCCCGAAAAAAAAGGCGAGAGAAGCGCGCACGGGATGCGGCGGTCTGCGGCTGTATCTGGTGTGTGGGGACTGCCGGATCCGGATATCGGCGACGACGCGCTCGCCCAGTCCGGTCAGCGGCATGGATCGCCGAGCCCGCCCGGGATCGCCTCCCTCGTGTTGAACAACGTCCGTATCAGACGCTGCGTCTGCAGGAGGTGGCGCGCGCCCGCGGTGGGCCGGATGAGGCGCGGCGCGCCTGTCCACGCGGCACCGCCGCGGTGACATCCGGTGACATCCGGGGCACATCCGGGGGACGTCCGGGGGACCTCCGGACCGGCTGATCGGCCTGCGGGGCACGGTTCCAGGAGTCTCGTGTGTGGGGGGGGACGGAGTCGGGAGGTGACACCGGCCGGTGCGAGAGCCCGGCCGGTGACGCAGGGCGGGGGAACGTGACGCGGCGACGTGCGCCGGCGGCGGCGCCGCGGATGGTGATGACCGGTGCCTGACCTGACCTGCAGTGGCCCCGTGCCCGGAAAGGCCTCCCTGCCATGTTCATCGTGACGAACCGGGACGTGGACGAGCGCCGACATGACCTCCAGGCGTTCGGCTCGCGGCCGAATGCCAGGGGTCCCAACGAACTCCGCATGGCCGAGGCCACCCGCGCGGGCGGCGTGCCCGGCAAGGGGGCGTGGAAGATCAGCATCCTGCCGGACCACCTGGACGCGGCACGCGCGGACGAGGTGGGCCTGCCGCGCATCGACCCCGCCACCGGCAAGGCGCCGTTCGCCAGCCGGTACGTCATGAAGAAGCTGGCCGCGCGGGTGAACCCGGCGGGCGCGGGGCTCCGCGGACGCAAGGGCCGGAACCTGGTGTTCTTCGTCCACGGCTACAACAACGACGTCAAGGCGGTCCTCGATCGCGCCGAGCGATTCGAGTCGCTCTACGGCGTGGAGGTCATCGCCTTCACCTGGCCCGCGAACGGCGGCGGCGCGCACGGCGTCATCAGTTACCGGAGCGACAAGCGTGACGCGCAGGCCTCCACCGGTGCCCTCGATCGCTGCCTGGCCCGGTTCCACGAGTACCTGCACGAGATCCACGCGGAACACGTCGCGCGCACGGAGGCGCTCGCAGACGCACGCCACCCGGACGACGCGGAGCAGTGGGATCGCTTCTTCACCGAGCACTCGGAGAAGTGGTGCCCGTTCACGGTCAACCTGGTCCTGCACAGCATGGGGAACTACGTCCTCAAGCACGTGCTGATGTCGTCGGTCTACCGCGGCAGCCTGCTGACCTTCGACAACATCATCCTGGCCGCCGCGGACACGAACAGCGAGGGCCACGCCGCCTGGGTGGACCGTCTCCAGTGCCGCCGGCGCGTGTTCATCACGATCAACGAGAACGACTCCGCGCTGCGCGCCTCCCGCATGAAGGCGGGCGAAGCGCAGAAGGCCAGGCTGGGTCACTGGAGATACAACCTGGACTCCACGCGCGCGTGCTACATCGACTTCACCCGCGCCGAGGCGGTGGGATCCTCGCACGCCTACTTCGAGGGCTCGCCCGTCACGAAGAACGCCGCCGTCCGTCGCTTCTTCAAGGCGGCCCTCAACGGCGAGCACGCCGAAGAAGGCCTGAAGCGGGACGCGGTGACGGGGATGTACGTGGTGGGAGGCAGGTCAGGTTGAGTCCAGGTCTTTGCGTGCTGATCGCGGATATCGGTCGTCGCGGTCCATCGTGGTGCGCGAGCATCACGGGCCGATGGAAGCCTGGCTGCATCGACGATAGCGGCTCGCGGATGCGCCGGGAGTGCATGCCGGGTGCGTCGCGCTGTCTGACGATGAGCGATCTGACATCCACGGGTGAGGCTGTCCACGAGACGCAGGGCAGAGAAACGATTCGATGAGAGTCTGCACGAAGTGGAATCCAGCGGTCTCAGAGTATGGGCGCCGCCGCTGCTGGCGCGCGTTGCGGGGAAGGAAGTGATCAATGAGTGACATTCGCGAGGCGACGCCGTTGAACGGCGCGACCGACGATGGCCGTGCGAGGAACCGGCGCCTGCTTGCTCTTGGTCTCTCAGGCGGCGGATTCCGCGCGATGCTCTTTCACATAGGTGCTCTACGCGCCGTCCGTGCCGCGGGCCTGTTACGAGCCCCGAACAGACTTGACTATGTTGCGTCCGTGTCGGGCGGAAGCATCCTGGCGGCACATCTTGCACTGCGGTGGAGTGATTACTGCAGTGAGGACGAGAAACAGTTCAAGGACGCATGCGGGGAGTTGATTGCACTGGCGCAGCGAGATGTGCGCGGCAGACTCGTGCGACGGCTCGCTGCGATCGCAGTCTGTCAGATACTTTACGGCATGGCGTGGGCACCACTCAAGGCACTCCGACGGCTCTTCCCGGATCATGCCCATCTCCTTCCGGATCGACCGACTACGACCCGATGGCTGGAATCGGAGTATGCGCGGTTCTTTCGCAAGGCGGCCAGGCGGAAATGGATGCAGCGAGGCCCTGTCTTGAGCGATCTCAGTGCATGCGCAGATCCAGGATCTCCGGAGCTTCCGCCATGTCCGAATGTCGACATCATCGCGACGAACCTCACATACGGATGTCTGTGCACGTTCTCAGCTGACGGATTGGCATTGCGGGCGGACCGACCGACGGAGCGATGTGCACGTGACCTGCATGTGTCCACTGCCGTCGCGGCTTCGTCGGCTTTCCCGGCGATGTTCCCGCCGGTCGAATTCGACCGACGAAGGGTCGCGCACTGGGATAGGGCGATTGATGTGCAGTTTGCAACCGACGGTGGCGCAATGGACAACCTCGGTCGGTGGCACCTTGAGCGATGGTGGCACGATGCCGCTGCGCCGGGCGACGAAGATGGGCTGGGCAGCGCAGAGCGGCTCGTTCTGCTTTCTGACGCATCGTCCTCGATGAGCATCTCGAAGCGGCGAGTGCTTGGATGGGCATTGCCGGCAACTCTGCGCACGATTGACCTGCTTGTGCAGCAGCAGAGGAGCCTTCAGCACGAGGTCATGCGGAGCCAGTTGAGTCGGCAGGACGCGGTCGATCGCGAGAGGCCGGCTTGGGTCATCGCCGCGATAGGGCACAAGGTCAGCAGATCGCCGTGTCCGCAGAACATGCAGGCGCTGCTCGGCCATCTGCGCACGGACCTCGATCGATTCTCGCCTTGCGAAATCGTCCGACTTGTTGAGCACGGCTACTGCGTCATGGCTGAGCAGCTCCGAGCGACCGGATTTGCGTTTGATGATCCGGTGAACGCAAGTGATTGGCCGGTGGCCGGGTATGAGCGTAGCAGGTGGGAAGGGCGCGAGGTCGCTGTGCTGGATGGGGGAAGTCAGCGCCGGCTGCGGCTGTTCTCGCTCAGTGATCCGGGTGCGATTGCTCTGGCGTGCGTGCTCCTTGCAACGGCTGTCGCGATCGGCGTGGTAGCGAGCGCATGGATCAGGACCCCGGACGTCTCGATGCACGCTGATGCGAGCAGACGGATCATGGCCGCACATCTTGCCCACGAGCCGATTCTCCTTGTTGCGCAGGAAGCGCCGGTTGTCGAGCACAGCATCGACACCAAGTATGAGCATGTTGAGATTCTCGCCGACGACCGTCTGTTCGACTTGCGGGCATGGGCGAGATTCACGCCGAGCGTGGTGAGTGCATATCGCAGCATGAGCGTGCGCAAGCGTGCTCCAGGCGAGACACTTGTCATGAGGTTTGAGACATCAGGGGAGAATCTATGGCTACGCGGCCGAAGCCGTGAAGGCGTGCGATACCACGCGCTCCCCGGACGTCAGGGCGAGGGCACGACAACGGCGTTGGTGCGGTGGGTCGTGTTCGATCTGCCGGGTGGCGGGGATCCATTGGATGCACATGTTGTCGCATCATATGTCGGGGCATTCGAGGAGCCGCGGCAGCACTGGGTGGGAGCGAGGATTACTGATCGCACGCGCTCACGCCTGACTTTGGGACTTGTCTTCCCGAAGGAGGAGGACCTTGCGCGGTTCAATCTCGGGCCGGGCAGGCGATACGCGGAGATTCGCAGGCGCGTAGAGATCAGGGCAGATGTCGAGCGCGAGCAGCCGCAGCAGAGGTTCCACGATGCAACTGATGTTGGAACTCTGGTTGCGCCGGTAGACGGTGAGTGGCTTCTGTGGTGGATCGACGACCCTGAGCCGGATCGGGTCTACCGACTGGAGTGGCAGTGGGATCTGACTCAGGATCCTGTCTGGGAGATCGACAAGTGATGCGGCTTCAGGCTGGTCCGAGCGCCGTTTGGCGGCTTGTGGAATGGGGTGCCGGGTGGTGCACGCGCGACCACCGCCGTTCCGGGGCTTGCGCAAGCACGCACTGACCCGCATGATGACGCGCCATTGGCAGCGGACCCACATGCACGTCGACGAGCAGAGTTGCCGCAGCGCACGCACGCTTGAACGAATGAAGAAGGCAGAGCGGGGTGCTTCTCAGCGTGCCCGGCCGGCCGGGCGTGTGTGCGCTTGCCGGTGGCCATGCGCCGAGTCGGGGCGATCACGGACCGGGGGACGGGTCGCTCGCGGCCCGGATCGCCCGGTGGGCGTGCGTGGGTGACCGCTCGCCCGCCCATGAGGCGGCCGGGGCGGGGCGCGGCCGGGTCGGCGCCGCACCGGCACGGACGGCATCCGGTCCCTCGGCAGGCGCACGGCATGAGGCGGGTCCGGCCGGAAGGCGGGTGGCGTGCAGCCCGAGGGCCTCCGCAGCGGCGCCAGCGGGCCGATCATGACGCAGGCCGGTCGATCGTGACGCACCCGGGCCGGCGGTGCACGCTCGCCGCGCCGACCTCGACGCCATCGACGCGGCATCACCGTGTACGCTCCGCCACTCGACGACACGCCGACCGCGACGAGGACGACACGGACGACCGCTCTCACCACCTCCGCCCCCGACTGAAACGGCCGGCACCGTGCACGCCACCGTGCCGTGCCGGCCACCGGCGCCGAAAGCGATGACCATGACCGCCGCCACCCGACCGCACCTGGATATCCGCGCGATGACCGACGGGACCGTCGTGCATGGCGTGTATGGCCTCGGCAATCCGCAGCTCGGGACCACCCGGCAGGGCAAGCCGTTCCTGAAGTGCCTGCTGCGCGATGCGACCGGCGAGGTGCCTGCCCGGATGTGGTCCTGCGACGAGGCGCGGTTCGCGCTGATCGAGACGGCGTCGTTCGTGGAGATCCGCGGGCGCTGCGAGACCTACCAGAACCAGGTGCAGCTCATCCTGGACGACATCGTGGGCGTGGAGATCGACCCGCAGGAGATCACGGCGCTGCTGCCGTCGTCGCGGTTCGACCTGGACGAGATGATGGCGGACGTCCGCGCGATCATGGGCACGCTGGTCCACCCCGCCGCGCGGGCGCTGGCTGACGCGTACCTGGAGGACGAGGTGATGATGACGCGCTTCCGGGTCGCGCCCGCGGCGGTGAGCGTGCATCACGCGTGGATCGGCGGGCTGCTGGAGCACACGCGCCAGCTGCTGACGCTGGCCGATCGCATGCTCCCGCTCTATCCGGAACTCAATCGCGACGTCGTGCTGCTGGGGCTCTTCCTGCACGACCTGGGCAAGACCGCGGAACTGACCTGGGAACAGGGGTTCTCGTACACGACCGACGGACAACTGGTGGGGCACATCGTCCGCGGCGCCATCTGGCTCCAGATCAAGGCGGCGCACGCGGCGAAACGGGCGGGGGTGGAGCGGCTTCCGGCGGAATTCGTCCGCGTGCTCCAGCACATCATCCTGAGTCACCACGCGCTGCCGGAGTACGGCGCGGCGAAGGTGCCGTCGACGCCCGAGGCGATCTTCGTCGCGCACCTGGATGCGCTGGATGCGAAGACGGCCATCGCCGTCACGCAGGTCGACCGCGGCGGATCGGGGATCCGGCAGGGCACGTTCACCGACCGCGTCTGGGCGCTGGACACGCGGCTCTTCCGGCCGGATCCGCTGGAGGGCGAAGACGCGTCGGGATGACCGGGGGCGCTGGATCGGCCCCCGGGTGGCGGGAGGCCATCGACCGGTCGCGGGACGGCGGGTGCCGCGGCTACAGTTGCCGCCCGTCGCGTCGGGGGGACGGCGGCGTGCCGGCGCGGCCGCGGTCGGACCGCGCGGCGCCGGGCGACCGCGGCGGGCGCGGCGCGGAGGGGGCGAGCGGGCTGCATCGCCGACCGGAGCGGGGGATGAGGAGAGTCCAGCGCCCATGACGACCATGAAGCGACCCGCCGCCGCACACGATGTCCTGGTCGGCATCCCCGTCTTCAACGAGGAGAGATACGTCGACCGCGTGCTCACGGAGGTGCGCCGGTACGCCTCGGACATCCTGGTGATCGACGACGGCTCCACCGACGGCACGCCGCAACTGCTCGCCCGCCATCCGGTCGAGGTGATCCGGCACGCCCGCAACCGGGGCTACGGCCGGGCGATGCAGGACATGCTCCGCTGGGCGCGATGCGAGGGATTCGAGTGGCTCATCACGATGGACTGCGATGAGCAGCACGAACCGGCGGCGATTCCGCGCTTCCGGGCGGCGATGACGCAGCCGGGGGTCGACGTGATCTCTGGAAGCCGGTACGCAGCGCCGGATCCCGCCGACGATCTGCCGCCGGGCGACCGGCGGCTCATCAACCGGACGATCACCGACGAACTGAACTGCCGGCTGGGTCTCGGAATCACCGATGCCTTCTGCGGCTTCAAGGCGTACCGCGTGTCGGCGTGCGAGCGGCTGCGCCTGGACGTGGACGGGTACGACTTCCCGATGCAGTTCTGGGTGGAGGCGGTCGCAGCGCGTCTGCGCATCGTCGAGATCCCCGTCCGTCTCATCTACAACGACCCGTCCCGCGCCTTCGGCGGTCCGCTGAATGATGCGGCCATCCGGCTGGATCACTACCGGCGGACGATGCACGCGGCGATCACACGGCGCATGCGCGACCTGCCGCCGCGTGCGTCGGCAGGAATCGCGGCGCGCCCGGGCGCGTGCGGCGACGGCGCGGGCAGCGTCTGCGCGGGCGTATGAGCGCGCCGCGTGCCGGGCATCCGACGGAACCGTCGCCGGACGACGGCATCCGGAACGCCTCACCGGACCTGCGCCTGGAACCCCCGATCGCGCGCTGGCCCGCTCTGGCCGCAGCGGAGCGGGCCCGGGCGGATCACCTCTTCGACCGGCCGCTCCCGGCGTGGCGCACGGAGACCCGGCGCGAACTGGCACTGGATCCGCTCCGACCGATCATCGCCACCGGGCACCAGCCGCTGCTCTGGCATCCGGGGATCCTGGTCAAGTACTTCGCGGTGGATGCGGCGCTCTCGCTGGCCCGCGGGGCGTGCGCGGGGGCCGACCTGATCGTCGATCAGCATGAGGGCGGATTCGCGGAACTGGATGTGCCGGTGCGCGAGGCCGGCGGCGGCCTGCTCTCGGTGCGCCGGCTCACGCTGCTCAGGGCGCGACCGGGGGTTCCCATGGCGCTGCATCCCGCGGCGGACGTGCTGCCCGGGCAGGTCGGATCCGATGCCGCGCTCCGCTCGGTCGGCGCGGGAGTCCGGCAGATCGTCGCGTCCCTGTCGGCGCATCGCGCGGCGCCGGATGCGGCGGCGCAGATGGCCGGCGCCCTCGCCGACCTGCGCAGTCCCTGGTGTGCGCGGATGCCGGCGTTCCGGGCGAGCGACCTGGTGGCATCGGCGTTCGGGCGGCGATTCATCCGCGCGATGGTGGACGATCCGTGGACCTGCGCGCAGCGATACAACGACGCGGTCCGCGCGGTGCCCGAGGCCGGACTGCCGCCGCTGCTCATCCGCGATGATCTCGTGGAATTGCCGCTCTGGCGGGTGGGTGCCGACGGGGTACGGCAGCGTGCGTTCGACGCGGACGCCGGCCAGTGGCTGGCCGCGGATGCATCCGCGGCACCGTCGTCGCGGCTGCTGCCGCGCGCGCTCCTGCTGACGGCGCTCGTCCGGCTGGCCGCGGTGGACCTCTTCGTGCACGGCACCGGCGGCGCGGTCTATGACCGGGCGATGGAGTCGTGGGTGACCGGCTGGCTGGGCGTTCGACCCGCGCCGTTCGCGGTGGCGACGGCGACGCTGCGGCTGCCGCTGCAGGATCCGGCGGCGCACCACCGTGCGAGCATCGCGCAGGAGATGGCGGCGGCGGCGCACCGCACCTGGCATGATCCGGAGCCTGCACCTGCGCGGGACGCACCGGGACCCGGCGAGGTCAAGCGACTGCTGCTCTCGGCCATCGAAGCGGCGCCGCGCGGCAGCCGGCGGCGCCGCGCGGCGTATCGCGCGATGCACGAACAGCTGGCCATGCTGCGCAGCAGGCACATCGGACGCGTGGAGGCGGCGCAGCGCCGGGCGCGCGCCGCGCAGGAAGCGCGGGCGGACGCGGTGATCGCGGCGCGGCGCGACTGGGCGTTCCCGCTGTATGAGCCGGCGTCGCTCGCGGCGCTGGCGGATGCTGTGCGCGCAGCGGCGGTCGACGTCGATGCCAGGTCATGAGGCAGCCGCGGCTGCGGCAGAACGGCGCGGCGCCGGTCCGCAGACCGGCGGGAACCGCCCCAGGGCGGGCCCCGCCGGCCGGACGTGCGTCCGCATGTGACGTCGGCCTGATCAGAAGGACCAGACCAGGGAGAACGTCATCCGCCAGCCCCAGAGGTCGTCGCCGTGCGTGATCGGCGTCTCGAAGGCGGCGCGCAGACCGAGCGTGTCGGTCTGGAACGGACGGAACTCGGCGCCGAGTCCGACGGTGATGACATCGTCACCGCCGCCGAAGTTGGCGACATCCACGCCCTGGAACGGGAGCACCTCGGTGCCCTTGCCGATGACGTGATAGCCGTTCAGTTCCACGACGGGACTGAACCAGTCGTTGAACCGGTAGTCCAGGTGCAGGTGCCAGAAGAGGCGGTCGGCGTCGCCCAGTGCATCCTCGCTGCCGGAGGCGATGAGCCAGTTGACCGTGCCGCCCAGGTGCCACGGGCCGAATCCCTTGTTCACCGCCGCGAAGAGGCGGAACTCCGAGTCGTCCTGGAGGACCTTCGTGTCGCCGACGCTCAGTTCATAGCCGGCGCCGAGCGCAAGGTGGAACTGGTTCTCCCAGTCCTGTACGACGGCGTACTTGAGGCCCGCAGCGAGGTCGTTCCAGCCGTCGTCCCGGACGAGTCCGCTGCGGAACCAGGTGTACCCGTCCTTGTAGGCGACGAACCCCAGCCGCTCGGTCAGCGCGAGCCGAAGCTGGACGGCGGCGACGGAAGCCGAGCCGCCGCCGATCAGGCTGGCGCGGGGGAAGTCATGCCGCACGAACCAGCCGCGCACGTCCGAGGTGATGAACGCATCCTCGTGGTAGTACGGCGAGGTCACCGGATGCACGAAGCGGTGCTCTGCCGGCGCGGTCGCCCCGCCCGGCGCAGGATCTCCGAAGAGGACGAACCCCGCGTGCTGCGCCGACGCAGCACCGGCGAGCGCGAGCGCCGAGAGAGTCACGGTGACGGATGCAATGGAACGGAGGGTCATCGGTGCAGTCTCCACAGGGGCCCGTGAGGCCGTGGGGGCATCCGGATCCCGGGCGCGGCGACTGCGCAGCAGATCGGGAATCCGTGTGGAGAGCGTCCCGCGGAACCGGGTGAGCGTCTGCGCGCCCGGCGGGGGAATCCCGCCCCGATCGATGCGCATGGCGCGCGGGCGCCCCGTCCGCGGCGCCGGCGTGGATCGTCGCCGGGCGCGCGGCGTCAGCGGTCGGAGGATCGGCGGTCCGGTGGCCGGTCCCGCGATCCTTCGGGCTGTCGATCGGACGGCCGCCCGGACTGGAAGAGCCCGGCGCGGCGCCAGAGGTCGCGCAGCCGGTCCAGGTCGATGGGCTCCATGACGGATCCGTCGGCGTGTTCCCGGCGCTGGAGCGACCCGTCGGCCGCGTGCAGCGAACGGGTGCTCTGACCGCCGCGCCGCGGCGTCGTCCGGTGCTCCCAGCGTGGCGTCATGCCGCGCAGGGGCGACCATCGGTCCTCGCGGAGCGCGATGATGATCTCTTCCGCCGACGCCTCGGCGCAGTAGGTCAGGAGGTCGATCGACTGGTCGCCGCGCGGGAGCAGCATGCCGAGCACCCAGCGGAGCGCCTGCGAGAGATAGACCTCGGGGACGGCGCGCTCCAGCACCTGGCGAGGCCGGGTTCCCCGGCCGGTCGACACGATGATGAGCGTGCCCGCGGGATCGGATGCGGAACTGCGGGAGCGGACGCCGGTGACCGCCTCGCTGCGCGTCCGGGCACCCAGGCGCTCGGTCGCGCGGAGCGACCAGGACTCTTCGCCCTGGTCGAATGCCATCCAGTAGATCGCCTCCGTGTCGAGGACCGCGCCGGTTTCGGCGTCGCCGAAGCGCGTCTGCACGCGGACGATGAAGCCGTTCTGCCGTTCGTCGGGGGCGTACTGCGACGGCGCGCGCTGCGGATTGACCGCTCCGAGCGGACCCTCCTCGACGCGGAGACGAAGCGCCCCCAGCTCCTGGTCATCGGCGCGGATCGTCGGGCCGCCGGCCTGTCCGGCTGGCGCGGCCGCGCCCGCCGGGAAGTAGACGCGATACCACTGGTCGAATCCCACCAGGGCCCGCAGTCGCTCGGGGGTGATCGTCTGGAGCACGAGCCGCCCGCGCTCCAGGCCCGCGCGACGCTCGGCCACCAGGTCCGCGGCATCCGTCGCGCGGATCGTCCGTGCCGCGGCTTCGATCATCGGTCGCGCGGCCGGGAACCCGTCGAAGGCCACCTGCGCGGACAGCACCAGGTAGTCCCGGGCGCCGATCGGCAGGCAGAACCATCCGAACACCATCCGGTCGACGAGTTCGACCGACTGGACGATCCAGCAGAACCAGCCGTCCCGCTCGCCCGCAGCGAAGGGTTCGCTGGCGACCACCTCGATCGCCGAGCCCTGCTGGCGCCGGGACGCGATCAGATGCTCGATCTGCGCCCGGGGGGTGGGCTCGTCGAGCGTAGAGGCCATCGCCTGCAGCCGCATGCTCCAGAGCGGGATCACGTCGCGCTCGATCGCGACCAGCATCGACGCCTGCCCGCTGCCCTGGTGCTCGACGACTGCCTCGACCGGAACGCGGATGGCGACGCCCAGGCCCTCCAGGACGGTGGGTTCGGCGGACAGCATCGCGTCGATCCGAGCCGGATCCGGCGGTGGTGCGACCCGGGCCGGGGCATCCTGCGGTGACGGCGCGGCGATCGGTCGCGCGACTGCCGGACGCGGGCTCGGCCAGGCGACGGCGAGCGCCGCCGCGAGCGAGAGGATCGGCAGGGAGGCGGGGCGGCGCGGTCGATCGGAGCGGTGGGTGGTCACGGGCGTCATCCCTGGGGAGGCGTGCAGCACCCGGGGTGCCGGCGTGCCGGGACAGCCGCGGGCGCCGCCGGGGTGCGTTGACAGCGTGTGAGAGAAAGGTATCATCCGCGATTCCCGTTTCGGCGGGCGCCGCGTATCGCGCCTGCCATGCTCTTCCTGCGACCCGCTGACCTGCACCGAGCGACTGGCGACCGATGACTGGCGGAAAGATCAGAATCCGACTGGAAGCGTACGACCACCAGGCGCTCGATGCCTCCTCACGCGAGATCGTCGACCATGCGAAGAGGACCGGCGCCCGCGTGGCCGGGCCGATTCCGCTGCCGACGCGCCGCGAGATCTACACGGTGAACCGCTCGGCGTTCATCGACAAGAAATCGCGAGAGCAGTTCGAGATCCGCACCCACAAGCGCATCGTCGACATCTACGACGCCACCGCCCGCACGATCGAGGCCCTGAACCGCCTCGTGGTCCCGGCGGGCGTTTTCGTCAAGATCAAGGCGTAACCTGCGCGTTCATGCCGGGCGCGTGCCCGGCCCGTGTCGAGCGGCCCGCCCTTCGCAGCGCGACGCCCGACGGAACCTCTCCGGTCATGTCCGCGAGCCTCGCAGCCGAGGCCGTGACCTCTGGCCCGTCCCCCGCGCTCCCTCGCCCGCGTCCCCGCGCGGACGGGAGTCCCGAGATCCCCCTCGCCCGCCGGCGGCCGACCCGCCCGCGACACAGGACGAACGATGACTGCTCTCCTCGGCCGGAAGATCGGAATGACGCGCTACTTCATGGAGGACGGCACCAACCTGCCCGTCACCGTGATCGAGTGCGGTCCGTGCGTCGTCACCCAGGTGAAGACAAGCGAGCGCGACGGGTATGCCGCCGTGCAGATCGCCTTCGGCGACGCCAGGCCGCGGCGGTCCTCGATGCCGATCATCGGGCACGACGGCAAGGCGGGCATCGGGCCGAAGCGTCACCACCGGGAGTTCCGCGTGGCCGATGACGCCGCGGCCCAGGCGTTCAGCCTCGGCCAGGCGCTGGGCGCGGCGGACATGGAGGGTGTCCGGTTCGTCGACGTGACGGGCACGAGCAAGGGCAAGGGCTTCGCCGGTCCGATGAAGCGGCACAACTTCGCGGGCCTGGAGGCATCGCACGGCGTCGAGCGGAAGCACCGCTCCGCCGGTTCGATCGCCAGCCACGCCACGAACCGGGGTTCGGGGCCGAAGGTGAAGAAGGGCAAGCGGATGGCGGGCCACATGGGTGATGAGCGCATCACCGTCCGCAGCCTGGACGTGATCAAGGTGATCCCCGACCGGAACCTCATACTCGTGAAGGGTCCGGTGCCGGGTGCCAACGATGGAATTCTGTGGCTTGAGCCGTCGAAGCGGCTCTGGCGGAGGAAAGCCCGACTGGCTGCCGCTGGCGCGTAAGACACGCGCGCCAGCGACTGTCAAGGCCCGAATGCCGGACCGGCGGCTCCACGCGGAGCGGCCGCGGCGCGAAGGGAACCGGACGGTGGCGACAGTACGAGCAGAGGAACCGAGTCAAGATCCCTGCCCCGTCGGTACGTCGAGTCCACCCGGTCGAAATCCGGGGTCGACGGACGGTGGAGGGTGAGGCGAACGGCGGCCGCGGGCCGCCAGGTGAACACGATGATTGATCTGCCTATCTACGACAGAGCCGGCAAGCAGGTGGACACGCTTGCCATCGACGAGTCGCTGCTGGGCGCGGAGGTCCGACCCGCGCTGCTGAAGCAGGCGTACGTCATGTTCCACGCCAACCGGCGGCAGGGATCCGCGAGGACGAAGAATCGCGGCCGCGTCGAAGGCTCCACCAAGAAGCTGTACCGCCAGAAGGGGACCGGCAACGCCCGCGTGGGTCCCCGCCGCACGCCCACCCGCAAGGGCGGCGGTGTCGCGTTCGCGAAGACGAAGACGCGCGAGGACTACCGGCTGGACATGCCGAAGAAGATGCGGCGCCTGGCGAACCGCAATGCCCTGCTGGCGAAGCTGGTCGACGGCGAGGTGAAGTGCTTCGACTCGCTGGCCTTCGATGCGCCGAAGACCAGCGACTTCCGCCGTTCCCTGGAGGCGGTCGGCGTCAACCGCACCTGCCTGGTCGCCCTGGACCGGGCAAATCGGAACGCCGCGCTCTCCGCGCGGAACATCGACGGCTGCCACACGATCCGGGCGGAGCAGCTCAATGCGTTCGAACTGCTCAACCACCGTTTCCTCGTGATCGACCGGGCGACGCTGAAGGCGTTCGTCGACGGCTCGATCCATGGGAAGGAGGCCGTCTGATGGAACCGACCACGATCATCCGTCGCCCGATCGTGACCGAGAAGGCGACGATGGAGTCCACCGAGCACAACCGCGTCACCTTCGAGGTGGACCGTGCGGCGTCGAAGGACCAGATCCGTCGCGCCGTCGAGTCGCTCTACAGCGTGCGCGTGCTCTCCGTCGCGACGCAGAACCGCCGGGGACAGCTTCGGCGCAATCGTTTCGGGTTCTACCAGAGCAAGGTGATGAAGCGGGCGATCGTCAAGATCCATCCGGACGACCGCATCGAGCTCTTCTGAGCCGGGCGATCGCCGCCCGCAGGGACCAGTCATGCCGATCCGCAAGTACAAGCCAGTCACCAACGCCCGCCGGAACGCGTCCGTGAACCTCCACTCGGAGGTCACGAAGAAGAAGCCGGAGAAGTCGCTGCTCGCGCCGCTCAAGCGGACCGGCGGGCGCAACAATCACGGCGTCATCACCGTGGAAGGCCGCGGCGGAGGCCACAAGCGGCGCTACCGCCGCATCGACTTCCGCCGGACGAAGGACGGCGTCACCGGTCGCGTGATCGGGATCGAGTACGACCCCAACCGCTCGTGCCACATCGCGCTGATCGAGTACACCGACGGCGAACTCCGGTACATCGTCGCGCCGCAGGGGATCGAGGTCGGCGAGGAAGTCGAGAGCGGCGCGGGCGCGATCGAGCCGAAGACGGGCAACTGCATGCCGCTGCGGTTCATTCCGACCGGTCTCACGGTGCACAACATCGAGTTCGAGCCGGGCAAGGGCGGCAAGCTCTGCCGGGCGGCGGGATCGGGTGCACGGCTGACCAACCGCGAGGGCCGCTATGCGACGCTGGTGCTTCCGAGCGGCGAGATCCGGCGCGTCCTCATCGACTGCCGCGCGACCATCGGCCAGGTCGGCAACCCGGACCACATCAACGTGACGCTGGGCAAGGCGGGCCGGAACCGCTGGCTCGGCCGGCGTCCGAAGACGCGCGGCGTCGCGAAGGACCACATGTGCCATCCGCTCGGCGGCGGCGAAGGCCGCTCGAAGAGCGGCCGGGAGCCGGTCAGCCGGACCGGCGTCAAGTCGAAGGGCGGCCGGACGCGCGCCCGCCGGAAGTGGACGAGTGCACTCATTCTCCGCCGGCGGCGCAGCCGCCGTTATGGACAGCTCAAGCTCTGAGGGACGAGGAGAGATCTCGAAGGACGGGCCGGCTGAACGCCGGGCCGGACGGAAAAGGATCGGAAGACAGCCATGGGCAGATCACTCAAGAAGGGTCCCGCCGTCAACGAGCGGCTCTACCGCAAGGTGGAGGCGCTGGTGAACGAGAACCGCAAGGCACCGATCCGGACCTGGGCGCGGGCGTGCATGATCGTTCCGGAGTTCGTCAACCAGACGTTCCAGGTCCACAACGGCCGGCAGTTCGTGGACGTGTTCGTGACCGAGGACATGGTCGGCCATCGGCTGGGCGAGTTCGCGCCGACGCGGTTCTTCCGCGGGCACACGAACAAGAAGGAAGGCATCAAGAGGGGCGCGAAGTGACGCGCGGTCGCGTCACGCACAGCCGCGTCACACGAGGTTAAGACCATGGCCTACCAGGCGATCCATCGATTTGCCAGAATCGCGCCCCGCAAGGCACGGCTGGTCGCGGACATGATCCGCGGCATGCGCATCGACGAGGCGATGAACGCGCTGACGTTCTCGCCGAAGCGTGCCGCGTGGTACTACCGGGCCGTGCTGAAGAGCGCCATCGCCAACGCCGAGGAGGGGGACGCGGATCTTTCCCGGCTGTTCGTGCGCGAGTCGCGCGTGGACGAGGGACCGACCATCAAGCGGTTCCAGCCCAAGGATCGCGGTCGCGCGCATCCGATCATGAAGCGGACCAGCCACCTGCACCTGGTCCTGGACGAGAGGAACTGAGCCGTGGGACAGAAGACCCATCCATTCGGATTCCGTGTCGGCGTGACGGAGGGACACAAGTCCCGCTGGTACGCCCCGAAGGCGCTGTACGCCGAACTTCTCGTCGAGGACTACCGCATCCGGAAGTTCATCGACAAGCGGCTCAACCGGACGCCCCCGTTCGCGGCGGTGTCCGACGTCGTGATCGAACGGACCCGCGAGGAACTGACGGTCTACGTCAAGACGGCCCGGCCCGGCATCGTGATCGGACCGAAGGGCGCGGAGATCGAGAAGCTCAGCGCTGAACTGATCGCGATGACGAACCGCAAGGTCGCCGTCAAGATCATCGAGATCCGGAACCCGGACACGAGCGCCTGGGTGATCGCGGAAGCGGTCGCCGAGCAGATGAAGAAGCGGGCCAACTTCCGGCGCCTGCTCAAGCAGCGCTGCGAGGCCGCCATCAACAACGGCGCGAAGGGCGTGCGCATCCAGGTGTCCGGCCGGCTCGGCGGCGCTGAGATGTCGCGGGTCTTCCAGCAGCGGCTGGGATCGATCCCGCTCTCGACGCTGCAGGCCAACGTGGATTACGCACAGGTGCACGCCGGGACGACGTATGGCGTGATCGGTGTGAAGGTCTGGGTGTACAAGGGCATGTACTCCGACGCCGAGGAAGAGATCGAGACGCGTGCCGCCGGAGCGCGGGGCCGTGCCCGCGGTCGTCGCTGAGCAGGATGCCGGACTGAACGCGAGTCTGAGGAGTCACCCCCATGCCCCGGATGCCAAAGAGAATCAAGTTCCGCAAGCAGATGCGCGGAACGCTGCGCGGAAATGCGACGCGCGGCAACTACGTGTCCTTCGGAGATTACGGCCTCCAGGCGCTGGAGCCGCACTGGCTCACCGCGCGCCAGATCGAGGCAGGCCGGATCGCGGCACAGCACTTCCTTCGAAGGCAGGGAAAGGTGTACATCCGGGTGTTCCCGGACAAGCCGGTGTCGAAGAAGCCGCTCGAGACGCGCATGGGCAAGGGCAAGGCGGATACCGAGTACTGGGCCGCACGGATCAAGCCCGGCACCATGCTCTTCGAGATCGCAGGTGTTGACGAAACCGTGGCCAAGCAGGCGCTCGCCCGCGTGGCTCAGAAGATGCCGGTCCGCTGCCGATTCGTCGGCCGCCGGCTGTCGGTGTGATCGGGAGGCGATGCGCGATGAAGGCCAGGGACGCCAGGAAGCTCAGTATCGAGGAGATCGACATCGAGGTCGGTCGCCTGCGGAAGCGGCAGTTCGAACTCCGCACGCAGGCCGTGACGGAGAAGATTCAGGACACCTCGCAGTTCGGTGTGCTCCGCCGCGACATCGCGCGGCTGCTGACCGAGCGGCGCGTGAAGTCGGGCGCGAAGGTGAAGGCGTGATCGGACGGGCTTGCCCGCCGCGAAGAAAGGTCAGAAGGCCGTGGCTCATCTGAAAGAGATCCAGATTCCCGAGAACTCGCCGCGCCGGATCGGCGTGGTCGAGTCCAGCGCGTGCGACAAGACGCGGAAGGTGGCCATCCGCTACCAGGTCCGTCATCCGAAGTACGGCAAGTTCATCCGCCGCAAGACCGTGCTCGCCGTCCACGACGAGGGCAACGTGTCGAAGGTGGGCGACAGCGTCGAGATCGCCGAGTGCCGGCCGATCTCCCGCACGAAGAGCTGGGTCGTGATCCGGGTCGTGGGCGAGGGGACGGCCTCGCGGAAGTCCTGAACGCGGACGGCTCGAACGGCGGACTGGTCCGCGGAGTGTCAGTGAATGATCCAGAGAGAATCCAGGCTCGAAGTGGCAGACAACAGCGGCGCGAAGGTCGTCGCGGTGATCGGCATCCTCGGCGGCTCGACCGCCCGGGGCCGGTTCACGCGACGGGCGGTCGGCGTCGGTGACCGTGTCGTCTGCTCCGTCAAGAAGGCGCTGCCGAACGGCGACGTCAAGGCGGGCGACAAGGTCAAGGCCGTGATCGTGCGGACGAAGTACCCGACGCGGCGGTCCGACGGCTCCTACGTCCGCTTCGACTCGAATGCATGCGTGCTCGTGAACGAGGACGGCAATCCCAAGGGCACCCGGATCTTCGGTGCCGTTGCCCGCGAGCTGCGCGAGAAGAACTACATGAAGATCGTGTCGCTCGCGTCGGAGGTGATCTGAGATGGCTCGTCATATCGTCAAGGGCGACAGCGTCATCGTGACCGCGGGCAATGATCGCGGGACCACGGGCACCGTGCTTCGCGTGCTGCCGGACCGGGACCGGGTGGTCGTGCAGGGCGTGAACGTCCGCGTCAGGCACATGAAGCCGACCCAGCAGAATCCGCAGGGTCGGATGGTGCGTCGCGAGATGCCGATCCACATCAGCAACGTCAGTCCGGTGGTGGACGGCCGTCCGACCCGCGTGCGGTTCGAGACAAAGCCGGACGGTTCGAAGGTCCGCGTCGCCGCGCGGGGCGGATCGAAGCTCCACGTACTGAAGAAGGCGACGGCCGATCGGTGAACGGGAGCGGTCGAAGGCAGTGACGGCGAGGCGCCGACGCCTCCCCGGATGAACAGGACTCATGAGCCCGCCGGATGCGGCGGGAGGATGCAGGAACGATGGTTTCGCAACGAACACGCGAGAAGCCCCGCCTTCAGTCGATCTACGAGGAGAACGTGCTCCCCGCAGCGATGAAGGAGTTCGGACTCGACAACCGGATGGCCGCCCCGCGGCTTCTCAAGGTCGTCGTGAACTGCGGCGTGGGCCGGTTCCTCGAGAACCAGAAGCTCAAGCCCGAGATCGCCGAGACCGTCCAGAGCACGCTCACGACGATCAGCGGTCAGAAGCCGATCCTGATCCGTGCGAAGCGGTCGGTTGCGAACTTCAAGGTCCGCGAGGGATCGCCGTCCGCGTTCATGGTCACGCTCCGCCGCGACCGGATGTGGCACTTCCTCGATCGCCTGATCAACCTGGCCACGCCCCGGATCAAGGACTTCCGCGGCGTGAAGGACACGGCGTTCGACAAGGGCGGCACGTATTCCCTCGGCCTGACCGAGCAGGCGGTCTGGCCGGAGATCAACATGGCGAACGTGACGTTCAGCCACGGAATGCACATCAACATCGTCTTCCGGAACTCGGATCCGAAGAAGAGTCTCTTTGTCCTGCGGGAGATCGGCATGCCGTTCGTCCGTCGCGGGGAGCAGGAATCGAAGTAGGTATGCCAGGCCGCACGGCAGTGAAGCCGGTGTCGGCGGAGAGGATCGTACATGGCGAGCAAGCGTGTCTTTGCCAAGATGAAGCGTGAACCGAAGTTCTCGACGCGGAAGCAGAGCCGGTGCCAGATCACCGGACGTGCCCGCGGCGTGTACAGGAAGTTCGGTGTCAGCCGCATCGTTCTGCGTGAACTGGCGCTGCGCGGGCTCGTCCCCGGCATGCGCAAGGCGAGCTGGTGAGCCCGAAGGCCAGTTGGACCGGAGCCCAGGATGTCTCTACAGGATCTCACCGCCGATATGCTCACCCGGATCCGCAATGCTGTGCGGAACCAGGCCACGAGCGTCCGGTGCATGAACAACAAGCTGAACCGTGGTGTCGCCCAGGTCCTCGTGGACGAGGGCTACATCGAGGGATTCGACGTGATCGACGACGGGCGTCAGGGGGTACTCAACGTGCGGCTGAAGTACGGCGCGCGCGGCGAGAACCTGATCCACCGGATCGACCGCGTTTCCAAGCCGGGCTGTCGCGTCTATCGCGGCAACCGTGATCTGCCGCGGCCGCAGCAGGGGCTCGGCGTGGCGATCGTGTCCACCAGCCGTGGTGTGATGAGCGATCGCCGGGCGCGCACCGAGAAGGTCGGCGGCGAAGTCATCGCCGTCGTGATGTAAGGCGGAGCGAGGTAGGACGATGTCGCGAATCGGAAAGAAGCCCATCACCGTTCCGTCCGGCGTGAAGGTCTCCCTGGAGCCCGCGTCGCGGACGATCCGCGCCGAGGGGCCGCAGGGGCGGCTGGCCTACGAATGGCGCCCGGAAGTGACCGTGGCGCTGGAGGACGGCGGCAGGCGCGTGCACTGCACGCTGCCCGAAGCGCACCAGAACAGCCGCCAGGCGCGCGCGTACTGGGGCACGGTCCGCGCCCGGATCAACAACATGATCGACGGCGTGTCGAAGGGATTCCGCAAGGACCTGGAGGTCGTCGGCGTGGGCTGGAACGCGCAGGCGGCCGGATCGAAACTGAAGCTGAACATCGGCTACTGCCACCCGATCGAGATGACGCCGCCGGACGGCGTGAAGTTCCAGATCGCCGGACAGGTGATCACCATCACCGGCCCGGACCGGCAGGCGGTCGGGCAGTTCGCCGCGGTCGTCCGGTCGAAGCGCCCGCCGGAGCCCTACAACGGCAAGGGCATCAAGTACAGCAACGAGCAGATCATCCGCAAGGAAGGCAAGGCGTTCGGATCGTGATCCGGATCCGTTCCCGCCGGATTCCGTTCCGGCCCTCCGACCTCGAAAGGCAGCAGGCAGCGATATGAAGACGATCCAGTTGAAGCAGACGCGGCGCGGGCGCCGCCGGCGAGGCATCCGCCGAACGATCTTCGGTGTGCCGGCCCGGCCCCGCCTGACCGTCTTCCGCAGCGCGAAGCACATGTACGCGCAGATCATCGACGACCTCACCGGCCAGACGCTGGTGTCGGCATCGACCAACGAGAAGGCGTCGAAGACCGACCGCGGAGGCAACTGCGGCGCGGCGACGCAGGTCGGAGAGGCGCTCGCGACCCGGGCTCGTCAGGCCGGGATCGAGGCAGTCGTCTTCGATCGGAACGGGTTCCGGTACCACGGCCGCGTGAAGGCCCTGGCCGACGGTGCGCGAAAGGGCGGATTGAGTTTCTGAGTTGACACGCGTCCGGATCGCGGGCAACGGACCCGCGCCGGCGCAGAGGACAGGACAGGTCAGGTCACGCGATGGCAGACTTCTTCGACGATTCTCCCGGTATCGGGTCGACCACGGTCGGCGTCTTCCGCACCGCGGCCACGGTCAAGGGTGGCCGGCGCTTCAGTTTCTCGGCGCTGGTCGTCGTCGGTGATCGGCAGGGCAGCGTCGGAATCGGGTACGGCAAGGCGAACCAGGTCCCGCAGGCGATCGAGAAGGCGCAGAAGGAGGCGAAGCGCCGGATGCGCCGCTTCCCGCTCGTCGGCACCACGATTCCGCACGAAGTCACCGGACGGTTCGGGGCGTGCCGCGTGCGGCTGATCCCGGCGTCACCCGGAACCGGCGTCATCGCCGGCGCGTCGGTCCGCGCCCCGCTTGAACTGGCCGGGGTCGCCGACTGCCTGACCAAGTGCTACGGCTCGACGAACTCCAAGAACCTGGTCAAGGCCGTGATCGACGCGATGGAGCAGCTCCAGACGCGCGAGGCCGTCGAGCAGCTTCGCGGCGTGACGCTGGAGCCGACGGACACCGAGGTCGCGGTCGAGCGCGGCGCCGCCTTCCTCCGCCGGCAGTCGGCCGGCGGAGAGCACGCGGCCGAGCCCGCGTCGGCCGGACAGTCATGATGCGGACCCGGCGCGGCACGAGGCCGCGAGGGTCCTGACCGAAGGAATCTGGATACTGACTCGGGGGACGACGGCCGGCGACACCCGGCCCGATGGATGGAAGGAACTTTCCCATGATGATCCATGAGATCACCTGCCTGACCGATGCGAACCGGCGCCGCAAGCGCGTGGGGCGCGGTCGGGGCAGCGGCAGCGGCAAGACGAGCGGTCGAGGCCACAAGGGCGCCGGGTCGCGCTCGGGCGCCTCCGACAAGGTGTATTTCGAGGGCGGGCAGATGCCGCTGCAGCGCCGCCTGCCGAAGCGCGGATTCTCGAATGCGGACTTCCGCACCGAGTATTCCATCGTCAACCTCCAGCTGCTGGAGGGACGGTTCGACGACGGCGCGACGGTGACCGCGGAGACCCTGCACAGCCACGGGCTGATCCGCGACACGAAGCGGCCGGTCAAGATTCTCGGAGAGGGCGAGGTTTCCAAGAAGTTCCACGTCACCGCAGAGAAGTTCTCGGCGAGCGCGCGATCGAAGATCGAGGCGGCCGGCGGCTCGGTGACGGAAATCGTCAAGCCGAAGTGGCGCCGCGAGCGCCCGGCAAAGACGAAGGGCTGAACCGACCCCTGTCCGGATCACGGCATGCTGCAAGCCTTCGTCAACATCTTCCGGATTCCCGAACTGCGCAACCGCGTGCTCTTCACGCTGGGTGTGCTGATCGTCTACCGGATCGGGTTCTGGGTCCCGATTCCCGGCGTGGACCAGGCGAGCCTCATCGAGTTCGCCCAGGATGCCGCGACCGCGGAGACGGGGTTCGGCAAGTTCCTGACGTACGCCGCCATCTTCTCCGGCGGTTCGTTCAGCCAGTCGACGATCTTCGGCCTGGGCATCATGCCGTACATCACGGCATCGATCATCTTCCAGCTGCTCCAGACCGCCGTGCCCCGCCTGCAGGAGCTGCGCAAGGAGGGCGCCCAGGGACAGGCGAAGATCACGGAGTGGACGCGCTACGCCACCGTCTTCATGTGCCTGATCCAGGGGACGATGTGGCTGAGCTTCCTCTCCTCCAACGGCCTGATCGAACCGGCGATCCGTGCGAACCCGGTCTCGTTCTTCCTCTACTACATGGCCGGGATCACCAGCCTGACCGCGGGCAGCGTGTTCCTCATGTGGCTCGGCGAGCAGATCGACAAGTACGGCATCGGCAACGGCGTCTCGATCATCCTGACCGCGGGGATCATCTCCGGGATGCCGTTCGCGGTGCAGTGGATCACGCAGAACTTCAGCATGTCCACCCAGGACGATGCCGTGCTCGGGCCGGCGGGCCTGCTGTTCCTGATGCTCGCGTTCGTCTTCGTGGTCGCCGGCGCAATCCTGATCACCGTCGCCCAGCGCCGGATCCCGATCCAGCAGGCGAGGCACACCCGGGGCCGGAAGGTCTATGGCGGCGGTCGGCACTACCTCCCGCTGCGGATCAACCACGCCGGCGTCATGCCGATCATCTTCGCCAGTTCGCTGATGATCTTCCCGTCGGCGTTCTTCGGATACCTGTCGTCGTCGGCCACCGCGTCGGGGTCGGAGGGATGGTGGGCTTCGGTCACCATCTTCCTGAGCCAGAACTTCACGATGGGGACGTATCCGTACATCCTCCTCGAGATCGTCCTGATCTACTTCTTCTCGTACTTCTGGACCACGGTCGTCTTCAGCCCGGATGACATGGCGCGGCAGCTCCGCGACAACGGCAGTTTCATCCCGGGACTCCGCCCGGGACCCCGGACCGCGGCGTACCTGGAGACGGTGGTGGAGCGGATCACCTACGTCGGGGCCGGCTTCCTCGCGGTCATCGCGGTGATTCCCGTCATGCTCTCCCGGCAGATGCAGATCCCGCTCAACGTCTCCAGCTTCCTGGGCGGAACCGGTCTGCTGATCGTCGTGAGCGTGGGCCTGGACCTCGTGCAGCGCATCGAGGCCAACCTCCTGATGCGGAACTACGCCGGGTTCCTCTCGGGCGGCGAGGGTGGGGGCCGGGCACCCCGGATCCGGAGCGGCCGCCGATGATGCCGCGGGTGCCGGACACCGGGTCGGCGCTGGCCGCGCGGCCCGTCCGGGTCGGCCCGGGCGCTGCTGGCGCGTCCGCCCGTCGATTGACGGTATCGACCGATCTGGTATCCTTCCCGGTTCGCTTCCGCCCGACACGGCGAGGCATTGGACGCTGACGCACGATGGCCAAGGAGGAGAAGATCGAACTGGAAGCCGAGGTCACCGAGGCACTGCCGGACGCTCGATTCAAGGTCCGGCTCCAGAACGGTCAGGAGATCCTCGCCTACGTCAGCGGCCGGATGCGGAAGTTCTTCATCCGCATCCTTCCGGGTGACAAGGTGAAGGTCGAGGTCAGCCCGTACGACATGACGAAGGGGCGGATTACCTACCGGCAGTGAAGACGGGCCGGCAGTGAAGACGGGCCGGCAGTGAGGACGGGCCGGCAGTGAAGACGGGCCGGCAGTGAGGACGGGAACCGGGGGACGGGGGAACGACCGGAGAACGAGGCACCGGCAGCGACCGGCAGGCAAGGCAGGGAACGCGATGAAGGTTCGAAGCAGTGTGAAGCGCCGTACGAAGGACTGCCAGATCGTGATCCGGCGCGGCAAGCGGTTCGTCATCAACAAGAAGAATCCCCGCCTGAAGCAGCGGCAGGGGTGAGACGCGACTCAGCAAGGTACTGGACATGCCCCGAATCGCCGGCATCGACATTCCGGAACGCAAGAAGATCCGCTACGCGCTGCGGTACATCTACGGCATCGGCCCGAAGATCGCGGACGACATCCTCTCGGCGGCGGGCATCGATCCCGATCGCCGCGCCAGCGACCTGAATGACCAGGAGATCGCGCAGATCGCGGGCATCATCGACCAGGAGCATCTGGTCGAGGGCGCGCTCCGACGGCAGGTCTCCCAGAACATCCAGCGGCTGCGCGACATCCGCGCGTACCGGGGCGATCGACACCGCCGCGGCCTCCCCGTCCGGGGGCAGCGGACCCGGTGCAACGCCCGGACGCGCAAGGGCCGGAAGAAGACGGTTGCGGGCAAGAAGGGCGTGAAGGGCTGATTTCCCGCCTCGATGCTGCGGCGTCGGGCGGCTTGAACGCGAAGAGAAGCTGGAAGCATGGCCACGAAGAAAGCCAAGGTGCGGAAGAACGTCGTCAAGGGCATCGCCCACGTGAAGTCGACGTTCAACAACACCATCATCACGATCACCGATCTGAACGGCGAGACGATCTGCTGGGACTCCGCGGGCACCGTGGGATTCAAGGGATCGCGCAAGTCCACGCCCTTCGCCGCGACCCGCGCGGCGGAGAAGTGCGCCACAAAGGCGCGCCGGACCGGGATGCGGGAGGTCGAGGTCCATATCAAGGGACCTGGACAGGGACGCGAGTCCGCGGTCACGGCGCTGGAGCAGTCCGGGCTCCATGTGACGGCCCTGGAGGACCACACGCCGATTCCGCACAACGGTTGCCGCCCCCGCAAGAAGCGGCGGGTCTGACCGGACGGACCGACTCTCCGGATCGCGGTCGGAAGCGCCCGCGATTCACTTCGACTCGAAGGATCGCCCAGGGACAGAAGGAACGCGGTGCCAGTCCGGCAGGACGCCGCCGAACCGTGCTCCCAGGGCAAGCTCTTTCCGGCGCCCGCCGGATTCGCCACTGCCGGATCAGGATGACCTCTCATGCATGTTCGTTGGCGCGGTCTGGAACTTCCGGCCCGGGTTGAGATCGATCGGGCGTCCCGCACGCGGACCTTCTCGCGGTTCATCGTCGAGCCGTTCGAACGCGGCTTCGGCACGACTGTCGGCAATGCGCTGCGGCGCATCCTGCTCTCCAGCGTGGAGGGGAGCGCGGTGATCCGCGCCAGGATCACCGGCGTGGAGCACGAGTTCTCCACGCTTCCCGGCGTCGCCGAGGACGTCACCGACATCATCCTGAACATGAAGGGGCTGGTCGTCAGCCTGGACGGCGATGAGCAGCGGACCCTTCGGCTCGCGGCCACCGGTCCCGGCGACGTGACCGCCGACCTGATCGAGGCGGACACCCGGGTCGAGATCCACAATCCGGACCACGTCATCGCGACCCTCACTGCCGAGGTGGATTTCGAGTGCGAGATGACGGTGGCGAAGGGGCGTGGCTACCAGCCTGCCTCCGCCCAGCTTGAAGGCGCCGAGGAGATGGAGATCGGCGTGATTCCGATCGACGCCGTGTTCTCGCCGGTGCAGCGGGTGCGGTACCGCGTGGAGGACACCCGCGTCGGCCAGAAAACGAACTTCGACCGGCTGATCCTGGATGTCTGGACGAATGAGACGTGCACGCCGGAAATGGTGGTCGTGGAGGCCGCCAAGATTCTCCGCAAGCACCTCAATCCGTTCGTGATGCTCTCCGAACTGGGCGACTTCCGCGTGACCGCCGAGGCCAGCATCCGCTCCAGCGTCGATGACGACCTGGTGCGCAAACTGAATATGCGGATCGAGGACCTGGATCTCTCGGTCCGTGCGCTCAACTGCCTGAGTTCCGCCCATGTGCGGACCGTCGCGGACCTGGTCCGCCAGGAGGAGCAGGCTCTTCTCAGTGTCCGCAGCTTCGGCCGGACCTCCCTGCGCGAGGTCAAGCGGAAGCTCGAGGAGATGGGGCTGTCCCTCGGCATGGCGCTTCCGGAGGGCGTTGATCTGACCCCGACCGGCGACTGACCGGTCGCTGCAGCCGCCCGGCCTGTCGGGCGGGGTATCCTGTCTCGAACGAGGCGGTCGCCGGAGTGCGGTCGCCGGGAGCGAATCGCCATGCGTCATCGGATCTACGGCAGACAACTGAGCCTCACGACCTCGCACCGGCGCGCCATGCTGCGCAATCTCGCCGCCGGTCTGTTCGAGCATGGCGAAATCACGACCACGCTTCCGCGCGCCCGGGCCGTACAGCCGTTCGTCGAGAAGCTGATCACGCGTGCCAGGCGCGGACTCGCGGAATCGGGCGGCGCCGGGAGCGCGCGGGCCACGCTCGCGGCGCGCCGGCACGTCGAGCGCGAACTGACGGATCGCCGCATTCACGCATGGGTTGCCGATCCGAACGTCCCGGACGCGCGGAAGACGAACCGCTGGTTCGACCTGGCCGACGAAGGCGACATCTCCTTCAACCGCTACGGCGAACTGCGCAAGGCGCCGCGTCTCGTGCAGCATGTCCTGTCGAAGGTCGCGCCGCTTTTCGCCGATCGAGCGGGCGGCTATACGCGGATCGTCCGGTCCGGCCGCCGCCGGCTCGGCGATGGCGCGGAACTGGTCGTTCTCCAGCTGGTCGGTCGGGAGGAAGGTCCCGAGATCGGCGGCGGGACATCCGGACGGCGCCGGCAGGCCGATCGCCGGACGGCGTTCGCGGCCCGCGTGCGCAAGCAGGCTTCGGCCTGACCCGGCACCCTGTTCCCTGATCCCGGAGGCATCCGCCATGCGCGGCGCCCCCCCCGGGTGCGGCATGCGCCCACCGGCCCCCGCGCGGGCCCGACGATGCCACGGCCGCGCGCTCCGCGCGTGCCGGCGGTGACGACGTGGTCCGGGCGACCGGGAGGCGGACACACTGCGACCGTGATGCGGAGACGGGCCGCGTCGGACCGGATGACGTCAGCCGGCCGCGACGTGGAGCGTGCGGGCGCGGACCGGACGCGTGGTGATGGCCGGGACGATGTCCGGTGACGCCGCGGTGCCCGGGGCGGTCAGCGATCGCAGTGCCGCGGGTGCGAGGAGGGCGAGCAGGACCGCACACTGCGCGTGCATGCGGTTCTCCGCCTGGTCGTAGACGATGGATCGTGCACCGTCGATCACCTCGTCGGTCACTTCCTCGCCGCGATGCGCCGGGAGGCAGTGCATGAAGAGCGCATCGTCGCCGGCGTGGCCCATGAGCTGTTCGGTCACGCGGTAGGGCGAGAAGCGCGCGGTGCGGGCGGTGTGTTCGGACTCCTCGCCCATGGAGGTCCACGTGTCGGTATAGACGGCGTCGCAGCCGGCCACGAGCGCCGGGTCGCTGCTGAGCGTCACGGTGGCGCCGTTGGCGGCCGCACGCGCGGCGGCATGGTCGACGACCGCCTGGTCGGGCGCGTCGGACGGCGGCGTGATGACCACGGTCGAGCACCCCAGCGCCGAGAGCACGATCATGAGCGAGTGGCAGACATTGTTGCCGTCGCCGATCCACGCCACCCGGCGACCGACCAGCGACCCGAGGCGGGACTCGAGCGTGAGCGCGTCCGCGAGCGCCTGACACGGATGAAAGGACTCGCTGAGCGCATTGATCACGGGGATGTCCGCGATCTCCGCCATGCGCTCGATCGTGTCGTGACGGAAGGTGCGCAGGACCAGGACATCGACCCAGCGTTCGAGGTTCCGCGCGTAGTCCTCGACCGACTCACGCGCTCCGATGCGCTCGCCGCGGTGATCGAGGAATACGACGGATCCGCCGAGTCGCTGCATGCCGATCTCGAAACTGACGCGCGTCCGAAGCGAGGGCTTCTCGAAGAGCATCGCCATGGCCCGGCCTGCCAGCACGCGATCCGCCGCCGCATACCCGTGGCGGAGCACGTGCCCGCCCTCGAGAATCGTGCGGATCTGCGCATCGGACCAGTCGCGGAGCGTGAGAAGGTCGTTCGGGAACACGGATGCGGTCATGGAGCGGCTCCGACGCGGGCGGTGGAGGGGAAGCCGGACCATGCGGCACCGGGCGTCGCGGCGCGGAAGGCCATCGACGCGTCCGGCCCCACGAATCCGGCGGTCCGGGATGGAGGCGGTGCGAGCAGTGAGTCGATGTGTCGCACCAGGCGCTCCGCCGCATCGGCGGTGCGCATGGCGAGGAAGATGGTGTCGTCCCCGGCGATGCAGCCGATCACGCCCTCGGGCAGGCGTGCGTCCAGTTCCACCGCGAGCGCATTGGCGTGACCGGGGCGCGTCCGCATGACGACCAGGCCGACCCCGAGGTCGACCGAGATCGCCTCGCGCCGGATGGCGGCATCGATCGATTGTCCGGAGGCGGCACGCTGGGCGGTCGGCGGAAGGGTGTAGCCGGAGGGTCCGCGCACGACGCCGAGCTGTGCGAGGTCGCGCGAGAGGGTCGCCTGCGTGACCCGGAAGCCCTCTCCCTCCAGGGCCGCGGCCAGCGCGGCCTGGCCCGGGACCGGTGCGCCGGTCAGGATCCTCAGGATGGCGGCGTGGCGGCGGCTGCGGTCGGACATGGACGCATGAATATACAGGCTGATGCATAAACATGCAAGTCGACTCCGGCGTGGCATCGTGGGCCGGCGTCGCGTCCGATCGGTGGGGGCGCCTCGACCCGTTTCCGGTGTGCCCGGGGGCCGGATCCGGGGGGCCGGATCCGGGCAGCCGGGCGACCGCGCCGACGACACCGCGACTCGGGCAAGGGGTGAGGTTTCAGGGTTCGCACCGGAACGCGACCGTGCCCGGGGGGAACAGACAGGCGGCAGGTGAACCCGCAACGGGCTTCCTGCCGCCTGTCGAAGTCTGGATGCGTGCCTCCCCGTGGTGGGTTGGCACGGTCACCGTGGTCAGCCTTCGCCGATCCGCCGGCGGAGCGACGAGAGCTGGTCGGTGATCGACGTGCCGGTACCCGCCAAGGTGCCGGAGGCGCCGATTCGCGTGGAGTGCACCGGGGCGCCCAGGTCGCCGCCGGGCGCGACCACGGGATCCGGGGTCTGCCGACGTGGCGCCTGCTCGGCGCGGCCTGCGACGGCGCCCTCCTCGCCCTCCATCACCAGGAGCGATCCGGGGGCGAGCCGTGCGGGCGGGACCGGGCGCCGCCCGATCGGCGCTGCGAGCTGGAGATGCATCGCCTCGTCCTCCGTGGCGAACGTGTGCACCGTCGTAACCGGCCGACGCGTCTCCGACGGACCGCCGGTCTTCGGATCACGGTCGAGTCGGAACAGGCCCTCTTCGTCGGCGGGCGCCAGCACGATGGGCGACTCCGGCAGCGGTCGCCTCGGTGCCGACATCGGTCGGAGCTGCGGCGGCTGGTCGTCGGTCACCGCGTGCGCCGGAACGGCGGACCCACCCTGCAGGGACGTGCCTGGGTCATGGAGGATCTCCACCATCCGGGCGAGGATCGCGTCTCCGAGGCGGCGTGCGGATTCGACTTCATCCGGTCGGTGCAGTGCCGCGGCGCGCATCGCGAGTTCGATGCACTCCTCGTACTGCTGCTGGAGCGTCTCGAGAAGGCGATCCCGCGCCGAGTGCGCGGTCGACGAGACGTCGGACCTGGTCGGCGGGACCACCGTGGCTCCCGGCGACTGCGTGAGTGCGATCATGGCGGCGGCGATGCAGTAACTCGTGCCCATGGGCATGTGGCTCCGGTGGGGTGCGGCGACGAAGTCGTGGCAGAGTGCCGGCGCGGGCCCGGCCGTGCGAAGAACGCCGGATCCGGCGCCACGAGGACCGGACCCGGGAAGGTCTGTCGGCGACCTCCCGCGTCCGATCCACTCGCGACGGTGGCCGTCCGACCCGGACGCGTGGGCCCATGACGGTCCGGTCATCGATGCGACCTGGGCATCCGGGTCCGGTTTGCGGCGCCCGGTTCACGCGATGGGACCGCGCGTCGGGCCCTGGTCCGGAAACGAGTGACCCTGACCCGACAGGCCGGGTAGCATCCGGTCCGCCATGTCGAGGTGTCTCCGTCGTCTCCCCGCAGCGCTGCTGATGGTCGGAATCGCGCTACTGCCGGCATGCGTCGCCACCCCGCGCGACGCGTCCCGGGAACCCGGGTCCGCAGCGCTCCCCCGGACCTTCGAGACCACGGAGGGCACGACGATCGACCCGTTCGCGGCGGAGCCCGGGTCGATCATCGCGCTGGTCTTCATCACCACGGAGTGTCCCATCGCGAACGCGTACGTTCCCGAGTTGCGCCGACTGGCGGCGTCGTGGGCGGCGCGCGACGTCCGCTTCGTCCTGGTGCATCCGGACCCGCACACGACCCCCGCGCAGGCACGCGCGCATGCCGAGGCGTTCAGCCTGCCGCAGCCGGTGATCCTGGATCCCGCGCAGCACCTGGCCCGGCACTTCGGGGCAACGGTGACGCCGGAGGCGGTCGTCGCGCGCCTCGGCGCCGGATCGCAGTTGCCGCAGCGGCTGTACCTGGGGCGCATCGATGACCGCTACCGGGACTGGGGACGCCGTCGCGCCGAGCCGACGCGCCGCGACCTGGATGCGGCGATCGCGCGGGCGCTGCAGGGTGAGCCACCCGATACGACGCCCGCGCCCGCCATCGGCTGTTTCATTCCCGGCCTCGGCGACCGCGACGCGGAGGCGCCGTGAACCGGCTGTTCTCCGCCCTCGCGGCTGCGTGCCGCAACCGCATGGGGCGGGCCACGGCCGTCCTGCTGCCGGTCGTCCTGGCATGTCCGGACGCGACCGCGTGGCTGACGCGCATCGACGATGACGGGACGCTCGAGTCGCTCCCCGCGATCGTCCAGACGCGCTGCACCACGTGCCATCGGCCCGGTGGCGGCGCGCCGTTCGCGCTTGCCGCGCCCGAAGATTTCCGCCGCCGGCTCCGGCAGATCGACGAGGTGCTCGCGCGGGACCTCATGCCGCCGTGGCCGCTGGATCCCGGCGCGGTGCGCATGATCGGAGATGCGATCGCGCTCCGCCCGCAGGAGCGGGCGCGCCTGCGGCGCTGGCTCGCCGAGGGCGCACCGGACGAATCGTTCGTGCGCCCGTCGGCACCGGGTTCGGCGGCCGAGGCCATCGCCGATGATGTCGACGGGGAGGCACGTCCCCCGGACCTGCTTCTCCGGCAGGAGGCACCGTTCACGGTGCCGGCGGAAGGCGTGCTCGTGACGCGGTCATTCGTGCTGCCTGTGCCGGCGTCGGCGATGAGCCTGGTCCAGCGCATCGAGGTCCGTCCGTCGCATCCGGAGGTGGCGCGCCATGCGCTCCTGTCCATCGACCTGACCGGCAGTGGGCGGATGCTCGAGAAGGCCGACCCGGATCCGGGCTACCCGGCGCCCGGTGACATGGGGCTGACGCCCGCCGGCGCGTTCGGGGGCTGGTCGATCGGATCGGGAGCGAACCGGCTCCCCGCACCGTTCGTGCGCGCGGTCCCCGGGGCAAGCGACCTCATCGTGCAGTTCGACTTCCATCCTATCGGGCGGGAGGTCCCGTTCACGTTCGAGGTCGCGCTCTGGTGTGCGCTGCCATGCGAGTGGAGCGATGCCCTCGTGCCGGTGGCCGCGGGATCCCTGGTCATCGATCTCGCGCCGGGCGAGCGGGGCGCGGTCGTGGAGGAGACGTTCGAACTGCCGGTCGCGGCGGCACTGGTCGAGATCCTGCCCCACGCCGGCGCCGCGGCGGTGGGTGTCGAGGTCCTCGTGGAGCCGCCGGGTGACGCCGCCCGCGCCGTCCTGGCAGCGCGCCGGTGGCATCCCGACTGGCATCGGCCGTTCACGTTCCGCCACCCGCCTGAACTCCCGGCGCGGACGCGCATCACGGCCCGGATCCACTTCGACAACTCGCCCGACAACCCGTCCAACCCGTTCGATCCGCCGCGTCGGGTGCGCCTGGGCCATGGCCCGGGCTTCGAGCAGGGGCTGGTGCTCCTGCAGTTCGCGCCGGCGGACGCTGCGGAACGCCCGCACCTGGAACGCCTCCACCGGGATCTCTACCTGGCCCGTATCCGCGCGCGGCAGGGGTGGCAGCGGTCGCAGGGGTCGGACCTGCCGGCCCGGAGCACGGAGGCGCCGGTTCGGCGCTGATCCGGTCCGGCCGGGGCATGGGCGGTGGTGCGGGCATCCGATCCGCGACGCCGGCCGGTCGGCGTCCGGGAATGTTCCGTCCCAGAAAAGGGGCACGGAAGTCCTTGTGCCGCCTTGACATATCGGACGGGTTGCGGTGCAATGGGGCGCAGGAGGGGACAGTGCACCGCGCACGGTCCGACAACACGTCTTCGGATGGAAAGCGACCCACCCGGCTGCCCGGGGTCCAGGGGATACAGGAGGTTCGATCGATGGCAGGGAGAACACTGCTGCCCGCGCTGGCGAGCATGCTGCTCGCGTTGTGTTGCGCGGCCGCGCATGGACAGTCGGGGGCCGGCGACACGAAGTCCCGGGATCGGGCATCAGGCGAGGGCGCGTCGACCTCGGGCGCGAACGGCGCCTGTTGCTTCTTCACCGGCGAGTGCTTCTTCGTCTCGGAAGCGTTCTGCGAATCCGGGAACGGCATCTTCCACCCCGGCCTGACATGCGGCGAAGTCGCCTGCGAAGCGTTCGGCCGGTGCTGCCTGCCGGACCTGCGCTGCTTCGACCTCACAGAGGCCGTCTGCCTCGCGTCCGGTGGACGATTCGACGGGTCCGGTGTCTGCGCGATCAACACCGCGTGCGCGATCCGCGGCGGATGCTGCCTGGCGGACGGGACCTGCGTCAACGACAGGACCCTGACCGAGTGTGCTTCTCTCGGCGGTGAGTGGACCCTGTACCAGGGCTTCTACCCCGAGAACCCCTTTATGGATCCGGTTCCGGCGGCGTGTGACATCATCGTCTGCACCGGAGCCTGCTGCTTCGAGCTGGGCGGAACGTGCACGCCGAACCTCAGTGCCGACGCGTGCGAGGCGGCCGGTGGTCTCTACCAGGGCCACGGCTCCGATTGCGCGGCAACGCCCTGCCCGCAGATCGTGCAGTGCCGCGTCTATCAGCGGACCCAGTCGGACACAAAGGGCATCACCGAGATCACCTTCGACAAGTTCGACGATCTTGGCGGAATGCGGCGCCTGAAGAGCGTCCGCCTGACGATCGATGGTGAAGTCATCGCGCGGCTGGTCATCCTGCTCTCGCCCGACTCCCCCGGGCCGGACGAGACGACCGTGCGCGTCGAAGAGCAGCTCGCACTGCTTCCCTTCGTCCCCGGTGGCATTCCCGGCGGCACGATCCTGGTCAATGACACGTTCGTCTGGTGCGACAACAATCCGGGATTCTTCCTGAATCCTGGCGAAACCTGCGAGCACAACAACGGCTTCGGCGAAGGCTTCCTGTATTTCGAAGGCACCGGGCTCGACCAGATGGCGCCGGGTGGCAATCTGCCGTTCTTCGTCGGCGCCGGCGGGACGTTCACGCTGCAGGTCGAAGGGACCGGTCGTTTCACGATCACGAACAACCTCTTCACGCTCTCGAATCCCGTCCACCGTGCCCAGGGCAAGGCGACGGTCATCTATGACTTCAACCTGCTCGGCGCCTGCTGTCACCCGTGCGACGGAACCTGCACGCCGAACCTGTCCGAGGAAGAGTGCCTCGCGACCGGCGGTCAGTACCAGGGCGACCTGTCGACCTGTTCCCCGAATCCGTGCGTGCCGGTCGGTGCGTGCTGCCACCCGTGCAACGGGACGTGCACGCCGGACCTGACCCAGCAGCAGTGCACGGACGCCGGCGGCATCTGGCAGGGCGCGTGCGCCACGTGCTCCCCGAACCCCTGCATTCCGATCGGCGCGTGCTGCCACCCGTGCAACGGGACATGCACGCCGAACCTGACGCAGAGCCAGTGCACCGCCGCAGGCGGCATCTGGCAGGGTGCATGCACCACGTGCTCGCCGAATCCGTGCGTGCCGGTCGGTGCGTGCTGCCACCCGTGCAACGGGACGTGCACGCCGAACCAGACGGAGAGCCAGTGCACCGCCGCGGGCGGGATCTGGCAGGGCGCGTGCTCCACGTGCTCCCCGAACCCGTGCGTGCCGATCGGCGCGTGCTGCCACCCGTGCAACGGGACGTGCACGCCGAACCTGACCCAGCAGCAGTGCACCGCCGCGGGCGGCATCTGGCAGGGCGCGTGCTCCACGTGCTCCCCGAATCCGTGCGTGCCGATCGGCGCGTGCTGTCACCCGTGCAACGGGACGTGCACGCCGAACCTGACCCAGCAGCAGTGCGCGGCCGCGGGCGGGATCTGGCAGGGCGCGTGCTCCACGTGCTCCCCGAACCCGTGCCCGATCGTCGGCGCGTGCTGCCACCCGTGCAACGGGACGTGCACGCCGAACCTGACCCAGCAGCAGTGCACGGACGCCGGTGGCATCTGGCAGAGCGCGTGTTCGACGTGCTCCCCGAATCCGTGCCCGATCATCGGCGCCTGCTGCGACATCTGCAGCGGGGTCTGCACGCCGAACCAGACGCAGCAGCAGTGCGCGGCCGCCGGCGGCATCTGGCAGGGACCGTGTTCGACCTGTGGACCGGACCAGTGCCCGCCGAACGGTGCATGCTGCCTCCCCAACGGTGACTGCGTGCTCAGGACGCTCGAAGAGTGCCAGGCACAGGGTGGCATCTTCCAGGGCGCCTGCTCGACCTGCTCACCCAACCCCTGCACCGGGGCGTGCTGCGACTGCGACGGAAACTGCGTCCCGAACCGGACCAAGCCGCAGTGCGATGCGATCGGTGGTATCTGGCAGGGCCTCTTCGTGCTCTGCCAGGACGTGAACTGTCCGCCCGTCGGGGCATGCTGCCTCCCCAATGGCGACTGCGTCGAGATCATCGAGTACTGCTGCCTCAACCAGGGCGGTGACTACAAGGGCAACGGCGTCCCGTGCAACACGGTGCAGTGCGTGCCCGTCTGCCGGCGCGGCTGCCATCAGAAGGGAAGCCTCGTGGTCTGGTCCAAGGTGGAAGTGCGCTGGGACAGCGCCGGAAACCTGGTCCAGGACACCTTCATCTCGCTGACCAACGACTACCCGGACAACGTGCTCGTCCAGCTCTTCTTCATCAACGGTGATCCGCCGCTGCCGCAGTCCGGCAGCGAGCGGGCGCACCCCGGCTGGAACTTCGTGGACAACCTGATCGAGCTCACCGCGAATCAGCCGATCTGGTGGTCGGCGGTCAGCGGGGCCCCGTTCGGCGTGTCGCCGTGGACCGTGCTCGACCCCGGCACGCCCCCGGGACGGCCGGCGATGGACGGAACCACGGACCGGGTCCTGCGCGGCTGGATCGTCGGCTGGGCCGTCAACAACCTCGGCGAGGAGATCCGCTGGAATCACCTGCAGGGCATGGGAACCCTCGTGTATTACCCCGGCGGCGCCGCGGCCTGGGAGTACCTGGCGTGCGCCTTCCCGGCGGTTGCCGTGGAGCATGGCCTGAAGCTGCCGAGCCCCGGCACGCTGAACCTGGACGGCGTGGAGTACTGCTCCCCGACGAACATGCTTCTGCTCAACTTCCAGGGCACCGGCTCCAATGCCTGGTCCACCCTGCAGGACACCCTGGTCAGCGATACGGATCTCACGATCCATCCGCTGGACGCGGACCTGAGCGTGATCATCCCGGCCACCGGTCCTCCGGTGACCTACGCCCGGATCGACATCTGGAACGAGAACGAGGTCAAGCTCTCCGGAACGGGCCGGTGCATCTCGTGCTGGGATCAGACGCTGCTCAGCCAGTACGACGCGCCGAACCACTTCCGTCGGGTGGCGCTCCAGACGGATCATGGCAAGGCCCGGATCGACGGCATCGCCAGTCCGGCGGTCTGCCCCGGGAGCCAGGATCGGGCGATCCTGGGCGTGTACGCCCGGTGGCTTGACTTCAACAGCGGCGCGGACATCGCCGCGGCGGGCGGTTCCCTGCACGGCATGGGTATCCAGTTCGCGACCATCAAGCACGATGCCTTCGGCGCCCCGCCGCCGGAAGCGCCCGAGTTCAGGTTCGAGACGCCGTTCGATGCGGC
Organism: Phycisphaeraceae bacterium; assembly: GCA_019636755.1. Lineage (GTDB taxonomy): Bacteria > Planctomycetota > Phycisphaerae > Phycisphaerales > SM1A02 > JAHBWZ01. The sequence continues at coordinate 113,706 of JAHBWZ010000006.1, read as the reverse complement.
GGACTCGCTGATCAGCGAGATTCTCTCCGGTCACGGGACCAGCGTGCCCGTCGCCGGTACGGCGGAGTCGAGGTGAGAACCCCTCGTGCTCCCAAGCGTCGACCGGACGGTTGACCTCCTGAGGCGGACCCCGGCCCGAAACGGCCGGGGTCCGCTGTTTGCGGCGCGGTCGATGCGCAACGTCCGTGTAAAGCCCGCGATATGGTGCGCACCCACCGACGCGGTGGCGCCGCGACTGCCCGCAGGGCGCCCGGGCGGGGTCGCGCCGGGACCGCCGCAGGCTTGCATTCCGCGACAGTGAGGGTCTAATAGTGGGGTTCGGACGTCCGGGAACGATCCTGCGGCAGACCAGGGTGCTCATCGCCGGCCGGTTCTCGGGCCGACCGGACACGAATCACCGGAACAGCCTGTTCATGTTCACGCGTACGACGGGACGATCGCAGGAAAGGAGCAGCGACCGCAGCGCTGGATCGCAGGATGGCATCGTGCCTTGCGATCGTATCGTGAGGTGTTCGCGGGTCAGGAAGCCGTCCGCCATCGAACGGCCGTCCAACCCGGTGGGACCGTTCCGTTCCGTGAGCGGGCTCAGGAGTTCGAGGTGAGAGGTACAACGATGCGCCACGTCTCGATGATCCTCGCCGCCGGCTCGATCCTGGCGATCGCCGGTGCGGCGGGCGCGGCCACACGGCATGTTCCATTGCACTACTCGACCATCCAGGGTGCAATCAATGCAGCCGCCTCCGGGGACGAGATCGTGGTGCAGCCCGGCGTTTACAACGAGGTGATCAATCTGCTCGGCAAGACGCTCGTCGTGCGGAGCATCGATCCCGAGAGCCCGCAGGTACGGGATCAGACGGTCCTGGACGGTGCCGGTCATGACTTCAGCGTCATCTCGATCGTGAGCGGTGAGGGGCCGGGGACGGCGGTCCGCGGCTTCACGATTCGCGGAGGCCGCGGTTCAAACGACATCTATCGACGCGGCGGTGGCATCAACGTCCGCCTCTCCAACGCGCGCATCGAGTACTGCCGTTTCCTCGGGAACGAGGCACAGATGGGTGGCGCCATCGGCGGGTACTACTCGACCGTTGAGGTCGGACACGGCGTGTTTCACGGGAACAGCGCGAGCGCGACCGGGACCAATGGCGGCGGCGCCATCGGCGTGATCGGTGGTACGACCGTCGTGCTCGCCTGTGACTTCCGCGCGAACGCGACGTCCGGCGGCGCCAGGGGCGGTGCAATCGCCTTCCACACCAACGCGAACGGAATCGTCGAGAACTGCCTTTTTGCCGGGAACCACGCCGGCTACGGCGGCGCGATCGCCAACTGGGGGTCGACGGTTCACCTCACGAACTGCACCTTCAGCGGCAACACGGCACTGGTCGGGCACACGCTCATGACGGTCCTTTCGCACGCGACGTCCTGGGTCCGGAATGCGATCCTTGACTTCTTCGACGGCGATGCAGGTGCCCACGTTGACTCCGCCGGATCGGGCGTGAACCGGATCGACACCTCGCTCGTCACGTCGGCGTGGCCGGGTGAGGGTGCCGGGAACATCGTGGCCGACCCGCAGTTCGAAAACCCCGACGCTGGCGACTATCGCGTCAAGCTCTCCTCGTCGGCGATCGACGCCGGAGACAATGGATGGGTGCCCCAGCCACTGGACGACCAGGTCGACCTCGCAGGGTCCGTCCGGATCGTGAACGAGAAGGTGGATGCGGGCGCCTTCGAGCGGCAGGACGTGCAGTCCGAGGAACCGGATCCGGTCGGCGGGTGCTGCTTCGGATCGTCGTGCGTCGCCGTCACCTCCGTGCAGTGCGCCGCCGAGGGCGGCGTGTTCCTCGGGATCGACGTGGCGTGCGAGACGCTCCTCTGCGTGTCGTCCGCCTGCGCCGCCGACCTGGACGGCAGCGGCGCGGTGGACTTCGCGGACCTCGTCGTCCTGCTCAGCCAGTGGGGCGCCTGCCCGGGCTGCTCGGCCGACATCGACGGTTCCTGGTGGGTGGACTTCGTCGACGTGACACTCCTGCTGAGCACGTGGGGCCCCTGCCCCTGAGAGCGCGGTGACACCGCGCGACGGCGCGCGTGCCCTGTCGCCGGAACCCTGTCGCCGGAACCCTGTCGCCGGAACCCTGTCGCAGTCGAATCGCCGCGGTCGGCCGTCCAGGATGGCCGACCGCGACGATTGTCCAGGTCCGGTCGTCCGATGGCCCGGTGGAGATCGAGCCTCACGCGGACGCGTCAGCAGATGGCCGGGTCGACGATTCCGGGTGACCCCTGAGTCCGGTACGCCACCACCTCCACGTGCAGCGCGTCGGCCATGCGGCGGCATGCGTCCGCTTCCGGACCGGTGATGCAGGCACTCTGCCTGGATCCATGCACGATCCTGCGGATCCCGACCTGGAGCAGGCGCCGGAAGCAGCCCGCGCAAGGCGGTCCTGTGACGTAGGCGGTGGCTCCGCGCAGGTCGCATCGTGCGAACGCGACGGCGTTGTCCTCGGCGTGGATCAGCCAGTCGTACTTGGCCGGCCGCTCCAGCGGCACGAGATCGTTGGGCAGTCCGGCGACAGGCCCGTTGTACCCGGTGGAGACCACGCGATGGTCCGCGTCGACGATGACGCAACCGTGCTTCGTGGACGGGTCCGGCGAGCGCGTGCTCACCTGTTCCGCGATCGCGAGGAAGTACGCATCCCAGGTGGGTCTCGGGGGAGTCACGGCGGACATCATCCCCGATCCGAGGCTCCCACCGCTCGTCCACACCGCGGGCAGGTCGCGGCCTCGCATGGTTCCACGTGGGCGGTGGCGGTGGCAGGTCGGAGCGCCGCTTCGATTTCATGTTCGATCTGCGTGGCGATCTCGTGGCCGGCACGGACATCCAGCGACGCCGGGACCCGGAGGTGGAACTCGACCCAGTGCAGTCGTCCCGCATGCCGGTGGCGGACCTTGTGGTAACTGCAGATCTCCGGCCTGGTCGCCGCCGGTCCGCAGTGGGCCTCCAGCGCGGCGGTGATCGTGCGGTGATCGGCGCTGTCCTGCTCGTCCATGAGCCCGCCGAGGGAACCGCGCAGGAGCCTCCAGCCCGTGACGGTGATGAACAGGGCGGCCACGAGTGCGATGGCAGGATCGAGAAGGAGCCAGCCCGTCATGCCGACGATGGCGAGGCCGGCGATCAGTCCGATGGTCGAGAGCGCGTCCGTGAGCAGGTGCCGGCCGCTCGCCACGAGCACGATCGAGTTCCGCCGCCGTCCGTGCCGGATGAGCATGGCGCCGTAGGCACCGTTGATCACGACGGTCAGCGATGCCGCGGCGATGCCGATCGGGATGGTCTGCGGCCGGAGCTCCGGAGTGACGATGTTCTCGACCGCCCGGAACATGATGACCACCGCGGCGACGAGGATCATGCCGCCCTCGAAGGTCGCGGAGACGAACTCTGCCTTGCCATGGCCGTAGGGGTGCGATCGATCCGGCGGGCGCATGGACATCCGGATGGACCACACCGCCACACCGGCCGCGAGGACGTTGACGACGGATTCCATGGCATCGGAGTAGAGCGCGGCGGAGCCGGTCACCCACCATGCGATCGCCTTGATGGCGAACAGCGAGAGGGCAACGATGATCGCGCCGACCGCGGCGCGGTGCTCGGATGGGCCGGGAAGTGCGGTCTCCACGGTGCGATCATCGATCGAGGGCGCCCCGGCGTCAATCGGAGCGTCCGCCCGCGCCGCGCGCGGTGAGTATCCTGCGTTCCCATGCACCTGCCAACGCTGTTCGCCCGCCGGATACCCGCGGCCGGCTCGACGCCCGGCACGATCGCACCGGCGCCGGAGGCACTGCCGCCCCGCATCTCCGTCATCCGCTACGACACGCACACGCTGGATGAGCGCCGCAGTCCGGACGCGGCGGACGCGCTCGCGCTGCTGCGGGACCCGGCCTGGCCCGTTGCGTGGGTCGATGTCCAGGGCGTCGGTGATCGCCATCTCCTGGAGCAGTTCGGGCGTGAACTCGGGCTGCATCGACTGCTCGTGGCGGACATCGGCAACGTCGGGCAGCGGGCCAAGGTGGAAGACTACGACGACGTGCTGTTCGTCGTTGTCCGGATGACGACGATCGAGGAATCGGGTCGCGTCCGGTCCGAGCAGGTCAGCGTGGTGGTCGGCGACCGATGGGTCGTTTCGTTCCAGGAGACATACGGTGACTGCCTGGATCCGCTGCGGGATCGCATCCGCAGCGGCCGGCAGATGCTCCGCGCCGGAGGCAGCGGATACCTCGCGGTCATGATGATCGATGCCATCGTGGACGGGTACTTCCCGGTGCTGGAGCGCGTGGGCGATGAACTGGAGGAGATCGAGGCGGAGGTCATCAGTCAGAGCGGGTCGCGGACGGCGCTCGGTCGCGTCTACCGGATCAAGCGGGAACTGATGATGCTCCGGCGTTCGACCTGGCCGTTGCGCGATGCCCTCTCCCATCTCCTGCGGGATGGTCATCCGCTGCTCTCGCCGGAAGTCCGCCCGTACCTGCGCGACGCCGCCGACCACGCCATGCAGGTCGTGGACGTCCTGGAGACCTACCGCGAACTCGCATCGAGCTTCGTGGACGTGCATCTCTCGATGGCCGCGAACCGCACGAACGAGATCATGCGCGTCCTCACGATCATCGCGACCATCTTCATTCCGCTGACGTTCCTCGCCGGCGTCTACGGCATGAACTTCGACACCCGGCATGCGGCCAACATGCCGGAACTCGGCTGGCGCTACGGGTACGTCGCATTCTGGCTGGTCTCGCTCGCCGTCGGGGCCGGGCTGCTGTTCATCTTCCGGCAGCTCGGCTGGCTGACCCGGCGCGCGCGGAGCGAGGCGCCGGACGACGAATGACCCTCGCCTGTTCCCGGTCGATCGAGGCAGTCCACCTCGACGGCGGGGGAGCGCGAGGTCGACGAGGCGACGAGGACACGCCGGCGCCGGGCGGCGCCGCGCGGTCCGTTCCGGTCGTCGGATGTGGGGCGCCTGGGCCGGTCCATCGGCCGCGGGCGACGACGAAGTGATGGTGATGTCATGACTCGGCGCGGCCGACAAGGCTGCCATGAACGATGTTCCGGCCCGGCCTGCGCGACGGAGTCGCACGGTCCCGATCCTCTCGGCGCTGATGATGCTGGTCGGGGTCGTGTTCATCGCGACCTTCGGCGTGAAGCCGATCGGCGGGGTGTTCGGGGCCGCGGGGAGGGCCGATTCCTATGAGTCGATGCGCGGCCGCAGCTACGGCCTGGACGGTCATGGTCGGTCGGTCGCGCCGGAGTCGTTCGCCGGGGCGTTTCTCTGGGTGCAGTACGCGGCACCGTGGTGCGGATACTGCCCGAAGCAGGCCCGCGAGACCGCCGCGGTCGCCCGCGAGTTCAGCCGGAACATCACGTTCCTCACCGTGCTGACCAGCGGTGCCCGGCCGATGGCGCCCACGGACTCCGTGCAGGCGGCGGACTGGGCGCGGCGGTACGGCATGGACCCGTCGCTGGTCGTGGCCGGTCGACTCCCGTCGATGAGCGTTCCCCAGTACCGCTTCTTCGGACCGGAGGGACGGTTGCTCTCCTCCGGCACCGGGCTCATGCGCGCCACAGACATCAAGGCGACGATCGTGCAGGGCCTGCGCCGCTACGAGTGACGCGGCACGGAACCACGCGTCCGTGGGGGCCTCATGCCGGTATGACCGACGAGAGCGGCGCGCGGATGGACGTTCCCGCGCTGCCGGCGCCATCCCCCGGATGGCGGTGACGTCACTCGAGGCGCCGGCAGAAGCAGTAATGCGTTGCCGCCAGGGGCTCCAGCGGTCCGCGCCGCGAGAGCCGGTCGAGCAGCCGGACGGCGCCGGTCAGGTGGTACCGCTCCATCGCGCGCGGCATGTGGACATGACCCACGCGGCGCACCAGCGCCAGCCCCGCGTCGGCAATCATCCGCCGCACGTCGCGCGGTCGCTCCCAGATCGAGAAGACATCCTGGCCGACCGCGGTGCCGCGGCGCCGGATGCGCCGGGCTGCCGGCCAGTACCACGAATGCAGGTTCGCGTAGTTGAAGAGCAGCGTGGACCCCGGACGCGTCACGCGGGCGAGTTCCCGCAGCGCGTCGCCCGCCCGCTCGAGGTGGTTGAAGACATTCAGCGAGATCGCGTGATCGAAGGCGCCATCCTCGAACGGGAGTTCGTAGATCGACCCCTGGCGGAAGGCCTCGACGCGGTCGGCGAAGCCGGCGTCCGTGACGTTCTGTCGCGCCACTTCGAGCATTCCCGCAGAGATGTCCACGACGGTCATCTTCGCGCCGCGCTCACAGAGCGGGATGGTGAACCTCGCCGTGCCGGGTCCGACTTCGACGACGCGATGTCCCGTCCAGTCCGCCGTGAGTTCGAGGACGATCGCCTGCTGCGCCTGGTTGGTGTACGCGCCACCCGCGCTCTGCCAGCGCTGCTCGTCGTATTTCCGGCTGTCGCGATCGTAGAACTCGGGATTGGCGGTCTCTCGCGTCATGACATGACTCCGGCGTACAGGCGGCCGGTCGACTCGACGACGACCGCGGGATCGAATCGTGCCGCTGCGACCTCGCGCGCCCGCGCTCCGGCACGCTGCCTGAGGTCGCGATCGACGACCAGGCGTTCCAGTGCGGCGGCCAGGTCATCCTGGTCCAGCGGATCGACGAGTCCACCGACCTCGTCGCTCACGACCTCCGGCATCCCGCCGATCGCCGAGCAGACGACGGCGCGGCCGCATGCCATGGCCTCGAGGACGGCCATGAAGTAGTCCGACGGCCCGTTGGAGTCGAGGAACGGCGCCGCGAGGATGTCACAGGAGCGCATGAGTTCAGGCATGTTGTCGACGATGCCCCGCTGGATGATCCGGTCCTCGAGCCCGAGGTCGCGCATCATCGCATGCAGGGCCTGCAGGTGCTCGTCGCTGGAGGACTGCTTCAGTTCGGTCGTGATGATGAGTCGGAGGCGGTCGTGGCGACCGGCGATCTGCGCGACCGCGCGAAGGAGCCCGGCGAGGTTCTTCTGCGGCTTCGCATTCCCGACGAAGAGAACCGCGATGTCGTCGTCGCCGAGCCCGAGTTCCCGTCGAAGGGGTCGGACCTCCGACGTGGCGCCTCCCGGGACGGTCGCGATCGGCGGTGGGAAGAAGCGGGAGAAGTCCAGTGCGGGCGGAATCGGCGTGACCGGCGGACTGCCCCAGGCCTCCATGGATCGCGCCACATTCAGGCTCATCGCCGAGAGCGCACCGATCCGCCTGGCGCATCCGCGCAGGAAAGCATGCACGAGCGGAAGCCGGGCGCGGCCTCCGTGCGCCGCGATCGGACAGTACATCGTGTGCACCGACGGGAGCCGGCCGCGTCGCGCGAGGGCCGCGGTCAGCAGCAGGTAATCCGCGAAGCCCGAATGCCCATGCAGGACGTCGAAGGCGCCCGGACGCTCGCCAAGCCAGTGGCGGCCCGCCGCGAGCAGCCGGAGCCCGAACCGGACGGTGCCGGGGCGACCGATCCCGAAGAGCGAATGCACGTGGAGACCGTCGGCGATCTTCTCCACGCCCGCCCGATGGATGACATGGGACAGGATGGTGACCTCGTGGCCCGCCGCCGCCTGCGCGAGCCCGAGACTGAGCAGGCAGCTCGCATGCCCGCCGACGATGGTCCGGCCGCCGAACCACGGGAACTGCGGGATGACGTGCAGGATGCGCATGTCGGGAACGGGAGGATCGGCAAAGGTAGCGTGGAGCGAGAGCCCATGGTGGGCGATTGGATCCGATGTCCGTCCGCCCGGGACCCGGGCGCCGACCCGGATATCGGACCCGGACGGCGCCGATGCCCCGTCCGGCCGGGTGACCGGGGACCTGTAGACTGCGCTGGTGCGGCGGTGAGCGCCGAGATCCGCCGACCGGACAGGCGCGGTGCCTGTCGTACGCCGAGCAGCTGCCAGGACCCATGCGCGCATCCTCCACCGCCATGGAGACACTCCTCCGGACGATCGCCGACGTGCGACGGGCCGGCGATCGTGCCCATCGCCACCGGATGGCCGACCTGCACCGCGCGCTCGCGGCGGCGCTTCCCCGGTCGCCGGCCGATCTGCTCGCGAAGCACGACGCGCTCCTGTTCCATGCCGCGTTCCCGACGGACCGCGCGTCGCATCGCGTGGCCGAGCAGGCGCTCGGCGCGATGGCAGGGGACCTGCGGCGACCGGCGGCGACGACGGCGCGGCGCCGCGGCGCGACGGCGGTGCGCCCGCCGCGCGGCAGCGGACTCGCCGGCGCCACGGTGGACGGCGCGTTCTCGCTGACGCTTCTGCGCGGGCTCTCCACGCGGTTCCCGGGTGATGTCGCGCTTGCGTGGCAGGACGCAGCGCTCGGCAGCGCGTTCGACGATCTCCTCGGCCTCCTCGCGGCGCGACCGGAGCGTGACGGTCTGCTCACCAGGCGACTCTCCACGCAGGCATGGATCGATCTCGCGCGGGCGGGTGGCCGCGCCGCGCGCGACCGGGCCGCCGGACGCGCGCGGAGCGGGGGGATCGTCGTGCGGTCGATCGTGCCCACGGACTGTGACTGGCTCATGGCGCAGTGCGGTCGGTTGCGCGCGGACGGGGAGGTCATCGACGCGCTGCTGGAGCACGTCGACATGCCCGTCCGCTGGGCGCTGACCGCGCCGGGCAGCGCCCGGACGGACCAGCGGTTCCCGCCCCGGCCGCTGTTCATCGGCGACGGCGGTCTGCGCCGGGAGGTCGATCTCCGCGCTGAACTCGAGCGACCGCTTCCCGCGATGCGGCCGCTGCCCGTGCACGCGGCGCGCCAGGTGATCGACACGGCACGCGCCGTGCTGGCTGTCCGCGGCCGCGAAACCGATCCCACGACGCACGCCAACCCGGCGGAAGTCACGCTGATGCATCTCGATCGAGGCGTGGACGTCGCGCTCTTCGGCATGGTGCCGGCGCGGCGGCTGCCCGTGGAGAGTTACTTCGGCTTCATGGCCGCGCGGAACCGCGTGCCCGTCGCCTACGGCGGCGGCTGGGTCTTCATGGGCCGCTGCGAGATCGGCGTCAACATCTTCGACACGTTCCGCGGCGGCGAGTCGGCGTTCATCTTCAGCCAGGTCCTTCGCGCGTACCGGCAGCACTTCCGGGTGCGGCGCTTCGTGGTGGATCCGTATCAGTTCGGCCAGGACAACCCCGAGGCGATCCGATCCGGCGCGTTCTGGTTCTATGACCGGCTGGGATTCCGGTCGCGCGATGCCGGCGCGCGGCGGCTCGCGGACGGCGAACGGGCGCGGCGCGCGGCGGATCGCACCTGGCGCTCCACGCCGGCGGTGCTTCGGCGCCTGGCGAAATCGGGCCTTGAACTGTCACTGGAGACGTCCGACGGCGCGGCTTCCGGCGGGGACGACCGTGCGCCGGAGCGCGCGACGCCGGACGTCGTCCGGGTCGGGCTGGCGATCACCCACCTGATCGGCCGCCGCTTCCGGGGCGATCGGACCCGCGCGGAGGCCGCCGCACTGCGCGTCGCGCGTCGCGCGCTGGACATCCGGGACGTCGACGCCTGGCCGGCCGATGAACGGCGCACGTTCCGTGAACTGGCGGTCCTGCTGCTGGCGATCGACGACCTTTCCTCCTGGTCCGCAGCCGAGCGACGCGCCCTTCTCCGGCTGCTCCGGCGCAAGGGCGCCCGGCGCGAACGCCCCTACGCGCTGGCGACCGACCGGCACGGGCCGCTGCGCACGGCGCTGCTGGCGCTCGAGCGACAGGGAGACGCGCTGGAGCGGGCGCACGCGGACCTGGGGTGAATGCGGTGGCGTGCCGGCGGGCGCTCAGGAAGAAGTCACAGGGAGGACACCGAGGACACAGAGAGGGGGGGGGAGCGGGGTGCGCACTGTGGCACTGCCGTCCTCGGCGATGGAGCCGGGGCTGTCTCCGACCGCGATCCGGCGCGCGAGGCGTGTCGGGGCATGTTGGCGAAGTCGGTACGAGCGCCGGCATGCGGGCTCCGGGAGCGCGGGCAGGCGCCACAGGAGAGTGATGGGAGCAAGGTGGGCGCGAGCCCCTGTCGGCGTGCGCGACCAGGTCGAGGAGGAGCAGATGTCGTGACGCGGCAGCCCCTGACTCATGCCTCGGCCGGGCCTTGAATCGACCGGATCCGCTGGTACGATCGGGCCCTCCCTGGCGGCCCGGGCGTTGGCACCGGCCTCATGCGTGGCATGGCCTGCCGCGATTCCGGCGACGTGGTGATCGGGGGGTGGAGCGCCGTGTCATGGGTGTCAACGCTGTACACGCTGGTGGATCCCGTCGTGGTCACGGTGCCTTGTCGGCCTGCGCCCGGCTCTGGTGCTTCTGCGTCCCGCTGCTGGTCAGCGCACCGGCGGCGGCCGATGGTCTGCTCTGCCCGCACGCCCCTCCGCTCGGGAGTTTCGAGAGTGGCTTCTCGGCGCAGCATGTGGTGCAGGTCGGCCACCTGGCGATCGTGGCGCGTGGCAGCGCAGGTGTGCAGATCCTCGACCTCTCGGATCCGGCGGCGCCTCTGCCTCTCGGCATGGTGCCCATGGCCGGGAGCGCGGTCCGTGTCGCCGTGGACGGGAACCTGCTCTACGTGGCAGCCGGAAGCGGCGGCATGCGGATCGTCGACATCAGCAATCCGTCTGCACCGATCCCGATGGGCATGGTGCCGATCGCGGACGCGAATGACGTTGCCGTGTCCGGGGCCATCGCCTGTGTGGCGGCCGGCACAGAGGGCCTGCGGGTCGTCGATGTGTCGGATCCCTCGGCGCCGTCTGTCATCGGGATGCTGCCGCTCCTGGAATTCTCAGCATTCGTGGCCATGGAAGGAACGCGCGCTTATGTCAGCACGGTCAACCTGCTGCGCGTCATCGATCTGACCCTGCCGCACGCGCCGCAGCCGCTGGGGCTGTTCGTGCACGGCGCCGGCGGCCTGCTGCAGTTCGAGGTGCGCGACGCCCTGGTGTATCTGCCCCAGACGCTGGGCTCGTCGCCGCGGGTGCGCATCCTCGACTGCACCAATCCGATGGGCATCTTCCTTCGGGGCGAGTGTGAGATCCACGGAGACGCATACCCCAGGCGTGTCCGACTGCAGGGACATCTGCTCTGCGTGGCGGTTCAGGAGGGCGGGCTTCACACGGTGGACGTGTCAGATCCGTCCGCGCCTTCGCGCACCGGCGCCTGGTCGCAGGATGGGATGGTGGTGATGGACGTCTCGGTCCTCGGGGATCTCGTGGTCGTCGCCGCCGCCGGTGGCGGTATTCACACGCTGGACATCGCCGCGATCCCCGCGCATCCGATCCTGGGGCACGAGCCCACCGCGGGCAGCACGGTGGCGCCAGCCCTGTCCGACGGCCGGCTCGTCACGCGCTCCGGGCCGAGCCTGACGACGATCCACATTCTGGACGCTCATGATCCGACGCAGCCGATGCTGGCGGGCTCATACGACACGGGTGCCATCATCTTCGCGCTGGCCGCGGCGCAGAACGTGGCGTACGTCGCCACCCACACCGGCCTGCGCCGGCTGGACATCACGGATCCCGCCGCGCCGGTGGACCTGGGAGGGATTCCCGGGCTGGGCGGCGCGGTCGTGTCCGCGCTCGCGTTCACCGGCACCCACCTGCTGGCTGCGGCCGAGTACACGCTCTTCGTCATCGACACGAAGGCGCCGGGGAGTCCGGTCATCGTCGGTTCGATCGCCGTGTCGGAGGCGAGCGACATCGTGGTCGATGGCACGCTGGTGTACACGATCGGTGTGAATGGCGTCGTGATCGTCGATCTCTCCGCACCGTCGGCGCCGACACTGGTCGGAACGCGTCGGGTCAACGGCACCCAGCTGTCGCTTGCCGGGCATCGGCTGTACGTCCGCTGGGGATGGTGCGGCGGTGATCAGTGCGGCGCCACGGTCGAGGTGCTGGACGTGTCCGTGCCGCAGCAGCCTGTGTCGATCGGATCATTCGACGCGATCGCGGCCGTACGGATCGAGGCCATCGAAGACGACCGGCTCGTGCTGACGTCCAGCGGCGCCTGGACGCCCCTGCGCGGTCTCTTCATCCTGGATTGCACGGATCTCCTGAACGTCTCCGTCGAGCGGCACCTGCCGGACGTGGGTGCGGCCCGGTCCTTCCGGCTGCGGGATGGACTGGCCTACGTCGGCTCCGCGCAGGGACACTACATCGTGAACACGGGCGGCTGTGCGCAGTCGCCGCCGGCGCCCGGCGATCTGGATGGCGATGGCACAGTGGGGATGACGGACATGCTCATCCTGCTGAGTACCTGGGGACCGTGCGGAGACTGCGGATCGTGTCCGGAGGACCTGGACGGGGACTGCGAAGTCAGTTTCGGAGACCTGCTCGTCGTGCTCTCCAACTGGAGTTGACCGGCCGGTCGTCCGCGCGGTCTCCGGGCGGGGCGGCGCGTGCCTGACGATTGACCGCCGGGCGCGGTGCCCGATCGCATGGAGGTTCCGTCGACGGACTCTCCGGGCGCCCGCCGATTGTGGCTGCGCCGCCCTGGACCCTCGCCCGGCGAATGGAGGCGCCTCTGCCGGCATGCGCGCATGGCGCCGCGGCCGTGACGCACGGCGCTCGTGTCAGACACCGCCATCCGCCTCTCCAGCCTGCTACGCCGCCGGGCGCATCGGCCGGACCGGTCGGGGCGTGCGCGGGGAGCCGGGCGAATCGTCCGTGTCGGGCGCGGTGCACGCGTCCGCCAGGGCGCTCGCCGTCTCCATCGCGGCACACTGACGCGCGAGGCCGACCTTCTCCAGTGCTCCGCGCAGCGCATCGTTGATCGGCATGGTCCTGGCCATGGCGCCGGGCGCGAGCATCGCCACGCGGGCGGCGTGGTCGGCGAAGATCGGCAGCGGAATCGTGCCGGCACGGACGTCGTCCCGCGCCGTCCGCGCGCGGTCGGGCAGCGTCTCCATGTGGACCCGGCAGGGCGTGAACTGCGGCGTCCCTTCGGCGTCGCGCCGGCCGGCGAAGGCGAAGAGCCGGCAGATGGAGGGGCGCCGTGCGTACATGGCGCAGCGGCCCCGGCGCGGATCCAGCGGGTCGGGCTGGTAGAGCACGCACGGTGCGCGCCCCGGACGGTCGGTCAGGCGATCCAGCACCGCGGCGGCATGACCGGCGTCCAGGAGCGCGCCGGCCATCGGGATCATGTCGGCCGGCGTGGTCTCCACGTCCGGCGAGAGACAGCAGGCGCCGCAACCGGGCGGGCACGCCAGGCCCGTTCGCGCGCCGAAGGCGCGCGTCTCGGCATCGATCTCCGTGAGCGCCGCGGCAATGCGGTCCTCGAGATCCCGGTCGCTCATGGTGACGGTGCCTCGCCGGGATCCAGCCGGATGGGGCCATCGTGGTCGTGTCGGACGAGGCGCGGCATGGGTGACCTCGAGTGCGTGCGCGGGCGATTCCGCGGCCGTCGGCGGGGGCACGGGCGGCGGATGGTATATCCGGGAACCGGTGCATCCGGCGAGGCGCGGCGCCCGCGCCTCCGGGCGCCAGGCGAGGGGACGGTGATGGGAGTCGGCACCGGTGGCGTGGTTCAGCGGGATGGACATGGGGACCGGCGGGCGTACGGACGCGCGGGCGTTCTGCTGGCGGCCGCCGCGCTCGTCATGCTGGCGCCGGCGGCGTTCATGGGCGCACCTCCGGACCGGGCGGTGCGACCAGACGTGTCTGTACGGGCCGGTGCGGGTCTTCAGGCAACGGTCGCGCCGCGGCCTGCACCGGGCGTGTGCCGGGACCTGCCCGGGCCCTGGGCGTGTGAGGCCGCCGCGGGTCCGCCGGAACCCGGCGTGGGCTGGCAGTCGCACCCGTCAGACAGGGATCGCGCCTGGTCTTTGGCGCTGGTCGTCCGTGGGTGCCGGGGGTGGCGGGGGTGCCGGGAAGAACCGACGCCCCAGCCGCAGCGAGACGCGGACCAGGAGGATCAGGACGGGGACTTCCACGAGGGGCCCGATGACGGTGGCGAAGGCGATCGGCGAGGCGATGCCGAAGACCGCGATGGCCACGGCGATGGCGAGTTCGAAGTTGTTGCCGCTCGCGGTGAACGCCAGCGTCGCTGAGCGCTCGTAGTCCGCGCCGATCCGCCGCGCCATGAAGAACGACGCCAGGAACATGATCACGAAGTAGAGCGACAGCGGCAGCGCGATCCGGAGAATGTCCAGCGGCATCGCCACGATGCGGTCGCCCTTCAGGCTGAACATGACGACGATCGTGAAGAGGAGCGCGATGAGCGTGACCGGTGCGATGCGCGGCAGGAACACGCCGCGGTACCACGTCTCGCCCATGCGGGCGCGCAGCGCGAACCGACTGACCATGCCGGCCAGGAACGGGATGCCCAGGTAGACGAGGACGCTGCCGAGGATCTCCATGATGCCGATGTCGACGGCCACGCCCTCCAGCCCGATCACGGACGGCAGCCACGTCATGAAGACCCAGGCGTAGACGCCGAAGAACAGCACCTGGAAGATGCTGTTGAGCGCGACCAGGCCCGCGGCGTACTCGCTGCTGCCCCGCGCCAGGTCATTCCAGACCAGCACCATCGCGATGCATCGCGCCAGTCCCACGAGGATCAGGCCCAGCATGTACTCCGGGAGATCGCGCAGCAGGAGCACCGCGAGTCCGAACATGAGCAGGGGACCCACCATCCAGTTCTGGACCAGCGACAGGATCAGGATGCGCCAGTCCCGGAAGATCCGCGGCAGTTCCTCGTACCGCACCTTCGCAAGCGGCGGGTACATCATCAGGATGAGGCCGAGCGCGATGGGGACGTTCGTCGTCCCCACCGTGACCGCATCCACGGCGTCGCGGACGCCCGGCACATACCGGCCCAGCGCGACGCCGGCGGCCATGGCAAGGAAGATCCAGAGCGTGAGATACCGGTCCAGGAAGGGCAGACGCCCTGGTTCGCACCTGGCACACTCGTGCGCGCCGGTCATGGATCAGCGCACCCTGCGGGCGGAGATGTCGAGGCTGGTGATGAAGTCGCTGGGCTTCGTGCCGGCGGGCAGGCTCTCCACGATCCGCCGGTAGAGCGGGTCCTCCCATCCGGACATCGCGTCGATGTACTCCGGCTTGGGCGTCAGGACGATGTCCACGAGCCCGGCGTCCTGCGCCATCCGGCGCGTCTCCTCGACCAGGACGGCACCGGCGATGCACCCGACGAGCGCCTCGACATCCTGTCGGACCGACTCAGGAAGCGGACGGATGAGCGCGAGGTCGGACACCGCCACGCGCCCGCCGCCGCGGAGCACGCGGGCGATCTCGCGCCAGACCTGCGGCTTGTCCGGCGAAAGGTTCAGCACGCAGTTGGAGATGACGACATCGACGCTCGCATCCGCGACGGGCAGATGTTCGATCTCGCCCAGCCGGAACTCCACGTTGTCAAGACCCGACTGCGCGCGGTACGCGGCGGCGTTCTTCCGTGCCCGCGAGACCATGTCCGGCGTCATGTCGACGCCGATCACCCGACCCGACGCGCCGACACGCGGACCGGCGACGAAGCAGTCGAAGCCGCCGCCCGCGCCCAGGTCGACGACCACCTCTCCCGGCCTGAGCGCGGCGATCGCCGTCGGATTGCCGCAGGACAGCCCCATGTTGGCGCCGTCGGGCGTGTGGGCAAGATCCTGGCTGGAGTACCCGATCGCAGCCGCGAGCGCCTCGGGCGTGAACGTCGCCGGTCCGCAGCAGCCGCCGCCCGGCGCGCAGCCGGTGGCGGCATCCCCGGCCCTGGTGCCCTCGGACGACCACGATCCGCGCCGTGCGATCTCGCCGTAGCCCGCGCGCACCTGTTCGCGGACAGCCTCCGGATCCACCTCGGCGCCGGTCGCGGGCCGGGCGGCTTCGGAGGGGGACACATCGGGGGCGCTCGTGCCCGGGCTGCAGCAGCCGGGCGTGGAGCAGCACGCTGTGGATGATCGGGTCATGGGGATCTCCTGGGTGGGTGTGGGGGCGCCGGATCGTTCCAGATCGGCATGCGCCCGGGCAAGCAGGTCCGGCATCGACTCGACCCATCGGCGGATCTCGTCGCGGACACGGCGATAGTGGACCATTGCGGATGCTTCGTCCGGCGCGCCGGCGGCCAGCCGCGGCGGATCATCGAAGCCGGCATGGATGACGACGGCGCCGGGAAGCACCGGACACGCCTCGTGCGCGGCATCGCAGACGGTGACGACCACGTCGATCGGCGCGCTGATCTGCTCCGGGCGCTTCGAATGGTGATGGCTGATGTCGATGCCCGCTTCGCGCATGGCGCGGACGGCGAGCGGATTGAGTCCATGCGGGTGGGTGCCGGCCGAGTGCGCGTCGATCGTGTCGGACCAGAGCGCCCGCGCCCAGCCCTCGGCCATCTGGCTCCGGCACGCGTTGCCGGTGCAGAGGAAGAGGACAGAGAGGCGCCGGTCCCGCACAGCCGCGTGCGACGTGCTCATGAGGATGCTCCAGTCGCTTCGCCGGGCGGGCAGCATTGCTCGATGGCGTCGGCGAGACGGCGCAACTGGTCGCAGAGGTGGCCATACCGAACGCGGTAGTGCACGGTGCGCCCTTCACGGCGCGACTCGAGGATCCCCGCGCGGGCAAGCAGCGCCAGGTGCCGGGAGACCACGGAGAGGTCCACCAGGCAGCACTCGGCCACTTCGGTCACCGACGCCTCCCGGCCGCACTTGACCAGGCAGGCGACGATCGCCACCCGGGTGGCATCGCCCAGGGCCCGGAACATCGCCGGGTCGAGCATGCCGTCCACCGGGCGGCAGCACGCGGCAGCCTCCCTGGGGGTCATGGCGACATGGTTGCACGGTTGCGTCACGATGCAAGTATTGTCTGCGGATCGGCCGCTGTCAAGCCCGGGCCGCTATCTGGACGCGATCAGACCGGCGAAGCGGGGGGGGCCG
The DNA here is from genome assembly GCA_019636755.1 of Phycisphaeraceae bacterium. Taxonomy (GTDB): domain Bacteria; phylum Planctomycetota; class Phycisphaerae; order Phycisphaerales; family SM1A02; genus JAHBWZ01. Next base: position 96,812 of record JAHBWZ010000006.1, on the reverse strand, counting down.
TCCGCCGGCGGAGGTGCTCCCACGTCCCGACAGCCACGAAGACCAGCCCCGAGACGGCCAGCGACGTCAGGAATGGCGCGTCGACCTCGACTGGCACGCGCACCAGCACCGACGTGGCGAGGGCCGCCGCAAGCGCGGCGGACGCCGCCCACGGTCCGCCGAACCGGGTCAGCAGGCCCGCCACCCCGACGACCGCGATGCCCGCGGTACCGAACGCGTCGCTCTCCATGACCAGGTCCAGGATGCCGTCGGCGCGCAGCGCGATTCCGCAGCACGCGATGCCCGCGGCGACCACGGCCAGGCGCGCCGCGAGCAGGCGACCGCGGGCGCTCATCCGGTGCGACGGCAGAAGGTCATGGGACGCGATCGCGCCGACGGCCAGCAGCGTCGAGTCGACCGTCGAGAGGATGGCCGAGATGAGCGCCCCGATGAACACCACGTACGCCAGCGGCGGCAGCAGCATGCGCGACGCGGCCGGGATGAACGAGTCTCTCGCGTCGCCCGGGATGTCCAGTCCAAGGTGTGCGCCCAGCAGCCCGATCACGACCGGTACCGCGCCGAACACCAGGTACAGCCCGCCGCCGAAGAGCGCGGCGCGCCGTGCGACGGTGGCCGTCCTGCACGCGAGCACGCGCGACGCGGTCTCCTGTACCACGAGCGCCCCGATGACCGGCACGAGCCACGTGTCGATCCGCACCCAGATAGACTCGCCCGGCGCGGTGAGCGAGAGCTGTCCGGGCTCGATCAGCGACATCGCCTCGCCGGGGCCGCCGAGCTTCATGACCATGGCGACCGCCAGCACGATGACGCCCAGCAGGACGATCGCGCCCTGCACGAGGTCCGTCATGACGTCGCCGAGCAGGCCGCCGAGCAGCGTGTAGCCGATGACCAGCAGGGTGGCGACGACGATGGCGACGTCGATGACCAGCGGCGTCTCGAACGCCAGGATCTCTCCGAACGCGCGGATCTGCGCGCCGCCCCAGAGCAGCGACGTCGGGATCATGATGCAGGCGGCCGTGCGCTGCGCGGCGGTGCCGTACCGTTGGCGGAAGACCTCCGCCAGCGTGACGCATCCCGTGGCGCGGAGGCGACTGGCAAGCAGCACGCCGAGCAGCAGGAGGCAGACCGCGTAGCCCAGCGGATCGGCGCGCCCGCCCGCGAGCCCCTCGTCTGCGATCGCCGCGGAGGCGCCCATGACGCTCTCGGCCGCGAACCAGGTGGCGAAGATCGAGAACCCCGCGAGGGTCGCGCCCAGGCGCCGGCCGGCGACCAGGTAGTCGTCATCGCTGGCCACGCGCCGCGATGCCCACCAGCCGATGCCCAGCTGGACCAGGACGAACGCGACGATGCCGGCGAGGATGAGGGTCATGGTGCTGAGCGCGTCGGGTGGATGGGAAGGCGCATCGTCTGTTCGCCGGTTCGAGCGCCGGACGGATCACGCGCCGCCGAGGCGCACCGGCTCGAACCCCGCCCGGTACGCCCGGCGCACGATCGTCCGCGTGGCCTCGGCGTGGCTGGTGAAGCGCAGGTGCGTCCTGTCCCAGTCGAGTACCTGTCCGGGATACTTCGCGGCGCGGACCGCCAGCAGTCCCGGTTCGGTGCAGCGCAGCCCGGTCTGGAACGGCATCCAGCGGTGGGGGGTGTCGATGCCCAGCGCGGTATCGACGAACGCGTGCCAGTGGTTGAACGATGGCCACGCGGGCAGGCCGGGCCACGCCAGGCCGTCGGTCATGCGGCCGTCGCGCCAGATCTCGATCGGTCCGCTTGGCGCCAGGACCAGCGTGCCGCCCTCGCAGACCACCACGGTGACGATGCGGTCGGGCCACTCGCCCTGGCCGATCCCCAGGTGCGCCCGGTCCGGCATCATGCCGGAGTCCGTGAAGTGGAACGAGCACGTGGGCCCGGCGAAGCGCGGGCTGTCGACGGCATACGTGATCGTCGAGCGCACGCGATCCGCATGGAAGTGCGACACGTCGCGCGACGGCGTGGATGTGTGGACGCGCACCGGGCTGGTCAGTTCAGGGAAGGCGTAGAAGAGGACATCGGTCAGGTGCACGACCCAGTCGGTGATCTGGCCGCCGCCGAAGTTCCACCAGCTGCGCCACTGCCGTCGCACCATCTGCGGGCGGCATGGCTCCATGTCTGCGCCGTTCAGCCAGAGGTCGTAGTCGAATCCGGCCGGAGGGTCGACGGGATCGCCGAGCGTGCCGTCCGCGAAGTAGTACCCGCCCTGGAGTGCACTGGTGCCGAAGGCGACGTGGACCTCGATCACCCGGCCAAGGTCGCCGCTGCGCAGGATGGCGACGGCCGCGCGGCGCGCCGTCGACTCGATCCGCTGGGCGCCGACCTGCGTCACGAGCGCGGGCCTGGCGCGCACCGCGCGTTCCAGGAGGTCCAGCTCCTCGAGCTGCTGGACCAGCGGCTTCTGCCCGTAGACGTGCTTCCCGCGGGCGAGCGCCATCGTCATCATCGCGCAGTGCGCATGGTCGGGCGTGGCGACGATCACCGCGTCGAAGCGGTCGCCGTACCGGTCGAACGCCTCACGGTAATCGGCGGTGGTGAACGCATCCGGATGATCGGCCTTCGCCTTCGCCATTGCTCCGGCGTCGACGTCGCAGAGCCCGGTGATCCTCGCACGCGGATGGGCGGCGATCGTTCTCCTGTCGGCCTCGCCGATCGTGCCGACCACGCCGATCGAAAGGATGCGCAGTTCCGTGTCGCGACGCCCCCGGGGAAAGACGGGACCGGTGACCGCGGCGGCGCTGAGGGCGGCGGCGGTCCGCAGGAAGTCGCGGCGCGAGAGGAATCGTAGCGCGGGGAGATCAGCGGGCGGTCGTGCGCTCATGGGAGTCCTCGCGGCCCCGGTCACCGTGCAGTCTACCGGGTACCGGGACGCTCGAGTTCCGCGACTCCGCGCGCTCCCCGGAGCGCGGGCTCGACCGCGATGATGAGAACGTCGCGCTCCGCGGCGACGCGGACACCGCGCCGCGCGAGTCCACGCGCGCTGCTCGAGATGGCCCGGTCGATGCGCGACCGGGCGTGGCCGACGGCGGCGGGGTCGAGGATGGTCCTCAACCAGGCTCCCGCCGCGGCAGGCCGCGAGGTCAATGCGGCTCCCGGATCGCCGCGCCGGCGCGGGCGTCACCGCGGCTCCGTCGCGGCGGGCATCGGACGCACCGCCGGCAGGCCACGGGTTGCCAGTCGGGGAGGCACTCTTCACAATGGCCCGCATGCCAATGCCCGGAAGCCGGGGAAGCGGAATGGGGACGCATGCGAGCACCTGACTTCAAGGCGATGAGATGCCGCGTCATCGATGAGGACGAGGCGCGGACCACGACACATCGCGAGGTCCTGCTCATCATGGCGCAGACATTCGATGTCGAGGGCGCGGTCATTCTCTGCGAGCCGTCGGTGGTCGGTGCACGCAGCGGGGCGCCGGACATCGCCGTCGTCGACCCGGAGTCCGGTGTACACGTCATTGAGGTCAAGGGTGTCACGATTGACCAGGTCAGGTCCATGTGGCCCGGTGGCGCGATCGAGATCACCTATGACGGACGGGCCGAGAAACGCGATCCGTTCAAGCAGGCGCGGAACGCGATGTTCGACATCAAGGACGCGGCCGGGCGGCACTTCGGCGGCGACCTCAACGGCGGATTCGAGGCATGGGTCGCGTTCCCTCGGATCCGTCGTGCGTCGTGGGAGGAGAAGTTCGGCCTCGAGTTGAGCGCCCGCCCGGACGTGCTGTTCCAGGACGATCTCCTCTGCGCACTGCTGGGCGATCGGATGCGCGCGTCGGGGCGCCAGCGGCTTCGCGGCATCGGACCGCTGCCGCAGCTCCAGCTCAGGAGCCTGATGGCGGCGTTCGGAGACTCGGCGGTCCTCGCGCCGCCGGTACGGCCCGGAACGACGGCGCCGGAAGGATCGCTGGGTGAGCGACTTGCCGATGGACTCTCGGAGCATCGCGTGCTGACCGAGCAGCAGCAGCGACTTGCCGGACAGCGCTGGAACGACGGTCCACGCCTGGTGCGCGGCGTAGCGGGCAGCGGAAAGACGGTGGTACTGGCCACGCAGATCGCGCGGTTGGTGGAAGGCATCGACGGAGAGACCGATGCGCTGTTCGGTGAAGGGACGGCCGCGCTGCCCATCCTGGCCGTCTGCTTCAACCGGACGCTCGTACCGTTCATCCGTGACAGGATCGAGGCGGCGTATCGGCAGCGGACGGGCGACGCGCTGCCAGAAGGGCACGTTGAGGTGGTGCACTTCAACCGCCTGATGTGGCAGTTGAGCCAGCGCGGACTGCTTCACTACCAGCAGGTGAAACAGGGGGAGGATCCCGGGCCGCGCGCCCGGCGATACCTCGCCGATCTCGAGAAGGCAGCCGAGCGCCTGGGCGACGGGCTCTACCGGGCGATCTTCGTCGACGAGGGACAGGACTTCCACGAGGACGAGTACCGCGTGCTGCTGCGGCTCTGCGAGCGCACGACCGAGGGGCTGCCCAGGATGTTCGTCTTCTACGACGACGCGCAGAATCTCTACGGCGCGACGCGTCCCACGTGGAGCGACCTGGGCCTGGAGGTCCGTGGCCGGTCCGTCGTAATGGACGAGTCATACCGGAGCACCCGGCAGATCATCGAGCCCGCCTTCAACGTGCTGGTCGGCAGCTATGCGCCGCAACAGGTCCGCATGCGCGGCTTCGCCGACCTCGCGACGCTTCGCGAGAAGCACCTGGTGACGGTCCGTGGTGAACACATCATCGTCCGATTCGCGCGCCGCGAGGGAGACCCGGCACGGCTTCTCCGGTCGGCGGACACCGCGGCGGAGGACGCAGCCATTGCTGACCGCGCGGCGCACCTGCTCAGGGACGAGGGACTCTGCCCGCACGACCTCATGGTGCTGACCGCCCGACGGGATCGCGCGGGCGCCATCGCGAAGGCGTTGGCCGGCCGCGTCGGCGATGCGTGCGTGCGATGTGCCTTTGAGGAAGAGGCCAAGGACGCCGCTGCCGTCGAGGTCGGTCGGATCACTGTTTCAACGATCGCCTCAGCGAAGGGCTACGACGCCCCGTACGTCATCCTGGCGTCCGCCCACGACTGTGGCGATGCCGCAGAAGGCCGCGCCACGTTCTACGTGGGCTGCACGCGCGCCCGGGAGTGGCTGGACGTGAGCGCGTGCGAGGAGACGGCGATCATCCGCGAGTTCAGCCGTTCGCTGGATGCGATGACGTGAGCGGGCGGGACGTGACCGGGATGCTCGGCGAGCGGGGCGCGGTAGAAGGCAAGCTGGTGGACGTAGCCGTACGTGCGGATGTCGAACTCGAACGAGTCGAGGTTGTCGGCGGTCCTGAGATCGGCAATGCCGCGCTGCGAGTCGGAGTTGAGCCAGTCGATCCGGGCCTGGCAGTCGTGCTCGTGCAGTCGGCACCGGACGACGCCCTCGGCGGTGCCTTCAGCCAGGAGCACGCCGGCGAAGGAGTGACCGGCGACGGCAGCAGCCATCTGCTCGACGAGTGCCGCCTGATCGTCGCTCAGCACGGGCTTGGCGGAGCGCTCCGCCCACTCGGTGAACGCCTTCGTCGCCGAGCCGTAGGGCTTGCCCGTCTTCGGGTTGATGGGACCGCCGACCGCGTACGCCGACTCGTAACGGGCGCGCCCCTCGAGGATCAGCGTGTGCGCCGCCCGCCCGACCAGGAACGCCGCGCTCTCGCGCTCGGGGATGAGCCCGAGGCGCTTGCGGTGGTAGAGGAGCGGGCACTTGCGGAACTCGGCGAGCCAGTGCGACGAGAGGTGGTTGGCCGCCTTCGCGTGGTAGACGTCGGGGGGCTCACGAATGAGGAAGCCGAGCGGGATCTTCGAGGGTGTGGTCACGTCCGGTCCCTCCGTGGACCTGGTCAGGTGGTGTGGATGGATGTCGCGGCGGTAGTCGCTCTGGCCGAGGCGGACGAGCGGAGCGGCGTCGCGAGACCGATCGGGGGAGGAGCGCTTCACAGGCCCGCCTCCTTGAGGCGCTTCTCGGCTTCGTCGTGCTGGCGCCGGATCGCGTCGCGCTGCCGTGCAGCGCGTTGCCGACCGCGGCGGGACCGGCGCGCCGGTGGTGCCGGCTCGTCGGATCGGTCGAAGTGCCGCGCATCCGCGTCGGCAAGCTCGGCGCCGAAGGCCTCGATCCACGCCCGCGTCGTGTCGATGCGCCCGCCGACGCGGATGTGCTTCAGGCGGACCCGCTCACCGGACCGGCTCTTGACGCCTTCCCGGCACCAGCGCCAGACGCAGTTGGCCGACGGCCGGCCGGGCGCGATCTTGGCCGCCTGAGGCAGCGTCAGGTGTTCGTTGTCGTTCGATTGCTCGTGCATCCGTGCTCTCCCGGCTGGTCGCAGCCGTCTGAGGAGCACGAAGCATCGGGGTGGTCTGGGCGCGGTAACTCGGCGGGAGAAACGGATCAGCCCTTGGGCGCACGAAAACGCCCCGCACGGAGGCGCGCGGGGCGAACAAAAAAGTCGCGAGAATCCTCAGGGAGCCGAGTTACGTAACGGTAACTCGAGGGGCTACAGCCTGGGGTCCACAGGCTCACTCTCGAGGGCCAGGACACCGAAGACGCACTCATGCGTCCGCCGCAACGGCTCGCGCCGCACGAACCGCTCAAGGGCCTCGAGCCCGAGGGCGAACTCGCGCAGAGCCAACGACCGCTTGTGCCTCAGGCCTCGGTTGCGAAGGCGATCCAGATGCTCGGGCGACAGGTACTCTGGTCCGTAGATGATGCGCAGGTACTCTGGGCCGCGGCACTTCACCGCAGGCTGGAGCAGACCGCGGCGCCCCCGGGCGATGAATGATCGCGGCTTGACGACCATCCCTTCGCCACCGCGCCCGGTCATGTCCTCCCACCATGCGATCGCCTGGTCGCAACTCGCCTCGTCGGTCAGCGCCACCACGCGATGAGAAGTGGCCATGAGCAACGAGTCGTGCTCGGCCATCTTCGCCAGCGTCGACATGTGCCACACATGATCCTGATCGACATGGACGCCTGCCTCGGTAGCGAGGAGATGGAAAGGAGCAAGTCGAAGGTCGTCGAGAGACTCAACGGACCAGCAGTACTGACGGTATGCATCTGTGTACTTCTCGACCGCAACACGACGGCCCTCGTAATGATCAACCAGGCCGTTCACCTCGTCGTTGCCGGGACGGCTGGCGAACTGGCGCAGCGTAGGAACGACGTTCGCCAGCGCGAACCGCGATGCGCTGCTCACGGCTGCGTACTGATCGCGGAGGAGCGCCTGCGCCTTGGCCGACCACGGCATGAGCTCGCAGTCGAGGCAGAGCCAGGTCGTGTCGAAGTCGTCCCACAGCCCGGCTTGACCGGCAGCGTCGCGAACTCGCCCGAGGAAGGCGGACTCCAGCTCGGCGTCGTCGAAGAAGCGGCGCCCTGTTCGTGTGTAGCAGATCCCAAACTCGCCTGTGGTGACGCCGAATCGCTCGCGTGCCGCATCGGAGTCGCGGCAGACAACCACGACCGCCCGCGAACCCATGTGCTTCTCTTCACAGACGACTTCATCGACACCACGGTGCCGGTAGTAGTCGAGAGCCTCGGCCGGATGTTCGAGCAGCCCTGGCCGTTGGGTCGTCTCGCTTGGCGACATCGTCGGCGGCAGGTAGATCAGCCACCGCGGATCAGCGGCAAACCGACTCATCACCTCGAGTGCTGCAGTCGCATTCTCCTCGCGAACCGTCACGTTGCGCTGGAGACGAGTGTCGATGATCCGCTTGCCGACGACATCCGCCAGGTGGAGCATGTCGTCGTGCTGCTGCTGGGCGGACAGCGCCGCCGTCGAGTCCGTCGGCAGGAACGGCCGGGCCGGCTCCGAGTAGACGGCCGTCGCGCCGACGGAAACCAGATCACGCTCCGGGTATCGCAGGGCGCTCAGCTTCCCGCCGAAGACGCAGCCGGTGTCGATACAGATCGTCCCATTCAGCCAATCTGCCTCCGGCACTGGCGTGTGTCCGTACACCACCATGGCACGGCCGCGGTATTCGGCGGCCCAGTTGTATCGAACGGGCAGACCGAATTCGTCCGTCTCCCCAGTGGTCTCACCGAACAGACAGAACTCTCGCACCTTTCCCGAGCCGCGTCCCTGCATCTCCTCTCTCAGGCCGGCATGTGCGACCACCAGCTTCCCGTCATCGAAGACGTAATGGCTCACGAGGCCATCGATGAACTGACGCACCTGTTCGATGAACTCGGGCGACTCCCCGTCGAGTTGCTCAAGCGTCTCCGCGAGACCGTGTGTGATCTGCACATTCTTGCCGCTGAGCTTCCGCAAGAGCTTGATGTCGTGGTTGCCAGGTACGCAGTGAGCCTTACCCTCGGCCACCATCCTCATCACGAGGCGAAGCACTGCCGGGGAGTTTGGGCCACGATCGACGAGGTCGCCGACGAACACGGCTGTGCGCGGCGGTCCGGCGTCCGTGGTCGGCGGCTCAACCGCCCAATCGCCAGTGGGCACTGACTCGTCTCGGTGGACCGCGTAGCCAAGCTCCTCGAGGAGCCCGATCAGTTCGTCGAAGCACCCGTGCACATCGCCGATGATGTCGAACGGACCGTGCTCACTCTTCCTGTTGTTCCAGAGCGGCGTGCGGCCGACAGTGACCGCTTCGATACCCTCGACGCTGTCCAGAACCCAGACGTGTCGAAACCCCTCGCGACGAAGGCCCTTGCCGCTTCGTCCCAGGCCGCGCCGCAGCGCCATCCGCTGATTGCGGATGACGTGTGGCCCGAAGTCACGATCAGGCCGCTCCCTGTTCCGCTCGTGGCACAGCTTCTCCGGCAGATTCAGGACAATGGCAACGGGAAGGCAGTGGTATTCACGGGCCAGCCGGACGTACTGACGACGATCCTCGGGTCGTAGATTGGTCGCGTCAACGACTGTGAGCAGCCCGTTCTTGAGTCGCTTGCCGGCGATGTAGTGGAGCACGTCGAACGCATCACCGGTTGCCTCTTGATCATTCTCGTCGTCGGCGACGAGTCCTCGGCAGTAGTCAGATGACAGCACCTCGGTACGCTTGAAGTGCTTGCGCGCAAACGACGACTTGCCGGAGCCCGAGACGCCGATGAGCACTACGAAGGACAGTTCAGGGAGGTCGATGTTCATCGTTCGAACACTCCCATCTGCGTCGGACTTCCCACCGCATCCTCCACCGGCCCAACGGGGAGGAACCGCACGGCGTAGCCGTGTGACTCAGCGACACGCTCGGCCCACTCCCTGAATTCGGCACGAGTCCACTCGAATCGATGGTCGCGATGCCGGAGCGTGCCCGCCGGCAGCGTCTCCCACATCACGTTGTACTCGCGATTCGGAGTTGTGATGACAACCGTCCCCGGTCGGGCGAATTCAAACACGGCGCGCTCGAACGCTCGGAGCCTCGGTGGATCGAGATGCTCGATGACCTCAACGACGGCCGCCGCATCGAATCCGGCGAGCCGCTCGTCGCGGTAGATCAGCGAGCCGTGCATCAGCTCGATACGGCGGCGCTGCATGTCGGGCAGTCGCTCGAGCTTCAATCGCTCAGATGCCCGCTCCAATGAGCGCAAGGATACATCCATGCCGACGATGCGGGCGAACTGCTTCTCCTTGAGGAGATCCCTCAGGAGGTTGCCTTCGCCGCATCCGAGATCGAGAACCTGCGCTGCGCCGCTCGCCTTGAGCGCGGCCAGGACAGAGCCCATGCGTTGCGCGTTGAGGCTCAGCGGCTTCTCGATCTCCTCTTCCTCGACGTCATGCTCGTGCTCCGTCGCATCCGGATCGAGGTCGTCCTCCGACGCGAGCCTCGCAAGCGCATCACGGGTGAGGCGATGCTGGTACTTGAGATACCGCGTGGTGATCAGGTCCTTCTCCGGGTGCGTGCGGAGCCACGATTCACCGCGTGCCAGGAGCTTCTCGATCTCGTCCTCGCCGACCCAGTAGTGCTTGTCGTTGTCAAGCACGGGAATGAGAACGTAGAGGTGCTGAAGCAGCGCACGGAGCGTGACGGTCTGCTCGAGCGCAACGGTGTGATAGGGACCCTCGCCCCATTCCGGGAAACGCTCATCCAGCGGGTGACGTTCCGCCGTGAGTGTGTAGCCGAGCGGTTCCAAGAGTCGGCGCAGCAACTCCTCGCCGCCGCGGCACGGCACCACCGAGAGCGTCGCCTTGAGTGGGAGGGGTCTATCGACGAGTTCCGGACGCTCCTTGCTCCGGCCGTTCATCGCCGTCGCGAACAGCTTGTTCATCGCGACGCTCAGGAACGACGAAGCGACGTAGGGGCGATCGTTGACGTACTGATCGAGACTTCGGTTGTTGCCGGACGGGCCGCGACGTCCACGGACGAGGCCAATCGGATCGACGTCAAGTAGGACGGCGACCTGGCATCGCTCCTCCGTGGCGATCGGATAGAACACATGGACCTTGCCGAAGCTGAGATCGAACGACTGCAGCTTGGCCGGGTTCTTGTGGAGCAGGTAGCCCAGGTCCGTCGCCGGGCGGTGTGTTGTCTCGATCTGGAGCAGCATGTTTCACAGTGGGTCCGTCGGGAATCCGGTCTCGAACGCGTATCCTACCCAGATCCGGGGCCGGGACTGGCGTGACCGCGGCCGGGGCCGTCCGAGTTTTGCGGTTCAGCCGACCCGTCGCATCACCTCCATGACCTTCGCATGGTCCCGCTCGGCGTAGATCGCGTCCGTGATCTGCGCGCTGGCGTGACCAAGCGCGAGCTGCGCCGCCTCGAGCCCAAAGGCCTTCCGGATCTCCGTCGCCGCGTTGTGCCGGAGCTGGTGCGGGTGCCAGCGGTGGGCCTTGCGCCACGCCTTCAGCTGCTCCTTCTGCTTCGTGGTCAGGCGGGCGTTCCAGTTCGCGATCGTCTCGTCCTTCCGCTTCGCGAGCGGCGCGGGCGGGGGGAACGCCTGGTCGCAGGCGCGGCGGATCGCGACGTAGTAGCTCGGTGACGTGTACCGGTCGCCGGCGGAGCGTTGCGGGTCGTCCGATCGATTCGTGCCCGGGCGGTTGCCGCAGGACATCGGCGTCTTGCGCGCCGCGTACACGGCGGCGCGCCGTTCGGCCTCGGCCTCCGCTGGGCTGAAGAGGAACGCGTCGATCGGGCGGTCCGTGAGGAAAGGCCGGATGACCTGCTGCGCCTTCGGGCCCAGGTAGATCACGCGCTCCTGGCCGCGGAACCGGTTCTTGTGCTCCTTCGGGCGGTAGGTCCAGACGCCGGCGTCGTCGTCCATGTGCAGGTCGATCGGCCGAAGGCTCAGCAGCTCGCCGGGCCGGGCGCCGGTCAGGAGCTGGAGATCGACGATCGCGTTGACCTGGCGGCTCAGGAACGGCCGCACCTTCTCGATGCGCTCCGGGGGGACCGGCTCCACGCGCTTGCCTTCGCGCGCCTTCGTCCGACCGCGCTTCAGCGACTCGACGGTGTCGAGCGCCCGGTGGACGTTGGCAGGGATCAGCTCGTGCGACGCCGCCCAGCGGAACATGCGCGTGATCCGCTGCACGTGCTGGTTGATGTACTTGCGCGACCAGGCCGGGCGCGGCGGGTCGGCGTCAGGATCGCCGACGATCATCGCCTCACGAAGATGGCGGAGCTTCTTCGACCCGAAGTCGATCGCCGACGTCGTGCCGTAGTGCTCGCGAAGCAGACGCAGCACGACACGCAGCGTGCCCCACTCGTTCGGCTGGTAGTACTGCTCGGCCCATTGCCAATACCGATCGATGATCATGGTGATCGTCGCGACCGGCGACGCATCGGCGTGCTCTTCGCCGTCGGGCGCCTCCGGCTCCGGCCAGCGCCGGTCGCTGGCCTCCCACGCGGCGATGATGCGGTGGTATCGCTCGCGGCTGGCGGGCGTGCCGTACTCGCCGAGCCAGAAGTCGCGGCGCTTCCGGGTGCGCGAGTCGGTGAGGGTGACGAGCGCCTGGGTGTAGCCCTTGCGCTTGCGATAGGACGGGGTCTTCGGCATCGGTGGAGCTCCTGAACGCGGAGCGCGGTCATTAACCGCGCGACTTTGCGTCTCAGGTTGCTCCACCGTGAAGAGGTGGGTTTCCGTATCGAACGAACTCAGCGAGACTTACGGAAAAAGCGGGTGAAGGGACTCGAACCCTCGACATTCAGCTTGGGAAGCTGACGCTCTACCAACTGAGCTACACCCGCGCCGCGAACGCGGGAGGATAGCAGCCGGTCCGCGGGCGCAGCAAGGCGATCGGGCGGACGACGTGGCGCGGCGCCGCGACTGTACGGCGGCGGCACGGCGCGGCGGCACCGAGGTGATGCCATGAGGGCGGCGCAGGCCGGCGGGGCGGGAGGTCCCGGTGGCGATGGCCATGGAACCATGGGCGGGGTCGTGGAGACCGGGTGGGCAGTGACGGACGCCGGCGTGGCACGGCGCGTCGTTCGCGCGCGTGCGCGGTGTGAACGGGCGGCTGGGGATCCGGCCGCGCCGGTCGGCGGCGCTTCGCCGTCTGCCCGGGATGGCGACGCCCCTCCTGGGCGCCCTCCGGCGTGCTCTCGGCGTCGGGCCGGTGTCAACGGGAGAGCGACGGCTCGGTCGCTTCAGGCTCACCGACGCGCCTCGCGCCGTCCGACGCGCTCGGGGCATGACGGCGCGCTCGCTGGCGCGCGTGTGCGTGCATCGAGCGGGTCGACGGGGAGCGCGGCGATGGGCTGGCCGGCAATGGCGCGGGTGTCCTCGGTCGGCGCCCCTGGTCCGTCGTGCGTGCCGGAATCGACCTGCATGCGGAAGTTGTCGGCCGCGAGACCCTGCGGACGCGTGCGATACACAGCCTTCGATGCAGCGGACCGAGAAGACGCCCGATTCTGAGTTGGCCGAAGGCCACAGGGATGGAGGAGTGGATCCTCGTCCGCCGGGAAGCGCTGCGCGCGGCTGCGCGCGTCGTCGACTCCGCAAGGACGTGCGTTGGCCATGCCGGAGGCCGTGCGGTGGCAGTCGCCATGCGCGGCGACATCGCTCGATGGATCTGCGCTGCCCGGCTCCCGCGCGGTCGCCCCGTTGCAGTGCGCGGCGTACGGAGGGATGGCGCGGAGGCCTGCCGGAGAAGGCACAACGCACCAGGCGCGGAGTTCCTCGGCTGCGGCGCGTGCAGGAACGAACCGCCCATCGCGAGAGCCCGGAGACGCCGTGAGATCCTGGACACACCCTCTTAAACGCCGGGGGACGTTCATGGACACACCCGTTCAATCGCCGTCATGGCCACACCCGTCGGTGGCCATCGTCATGGCCACACCCGCCGGCCACCTGCCGGCGGTCCGAGGTGCGATCCTGGCGCCGACGGGTGCATCGAGCCCCCGTCCGAGTCGGCATGACGGCCTGGTTGAGTGACTCCCGGCTCCGATGGCCGCGCGGATCCGGCCTGATCGCGCGGCACCGGCCGGCCCGGGGCAGGGTCGCGTGATGTCAGCGCTGAACGCGTGACCGGTACGTGCAGAGACCGCGGGCGCACCGTGGTGCAGGGCACAGGTCATGGCAGCGGCTGCCGCCGCACGGCGCTGCATCCGCAGCGGGTATCAGCGCACCGATGGTGAGCCACGGTCCTCGTGTGCCGCGGCGGCCACTCGACGCGGCCTTCCCGCCTCGAACGCTGCGATGCCGAGGATGCAGGTCCGTCCTGTCGCCCGCGCCGCGCACGCAAGCGACTCGGTGCTGCCGCTGAACGTGCCCAGTGGATTCTCGAGCCCTCGTGACATCGCCGGCTCGATTCCCTCGAGCGCACAGGCGGCAGCATCGGCCAGGTCCATGCCGCCTCCGTCACGGACCCTCTGGAGCAGGATCTGGTCCAGATCTGCAAGCGGTGAGGGCGATGGCTCCGGAATCACGCCTCGTTGATTGGCACGCTGCACCCGTGCAACGGCGTCCACCTTCATCAGGAAGGCAGCCAGCGTGACCCCCTGGAACACCGTCGGCACCCGGCCGCCGAACCACGGGTTCGGGGCCCCGCAGGGCAGCGTGCCGGCATTCTGTGCCTCCGCGCCGGGAGTGCAGGGCAGGGCCGGCTGCAGTGCGATCGCACGCAGCTTCTCCTGTGCGGCGGCGACTTCACCGGCGAACTCTCCGGCACGGATGCGGGTCCTGAGTTCCTCGATCCGGTCTGCGAGCGAGCAGAACTCATAGTCGTCGAGCGATCCGGCCAGCGATGCGCGGACGGGGTTCAGAGCGACATAGACCATGTGGGCAATGACCGCTTCGGCATCGAGTGCGACGATCGACTTGAATCGTCCCTCGAAGCAGTGCCCGGTGACATCGTCATCGAGATTGATGATGCGGGCCAGCTTCTGCTTGAGGAACTTGTGGAATGTGGAGAGATCGGCGAGATCACGACGCCATCGGACGATGAGTTCGGGGTCCGCAAGGGCAGCGTCGATTTCCTCCGGCTGGGCGGGCAGCGAGCGATCGATCCGCTTTCGCCGTCGCCAGGCGTAGTCGGGTGACAGCGTGCGGTATCGACGCGCGACCTCCTGATCAGACCAGAGCGAGACGAGGTCTGGATGGGTCGAGGCGACCAGGTGGAAGTGGTTCGGGAGGATCGCCCACTCCAGGACATCGATGGCGAAGATGCGGACGAGTTGCTCCAGTCGTTCGCGCAGGCGCTGCCTGCGCTTCTCGGCATTGAGCAGGCCGATGCGCCGGACACACCGCGAGACGCAGTGGCAGGTGACGGGCTGGGTCGGATCAAAGATACGGTGTCTTGGTGTTGCCATGGACCCGATGATCACCACGCGGGGGGACCGTTCCCGGAAGTGCGGCGGATATGCCGGTGCGACGGCCTGCGCGACACGGGCCGGCCCTGCCGACGGGTGTGGCCATGACGGCCCCGGGGCCTGCCGATGGGTGTGTCCATGACTCCCGGGCTCCACCGGAAGGGGTGTGTCCAGATCGACTCCGACCGACTCCGGGAGTGGTGTGTCCAGATCGACCCAGATCGACCACAGAACGCCCATAAGGCGCCCGGAACGCTCCTGATGGCGCCGCGGGCGCTTCCCTGATGTCTCCCCTGGCCCGGCGGGCAGGCGTCCTGCTGCCTGGGACAGCGCTGTGCTCCACGGATCTCCGGCGGATACTCGGCCCGTGGACTCATGCCAGTCGCGCCATCAGCGCATCGACCAGCCGATCTGCGGTCTTCGGCGCGTGGCGGAGGAAGAGCGACGGCTCGATGAGTTCCAGTTCGCCCACGCACAACCCGCCCGTTCGGCCGGCGGCTGACGGTCGTCGCAGCAGGTCGACGCGCGCGTACATCAGGTCGATCGGCACAGAATCGACAGCCGTCTGTGCCAGCGTTCGCGCCTCGCGATCCGGTTCCCATGGCTCGTCGCGCGCACCGAAGTCGTCCTGGACCCGGTAGTCGCCGACCTTCGGCACCTTGCGGACGCCGTGGGCGAACCGACCGTCGATGAACAGGATCGAGTACTCGCCTTCATCGATCACGGTGCTGCACCACGGTTGGAGCAGAAGGTCCTCCGACGCGAGAAGCCCCCGGGCATGCGCGCACGCCGTGGACAGATCCGCGAACAGCGTCGCATCCCCGCCATCGTGGTCGAGGCCAGAGTGCCGGAACGGCAGGATCTCCCGTGCTGTCGCACCGACGCATGGCTTGAGCACCGCGCAACCGCCGGTGTGATCAAGCGAGCAGCACCACGCATGCAGGAGGTCGGGCGTGATGGGTGTCCCCGCTGGAATCAGCATGGTCGGCATCACGGGTACGCCCCGTTCGGCAAGATCGAAGAGGTACCGCTTATGTGAGTTCCACTCCACAATCGGAAGCGGATTCCACATGGTCGTGACGGTCGAGACCCTCGCGGCCCAGCGCAGGAACTCGGGCAGATGCAGGTGATAGTCCCAGGTTGTCCGGATCAGGATCGCCGCGAAGCGCGACCAGTCGACCATCGGGTCGGACCAGACCGGGCGTTCGAACTGCAGGCCGCGCGCCGACAGAACCGCATGGAGATACCGGTCGTCGATCTCCCATGCCGGCAGCGCATTGCAGGTAGCCAGAGCAAGCGGTCGCACGGAGTGCCCTGAGCGGAATCAGTTGAACCCGAGGGTGTAGAAGATGCCGGTGATGATGAGGTCGGCCACGATGACCAGGACAACTGTCTGCACGACGGTGTCAGTTGTTGCACGACCGACGCCCGCAGCGCCACCCGTGACCCGAAGGCCGTTGTAACAGGCGATCAGCGAGAGAATCGTGCCGAAGGCGCCTGCCTTGATCAGGCCGGTCACGAAGTCGCTGACCTGGAGCTGGTCCACGGTGTTCGTCCAGTACAGATCGAATGGTACGCCCAGCAGCAGGACTGTCACAGCGCTTCCGGCTCCCACAGCGACTACGTCCGCGATCACCGTCAGCGCGACCAGGCTGACAATGGTTGCGAGTACGCGAGGCACGACAAGGAAGCGGATCGGATTGAGTGCATGCGCCTCCAGTGCCTCGATCTCCTCGCCGACGACCATTGTGCCGAGTTCCGCGGCAATCGCGGCGCCGGCGAAGCCGGTCAGCACGATCGCCGCAATGAGCGGTCCGAGTTCTCGAAAGACGGCGACGCCGATAATGTTCGCGATCTTGTCGGTCTGGCCGAAGTCGCGCAGCGGTGGCTCCATCTGCAGCGCGAGGATAAACCCGATGCAGCCGCAGACCAGCGTCACGATGCCGATGGACCGGACGCCGACGCGGACGATCTGTGTGACTGCTGCCGTCCGGCCCAGGTGGACGCGCCCGACCAGCCGGCGCCAGAGCCAGAGAAGCACATCCCATGCAAGGTACGTGAGGCCCCCGACGAGTTCGAACGTCCTGAGCCACGCGGCGCCCCAGGCGGCGAGGAGGCGCTCCGGCATCATCGGTTCACGGCGCGGTGGCGGGCGATCCGCGGACGGCGTATCAGGAGACAGGGAAAGTGGTTGGTTGGCCATCGCGATGCGGGCCGCGCGCCGGGGCAGGAGATCGAGGACGATTCGGGTTCGTCAGACGGCGCGGGCCCGGGCGGTATCGTCCACGATCGTGAAGACCATGTCGAGCCGTGCGATCTCGAAGATCGAGCGGACCTTCGGCTGGAGGCCGCAGAGAACGAGACGACCGTGCACGGCACGCATCTGCTGGAGGGCCTCAACGAAGGTCGCGACGCCGGAACTGTCCATGTACGAAACGTACTGCAGATCGACCACCAGCCGGCCCGGGCGCAGCCGCACGGCATCCATCAGTGCGGCCCGCAGGGCGGGAGCGCGACCCAGGTCGATTTCACCACGGGGTCGCAGAATGGCGATGTCGCCGTCGCGTTCCCGTTCGATCTCGAGGTCAGCGCTGTGGTTCCGCATGGTCAGGAGTCCGCCTTCTTCCCGTCAGCAACCGCATCGGCAAGGTGCTTGACCAGCGTGAGCCGCATTCCGCCGCCGTCGCGCTGTTCATAGACCACATCGTCCATCACCTCCCGGATGATGTGGACGCCCAGACCGCCGGGGCGGATGTCGTCCAGGTCCCTCGAACGGATTTTTGCTGGATCAACCATGCGGGCACGATCCTCCACGACGATGCGGAGACCCGGACGGGGCGCCTCCAGGGCCCAGATCCGGATCCAGATCCGGCCGTCGGGTCGGCGATCGTAGCCGTGGTTGATCACGTTGCAGATCGCCTCATCCAGCGCCAGGCTGATCTTTCCCGCGGCACCTTCCTCGAAGCCGAGGCGACGCGCCAACTGGGTCACGAGGCCTCGAATGCCGGTCAGGAAGCGAGGCTGGCTGAAGAGCTCCACCTGGACGTCCGGCTCGACAGTGGTGGCGCGCTCAGCTTCGCTCATGGGGCCAGATCCTCGGATCGTGCGAACGCGAGCCAGCGAACGACCGCATCCTCGCGATCCGATCGCGGGGCGGCGTGGTCGTAGCCGAGCGTCGTCCCGGTGAGCCGCTCCAGTGACTGGATGGCGAGGAACCGTTCCAGCGGATCGTCGGCATCCAGCGATTCGACTATGCGCGGGAGCGCAGTCCGGTCCCCCTGACGCGCGGCTCGCTCGATGGCGCTCAGGCGCGCGGACGGGTGGACGGAGTCGAAGCCGCCTTCACGGGCAGGGAATCGACAGCCGACGATGAGCAGCAGAGCCGCCATGGAGAGCATCGAAGGTGCCGTCGGAGGGGGATGGAACGTGGAGACCGGCACGCAGCGTTCGCAGGTAACAGGGGCGCTGATTCGGGTCGCCCGCAATTGGGACGGGCAGCATACCGCTCCAGGTGCACTCCTCGCGTCAGGGAGTCCCCCTGGAACGGGTACGGTGTGGGGCGGTCCGGAATCATCGACCGGGCCGCCTCCCCTGTTGGCTGGCCTTGGCGGGCCGCGTCCGGAGTCCGGCGGGCGGGAACGGGGCTCCGGCACCGAGGGGTAGATCGCTACCCTCCGGGGCGTGACCCGTCCGGCGGCGTCATGCGGGGCGGTGCCGGGGGCGCCGTGCTAGATTGCCCCGTTTCTCCGCACCCGCAGGAAGACTCGATGAGCCACGCCAGCGCGACACAGACGCCACCCCAGGACCGGCCGCCATTCCAGCCGCCGCGCGGCGCCGAGGTCATTCCGATCCTCGACTTCGGCAGCCAGTACGCGCAGCTCATCGCACGGCGTGTCCGCGAAGCCGGTGCATTCGGCATTCTCGTCGCGCCGGACATCGAACCGGGCGCGCTGCAGGCGATGGAGCCACGCGGGATCATCCTCTCCGGAGGTCCCTCCAGCGTCGGTGCGCATGGCGCGCCGCGCTGCCACCCGGATCTCTTCTCGCTGGGCGTTCCGATGCTCGGGATCTGCTACGGCATGCAACTCGGATGCCAGATGATGGGCGGCCGGGTCGAGGCGGCGGAAGCGAGGGAGTACGGTCGGGCGAAGCTGCGGATCCGCGATGCGCGAGACCTGCTTCACGGCATTCCGGCGGATACCTCCGTCTGGATGAGTCACGGTGATCAGGTGCATGATCTGGATGAGACCTTCGAGGTGCTTGCCTCCACCTCCACGTGTCCGTATGCCGTTGTCCGCCATCGCGAACGGCCGTTCTACGGCGTTCAGTTCCATCCCGAGGTCACCCACACGCCCCACGGTGTGGATGTGCTGCGGAATTTTCTCTACGAGATATGTCTCTGCCGCGGCACCTGGCGCATGTCGGATTTCCTGGAGGCAGCGTGCGATCGCGTACGCGAGCAGGTCGGCACGACGGGGCGCATCATCTGCGGCCTGTCCGGCGGCGTGGATTCGTCCGTCGTCGCGGCGCTGCTGGCGAAGGCGATCGGAGAGCGAGTGACATGCATCTTCGTCGACAACGGCCTGCTGCGCAAGAACGAGCGGGAACTGGTCGAGGTGACGTTCCGTGATCACTTCGATGTGGACCTGCGCGTTGTCGATGCATCGGCTCAGTTCCTGTCTGATCTCGCCGGTATCACGGATCCGCAGGAGAAGCGTCGCCGGATCGGGCATCGCTTCGTCGATGTCTTCCGAGAGGCGGCGCGGGAGGTCGGACCGGAGGCACGCTTCCTGGCTCAGGGGACGCTCTATCCAGATGTCATCGAGTCAGGGCAGGGACACGCGGGCCGCAGCGCCAACATCAAGCTGCACCACAACGTGGGAGGTCTGCCGGAGGATCTTGGATTCGAGCTTGTCGAGCCGCTTCGCGACCTCTTCAAGGATGAGGTCCGGAAGCTGGGCGAAGTACTCGGGCTGCCGGATCAGATCGTCTGGCGACATCCGTTCCCCGGCCCCGGTCTCGCGGTGCGCGTGATCGGTGAGGTCAACCCGCACCGGCTGGACCTGCTGCGGGAGTGCGACGAGATCCTCCTGGAGGAAATCATTGCGCACAACCTGTATCGTTCGACGGACCAGGTCTTCGCCGTGCTGCTGCCGATCCGGTCTGTCGGCGTCATGGGTGACGGCCGGTCATACGACTCGGTCGTTGCGATCCGGGCGGTCGAAACGCAGGACTTCATGACCGCCGACTGGGCTCGCATTCCGTACGACGTGCTCGCCGGGATCTCGAGCCGGATCATCAACGAGGTGCGCGGCGTCGGTCGCGTGGTGTATGACATCTCGTCGAAACCGCCGGCGACGATCGAGTGGGAGTGACCGGCGCGGCCGCGCCCGCCGGGCCCCACGCAGTCGGTCCGACATCCGGCCCAGGATGGTCGAGCCGCCCGGCTCCGTCAGGCACCGGGAGCGCGCGTGGACGCGCCGACGCAGCGCCAGCGCGGTGAGCCCGGTGGCGCGGACCCTCAGACCCGCGGCACGCCCCGCCGTCCGGTGGGCTCGAGTCAGGCTCGAGTCAGGCGCACCGGGGCGGGCTCGAACGTCGACTGACCGCCGCCGGCCCAGTGATGTCGAGCGTGGTCGATGGGCCCAAGTTCGACAGATATCGATATGGGCTCGACATTGGGGCTCGACATTGACTGTCCAGTTCCGGCCGGCAAGGTCCGGCCGGCAAGGCCTGTCCCGTCCGGGTAGCGCGACCGTACAAGGCCTGTCCCGTCCGGGTGGCGCGACCGTACAAGACCTGTCCCGTCCGGGTGGCGCGATCGGACAGGGCCTGTCCTGTCCGATCTGTCCTGTCCGATCGCGCCCGGAGGCAGCGATGCACCTGCCACCTGCTCCGCGCGCGTGATGGGGGCCCCGGACCCCGGTCGGTGGCGCTTCCCATTCGATACCGTTCGATGTCGGCGGCCCCGCAGGCAGTCTGGGGCCACACCGCGGTTTCCATCGGCAGCGTGACCCATGGCCAGCATGACTCTCAACGGGCGGCCTTGCACCCGCTCGCCAGGGCGGCCGGTCGCCGGGACGACCCGTCGCCCGCATGACTCGTCGCCCGAGTGGCACGGTGCCGGCATGTCCCCGGGCAGCGTGACGCCCTGGCATGCCGTTCGCCTGGGAGCCCTATCCGCCTGGCGCACCCGCTCGCCAGGGCGGCCGGTCGCCGGGACGACCCGTCGCCGGTATGACTCCTCGCGCGAGTGGCACGGTGCCGGCATGCCCGTCGCCCGCGTGACCTCCAGTCTGCGTGACCCAGAACCATCGCGACCGCTCGCCAGCGAGCCCGTGCCGGCGTGGCGCCACGAGCCCGCTCCCGGCTGCGCGGGGCATGGCCCGGGTGCGTGCCCCGGTTCATGCCGGTGAAGATCACCCATGCTTCTGCCATCGATCACCGGGGACGTCCTTCGTGCCGACGGCGCGCGATCGGGACACCTCACTCCGTCGGGCCATCCGAAGCAGGGACACGGGTCGTCCGCCGCGGCGAGGTCGCGTCGCGTTCGTGGCCGGCGGGTGACGCGATCAGCGGCGCGGGTTGCGCCGGGGGCCGCGCGGCTGGTTGAGCGCAGCGCGGGCCATCGAACCGGCACTGCCTGCATCCTGGGAGTCGGTGTCGCGCGATGGAGCATCCTCCGGATCCATCCTGCCGAAGACCATGCGACCGGCCGCGGTCTGCAGGACGTTCGACACGGCGAAGCGCACGGTCTGGCCGATCATCCGGCCGGCACCGTTGACCACCACCATCGTTCCGTCCGGCAGGAATCCGACTCCCTGGTCGTCGCTCTCGCCGGGACGCGTGATCTCGATGTCGAGGATGTCTCCTGCCTGCACGGGAGCGCGCATGGCGGCGGCCAGATCGTTCAGGCCGATCACGCCGACACCCCGGATCCGACCGACCTTGATCAGGTTGAAGTCGGTCGTCAGGATCCGGAACTTCTCCTCCGCGGCGCGCCGGAGCAGCAGCTGGTCCACCTGCGCCGCTTCGTCGCCTTCGCGACGACCCTCGATGGTGAAGTCGACGTGCGGATTGCCCTGAAGCGCCTGCACCACGTCCAGTCCTCGCCGTCCACGGGCACGCTTGAGTCGATCGCCGGAGTCGGAGAGCGCCTGGAGTTCCTCGATGACGGCGTGCGGGACGACCAGCGGCGCATCGAGGAATCCCGTGTCGGCGATGGCGCTGATCCGTCCGTCGATGAGCGCGGAGGAATCGAGAAGGATGGGCCGGACGCCGCGTACCTGCTTGGCGAACTCGATGTAGGGAATCACCAGGCGGAAGTCGTCCTTTGTCGTAAGCACGATGGAGACCGCCAGGTAGCACAGCGAGACGGCGATGCCCGTCTTGAGGAGCAGTCGGTACGCGGTGAAGTCCCGCGTCAGGAGTTCCCACGAGTCGAAGATGAGGTCGATCAGCGCCCCGAACGCAAGGGCGCCCAGAAGTCCGGCGGCGATCCCGAAGTACACGCCGAAGACGGAGGCGAGGCGCTTGTTCGGGGTCAGCAGATCGACCAGGATGATCATCAGCCCGAAAAGCAGCGTGCTGAGAAACGCGGTGACGAGAGCGCCGGTGTTGTCCACGGAGGCGAACGGACTGTCCCCGGAGCGTCCGGTGATCTCACCGACGAACGGCAGCAGCGCGATCGCGACCAGCACCAGCAGGTATGCACTGCGGATGACGAAGAGTACGACGCGCTGTGTCGAGGTGCCGGCGGAGCGGCCCTGGCCCGGGCGGAGGCGCGGCGGCTCAATCGTTCCGGCCTCGCTCGCGTGCTCCGTAGACGTCATGGATGGAGTGTACCCATCGGGGTCGTTCGGCTACCATCCCGGCTCGACGGTGTGAGGAGGACAGTCGGGCCCGTTCGACGGGAGGCCCGTGAACCTGGTCAGAGCCTGACCGCAGCAGCCATAAGCGGCGTCTTCCGAGCGTGCGGTGTCCTGACTGTCCTCCCCGCACCGTCGCAGCGTCACCATCATTCAGCCGCCAGCCGTCGAGCGTCCGCCGCCAGCGGGGCCGCGCGGCGCTGACGGCCCGCCGCATCGGCTGATCCTCGACGTCGAGCACTGCACCGAATGGCCGCCCGCCCACGTTCCACCACGAAGAAGTCCGTCGCGGAACCGGACCCCGCGGCGAGCGGACCATCGACCGGTCCCGACAGCGCCGCGCTCCCGGCCGATCCGGGCGACCGGGCGGAGGGGCCGACCGGCGCCGCGATATCCGAGCCGGGGCTGGGCTTCGATCTCCTGGGGAATCCGGAACCCGCGGCGCCGACCGCGGACGCGGCCCCGCCGGAGATGCCGTCGACTGCACCCGTCGGGACCGCATCGGCCGCGACCGGCGCGGGGCATGCCGGCGCGGACGCGGTCATCGGCCAGGTCCCCACCGTGCCCCGGTCCGGAGACACGCGACCGGCGACCCGGGGATCCGGCGCATCGTCGGGGACCGGGTACACGGTGCTGGCCCGGCGGTACCGGTCGCGTGACTTTGCCGAACTGGTCGGTCAGGATGCGATCGCGCGGACCCTGCAGAACGCGATCACCGCGGGCCGCGTGGCGCACGCCTACCTCTTCTGCGGCACGCGAGGAGTCGGGAAGACGTCGATGGCGCGGATCTTCGCCCGCGCGCTGAACGCGACGGACACGCTGCGCGAGCGGGACGCGATCGCCGACGCGATCCTCCGCGGTCAGGACATCGACGTCATCGAGATCGACGGCGCCTCGAACCGCGGTGTACAGGAGGCGCGTGATCTCATCGCGAGCGCCGGGCTGTCACCGGCGCGCTGCCCGTACCGGATCTACATCATCGACGAAGTCCATATGCTCACGAAGGACGCGTTCAACACGCTCCTCAAGACGATGGAAGAGCCTCCGGCGCATGTGAAGTTCATCCTCTGCACGACGGAGCCGAACAAGGTTCCGGCGACCATCCAGAGCCGCTGCCAGCGGTTCGATTTCCGGGCGATTCCCGCGGCGACCATTGCGCGGCACCTGCGCCGCGTGGTGGACGATGAAGGCATCCGCGCGGACGATGCGGTGCTGCGACGCGTCGCCGCCATGGCGAACGGGTCGATGCGGGACGGGCTGAGCCTGCTCGAGCGGCTGCTGGCGGGCGGCGAGCGCGAGATCACCGCGGCCCATGCCGAGGAACTGCTCGGGCTGCCGGACCTGGACGTGGTGGTCCGGCTGGTCGACGCGATCTCGCGGCGGGAACCCGCGGCAGCGCTCTCGACCGGGCAGGAGCTGCTGGAGCGCGGCGCCACCATCGAACTGGCCATCGAGCTGCTGGTCGAGCACTTCCGCGCAATGCTGTTCGTCGCGGCCGCCGGGGGTGGTGCGCCCGCCATCGACCTGAGCGAGGCTGAACTGGACGCGGCGCGCCGACACGTTCCGGCATTCGACCTGCCGTCGATCGTGCATGCCATCGCACTCGGCGAGGCCACCGCGCGGAACGCGCGGTTCGCGGCGTCCGCCCGTGCCCTCTTCGACGCGCTCCTGGTGCGCCTCTGCCTGGCCGCAGAGTTCATGGACGCCGGACAGGCGCTTCGCGCGGAGGGCCGCTCGCCGGGAAAAGCATGACGGAGCGGGTCGCACCCGCGGCCCGCTCCGATGCACCGCCGCGCCCGCCCGAAGAGGCCCGGCCGCCCGCCGACACGGCGGTCCCGATGTCCGGGGTGCGGGCCGGCGCGGACGCCGCGCCGTCGGTCCGTTCCGCGGCGCCGGCGCTGATCATCACCCCGACCAGCATGCCGACCACGCGTGCGCCCGCGGAGCGCGCGGAGATCGCGGCGAGCGCGGGTGAGCGGCGCGCCGGGGACACGAGTCCGGGGGAGGTCATTCAGGAGGGCGGGGCGGACGAGGATGTCGCGGCACTCTGGGAGCGCGTGTGCGCGTTCCATGACGTGTCGGTGGTCGGCGGTGGCCTGCTGGCCGACGTGCAGCCGATCGCGATCGAAGGCGGACGCCTCCGGATGGTCCGGGTGCCGGGCGCCTCCTCGTCGCTGTCCATTCTGTGCAGTCGCGCCGAGCGCATCGGAACGCTGATCGCCGATGCGGTGGGCCGGCGCTTCCGGGTCGAGATTCTGGAAGATCCGGCGCTGCGCGGTGCAGGGAATCCCGCTGATCCCGTGGGGCCCTCGGAGGCAGGGCCGATCCCGTCGTCCCGTGCGGACGGGAGCCGTGCCGAGGCGTCCGTGCGGGCGCTGCCCGCGGTGCGGACGGCCATCGAGGTCTTCGGCGCGGTGGTGACCGATGTCAGCGAGGCCGACGGACCGGGCGCCGGTGCGATGATGGCCGGGAACCGGTCCTGACATCCGCAGAGAAGCGACGACGGAGCAGCTGCGACCATGTTCGACGGATTGAAGGGACTCACGCAGATCGCCTCGCTCATGCGCGATGCGCCACGGCTGAAGGCACGGTTCGAGGAGGCACGTGAGCGGCTGCGCGATCTGCGCGTGAGCGCGGAAACCGGGGGCGGCGCGGTCCGCGCGACCGTCGCCGGTGACCTGCGGGTCACGCGGGTGGAGATCGATCCGGCGATGCTCGGGGCGCTGATCGATCCGGCGGCCGCCGAGGATCGACTGATCGCCGAAGAACTGATCGCCGGTGCCGTCAACGCCGCGCTCGGGAAGGCGCGGAGCGCGGCGGAAAGCGAACTCCAGGCGGCCGCGGGTGACCTGGGATTCCCGCTGCCGCCGGGCGGCCTGGGCGGACTGCTCTGATGAAGCGGGGACGCGGCGGCAATCCGGAACCGGTCGAACGCCTGATCGAGTCGTTCACCCGGATGCCGGGGATCGGCCGGCGGAGTGCCGAGCGCATGGCGCTGCACGTGCTGCGCGCCTCCGGGGAGGAGTTCGAAGCACTCGCGGCCGCGCTGCGCGACGTGCGGGCCAAGGTGCGTCACTGCCCGTACTGCTGGAACCTGACCGATCGGCCGATCTGTCCGGTCTGCGACGAACCGTCCCGCGATCGCGCGCAGGTGATGATCGTCGAGCAGCCGAAGGACCTCGTCACGCTGGAGTCGACGGGGTTCTACCGGGGCGTCTACCACGTACTGGGCGGTCTCATCGATCCGCTCGCCGCGGTGGGACCGGAGGACCTTGCCATCAGGGCGCTCATCGACCGGATCACCGCGCCCGAGCACAATGTCGGTGGAGTCCGCGTGGCCGAGGTGATCCTGGGGCTCAATCCCACGCTGGAGGGCGACGGGACCATGCTCTATCTTGCCGAGCAGCTCACGCCGCTCGGTGTCCGGGTGACGCGGCTTGCCCGGGGCATTCCTTCGGGTTCCCACCTCGATTTCGCCAGTCCCGCGGTCCTTGCGGACGCGATCGCCGCGCGCAGCATGATGCCGGGGCCGCATCCCGAGTGACGCCGCAGTCCGGGGCCCGGGCAGGATGGCGTGATACACTGCCCGGACGATGCGGCTCGACACCGGACAGCATCAGAAGCTTCTGCAGGATCTGCGCATCTCGCCGCAGCAGATCCAGGCGATGCGCATCCTCGAACTCCCGCTGACGGAGCTGGAGGAGCACATCCAGCGCGAACTGGAACAGAACGTCGCGCTGGAGATCGTTGAACATCGCGCCCGCGCGAAGCGGGAGGAGTCGGACGGAAAGGCGACGGACATCGGGCGGAAGGAACTCGTCGTCGGCGGCGAGGGTGACGGGTCGGACGACTTCCGCCGTCTCGGTGCCCTCGAGTCGTCCTATGCGGAGGCGTTCGAGAACGAGTATTCCTCGACGCGCGCACGGCGCCACGATCGCGGTGAGCGCGACGGCAAGATGGACGCGATGGCGAACGTCGCCGGGCGCGGCCCGAGCCTGGCGGAAGTGCTGGAGACGCAGTGGCGGTTCGTCGAGGCCGACGATGACACGCGACGCGCCGGCAGCCTGATCATCCAGTTCATCGGCCCGGACGGGCTGCTCACCGACGGGCTCGACGCGATCCTTGAACATGCGCAGCGCCTGCCCGGACCGGCGCCCTCCGCGGAAGACCTGGAGCGGGCCCTGCGGCTGCTCCAGGCGCACCTGGAGCCGGCGGGCATCGCGGCGCGCTCGCACGTGGAGTGTCTCCTCCTCCAGATCGATCATCACCGCGAAGAGGACGAGGAGCGGGCCGAATCCTGGTCGATCGTGCGCCGGATCGTCGCCGATCACATGGATGATCTCATCCACAACCGGCTTCCCGCGATCTCGGAGGCCACGGGGCTGCCGATCGGACGGATCCAGGAGGCGCGGGAGTTCATGGGACGCCTGACGCTCTCGCCCGCCCGCGACCTCGTGGACGAGACCGTCCGCCCGATCATCCCGGACGCGATCATCGAGTACGACGACGTCAATGACTGCTATGTCGCACGTCTCCGCAATGACCGGCTTCCGTCGCTTCGAGTCCGTCCCCGATACGAGACGATGGCGGCGGACCGGACCGAGGACCGGACGACGCGCGAGTTCATCTCGAAGCACGTCCTGTCCGCGCGCGGGCTCATCGACGCGATCGAGCAGCGCAAGCGGACCCTGCTGCGCGTGGTGGACGTGGTCATCGCGCGGCAGCGGGAGTTCTTCGACGAGGGCTCGCAGTACCTTCGCCAGCTGACGATGACGGAGGTCGCGGACCAGCTGGGCCTGAGCGTCGGTACGATCAGTCGCGCGGTGTCCGACAAGTGGCTGGAGACGCCGCGCGGGCTCATGCCTCTCCGCCGGTTCTTCTCGGGCGGCATCGGCACCGAGGCCGGTGACGGCGTGGCCTGGGAGGCGATCCGCGCCACGCTGCGCGAGATCATCGATGCCGAGGACAAGACGGACCCGCTGAGCGACGACGCACTCGCCAGGGAACTGGCACGGCGCGGCATGCCGATCGCGCGGCGCACCGTCGTGAAGTACCGCGAGCAGCTCGGCATTCCGAAGAAGACCCTGCGCCGGCAGTTCACGGACGGGTGAGCGTCTCCGCGTGGGCGGGTCCGTCGTCGGGCAGGGGGGGCTTGTGTCAACGTCCGGTCCCTCTGCGCACGCGCGCCGTTGATGTCACGAAGGCGACGCCGACGGCACGCACGCACAGGGATTATCGTGCTTCAGTGCCCCCACAGGCTGAAGGCGTGCGCGTGGCGCGATCCCGGGCGCAACGTCGTCGGCCTTCCCGGCGCTGCCGGTGCATCGCTGTCTGCGCAGATGTTCGCGTCGGCCATCGCCATGTCTGCGCCCGTGCGGGCACATGGGTGACACGCTGCCCGGCACGGCGGCCCTGACCCTCCCCGGCGCTGACCTGCGCATCACGCCTTCTTTCCCACGGTCAGGTCCGTCGGCTTCCTGTCATTCGCCCTCGTTCGCGCGTGCGTGTCCTGCATGCGCCCCGTGGTCCGCGTCGGCGAGAACGCCCCCCGGGGCTCTGCGAGAGGGCCCCGGGGGACGAGTGTGTCGCGGCGATGTCCAGGACGACGATCCTCCACGGTCCACGCGGGAATGTTCCGCAGGTGGACCGCACAGGCAGGCGCCGCGCTGTTACGGCGTCTCGGCCAGGATCATCGCCTCGATGCATGCGGCCAGGTTCGCGGGGTTGTACCCGTATCGCTCGATGCAGTCCGGGATGCCGTTGCCGTTGCAGTCCCGGATCCATGGGGCGTCGTCGTCGCAGAGATCCACAGGCACGCCGGGGCAGCCGAGCAGGTCCTGGATGATGACGCGGCGCACGGCAGCGTGGAGTTCCTCGACGTCCGTGCCGTACTCCACCAGTCCGCGTGGATCGCAGCGGCGGACGGTGGGGAGCGCTTCCCGAGACCGACCTGCTCGGTGCGACCGGATGCGCGCAGACACCACCACTCGCACGCCGGCTGACCTCCACCACCCTCATGCGCGCAAGGGGGTTGCAGGGGGGGCCTCAGCCCCCCCTGCGCTCGCGCCCCCTGACGGAGAATCGAGCGATCAGGGCACTCGAGGTCAGCCGCTTGCCTGGAACGACATCGGGCGGGCGAGCGAGCGCGCGCACGCGTGCATGCCCGAGTCAGCGAGCTTGATGATGCACCAGGGCACTGCGCCGTGCACGCCGTCGCTCTCTGAACGCGCATGCGCAGGGGGGCTGAAGCGCCCCCCTGCAACCCCCCCTCGCGGGTGGGCGATCCCGGACGCGCCTTCTCGCGCAACGCATCGGGCGCGCCGTCGTCGCCTGATGTCCTCAGCACCTGACCCGGGATCCTGCGCGTGCAGACACCACTACTCGTGCGCCGGATGACCGGAACCCACCTGCATGCGCGAAGAGGGGTTGCATGGACGCCAGCTCCCATGGGTGTCTGCTGCGCGTGCTCGGGCAGCCGTTTCGCCCGCAGCGATGCGATCGCGGCGAACGCGTCGAGTGCGCCGAGTCCGCAGATGGCGGCCCTGACCGCGTCCTTCTGGAGATCGAACGTCGGCGGGTTGCCATCGACGACGCTTGCGGACTCGTCCAGAACGAAGATGACGTCGAAGAGTCCCGACCGCTCGCATTCGTCCGGCATGCTGTTGACAGTGCAGTCGGCGAGTGATCCGCCGCAGTCCAGCAGCGCGTCGCACTCGTCTGGGATGCCGTTGTTGTTCGCATCTTCCGACGTCTCGGCCGCGATGTCGCAGCAGTCGGGGATGCCGTTGCCGTTGCAGTCGGCGACCAGGCACGCGGAGATCTCCACGCAGTCGTCCAGACCGTTGCCGTTGCAGTCCGTGATCTCCACGTCGAAGGCGAAGACGCGGCCCTCGTAGATGGTGTTCGAGAACTCAAGGTAGTTCCGGGCGCCGACGACGGCCGTTGCGTTCCCCATGAAGATCGCGGCCGATCCGAAGAGGGCGTTCACGCCGCCCCCGTCGGTCGGCCGCTGGAGTCGCCGTGCCATCGTCCACCCGGTCGGTGTGTGGTCGAAGACGAACGCGTCGTAGCCCACGGCGACCCCGGCGATCCCGTCCTCGACCGCGCCGATGAGGACTCTGCCGGACGCAAGCGCGAGCGTCGCGCCGAACTGACGGATGCCGTCGCACGCCGGCGGCGGCAGGGTGAGGCGCTGTTCATGCACCGCGCTTCCGCCGTCCCTGCGGAAGACGTGCACCGCGCCGAACGCGGGCGTGCCGATGCCGCCGGCCTGGCACGCCCCGCTGCCGATCGAGTCCAGCGGCGCGCCGGCGGCGATGACGTCGTCCAGGATCGCCACGGCCGCGCCCATCTGCTGATTCTCCAGCGGATCCGGCGCCACCAGGGTGTCCAGCAGCGTCCACGCCGCCGGATCCGAGTCGGAGAGGTCGTAGACGAAGACGGCGCCGGCGCTTGACACGGAACCGTTCTCTTTGCCCGGACAGCCGGCGACCAGTGAGGTCCCGTCCAGAGCGATGGAGGTGGCGAAGAAGTCGTGCATCTGCGGCGACGGCGCCGTCAGTCGCTTGCGATGCGTCCACGTGCCGCTCTCCAGGCGGAAGACGTGGACGGCGCCGGCATCCTGGGTGGATCCGTCGTTCTCGTAGGGTGCGCCGATGGCGAGCAGGTTCCTGGACAGCGCGACGGTCCGGCCGAATGTCGCCGCTGCCTGCGGCGACGGCGCGGTCAGCATCTGGGCCTCTGACCAGGTGGATCCGGAGCGGGTGAAGATGAAGGCAGTGCCGGCGCGCTGGGTTGCACCCACCGTGCGACGAGGCGCACCGATCACGGCAACGGTGCCGTCCATTGCCACCGACGCGCCGAAGGCGTCGTCCACGGCGCCGTTCGAGGCGGCGAGGCGCAGCGCCTCGACCGTCCAGGTGGATCCATCCACGGTGAAGACCGTGGCGAATCCGGGTCCCTTGCCGAACCCCGTACCCTCGAGGCCGCCCTCGACGCCGCCGACGATGACGCGGTCACCGCTTCGCGCGATCGCATGTCCGAACTGGATGAACGCCCATGCATCGGGCGCACTCTCGGGCACCGGGATGGTGATGTCCGGTGTGAGCGGCGGGCACTCATAAGCACGCGCTTCGGGAATGGCGCTCAGCGCCAGGACGAGCGGGAGAACGGGTGCGTGCAGCAGTGGCACGCGGATTGCACTGACTGACTGACTGACTGACTGACTACACATCGAATGGACTCCTTTGAACAGTCATGGAATCAGGTGCGCAGACGACGATGTCGGCGCGGGAAGAGCGCGGTGATGGTCAAGAGCGCGAGTGCGCCGGGGGCTGGGAGGAGGCGGTAGGTGTAGCTGGTGGGGACCGCGAGAATGAGTGATACGCTTTCGGAGAGGTGCAGCCCCATCTCACGCAGAAACGTGAACGCCTCCAGGTCGAGGTCGATCGGCAGCGCGTCATCAGGCAGCGCGCCGGGGCCCTCGAGACTGACCAGGCCCTCCCAGTCGCCGGCCGCGTCGAAGTACTTCATGGAATAGCTGCTCATCCCGCCGAGCCCGCCGAACGGGGAGACGCTGATGTAGTTCTCCGGACCCGTGCCCGTGGTGACGGTGTATGGGCCGACGGAGATGGAGACGGACTGGTAGAAGTAGAGCCCGCCGGCGCCGCCCGGACTCTGATCCTCCGCCTCCGAATCAATCACGCATCGCACCACGAATGGATCCCCAAGGCCGATCGTGCTCCACTGTCCATGCGGGCTCCCAAGGATCTGCGTGACATGTCCGGAGAAGGTGAGTTCGACCAGGGCGGCGTGCGCTGGTGCCGCGGCAAGCAGGACTGAGAGGAGCGCGGTGATCCGCGCGGGCGCAGCGCGCGCTGGCGCACGCCTTCCAGCGCGCTCACGGTGTACGGGCGAATGGGTCACAGGTGGTGGTCGCATGCGGGCGGGTCTCCTGGGTGAGGGGTGCGGGTTGACCTCGACGGAACGTGGGCCCAGGGCAGGCGGGGAACACATGCGCCCCCACGCGCCGGCGCGAGCGGGCGCCAAGGGGCCGGGAACCGGATGCCCGGGGTGACCGGGGGGCCAATCGGACCGGGATGTCGAGAGAGAGAAAGCGGAACCCAGGGCAATCAACACAGCGCCCAGGGAAGTGGATACGCCGGAAACCGGCGGGCGCTGTTCGGGAATCGACGTGTGAGCGGATCCCGAAGTCCACGGTACAGCGGGGTGGGTGGCAGTCAAGCGCGGAAGGTCGCGATCCGGGAGTCCAGGGCGAGTGCCTGTCGCATGGATGCGCTGATCACGGCGCGCGCGGCGGCATGTCGGGAGACGGGGCTGGCTGCGCGCGCGCACCTCACTTCCGGACTTCAGTTCACGCCGCGCGGGATGTCCGGACGCTCATCCCCAGTTCGCAAGGACGATCAGGAGATCGGCGAAGTCCACCGTGCCGTCGCCGGTCAGGTCGGCGGGGCAGGGATCGTGGTGCGGGTCGCCGGGGCAGGGGCCCCAGGCGCTCAGCACCAGGAGCAGATCGGCGAAGTCCACGGTGCCGTCGCCGTTGATGTCGCCGGGGACCGGAGGCACGGCGACCACCTGGAACTGCCGCATCATCTCGTGATCCTCGTGTTCGAGGATGTGGCAGTGGTAGGGGTAGAGACCGGTGAAGCCTTCGAAGCGCGTGATGATGCGCGTGAAAAAGCCGGGCGGCGCGTTCACGGTGTCCTTCCATCCGCGCTCGTTCGGTGCGGGCGGAATGCGCGGCCCGGTGGGCTCGCCCGTGTTGACGTCGATCGCCTGGCGGTCCAGGACCTGCACCATCACCAGGTGCATGTGCATGGGGTGGCTGATCCCGGAGTCGTTCCGCCACGTCCAGATCTCGGTCGTGCCGAGCACGGGGAACTCGGTGATGTCGTCCCAGAGCAGGCCGTCGATCGTCCACATCTGGTCGTGGTGGTCCGGGCAGTGGATGTTGGGAATCGTGCGCAGGTCGAGCACGCGCTCGATCACCGCGTCCTGCTCGTGGAGCATCGGCACGGTGACCAGCGAGGCCGGCACGGGCGCCGTGTGCCCCGCCGCGTCCTGCACGATGAATTTCATCACCTCCGGGATGACGCCCACGCCCGGGAATCCCGGGAAGGGCGCGGGCGCGCTGTTCAGGAGCACGATTTCCGTCCCGGGGAGGTACCCCGAGAAGTCCACGATGAGATCCGCGCGCTCACCGGGCAGGAGCGTCAGTTCAGTGAGCGTGACCGGTGCCTCCAGCAGTCCGAGGTCCGTTCCGATCTGCCGGAACGACGCGCTGTCCGACAGCGACAGCGTGTACGCACGGCTGTTGCTGCCGTTCACCACGCGGAACCGGTACAGGCCGCGGTCCACGTCGAGGTACGGCCAGACCTTGCCGTTGACCAGGATCACGTCGCCGAAGAAGTGCTCGTGCCACATGTCCGGATACCGCAGCGACCCGTCCGGGTGGAATGCGCGGTCCTGGATCGCCATCGCGATCTCGTACTCGCCGGACGGAAGACCGAGGGCGTCCTCCTCGTCATCGCGGATCAGGTAGAACCCCGCCATGCCCATCATCACGTTGAGCCGCGTGATGCCCAGCGCATGGTCGTGGTACCAGACCGTCGCCGCGGGCTGGTCGTTGGGATACGTGTAGACGGGAGACGACTGTCCGGGCGGGAAGGCGAGTTCCGGGTATCCGTCGCTCTCCGGCGCCACCTTGCCGCCGTGCAGGTGCACGATGCCGACCGGGACCGTGCCGGTGTGGTGCGGTCCGTGCAGACAGGTATCGACCGTGAGCGCGTGCGTCGTGCGGAGTTCCCCGGTCTCGTGGACGCGCAGGTCATTCGTCCAGGTCACGGTGACGGGCTGGTGCCTCCGGGCCTCGATGGTGGGCCCGGGATAGGTGCCGGCGTATCCCCAGACGCGCGTGGGGGGCAGGTCCCGGTGGAGCTGCTGGAATTGCTCGGTCATCGCGATCTCGTAGTGCGCCGGACCGCCGGGTACCCCGACGGCAGGCACGGCCACCGCGGGTCGCGGCAGCGCGTCGACATACTTCGCCAGCACGATCGGGCACGCGACGCGGTCGCACAGCGTCCCGGTTCCCTGGAAGACTCCTGCCATGTCGATGCACGACGCTTCGGACATCGCCTCGCAGGTGCCGTCGCTGAAGCAGCAGGCGCCGCCCGGCGCCGGCGGCAGCCAGGTCACGGTGAGCGTGGGACGGTTGGCCTCGGTGGCCACGTGCCGGCTGTCCAGCCGCTTCGAGTTGGAACTGGACGCCTCGTCGCCGCGCATGATCCAGCCGTGGTTCATCGCGGGCATGTCGATCCAGTGCTGGACGTCAGCATGCATCCCACCGCCGGTCCACGTGTAGAGCGTGTTGCCGGACGCGATCGTGACCGAGGCGCTCGTGGTGGAGACGAAGTCGCCGCCGGCCGTCGCCCAGAAGAGGTCCGGGTGGAATCGATGCAGCCACGTCGCGTCGCCGGCGGTCGCGGGAGCGCCGGAGCCCTCGTTGCCCCCGGCCTGCGAGGTGCCCTCGCCCCAGTCGGCGAGCAGGCGATGCAGGGTGACCGGGAACGGCGCGCCCGAGGACTGGTTGCAGCGCAGGCGCAGGGACGCGGACTGCACCACGGCCCCCTGCGGGATCGCGCCAAGGTCGAATCGCAGCACGCTGCGGCGGCGGGCGCCGCTGTTCTGGTTGCCCACGTAGAGCGACGATCCCTGCGCGTTGCTGATCGAGCCGTCCACCGTCTCGTACAGGATGTTGTCGCGATCCGCGACGAGGACCGTGACGATCGGCTCGACGGTGCACGGATCGGGCATGCAGCTCGTGCCGTCGCCCTCGTACGACCCGCCGTCGCCCAGGCACGCTGCCGGGGCCAGCACCAGGCACGCACCGCCCGGCAGGCAGCAGGCACCGGGTCCGGCCGGAAGCACGGTGACGGTTCCGGACATGCCGCTGGCGGTGCCGTCACCATTGTCGGAACCATGCGGGATGCAGTAGTACCACCAGAGTCCGACCTGCGTGAACGTGTGCGCATGCGTCTGGCTTGACGAGTTGAGCAGTGCGTTCCACGTCTCCGGGCTGCCGGCGACCGAGGTGGTGGTGTGATTCCCCTGGAGCCACACCCAGCGCACCGTGTCCCCGACGGTGATGACCGGATGCGCGATGGGCTGTCCGGGCGGGTTCAGACTGAACGCATTGTTGTACGCGTAGACGTCCACGGTCTCTGCGCGCGCCACGCCGACCGCGGTGAGCAGCACGCCGAGAAGTGCCGCCACGGGCAGGACGGTATGCCGGGAACGGGTGATGGCTTCGGTCCGGGGACGCATGCGTGGACTCCTTCCCCCAGGGCGAGTCCGGCCGACTGCCCAGGGCCTGGCGCCACGGTACGAAGTCCCGCGCGGGCGTCTATCGGGATTCCACCCTGTGAACGGGGGCGTCGACACCGCGCATCCGACCCCGGCCACCGCGCCGGCGGGTCAGCGGCTCCCGTGCGCGCGTGAGCGCCCCGGGTGAGGCGAAGGCGCCCGCCGCGGGTCGATCGCGCCGCCTATGGCGCGCCCAGGTACTCGAATTCCAGCCGCAGGATCGCGTAGCCGTCGATCTCGAACCACTCCACGCGGATGTCCTTCTCGATCTCCTCGGCGACGTCGAAGTCGTACGTGTGGATGCGCGGCGCGTGGTGCGTCCAGTCTTCGATGACGATCCGGTCACCGAGGCGGACGCGGATGCCGTCGTCCGAGAGGGTGCGGAGGCGCCATCGTCCCGGGGGAACGGTGACGGTGTTGTTGAGGATCAGCCCGAAGCGGTCGGCGCCGATCTCCGCACCCCGCAGGTTCCCGCCGATCATCGTCGGAAGGTCGAGCGGGCCGCCGCTGCCGAACGGAAAGTCCACGCGGAAGGGCGTGATGTCCAGGCCCAGCGTTGCGGCGTCGTCGCGCCAGCCGGCCTCATCGGTCCGCGGGTCGCGCCGCCACGGGAAGACGAGCCCGGACCAGCGCGTGCGGAAGAGGACACCGCGCGCGGCGGGTGCGGCGCCCGGAGCGTTCCCGACCACGCGGAGCGTGTACGGCACCAGTACGCCGCGCTGCTCGGTGAAGACCGTGAGCAGGTCCGGCTCAGGCCCGCGTCCGAGCCGCACATCGCCGTCGGCCTCGACGACCGACATCGGGGTCACGCCGGGGTCCAGTCCGACCACGCGCCAGAAGTCGTGATTGACGCGGCCCTGCGCCCGGACGAGGACCGGCCCGGACCAGTCGTGCGGACCCCACTCTGTCATGACGATGGCGGCGCGACCCGCGGGGATGCCCGGCGCCCCGCGCCGCGCCCCGACCGGGGTCCGCTCTCCGAGCACGGTCACCGACGGCGCCTCCGGGGGCCACTCGGCTGCGGCCGGTGCCTGTGTATCGCGCGGACTGGTGCCCTCCGCGCGGATGTCCTCCGGCACGCGGTCGAAGCGGTTGCCGGAAAGGAGCGTCGTCCCGCGCGTGTCCCGCAGGTGCAGGGCGGTGCGATCCCCGTTGAAGTGGTTGTCGTCGATCGTCGCGGTGCAGCAGTCGACGTGATTGGCACGGGCCCAGGGCGTGCGGAGCAGCGCCCCGTCATCATCCCACCAGAGATGGACCCCGCAGAGATTGTCCGCGAAGCGGTTCGCGGTGATCCGGTTGCGGATGCCGTGCTCGATGTTGACGCCGCCTCGCTCGAGGCCGTATCCGCGGTCGCCGTTGCGGATGAAGTCGTTGTCCCGGATGAGCGTGTCCTGCGAGTACCCGCCCCAGATTCCGCAGATGGCATTGCCCTCGAATCGGTTGCCGGCAATCACGCTGCCGAAACCGAACGTGCACTCCAGTCCGTGTGCCGCGGCGAAGGAGAGGTCGTTGTCGACGAAGACGTTGTCCGTGTTGCCGCGCCGCCGGTACCACGCGAGATCGACCTCGCCGTCGGCGGTCTTCCGGACGTCCACTTCGCCCAGCGCCTCGCGCCCGGAGAAGGCGAAGATGCCGTCGCCGCAGTGGGTCGCGGAGTTCTCCGCGAAGACGTTCCGCGAGCACTGTTCGAAGAGCAGGATGCCCGCGGAGTCCTGGCCGCGGTTGTAGACGCCGTGGCTGTAGCCGCGGATGCAGAAGTCGAACGCGTTGCGGGAGATGATCGAATCCGTCGTGCGCCAGAGCGCGAGTCCCCAGCCGGAAAGGAACGAGCAGTCGTTGTCGTAGACCCGCGCCGATCGGACATTCTCCAGCAGGATCCCGTTCTGGGTCCCGCGCACGGTGATGCGGCGGAGCGTGACGTCGCGGCTGTTCGAGACGGCGATGCCGGCGCCGGAGTTCCGGCGCCACTCGCCCTGGTCGTTCTCATGCGGCCGGATCCAGTCGGAGAGGTCCTCCGCCTCCGGCGTCGACCGCAGCCGAGGGCGCCAGCCGTCGGTGATGGTCACGTCCTCCAGGACCAGGCCCTCGACGTCCGAGGCGGAGATCCCGACGTGGTAGCCGCGCACCACGAGATTCCGGATCGTGATGTTCCGTCCGTGGACCGAGACACCGGTGCCGACCGCGCTGTCCGGCAGGGCGTCGGCGTGGCGGCCGGAGAGCAGCGCCCCCTGGAAGTCGATCACCAGGTTGTCTCCCTCGATGCGGACCGCGCCGGCGCCGGTCGGATCCGGCAGCATGTCCACGAGCAGCACGACCGTCCCGCTGCGCGTGACCAGGGTCCCGGCGCTGCCGATCGGGATCGGGCCCGCGGGCGGCGCGGGCGGATCGGATGCAGCGATCGACGCCGACGCCGCGGGCGCGAGCAGCGCGGCAAGCGCCGCGGCCGCGCAACGCAGGCCCCGGCCGCCGCGGACGCCGGTCCGGCCCCTCGGGCGAGGGTCCGCGGCGCATCCGGTCATCGCGCGTGTCCCGTGTCCGTGCCGGGGAATCATCCGATGTCCTCGACTTCGGCGCTCTTGCGCGCGCTCAGGTCGTCCACCTGCTTCGTGAAGTGCTTCGTGTGGGACTCCACCTCATCCTTGGCATGCTTGCCGGCATCCTCCGAGAGGTGGTTGTCCTTGTTCTTCACCATCGTATCGATCTGCTTCAGGGCATCGCGGCGCTCGTTGCGGATCGCCACGCGCGTCTCCTCGGCCAGCTTGCGGACCTGCGCCACGAGCTGCGCGCGGCGCTGGGCGGACGGCGGTGGGACATTGATCCGGATCGAGTCGGAGTCGATCTGCGGATTCAGGCCGAGATTCGCCGACTCGATGGCGCGGGCGATCTCGCCCTTGGCCGAGGGGTCGAACGGCTTCACCAGGAGCTTGGTCGACTCCGGAACGCTGACCGCCGCCAGTTCCCGCAGGTCGGTCGGGCTGCCGTAGTAGTCCACCTTGATGTACTCGATGAGCGCGGTCGATGCGCGGCCGGTGCGGATGCCGCGGAGTTCCTTCTCCAGGTACTCCACGGACTTCTGCATCCGGCTCCGGCACTCTCGCGCGATTCCGTCAAGCGTCATGCATGAGCCTCCGAACCGTGCCGTCGGGCAGCACGGAGTTCCGGGCAGATCATACAGGCTGCCTCCGGACCGGCGCCCCGCCCGCGGGGGCGGGACTCATGCCTCGATGAGCGTGCCGATCGGCTCGCCGGCAAGGACACGTCGGATGTTCCCGCGGCGCTTGAAGTCGAAGATGATGACCGGCAGCTTCCGCTCCATGCACATCGTCAGGGCGGTCAGGTCCATGACCCGGAGCTTCCGCTCGATCGCCTCGGTGAACGAGAGGCGGTCGAAGCGCGTGGCGGTCCGGTCCACCGCGGGATCGGCGGTGTAGACGCCGTCCACCTTCGTCGCCTTGAGCAGGATGTCCGCACCGAGTTCGGTCCCGCGGAGCGCGGCGCAGGTGTCCGTGGTGAAGAACGGGTTCCCGGTACCGGCGGCGAGGACCAGGATCCGTCCCTTCTCGAAGTGCCGCAGCGCCCGGCCGCGGATGAACGGCTCGGAAACCGCGGGGATGGCGATGGCGGCCATGAGCCGCGTCGGCCGGCCGAGCCGCTCGAGCGCCTCCTTGAGCGCCAGGCCATTGATCACCGTGCCGAGCATGCCCATGTAGTCGGCGGTCGACTGGTCGATCCGCCCGGTCGCCGCGAGCGACCCGCCGCGAATGATGTTGCCGCCGCCCACCACGACGGCGATCTCCGTCCCCAGCGACGCGGCGTCGGCGATCTCGCCGGCGATCGAATCGAGTTCCTCCGGATCAATGCCGAACTGGCCCGTCCGGCAGAAGCTCTCGCCGCTGATTTTCAGAATGACGCGACGATATCGTGGCTTTGGCGTATCTGTCATGGCGATGACTGCGCGGATGTACGAGCGGGCACGGCGAGCGGCGGCGGGGGCGCCGGGCGCCGCCGATCGGCCGCACCGCGGGAGACCCGCCGTGATGCCGAAGGGCGGTCCGCGGTATCCGGTGTCCGCGGGCGGGCGTCCGGGTCGATTCCGTCCGCCTGGTCCGCCGCGCGGACCTTGCGTGAGGCACGCCCGCGCCCCGTGCATCGGCGCCGGAGCCGAGGCGGGAGGACGGCCGGCCGGGTCGGATTGGAACCATTGTCGGTCGGCCGGTCAAGGCGGGCACCGAAGCGGTGCCGATAATCCCCCGGGCCTGTCGTTCGAGAGGCACGCGCGCGGATGATGCATCCGCCGCGGCGCGCGGCCGGCGGCCACAGGAGTGCGACGGATCGATCGGACCACGGACATTCCCGGCAACGCCTCGGTCGACCGCCCCGGTCGTCCGATCGCGGCGCCGCCGGATATGCGACCGACCACCGGCCGGGAGGCGGACCTGGTCCGCATCGCCGCCGACCTGCGGGGTCGGGTCTTCCGGGCGCGGCTGGGGCGGATCCTCGCATTCGGGGTTGCGGTCAGCGCGGTGATCCACATCTGCGTGCTCATCTGGCTCGCGGTGACCTACCGGGCGGCGGGCGAGGAGCGTGCCGGAGCGCCGATCGCCTTCGAGTTCACGCTGCTGCCGGATGACGAACTCACCGAACTCGATCCGGTCGACCTCAGCGACCTCACGTCCGACCCGCTGAGCGAGGCCGCGGATGCGCCGCTCTCGCCGGAGACGGAACTGCTGCCGATGTTCGAGGCGCCGACGCTCGACGTCGGCGCGGGCATCATCGGGACGCTCGGATCCGCCGGTGCCGCCGCCGGCGGCGGGGGGCTCTCCGGTGGCTCGGGGTCCGCGTCGTTCTTCGGGATCACCGCGCGCGGCAGCCGCTTCGCGTACATCGTCGATCGCTCGGGCTCGATGGGGCTCGGGTCGCCGACCAGCCGCATGCAGCAGGCCCTGGAGGAACTCGGCCGCTCCGTGCAGCGACTGCCGGACCATGCGTCCTTCTTCGTCGTGTTCTTCTCAACGGGCACCGAGATGCCGCCGATGCAGCGCGGCTGGCTCTCGGCGCGCCGGGCCGTCGTCGATCGCTTCGTCCGGTGGCTGCGCGAGGTGACGCCCGAGGGCGGCACGCAGCCCGGCGACGCGTTCCGACAGGTGTTCGAACTCTCGACCCGGCCGGACGTCATCTTCTTCATGACGGACGGCGAGATTCCGCCGGACACGGCGCGATACGTCGCCCAGCTCAACGCCGCCGGCCGACGCGTCATCGTCAACACGATCGCGTTCGGCGATCCGAGCAGTCAGCATCAGCTCCGCGAGATCGCGGACGAATCAGGAGGAGTCTACCGGTATGTCGCGCCGTCCGGTCGATGATGGGGCGGTGGCCCGCGGGCGGCAGGGCGGGCGGTCGATGACCGCGCTCGCCGCGCTCTTCGTGCTGGGATCGGGCGGACCGTGGGGTCTCCCGGGCGGACACGCGAGTCCTGCCGCGCCCTCGGCGCCGATGAGCGTGTCGACGGTCGAGCGCCGAGGGGGCGCGCCGCCGCTCGTCGGCGCGATCGAGCGCATCGATGACGCCGGCGTCCGGCTGGTGCCGGACGGGCCCATCGGGGCGCCGGTGGAGCCTGCGATCGTCGTTCCCTGGGATCGTGTGCGCGCCATCCGCGGGCCGCGCGAGCGGGATCCCGAGTGGATCGCGCGCCGCGCGATGGCGGAGGACCTCTGGCGGGCGCGCACGCGCCTGGAGCGGGGCGACCACGTGCTCGCGGAGCCGCTCTTCGAGCGATGGGAGCGCGTGCTGCGCTCAACGACGGGCGAGTCGGCGCTGGTGGTGCAGGAGGGCCTGCTCCGCTGCCGGCTGGCGCGCGGTGACCTCGCCGGCGCGGTGGTACCGGCGCTGGAGTCGTCCAGGCTGCGCGGCGCGGGATTCGCGGTGGAGGCCTACCGCGCGCTGCCGGTGGTGATCGACGAGCGCACGGGGCTGGCACCGCAGGCGGCACCGTTCTTCACGTCGCGCGCCGCGGCGATGCGACTGGCGCGCGACCTGGCGGCATACGACCCGCAGGGCGACCCGGAAGCCGCCGAGCGGGCGCGGCTCTACCTGGCCGCCGTCCGCCGCCAGCTCGGGGACGGCGGCCCCGTCACGCTGGCGGGACCGCCCCCGCGCGGACGCGCCGAACGGATTCCCGCGCTGTTCGCGCGGATCGTCGACTCGATGGCCCCCCCCGACCCGGACGGTTCCCGGCCCGCCGCGGTGGCCGGCGC
Organism: Phycisphaeraceae bacterium; assembly: GCA_019636755.1. Classification (GTDB taxonomy): domain Bacteria; phylum Planctomycetota; class Phycisphaerae; order Phycisphaerales; family SM1A02; genus JAHBWZ01. The sequence continues at coordinate 55,577 of JAHBWZ010000006.1, read as the reverse complement.
GGTCGCGGCCCTGGAGACGATCTCGGCGGATCCGGCGCAGCCCGCCTGGGCGCGGGCGTGGGCCGATGCCGCGGTCGGCCGGGCGCGCCTGCTGGACGCGGATCCGCAGACGCGTGAGCGCGGCATCCTGGCGCTGCTCCGCGTTCCGGCCCGCCACGCGGCGGATCAGCCGGTCCTCGCCGGCATCTGCGTCGCGTGGGCGCGGGACGCGCTGAGTGCGCTCGGCGCCGCACCGGCGGCGGACGTGCTCTCGACCGAACTTCAGCGCAGGTTCCCGGGACATCCCGTGCGCTCGGACCTGACGCTTCCTCTCCCTGTATCCACGCCCGGAACGACCGCGCGTGATGGAGCGACTCCGTGACAGACCTCGTCCTGTTTCTCGCCCAGGCCGCCGACGGCGAGCGGGCACCGTCGACCTGGCTCGACACCGTCCGGAGCGGCGGTGTGATCGCGTACATCATCATCGCGCTCAGCGTGGCCGCACTCGCGCTCGTCGTCATGCACTTCTGGCAGATCCGGCGCCGGTCGCTCCTGCCGCCGCACCAGGTCGCGGCGCTCGAGCGGCATCTCCAGGTCCACGACGTCAACGGGGCGCTCGCCTACTGCCTGGACCCGGCGAATGACTCCTATCTCACCCGGATCATGAGCGCCGGACTGCTGCGGTTCCAGCGGTCGGCGTTCGGGGCCTTCGAACTGAAGGACACGCTGGAGGAGGCGGGCGAGGAGCAGACGGCGCGACTCTACAGGTCCACCGACGCGCTGGGCGTGATCGGGGCGATCTCGCCGCTCCTCGGCCTGCTCGGAACGGTGCTCGGCATGGTGGGCGCGTTCGAATCGCTCTCGCGCAGCGCTGCCGGCAACAGCGAGGAACTCGCGGCGAACATCTCGCTTGCCCTGGTCACCACGCTCCTCGGGCTGATCCTGGCAATTCCATGCGTGGCGCTGTTCACGTTCTTCCGGAACCGGATCGATGCCCACGCGTCCGAGTCGGCCGCGGAGATCGAGCGCCTGGTGCTCTCGCTGGAGGCGGCCGGCGCGCCGGCGGACACGGCGCTCCGGGCGGGCAGCGCGCCGATGGCGGGGATGCCCGCGTGAGATTCGGACGGACCAGTCGTGCTCGACTCGCGATCGTGGAGATGACGCCGATGGTGGACGTCGTCTTCCTGCTCATCATCTTCTTCATGACCACCGCGCGCTTCGCCAGCGAGGTCCGCGATCCGCTCACGCTGCCCGAAGAGCGCGGGACGCAGCGCGCCGCGGCGGAGGCTGGTGTCATCGTCAACGTCCACGCCGACGGGACGCTCGTCGTCGGCGGAAACAGGGTGACGCTCACGGACCTGCGCCGGATTCTCACCGATGAGGTCGCACGGCGCGGCGGTTCTCCGACCGCCGTGGCGGTCACGCTCCGGGCGGATCGCAGCGCGCGGGCGCAGCAGGTCAATCGCGTCATCGATGTCCTCCACGACCTCGGACTCGGCGGCGCGCAGGTCGCGACGACCGGCTCCCGGATGCCGGGGAGATGACCCCGGCGCCGTTCCGGCGCTCCGGCGCCGGGCAGGCAGGAACGACCCACCATGCGGTTTGCACGAGGAAAGGAACGGGCCAGGCGGGACGAGCGGGTGACGCTCAACCTGGCCACGATGATCGACGTGACGTTTCTCCTGCTCATCTACTTCCTGGTGACGATGGTGCTCAATCCCCCCGAAGACCGGCTGGAGCCCGACATCCAGACGAAGCGGGACGACGGTTCGAGCGCCTTCGCCGACCTGCTGCCGCAGCGGATCGACGTGGACGTGTTCGAGGGCGCGCCGGGCTACCGGATCGCCGGGCGCGTGGTGCGGACCAGGGCGGAACTGCAGGCGGCGATCGATCCGCTTCCGCGCAGCGTGGGCATGGTGATCGCGGTCGGAGACGGGGTGGCCGTCGGCTTCGCGACGACCGCGCTCCAGGTGGCACACGATGCCGGGTTCGAACGGGTGACCTGGCTGACGGGACGATGACATGCGCCTCGTGATGCTCCGAGACCGGCCTGCGTTCCATGCGACCTCGCGCGGCGATGTCCGCCCGGGGAGAGCGGTTCGAGCGGTGTCGCTGCTGTTCGCGCTGATCGGGCTGTCCGGCCCGGTCCGCGCGGACGAAGTGGAGGCATACCTGGAGCGGCTCGGCCTCGATGCGCTTCTCGCGCTGCATCTCGAGGATCGGCTCGTCGATGCGCCGCCCGAACGCGTCGATCGCATCGCGGCGCGGATCGGTGACCTGTACGCCGACCTGCTGGACCGGTCGGACGATCCGGCCCTGCAGGCACGCTATGCGGCGCGGCTGGAGGCGCTGCTGGCCGGACCGCTGCAGCGCAGCGGTCCGGAACTCCGGATTCCGCTGCTGCGCATCCGTTTCCGGGTGGCGGAGGAGATCGCCGAACGTGAGCGCATGGATCTCTGTACCGCCGAGGAGCGCGCGGATGCGATCCGGAGCCTGCGCGACCTGGAGCGGGAGCTCACCGCGATCGAGCCGGCGCTCGCGGCGCGCGTCGAGTCCCAGCTCAACCGCCTGGCACGCTCCGGGATCAGTGACGCGATCACGCTGGAGGCAGAGGCCGGACGGCTGCAGGGACGGCTCCGCCAGGCGATGTTCCTCGCGGCCTGGACGCAGTATCACCTCGCCCGCCTGGAGGGCCGGGCGCAGGACGCGCAGTCCGCCGAGCGGCGATTCGCGCGCCTGCTTGACGTGGACGAACGACAGCCGGTCCCCGAACAGGTCTCGCGCGTCCTGCGCGGGGAGGAGTCCTTCGCGCGGACGATCCTCGGGATGGCGCTGACGAAGACGCTGACGGCATCGGCGGCGACCGCGCTCGCGTGGGTGGAGCTTCTCGTGGTCGAGGAGGCGTGGGCGCCGCTGCGCGGCCAGGCGGCCGCGTGGCGCATCGTCGTGCTACTCGAGTGCCGGGAGTTCGACGAGGCGGAGCGCGAGATCCGGCGGGAGCAGGCCTCCGACCGCGTCGTGGCCCCGATGATCCTGCGGCTGGCCGCCTCGCGCGGCCTGCGCGCCGAGGCCTCCGCCGCGGCGACGCGCCTCCTCGGGACGGCGCTCGCGTCGCTTGCGCACGACGGCGAGTTCGCGATCCTGCACGGACTGGCGCGGCGGTACGGGACCGGGCGACTCGCCATCGGCGGATTCGCCGGACCGTACGTGCTCGGCTCCCTGGCCGCGCGGCGCGGCGACGAGGCCGCCGAGTCCGGATCGGACGCCGAGGCCCGGGCCGCGCGCGAGGAGGCACGGGCGCGGCTGACCGAGGCGCTGGCGCATGCCGACGCAGTGCGGTTCCCCGACGCGGCCCTGGACGGGCGGCGCCTGCTCGGGTGGGTCCACTACGCGCTCGGCAGGTACGACGCGGCGGTCGAGCAGTTCCTGGAGGTCGCAAGCCTGGACCAGGGGGAGCGCGGCAGGGAGTCGCTCTGGATGGCGGTCGTCAGCGCGGAGCAGGTCCTGCTGGCGTCGGGTTCGGAGGATGCGCGGTCGGCATTCGATCATCTCGCCGAGCGGTTCGTCGCGCGGTATCCGGACGATTCCCGCGCGGTCACCGCGATGATGCGGCGCGCCGTGCATGCCCCGGTGCCGTCGGAGTCGCTGGCCCGCGAACTCCTGGCGGTGGATGAGAACCACCCGGCGTCGGCGGCGTCGCAGCGGACGGCGGCGGACATTCTCTTCACGCTCATGCGGCGCGAGGAGGATGCCGCGGAACGCGCCCGGCTGGCGGACCGGTTCCTCCAGGTGGCGCAGCCGCTCTTCCTCCGCGACGCGGCCCGGACGCACCCGGAGGACGGGCCGCGGGTCGAGGCGCTGGCGGCCCTGGGACTGCGGCTGCTGGAGGTGACGCTGTCGAGCGACGTGCGCCGGCTGCCCGAGGCGCGCGCCGTGCTCGCCGCGATGGAAGCACACGTTGCGGACGGGACCGGCGCGCGCCGCGCGTGGGCGGACGAGCTTGTGTACCGGCGGATCCGCGAGCGACTGTGGTCGGGCGCCTTCAACGAGGCGCTCGCGATGGCGGACCGGATGGCGGTTGACGATCCGGAGTCGCGCTGGGCCGCCGCCTCGGACCGTCTGCTCTTCATGGAGGCCGAGCGGGCATGGCGGGAGCAGCGCGACGACGACGATCGCATGTACGCGGTCGTGGTGGCGCGAAGCGGGGATCGACTGGCCGCGATCATCGGGCGTGAGGATCCGACGCTGGAACGTCCGGACAACCTGGCCATCCGGACGCGCGCGGCCGAGGCGTGGCTGGAACTCTTCCTGCACCGGGATGACGACGGATCCCGCGCCCGGGCGAAAGCGCTGTTCGAGGAACTGCTGCAGCTCCATCCGCGCAGCCGCCCGCTCCTGCGCGGCATGGCGCTGGTGGAGGAGCGGGGCGGAGATCCGGCGCGTGCGCTCGCGCTGTGGCACACGCTCCTGACCGCGCTGCCGGATGGGAGCGACGACTGGTTCGAGGCGCGGACGCATCACCTGGAGGTGCTGGCGCGGATCGATCCGGGGCGCGCCGCGCGCTCGATGGCGCAGCATGTGGCGTTCCATCCCGAGTACGGTCCGGAACCCTGGCGTGCGCGGCTGCTGCACCTGGCCGCGACACTGCCGCCCGTCGATGGGGCGCCGCCCGCGGATGCGAAGGAGGCGCCGGATGCGTGATCCCTGCCTGCGCTTCATCGGCGTCGCATCCACCGAGCCGCCGGAGCGCCTGCTCGGCCTGACCGGCCGGCGGCCGGGCCGGGCGGAGATCGAGCAGGCGCTGGCGGCGCGACTGGAGCGCATCTACAGGCACCCGGCGCGCGGGAGCGCCGAGGCGGAGGCGGCGCGGGCGATGCTCCGCCGGAGCGCGGACGCGATGATCGCGCGCCTTGCGCCCGGCGGCGGCGGCGCCCCGTTCGTCCGGGCCGGCGCGGCCGGGCGCGCGTCCGCGCCGGACGGGAGCGCCGCGTCGAGGCGACGGGTGCTGACGCCCCGGCAGCATCGACTGACCGCGTTCGATCGCCACGTCCTCGCGGTGCTGGTCGGTCGCGGCGGCTGGAATCGGCGGAGCCGTGGCCGGCTGGTGGCGCTCGCGGCCTCGTACGGCGTGGGACCGGATGGCCTGGTGCGCGTGCTGCGCGGGCTGAACGACAATGCGCGCACCGGCGGACCCCGGGTCGAACTCGGCGAGATCGCCGGTATGCCCGAGGGGATCGCACCGCCCGGGCTGACCGAGCGGCTGGGTGAGGCCACGCGGCGCATGGCACCGGAGATCGTGCAGGGCGACCCCTGGTCGCTGGCGAAACTCGCGATCCTGATCGTGCTCCTGGTGGCGATGCTCGCGGTCGTCCTGATCCGCGCGATGGTGGCCGAGAGGCCCGGAGATTCCGTGGACGGGGGCGCGATGGTCCACGGCGACGCCGCGGCCGGTCGTGTCGCGCGCGACGGGACGGCGGCGAGCCCGATGATCGACGCCGATCGGGACGGATCCGCGGGGCCTGCGATCGCGCGCTTCCGCCCGTATCCGACCTTCCGCGGCACGACGCTTCCGCCGCATCGCGACCGTGTGGACGAAGGCGCCCGCGCGATCCTCGCCGAGTTCGGCGGCATCGCCGAGGCGCTCGCGATGGCGGACGAGGGCGAGACCGCGGTCTTCGAGCGATGGACCCGCACCATCGAACTCGCCGCGCGCGACTGGCTGCACCAGGGCGAGAGTGATGCACGGGACATCATGCGCGCGGTGCACCGCTGTTTCGCGGAGGCCGCCGGTCGACCGGAGATCGCGCGCCGGCTGTTCCTCCCGGTGGCGCCGCCGTCCGGCCTCCTGCTCGATCCGGGAGACGTGGCGCGCGGTGCCTGGCTTGCCGGTGTGCTGGGTGACCTGTCGATGTCGTCGACGCTCACGCCGCTGATCCGCGACCTGGCGCGCGGTCAGCTGGCGGTCTCGCTGCCTCCGGGCGGCACGATGCCGCAGCCGGGCTTCCTGCCGGCGGCGGCGGCGTGGAGCGATGCCGCGGTGCAGTGGATGGTGCCGCGGATCGCCACCGACGAGCGGTACGCGGACGCGTGGGAGACCTGGCTCGCCGTGCAGCGGCGGCTCCCGGATGACGCGCGGAGGCAGATCGCGGGGCTCCGCGCGATCGAGCGAATCCTGGTCTCTCCGCTCGACGCCTCGCGCGACGGTCCTCCCGCCCGCGTCCTCGGCAGGCTCCTCTCGACCCTGGACTACCGCGCAAGCCGACCGGTCCGCGCGCAGATCCTCCGCTGGCTCGAGGGTGGAGAGGAGCGCATCGGATCCCAGCAGCTCTGGGTGCTCACGAGTCTGCTGGCGCAGGCGGACTTCCTGCCGTGGTTCGACCTCACGTTCGTCGTGGCCCCCGATGCCACGCTGGCGCAGCGGAATCGCGTGCATGCGCGTGTCGCGGCGACCTGGCCCGGGATCCCGGAGCCGGCGGCGCCGGTCCGCATGCGCCGTTTCGACGAGGATGCGCTGGCGACATGGCACGGCCTGCGGGCCGCGCTGGAGGCGAGGCCGTCCGACACCGCTGACGTCGCGCGGATGGAGTCCCTGGTGCTTGCCTCGCTGCTCGCAGAGGCAGGCTGGGCGATCCTCAACGATGAACTCGCCACGGCCGACGCCGCGCTGGAGCAGGCGGCGACCCTGCTGATCGCGCCGCCCGCCGATCCACGTGCGATGTCCGGACGACCTGTCCGCGTGCCGTCGACGGACAATCAGCTCGAGGCGCGACTCCGCCAGGCCCGCACGACCGAGGAGCGCATCGACGTCCTGGAGGCGATCCGACAGGGGCGATGGACGGACCTGGCGCCGGGAGATGCGCGGACGCTGGCCGGCCTGGTCGTCGCGGGCGCCACACCGCTCCGCGCGGCCGCTCGATCGCTCGTTCAGGCCGACCTTGCCGACGGGACGAACGTGCTCATCGCGATCGTCGATGCGCTGCCGCAGGTGCGCGGGCGCGATGACGACCTTGCCGATCTCATCTCGGTGCTGACATCCCGCCCGGTCCCGGTCGGGCGTGGCCGAAGCTGGATGGTCGCCGCGCGCGGCGAACTCGTGCAGCGTGTGCTCCGGCGCCTCGACGCCGGCATGGACCGGCTGGACGAGATGGGCCTTGAACTCGCGACCACGTTCATCCGCAGGGCGATGCAGATCCGCACGGACGCAGCGCTGGCGGGCGAGCGCGATCGGCTGCTGCGATCCTCGGATCCGGTCGTCGCGGCGGGGGCCATGGCCGACGCATGGGTCAGACGCGCCGAGACGGCGCTCGATCCGGCCGATGCGTCGCTCGTCGCCTGGGGCCGGCGTGCCCGGCTGCGGGCCGCGACCACGCCGCTCCAGCACATGGTGGCGGAACAGGTCACGGGGTTCGACGTCCTGGGCCGCATCGCGGTCGCATCGCTCCCGCCGGAAGATCGGCCGGCATTCCGGGATCGGCTGGCTGCGTTGCGGCGGCGCCACGCGGCCGCGGACGAGATCCTCGTGCAGTCGCGCACGATCGAAGAGTCGCTCCTGGACATTCTTGCCGTCCTCTTCGAAGCGCAGGAGCACACACCATGAATGATCGCTGCCCGCCTCTCTCGAGCGCTGCGCGGCGCTCAGCCGGCGCGCTGACGGGACTGCTGGTCGTGTGCGCCCTGCACGGATGGGCGGGGACCGCGGAGTCCACGACGATCCAGGGCAACGCGCCATCGGACTTGCCGGTGCCGGCGGGCGCGGTCGTGGCACGATGGGCGCCGCGGCTCGCGTCCCTCTCCCCGGCGGATCCGATCCGGTACTTCGAACTCGCCGAGGAGGTCGTGGACGTCGAACGGGACGAGGGGGCCGTTGAACTGGCGCGCACGCTCTATGCGCTGGCCGGCCGCCTCGATCCATGGCGCCTCGCCGGGAGCGCGTGCCTGGCGCTTGCGGACCTGGAGGTGGTGCCGGCGCGGCGCGACCGGCTGCTCGCCCTCGGACTCGCGCACGGCGCGCTGCCCGTCATGGTGAGCGACGAGGACGCGCGGCGTTCCCCCGTCTCGGACGACCTGCTCGCGCGACTGTTCGACGGCCTCTCGGCATGGCGGACGGGTGACAACGCGCGCGCGGCCCGCATGCTGCAGGATCCGGATCTCGCGATGCTCCTGGAGGCGATGGATCCGCTGCTTCCCGGCGGCGGCCGCCGGATGCGCGAGGATCTCTCCGGCGCACGAAGCACCCTGCCGCGCGCGCTTCCGGACGAGGCGCTCCTGCGGATGCTGGTCGCCGAGGTGTGGGTGATGCAGTGGGGCGGGGAAACCGCACCCGCGATCCTGCTTCGTGCCGCGTCGCGCGAGCCGTTGCCCGATATCGATGTCTCTCGACTGGCGGAGATGCTCGACGTGGATGTCGATCGGCCGTGGTGGCGGGACGGCGGATGGCACGCGAATCCGCGGGCGCCCTGAGGTGCCCAGTGCCGGCAGACATCGCCGCCGTCGCGTCACCCCGCGCGGGGGCGCTGGCGGGTCAGGAGGCCCTGGCCGCGCGCGGCGATCGGGCGGGCGTGGACGCGGCGGGCTCGGGGCGGTGCGACAGGCGCCGGGCCAGAAGATCGGAGAGGTCGTCGATCGACGGCGCCTGGCCGACTGACCAGACAGCCCAGCGCGTGTCGAACGGCGCCCGGCCGAGATCGAGCCCCTCCCGGATGCCCCGCTTGAGCCTGCGGTAGGGGAGGCTCGAGACAAACGCCTGCTCCAGCGGCATCGCGAACTGGAGGTCGGTCGGGCTCGGGATGATGATCCCGACGGGGTCCGCTTCCCCGCGCTGTCGATACTCCAGGCACCAGCACCAGCACAGGCCGTACCACGCCACCCGTTCCGTCATGCCCTTGACCGCGAGCAGCTCTGTGCGGAGGCGGTCGAACACGCTCTGTGCGTCCTGCCCCAGTCCGGCACGAAGGGCCGCGACGCCCGGCTCGCTGAATCGATCCTGCCAGGGGTGTCGAGTGACGATCATGGTGGCTCCAGTGAACAGTCCGGGAGATCCCGGGACATCGCCCGGCGCACCCCGCGGCCTGGTTCGCCGAAGCCGGGCGTGCAACCTGGGGAGCCCCGGGGGCGGTCGACAGCGTGATCGGAATACGCCGGTCGTCGTGACCGAGGCCCGCCGGGGAACGATGTCCGGCCGGTGGACCGGCCTATCGGACGGGCCAGTGTACCAGAAAGCCCCCGGCCTTCCAAGCCTTGTAGCGCGGGTACCGCCGGAACACGATCCATTGTGGATGTCCTTGGTCGGACCCACGAGATCGACGGCAACCGCTCCGTTCGTTCGACGGCGCGCCGGGGACCGGGTACCATGCCGGCTCCCGCCGCCCGGGCCGGCGGCCCATCACGTGGAGAGTCTGGCAATGTCCGAGGCGCGGAAGGCGTCGCTTCTGGAGACGGCAGAGTCGGTCGACCTGCATCCCGATCTCTCGGAGGCGTCCATCCTGCTGGTGGACGACAACCTCCAGAATCTGGAGTTGATGCACGCCTACCTCGAGGAACTGCCCTGCAGGATCACCACCTGCACGGACGGGGTGGAGGCGATGGCGATCATCGAGCGGGATCCGCCGGATCTCGTGCTGCTGGACGTGATGATGCCGCGGATGAGCGGGTTCGAGGTCTGTCAGAGGATCAAGTCCAGTCCGGCGCTTCGCGACATCGTCGTGATCATGGTGACCGCGCTGCACGAGGTCGGTGACTTCGAGCGGGCGATCGAGTGCGGGACAGATGACTTCCTCATGAAGCCCGTCAACAAGCTGGAACTGCTGACGCGCGTCCGCTCGCTCGTCAATGTCCGGATGCTGAAGCGTCGACTCGACGAGGTCATGAACCAGACCCGTGGCGCGGGACGATCCTGAGATCGGTCCCGGGTCCGCACCCGCGGCCGGTGCCGCCGCGATCACGCCGCCGGTCGGTCGATGGTCGTGAACCGTGCGGGCCACGGACTCCGGTCCGGGCGCGGCCGACTGGCATACTCGAGGTGGTCGAGGTATTCACGAAGTTCATCGGGTGTGAAACCGTCCAGCCACTGCCGCGTCGCGGATGGATTGAACTGCTGGATTGCTGCGATGATCCGGTCCTTCGTGGCCATGGAATGGTTCTCCTCGCACCGGTGTCACGGTGCGATCAGGGCTTTCTGGATCGGCCGCACCTCCATGATCACAGGATCGGATAACCACGCGCTGACCTCCCGGACCCGCGCCCGACTGTATGGCACGGTCTGCGCCCTTCTCATGGCGGGCTGGCCCGTTTTCACGGCGGGCTGCGCCTCGGCGGGGGTCCGGCCCGCGCCGAGGTCCGCGCATCCCGAGGTCGCGCCTCCGGAGGTGGCACAGGCCCGCACCGTCGCGTCGGAGGCCGGGCCCGGCGCATCGGATGTCCGGTCGGCGGACACCCGACCCGCGACCGGTGGACATCCGCCGGTGCCGTCGTCACCGCCGCCGGACCCATCCTCGGTTCATGCGCTGGACACGATCACGGCCGAGCCGGGGGGCGATCGCGCCGCTCGTCTGCCCGACGAAACGCCGCTTCCCCGGCGTCCCGCGCGACCCGATCCCGGTGCCCTCGCGGTGGCCGGGATGCTCCTGGAAGCGGCCGACCGGTCGATGTCGTGTCCACCGGATCGCGTCCGCATCGTCATCGGCGCCGTGCAGAATCGCAGCCGATCGACGGCGGCGGAGGCCGAGGCGGCGCGCATGCGACTGACCCACGTCCTGGACCGCGCGCTGCGCGCCATGGGCGGCGCCGGCGTGGTCCTCCTGGCCGGGGACCCGCCTGCGCAGGACGGCGAAGACCGGTTCCGGCTGGACTGGACCGCGTACCTGGTGACGGTCGGCGGCTCCGACCAGTGGGAACTCTACGGAACGCTCAGGCCCTGGCCGGCGGGCCGGGTCATCTGGCGGAACGAAGAGCCGATCCGACTGCTCCGCAGCGTCCGGCCGCGCGGTCCGGTCATCACACGATGGCCCGGGTCGGAGCCTCCGCCGACGGTGCTGGGGACACCCTGACGGTCCGCGTGGACGCCTCATACGGCGGGCCCGCCGCACGTGAATCCCGCAGCAGCGCGACACCGACGCCCAGAAACGAGACCGCGAAGAGCGACAGGAAGACCGGGCTCACGATGGCGTGCCCGGCGCTGAAGCCCGCCCACGCAGCGGCGGCCGCCGTCATGCCGAGCACGCATTCGACGGACCCGCGCGCCACGCGCGGTGCCCTCGATCCGAGGCGCGGCGATCCGGCGCCATGGTTCCCCCGTCTCGCCGTGCCGCGCGCCGGGGCGTCCGTGCCGACCTTCGGCGTGCGCAGAAAGTCGCCCGGCCGGCCGCGCACGGCGCGGATGACGGCGGTGGTGTGCTGCCACGCGAGGCCGATGCCGAGCATCATCGTGGCGACGACGACCGGCACCTGCGCGAGGACGGGCCGGCCGAGCGCGCGCTGGGCGCGCAGCAGCCAGGCGGCCGTGGCGACGCACCCGCCGGCAAGCGAGATCCAGCATGCGGCGAGCGGGACACTCCGGGGGACGGCGATCGGGGTATACCCGAGCAAGGCCGCCAGCGCACCGACGAGCACCAGCCCGACGAGCAGCGGGTACGCGAGCGGCGCGAGCAGGTGGAGCATCGCCTCCAGGCGGATGCGCCACGGCGCCGGCGACGAGACGATCGGCCTCGCCAGGAGCATCGCGTTCTGCACCAGGCCCGTCGTCCAGCGTCGCTGCTGGCCGACCCAGGCGGAGAGTCCGGTCGGGAGTTCGGCGGGCGCTTCGAGTCCCGGGAGAAACAGGATCCGGTGACCGCGGAGCTGGGCGCGGTAGGAGAGGTCGGCATCCTCGGTGAGCGTCCGCGCGAGCCAGCCGCCGGCGTCATCGATGGCGCTGCGCCGCCAGACACCGGCGGTGCCATTGAAAGTCAGCCAGCGACCACCGGCTGCACGGACGGCCTGTTCCGCGACGAAGTGCGCGTCGAGCGTGAGCGCCTGCACGCGTGTCAGCAGCGACTGCGTTCGATTCAGATGCGTCCAGCGCGCCTGGACGACCGCCACGCGCGGGTCCTCAAGGAAGGGCAGTGTCCGCCTCAGGAACTCCGGTGGCGGTATGAAGTCGGCGTCGAAGATCGCGATGAACGTGCCGGTGGCGCGGGCGAGCCCCGCCGCGAGCGCGCCGGCCTTGAATCCGTCGCGGCGATCGCGGCGGAGGTGCTCGAGGCCGGGTGCCCCGGCCCCCATCTCGGCGCGGATCCCGTCGATCGTCTGCGAGACGATTGCGGACGTCCGGTCCGTCGAGTCGTCGAGGACCTGGATCTCCAGTCGATCGGGTGGATAGTCGATGGCCGCGACCGCGCGGATCACCCGTGCGGCGACGGTCGGCTCGTTGAACAGCGGGACCTGGATCGTGATGCGCGGCGGGGCCGGACCTCCCGCAGGCGGGCCTGTCGCGACCTGGCCGCTGCACGGTGGCGCGGACCCGTGCGGGACCGGGCGCGTGAATATCGCGAGGATCGCGCGATGGGTGCCGAGGAGCGTAAAGCCCGCGAGAATCGCGAACAGGTACACCAGCAGAGGGAATTCGATCAGTTCGGCCACGGGTTCAGCGGTCCGGGACATCGGCGTGCAGGCGGAGCATCATCATGGCGGACCGGCCCGGCCCGTGTCCGGTGCAATCATTCGGGACGGACCCCCAATGAGGCCCGCTTCTCGATGCGTGGCGCGCCCGGTGCGTCTCCGGCCCGATTGCCGGATCCGTCACGGCACCGCAGAATGAGAGGACCTGAAAGGCACGGGAACCATGTTCATCGCTGAGATTACCGTACACGCCTGTCCTGCATTCGCCTCCGTGAGCGGCCTCTCGGAGGCGGTCGGGAGGAATCTCGTCCCGGTCATTCTGGCGGTCACGTTCGTCATCTGGTCGTCGCTCATCACCCTCCGGCAGATCCTCGCGACGTCGGCGCGTGAGCGGTCGCGGCGCGAGATCGCCGCCTACATCGCCGAGGGGTCCATCACGGCGGAGCAGGGCGAGCGCCTGATCAAGGCCCGCATGGAGTCCGGTCCGGGCTCCACCTGATCCCACCGTGCGGCTGTCGGGCGGCGCGGGCGATACCATGCCGGTTCGCGGCGCTCGTAGCTCAGCAGGATAGAGCATCGGTTTCCTAAACCGAAGGTCGGAGGTTCGAATCCTCCCGGGCGCGTTTCGGGTCACCGGGATCGCCGGCGCCGTGCGGCGCGTCCGCACGTCATGACCACCGGACATCGAACGTCTCCGTCCAGGCCGCGAGACACCAGGCGCGGAAGAGCGCCGGGGTGCCGGCGCGGTCGAACGTCCGGGCTGACCGGCCGGCGCCCGGCGGCGCGGGCGAGATCCGTTCGATCCGGGACACGACTGAGGCGTGGTCGAGCAGGGGAATGGCGCGACCGGGCCCGTCGATCAGTGCGGCGCGGATCTGCGGAAGCAGGGCCGGAAGCCAGGCCCGTTCCGGGGTGGCGAACGCGATCTTCTCGCGCCGGTCGAGGATCTCATCCGGTACAAGGCCGCGCATCGCCTGGCGCAGCACGCGCTTGCCGATGCCGTCGCTGCCGATCAGGAGGGACTCGTCGCAGGCGAAGGCGAATCGGGCAAGATCCGACGTGCAGAACGGCACGCGGCTCTCGACGGACCATGCCATCGCATTCCGATCCTCGTAGCGCAGCAGCATGGGCAGGCTGAGCCGCTCGACGGCGAGCCGGAGCTGATCGGTCAGGACCTCCGACCCGCGCGTGGCCCACGGCGAGTTCGCGCGGCACGGGGTCTCCGCCCGGCGCCGTCCCTGACGCCGATGCCCGCGGTCGATCAGCGATGGATCCCCGCCGGCGATGCCGCATGCCGGGAAGGCATCGCGCAGGGCGCGGGCGCCCAGGCGGAGCCCGCCGCCGGGAAGGTGCGCCGCCGAGCCCAGCAGACGCGCCGCGGCCGGAAGCCGTCCACGGCGCAGCAGGGACGCGATCCGCGCTGCCGCAAACGGCCGGTATCCCGCGAAGAGTTCGTCGGCGCCCTGGCCGTCGAGCATCACCTTGATGCCGTGTTCCCGCGCCGCGCGGAAGACACACCACTGAGCAAAGAGGCTTGTTGACCCGAACGGCTCGCCCTGCGCGCGGACGAGCGAGGACAGATCGGCGGCGAGGCCGGAGGCATCGGCGCGCACGTGGATCACCCGGGCACCGGCGGCCTCGGCCGCGCGATCGATCCAGCGCGTCTCGTCGATGGCGGGATCGTCCGCGCAGAAGCCGATCGCATGGATCTCGGGCCCCGGGCCGAGCACGCGGCGCATCAGCGCGATGATCGCCGAGGAGTCGATGCCGCCGGAGAGCGCGGTGCCGATCGGGACATCGCTCAGCATGTGGAGGCGGACACTCGCCTCCAGTCGGGCGCGGAGGGCCGCCGCGGCGCTCGCGAGATCCGCATGCACGCCCGACTCGGGTGGTGGCGCGGTCGGGACCACGGCGTTGCGCCGGGGCGGCCCCGGCCGCCCGGTGTCCAGGTGGATCTCCACGAGATGTCCGGCGGGAACGTGATCGATGCCGGCGAACATCGTCCCGTCGTCGTGGTCGGTGAGTCCGGATCGCAGGTAGGTCAGCGCCCGGGCATGATCGGCGCGGGCGTGGATGCCCGGAAGGCGCAGCAGCGCGGCGGGCTCGGAGGCGAAGGCGGTCATGCCCGGCCGGCGGGCGATGAAGAGCGGCTTGATGCCGAAGGGGTCGCGCGTCAGCGTGACGGTGCGGCGCTCGAAGTCGATGAACGCCAGCGCGTACATGCCGGTGACGCCGCCGAGTGCCTGCACGCCCCGGTGCGCCAGCAGTGCCAGCAGCGTCTCCGCGTCGCCGTGCGACCGGAACGTGGCGCCGGCGCGCTCGAGGTCCGGCCGGTGACAGAGATGGTCATAGATCTCGCCGTTGAAAAGGAGCGCATACCGTCCGCACGCGGTGCAGATCGGCTGCCGCGCGTGCGCGGTGAGGTCGAGGATCGCGAGGCGCGTATGCGCGAATGCATATCGTGCGCCGCGCGGCGCGTCCGCGCCGGCGCCACCGTGCGGCGGCAGAGCGTCGTACGACGGGACCGGTCGACGATCGGGTGATCCGACGAGTATCCCGGCGCCGTCCGGGCCGCGGTGGCGGAGCGCGGCGCAGAGCGTGCCGGCGATCGAGCCGTCGAACGGTGCCTCCGCGATGATGCCCGCCAGCCCGCACATGCCCTCACGTACCGCCGCGTCCGGAACGCGCCGGTTCCGGGGCGCGTCGCGTGTGCATCCGCCGCGTCGGTGGCCGTGTCATGGGCGGGAGGATATGAGGATGCCGGACGCGGTGAGCAACGGCACCGAGTTCATTGACACCCGCGACGGGGGGTCATATCTTCCGCACGTCGTGGCGGATCCGACCCTCGGCTCCCGGCAACCGGCCGGCCGCGGCCACGCCCGGGTACGGCGCCGGTGACCAGCCGACCCGCCTTGCGCCATGCCGTCCCCCGCACCCCGCGGGGAGCCGTCGGAAGGCATCCGCCGCCGCGGTCCGGAGCCACCGGGATCGGCATCCCGAGAGGAATCGCAGCCATCGAGGTCCCCGGAACTCCCGGTCGAGTCCGGATCGGCCGGAACAGGGATCGGCCGGAACAGGGATCAGCCGGAACAGGGATCAGCCGGAACAGGGATCAGCCGGAACAGGGATCAGCCGGAACAAGGAGCAGACGCGTGTCGGTCGAGAGCACTCTGTCGGGTCGGAAGGTCCTCGTCATCGGTGGGGCAGGGCTGATCGGCAGCCACGTCGTCGACGAACTGCTGCAGACCGATGTCGGCGAGATCGTCGTCTACGACAACTTCTTCCGCGGCTCGCTGCACAACCTGTCCGAGGCGCTGCGCGATCCGCGGGTGACGATCTTCCCGCACGGCGGAGACGTCCTGCAGCGCGACATCCTGGAGAAGGCCATGGAGGGCTGTGACACGGTCTTCCACCTGGCGGCGCTGTGGATCCTGCAGTGCCACGAATACCCCGAGACCGCGTTCGAGGTCAATGTCCGCGGGACCTTCAATGTCGCGATGGCGGCGATCCGCAATCGCGTGCGGCGCGTCGTGTACTCCTCCTCGGCATCGGTCTACGGAGACGCGCTCGAGATCCCGATGACCGAGGAGCATCCGTACAACAACGACACGTTCTACGGCGCGACCAAGATCGCGGGCGAGCACTTCTTCCGGAGCCTCGGCCGGCGATACGGGCTTGACTGGATCGGGCTCCGGTACATGAACGTCTACGGACCGCGGCAGGACTACAAGGGCGCCTATATCGCGGTGATGCACAGGATGCTGGACCGGATCGAGTCCGGTCTGCCACCGGTCGTCTTCGGCGACGGCTCTCAGCGATATGACTTCGTGCACGTCACCGACGTAGCGCGATCGAATGTCCTGGCCATGGACCGGGGCACGCCGGGGCGCTGCTACAACGTCGGACGCGGCATCGGGACCTCGCTGCGGGAACTGGCTGAACTTCTCCTCTCGCTCACCGGGAGCGATCAGCAGATCCAGTATGAGAAGGCAGGGCTCACCTTCGTGACGAACCGGATCGGCTGCCCGAAGGCGGCGGAGCGCGATCTCGGATTCCGCTGGTCGATCGACCTGGAGGAAGGCATGCAGTCGCTGATCGACTGGCGGCGGGAGGACGCGCTCGGCCTCAAGGGCAAGCAGCTGGCCATCGGGGGGGTGAGCAACGGGTGATCCGGTCGTGCCGGCGTGCGGCCGGCGCCGGCGGTGCGGGCCACCGCCGCGCCCACGGGCGCGCCGGACGGGACCGGAGTCGGATCGAAGCCCGATCGGATCCTGAGCGGGTCCGGACGGGTCCTGACCGGATCACATGGGCGGATCGGGTCCCGCCAGGCGGGACCGGCCGCCGGAGGGCGTGCAGAGGTCGTGTGCGGAATCGCGGGCATCGTTGGACTGGGCGAGCAGCCGGTGGATGCGCGGGCGCTGCGCCGGATGTGTGATGCCCTGGCGCACCGGGGCCCGGACGATGCCGGGTACGCGCTCTTCACGCCGCCGGATCCGGCGACGGGACGCGGCGCGCACTGGTGCGCCTTTGCCGATCCGGAGTTCCGGCACCTCAACGAGCACCTGGCGGTCTTCGGTGGCGCCTACTTCCACGATGAGACGTCGCGCTGCCGGTTCAGTGTCGGGCTCGGGCATCGCCGGCTCTCGATCATCGATCTGACGCACACCGGGCACCAGCCGATGGCGTCGTCGGACCGGCGCACATGGGTCGTGTACAACGGTGAGATCTACAACCACCAGGCGATGCGGGATGAACTCGCCGCGCGGGGCTGCACCTTCCGGACGCGCAGCGACACCGAGGTCCTTCTGCATCTGTGGGAGGAGTACGGCGAACGCGGCCTTCCGCGCCTGGACGGCATGTTCGCAGCGGCGATCTACGACCGCGTCGAGAACCGGCTCGTGCTCGTGCGCGATCGCTTCGGTGTGAAGCCGCTGTATTACGCGATCTCGGGCGGCATGCTCCTCTTCGCCAGCGAGGCGAAGGCGCTCTTCGCCTCCGGCATCGTCCCCGCCGTCATGTCGCGGGACGGGCTGGCCCAGTACATGACGTTCCAGAACGTCTTCGGCCGCAGCACGATCTGGGAGGGCGTGTCGCTGCTCCAGCCGGGCGAGTTCCTGGAGTGTGCGCCGGCGTCCGCCCGGCGGCCCGTGCTGCGCCGGTTTCATGACGCCTTCCCGGCGCCGGAGCCGGACCTGGGACGCCCCGAGGATCTGGCGGGGCAGGTGGCGGAGGCCTTCCGCGCGGCGGTCACGCGCCAGCTCGTCAGCGATGTCCCGGTCGGCTCGTACCTCTCGGGCGGCATGGACAGCGGCTCGATCGTCGCGGTCGCGGGTCGATCGATTCCGCGCCTCATGACGTTCACGGGCGGATTCGATCTCACCAACGTCAACGGCATCGAGCAGGGATTCGACGAGCGCGCCGACGCGGAGCAGCTCTCCTACCTCCTCCAGACCGAGCACTACGCCGTCGTCCTCCACGCGGGAGACATGCCCGCCGCCATGGAGCGCATCGCCTGGCACATGGATGATCCGCGCGTCGGCATGTGCCACCAGAACTGGTACGTCGCGAAACTGGCGAGCCGGTTCGTCAAGGTCTGCCTCGCCGGGACCGCGGGGGACGAGCTCTTTGCCGGATACCCCTGGCGCTATCGGCCGGCGTTCTCGGCACCGGACGCCGCGGCGCTGGACGCCGCGCTGTTCTCCACCTGGCACCGGCTGCTCCCGGCGGAGGAACTGCCCCGCATCTTCTCGCCGGAGATGCGCGCCCACCTGCCCGCGGCACGCGCGGCGATGGAAGACGTGCTGCGCGGGCTTCCGACGGACCGGACCGGGGCGTTCGACATCGACGCGAAGCTCGCCCGCGTGCTGCACTTCGAGTTCCGCACGTTCCTCCAGGGCCTGCTGATCACGGACGACCATGTGTCGATGGCGCACGGGCTGGAGACGCGCGTGCCGTTCCTCGACAACGCGCTGGCCGATCTCGCCTTCCGGATTCCCGCGGCGGCGAAGATCCGGCTGCCCGCGACGGACGGACCCTCGGGTACCGCCTCGTTCGAGACCGCCGACGGCAAGCTCGTCCTCCGGCGCGCGATGGAACAGAACCTTCCGGCGGAGTTCGTGTACCGGCGCAAGCAGGGGTTCTCACCGCCGGATGCGAACTGGTACCGCGGGCCCTCCATGGACTACATCAAGGAGATTCTCCTGGACCGCCGTACGACCACGCGTCCCTGGTTCGACCAGGCGGAGATCGCCCGCCGGCTGGAGGAGCACTTCAACGGCCAGCAGAATCATCGCCTGCTGATCTGGTCACTGCTGAGCGTGGAGTGGATCCAGAGGCATTTTGCGGACACGGTGCAGGGGCGCGGCGAGGCCGGTTCCGCACGAGCGGCGATCGCGGTCCGGGAGGCGACCCAGACATGACGTCCGTGGCCCATGACCCGCTTTCCCCGGCGCGCCGCCGGACTCTGCACCGGCTGCATGTCCTCACGGAATTGACGTGGTACGAAGTCCGCCAGTCCTATGCGGGCACCGCCGCGGGACTCCTCTGGGCGGTCCTCGAGCCGCTGCTGCTGCTCGGAACGTACGTGCTTCTCTACGTCGTCTTCCGGGGCAGTACGCCCGGCGGCGCGTCGGGACTCGACCTTGCCGTCATGATGTTCGCGGGCCTCGTTCCCTGGCTGTTCTTCGCGAACTGCGTTTCGCGCGGTCTGGCGTCCTATCAGTCGCATACGCCGCTCGTGCGGCAGATCAACTTTCCGATCGAACTCATTCCGGTCGTCTCGGTCGTGCAGGTCCTGATCGAGACGCTCATCGCATCCGTCCTGCTGCTCTCGCTCATCGCGATGACGCGCGGACTCTCCGCCGCCGCGCTGCTGCTTGTCCCGTACTACCTGCTCTTCGCCGTCTTCATGGTCTGCGTTGCGTCGGTCATCGGCGGCATTGCCGTCATGCTTCCCGATCTGCGGCGCATCGTGCCGGTCGCGCTTCGCATCGGGATCTTCCTCTCCCCGGTGCTCTATGCCGCTTCGGATCTTCCCGAGTCGCTCCGTCCGCTGGCGACGATCAACCCGGTCGCGTACTTCGTCGCGGTCCCGAAGATGCTGGTCCTCGGCGATGCCGGTCGCGCCGTCGTCTCGCCGGCGGTCGACACCCTGGTGTGCGTCACGATCTCCGTCATGAGCGCCGCGGTGGCCATCGTCTTTCACCGCTACGTGCGAAGCACGGTTGTCGATCACCTATGAGCGCTCAGAGCGTCGATCCGATCATCCAGGTCCGGGACGTGCACAAGATCTACCGGATCTACACGGGTTACGGGCGCGGGTGGCTCAAGTCCATCCTGCTTCCCTGGATGGACCGGGATCGGTTCTCACGCGCCGTCCATGCGCTGCGCGGCATCGATCTGACCGTCGGGCGCGGCGAGGTCGTCGGGATTCTCGGTCGGAACGGCGCTGGCAAGAGCACGCTGCTGAGAATCATCTCCGGGCTCTCGCGGCCGACCCGCGGAAGCTCCGTGGTGCAGGGCGAGACGCGTGCGCTGCTCTCGCTCGGGGTCGGGTTCAATCCGAAGTTCACCGGTCGTGAGAACGTCTACTTCGGATCGCTCGCGATGGGAATCACGCGGAGGCTGGTCGCGCGGCGCGTCGGTGACATTCTTGACTTTGCCGAACTCAGGGGATTCGAGGACGTCCCGATCCAGTTCTACTCGAACGGGATGCGATCGCGACTTGCCGCCGCCGTCGCGTTCCAGGATGCGGCTGAAGTCCTCATCATCGACGAGGCGCTTGCCGCAGGCGACGGCTATTTCATCTCGAAGTGCCGGGAGCGCATCGCGGAGATCTGCCGGTCCGGGAGCACCGTCCTGTTCGTGACCCATGGCCCCGGACTCGTCAGCCGGATGTGCTCGCGCGCCCTCATCATGATGGACGGCCGGATTGCGCATGACGGCGAGCCGTCCGAAGTGGTGGCCACGTATCGGCGGATGCTGCTCGTGGATCCGGAGCAGGGTGTGCCGCAGGGTGCCGGGCCGTCCGTACCCCCCGGTCTTCCCGTCCATGACGAGTCGGACGAGATGGAGGATGCGGCGCCGGGTGCCGCGGACGGCGCGGCGCTCGGTACCGGCGCGATCCGGGTCGACTCGGCCGTCATGCTCGACGGGTCGGACAGGGAGACCGACCAGGTGCTGCATGACCGACCCTGTGCACTCCGCATCCGGTTCCGCACGCGGCGGCCGATTCCGGGCCCGGTCCGGTTCTTCGCGCAGCTCTGGTCGGACGAGTACGGAATCCGGGTGACCGAACTCGGCAACGTGCTGTTCGACCCGTGTGATCGCGTGCTGCGTCCGACCCGGGTGCTCAACGACCTCGACGGTGCCTACGAACTGCGTCTCACGCTGCCGAGGAATCCACTCGGCGGAGGCCGGTACTACTGGAGTCTCGCCTTTGCGCCGCCCGGCGACCGGATACCCTGGGAGAGTCCTGCGCTGTTCCACTGCCAGGTGCTCCGGACCTGCCTGTTCCGCAGCCTGTCGTCATCCGAGGACTGGGCGCTGGGGCGCGTCAACATCGTCGAGCCGGAGGCGGCGATCGAAGTCCACCGGCTTCCGGATGCCGGCATCTCGAGACAATGGGTGGCCAGCCATGACCGCGCGTAGGAGCCTGCCATACCGGGTCGAAGACTCCGATGATGATCTCGTCGTCCTGCTCCGGCAGGTGAACAGCTCGGTCCATCGGACCTACGGTCCGGACCTCCGGGAGAACCCGGACCGCCTGTGCGCTTCGCCCCTCCGGGAGTACGCGAACCTGCTGGACCGCCTGCGGCGCATTCCGATGGTGCAGTTCAGGACGATGGCCGCCTTCATGCGGGAGGGGGCGCCGGCTGATCGCGTGACCGTCGTCATCCGCCACGACATCGATGCGGACCTCGTCGCGGCGCTCCGGCTCGCAGAACTCGAGGCGGAGCGCGGAATCGGGGCGACGCACTACGTCCTCCACACGGCCGCGTACTACGGTCGCTTCGTCGACGGGGTGTTCCGGCGGAATGCGGCCATGGCCTGGTGCTACCGACGCATTGCGGCACTGGGTCACGAGGTCGGGCTGCACATCGATCCCCTTCACGTCTACCAGGAGCACGGCGTGGACGGCGCCGAGGCGATGACGCGGGAACTCGAGTGGCTGCGCGGGCTCGGCCTTCAGATCGTGGGCGCCGCGGCGCACAATCACACCTCGGTCTACGGCGCGCAGAACTACGAGATCTTCCGGGAGCGGCTCCGCAATCACTGCATGCCGGGCGGCAATGACGCGGAGATCATCGACGTTCCCGAGGTCATCCATGACGGGAAGTGGGCGCCGCTGCACGTCGTCGGTCTCGCGGACCTGGGCCTCGAGTATGAAGCACATGACACCTATGCGGTGCCGGGGTACCTCGGGATCATGGCGGAGACCGGGAACGGCCGGATTCATCAGACCTGGAACCGTCGACGGGATCCGGCGGCGCGCGGACTCCGATCGGGGCCCGGTGACTTCGATGATCTCGACGGCGCCCTCGATCGCGTGAGACCCGGCGAGGCCGTGATCTTCACGACCCACCCGTGCTACTACGGAGCGCGCACGAGCGAGTTCGCGGCGCCGACGATGCGCCCGGCGGTCGGCGCCGGAGATCCGCAAGGCGTCAGGAAGGCATCGTCGGCGGCGGTCCCGGGCCGCGCCCGCGCATCCCTTGTCGTCCACGACCGCCGGCTCGACACGGGGATGCCGACCGAGTCCATCGTCGTCACCAACGGACTCGGACTGGCCGACGCGCCGCTTTCCTCCACGGGTTGCGTGGACGTGGTGCTTGTCGGCGGTGCCTGGCTCGCGTCGCCGTCGCTCATGGTCTTCGACCAGCCGTCGGCCGTCGTCGAACGCACGATGCGCGCCGCAGCGATGCAGGGCGCGGTCGTGCGGACCCTGGTGGTCGGCGCCGGCACCTCGGACCTGGAGGACGCGATCAGGCGCCTGCTGGCGAACGCCCGCGGCGGTGCGATCTGCATCGGTCTCGATCCCGGCACTCCGGACGACGTTCTTGCCGGGCTGCGCACCGCCACGGCGGATGCGGGACCGCGCGCGCCCGCTTTCATCTTCTTCATGCGGCCGGCGGCCGGGACGCCCGAGGATCGGGGTCGGATCGAGCGGATCCTGGGCGCGCCGGTGACGGGACTGGAGAACGCGATCGGCGGCGACTGCCTGCTGGCGAGCGGCGCGCTCTCCCGACGGGGAGCACGCTTCCTCGGCGACGCACTCGCGGCGACGCTGCTCGCGCGCGATCTGACGGCCGGCAGCATCGACCTTCGCGCGTTTGAGGTCCCCGCGGCGCCGGTCCCCGAACCCGCGGTGACCGTCATCTGCCTCCGGAGCATCAGTTACACCGGAACGACGTGGATCAACACGGTCCTCGCGAGTCATCCCGAGGCGCTCCTCGTCGGTCCGCCCGAGCGGTTTCTCGACCTCTGGCAGGGGGATCCGGGACGACTCTGCCTGCTGCACGGGAGCGCCTGTGACCTGTGGCCTGCGTTCGCGGCGCGATTCGATCCGGCGGAGAACTTCTTCGTACAGCTCGCCGGGCACACCGGGAAGCGCTGGATCGTGATCAACAATCCGTCGCCGGCCCGGCTGGGCGCACACCTGGATGATCCACGTGTGCGCCCGCGGGAGATCCGCGTCGTCCGGGACGGCCGCGCCGTGGTGGCGAGCTACATGCGGAAGTTCAAGGTCCCGGCGACGGCGGCGATCGACTGGTTCGAGCCGGCCGCGCGTGCCATGCCCTGGCGCACGGGCGACCCGGACGCGCTCGACCTGCGATACGAGGACATGCTGCAGCAGCCGATCGCGGAACTCGATCGCGTCGGTGCGTTCGTCGGACTCCGGTACAGCGAGGCATCCCTGCGGTACGGCGAGTGGCCCCATCACCCGATCTCGGGGAACCAGGGGATGTACGCGCTGCTCAGACTGCACCAGGGACTTCCGACGCAGGCCTTCGCGGGCGCGGACTTCTACGCGGCGCAGTACGCCGAGGGACGTGACGGAATCCGGCTTCCGATGCTGGACATGCGATGGCAGTCCGAACTCTCCGCGGAGGATCTTGCCGTCTTCGAGCGCCGGTGCGGGCGACGGAACCGGTCGTGGGGCTACGGGCCGCGGGAGCGCGCGGATGACCGGCTGCATGCGATCGTCGAGGACTCCGTCGACCGCGTCCGGGCGATGCGGACGCGGATCGCGACCTTCATCCTGGAGAGCGGCAGGCGTTCCCGCGTCTGTCATCGACTGGCGAAGACGGCCCCGGGATCCTGCATGAAGCGGGCATTGCAGAGGCTGACCCGGTGACCGGACCAGTGCCACCGGATGGGCAGCATGTCGACCGGCCGGGTCCCGAGGGGTCCTCCGGGTGCTTCTTCGTGATCTCGTGTGCCCGTTCCGGCTCCACCTCGCTCGCGCGCATTCTCGGTGTCGCGAGGAACGGGACATGCCACGTGGAGCCGATGCCGAATCTCAACGTGGAGACCCGCCTCGCGCTCGAGGGGCGACTACCGGACCCGGAGGCCGTCATCGCGGCGCAGGTGGAGCCTCGCGTCCTCGATGGGATGCGTCGCGACGGCATTCACGGCGAGAAGAGCGTCACGTACGGGCCGTTCGTGGAGATCCTGCATCGGCGGCTCGGCGCACGATTCATCTTCCTCAAGCGGGACGGACGGGACGTGGTGCGTTCTCTGATCGACTGGCACAACGGCATGTTCGGGACGATCTACCGCGAGTGCGGTGATCCCGGGACGCTGAGCCAGCGCGCGTTCAACGCGGCCGCGGGGCTTCCGATCGAACTCGACACCTCCGATTTCGCCCGGCCGCGTCCGCGCCCCGGGGAACCGGCATTCGAGCAGTGGGAGCGCTACAGCCGGTTCGAGATGTGCGCGTACTACTGGGCGCAGTGCAATGCGCGCTATCGGGCGGAACTGCAGCGGATTCCGCGGGACGCGTGGCGGGAACTGGATTACACGGGCGTCACCGCGGAGCAGATCATCGAGGTCGCCGGGTTCTGCGGACTGGAGGGGATCGACGGGGAGACGGTACGCGCTGCGCTGGAGCAGCGGATCAACTCGCTTGCCGACCGGGGCGCCGATGCAGGCGTGGCGCGATTCCCTGACTGGACGCAGTGGGACGGCGGGCTGCGCCGGTCCTTCGACAGCATCGCAGGATCGACGATGCAGGACCTGGGATACGTCGACGCGCCGGCCACGCGATGGCGACCCCGGGAGTTCGGACGCACCTGGCTCGACCACGGCGCTGATGTGGCCTGGTTCGAGTGGATGTACGGGTCACGGCGGGAGATGCATGAGCGGGCGATCGCCTGGATCCGGTCCTTCGACGGCACCGATCAGGAGATCCGGTCCGTCGCGGACTTCGGGTGCGGGATCGCGGTCGGGTACGCCGACGCCCTGGCGGATCGCCGCTACGCCGGCTTCGACCTGTGTCCAGCCTCCACGGAGTGGTGCCGGCGGCATCGCCGGAACCCGCGCCACCGGTACGAGTCGGTGGACTTCATCGCGGATCCGATCGACGAGCGGTTCGACGCGGTTCTCTCGAGCGGAACGATCGACAACAGTTACGACATCGAAGCGTACATCGATGCGATGCTGCAGGCGTCCTCGAGGTGGATCATGGTGACCTGCTACCGCGGCTGGTTTCCCGACCTTTCCGAACATCGGTACGGGTGGAATGCGAAGGATGGCTGCTTCTACAACGACGTGAGTGCGGCGCGCGTGCGGGCGCATCTCCTGCGACGCGGCTGCCGGGACATCGCGGTCGAACCGGTCCGCAAGTCGGCCGGCGGATCGGCCCTCGAGACGATGATCATCGCGCGAGTCGGGAGGACGGGGACATGAGGCGCGCGGGGCAGCCCGGCGCGGCGCGGGGATGCGCGTCCCGGCCCGCTTCCTCCGGGGCGCAGGAGGACACGCCGTGATGTCACCGCTCCTGGCGAGGCTTCGTGCGCACCTCGCGCGGAGGTCGCCTGACGGCGCAGCGTCCCCGTCCGCGTCGCGCGATGCGGACGCACCGACGGGCCGTACCGGGGCCGTGGAGGCCATCGATGTCGACGAGTTCGCGTCGTATCACGCACAGGCGATGGAGAACTATCGCCCGCTGGCGGCGCCGTTCCACCTGTACAGGCAGTTCATCCACGCGATCGAGGAACTCGAGCGGGTGCGCGTGCTGCCGATGCACCGGTTCGTCCGCGATCGGGACGGATCGCGGCGCACGATCGTTTTCCGGCACGACGTCGACGCCGATCCGGGGATGGCCCTGCGCTGTGCACGGTTCCTGGCGAGCCGCGGGCTTCCGGGCAGCTTCTACCTGCTTCACACCGCGCAGTACTACGGCGTCTTCCGCGGCTCGACGTTCATCCGCAACCCGGCGCTGCGGCCGCTGGTGCGCGCGTTGATCGTGTGCGGATGCGAGATCGGACTGCACAACGATGCGCTCGGAGCGTTTCTCTTCTCCGGCGTGGACGGACCGGCGCATGTCGCGGGCGAGATCGCATGGCTGCGGAGCCAGGGTGCCGGTGTGCGGGGGACGGTGGCGCACAACTCGGCGCCGGTCTATCGCGCGGCGAACTCGGAGATCTTCGCCGGGCGGCGCCTCTGGCCGCGCGACGCGCGTTCGGCGGACGGTCGGGCGCTTCCGCTCGAGGTCCTTGACGAGCGTGCACTCGGACTCGAGTACGAGGGGACGCTTGCGATCGCCCGGGATCCGGCCGTGCCCGATGAGGCCCGGGCATACTGCGAGGCGGGGCCCGGCGGTGGCGTGCGATCCGAGGCGTGGATGCGGACATTCCTGACCGGGAATCCGACCTGTCGCTGGGACGTCGACATGCAGGTCTGGCCCGTCGGATGCGGACGCTGGGTGGTCGCCGGCCGGTCCGCGGCCGGCGGGATCTTCCACTGGTCCGTGGAACTCGACGTCGTGCTCGATGCACTGCGCCGGTTGCCGGATGGCGCGCGGTGCATGGTCGTGATCCATCCCGAGTACTTCATGGCGGACTGAAACGGCGCGCCTTGGACGCGGTGTCGGCCGGGGAACGGTCGAGCCCCGGCGATCCGGGGGCGCTCGACGCATGAACCGGGTCTCCGGTCCGGCGGCTCGATGCGCGCCGGGGGAGCGGGATCGATCGCCGCAGAGCACCGGGCGTGGACCCGGTCGCTCCCTTCCCTTCGGAGTCCTTCAGCGGCCTGTTAGAATCCCATGATGATCTGCGACGCGATGAAGCCCGGATCGCCCGACGTCGCGGGAGGCGGCGATGCTGGAAGGGTCTGACGCACGCCGGTCGCATGCCGCCGCGCCGAGCGGGACCGACGGGTCCCGGGGCGTGCACCCGCTCCGTGTGCTCCACATCGGCAACATCGCCAACAACGCGTATCTCAATGCCAGGGCGATGAATGCGGCGGGGTTCGACTGCGACGTCATCTGCTATGACTATTTCCACATCATGGGGTGCCCCGAGTGGGAGGACGCGGACTTCACGGGCGATGTGCGCGACCAGTTCCGGCCCGACTGGAGCCGGGTGGATCTGCACGGGTTCCGTCGACCGCGCTGGTTCGCGCAGGGGCCGCAGCGCACCTGCATCCGGTATCTGCTCGCCCGCCGACGCGGTCGGGTCGGCGCAGCGGCATTCTGGTGGCGGATGCTTGCGCTGCGCCGCTGGGCGTACGCCAATCCATCGTCGCGGATCGTTCTGGCCGCACGTGCGCTGCGGGACATCGGCCGTGGGCTCCGCGCGCGGGGACGCGGGGCGCTGGCGAAGGCGCGGACGTCCGTCGCCCGGCTGCGCGGGGCGGTCCGGCGGGCCGAGGCCGCGGCGCGGCGCATCGACGGTGCGCTCGCCGGCGGGCCGGCCGTCCTGGGAGTCCCCGGACGGTTCCTGCTCCGCGCGGCCGGCATTGCCGTGATGGTCGCGGTCGAGGTCGTGCTGCTTCCCGCGCGGTTCTGTGCCCAGGTCTGGAGAAACGGCCGGCGCCTGGTCGCGCTGAGCGGGGGAGATCACGGTGCGGTCGAGGGGCAGTTCGACGAGCGCGTGGACGCGCTCATCGCGGCGTTCCGGCGCTGCTTCCCGCAGCGTGCCGACATGCTGCAGCGCGATGACCTCGAGCCGTACCGGTCGGCCGCGGCATGCTGGCGGCCGCTGCTCGCCGAGTACGACGCCGTGATCGGGTACTCCACGGACGGCATTCTGCCGCTCATCTGCGGGCACCCGGCCTACCTGGCGTACGAACACGGCACGATCCGGAACATCCCGTTCGAGGCGACGGCACAGGGTCGTCTCTGCGCCCTGACCTACCGGCTGGCGGCGGCCAGCCTGATCACCAACTGCGACAACATCATCTCCGCCCGCCGGCTCGGACTCGATCAGGCGCGGTTCGTGCCGCATCCGGTCAACGAGACCGATGTTCCGGAGCATTCAGGCCGCGCGCTTCGGGCGCGACTGCTGCGGGAACTGGACGCGACCTTCCTGGTCTTTCATCCCGCCCGGCAGCACTGGGAGCCGCAGCGACACCCGGACTGGGAGAAAGGCAATGACGTCCTGATCCGGGGCCTGGCCGCGTTTCTGACCTACGACTGCCCCGGCGGTGCCGCGGTGTTCGTGGACTGGGGCGCCACCGTCGATGCCTCGCGCGCCCTGCTGGCCGAACTGGGCATCGCCGACCGGGTCCGCTGGATCGCGCCGCTGCCCAACCGGCGCATGTCGGAGATGATCGCGGCGTGTGACGTGGTGGCGGACCAGTTCTTCCTGGGCGCCTTCGGCAGCCTGACACCGAAGGCGATGCGCCACGGCACGCCTGCGCTGCTCCACGTGGATGAAGAGCGGCACCGATGGTGCTTTCCGGAACTGCCACCCGTGCTCAACGCGAGGACGCCGGACGGGATCAGGGATGCGCTCCGCCGCATGCAGACGGACCCGGCGGCACGCGCGCAGCTCGCGGTGGACGCCCGTCGGTGGTACGACCGGTATCACTCCGCCGCGGTCATCGTGGACGTGCTCGGGCGGGCGGTGACCGACGCAGTCGGCGCGCGCCCGGACGTCCGTGTGCCGCGCGGCGAGACCGCCCCGGGTCTGCGCACCGTGCCGGCGGAGCCGGTCGCGTGACCATGCCACGCCTGCTGCAGCGCATCCTGCTCGGTGCGATCGAGCGGACGGCACGGCTCCTGCAGGCGCGGTCCGGGCGGGAGGGACCGCGGCCGGTGCGCCGCAGTCTCTGGGCGGGGACGCCGATCATCAACATGGCGGTCAACGCCCGCGCGGAGCGGCGCCTGGGCGTTGACGCGCGCTCGCTGGTCTACGAGACCTACTTCGTGACGCGGGCGTTCGACATCAATCTCCGGCCGATCATGCGCGTACCGGTTCTGCGCGCGGTCGTTCCGTATGCCGTCCTCCTCTGGGCGGTCCTCCGCTTCGACCGGTTCCACTTCTACCTGGACCGCGGCCTCCTGCCCCCCGAAGCGCGGTTCACGATCGACCGGGCCGAACTGGCGCTGCTCCGTCGGCTGGGCAAGCAGGTCTTCCTCTGGGCGTACGGGGCGGATGTGCGGACGACCGCGGCCACGCGGGCGCTCGGCGAGCCGAACTGCTGTACCGCCTGCCCCGCCCCGGGGAGTGCATGCGTCTGCGAAGATGATCGGCAGCAGCGCGCCTTCGGCCAGGCGCGGGCACTGGTGACGGCGGTGTTCTCGATGGGCGACATGACGCACTACACGCCGGGCAGCATGAACGATCTCTACTACTGGCCGGTGGACCTGGACGCCGAGGAGGGCGCGCGCTACAGGCCGTCCTTCCCGGATCCTGCCGCCGATCGGCCGCTGCGGATCGTGCATGCGCCCAACCATCGCGCGTTCAAGGGCACGGAGCACCTGCTCGCGGCGGTCGAGCGCATGAAGGAAGCCGGCTGCGCCGTGGACCTGGTGCTGGTCGAACGCGTCCCCAACCGGGAGGCGCTGGAACTGTACCGCTCGGCGGACGTCATCTTCGATCAGTGCCTGATCGGGTTCCACGGATACTTCGCGAACGAGGCGATGGCGCTTGGAAAGCCCGTGCTCTGCTTCATCCGGGACCCGGAGCGGTACCTGCTCGCACCTGCCGAGTGCCCGATCGTGAACATCCGGCCGGACACGATCGCGCCGACGCTCCTCCGACTCGCCGGTGACCGCGCGCTGCTCCATGATCTGGGTCGACGTGGCCGGGCCTACATCGAGCGATACCACTCCCCGGCGGCCTTCGCGCAGCGGCTTGCCGCGGCCTACGCACGGGCAGGCGCGGCATGAGCATGCGCGCGGTCATCGTCGGCGCCGGCGGCTTCATCGGACGGCGGCTCGCCGCCCGTCTGCGCGCGTCCGGCGCTGAGGTGACATGCCTCGACCGCGTGGCGGATGCGTCACTCGACATCCATGCCTGTGACGTCGTCCGTGATCCCATCATCCTGCCGGACGGCGTCGACGCGGCCTGGTACCTCTGCCAGTCGCCGCACTACCGCCGCTTTCCCGAGGGCTGCGAGGATCTCTTCGAGGTCAACGCACTGGGCGCCCTGCGTGTCGCCAGGGCCGCGGCGAACGCGGGCGCCCGGCACTTCGCCTATGCATCGACCGGGAACGTCTATGCCTGCGGGTTCGAGCCCTTCACGGAGTCGCGTCCGCTGCGGCGGGACGATCCATACGCGCTCAGCAAGGTGATGGGAGAGGAACTGATCGCGCTGCTGCGTCCTTCGTTTCCAGCGGTCGCGCTCCGTCTGTTCGGCGTGTTCGGTCCGGGACAGCAGGGCATGCTCGTCCCCCAGCTCATCGCCCGGATCGCAGCCGGCGAGCCCATCCTGCTCCAGCCGCGGCCCGACGGCGTGGCCGATGACGGCGGACTGCGGATCTCGCTCCGCTTCGTCGACGACCTCGTGCAGGACCTCCTGTCGCTCGCCGGGGCGGCGCTCGCCGGGACGGCGCTGCCGCCGAGCATCAATCTCGGCGGCGCAGAGGCCGTCAGCATCCGCGGTCTCGCGATGATGCTCGCGGACGCGGCGGGGCTCCCCGTGCGCTTCGAGACGGGTGCCGCGCCGCGCCGGACCGACCTGATTGCCGACGTGTCGCGACTGCACGCGCTGGTACCCGTGTCGACCACGCCGCTCACGGAGGCGGTGCGCCGGACGATCGGTGTACCGCCGGTACGCGGCGCTCGCGCGGCCGCAGGTCAGCAGGGATGACCCGGGCGATGCGCGTGCTGCACTGTCCGACCGACACGGGCGGTCACCCCTCCGGACTCTCGATCGCGGAGCGGTCGCTGGGCGTGGAGAGCCGCGTCGTCGTGGCGCGGCGATCGTGGATGGGCTTCCACGTCGATCGTGATCTCGGGCTGGGGGGGCGCTCCGCCGCGCGCCGCCTGCTCGGTCGCGCCGTGTGCGCCCTGCGGGAAGCACGTCGCCATGACGTCATCCACTTCAACTTCGGACAGTCGTTTCTGCCGCGGATCTGCAGCGCCGGCATCGACCTGCCGCTGCTTCGCGCCGCCGGGCGCACGCTGTTCATGACGTGGCAGGGGTGCGATGCCCGGCAGACAGCGTACTGCCGCGCTCACTTCGCAGACTCCTGCTGCGGACATCGACAGGGCCCCGGACTCTGTCACGAGGGGCTGGATGCAGGCAAGCGCCGGGGGATCGCGTTCGTGTCACGGTTCGTGCACCGCATGTTCTGTCTGAATCCGGACCTCCTGGCCGTGGTGCCCGGCGCAGAGTTCCTGCCGTACGCGTCCGTCGACCCGGACGACCTCCAGGCCGTCCCGCCGACCGGTGCGCCGGGCACCATCGAGATCGTGCATGCGCCGACCAGTCGACTGATCAAGGGGACGGATCTCGTGGAGTCCGCGGTGCGCACGCTGCAGGCGCGCGGCGCGGATATCCGGCTGACCCTGGTCGAAGGTCTGCCGCGCGACGAGGCCATGCGCCTCTACCGTCGTGCCGACATCATCGTCGATCAGATGCATGTCGGCTGGTACGGCGGCTTCGCGGTGGAAGCGATGGCGATGGCGAAGCCCGTCGTGTGTTTCCTGCGAGACAGCGATCTCGCGCGCATCCCCGGGGCCATGCGCAGCGAGCTGCCGATCGTCAGCGCGGATGCGACGTC
The DNA here is from genome assembly GCA_019636755.1 of Phycisphaeraceae bacterium. GTDB lineage: Bacteria > Planctomycetota > Phycisphaerae > Phycisphaerales > SM1A02 > JAHBWZ01. The sequence continues at coordinate 23,827 of JAHBWZ010000006.1, read as the reverse complement.
GCTCGTGGACGTGCTCGCGTCCCTCGTGCGCGACCGGGCAGGCCTGGCCGGAATCGGAACGGCCGGGCGCCGGTTTGTCGAGCGGTGGCACCATCCGCGCCGCATCGCGGCGCGGATGATCGAACTCTACCGCGACCCCGCGCGGCGATACTGGGATCAGCCGCCCGGCGCGTGAACCGGCTTCCGGGGCGGTGGCGCCCGGCGGCCCGAAGCGTGATCAGACCGGGCGCACGAGGTCGGCGATGCGTTCCCCGATCGCCAGCGATGCGGTCGCGGCCGGCGACGGCGCATTGAGCACATGGATCGCGCCGTCGACCGATTCGATGGCGAAGTCGTCGATGAGCGAGCCGTCCGGCGCCAGCGCCTGCGCACGCACGCCGGCGCGGGCCGGACGCAGATCCGCGCACGCGAGATCGGGGATGAACCGCGCCAGCGCGCGGTGGAATGCCCGGCGGCTGAGCGACCGGTGAATCTCCCCCGCGCCCATGCGCCAGTGCCGCCGCGCGAGCCGGCGGAAGCCGACGTAGCCGAGAACCTCGGCGCAGTCGCGAAGCGAGATGTCGCGCCAGGTGTAGCCTTCCCGCCGGAGTGCGGGCACTGCGTTCGGACCGGCTTCGACGCCTCCACGGATCATGCGCGTGAAGTGAACGCCGAGAAACGGGAAGCGCGGGTCGGGAACGGGGTAGATCAGGTTCCGGACCAGCCGGCATGCGTGCGGGGCGAGTTCGTGGTATTCGCCGCGGAACGGCACGATCCGGAGGGACGGGCGCGCGCCGAGCGCGCGCGCGATGCGGTCGGCGTGCAGTCCGGCGCAGTTGATGACTGTGTCGGCGACGATCTCCGGCAGGCGCCCGCTGTCCGTCCGGATGATCCAGCGCGGATGGTGGCCACGCGGGTGCTCCGGCTGCGCATCCGGGCGGGTCGCGTGCAGCGGGGTGGCTCCGTCACGCCGGGCGGCGGCGAACGCGGCGCCCAGGACCAGTCGGCCACCGCGCTCCTGGAAGACGCGCGCGTACGTTCTGCAGACCTCCGCGTAGTCGACGATGCCGGTCTGCGGGACGAAGAGCGCCCGCACGCCCCGCACCCGGGGTTCTACGCGCTGCATCTCCTGCGGGCCGAGGACCTCGAGGCCGGCCAGGCCGTTGGCCCGGCCGCGCTCGGCAAGCTGGTCAAGGCGCGGCAGTTCCGCCGCATCCGTCGCCACGACCAGCTTGCCGCAGCGCTCGAACGGAACGGCATGCGCGGTGCAGAATGCCTCGAGTCGATCCCGACCCTCCCGGCAGAGGGTCGCCTTCAGCGAGCCCGGACGGTAGTAGAGCCCGGCGTGAATGACGCCGCTGTTGCGCCCGGTCTGGTGCTGCGCCAGGTCGGATTCCTTGTCGATGACCGTGACGGAGCGCTCCCCGCGTGCCGTGAGCGCGAGCGCGGTGCCCAGGCCGACGATGCCGGCGCCGATGATGAGGATGGACGTGTCCGGTGCCGGCATGCGGGCGCGGATTATTCCTGAAGCGCGTATGCGGCGGGGGCGCGGCGGCGGACGGCGATTGTGCGGCGCGTGCGGCGTGCGCGACCGCGCGCGGGGACGATGCATCCATGCGGACGCGGGGGCGCGGATCGGGTCGGCGTGCACCGCGCGGCGGCGGCCTTTCCGGGCGGGCGATCTCGGCCGCCGGGGCCGTCGCCCGTGCGGTGGGGCGCGCGTTGCGCACCGGGGCGCCGGCCTTCCACGCGGCACTTCACGGTCTCGATCGGATGCTCGGCGCCTGGCTGGGGACCGACGGACGGACCGAGCGCCTTCTGGCCGAACTGGCCCGGCTGGACGGCCGTGCTCGAGGCGAGCCGGCGGGGGTGCGGATCCCGGATCATGCGGATCGATGGTGCCCTGGGTGTGGTGCGACGCGGGACCCGCCGGGGTCCGACGGTCCCGGCGGCGCGGGAAGCGCGTCCGCGCCGCCCCGGTCGGCGCCGTGGTCCTGCCCGGTCTGCGCCGCGGAAGGCCCGATCGCGGACATGGTCGTCCGGCTGGGCGAGTACCGGGGCTCGCTGCGCGAGGCGATCCTCGCGCTCAAGTTCGGCGGGACCACCGGAATCGCCGGGGCAGGACCGCTCGGGCGCCACCTCGGGACCGCACTCGGGCACCGGATCCTCTGCGCCATGCGGGACGCGGGGATCCGGTCGCCGGGCGCCCCGTCCCGGCCGCCGCGGCGCGCGGCGCCCTGCCGGAACGCGGCGGCGGTGATGCCGGAACCCGGGCTGCCGGGGGCGGTCGTGGTGCCGGTACCGATGCCGGCCGGACGACGGCTGCTGCGCGGGATCGACCACGCCAGTCTCATCGCCGAGGCGACGGCGCGCACCCTGTGTGCCGAGGTCGCGCAGCCGCTCCGCAATCGGTCGAGGGGACGGCAGGCGGCGACCCGTTCGGCGGGCGGGCGACGGCGCGGGGCACGCGGAATCGGCCGGCGCCGGGATCGCGTCGGGATGGCGGACGCGCGGCGCGTGCGCGGGCGGATCGTGATCGTTGTGGATGACGTGCTGACAACCGGGGCCACCGCGCGGCGCACCGTCCGGCACCTGCGCCGGCTGGGCGCCACGTTCGTCATCGTCGCGGTGTGCGCCGTCAGGCCCTGGCGCGGACATCGTGCGCCGGTCGCACCCTCGGGGCGAGGCGGCACCGATGGCCCAACCGCCGGCGATGCGGCATCGATGATCCGGCCGACGGCATCGGCGAAGGGCTCCTGCGGGGCTGCACGCAGGGGTGAGCGGCCGTGAGCGGCAGGGCGTACCGCCGGCAGAATTGCTGCCGGGTGCCTGCCCCGAACGGCTGGCACGCGCCCGATGAAGGCTGTCCGCGGGTGGGACAGAGCCGGCGGCGGGCGATGGGGTCCGGGCCCGACGCACGACGCGGTCGCATCGGTTCGTAGATTCCCGGGCGCTCAGGGTGCAGGGGAGGTTGACACGATCGATGGCGTCTGTACAATGCCCCGCTCGGTTGAGAGAGCCCCCGGTCGGGAGCCCGATCAGCCGCCGGATCGATCTGGTCCGGTCCGATCCTTGACAAGTGAACAGTTGGGTACGCCGCGAGGATGTGACCGTGGCTCGGTTCGTTTCACAGCGACCGGGCCGCGTCAGAATCCACGGGCCGGATGGTCACAGCCGTCCGTCCCGGGACATCCTTGTGATACCAAAGTCGATTCTTGAAAGAAGCGCACTTCCACCCCCTGATGCTCCTCCCCGGACCATCGGTCGGGTGGCGGTAGTGATGTCCGAAACTCCGGCAGGTTTAGCCGCCTGCCGGCACCCTGTCCGGGCTCCTTCGCCGGAGACGGATGGGTGGGACCGGGCGAGCGGGGAACCGCTCGTCACCAGTCCAGGCAAACCTTCTCTCCGAATTCGGCACGGCCGGACTCGTCCGGTCGTGTTCAACGGAAAATCAAGTGAAGAGTTTGATCCTGGCTCAGCGCGAACGCTTGCGGCATGGCTAAAACATGCAAGTCGAACGGTGAAAGGCCTTCGGGCCATATGAAGTGGCGTAAGGGCGAGTAATGCATTCCTACGTACCCTCTGGTCAGGGATAGCCCAGGGAAACTTGGAGTAATACCTGATGCGGTCCTTCGGGATCAAAGATTTATCGCCAGTGGAGCGGGGAATGTCCTATCAGGTTGTTGGTGAGGTAACGGCTCACCAAGCCGAAGACGGGTAGCGGGTGTGAGAGCATGACCCGCCGCATCGGGACTGAGACACTGCCCGGACTCCTACGGGAGGCTGCAGTAACGAATCTTCTGCAATGCGCGAAAGCGTGACAGAGCAATGCCGCGTGCAGGATGAAGCCCCTCGGGGTGTAAACTGCTGTCAGGGTTCAGCAACACAATGAGCAGACCCAAAGGAAGGGCCGGCTAACTTCGTGCCAGCAGCCGCGGTAATACGAAGGGCCCGAGCGTTGCGCGGAATCACTGGGCTTAAAGCGTACGCAGGCGGACGTGTAGGCGTTTTGTGAAAGCCCTCGGCTCAACCGAGGAACTGCTTGACGAACCACACGTCTTGAGGCAGGTAGAGGCTGTCGGAACGATAGGTGGAGTGGTGAAATGCGTTGATATCTATCGGAACGCCGAAGGCGAAAGCAGGCAGCTGGGCCTGTCCTGACGCTCATGTACGAAAGCGTGGGGAGCGAACGGGATTAGATACCCCGGTAGTCCACGCTGTAAACGATGTGCACTAGATCGTGGGGGCTCTGACGCCATCCTCGGTCGAAGCGAAAGTCATTAGTGCACCGCCTGGGGAGTACGGTCGCAAGGCTAAAACTCAAAGGAATTGACGGGGGCTCACACAAGCGGTGGAGCATGTGGCTTAATTCGAAGCAACGCGAAGAACCTTACCTGGGTTTGACATGCACGGATTAGCTCCTGGAAACAGGAGTAACGCGGCTTGCCGTGGAACGTGCACAGGTGCTGCATGGCTGTCGTCAGCTCGTGCTGTGAAGTGTTCGGTTAAGTCCCTCAACGAGCGCAACCCCTGTTGCTAGTTGCCAGCGAGTCAAGTCGGGGACTCTAGCAAGACTGCCGGTGTAAATCGGAGGAAGGTGGGGATGACGTCAAGTCCGCATGGCCTTTATGCCCAGGGCTGCACACGTGCTACAATGGCTGGTACAGAACGACGCAAGACCGCAAGGTGGAGCAAATCGCGAAAGCCAGCCCCAGTTCGGATTGCAGGCTGCAACTCGCCTGCATGAAGTTGGAATCGCTAGTAATCGGAGATCAGCTACGCTCCGGTGAATACGTTCCTGAGCCTTGTACACACCGCCCGTCAAGTCATGGAAGCTGGTAGCGCCCGAAGTCGCCCCGATTCAGGGGTGCCCACGGTGAGGCCGGTGACTGGGACTAAGTCGTAACAAGGTAGCCGTAGGGGAACCTGCGGCTGGATCACCTCCTTTCTAAGGGATTTCCTTAGACCCGGACAGTCGCCGGTGGACCGGATCGGTCCGCCGGACGCGAAGAGCGATCTTCGTCCGGGATCGTCAGCACACCCTCGTCCGCTTCGGCGGAGAGCGTTGCGGTAACGCAACGCAATGGCACCCAACTGTTTCACGATATCTCAAGGCAACTCCGCCGGCTGATCCGGCGGAGTTGCCTCTTTTTGTCGCCGTACGCGCGCCGGGTGTGCGGCCGCGGGCCTGGCGGTTCACTGCTCCGAGGACGGGGCTTTCGCCTGCATCCGGTGTGTCAGGTCGCTCGTCCGGGCATGTCCTGCCGCGGCCCGTGCGTGGGGGTGATGCCCCGTGGGGGTGATGCCCCGTGGGGGTGATGCCCCGTGGGGGTGATGCCAGGTGAGCGGAGGCGCTCGCCGGGCATCATCGGAAGGCGGACTTGTCTACTCCCAGCTTCCGCATCTTCGAACGCAGGGTGTTCGGGTTGACCTCGAGGCGTTCAGCAGCGCCACCGGCGCCTTCGATACGTCCTCGCGAGGCCTGCAGTGCGATCTCGATGGCGCGGCGAACCGTGTGCGCCAGTGGTGTCACGGCATCCGGTTGACCGCAGGTCGGCGGGACAGAGGCAGCCGGGGCGCGCCAGCCGCCGACGCCGAGCGCTGCATCGAGTGCGAGGCGATGACTTTGCCCCAGCAGAGCAGCACGATCGATGACTGAGGCGAGTTCGCGGATATTGCCCGGCCAGGCGTATGACCTGAGGGCGGTCAGATCCTCTGGATGGACTTCGAACTCAGGGAGTCCGAACCGTGTCGAAGCACGATCTGCGAAATGGCGGACGAGGTCCGGAAGATCGTCCAGCCGGTCACGCAGCGGTGGCAGCATGAGTGGAAAGACCGCGAGTCGGTACCAGAGATCTTCGCGGAATGTGCGCTCTCGAACCATCGATGTGAGATCGCGGTGGGTTGCGGCGACGATCCGGCAGTCGACGCGGATCGAGTGCTGGCCACCGACTCGTTCGAGCAGGCCTTCCTGAAGGACGCGGAGCAGGCGGACCTGTGCCGCGAGCGGGAGTTCGCCGATCTCGTCGAGAAAGAGCGTCCCGTTGTCGGCTCGTTCGAACCAGCCGAGCCTCTGGTCGGTTGCGCCCGTGAACGAGCCCTTCTCGTGTCCGAAGAGGTGCGAGTCGATGAGCTCGGGCGGGATCGCGCCGCAGTTGACGCGAAGGAAGGGGCCTTCATGTCGGTTGGACCGCTCGTGGATCGCACGGGCGACGACTTCCTTGCCCGACCCCGTCTCCCCGAGGATGAGCACGGGAACATCCCGTGCCGCGACCATGGCGACACGATCCATGATGGACTTCAGACCGCTGGAAGCCCCGATGATGGGTTCGGTCAGCGACGCGCGGCCGAGCCGTTGAAGCGCCGATTGCCGGTCGGCTTCGGCGGCTCGACGCAGGTCCTCGAGTTCGTGAAAGCGTCGCGACGTGTCCAGCGCGACGGCGAGCGCTTCGAGGGTGGCGGCGAGCGACTCGGCGTGTTCATCGGTCAGGTCCTGCTCCGGCGCGAGCCGCCAGATCACGACGCCTTCCGCTTCGCCATCGCGCTGCAGTCCGCCCGCGATGGCGTGCTCGGGACCGACGGCGGGCAGGAGCCCTCGGACGAGGCTCTTGCCCGGGCGCGCGGGATTGACGAGTGAGAGCCCGCCTCTCCGGGCGAACCGGGAGGCCTGCCGCGCCGCTTCCCCCGAGACCGAGAACCTGCGTGTGCTCGGCCCGGCGGGGGCTTCGGCCACCAGGACCACGCGCGGGCCGTCGACCGCGAAGATCCACATGGACTCGACCGGCACCGCGGTCCGGATCGCCTCAAACAGATCCGGCAGCGATCCGGCGATGTCGATGTGTCGGCACGCCTCACGCCAGAGGGCGAGCTCGAGTTCCCGGCGATTCTCCATGCCGTGAAATATAGCAGGTGACCATGACATCTCGCACCCGTGACTACCAGATATCACGGGCGATGACCCCGATGCGGGGAGGGCAGCCTCCGGACGCCGTGCAGATCACTGGCACGGTTCTTGCCTCAGCCGAGTCATGCTGCCGACCTCTCCGCGTCCGCCCCTGACGCCGCTCGCCCCGGAGGCGCTCGCCCGCCTCCTCGAAGACCTGCGATCCGGAGGCCCTCGGACGGCCCTGGCAAGAGTCCGGTCACAGGACTGCGTCCTGGAGGGCCTGCGGCACGCAGCGCCGGACCGCTGCACGCGGTTTGAACTGGCGGCGACGACCCGGGAACTCGTCGTCCTCATTGTCTGGCTTCCGGGGCAGTTCAGTCCTGCCCACGACCACGGCGGGTCTCACTGCATCGTCCGGATCCTGCAGGGAGTGGCCACGGAGCAGCGGTATGAAGTGGTCGGAGATGACCGCGTCACGCTGATCGAAGAGGACCGCTTCCTTCCCGGCTCGATCGTGTCGTGCGACGGCGAGGACATCCACGCGATGGGCAACGACGAGGCGAGTTCCGAACCACTCGTGACCCTGCATGTCTATCGCCCTCGTCCCCTCATGCGCGAGTACCGGATCGTCTCGGGAGTCAGCGCGTGATTGTCTCCAGCACCCGTCGCCGCGCCGGCAATGAGACGTGGATCGCCGTCATCGGAGGTGGATTCAGCGGCGCCTCGGTCGTGTATCACCTGGCGCGTGCTGCGACCAGCCGCCTCAACATCGTCCTGTTCGAGCCTCGTGCTCGAGTGGGATACGGGGTGGCCTACTCCACTCCGGGCGAGCATCTCCTTCTCAATGTACCCGCGTGCAGGATGAGTCTTGATCCCGGTCGCCCGACAGACTTCCTTGACTGGTGCCTCACGCGTGGACACCAGGTCGAGGCGGCGGCATTCCTGCCGCGGTCGTGGTTCGGTGACTACACCGAAGTCCGGATGACCGATCAGATCACGGCGGCAGGCGCGCAGGTGTCGTTTCGTCGAGTGCGCGGGCGCGTTGAATGGATCGACGAGGATGGCGAAGGGCTGCGGGTCGTGGATACCGGTGGCGAAGTGCATCGGGTCGATCACGCGGTGCTTGCGCTGGGCCATGGTCCGACCCGTGTCCCCGATGCGATCGAGCCGGTGATCGACGCACCCATGGTGCTCCATTCGCCGTGGGATGAAGAAGGCATGGTGCAGATCGCAATGAGAGCGCGGCGCGTGCTCCTGGTCGGGACCGGGCTGACCATGTGCGATGCCGCGATCACGCTGGCTCGGCTCGGGTTCGCCGGGGAGATGACGGCCATCTCGCGTCGGGGCCTGCTTCCGCGTGTCCATGGCGAGAGCAATCCAACCATGCTGGCCGAATGGCGCGATGGCCTTGCCACGGGCTCACTGCGAGAACTTCGTGGCGCGATCCGCCGGGCAGCGCACTCCCATGGGTGGCGCACTGCGATCGATGCCCTGCGTTCTCGCACCGGCGAACTCTGGTCCGCGCTCAGTCACGACGAGCAGGCTCGGTTCATCCATCGGCTCGCGCCGTTCTGGGACGTTCACCGGCATCGATTGCCGCCCGAATGCGCGGCAGAGATCGGTGTGCTGAGGGAAGCGGGTCGCCTGCGTGTCGTTCGTGGCCAGGTGCGGAGTGTCACGCGGTTGACTTCGTGGCTCCGCTGCGAGCTCACCTCACCGGGCGCACTACGCGCAGAGACACTGCACGCGGAGGCGATCGTGCTCTGCACCGGTCCCGAGCCAGACCCGTGCCGCTGGGGCTCACCCATGATCGACGGGCTCATCGCGCACGGGCTCGCGAGCCCCGAGGCGAACCGCCTCGGCCTTCGGACCACGGACTCCGGTCTTCTCGTCGGGCGGGACGCGGTCGTCCAGTCCCGGCTCTCGGCGATCGGACCTCTTCGGCGCGGCCGGCTCTGGGAGTCCACGGCCGTGCCGGAGCTTTCGGCCCAGGCGGCGGCGCTTGGTCGCCTGCTCACGGAGCAGCACGCCGGGCCGCGATCGTCAATGAAGCCCGTCACGGCCCGACCCGTCGCCCGGGACACAACCAGCAGGAGGAACACGTGATCCGTACTGGGTAGGCACACGGTTCGGTTGGACAGCAACTTGGAGTCCAACGCACATTGTCCAGCATGACCAGGACGACACGGAAGTCGCCGGCGGGAACGGAGGGAGGCCGCAGGCCGACCGGAGTTCCCGCCGGCCGCGCGGCCGGGGAGCACCCGCGCCGCGACCAGGGACGGTGGAGCTCGCGCCGCAAGACGGAGATCGTGCTCCGGCTGCTCAAGGGCGAGCCGCTCGACGCGGTGTCGCGCGAGGCCGCAGTCTCCACCTCGCGCCTGGCGCAGTGGCGCGACGAGGCGCTCGCCGGGATGCAGGCCGCGCTGCAGAGCCGCGAGCCGGACCATCGCGACGGCCTGATCCACGACCTCAAGGCGAAGGTCGGCGACCAGGCGATGACCATCGAGCTGCTGGAGCGGAAGATCGACCTGCTGGAGGACGGTCTCCGCCCTCCGTCACGGAGGCCGATGCTGTGAGCAAGGTCCTCTCGCCCTCCGTGAACCGACCCTACGGCCTTGCCTGCGTCTGCAGCGCGTGGCGTCTGCCCCGGTCCACCGCGCAGCTGCATCGTCGCGATGCGCGGTCGCCGCGCTCCGGTCCCGCCCCCGCTCGGCGGAGAGGACCGGTCGGCGCCATGCCCGATTCGGCGCTGGTGGATCGCATCCGCGCCGTCCTCGGCGGCTCGGAATGGGTCGGCGAGGGCTCCCGCAAGGCATGGGCGCGGCTGCGCCACGAAGGCGTCTGCGCCGCGCCTCGCCGCGTCCTGCGGCTCATGCGCGAGCACGGGCTGCTGGCGCCCTCGAGACGGGGACTGCCGCCCTGGCCGCGCTCGCACGAGGGAACGATCGTCACCGATCGCCCCGACCAGATGCGGGCCATCGACGCCACGGGCTGCCTGACCGGCGAGGGCAACGCCACGATCTTCGTCCTCATCGACCACTGCACGGGCGAGTGCCTGGGCATCCACGCGGCGCGGCGCGGCCCGCGCTTCGAGGCCCTCGAGCCGGTCCGCCAGGCCGTCCGGCGGGTCTTCGGCGGCTTCGCAGAGGGCATCGCCGGGAGGGAGCTTCAGCTCCGACACGACCACGGCAGCCAGTCCGACTCGCACGCCTTCCAGGAGGAGATCGCCTTCCTCGGCATCCGCAGCAGCCCCAGCTTCGTCCGCAGTCCCGAGGGCAACGGCTGCGCCGAGCGGTTCATCCGCACGCTCAAGGAGCAGCTGCTGTGGCTGCGCCGCTTCGACACCGTCGCGGAGCTGCGCGACGCCCTCCACGACTTCGCCCGACGCTTCAACGAGACCTGGATCCTCCAGCGACACCGCTACCTCACGCTGTCACAGGTCCGCCAGCGCTTCCTCGAGCAGGATCGTCTGGTCGCCTGAATACCACTCGCCTCTTGTCCAAAGAACTGGATCCTCTACAGATGTACGCGCTGAAGCTTGAAGCAGCGCTGCGGCGATTCACCACCGACAGTCGACTGGAGATCGACAACAACGCCTGTGAGCGTGCCCTGCGTGGCGTGGCGATCGGGCGGAAGAACCGGCTCTTTGCCGGCAGCGAGTCCGGCGGTGAGTCGGCGGCGGCGCTCTTCAACGTGATCGGCTCAGCGCGGCTGCACGAGATCGAGCCGTGGGCGTACCTCAAGGACGTCCTGGGCCGCATGCCGCACGCGCGGTCGTCGACGCTCGACACCTTCCTGCCGGACGTCTGGAAGCAGTCGCATCCCGACGCCCACCTGCCGCCCGATCGCTGACGGCAGCATCAGCGCCATACCAGATCCGAACCCCGACCGGAACCGCTGCGAGGATGCGGATGGTCGGACGGATACTCGCGAGATGAAGACGATCCGTCGAGCGCAACTCACGCGGCTCTGCGGCGTCGGTCTGTCGCCGCTCAGTGCCCGTGCAACACGCCAGTGGGGGCAGCCACCCCCACCCTGGGAGCCCCTGTACACATGGCCGTCTCCCGTACCACAGCGCTCCGCTCGCGGCATCCGACGATTGCACTGGTCATGTTGGCATCTGACGAGTATACTGGGCACCATGGACCATGCGACGCTGCTCGACATCGCGCGGGACTGGAGCTTCTGGGACGCTCCGCCGCCCGGATCGGTGCCGCGGACGCTCTCGCTTCCGGTTGAGCTCCGCCCCGACCTCGCGCTTGTCGTGCAGGGTGTACGGCGAGGGGGCAAGTCGACGCTGCTCCAGCAACTGATCGGCCGCTACGGACTCGACCGCGAGCGGTGCCTCTTCCTCAACTTCGAAGACCCTCGCCTTGCCACCTCGCTCGATCACCGCCTGCTGGACACCATGGTGAGTGCCTTCGAAGCCGACCGCGGAAAGGGTGCCACCTACTTCCTCGACGAGATCCAGTGGGTCAGCGGCTGGCAGAAGTGGCTTCGCATCCAGCTCGATCGGCCGAAGGACCGGCGCTTCGTGGTCACCGGCTCGAATGCGCACCTGCTCTCAGGCGAAATCGGCTCGACGCTGACGGGCCGCCACCACAGCGTCGAGCTTTTCCCGTTCGACCTTGACGAATTCCGCTCCGCGAAGCCAAGGGCCACCCTTGCCGAATTCCTGGAGAGCGGCGGCTTCCCCGCCGTCGTGCGGTCGCCCGACCGCGACACGATCCTGCGCGGCTACTTCAACGACATCGTCGAGCGCGACATCCGCGAGCGCGTCGCTGCACGTTCGGCGCTGCCACTGCGGAAGCTCGTCCAGATGCTGCTCGAATCGGCGGGTTCCGAGACGAGCACACGCAGGCTCTCCGCGGCCCTCGGGCTTGCGCCCGACACCGCAGGCCTCTACATCGATGCGGCCGAGAGCGCCTATTTCGCGCTCGGGACAACCTACTTCGCCCATTCGGCGCGGCGGCAGCTTGCTCGCAACCGGAAGTTCTATCCGATCGACACCGGATTGCGACGCGCGGTCGTCACCGCGACCGGCGCAGATCGTGGCAAGCAGTTCGAATGCGCGGCATATCTGCTCCTGCGTCGCCACTTCCGTACCGTTCACTATTGGCGAGACGATGGCGCCGGCGGCGGCGAGGTCGACTTCGTCGTCGAGCGGAATGGCAAGGCGGTACCGATCCAGGTCTCATGGGAGTCCCCGACCGAACGGCACCACCGCGCGGTCGACGCGTTCCACGAGGCCCATCCCCACTCCGCCGAAGCGGTGTTTATCACAAGGCAGTCGTTCAAGCGCGGTGTGCCGGAACTGACTGCGTAGGTACCGACAGTGCCCTTTACTCCGCTGCATCGAGCTTCGTCTGTCATCAGGACAGAAGCACCTTCAGGTCCTCCACCGTCAGTGAGCGGATCAGTCCGGCGTCCGCGCGGATGATCGATTCCGCCAGGTGCTTCTTCGATCGCTGCAGTTCCAGCACGCGCTCTTCGATCGTGTCCGACGCGATCAGGCGGCAGGCCAGGACGCGGCGCGTCTGGCCGATCCGGTGGGCGCGATCGATCGCCTGCGCTTCGACGGCCGGGTTCCACCAGGGGTCCAGCAGGAAGACGTACTCCGCCGCGGTCAGGTTGAGGCCGACGCCGCCCGCCTTGAGCGAGATGAGGAAGACCCGGCACGCCGGATCCTCCTGGAACGCGCGGACGCGGGCGGCGCGGTCGCGCGTCCGTCCGTCCAGGTACGCGTACGGCACGCCCTCGGCATCGAGCCGTGCGCGGACGATCGAGAGGAGGCTGGTGAACTGGGAGAAGACCAGCGACTTGTGACCCTCTGCCGCGACCTCGGCAAGGTGCGGCATGAGCACGTCCATCTTGGCGCTCGGCACGTTCATGTGCGCGCGGTCGACCAGGCCGCAGTGACACGCGGCCTGTCGCAGCCGCAGCAGTGCTTCCAGGACCATGATCTTCGATCGGGCAAGCCCGGACGAACGGATCTGCGCCAGGACTGTCCCGCGGTAGTGGGCCCGAAGATCGTCGTAGAGCCTCCGCTGCCGCGGGCCGAGTTCACATGGAATCGTCTGCTCCACCTTCTCCGGAAGGTCCTTCGCCACATCCTGCTTGGTGCGACGGAGCACGAATGGTCGGATCGTCCGGGCGAGGAGCGAGAACGCCTCGTTCCGGTGGTCGCCGGCCGCGGTGCGCGACGCAGGCGTCCCGGTGCCGGTGCCGCCGTTGACGATCACCGGCCGGCTGACTGCGTCCGTCATCCGTGCGGCGCTGCGGCCGAGCATGCCCGGGTTGAGGAAGTCGAACAGGCTGTAGAGTTCGCCCACGTGGTTCTCGATCGGCGTGCCTGACATCGCCAGTCGATGGGACGCCTGGAGGCGGCGCGCGGCCTTCGCGGATGCGGTGCCCGCGTTCTTGATGGCCTGCGCCTCGTCGAGAATCGCGTAATCGAACCGCACGCCGCACAGCACGGGAATGTCGATCCGGAGCGTGCCGTAGGTCGTCAGGATGACGTCGTACGGGTTGAACGCCCGTGCGAGCGCGTCGCTCGAGCAGGGTGGTACCCGCGGCGTCGGACCTGCGGTGGCGCTCTTCCGGGTCCGTCCCGATGGCGTGCGCGTGCCGATGTCCAGGCGGTCGAAGCGGTCCGCGTCGGCGAAGGCGAGCACGCGCAGATCCGGCGTGAACCGCCGGACCTCCGACGCCCAGTTGTACAGGAGCGACCGGGGGACGACGATGAGCGACGGCGGCGTCGTCGACCGATCGCGGAGGCGCTGATTCCGGCGCTGCGCCAGGAGCGCGAGCACCTGGACGGTCTTGCCGAGTCCCATGTCGTCGGCGAGACACCCGCCGAATCCGAGCGCCTGCAGGAAGTGCAGCCAGCCGAGGCCCTCTTCCTGGTAGGGACGGAGCGTGCCGACGAACCCGCGCGGGGCGCGCTGCGGTCGGATCATCGAGAGGGACTTGAGGCGCCGTCGCGCCTGCCGGACCTGCGCATCGAACTCGATTTCCGGATCGCGCTCCAGCAGCGCATCGAGGAGTCCGATCTGCGCGGGTCGGAACGCGACCTGGCCCGCGTCATCCCTGTGGGTCAGGTCCGCCAGCGGACCGAAGCGTTCGATCCACGCCTCCGGGAGCATCCCGGTCGTGCCGTCACCGAGCCGGATGAACCGCTCCCCGTCGGCAAGTGCCCTGAGCAGAACCGGGAGCTCCACCGCGCATCCATCGAAATCAGCCGCGCCCTCCAGCGCGAACCAGTCGATCCCGCTGGCGCGGGCGCGCACCCTGATCGCGCTGGCGCGACGGCACGGCGCGCCTTCGACTTCGACCTCCCATTGCGCTGAGAGGAGCGATGCGAGCGCGTCCGGCAGCTGCTTCGGCAGCAGGGTGAACGCCGCCTCTGGCAGTGGTCCGTCCGGGTGGCTGTCCACCGATTGGAAGCCTGCCTGGAACAGCGTCTCGCGCGCCGCGTTCTCGGCGCGGAGATCGCGTTCAAGGTACCGCCGCGGATCGACCTGGTAGACGCCGTTGCGGGTGTCGCCGGGCAGGAGAAGGTCATCCCCGTATCGGAAGGAGAGCGCGGCGAGCAGCGGTCGTCGACCGGTATCGTGGCGGCGCGCCGCGGAGGGCCCGTCGCTGAAGATCCGGATGCGCGGCACGGGCTGGCCGGGAACGCGCTCGATGCGCAGGTCATCGGGGAGGCGCAGCACCGGCGGGGCCGATTCGCGGTGGATCAGGTCCAGCAGTCGATCCACCTGGTTCGCCATGACGACCGGCTCGCCACGTTCCCGCAGGGTCTCGATCCACGCGGCGTGGCCGGGATCACGGAGCGGGCCGACCGCGTGATCCAGGAAGACGAGGCCTCCGGTCGTCGCGCGACGGACCTGTCGCGCCGGGATCCTGTCGCCCGGCCGGACCAGCCACCCGCGCAGCACATACTGCGGCCCGGAGCGCCGCGCCTGCGGCTCCAGCGCGAGTTCCAGTTCCCACGGTGCCCCGGAATCCCACGCGATCGGTGACCAGTCGCTCGCGGGCGTGGTCGTCCCGTCCGGCGCCGGCATGCAGCGACCGGACCGCGCCATCAGTTCGATCAGCGTCCGCTGAACGGCACCCGTGAGTCGCGCCTGGGTGCTCGGTCGGTGATGCGCCCACGGATCGGCGGATGTGGCGGCCCCATGGAGCAGTGAGACGATCTGACGATCGGACGGGTCGGGCAGGCGAGCGCTGTCGTCCCTGCCGAGGTTTCTCGGCCTTATGGCGCCCCATCCACCGCCGCGCATCGGGGTCCGCACCCCGAAGTGGACCAGCAGGGTGCCTGGATCGGACTGGTCGTCGAGGTCCACCCGGTAGATGACCTGGTGGTCGGCCGGCCATGGATCAGCGCGTCTTCGCGAGTACGCACCGGGATCCGCACCTGCCTGACCGAGTTGCGCCCACCATGCGCGCAGGTCCGGGGCCGATTCGATGATCGGCGCGGGCGCACCGCGCACGTCGCTCCGCTGGACCATCTCGAGGGTCCGGGCGAACTCGGCGGGTCGGGTCGTGCGGATGTCGACCACCGTCAGTGCGTCTATGCGCATTGCATCAAGGATGTCCGGACGCCGCGACAGTGAGGCGAGCACGGCCCGGATGTGTCTGCAGAGCGCGGAATCCGAGGCACGGAGCACCGGACAGGTGCATGTCGCCACAAGCGTGGATCGATCCTCGCCGATCTCGCACGCCCCCAATTCGACGACGTGCTCATGGGCGTCGCGCACGGTGGCCCGCACCATCTCGGCGTTCCACGTCAGTCGAACGACGCGTCCTGCCCGCACGTCCTGTCTGCCGCGCGCGCGCGCGGGCGGGTCGAAGGTGTCGTCGAACAGATCGATCAGGCGCGGCCGGTGCGTCGTCATGCGTGCCGAGGGCTCCCTGGGTGTCGGCCGCGACAGACTACCGGCGCCGTGGCGGGGCGTGTGATGCACCGGCGGAAAGACACCGCGGCGAGGTGATGGCCCTGGCCGCACCGCGTCGTCGCAGCGGCACGACCGCCGGAGAAGCCCGGGTCGCGGCCGCCGACGGTCGGATGGCCGTCCGGAAACCTGCCGCCGCACGCGGCGCCCATGCGCGCATCCGGTGCCCGGCGCCTGGCGTACGGTCGATGCCAGTGGCGCACGCGCAATTCACCGCCCCGCGTGCTTGCCCCGCATCGGAGCGCGTGTACGCTGGACCCGCGCCGGAATCCCGGCGCGCGCCACCCGCCGATCCGGCGTGGCGCCGGACACGGTATGGAGAGCCGACCGATGCGACTTTCCGGAACGAGCGGACTCGTGCTGACCGCGGTGATGACCCTGTCATCGGCGGGCGCGTCGGCGGGGTTCGTCGAGTCACTGTTCAGCGACACCAGCGAGGGATGGAAGGTGCAGACGCGGACGCTGGCCGGCGCCGTCGCAGGCAACTACCCGGTCACGTGGCTGGCCGCAGGCGGCGACCCGGACGGCTTCATCCGGATGACCGATCCGGATGCCTTCTACAGCTTCTTTCATGCGCCGCTGTCATTCACCGGCGATCTCTCCTCCTGCGCGGGCGGTGCCCTCTCGTTCAGCATCCGGACGAACGTCGACTCCCTCGCGGAAGGGCGATGGGTGGTGCTGGAGTCGGGAGGCATCCGGCTGACCGCGCTCGCCGCCGACCCGATGGTCGACCAGTGGACGCAGAGCGTCATTCCACTGGTCGCGGGCCACTGGCATGTCGGTTTCGGCGCCGACGGACCACTCGCGTCCCAGGAGCTGATCGAGAGCGTCCTCGGAAACGTGACCGCGCTCCTGATCGGCGCCGAGTACGGCAGCGCGATCGGCGCAGAGACGGTCGGGCTCGACTCCGTGATGATCACGCCGGCACCGGGCGCGCTCGCACTGCTCCTGCTCGCGGCAGGCGCGGGCGGGCGTCGTCGCCGCGCCGGGTACGCTCACCACGCCTGACGGAGCATCACGCGCCCGACCGATCGTCCGGTGAGGCGCCGTCCCGGGGCCGCGCCCTCGCAGCATCAGCATGGCCCCCAGCGGGACAGCAGCTGCAGCAGGTCGCCGAAGTCGACCTGGCCGTTGCCGTCGAAGTCGGCCGGTTCTCCGGGCAGGGCGGGACCGAACCGCGCGAGCAGGATCAGCATGTCGGCGAATCCCACGACGGTGTCCCCGTCCAGGTCCTCGGGGCAGAGGCGGATGCGGTCGAAGAAGATGTCACCGAAGGCATCGGTGGTCGAACTGGTGAAGGCGAGGCGGATCGACGTCGCGTCCACGGCGAGGCCCAGGTACTCGCCCAGCCAGCGCTGGCCGAAGGCGTCGATCGGTGACGGGAACGGAAGGTCGTTGACCGGGATGGGCGGGCTCCACGTGGCGCCGCCGTCCAGCGTCCGCGTGAAGAAGACGTCGGACTCGTCGCCCGCCAGCGGGACGTCGGGATCCGCCGGCCAGACGACGTACATCTCCATCGCGTTGAGGGGCGATGTCGCGAGGCACGGGAAACTCCGCGCGACGACGTCGGCGGCGCCCGCGAAGTTCGACAGCCGGTTCGGCACGGTCAGGAACGGCAGGGCAGTCACCGGGCGATCGACGCCGAAGGTCACGCCGCCGTCGAACGAACTGTCGAGGTACAGCATCCCCGGCGTCTGGCCGCCGGTCGTGACGTCGAAGTCCAGCCACACGACATGCACCGATCCGTCGGCGGCCACGGCCACGTTCGGGCCGTGCGATCGCGCGACGCCCGGGGGAAGGTCGGAGATCCGCTGCGCGGGCGCGAACGCAGGCGGGGCACCGGTGCCCGCGGAGAAGTAGATGTCGCTCCACGGGCCGGTCGTGGCGAAGTCGCGGATCCATGCCGCGTACTTCACGCCGTACCACGGACTGGCGGGACGGAGATCGGACGTGAGGTGCGGCTTGTCCAGGAGGTTGGTCAGGTTGATGTGCGTCCAGGTCGTGCCACCATCGGTGCTGCGCGCGACGCCGATGCCGGGTCCGCCGGCCCAGGGGAAGTCGTTGAAGACGATCAGCATGGTGCCGGACATGGACGCGTGCACGACCAGGCTGGTCTCGTTCTGGACGCGACCCGGCGGATCCGTGTTGACGCGGACATCGATGCCCTGGCCGACGAGCGTGGCCGGCGCGGCGAGCGTGATCACAAGGCTGGCGGCGGGCAGGGCCCCGTGAATCGGCAGGCGACGGGTGAAGGCTGACGACGCAGACGGCGTGGCGCGGGTCATCGAGGACTCCTCGGGTGCGTGGCGCGACGTGACCTCCGCCTGACCAGGCGAAGGGACGTCCGACGGTCACCGCAGCGGTGGCCACGCTACCGGCGCGGTCATCGCGTTCCCATCCGGAAGCGGCCCTGATCGTGCATGCGCCCGAGTGCGCCTGCGGTCTGCCGCCATCGACTCGGCGCCTGCGCGTGACGACGGTCGTTGCATCGGGCACCTCGTCCGATCGAGGTCAGCCTCACCGGCCACGGTCAGGCCGAAGGACGACGCCCGGGCCGCCTGCGGCCGGGCGCGGGTGCCTGTCCCGGGCGCCCGATGCCCAGGCGGTCCGGGCCGCAGCCGCAGGCGCCGATGTCCACCCATCAGCATCGACAACTCGTCCTGCAGCGCATGGAAGCGGACTCCGCCCATGATCACGCCGCCCGCCCATGACGACATGGCGCCCATGCTCGAAGCCGCATCGGGCGAGGACGGCGATGCGGCGCATTCTGATTGTTCACGCGCGGCTCCGGCATCGGGCATCGTGTCCCTCGCGGACGGCTCTGCGTCCGGTCCACGCTGGAGAAGCCCATACGCATGAAGGCCCGCGCCGCCGCCGCACTCAGCGTCTCCGCGGCAACGATGCTGTCCGGGGCGAAAGTCGTCGAGCAGGCGTTGCAGGAGACACCGCTCGATCTCGAGTGGCCGCTGCCGGGCATCGCGCCGTGGCTTCCGCATGATCCGCCGGTTGTGATGGCATGACCGCATCCGACGGGATGCGCCGCGGGAGGTGTCGCGACCGCGCAGGCGGACACACAGGCGCTGGTCTCGGACAGGCGAGAGCGCGTCCCACGCCTGTCGCGTCCCGAGCGCCGGGGCGTCACGCATCCCCCGGATACCTGCGTGTGACCTCGCACGCCCACGGACGCCGGCTTCCGGACACTGGCCCCCGGTCCGCGGACCCCGGACCCCGGCCCCTGTCCACCCGGACATTGGCCCCCCTGTACACTCTCGCGCGGGGCCGGCGCGCGGTGTGCCGCCATGAACACGGACGCCTCGATGCGCCTTCTTGTCCCTGTCCGACGCGTGCCCGATTCCCGGGCCCCGATCACCCTCCGGCCGGATGGCGGGGGACCGGATCCGGCCGGCCTGCGCTTTGTCTGCGACCCCTTCGCCGAGATCGCGCTTGCCGCGGCGGTGCGCCTGCGGGAGGAGGGGCAGGCCGTTGCCGAGATCGTCGCGCTGGCGGGCGGCGGCGACGGTGATGTCGAGGTCCTGCGGCACGCGCTTGCGATGGGCGCCGACCGGGCCGTCCTCGCCGCCCTGGACGAAGGCACCATGGCCGACGACGTGTCGATGGCCGTCGCGCTGGCCGATCCGATCCGCGGGATGGGTGCGTTCGACCTGGTGCTCTGCGGCGTCCGGCACATCGATACCGACGGCGGCGCCTTCGGCCCCGCGCTCGCGGAGTGCCTGGACCTGCCCCATGTCGGCGGCGTGGTCAGGCTGGATGCGACGGCCGCGGGCCAGGGCGTGCTGCATGTCACGCGCCGCGTGGAAGGGGCGCTGGAGCGCTTCACGGTGCGCCTGCCGGTGCTCCTCACCTGCGAGCGCGGACTCGTCGAGCCGAAGTCGCCGCCGCTGCCCAGGATCATGAAAGCGAAGCGAGATCCGATCCACGCGGTCAGCGCCGGCGCGTCACGCGCCCCGGCCCCGATCCGGGTCCTGCCGCTGCCGCCCAGGCCCGCATGCACGTTCCTGGACGGTGCGCCGGACGACGTGGCTCGTGAACTCGTCCGCAGACTGCGCGAGGAGGCGCGCGTCCTGTGAGTACGGCGGCGCCTCTCCTGCTCATCCCGGAACTCCGCGACGGCGTGCTCCACCCGACGACCGCACGGCTCTTCGGTGCGGGGACAGCGCTCGCCGAGGCGCGCTCGGCGCCGCTGGTGGCGCTGCTCATCGGTGACGGGGCGGAGACGCAGGCGCCGCGCGCGCAGGCGCTGGGCGCCGGGACGGTGTACACGATGAGCGGTGACGTGCCCGGCCCGGGATCGGCGCAGGCGTGGACGCGTGCGTGCGCGAGCGCGGTCGATGCCATCGCGCCCTCCGTCGTCATGATGGCCGCCACGGCGGTGGCGCGCGACGTTGCGCCGCGCCTGGCCGTCCGGCTCGGCGCGTCGCTGGCGGACGCGTGCCAGTCGGTCGCGGTCGACGGCGGGCACCTGCTGGTCCGTCGCTCGGCGTACGGAGGTCGCGCCCTGGTCGAACAGCGATTGCCGGCGGACGCGCGCATCGTCCTGACGATCCGTCCGGCGTCGTTCGAGGCCAGGACGCCCGCGACGCATGCCACCGGTCCGGTCGAGGCGATTCCCGTGCCCGACGGGGCGGCATCGGACGGCGTCGAACCGCGCGGAAGCGAACGCGTGGGCGGCGAGCGCCCGGATGTCACGGAGGCCGAGATCATCGTGGCCGGCGGGCGATCCCTGAAGAGCGCCGAGAACTTCCGCCTGCTGGAAGACCTGGCCGATGCGCTGGGCGGCGCGGTCGGCGCATCGCGCGCCGCGGTCGACGCCGGCATGCAGCCGCATGAGCGGCAGATCGGACTGACCGGGAAGACGGTCGCGCCGCGCCTCTACCTGGCCGTCGGGATCGACGGCGCGATCCAGCACCTGGCGGGGATGCGCGGCAGTCGCGTCATCGTGGCCGTGAACACCAGGCGCGACGCACCCATCTTCGAACATGCGACGTACGGCTGCGTGCACGACCTCTTCGAACTGGTGCCGTGCCTGACCCGCGAGATCCGCCGCGCGCAGGGCGCGTGACCCGCGACGGAAACCGGATGACGGCACGTTCCACCTTCCTCGCGCGTGACTACCAGGCGCCGCCGGCGGTGGACCGCTGTCTGCTGCGCGAGGATCCCTCGCCGGAGGCAATCCCGCTGGACGTCGTCATCGTGGGCGCGGGGCCGGCGGGACTGGCGGCCGCGATCCGGCTGGCGCAGCGCGCCGCGAGCGCGGGGCGCCCGCTGGAGATCGGCGTCCTGGAGAAGGCCGCGACGCTCGGCGGTCACTGCCTCTCGGGCGCGGTCGTCGATCCCGTCGTACTGCGCGAACTCTTCCCGGAGGTGGACGAGGCCGCGCTGCCGCTGCGCGGACGGGTCGCGCGCGACCGCGTGCGCCTGCTGACCGCGCGGCGCGCCATCCCGCTGCCCGTGCCGCCGCCCATGCGGAACCACGGAAAGTCCGTCGCGTCGATCTGCGAGATCGTCCGGTGGATGGGGGAGCGCGCCGAGGCGCTCGGCGTGCACGTGATGACCGGACAGCCGGTCGAGGCACTCCTGGTGCACAGCGGCGGCCGGATCCTGGGCGTCCGGACGGTGGCGTCGGGGCTCGGTCGCGACGGCACGCCCGGTCCCGCGCATGTGCCGCCTGTCGACATCGCCGCGCGGGTGACGGTCCTGGCCGAGGGGTCGCGCGGGCCGCTGGCGCAGGCGTACATCGCGGCGAACGACCTGGCCGGTCCGCAGCCGCAGATCTACGCGCTCGGCGTCAAGGAGCTCTGGTCGGTCCCGCGCGCGGTCGACGCGGTCATGCACACGATCGGCTGGCCGCTGCCGCGGGATGCTTTCGGCGGCGGCTGGATCTATCCAATGGGTGACGGGCCAACGGGCGAGGGATTGCTCTCGATCGGCCTGGTCGCGGGTCTGGACGCGCCGCGCGGCGACCTGGACGTGCACACCCTGATGGAGCGGTATCGCGCGCATCCCTGGGTGGCCGCGATGCTGGCGGGCGGCGAGCGCGTGGAGTGGGGCGCGCGGACCATTCCCGAGGGCGGGCTGCACGCGCTTCCCCGGCGGCTCTCCGGCGACGGCGTCGTCATCGTGGGCGACGCGGCGGGATTCGTGGACGTGCCGGCGCTCAAGGGCATCCATCACGCGATGCGCTCGGGCGTGTGTGCCGCCGACGCCATCGTCCAGGCACTGCGGACCGATGCGCCGGACGCGGCGCCGCTCTCGGCGTACGACCAGGCGATGCGCGCGTCGGCGACGTACGCGGACCTCCGCCGCCATCGCAATTTCAGGGCGGCGTTCGCCCGCGGCCAGGTGCGGGGCATCGCGACGGCCGTGCTGTCCACGCTGACGCGCGGGGCGCTGCCCAAGGGTGTGCGGCTGGTGCCCGCCGACGCCGACGTGGCACGGACGGCCGTGCCGGAGGACGGCGACGGCGCCGCGCGCCGTGCGCAGAAACTGGAGTCGGTCTTCCTGTCCGGCAACGGGACGCGCGACGACATCCCGGGGCACCTGGTGACGGGGCCGGAAGTGCCGGAGGCGGTCGGACGCTTCTACGAGCGGCTCTGTCCGGCCGGTGTGTACGAATGGAAGGACGGGCGCCTCGTGATCGACGCGCCCAACTGCATCGACTGCCGCGCGACCGACGTGCTCGGACCGCGCTGGACGCCGCGGGAAGGCGGCAGCGGACCGGCGTACCGGAAGATGTAGCCGGGCGCGCGGCCGGCAGCGGCGCCGCCCATGGAGAGGATGCGATGGACTTCAGCCTGACCGACGACCAGCAGCAGTTGCAGGATGCCGTCATCGAGTTCGCACGGCGCGAACTGGCGCACGACATGATCGAGGCCGATCGCGCCCAGGCATTCTCCCGCGCCGCGTGGGAACGGTGCGCGGCGTTCGGCGTACTGGGCCTGCCGATCCCGGAGCAGTACGGCGGCGGCGGGTCCGACCTGCTCACGACCATGGCGGTCATGGAGGGACTGGGCTACGGCTCCCGCGACCAGGGGCTCATCTTCTCAATGAATGCGCATCTCTGGACGAACTCCATTCCCATCCTGCTCTACGGCACCGAGGCGCAGAAGCAGCGGTATCTGCCCGGGCTGTGCAACGGCGCACTCATCGGCGCGAACGGCGCCAGCGAGCCGGAGGCCGGCTCGGACGTCTTCTCCATGCGGACCCGCGCCGAGCGCGACGGCGATGACTACGTCCTGAACGGCACCAAGATGTTCGTCACGAATGCACAGGTGGCGGACGTCATCGTCGCGTACGCCACGGTCAATCCCGCCTGGGGGCCGATGGGCATCACGGCGTTCATCATCGAGATGGACCGGCCCGGCGTCTCGGTGAGCCGGAAGATCGAGAAGATGGGCCTGCGGACCAGTCCGATGGCGGAGGTCATCTTCGACAATTGCCGCGTGCCGGTCGAGCAGCGGCTCGGCCGCGAGGGGCGGGGGGCCGACGTCTTCAATTGCTCGATGGAGTGGGAGCGCGGCTCCATCCTTGCCGCGTGCCTGGGCACGATGCGCCGGCAACTGGAGGAGTGCGTCGCGTACGCGCGGCAGCGGCGGCAGTTCGGCCAGGCGATCGGCCGCTTCCAGTCGGTCGCGAACCGGATCGTCGACATGAAGGTCCGCCTGGAGACCTCGCGCGCGCTGGTCTACCGGATCGGCTGGCTCAAGGGACTCGGCCGCAACGCGGAGGTGGACGCGGCGATGGCGAAGCTGCACACGTCCGACGCGTTCATCCGCAACTGCATGGACGCGATCCAGGTCCACGGCGGATACGGCTACATGACCGAGTTCCCGTTCGAGCGGGAGATGCGCGACGCGATGGGCAGCACGCTGTATTCCGGGACGTCGGAGATCCAGCGGACGATCATCGCGAAGGGTCTGGGGCTGTGAGCGGGGGGGGGGGGGGGGGGGGGGGGGGGGGGGGGGGGGCGGCGGCGGGGGGACAGAGG
>JAHBWZ010000005.1 GCA_019636755.1 Phycisphaeraceae bacterium | reverse complement strand
GGCATCGGTGCGGCTGGCGCCTCGGGCGCACGCGACTCGGCGGGCGATGACTCCCGGGCCTCCGGCCGCGCCGCGGCCGCGGGCGTGACGGGCTCCGCGGGGCCCGCGCCGGTCGGCGCCGTCACCGGCGCCGTCACCGGCGCCTCCCGTCCATCATCATCATCAGCAGCATCATCGGCGTCCGCGACCGCGGCGCGGCGCCCCGCATCTGCACCGTCGGGGGACACCGCCGGCGCCGGCTCGCCCGGGGTGGTCGACTCCGCGCCGGAGTTGCGCGTCGCGCCGTTCTCTGCGCGACCCGCCGCGCCGGCAACCGCCGCGCCGAGCATCGTCCGGAACTCGTCCGGCGACGACGCCGGGCGTCCGCCGGTGCGGGTTCGCGCGGGCTCGATCGACCGTGGCGCGTCAGCGGCGCGGGTCTGCGGGGGCGGCGGCGGTGCGATTCCAGCGTTCGTCATCCGGAGCACTCTCCGGGTCATCCGGCGGAAGGCCGAAGACCCGCAGTCGCTCCAGCAATTCCGTTGCCAGCACCGGGTCGTCCCCCGCCTTGAACTCGCGGAGGATCCGCGCGGCGCTCCTGGCCTCCATGGCGTCGAGGTACGCGACCGCCTGGGCGGTCTGGCCGTCGCGACAGAGACGGGCGAGCAGGTCCCGTGCGAGTTTCGAGGGCAGCAGTTCGTACTGCCGGACCGCCTTGCGGAACTGTTCATCGACGCGCCGCGCGCGCTCCGCCTCCGTCGCCTTCTGCCACGCCGTCCGCTCCGCCTCGAACGCCGCGCGATCCCGTGCCAGGACGACGGCCGCGCGATCGAGGTCATCCCGCAGGCGCGACGCGATATCGCGCACGCGTGACTCCGCGTGGGACAGCGAGGCCTGCGCAATCCACGCGCGATCGTTGACGACGGCGCTCGGCGGGTCCGGATGCAGGTCCCGCGCCTCCGCCCGGGCCGCCCGCGCCGCCGCGTCCTCGGCCGCCGCCTCCTGCGCCAGCCGTGCCGCCTCGACCGCGACGGGCTCGGCGAGCATCGCCCGCAGTCGATGCGCGCGCGCCAGGTCCATGCGGCCGGTGGCGACAAGCCATCCGGCGAGCGCCAGGATGAACACAAGATTGATCACGGCGACGGTGGAAACCGCGGAGCGCAGTCGACTCATGGCGCATCATCTCCTGCGACCACGGACCGGATCCGTGACGCCGCTTCGTCCAGGTCGGAGGTCTCCCGTCGGGCCTCCTCCCGGCGGAATGCCTGGAACCGCTGATCCCGGATGAGTTCGAGCGATCGACGCTTCCGGGCGCACTCGGTCAGGCGCCCCCGGGCGCTTTCCATCCGGCGATGGACCGCGGCCAGCTCAAGCACGAGCTTCTGTGCATCGGACATCGCGCGGACCGCGCCGGCCGCTTCGTCCCGGAGCGTCCCCAGGTCGACCGCGCCGACCAGGCCGTCGCGCTGCGCGGACTTGCCGGAGCGGATGCGCTCCTGGCAGGTGCGGATGGCCTGTTCGAGCGTCTGCGCCTGCGCGATGAGACTGGCGACCTCGCCCTGCACCACGCGCTCCTCGCGGGCGCGACGCGCCAGCAGCGGATCGAGCCGGAAGCGGAAGCGCGTCACGTCGGGACTCCGGCGGGTCGCGCGGGACCGGCGGCGAGCGCCTTCGCGCCGTGGAGGGCGAGTTCGTTGAGCCGGCGGCACGTCTCCGGGAACGCCGACGCCTCGCGGCGATCCTGCTGAAGAAACCGCGCGATCTCATCGTGCAGCAGGAGCGCGGCATCCACGTCACGGCTGGAGCCGCGCACGTACGCGCCGATCGAGATGAGTTCCTCGGCCTCCCGGTAGGCCGCCTCCAGGCGGCGGACCAGCCGGCGCGCCTCGATCTGCGCGGGCTGGCTGACGTCATCCGCCACGCGGGAAATCGATTCCATGATGTCGATGGACGGATGGTGTCCGCGTCCGGCCAGCCGCCTCGACAGCACGATGTGCCCGTCGAGCACCCCGCGCGCCGCGTCCGTGACCGGCTCGGTGAGATCGTCCCCCTCGACGAGGACGGTGTAGATCCCCGTGATCGAGCCGTGCGTCCCGACCGCGCCGGCGCGTTCGAGCAGGCGCGGGAGCAGCGCGAAGACGCTCGGCGGGTATCCCTTCGTCGCCGGGGGCTCGCCGACGGCCAGCCCGATCTGCCGCTGCGCCTGCGCGAATCGCGTGACCGAGTCCATCAGCAGCATGACGTCCTGCCCGCGCGCGCTGAAGAACTCCGCGATGGCGCAGGCGGCCCAGGCCGCGCGCACGCGGAGCAGCGGCGACTCGTCCCCGGTCGCCACCACCAGCACCGCGCGGGCAAGCCCCTCGGCACCCAGTGCGTCCTCGATGAAGTCGCGGACCTCCCGTCCCCGCTCGCCGATGAGCCCGATGACCGTCACGTCGGCGGCGGTCCCGCGCGCCATCATGGCGAGCAGCGTGGACTTGCCCACCCCGGGTCCGGCCATGATCCCGATGCGCTGGCCGCGGCCGAGCGTCAGCATGCCGTCGATGGCGCGGATGCCGGTCGGCATCGGTTCACTGATGCGGCGCCGGCGCAGGGCGGCGGTCGGAACCGCGTGCAGCGGGACCGGTTGCGAGTCGCGCACCGGTCCGCGCCCGTCCATGGGATTCCCCAGCGGATCGATCACGCGCCCCAGGAGCGTCGGGCTGACGGGGATCGTCGGCGCCACCTCGAGCCCGCGCACCTGCTGCCCCGGCGCGATGCCGGATGCTTCGCCGAAGAGCATGAGAATCGCATCGTCGCCGTCGAACCCGACGATCTCGCCGAGGCGCGGCGCCGCCGACCACGCGCCGGAAGCGGCGCCGGGCGCGCCGCACCCGCGGTCCTCGATGGCGACGAGCGACCCGACCGGGAGCGGACAGTCGCGCGCGAGCAGGGTGAGGCCGCGGAGCTGCCGCACGGTGCCCGTGACGGAACGGGGCTCCAGACGCGCCAGCCGTTCGAGTTCCGCCTGGAACAGGCTCACGGCGCGGGCTCCCCGTCCGCGGCTTCGTCGCGCATGTCCGCGGCGCGCCCGCCGCCCGGGTGTGCCGCGCCGGGACAGAGTGCCCGGGTGATGCGCGCGAGCTGCGTCTCCAGTCGGGCATCGATTTCGCCGTGATCCGTCCGGAGAACGGTGCCGCCCCGGTCGATCGCGGGGTCGGCGACGATCTCCACCCGCGCCGCGGCGCGGGTCCGCGCCCGCAGGTCCGGCAGCATCGCGTCGATCCCGGCAGCGTCCTGCGGATTCACGCGGATGCGGACGTGCGTCGAGCGGGCCGCGAGTTCCAGCGCGGCTTCCACCTGCGCGGCGGCGACCCGGACGTCCGTGTCGATGATGCGGCGCACCAGGCGCGACGCAATCGCGATGGCCAGGCCGACGAGATCCTCCCGCGCCCGCTGCAGCATGTCCCCGGTATCGCGCTCCCACCCGTCGATGACGCCGGTCCATGACGCGAGCAGCGCGTCGAGTTCGGCGGCGCGCGCACGCTCCGCCGCCGCGCGGCCGGCCGCGACGCCTTCCTCCCGGCCCTCGGCGATTCCGCGTTCGAACCCCTCCCGGTATCCGCGTTCCTCCGCGCCCGCCACGAGGCGGGCGGCCTCCGCCCGCGCCTCGGCGAGGATGCGATCCGCCTCGCGCCGCGCGCGCTCGAGGATCGCCTCGCCCTGCCGTGCAAGGTCGCCGAAGTCCAGGACGATCGTGTCCCTGGGAAGGCTGGAGGATGCGCCCTTGATCACCGGCATGTACTTCGCCGCCCGGGGTCAGACCACCAGGTCCTTCTCGCCGCCGCGCCCGGTGATGATGATCTCCCCGGACTCCTCGAGCCGGCGGACCACGTCGACGATCCGCTGCTGCGCGGTCTCGACGTCGCTCAGCCGGACCGGTCCCATGTACTGCATGTCCTCGCGGATCATCTCGGCGGCCCGCGTGGACATGTTGCCGAGCAGTTTCTCCTTGAGTTCCTCGCTTGCCGTCTTGAGCGCCAGGCAGAGTTCGTCGTTCTCGATCTCCTTGAGGACGGCCTGGATGCCCTTGTCGTTGACGAGCCGGATGTCCTCGAAGACGAACATGAGCCGCCGGATGTCCTCGACGAGTTCCGGATCCTCCTGTTCGATGCCGTCGAGGATCGACCGCTCCGTCGCGCGGTCGCAGAGATTGAGAATCTCCGCCACCGTCTCCACCCCGCCCACCCGCTCCATCGAGTGCATCAGCATGTTGGAGAGGCGTGCCTCCAGGCCCGCCTCCACCTGGCGGATCACCTCCGGGTTCGTCTGGTCCATGCCCGCGACGCGCCGGACCACCTCCACCTGCTTCTGCTCCGGGAGTCCCGCGAGGATCTCGGATGCCTTGTGATGCGAGAGGTGCGAGATGATGAGCGCGATCGTCTGCGGATGCTCCTCCTCGATGAAGGTCAGGAGATTCTCGCTCTCCGCCTTCTGGAGGAACGCGAACGGCGTCTTCTGCACCTGCGTCTGGATCTGGGAGATCACGCGATCAGCAAGTTTCGGATCCAGTGACTCGCGCAGCAGGATCTTGGCGTAGTCGAGGCCGCCCTCCCGCGAGTACTGGCTCGCGAGGCGCATCGCGTAGAACTCCTCGATGACCTTGTCGGCCAGGGCGGTGGGAACCTCGCCCAGCGATGCAAGGACCCGCGTCACTTCCTCCACGGTCTCGGTCGGCAGTTCCTTCAGCAGCGATCGCGCCGCCTCATGGTTCAGGCAGAGGACGAGGATGGCCGCCTTGGTGACGCCGGTGAGCTGGCTGAGGTCGTCAGGAAGCCGCTGGTTGCCGCGCACGGAACCTCCTCTGCGGTTCATTCATGATCCGAGGGTCACGGCTCATCCGTCCGCACCCATCGCCGCACCAGCATGGCCGCCTCTTCGGGCGTGCCGGATGCGAGTGCGTTGATCTGGTCCAGCATCTGCTGCCGGCGGACCCTGGACTCGTCGATCTCCACGCCCTCCATCGCCGCCGTCCCCTCGTCCGCTTCGCCGATGAGTTCATCGGCGCCCCCGGCCACCGGCGGCGCCATGCCCACCAGTTCCTCCGCGGTCGGCAGCGCCTCGGCGCGGTTCGCACGGCGCACGACCATGAACATCAGGAAGAGACTGACGGCCGCAAGTCCACCGAGCACGATCATCCGCACCATGCCCTCCGGCGCCAGTGCGGACCCGATGCCGCCCGGCCCGGACGCGAGACCGGCGCTCCAGCCGGCAAGGACCGTCTCCGCGGAGACGGGCGAGTAGACGTCGACGAACACGGTTCCCACCGCACCGCTCTCCGCATCGCCGAGCGTGACGAGCGTGCGTACGCCCTCGGCCACGCGCACCCGGAAACGGTCGAGCATCGCCGAGAGCGCCGCCGCGTCGGGGTCGCCGCCGGTCTCTCCCTGCTCTTCCCGCCAGAGCCCGACCAGGTAGTCGCGCGGTATCTGGACGGACGTGTTGTAGCGGCGGGCCACGCCGCCGGCACGCCGGGTGTGACTCTGCAGGTTTCCGAAGGCCGGCTGCATGTCGGTCCGGCTGTCGGTCACGCGCGTGGAACTCGTGCGCTGCGGCGTCACGCCCACGCTCACTGTCGCGTTCGTACGCACGCCCGGCTCGCGGGCGGCGGCCTGGTTCTGCGCCTCCGTCTCCTGGCTCCGCTCGCGCAGCAGGCCCTGCTTCGGATCGTCGAACGCGGTCCGCCGCTCCTCCACGCGATCGGTGTCGACCACGGCGGTCACGGCGACGATGACGCCGGGGATGTACTCCAGGACGCTGCGGAGCTTCTCCTCCATGTGCCGCTCGTGCGCGCGGGTCACGTCGAGATGGCGATCGACGTCGAAGTCGTCGTCCGCGCGCACCTGCACCGTCCGCCCGGTACGTGCATCCACCACGGTGACCTTGCCGGCCTTGAGCCCGGGATGCGACCCGGCGACGAAGCGTGCGATCGCATCGGCGGTCGCACGCGCCAGTTCGGTGCCGTCCGGCGTGATGAACACCGACGCGCTGGGCTCGATGTGCGCCGCGCCGAACCCGGGCCGGGTCTCCGGCACCGCGTAGACCACGCGCGCCCGGAGAACGCCGCGCATCTCCCCGATGGCGCGGGCGACCTCGTTCTGCTTCGCGACCAGGCCGCGCTGGCGCCGGGTCTCGCGGTCGGTGAACGGGCTGTCGTCGCGGAAGACCGACTCGAAGTCGATCTGGTCGCCCTGGATGATCTGTCGCTCGCCGAGTCGCGCCAGCGCCACGTGCCGGTGCTGCCGGGCCACCCAGAGATCACCGCCGCGGAACTCCCACGGGATGCCGGCTTCCTCGAGTTCCGCGACCACCTGGTGCCGCGTGTCCTCCGGCATGCCGCCGCGCAGTCCGAGCGGCGCGAGATCGCGGCGCCCCGAGAGGAGCGACACGAGCACGAGCAGCATGACGATGATGACCACCGTCGCGCCGACGAGGAGGCGCGCTGCCACCGAAAGCGATTTCAACTGATGCCCGATCGTCGACAACGATCGACTGAACGATCGACTGACTGCCTGCATCGAACGGCCTCCGTGCCTCTCGATCGGCTGCGGCGGACTCCCTCCGCCGCCGTGCCTTCCCATGTCTCATGTCCCCGTCGGCATCCTGCCTGGAGGACCTGCGGCCGGAAGATAGCAGATCACACGCGGACCTGCTTGATCTCCTCGTATGCCTCCATGACCTTGTTGCGCACGCTGAGCAGGAGCCGGAACGCCGCGTCCGCCTTCTGGGTCGCGAGGATGGCGCCCTCGAGATCGTCGCGACGTCCGGTGGCCAGGTCCTCGGCCGCCTGCATGGCATCACGCTGCAGTTCGTTGACCCGCTCCAGTTCCCGTTCCAGGAGTTCGCGGAACTTCGGCCCGCCCGCCGCGGCCCCGTCGGCGCCGCCGACGCCGCGCATCGGCCCGATCGGCCGGAGTCCGCCCGGCCCGGCACCGCCGGCACGTCCGATGAGTCCCAGTGGGTCGTCCATCGCTCAGTCTCCTTCCGGCCCGCCTCACGCAAGCATCCGCAGGGCCGCGGCGACCATCGACTTGGTCGTTTCCGCGGCGCTGACGTTGGCTTCGTACGCGCGAAGCGCCTCCATCGCGTTCATCTGCTCGATCACGGGATCGACGTTCGGATAGTGCACGTAGCCCGAGGCGTCCGCCCAGGGCGACTCCGGCTCGTACTTCATCCGCAGCGGCGCGTCATCCTCGATGATCCCGGCAACGTGCACGCCCAGT
The DNA here is from genome assembly GCA_019636755.1 of Phycisphaeraceae bacterium. Classification (GTDB taxonomy): domain Bacteria; phylum Planctomycetota; class Phycisphaerae; order Phycisphaerales; family SM1A02; genus JAHBWZ01. The sequence continues at coordinate 328,945 of JAHBWZ010000005.1, read as the reverse complement.
CCGTCGGCGGAAGCGGGGTCGCCCGCCGCAAAGACCGGGATCCGGCGCCGGTAGGGCTCGTAGTCGCCGTCCGCATTCAGGATGGCGTCACGCTGCGCAAGATTCGCCGAGATCGTGGAGAGGCGCACGCGCTGCGCCACCATGCCCGATGTCGAGATGTCAAGCGCACCGTACATCGCTGCTCCTCGCGGGCCCGCCGGACCCTGGCGTTCTCATCGTCATCACGGCTGCTCCCGGATCGCGGACAGCAGGACCTCGTACCGGGTCCGGATGAGATCGGCGGTGACGCGGAACGCCTCGAAGTTCTCAACCATCGCCTGGACCAGCCGCTCGGGATCTCGGTCGTTCCCGTCGTGGAACAGGATGTTGTCACCGATCGGGCGCGGCTCCAGGAGGATCCGCCCCGCGTCGTCGAAGCGCACGTCGTCCGATTCGACCGGCCCGAGCGGCCCGCCGCGCCCGCCGGACCGCGCCCGCCGGGCATCGACCGCCTCACCGAGGGCGGCGCGGAACCCGGACACGCTGACGTCGACCGGCCGGAAGTCCGGCGTGTCCAGGTTGGCCAGGTTGTGCGCAAGGATCCGCTGTCGGGCGCCGGAAAAGCGCAGAAGTCGCTCGAGCGTCGGAAGGGAATCTGCGTCGTGTACTCCGGCGAACATGGGTCCGTGCTCCCGGCGCAGGCCCGGAGACGCTCCGGTGCCTGCCCGCGCCCGTTTCGATGCAAGCGGCGCGCCGCGCACGCGACGCCCCGCGCGGGAGGCGCGCGGGAGGCGCGCCATGCGCGCAGCTCAGAGGTCCTCCGCGACCAGCTGCTCTTCCTTCCACTTCTTGAGCTTGAGCCCGAGGGTCCGGATCCCGATCCCGAGCGCCCGGGCGCTCCGCGCCCGGTGGCGGCCGAAGCGCTCCAGCGTCGCCACGATCGCCTCCCGCTCGATCTGGTCCAGCGTCACTCGATCGCCGTCGCAGACGATGCCGGGCACGCCCGCCGCGCCGGGCTTGAGTTCGACCGTGGACGTCGCCGTCGCGCCCGGCGCGCCGGGGGACGTTGCGCGGGGACCGGTGGCCGCGGCGGAGAGCGAGAGCCAGGGACGGATCAGGTCGGCGTCGATCTCGCTGCCGGCGGCCAGGACCGCGGCGCGCTCGCAGATGTTCTGGAGTTCACGGACGTTGCCCGGCCAGTCATAGGCGACGAGCAGTTCCAGGGCACCGGTCGCGAGGCACCGCCGCGCGCCGCCTTCGCGCCGCGAGACCTGCGCCAGGAAGAACGCCGCGAGTTCCGCGATGTCCTCGCGGCGCTCTCGGAGCGGCGGCAGGGTCAGCGGGAGCACGTTCAGCCGGTAGAAGAGGTCCTGGCGGAACGCTCCCTTCGCGACCTCGTCGGGAAGCGTCCGGTTCGTCGTCGCGATCACGCGCACGTCGACGCGGATGCTCCGGCTGGAGCCGACGCGCTCGAACGTCTGCTCCTGGAGCACGCGCAGGAGCTTCGCCTGGAGCGCGGGGTCGATCTCACTGATCTCGTCGAGCAGGAGCGTGCCGCCGTCGGCCAGTTCGAACCGGCCCTTCCGAAGCCGATCCGCGCCCGTGAACGCGCCGCGCTCATGGCCGAAGAGTTCGGACTCCAGCAGAGACGCGGGCATGGCCGCGCAGTTCACGGCCAGGAAGGGCTGGGCAGCGCGGGGGCTGTTGTCATGAATCCAGCGCGCCACCACTTCCTTGCCGGTGCCCGATTCACCGCCGATCAGCACGGCGCCCTGGCTCTCGGCGATGCGGCCGAGACTGGCGCGCAGGCGCTGGATCGCCGGTGCGCTGCCGATGAAGTCGTGCCGTCGCCCGCCGGGATTCCGTGACTCCGCCTCGGCGCGGAGCACCTGGTTGTCGCGGCGCAGCGCGCGATGCTCGATGGCCCGTTCCACCGCCACCACCAGTTCGTCGCCGGAGAACGGCTTGGTGATGTAGTCGTGCGCCCCCTGCTTCATCGCCTGCACCGCGTTCTCGATCGTGCCGTACGCCGTGATCACGATGACCGGGAGGTCCTCGTCGATCTCGCGGACCCGCGCCAGCAGATCCAGGCCGGACATGTCCGGCATCTGCAGGTCGGTCACGATGACGTCCACGGGCCGCGCGGCAAGCTTCTCCAGGGCGATCCCGCCCCCGGGCGCCGTCACGACGCCATGTCCGCGGCGGGCGAGGGTCGTCGCCACGCTGTCCCGCATCATCTCCTTGTCATCAACGACGAGCACCCTGCTCATGATTCCTGCTCCGCTGCTTCCCTGCACATGGATGAGTCACGCCCCGACCGTCCGCGCCGCACCGGCCGGACGGACTCCGGAAGCCGGAACTCGACAAGCGCACCGCCGCCCGGCGCCGACGACACGGCGATGAGACCGCCGTGTGCATCGACGATGCGCTGCACGATCGCAAGTCCGAGTCCCGTGCCTGTCGGACGGGTCGTGAAGAATGGATTGAACATGCGATGCACGACCTCCGGCGGAATGCCCGGGCCGTGATCGCGCATGGACACGATGACGCAGCGGACGCGCTGTCCGGCGCCCAGCCGCACGCGGCGCGCGTCGATGCCGATCTCGATGCGCGGGTCCGCGGTACCGTGCTCGGCCATGATCTCCGCGGCGTTCCGCACCACGTTGGCGAATGCCTGCGCAAGGAGCAGCGCATCGGCCTCGAGCCGCATGGGCTCCGCCGCCGCATGCACATGCACGGCGCACCGGCATCGCGAGAGGATGCCGTCGCACGCCGCGATCGCCCTGGCGACGACCACCTCGGCCTCGACCGGCTCCGGGCGGACGCGCATCTCGCGGGCGAAGAGCAGCACGTCCCGGACCACCGCGTCGAGATCGGCGACCGCCCGCCGGATCCGCTCGCCGATCGACTGCTGTTCCGGGCGATCGGCAAGATCCTCCACCAGCATCTGCGCGTACAGCTCGATCGAGGCGAGCGGATTCCGCACCTCGTGCGCGATGCCCGCCGCCATCTCGCCCAGCGCCGCGAGTTCCCGCGACCGGGACAGCTGCCGGTTCGCCTCGGCGAGTTCGGACTGGAGGCGCGCGACCTCGGCGTGCAGGCGCTCGTGCGTCCGCCCGAGTTCCCGCATCGCGCCGTCGAGTCCGCCGACGAGCGCACGCAGGTCCTCCGCGCCCAGGCCGCCCGCCGCTGCGCCTTCCGCCGCCAGGGTCATCGCCGCCGCTCCCGACGTCATCCGCGCCGATCCGTGAAGAGGGGTGAGGCCGACGGACGGGCGGGGCCCGCGGCCGCCGCGCCGTAGGCCGCGGCGGCCGCCCGGGACCGGCCCATCGTGTCCAGTTCATCGCGAACGCCCCGGCGGCATGCATCCAGTCGCGACTGGTCCTCCGCATCCACCGCAAGCACCTGGTCGATCCGGATCCGGATCGCCTCCAGCGCCGATTCCACCGCCGCGCGATCCGCGGCGTCGAGGGTGTCGATCGCGGCGTCCGCGAGAAGGGACTGGAGCAGCGGCGCCTGCCCCGTGAATGCATCGATGATCGACTGCCGCTCCGAGAGCACGGCGAGCAGTTCATCCGTCCGGCCGTCCCGGATCAGCGCCGACTGCCGCGCGGCCAGTTCACCCATGCGATCCACGAGCGTCCGCTGCGCGAACACCAGGTCGCGCAATCGGCGCCCCTCATGTCCATCACCCGTGCCGCGCTGCCGGAACCGGGATTCGTTCATCGCCTGCCGTCCCCATCTTCCACCCGGGCAAGACCGATCGGACGCCGTCGCAGCCACTCCTCCCACGCCTCGCGCGTCATGAGGGCGGCCGGATCACGGAAGAGGTGATCGGGCATGGCGGCGAGCCGCTCCATGGCGTGCCGGTGCGCCGCATCCGCCCGCGCATGGTCACCCAGGCGCTCGTAGGCCGTCACGATCCGCACGTAGGCGCCGAGCGCGACGGGTTCGTCGCCGAAGAGGCGCACCACCCGTTCATAGAGCCGGACGGCCTCGTCGTACCGACCCAGTGCAAACGCGATGTCGGCGCGCCCGAGCGACGCCGTCCGCAGCGCCTCCCGTTCCATGACCGTGGCCGACACCGGCTGGAGCGCGTCCTCCCGCGGCGCGCCGTCCCCGTCCGGTGTTCCCGCGACCGCGACGGACGGGCGCGTGTCCGACACCATCGCGGTCACGCGCGTGTAGTGGGTGCCCGCCTGTTCGCGCCACGCGCGGATGCGCATCGCGGCGTCGCGATGGGCGGCGGGTGACAGCGGGGCGCCGGCCGCCAGTTCCGTCTCCGCGTTGTCCGCGAGCCGCCGCAGCGCATCGGCCAGCCGCAGCGATGCTTCCAGGAGCGACGCGCGATCGGTGCCGCGCTCCACGAGCGTCGAGAGCCGCTCGATGGCGCGGGCGAACAGGCGATCCGCCTCGGCGGGCGGTGCTTCGCGCCCCCGCTCATGCAGCAGCGAGCCCAGCGTCAGCAGGACCGCCTGGTGATCGGCCGCCAGCGGCGTGAGCGCACCGGACTCCGGGCCGCGCAGGTCCGCCACCGGTTCCAGCCGCCGGATCGCTTCGTCGGTGCGTCCGATCGCCTGGAGCGATCGCGCCAGCGGGACGTGACACCGCGTACCGACGATGTTCGGGTCCTCGTCGATGACCCGCGCGAACGCGTCCGCGGCTTCTTCGAAGCGGCGCTCCGCCATGAGCGCTCGGCCCAGCAGGTAGCCGACCTCGCCGCGATGCGGATCCAGGGCGACGCGATGACTGGCCAGGTACTCCTGGAACCGATCGATGGCGAGATCCGGACGGCCGGCAAGATCATGACAGATGCCCGCGAGCCGAAGGGAATCCGGCCACCCGTCGGCGCGCTCGCGATCCCCCTGCACCGCCCGCGCATGCCGCTCGAACGCGTCCGCGGCACGCGCCCAGCTGCGCCGCGCGCTCCGCCGGGCATCCGTTCCCGCCGACTCCCATCCACCTGAGGCGGCGATGAGCCGGTCCGCATTCTCGCGGTTCGTGCCCGCGAGCCGCAGCAGCACGTCGGGCGGCGTCTCGCTGGCGGGGAAGAGGCCCTCGGCAATCTCGATGAACGCCAGCGCCCGGTCGAAGGCACCGACGAGCACGGACGCGTCGTGGCGGTCCACGAGGTCCGACGCGACGCGCTCGCGCGACGGCTCGCGCGGCCGCGTCCGCGTGAGCCCGCCCGCCAGGTCGCGGTAGTCCGCAAGGCTCCCGTCGTGATCCCCCGCGGTCGATCGCAGCATCGCGCGCAGCGCCAGCGCCGGCAGGAAGACCTCGGTCCCGGCGCCGACTTCGACCACCCTGTCCAGCCGCTCGATCGCCGACTCCGGCTGCTGCGCTGCCGCATCCAGCCCTGCCAGGAGCAGTTCGGCGCGAAGCCCGCGCACGTCCGAGTCGGGCAGTCGGGCGCGCGCGGCGTCGAGATACTCGACCGCCTCGGTCACGCGGCCGAGGTCCGACGCCGCCCAGCCGAGAAGCAGGTAGAACTCGCCCCAGGTCGCCGGCACCGTGATGCCCCCGGAACGCTCCAGGCGGCGCATGTCCACCAGCAGGTGATCCAGCGCGGCTTCCGGGAGGCCCGCGGCCAGCCGCAGCGCCGCTTCCCGAAGCGCGGCCCACGCCTGCTCGCCGCTCCCGAGCGTCGGGTCCGCACGGAGTGACGCGAGCAGCGCGAGCGCGTCCTCGGTCCCCAGGCCGGGCCGGGCCAGGCTGCGTTCGACGAGTTGCCGCAGCAGGGCGCTCGCGCGGGCCGGATCGCCGCGCGCCTCGCGCAGCGCGCTCTCGAGATCGTGGATCGTCGCCCGCGCCTCGACCAGCGCGTTCAGCCGGATCTGCGCCGCGGCCAGCCGTTCCAGGTCGTCGGCCGACAGCGCGCGGCCCAGAGAACCCGCGACGCGGATCTGATCCACGATCAGCCGGTCATTCGTATCGCTCGCGGCACCGAGCATGACCTGACGGCGATCGAGCCAGGCCGCCACCAGCAGGTGGAACGTGGCACGGTCCGACGCCGGCGCCTGCAGCAGCCGCGGCTCGATCTCGTCATGCATGGCCGCCTTTGCTTCGTCCAGGCGTCCGGCGTCGATCAGGGCGCGCGCGGCCTCGAGGAGTTCCGGCAGCGTGACGACGCGCGCCGGACGGAGCCCGACGACCACGCCGACCACGATCAGGGCAAGGCTGATGAGGACCGTCGGGACCTGCCAGAGCGACCGCCAGGCCATCGGCCGGGCCGGGCCGGTCGCGGCGCCGCGCATCGCGCCGCCGTCGATCGCGACATGCCTCGCATCTCCGCCGCCCAGCTGCGCATCCTGCACCGTTCGAGATCCTCTCGTTCCGCGGCGAATCCATCCGCCGGCTTCCGTCTATCGGTCGCGGCTCTCGGAGGACTGCAGCATTCCACGGCGTGCCGTCGGGTCACCGCGGCTCCCCGGAACGGCCGCCGTCGCGCCCCGGATGACCCGGGAGGACGACGCGCGTCCCGCCCGCGCGGTCGTGCAGCAGGCGGCCGCGGGGGTGGATCCACACCGCGAGCAGCAGGAGCGGACAGAGCATGGTGAGGGCCTTCAGGAGGTTGCGGAGGACGATCCGCGGCGGCTGCGCCCCGCGCCCCGGCGCCACGGCCAGCCGCGCGCCGATGAGGAACTTGCCCGGCGTACTCCCGAAGCCGCGCTCGAACGCCGCGCCGGCCGCCGCCGCCAGAACGACGGCCACGGGCGCCACGGGCAGCAGCGGCCGCAGCAGGTCGCCGATCGGCCATGCATCCACGCCGGCCATGCTGCGCGCCAGGACCGCGACATCGTCCAGCGAGACGCGCAGCAGCAGCGCCGCAAGAAGGACGCCCGGAAAGAGATCCGCGCCGGCGGCGAGGACCCGCGCGAAGAACGGCGCGTCCTCGGCCTGGTCGGACGGGCGCACCGCGCCATCGACCTGGATCGAGGTCAGGAGCAGGAGCGCCGTCAGCAGGACCAGCGCCCCCAGGATCGAGGCGCCGACGCTTCCGAACACCTGGGTGGCGCCGGTTCCCGGCCCGATCGATCGCGTGACGGCGCCGTCGAGCGCCATCCACACAAGCACGGGACGCCGGTCGCGGACCGTGGCGCCGTCGATCGCGCACAGGCGGAGCGCATCGCGCCCGCCGGCAGCGCGGACCATCGGGGGCCACGGATCCGGGCCCGGGCCACCAACGCCCGCGCCGTCGCCCGGCGGCGATCCGTCGATCGAGCCGAACGGGATGATCCGCTCTCCCCGGACGAGCGCGGCCACGACGCGCCCGTCCGGCAGGAACTCGGCACGGGCGAGCTGGCCACCGACGCGGTGGAAGGTTCGCACCGATCCCGCATCGTCGCACTCGATCAGCCGCGGCGCGTCCTCCTCGGGCACGATCACCCATCCGTCACCGCCCGGCTCCAGCCGGAAGCGGACGACTTCATCGCGGCGGAGACGCGACGCGGCGGCGGCGAACCGCCGCCCTTCCACGCCGACGGGAACCAGGCTGAAGACGCCGGCGGTCGCCGGCAGCGGAACCGTGCCGGCCGTCCACCACCCGTCGGCGCCGTGGCCGGAGAGCAGCACGCGCCCCTCCGCCAGCGAGAGGACGAGCGGCCCCGCGTCCGACCCGGCCAGCGCCACCGGCTCTCCGATGCCCTTCGGAAGCGGTCCGACCAGTTCCAGCCGGTCGCGCGGCTCGATGACATGGGCGCCGGCGACCGCGCCGGGGCGCACGGACACCGTGTACAGCGAGTGGCGCGGCGCATCCTCCGGTGCCCCGGGCGCCTCGGGACGGACCAGGCGCTCCGAGTCGGCGGCGCGATCCTCAGGAAACAGCAGCCAGAGTCGCGTTTCCCGGGCCGCCATCAGCAGCGGAGCGTGCGTGAACCACGCGACCGACCGCAGGCGCGGAGCAGCCACGCCGAACGCCGCGTGGCGCAACTCGATCGCGCCGGCAGGCACGCCGCGCGCCGGTCGATCCGGGGTCCTCCAGATCATCCAGAAGTGGTCTTCGTCGCCCGCGACCAGCAGCGGCTCGGGGCCGGGCAGCGCCCCCGGGTCCGGCGCCTCCGGGACCGGATCCTCGGCGGCGTCGGCCCGCTCGTCGCGCGGCGCGGGCACCTCGTCGCGATGCGGGGGGGTCTCGGCGGAGCGCGCCGCGGGATGCGGACCCTGCGGCAGGCCCGGTGCGGCCGCGCCGGCCAGCCCTGCGCAGACGGCACCGGTGGCACCCGCCCACACGGAACGCCGGCACAGGTGCGACCACCGGCGGGTCACCGCCACGGTCCACCCGCGGCCCGGGACCCGGCGGCGGCCCCGGCGGGGCGCGGCACCGCCGTGCCATCGCCGCGCCCCGCGCCGAGCCCGCCATCGGCGCCGAGCAGTTCCGTGCGATCGGGGCGCAGATGGGCGCAGAGCCGCTCGAAGTCGAAGAGGCGATCCCACCGCGACGGATCGAAGGGTGCCGGCGGTTCGACCAGCGTGAGGCGGACCTCCATGGCGTCGTCCCGGGCGGTGATGACCACGCGTTCCGGCAGCCTGGGTCTGTCGAACGGCGCGACGCCTTCTGTATCCACATAGCCGTACGCGCTGTAGGACGCGGCGTAGAGCATGTCGCCGTCGGCGTCGCGCAATTCCGCCGACTCGGGATCCTCGCCCGTGGGCGGGAAGCGCAGGGCGAGCGCCCGCTCGCCATCGTCACCGAGCGCCACGACGACCTCCAGGCGCCCGCCGGGAAGCGCGGACCACGCCTGCGGTCCGGCGGGGATCGGCGTGAGCCCCAGCAGGTCGATCACCGCGAGCGCGGAGAGGTCGAGGCCAGGTCGCGCCTGCCGGGCCGCGGCATCCGAACCGATCCACGCCACGCGATCGCCGCGCGTCGTCAGGTCGAAGAACCACCACGTCCGGCCCTGTCCGCCGACCCAGAAGATCGTGCCGAGCGCTGCCTTGCGGATCTCGATGGCGAGTTCGGCCGGCCGCCGGTGCCACAGCGTGAGCTCCACCTGCGGCTCACGCCGGCGCGTCCCCGTCTCATCCGTCCACGCGAGCGATGCGACGCCCGAGCGATGGACGTGCGCCAGCCGCGCCGCGCGCAGGGCCTGCCGCTCGACAAGGAAAGCGATCCGGTCCTGGTCCGGCGGCGCCGGCACCTCGACGTCCGCGCCCCCCGTGGCCTCCGGGCGGGACCGGCAGCCGGTCCACACGAGCACCAGCATCGCGGCAAGGACGGACATCCGGGCGGCGCGACGCGACATCACATTTCCCCGGCCAGCACTTCGCCGAGCTGCGCGGTGAGTTCCCGCACGTCGTCGTCGGTCAGCCTGGGGTCGAGGACCTCCAGGTCCGGGGCGTCCGGCGGCGACCCGCGCAGTCGAAGCCGCCACCGCTCGGCGCCGCCTTCACCCGGATCCTGCACCCGTCCGACGAACCGCAGCAGGCGCTTGCGCATGAGGATGAGCGCGAGGACGAAGCGGAACGCGACCCGCTGCGCGCGATCGTCGCTGCCGAGGCGGTGGAAGAGTTCCACCAGGATCTCGTCGTCGACAAAGGTCCTCGGCCGGGCGCCGGGCGGCTGGGCCCGCGTGCGCCAGAAGGAGAAGAGACGTGCCGGCCGGGCACCGGCCTCCCATGCCTCCAGCGCGTAGTCCAGCCGGTCGAAGCCTTCGTCGGTCTCGCGGTCGCAGAGCGTGGCGACGCACGGCTCGCCCTCGACAAGGGGGCGGCCGCTCGCGGCACAGACGCCGCTCGGGCGTGCGACCTGGTACGGCGTGGAGAAGCGCGACATGGCACCGGTGGACATCACCCGCATGGTATCGCGCCGGACTCCTGCGCAAGCGACGGTGCACGGACCGATATACTCGCCATCCGGACCGGCGACCGGCCACGGACGGACGGAACGCAGGTCGCCGCCGCCCCCGGTCCGATCGCCGGTCCACCGGTTCCCGCCGTGTTCGAATCGATCCTCCAGATTCTCAGATACGAGCCCTGGCAGGCGCTCTTCGAACTCGCCGTCATCGGCCTGTGCGTCTGGCTCGTGTTCAGCTTCCTCCGCGGCACGCGCGGCGCGAACGTCATCCGCGGGTTCGCGCTCCTGCTGGTGGTGACCACCGTGGTCATCCGCGGCGTCGGCCAGGGCTCTGATTCGCTGGCGCGGCTCAGCTTCATCTACGAGCGGCTCATCGGCCTGCTCGCGCTGATTCTCATCGTCGTGTTCCAGCCCGAACTGCGGGCGGCGCTCATCCGCATCGGCCAGGGCTTCGACTGGCGGGGTCGGCGCACGCTCGCGCGCCGCGTCGTGGCGCCGGTGGCGGAGGCGGCGGCCTGGCTGAGCAAGAGCCGTTTCGGCGCACTGATCGCGATCGAGCGCCGGACGAAGGTGGGTGAACTGACCGAACGCGGCGAGGAACTCGACGCGCGACTCAGCGCCAGGCTGCTCCAGTCGATCTTCTTCCCGAACAGTCCGCTGCACGACCTCGGCGTCGTGATCCGCGACGACCGCATCGTGGCCGCCGGCGTGCAGTTTCCGCTTGCGGAACAGGGCGCCCTGGATCCCTCGTTCGGATCGCGCCACCGCGCGGGCGTCGGTCTCAGCGCCGAAAGCGACTGCCTGGTGGTGATCGTCAGCGAGGAACAGGGCACGATCAGCATCGCCGAAGGCGGCCGTCTGGAGTACGACATCCCGCGCGACCGCCTGGCCGAGGTGCTCGCCCGGCGCCTCGGCATCGAGGAGGCGCCTGCCGGCACGCCCGCTCCCGCGGCATCGTCGGAGGACCTGGCGGCATGAGCGACTCCGGTCCGCCGTCGCGATCGAGGAGCCGTCGGGCGATGCGCCCGGACATCGGCGGTCTCGCGCTGACCGCCGCGGTCACGCTGCTGATCTGGTACTGGGCCGCCGGCGAGACCCGGGATACGCAGCGACTCGCGGTCCGCGTCAGTTTCTCCGTCAGCGACACGGCGCCGTGGTACATCCAGCCCGCGGTCCACCGCTTCGACGCGGTCGTGACCGGGTCGCGGCGTGCCGTCCGCGCGGCGGAGACGGTCCTGCGCGACCTGACCGCCGAGGTCCGGCCGGAAGTCGGCACGCAGTCGATCGACCTGCTCTCGCTGCTGCGCACGCATCCGGCGCTCGTGGAGATCGGTGTCACGATCGCCCAGACCGATCCGGCGCGGATCGAACTGGAGGCGGATCGCTACATCGCCCGGGAGGCCCGCGTCCTTCGACGCCTGCCGAGCGTCCGCGTGGAGGACGACATCACCGTGGATCCGGCCGTCGTGCAGGTGATCCTGCCGAGCCGGTCGGCGCTGGCGCAGCGTGCCTCCATCACCGTGGAGCCCGTGCTCAGCGTCGAGGAGATCGAAGCGCTGGAGCCGGGCCGCCGCGTCACGCTCTCCGACGTGAACCTGCGCATCGTCAACGCGACGACCGACGAGGACATCACGCTGGTGCCGGCGCAGGTCTCGGTGTCGCTTTCCATCCGCGCCGGGTTCGTCGAGCATCGCCTTCGCGACCCGGTCCGCGTCCAGCTGCTCAGTCCGCCCGAGGACGAGGGGCGCGTGTCCTTCGAACCGCGCGTCCTGCGGGACGTCGTGATCGAGGCACCGCTCGCGATCGTCGAGGAGATCCGCAGCGGACGCGCGGTCGTGATCGCGGTGATCCAGCTCCGCTCCGACGAACGGGAACGCGGCATCGACGCGAAGCGCATCTCCGGTTTCGCGGTGATCGACCGCGACGGGCGGCTGCAGATGATCCCGGGCCGCGCCGGCGAGGACGGCGAGGCGTTCCCGCGGATCAGCCTGTCGATCGCCGACCTTCCGCCGCGCCAGTGATCCGCGCGATGACACCGGCCCGCGCACGGGGGAACGGGCGGACGCGGATCAGAGAATCGACTTGCCGAACAGCGACTCGACCAGTTCCACCGCGGTCTGCGCGGTCTCGTTGCGCTCGTCCAGGATCGGATTGACCTCGACGACGTCCACGGAGGAGATCCGCTTCGAGTCCGCCAGCATCTCCATCAGGAGCTGCGCCTCGCGATAGGTCAGTCCGCCCGGAACCGGCGTGCCCACGCCCGGCGCCTCGGTGGGATCCAGGCTGTCCAGGTCGAGACTGACGTGGATGCGCCGCATGGTGGACAGCCGCGTGATCGTCTCCCGCGCCACCGCCGCCATGCCGCGCTCATCGATGTCGCGCATCGTGTAGACCGTGACGCCGCTGGAGCGCACGAGGGCGCGCTCCTCGGGATCCAGGTCGCGCACCCCGATCATCGTGACGTGCTCCGGCCGGATCTTCGCCCCGGGACGTCCGAGGTCGACCAGGGCCGGCGGCCCGTGCCCCAGCAGCGCGGCAAGCGACATCCCGTGCACGTTGCCGCTGGGAGACGAGTCCGGCGTGTTGAAGTCTCCGTGCGCATCCACCCAGATGATGCCGGCCGGTCCGTCGTGCGTCACGCCTCCCACGGAGCCGATGGAGACGGAGTGATCGCCGCCCAGGAACACGGGAACGCAGCCCGCGGCGCACGCCTCCCGCGCCGCCCGGTAGATCTGCTCGCACAACTGCACGGTCGCGCGGAAGAAGTACGGGCGCTCCTCCTCCGGCATCGTGTCGCGGATCGGGACCGGGAGATTCCCCGCATCCTCGACCTCGTGGCCGAGCCGGCGGAGATGGGAACTGATGCCGGCGTACCGCAGGGCACCCGGTCCCATGTCCACGCCGCGCAGCGACTGTCCGAGGTCGGTGGGAATGCCGACGATCCTGATCTTCGTCATGCCTGTGCACTCCGCGCGCCGTCCCAGCGCGTCGCGTGCCAGGATCGCCGGCCGCGTCGCAGCAGGATGAACCGGCCGTGCAGGAGATCCCCCGCCACCAGGCGCCGTCCCTCCTCCGCGCGGTCGCCGTTCACCTGCACCGCACCGTTCGCGATGAACTCCCGCGCCTCGCGCTTCGACGACGCCAGCGTCGTCGACGCGAGCACGTCGGCCAGCGGCACGCCCTCACCGTCCAGCAGGCTCCGCTCGTGATCCGATCCGGGGACCTCCTCGGCGATCTCCTCCAGCGTCCGTGCATCCAGCCCGCGCACCTCGCCGGAAAAGAGCGCCTCCGCCGCAAGCACGGCGCGGGCCCGCTCGGACTCGCCGTGGACGAGTCGCGTCATCTCGTCCGCCAGGCGGCGCTGCGCCAGGCGTTCGTGCGGCGCGGCGCCGTGGCGGGCGAGAAGATCCTCGATCTCCTCGCGCGGCACGAAGGTGAACCAGCGGAGGAACGCCCCGACATCGCGGTCCTCCACCTGGATCCAGTACTGGTGAAACCGGTACGGACTGGTGTGATCCGCGGTGAGCCAGACGGCGCCGCGCTCCGTCTTGCCGATCTTCTTCCCGTCCGCGCCGGTCACCAGCGGCGCCGTCACACCGAACGCCAGCGGATCGCCGTGCTCACCACGGTGATGGGCGCGGTGAATGAGATCGATGCCGGAGAGGATGTTGCCGTACTGGTCCGAGCCCGCGAGCTGCACGGTGCATCCCGCCTCGCGATGCAGGTGCAGGAAGTCATAGGCCTGGAGAATCATGTAGGAGAACTCCGTGTAGGAGATCCCCTGCTCCCGGTGCTCCAGCCGCCGCTTCACGGAATCGCGCTGGATCATGGCATTGATGGAGAAGTGCTTCCCCACGTCGCGCAGCACTTCCAGGTATCCGAGCTGACCGAGCCAGTCCAGGTTGTTCACCATCCGCGCCGCGTTAGGGCGTGCCGGGTCGAAATCCAGGAACCGCTCGAAGATCCCGCGCTGGCGCGCGACGTTCGCCCGGACCTCGTCCGGCGTCCGGAGTGATCGCTCCGCATCCTTGCCGGACGGATCGCCGATCAGCCCGGTTCCGCCGCCCATGAGGACGATCGGCGTGTGTCCGCACCGCTGCCATTGCATGAGCATCCTGATCGGGATGAAGTTCCCGATCGTCAGGCTCGATGCGGTCGGATCGAACCCGCAGTACCCGATGCGCGGGGCACCCGCGAGATGCCGGGCGACGGCGTCGTCCCCGCTGGTCTGATGCAGCAGTCCGCGCCAGGCGAGTTCGCCCAGGAAGTCGACGCTGTTATCGCTCATGGGTCTCCATCGGGGCGCCGTGAGCCACCCCGCGCCCGCAAGGCGCCCAGGCGGACATCTCCGCGCGGACCGCGGGCCGGCGCAGCCAGATGAGTGCGAAGACCGGCAGCCACAGATTCCACAGGACGGTCAGCAGTCCCGCGCCGATCGCCATGGCATACAGGACCCCGCCGGTCGGCATGCCCGTGGCCGAGGGCGACGAGCCCTGCATGACCATGATCACGCCCTGCATCAGGCCCCCCGCCGCGCCCACGATGATCCGCGGGACTGCCCACACGATCCAGGTGGTCCGGGCGCGACGATGGCGGCGCATCAGCAGCACGCCCGCCACGAGAAGCAGGATCGAGAGGACCAGTTCCAGAAGCAGCAGCGCGACCGACCATGCCGTGAGCCAGGTCGCGTGGTCCGGCACCATCGAGGAGCGCAGCATCTCGCCCAGCGGACCTTCGACCGCCGTTGCGAACGCCATGAAGATGCCGCTGAGCACGGTGCAGCAGAGCCCGAGGATCCCGAAGACGATGCCGAGCACCGCGAGCACCATCAGTCCTGGCGACATCCCGCGCGGCGACGGCGGCGGCGGCTGCATCGGCGGGACCGGTGGCGTGAATGAAGCGTCGATCATGCGGCGGAGTGCGCGGTTCAGAACTGCCGGAGAAACCGCAGGTCATTCTCGAAGAGCAACCGGATGTCCGGGATGCCGTAGCGGCGCATGGCGATGCGCTCGATGCCCAGCCCGAACGCGAATCCCGTCCATGCCTCCGGGTCGATGCCCACCGCGCGGAAGACGTTCGGATCGACCATGCCGCAGCCGCCGAGTTCCACCCACGTCGGCGTTCCGCGGATGGACATCAGCATGTCCACTTCCGCGGACGGCTCGGTGAACGGGAAGAAGCTCGGCCGGATCCGGACCTGGGCATCGGGTCCGAAGTACGCGCGGGCGAACTGGAACAGCACGGTCTTGAGATCGACCATGGACACCGCCCGGTCCACGTACAGGCCCTCCACCTGGTGGAACATGCTGTAGTGCGTCGCGTCGTGCGTATCGGGCCGGTAGACCCGGCCGACGGCGATGATCCGCAGCGGCGGCGGCATGCGCTCCATCGTCCGGATCTGGACCGTCGAGGTCTGCGTCCGGAGCAGGCGGGAGCCGCCCATGTAGAAATTGTCGGTGGCATCGCGCGCGGGATGGTCGGGCGGAATGTTCAGCGCGGTGAAGTTGTGCCACTCGTCTTCGACCTCCGGTCCCTCCGCGACGGAGAATCCCATCCGCCCGAAGACCTCCACGATCTCGTCGATCGTCCGGCTCAGCACATGGCGCCGTCCGAGCCCGACCGGGATGCCGGGTTCGGTGGGATCGATCGTCGACGCGATCCGTCCACGGCCCGACGATGCGGCCCGCGCGGTGCCCTCCTGCGCCAGCGCGCCCGCCCGGTCGGCGAACGCCTGCTCGATCCGCTCCCGGAGCGCGTTCAGTCGCTGTCCGACCGCGGGGCGCTCCGCCGCGGGCACGTCACGGAGCTGCGCCATGACGGTCCGCATCCGCCCGCGTGTTCCGATCCAGGCGATCCGCCACTGCTCCAGGGCCGCGGGATCATCCGCCGACGCGAGCGCATCCAGCGCCTCCTTCAACAGTGCGTCCGGTTCCGCGACCATGCGCGCAGTGTACCGCACCCTGCATCCGGCGCACCGGCGGCCATGCCCCGCGCCAGTCGATCCGGCTACCATGGCCGCCTGCTTCCGAGGCGTGTGACCCACACGCCCCCCGGGTGCGACCGGCCGCGATCGCGGTCGCCCGGGTCCGGCAACCGGAGACCCGCTCGATGCGCACGACCGTCGGCCTCCGGCCGCGCTTCACCCCGGCACACTTCTTCCTCATTCTGGGCACACTGCTTCTGCCGGCTGGACCGACCGGCGCTGTGCCCGGACAGGACGCCGCGGACGCCCCCCGCGCCGCCGTCGCCGCCGCGGATGGACGACGGATCGAACTCACGCCCGCGTGGATCGATGCCAGGATCGCGCAGGTCGAGGCGGATGCCTCCCTCGACGATGCGACGCGCGCCGCGTCCGCCCGACTCTACCGTGAAGCGCTGGACCTGGTGCGCCGGACCGAGGAGGCGACCGCGCGCGGACAGGAGGCCCGCCGGCTGGCCGACGAGGCGCCGGCCCTGCTCGCCGAGATCCGCGCCGAACTCGCGCAGCCGGCCGTGCCGCAGGCGGTGCCGGACGAGGCGGCCACACCGCTCGGCACGCTGGAACTCGAACTGGAGCAGGCCGGTGCGCAGCTGGAGGCGATCCGGCGGCGCCTGGAGGAACTCCAGGGTGAATCGGGCCGTCGGGCCGAGCGGCGGCAGTTCCTGTCCGCCGAGAACGCCCGGCTTCGCAGCCTGCTCAGCGATCTCGATGCACGGCTCACCGCGGAACCGGCGGTCCCGGCGCAGGAACCGGCGCGGGCGCAGTCCGTCGTGCTGCTGGCACGACAGGCGCAGTACCGCGCGGAGATCACCGCGAACGACAGCGAGATCGCCAGTTTCGATGCGCGGCGTGACCTGCTCCCCGCGCGCCGCGATCGCCAGCTCCGGCGGCTGCAGTCGGCGGAGATCCACCAGGGCCGACTCCAGGAGATCGTCTCCGCGCGACGGCAGCAGGAGGCGCAGGCGGCGCAGGCGGCGGCCGACCAGCGCCGCGCCGAAGCGACAGCGCAGCACCCGGTGCTGGGCGCACTCGCCGGATCGATCGCCGGACTCGCGGCGGAACGGACCGGCGATGCCGGCCTCGCAGCGCGCCTCGACCAGGCCGAGCGCCGATTGCGCGCCGTGCGGGCGCAGAACCGGGGCCTCCAGGAACAGGCACGCTCGGTCGAACGGCGGCTCGGCGTCAGCGGCCTGAATGAAGCCACCGGCCTCCTGCTCATCCGACAGTACGAACTCGTTCCCGACCCGTCGCTCATCCGCCGGGACCTGCGGGCCCGGCGGCGCGAGATCGCCGACGCCGAGTACCGCCTGATCCTCCTGGAGGACGAGCGATCGCAGGCCGGCGACATCGAATCGCAGGTCCGTGCGTACAGCGCCGAGATCGGCGACGACGGCCAGGCGGCTGACCTGGAGCCCATCCTCCGCGAACTGCTGGGATCGCGGCGCACCGTGCTGGACCAGGCCATCGGTGACCTGCGCCTGCTCCATGACCGCCTGCTTGAACTGGAGGTCGTGGAGCAGGAACTGCTGGACCTCGCGCAGGCGTTCCGTGCCTTCATCGCGGAGCGCATCTTCTGGGTCCGCAGCGCCTCCGGCGCGCCGCTTCCGGGCTGGCGGGCGATCGGGGACGCCGGCGCGTGGCTGCTGGATGCATCGGCCTGGCGTGCGGGCGCCGGGCGCCTGCTTGCCGTCCCGCGCGAGCGCCCGCTGTCGCTCCTGGCGGGCATGCTCCTGCTCGCCGGACTCGTCCTCGTTCGGCCGCGCGCGATCCGCGCCATCCGACTCGCCGGAGAGCATGCCGAGTCCCCGTCCACGGACGCGATGCGGCACACGTTCACGGCGCTCGGATGGACCGTGGTGGCCGCCCTGCCGCTTCCCGCGCTGCTGGCCGCGGCCGGATACCTGCTCGGCGCGGCGGCGACCGTTCCGGGACCGGTGACGGCGACCGAGCATGCACTCCTGCGCAGTGCCGTCATCGTACTTCCGTTCTCGTTCCTGCGCCAGGTGCTGCGCCGCGGCGGGCTGGCGGAGGCGCACCTGGGATGGCCGGTGGGGAGCATCCGTGCGCTGCGGCATCACCTGCGCTGGCTCGTGATGCTCATCCTCCCGCTGGGCACCGGTGCGGCGCTCATGAGCGCGCCGGGCGCGGATGGCGTGGCGGGTGGCGTCACCGCCGATCTCGCCCGCATCGCGTTCATCGGGGCGATGCTCGTCCTCGCGATCGGCATCCAGCGCATCCTGCTTCCATCCGGCGCGGTCGTCGGTCACTGGCTGCACGGATCCGGACCGTCTTGGACAGGCCGGCTGCGCTCCCTGTGGTACCCGATCGCGATTCTCATTCCCATCGCGCTCGCCATCGCGTCCTGGACCGGGTACGCCTACACGGCGATCCAGCTCGAGCGCCGATTCGAAGCCTCGCTCTGGCTGGTCATCCTCGCCGTCATCACGCACGCGCTGCTGCTGCGCTGGCTGCTGCTCGCACGGCGCCGACTGGCCATCGAAGCGGCCCGTCGCGCCCGCGAGGCGGCCGCCGCCGCAGCGCCGCCCGCCCCGGACACCGAGGTCCCGACGGTCACGCCGGCGGACGACGTCGACATCCCCGCGCTGGACGCGCGCACCCGTCAGCTCATCCGGACGTCGGCCGTGCTGGCGATCATCGTGGTGCTCTACACGATCTGGGCCCCGGTCCTGCCCGCGCTGCGGATGCTCGACCGGGTCGAGCTCTATCCGCGCATGGTCGTCCGGCCCGCGATGGAGTCGCCCGCCACGCAGGCGTTCACGCGACTGCTCCACCGGCCCTCGGGGACGAACGGCACGCCGGCCGCGGGCGCCGTCGATCCGGCCACGGACACGACCGACCGGCCGCGCGCGGGATCGGCCGATGCACCGCCACGGTCGGCGCCGGGCACCGGCCTGCCGATGGTGCCGGGCCTCTCCGGACCCGGCGGCGCGCCGGATGCCGCCGCACCGGACGGCACGCCGCGGACGATCTCGCTGGCCGACCTGGGTGTGGCGCTCCTCGTGCTGATCGCCACCATCGCCGCGGTCCGCAACGTCCCGGGCCTGATGGAGATGATCCTCCTGCAGCGCCTCCCGATGGACGCGGGTTCGCGGAACGCGCTGACGACGATCACGCGCTATGCCCTCACGATCCTCGGCGTCACCGTCGGGTTCAACGCCATCGGCATCACGTGGAACAGCATCCAGTGGCTGGCCGCGGCCCTCACGTTCGGACTGGCGTTCGGACTCCAGGAGATCTTCGCGAATTTCATCTCGGGCCTGATCATCCTCGCCGAGAGGCCCATCCGCGTCGGCGATGTCGTGACGGTGAATGGCGTCTCCGGCACCGTCGCGCAGATCCGGATGCGCGCGACGACCATCCTCGACTTCGACCGCAAGGAACTGATCGTCCCCAACAAGTCGTTCATCACGGGCCAGATCATCAACTGGACGCTCTCCGATCCGCGGCTCAGGATCGTCATCCCGGTCGGCGCGTCCTACGGGTCCGATCCCACGCTGGTCGAGGAGACGCTGCTCGAGGTCGCGCGGGCGAACCCCGACGTCATGACCGACCCCGGACCGAGCGTGGTCTTCGGCCGCTTCGGCGACAGCACGCTGGACTTCGAACTGCGCGTCTTCGTGCCGTCCATCGATCGGCTGGTCGCGGTGCGGCACGACATGCACCGGTCGATCCTGCGCCGCTTCCGCGAGAAGGGGATCGAGATCGCCTTCCCGCAGCGCGACCTGCACATCCGCACGCTTCCCGGCGGCGTGCCGATCCCGGCGGACGTGCCGGCGGAGCCCGTGCCGCGCGGCCCGTCGGGCGGCGCGTAGCACGCCAGAAGCGCCCCTTCGCTCCTGAGGCGCGCAGAGCGCACCACTCGCGCGCCGGCTGACCACCGCCGCCCTCCTGCGCGCAAGGGGGTTGCAGGGGGGCCTCAGCCCCCCTGCGCTCGCGCACTGAAACGGAAGACCGCATGATCATCGAGACCTGGCGTCAACCCAGGTCATTCGAGAATCATCGAGCGAGCGAGCACGGACGCACGGCGCCGGACGCGCCGTCGTCGCCGGACATCCTCAGCGCGCGACCGTGCACCCAATGCGCGCAGACACCACCACTCGCGCGCCGGCTGAACACCACCACCCACCTGCGCGCAAGGGGGTTGCAGGGGGGGCCTCAGCCCCCCCTGCGCTCGCGCACCCGGACGGAGATCCACAGGATCCAGGAACCGCAACGCCGACCGTGGTCCCCGAAGAAACAGCGAGCGAGCGGGCGCACGCGCACGCGCAGAAGGGCCGGATCCTGCGTCAGGTCAGCACGGACCCCAGACCGAGAGCAGGATCAGCAGGTCGGCGAAGTCGACCGTGCCGCTGCCATCGAGATCCTCATCACATCCGGGGCAGGGCCCCCAGACCGAGAGCATGATGAGCAGGTCGCCGAATTCGACGTCACCGGACCCGTTGAAGTCGGCGGGACACGCCGGCACGCAGCCGGCCTCTGCGCACGCGACGCCGGTGCCGACGTACGAGCCGCCCAGTCCGATCACGCAGTCGTTCTCGCTGACCTCCATGCACGAACCGTCGGACAGGCAGCACGCGCCCGTCGGCTCCGGGGCACAGTCCGGGTTGTCCAGCGCCGGCGTGTCGTCACCGGTCAGCGGATCGAACGGCCCGATGGTCCACGCCCCCGCCGTCCCGCATCGATAGATGTGCCCCGGCACGAAGACGCCGTCGGGGCCCACGTCCTCGAAGCCCAGGGACGCACCATACGCCCACTCGGTCGAGACGGGGGGCATCTGCAGGACCATGCCCACCGCATCCAGCACGGCGGACCACGGCGTCACGTCGAGGACGCCGTCGTCATCCAGGTCCAGGTCCTGTCCATCCGTGCCGGTAAAGCCGAACACCAGAAGGTGCGTGACGTTGTCGTTGTTCTCGAAGTTGAGCGGATTCGTGCCGGGGAGGATGACGATGTTCGGACCACCCGGGACCGCCATCGTGCTCTCCGCGACCGCGACCAGGCCGCCGGCATCCGTGGACATCGCGCCGAGCGGGACCACGGCCTCGATGACGCCGGAAGCCAGTCCCGACGATCCGTCCCCGATCACGAGGTAGTGCAGGGCGGTCAGCGGTGTACTCGCCGGACCGAGGATCTCGAAGTACTCGCTGTTGTCCGTGGATGGTTCGTCGATCCGGATCTCGTTGATCCGGAATCCGAAGCCGGCCGGCGCCGCGTTGCACTGACCGCGGATCTCGCCGCCGGGGAAGGCCGCCGTGTGCACGTTGATGTACCACAGGCCGTCGATCAGCTGCTGCGCCTGCACCGCGGAGAGCGACGCGCTGCCGATGTTCGGATTCGCTGTCCCGATGTTCACCTGCACGCCGGCGTTGACGCCGGGCGTCGCCGGACCGTGGAAGTGCGCCGCGGTGGCGGACAGTCCGCTCCACGCGATGTGCCAGTTGAGGGCGTTCGTCGCCGTGTTCAGCGTGACGAGCGCGGATCCGGTCGCCGTGGAGCCGTTCGGCGGAACCTCCTGGCTGCCCTCCAGCACGGCGGTGAAATACAGCGTGGCCGCGCGGACCGTCGACACCGCGGTCGACATCACAAGAACAGCGATTCCGCATGCGTGCAGGATTCTCATGGCCCGTCACTCCCGCCCCGGTGTCTCGCCCGTCCGCAGCGCACCGAGCACATGCCCCGGGGGTGCCGACTGCGTCCGCCAGCATACCGGCGGTCGCGGCGGACGCCAGCAGTGCCCTGAGGACGGGCCGCCGGACCGCGGCCCCGGGACCGCAGGCGGCCGTCCTGCGTCCCCTGCCGAACGCGCCGGGGTCAGCGGGGCGGTCCGTCCGCGGGGCGGACACGCGCGCCCTCGACCAGTCGATCGCCGGGATAGAGGACGACACGGTCTCCCGCCTGGAGGCCCTCGATGACCTCGGCATGGGCGCCGCCTCGAAGGCCGATGCGGACGATCCGCTGCGCCGCGCGCCCGCCCTCGACCACGTAGACCGCCCACTGTCCGCCGTCGCGGAAGAGTGCCGCGGCGGGGACGAGCGGCACGTCGTCGTGCGAATCGATGACGATCTTCGCCTCGATCCGGAACGCATCGCCCAGCGCCTCGTGCGCCGACGGCCCCCGGGTGAAGTCTCCGATGACACGCACCCGCTGCTCCTCCACACCCAGGGCGGAGATCCGCGTGAACGCCTGCGGCTCGACCAGGCGGACCCGTGCCTCCAGCGGCGCGTCCCCGCCCCACCGCTCCACGAGGATCGCGGCACCTGGCCGGATGCGCACCGCATCGATGGAACGGACATCGACCACGACCTCCAGGTCCGCCGGATCGCCGATCTCGACGAGTGGTGCCCCCGGCTGGACGACGGCCGCGCTCTCCTGCATGACGCGGAGCACGACCCCGGTGACGGGCGAGATGATCTCCAGCCAGGCATCGTCCGCCGGCGCGCCCTCGCGCGTCCGGAGCAGCGCGGCGCGGGCGAGTTCCAGTTCGAACCGCGCGATGTCCTGCCCGAACCGTGCGGACTGCAGCGATTCCGCCGTCGTCCGGGCGAGCAGGACCGCCGCGTCCAGTTCCGACTGGTTCGCCGCCCCGCGCTCGAAGAGGGCGCGCACGCGCGCCAGTTCGTTCTCCGCGTGGTCCGCTTCAGCCCGCGCCCGCTCCGCGTGCGGCACCGCCTGCCGCTGCGCCGCCTCCGCGCGGCGGACGCGTGCCTCGGCCTCCGCGCGGGCCCGCGCGTCCAGCAGTCCGGGATCACCCGGCGCGATCACCGCGAGCGGCGTCACGCCGGCGTGCACGGCGTCGCCGGCGCGCAGGCGGACGCGCTGCACCTGGCCCGCCAGCGGCGCCGACACGATGTACCGCTCCCGGATCCGCGTAACGCCGTCCTCGTTGACCGTCCACGCGATCGGCCCGCGGACGACGGGGGCGGTTTCGACTTCGAGCCGGACCGGCCAGGCCGCGATCGCCACGGCGGCGGCCGCGATCAGGATGAGGGCACACCAGAAGTAGACGGGTCGCATGGTGGGGATTCACTCACTCCGCGGTGCGAAGCGTAGCGGCAAGATCCAGCCGGGCGATCCGGAAGTGGACGGTCGCGGCGGCGAGCGCGGCGCCGCCGGCAAGCACGAGTACGGCCAGGGCGTCCGTCGCCGGCCGGATCACGAGGGGGAATCGCTGCGTCTCCGTCTGCATGAAGGCCGTCGCGAGGGCGGCGAACCAGTGCCCGATGACCAGGCCGAGCGGAATCGCCAGGACCAGCAGCAGGAGCAGCTCCGCCAGCAGCAGCCCGGTCACCTCGCCCCGCGTGAAGCCAAGCACGCGCAGGGTGGCGAGGTCCCGGCCCCGCTCCTGGAGCGCGATCCGCATGCTGCTGAGCACCACGCCCACGGCGATGATCATGGCGAAGACCGTGTTCGCGATGCGCATCCGGAGAATGCTGCGTGCGATCGTCTCCTCGAAGCCCGCCAGCGCCGCGCGCTTCACGAGAACCGCGCGCACCGCCGGGAGCTCGCGCAGGTCGCGCAGCACCTCCGCTTCCATCGAGCGAT
The DNA here is from genome assembly GCA_019636755.1 of Phycisphaeraceae bacterium. GTDB lineage: Bacteria > Planctomycetota > Phycisphaerae > Phycisphaerales > SM1A02 > JAHBWZ01. Next base: position 305,627 of record JAHBWZ010000005.1, on the reverse strand, counting down.
CGACGCCGAGATGCACGCCCGAGACGCGATCCTGCTCCCGGAGCGCCACCCGGAGCGGATCCCCGGAGATCCACGCGCCGAGCCCGCTCAGATCGGCGACGGTCGCGGCCACGGGCATCTCGAACCGGCGGCGCTCCTCCGCGAGGACCTCGACTTCGATCATGTCGCCGGCGCGGACCGCCAGCAGGTCCGCCAGCGCGGTGGAGAGCAGGAGGCCGTCCGACGGGACGACGACCTGTCCGCCCGCCTCGTCCCGCAGCGCGACGAGTGCCTCCCCGCCGGGACGCGTGGCGTCCATGCCCAGGAGCGCGACCCGCCGGGACCGGTGTCCCGCGCGGAGTCGAACCGGGACGGCGCGGAACGACTGCGCGGCGAGCACGCCCTCGATGCCGAGACACTCATGGACGCAGCGGCCCTCGCGCGACTCCGTGAAGAGGACGGTGAGATCCTGCCGCTGCACGCGTCCGAACTGCAGGTCCATCAGTTCGTCGATCACGTCCGCGCTGTAGGTTCCGAGCACCATGATCGCGACGCCGAACGACAGTCCGAGAAGCGTCAGCGTCGTCCGGACCGGGCGGCGTGCACACTGGCGCAGGACCATGCGGAGGGAGGCCGGCACGTACCGGATCGCCCCGGACCACTCCATCACGCCGCGGTGGTACTGCGGCGGCGTCGGCGGGCGCATCGCGGCGGCAGGCTCCAGCCGGACGGCGCGGCGCACCGCGAAGAGCGTCCCCAGCAGGGCGCAACCGGCGCTGATCGCCGTCGCGGTGATGATGATGCCGGGTCGGAGGACGTAGTCGAAGACGGGAAACCGGAACCAGGATGCGTACGTCGCCGTCAGCGCCCGACCAAGCCACGCGCCGACGGCAATCCCGACGATCGCTCCGAGCGCCGCAATCACGAACGCAAGTCGCAGGAAGTGTCGTGCGATCGCGCCGCCGGAGTACCCGAACGCCTTGAGCAGCCCGATGATCTCGCGCTGCCGGTCGACCAGGCGGGAGATCGTCATGTTGAAGAGGAACGCGGCAACGGCCAGGAACAGGATCGGTGCGATGATCGCCATCGCGCGCAGCTGATCCAGTTCCCCCGTCACCGCCCGCCACGACATCTGGTCATCGCGGTCGCCCGCACCCGCGCCGCCGTACGGCTCAAGCAGACCGTCGACGGCATCCATGACCGCCCGGGCCGTGGCCGACGGTTCGAGCAGCAGCACGACGCTGTTGAATGCGCCGTCCAGGTCGCCCGCCGCCGCGAGATCCGCCTCCCCGATCCAGAGCACCGTGAAGCGCCGCGGGTCGGGCAGCAGGTCACCCTCGCGGATCTCGTAGATGAACTCGGCGGAGAGCGCGATCCCCGTGATTTCGAGAGTCTGCAGGCGGCCGGAGAGGATCGCCTCCAGGCGGTCGCCGGGGCGCAGTCCGTGCGCGGCGGCGAACGACTCGCCGATCAGGATCTCGCCGCTTCGCAGCGGATCGGGCATTCTCCCGGCGCGGAGATGGATGCGATTGAGGACCGGCCCATCGATGCCGGGCAGCGAGATCGCCCGCGCCGACGCGGGCTCCTCGAAGTCCGGCAGCAGCAGCAGGATCTCCGCCGTGATCCGCGCTTCCGCCGCGGCGACTCCCGGCAGGGTCTCGATGCGCTCCACGAGGCCCGACGGCGCACGCACGAGCGGCGCGAAGATGTGCCCCAGCCGGCCCGTCCGCGCGTAGTCCGTGAGCGCCCGCCGCAGCGAATCGAGCGTCGAGGTCGACATCACGAACGTGGCGATGCCGCACGCGAGGACGAGCCCGATCGACACGGCCGCCGAGCGCATGAGCGACAGGTCCCTGAGCACCTTCCGGTCGATCGCCTTCACCAGCGGAGCTCCGATGGATGCGCCCGGACCTCGTTCCGGGCGTCGGACTCGATGCGGCCGTCCCGCAGCGCGATGACCCGGTGCGCCATGCGCGCGATCACCGCGTTGTGCGTGATGACCACCGTCGTCGTTCCGATCTCGCGATTCACGCGGTCGATGACCTCCAGCACGAGCGATCCCGTCTCCACGTCGAGTGCACCGGTGGGCTCATCGCAGAGCAGGACGCCGGGGCGCTTCGCCACCGCGCGGGCGATCGCCACGCGCTGCTGTTCGCCGCCCGAGAGCTGGGCGGGGAAGTGATCGCGGCGCGGACCGAGACCGACGAGTTCGAGGGCCTCGGCCGCGGGCATCGGGTCCCGGGCGATGTCCGTCACCAGCGCCACGTTCTCCAGTGCGGTCAGTGACGGGATCAGGTTGTAGAACTGGAACACGAATCCCACGGACTCGCGCCGGTACCGCGTCCGCCGGGCCTCCCCCGCCCGCGACAGGTCCAGTCCGCCGAAGGCGATGTGTCCGTCGGTCGGCTGATCGAGCCCGCCGAGCACGTTGAGCAGCGTGCTCTTGCCGCTGCCGGACGGCCCGAGCAGGACGACGAACTCGCCCTCGAACAGGTCGAGGTCGATGCCGCGCAGGGCATGGACGTCCACCTCGCCCATCCGGTAGACGCGCGTGACGCCGCGCACGACGAAGATCGGCCGGGGCAGCGCGTCGTGTCCCGCCGTGGATCGCGGCTGCGGTGCCGCCGGATCGGATGCATGCGCCATGCGGTGCTCCTTCATCCCGACGGGGCGCGACCGGCGCCGAGCCGGTGCCAGGCCGCGAACCACGCTTCCTGCAGCGCGGCGATCTGCACGACCTGCGCGCGGAGCCGGGCCGCCTCACCCTCGGTCATCGCGCGGGCCTGCCGCAGCCGATCGATCGCCTCGCGCGCCTGCGCCGGGGCGCGCTCCCGGGCCCACTCGCGGACGAGCGATTCCGCCGCGTCGCGCCGATCGATCGGCGCCGCCGCCTCGTCCGCGATGATCGCCCGCTCGATCGCGCGGAGCAGGTCCGGCCGGGCGTCGATCAGCCCGGCGCCGCGCAGGTCGGCATACGCGTCCAGCATCCCGACCGCGCGCTCGACACGGGGCTCGGCCTCGATCCGCCCGAACCGGTCATGAAGCCGTGACACAAGCGTGCAGAGCAGGCCGGCGCCGTGTCCGCGCCGGCGCGGGTCGCACTCGGGGTCCAGGTCCCCGCGGCGCAGCGGTCCGCCCGCGTTCGCCGCCCGCGCCGGATCGGCGGGGAGATGCCGGGCGATCTCGGCCGGAATCAGCGCGTCGAGCGCGGCCGTGGTGCCCAGGAACCGCGCGCGGCTGGCCGCCCGGGAGAGCCACGGCGTGTCGAGCGTGTGCGGGGTCTGCGGCGACCCGATCGCGACCGCGGCGAGCGCCGCCTCGTCCATCACTTCCAGCAGCATGATGTGTCCCGGCGCCTCGATGGCGAGGGGGCGCAGCAGCGCGGCCATCGGCGGCTCCGCCAGGCGCCGGCCCGTGGCGGTCCGCTCGATCGGCCGCGCCGACGCCAGGATGCCCACGTCCGCGCTGCCGATCATGAAGAGTCGGACGTGCGCGAATGCCTCGGTGACGTTCCGGACGATCGCCGCAATGACATCCGCGTCCGTCTCGTAGAGCTGGATCCACTGCCAGAGCACGCCGTCGTCCGCCAGCGCCCGGCTGACCCGCGCGTAGAACTCCGGCGTGAAGAGCGTGTCGTTTCCCGTCACCCACGGGTTGCTCGGCTCCGAGACGATGATGTCGAACGTCTCGCGCGTGCGGGCGAGGAAGCGGAATGCATCCTGCACGATGATCCCGGATCCCTCCCGTTCGAAGCGCGTCGGCGCGACATCCGAAAGCTGACGCGCGGCGGCGATGACCGCGGGGGTGATCTCGATCGTCGTCACCGCACGGACCTCCGCCGCGTCGGCCAGCGCCGCGGTCGTCAGCCCCGTTCCCAGGCCGATGACGAGCGCCGAGAGGCCGTCCGGGCGGGTCGGCGCGTGGAGGTACGGCACGATCCCGCTCAGGACCATGTTGGAGTAGTCGTGGATCGTGTGCCCCTCGGACTTGCCGTTGACGGTCACCGATCCGCCGCGCCACGAGCGGACGCCGTCCGCCGCCGGGACCTCGTCGCGGACGACCGCGACCGTCGCGTTCGGATCATCGACGACGAACGACACCGTGACGCCCTCCAGCGGCGGCTGCACCGGCGATCGGAAGTGCGGCTCCGACGCCGCGCGGACGCGGTAGATGCCCAGCGCCCGGAAGCCCGGGCTCCATCCGGGGACCAGGAGGACGGCCAGGAGTATCGCCCCCGCCGCCGCCAGCATCGGCCGCCAGCGCAGTCGCCAGGCGAACCACGCGCCGGTCAGCGCTGCGGTCGCGGTGAGCAGCCGCAGGATCCACTCGATCGGGAAAAGGTGCAGGGCGAGGTACCCCAGGCCGACCGCGCCGACGAGCGTGCCGATCGTGTTGAGGAAGTACAGCCGGCCGCAGACCACGCCGTAGTCGAGTCGCGACTTCCGCAGCAGCGCGTATCCCGCGGGCAGGAGCCGTCCCATGATGAACACCGCCGGCAGCAGCATCACGCCGAAGAAGACGTGCAGGAGCGCGAGCATGACCGCTTCATTGCTGGGGATGGTCACCAGGCTCACGCGGATGTGACTGATCCACCACGGCCAGTGCGGCGCCGTCACCACCACGACGAGCAGGAGCGCGCCGAGCACCACCGGCGCCCGCGCGGGCGTGCGCGCCTCGGCGGGCCAGCGCCGCAGCGAGAGGCTGCCGGCCCCCAGCCCGAGGACGACGATGCCCAGCACCATCGGGAAGACCATGTACGCGCCGCCGATCGCGAGCGCGGTCAGGCGGAAGGCGATCATCTCGAAGGCGATGGAGAGCGCCCCGGAGATGAACACCATCGCCATGAGCGGGCGCGTCCCGAACGGATGGTCCGGAACCGGCGGTTCATCGGCCGGCTGCGCCGGCCCGTGCACGGGCGCCAGGAGAAGCAGGATGCCGACCAGGCAGTCCACGAGCGCCGCCAGCCGGATCGTGCCCGAGATGCCGAGTGCATGCACAAGCCAGAGGCCGCCCAGCAGCGCGCCGGCACACGCGCCGACCGTGTTGACCCCGTAGATCCGCGCGTGCGCATCGGCGACCTGGTCCGCCCGGTCGGGCAGCGCCGCGGTCAGCACCGGGATCGTGGCGCCCATCAGGAACGTCGGGGGTCCGACGAGCAGCCCCGTGATCAGCGCGTCGGAGAGAAGCAGGTCGGGGAGTTGCAGGAGCAGCGCCCGCGCCCCCTCGAGGAGCCACGGGAAGAGGAGCCCCCAGAACGCGATGCCGATCTCGGCCGCGCCGGCAAGCCGGAAGAGCGAGCGGCGCCCGGCGATCCTCGCCGTCCGGTTGCCGAAGCCGCGATACCCGGCGGCCAGTCCCAGGAGGAAGATCGCCACGACCAGGCTGATCGACCTCGCCTCGGCGCCGACGAGCTGGGCGAGGGCCCGCTGCCACGCGATCTGGAGCGCCAGCGCGGCGGCGCCGCTGCCGAAGATCGCGAGGAAGACGAGCCCGCGGTAGACGCCGCCGACCTCCATGCGCGCGTCGCCGGCGACAGCGCCCCCGCGCCGCCGGGCGTCCTCCGACGACGGCGCGATCCTGCCTCGGCCCGCTGCTGACTCCGATCCGACCCGCTGCATCGGCCCATCATCATGCCGGCGACGGGTCGAGAGCAACCACGGTCGCGCCGGGGCCGGGGTCCGCCGCATCGTCCGGGGCCTCCGGGGCATGGCCGGCACGAGGGACGGCGCTGGGCCGGCGCGAGAGCGGCGCGTGGACGGTCACCGCCGATCGCCGGGTGCCGCGATGCGGGGCGCGGGCGCGCCGCCGCGCCGGCGCTCGCGTCACGCCAGCCGGGCGACGAGCCGCGAGGTGCCGTTCGACGCCACCTCCAGCCGGCATACGCGCAGCCCGGCATGCCGGACCGCGGCGCGGAGCGCGGCATCGGAACGGATGCGGATCGCGTGCACCTCCTCGAACCGCGTCCCGTCCGGCGGCGCGCCGATGACGTACCGGAACGTGATGCGGAGCACCTGCCCGTCGAACGCGGCATCGGCGTCCCGATGGATCCGCACACCGTCGACCTCGATCGTCATCGACTGCCGCGTCGCCGGCGCGAGTCTCTCCAGCGCGGGCGGGGACTCGATGACGAGGACCGCGCCGCGGTGCAGGTGGCCGACCGCCGCGTCCAGGAAGGCGCTGAGATCCTCCTCCTCCGGCAGATATCCGACCGATCCGAAAAGGCAGGTGATCGCGTCGAACCGCGTGCCGAGCGCGAACGACCGCATGTCCGCGTGGTGCAGCGGGGCGCCGGGAACCGCCGCGCGGGCGACATCCAGCATGGCGGCGCAGCGGTCCAGTCCCTCCACCGCGAACACCTCCGCGAACACCCGCAGATGCGCGCCCGTTCCGCACGCCACGTCCAGGAGCCGCGGCCGGGCCGCGGCCCCGGGCACGAGGGAGTCGCGCCGGCCATGGCGGCGGCAGAGCGCCGTGACCGCGCGGGCCTCGGCATCGAAGTCCTTGCCGCGCGCGCGGTAGATCGCGTCATACCACCGGGCCCAGCGGTCGAACATCGCGGCGAGCGTAGCAGGCGGCGCCCGGCGGCGCCGCGCCGCTGGCGATCGCCTGCACCTCCCGGCGCCGCGTCGATACCATCGCCGCCATGGGCAGCGCCTCCCGATCGGACGCCCCCGGCGCCGCGCCGACCCGCGCCGAGCCGCGGCGCGTCGGTGTCGTCACGTCGTCCCGCGCCGACTGGGCGCACCTGGAGGTCATGCTCGAACGCCTTGCCCGTGAGCCGGGGCTCCGCATCGAGCTGTACGTGACCGGCGCTCACCTGGCACCGACGTTCGGCCGGACCCTGGAGGTCATCCGGGACTCCGGCTTCCGCGGCGAGGTCGAGACCATCGACTGCCTGCTCGACGGCGACAGCGCCAGCGCCGTCGCCGTCACCCTCGGACTGGCGACGCTGCGCTTCGCCGATCTCCTGGCGCGCCGACGGCCCGACCTGCTGCTGGTGATCGCCGACCGCTCGGAGATGCTGGCGCCCGCCGTCACCGCGCTCCCGCTGCGCATTCCCGTCGTCCACATCGAGGGCGGCGAACTGAGCGAAGGGGCCATCGATCAGCAGGTGCGCACCGCGCTCACCGCGCTCGCGCACGTTCACCTGGTCACGACCGATGCCGCGCGCCGCCGGCTCCTGGCGATGGGCGAGGCGCCGTGGCGCGTCCACCGCGTCGGCGCCGGGTCGCTCGACCGCGTGGCGTCCCTGCGGCGCGTCGACCGCGCGTCGCTCGAGGCGAGGATCGGCATCCGCCTCGCGTCGCCGCTCATCGTGGGCGCCGTCCACCCGGTCACCATCGACGAGGATCCGGCCGCCGAGGCCCGTCCGTTTCTCGCGGCGCTCGACGTGGTCGCGCGGAAAGGTGCGACGGTGGTCCTCTGCCATCCCAACGCGGATGAGTCCAACCGCGCGATCCGCGACGCGATCGACCGCTTCGTCGCGGTCGATCCGGTGCACCGGGCGATCGTCGTCAATCTGCCGCCGGATCACTACTGGTCGCTGCTGGGCATGGCAGACGCGATGGCCGGGAACTCCAGCAGCGTCGTCATGGAGTCGCCCACGCTGCGCCTGCCCGCGGTCTGCGTCGGGCGCCGGCAGCAGGGTCGCGAACGCGCGGCCAACGTGATCGATGCGCCGGCGGATCGTGCGGCGATCGGCGCGGCGCTCCGGCGCGCGCTGGATCCGGCGTTCCGTACATCGCTGGACGGGCTGGTCAATCCGTACGGCGACGGATGCGCCGCCGACCGCATCGCGCAGATCCTCTCGTCACTGCCGCCCGCGCCGGTCCTCCTGGAGAAGCGCGGCATTCCGGACGCGCAGCTTCCCCCGGCCGTACCGGTGCCGCCGCGCGCCGCCGCGGGCGAGGCGGCGGGTCACGGGTCCCGCGACCACGCGGCCAGCAGCGCGAGCAGGTCATCGAACCCGACCTGACAGTCACCGGTCAGATCCGCGTCGCACGCGCCGGGGCACGGCCCCCACGCGCTCAGCAGCACGAGCAGGTCCTCGAATCCCACCGCGCCGTCACCATCCAGATCGGCCGATCCGCCGGCCGCCCCGCTGGCCATGAGCTGCGCCCAGACCGGCTGCCAGAATCGGTCCGCTTCCTCGTCGCTGGCGGGATGGATGCCGTCGCCGGACGTGCCCATGGTGGGCCACGCCTCGCGCGTCAGCTGGTAGAGGTCGATGAAGCCGACGGTCCCGTGCGGATCGGCCTGCGCGATCTCGAAGAGTCGTGCTGCATAGTTGGCATATCGCGCGTGGTCGCCGTGATCGTCGCGCGGCGGCGAAACCAGCAGGATGTGGATCGCATCGGCGGGCAGCGCACTGGCACCGCGGATCTTCGCGATCAGGGCAAGGACATCCGTTCGGTACCGATGACCGGGCTCGCCGGAGCCGTCATTCTGGCCCAGCAGGATGATGAACAGGTCGGGATCGCGGGTGGCGGCCAGGTACGACGCCAGCGGCGCGGCGGCGATCAGGCAGTACGGACCGTGGTCGGGCTCGGACCAGTGACGCACGGTGGCGCCGTCCATGCCCCAGACGTCGAGCTGGAAGCCGGTGCGATCCGCGTCGCAGACGAGCGCGGACACCGGGAAGAGGAATCGTCCCGCCTCCATGCCGGGCGGCCCCGTCGCGCAGACGCCGCCGACCGGATGCGCGCCGGTGCCCGGCGGCAGCGCGGCCTCCACGACTCCGATGTCCGGCTCACCCGAGGCGATCTCGCGCGCGGGGTCCGTGAGCGGCCCGGTGGTCCCGCCCCGGATCCCGGCCCACCGCAGCGCGGGCACGAGGTCCAGGTCCGCATGATCGCCGCGCACGTACAGCAGTCGGACATGGGTCATCGTGCCGGTCACCTCGGGACCGGTCGGCCCGTCGAGCGCATGCTGGAACAGGCCCGGCGTGAGCGCGGTGAGGAACTCGATGAGCGGCTCGCCGTCGCCCGCGCCGCTCGACGTTCTGAACTCACTGACATTCGACGGCCAGCAGTCGAGCAGGACCGCCGGCGGGTTCGTGAACGCGGGTGACTTCGGACTGAACCAGCGGATGACGCCGGGCGCGATGCGCCGACTTCGCGAACCGTCATACACGCTGTCGGTCGGGCGCGTGGTCAGCGTGAAGCCGGACCATCTCGATGGTTCGAACGTCCGCGCGATCGCCCCGAAGTGCCGATGCGCCTGGCCGCGCGATCCGATCGAGTCGGCGATCACCAGGGCATGACAGCGACCGGCCTCCCGGATGCGCCGTCGGATGCCGCAGACGTTCCACCGGACGGGCGGCCGCTCCGCCATCGATGCGGGCGGCGATCCCGTGTCCGCACCGTCCGCCGCAGCCGGCGCGCGGGCATCGACTGCGGCATGCACGATCGGGAGAGATACGGCCCACAGGCCGACACCCAGGAGAATCCGGAGCGGCGCGCGGAACAGGCACCGCGGTGCGCCGTGACATGAACGAGGCATGGGAACTCCCGGGTCCTGTCGTGCGGCGCATGGCGCGAGGTCATGCTGCACGGCGCGTGGTGTGATGGTGCATGGCGCAACCGGCGCCCATCCCGGCGCCCAGGCCGGACATGCACCACGACGATCCGGACCTGCACCCCGGCGCCGGCGGACGTGCCCATCGGCACGCGTCCATCGTTCCGCCTGTGGACGTGCCGTCCTGTGTCAAGCGTAACGGCTGATTCCGCGGCGCCAACCCATGTGACAGCGTCGTGTCATCGGCACGCGCGATCCTGCGCCGGGCCGCGCGGATGATCGCGCGGTTCCATGTCAGTCATCCGAGTCAGTGAGCCGAGTCAGTCATGCATGTCGGGCGCGCAGGCCGCTCATGCGTGTTCCCGGACACGCGCGGAGAGGCGGTGGGATGGTCGGACGCGCCTCCGACCCGGCGCCGGCGACCCCGCGGAATTGACACTGCCTCATTGCACCGATGGCACCGGACAGGACAATGGCGGGCGCCGGCCACGGCGCATCCGGCCCGCGGGTCGAAGCCGGGTCCCGGGCAGGCCGATGATGGTGTGCCGCTCCACCGGACGATCGACCAGGGCGGCGTACGCAGACCGGGCCCCGTTCCCAGCCCCCTCGCCACCGCGCCCGTGACAGACCCGACGCGCCTCACGACCCCGCCGTGCACCGACATGACCACTGACACCACCCAGCGCCCCTCGCCCGCCCGCCCCGGCCGCATCCGGATGCCGGGCGTGCGGATCACGCTCGTACTCACGTGCCTCGTCCCTGCCCTCACCGCCGCCGCGCAGGTGGAACTCGCCCCCGGCCAGGGCCTGCCGCCCGCCGAGGATGAGCCGGTCCGCCTGGACCAGGCGTTCCTCTCGGGGCTGCGCTTCCGCGGCCTCGGACCGGGCATGACGAGCGGACGGATCGCCGACATCGCGGTCGACCGGAGGAACCCGAAGCGCTACTTCGTCGCGTCCGCGTCCGGCGGCGTCTGGCTGACGGAGAACGCCGGCACGACGTTCACGCCCGTCTTCGACGGCGAGGGCGCGTACTCGATCGGCTGCGTGACGATCGATCCGTCCGATCCGTTCACCATCTGGGTGGGCACGGGCGAGAACCGCAGCCAGCGCAGCGTCTCCTTCGGCGACGGCGTCTACCGCTCGCGCGACGGCGGCCGGACCTGGGAGAACATGGGTCTGCGCGAAAGCGAGCACATCGGCATGGTCGTGGTGCATCCCCGGACGCCGGACACGATCTACGTCGCGGCGCAGGGCCCGCTCTGGCGCGACGGCGGCGACCGCGGCCTCTACCGATCGATCGACGGCGGCGCGTCGTGGGCGCGGATTCTCCACGTCAGCGAGCAGACGGGCATCAGCGAAGTCCACCTGGATCCGCGCGATCCGCGCGTCATGTATGCCGTGGCGTACCAGCGGCGCCGCCACGTCTGGACGCTGGTCAACGGCGGCCCCGAGTCAGGCATCTACAAGTCGACGGACGGCGGCGGCACGTGGCGGAGACTCCAGCGCGGGCTGCCCTCCGCGGACATGGGCAAGATCGGCATGGCGATCGCGCCGGCGGATCCGGACACGCTCTACGCGATCGTCGAGGCGGCGATGGACGAGGGCGGCGTGTTCCGGTCGAGCGACCGGGGAGAGACCTGGTCGCGGCGCAACCCGTACATGACCACGAGCCCGCAGTACTACAACGAGATCGTGGCCTGTCCGCACGATGCGCGGCGCGTCTACTTCCTCGATACCGTCCTTCATGTCACGGAGGACGGCGGCGACACCGTGAGGCGCGTGCCGATCCGGGAAAAGCACGTGGACGATCACGCACTCTGGATCAACCCGAAGGACGCTGCGCACCTGCGCGTCGGCTCCGACGGCGGCCTCTACGAGACCTTCGATCGCGGAGAACACTGGAAGTTCTTCCCGAATCTCCCGGTCAGCCAGTTCTATCGCGTGTCCGTCGACGATCGCGCCCCGTTCTACTTCGTCTACGGCGGCACGCAGGACAACAACACTGTCGGCGGTCCGTCGCGCACGACCAGCCCGGCGGGGATCGCGAACGAGGACTGGTTCGTCACCGTCGGCGGCGACGGTTTCGTCCCCCGCGCGGAGCCCGGCAACCCCGACATCGTCTATTCCCAGTGGCAGTACGGCGGCCTGGTCCGGCACGATCGCAGAACCGGCCAGAACGTCGACATCAAGCCGCGCGAGGCGCCGGGAGACGGACCGCTGCGCTGGAACTGGGACTCGCCGTTCATCATCTCGCCGCACGATCCGGCGCGCCTGTACTTCGGTGCCCAGCGCCTCTTCCGGTCGGATGACCGCGGGAGCACCTGGCGGGCGATCAGCGACGACCTCAGCCGCGGGCTGGACCGGCACACGCTGCCGGTCTTCGGCGTGATCCAGAGCGTCGACGCCGTTGCGCGGCACAACTCCACCAGCGTCTTCGGCAACCTGGTGGCGCTGTCGGAGAGTCCGCTCGTCGAGGACCTCATCGTCACCGGCGCCGACGACGGCGCGATCTCCATCACGGAGGACGGCGGCGTTCACTGGCGCCGGATCACGGAGTTCCCTTCGGTCCCGGATGTGACCTTCGTGAGCAGCGTGGTCGCATCCCGGCACGACGCGCGCGTGATCTACGCGTCTTTCGACAACCGGAAGATGGGCGACTTCACCCCCTACCTCCTGCGGAGTGATGACGCCGGGCACACCTGGCGCAGCATGCGCGGCGATCTGCCCGACCGCCAGGTGGTGTACACGGTGCTGGAGGATCCGAAGCGTCCCGGCATGCTCTTCGCCGGGACCGAATTCGGTGTCTTCGTGACGTTCGACGGCGGGCTCGCGTGGCACCGGCTGTCCGGCGGCCTTCCGACGGTGGCGGTACGCGATCTCGCCATCCAGGAACGGGAGGACGATCTCGTCCTCGGCACGTTCGGCCGCGGCATCTACGTCCTCGATCAGATCGAGCCGCTGCGCGGGCTGGCCGCCGACGGCCTGGCGGAGGCCGCGCGACTCTATCCCGTGCGCCCGGCGCTTCGCTACATCGAGACGAGCCGGCTGGGCGGACGATCCGGGCGCGGCGCCCAGGGTGCCCAGTTCTTCACGGCGGCGAATCCGCCGTTCGGCGCCGTCTTCACGTTCCACATGAAGGAGTCGCTGCGCACGAAGCAGGAGACCCGGCGCGAGGAGGAGCGGCGACGCCGGCGCGCCGGAGAGCCGGTCCGCATTCCGACGGACGACGACCTGCGCGCCGAGCACGACGCACCCGAGGCACGCGTGCTCCTGGTGGTGGAGGACGATGCCGGCGAGACGGTGGCGCGCCTCGATGCCCCGCGGCGCCGCGGCCTCCACCGGCTGGCGTGGAACCTCCGGTATCCCTCGGAAGATCCGCTTTCCCCGGGGGACGCGCGCGGTGGCGCCCCCGCCGGGCCGCTCGCCCTTCCCGGCGACTACTCGGTCACGCTCGTCGCGATCGACGGCGGCGAGGTCCGCACGCTTGCGGGACCCGAGACGTTCCAGGTCACGCCGCTGGAACTCGGCACCCTGCCGGCGGCGGATGCGGCGGAGCAGCTGGCGTTCCAGCGCCGCGTCGGTGCCGCCAACCGGCGCGTGCGCGGCGCGCTGCGGATCGTGGACGAGACCGCGACCCGGATCGCGCTGATGCGCGAGACGGCGATCCGCACGCCGGGCGTCGACCTTGGACTTGTGCAGGACATCGACGCCGCCGCGGACGCGCTGCGCACCATCGATCGCGCCCTGCGCGGCGACCGCACCCCGCTGCTCAGCAACGAGCCGCAGGTGCCGTCGATCTCGGAGCGGATCCGCACGATCCTCTCGAACCAGCACCGCACGACACAGCCGCCGACGGGCACGGAACGCGAGAGCCTGGCCTTCGCGGAGTCCCTGCTGACGCCGGTCCTGCAGGCGCTCGACGACCTGATGGACGTCCGCCTGGCCGCGATCGAGGAGCGGCTGGACGCGGCGCACGCGCCCTGGACGCCCGGCCGACGACCGCGCGAGTGATCCGGCCGGGTCGCCGGCGTCCGGGAACCGACGATGGGAACGGGACATCGCCCCGGTCGCCGCGATCGCCGCCCTCTCCCGCCGGACCGGCACCCCCGGGGAGCCGATGATCAGGGGCGCCGTACGCGCGGCGCCGCGGGTCGCGCCCGCGATCGACTCCCGCCCGCCCTCGAAGTACCCCCCCCATGACCGCGACCACGGACTCGACCAGGGACCCGGCGCCGATGCCACCGATCACCACCGCCACGACGGTCGATCGGATCATGACGCGCCACACCATCACCGTCGGCCTGGACGACACGCTCGAGCACATCCGCGGCATCTTCCAGAAGGCGAAGTTCCATCACGTCATCGTGCTCGACCAGGGCCGGATCGCCGGCGTGATCTCCGACCGTGACCTGCTCAAGAACCTGAGTCCCTTCATCGGGCAGCGGCTCATGGAGCGGGTCCAGGACGTCAATACGCTGCGCAGACGGGCGCACCAGGTCATGACACGGAGCCCCGTGACCGTCCCGGGCAGCGCCCGCGTGCAGATCGCCGCGGCGCTCATGCTGCGGGAACGCGTGAGTTGCCTCCCCGTCGTCGACGCGAGCGGCCGGCTGATCGGCATCGTGACATCGCGCGACCTGCTGCGCCATGTCATCACCGGTGCGGCGGAGGCACCTCGGACGAACGAGCCCCGGGCCGACGCGGCGTGATGCCCGCCGGCATCGCCGCCGCAACGCGTCGCCAGCTCCGGCGCGGCCAGGGAAACGGCGGCTCCCGCCGGCGCTGCGCCGCATCGCTCAGAACTCGAATCGTGCCCCCAGGTACGCCGTCTGCCCGTGCCATTCGCTGCTCGCCGTCAGCGAGTACTCCGCCACCAGCGACCATTTCGCGGGGAGGTGCCACTCGGCGCCCGCGTTCACGCGACCGCTGCTGCGGCCGGCGTCTCCGCTTCGCACGCGGAACGCGGCGCCCAGCAGCCTGGCCTCCGTCTCGATCTGCCGGTCCAGGTACTCGAACTCCCACGCGGCGCCGGCATACGGGCGCAGCGTCGATCCGTCGCGGAGCAGGAACGGACGCGTCGCCTGGACGCCGATGACATGCCGCAGGCTCTCGCTGCTCGTGGATGCGACCTCGAGATTGAAGATCCCGGCGCCTTCCTCGGTGTAGCCGCCGGCGCGGACCCAGGTGAACTCGGCACGGGCGTAGGGCTCGATGTCCCACCCGAAGAAGGGCAGCACGCGGCCGGCGCCGATGAAGGCGCCGATGAGATCGGAGTCCGAGTCACCGCGCCCGGTGGTCCCGAGCGCCGTCATCGACCGCTTCGTCGTGTTCCATGCATGCCCGTACGAGATGCCGGCATCGACGTGCCAGTGGCGGTCGATCCAGCTTCCGTAGACGCGCCCGTGGAGCGACGTCGCGTCGGCGGACCCGGTGCCCGCGGATCCGTCGACACGGCTCCAGAGCGACGCGAGACTCGCCCCCAGGAGCAGGGTGTCGGAGACCATCGACTCGACGCCCGCATCGGCGCCGTACATCCGCCAGCGGTACCCCGCGGCGAAGAGATCGGCATCGAACCGGCCCCAGTCGCCGATCGTCCGGACCCACCCCGTCAGCGCGGCGCGCGATGCCGGCGGCGCATCCGTTCCGTTGACGGCCGCTCGAAGCGCCTCGGACCCGCCGTCCGCATCGGCCAGCGCGAAGCGCATCCGCGCCGCATCCGCCCGGCGCACCGCCGCACGCTTCGCGGCGAGATGCTCATACCAGTTCCCGACGATCGCCCGGTGCTGGCGGCGCAGCACCATCGCGTTCGCCTGGTGGACCTGCGGCTGCAGGTCACCGACGGTCCGGACGATGTCCTCCTGGCTGAACATCTGCACGGCGGCGAGTTCGGCGCCACCTTCGCCGCCGAGGACCGCGTTGTCGAGGATTGCCGCGATGCCGGACAGGTTCGGGTTCGGCTGACCGGCGATCGCGGCGACGAACGTCGAGACGGGCAGTGCGATCAGCTGGAGTTCGTTCCCGTCGACCTGGAGCGAGAAGTCCAGCAGGAACGAGGTGTCCGAGATCAGCCGCGCCAGGTCATCGGCATCGCCGGTCAGCCCGCCGGTCGTCTGGAGGATCGGGTAGACCCAGCGGAACGAGATGGGCTCGATCGGGACGGCGCGGATCGTGCCGCCCGTGATCGACGCGGTGGCGGACGCGATCGCATCCGAGTTGCCGCTGTTGTCGATCTCGACATCCCAGGTGCCGCCGTTCAGGGCGACGTTCCCGGCGACGCTGATGGTCGCCATGCCGTTGCCCAGATCGATGCGCCCGCTGTTCAGCGTGAGATCGCCGCCGAACGTGGCCGCGCCCAGGAGCGTGCCGCCGTTGAGCGTCATGTCGCCGGTCCCGGCCGCGTTCTCGTGCGCCAGGATCAGTGTTCCCTGCGCGAGGTTCGTGCCCCCTGAGTAGGTGTTGTCGCCCTCCAGCGTCAGTGTTCCCGTGCCGCTCTTTCGCAGCACGCCCGCGCCGCCCGGGCCGTCGGCGATCACCCCGGAAACCGTGACCGGCGCATCGGCGCCGATCACGAAGCGCCGCGGATCCGTGTCCGCGGCGACGGAGGGGAGCAGGAACAGGTTCGCCGAAATGGTCACCGCGCCCGTCCCGTCGGTCGTGACCGCGTCCCGCGTGCTGAACCCGAGGCCGGTTCCGCCCGCGTCTCCCTCGATCGTTCCGCCGCCGTTGATCGACACCGCGGCGACCGCGTCGGCGAACGCGCCGAGATCCAGCGTGCCGCCGTTCAGTGTGACCGTCGATGTGTCGGCGATCTGGTTGCTCTGCGCGAGCCGCACGGTGCCGGCGGCACTGATCGTGAGATCTCCCTGGATCGCGCTTCCGAACTGCGGAAGGGCGCCCACCGGCTTCTCCAGCAGCAGCGTCCCCTCGGTCACCAGGACCTGGCCGGTGAACGCATTCGGCGAGGCGCCGGTCAGGTGCAGCGTGCCGCTCCCGGTCTTGACGAGCGCGCCGGATCCGTTGATGACACCGCTGATCGTCGTATCGAAATCGCCGCCGACCGTCAGGGCCGCCGCCGGACCGAGCTGCACGACGCCGCTGAAGAGGAACGCGCCGTTGGCGGCGTCCACGGCCAGGCCGCCGAGCGCCTCCACGTCCGCCTCGAATGTCTGCAGCAGTGACGACTCGTTGGTGATCCGGCCGCCGGTCACGATCGCGATGCGATTGCCCGTGATCGTGAACGCATCCGCGTCGGCCGTGAAGAGGATCAGGTTGTAGTCGGTCCCCGCCGCCAGGTCGTGGTCGACCAGCGTCTGCACGATTCCGTCGAAGACCACCGACGCGCCGGAGCCGGGTGCCACGCCGCCGGCCCAGTTGGCGTCGTTGCTCCACAGGGCGTCGCCGCCCCCGCCGTTCCAGACGAAGACGGCGCCGCCGCACACCACCGCCGCGGGCGCCAGAGACAGAAGCAGCGGAATGGATCGAACGAGGCGGGACGGCGTTCGCGTCATCATTGCGTGGGGCACTCGGCTGCGGGCGTTCGACGATGGCGGCGGGCGGGCGCGTCAGTGCGCCTCGATCACCCATCGGCACGCGTCGGCGCGGCGGATCATAAAGGGATCCGTCGCGCCCGTGCCGGGCCGACCGGTCCCGTCACGCCCCGCCGGCGTCATCGTGGACGACAACGCGGCCGGACATCGGGACGGCGCCGGGGCGCCCATCGTCCTGCACTTCGCCCCGGAGCGTCTCCACCGCATGCGGCAGGATGTCGAGGAGCGCCTCCATCTGCTCCGTTGCACCGCGGGGCGATCCCGGCAGCGTCAGGATCAGCGTGGTCCCGGCGGTTCCGGCGACACCGCGCGAGAGATAGGCCCGCGGCGTGCCGGCCGATGATCGCAGGCGCGCCAGTTCCATCAGGCCGGCGTGCTCTCGCTCGAAGACGGACCGTGCCGCCTCCGGCGTCACGTCGCGCGGTGCCAGCCCCGTTCCGCCCGTGGTGAGCACGAGGTCGATGGATGCCGTGGCGGTGGACCACGCCCGGAGCTGCGCCGCGATCCGGTCCCGTTCATCCGGCACGCACGCCATGGCGACCACCAGGCCGCCGAGCCGTGTCTGCACCAGCGCCGCGAGCGCCGGGCCGGAGAGATCCTCGGCCTCGCCGCGCGAACAGCGATCGCTCACGGTCAGGATCGCCGCGCGGATCATGCCGGCGGGTCTCCAGCATCCGGGCGGTCCGCCGGTTCGGACGCTCGCCACGGACCGTGCCGACCGCCGGACTTCGCAAGGACGCGCACCCCGTCGATCCGCATGGCGCGGTCGACGGCCTTGCCCATGTCGATGAATGCCAGCGCTGCGACGCACACCGCCGTCAGCGCCTCCATCTCTGCGCCGGTGCGCGCATGGACGCGCACCGTCGCTTCGAACCGGACACGGCCCGGCTCCATGGAGGCCGTGACGTTCACGCCGTCGAGCGGCAGCGTGTGACAGAGCGGGATGAGTTCATCCGTCCGCTTCGCGGCCATGATGCCGGCGAGACGTGCGACCTCCAGCGCGGGTCCCTTCGGCAGATCACCGGCGCGCAGCCTCGCCTCGAGATCGGCGGAGAGGCGCACGAAGCCCTCCGCGATGGCGACGCGCTCCGTGACGGCCTTCGCCCCGACGTCCACCATCATCGCGCGCCCGCACTCGTCGACATGCGAGAACGGCGCGTCGGACGCGGATGGGCGGCGCTGTCGGCTCACCGGCGGAGAGGCTACCACGACGGACATGGCTGCGCCGGCGGATGACCGGTCACCGCGATCCCCGCCCGGTCCGCCGCGGCCCGCCGACCGTCACCGGCGCGCCGGGCGGCGCAGCGCGCGATCCACCATGGCGACCGGGATCTCCCGGCGCGCGACCCGGGCCGGCCGCCGCAGAGGCCCGCCCGCGGCGGATGTGTCGAGCCGTCAGTGCGCTGAGCTGTTCAGCAGCCAGGTGAAGAGCGCGCCGACAGCGAAAACGCCGGCGCAGATCAGCACGAGCGTGAGACAGCCGCGCCCGGTCGCGTACTCGGCGCCGTCGTCAGCGGTCTCGCGGGATGAAGGGCGATGAGAAGCCATGGAAGTCTGTGTCCTGCACGCCCGGCGGCACGTCCGCGCGGTGGCCGCGGTGGTGCCGGGTGGCCAGTGAACGCGTACGCCCGCAGGCGCCTGGCGCGACACGCGCCGACTCCGTCGACCCGTGGGCGTCCTGCCTGTGCGAAGGTGAAAGGCGGCCGGTCTGTCGCCGCCCGACCGGTCAGTCGATCGCCGGTGTCCATGGAGCCCCGGCGCGGTGCGCCCGGGACTCGAGGCCCGTCGATCGGGTGCCGGGTGGCGCCCGACCCCCCGTCCGGGCCAGCGATCGATCGCCGGCCGTGCAGCGCCGGTGCAGGCGTGCGGAGGTACGGCGTCCATCCGCCGGGAGGCCGCCGCCCATGGCGCCGGGCGCCAGGCCGACGAGCTCGGGATCGACGGTTTCCGTGCCTCGAGCGCGCACGGTGGACCGACCCGACGTGAGTTCGGCCGCGCCGAGGACGGGGAACGGCGGGCCCAGACTCGGCGTCACCGGCCCGCCCGTCTGCGGGAGCCGGGCATGCGGCACCACGCGCGTCTCGGCGCCGGCCTGCGCGGCATGTCCATCGACCGACCGCGGCGCCCGGTCCGGGCGCGCGAGGGCGGCGGCACACAGGCCTGACCAGGACAGGGCCCCCAGAATCAGCACGCACAGGCGCAGCATCGCACCACGTCCCGGACGAAGGACACGGTCCGATGTGGTGGTTGGCGCACGCGTGCGCACAGCAGTTGCAAGTGTAGCGCCTCGACCGCGACACGGCGCGCGAACCCGTCACGGACCCCGCCGCGACGGACCGGCGGCGCCGCGATCCCGCAGCCAGCGCTCCGGACCAGACGCCCGGCGATCGGACCACCCGGAACCCGGGGCGCCGACCGCGCGCACGCCGCGTCGACCATCGATGGCACCACCGCCACCGACCGGCCCGCAGCATGCTCCGCGACGCCGTGCGTGCGTGTCGGGCGCGCCGCCGCAGGACGGCGCGCCGTGTCAACGTGATCCGGCGACGCTTACCAGCGCTTGCCGCCGCCGCGACGATCGCCGCCGCGATCGCCACCGCGACCGCCGCCACCGCCGCCGCCCGACCGCTCTTCGCGCGGACGCGCTTCGTTCACCGTCAGCGTCCGTCCGTCGAGCGCCGCACCGTTGCACGCCTCGATTGCCGCCCGTCCCTGCGCCGCATCCGGCATCTCGACGAACGCGAAGCCGCGCGGACGGCCGGTGTCGCGATCGGTGACGATGCTCACGCGACTCACGGTCCCATGCTGGGAGAACAGGTCGCGGAGCGAATCCTCGCTCGTGTTGAACGAGAGGTTGCCGACGTAGATATTGAGCATGACAAAGACGATCCTGAATTCCCGAGTGTGAGAGGAACAACCGGAGCGGCGCGGTGACTCGGGCACACGTGCGCCGCGGCAGGTCTCACCGAAGCCCTGCGACGTTCTGAGATCGCATGGCCATCGGATGAAGCGTGGATGCTACCCGGAAGGTCGCCCGCGTGCTGCGCGGGCATCTCCCCGGCCGGAGGGCGCCGCCCCGCGTGCGGCACCGCCCACCTCCCGGGCGATTCCGCCCCCGGCCGCCGCGCCGGCGCGCCTGCCGGCCGGCATCAGGCCGGCGGGGCGTCCGTCCGACCGGCCCCGACCAGGCGCATGCACCAGCGCGGTCCGACGATCTGGTGCCCGCCGGGAAGCCTCGCCACGCGGGCGGCCCGGCCGACGGGCGTCATCGCGGTCCACGGAATGCTGGCGTCCCGGGCACCCAGCCAGCGCCACGGCGCCACCGGACGCAGGTGCAGGAACGCTTCGTCGACAGCCACGTGGATGCTGAATCCCATGTTCACAATGCCGACCGAGAAGCTCTGGAACCGCCGGTGGACCGCGTCCGGTGCCGGCGGCCGTGCCGGAAACGGCGCCAGCATCGGCTGCCAGAGCATGCGGAACGCCAGCCCGGCCACCGCCACGATGAAGACGCCGACCCAGAGGGTCAGCGCCGCCCCCGCCAGCGGGCTCGACCGCGTGACGGCCCAGACGGTCACGGCGCCGGAGATGCTGAGCAGGAGCATCAGGATGACGAGGAATCGCAGCGTCATGGGGTCGACCGGTCGGCGGCCGGCGCGGTCGGGACAGCGCGGCTTCGCCGGCCCGCCGCCCCGACCGGGCATTCGACCGCCACCACTGCGGGGCCGGAGCCGGATCCTACCCGGACGACGGCCGGGCCGCGATCCGGGCGCGACGCCCGGCGGCGGTCCGGCGCCGCGGCACCGCCGCGGATCTGTGACAATTCGGTGACGACGCCGCACCGGCGACTGCGTCCAACCGGGCGACGCGTCGATGAACTCGACAGACTTGCCGGGCCCGCGCCCGGTCGGCGCACACCACTCCCGCACAGGAATACTCGACATGAACCATCGCCCGCCCGCCTCGCGCCCCGTGCAACGCTCCTGCCGCGCGTCCATCCGTGTCCGTGCCGCGCTCTGCATCCTCGGCGCGCCGGTCATCCTCGCCGCCACCGGCAGCGCCGCGGACAGCGATCTGCCCGTCCGTCGCATCACGCTCTACCGCTCCGGCATCGCCGCCGTGGAGCGCGAGGGGCAGGCACGCGGCAATCACACCTTCACGCTCCGCTTCCGGCAGGACGAGATCGATGACCTGCTCAAGTCCATGGTGGTGCTTGATCCGGCCGGGCGGCCGGGCGTCGTCGGCTATGCCTCGCGCGATCCGCTCGAGCGCCGGCTGGGAAGCCTCTCGATCAATCTCTCGGGCAATCCATCCATCGCCCAGATCCTGCTCCAGGTGCGCGGCAGCCGCGTGCGCTTCGCGCTGACGGACGAGGCCGTCGAGGGCACCGTGCTCGGCGTGGAGGAGCGCGTCGTCCCGCGCGCCTCCACGGCGGGCGCCGGCGCACCGGCTGCGCCGCGCGCTGAACCGGTGGTCAGCGTGCTCACGACTTCCGGCATCCGGGCGATCGCGATCGCGGACATCCGCGCGTTCGATCTGCTCGATGCCAGGCTGGCCGAGGATCTTCAGCGCGCCCTCGCCGCGGTCGTCGAAGAGCGCACCGAGCAGATCCGGTCCGTCGATGTCTCGGTCGTCGGCGACGGCGGTGCGGTGCGCCCGGTCACCGTCGCCTATGTGCAGGTCGCACCGGTCTGGAAGACCAGCTACCGCCTGGTCCTGCCCGAGGGCGAGAGCAGCGCCGCCATCATGCAGGCGTGGGCCATCGTCGAGAACCAGACCGACGAGGACTGGGCGAACGTGTCGCTCTCGCTCGCGTCGGGCCGGCCGATCGCGTTCCAGATGCGGCTCTCCGATCCGTACTACACCTCGCGGCCGCTGATCCCGGTGCCGGCCGTGGAGGGCCTGCGGCCGAGGGACTTCGAGCGCGGCATGGCGCCGGCAGACGCCGCGCCTCCGCCGTCCGCGGCGCCCGGCAGTGCCATGCGGCGCACCGCAGGGCGGGGCGGCGGGGATTCCGGCGGACAGGCCGGCGATGCCATGATCGCCGAACGTGCCATGTCGATGGCCGACATCAGCGGCGGCGATGCGCTGGGTGAAGTGAGCGGTGAACTCTTCCTCTTCACGGTACCGGTGCCGGTCTCGATCGAACGACGGCGATCGGCCATGCTGCCGCTGGCGACCACGCGCCTCGGCGCCAGGCGGCTCTCCATCTTCGATCCGGCGACGATGACGCGCTCACCGATGCGCGGCGTCGAGATCGTCAACGAGAGCGACCTTGAACTGCTCCCCGGTCCGATCGCGGTCTATGACGGCGAGCGCTATGCCGGCGACGCGACGATCGCGCAGACGTCGCGCGGGCAGGAGCGGCTGGTCGTCTTCGCCGAGGACAGCGAAGTCACCATCCGCCGCGAGCCGAAGCGGACGCGCAGCGTGATCTCGGTGTCGATCGGCAGCGGCTCGCTGCGCACGCGCATGCGGGAGGACCTGGACACCGGCTATGCCGTCGAGAACGCCGACACGCTGCGCGATCGCACCATCCTGATCGAGCACCAGCGCACGCCCGGGTTCGATCTGGTCGAAGGACAGAAGCCGAAGGCCGAGACATCGACCGGCCACCGGTTCGAAGTGCAGGTGGCGAAGGCCGCGAAGGTCGACTTCACGGTCAGCGAGCGGCGCACATGGATCGACTCCACGGTCGTCACCGATGTCGAACTCCAGACCGTCCTTCAGTACGTCACCAGCGGGCGGGCCTCGCAGCGCATCGCGGACGCGGTCCGGCAGGCGATCGACCGCCGTGCCGAGGTCCGGCGCATCGAGCAGCAGATGGAAGCGCTCTCGAAGCAGGAGTCCGAGATCGTGGCGGACCAGGCACGTATCCGGTCCAACATGGGCGCGGTCGACCGGCAGAGCACGCTCTACGCGCAGTACATGCAGCGCCTGACCGCGCAGGAGAAGGAACTGGATGACCTCCGGGCGCAGCGCCGCACCCTGACGGAGGAACGCGACCGCAGGGCCCGCGACCTGGAGACCTGGCTGCGCGGACTCAATCTCGACTGACCGGGTCGCCGCGCGGTGCCCCCCCTGCGGATCCCGGTCCGCCCGACCCCCTGGCCGGCGCCGACCGGGATCCGCCCATGCGGGCGACGCGGGAGTGCTACGCTTGCCGCCCTCGCAGGCGACCCTCCGGCAGACGGCGGCGCCAGGAGCATGAGCCGCCCGCATGTCACGCGACCGCGCTGCCGTCACAGCCACGTCACCCGCCCCGGACGGCGCCGGCGTCCCCGACGCGCCCGATGCGCCGGGGGCTGTCCTCGGGGCCACCGGCGCCGGCGCCACCACCGTGCTGGCCACCGCGCGCACCGGCTCCGGCGCCGCGGCGACCGGCACGGCGCTCGGCATACTCACCGTGTTCATGACGCTGGCCGGCTGGTCCAGCGTGCCGCTCTTCCTCCGGCACTTCGCGTCCTCGATCGATGCATGGACGAGCAACGGCTGGCGGTACGGCTTCAGCGCCCTGCTCTGGGCACCGCTGGTCGTGATCGCGTTCTCCCGGCGGCGCCTGCCGCCGCGGATCTGGGGACTGGCGCTCATCCCGAGCCTCGTGAACGCGGCCGGGCAGGTCTGCTTCACGTGGGCGCACTACCGGATCGAGCCGGGACTGCTCACGTTCGGGCTGCGCAGCCAGCTCGTCTTCGTGGCGATCGGGGCGTACCTGCTCTTCCCGGTCGAGCGCCGCGTCATCCGCCATCCCGGCTACCTGCTCGGCGCCGCGCTGCTGCTGGGAGGCGTCCTCGGCACGCTCGCGGGGGACGGCACGGCGCTGGAGGGCGCGCATCTGGAAGGCGGCCTGCTCGCCATCGGCAGCGGCCTGCTCTTCGCGTGCTACGGGCTCTCGGTCCGGAAGTACATGGCCGGCGTCAATCCCGTGGTCGCCTTCGCGGTCATCTGCCAGTACACAGGACTCGCCATGGTGATCCTGATGCTGATGCTCGGCGATCGCGCGGGCCTGACCGCGTGGGCGCTGCCGTGGGACCAGTTCGGCTGGCTCCTGATCTCCGCCGTGATCGGCATCGCGCTGGGTCACGTCTTCTACTACACCGCGATCGCGCGGCTCGGGGTCGCCGTCTCCGCCGGCATCCTCCAGCTCCAGCCGTTCATCGTCACCGCGTGCTCCTCCATGATCTTCGGTGAGCGCCTGACGATGGTGCAGTGGGTCATGGGCCTGATCGCGATCACCGGGGCACTGGGCATGCTCCTGGTGCAGCGGCGGCTGGCCCGGACGGACACCTGAGCCGCGCCGGCGGATCGGCACGTTCCAGGGCAGACCGCCCGGTCTGCGGGCGGACACCGCCCGATCCATGGCCGGACGCGGGACCTCGCCGCGCCGGGAGCGGTACCATCGGCTCACCATGATGCACACGCCATCGCGCCCGGATCGCGCCCGCGCGAGGATCCGACGGACGTTCACGGTCGCCGTCCTGCTGGGCACCGCCTCCGCGGCGCCGATCCTCCCGGCACACGGCGCGTCCTCGGCGCGGGCGCATCCCCACGCGTCCGACCGCGCGACGACGTCGGACGCCGGCGTTCCGGCGCGATGGTCGGCGCTGCGCGAGACGTTCCGGCGGGAGGACCCGGCCCTCGCCGAGTCCATGGAGTTCCTGCTGGCGCACATGCCGGAACACGATCGGGAGGGGCTGGATCCGGCGCTCCTGGAGGAGAACATCCGGCTGGCCCACGCCGTGTTCGACGCAGCGCCGTGGCGCGACCAGGTCCCGGCGGAGATCTTCCGGGACGCCGTCCTCCCGTATGCCTCCGTGGATGAGGCGCGCGAACCCTGGCGGTCGGTCCTGCACGCGCGCTGCGCCCCGCTCGTGGCCGGGTGCCGGACACCGGGTGACGCGGCGCTGGTCCTCAACCGCGAACTCTTCCCGCGGCTCGGCGTCCGGTACTCCACCGCGCGGGCGCGCCCGAACCAGGCGCCGTCCGAGTCGATCGAGTCCGGCCTGGCGTCGTGCACGGGACTCTCGATCCTGCTCGTCAACGCCTGTCGCGCCGTCGGCGTGCCGGCACGGATCGTGGGTATCGGCGCGTGGCCCCACAAGCGCGGGAATCACACGTGGGTCGAGATCTGGGATGACGGGTGGCGATTCGTCGGCGCCGCGGAACCGGATCCCGCGGGGCTCGATCGCGGCTGGTTCATCGCCGATGCCACCCGCGCCGTTCCCGGCGATCCGCGCCACGCGATCATGGCCGCGACGTGGCGCCGCACCGGTCGCTCGTTCCACCTGCCCTGGAATCCAGAGGCCTCCTTCGTCCCCGGCGTCGATGTCAGTCAGCGCTACGCAGGACCGCGCACCGTGCCGGAGGGTCACGGCGAACTGCGCGTGCGCGCGTGGCGCGGCGGTCGTCGCGTCGCGGCGATGGTCCGGATCGAGCCCGTGGGATGGCAGGAGCCCGCGCCCGCCGGGCCTCGGCGCGGCGTCGCACGGGATGAGGCGCACGACCTCAACGACATGCTCTCCTTCGTGGTGCCGGCGCCGAGCGCGTGGTCCATCGTCGCGGACGACGGCGTCGCGACCGCGACCCACCTGGTCGGGTCGGACGGATGGTCCGGCACGGACCTGCAGATCGACCTTTCGCTCGAACCGACCGCCCCGACCGACGACGATCCGATCGTTGCCCTGGCGCGCGGATACTTCGAGGGCATGGCATGGGCGCAGGACGATGCAGCACTCGGCACGCTGGAAACCCGCGTGGCGGCGGACAGCGCGTCGGCCCGCGCCCTGGTCTGGCGCGCCTTCCTCGCCGCACGGGCGCACGGTGATCTCGAACGGGATCACCAGGCGCGCCTCGTCCGGACCGCCGATCGCGAAAGCCCGTACACCGTCGAGCGCGTCGGGCACCGGCCCGCTGAGGGCTGGGGGCTGGTCATCGCCCTGCATGGCGGCGGCGGCGCCCCGCCGGAAGTCAATGACAGCCAGTGGCGGCACATGCAGGTCTACTACCGGGCACAGGCCGAGGCACCGGGATACATCTACGCAGCACTGCGGGCGCCGAACAACGAGTGGAACGGCTTCTACGACCACGCGATCGTGCCGCTCGTGGAGCGCCTCATCCGCCAGCTCATCGTGTGCGAGGGCGTCGATCCGGACCGCGTGTTCGTCATCGGGTACTCGCACGGCGGGTACGGCGCCTTCGTGATCGGGCCGAAGCAGCCCGACCGCTTCGCGGCGGTGCACGCCTCGGCGGCCGCGCCGACGGACGGCGAGACCCGCGGGGAGAACCTCCATTCGCTGTCGTTCTCGTTCATGGTCGGCGGGCGCGACACCGCGTACGGTCGCCGTGAACGATGCGAGCGGTTCGCGGCGGACCTCCGCGCCCTCGCCGACGCGTGGCCCGGCGCCTATCCGGTCACGTTCTCGCTGCTCGAGTCCAGCGGGCACAGCGGTCTGCCCGACCGTGACCTGCTGGCGACCCTGCTCCCGCAGCGCCGCCCGCCGATGCCGGCCCGGATCTCCTGGCGCATGACCGACGCGGTCCTGCGCACCCAGTACTGGATCCATGCGGTGGCGCCGGCCCGCGGCGGCGCCGTGGACGCGGAGATCCTGCCCGGGAACCGTGTGCGCATCCAGGCACGCGGCGTGCCGGCGATCGCGCTGCGGCTGGACGAACGGCTGATCGACCTCGCCGCGCCGCTGCGGGTCTCCATGAACGGGCGCGAGGAGCGGACGATCCCGATCCGGCCCTCCCCGGCGGTCCTGCTGCGGACCATCGCCGAGCGCGCGGATCCGTCGCTCTCCGCGGTGGTCGAGGTGGTGCTGGAGGTCGGCGCCGCTGAGTAGCGCGCACGGTGCGCTCCGCAGTCACGCCGCCCGCGGCGACACCCGGGCCCCGCATCCGCGCGATCCGCGAGCCTCGGCACACGGAACGACGCGTCGAATCGGCCGGATCCGGATGTATCATGCATCCCGGTCGCGTCCGCGCGACAGGAGATCGTCCATGCACACGCACCCGGGATCCGCGCCGTCGTCGCACACCGACCGATCCTGCCGCCCGTCCGCGGTGCATGCGGTGCGGCGTGCGCTGCGCGCCCTGCCGATCCTGATCGGCACCGCGGCCCCGGCCCTCGCGGCGTCCGCGCTGCCGGAGGACCGGACCTGGGTCGACCATCCCTTCGACCGGATCGTCAACGCGATGGCGCCGGCCGGCGGCACGCTGCTGATCGCAACGCACGGAGGCGGCGTGATCGCGTGGGACACGCGCACGGGAACGTACCGCAGTCACACCCGGAACAACTCCGGACTGCCGGCGAACTTCGTCATGGACGTGGCATTCGATGACGCTGCCGGTGACGTGTGGGCCGCGACCGAGCGCGGCCTTGCCCGTCTTCCCGGCGGCGCCCCCGACGGGACCGCGTGGGAGGTCATCCACGCTCCGGGCACCGGCCCCGTCGCGGGCATGCCCATGACCGCGGTGGTCGTCGATCATGCGAACGTGATCTGGGCGGGCTCGTACGACGACGGGCTGTTCCGATACGAGCGCGGCGCCTGGACGAACTTCCTGCCCGGCAGCAGCCCGCTCTCCGACCGGTTCGTGACGTCGCTGGCGGTCGGGCCCTCGAACGGACTCTGGATCGGCGTGTGGGGCGACGGCGTCGATCTCCTGCGCGACGGTTCGTGGAGCAACCACGCCCCGTGGAACACCGGCACGCCCGGCGGATGCTCGGAGATCCTCTCGCTTCCGCCCGAGGACCTGGGACTGGTCTCCGTCTTCGCGGATGTCCTCGCCGTCCACCCGGTCACCGGCGAGACCTGGTTCCTCAACGACGACGACGGCTGGTGCATCCTGGAAGGCGCGACGCGCTTCAGCGGCGAGCACGACATCGGTGACGACGCATGGTCGGCGTTCACCGACATGAACTCGGCGCTGCCGGGGAACTCCGTCACGAGCGCCGGCTTCGATGCGCAGGGGAATGCATGGATCGGCACGCACACCGGCGTCGCCCGCTTCGACGGCACGACCGTGCACCATGTGCTCCCGTCGCTGCCAGCGGTCCTGGCGATCCAGGGCGTCGACGACGACCTCTGGTTCGGCACGTGGGACGGCATGGCGCGATACGACGGGACCTCGCTGACGCTGCATGCCACCGACGGCCTGCTGGACAACCACGTCGCGGATGTCGCCCAGTCGCCCTCGGGAGAGATCTGGATCGCGACCCGCGCCGGCGCGCAGCGGTACCTGGGCGACGGTCGATGGGCGTCGTTCACCACCGCGGACGGCCTTCCGATCAACGACGTGCGCGCGATCGAGTTCGACGCGCAGGGCACCGCGTACATCGGCACCTGGGGCGGCGGACTCGCGGTGTACGACGGTTCGGGCGTTCAGGTGCTCACGCCGTCCGACTCCGACCTCTGCTGCCTCCACATCAGCCGGCTGGCCGTCGCCGAAGACGGCACCGTCTGGGCGGGATCACCCGTCTTCAGCAACACCTGGGCGCTGGGCATCGCGCCCAACGGCGACGTCTGGCGCGGCATGTCCAGCGGCGCCTGGCGCCTGAGCGGCGGCACATGGACCCAGTTCACGATCGCGCACGGCCTCCCCGGCAACCTCGTCCAGGCCGTCGCGTTCGAGCCCGATGGCGCCGTGTGGGTGGGGACGAACGCCGGCGCCGCCCGATACGACGGAAACACCTGGACCGCGTACACGACCGGCGCCGGACTGCCCGGGAACGATGTCCTGTCGATCGCCCATGACGCGCGCCGCGGCGAGACCTGGTTCGGCGTCCGCGACGGCGGCGCCGCGCGGTATGACGGCACCGCCTTCACGGTGTTCAACACGCACAACGGGCTCATCAACGACCGCCCGCTGGCGCTCCTCGTCGCCGCCGGCGGCGACCTGTGGGTCGGCACGGACTACGGTGTCTCGCAGTTCACGGCACCCGCCGATCCCGGCACGCCCTCACCCGACTTCGACGGCGACGGCATGGTCGGCGCGTTCGACCTCCTGGTCCTTCTCAGCCTGTGGGGACCGTGTCCGATCGCCGCGCCCTGCCCCGCCGACCTCAACGGCGACGGCCAGGTCGGGACGCCTGACCTGCTGCACCTGCTCAGCGCGTGGGGGCCGATCGCGCCCTGAGCCTCGATCGCCCGGCACCCGACCGGCGTCGCCCGACCGGAAGCGACCGACCCGCGGGGCTGCCGCCGCGACACCGCCATGCACGGCGGATCGCGCCGCCATCGCGCCCCCCGGATGATGACACCGTCGCGCGCCGGCGATGTGCCCGGATCACGGCGCCCGCAGTCGCAGCGCTGCGGCGTCACGCCAGGCGCGGATCGTCGCGAACGCGGCCTGCTGTCCGGAGCCGCGCTCGGCGTAGATCGGCAGCGCCTCGTCGTAATGCAGGATCGCCTCCGCCAGGCGGTGCTGATTCCGGTCATCCTCCAGGCGTGACCACTTGTCCAGGAGCCTGCCGAAATTCGCGACCGTCTCGCCGTAGCGCCAGTGGTGCTGCCCGAACGTCCGTCGCATCGACTGCGCGACGTCGCGATAGAGCGGCTCCGCCTCTGCGTACCGCTCGAGCCGGTTGAGCACGCTGGCCTCCTCCGACGCGACCATGAGCGTCCGGCCGTGATCGGCGCCGAACAGGAGCCGGACCTTCGCGTGCTCGTCGCGGAGCAGCGTGAGGGCCTCCTCAAGCGCCCGCTTCGCCTCCTGCGGCTCCATGCGATCCTTCCGCAGGCGCACGCGTTCGATCAGGATGAGCGCCCGGTTGTACCGCGCATCCAGGATGACGCCCCACTTCGGATCGCTGATGGCCAGCCGCGAATTCCCGATGCTCTGGTAGATCCGGTCCGCATCGTCCAGCTCACCGAGGTCCTTGTGCGCATTGGCCCGGTGCAGCAGCGCCTCGAGGCGGAGGCGTTCGTCGCCCGGCTCCATGGCCGCGATCTCCCGGAGCCGCGCGTCCAGGACGCGACCGGCCTCGCGCGCGTCGCCGGCGCGGACCAGCGCGGCCGCATACGCCATGTCCGCGGTGACCGCCGCCCGGTCCTGCCGGCGGCCGGTCGACTCGAAGAGTTCCCGCGCGCGCTCGAGGACCGGGATCGAGTCGCTCACCAGGCCCAGGTTCACCAGCGCGGTGCCGATGCCTCCCAGGACCTCCGCGAGCAGCGCGGGATGCCCGGTCAGTCGTTCACCGGCCGACTCGACGCCCCGGGTGAGCAGGTCCACGACCCGGACGTCGGCGCCGTCGCGCAGCGGATTGGGCGCGACGAAGATGTCATCGAAGAGGAACCCCTTGAAGCCGGAGAGCACCTCGCGCTGCTCCACCTCCCGGATCCGTGCCTGCTCGGCCGCCTCGCGCTGGCGATTCTCGGCCACGGCGAACGCGCCGGACACCACGGTGGCGCCCACCAGCGCGACGGTCACGACCAGCATCGCCGCGACGACCGCCCGGTTCCGCCGGACGAACTTCCGGGCGCGATAGAGCGCACTCGGCGGACCGGCGGAGACCGGCTCATTGCGAAGGTATCGCTCCAGTTCGGACCGCAGTGCATTGGCGGTGTCGTACCGGCGGTCCCGGTCCTTCTCCAGGCACTTCATGAGTACCCAGTCGAGATCACCGCGCAGGGATCGGACGAGCGACTTCGGCTCGCAGCGCCGCCGCCGCGCGATCTCCGCCAGGAAGTCCGCCCCCGTGGACGCGCCTGTCGTGCCGCCCTCGGTCCCGTCCGGCGACGCGTCGGCGCCGGGCGCGGGTCCCCCGCCGGATCGGACGCTGCTGAGACGCGTGCTCGGACGCGGCGGTTCCCGCTCGCGGATGATCTCCTGGAGCGCGCGCCAGCCGGCGCTGCGCAGCGTCCTGGAGTCGAACGGCAGGAAGCCGGTCAGCAGTTCGTAGAGTACGACGCCCAGCGAGTAGACATCCGTGCGGGTATCGATGTCCTGCTCCGACATCTCCGCCTGCTCCGGGCTCATGTACTCGGGTGTACCGATGAGCTGTCCGAGTTCGGTGAAGATCGTGCGCTCGGTCAGGCGCTGGTTGAGCGCCTTCGCGACGCCGAAGTCGATCACCTTCGGCGTCACCTGGCCGCCCTCGTACTCAACGAGGATGTTGCTCGGCTTGATGTCGCGGTGGATCACGCCCTTCTGGTGTGCATGCTGCACCGCCTCGCAGACGCGCATGAAGAGCTGGATGCGCTCGTCCACGCCCAGCGTCTGCCGGTCACAGTGCTCGGTGATCGGAACGCCCCGGACGTACTCCATCACGAAGTAGGGCCGGCCCTCCTCGGTCGCGCCGCCGCCCAGCACCTTCGCGATGCAGGGGTGATTCATGACGGCGAGGGCCTGGCGCTCCGCCTCGAAGCGGCCGATGACCGCTTCGGAGTCCATGCCCGGCTTGATCACCTTCATCGCCACGCGACGGCGGACGGGCTCGGTCTCCTCCGCGAGGTAGACGATCCCGAAGCCACCCTCGCCCAGCCTGCTGAGGATGCGGTAGTGACCGATGGTCTCCGGGTCCCGCGCCGCGGCGAGCACGAAGGGGACGGGCACGCCGGCGCTCACCGCGCTCGCGGGATCCAGCGGGAAGGCACCGAGGCTTGCAGTGGGTCGGTCGTCGGACATGGCGAGGCACGCGCGAGGTGCCGTCACCCCGCGCACGGACAGGGCATTGTGCACCACATCGGCGGGTGACGCACCGGTTCGCCGGCGCGATCACGGCCGCCGCCGGCGCGGCGGCCGGACCGATGGCACGACCCGGGCACGATCCGCCCTGCGCCGGCCGTGGACGAAGCCACCGGCCTGCGGAAGCAGAGACCGCACCCGGGTCGTGCCGCGCGCTGCGTTGCGGTATCCGGCGGCGCGGGAAGTCACCCGGCGGTGGTGGCGGGCGTCATGCCTCCGCCGGTGCCTCGGTCCCGCCCGGAGCCCTGGCCTCCCGTGCGGCCTTCCGCTTCTTCCGGTCCGGCCGGACCAGTTCGCCTTCGTCGTCGATCTCCATCTCCTCGCGCTCTTCCAGCGGCTGGTCCGGCTCGATCACCACGGTGATTTCGGTACGGAGATCGCGATCGAACTGCACCGGCACGTGGTACTCGCCGACCCGGCGGATCGCCGCCGCCAGTCGGACGGAGCGGATTCCGACGTCGTAGCCCGCGGCCTGGAGACCGTCGGCCAGGTCGCGCTGCGTCACCGACCCGTAGAGCAGGCCGTTCGCGTTGCATGCCCGCGTGAGCGTGATGCGGACGTCCTCCATCCGCGAGAGCAGCGCCTCGCGGCCGGCGCGGAGCGCGGCAACTTCCGCCTGCGCCTTCGCGCGGGCCTCCTTCAGCGCCTCGATCTTCGACTTCGTCGGCGGCTCGGCGATGCCGAGCGGAAGCAGGTAGTTGCGGGCGTATCCGGGCCGGACGCGGACGATGTCGCCGACGATGCCCAGGTGTTCGATGGTCCGCGTGAGAAGAAGCTCCAGGTTCCTTGCCATGATCGCTGTCCTTCTGGTGTGAAGTTGAGGAGCGACGACGGTCGCCCCAGCGTGTCTGCGCCGCGCGACGATCGCGCGGCGCGCCGGTGTCCGGACCGGCAGGTCCCCGGGCCGGGACGTGTCCGGTCCGGAACGCGCCCGGTCAGAACGGAATGTCATCCTCCGGAATGGGATCGTGGGTCTCGTCGCTCCGGACCGACCGACCCGCACCGGCCGGCGCTCCGCGCCGCGGAACCTCCACCGCCGGGCCCTCGTCGCCGTGGCCGCCGCCGGACCGCGAATCGGTGAACTGGAAGTTCTCCACGACGACGACCAGCTTGCTCTTGCGGTTGCCTTCCTTGTCCTCCCACTGGTCGAGCTTCAGGCGGCCCTCGATGAAGACGCTGCTGCCCTTCCGCAGGTACTGCTTCATCGTCTCCGCCTGCCGGCCCCACGCCTCGCAGTCGACGAACGTCGTCTCTTCCCGCTTCTCGCGCGTCGGTCCGTCACCGACGAAGTACGTGCGGTTGATCGCGAGACCGAAGTTCCCGACCGCCATGTTCGACTGGGTGTACCGGGTTTCCACGTCCCGCGTCAGTCGGCCGAGCAGGATCACCTTGTTCACGTTCGCCATGGTTCCTCCATCCACCATCCACAGGTTCCGGCCCTGTTCCGGGCCACGTCCGGGACCCGGTCCACCGGGCCGCCCGACGGCAGCATAGCCGGAGCGGATCGGCGTCCCCGCGACCGCGACCGAAACGCGCCGCGCCGCCCGCGGAGGCCTTCGCGACCGCCGGGGGGCGGGTCCATCCCGGACCTGCCGCCGCGCCGCGGGATCAGAGTTCGTCGTCGTACTCCGGCGTCTCCTCGTCCGCCTCGTCACCGCCGCCGGCGGTGACGGCTTCGGTCGCCGGACCGCGCTCCCGGCGCAGCCGGATCTCGTCGGCCAGCGTTTCACGTCCCTCCGCGGCCGTGATCGTCTCCGGCAATTCGTGGTCCGCGCGGAGCACCATGGCGCGGAGCAGCTTCTCAGAGAGGTTGCAGTCGCGTTCCAGGCCCTGGATGCGGGCGCCGTCGGCGCGGAAGTACGCGTGAAAGTACACGCCCCGCTTGTTGCCGCTGATCTCGTACGCGAGCCGGCGCTCGTCCCACTTGGAGAGCGCGAGAATCTCCGCGTTCGCCCGCCGGAACAGCTCGTTCACGTGGTCAAGCGCGGCCTGGAGGTCGGCCGACGCCGACTGCGGAAACAGGAAGAGTGCTTCGTAGGTGTGCATGCGATCCTGCGACATGACA
This sequence comes from Phycisphaeraceae bacterium, assembly GCA_019636755.1. GTDB lineage: Bacteria > Planctomycetota > Phycisphaerae > Phycisphaerales > SM1A02 > JAHBWZ01. The sequence continues at coordinate 271,836 of JAHBWZ010000005.1, read as the reverse complement.
GGTGGTTCCCTTCGGTGATCAGGCGGTCTGCCTGCGGTTGAATCGATTCATCGCTTCCGTCGCGCCGTGCTGCACCCAGCAGACGGCGGCCTCCGTCGCGGCCTCCAGCGCCGGCTCGATCGCCTCGCGCTGGTCCGGTCGGAAGCGGCCCAGCACGTAGTCGGCCTGCGGGATCGGACCGGGCGCATCGATCCCGATCCGGAGCCGCGTGTACTGCGTGGTCCCGATCCGGCGCGTGATGTCCGCGAGTCCGTTGTGGCCGCCGTCGGAACCCTCCGCCCGGAGACGGATGGTTCCGCACGGGAGCGCGATGTCGTCCACGAGGACGAGCAGCGCCGCGGCCGCGTCGAGCCTGAAGAACGCCAGGGCCTCCTGCACGGCAAGCCCCGAGCGGTTCATGAATGTCATCGGCTTCAGCAGCATCACACGCGCGTCACCCACCGGGCCGTCCAGCAGGACGCCATGGAAGCGGGCGCGTGCGACCTCGCCCGGCATCCAGCGCCGTGCGAGCCGGTCGAGGACATCGAACCCGACGTTGTGACGGGTGCCGACGTACTCCGGTCCGGGATTGCCGAGGCCGACGATCAGCTTCACGCCGGTCAGTCCTTCCCTTCCTTGCGCTCGCGGATGACCGCGGGCTCCGGCGTGGTCTCGGCGACGACCGTCGCCGCCTCGCCCGTCGCCTCGGTCCGGATGCGCGTCACCGACGCCACGCAGGTCCCGGGATCCATCGCCAGCTCCATGCCCGGCGGGAGTTCGATCTCGCCCGCATTGAGATGGTTGCCCTGCATCTTCGAGAGGTCGACGCGGATGGTGTCCGGGATCGAGTCCACGCGGCACGTCACGGTCAGTTCGCTGTGATCATGCGTGAGGAGCGAACCGGCGCCGAGCGACGCCGGCGTGTTGACGAAGTCCAGGTGGACATGGACGGTGACGCGCTCCTCCAGGTTCACGCGCGTGAAGTCCACGTGAATGAGGTTGTCGCCGAGGTAGCCGAACTGGAGATCCTTGACGAGACAGGTCTCTCCGCCTTCGCCCTCGATGTCGAGCTTCACGACGTGCGTGCCCTGCCGCAGGACGGTGAGAAGCTGCTTCTGATCCACGGAGACGGCAAGCGGCGCCGCGCCATGCCCGTAGATCACCGCGGGAAGCTGGCCGGTCTGGCGCAGCCGCCGGGCATAGCGGGTGCCGACCCGGTCGCGACGGCGGGCGACGATGGACGGGGTGGTTCTGCTCATTCGATGGGGTTCCTGAAAGGGGTGAAAGTCATCATCGTTTCGTCCCGCCGGCTCCACGGAACAGCGCCGAGACGGACCGGTCATGGTGAATTCGATGCACCGCGTCGCCGAGCAGGCGATCGACGGAGAGAATGTCGAGCCGATCGCGGATGCGGTCGAGGCGCGACTCGGCGGGAATGGTGTCGGTCACGATCACGCGCTGGATCGGCGCCTCGGCCAGGCGCTCCATCGCCATGCCGACCATGACCGCGTGCGTGGCCGCGGCGAAGACGGCGGTCGCCCCCTGACCGATCACGACCCGCGCGGCTTCGCAGATGGTTCCCGCGGTCGAGATCATGTCGTCGACCATCAGGACCGGCCGTCCCTCGACGTTCCCGATCAGGTGGCGCGGGCGGACGGTCGTGCCCGACTCGCGGCGCTTGTCGATGATCGCGAGTTCCGCCTGGAGTTCCTGCGCGTACATGTTCGCGATCTTGACGTTCCCGATGTCCGGCGAGACGACGACGAGGTCGCCGAGTCCGGCGCGGATGCTGCGGAAGTGATCGAGCAGGACCGGTCCGGCGGAGAGATGGTCGACCGGGATGTCGAAGAAGCCCTGGATCTGCGCCGCGTGCAGGTCCATGCACAGCACGCGATCCGCACCGGCGGAGGTGATCAGGTTCGCCACCAGCTTCGCGGTGATCGGCACCCGGCCCTCGTCCTTGCGGTCCTGCCGCGCGTAGCCGAAGTACGGGATGACCGCCGTGATGCGGCGCGCGGAGGCGCGGCGGAGGCAGTCGATGAAGATCAGCAGTTCCATCAGGTGCTCGTGCACCGGGGCGCACGTCGACTGGACGACGAAGCAGTCGCGACCGCGGACATCATCCTCCACCTTGACGATGATCTCGCCGTCCGCGAAGGCCTCGGTCCGGCCGCGGGAGAGCGGCATGTCGAGGTGCGCGCACATGCGCTCCGCGAGCGCGCGGCTGGCGCGACCCGCGAAGATCCGCAGCGAATCACGCCCGCCTCCACCGGGAATGCCGGACTCGTTCACGCGTGATTTCCTCCACAGACCGGGACCGCCCAGGACCGTCCGCCGGCCGCGCCTTCCAGCCGACCGCGGAGAATGCGGTCGATCTCCGCGAGCTGCCCGGGCGTGTTGATCGAGAGCACATCCTCCGGCGCGATGCCGCTGACGAGTTCGACCCGCTTCCCCTGCGACCGGAGCATCGCCGGGACGGCGGTCAGGTAGTACTCGCCGCTCACCGGGTCCGGGGGCAGGGACGCGAGCGATGCGAACAGGTCCCGCGCGTCGAACACGGCGTAACTGGGATAGATCTCGCGGATCGCCTGCTGCCCCGGGGCCAGGTTCTTCTGCTCGACGATGTCATGGAACCGGCCCGCGGCGTCGCGGACGATCCGACCGTATCCGGTTGCGTCGGGCACCTCCGCGGTGGCCAGTGTCGCGGCGGCGCCGGTGGCGCGCTGCCGCTCCAGGAGCGCCGACACGGTCTCCCGTCGCAGGAGCGGACCGTCGCCGGCCAGCACCAGCACATCCGCACCGTGTTCGATCTCGCGGGCGAGCAGCGGCGCCGCGCAGCGCGTGGCATGACCGGTCCCGAGCTGCTCGGACTGCCGGACGAACTCGACGCCGTCATCACCGGCGAAGATCGCGCGGACCTGCGGCTCTCCGTATCCGACGACCAGCAGGACGCGCGTGGCGCCGGCGCTGCGGACGGCGTCGACCACCCAGGCCACCATCGCGCGCCCGGCCACCGGGTGCGCCACCTTGGGCAGATCGCTCTGCATGCGCGTTCCGCGACCCGCCGCGAGGATCACCGCCACCACCGGCCGTGTCGGCGCGGTCGATGACGGCACGCCGGTCGCGGTGCCGGAGGGCGTCGACGGGTTCGACGCGTTCGACGGGTTCGATGGAGACGATGGGTACGTCATGGCCCGCGCGCCGTGAGGGTCCGGCATTCCGTCGGCGTCGGGGAACGCGGACGGTCGGCGGGCCGGAGGCGAAGCTGGCCCGCCAGGATTCGAACCTGAACTCACTGAACCAAAATCAGGTGTGCTACCGTTACACCACGGGCCAGTGGTGTCATCGCCGCGACACGCACAGACCCACCGAGATCGACCGACTCGCTCGACGCACGCCGGCCCGGGACGCGCCCGATCGGGTCGCGGTTCCGTCGTCGGTGTGGCGCCGGGAAGGCCCGCGCCTTCCGTTCACCAGGGTGTCGCGGGTCGGGTTCGGGGATCCGTGACCACGTCCGCGGCGCTGCGTTCCCGGGAGCTGGAGCGCCGCGATCGCCGCGGACGGACTGCCCCATGCGGCGCCGGAGAGGGACCATGGTCCGCCCGCCCGTCGCCGACGGCTCCGTGATGGGAAGCGGCCATCGTACGGACGGGCGCCGGAAGCGTCAACCGACGCGGGCGTCGGTCAGGATCCCGGCGCGAGCCGCGGATGCCGCAGCGGTCGTGGTTCGAGTCGCGCGTGCCGGCCGTCCGGGTCCTGGTGGGCGCGACCCGGTGCCCCGGTCCCCTCCATCCCCCCGGCCGCGCCCTCGATCGCCGCGCCGCCGTCGTCCACGGCAAGACCGCGGGCATAAAGGTCGAGGTACCGGGCGACGTAGTCGAGAATGCTCGACGCCTCCGGAATCCTGGGGTTGTTCGTCTGCCCCATCGGGTCGAACCGCATCCCGCGGAAGCGCTCGCACGCATCGGGGACCGGGAGGCCGTACTGCAGCGCCAGGCTGAAGGCGCGGCAGAACCCCTGGATCAGGCCGGAGAGCGTCGAGCCCTCCTTGCTCATCTTGATGAAGATCTCGCCGGGGGACCCGTCGTCGAAGAGGCCGATCGTGAGATAGCCCTCGTGGCCGCCGATCAGGAACTTGTGTGTGACCGACCGGCGGGTCGGTGGCAGGGTCAGTCGCTCGTTCATCGAAAGCATCGCGGATCACCGGCAGACGGAACGTCACGGGACGGACAACGGATCGCACACGATACCGACTGGACGCCGAAGGATGGCGGTCCGTCGGCACCCTGTGGATCGACCGTGGCCGGTGCCCCCCTGCACAATATCGCGGGCTGTGCCGGACACCCGATCCAACCCCTTGTGGTGCAAGCCCCTCCGGGTCGGCGGGCGCGTCAGGGCCCCCGGAGGCGGGCGATCGCGATCGCGGCGCCGAGGCCCGCCAGCAGGAATCCCGCCACCCGCCGACCCGGCCGGCTGAGCGGCGCGCGCGCCGCCATGGGCAGCAGCAGGAGCAGCACGCCCTCCAGCGCGTAGTGGCCGAAGCCGCGGCCGAGACCCAGCCCGGCCGGGTCCTGTCCGGTCAGGCGCGGCAGCAGTCGCGCCAGCGAGAGCCCGCCGATGCCGAACAGGACGCCGAGCGTGGCCGACCAGCCGGCCGCGCGGACGGCCCACCCGCGCCCGAGCGAGCGCGCCACCGGGATCGCCGCGAGCGCGGCGGGGGCGAGCGCCAGCGCGGCCGCCGGACCCTGGGCACCGAGCACCGCCGCCCTGGCCCCGGCCACGCCACCGGCGGCCGCCAGCGCGGTGGCGACCAGCATCGCCCGCGCACGCCGGTCCTCCGCCCGCGCCACGTCAGCACCGATCGGCGGGGAGCGCCGCTCCGTCCGTGTCGTGCGCCACCAGAGCAGAACGGCGCCCATCGCGAAGAGGACCTGCCCTTCCACGATCAGGATGGCGTGCGACGCGAGGACGAGCAGCACGATCGCGCCGACGGTGCCCCAGACGATCGTGCTGTCAAGCCTGGCCGGCTCGCCGCCGCCGCGATCACCGACCCAGAGCGCCGTCCCGAGCACGATCGCGCCGATGGTCACCGGCCCGCCGACGCCGATCCAGCCCACGTCTCCCGTGGCGCCACCGGTCGCCGGCGCCTGCAGCACCAGCGGCAGCACGAAGAGCAGCGGAATCCATGCGTCGACCAGCGCGCCGCCGTGCAGGAGCACGGGACCGTCGCCGTGGCGGGACAGCGGTCGGATCACGCCCGCCAGGAAGACCGCGAGCGCCGCGCCAAGCAGCGCGCCCTCGATGATCAGGCAGGCCGTCGCGCTGTTCACGCACCCGCCTCCGTGGACGGCGCCACCGCGCCGGCGAGCCTCCGGCGCAGGACGGTCCGCAGCGACTGCGGTTCGAGGAATCGCGCCGGAGGCCGCCAGTAGAGCGCGGGCACGTCGCGCCCCTCCATCGGCTCCACGACGCGCAGCGTGCCTGGGAAGTCGGCGCATCGCCGGGCGAGCGCCGCGGGATCGCCGCACTCCAGCACGATGTCCGGATCGTGCCGCCGGATGCAGCGGATGCCGGCCTGCGTCGCGAGGATCCGGATCTCAGCCAGTTCCAGCAGGATGCGTGCCCGCTTCGGAACCGGGCCGTACGCCGTCACCAGGTCCTGCTCCAGCCGTTCCAGGTGTGCGGCATCGGATGCCAGCGCGATGCGCCGGTACGCGTCGAGCCGCCGTGTCTCCGCCGCGATCCACGATCCGGGAATCGAGCCGGTGTCCCGCAGATCGACGATCGTCGGCGCCGCGAGCGCCGCGCCGCCGCGCCGGAGCGACTCGACCTCCTGTTCCAGGAGCCGGCAGTACATCTCGTACCCGACGGCGGCGATGTGACCGGACTGCTCGGCACCGAGCAGGTTGCCGGCACCGCGCAGTTCCAGGTCGCGCAGCGCAATCCTGAAGCCGGCGCCGAGCATCGAGAAGCCCTCCAGCGCTTCCAGGCGCCGCCGCGCGACGTCCGACAGCGCCCGCGTACGGGGCAGCAGCAGGTAGCAGTACGCGCGGTGGCGCGAGCGGCCGACCCGGCCGCGCAACTGGTGCAGTTCCGCCAGGCCGAACATGTCCGCGTCCCGGATGATCATCGTGTTGGCCCGCGGGATGTCGATGCCGGACTCGATGATCGTCGTCGAGACCAGGATGTCCGCCTCGCCGCGGACGAATCCGAGCATGACGCGCTCCAGTTCCCGCGGCTTCATCTGGCCGTGGCCGACGAGGATCCGCGCCGCCGGCACCAGCGACCCGATCTCCGCGGCCACCGCGTGGATGTCATGCACGCGGTTGGAGACGAAGAAGACCTGTCCCTCCCGCGCCAGTTCGCGCTCGATCGCCTGCCGGATGCGGTGCGGATTCCATGGAATGACATCGGTGACGATCGCGCGGCGGTCGAGCGGCGGCGTGGTCAGCGAGGAGATGTCCCGGATCCCGAGCAGCGCCATGTGCAGCGTGCGCGGAATCGGCGTCGCGCTCAGCGTCAGGATGTCGGCGGTGGCCCGCAGCCCGAGCAGCCGCTGCTTGTGCTCGACGCCGAAGCGCTGCTCCTCGTCGATGACGACCAGACCGAGTTCACGGAAGTGCACGTCGGGGCTCAGCAGCCGATGCGTCCCGATCAGGATGTCGACCTGGCCGGCCGCGGTCCCGTCCAGGATGCGCCGCGTATCGGCGGCGCCGCGGAACCGCGACACGGACTCGACGCGGAACGGGTAGTCCGCCAGCCTGGCCCGGAAGGTCCGCTCGTGCTGTTCGCAGAGAACCGTCGTGGGGACCAGCACGGCGACCTGCCGACCGGACTCGACCGCCTTGAACGCGGCGCGGATCGCGATCTCCGTCTTCCCGAACCCGACGTCTCCGCAGATCAGCCGGTCCATCGGCTTCGGGTGCATCATGTCCCGCTTGACCGCCGCGATGGCCGCGAGCTGATCCTCCGTCTCCTCGTACGGGAACTCCGCCTCGAACTCGCGCTGCCAGGCGGTGTCCGCCGGATACCGGATCCCCGGCATCGAGGCGCGCAGCGCCTGCAGTCGCAGCATTTCCGCCGCGAGATCGCGCACCGCCTCCTGCGCCTGCGCCTTCTGGATCTTCCAGCGGCGTCCCCCGATCGTCGCGAGCTCCGGCGACTGGCCGGAGGCGCCCACGTAGCGCTGCACGAGATCGATGCGGCTGGCGGGAACGTTCAGCCGGGCGTTCTTCGCGAACTCCAGGACCAGGTGCTCTTCACCGCCCTCCTCCAGCACCCGCAGCCCGAGATACCGGCCGATGCCGTGGTCGCGGTGGACCGCGAAGTCGCCGGGCTCCAGCGACGTGAACGCGTCGAGGGCCCGCGCGGTGCCCAGTCGGGCGCGCCCGCGCCGCACGTGGTACCGGTGAAGCACCTCGTGATACGGCACCAGCGCCAGCGGCGGCGCCGCGGTCCGGTCGATGATGCAGCCCCGGTGCAGCCATCGGATCTCGACGTCGACCGGGCCCCTGGGCGGCGCCTCCGGCGCCGGCGGCGCCGTCGCCGCGCAGCGGATCAGTTCGTGCGCCCGGTCCGCCTCGCCCGCGTTCTGCACGAGGAGCCGCAGGTCCGTGCGCGCGGCGAGTTCGAGAAGATCGCGGCACGCCTCCGCGGTCTCCGGCGCGAATTCCGGCAGCGGCCCGACGGGAAACTCGAGCCCGGGTCCCGGCGCAAACGCGCTGACGGAGATCACCGACGCGGCCCGCCGCTCGATGCCGGCAAGGGCCGCCGGGGGTCCCTGGACACCGGTGGCGTCGCGGACGCGGTCCCAGTAGGCGCGTCCCTGCTCCACGATCTCCGGCGGCTCCGCGAGCACGGCGATGAAGCCGTCCGGCAGGAACGCCGTGATGTCCGATCCGCGGTGGCGCGCCGGCTCGCCGGCGCCCGCACCGCCGACGAGATCCACGTCCGGCAGGCGCGCGTCCGAGCCCATCGTGTCCAGGTCGATCGCGAAGAGACCTTCGACCTCATCGCCGAAGAAGTCGATCCGCACCGGCTCACCGCCCGGCGGGAAGACATCGACGATGTCCCCGCGCTGCGCGTACTCGCCGGGATTCTCGATCGCGGAGGTACGGCGCAGCCCCGCTTCGCCGAGCCATCGCGCGAGCGCCGAGGGGTCGATCCGATCGCCGACGCGGATCGTCCGGTGCATGGCCGCCAGCGCCTCGCGCGTCGGGGTCTCCTGCATGATCGCGGGAAACGCCGCCACCACCACCGGGCACGCCAGGGCGGCGAGTCGCGAGAGCACCGCGAGCCGCTCGGCGACCAGTTCGATCCGGATCCCGCCGCCCGGCTCGAGTTCGATGACGGGCAGGCGGAGTGCCGGAACATCGAGCGACGCCAGTTCGTGCGCGGACTCGTCCGCGTCATCCTGGTGGGCGGTGATGAGCAGGAGGCCGCGCGGCGCCGCGGGCGACCTCGCCAGCAGGGCGGCGAGCACCTGCGTGCTGGATCCGCACGCGCCGCGCACCTGCACCGGACCGCCCGCCGACGCCGCATGGATGATCGCGCGGACCGCGGGTTCATGCGCCAGCGTCTCCAGCCAGGCCGGCGCCGTGGTCGTCACGGACACGGCGTCGTCCCCAGGTCGCCCGGGGACGGGGCGCCGGGCGCGCGCAGGAACGGCCGCAGTCGTTCGACCGTCACCGGGCCGATGCCGGGGACGCGGCGCAGATCGTCGATCGCAACGAACCCGGCCTGCGATCGCGCTTCGACGATGCGCGCCGCCAGCACCGGGCCGATACCGGGGAGGAGGCGCAGCGCCGCCTCGTCCGCGCCCACGAGGCAGAGGACCGCGGGCGCCGCCTCGGGCGCCGCATCGCGGTGCGGCCACCGGACGGCGCGCGGCGCCAGCACGATCGCCGCGACCAGCAGCAGGAGCGCTACGGCGCGCAGCCCCGGAACCGCGGAACGATCGGACGCCGGCGCGATCGTCGCCGGATCGGGCGGATCGACCGGTCCCGGCGATCGCGTCATGCGCCGCCTCCCGCCGCGTCCTCCTCCGCCACCGCCACCGCATCACCCAGCGGCTTCCGCAGGCGCCGGCGCATCCCGATCAGCCGCGTGAGGGCGGGGCGCGGCCGGCCCTCGGTGTCGATCAGTCCGGCGCCCGGGAGCTGGGCGCCGTCATGATCAAAGAGCTGGCACCAGAACACGGACTCGACGAACGGCTTGGACAGCGCCATCGGGAACAGGCGGCTCACCCATCGCGACTGGCTCTCCGTGGTCGCGGCGCCACCCTCGGCGGGCACGCCGAGCGACGAGACGATGACCGGGATCGACAGGTGAAGCAGGCGGTCCAGCGCGTTGCTCACCTGCATGAGGTCGCGCGCCTCGAATCCGGGCGACGTGCCGCCGAGCAGGAGGCGGATCCCCACCGCGTCGAACACGACACCGTCGTGCAGCAGTCGCTCGATGAACGGCAGCGGCGCCATCGCCCCGGCATTGCGGCCGGCGAACGTGCCGAACGGCTGCACCATCTCCACCATCGTCCGGGCGCCGCGCCGATGCTGCCTGACCAGCAGCCGCGCGGTGCGGACGAGGTCGACCATCTGCGGCTCGGTGAGCTGCACCTCGTCATTCACGTTCACCCCCGCGGCGAGGTTCCACATGCCCACCACGCCGCGATAGCGCTGCACGACCTTCTCCATGTGGTCGTAGAGCATGTCCCGCAGCGCCGGGAAGTCCCGGCGCCAGGCGAGCGTCCACGGCGGCAGCGCGCCGGGCGAGAGGTCCACGAGCGGACCGGCGACCACCGGCTTCTTCTGCGCCACGGACCACTCCATCCAGCGGTCCAGCCCCGCGAAGTCGTACACGCCCTCCTTCACCTCCAGGTCGCGCCAGCGCAGCGGCAGAACCAGGACGTCGAAGTTCTCGGCCACCAGGTCCCGCAGCGCCCGGCCGTCCCGGCCCGGCGGGATGGCGACCCCGAGCGTCGTGGATGCGGCGGCGCGACCTGCAAACCGCCGGCGCAGCAGCAGGTCTGCATGCGCCATGGCCAGGCGGTCCGTCGCCTTGAGCCCGCGCGCGAGCGAGACGAGCGCATGACTCGCCGCCATCCGCGGGTCCGGCTCGACGATCGCGCGGCTCAGTGCCTGCCGGGCTTCATCGAAGAGCCGCAGCGCAGGATGCTCGCCGCCGCCCTCGAAGACGAGATCGAACATCTGCCAGTCCTCGCACTTGGCGATGAACAGCTTGATGCGATGCCGGGCGAGTTCGACCGCGAGGTTGTACGGCGCTGTCCGCGGCGGCAGCAGGCAGGTCTGGAGGATGAATGACTCGTCGCCCACGCGCCAGGGCAGCGCGATCGCCGCCGGTCGATCGACCGCCGCGAGTTCGATCTCCCCCGCCGTGATGCGGAGCGCCCCCGGCTGCGGGAGGTCGTCCGGGCCGAGCGCGCAGCAGCGCTCGACCGGACCACAGGCGACCGGACCGTCGGCATCCAGAGCGAGAAAGCGCAGCGACGACATCGGGCGATTCCCCGGCATCCGGAGGAGCGCGTGCACGGGGCGATGGTGTGCACGATCCGCGCCGGGCCCGAGGCCGGAACGCGGAGTATACGGGCCCGCCGGACGACCGATCGCACTCGAACCGCGTTCGCCACCGGCACCCCGGCGCCGGGCGCGGGCGGTAGACTGCCGGTGATGTCCACCGTCGCCGCGCCCGCCCTGGTCCGCACCGCGCTGCCCTTCCCGGACCGGCGCGAGGGCAAGGTGCGGGACTGCTACCGACTGCCGTCGCACGGCGACGACGCGCCGCGCCTGCTGATCGTGGCGACCGATCGGATCTCCGCGTTCGACGTGGTCCTGCCGACGCCGATCCCGGGCAAGGGACGACTGCTGACGCAATGTGCCGTCCGCTGGTTCGAGTGGCTCCGTCCATCCGGCCTGGTCGCCGATCACCTGCTGTCCACCGATCCCGGCGACATCGAGGGGCTGACCGACATCGACCGGTCGCGTCTCGCGGGCCGCATCATGATCGGCCGCGCCGCGGCGGTGATCCCGATCGAGTGCGTCGTCCGCGGCTACCTGGCCGGATCGGGCTGGTCGGCATACGAGCGGACGCAGGCGATCTGCGGCGTCGCCCTGCCGCGCGGGCTGCGCACGGCCGACCGCCTGCCCGAGCCGATCTTCACGCCCGCCACCAAGGCCGCCGAGGGGCACGACGAGAACATCGACTTCGACACCGCGGCGTCCATCGCGGGACGCGATGTCATGGAACGCCTGCGCTCGATTTCCCTGGCGATCTACGCGCGGGCGCATGCGCACGCCGAAGCGCGCGGCGTCATCCTCGCGGACACGAAGTTCGAGTTCGGCTTCGCGCTGGGGCCCGACGGACGCCCGACGGATGAACTCCTGCTGATCGACGAGATCCTGACGCCGGATTCCTCCCGGTACTGGCCGCTGGAGTCCTGGGCGCCCGGTCGCGAGCAGCCGTCGTTCGACAAGCAGTTCGTCCGCAATTACCTGCTCGCGCTGGAAGCGGAGGGGCGATGGGATCGCCGCCCGCCGGGCCCCGGACTTCCACCCGAGGTCGTGGCGCGCACGATCGAGCGCTACGAGGAGGCGTGGCGGCGGCTCTTCGGCTGACGGGCGTCGCGCCTCTGCTCCGCGCCCCACGGAAAGACCGCGGGCGACGCGCCCGGAAGCGCGTCGCCCGCCGATGCCGCCCCCGGGCGGCGTTCGATCCGGCGGCACTCACGGACAGGGCTGCGGACACGGTCCCCAGTACGACAGGAGAACGAGCAGCGCCGGCTGCCCCACCGTGCCACCGCACGAGAGGTTCGCCGCGGAGCACGCCTGTCCCCATTCGCCGAGCAGCGCCAGCAGGCTGCCGAACCCGATCTGCGATCCCGCCTGCGCGAGCGCCGCGCCGCGGCAGCAGGGATCCATGCCCGGCCCGCAGCGGATCTGCATGGCGAGTTCGAACTGCGGCGCATAGGTCCAGTTCGTGCCCGGCGCCGCGGCGAGGTCGCCGGCGATGCCGGGAAGCCCGTGCACCGGGTCCATCACGCCCTGCAGGATGAAGAACGTGCGCGCCGGCGCGGCCGGCGGACTCGACGCCTGGTAGATCTCGACGACGTACCGGCCCGGCGCAAGCGTCACGTCCTGGCAGAGCCAGATCGTGTATTCCATGACCGGCGCCCCGTTGAGCATCTGGCCGGTGGGCACGCCGATGGCCAGCGTGTTGCAGTCGGCGTGCACGAGCGTGCCGGGCAGTCCGTTCACTTCCTCGTGGATGTTGATGGTCAGCCGTTCGAGCGGATTCGAACCGCCGGCGGGCAGGAAGCCGCCCCACAGGACGATCGAGCCGATCGACTGCGGCTCATGGAGGATGAACGACTCCGCCAGGACCTGCGCGGTGCCGCCGCACGGCGTGCAGACCGCGTCCGAGTAGATGCCGAGCAGGGCCGCGGCGGGCGGCTGATCCAGCAGGACCGGACAGGGACTCGTGCCGACGCCCGGTTCCTCGTACGCGCCGCTGTCGCGCGGCGCCGAGCGCATCGAGAAGCGCTGATCGTGGACGATGGACTGGCCGCTGAGCGCGAACTCCGCACCGAGCCCGAGCGCGGGGCTGCCGGGCAGCAGGGCATGCGTCTCGGTGAGGCCGCCGTTGTTCTGCAGCGCGCCCAGTCCCGCGGGCAGCGGCGATGCCTGCGTGCCGCTGCGGCGGACGGGATGGCCCAGGCCGGCCGTGCCGTCGGTGTCCACGTTGGAGCCCGCATCCTGCACGGGGGTGATGCCGCCGGCCGTGAACGCCAGGTTCTCGAGGATGGGCAGCGGCGGACTGAGCAGGTCCATCGCCACGTTGTCGGCGAGGATCGACGAGACGAGCCCCACCGAGCCGCTCCCGGCGTCGACCGACCAGATCCCGCCTCCGGATCCGAGCGGCGCCCGGTTGTGGGCGATCGTGCAGTGGCTGACCTGGATCGCCGAGAAGATCTGCGGTGTCAGGAACGCGCGATTGAGCACGCCGCCGCCGTCTCCCGACTCGGCGACGTTCCCGCTCACCGTCGTGTTGGTGAGTTCCAGCGAGCCCTGGTTGTGCGCGATTCCGCCGCCGGAACCGAGCGAGATGTTCATCGCGACGACGCACTCCGTCAGCCGCATACCGGACAGGATCGACGCCGTGCCGCCGCCCGCGCGGCCCGCGGTGTTCTCCAGGATGCGCGTGTTGCGGACGAGAAGATCGCCGGCCTGGAAGCCGATTGCGCCGCCCATGCCGCGGCCGGGCACGCCGACCGCGTTGTTGAACCGGAAGGTGCACCGGTCGACCACCAGGACGCCGAGGAACTGGGCCAGCCCGGCTCCGAAGTCATCGCCCAGCAGGCTGTCCGCCGTGTTGAACTCGAACCGCGATCCCAGGATGGACGATGCGACCGGTGCGAACGCGTAGATCCCGGCACCGACGGCAGGCTTGGGCGGGATGGCGCCGGGCCGACCGAACGCGTTGTTCCCCATGAACGCGCAGTCGTCGATGATGAAGTGATCCGCGAGCCACGCGCCGCCGCCGTCGACCGCTCCGTTCTCCATGAAGACCGTCCCGGTCACGCGCCGCATGATGTGCGGCGGTGCCGCGCTCTCCGTGCAGAGGCCTCCGCCGAAGCCGTCGTTGGAGAAGTTGGCGACGATCGTGCTCTGCATGATCTGCGCAGGCGTGTCCAGGTTGAGGAAGAGTCCGCCGCCGTCGCCCTGCGCGCTGTTTCCCACGACGGTGGTGAAGTTGCAGTCGAACGGATCGACGGTCAGCAGGCAGACGCCGCCTCCCCGGTCGGCCGCCGAGCACTGCTCGATCGTGCTCGCTTCCAGGCGCAGCGCGCCGCCCTTCATGAAGATGCCGCCTCCGTCGCGCGTCGCGCTGCACGACCGGATGATCACCGACTCCAGCACGACGGTCGACCCGTCACCGGCGATGCCGCCGCCGTCGCCCGCCGGCGCCACGTCGGGACGACCGCCCAGGAGCGTCACGTCGCGCAGGCCGAGGGACGCACCCGGGAAGACGTGGAGAATGCGATCGATCGGCTGAAGCGTCGCCGGATGCACCTGTGGCTGGATGCGGATCTCGCCGAGGGCGCCCGGGAGTCGCACGATCGTGAGCGACAGGGGTCGCACGGCGAGCGAGCCGATGTCGAGGTCGCCGGTGAGCGCATCATCCTCCTCGACCATCGCCGGGACATTCGGGATCGTGAGGGAATAGGTGGTGGGCCCCGGCGCCGAGAAGTCCGGCAGGCGGATCTCGACGGTGAGCGGCAGCCCGGGCTGCCGCGCGAGCCACGTCGCCTCGGTCACGGCCGAACGCAGCGAGACGTCGCCGTTGACGTCGATGGGCGACCCGTCGCCGGGCACGCCGTCCGGCATATCCGCCGGCGTCGTCACCGTCCAGATGAACTGCGCGGACACGGGTGCCGCGGCCGCGCCGAGCGCCGCCGCGACCATGCCGATGGAGACGAATCGTCCCGCGCGGACACGCGTGGGGGCGCCGTGCGGCGCCGGACCGGCCTTGCACGAGGACCGTCGAATGCTGCTGGTACACATGGCTGAACTCCCTGGATCGGGGCGCACCTGACGCCTCGATACAGGATGACGCGTGAACCGTCGGAAGGAGAGGCAGAGATCCCGGGATTCCCTGCGGCGTGCCCCCGCCGCGGCCCCTCCTACGCCCGCCACCAGGTGAATCGGATCCGCGCGCCATCGCGGAGGCTCCGGCGCGCCCACGACACGGACCCCGGCGGGCAGACCCGGACTGCGATCGGCACCCCGTTCTCCTCGAAGAGCAGTTCGTCGATCCGCCCGAACGCCGTGGTCCGGGAACGCACGACCGGATCCGCGTAGCCCAGGTCGCGGAGGTCGTCGGCGATCCGGCCCGCCGGGACCTCGGTGAAGAGCCGGATGTTGAGCAGGGTCCCCGGGTCGGCGACGGGACCGGGGGGTCCCGGATCGAGACTCGCGTCGAATGCGCCCGGCGCGCCCACGACGCCGACAGGGTCACCCGCGGTGATCGCGTCCAGTGCGGCACAGACTTCATCGGCGATCGCCTGCCGGGTCACCGGCCCGCCCGGCCCGGGGGGCCCTTCCAGAGGAGCGGCCTGCCCGAGGCTGGCCTGAAGCAGCGCGAGGTGCCGGCGGATGCGCCCGGGTGACGGCAGGCGGATCCCGGTGAGACCGAGCGCCTGCGCGGCCCGCACCGCGGCCCGGACGGGATCCGACTCGCGCCCCGCCGACAGCAGTTCCGCCGCGGCGCGCGCCACGCGGTCACGATCGGTCAGTTCCACGGCGTCTCTCCGAAGCCCGGCGGCCGCCACGGGGCATGCACGACGCGCCGGTCCTCGGCGACCGGTCCGCATCCGTGCACGACCGGCCAAGACGCGCACACCGCCAGCGCGTCCATGATCGGTCCGGGCGAGAGCGTACCGACCAGCGCCGGGACGTCGGGCGCGCCGTCCGGCGCGATCTCGATCCCGTGATCGGCCGCGGCATCCGCGAGGTACTCGGCATGCTTCCCCCGGTGCACGAGTCGGCACCGCGTGATGCCCCGGGCGCGAAGATCGGCCAGCGCGCCGTCGCACGCGGCTTCACCGGTGAAGCGTCGCCACTGCGCCTCGGTCAGCGGCATCCGCGGCTGGCGCGGAAGCGAGTCGGCCAGTGACTGTCGTCCGCGCATGAGCCCCGCCGCCGCCGATTCGCGCGACGCGATCGCGCTCACGCGCGCCAGGGCACGGGCAAGCGCACGTTCGCGCACCGCCTCCGGCGCGTAGCGCTGGATCACCCAGGCGTTGTTGCGGGTCAGCAGTTCCACCATGCGATCCGCGTTCCGGCCCACGGCGGTCCGCGCGTGCAGGACGCGGAGCCGGCCGTCGTGTTCGACGCGGAAGCCGCAGGCCAGGAGTCTCGCGCACAGGTCGTACTCCTCGGCGTAGTACTGCATCTGCCGGTCGTACCCGCCGACTCCCAGGAATGCATCGCGCCGGACGAGCGCGCCGCAGCCGACGAACACCTCCGGCAGACCACCGGCCTCATGTCCGCCGCCGGCGTCGGCGGTGCGCCGGATCTCGCCGCCGACGGCCGCGACCTCCGGCGGGATCTCCGCCAGGATCGAACACCAGGCCGTGTCGACGGGCCAGGAGTCATCGTCCAGCATGAGAAGCCACGGATGCGCCGCGACCTGCGCGCCGTGCGTCCGGATCGAGGCGCCGCGCGGCTCCAGCGTCCGGGAGACCTGGACACGGCACCCGCCCGCCACGCGCGGCCCCTCGAATGCCGGCGTGCTCGCATCGTCCATGACCAGCACCTCGCTCCCGTCGGGGAGGCGGGGAAGCCGCTCGAGCGTCCTGAGACAGACCTCGTGGCGGTCGCGGGTGGGAATGATGACCGTGACGGGGATGTTCGACATCTGGCTCGGGCGCCGGAGCACCCCGGATCGCCGGCGCGGTGTTCAGGTTCTGCGCGTCGACACGGCCCGTTCACCGGCCGTGGGATCGAACACGGGACGGGTCCCCGCCAGTCGTGCGAGACCCTGCCGGAGGTCCGCCGCGGAGACCGGATGGTTACCGAGGCGGCCCGCGGTGATCGCGGACGCGACGCTGCCCACCAGCGCCGCGACTTCGCCCGTCGCGCCGGCGATCCGCGCAAGCACCGCCGCCGCCAGCAGCGCGTCGCCGCACCCGAGCGGATCGACCGCGAGGCGCGTCAGCGCCGGCACCGGTGCGGCGGCGAGCCGGCTGTGCCATGCATCCCCGTCGCCGCCGGGGACCGCGCCCCGGCCGCCGGCACCGGCGCCACGCGCCGGGGAACGTCGCGCCGAACGGCGCTCGAAGGAGACGCAGCCCTCTTCGCCGAGCGTGACGATGGCGCCGCCGGCACCCGTCCGCTCCAGCATCGTCCAGACACAGGCGGTCAGCCCCGTCGCCCAGTCGTTCAGCGCCGCGCGCAGTTCCGCTTCGCTCGGCGTCAGGAGATCGACCTGGACGAGCGTGAGCAGATTGGAGCGCGCGCCGGAAACGTCTCCCGCGATGAACGGCACGACGGGGCGCAGCGCCCGCGCGGCGTGGCCCAGGGACGACGCGGTCCAGAACCCGAGACCGAAGTCGACCAGGATCGCGCCGTCGGCGCCCTGCGCCGCGCCCACAATCGCGTCGCACACGCGCGCCTGGTCCTCCGCGCCGAGCACGATCTGCTCGGAGAGGTCGATGCGGACGAGTTTCGTCGTGCCCGAGAGATACCGCTGCTTCTCCGCCAGGCGCATGTCCACGGCGTACGGCCGGACCTCGACGCCCTCGATCTCGAGGCGGAGCCGCAGGGCATCGGCCTCGGCGCCGGACGGCATCGGCGTCACGAGGACGGGCCGGGCGCCCAGCGCCGCCAGGTGGCGCGCGATGATCGCCGCCCCACCGTCGAAGGTCCGGCGGCCCACCGGACGGAGCGTCATGACCGGCGCCTCGCCGGCGACATCCGGACGGTCGCACGCGATGTAGACATCGAGGATCGACTCCCCGGCGACCACGATGCGCCGGCCCGCGAAGGACTCGATGAAGGTGTCCGCGCCGGCCAGGAAGGCGGCGTGCCGGCGCACCAGCGCGGCGATCCGTCGATCGTCCTCCGGCAGCGATCGATCGAGCGCGGTCTGCATCGCGCCGTCGAGGTCGCGCATGAGCGCGGTCGAGGAGAAGATCACGTCCCCGGAGGTGAAGACCACGCGACCGCCGTGCGACTCGACCAGGCGGCGCTCCGAGAGAAAGCGCGGATCCTCGCTGAACTCGTACTCGCGCCCCTTGCAGTAGATGTCCGGCCGGAGCCCGGTGATGAGCCCCTCCGCGGTCGGCTCGGCGGAGATCACGACCAGCGAGACGCAGTCCAGCGCCGCGAGATTCTCCGCGCGGAGTTCCTGCGGAATGAGCGGCCGTCCGTCACCCTTGCCGACCAGCGCATCGGCCGTCACCCCGACGACCAGCAGGTCACCGAGCCGTGCCGCCTGCCGGAGATGCCGCACATGACCCGGATGCACGAGATCGAAGCAGCCGTGACAGAGCACGATCCGCCGGCCGGTCGCCCGCGCGTCCTCGATGACGCGGACAGCGCGCTCCTTCGAGACGATCCGATCGCCCGAACTGTTCACGGCGGGGATGGTATCGCCGGGTTGTGGCACGTGAGCCCGTCGCCGGCCATCGCAGGCGGTCGGCACGATCTCCGCGGACCCCGGTGCACCGCCGGGTTCGCCGTTCCGGGGCGCCGCGCGCACGGGACGCTCCCCGGGTGCCGCCGCGCCGCGGTGACACGGCGGCACCCGATCCGGACCGCGCGTGCCACGCACAGGGTGCCCGGTCGCCTGCGCCGCAGCGGTACACTGCGGACCATGCGGAACCTGACTCCGGTGGAGTGTCGCGTCGTCGGCGTCCTGGTCGAGAAGGCGCTCACGACGCCCGCGCAGTACCCGCTCACGCTGAACGCGATCGTCTCCGGAGCGAATCAGCGCAACAACCGCGAGCCGATCCTGGAGCTCGGGGAGGAAGACGTCCTGGACGCGCTCGATACCCTGCGCGGCATCGGACTTGTCCGCGAAGTCTCGATGACCGGCAGCCGGGTGCCGAAATACCGTCACGACCTCCGCGAGTCGCTCTCGCTCTCGCTGGCCGAACTCGTCGTCCTGACCGAACTGCTCCTCCGCGGTCCCCAGACAGCCGCCGAACTTCGCCAGCGCGCCGGCCGGATGCATCCGCTGGAGACTGTGGAGGTGGTCTCGAACGTGCTGGCGGCCCTGGCGGAACGGTCCCCGGCGCTCGTCCGCGCGGTCGCATCCGGCCCCGGATCGCGCGCCGAGCGATTCGCGCAGTGCCTCTGCCCGGACCTGCACCCGCTCGGTGCCGCGACGCGGGAGCCGCTCGTCATCGTCCGACCGGACACCGCGGTCGCGACGGCGGAAACGCGCTCGCTCGCCGACCGGCTGGACCGCGTGGAAGCGAGGCTCCGCCGCCTCGAGAGCGAACTCGGCCTGACGACCGGGGACGACTGAACGCCGCGCCGCCGCGGCGGATCCGTCGCCGGTCGGTTCAGAATTCCCCCTCGTCGGTCGGCACGGTCCGCGGGTACCATCGCAGCATGAAATGCGATCGCTGTGATCGCCCTGCCACCGTGCACGAGGTGACCATCATCGACGGGCTCAAGGCGGACCTGCACCTGTGCGAGGAGTGCGCGCGCGGTGCCGGCATGCCGGTGGTCGCCGCGAAGCCGGTCCAGACGGTGCTGAGCGGGCACTTCATCATCTCCACGAAGCCCGCCGCCCGGTCGGGGCCGCGCGTCTGCGCGGGCTGCGGCCTCGCCTTCGCCGACTTCCGCCAGGCGGGGGTACTCGGCTGCCCGGAATGCTACGAGGCCTTCGAGGCGCAACTGGAGGGCCTCATCCTCCGGACGCACGCGGGCGCGAGCGGACACGTCGGCAAGCACCCCGGCGGCACCGATGAAGCGCTCGATCGGCAGGTCACGCGCCAGTTGCGGATCCGCCGCCTGCTCCAGGACCTCGACCATGCGGTCGGCGCCGAGCAGTTCGAGCGCGCTGCCCGGCTCCGGGATGAACTGCGGAGCCTGGAGGCCGAGAGCCGGTCGACGACGAGCGACGCCTGAGTTCCTGCCCACCCGCCCACCTGACTCCGACGATGCGCATGGCTCCCGACGCCTGGACTCTCGATGACGGACCGCACAGCGCCGTGGTGATGACCAGCCGCGCCCGCGTGGCGCGGAATCTCGCCGGGTTTCCGTTCGTCAACCGGGCAACCGAGTCGCAGCGCGCCGAGATCGTCGGACTGACGCGCCAGGCCATCACCTCCCCCGGGACCACCCCCCGGTTCGAGTGGTGCGATCTTGCCCGTATGACGGATCGGGAGCGCCGGCTTCTCGTGGAACGGCACCTGATCTCCGCCGCCCATGCCGACTGCGACATCGAACGCGCCGTCGCCCTGTCGGAGGATGAGTCGCTCAGCATCATGGTCAACGAGGAGGACCACCTCCGGATCCAGTGCCTGGGCTCCGGTCTCTGCCTGGGCGCGCTGTGGAAGCGGGTGTCGCAGCTGGACGACCTGCTCTCGACGCGGATCGCGTTCGCGTTCAACCGGCGGTGGGGCTACCTCACCGCCTGCCCGACGAACGTCGGCACCGGCGTCCGCTTCTCCGTGATGCTGCACCTGCCCGCCCTCCGGCTCACCGATGAGATCGAGCGCGTGCGCCGCGCCGCGCAGGACCTTCACCTCGCGGTCCGCGGCTACTACGGAGAGGGATCCGAGTCCGCCGGCGACTTCTACCAGGTGAGCAACCAGGTGACGCTCGGGCGGTGCGAGGAGGAACTCCTGGAGGAACTGGAACAGAAGATCGTGCCGCGCATCATCGAGTACGAACTGGAAGCGCGCGAGATGATCGAACGGCGGAGTCCCGTACTCCTGGACGACCGCGTGCACCGGGCGCTCGGGCTTCTCCGCGTCGCGCGCCTGCTCGGCACCGAGGAAGCCATGAAACTCCTCAGCCGCGTGCGCCTGGGCATCCACGTCGGACGGATCCGGGACGTCCCGGCGGAGGTGGTCAACCGGCTCTTCCTGGAGATCCAGCCGGCCCACCTGCATGCCCGGACCGGCGGAAGCGCCGAACCCGACGCCCTGCGGGAGCAGCGGGCGCGGGTCGTCCGCCTGGCGCTGGGTGCCTCGTGAGGCGGCCGGCGGGGCGCCCCGGCCGGCGGCCTGTGTCAGGCTTCCGCGATCGCGCCGTGCGCGTCGATCTGCCTGGCGAACGCGAAGTCCCGCTCGGTCAGCCCGCCCGCATCATGCGTCGTGAGCGTGAGCGTGACGCGGCTGTAGCGGATCAGGATGTCCGGATGGTGCTGCAGCGCCTCGGCGAGGTCCGCGACGCGGCCGACGAACGCGATCGCGTCGGCGAACGACGCGAAGGAGAATGTCCGCTGGATGGCGCCGCCGGACAGGGACCACGCGTCGTGTTCGGCCAGCCGTCGCTCGATGTCCGGTTCACTCAGCCGTTCCATGGGCATTGATCACACGCTCCTGCGTGGTCCTTCGGGCACCGCTCCTGACCACGGCCCCGCGCTCAGCACGCGCCGCCCCGCGACCGACTATACAGGATGACCCCGGCATGACCCCTTCCGCCCACGCCGGCAGCGCGGGCACCACCCGCCTGGCGCCCTCGCCGACCGGCAGTCTTCACCTCGGCAACGCGCGCACGTTTCTCGCCACGTGGGCGATGGCACGGTGCGCCGGATGGGCCGTGCGCCTGCGCATCGAGGACCTGGACCGGTCGCGCGTCCCGGCCGGCGAGACCGCCCGCACGATCGACCTGCTCCGGTGGCTCGGACTGGACTGGGACGGCCCCGTGCTGGTGCAGTCCGAGGACCTGGAGCCCTATCGCGCCGCCATGCGCCGACTCGCGGCCGATGGGCGCATCTTCCGCTGCGAACGGACGCGCCGGGAGATCGCGGCCCAGGCGCTCTCAGCGCCCCATGCGGGCGAGGGCGAGACGCGCTTTCCCGTCGGACTCAGGCCCCCGGAGCCCGCCGCCTGGGCGTTCCTGGAGGCGCATGCGAATCACCGGTTCCGGGTGGATCCGGGCACGGTGGAAATCCGGGACCGCTTCCACGGCGTGCTCCACGAGGACCCGTCCGAGACCGTCGGCGACATCCTCGTCTGGTCGCGCGCCGGCGTGCCGACGTACCAGCTCGCCGTCGTCGTGGATGACGCCCGGACCGGCGTGACCGACGTGGTCCGGGGCGAGGACCTGCTGGAGTCGGCCGCCCGGCAGACGCTGCTCTTCCGCGCCCTGGGTCACGAGCCGCCGCGGTGGCACCACCTGCCGCTCGTGTTCGACGAGCAGGGCCGCCGGCTCGCGAAGCGCGACGGCGCCTGCCGGCTGTCGGCGCTGCGCGACGCCGGCGTCGATCCGGCCCGGGTGATCGGCCTGGTCGCCGCGTGGTCAGGACTCCTGGAGGCACCGGCCCCGATGACCGCTGCGGACTTTCTGAGTCGGTACGATCCGGATCGGCCCGCGGCGCCGGTCACCTTCACGGCAGGGGACCATGCGTTCCTTCTCGATGGGTCCTCGGGGTGACGCGCGCCGTTCCGCGCCCAGGAGCAACCGGTATGCATCGACGTGAATCCCACCCCCACCGCAGGCCGGCCCTCGCCCTCCTCCTGGCCGGCGCGCTGGTGCTGCTCGCGGGCGCGGGCACCGGCGGCTGCGCGACGGAAGCGGACGCCTCCGGGCCGCGCGTGGAGATCATCACCGTCCGCGGTGAACGGTTCCGGATGGAGGTCGCCGCCGACGAAGCCGCGATCGCGCGCGGCCTCATGGAGCGCGCCGACATTCCCGCCGACGGCGGCATGATCTTCATCTTTCCGGACTCGGCCCTGCGAAGCTTCTGGATGAAGAACTGCCTGGTGGACATCGACATCGCGTTCCTGGACGGTCAGGGACGGATCACCGCCCTGCACGCGATGAAGGCTGAGCCGCCCCGCGGGCCCGGCGAGTCCGAGGACGCGTACAGCCAGCGCCTGCGGCGGTACACCAGCGGCCTGCCGGCGCAGTTTGCGCTGGAGTTCCGGGCCGGCACCATCCGGCGACTCGAACTCCGCCTCGAGGAACGGATCGAGCTCGATCTGCCACGTCTCAAGCGGCTGGCGCGATCGGCCGATGCGTGAGCGGCGCGGATGCGCACCGACGTCCGGAAACCGGGCGCGCGGCGTCCGTGCCCCGTCGTCGTTCCCGTGACATCGACGCGGCCCCCGTCCCTCGAACCGCCGTGTTCCGGAGCCACCCCGTGCCGCATCGCATCCGCGTGCTCTCGAACGACCAGGCCGCCCGCGACCGGGTCGCGGGGCGTTTGCGCGCCGCGTTCCAGTCGCCGGCGCAGATCGATGCCGGCGCCCCGGATGCAGGCGACGCGGGCGCGGATGCCGTGGTGCTGGTGGTCACCGGGGACTCGTCTCCGGCGCCGCTCGCCGCGCTCGCGGCGGACCTGGAGGAGGCCGGACGCATCGTGCTGGTGCTCGGCGCACGCGCCGACGACCTGGCATGGTTTCCGGCCGGCCAGCGGGTGGATTCGGACATCGACATGCCGCGCCTCGCCGCGATGCTGGAGGGCATGCTCCGGATGCAGAGCGGCGTTGCGTCCCTGCAGCGCGAGATCGCAACCGCGCACCGGTTCCATGGCGGACTCGAAGGCCAGATCATGCGCATCCAGGAGGAACTGGAACTGGCCGCGCGCATCCAGCGGGAATTCCTGCCCCGCGAACTCCCGGCACCGGGCTCGCTCAGTTTCGCCGCGTTCTGGCGCCCGGCCCACTTCGTCTCCGGCGACATCTATGACGTTCAGCCGCTGGACGCGGAACACATCGGCTTCTTCCTCGCCGACTGCGTCGGTCACGGCGTGCCCGCCGCACTCATGACGATGACGATCGTCCGCGCCCTGACCACGCGCCGACTGGATGGCGATCGGATGGAGATCATCGAGCCCGCCGAGGTGCTGACCCGACTCAACGCGGACCTTGTCCGCCACCAGTCGACGACGCCGCGGTTCGCCACCGCGATCTACGGCGTCATCCACGTGCGGACGCGACGGCTCCGGCTGTCCGGCGCCGGACATCCGCACCCGATCCTGTATCGCGCCGACGGCGCCACGGAGCTGCTCGCGACCGAGGGCGGCCTCCTGGGGATCTTCGCGGACGCCGAGTTCGACCAGACCGAGGCGACGCTCGGCGCCGGCGATCGGCTGGTCCTCTATTCTGACGGCTTCGAACAGATCTTCGCGCGCGATCCGGATGACGGACTTGCCGCGCAGGTCGCGACCGAGTTCCGGCCGCTCTGCGCGGCGCATGAGGGCGCGGCGCTGGAGCAGGCGATCGTCGCCCGGGTGAATGACCGTGCCGGGTCGCTGAACCAGGCCGACGATCTCACCTGCCTGTGCATCGCCGCGCCGGTGCAGGCCGTCGATCGCGCGTGCGCGGCATGACCCCGGCCCGCGCTCCGCGGTTCACGGGCATCATCGACCGGACACCGCGGCGCGCGCGACTCCGTCCGGCGGGCGATGGCTCACGGGCGTCCGGCGCGATCGATCCGGTGCCCCCGCTCCAGCCAGGCCACGACCGTTCGGGCGATCATGTCGGACTCCAGGTTCACCCGATCGCCTTCGCGCCGTCGGCCGAGCGTCGTCCCCGCGAGCGTGGCGGGGATCAGCGCGACCTCCAGGAGGTCCTCCGCCGGCACCGCCGCGATCGTCAGTGACACCCCGTCCACGCAGACCGATCCCTGGGGCACCATGTACGCGCGGAGCGCTTCCGGGACCTCCACGCCGAACCGGACACCGTCCGCGTCCTGCCGGATCATGCGGATCACACCGACGCCGTCCACGTGCCCCTGCACCAGGTGTCCGCCGATCGGGTCCGCCGCCCGCAGGGCGGGTTCGAGGTTGACCGGATCGCCACCGGCCAGATCGCCGAGCGTCGTCATCGCCATCGTCTGCGGAATCACGTCGAACGACAGCGGGACACCCGAGGAGGCCGCCGCGCCCACATGCGTCAGGCAGACGCCGTTGACCGCGACCGAATCGCCCGTGCGGATCCGCGCCCACCACCCCCCGCGGTCCGCGCGGTCATCCGAAGGGGCCGCGTGCGCTCCGGCGCCCGCAGCGCCGTCCGGCCACGGCGCGATGACGAGCCGGACGGTGGGCGCACCGCCGTCCCGGGCCGGCGCCGCCGGCACCGCGGCCGTCGGAGACCGTTCAAGGACTCGACCGATTCCCTGGACAAGGCCGGTGAACACGGGCCGCGATGGTAGCCGGGTTCGCTTGACGCCCCTCGCGCGTCTCCTGATACTGCGCTCCTTCCCCCGGATCCCGGCCCGCGGATCGACGCACCGACGCGGCGCCACCACCAGGAGTCTCCGCATGCCCAGCCCTCTCGACCGCGCCACCTGCCTTCCCCGTTGTTCGCGGGCCCTCCGATATCCGGCCCGCGCAACGGCGGCAGGGGCGGTCATGGCTGTCGTGGCGGCGATCGCGGGCAGCACCGGCTGCGCCTCGCGCGGTGCGCCGGGCGAGGACCGCGGCGCGGAGCCGATCGCCGCCGGCGCCGCGACGGCGGCGGAGTCGCGCGAAGACCTGGTGGCGCGGACCTACCTGGTCGGTCCGGAGGCGGCCAGGCAGCTCGGCACACGAATCGACTGGCAGGTTCCCGCCACGCCCTTCGGACCGACCCGCCTTGTCACCATCGGCGACGACTCTCTCTTCGTCGTCGATTCGCGCAACCTCGTCACGCGCATCGCGATCCACGACGGTCGCGTGATCTGGCGCGTGCCCGCCGTCAACGAGGTCGATCGCATCGCCGGCGTGTACGCCGTCCCGGCGCGCGATCGGGTGCTGGTCGTCACGGATTCCGAGATCGTCGTCCTGGACCTGACGACCGGCGGCATCGTCGGGAAGCAGCCGCTGGCCTACGTCGGCAGCGTGGAGCCGGTCCTCGTCGGCGATTTCCTGGTGTACGGCGCCCGCAATGGCCAGCTCGTCTGGCACTCCCACGGCGTCGGCGCGTACTGGAAGGCGTACCAGGTGGCGAGCACGATCAGCGCGCGGCCGGCGATCGCGGACGGATACGTCGTCGCATGCGGCGGCGACGGCAGGCTGATCTCGATCGGACTCGGTTCGGTCACGCAGGTGTGGAATGACCGGGCCCTCGCGCCGGTCCGGGCCCAGCCGACCATCGCGCGCGGCGTCGTCTTCTTCGCGGGAACGGACCAGTACCTGCGCGCCTACGAACTGGGCTTCGCCCGTCCCGCGCTCTGGGCGCGACTGACCACCGCACCGCTCACGACCTCGCCCGTCGTCATCGGCGAACGTCTCTATCAGGCAGTCCCCGGTGCCGGCCTCCAGGCGTTCGAGGCGTTCCCCGCGAACCAGCCGGGCGGCGTTCATGTCTGGACCGCGCCGGACGTGACCGGCGCTGTCGTGATGCACCGCGGCTCCGACCTCTACGCGTGGGATCCTGGCCAGCGGCGCATGCAGCTCGTGGACGCCTCGATGGGCGCTGCCGGAGATGCGATCGATCTCCCGCGCATACACCGGCTCATCGTGCCCGATCAGTCCCGGACGGAGTTCTTCGCAGTCAGCGAGGACGGAGAGATCCTCCGGCTCGTCGAGCGGCGCTGATCGGAACCGTTCCCACTGTCCCGGGTCCGCGGCCCGCCGCGGCACGCTCTCCTGCGCCCCCATGTCCGACCTCACGATCGTCCGCCGCGCGCTGCTCTCCGTCAGCGACAAGACCGACCTGGTTCCCTTCGCCCGTGTTCTCTCCGGCGAATTCGGGGTCGAACTCATCTCCACCGGCGGAACCGCCGCCGCGATCCGCGCCGCCGGGCTGCCCGTCCGGCCGGTCGAGGACGTCACCGGGATCCCGGAGATGCTCGACGGGCGCGTCAAGACACTGCACCCGCGCATCCACGGCGGACTGCTCGGCAGGCGCGACCGCGCGGAGCACCTGGCCGCGATGCGCACGCATGGGATCGAGCCGATCGACCTCGTCGTGGTGAACCTGTATCCGTTCGAGGCCACCGTCGCCCAGGCCGACATCGCCGACGCCGTCGCGATCGAACAGATCGACATCGGCGGACCGGCCGTGCTGCGCTCCGCGGCGAAGAACCACGACTTCGTCGGCGTCGTCACCGAGCCCGCCCAGTACGACCGCGTCGCATCGGAACTCCGCGCCCACGGCGGCGCCCTGACCGCGGCGCTCCGGCAGGAACTCGCCGCCAGCGCGTTCATGCGCACCGCGGCGTACGACGCCGCCATCGCCGCCTGGATGGCGCGACATCGCGAGCGTCCCTTTCCGGAACTCCTGCGCCTGGCGTACCCGATCCACCAGAATCTCCGGTACGGCGAGAATCCGCACCAGGGCGCCGCGCTCTACAGCGACCCGGCCTGGCGCGGAACGAGCGTCGTCCATGCGCGCGTCGCCGCGGGCAAGGCGCTCTCGTACAACAACTACCTCGATGCCGCGACGGCGCTCGAGGTGGCGCGGGAACTCGCACGCACCAGCCCGGATCGCGTGACCGCGGTCATCGTGAAGCACACGAATCCCTGCGGCGCGGCGTGCGCGGCGTCGCCGGCGGAAGCCTTTGCCGAGGCGGAAGCGGCGGACCCCGTGGCGGCGTTCGGTGGTGTCTTCGCGACCAGCGGGACGATCGATGCCGACGCGGCCGATGCGATCGCCGCCGGCGGACGGTTTCTCGAGGTCATCGTCGCCGCGCGCATCGAGCCGGAGGCGGAGTCGCGACTCGCGGCGCGGTGGAAGAACCTGCGGATGGTCGAGACCGGACCGCTCACGCCGGCCAGCGGCCGTTCGCCGGTCCTCCGCTCCATCCCGGGCGGGCTGCTGGTGCAGGACCGCGACAGCGCCGTGCCGGATCCCGCGCACTGGGTGCATGCCGCGGGCCCGGCGCCGTCCGACGCGGATCTCACCACCGCGCGCTTCGCGATGATCGTCGCGAAGCATCTCACGTCGAACGCGATCGCCATCGCCGACGGCGTCTCGCTCCTCGGGGCCGGCTGCGGACAGGTCGACCGCGTCGGCGCCTGTCGCATCGCGGTGGCGAAGGCCGGCGCACGACTCGGCGCCGCGTCCCGCCCGGCGGCGGCCTCGGACGCGTTCTTCCCGTTCCCCGACGGCCCGGCGATCCTGATCGATGCAGGCGTGCGCGTGATCGTCCACCCCGGCGGCTCGGTCCGCGATGACGAGACGATCCAGCTCTGCCGGGAGCGCGGCGTCACGTGCCTGCTGACCGGCGAACGGCACTTCCGGCACTGACCGGCGCGCCACCGGGACGCGGCAGGATCAGCATCGCGTCGCCGTAGGAGTAGAAGCGATACCGCTCCGCCACGGCGACCCGGTACAGGTCGAGCAGGCGCTCGAGCCCGATGAATGCCGCGACCAGCGCGAGCAGCGTTGACCGCGGCAGGTGGAAGTTGGTCAGCAGTCCCTCCGTGAAGCGCGGCGTCCACGGCGGCCGGATGAAGAGTCGCGTGGCGCCGCGGATCGTGCCGCCGCCGGACCCGCCCGGATCCGCATCCTCCGGCGGCGGCGGCAGCGGCGCGGGCAGCGACTCCAGCGTGCGCACCACGGTCGTTCCCACGGCGATGATCCGGCCGGGCGCTCCGGCTTCGCGCGCCCTCAGTCGCGCCACGACGCGCGGCGGCACTTCGAACCGCTCCTCGTGCATGGGATGCTCGTCCAGCGATCCGGTCTCGATCGGCCTGAACGTGCCGGGGCCGACGTCCAGTCGGATGTGTTCGCAGCCGATCCCGCGCGCCTCCAGGGCGCGGAGAACGGCCGGCGTGAGATGGAGCCCCGCGGTCGGGGCCGCGACCGATCCGCCTTCACCGCCCGACCGCGCGAAGACGGTCTGGTACCACGCGCGGTCGACGGCGTCATCGACGATCTGCCCGCGCGCCCGTCGTGCCCGGCGGATGTACGGCGGCAGCGGCGTGCGGCCGCACTGCGCCAGCAGCGCCGCCGCGTCCGCGTCGCGCGGCGCCTCCGCCAGCCATGCCTCCCCGTCGCGCGCGCGGAGCACGATCTCCACGGATGCATCGGCCGGGCCGAGGCGCAGGACATCGCCCGGACGGAACCGCCGGCTCCCGTGCAGGATGATCCGCCATGTCCCCGGCGCCGGCGCGGCGAGCCAGAGGCCATCCACGGTCCGCCCGTCTGCCGCGCGCACGCCGTCCAGCAGCGCCGGGACCACGCGTGTCTCGTTCACGATGAGCGTGTCCGGCGGTTCGAGGAGCCGGGGCAGGTCCGCGATCGTGACGTGCTGCGGCGGCCCGCCCTCCAGGGGGACCACCATGAGCCGCGCGGATTCGCGCGGCTCGGCCGGCGCGGTTGCGATCAGCGCTTCGGGAAGCGCGTAGTCCAGGTCACTCGCCCGCATGCGACGGGACGGAGGTCGGCGCGGCGGGCCGGTCGCCGCGCGCGAGGATCGTCGGCACCGG
This sequence comes from Phycisphaeraceae bacterium, assembly GCA_019636755.1. GTDB lineage: Bacteria > Planctomycetota > Phycisphaerae > Phycisphaerales > SM1A02 > JAHBWZ01. The sequence continues at coordinate 242,796 of JAHBWZ010000005.1, read as the reverse complement.
AGGCTCTGCCGCGGCCGGCGCCACCGGACGACCGCGCGCCGCGAGGCGCACGTCCGCGACGGCCGGCTGGTCGGACGGGCGGCCCTCGGTCTCCACCCGGTCCGGGTTGAATCGCGCGATCCGCGCGCCGAGTCCCTCCAGCGTCTCCTCGAGCCTGGTGTAGCCGCGATCCAGGTGATAGACGCGACTGACGACGGTCTCGCCCCGCGCCGCGAGCCCGGCGAGGACCAGGCTGGCGCTGGCGCGGAGATCGCTCGCCATGACCGGCGCGCCCACCAGGCAGTCGACACCACTGATGACGACCGTCGCGCCCTCGCGGACCACGCGTGCCCCCATCCGCGCGAGTTCCGCCACGTGCATGAACCGCTCCGGGAAGATCTTCTCGGTGATGATGCTGTTGCCGTCCGCGAAGCACAGCAGGGCCATGAGCTGCGCCTGCAGATCGGTCGGGAAGCCGGGATACGGCTGGGTGGTGACGACCGCGGGATGCAGGCGCCGCGACGAACTCACGTGGACGGTGCACGCCTCCGCCGGCTCCGAGGGATCCGTGCGTTCCACGCGGACGCCGACCGCGTGGAGCACGTGGAGAACCGCCAGCAGCGCGTCCCACGGGAAGTCATGAATGACGACGTCGCCGTTCGTGATGCCCGCGGCGATCGCGTAGGTGCCGGCGACGATCCGGTCCGGCATCACCGGATGATCGACGCCGCCGAGGGACGGGACGCCCTCGATCACGATGCGCGGCGACCCGGCGCCGGTGATCCGCGCTCCCATTGCGTTGAGCATCCGGGCCAGGTCCACGATCTCCGGCTCGCAGGCGGCGCACTCGATCGTGGTGCGCCCCTCGGCCAGCACCGCCGCGCAGAGCACATTCGCCGTTCCCAGCACGGTGGAGCCGAACGGGCCGCCCAGGAAGATCGTCGTGCCGCGGAGCCGGCCGGCTTCCGCGATGATGTTCCCCCCGTCCAGCCGGATCCGTGCGCCGAGTGCCTCGAGGCCGCGAAGGTGGAGGTCGACGGGCCGGGCGCCGAACGCGCAGCCGCCGGGCATCGACACGATGGCGCGACCGCGCCGCGCCAGGAGCGGCCCGAGCACGCAGATGCTCGCCCGCATGGTCCGGACGATGTCATATCGGGCGTGGCACGCCGTGGGGTCCGTCACGGCCAGGCGCACGGTCCCGTGGGCGCCCTGCGCCTCCACCCCCAGTTCGCCGAGCAGGCGGAGCATGCTCCCGACGTCCGCGAGATCCGGCACCCGCCGGAGCGTCATCGGTTCGTCCGCGAGCAGCGAGGCCGCCAGGAGCGGCAGCGCTGCGTTCTTCGATCCGTCCACCGCGACCCGGCCTCGCAGGCTCGGCCCGCCCTCGATGCGAAATGCGTCCATGGATCCTCTTCCGGTTCCGTCCCATATCGGACCGGAACCCGCACGGGCCGCAGGATACGAAGTGCGACCGCGGGACCGATCGCACGCGCGTGACGCCGGTCTTGTGCACGCGTCGTCCACGGTTCCCGGACGGCGTGGACGCGGTCCTCCGGACGGGAGACGGCCGCACAGGCTGCACACCCCGGGCAGACGGTCGCGATCGCCCGGCCCGACACCGCCCGGCCTGCGCACCGGCGGCCCTGTTTCGGATGTTCGAGCGGTTCAAGGGGGCCGACACCCGGTCACCCGGAGGAGGAACGATGATCAACACCACCGCCCGTCACCCGTTTCGACGTTCCGCAACGTCATCCCGCACCCGAACGGCCCTGCTGACCGCGGGCGTCGGCGCCGTGCTGCTCGGCGGCGCGGTCGCATCCGCCGACCCGCCGGAGTCCCTGCACCTGGTCGGCATCGTGCGCGACTTCCGCGAGCGGACCGCCGCCAGCGGCCACACCGACTTCGAACGGCGCCCGGACCGCGGCTTCGGCCTCTACTGCGGCAACGTGGCGTCCCTGCTCGGCGAGGACGGCAAGCCCGTCTTCACCGGCGCGGGATCGCTCATCAAGACGCAGTGGCGCGACAGCACCGGCCGGCCGATCGCGTGGACGCTCTTCGATGCATCCCGCGGCGACCTCCCCGGGCTGACCAACGGCCTCTCGACCGGCGGCATCACGAGTACCGAGTCATTCAGCCAGTGGTTCCGCGATGTCCCCGGCGTCAATCTCTCGATGCCGGTCACGCTGACCTTCCACCGGCAGGCCGACGGCACCTATGTCTTCGACGACAAGAGCGATCCTGCGTACCAGGCGCTCGGCGGGTTCTTCCCGATCGAGCATCAGCTCCTGGGCAATCCCGGTGGAAGCCCGGACCGGAACTTCCACTTCACCTTCGAACTCAACACGGAGTTCACGTATCACGCGGACGGGAACCAGATCTTCAAGTTCATCGGTGACGATGACGTCTGGGTCTTCATCGACCGGCGACTCGTGATCGACCTCGGCGGCGTTCACGGCGCGACCGAGCAGTACGTGGACCTCAACCGTCTCGGCCTGGAGGACGGGCAGACCTACCGCCTGGACTTCTTCTTCGCCGAGCGGCATCGCACGCAGTCGAACTTCCGGGTGCAGACCAACCTGGTGCTGCAGACCCCGCGGCTGCCGCAGGTGACCGCAGCATTCGATTGACGTCCTCCGGCCGTTGCGGCGACGGCCCCCCGCGCCCCCGTCTCCTCCCGGAGACGGGGGCGTTTTCGTGGCGGCACTCCGTATCATCCGCGGCATGACCGCCCAGGATCAACGCTTCCCGACGCCGGTGCTGCCGACCGTCGCCATGAATCTCGTGAAGCCGACCGCGCCGGTCGCGGCGATCGTGCATGCGTCGACGCTCTGCCTGCGCGGCAAGTCCGCTTCCTTCGTCCGACACGTCGCGATCGACGTGACGGGAACGCCGCTGGCCGGCGCGTTCCGTGCCGGCCAGTCCTTCGGCATCGTTCCGCCGGGCCTCGACGCGCAGGGCAGGCGGCACGCCGTCCGGCTGTACTCGATCGCCTCGCCGTCGACCGGTGAGGACGGGGCCGGATGCATTCTCACGACGACGCCGAAGCGCCTGATCGATGAGCGCCGGCCGCAGCGGCCCGGCGACGATCCGGACGACCATCGCCTGTACCTCGGCGTCTGCTCGAACTGGCTCTGCGATCGGCGCTCCGGCGACGAGATCATGGTCTCCGGACCGAACGGGCGCGGCTTCCTGCTGCCGGAGTCACCGGAGTCCTGGGACTACCTCTTCCTCGCCACCGGGACCGGCATCGCGCCGTTCCGCGGCATGCTGATGGAACTTCGCGCCGGACCCGCCGCCGCCCGACGGATCGACCTGCTCATGGGCGTCGCGTACGAGACGGACCTGCTCTACGACGACTTCTTCGTCGACGCCGCGCGGACGATGCCCGCCTTCGGGTATCACGTGGCGCTGAGCCGGCAGCCGAGCCCGGGCTTCACGCGCGGTGTCTACCTTGACGCCCTGCTCGCCCGTCGTGTCGAACACGATGCGGCACTGGCCGCCTCCCTGCGCGCCGGCACCACGCTCATCTACATGTGCGGACTGGCGGGCATGCAGGTCGGCGTGTTCAGGACGCTCGCGCGGCTCGGGTGCGCGGATGCGTACGTCGAGATCCGCGGCACCGCCGGAAGCGACGGAGCCGCCGGCGTCCCGCCGGCCGCATGCGCCGACTGGGACGACGCGGAGATCCGTCGGCGCGTCCGCCCGAGCGCCCGCTGCATGGTCGAGGTGTACTGAGCACCCGACTCGCCTGCGCCCGCTGGCGCATGCACGCGCGCGCAGGGGACGGGCCCGCGCGGAATCTGCCCGCGCGGGCCCGTCCTCATCGCCGATGCAGGTCACGGACTCAGGGGCAGTTGCCCCAGAGGCTGAGCAGCTGCAGCAGGTCGTCGAAGCCGACGCTCCCGTCGCCGCTGAGGTCGCCCGGGCAGCTGCTCTGCACGGCCACCTGCCGCTCATAGGCACCCATGTCCACGACCAGGCCGAACACGGCCACGCCGGTGTCGACCTTGGCCGGATCGTCGACGCCGCGCTGCCCGCCCTCGATGTCCTTGAAGAGCACGCTCGCGACCTCGCTGCTGTCTCCCGCGTCGATGCAGGGCGATCCCGGCTGCAGCCGGTAGTTCTGTGCACCCGAGTTCACGAAGAGCGGGTTCGCGCTGATGTTGCCGGTGCCCGCGATGGCATCCTGCACGTTGGAGTACCGCGTGACCGGATTCGCGGACCCGCCGAATCCTGCCGGCGAGTTGCCCCAGACGATCGAGTTGATGCACTGCCCGGTCGCGAAGCTGCCGTTGTACCAGCCCCCGCCCTGCGTCCCGACCAGCGCCTCGCCTGCGCTGTTGGAGACGATCGTGCAGTTCTTGACCGATGGATTCGAGATCACGCAGTACAGGCCGCCGCCGAAGTTGGCGGAGTTCACCGCGATGATCGTGTTCTGGATCTGCACGCCGCTGGGCGCATCCGTGACGTAGATCCCGCCACCCTGTCCCGCGGTGTTGTTGCGGATGATGCAGGACCGGATGATCGGCGTGGCTGCGCTGATGAAGATGCCGCCACCTCGTGTCACCGCACCGGGCTTTCCGGTGCCGCCACGGAGCGTGAATCCCTCGATGATCGCCTGGTTGTTCTCGGCGTTCTCGAATCGGACGACGGCGTTTCCAAGCGACTGGGCGTTGATGGTCGTCGCCGCCGCGCCGTCGCTGCTGCGCAGGTGGACGCGCTTGCCGCCGAACGTGATCGCCTCTGCGTACGTGCCCGGGGCCACGACGATGACGTCACCGTTCACCGACGCGTTGATGGCCGCCTGGATCGTGGAGAACTGGCTGGGAACCTGGATCGTCGCCGCAGACGCCTGCGCCGCGACGGAACCGATCGCCAGCGCTGCAAGGAACCGGATGGACCGCATGATGAAGAAACCTCCTCGTCTCAGGAATCGCCGCTCAGTGACCCCGGGGAACTCCGGGCTTCCGTCCGGATCTGGACACCCGTACACCCCGCGCATCCCGGACCGGCGCCCGGCGCCGACGGGACCCCCAATAGAACCCGCAAATCCGTCACAGGCAAGCACTTCCGGCCTGTTTCACGCGCTTCACGGCACCGGCGGGCCCGCCGGCGCCTCCGGCGGCGGCCCCACGGGCCTGTATCGGACGGTCCCTGCACGTGTGCCCATGCCGACCAGGTTCGAACCGGCGGAGAACCCGGGCTCGCCGGGTGGCGCAAGCCGGCGCAGCGCCAGTCCGGCCAGCGGCACCGCCACGCTTCCGGGGCACTCGATCGAGGCGACCGCGTCCAGTCTCGCCTTCCCGAAGTCCGTGTGGATGTGCTCGACGCGGAAGTGATTCGGCGCCGCATACCTGCTGAGCAGCTGCATTTCCCAGCAGGTCACGCACCGGCGGGCGCCGCTGAACTTGGTTTCGTTCTCGTTCCAGACATCGAAACGGACCATCGTGCTGACCGGCTGACCGGTGTCGCCGAGGTCGATGTCCAGGGGCATCAGGACCAGCCCCGTCTCCGCGATGAGCAGGTCCATGCCGCTGAACGCGGAGGATCCGGCCGCGGTGAAGTTGAGGAGCAGCTGCCCGTAGCCCGCCGTGTACATGCTGCCGTCAAGGCGAAGCACGCCGTCGGCACCGATCGGCGCGCCGTTCGGCTGCGCATCCTCGACCACCGCATGCGCGAGCGCGCTGTACTCCCACGCATCCGCCCGCGCGTAGTCGACCTGCACGACGGATGCGGACAGGTGATTCCATCGGATCGCCTCACCGCTCGCGTTCACGGCGAACAGCACGATGAACCCGCGCATCATCCGCTCTCCCGGCAGCACGCCGGCCCCGGGCGGCGCCGGACGTCCCGGCGGCATGCCGGGGTCGAGCACCTCGAACGGCGACAGTCCGCGCGGTGCGCCAGTCGCCACCGACCACCAGATCGGCTGATCGCGCGTCAGGATGATCCCGTTGTCCAGCCAGTTCCAGCCGGGGTGCGCACGCTCGCCGCTGATGCCGTCTGCGGGCAGCGGCGGATCGCCGTTGACCAGGTACATGAGGACCTCGACGTCGCCCGGGTAGTCGTTGGTGAGCATGACCAGCGTATCGGTGATGACTCGTCCCTGGTCATCCCATCGGACCTCGACGAGCGGAAGCACGAGAAGGCTTCCCTTTTCGCCGAACGTACCGCGGCGGATCGGGACCGGGGTCGGGTCCGGATCGCGCGCCACGCCGGTGCAGTCGATCATCGCGCACGGGGTCCCCGCCGCCACGAAGACGCCGCCGATCGCGTCGCACGCGCCGGCATCGGCAACCATCGCGCAGGCGTCGTCGGGCAGGCAGCACGCACCGGCCGGCTGCGGACACGCGGTCCCTGCACAGGACGTCGCCGCGCCCTGCCATGCGCCGCCCTGCGCCGTGCAGGCCGACGCCGTGAGCGCATCCACGCACGAACCGTCGGACAGGCAGCACGCGCCCACCGGCTGCGGGCACGCACTCCCGGCACACGTCGTCGACATCCCCTGCCACGCGCCGCCCTGCGCCGTGCACGTCGACGCGGTGACCGCATCCACGCACGAGCCGTCGGACAGGCAGCACGCACCCACCGGCTGCGGGCACGCGGTCCCGGCACACGTCGTCAACATCCCCTGCCACGTCCCGCCCTTGGCGACGCAGCCGGACTCTGCCATCTCCTCGGCACACGAGCCATCAGGCAGGCAGCACGCGCCCGCGGGCTGCGGGCAGTCGATCGCGTCACAGCCTTCACGATCGGCGCCCGGGGCACCTCCGAGCGTGGCACAGGTCTCCGGACCGACCGTCACGCAACTTCCGTCGATCAGGCAGCACCCGCGCGGCGGCAGCGCGCAGAGCGCCGGCTCGCATGCACGGTCCCGTCCCTGCCATGTACCGCCCTTGGAGGCACAGCCGAGTTCAGTGGCCACGATGCACCTGCCGTCACCAAGGCAGCAGGCGCCGAGGGACTTCGCGCACACGACGGCCGCACACGGCACGCCGGTGCCGACGAAGACACCTCCGCCGAGGACGCAGGCCACCTCGACGCTCTGGATGCACTTGCCGCCAGGCAGACAGCACGCGCCCACCGGCTGCGGGCAGGCGCTCCCCGCACACGTCGTCGTCGAACCCTGCCACGCGCCGCCCTGCGCCGTGCACGCCGACGCGGTGACCGCATCCACGCACGAGCCGTCCGACAGGCAGCACGCGCCGACGACCGGACTGCAGACCACCGACGCGCACGGAACAAGCGTCCCTCGGAACGTGCCGCCGCCCGCTTCGCAGGGGATTTTCGGAAGTTCGCTGCACGATCCGTCCGGCCAGCAGCACGCGCCCGGCGGTTGCGGGCAGACGACCGTGTCGCAGGTCGTCCCGGAGCCCTGGAACACGCCGCCCACGGTGTCGCAGCTGGTCGGAGAGACGCGGATACAGGAGCCGTCCGGCAGGCAGCAGGCGCCAAGCGATGGCGCAGCCATGGCGCGGCTCGCTGGAAGAAGGATCAACAGCGCGAGCCATGCACCGAGAACCACGGAGCGGGTCGGCATGGCAATCATCGGGATCAACCATGCCGCGAGTCCGGCGCGATGCGAGCAGGATCGCGCAGTCTGCGCAGTGAATTCACGCCGCGCGGTCCGGGAACGGCGCGCAACCGTCCGGGAACGGTGCGCACGCGTCCGGAAACGACGCGGACATCGCAGGTCCGGCGTGCGCGCCGCCGGCGGCGCGCCGCACTCGTGAAAGGGAGGCGACCGGTCGAAACCGACCGCCTCCGGGCCGCTCCCCTCCGACGGGCGGCGACGACCGGGCGGATCCGCGCCGACGGCGCACTACCGCGATCTGCCTCGCTCTCCCTGTCCCTCCGCCTCCGGCGCTTCGGGCGGAGGCGCCTCAGCGTCGAACCGGATCACCGCAGCACGAACGCCCATGCCATGCAGATTGCCGCCCGCCAGGTCCCGCTCGACGGCCGAGAACTCGAGACGGCGCATCGAGACGCCGAGCAGCGCCGTGTCGCGTGTCGGCCACGGCAGGTCAGGACAGGGCGGCCCCGATCGCCCGGCGATCCGCGCCTTGCCGGCATCGCTCTGGAGCGTGCTCAGCCGGAAGTGATTCGGAATCGCGTAGGCATCCAGGAACGCGGAGTCCCAGCACGTCACGCACCGGTGCGCCCCGGAGAACTTGACCTCGTTCTCATTCCAGACATCGAACCTGGCCGTCGTCGCCACGGGTGCCGCCTCCGCGTGATTGAGTCGCAGGTCGAGATCGACAGGATGCAGCGTCAGTTCCGTGACCGCCGTGACGAGCGCGTTCGGCCCGCTGAACGACGCCGAGCCATGCGCCCGGAATCCCAGCAGCAGCGTGTCGCAGGCCGCCGCATAGGTCTCGCCGTCCAGGTCGAGTCGTCCGGGCGTTCCGATGACGGAACCATGCGGGAAGGACGGCCCGGCGCGGAACGCCCACGCGCCGTACTCCCAGGCGGCCGAATCGCGCAGGTCGACCGCGGTTGCCGCACCGGAGAGATGGTTCCAGTGAATCGAGCGGCCGGTGGCATTCGTCGCCCAGCCGACGATGAACCCGCGCAGCACGCGATCGGTCGTTCCATCGCCGGCCGGCCGACCGGGTGGTGTCCCCGGGTCGAGCACGGTGAACGGAGAGAGACCGGTCAGGGTGCCGAGGCCGCTGGCGGCAGACCACCAGACGGGCTGATCGTTCGTCAGCACGACGGCATTGTCGACGAAGTTCCAGCCGGGATGAGCGCGCTCGCCGGGAGCGGCGGGAAGCGGTTCGTCACCGTTGACGAAGTACATGAGCACGCGCACCGGGGACGGGTAGTCGTTGGTCAGCGAGATGAACGTATCACGCACCAGCTGCCCCGAGGCGTCCCAGCGGATCTCCACCTTGCTGAACCAGAGCAGGCTTCCCTTCTCGCCGGAGCGCACGCGACGGGTCGGTCCCGACGGGCAGAGCCCCGGCGCGCACGTGGTTCCGGCACCCTGGTAGGTGCCGCCCGAGGCCACGCAGTCCGCGCCATCGGCGCGCACCGACTGGACACACTGGCCACCCGGGAGACAGCATGCGCCAGGCTGCGGACACGCCACCGCGGCGCACGGCTGGCCAGGCTGGAACGTGCCTCCCGCGGCCGTGCACCCGGGTGCATCGGTTTCGACGCACTGCCCATCCTGGAGGCAGCACGCACCGAGCACCGGGCACGACGCCTGAGCGCACGGCACCGCCGCGTTGAACGTACCGCCCTGGGCCGCGCAGTCCGTCGCGTCCGTCTCGACGCACGATCCGTCGAACAGGCAGCAGGCACCGAGCACCGGGCACGACACCTGGTCGCACGGCACCGCCGCGTTGAACGTACCGCCCTGCGCCGCGCAGTCCGTCGCGTCCGTCTCGACGCACGAGCCGTCGAACAGGCAGCAGGCACCGAGCACCGCGCAGTTCGCTTCGCCGCAGGCGACGCCTGGGTGGAAGTCCACGCCACCCTCGTCAAGGCACTCCGCCGCGGTCAGTTCCCGACAGCTCCCGTCGAAGAAACAGCACGATCCGAGCGACGTGCAGAGGCCGGGCTCGCACGGCACACCCGGCAGGAATGCCTGTCCGCCGGCCGCGATGCAGTTCTCTGCAGTCAGGTCCATGCAGGTGCCGTCGAACAGGCAGCACGCACCGAGCGCCGGACAGACGACCTCGGCGCAGCGCATGCCCGGGCTGTAGGTCCCGCTGAGCGACACGCAGACGGCCGCCTCGACCTCCACGCAGGATCCGTCGAACAGGCAGCACGCGCCGAGTGCCGGGCAGACGATCCCCGCGCAGTCCACGCCCGCCTGGAAGCTCCCCCCGAGCACGGTGCACATGGCGCTGTCGGTCACATCGCAGGTGCCGTCGAACAGGCAGCACGCGCCGAGCGCCGGGCAGGTCACGGAGTCACAGCGCACGCCGGCCGAGTAGGTCCCGCCGAGGGCGGCGCAGTCGGCCGCCTCGATCTCCTGGCAGGATCCGTCGAACAGGCAGCACGCGCCCAGCGGCGGGCAGTTGATGGCCGCACAGGGCGTCCCGATTCCGAAGAACGTCCCTCCGAGCTGCCCGCAGGCCGACTCGGAGAGCTGCTGGCAGTCGCCGTTGAAGAAGCAGCACGCGCCGGTCTGGATCGTGATGCCGCAGCAGAGGCCGAGGTCGACGTCGAGATTGCTCTCGCCGTCATCATTCAGGACAACGATCGTCACGCCGTCCGGGTCGAAGTTGCTGTCGAGGGCCGGATCATTCCCGGCGAAGTCGATCGTCGGTGCGAAGCCCGCCGGCAGCGTCGTCATGTCGACGCGGAGAATGTAGGTGCCGACGCAGATGCCCTCGAAGAGGTATTCGCCCGTGCCGTCGGAGACGGCATCCATGACGTACTCCTCGCCCTCGTCCGTGAGCATGTACAGTTCGATGCGGACGCCGGCGATCCCCGGCTCGCCCGGGTCCTGGATACCGTTGCCGTTCTGGTCCTGCCAGACGAAGTCGCCGATCCGACCACCGCAGATCAGTCGCCACGCATACGCCACCAGCTGGAACCGCTCGGCGTTCGCGCCGTACTGCGGCGGCGACACCGATGTGACCGTTGTCTGCGACACGGAAGCAGGAATCAGGATCTGGGTGAGAATGGAATCCCACGCCGCACCGTTCCCGCCCGTGAAGTCGTCGATCAGCGGCTTGTTGTCGGAGATGTCAACCCGATCGCGCCGCACGCTGTTCGCGTTGCCGACGACGATGCCGAGTTCCGCCGGGCGCCGGATCGCCGCGGGATCGAACGCGAACGTCACCGGCGCCGCCGAGCCGGACGCGTCCGGAAGATTCGGCGCCCATGCGAAGTCACAGCCGTCTGCGATCTGCGCGCGATAGAAGAACGGCGTGGTCGGATCGATGTGGTACAGGACGATCGATGCGCCGTTGAGGGCGCCCATCGGATCACCGAAGAGCGGGTCGCTGACCGGCAGCGGCGGAATGGCGCCTCCCGGCAGTGCAGCGCCCTTGACCAGGTTCGTCACGTCTGCGCGGTAGGCGTACCACGTCGTGGTCCCTTCCGGCTCGCTCCCGGTCAGCACGCCGTTGACGGTGGTCCCGGCAATGACGAGCGACCCGTGCGGTGCGCCGCCGGTCGCATGTGAGCCGCCCCAGTAGAGAACGGCCCGGCGCACGGGCCCGTTCACCAGCGGAAAGGCGATCGCGCCGCTCCCCGAGGCAGCCAGGCCTGTCCCGGACACTCGGACCGTCAGGCCCTGCGCCCCCAGGTCCATGCCGGGCTTGATCGTGAGCGCCGTCGCCGACGCCTCGCGACCTGCCGGGAGGGCAAGCGCAAGAAGACACAGGATCCCGATGGGCGCGCAACGACCGGCGCGCAGCAGACAATGAACGCCCCGCATGTCTCACCTCCAGCAAGGCGCACCGCCGGGGCACGGCGGAGCACCTCGATCTCACCTCGCGAATCTCACCTCGCGAATCTCACCTCGCGAGTCTCACCCTCCGACGGACCGCCGTGACCGGCACGGACGGCCGTCACCGAATCACTGTTTCTTCTCCCCGTTCCCTCCGCGGTCCACGGAGGCGGCGCCGGGCGCCGCCACGGATCCGTCCTCCGACGCGGCTGTACGGCGGCCGCGCCAGACCATCAGTCGATGTGCGATGACGGGTTCCCGGGATGCTCCCGGCGGACCGGTCTCCGTGATCAGACCGCTGCCGACCGCCAGGTCCGGTACGCCGTCACCATCGATGTCTCCGAACGACAGGCCCGAAGTCTGCATCAGCCCGGTCGAAGGCAGGCCGGTGTCCCGCGCCCACCGCCAGGACCCGTTCCCCTCGTTGAGCAGGAGAAAGAGACCTCGGACCATGCCTCCCGTGGGCTGCAGGCGTCCGCTGACCGCGATGTCCAGGCGTCCGTCGCCATCGACATCCGCGACCGCCAGGCCGACGGCACCACCGAACATCTCCGGAAAGACCTCCGGCGCCTTCTGCCAGGTGCCATGCTCGCGCTGGAAATAGACCTCCGGTCCATCCACCCAGTTGGCCACGACGAGGTCGAGTTTCCCGTCGCCGTCCATGTCGCCGGTCGCGAGGCCGTGGTAGAGCCCCTGCATCATCGGCGTCGGAAGCCCGGACGCGGACCAGAACCAGTCGCCGCGTCCGTCGTTGAGGTAGACCAGCGGACCGTCCGAGTGGCTGGCCACCACATCGAGCCGTCCGTCACCGTCGACATCCACGAGCAGGACCCGGTTGGCCCAGCCGCGCGAAATCAGCGAACTGGCCTGCCGCGTCCAGTTCCGGCCGGTTCCGTCGTTCAGGAAGATATTGAGCCCGCCTTCGTCGCTGCCGCCGGACAGGATGTCCAGGTGGCCGTCCCCGTTGACATCGCCGATCGCGATGTCCTCGGCGCCGGTCACGAGTTTCTCCGAGAGTTCATCGCCCGGCTTCTCGACCAGGTCCACCGGATACATGGCGGCCGTGACCTCGGTCCACGTTCCCGCGCCGTCGCCCAGGTAGACCCAGATGCCCGTGCAGTGATCGCCGACCACCAGGTCCGGCTTCCCGTCACCGTTGACGTCGCCCACCGCGAGTCCGCCGCCGCAGCTCGTCCGAGGAACGGCCAGGCCGTTCGACGAGTCGGTCCAGTTGCCTTCACCGTCGCCCGTCCAGACGCGTGCACCCTTTGCGAGCCTCGGCAGGGCCGCAAGGTCCGCGAATCCATTGCCGTTGATGTCCGCCAGAACCGGGTCGGACTTCCACATCCCCTCCGAACCACTCGTCGGCAGCCCGCTTGAGGCGAGTTCGAACCGGATCGCGCGGCGCGGCGCGGGCCGCGCGGCGCCGGACGCGTCGCCTGCGGCCGTCGTCGCCGCGCCCATCGGCGCGGACGAGGGTCGCTCCCCGGACTGACTCAGCACCAGCGCCGCCGGCGCGAGGCACGCGAATCCGGCAGCCGCGAGAGGGAGACGGCGCCCGCCGGAATGCCTGCGTCCGCCGCGGAGGAGATTCTTCTCTGCGCTCATCGCTCGGCTCCTCCGAGGAGGCGGTGGTACCACTGACCATCGCGCCGGACCCAGCGCTCGTTCACCATGGAGACGACCGGATGCATCTTGGTCATGTTCGGATCATTGAGCCTGAGCAGGTAGCGGACCCGGACGATGCCGGAATCGCTCGACGCGTTGCGCCACAGCACCTGGTGATCGAAGAACGTGAGCTGATTCCGCGCCCGCGCGAACGTCTCGAAATCCACCTGTTCGCGGTCCAGGGGATCGCTCATTTCGTACAGCGTGCGCCAGTCGCGCGCCTCGACCGCCTTCCACCACGCGTCGTAGCGCGCCTGGAGCAGCGGCTCGAGAGCGAGGTCACGCTCCGCGGGCGCCTGCGGCGCATTGTCCTGCTCCTTCGCGGAGACGGGGAGCCAGCGGCCGCAGACGTGGATCCATCGCTCCCATCGTTCGATCGTGCGAGGCGGGATCGACGGTGCACGCCGCATCCCGATGGACGCCCTTACGCGGACCCAGCCCCAGCGGCCGTCGACCGCCACGTCCTGCGTCTCAGCGACGTCGTAGACGAACGGGTCGTTCTCGACGCTCCACTCGATGAATTCCTCGCGGGAAACGTGCGCCACGGTGAGGAGGTCCCGGAACTCCCACAGGGTCGCGTAGTCCGCGGCCAGGCGCGCCGCGTTGAGTACATTCGCGCGCACCAGGAGCTGCTCGCGCGTGGCCGGCTCCGGTTCTATCCCGTCGATCGGAACATCCAGCGAGTCGGAAAGCGGCGGCAGGACGTGTCTCGGGGGCGCGGCGTCATCGCCCGCCCCGGCCGCGTTCCCCGACTGACCCTGCGACGCGCCAGCCATGCCCGCGCCGATCAGCGCGCAGAGCACCGCGGCGACCACCGCAGCCGGACGACGCGGAGACGCGTGTCCGACGATCGCCGCGTGCGGCCGAACCGCTGACTGACCCTGGCCTGTCCCTGTCCGTACCACGAATCTCACCTCGTCCGGCCGGCGGGCCGCATCCGTGCGTGTCCTGGGGCGCCGCGATGGCGAGTCGGGGAACCCCCCGGTCGCCTCGCCGATCCCCGCTGCCGGCCGGTCTGTCCGGGGATCGCTCCGAAGAGCAGGCGCTGAACCTGATGGTATCGAAAGAGGCGGCGGGGGTCGTGACCCCCGCCGCCCGTGGGTCGAATCATCCCGGACTCCTCGTTACCCGCCATCCCGAGCGGACCAGCCGCCGGGAGGACGCGAGGATATCCGGATCGCGGGATCACCGCTTCGAGAAGCTCTGGAGGAGCCGATCGAAGGAGGTCGCCGGGGCGGAAGCCTTCGGCGCTTCATCCGGCGGGTTGCTGCCGGGGAAGTACAGGATCGTCGCGTTCTCCTGGCCCATGCCGACGAGATTGCTCGCGGCGGCGGCGTACTTGCCGTCGATCTCGAGCATGCGGGCGGAGATGCCCAGGAGCGAGGTCGCGACGGAGACGTCGCCACCGTACGGAAGGTTGTCACACAGCGGGCTGGCAACGCCGTCGATGCGGGCCTTGCCGTGATTCGTCTGCAGGGCAGCGACGCTGAAGTGATTCGGAATACCGTAATCGCTCAGGAGCGTCTGGTCCCAGCAGATGATGCAGCGGTACGCGCCGGAGAACTTGACCTCGTTCTCGTTCCACACGTCGAACTGCGCCTTGGTCACGATCGGACGGGCGCTGGTGTTCTCGCGGAGGTCCCAGTCCATCGGGTGGAGGGTCAGATCGGTGTCGCTGACCACCATGTATCCCGGGGAGCTCCACGCGGACGAGCCGGTGGCCTGGAAGTTGAGAAGAAGCTGAGCATACGACGGCGCGTAGTTCGTGCCGATCGCGAGAGTCACCGAACCATCCGGACCAACCGCCGCCGGGATCGCGCCGCCCTGAACACCCTGGATCGCCGCGAAGGCGTAGGTGTTGTACTCGAAGGCACGGCTCCGGGCGTAGCTCACCCAGGTGCCCTGGCCAGCGAGGTGGTTGTGACGGATCGGGGTGTTGTTCACGCGATCAACGGCCCAGCCGATGATCATGCCACGGTAGATCGTGGTGTTGTTGTCGCCGGGGATGCCGGGGCCGAGCACGGTCCACGGCGTCACGTTGACCGTGCCGAGACCGGTCGCGGCGGACCAGTACACGGGCTGGTCGCGGGTCAGCTCGATGCCGACGTCGGAGACCTGCCAGTAGCCGAGCGGGTTGGTGTTGTCGCCCTGGATGAAGTACATCTGGAAAGCGACGTCCTCCGGGTAGTCATTCGTCAGGCTGACGAACGTGTCCTGGACGACATGACCCTGGTAGGTCGTGACCTCGATCTTCGACCAGACGAGCAGCGAGCCCTTCTCGGACGAGCTGACGCGGTCCTGCTGAGCGAGCGCGGGGCTCACCAGACCGGCAACGGCGCCGGCGAGTGCGAGTCCCATGATTGCATTGCGTCCCATTTCGATTTCCCTCCTAGTAGCTGGGTTGAAGTGATGGGATCCTTCGAGCCATCGAACCGAACCCCCGGGGTGGTTCTTCAGCGGGCGTGCCCAGTGCACGTCCGAAACTGCCGAGTTCTGAGAGGTGCGCCTTCGTGGTGCAGGGGACGACCAGTCGCATCAGCACCGCGTCGCGGTGCGGTCGCGACCAGGTCCGGCGTGTCTGTCCGATGCCCGCGGCCGGGGGTGTGACGCCCCGAATCCCCGCGCAGCGCGACCGCCGTCCGAAGTCGCCCCGATTGATCGTAAGTCTTGATCTTTCAATCCCCTGCATCTACAACCGGCGATTCTACTGGTCAGGCGTGTGGACCGGAAGCCCCCTCTGTGGATCTGTCCGGATCGTCCATCACCCGATCTGCAGAAGCCTCACCTCCAACCGGTCCGGCGGGTGCCGTCCCGATGTGGCTCGCTCTGTCCGGCCGGCCGATGCCGGGTCCGCAGCAGCGTTCCACACCGGCGCCAGAATACAGGTAAGCACTGTGAATGCAATAGGTTGAAGACGCCTGCCAGGAAAAAAGGCGCCGCCCGGCGGGTGACCCGAGCCCCGGTTCCGGGTCTGCCGCCGCAGTGCACGGACGCGCGCACAGGACTGGGCTGACTGGTGAAACGGGGAGGTCAGCCGTGGTCGCCGTCCGGTGGCGCATGCGACTGCGCGGCGCCCGCCAGTCGCCGCGGCGTTGCCGGGCGTCGCCGACCAGGATGCACCGGTCCGCGCAGCGGGGACCTGGGTCCCGCAGGGACTCCGGAGTCCGGCCCCGCCCCGGCGCGGGGCGGCCGGGCCACCCGCGTTCCGGCGGGAGGCGAGGGCACCCCGCGCGTGAAAGCATCGGGACCGGCCAGAGGCCGGTCCCGACGTGTCATGAACATCGCTCGACGCCGCTGCGGATCCACCCGCCGCCGCCCGAGACGTCCCGTCACCGCGACGCGCCTCCGATAGGCACCCGGGCAGGGCGCCCCGCCCCGGTCATCAGAAGGTGCAGCCCGGCCGGTGCCGCCTCACCGCTTCAGCGCGGACTCGAGCAGACGATCGAAGCTGGTCGCAGGCGAGTTCGATCCCGGCGCCTCATCCGGTCCAGAGCCCGGGAAGTACCTGATCAGGCCCGGCTGCGTTCCCATGCCGATGAGATTGCTCGCCGCCGCTGCGTAGCCGCCCATCGGGGCCGGGGTGCCGCCTCCGGCCCCCGGCATCCCGATCTCGAGATACCGCTCAGAGATTCCCAGGAGCGACGTGGCGACCGAGAGGACCCCGGGGACCTGCATGTTGCAGAGCGGGCTCGCCACACCATCGATCCGTGCCTTGCCGTGGTTGGTCTGAAGCGAGCCGACGCCGAAGTGATTCGGAATGCCGTAGGTGCGCAGGAAGGACTGATCCCAGCAGACGATGCACTTGTAGGCACCCGAGAACTTGACCTCGTTCTCGTTCCAGACGTCGAACTGCGCCTTCGTGATGACCGGAGGCGCATCGCTGTTCTCGCGGAGATCCCAGTCCACCGGATGCAGCGTCAGCGCGGTATCGCTCACCACCAGGTAATCGGGCGTGCTCCACGCGCTCGATCCCCACGCCTGGAAGTTCAGCAGGAGCTGGTTGTACGACGGCGCGTAATCGGTCCCGATACGAAGCTGGACGGAACCATCCGCGTCGGGCGTGACCGGAATCAGGCCGCCCTGCGTCCCCGTGATCGCGGCGAAGGCCCAGGTGTTGTATTCGAATGCCCATCCCTGCGCGTAGTTGACGACCGTTCCGTGCCCGGCGAGATGATTGTGACGGATCGGCCGGTTCCCCTGCGGGATGCTCGTGGCCCAGCCGATGATCAGGCCCCGGTAGTACGTCACGCCGTCGATCACGATGCCGGGCCCCAGGTCCGACCACCGCGTCATCCCGATGCCCGCGGTACCCTGGCCCGTCGCGGCGGACCAGTACACGGGCTGATCGCGCGTCAGCGTGAAGCCGACGTCGCTGAACTGCCAGTATCCGAGCGGATTCGTGTTGTCGCCCTGGATCAGGTAGAGCTGGAAGTCCACGTCCGTTGCCCAGTCGTTGGTCAGGCTGACGAACGTGTCCTGGATGAGCTGGTCCTCCTGGTAGGCGACCTCGATCTTCGACCAGATGAGCAGCGATCCCTTCTCCGAGGAACTCACGCGATCCTGCTGCGCGAGTGCCACAGGCGAGGCGCACAGCATGGCGCCGACGAGACACAGACCGTGAAGTCGAATCGATTGCATCGGGATATCCCTCCTTGCGATGTCACGAACGATCGGCCGCCGGCACGCACATCGAGCGGCCGGCACCCGGGACTGCACACGCACACGGAACGTGGATTCTCTGGCCCACCATGCACCGCACCGGCCTGCTGCCCGCTCGGGAAGCGCGCCCGCTGCGAATTGATGTCGTCCAGAGTGCACGAAACTCCCCTTCCATCGGACCCGGCGCGCCCGCCCATCGGGGCGGCGCGAGAGGTCACGAACTCCGCGCTCGGCGCGACACACGAAGCGCTCGCGAACCGACGACGGAACAGCGGGATGCTACAGGTCGCACGTCGACATCGCACGCGGAATTCCGTCGCTGTGGACAACATGAACGTCGCCCGGGCGCACAGGCCGTCGGCCTGTCGTGCATCCGTTGTCGCAAGCGATGCATGGACAAAGAGTTGCGCGCATGCGCCACACCGACGCGCCCGCGCGGTCGACGCATCGCAAGGCTGTTCGTCCACAGGATTTGCGCATCACGCGGCGCGCCGGTGGACAACTTCGCACCGGACCGAGGGCGGAACCCGGGAGACCATGGCCGCTCGATGGCGCGCCGGACTCGCATGCCCTGACCGCCTGATCATCGCCGATCGGAATGCGGACACGGCCCGGCGCGGACCTGGACCGGAGGCGCCGGCGACGCCTCGGACCGTCGGAGCGCTGGAACGCGACCCGGGCCATCACCGCACCGCGGGACGGCGACAGCGCCCACCCACCCCGTCGCCCGCCGGGTGGGCATGCCCCGCCGGACGCACGCCCACTGACATCCCGGCCGATCGAACGCTACACTCGCGGCATGCCGTGTTGACTGATCTGCGGGTGAGCCCGTGGATCGCCGCGCGGGGTCCACGCCGGCTCCGGACCACCGCGGCAGAGAGATCGCTCGGGTGCCGGACGATGAAGGAACACACCATGCGTGGGACCAGCCTCTGCCTCGCCGCTCTGCTGCTCGGCGGCGCCGTACTCGCAGGCTGCGAGAGCAAGAGCGACGAAGATCGCGAGAAGACCCGCCCGCGGAACGTGACGCCCGGTTCGGCCGGCGCTTCTCCGGGGAGCCAGCTCGGCGGCGCCGCCGCGGAGACCGATGGCGCCCCGCCCGCGCCGCCGCGCTGATCCTGACAGCACCCTGAGACTCGTGCGCGTCGAGGGACGGCCTCGACGCGGACCCGGCCGCGGCTTCGTGGCGTCCGCGTATCCGTCGCACCGGACCACGTCCGGCGGCGCGGTGCGCGCTGATGCACCGAGGCCGCGGCCTCTCTCGTCGGCCGTCCGGTCCGGCACTGCGGGCCCGCCGTGCGCAGAGAAAACCGCCGACCGGTCAGGGACCGAATCGGCGGCGGGTGGATGGCATGCATCTGGCGAAGGTCGGGCCAGCCGGCAGGCTGCTCCGGAGGTGCCTGCAGGCATCGCGGCCGGAGCACCTCGACCATCGCGGGAAGTCTCGACCACTATGCGGGGACAGCGGGCCGAGAGCAAGAGGGACGCATCCGAATCTACGGAAAAACCGGCGACGCGGTTCAGCAAAGTACTCTGAACACTGCACTTGCGGCTCCGTTTCGACCGGTTCCGCGGTTCTCGGACGTTCCGTCGAGGGCACGCGCCGGTTATCCGCCGCTGAGGAGTTCCGCGAGGATCTGCAGCCCGCGCTGCAGGCGCTGCTCGTCGACGGCGAAGCTGAGTCTGAAGTGCGTGTCGCGGTGGCTGAACACCGACCCGGGGATCACGATGACGCGCTGCGCCGCCGCCCGCCGGGCGAACTCGGTCGCACTGATTCCCAGGCGTGGCGGCACCTCGACAAACGCGTAGAACGCCCCGCATGGCCGGACGATCGGCGACAGGCCGCCGAGGGCCTGGCAGACGGCGTCCCGCCGCTGGGCGTACCGGGCAATCGTGGGCTCCATGTCGACGCCGAACGCCTGCGCCGCACCGACCTGCAGCGGCGTCGGCGCGCAGACGAACGTGTACTGCTGGAGTTTCAGCATCTCCCGGATGATGGCCGCCGGTCCGACGGCGTACCCGAGCCGCCACCCGGTGCACCCGTAGGTCTTCCCGAACCCGCGGATCAGGAGTGAGGTGCGGCTGGAACGCCCCGGCGACGGACAGCGCCCCCCCTCCCGGGCCTCCGGGAACGTGAAGCCGTCGTAGATCTCATCGGATACCAGCAGCACGCCGCGCGACTCGCAGAGTCCGGCCAGTTCGGCCAGTTCGGACCCCGTCAGCACCACGCCGGTCGGATTCGCCGGCGAGTTCACCATGACCATCCGGGTGCGGCCGGTGATCAGCGGCTCGACCCGCGCCGCCGTCATGCGGAAGTCCGGATAGGTGTCGCACCGCACCGCGCGGGCGCCGATCATCGACGCGAGCGCCGGGTAGATCACGAAGTACGGATCCGGGATCACCACCTCGTCATCCGGATCCAGCACCGCCATGGCCGCCAGGAGCAGCGCGCCGCTCGTCCCGCTGGTCACCATGATCGAGTGACCGTGCGACTCCGGATCCCAGCCGAGGTCGGCATTGATGTGGGCACGGACCGACGCAAGCAGCTCAGGCGTGCCCTGCGTCAGGGAGTAGCCGTTCCGGCCGGCGCGGATCGAGTCGATCGCCGCGGCCTGGATCGCCTCCGGCACGGGAAAGTCGGGTTGTCCGATCGAGAGATTGATCGGATCAGGAAGCGCCGCACCGAGTTCGAACGCGCGGCGGATCCCCGAGACATCGATCGAGGCGGCTCGCCGGCTCACGCGGGGCACCGGCGGTGGCGACGGATCAGTCATGGCGCAATCGGTTCACGCGCACCTGCGGCACGGCGCGCGGATCGGCCCGTGGCCTGGTCACTCACCCTTGCCGCCGATTCGCCGGCTGGCCACCTTCACCAGGCCCAGCGGCGAGTTCCCGTCCTTCCTGAACCGCTCCTGCGCGACCAGGCGTTCGATCCGCTCTGAACGCTTCAGGACGCTCCGGTGCTGGTTCAGGGCGGCGGGCTTGGTCTTCAGGCTTCGATGCAGGCTCATGGTCGGGGCTCCGGGCCGAGAGGTAGCGGGAGTGAGGTCGATGGAAGCGCGATCTCCGGCACCGGGTCCGCCGACTGGTCACTCAGTTTCCGAGCGAGAGCGGATAGGCGTCGGAGAAATCACTTCGTCCGGGATCGATCGTCCGCCAGCGGGCACCGAGCGCGGGAAGACCGACGGTCCGCATCTGCCGCAGGTCCGGGTCGCTGGGCGTCGGGTACCCGCGGAGCAGAATGACGAGCCACACATTCTGCCGACGGATGGCGGCAGCGTCAACATCGTGCTCGCGGCAGAACCGGACCAGCCGCTCGGCACCCTCCCGATTGGTGGACATGATGACCAGGTAGTACGCGCGCGGAAGCAGGGACGCGTCGATCTCGATCGGCCGCTCCGGCGCATCGGCCCTCGCACCGGCCTGCATCCCCTCGCGCTCTGCGGGGGGCGACATCACCGGACCGCCCGGCGGACGCTGCTCGGGCGCCCCGAGTGCCCGCCCGGCGGAGCCGTCACGCGGCGCCGACGCGAGTGGATCGCGCGCCGGGGGACCGCCACTCCCGTCAGCCGACCCCCCACCCTCAGCCAGCCTGAGCAGCGCCTCCTCGTACCGGACCTTGAGTTGCTGCTGCGCCCGGCTGAAGCCCGCCATATAGAGAGCGATCCCCAGGACGACGATCATCGCCCCGGCGACGAAGACGAATCCGATCGGGATGCGGACGACGGGCGGCAGGCGCCCGGTCGAGCCGGGCCGAGCCGCGGTCGGCACGGGCGAGGACGCGTCGTCGCGCCTTCCCCGGGTACTCGGCGCGACAGGATCACGCTGACCCGCCTCGGCAGCGCGGAGGAACTCGTACAACGGAAGCTTGGATGGGCGACGGGCCAGGCCACGGGCTCCTTGGTCCGGATGGTACCACCCGTGTCCAGGCGGAGATCCGGCCTCCACGGAACGCGCGACCATCAGGACGGCCTGCCGGGCGGTCGACGATCGCCGACCGCGATGACCGACGCGCTCGCGAGTTCCCGCGTATGCGACAGACTGACGTGCCACCCGGTGATTCCCAGGCGGTCCGCGATCGCGGCGGCATGGCCGGTCACGCGAAGGACCGGCGCCCCCGCGCCCGTGCGCCCGACCTCGACATCCCGCCAGTCGACGCCCCCCGCCCACCCGGTCCCGAGCACCTTGAAGACCGCCTCTTTCGCAGCGAACCGGGCTGCATACCGCTCCCCGCGCAGGCGCGGGGCCGCTTCGGCATAGGCCTGTTCCTCGCGGGTGAACACACGCTCGATGAACCGGATGCCGTGCCGGTCCACGATCGCCGCGACGCGCGCGATCTCCACGAGGTCGACGCCATGTCCGATCACGCTCATCCGGACGGCGAGTCTACCTCGGCGGTCGGGTCGGCACCGGCGCGACACCAGGCATGCGCGGTTGCCCGTGCGCCTTCGACGAGGTCGCCCGTCCACCCGCGCGCGTCGACGATCACCGGCACCTCCGGGCCCGACACGGTGAGCGCAGCGCGGTACATCGTCAGGTTGAATCGGCCGTCACCGCGGCCGCCGACCACGGGGCCCCGCCCACCGGACGGTGCCGGCGATACCAGCCGTGCCGCGCCGATCCGTCCGGTGGAGGCGATGACCGCATCGATCGGATCACGCCCCTGGGCCAGCAGCGCCGCGGGATCGATCCCGATGCGCGTCCACTCGACCACGGACGCGCGCGAGGCGCCGGACGCCGCACCACTGGCCATGGCGTCCGCGGCCCCCCCGGTGCCTGCCGCGGACACCGGCGACCCGGTCGTGGAGAAGTCCACGATCGTGACGCCACATCGCGCCGCCTCGCGCTGGATCGCCACGCGCGCATCCGGTGGATCACCCGGCAGGACCGTCGAAAGCGCCCGGGCGCGATCGTCGGTCGCCAGGTCCGCGGCAAGTCCGATCGCATCGCATACGGCCTGAACGGCTGCATCGGCGCGCGCGGGATCCAGGAAGTGTGCGGCCGGGATCCACAGGTCCACGCCGGAGCACGACGTCCCTCGGCGCGCCAGAAAGGCACGCAGGTCACGGCGCGCCCCCCGGTCGAGATCGCGCGGGCGGATCCCCGGCTGCGCGGCGCTCAACTGCATGGATCGGAATCCGATCGGCGCGAGCAGCGCGATGGTCCGGCGGACCTCGGCACCGAACGGCGCGACCGTGACCGAGAGTCCGCTCTGCGCGATGGTCGAATCCTCCGTCCGTACACCGGTCATCCTGCGACTTCCCTCGATGTCCGGCGGCGGCGTCACGCCATCCACCCGGGCATGGACGCCGGCCGGGGTCCGCCCGGGCCGATCGGCACCGACCGCGCCCGCCCGTGCCACGACGGTATCCGCTCCGGAGGAGGCGGTGGCACCACCGGCACGGGTTCCGCGTACACTCGCGCCGTGGCCTCGACCGAGCCGGTGATCCTGACGCGACTCCAGCCGGGACCGCCGTCCGGCACGGCGACGGCGCCCCCGCCCGACTGCGGCGCCACGTGCATCTTCATCGGTCATACCCGCGCCGAGACGCACCCGGACCTCGGTCCGCTCCTTCGACTGGAGTACGAGGTCCATCCGACCCTGACCCGCGCGGCACTCGCGCGCCTCGCCGACGAGGTCGCCGCACATCACGCCTGCACGTTCCTGCGGATCGATCATGCCGTCGGCCCGATCGGGATCGGCGAGGCCAGCGTCGTCATCGAGGTCGCGGCCCCGCATCGCGACCGTGCCTTCGCCGCGTGTCGCAGCGCGATCGACCGGCTCAAGCACGAGGTGCCGCTCTGGAAGCACGAGATCTGGGAACGCGGCTCGACGCGCCCGGCCGGACTTCCCCTGACCGGGTCCCGCCACGCCTGCGGGGAGCCGGCGCCATGATCGGCGCGCTGCGCACCAGCGTCCCGTCTCCGGCGGGCCGGGGACCGGAGGTGCTCCTGGTCCTGGCGCTGGCCGCCTGGACCGCCGGCCTGCTGGCGGCCGCCGTCGCCGCCCTCAACGTCTTTCCGGTCCTCCGCGCGCTGCAGGTGCAGGTGCCGGTATACCACGCCGTGGCCGAGGACGCTCAATGGCGGTTCGCGGCGTCGCATGTGATGGAAGGGGTCTTCACCGCCACCGACATGCTCACGGTCATCGGGGCCCTCCTCGCGATCGCCGCCATCGCCGTCAGGCACGTCCGCGCGGGACGGCGCGGACGTGCCGGCGCACCGTCGCCCGGGCTCCGCCGCGTCCAGGTCCTGTGCATCCTGATCGGCGCCGGGCTCGTCGCGCTCCAGGTCGGATGGCTGGCGCCGCAGATGAACCGTGCCCTGCGCGCCCAGTGGGCATCCGCCGCCGCCGGCGATCTGGATGCGGCTGCCGAGGCCAGAACCACGTTCAACCGGCTCCACCCGACGGCCGACCTGCTGCATCGCGTCCAGTTTCTCCTCGTCGCCGGAGCGCTCGCGCTTGCACCCCTGGCCGCGGCCCCCGGAGGATTCAGGCGATGACGGGGATTCCGGATCGCGCCACCCCGCGCACGGCCGCCAGGCGCCCGTCCACCGCATCCGGGCGCCGCCGTTGCCACCGCGGCCGCGCGCGAGCGGAGGCGATTCTCGCGGCGCTCGACGAGCGCTACCCCGACGCGCGGTGTGCCCTCGGGTTCCGGACGCCGCACGAACTGCTCGTCGCGACAATCCTCTCCGCACAGGCAACGGACGCGTCGGTCAACCGGGCGACCCCGGCGCTGTTTGCACGCTTTCCCCGGCCGGCCGACTACGCCGCGGCGACACCGCAGGAGATCGAGCCGTACATCGCGTCCATCGGACTCTTCCGGAACAAGGCGAAGGCGATTCACGCCGCGATGTCGCGCCTCTGTGAACACTACGGCGGCGAAGTCCCACGGTCGATGGCAGATCTCCTCACCCTGCGCGGCGTCGCACGCAAGACCGCGAACGTCGTCCTCGGCACGGCATTCGGCCTGAACGAAGGTGTGGTGGTCGATACCCACGTGGCCCGACTTGCGCAGCGCTTCGGACTGACGACGCAGACCGATCCCGCCGGAATCGAGACCGACCTCATGCGCCTCTTCCCGCGGGAGTCGTGGACCCGGCTCAGTCACATGCTGATCGCACACGGCCGATCCGTCTGCCGGGCGCGCGGCGCCGGGTGCGGGCATGATCCGCTCTGTCTTGCGTGGTGCCGGAACGCCGCCGTCGCACGGAAGCGGGGTGGCGGCGCATGACCCTGCGCATCGAACTCCAGCCGCTGGCCCGTGATCCGAACATGGTCCGCATCCGCGTGGACGCGCGGGACATCGGACGTCTTCGTGCCGTGGTCGCGCAGGATCTCGGTATCCGCGACGGCTCACGATGGACCGCCGCCCTGCAGCGCCGGCTGGAGGAGACCCTGCATCGCGAACGCATCCGGACGCGCGCGCTGGGCATGCTCGCTCGGACTCCCCTGTTCTCGGGGCGGCTCCGAGAACGGCTCGCGCGCCTCGGCCACGATGCCGCGCTCGTCGACGCCGTGCTCCGCGATCTCGCGGCGGACGGCTGGATCGACGACCGGAGTACCGCCGAGGACGCCGCGCGCGGCCTCGCCCGTCGCGGAACCGGGACCGCGGACGCGATCGCCCGCCGGCTGGTCCGTTCCGGTGCCGACGAGCAGACCGCCCGGGCCGCGGCCGCGGAAGCGATCGGACACGGGGACGATCTGCAGCGGGCGCTCGCCCTCGCGAAGAGCCGTCTGCCGCGTCTCGGCGCGGCGCCCGCAGCGGCGCGGCGCCGACGGCTTGCGTCCTGGCTGGCGCGGCGCGGCTTCGACGAGGACACGGTCCACCGCGTCGTCTCGGACGTGACCGGCGCGCCGGAAGATGATGCGGTGTGAATTCGGGATGCCCGGGCGCCACGTATCGAAGGCGCGGGGCGCCCGGCCGTTCGAGCCGCGGTCCGCCGGGTCCAACCGGAGAACCGGTCCGGTATCATCCGATCGTGACCATGTCGACCGAACCGCCGACGACCACCGGGCAGCCGGACCACGATCCCGTATGGCACGATCCTGTATGGGAGGTGACGCCGCTGGATGTCAAGGGAATGCTCGAGCGCGGTGATCGCCTGCTCCTCATCGATTGCCGCGGACCGGATGAGACGGAGGTCCAGACGATCTCCGGGAGTCGGATCATCCCGATGCAGTCGCTTTCGCTCTGCCTCGAGGAACTCCGCACGTGGGAGGCCGATCCCGTGGTGGTCTACTGCCGCAGCGGGAGCCGCTCGCGGCGCGTGGTGGCCACCCTCCGCCAGATCGGGTTCAGGCACGCGCACTCGATGGCAGGCGGCATCAACCGCTGGTCCAGAGACGTCGACCCGACGATCCAGCCGTACTGAGGGATCGGACACGGCACCGTGCTGCGATACCGACTGATCACCGGGCCGCTCCTGATCCTTCTGCTCGTCGGTCTGGTCTGGCTCGACGACCGGATCGGCGGACCGGGATCCGCGAAAACGATGCCGGCGGACGCGCCGGACGCGTCGGCGATGCCGCGCGGGCTGGTTCTGCTGGGGCTGGCAACCCTGCTGCTCCCGCTCGCAGCCCAGGAATTCACGCGACTGGTGCGCGCCATGCAGGTGCGCACCTGCACGCCGATCATGATCACCGCCGCCTGGCTCGGCCTCGGCATCACGCTCGCGCCATCCCTCTCCGGCGACCCCCGCCTGGTGGTCGCCACGGTCATGTCCGCGCCCGCCGTGCTGCTTCTCGCGGCGTACGTCACCTTCGCAGCCGGCCGCCGGACCGACGGCGTCCTGGTCGCCAGCGGCGCCGTGATGGCGGCATTCGTGCACCTGGGGGTCCTCACCGGCTTCCTGCTGCTCGTGCGCGAGTCCTTCGGCGCCTGGGTTCTCGCGGGCGTGATCCTGACGACGAAAGCCGGTGACACGGGCGCCTATTTCACCGGCCGCGTGCTCGGCCGCCACAAGCTCATCCCGTGGCTCAGCCCCGGGAAGACACGCGAGGGACTCGCGGGCGGCGTGGTCCTGGCCGCGATCGTCGGCGCCCTGCTGGCCCGCTTCGGCACACTCCAGCTCGGTGCCGAGGCATGTCCGTGGACCATCCCGTTCGCGGCGATCTGCGGCGCGGCGTTCGCCCTCGTCGGACAGGCGGGCGACCTCGCCATGAGCCTGCTGAAGCGCGGCGCCGGGGTGAAGGATTCGTCGGCGCTGCTCCCGGGCCTCGGAGGCCTGCTCGACGTACTCGACTCACCGCTGGTCGTTGCGCCGATTGCATTCTGGCTGCTTTCCGCCGGTTGCTGAACCGCCCGATCGTGTACAATGCTCTGTTCCGACCCGTCGGGCTCGACACCGGCTGTCGACGCCATCGCGGGCGCGGCTGTTCGACCCGGATGCAGGAGCACCGCCACATATGACCCTGATGGAGAACATCGTCCGGCTGAGCCGGGTCGATGGGCAGATTCGTGCGCTCCGGCAGCGCGTTGCACAGGCAAGGACGTACCACCAGGCTCAACTCCGGCAGATCGAGTCGATCGACGCCAGGATCAGTGAACTCGAGACACGGCGCCGCCAGCATCGGGCGCGCCTTGCCCTCGCGGAGTCGGACGCGGCCACCGCCGCGGCGCGCGAGGAGAAGTTCCGGGCGGACCTGGATGCGGCGAGCACCACGAAGCAGTACGCCGCCGTGCTCACGGAATTGAACTCGGTCAAGGCGGAGAAGTCTCGCATCGATGAAGCGATGCTCGCGGAGATGGAGACCATCGAGGCGATCGAGGCGGAGATGGCGTCCCTCGCGGACCAGCGCACCGAGCGTCAGCGCGTGGAGACGGTCGCCGCCCAGCGACTGGCCGAGCGCACGCAGGAAGTCGAATCCACGCTGTCGGAACTGGAACAGGAGCGCGTCACGGTCGAGGCTCTCCTGCCGCCCGACTCGCTGAACCTCTTCAACGCCGTCGCGGAATCGCACGAGGGCGAAGCGCTCTCGAACATCGAGGAACTCGACCGGCGGAACCGCGTGTACTGCTGCGGCGCCTGCAACGTCAACCTGCCCCTGGAACAGGTCGCCGCCCTGACGGCCCGCTCTGTCCGCCAGCTCGTGCGATGTCCCGCGTGCGGCCGGATCCTCTGCCTGCATGAGGACATCCGGGGTGCACTCGCCCGCTGACCCCGGCCGGCCGACGGAGACGGCGCGCCCGTCTGGAGCAGCGCCTCGTCCGCCCGACGTCTTCACGGTCGCGCGAACAGTTCGCCCTGGTCCGGTGCCGCGGGCGGATTCGCCTTGAGCACCTGTCCTTCCTCCAGCAGGTCATCCAGGCTGCGGAATTCGTAGTGCTCGCTGGCGTATCGCAGGTACGCGATGGCATCAAGCCGGCGCAGCCGCTCCGCGACACGGCGCCCGATCTCGACGCTCGCGACCTCGTGCTCGAACTCCCGATGGAGTTCGTCCTCGATGGCATCCACCAGTTCCAGCCGCGTCGCCTCCGGTATGGGCCGCTTGCCGCACGCCGCCTGCACGCCGGCAAGGATCTTCTCCGACTGGAACGGGTCCCGGGAGCCGTCACGCTTGATCACGATCAGCCGCCGGGTCTTCTCGACGCGCTCATAGGTCGTGAAGCGGCGGGCGCATCCGTTGCACGCGCGACGCCGCCTGATGACGGCACCGCTCTCGGCACTCCGGCTGTCGATCACGCGATCATCATCGATCCCGCAGTAGGGGCAGATCACTCGAGGCCTCATTCCCAGCCGACACGCGGCGTGCCGTATGCTCGCTGCGCCGGATGGCCGCGGTCAAGGCGCGGTGACGGTCGAGAGAAGGTCGGCGATGTCCATCCGCCGCCGCGCGTCCGGTGCCTGCAGATTCCAGACGGCGTCCGCGCCCGCACGGATCTGCGTCGCGATGCGGAGCGCGTCCGGATATGCCGCGACGCATCCGGGCAGGAGCGCGGCGACGAGCGATGCGGCCGTCGCGACCAGCAGTCGCCGCTCGGGCCCGACGACGAGGTCACGGAACGACGCCGCGACCGCGACCGGACCGCCCGACCCGGCCGTCCGGAGCAGGTGCGCCCCGATGCGGGGCGCCTCGGTTCCGCCGGTTCCCTCCGCCGTCCGTCGCGCAAGCTCATCGACGCGGTCGACCTCGGCCAGCCGGGCCAGGACCGGGGCCACGGTCGTTGCGTGCACCGTCGCCAGGGCGTTGGATCCGACCACCGGTTCGTTCCTCCGTCGCGTCGACCGCGGAACAGCGGATGATGCCTTCCGGGGCGGCACGGACGTCGCGGACGTGTCCACGGTGGCATGCATCACCGCCCCGGGCGCGGACGCCCGCCTCGGCCGCGATCCCGGCGCCGCGGCGCGGGCACCGCCGTCGGATCAGGCGGTACAGTCGCTGCGTCTCCGGGCCCGGAAACCGCCTCACCCGCCGTGGTATCCTCCGCCGTTCTTCACACCGCCGCGAGGAACGCCACCGCCGATGCCGACCATCACACTCCCGGACAGATCAACCCGCCGGTTCGACGGACCGGTCACGGGCGCCGAGATCGCGGCCTCGATCGGCGCCGGCCTTGCCCGGGCGGCCATCGGCATCCGGGTCAATGGCGTGCTCTGCGACCTGGGCGAGGTCATCGAGACGGATGCCGACGTGGCGATCGTCACGCAGCCCCGCCCCGGGCAGTCTCCGTCCGATGACGCGCTGTATCTCCTGCGGCACTCCTGCGCCCACGTCATGGCGGAGGCCATCCAGCGCCTCCATCCGGACGTGCAGCTCGTCTACGGGCCGCCGGTCGAACAGGGCTTCTACTACGACATGCGCCTGCCCGAGGGCCAGACGCTCTCCAGCGACGATTTCCCGAAGATCGAGGCGGAGATGGCCCGTATCGTGGCCGAGGACCGCCCGTTCACGCGCGTATCTCTCCCCGCCGCGGCGGGACTCGACCGACTGCGCGCCGACGGCAGCAGGTACAAGATCGACAACGCGGAGCGCGCCATCGCCGCGGGGTCGACCGAACTGTCGTGGTATGCGACCGGGACGCCGGGGAAGGACTGGGACGATCTCTGCCGCGGCCCGCATCTGCCCTCGACCGGGCGGATCGGGGCATTCCGCGTGATGAGCCTCGCATCGTCCTACTGGCACGGTGATGCGGACTCGGATCGCCTGACCCGCGTCTACGGCACGGCCTTCTTCGACGCCGCGGCACTGGATGCGCACCTGGAGCGTCTCGAGGAGGCGAAGCGACGCGATCACCGCGTGATCGGCAGGCAGCTCGGTCTCTTCCACATCGACGAGATGGTCGGCCAGGGGCTCATCCTCTGGACGCCGGCCGGCGCGATCGTGCGCCAGGAACTGCAGAACTTCATCGCGGCGGAGCTTCAGCGCCAGGGCTACAGCCAGGTGTTCACACCGCACATCGGCAAGCTCGAGCTGTACCGGACGTCGGGACACTTCCCCTACTACCGCGAGAGCCAGTTCACCCCGATCGTGGAAGCGGATGCGCTGGCGATGCTGGCACGCGAGGGATGTTCGTGCGGCGAACTCTCCAACCGGCTCGCCGATGGCACGGTGGACGGCTTCCTGCTGAAGCCGATGAACTGCCCGCATCACATCCGGATCTTCGCGAGCCGGCCGCACTCGTACCGGGACCTTCCCGTCCGTCTCGCCGAGTTCGGGACGGTGTACCGGTGGGAACAGTCCGGCGAACTCGGCGGGATGCTGCGCGTCCGGGGTTTCACGCAGGACGACGCGCATCTCTTCTGCACTGAGGAGCAGGTACCACGGGAACTGGAGGGATGCCTCGAACTGGTCCGGATCATTCTCGACACGCTTCACCTGACGGACATCCGTGTCCGGGTCGGCCTGCGCGATCCGGACAGCAGCAAGTACGTCGGTGACCCCGCCGAGTGGGACAAGGCGGAAGCCGCCTGCCGGCAGGCCGCCGAGTCGCTGGGTGCCCCGTTCACCGAGGAGCCGGGCGAGGCGGCGTTCTACGGCCCGAAGATCGACTTCGTGGTGCGCGACGCGGTCGGCCGGGAGTGGCAGCTCGGAACGGTCCAGGTGGACTACAACCTGCCGCGGCGATTCGACCTGTCCTACATCGGACCGGACAACCAGCCCCATCGACCGGTCATGATCCATCGCGCGCCCTTCGGCTCGATGGAACGGTTCTGCGCGGTCCTGATCGAGCACTTCGCCGGCGCCTTTCCGCTGTGGCTCGCGCCGGAGCAGGTGCGGGTGCTGCCGATCAGCGACCGGTCGGAGGCATGGGCGAAGCACTGCCTCGCAGCACTGGCCGCGGCCGGAGTCCGGGCGACCGGCGATTTCTCAAGCGACCGGATCCAGGCCCGTGTCCGCGACGCGGCGGAAGCGCGGATCCCCTGTCTCTTCGTCGTCGGCCCGCGGGACGAAGAGGCCGGCACGGTCTCCATCCGCGCCCGCGGCATCCAGCGCGACCTCGGCGCGCGGCCGCTCGAGGAGGCGGTCCGCGCGATCGGCGAGGAGATCCGGACGCGCGGCAGCCGCACTCTGCTCGCCACCTGCTTCTCGGAGGTCGCCGTGGGGGCGGGTGCGGCGGCGCCGGGGAAGGCCTGACCGTGCGGAACGGGCACCAGTCTTGCACCGGGTCCCGTCACCGGCTACGCTCAGCCCCTGTCGACTCACGCCGATGGGGTCCCGGCCGCGGGCACCGGTTCACAGGACCGGACCGGGTTCCGCGGACGCGGGTTCGACGCTGTCCCCGCTTCATGTCCTGACGCACCCGATGCACCGCGCCGCTCCATCCGCGCCCCTCGTTCCCGCCTCGTCCTCGGCCGGCGCCGCCGTCCGGTGTGGACGGTCCGCGCCTGTCAGCGCGGCGCGGACCGTGCCGGTGCGCTCCTGCGGCGCGCACCGGCCGAGCCCCTGATGCGGTCTGCCGGCCAGATGCACAGACTCCCCGCCTCATCGTCGATCGATGACGGAGCCACCCCATGGAGCAGCCGACGCGGCCGGCCTGCCTCGTGTCCACTTCACTGCCGCGCTGACAAGGAACCGACCCATCGCACGTCGACGATTCTTCCGGCCTGAGCAGAACTTCCGGCGCGGTCCGCGGATCAACGAGCAGATCCGTCGCAGCCCTGTACGGCTCATTGACGAGAACAACCAGATGGTCGGCGTCGTCGCGGTCGCCGACGCGATCGACCGCGCCCGCGCGGCAGGCCTTGATCTCGTCGAAGTCGCCGCGGAATCCGATCCACCGGTCTGCCGCATTCTTGACTTCGGAAAGTACCGGTACGAGCAGTCCAAGAAGGACAAGGCCTCCCGGCAGAAGTCGAAGTCATCCGAGCCGAAGGAGGTGCGACTGGGGCGCTCCATGAAGATCGATCCGCACGACGTGCAGATCCGTCTCAATCAGGCACGGCGGTTCCTGATGGAGGGCCACAAGGTCCAGATCGTGCAGAACTTCCGCGGGCGGGAGATGGCGTTCAAGGAACGCGGGATCGAACGCATGAAGGACATCATCCAGGCGCTCGCGGACATCTCGCGCCTGGAGATGCACCCCACGCTGAACGGCCGGCGGATGACCATGATGCTGGCCCCCGATCGACCCAAGATCGATGCGGTCAAGCGCCGAGCGGCGGAACAGGGCATCGATCCGCTGCCGCCACCGGTCGAAATCGACCTCGCCGATGACGATTTCGAGGACGACATTGATGATCTGGACGGTCTCGACGCGGCCGAGGATCTGGAGGTCGGGGCAGACGACGAGGGTCACGGCCAGCGCTGAGAGGTCCGGAATGTGCGGGACCGCGCAAGGATCCGGCGCAGGTCGCCGGCCGACCGCGGCCGATCCGGCGCATTCCGCAGAAAGTCCTTCCGAATCGGGGGAAGATTCGCAATCCTGTTCCGTCTCATCCGATAGACACGCCGCGGCACGGGCCGGTCAACCGGCGGGACGCACTTCGCATGGAACGGATCGGGGTCATCTCGGACATTCACGGGAACCTGCCTGCACTGGAGGCGGTCCTCGACCGGCTTGCGGATGAAGCTGTTGACCGCGTCGTGTGCCTGGGCGATGTCGTCGGGTACGGCCCCCACCCCGCAGAGTGCCTGGACCGGGTGATCCGGTGGTGCTCCTCCATCGTCCGGGGGAATCACGACGAGGCCGTGCTCGATCCCCGGTGCGCCGGTGCGTTCAATGGCGCGGCGCGGGAAGCGGTCAACTGGACGCGGGAGCGGCTCGGTCCCCTGCATCTCGCCGCGATCAACCGGATGCGCTCCTCGTCCTTCATCGGCCCGGACGATGAGGTCATGCTCGTGCATGACAACCCATGGCCCGGCCCGATCGACTATGTGCATGACAAGCTGGTAGCGGCGCTTGCGTTCCGGGGCGTCGATCGCCCGATCTGCCTCCTGGGCCACACGCACGTTCCCATGGTCTTCGAGTCTCCCGATGACGATCCCGCGCGTGACCTCAGCGCGGTCGAACTGACGGCATTCATTCCGGCCGACGGGCTTCCGATCCGGCTCGCGCCGGGGCGCCGGTATATCTGCAACCCGGGCTCCGTCGGCCAGCCGCGCGACTGCGATCCCCGGGCCAGCTTCGCCGTCCTGGACCTCCGCGACCGCACGTTTACCGTGCATCGCGCCGCGTACGACATCGCCGCCGTGCAGTCTGCGTCGCTGGCCGCCGGACTCCCGGCGATCCTCGCCGACCGGCTGGCGATCGGCGCCTGACCAGGCGTGCGCGCCCGGGCCCCGCGCCCCCCACCGCCGCGCCGGCCGTCAGATCATGATCCGCTTCCAGCCGCCGTGGAAGAATCGCGTCGCGAAGAGCGCGGCCCGCACGATGAACTCGCCGCAGAGCGCGTACCAGATCCCGTCCATGCCGAGGTCAAGGGCGATGCCGAGGATCCATGCCGCCGGAAGGCGGACGCAGTAGCTTGAGACGCTCGTGATGACGAGTGTCCAGCGTGCGTCACCGACGCCGCGGAGCCCCTGCCGGACCACCATCGCGATCGCGAAGAAGACCTGGACCGCACCGCAGATCATGAGCAGTCGCGGCGCCACGTCCAGGTGCACCGGCTCCGTACTCATGATGGCCGTCAACTCGCGCCCGAACACCATGAAGACGATGCCGAATGCGCCCATGAGAAGTGACGCGATGACAGCGCAGACGATGACCGCCCGCTGCGCCCGGTCCGGATCTCCGGCACCCAGGTACTGACCCGCGAGCGCACCCGCGGCGGTTCCGATCGCGAAGCCGGGGAGAAAACTGAATGCCTCCCACTGCACGGCGATGATGTGGGCGCCCTGCAGTCCCTCGCTGGCGGTCCGCGCCGCGGCGATCGCCCCGATCATCATCAGGACGAACAGGTTCACCGCCCACATGGAGATGCCTTCCAGGAAGTTCGGGATGCCCAGGCGCACGACGCGTCGCGTCATCACGCGGTCGAAACGCAGATCGGTCCGCGTCAGCCTGAGATCGCGCACGCCGCGACACAGGACGCGAAGCGTCAGCAGCGCCCCGAAGAGGTAGCCGCCCGCCGTCCCGAGTGCGATCCCCTGGACACCCAGGTCGAACGGGAACGGGTTCTCCAGGACCACGCGCCCGGCCCCCTCGCCGAATGAGATGTCGACACCGGAGAGCGCCCAGCTCAGCAGGACGTTGATGATGTTCTCCCACACGGCAATGCCCGCCGGCTTCATGGTCTCACCCGCACCATGCAGGCACATCGCACCGACGATGAGGACGCCCGCCGCCGGCATCGCGGCGGCGATCGTCCGGATGTACACCAGGTAGAGTCGCGTCCCCTCGTCCGAGAGCCGACACGCCACCGCGAGCGGTTCCGCCGCGATCCAGAGCAGGGCACCGACGATGACGCCCCAGGTGATCGAGAGCGCCATGGACTGCCCGAGCGCCCGGTGCGAGAGCGCGCGGTCGCCCGCACCCATGCCGCGGGCGATGAGCGCCTGACCACCGGCGCCCAGGCCGGCCATCGCGATGCCGATGAACCAGCCGACGTAGGAGCCGATGCCGATCGCATCCATGGCGGGGACCCGGATGTCATCGGCGAGCCTCCCCGCGAAGACCTTGTCCGCCATCCCGACACATGCCTGGAGCGTCTGCTGCACCAGGATCGGCGTCGCCAGGATCAGGATCGCCGACGCCATGCTGCGACCGGCAAGTCGTCCGCTGCGGATGCCGGTCGACCGGCCGCCCGAGGCGCCCGCGACCGCCCGCCGGCCGCGCGACGCGAGGTCGGCCGGCACGTCATCGGGCGGATCAGGCGCAGGAACAGACACGTCCGCGGATCCTACCGCGGCACTGGTCGGCGCCAGTCGGCCCGCCGGCATGACCGGCGGACTACGGCACGGCGCACGCGAACTCGGCGCCACCGGTCCGCGCGTCCCGCGCCGCGAGCCGCCGCACCGCCTCCTCGAGCGACAGTCGCTGCGTCACAAGTCCGGAGACGTCGATCCCGTCGCGTGCCAGGAGGTCGATCGCCTCCCGCACCGGTCCCGCGAAGCCTCCGGTCACGTCGATCTCCGCGAGCACAAGACGCGCGAGTGTCCCCGGGTCCGCACGCAGCGCCGCCGCGAGTGAAAGGACGACCACGCGACCGCGTGGACGGACCAGGCGGGCGGCGTAGTCCAGTCCCTCTGTCGCGCCCGTGCACTCCACCACCAGGTCCTGATCGGCGTGCGTTCCGGCCTCATCGATCGGTCGCCACCGGATCCCGAGTCGGTCCAGCGCCACGGCACGCTCCGGATGGCGTACGAGGACCCGGACGCGTGGATTCGCCGTCCGGAGGACCTGGGCGCAGACGTGGGCCATCGGTCCGTCGCCCAGCACCGTGACCAGGGCACGCGCAGGCATGGGTGCGACACGCCGGACGCGCAGCGCCGCCATCACGAAGGGAAGCAGGATCATCGCATCGTCCGGAAGGTGGGTCGGCACATCGACCAGTGCTGACACGGGCACGGCCAGCCGGTCCGCGAGCCCACCATCACATCCCTGCAGCCCGACGATGCGGCGGTCGGCGCAGTGCTCGCGCAGTCCGGCACGGCAACGATCACAGGTCCCGCACCAGAGCACAGGCGCCACCGCGACCCTGCGACCCACCCCCTGCGCACCGGAGATGATCTCGCCGACCACCATCGTGCCCGGAACACCCGTGAAGCCGAGCAGTCCGCGTGCAGCCTCCAGTTCCAGTCGACCGAACGAGACGGCGCGGACCGCAAGGACCGCGTGCCCGGGCCGATCCGCGGGTTCGGGGCGCCGAGGATCGAGGATCACTCCGTCCGCCTGGACGACGATGGCGCGCATGCGCGGTTCAGCTCCGCCCGGAGGCCGGGGCGTTCTCGACCCGATCGGCCTCGTCCCAGGTCCGGCGCGTTCCCCTCAGCGGCATCCCCGTCGGTGGTCCAGGCTGCTCGACGACGCGCACCTGCCAGAACAGGAGGCGGTCGAAGAAGCCCGGCTTCCGCTCCCAGACGGAGTAGAAGTAATCGCTACCGCCCGCGAACCGATCGCCCGGCACCGACTCGAACCACCGCAGCCACGCGCGGCCGTCCAGACCGTGATCCTGCCCGGTCAGCGCGATCAGCGACCGCTGCGCCGCGAGATTGATCCCGAGTTCCCGCGCGTCCAGTGCACGCACGAGCGCGTCGAAGACGCGCGGCTCCGCGTACTGCCCCAGCGCGTCGGCAACCGCGACCCGCACCTCCGGCACCTCGTCCTCCCGCCGGAGCGCGGTGATCAGGTCCGGGATCACCTCGCGGTTGTGAATGCGCTGAAGTCCGCGGGCGGCCTCCCACCGCACCTGCCGGTTCGTGTCCGACAATCCGGCTGAGAGCGCCTTCGCGTCGGACGGCGCGCCGTGCCGCGCCAGTGCACGCAGTGCGGCCGCACGCACGAGCGGGTTCGACTCCGAGTCCGGACTCGCGAAGACGCGATACAGCGCCACGTACGCGGACTCTCCGCCGAAGGAGGCATTGCCCAGCAGGATGGTCCCCTCCCGCCGGCGGTCCGCATCTTCATCGCGCAGCCAGCCTGCCGCCTCGGCCGGTGTGGGCGGCGCCATGGATCGGAAGAGGTCCGTGATGTCCTCGCCGGCCGCCCCGCATCCGCCCGGAATGATCGCTGCACACGCGCCGACGGCGACCACCTGGCAGAGACGCCGCAGAGACGCCGCGCGAATCCGGCGCGCGCCCCCACGCACGGGCTTCTCCGTCGCCTCCCCGTCGGGGCGGGCGCTGCACCCGGAGTTCCACTGCTGACGGACCCTCTGAGCCATGCGGGCGGGAGTCTATCCCGGATCCGCGACGCCGTGTCCCCGAGGTCGACGGCGCGCGGCGCCGCGGGCGGCTCAGGCGCGGACGGTGCTGCCGGATCCTGCAGCCCGCTGCCGAAGCACGTCGATGACCGCGAGTACCTCGCGCGCCATCCGCGTATTCGGGAACTCGGTCATGATCGATTCGCCGGCGTCGATCGCGTCCGCCCATCGATGTTCATTCAGGGCCATGCGGAAGCGGACGCCGAGATTCTCCCGATGGCGGCCGACCACGCCGCGTGCGACCTCTGCCAGCCCCTCTGCCTCGCTGCGCGTGAGGTACCGATCCAGGGTCTTGAGAAGCGACATGGCGCCTTCCGCGTCGCCGTTCTGCGCAAGCGTGAGGAACCGCTGCTCCAGTTCCCGCTTGTGTTCCGCCTGCGCGTCGTTCAGGCGCGCCTCGAAGTCCGGAAGCGGGTGCGAAGCGCTGAAGAGCCGACGGATGCTGGCGGCCTCCCGCATCGCGGCGCCGAACTCACGTCGCTCGGCCAGCAGCTCGAAGCGATCCAGGGCCTGCCGGAGCTGCGCTTCCGTCTGCTCCTGCTGCGCCGCGAGGATCCGGCTGCGATATCCCTCCGCTTCCTCCACCAGTCCGAGCGACGATCCCATCTCATTGCAGATGGCCAGGGCGCTGTCCAGCCTCCCGATCGCGACGTCGTGCTCGATCGCCTCACGGAGAAGCGTGGTCTCCCGCTCGCGGAAGAGCACCCGCTTCGCGGGATCGGAGAGCATCGCATGCTCGATGAGTTCGCGGAGCAGGTGTTCCACGGTCGCGCGTTCCGGCGACGCTGACTGCACGTCCGGTGCGGGGTGGGCGAGTACCGTGAATGCGGCAGATCCGATCAGGACGATCACGATCATGCCGCCGACTGCGACGACCACCTCCGACAGCACGACACCCGCAGTCAGCATCGCGGCACCGGTCAGCAGCACCGACAGACCGAGCGGAAGCGCCATGGCCGCGCGGAAGTAGCCGATGAGCGCCAGGATCAGCACGAGAGAGCCGAGCACGATGCACAGCAGCGACTCGGTGTCGCCGCGGTAGTACCAGGCCAGTGCGAAGCATCCCGCCGCCCACGCGACGAGCGCGATGAAGACGCCGATCGCAAGTGGCGTGAGGTGGCGACGCCCGGCTGGGCGCGTTCCGGCAAGGCTGCTGGCTCTGGCAGGTGACATCGGACATCAGCTCCCGGGCGTCGGGCGCCATCCGCCCTCGCCGCAATCGAAATGGGCGGGTACCAGGCATACGAAGCGCAGGTCGCCCGACCCCGTATTCCGGAATTGGTGCCGCTCATTTGCAGGCACGAAGAGCACGTCACCTGCGGCGATCGGTCGGGGCCCGCCCTCCGAGTCGGCCTCGCCCGTCCCCTCGAGGATCAGCACCTCGTGTTCGTAGTTATGTGCGTGGTGCGGCGTGTGCCCCCCGGGCTCAACCGTGAATTCCCGCATCGAGAACGTCGGTGCGCCGTCCCCCCGTCCCACCAGCAGCCGCATGCGGACGCCGCGGACACCGTCCATGTCCACGGCACGCTGCTCGACCTCATGCATCCGACGGATGATCATGCCGCGCCACTCACTTCCCCGCGTCTCCGCTACTCTACCGCGCCCGACCTCGCTCCGATGGGTCCGATCGCCGCGCCGTATCGCCTTCCGGTCGACCGGCGGGACGTTCGAGCCCGTCCGGTCCTGCACACGCCTGCACGCCATGCCGACTCCCCAGCCCAGGATCGACGCCTTCACCCTCGGTGACTGGCAGACGAACTGCTATCTCGTCACCGCCCACGCAGACGCCGCCGAGCCGGCCGCGTGCTGGATCATCGACTGCGGATTCGACCCGGGGCCGATGCTCGACGCCATCCGGGACCGTGACCTCCGGCCCGCGGCGATCATCCTGACGCACGCCCACGTCGACCACATCGGCGGGGTGGAGGAGATCCGCGCACGCTTCCCGGAGGCGCCGGTGCTCCTTCATGAGGCGGAACGCGGCTTCTGCAGTGACCCGCTGCTGAACCTCTCCGCGTTCGTCGGGATGCATCTCTCCTGTCGCGAGCCGGACCGCCTCCTTCGAGGCGGGGAAATCCTTGAGCTCGAGGACACGCGATGGCGTGTCCTGCACGTCCCGGGCCACAGTCCCGGCGGCATCGCCCTCGTCCACGACGCATCGGGGACGGCGGTCGTCGGCGACACGCTGTTCCAGGGGAGCATCGGCCGCAGCGACTTTCCGACCTCCGACCCGGACCTTCTGCGCACCTCGCTCGAACGGCTCATGGAGCTTCCCGACGGGACGCGCGTCTTTCCGGGTCATGGTCCGCCGACCTCGATCGGCGCTGAGCGCCGGACCAACCCGTTCCTGCGCGGCGGATGGTGACTCACTCCGCGCGCTGCGCCGGGATGCGCCGTCGCCGTGCGTCCGGCCGCGCCTCAGCGCCAGCGTCATCCGGCAGCACCTCCGCCTCAGCGGGTCGCACGCGGATCGGCGCCAGGGACGGTGCCAGAATCACCTCCATGGCCATCGCCGTCGCGTACGCGCGCGATCGCGGGAAGACGCGATCGTTCCATGTGCCGTCCTCGCCACGCACCTGGAAGAGCCGCGCGCGCAGGTGCCGGCGGTACTCCTCTCGTTCGCCGGGCGGGAGTACCTCGATGGCACGGGCCGCGAAGCGGTGGGCGTAGAAGAAGTAATACGGCGCGACGCCGTACGGCGGCTCGTGCGTGCCGGTCCGAGCGCGACGCTCCTCCAGGCGCTCCCAGTGCACCAGGAATGCGTCCAGCGCACCGCGGACCTGCACCACGGACGATCGTCCATGCAGGTGCAGCAGCAGTTCCGCCGCAAGCATCCGGCCCACCGCGCCCGGAAGCTGATCCGGCTGCCCGGGTCGCGCGGCCCCGGCGTAGACGAACGCGCCTGCATCGGTCCGCGCCTGCTCCAGTGCGACCAGCGCCTGCGCGATGACGTCGGCGTCGACCGGGAAGCCCTCGTGCGCCGCCAGGCCAAGGGCCTCGAGTGTCGAGGCGGTCATGAACGGCGAGGAAGGCCCCGGCCGGTCGAAGCCGCCGCGCCGGGCGTAGTTCCACCCGCCGCTCCCGGGGATGACGGTCCCCTCGAGTCGCTCGACGTACGTCCTGATCACCGCGTCTCCTCGATCGCCGATCGCGTCGCGGCCGAGCGTGCGCCGGACCTCCAGCAGGAAGTGCAGCCCGTATGCCCAGCCCCAGCCGCGCGTGTCGTAGGTCCCGATCGGGGTCGGATCCATGAGCGGATGATCGGCGGCGTCGATGACGAATGCGACCGCGCGCCGGATCGCCTCCAGCCGCCGTGCATCGTCTGCGGCACCGGGCGCCAGAAGGAGCATCCGGGCGACGATCGACGTTCCGCCGACGCGGTATCCGATCGGGATAGCGCCGCGCACGCGATACACGCCTTCGTACGGCCACTCTGCATCCTCCACGCCCTCCGCGGCGCCGAGCAGGAACTCGATGGACGAGGGCAGTATGGCGATCGCGCGGTCCGCGGTCAGCGGTGTACGGGACTCCGGCGCAGGCGCTTCGTCCGCCCCGCGCGGTACCGCCGAGGTCGCGACTCCCTGCCGCGCCACTTCGGCCGCCGCCGTGGCGCGGCTCCCCGCAGCGGAAGCGGCGACGATCGTGAGGATCCATGCGGCAGTCCGGCAGCGCTGTGCGTTCACGGGTCGTCGGTCTCCTCGATCAGTCATAGCTTCCGCCGATCGGCAGGCGCGATCGATGTCGTTCCAGGCGTGCGCGGATCCCTGTCAGTCCACCGCTTCCTGCGCCCTCGATGATGAGGTCATGAAACACCTTCGGCGACGCGGCGCCGGCGAGTTCCCGCTCGAAGCGGAGCCACTCGGTCCGAAGCAGGACATGGAGCCGCGCCTCAGCCATCCTTCGCCCGGGATCCGACGCGATCGCGTCGACCAGCCGACCAGCCGCATCCGGCCGCACCGGCAGGTGCGCGCCCACGAATTCGATGGCCTCCTGCCGTGACCACCGGCGCAGGGCGAGTCCGGCATCGACCACGCCGAGCACGGCGAGGTCGAGTTCGAGAAGACGCTTTCCCAGCGCGGGGACAGGCCCGTCGAACGCCGGATCGCCGATGTCGCGTATCGCGGCAAGCACGACGATCGGTCCGATCAGATCTCCTGACGCGTTCGACCGCTCCGACTCCGCGTCCCGCCCGCCCCGGGATGCGAGCGCGTGCTCGCCAAGCACGAATCCGGCGATCGTGGCCGGAAGCAGGCAGCACGCCCCCGGCCAGTTCGCCGCGACCGGAAGCACGATCGTCGCCGAACGCCCGCCGGGCGGATCCGCCGGGCGCCACTCGGCGCGATCGACCGCGCCGAGTCCAAGGCCGTACGGCGCCGGCGCCGGCGCGGATGTCAGGCCCTCCATGCGACCGTCGAGCCGCTTCGCCAGCATCGCCGCCTCGCGCAGGAGTACATCGTCCTCGCTGAATGACCAGTGAGCATCCTCCCGCAGCGTTTCGATCACCGTCCGGAGTGCCGCGGTATCGTCCGGCGCCGAGTCGGCCGGGGCAACAGTCTGCAGGAGATCCTCGACAGCGCGCACGGCGATCAGCACCTGCGACCGCGCCCGTTGAAGATCGAAGCGCAGTCGATCCTCCAGTCGCTCGACGCCGTCGGTCTCCCCGGTGAGCCTGGCCACGCGCTGCCATGTCCACGCAGCACCGTCATCGGACGCACCGGCGCCGAACGGAACATGATGAGCGATGCCTGCCGGCGGCGGGGGCTCGCCTTCGCCGGCAGGCGCGGTCCATGCGGCGATGTGGGCGCCGAGTTCCGCGCGGTATGCGGACAGTCGATCATGCAGCAGCGGCACGGTGACGCTTCGGGCGCGCTGGTCCAGCGATGGAATCACACGCGCGCCGAAGCGCGCGACCGCGTCCGTACGATCGCCGGCCCACGCCGCGAAGACGCGGCCGGTGAGATCTCCGGCCAGGAGCCGCACCGCTCGATCGTGCGCCGGGAGCGCAAGCCCGGCCGCGAGGGCACTGCCCGCGCGGCGATGGGCGCTCAGCCGGTCCGTCAGCGCGCCGAGCGCCCGTCCGATCTCCTCGGCGTCCGCCAGCCAGTCCTGGAGTGTGCGCTCGCCCGGCGGCGGGAGCGAGGAGAGGTGCCGCTCAAGCAGGGCCGCCGGCTCGCGATCGCCGACGAGCACCCCGCCGACCCATCCGTCGGTCCCGGTCGCCGGTCCGCGCTGTCGCGCCGGTCCCTGCATCGGTGCCGCCCCGGTCGGCGTCGACGTCCGGGCATGCGACAGCGTCCCCGTCGCGACGCAGGCCACCACCGCGAGCATCGCGGACCGGACGGGCCCGGCCATCGCCGCGCGGCGGCGACGCTGTTCTCGGAGGGGTGTCTGTCGTGGCCTGCCCATGGGAGCGGACAGGCTACCCGGATCCGGCCTCGCCGCGTTGCGGTCGACCGCGGTCCGAACGATCATGCCCCGGCGGTCGCGGCCGATCGTGCCCGTCGCGACCAGCGCCTCCTTCCACCCTGCACGCCCGAGGCACCCCGGGCCGGAGCCACCCGATGTCGGACCCGCGCGTTCACACCCCGTCCGGACCCGATCGCGACCGCAGCGCCCGCTGCTCGCGGCGTACCTTCCTGCGGACCGGTCTCGCCACCGGCGCCGCGCTCGCCGGCAGCGCGTTCCTTCCCGCGCGGTCGTTCGCACGCGTCCTCGGCGCCAACGAGCGCCTCGCGTTCGGCGTCATCGGCACCGGAGGGATGGGCACCGCTCACCTGCGGGATCTCGTGCGCCGCGCGTCCGCCGATCGAGTGCGCGTCGCCCGGGTCTGCGACGTGTACCGGCGGCGGCTTCTTGCGGCCACGAAGGTCATCGAGGGCACGGACTCCGCGGCGACGATGGAGTACCGCGACGTGCTCGATGACCGCGCCGTCGACTGTGTCCTCATCGCGACACCGGACCACTGGCACACGAAGATGGCGATCGAGGCGATGGAGGCCGGCAAGGACGTCTACTGCGAGAAGCCGCTGTCGCTGACCGTGGAACAGGCCATCGAGTGCCGCGACGCCGTCCGTCGGACCGGGCGTGTGCTGCAGGTGGGCCCGCAGGGCACAAGCGATGGCCAGTGGTGGGCCGCGCGCGATGCGATCGCGGCGGGGCGCATCGGCAAGGTCACGTGGAGCCAGGCGTCGTACTGCCGGAACTCCCGCGAAGGGCAGTTCAACTGGCGCATCGACCCGGATGCCGGCCCCGCGCAGGCGCCGGACGCGGAAGGCTACGTATGGTGGGACCGCTGGCTCGGACACGAGTGGGGCCTGGCCGAGCGGATCCCATGGAACCCCGATCACTTCTTCCGATTCCGCAAGTATTTTGCCTACAACGGCGGCGTCGCGACAGACCTGCTGTATCACAAACTGGCGCCGCTGCTCATCGCCATCAGTGGTCCCGACGGCGAGTATCCGCTTCGCGTGAGTGCCGCCGGCGGGCGCTGGATCGAGAAGGACGAGCGGGACATTCCGGACACGTTCATCCTCACGATCGACTATCCCAGCGAGCACACGATCGTGCTTGCCAGCGTGATGACCAATGATGTCGGCATCCCCGACATGATCCGCGGCCAGCACGGGACGATGCACTTCGGAGGCGACTTCGACCGCGGCGTGCGCGCGGGAGGGATCCGGCTGACCGAACAGTCCGCGTGGGCTCCGGAGTTCCGTGCCGCGAATGCCGGCGACATCCGGTTCCCCGCCCGCGCCGGCGAGGGCACGGACAGCTCGCATGATGAGCGGCCGGGCCGGGCATTCACCGACCTGTCGGTGCCCCCGCGGCGCGATCACATGGGCAATTTCCTCGACGCGATCCGCGAGAGTGCGCCGCTCGCGTGCAATATCGAACTCGGCTGCTCGACGATGGTCGCCATCAAGCTGGGTGTCGAGGCATGGCGCCAGGAGCGGGTCATGCGGTGGAGCGGCGCCTGATCGCCCTGCGTCGGCGCTGAAGGCGGGGGCGCGTGCGGACCTGCCGGTCA
This sequence comes from Phycisphaeraceae bacterium, assembly GCA_019636755.1. Taxonomy (GTDB): domain Bacteria; phylum Planctomycetota; class Phycisphaerae; order Phycisphaerales; family SM1A02; genus JAHBWZ01. The sequence goes on along the minus strand of JAHBWZ010000005.1, from coordinate 198,745 downwards.
TGCACCACCGCGGCGCCGGGAGTCCCAGGGTCGCCAAGCGGGTGATGTCGGCACGAGTCGGGCGTGCGAATTGATCCGGATCGATCCGGGAGCAGGTCTGAGCAGGTCTGGACACACCACTCCCGGGGAGTCGGACTGGGAGTCGGACTGGACACACCACTCCCGGAGTCGGTCGGAGTCGATCTGGACACACCCTAATTTCCGGTGGAGCGCCTGGGAGTTTACGGACACACCCATCGGCAGGCCCTGGGGCCGTCATGGCCACACCCGTCGGCAGGGCCGGCCTGAATGCGCAGGAGCCAGTCGCGCACCAGGCTATCTGCCAAATCAGAACCGCCCTGCGTGTGGTGGATCGGCCGGGGTCCAGCGGCAACACTAAGACACCGTATCTTTGATCCGACCCAGCCCGTCACCTGCCACTCGCGTCTGCGGTGTCTGGGCGCATCGGCCTGCTCAATGCCGAGAGCGCAGGCGCTCGCGCGAAACGACTTGGAGCAACTTGCCCAGATCTGCGCTGACGATGTCCGGAGCGTGGCGATCCTCCCGAACCACTTCCACCGTCGCCTGACTCATCCACCTTCGTCTCGCCTGTCTGATCAGAGGTCGCGCGCTCACCGCACGCGCTACCCGATTTCCATGCCTCGCGACGGCGAAAGCGGATCGATCGCTCGCTGCCCGCCCAGCCGGAGGAAATCGACGCTGCCTTTGCGGACCCCGAACTCATTGCCCTGGACAGCGCCGTGATCTCGCCGATTTCACATCACCATGTTCTTCGCAGAACTTCGCCCGCATCATCAATCTCGATGACGATGTCACCGGGCACTGCTTCGAGGGACGATTCAAGTCGATCGTCGCATTGATGCCGAAGTACACGGCTCATTACGGTCTATGTCGCTCTGAACCCCGCCCCCGCATCGTTGCCGGATCGTCGACGACTATGAGCTTCTGTCGTCGCAGAGATCTGATCGAGAACTCAGGACCCGTGACCCCAGCCGCAGAGCTCGCCGGTGAAGTCGCTGCCGCACAGGAGAAGCTGCGTGCGATCGCACTGCAGCCGGCCCTGCCCTGCACTCCCGGCGTGAGGTGAGCGAGAATGCCGGGCACTGCTGCTCTCAGGGCCCTCGAACCTGTCGGCGGCTGGCGTTTAATGGTGTTCGCAATGGCTGCCATTGCCTTCCTTGATGATGGTGGGACGCCGTTGCACGGGTGCAGCGTGCCAATCAAGAGGCGTGATTCCGGAGCCATCGCCCCTTACCGCTTGCAGATCTGACCAGATCCGCCCAGATGGGTCCGTGACGGAGGCGGCATGGATGCCTGCCGATGCTGCCACCTGTGCGCTCGGGAGGGAATTTGCTGGCGATGTCGAGGCTCTAGAACTACTGGCACGTTCAGCGGCAGCACTGAGTCGGCGCCGCAGTGGCGCGGTGGCTGACAGGACGATCGCACCTGGCGTGGCGCAGCGTCGAGGCGGGAAGGTTGTCGAGAGTGGCCGCCGCGGCACACGAGGACCGGTGGTCACCCATCGAAAAAGGACACCCGCTGCGATGGCACGGCGCAGCTGCTGCTGACTGTGCCCTGCACCACGGTGCGCCTGGCGGTTCCGGTGACGTGGTTTATCACGCGGTTCGGCAGCTGCTGGAGTAGATCATGGCGGATCGCCTGGGTTGGCCGCGCCGCGCGGATCAGGCCGGATCCGCGCGGGCCACCGCGGATGGGAGTCACTCAACCAGCCGTCATGCTGACTCGGACGGGGGCCTGATGCACCTGTCGGGCTGCCAGGATCGCATCCTTCGGCCGCCGGCAGGTGGCCGGCGGGTGTGGCCATGACCGTGGCTGAATGGTAGGCCTGCGGACCGTGATTACGACCGAGGCTGACGGTGGTTTGGCGGTGTGTCCATGACGGTAGCTGTCGTGGCGGTGGCGCGGCATCGAAAAAAAAAAAAGGCACACACTCCATTGAGTGCCGAGTTAGAGGCTGCAGGTCGCCAGCTGGTGTGTGGAAGGAAAAAACGTGGTTGATCTGCAACCTGGAGGAATCGCGCGCGGCTAATCCTTGATCTGATCCATCTGTGCCAATTATCACGCCGTTACCCGGCGGCATATTGACTTCCATGCAGGCACCGTGGCACTGCGGCGGCTTGATGGCGGCTGGCGTCCGGACGGCACTGCCGGCCCGTCCGCCCCAGCTTTCGCTGCCGAGCCAGTGTCCGCCGCCCCGCCATACGACTTGATTGATCTGGGACCGATCGGGTTCCTGCTGCGACCGGGCGACGTGGGCGACTCCGATCTCACCTCGTTCCTCGGGACCGGGACATTCGGGATCAACGGGTCCGGCCAGGTGGCATTCGCGGTCCGCGTGAGCGGCCAGCCACACGCCGCAGTCTGGCTGCCGCTGGGTGGATACGGACTACCGCCGGGCATTCATGATCTCGCCGCACTCGCTGAGACGAGCGCGCCGTCGATGGCGCGGGACATCACCGATCTGGGGACCATCGTCGGTCAGAGCGGCGCAGTGGAGCCCGGGGCGGGGACCGCGGCCGCATGGCATCTCGCCGCACATGACGCGCAGGCGCAGCCGCCGCTCCCGCACACGCTGTTCAATCCCGGGATCAGCGACCCGAGCGCGTCGTGGACGCGACCGTTCGCAGCGGCGGAGACTGCCGCAGGTCTGATCGTCGTCTACGAAGAGGCGCGGAAGGCAGAGTGCCTGGTCCTCTGCCTCCAGGGAATGACGTGCCAGCAGGATCCGGAGTTGTGCCGGTGGTTCGTGACCTCGGTCGCGGCCCTCTTCGATCCGGCAACGCAGACCTGGGGTGCGGGTTTTCTTCCGAACACACTCCCCGGCATGGGCATGTGCATCCCCGGGGTCATCCCCGGCGATGTCATGTTCAACGCACTCGGCCACGGCGTCCTCGCGGGATCGCTCAGCCAGATCGTGAACACGGGGGACCCCGGCTGCCCGCCACAGAGTGCATTCTGTACAAGTTGCGGCGAGCACGCACACGCGGGCCATTGGGTCGCCTCGCTTGCATCGTCACCGCAGGCCGCGCAGCGTCTGGACTCTCTGCCGCCCCCGCCCTGCCCACCCGACCCTCCACCGCATGGCGCCGTCACGCGCGGCATCAACCAGGCACTGGATACGGTGGGATACGCGTGGCAGACGTCGGGGGCGTCGTGCTTGCAGCACGCGGCGCTCTGGCCGGCCGGGAACGCATCGCTGGTGAATCTGCATGCGGCGCTGCCGACGGGTTCCGGCCTCGACGCGTCTCGCACAGAGGCCATCTCCGGAGGCGCGTCCCGCGAGATCGTCGGCTACGTCCCGGTCGCGAATCTTCCGCTGCTCTGGACCGAGTCGCCGTCGTCGTCACCGCCGTGGGCCGCAGAGGTCCTTGACGCCGCGGATCCCGCACATGTACCGGATGGACACTGTGGGGACGATGCGCAGATTCGTCACCTTCTCGACGTGAACAGCAATGGCTGGATCGTCGCCTGGGGTATGCCAGTCATGACGAGGGTCCGCTCCAGGAACACGCCTTCGCGCTCATCCCGCACACGTGCTACGGCGACATCAACCGTGACGGGACTGTGGATTTCCAGGACATGCTCATCGTGCTGTCGTTGTGGGGCGTGACCTGCGCGCCGCATCCAGGAGGCGGTCCAACCTGCGGCACCTGTCTCCCTGACCTGAGCGGCGACGGGGTGATCGGGATCCCCGACCTTCTGTATGTGATGGCGAACTGGAGTGACGAGAACGGCTGTGAGGGCGAGGCCATCGGTCCGCCGCAGTCGGTCTCGGACTGCATCGCGCGCGTGGGGCTGGATCCAGTCGCGCTTGTCGCCTGCATTGAAAGTGTGGCGTACTTCACGGGAGAGAACGAATGAGTCCATCACACACGCTCACGAGCGCGACCGGAGTGTCACGCCTGCCGGCTCCCCTGCTGGCCATGCTGCTCACGGCCGGGCCTTCGCTCGCCGCAGAAGTGACGTACTACACGGATCGACCGCTCTGGGAATCGGCCGTGGGCGGCGCGTTCCAGACGATCACGTTCACCGAGCATCCGACCGGACCGCTTCAGGGCGACGAGTACGCGGCGAGTCACGGGGTTCTGTTCGATCCCGGGTACTCGATCTTTGAGAGTACAACCTACGTCCACGATGGGTTCGGTCTCTATCCACATCACCTCTGGACACCGCTCATCCTCACCTTCGACTCGCCGCAGCGCTGGCTTGCGGTGGATCACGCGGGAGATCTCGAGGTGTCCCTGTACCTTGACGGTGAACGTATTGCGCCGCCGAAGCACTTCATCCAGAATGGCGTGGGGCTCTTCTCCGCCCTCGTCTCCGACACCCCATTCGATCGCGTGGAACTGCGCGATCCGGTCAGCGGCGTCCTTCCCGTCGACGATCTCCACTTCGGCGGCGCCACCGTCCCCGCGCCGGCGGTCCTCGCGGTGTTCTCGCTGGCGCCGCTCATCATGCGCGGACGCCGCCGGTCGCGCCGGGAAGTGCGCGTGAGCGCCTGATGCTGCCGGAATCTCGCTGTACGCGGACACGGACGCGGTTGCGGATCACGGACATGGACGCGGTCGCGGATCATGGACGTCCTCAGGCCGGGCCCGGTGCGCCGCCGTACGGCCCCGGCACCGTCGCTGCGCCTGCGCGCGAGGGTACGACGCGCGCACCCATGCCCTGCGCCTCATGGCGTACGAGGAGCCTCGTGTCCAGCCCCGGCGGCCATGACGGGGGAGGACAGGTTCCCGGTGCCGTTCATCGACGGCCGCATGGCGCACGCACACGTACCATCCCCGGGCCTGGCGACTCCCGCGTGCAGGTCGACTCCGGCGATACGCCGCCGGGCGCACACCCGAGGCACCTCCATCCCCGGCACACGGCGGACCACCGCTGACCTGCGCCACCGGGCCGACGGGTGTGGCCATGACTGCGATTGAATGGGTGTGTCCCTGAACGCCGGAATGGGTGTGTCCATGAACGCCCCCGCAATGGTCTCGGGGGTGGTCCTGCGCACGATCGCGCCCGTCCTGAACTCATACATCGATGTTGCGGACTTCCAGCGCGTGATCCTCGATGTAGGTCCGGCGCCGTTCGACGTCCTCGCCCATGAGCACGGAGAACAGGCGATCGGCCTCGGACGCAGCATCCCAGGTGACCTTGAGCAGCGTGCGCCGTGCCGGATCCATGGTGGTCTCCCAGAGTTCCTCCGGGTTCATCTCGCCAAGGCCCTTGAATCGCTTGATCTCGATCCCCTGACGCCCGATCTCGTGGAGGCCGCTCAGGATGGACGGTATGTTCGGCACGTCGACGACGCTTTCCGTGCCGTTCTCCCTCCGCACGAGCCATGCGAAACGCGTCGGCAGCCGTTCGCCCGTGACCGCTTCCTCCTGCACCAGCGACCAGTCCGAGATGTCCAGGTCCACCTCGGCGATCCTCCGGATGATCCGTTCGATCTCGCGATTCTCGTGAAGTTCACGGATGACCGCGACCCGCGCCGCGTCACCCGCGGCACCGTTGCCCGCGCCGAGCGCGTCCAGGACAAGGTGGCGCTTCTCCACCTCGCGCACGGCCTCCTCCGTCGACCAGCAGAAGATCTCTCCGCCCGGCCACACCAGCCGGCACGAGGGGAGTCGCCCCGATCCATCCGGATCACGCGCACGCAGCGAGAGGAGATCGGCGAACGGCGTGCCGCGCCGTTCAGCGATCCCGACAAGTTCTGCCAGGCGCACGAGCGAGCGGACGACCGACTGCAGTTCCGCGCCCGAGATCCTCCGGCGGATCGCGCCGTCCGCGTCTCGCACGAGCAGTTCCGCACGCTCCAGCGCCTGGCTGGTCAGCGTCTCCGCCATCTCCCGCTCGCCCAGGACGTACCGCACGCGGCGGCCGGAGGTGATCTGGTACAGCGGCGGCTGCGCCAGGTAGACGCGCCCGTGCCTGATGAGTTCCGACATCTGCCGGAAGAAGAACGTCAGCAGCAGCGTCCGGATGTGCGACCCGTCCACGTCGGCGTCGGTCATGATCACGATCTTGCCGTACCGAAGCCGTGAGATATCGAAGTCCTCGCCTACACCGCACTGCAGCGCCTGGATCAGCACCCGGATCTCCTCGAATCCGAGGATACGGTCCAGACGCGCCTTCTCCACGTTCAGGATCTTTCCGCGGAGCGGAAGGATCGCCTGCGTGTCATGGTCGCGCCCGCCCTTTGCCGATCCGCCGGCGGAATCACCCTCGACGATGAAGAGTTCGCTTCGCTCCACGTCATTCGTTGCACAGTCCGCCAGCTTCTGCGGCATGCCGCCGGACTCCAGCGCCCCCTTGCGCTTGATGAGTTCCCGCGCCTTCCGGGCCGCCTCACGTGCCTGCGCGGCGAGCACGGCGCGCTGGCAGATCTTCCTCGCCTCCGCGGGGTTCTGTTCCAGCCAGGAGCCCAGTCGCTCGGAGACCGTCTGCGAGACGAATGACTCCGCCTCCGGATTGAGCAGCTTCTCCTTCGTCTGGTTGTTGAACTGCGGGTCGCGCAGCCGCACCGCGATCACGACGGTCAATCCCTCCCGGAGATCGTCACCCGACGGAATGAGGTCCTTCAGGAAGTTCTCCCGCTTGGCATAGCCGTTGATCGTGCGTGTGAGCGCCGTCTTGAAGCCCTGCACGTGCGTCCCGCCGTCGGGATTGACGATGTTGTTGCCGAATGCCAGCAGCATCTCGTTCGTCGCATCGGTGTACTGCATGGCAATGTCGGCACTCATCCCCGATTCCGGGTCCTCCGCCGTCATGCGCAGCACCGGGCTCTGTACGGTCTTGGACCTGTTGAGATGCTCAACGTACCCGGCCAGGCCGTTCTCGTAGTGGAACGTCTCCTCGCGCACCCGTCCCTCGGCATCCACGCGCTCATCAAGCAGGCGGATCGTGACGCCGGGATTGAGGTAGGCGAGTTCGCGGAGTCGATGCTGGAGCATCTCGAAACGGAACACCGTGTCCGGGAAGATCACCGCGTCCGGAAGGAACGAGATCCGCGTGCCGTTGCGACGTGCCTGCGCCGGTGCCGGACCCCCCGCCTCCGTGGCGCCCGCGATCTCCCGAAGCGGCTGGTCCACTTCGCCCCGGGCGAAGGTGATCTGATAGACCCGCCCGCCCTTCGCGACCTCCACCTCCGTCCACTCACTCAGCGCATTCACGCACTTGACGCCGACGCCGTGCAGCCCGCCGGAAACCTTGTACGCATTGTCGGAGAACTTCCCGCCCGCATGCACCTGGGTCATGATGACTTCGACCGCGGGGCGCCCGTCGATGAGCGGGTTCTCATGGCGCATCGGGTCGACAGGCATGCCGCGCCCGTCGTCTATCACGGTGCACGATCCGTCAACGCCGAGGCGGACGAACACGGTCGTCGCATAGCCTGCCATCACCTCGTCGATCGCGTTGTCGACGCACTCATAGACCAGGTGATGCAGCGCGCTCAGCCCGGTTCCGCCCACGTACATGCCGGGGCGCTTCCGGATCGCCTCCAGTCCTTCCAGGACCTGAATGGACTCGGATGTGTAGGTGTCGGGCGCGTCGGTCGTGGTCAGACTCGTGTCGGTCATGCAGGCCTCGCGGATCGAACGGTCCTGCCGGGCCGCGGCGCGACCGGCGGGAGACCGGAAGTATACGACGGCGGACGCCCGGACCGCCCGTTCCGGCGCCCGGATCCGGCGTGTCCGGCGGTAGACTCACCGCGTGTGGCTGATTCCCGCCTTCATCGCCGGCATCGCCGCCGGCGCACTCATCGCGATCCCATTCTGGCGACGTCATCTCGCCCGGTTTGAAGCGAGGATCCGCGAGGCGGAACGGCGCGCCCGCGACGCCGAACGGCTTGCTGAACTGGGCACGATGACCGGCGGTCTGGCCCACGAGATCAAGAACCCGCTCTCGACGGTCCTGCTCAACGGCGACCTGCTGCGCGAGGGCCTTGACGACGCGGACATGCCGGCGGCGCAGCGTGACCGCCTGCGGAAGCGTCTCGACAGCCTTCTCCGGGAGGTCGAGCGCCTCCGCGGCATCCTGACCGACTTCCTCCGGTTCGCCGGACGCATCCGGCTCGACCCGCAGGTGCAGGATGTCGGCGTGCTGATCGAGGAACTCTGCGACTTCTTCCTGCCGCAGTGCACACAGGCGGGCGTGACGCTGCGCTGCGATCCGCCCGGCACGCCGGCAGTCGCCGCCGTGGATGCGGCCCTGCTCAAGCAGGCGATCCTGAACCTCATGATCAACGCGCTGCAGGCCATGAGCGGCGCCCCGGCGGACGGCGCCGCGCGATCGCTGACCGTTTCCGTGGGACCCTCGCCGGACGGGGTCCGACTCCGCATCTGCGACACCGGTCCCGGCATTCCGCCCGAGCGCCTTCCGGAGATCTTCAGGCCGTACGTCTCGTTCCGCTCGGGCGGGACGGGGCTGGGCCTGCCGACCGCGCGCCGCATCATCGAGGAACACGGCGGTCGGATCGAGGTGCACTCCGAGCCCGGCCGCGGCTGCGAGTTCATCGTGACGCTGCCACCGGCCGCACCCGCCTGACGCCGACGGTCGCCCCGCACGATGCCGACGCCCGGTGAACCGCGCTGGGCGCGTCCGCCGGCCCCGGGCGATCGCGAGGCCGTCCTCTGCTATTCCAGGAAGTCCTTCGCCCGCAGGCGCTGCGGCACGTAGACCTCCGTCACGTAGGAGATGTCCTTCGTGATGAGGGATTCCACTTCCATCTTGAAGCCGTTGTCGAGCATCCGGCGGATCTCGCCCTGCCAGCCGCGATGCGATGCGAACCACGGATACTCCGCAATCTGCTTCGCCCGCGCGATATCACGGTCATTGAGTGCGATCTGCACGTCGTCCGTCAGTTCACACTCCCGGTAGTCCTTCGCGCGGATTCCGATGAACTTCGCATCGGGGATCGCCATGCGTTCGCTCTCGAAGGCGAGATTGATCGACCCCTGCTTGATCACGGAGAAGATGTAGTGCCCCCACGGATCGCAGTCGAGCAGGCAGTAGATGGGCAGACCCAGTTCCTGGTTCAGCCGCTGCAGGAGCCGGCGGACGCCGCGCGGCGGCTGCCCGCCCCCCTCGGCCAGGATGCAATTGTGCTTCTCCCAGAACCGGTCCTCGTTGAAGCGCTGCCAGACCGTGTCCTTCTCCACGTGCAGGACGAACTTTGCGTCACACTTCCCGAAGCGGACGACGCCGGGCTCGCAGATGCTCGGGATGCCGTATCCGCCCGTGCCCATCCGCCGGCAGTCGATCTCGTCTCCGTTGTCGATGACGGTGATGTTCCCGACCATCGTCCCCTTCTTCTTGGCGAAGACGTGCAATTCCTCCCGGAGCGAGCCGAGCGTGACTTCCAGGTCCTCCAGCGCGTTGTCGGAGTCCGCCTGGTCTTCGAGCGTCTTCTCCTTCGTGCCGGCGATCGTGTGCAGGCACTTGTAGTACATGCCTCGAAGGGAAAGCGTCTTCCCTGCCTCGACAAGGTCACGCACACCGCTCGCGACGAGCACCGTCTGCATGAAACGCTTGGACTGGTTCAGGTTGAAGAGTTCCCGGCGCTGGGTCGCGCCGCCCATGCGGAGCGTCCGTTTCTTCCGATCCCACTCCGTGTTCGCCAGCGTCCGTGCGGGCACGTCAAGCTGCGGATCGGCCCCGCTGAGGCCCGCGCGCGCCACCGCGGCGCCCAGTGTCTCCAGCCGCCCGATCGTCTGCGCGTCGGTGTCCCGCCGCGCCGGCGCCGACGTCCCGCCACGGTCGGTCGTCGGACGGGACGTCGTCTTCTTCTTCGCCACGGTGTTCGCTCCCTCGTCAGCCGCCGGAACGTCGACGGACCTTCTTCTTCTTCACGATGACCTTCCGGCGCACGGATCCCGGCGCCACGGCGGGCGGCCCGTCGTCCGACTCATCGAACAGCGTTCCCTGCGCGGCCTCGCCGTCGCCGATCGCGGCCGATCGCCGCCCACGACGCACGGCCGGCGTCGTCCCGCCGGCGATCCCGCCCGGCTCGACCGCGTCCGCGGCTGCATCGGCGTCATCGCCATCCTCCGCGCCGGCTCGGATGTACACCGATTCATCGGCCTCCAGCCGCTCGAGGTCGCGCACGACGCGACCTTCGTCGTCCAGCACCTGGTCCATCTCGACCGTCTTGCGCCGCGCGGTACTCAGCAGCGCTTCATAGATCGGTTCCGCGTCCTGACCCGTCAGGGAGGCGCATGCCTTCGCCACCTCGCCGATGTAGCGCCGGAAGACATCGCGCCGTTCGCCGGCAAGCCGCATGCGCTTCCGGCGATTGAGATACGCGCGCAGCCTCCGCCCGCAGTCGCGCAGCGCCAGTGCCATCTCGGCGCGGATCTCGTCGTAGTCCGCGATCGCCTCCTTGCTCTCGCTGGTGAACGGCACCCACACGCTCGCCATGTGGATCATGAAGACCATCGGCCCGACCGGGAGCGATCCGCGCGGCTGCTCCAGGCCGTACAGCCGCCAGTTCGACTCGATCACGGCCTTGAACGAGGAGCACGCCGACTGCTGGTACTGCAGCGGCACCCGGTTCGCGAAGCGGTAGACGCGCGCCGACTCGTCCGCACGGAGATTCCCGCCGTACGCGATGCCCGCCTCGATGATGAACGGCCGACCGCGGTAGACCGCCGGAGGCCGCGACGCGACGGCGATGAAGTCAGGTCGCAGTCCCTGCTCCAGTCCGCGGATGAGCGTCCGGACACCGATCGGAGAGACGCAGTCGGTCGGCGGTCCCATGACCTTCGCGACCTGCAGCGCGGCATAGAGCTTCTCGGCCGCGGCATGATCGACGGATTTCACCCAGGACTGCGCCGTCACGCCCGCGGCCGCACAGATCTGCTGGGCGACCTTCGGTCCGATCCGGCAGAACTCCTCCGCGAAGAACCCACCCAGCTTCGTCTGCTCCGTCCGCTCGAGCATGCCGATGAGCGTGCCGAGTTCGATCCCGTGCGGATGCGGCCGGATTTCCTGCGGCTGCGGCGGAAGTTCCTCCACGCTGCGCGGGAAGGAGAGCGATTCGCCCTCCGGTGCACTCGAAGTCGCCGGCGTCCGGTACGTGAAGCTGGCATGCGGATTGGCGATGGATGTGAGCTGGATGTACTCGTCGACGGACCGGGCGCCCTTGAAGTACTTGCCGAGCAGTTCGATCTCGACGCGGGTTCCGTGGCCGTCCGGGAAGATCGCGTTGTCCTCGGGATGCTCGGTGTCCGACACCACGTCCGCGCGGTTCTTCGAGGTGTCCATCTTCAGGACGACCTCGTGCGCGGGCCTCTTCGCGCCGGTCCGGGTGATGATCCGGACCGGGCGACCGGTGGTGATGAGGCCGTACATGCCGGCCGCCGAGATGCCGATCCCCTGCTGACCACGCGACATCTTCAGGCGGTGGAACTTCGATCCGTACAGCAGCTTCCCGAAGATGTTCTCGACCTGGCGCCGGACGATGCCGGGACCGTTGTCCTGCACGATCACCACGAAGCGGTCGTCATTCGCCGAGACGACACCCGACGACGCGCCGCGGATCTCCACCAGGATGTCCGGAAGAATGCCCGCCTCCTCGCATGCGTCCAGGGAATTGTCGACGGCCTCCTTGACCGTCGTCAGGAGCGCCTTGCGGGGATTGTCGAACCCGAGCAGGTGCCGGTTCTTCGCGAAGAATTCGCTGACCGAGATCTCCCGCTGCTTCGAGGCCATCTGCTCCGCGGTCGCGCCGGCGCGCACCGCCCCGCGCCTGGACCGCTGACCGCGCTGTTCATCCGTCATCGTGGCCTGTCCCGATTCGAGAAGACTCGTCATGCATGCACCATCCCGCCGCCGGCCCCGTCGATCGCGGTACGCCGGCCGGCGAGCGATTCATCGGTTGAAGCGCCTGCGCCGGTCCACACGGATGAGCCGGTGCCGGCGCAGGCCGGCGCGCCGGTGCAGCATGGCTCCACCGTCGTGCCGCACACCGCGCACTGGGCATGACCGTGCACGTGGACGTGCGCCGCGGGCCGTCCGCACCAGGCGCACCGCTCAGGCATCGGCAGCGCCCACCCGGAAGCGCCCCCGGGGCCGTCGGCCCCCGGCTGGCCGCGTATCACCCCCATGGTCGCCGCGTCGTCCGGCGGCCGCGCCGGCAGCCCCCGCGCGGCGCGGTGGCCGGTGTCGGACGGGTCGCCCGTCCCGGGCATGCGACTCAGGTTCCCTGCGATCTCCGCCATCCGCGTACCGTCCGTGGGCCTGTCATGTGCCGTCCGTGGGTCCCGTCCCGCGCCATCGGGCGCCGCGCCGGTCCCCCGGCGCGGCGCGCAGCGTAGCAGAGAGGGCCACCAGGCTCCGGGGATGCGGGCGGATCGGTATGCTCGCGGGATGGACGGACGTCCGACGAGCGGCGAGGACGGTACCGGTCCGGCGGCCACCAGCCCGGCACGCGGCCCCGGTCGCCCCGTGCCGGCCGCCGACGCGGCCCCCGCCACCGCGGGCGGGCCCCGTCCATCGGGGCGAACGGCGCCCGCGGACGGACCGCCTCCCCCACGGGGATGGTTCGCCCGATTCCTCGCCACCGTCGAGTGGCTCGGGAACCTGCTGCCGCATCCGGTCACCCTGTTCGCGCTCTGCGCCCTGGCGGTCCTGCTGCTGAGCGGCCTCTGCGCCGCGCTCGGCGTCAGCGCCGAGGACCCGCGGCCGGCCGGCACCGCGGGACGGAGCGCCGACGGCATCATCCGGGCGCAGAGTCTCCTGACCGGCGACGGACTGCGCTGGATCACGACCAGCCTCGTGACGAACTTCACCGGGTTCGTGCCCCTGGGCACGGTCCTCGTCGCGCTCCTGGGCGTCGGCGTCGCGGAGAAGTCGGGGCTTCTCTCGGCGGCCGTCCGCAGCGTCGTGCTCGCGGCGCCGCGCCGGCTGGTCGTGCCCGCCCTCGTCTTCGCGGGCGTCGTCAGCAATACCGCCAGCGAGATGGGATACGTGGTCATCGTGCCCCTGGGCGCAGTGATCTTCCACGCGCTGGGACGCCATCCCCTTGCAGGCCTGGCCGCGGCATTCGCCGGAGTCTCCGGCGGGTACAGCGCGAACATCCTGATCGGCACGGTGGATCCGCTCCTCGCCGGGATCACCCAGCAGGCCGCGCGGTTCGTCGATCCGGTCTACGAGGTCCACCCGGCGGTCAACTGGTACTTCATGGCCGCCAGCACGTTCGTGGTGACGATCCTCGGATCGCTCGTCACCACGCGCATCGTCGAGCCCCGGCTCGGCCGGTTCAACCCGGACGACGCGGCCGCGGATGTCCCGCGGACGCCATCCGTGGAACGCCTTACCGCTGCCGAGCGGCGCGGGCTCGCGCGCGCGGGCGTCGCCGCGCTCGCGATGTCACTGTTCATCGCCCTGCTGGCCGGGCCCCGGTTCAGCGTGGAGGTCGAGGTTCCGGCGCTTCCGGAGCGGAACGAACTGGCCGTGGCCCTGGGCTGGTCACCGCGGGAACGCGACCAGGCGATCGCCGCGGCGGAGGCGCTTCCGGAGGCAGCGCGCATCGGGCTTTCCATGCCCGTGCGCGACGGCGTGCAGGGCAGCGTCAATGCGATCCTCCAGGCGATTCCGCTGCACGGGGTCCTCCGCGAACCGCGGACGGGAACGCTCGTGCCCTCGCCGCTGCTCCGCAGCGTCGTCGCCCTGATCCTGGTCTTCTTCATCGTGCCGGGCTTCGTCTACGGGCGCGCCACCGGGACCATGCGGACCGATCGGGACATCATCGATGCGATGGCGGAGGCGATGTCGAAGATGGGCCTGTACATCGTGCTGGTCTTCTTCGCGGCGCAGTTCGTCGCCTTCTTCGACCGCACGAACCTGGGCGCGATCCTGGCCGTGCACGGCGCGGATGTGCTGGAGGGGATGGGACTGCGCAGCCCGCTCGTCTTCCTGCCGTTCATCCTGATGTGCTGCTTCGTCAACCTGATGCTCGGCAGCGCGAGCGCCCAGTGGGCGATCACGGCGCCGATCTTCGTCCCCATGCTCATGCGCCTGGGATACTCGCCGGAGGTCATCCAGGCGGCGTACCGGATCGGCGACAGCACGACGAACATCGTCACACCGATGATGAGCTACTTCGGACTCATCCTCGCATTCGCGGCCCGGTACGACCGCCGGCTGGGCATCGGCACGCTCATCAGCACGATGCTGCCGTTCTGCCTCGTGTTCATCGTGGGCTGGATCGCCTTCTTCTACCTGTGGGTGTTCATGCTCGATCTTCCGGTCGGTCCGGGCGCGCCGACGACGTTCGCACCGGCCGCCGCTCCGGCCGCACCCTGATCCCGTCCGGTCCGGCGGGGTACCGACCTCGGTCGCGATCCATTCACCGGGTGGAACCGCCCGGCCGTCGTACAATGCACCGAGAGATGCGATGCGCCATGCCGGACCGCCCGCTGCACGACGCCGCGGCCACAGCGCCGCGCCGCACCTCTGCGCACGCCGCCGGAACCTGGGTCATCGCAGGGCTGGTGCTCGCCGCGGCCGCGCCCTGGCCGGCCCCGGCGCCCGTGGCGGCGGCCGCCCCTGCCCCCCGCGTCGAGGACATTCCGGATGCCGTCGGGCAGCGACTGCGCGCCTGGCGGAGCGACCTGAACGTCCTGCGGCGCGAGCTGCCGCAGCGCCACCCGGACCCGTTCACCAGGATCACGCGCGCAGCGTTCGACGCGGCGTCGGATGGGATCGCGCACGACATCGACCTCGCGCTCGCCGGTGATGCCGACGCATCCGGGCTCCCCGTGACCGGCACGGAGCCGGCCACCGTCGATGCCGCCCTCTGGCTGCGCTTCGCCGCGCTCGTCGCGATGCTCGGCGACGGACACACGCTTCTCGATCCCGCGCCCGCGGGCATCGTCGCCCGGCCGCTGCCGATCGCCATGATCTGGCTCGACGACGGCGTCTTCATCCACGCGGCTCGCGCGCCGCTGCGGGCCTTCATCGGCGCCCGGGTCCTGGCGATCGACGACCTCTCCATCGACGAGGCCCTGGAGCGCGTTTCCACGCTCTTTCCCTGGGAGAACGAGTCCGCGCGCCGCCAGAAGGCACCGCGCTGGCTGGCCCGCGCCGACGTCCTCGCCGGCCTGAAGATCGCCGCGTCCGCGGAGGCGATCACGCTTCGCGTCGAGACGGCCGTGCGCGCGGTCGATGACCCGGTCGACGCCGGCGAACCGGAGTCTGGACTGCTCGTCATCCATCCCGACGATGCGACCGGCGGCCCGCCCGGGCGGTGGATCAGTCACACCGAGGCGCTCGCGGCGGTGCCGCTCGCCCTGCGCCGGCCGGAACTGCCGTACTGGTGGGAGGCGCTTCCGCACGCACGGGCGCTGTACATCAAGTACAACCGCTGCCTCGATGACCCGGACCATCCGTTCGACCGGTTCGTTGCCGGGATCGGCGAAGCGATCGATCGCGGCGTCCGTGACGGCACGCTCGACCGGGTGATCGTGGACCTGCGCCACAACGGCGGCGGGAACTCGCAGATCGCGCAGCCGCTCATCCGCGCCCTGCGCGAGCGCCGCGCGATCAATCGCCCGGGCGGCCTGATCGTGATCATCGGCCGGGGCACCTTCTCGTCGGCGCAGCTCAACGCCGCGGACTTCCGCCGGTCGACGCACGCGATCCTGATCGGTGAACCGACCGGCCAGCGGCCGAATGCGTTCGGGGAAATCCGCTTTCTCACGCTGCCCGCGACCGGCGCCGTACTCCAGTATTCCACGAAGTTCTTCCGGACGGATCCCGATGATCACCCGTCGATGGTGCCTGACATACCGCTGCCGTCTCTCTCCACCGACTTCTTCGCCGGGCGTGACCTCTTCCTGGAAACCGCGCTCACGTCCTTCGTCCCGGCGCCGGAACGCTGATCAGGACATCGCACCCATGGAGCCCGCCGTGAAAGACCCCGTCCGCGTCGCCGTCCCGCCGGGGAACGCAGCGACCGGGACCGACCCGACCGCGCGGAACACCGCGCCAGCAGCGTCCTCGCAGCGTGTCGCGACCATCGACGTCGGCTCGAACAGCATCCGCCTGATCGTGGCGGAACTCCATCCCGACGGCAGCTACCGGCTGCTGGATGACGAGAAGGACGTCACGCGGCTCGGCCGGGGTACGGCGACGCAGCCGCGTCTGGACCCGGAGGCGATGCAGGACTCCGTGCGCGTGATCCGGCATATGCGCGGCATCGCGGAAGGGTACGGCGCCACGGTGATCCGCGCGGTGGCCACCTGCGCCGTCCGCGAGGCCTCGAACCGCGAGGAATTCCTCGAGCAGGTCAGGCACGGCGCCGGGATCGACCTCGAGGTGATCGACGGCGACACCGAGGCGCACCTGGCATGGCTCAGCGCATCCCACGCGTTCGATGTCGCGGACGACGACGTCGCCGTCGTGGACATCGGCGGCGGAAGCACCGAGATCGTGCTCGCGACCGGCGGCATCGTCCGGCAGATGGAATCGTTCTCCGTCGGCGCCGTCCGTCTCGCGGAACTGGTGCCGGACGACGGTACGCCCGCGCAGCGCCGGCTGGATCGCATGCGGCGCATCGTCAAGGACGCGCTGAATGAGTCGCTGGCGCGTCCGTCCACCCGGCCGTCGATGATGATCGGT
Source organism: Phycisphaeraceae bacterium (assembly GCA_019636755.1). Lineage (GTDB taxonomy): Bacteria > Planctomycetota > Phycisphaerae > Phycisphaerales > SM1A02 > JAHBWZ01. The sequence continues at coordinate 182,107 of JAHBWZ010000005.1, read as the reverse complement.
ACCGGCGGCACGTTCACCACGCTCGCACTCGTGCACCTGCTCGCCGCACGGCGCGGCGAGCCGGACGACCTGGCGGGCAGCGTCCGCGGACACCTCGTCATCCGCGCGGAACTGCGGCGGACGCTGGAGAACCTGGCGGCGATGAGCGCCGCGGAACGGATCGCGACGCCCGGCATCAGCCTCGACCGCAGCGAGATTCTCGTGCCCGGCCTGGTCATCGCGGAGTCGGTGATGCGCCATCTCCGCATCAACTCGCTCAAGGTACATGATCGCGGCATCCGGGACGGGCTGCTGATCGCGATGACCGAGGAGCTCTTTCCCGGCACGGGCCGGACCGGTCGCGGCGCCATCGACCGCATCGCCGAGGTCCGTCGATTCGCGGAACGCTGCCGCTACGAGCGGGACCACAGCGAGCATGTGACAGGCCTCGCGCTCTCGATCTACGACCAGCTGGCAGAGCCGTTCCGGCTGGCCGGCGCCACGGCGGTCTCCGCCGGTTCTTCGCTCCCCCGTGGCGGCGAGTGGCCGTTCGCCACGGATCCTGCCGTCCGGGAACTGCTCCAGACCGCTGCCATCCTCCATGACATCGGGTACTACATCAACTACTCGAAGCATCACAAGCACAGCCTTCACCTCATCCTTCACAGCGACCTCGCGGGATTCACGCATCGGGAGCTGCGCATCATCGCGAACGTCGCGCGCTACCACCGTCGGTCCGCGCCGAGGCGCAAGCACCCGGAGTTCCGCGAACTCGCCCCGCGCGACCAGATGCTCGTCCGGCAGCTCTCGGCGATCCTGCGGATCGCGGACGGCCTGGATCGTGCACATTGCCGGAACGTGACCGCCGTGCGCGTGACGACCGGCCGGCGCTCCGCCCGCTTCATCGTCGATGCCGAGCACCGTCCCGAGGTGGAACTCTGGGGCGCCGAGCGCAAAAGCGAGCTCTTCCAGGAGACTTTCGCGCTCATCCCGCGGTTCGAGTGGTCCGCCGAGCCGGAGGTGACCGGTGCCTGAGCCCGCAGCGCCGCGAGGACAGCCGCTGCGGATCGGCTGGATCGGGACCGGCGTCATGGGTGCACCGATGGCGGGACACCTGCTGCGCGCCGGCCACGCGGTGACGGTCTTCACGCGGACACCCGGACGCGCCGAGGCGCTGCTCGAGGCCGGCGCGCGATGGGCAGAGACACCCGCGCAGGCGGCACGAGACGCCGACGTCGTGTGCTCCATCGTCGGCATGCCGGACGACGTGTCGTCCGTGCATCTCGGCCCGACGGGGACGCTGACATCGATCGGGCCGGGCACGCTGCTCATCGACTTCACGACGAGCAGTCCCTCCCTGGCCGTCTCGATCGCCGAGGCGGCCGCGGCCCGCGGCGCCCTGGCGCTGGACGCCCCGGTCAGCGGCGGCGACATCGGCGCCCGGGAGGCGCGGCTCTCCATCATGGTCGGCGGAGCGCCGGAGGCGTTCGCCCGGGCGGAGCCGCTCCTGCGCCACCTCGGTCCGCGCATCGTGCACCAGGGTGGACCCGGCGCGGGGCAGCACACCAAGATGGTCAACCAGGTCCTGATCGCCGCGACGATGATCGGCGTCTGCGAGGGCCTCCTCTACGCCGAGGCCGCCGGACTGGATCCGTCGCGGGTGATCGAATCGGTCGGCGCCGGCGCGGCGGGATCGTGGTCCGTTCTGAACCTCGGTCCGCGCATCATCCAGGGCGACTTCGGCCCGGGGTTCATGGTCGAACACTTCCTGAAGGACCTCGGCATCGCGCTGGCCGAGGCGGACCGCATGAACCTCGCACTGCCGGGGCTTTCGCTGGCGAGGCAGCTCTACCTCGCCGTTCGCAGCACCGGCGGCGGGCGCCTGGGGACGCAGTCGCTCATCCTCGCGCTGCGCAGACTCTCGGGGTGCGACGGCCATGCGTCAACCCGCTCGACCGGCGCCCGGCCGCGCGTCGACGAGGTGCTACGATGATCCTCCACCGGAGTGTGTCATGAGCATCCGCATGGAGCTTCGCCGCATCCTGATCCGGGATCTCGCCGACGAGCAGATCATCGAACTGAAGGAAGTCGGCGGCGACCGGTCCTTCCCGATCGTCATCGGGCGACCGGAAGCGCTCGCGATCGATCGTCGCCTGAAGGGACAGGAGATCGCACGTCCGCAGACACATGATCTCCTGGCGACCGTCGTCTCCAAACTCGGCGGTCGCCTGATGCGGATCGTCATCAGTGACCTGCGCGGCGGCACGTTCTACGCGCGGATCATCATCGAGCAGGATGGTCGCACCGTGGAGATCGATTCCCGGCCATCGGACGCCATCGCCCTCGGCATCGCCGAGGACGTCCCGATTCTGGTCGCCGAGCATGTCCTCGCGCGGACCCAGCCCGGCGCAGGCGAGGAACCTGCCGACGACGACGATCTCCCCGGCAGCGCCGACGACGACGAAGGATCGTGGAAGTGACCGTCCCATCGCACCCCGGATGAGCACCGCGGCCGAACACGATCTCGAATCCGACCCGCATGCCTCCGGGGAGGTGGATGACGCATCCGGCGTCGATCCGGACGGCGTGCTGTGCCGCAGCCACCTCCTGGACATGCCCGGCATCGGCGGTCGGATCAAGGCCCGGCCGGAGGACTTCCTGGTCGACGAGATTCCGCAGTACGAGCCCGCCGGCGCAGGAGAGCATCTCTACCTGCGGATCGAGAAGACGGGCGTCTCCCACGGCGAACTGATCGCGGTGCTGCGCCGGGCATTCGGCGTGCCGGAATCCGCGATCGGGTACGCCGGCATGAAGGACAAGCACGCCGTCACGCGGCAGACCGTCTCGATTCACCTTCCCGGAGGCGGCGGTCCGGTACCCGATCTCGCGCATGACCGCATCCGGGTTCTCTGGGCCGACCGGCACGGCAACAAGCTGCGGCGCGGGCACCTGCGCGGGAACCGGTTCGTTGTGCGCATCCGGGAGGTGGATCCCGTCCGGGCACCGCAGGTCATGCGGGGTCTCCGCCTGCTCGAGGCATCAGGCGTTCCGGCGGCGTTCGGCCCGCAGCGGTTCGGGTACCGGCTGAACAACCATCGGATCGGCGCCGCCATCGTGCGGCGCGACTGGCGTGGCGCGCTGGATGAACTTCTCGGCGCCGGCGGGGCGCCGTTCCCCGAGCGCCAGCGCGCGCGGCGGGACGCGTACGACCAGGGTCGCTTCGCGGATGCGGCCGCGGAATGGACGCCCTCCGACCGCGCAGAGCTTCTCGCGGCGCGGGCCCTGGCGCGCGATCGTTCCCCGGCCGAGGCCGTACAGTCGGCCGGGTGGCCGATGCTGTCCTTCTGGACAGCCGCGCTCGCATCCGCCGCGTTCAACCGCGTCCTCCAGGAAAGGCTCGCGGGCAGGCGGCTGCACGTGCTCGAGCCCGGTGACCTGGCGTGGAAGCGGGACAGTCGCGCCGTCTTCCGCGTGACGGAGGCCCTGATCGCCGAGGGATCGCTTCCGCCGCGCATCGCCCGCGGTGAGATCACGCCCTCCGGCCCCATGTGGGGCGCCGGCATGACGTGCGCCGAGGGGGCCGTCCGGGCGGCCGAGGAACGGGCGCTCACCGGCTTCGGCGTCTCCCCCGACGCGGTGCTGCACTGTCGCCACATGGCGGGTTCGCGACGACCGCTCCTCGTCCCGCTCTCCGGAATCGACTGCGAGGGCGGATTCGATCAGCACGGCCCGGCGATCACGGTGTCGTTCGAACTCCCGCGCGGGGCCTTCGCGACGGCCGTCCTGGCGGAACTCATGAAGCTCGGCGCACCGCCGCCGGCATGAGGGCACCGGCCGCGGCCGCGGCGTGGCCAGCGCGATCGGCGCGATCAGGTCGATGCGAGTGCGCCGCACGCGACCAGGGCGCGCTGCATCTGTGCCGCAGGATCGCCCGAGGGATCGATGGCGCATGCACGCCATCCGCGCGCCCGCGCGCCGTCGATGTTCACCGCCAGGTCATCGAAGAGCAGGATCGCATCCCCCGCGAATCCGCACGCCCGCTCGACGGCGTCGAACGCCTCCGGGTCGGGCTTGCAGGCTCCGACACGGAACGAGGCGAGCGCATACTGCACATGCGCGCGGAACGGCAGGCGCTCCAGCTGCACCCAGTGTTCCGCACATGTGTTCGACAGCACCGCCGTTCCGATGTCGCGCTCCCGGAGCGCGGCCAGGACCTCGGCCGTCCCCGGAAACGGGCCGCGGATCCAGGCGCGATGGGCGCGGATCACGTCCTCCGCGCGGACACCTTCGCCGAGCAGTGTGGCGGCGCGGCGGACGAATGCGCCGAAGTCGATTGCGCCGGACTGGTATCCCCTGACGAGCGACGGCCACTCGGCGGTTCCGCTGGTCGAGAGCGGATCGGACGGCCGGAGCGTCGGTGGCACGTGGAGGCCCGCGGCACGGAATCCCTCGGCCCAGGACCGGCAGATCCGGACCAGGACACCGCCGAGGTCGAAACAGACGAGACGGGGAGGCTGCATGCCTCCATTGTCACGCGATGGTGCCGGGGACGGGGCGCCCACGCCCCGGCCGGAGGCGGCTCCGCGGCCGCGGCCGCCGCCCTCGCGCGCGGGGCACGGTCCCGCGGGGTCCGTCGCTGCTCACGCGCAGAGACCGTGGCTTCCGCTGCGGCGCTCGCGGCGACGGTGACGGAAGAAGTCCGTGAGCAGCCGGCCGCACGCATCGGCCATCACCCCGCCGATCATCTCGACGCGATGGTTCAGCCGTTCATCGGTGGGAATTCGATAGAGCGACTCACACGCGCCCGCCTTCGGATCGCGGGCCCCGTAGATCACGCGACCGATCCGCGCGTTCACCAGGGCACCGGCGCACATCGGACACGGCTCCAGCGTGACGACGAGCGTGCAGTCATTCAGTCGCCACTCCGAAAGACGTCGGCCCGCCTCCGCGATGGCGACCATTTCCGCGTGCGCGGTCGGATCCTTCGTGGACTCCCTGCGGTTGAAGCCCTCGGCCACGATGTCCCGTCCGCGGAAGACGACCGCGCCGACCGGGACTTCGCCCAGGAGCGTCGCCTGCTGCGCCAGTGCAATGGCACGCTCCATCATCAGGAGGTCAAACGGTTCGACCCTGTCGCCGGTAGTCCTGGCGGCTCGCAGGTTTGCCATGCGGACGACTCTCCTCCATCGACCGGGACGCCGCGCCACGGCGCGGGAGCGGCCCCAGCGCCGGAGCGTCACGGGCCCGCTCCGATATCGGCGGATCCGGACGGCCCTTGATCGCGCCCGGCGGTCGATCGCGGCACGGTGCCGCGGCCGGCAACCGGCTGGATCGACTGTTCACTCTGCGCGGTCTCCGGCACCGCGTCAGCGCGGCGCGGCGCCGCGCCGGGGCGCACGGCGTCACGCCCCGTGGACGCCGTGGTCGCGCGCGGCGCCGGAACGTTTCCGGACGACGCCGCCCCCCCCCGCGCCGCGCGCAGGACCGTTCCGCTGCGCACCCGGTCGGCCGGCGCCAGCCGGAGAAGCAGGATCCCCAGTTCGTACAACCCGTACAGGGGCACCAGCATGAGCAGCATCGACACGATGTCCGCAGGGGTCACGACCGCGGCGATCACTGCGCAGATGATGAGCGCGTACCGCCGGTTCGCTCGGAGGAACTCCGTTGGCACCAGCCCGATCCAGCCGAGCAGCAGGATGACCAGCGGCATCTGGAATGCGATCACGATCCCCAGCAGGAGCAGGAGCACGAAATCGATCACCGTGGCGAGCCGGTACGTCTGCTCGATGCGGCCGGGCGGGAGGCGATCGACGCGGACGATCGTCGGCGACGCCGCGGGATCGTCAGGCTCCAGCGCCACCTCGAGCACCAGGTCCGGCACGCGCAGCCAGGCCATGCCCGGCTCCAGCGGGTCCGGCGCTGAGGCGCGGAGCGGGATCCCGGGTGCCGCCTCGACGATCCGCATGGCACGCGCCCGGGTCTCCGCCTCCCGCCCGGACGGTTCCGGGACCGGCAGTTCGAGCCCGGTCCCGATCAGCACCAGGACATGCAGCATGAGCGGCAGCATGACGAAGTACAGCAGGAGGACGCCCGCCGTGGTCAGCACCGCGCTGCCCGGGATGAGGAGCCGGACGAACCGGCGTTCCTCCATGTAGAGGCCGGGCGCGACGAACCGCCATGCCTGGTAGAGGATCCACGGCGTCGAGAGCACCAGCGCCGCGATGAAGCTCAGCTTGATCTTGACGAGGAGCAGCTCGGTCGGTCCGAGGACCTGCACGTCGCTGGGCAGGCCGTGCATCGCCTGCACGCGATGGATCGGGCCGACAAGCAGCCGCACGAGCAGGTCGCTGGCGAAGAACAGCCCGATGAACAGGGGGAGCGGTGCCGCGAGTGCAAGCAGCAGGCGGCGCCGGAGTTCATCGAGGTGATCCCCGAGGCTCATGGCGTTCGCATCGGGCCGTGGCCGGTGATGCTGCGGATGTTGATGCGCGTCGTGCGGCATGCTGCAGGGCGGACGGGAGCAACCTCGCCCGCCGCGGCGGCGAAGGGTAGCCGGACGCACCGGCCTCCGGAGCCGGACCGGCGTCCGGTCGCGCGGCGCAGGCGCGGTGCGGACCGACGATTCCGACGGTCCACGGCCCGGAGGCCATCCCTGTTCCCGATGCACGATGCTGCCGCGCAGAGCCGACGCCTGATCGAGGACGCCCGCACCGGCGACCGAGGCGCCATCGACCGGCTGTGGGCCGGTCATCAGCGCTGGGCAATGGCCGTCATCCTCGCGCATCGACCTCGGGCGGCAGAGATCGAGGACCTGCTCCAGGAGGTGGCGGTCCGCTTCGTCAGTCGGATCGACACGCTCCGCGACCCCGAATCGCTCCGACCGTGGCTGCGGCAGATCATCCTGAACGTGTGCCGGGGATTCGCGCGGGGCCACCGGACCGTCTCGACGATCGACGAATCGGGCAACGGCGAGGGGCGCGGCGCACTGAACGTCCCGCTCTCGGCCGAGCCCTCGGCCGAACAGAGCGTCGGCGGGTCGGATGCCGCGCGGACGCTCCTGGAGCAGGCGCTTTCGCTGCCGCCCGAGTACCGCGAGCCGCTCCTGCTCCGGTCGCTCCGTTCGCTGAGTTACCAGCAGATCGGTGAACTCCTGGACCTGCCGGTCACGACGGTCGAGACCCGGCTGGCCCGCGCGCGGCGGATGCTCCGCAGCGAACTGGGCGAGGCGCTCGGACTGATCGATCGATCGGTCGGATCCGCGGTACTGAACGACGGCGTCGCGGACCACGCGGCCCGTGGCCGCGCATCCCGGGCGCCCGGCACACCGGAGTCTCCAGGGGCACCGGACAACGGTGCACCAGGCGGCACGGCCGCGCGACGCGCACTGCCCGCGGTTCCGGGAGGCACAGACGACGAAGGACAGGCACCCGTGGCGCGAGGGGATCGACGATGATGAACAACCACTCGGAACAGGCTCAGCCGGATGCCGGAACGCCGGCCTCATACGACCGATCGCCGCGCACGCACGTCCAGTCAGGCGGCGCGCCATCCGAGGCCGGCGGGGCTCTGCGGTCGACGTCCCGCGCGGCGGCGCCGGAGCGGTCGGACCCGGGACGCGACCAGGCGATGGAGGAGCGGCGGATCTCGAGGATCATCGACGGTGAATGCGCGGCCGACGAACTGATCGAATTCGTCGAAGGCGCCGGCCGTGAACCGCGGCTCTGGCATCTTCTGCTCGCGCGGCTGCACGAATCCAATGCGCTGGCGCGCTCGCTCGCCGAGGTTCTGCCGGAGACGCCGGCGGTCCGGCGGGAGGCGTCCGCGCCGCGGCGATCCCTGCTGCGCGCCGCCGCCTGGCTCGGATGGCCGGTCGCGGTCTTCGCACTGGTGACCGCGTCGGTGCGCGGCCTCCCCGTCACCGGTGGAACCGGCTCCCGGCCCGCCGCCGGCGAGGACACGCCGCGGGCGGTCCGGACGGATCATCTCGCCGCGTACCTCCGCTCACCGTGGGTGATGGGCGAACTGCAGCCGCTGCTGCTGGAGACGGAGGAACTTCCCGACGGGCGGATCGTGCTGCGCTTCGTCCGGCGCATCGAGGAAGTCGCCATCCTGTCGCGCGAGGAGGTGCCCGGGCAGGACGCCGACGGCCTGCTGCACCGGGCCCCGGCGCCGCCCGTGGACCGGCCGGCGGAAGACTGGCGGCCCGCGGCCGCCCCGGGCGGACCACACGATTCCGACTGACCCGGAGATCCGCGGAGCGCGCAGGCCACCTGTATACTCTGCGGTCGCGCCCGAGCCGGCCGCGGGTCCGGACCACCGGACCGCCGCAGACAAGGGCTGGACCCGTGCGATGCACACGGCGTGGCGCGTGGCACGATCCGGCTCCGCATGGCTGCGTCCAGCGATTTCTACGCGATCCTCGGTGTTCCCCGCACCGCGTCCGATGATGAGATCCGGCGCGCGTTCCGGCGCCTCGCGCGGGAACTCCACCCGGATGTCAACAAGTCACCGGACGCCGCAGAGCGGTTTGCGCGCGTGACGGAGGCGTACGAGACGCTCTCGGATCCGGAGCGCCGGACCCGCTATGACCAGTTCGGGCATGCCGGCGGACCGACCGGTCCCGCCGGTGCGGGGCGCCAGGGCACCGGGCCGGGGTGGACCGGCGCATCCGGATGGACGGCGCGCGGCCCGCACCCGCGCGGCGGCGATCCGTTCGCCGGGGCGGACGCAGCCGACATGGGGGCGATCTTCGAGGAACTCTTCGGCCGCGAGAGCCCGTTCCACCGCGACGCGGCCCGGCGACAGGGACCGGTCACCTCAGCCGCCGCGCCGACGGAGCGGACGATCAGCATTCCCTTCCTGACGGCGGCGCTCGGCGGAACCCAGCAGGTCCGCACCACCATCCACGGGCAGACGCGGACGATCGATGTCCGGATTCCCGCGGGCGTCGAAACGAACGCACGGCTCCGGATCCCCGCCTCCGCGATGGGCCCCGGCGCCACCGGGCCGAAGGCGTCGCGCGCCGCCGCGTTCGGCGACCTCGTCCTCAGCATCGAGATCGAGCCGCATCCCTGGTTCCGGCGGGAGGGACTGGATGTCGTGCTGGAGTTGCCCGTCTCGGTGTCCGAGGCCATCCTCGGGACCACCGTCCGTGTCCCGCTGCTTCGCGGTGAGGCCGAGCTGCGGGTGCCGCCGGGCACGGCATCCGGTCGCCGCCTGCGACTTCGCGGCAAGGGCATCGTCTCGGAGGACGGGCGGACAGGCGACTTCCACGCGCAGATCCGGATCGACGTGCCCGACGGCCGCGACCCGGCCGTCCGCCGGCATGCAGAAGCGCTCCGCGCCGTCGAACCGGCAGCGCGGCAGGGCGAACCATGGGAGTCGATCCGTGCTTCGTGAACAGCACCGGTTCTTCCGCAGCGTCCTGATCGCACTGGATACCACGGTCGTCGCCGGCGCGGTGGTCGCCGCATGGCGCATCCGCTTCGATGTGCTTCCGAGGTTCTTTCCCGCCACGCGCGTCGAGGAGCCCGCGCCCTACGCCACCCACGCACTCCCCCTGCTCGTCCTGGTGCCTTTCGTGCTCTTCACGCTGCACTGGCTCGGACTCTACCGCGTCCGCCGCGACCGGCCGTTCATCGGCGAGGCGTTCCTGCTTGCCCGCGGCGTCGTCATCGCGACGTTTCTCTCCTTCGCGTTCATCCAGTTCTTCTCGAAGCCCCTCTTCGACGGGCGCGACTTCAGTCGCCTCCAGTACATGGTGTTCGCCGGCACGGCGGCGACGATGCTGACGGCCTGGCGCGCCGGATTCCGACTCTCGCTGGGCGGCCTTCGGCGGCGCGGCTGGAACCTGCGCCATGTCGCGATCGTCGGGACGGGGCGCATGGGACAGCGCGCCTTCGACGCCTTCACGCGGCACGGCTGGACCGGTATCCGGCCGGCGTACTTCATCTCGCACCACGCCACCTCCACGCGCGAGCAGTGTCGCGGCCTCCCGGTGCACGGCGGTCTGGATGACCTGGAGCGGATCCTGGATGCGCACGAGGTCTCCGGGGTGATTCTCGCGCTCCAGGGACGGAGCGCGCTCGAACTTCCGGTCATCGTCCGCAGGCTCGAGCGCTACCCGGTCGATGTCCGGATCATCCCGGACATGGATCCGCGGCTGCTCCTGATCAACATGGCGGTGAACGAACTCGACGGGCTGGCGATTCTTTCCATGCGGGAATCACCGCTCAGCGGCTGGGGCGCAGTCGCGAAGCGCGCCATCGACATTGCCGGCAGCATCGTGGGGCTGCTCGTCTTCGCCCTCCCGATGCTGCTCATCGCGCTGCTCACCCGGCTCTCGGGGCCCGGCCCGGTGCTCTTCCGGCAGAAGCGTGTCAGCATGGGCGGACAGCCGTTCACGCTGTACAAGTTCCGCACGATGGTCCCGCGACCCGCGTCTCCGCCGAATGCCGATGCCGGCCGGGGCACGGACGCGTGGACCCGGCGCGACGATCCCAGGATCACGCGGCTGGGGCGGCTGCTCCGGAGTTCGAGCCTCGATGAACTTCCGCAGCTCTTCAACGTGCTGCGCGGCGACATGTCACTGGTCGGCCCCCGGCCCGAACGGCCGGAACTCATCGAGACCTTCCGCGAGGACCGTCGCGGGTACATGCCTCGGCACATCGTCAAGGCGGGCATCACCGGCTGGGCCCAGGTCAACGGGCTGCGCGGTGACACCAGCCTGGACAAGCGGCTCCAGTACGACCTCTTCTACATCCGCAACTGGTCCCTGGGGTTCGACCTGCGGATTCTCTGGATGACCCTCTTCCGGGGCTTCGTCCATCCGAATGCCGGGTAGACCCGCCCCGAAGGGTGCCGGACCCCGGCCCGTCCGCATGGCGGGACGCGCGCCATGAACGGCCGGCTGCCCGGCCTGCTTGGCCGGGCGCAGGGCATCTGATACCCTCCGCGATTCTTCAACCGGATCCGGCCCGGATGTGGCGTTGCCGCATCGGGCCGCGTTCCACCGTCCCGATCTCACCCCACGCCCGTCGGACGCCGCACCATGGCCGAGGCCACCGCCATCCCTTCCTCCACCACCGATCTGTCCGCGTCCCCCGAGGGCATCGCCTGCGAGGCGACCATCACGGATGCCGGGCCAGCCCTCAAGCGGATCACCATCACGGTGCCCGCCGATGTCATCCGCGAGAAACTCGATGACTCGATGGGTGTCCTCGCGGGGACGGCCGCCATTCCCGGCTTCCGGAAGGGCAAGGCGCCGCGGGCACTGCTGGAGCGGCGGTTCGGCGCCTCGGTCCGGCAGGAGACCCGGAACCAGATCATCTCAGAAGCGTTCAGCACCACGGTCCAGCGCCACGGGCTGGAGCCGGTCGGCGATCCGCAGCTCAATGAGAAACCGGACGACCTGGAACTCAGCAGTGACCGCCCGCTCGTGTTCTCGCTCGACATCGAGGTCGTGCCCGACTTCGAACTGCCGGCGACGGAGGGCCTCGCCATCGACCGCCCGGTCCTCGTGGTCACCGACGAGATGATCGAGGCCGAGATCACGCGTCAGAAGCACATGCTCGGGCGCGTGGAGGAGATCAGCGACGGCTTCCAGCCGGGCGATCGATTCCTCGGGCCCGGGACCGTCACGATCGAGGGAGAAACCGAGCCGTTCTTCCGGCACGACCGCATCGACGTCATGATCCCGCAGGCCGAGGACGGCGGACGCGGACAGCTCCTCGGCATCGTGGTGGAGGATCTGGCCTCCCGCCTGGCCGCGCTGGGGCTCGGCGACACGCTGACCCTCGAGATGACCGGCCCCGACATGCACGAGGTCGAACGCATCCGCGGGAAGACGCTCCATGTCGAGATCCAGCTCCGCGAGGGACAGCGGCTCATCCCCGCCACCGTGGACGAGGTCATCGAGCGATACGGGCTGGAGGGCGAGGCGATGCTTCGCGAGCAGGTCCGCTATGCCCTCGAACAGCGCGTGGAGGGCGAACAGCGGCAGGCGATGCGGGAACAGGTCGCCCGGCACCTCTCCGGCGCGGTCGACTTCCCGCTTCCGGAGCGCATGAGCGAATCGCAGGCCTCGCGACTGCTGGAGCAGTCGCGGCTCGACATGCTGTACAAGGGCGAACTGGACAACGATGCCATCGAGCATCGCCTGGCTGAGCTTCGATCCTCGGCCCAGACGGCGGCCCGGCAGCGTCTGAAGATGTCGATGATTCTGCATCGACTGGCGAAGAAGCTGGACATCTCCGTCACGCAGAACGAGATCAACGGCCGGATCGCGGCGCTCGCCATGCAGCGCGGCGAGCGCCCGGAGAAACTGCGGCAGGAACTCGCCCAGTCCGGTGCCATCCAGCAGGTTGCTCTGCAGGTGCGGGATCACAAGACCCTCGACAGGATTCTCGCCTCCGCCACGCTGACCGACATCCCGGCAGAGGAATGGAATCGCCGACTGAACGAGGCGAAGGCCGCGGAGGCGGGCGCTGGCGGGTCCGCCGCGACGACCCCCGCGCCGAAGAAGTCCGGCCGGGGCGGCTCGAAGACGAGCGGTACCTGACGGGCGGACGGTGCCGCCGCGCCCATCACGTCGTCCGCCGCCATGCGCCTCCTGCCCGTCACCGGCGTCCTCCGGCTTCCGATTACCGTGGGTGCCACCGCGGCGGGGTCCCCCCCCATCGGGCGGATCCTCGCGATCCTGGCGGCCGCCGTTGCGGGCATCGTGCTCGGCGGGCTGCTCATCCTGTTCATCCGCCGCCGTGTCACCGGCGCCGGCGCGGGAGACCGGGCCGGCATCCGCGCTCCCGGTCTCTCCAGCGGCTTCACGCTGGACGACATCCGCACGATGCACGAGGCGGGCGAGATTTCGGACGCGGAGTTCGAGACGATGCGATCGCGGATCATCGACCGCGCCAGGCGCTGACAGCGGGGCGGACCGGAAACATCTCCCCACCGGATCCGGTGCGGCGGGAAGGCCCCGGATGCGCCACCAGGCGCATTCGCGCGCGGGCCCTTTGTACAGACACTCCGGGTCCTGCCCGATACACTGAGGCCGATTCCGCCACCGCCGCCGAAGTCGTTTCCAGGTCCATCGAATCCAGCGAGGGAAGCATGTCAATCCCGTCCCGTCGTCCTCATTCCGACCGCGCCACCGAGACCTCGCAGGCCACGCCGGCCGCGGAGCGGAGTCGCGGTTCGAAGGAAGGCGGCGAGGGCGGATCGGGCGGCTTCTCCGACGGCGGATTCAGCGGCGGATCGGGCGGCGGTCCGGGCGGCGGATCCGGTGGCGGATCCGGTGGCGGGTCGGGCGGCGGCGGCGGGTTCCGCGGCCGCCGCGTCACGACCTGTTCCTTCTGCGGCAAGACGTCGCGCGAAGTGGGGCCGATGGTCGAAGGCCCCAACGACATCTACATCTGCTCCAACTGCACCGATCTCTGCCAGAACATCTTCCGGCAGGAGCGCCGCAAGGTCGGCAGTGCCCGCGCGCTCTTCTCGACCATCCCGGCGCCGCGGCAGATCAAGGAATTCCTCGACCAGTACGTGATCGGCCAGGATCTCGCCAAGAAGGCGCTCGCGGTCGCGGTGCACAACCACTACAAGCGGCTGACGCAGGCGGACAACCAGGACGCCCCGGTGGAACTGGAGAAGTCGAACGTCCTGCTGATCGGACCGACGGGCACCGGCAAGACACTGCTGGCGCGGACCCTGGCGCGCATTCTCAATGTCCCGTTCGCGATCGGTGACGCGACCACCCTCACCGAGGCCGGCTATGTCGGCGAAGACGTGGAGAACCTGCTGCTCAAACTGCTTCAGGCCGCCGACTACGACCTCGAGGCGGCGCAGCGCGGAATCATCTACATCGATGAGATCGACAAGATCGGGAAGACGAGCCACAACGTCTCGATCACCCGGGACGTCTCCGGCGAAGGCGTGCAGCAGTCGCTGCTGAAAATGCTGGAAGGGACCGTCGCGAACGTGCCGCCGCAGGGCGGACGGAAGCATCCCGAGCAGCAGTACATCCAGATGGACACGACGCACATCCTGTTCATCTGCGGCGGCTCGTTCGTCGGGATCGAGGACATCGTCCAGAAGCGGCTCGGGCGGGCGCGGATCGGCTTCTCGCTGGACCAGTCGGCCGCGCATGAGGATGTCGAACGGCAGAGCCGGCTGCTCGCCCAGGTGACGACCGATGACGTCCTCCAGTTCGGCCTCATCCCGGAACTCGTCGGCAGGCTCCCGATCATCACGCCGCTCATGCCGCTCGGCCGCGAAGCGATGGTGCAGATCCTCACCGAGCCGCGCAACGCGGTGATCCGGCAGTACCAGCACCTCTTCAGCCTGGAGAACGCGAAGCTGGAGTTCACGCGGGATGCGCTGAACGAAATCGCCGACGCGGCGCTGCGACGGGAGACCGGCGCGCGGGCGCTTCGCGCGGTCCTGGACGACTTCATGCTGGATCTCATGTACGAGCTGCCGGAACTCAACCGGCCCGGCAGCCCGGAGACCGTCTACGAAGTGACCGCCCGGGACATCATCGACCGCACGCCGCTCCGGCAGCTTGGACGGCAGCAGACCCGGACCGCCTGAGAGGGGACCCGGAGGAAGACCCCGCCCCGGCGATGCCCCGGCGGCCCCGACGATGCCCCGGCGCCCGCCGGCAGCGCGCGCCCCGGCGGCCGGTCACCTGGCAGCCCCCTCCCGCCCGACGTGCCCTGCCCCGCCGGGTTGCGACCACGGCCCCGATCGGTATACTGCGCGGCTCGCGCCACTTCTGGCCGGAAGGATGTCTCATGCCCCGCGTATGCCACTTTACCGGCGCCCGGACCACCCGCGGCAATCGCCTCCGCTACCGCGGACGACCGAAGTACCTTGGCGGCATCGGCCTCAAGATGACGTCCATCGCCAAGCGCCGGTTCCGCCCGAACCTGCAGGACGTCACGGCGGTCGTCGACGGCAAGGTGCGCCGGATCAAGGCATCGACCCGCGCGATCAAGTCCGGCCTGGTGGTCAAGCCCCTTCGGCGCAAGTACGCGTACACGCGGAACGCGGAACACGGCGGCCGGACCGCGTAAGCGGCGTTCGCGCCGTCCGCGACCCCTGCGGTCCGCCGGCGCCGGCAGCGCACAGATCATGCCATGATCGCCGGCCCGCCGGCGCATCCGGTCGATGCGGATCCGGCGCGGTCCGATATCCCGGTGATGAGAACGCGCCGAAGCGGCGCCGCCGGACGGCGAACAGGCACCGCATCCCGTTCCGACCCCCGTCTCCGGATGGATCTGCAGACCGCCTCCATGATTTCATCCGGTTCGCCGTGCATTTTGAACGCGCCGGATTTGACGGTCGATCGTTTTGGCACAACTATTGCGACTCTGACGTCGGCCGACACCGCAGGGCGATCCTCTCCTGACAGCGAGACGCCTCCGAACGAACACGCGGCCACGCTCGTTTTCGGACTCAGAACACAGTCGCCTCGCGGCGGTCGCGCCGGGCACGGAACGGGACCTGGATGCCGGCCGGCACTGAGCCGCCGCGGCAGTCGGACCCGCGCTCGCGGCGTGGCACGTCCGCTCCGGCTGTCGTCTCCGGGTCCGCAACTTCCGGGGGCCCGGCGCGGAATCAGGGAGTCGGACATGAGGACAGAGGGCGTCGGGCGGATCGCCCCGAACGGAAGGCACGTGGTGGTGGAATCCGTGGCAACCAGAGACGGGGGGACGCGGGAATACGGATCGTTCCCGGGCGCCGGATGGTGCGCGGTCAGTCCTGCCCGGCGCGCAGCAGGGAAGCGCCATTCCGGATGACGGGTGATACCTTCGCAACTTCCGAACGTGACCGCGTGCGCGATGCGACGGACCTGGTCCGGCTCATCGGGGAGCACATCGTCCTGCGCCCGGCCGGACGGGAGCACCTGGGACTCTGCCCGTTTCACCAGGACCGGAAGCCGTCATTCTCCGTCGTCACGCACAAGGGCGCCGGTTTCTACAAGTGCTTCGCCTGCGGCGCTGCGGGTGACTGCTTCACCTTCATGATGCAGTTCCACCGCATGACCTTCGGCGAGGCCCTGCGGGCGCTCGCGCAGCGCGCCGGCATCGAATTGACGCAGCGGCGCAGCGGACCGGGATCCGGTGCAGCCGCGGACGAAGTCGAGGCCCGGGACTCGGTGGGACGCATCAACCGCGTGGCGCTGACGCAGTTCCAGCGATGGCTGTCCGACGGGCAGCTCGGTGCAGCCGCGCGGAATGAGATCGCCCGGCGCGGGTTCTCGTCCGAGTGCGTCTCGCGCTTCTCGCTCGGCGCGGCACCGCCGGGACACGACAACCTGCATGCCATCCTCCGTCCCAGAGCAACCGCCGTCGCCGCGGCCATCCGTGCCGGACTGCTGCGGGACCGCGATGGGCGGACGTACGACACCTTCCGCAACCGCCTGATCTTCCCGATCGCGAATGAGCTGGGAACGCCCATCGCGTTCGGCGGCCGCGCGCTCGGGGAGGACGAGATGCCGAAGTATCTCAACAGTCCGGAGAACGCGCTCTTCTCCAAGTCGAAGACGCTCTACGCGCTTCACCTCGCGAAGCAGGCCATCATCCGCAGCGGCCGCGCAATCGTGGCCGAGGGATACACGGACGTGATCGCCTGTCACCAGGCCGGCGTGGAGAACGTCGTCGCGACGCTCGGGACCGCACTGACCCGCGAACACGCGATGGTGCTCCGCCGGATCGCCAGCGAGGTCGTCCTGCTGTTCGACGGGGACGAGGCCGGCCGGAAGGCCGCGGATCGCGCCATCGAGACACTCATCGCCGAGCCCATCGACGTGCGGATCTGCGTACTGCCGGACGGCATGGACCCGGACGACCTGCTGCGGGCCACGGACGGGCGGGAAATCTTCCTTGCACGCGTCGACGCGTCCGTCGATGCGCTGGACTGGGTCTTCGATCGCTTCCGGGAGCGCCTCGCCACGGCGGACGGCATGGCGGCGCGGCAGCGGGTTCTCGAGAGCCTGCTGGACGAACTGGTTCGCCTCGGAATCGGCGATGCGGATCCGCTCCGTCGTGCGCTGCTGCTCTCGCGCGTCGCGGCGCTCGTCCGGCTGCCTGCCGGTGCCGTGGAGACGGCGTTCGCCGCGCGGACCCGTGCGCGTTCCGGGCGCCGGGTGCTGCCGGAGCCCGTCGGGCACGACGCCGTGGCAGACGCCGGCGCGCCCGGTGCCGGCGCGTCCAGCGCAGACCCGCAGCCCGAGGACGCGCCCGTCGATGCCGGCCCCGCCGGACGGGCGCTCGTGCTGGCCGAGCGTGCCGTCGCAGCCTGCCTTCTCGCGGAACCTGCCCTGCTCGCGCGGACCGGATCCGCCGCGCCGGAGGTTTCCCGCGAACGGCTGGCACGGACCTGGGCCGACCCCGTCTCCCGCCGCATCGTCGCGGCGCTGGGCGGGAGCGACGTCCTGTCCACGCACGCGATCATCGACCTCCTGCCCGACTCCGTCCGCGGGGAAGCCCTGCGCCTCCTGATCGAGACGTCGCGCGCGATCGATCCGGGCGACAGCCACGCGATCAGGGCCCGGCTGGGCCGTGCCCTCTCGGATCTCGACCGGCTGGACGGCCAGCGCCGTCTTGCCGAGCGGGAGATCGCGCTCCGCGCGACCGAGGCCGGCTCCTCCGCCGCGATGGCGGGGCTCGTCGAACTGCTCCGATCCCGGGCCGAGGCCGGCGCCGTTCCTGCCGCGATCGCGCGGCGGCGCCGGTCGGGTCCGCCCTGATCTCCCTTGTGCCGGTGAACGGACGACTTCCCGTTCCAGGCCTACGCTCTCCGCCTTGCCGAGACAGTCCCGCCTCCTCCGACCCTCCTCCTCCTCCTCCTCCTCCTCCTCCTCGGAGCCGCAATCCGTGACCATCACAGTTGCCGAGCTGCATCCACCCCTTCGTTCGCTCGTCGAGGCGAGCATCTCCCGTGGCTGGATCGCCTACGAGGAGATCAATACCTGCGTCCCGGACGAGATGGTCGACTCGGAACAGATGCACGAATTGCTGGTCCTGCTCGACGCGCTCGGCATCGAGTTCGTGAACCACGAGTCGGTGACCCGGAATCGGCTCACCATGTTCGCCGCCCCGCTCCAGACGAACCTGAAGTTCAAGCGGGACGACCCGCGGCGCGCGGATCGCGGCATGCGCATTCCGATGGATCCCGACCTGGAGGAGGGCGAGATCGACGGACCGATCGACGAGACGATTGTCGGACTCGATGACGACGATGACGAGCGGAAGACGGACGAGGACGGCACGGAGATCCTGGACGACGCCGACGCGCAGGCGGTGATCGAGGAGGCGATCGCCGAGGGTGGGTCCAAGCGGATCGACGACCCGATCCGCATGTACCTGACGCAGATGGGCACGATTCCACTGCTCACCCGCGAGGAGGAGATCCGTCTCGCGAAGAAGATCGAGACCACTCGGATGATCTTCCGCCGTCGCGTGCTGGAATCGGACTATGCCGCCCAGCAGGCGGTCGAAACGCTGCAGCAGGTTCACGACGGCAATCTCCCGTTCGACCGCACGATGCGCATCTCGACGGCGGAGGAGAACGCGAAGGACAAGGTCGCCGCACGGATCCCCTACAACCTGGCCACCGTCCGCAGGCTGCTCGAACAGAACCGCATGCACTGGGAGTCGATCCGCCGCGGCGAGGCGACGGGAACCCGTGCCCAGGAGCTCGCGCAGGAAATCGCGCGCCGGCGGCGCAAGATCGGCACGCTCCTCGAGGAGTGCTGTCTGCGCACCGCGCGGATCCAGCCGCTCATGCGGAAGCTCCAGGCGATCAACAAGAAGGTCCGGGAGCTCCAGACGAGCCTCGAGAAGGCCGAACGCAACCCCGGCCGGTATGACTTCGAGGATGTCCTCGTCATGCGCGACGAGCTGGACGGCATGGAGAGCCTGGTCGGCGAGTCACCGGAGTCGCTCGATCGCCGGCTGCACGTGATCCGCACCGTGTTCGACGAGTACGAGAAGGCCAAGCGCGACCTCTCCGGAGGCAACCTGCGCCTGGTGGTCTCGATCGCGAAGAAGTACCGCAATCGCGGGCTCCCGTTCCTCGACATCATCCAGGAGGGGAACACCGGCCTCATGCGCGCGGTCGACAAGTACGAATACAAGCGCGGCTACAAGTTCTCGACCTACGCGACGTGGTGGATCCGGCAGGCGATCACCCGCGCGATCGCCGATCACGCCAGGACGATCCGCGTCCCGGTCCACATGATCGAGACGATGAGCAAGCTCCGGACCATCCAGAAGAACCTGCTCCAGGAGCACGGGCGCGAACCGACGATCGAGGAGATCGCCGAGGCCGCGCGGATGACGCTGGACGAGACCCGGCGCGTCATGAAGATCTCGCGCCATCCGATCAGCCTCGATCGCCCGGTCGGCGAGTCGGAGGATTCGCAGTTCGGCGACTTCATCGAGGACGAGCGGCAGGAGGCACCGTCGGAGTCCGCCTCCAGCGAGATGCTCCGGCAGCGCATCAACGACGTCCTCAAGACGCTGACCTACCGCGAGCGCGAGATCCTGAAGCTCCGCTACGGCGTGGGAGACGGCTACACGTACACGCTGGAAGAGGTCGGCCGGATCTTCAAGGTCACCCGGGAACGCGTCCGGCAGGTGGAGTCGAAGGCGATCCGCAAGCTGCAGCACCCGGTTCGCAAGAAGCGGCTGGAGAGCTTCCTCTCCGGCAATCCAGCGAGTCCGTGAGCCGCCGCCCCCGGGTCGACCGGGGAATTCACGGACGGACTCTTGCCTCCCGGACCCGCGCGGAGTACCTTGGCAGGTGTCCGTCGGTGTGCAGGGATGTCGGGCCGCGCGCCTGCCCTGGACCCGGCCGACATCGCGCAACGGGTCGCACGAGAAGAGAGAACTCTGCGACATTCAGACTGCCGGCATGAAGCCGGCCGCGGCCGGACCCGGGTCGGCCGCGGGCAGGATGCATGCCGGTGCCGGCCATCGAGCGGTGGTCGCCGCGCGCTCTGCGTGCGGCGCCGGAATCGCGGGCCGGGTGGCGCGCCGGGTGGCGCGCCGGACATCGCATCGATTCGACGCAGAGAAGAGAAGAGAGAGTAGCGATGACACCGATTCGATCCGGGCGGCCGACGCGCCGCCTGCCTGGCACCGCGGCGCTGCTCGCCGCGTGCATCGCCGCGCCCGCGAGCGCGGACGTCGTCCTGTTCACCGACCGCGAGGCATTCCAGGCACTCGGTTCCGTCGTCACGCACGAGGACTTCGAGTCCGCCGCGCCCGGCGTCGTCGGCTCACCCGCGTTCTTCTCCGGATCCGGACTTCTCGTCGAGTCCTCCAACCCGGGCTGGCTGCTGGACGTCACGGACACGACCGCGATGAGCTACAACACGACCCCCGGCGGGGTCAGGCATCTGCGCGTCGGGTACTCGACCGGAAGCACGGTCGTGACGTTCTCGTTCGGTGAGACGCCGGCGGGCGCCCCGGTGCTGCTCAACACGTTCGGCTTCGACCTGACCGGCTTCCAGGACCTCGGCGGACTCGGTGGATTCAACGTCCAGCTCATCGACGAACAGGGCGGCGTGGAGCACGTGTTCGTGCCCGGCGCGGGCGCATGGTTCGCCGAATTCCACGGCATCTACCGCGCCGTGCCGTTCATGGCGATCCGCGTCGAACTCATCGCCAGCGACACCGTCGGATTCGACGAGATCACGGTCATCGCCGTGCCCGCACCAGCGGTCGGCGCCCTCCTGCTCCCGCTGCTGGCAGGCGCCGGCGCCCGGCGGCGTCGCCGGCACGGCCTCGGCTGAGCGCGTCCGGAGCGCTGGTCACAGCGGTCTCAGCCCAGCAGGTCCGTCAGCGTCCGCCAGTCGGCGGCGTCGGCCCAGACGAAGCATCCGAAGCGGCCGTCGATCGAGACGGAGTGGATCCGCCGCAGGTTGATCGACCGCGCCGCGATGCGCTCCAGGATCTCTACAAGCACGCCCGGATGGTCGGCACCTGAGAGCAGGAAGGTGCTGCCTTCCTGCACGCGCAGGTCGATCGACTGCGCGAAGTTCCGGAACTGGTCCGGGTTGTCCGGGATGCACTGGAAGTGCGCGCCGTCGTGCCCGCTTCCGCTCCCCCAGAGACCGATGAGGTTGATGTCCGCGGCGCGCAGCCGTGCCCCGAACCGGCCCAGTTCACCCGGTCGATCCGGGAGGATCACCCCGAAGTCGGTCAGCACCTGCCAGCTCAGCATGACGCCGCCAGTCTACCGCGCCGCTGCGCGGACAGGATTCACGAGCCTGCCGACGCGCTCGATCTCGACCTCCACGATGTCCCCGCTGCGGAGGAATCTCGGCGGCGTCCGCGCCGCACCGACGCCGGCCGGCGTTCCCGTGAGCACGACGGTCCCGGCCAGGAGCGTCATGCCCCGGCTCAGCTCCGCGACGAGCTGTGCCACGGAGAACAGCATCATGCCCGTGTGCGACTGCTGAACGACCTCTCCGTTCAGCCGCGTGCAGAGGCGCAGTCCGGACGGATCTCCCACCCGCCCGGCGGGAACCATCGCGGAGATCGGACAGAACGTGTCGAACGACTTCCCCCGCACGAACTGGCCGCCCGACCCCTCGCGCTGCCACCAGCGCGCGCTCACGTCATTCGCGCAGGCATACCCGGCCACGCACGCGAGCGCCCTGTCGACCGGGACGTCACGCGTATCCCGGGCGAGGATCACGGCGAGTTCCCCCTCGTAGTCCACCTGGTCACCCCCCTCCGCGCACACCGGAGGTATGACGATCGCCTCGCCGTCGGCAATGATGCTGGCCGGGTTCTTCATGAAGACGAGTGGTCGCTCGGGAACCGCGCCCTTCATTTCCGCAGCGTGGTCCGCGTAGTTCCGCCCGATCCCGAAGATCGCCGGGGCGCGCAGGGCGCGGCCGGCGCCGCTGGTCGTCGATGCACCTGTCATGGACATCCCGCCTGTCCGTCCAGCCGGCCATCGCTCGCACCGACCATCACGCGATCGGCAAGCTGCATGACCGCCTGTCCGGAGCCGAATTGGACCGAACGTTCACCGGCGATCTCCACCTCGTGCCCGAGACGTCGCAGGTGATCGATGGCGACGGCGGAGAACCCCGGCTCCAGGCGCACGCGCCGCCCACCCGTCACCTGCCAGCGCGGCGCGTCCAGCGCCGCCTGCGGATTCCCGCCGCGGTGGAGGGTCCGGAGCAGGACCTGCACGTGTCCCTGCGGCTGCATCGGTCCGCCCATCACGCCGAACGCCATGACCGGCTCCGCGCCCGACCCGGTGCGCCTCGTCACGAACGCGGGAATGATCGTGTGAAACGGGCGCACGCCCGGTGCGACCGCGTTCGGATGACCGCGCTCGGTGGTGAAACAGGCCCCGCGGTTCTGCATGGCGATGCCTGTGCCCGGAATGACGATGCCGGAGCCGAAGCCGGTGTAGTTTGACTGGATGAGCGAGACCATCATCCCCGACGCATCGGCGGCGACCACCAGCACGGTACCGCCGTACGCGGGGCCGCGCCAGCCGAAGTCCTGCGCTTCGTCATCGCGCAGCCGGGCCGCCTCCTCTGCCAGGAACCCCGGCTCCAGCAGCCGTGCCGGATCCCCGGTCATCCGGCGCGGGTCCGCGACCTCCCGGTAGACATGCAGGAACGCGAGCTTCATGGCCTCGATCTGCCGGTGCAGCGACTGCGGCGCATCCGGATCGCAGTCCGCGGGATCCGGGCCGGGGAGCGCACGAAGGAGTCCCAGCGCCAGGAGCGCGGCAATTCCCTGCCCGTTCGGGGGCAGTTCGTGGACCGTGCACGGTCCGACATCGATCTGCATCGGCGCCACCCACGCGCCGCGGTGTGCCCCCAGATCCGCCTCGGTCATGGCCGCGCTGTCCGCGCGTGCACACGAGGCGATCCGCGACGCCAGACGGCCGCGGTAGAACGACTCGCCGCGCGTCTCGGCGATCTCGTGGAGCGTCTGCGCATGGTCGGGAAACCGGACGCGCTCGCCCGCGCACGGCGCCCGTCCGCCAGGCAGAAAGGTCTGCGAGAAGGCCGGGAAGCCCCCCCACCGTCCGGCGGCTCGCGCCCACGACTGCGCGGTCCGCGGGGAGACGGGAAACCCCCGCTCCGCGCGCTCGATGGCCGGCGCCACGACCTTCGAAAACGGTATCCGGCCGAACCGTCCGGTCAGCGCGCACCAGCCGTCCACGGCGCCCGGAACCGTGACCGGAGCCCAGCCGGTGAGCGGCATGCCGGCACTTCCCAGGAACCGGTCGGCATCCAGCCCGGCCGGCGACCGCCCCGAGCCGTTGTATCCATGCAGGGCGCCGTCCCACACCATCGCGAAGAGGTCGGACCCGATGCCGTTCGAGGTCGGTTCCACTACGGTGAGGGTGATCGCGGCCGCGACCGCCGCGTCCATCGCAGACCCGCCCGCGCGCAGGACGGAGACCCCCGCCGCGGTCGCCAGCGGCTGGCTCGTCGACACGATTGCGTCCGCCAGCACCGGCATGCGCTGGGCGGGCCACGGGAACGACCAGTCCAGGGACATCGGCGCGGAGTGTACCGGTGACGGGATCCGCGGCCCGTGCCGGTACCCCGCTTGCACCGCGGAAGACCGGCGATATGCTGGTCGTCGGCAGAGACTGGAGCAGGCCCCCGGGGCCTGCATGCACCTGCTCGACCCCGCGCACGCGGGATGCCCCCACCGAGCCGGATGCGTCTGCCCTCGCCGCGCTGCGTCGGCCGGCGTGTGACTTCGGTTTCAGACACCACGAGTCACGTCAGTGGGGAGCACTCGACAATGCGGAGCATCATCTCGAACGCCGCTTTCGCGGCGCATGTGACCTGCGCGCTCGGCGCGATGACATCGTCCCTGTCCGCGGGATCGCCCGGATTCACCGAGAAGGCGATTCCGCTGGGAATCGACTTCACGCAGATCCCGGCACCGGCCCTGGGATTCTCGCTCGTTCCTGTCTCGCCGATGCTCGGCGCGGGCGCGGCCGGTGACTTCGACAACGACGGCTGGCAGGACCTGTTCCTCCTCTCCGGCGGCAGCGCGCCGGACCGGCTGTACATGAACACCGGTGGCGCGTTCATCGACGCCGCCGCCGCGTGGAACGTCGCGGCGCAGCACATCGGCATCGGCGTCGGCGTCGGAGACATCGACAACGACGGACTGCTCGACATGTTCGTCGTGAGCTGGGGCGAGTCGGTCGGCTTCCAGCTCCCGGTGAACAACAGCCACCGGCTCTACCTCAACAGCGGAACCGGCACGTTCGTCGAGAGTGCCCGGAGCGCGGGCGTCAACCAGCTCGGGACCGGGACCATTCCCGCCGGCTGGAATCCATCGTTCGGCGACTACGACCTCGACGGCGACCTGGACCTGGCGATCCCGAGCTGGACCTCGGGCGGTCTCTTCCTCTTCCGCAACAACCTGCGCGAGGGCATGCCGCGCACGTTCACCGATGTCACGGTGGCGTCGGGCGTGCACTCCGACCAGACGCGCGGCTTCTCCGCCGCCTTCGCGGATCTCGACGGCGACCGCTATCCGGAACTGCTGGTCGCCGCGGACTTCGGCACCAGTCGTTACTACCGGAACAACCGCGACGGTACGTTCACCGACATCACGAGCGACTGCGGCACAGGGATCGATGGCAACGGCATGGGGCACGCCATCGGCGACCTCGACGGCGACACGCTGCTGGACTGGTACGTCACGAGCATCTACTCGCTCGACAGCGGGTTCGCGAATGTCCCGGGAACCGGGAACATGCTGTACCGCTGCCTCGGCCCGCATACCTTCGTCGTGCCGGAGGACCTCGCGCTGCTCGACGGCGGCTGGGGCTGGGGCACGGAGATCGTCGACGTCGATCACGACGGTCGCCTGGACGTCGTCGAGACGAACGGCTGGCCGATGGTGAACGGCCACGGGCAGCCGGAGTGGATGAACGAGCCGTCGTACCTCTGGCGGAACCTGGGCGGTCTCAAATTCGAGGAACTCGCCCTCGCCAGCGGCCTCGTGCACACCGGGCAGGGCCGGGGCCTGATCCGCATGGACATCGACAACGACGGAGACCAGGACATCGTGATCCTGGGGTACCTGGAGCGCGTCCACGTCTACGAGAACACGCTCCAGCACGGCCCCGCGACCTCGTGGACGCGCCTGCTGTTCGACACGAGCGCCAACCCGAAGCTGGCGCCGGACGGCTTCGGTGTCCAGGTG
This sequence comes from Phycisphaeraceae bacterium, assembly GCA_019636755.1. GTDB lineage: Bacteria > Planctomycetota > Phycisphaerae > Phycisphaerales > SM1A02 > JAHBWZ01. The sequence continues at coordinate 156,908 of JAHBWZ010000005.1, read as the reverse complement.
CTTGTTTCCGCGGGCGGCCGGACGCAGCGCGCCGTGCTGCACGGCGGCGCAACGTTCTCCGCCCAGAGCGAACTTTCGATCCATCTCGGCCTCGGCAAGGCATCGTCGATCGATGAACTGCGCATCGAATGGCCTGACCTCACCGTCACGCGGATGCGGAACGTCCCGGTGAACCAGACGCTCCGGATCGAGTCAGGCGTGCGCAGCGACCTGACGGGCGACGGCGTCGTCGGCCTGTCCGACCTGCTCCGGATCCTGGCTGCGTGGGGTCCGGTCGCGGGCGACTCCGACGAACCGGCCGACCTCGACGGCAGCGGTCACGTCGACATGATGGATGTGCTGGCGCTCGTTCACAACTGGTCGTCCTGACGGCGACCGCAACCGCATCCAGTCTCGCTGCACCGCCCGGCGGCTCCCGCCGGGCGGTGCTTGACTCCGGGGCCGGGTTCTGCTCCGACGGACCACGCCGAGGCTGCTACACTCGCGCGGTGCCGCCCGGTGACCTGCTGCTGCTGATTCCACTCGGGCTGGTCGCCGGCGCGCTGGGTGGCCTGCTCGGCATCGGCGGATCGATCGTCATCATCCCGGTGCTCGTTCTCGGCCTCGGCCGCGATTTCCACATCGCGCAGGCCTCGGCGATGATCATCAACGTCTGCGTGGCGGTCCCCGCGGTCCTCCGTCATCACGGGATGCGGCGGGTCGAATGGCGCCTGGTCGGGCGCCTCCTGCCGGCAAGCCTCGTCCTGATCCTGGTCGGTGTCCAGGTCAGCCGCGTGCTCGACGGGAAACGCCTGGAGGTCTTCTTCGGGCTCTTCCTGCTCTACGTGGCGGTGCTGAATGCCCGGCGGCTGCTCTGGCCGCCTCCCGGAGGCGAGGAGTGCCAGAGCCGTCCACCGCGGGTCGGATGGTCCCTGCTCTCGATGGTCGGCGCGATCAACGGGTTCGCCGCCGGTCTGCTCGGCATCGGCGGCGGCATCATCGCTGTGCCGCTGCTCCAGGGAATCTGCCGGATCGCACTGCGCCGAGCCATCGTGCTCAGTTCCGCCACGATGGTGCTGACCGCCACGGTCGGCGCGATCCGCAAGAACTGGCTGCTGCCGACCATCACGGTCCCGGTGCCGGCGGATCCTGCGGGACAACTGCTCCCGGGCGTCGCGCCGGACGCGCCGGTCGCGGCCGGGATGGCAACGGCGCCCCTGGAGATCGCCGACAGCCTCATCACCGCCGCGGCACTCTGTCCCGGCGCCGTCGTCGGGGCGCTCGTCGGCGCCACGCTGACGCACAGGGCGCCGCTGGGCCTCGTCCGCGCGATTTTCCTGGTGCTGATCACCGTGGCCGCCGTCCGCATGATCAGCGCGGCCTGAGGGGACGGAGGACGCGGGAAGAGGCGTCCCGGTCGGGGCCGGCGTCCATCGACCGTGCTTGGGATCGGCGCGCGTTTCACAGGTTGTTGAAGTACTCCGCCGAAGGCGGGAGCGCGAGCGGATCCGGGCCGCTCGGAGCCCGGCGGAGTACTTCAACAGCCTGCTGCGGGCACCGGTCCATGCGACCGCCGTCAGCCGGGCAGCCGGGGGCCTTCGTCAGGCCGCCAGACACCGCAGCCGGAGTGCGGACCCGCGCGGGGGGGCCGCGACCGGCCCGCGACCGGCGACCGGATGGCACCGGCAATCGGCGCGTGACCCGGCGGGAACGGCGTGTATACTCGGCCCCGTTCAGGGAGATTCGTTCGTGCCTGCCCGGAGAGACCGGATCCTTGGGCGGGATCCGCGGCTGCAGCCCGCGCCGGCCCTCACCCTCGCCGTGACCTCGGTCGCGGCGATGCTGATCGGAGCCGGCTGCGACCGCGCCCCGGCCACCCCCGCACCGCGAACCGACGCGCGGTCCGTCGATGCGCGCACCGCGGAGTTCCGGCCGGGCGACCTGCCCGTCTCACCATCCTGGTTCATCGACGTGACGGCGCAGAGCGGCGTCGACTTCGCCGTGAACCCCGGCGCGCGGGGGGACCTGCACATGCCGGAGGTCATGGCGGGCGGCGTCGCGGCGTTCGACAGCGACGGCGACGGGCTGATGGACCTGTACTTCGTCGACGGCAACGACGCGCTTCCGGCGGGCGTGCTCGCGGGCCCGCGCACCAATCGCCTTTTCCGGCAGCAGCCCTCCGGCACGTTCGTGGATGCGACCGCGGGTTCGGGCCTTGGGTGCAACGGTTACGGCATGGGCGTCGCCCTGGGCGACTTCGACAACGACGGGCACCTGGATGTCTTCGTCTCGAACTTCGGACCGGACCGCCTCTTCCGGAACCGCGGCGACGGCACCTTCGAGGACGTCTCGGAGCGCATGAAGATGCCCCAGGGTGGATGGTCCACCTCGGCGGCATTCCTCGACTTCACGCGCTCCGGCTGGCTGGACCTCTACATCTGCCGATACGTGGAGCTCGTCGCCGGAAAGAAGTGCACCCGCACGCGCGGCGCGCCGGACTACTGCGGACCGAAGGAGCATCCACCTGCGTCCGACATCCTGCTTCGGAACGAAGAAGGCCGGACGTTCACGGACATCTCGGAGATCGCCGGCATCGCGACCGTCCGCGCCGCCGGGCTCGGCGTCGTCTGCGCGGATTTCGACGACGACGGCTGGATCGACATCTACGTCGCCAACGACGCCTATCCGAACAATCTCTGGCGCAACCGGGGCGACGGAACGGCGCGCGACATCGCCATGCGCGGGGGCAGTGCGCTCAATGTCTTCGGCCATGCAGAGGCAGGCATGGGGGTCGTCGCGGAGGACCTCGATCACAGCGGCACGATCGACCTCTTCATCACCCATCTCATGAACGAGACGAACACGCTGTACCTCAACGACGGACGCGCCAACTTCACGGATGCGACATCCGCCGTGGGCCTCGGGGCAAGCAGCATGGCGTGGACCGGCTTCGGTGTCGCCGCGCTCGACGCCACCCTGGATGGCCGGCTGGATCTCTTCATCGCCAACGGTCGCGTCTACCGGGATTCACCCGTTCCCGGCACGACGATGCCGGAGCCATGGCTCCGGTACGCGGAGCCGAACCTCTATTACCGGGGGCTGGCCGACGGGCGCTTCGAACTGCTTCGCGACGAAGTGCGCGAACTCACGCTCCCGGTCGAGGTCTCTCGCGGCGCCGTGGCCGCGGATCTCGACGGCGACGGCGACCTGGACCTCGTGGTCACCAGTCTCGAAGCGCCCGCGCGACTCTTCCGCAACGATGCCCCGCGCAGCGGTCGATGGCTTGCGGTCCGCGCGGTGGATCCGGCGCTGCGCCGGGACGCCATCGGCGCCTCGATCCTCGTGCATGCCGGCGCGCGACGATGGCGGCGCACGCTCTCCTCAGCGTGCTCCTACCTGAGCGCGCAGCCGCCGGTGGCGCACTTCGGCCTGGGCTCCGTCGAACAGGTCGATCGGATCGAAGTCTGGTGGCCCGACGGTCGGCGGGAGGACTTCGGTCCGTTCCTGCCGGATCGATCGGTCGTCCTGGAGCGAGGATCGGGACATCCGCAGGTCGCCACGGGGGCGACCCGCTGATGGTTTCCCGGACGACGCAGCGTCGCCTCGGTCACGCCCGCCGGGTGATCCGTGCATGCCTGCGGCTGGGCATTCTCTTCGCACCGATCCTGTGCGGCGGATGCGGCGACGGAACGACCGGGTCCGGTGCGGCTGAGGGTGTTCCTGCATCCGCGCCGCGTCCGGACCTCGAGGGGCTGGAGCCGCGGGTCCGGGCGCTGCTCGTCCAGGCAGCCGATCGCGTGGACGCCGATCCGCGCAACGCCGCCGCGTGGGGCGCGCTCGGCAACGCGTGCTTCCCGCACGACTTCTTCGCGGAGGCGATCATCGCCTACGACGCCGCACATCGCCTCGAACCGACCCGCTTCGAGTGGGTCTACATGCTCGGCGTGTCGCTCGACTACAGCGGGATCGATCCGGAACGGATCGCCGACACCCTTCAGGCGGCCATCGCCCTGCGCCCCGACGACCCCTACGCGCGGATTCAGCAGGGAGACGCGCTCATCCGGCTCGGCCGCCTCGAGGACGCGCTCGAGGCGTACGCAACCGCGCGCCGGCTTCTGCCGGGCGACGCCCACACGCTCCGTCGGATCGCCACGGTCTCGCTTCAACTCGGCCGCGTCGAGGACGCGAAGGCCGCCGCGGAGCAGGGCATCGCGCTGGTGCCGTCGGCCAGTGAGTTCCGGACGGTCCTGGGCCAGGCCCTGCTCCGCCTCGGGCAGACGGCGCAGGGCAATGCCGAGCTGGATCTGGCCGAGTCGCTTCCGAAGGACACCATTCCGCGCCGGGATCCGGTCGTCGACCGGGTCATGGCCGGCGGCCGCAGTTCCACGCTGATGTACAGGTCCGGAGTCGCACTGGTGAACCAGCGCCGATTCGCCGAAGCCGTGCCGCTGTTCCTGATCTGCGAGGAGGTGCACCCCCACAGCGCGCGCGTCCACACCTATCTCGGGATCTGCGCGCTGGCGCTGAATCAGCCGGCGGAAGCGCGGCGGCGCCTGCAGCGCGCGATCGAGATCCACGCCGAGGAACACGAGGCGCTCCTCGGGCTTGCAAGGCTGGAGGCGTCGGAGGGCCGGGCGGATGCAGCGCTCGCCCTCGCCGACCGTGCCGCCTCGGTCCGACCCGAGGATCCGCGGGCCTGGGCCGTGCGCGGCCTGGCGCTCGGCATGCTGCGCCGTCCGGCGGAGGCGGTGATCGCATTCGAGCGCGCCGCGGAGCGCGGCGACGTCGAAGCGCCGGATCACCTGAACTGGGCGCGCGCCCTGCTGGAACTCGAGATGGTCCCCGACGCCGGGCGCCGGCTCGAGCAGGCCATCCGACGCGACCCGGGGTACATCCCCGCGCGGCTGCTCATGGCGGAACTCATGCGCGCCCTGCGCCGGCCCGACCAGGCGCGGATCCACCTGCTCCACGTGCTCAGGCTGGATCCGTCCAATGCGATCGCCCGGGAACGACTGGCGGCGCTGGACGGGTAGCCGCGCCCGCGGTGCTGACGGGGCCCGGCACCCGCCCGGGTGCGCGTCAGTCGGCGTCCAGCAGCGCGCGGGCCGCCGCCTGGAGTTCGACGACACGCGCCTGGACATAGGCAGCCCCCTCGGCCGGGGACATCGTCAGCAGGGTGTCTGCCGGAATCGCGTCGCCGACGACCACGGCAAGCCTGCTGAAGGGACGCGGGAACGCGCGGGAGCGGGGCCACGCCTCGTAGCAGCCTGCGATGCCGGTCGGGATCACCGAGGCTCGCGTGCGACGGGCCAGCAGCATGAAGCCCGGCTTGAACGTCTGCATGGCGCCGTCGGGTGATCGCGTGCCCTCCGGGAAGAGCAGGACCGCGAATCCCCGCTGGATCGCGGTGATCGCTTCCCGCATGCCGTCCGCGCCGCGCCCGGTCCGATCCAGCGGAATGGCGCCGAGAAACCGGATCAGCCGGCCGTAGAGCGGAATCCGGAAGAGCGAGGCGCGTGCGAGGAAACCGCATGCGCGGGCGGGTCCGACGATCGCCCCCACCAGCGGGGGATCGAGGTGCGACTCGTGGTTCGCCACGACCACGACCGGTCCCTCGACCGGGATGTTCTCCTCGCCGCGCCACCGGACCCGTGCGAAGAGCCGGAGCGCGATCCAGACGATCTGCCGACAGGTGCGCCAGACGATGATCCAGCGCACCAGCGACATCGACGGCGCCGCGATGCGCCGTGGCCGGTATTTCAAGCCACCGGCTCCGGCGCCACCTCGATCGAGGTACCGACGCGCTGCACGACCGCCACCATGCGCGCCACGACCTCGTCCATCGTGAGGCCCGTGGAGTCGATCACCGTCGCGCCGACCGGACAGACCAGCGGACCGACCGCGCGCGTGGAGTCGAGTGCATCACGCCGGCGGATGTCCTGCTCGATGGCCTCCAGTGTCGCGTCCATGCCCTGTCCGCGCAGCTGCTCCAGGCGCCGCAGCGCCCGGACCTGCGGGCTCGCGGTCAGGAAGAACCGGACGTCCGCATCCGGGAAGACCACCGATCCCTGGTCGCGGCCCTCGGAGACGAGCCGCGGATGCTCGGCACCCAGCCGGCGCTGCGCCTCGATCAGCACTGCGCGGACCTCCGGGCACGCCGCCACGATCGACACGATCTCGCTCACCGCCAGCAGGCGGATCTTCCGGGAGACATCGGTCCGGTCCAGCAGGATGCGGGGCGGATCGGCGCGCCAGTCGAACGCGATCCGGCGCTCGCGAAGCCGCTGCGCGAGGCGCCCGCCGTCGGCGGGATCGATCCCCTCCTCCATCGCCAGGACGGACGCAGCACGGTACATCGCGCCGGTGTCCAGGAACTCGAGCCCGAGCGCCTTCGCCAGCCGGTGAGCGACGGACGACTTGCCGGTGCCCGCCGGACCGTCGATCGTGATGATCAGGGTTCGCGCCTCGAAGGCGTCGCGCACGCTCACCGGGACTGACCTCGCCGCGCTCATTCCTCGTCGATCACGGCCTGGAGCACGTCTCGCGCCTCGACCAGGGCCGGGACCGCATCTCCGCTGCCGACGTAGTCTATGGCCAGGGTGTTGACGAATCCGACGCTCCGGATCGTCCGCACGCACGCCGCCAGGTCCGGCGCCGGCTCCGGCTCCGCGGCCTTCGCCTGGCGCTTTCCACCCCGCGCCGGGGTGCCGATGGTCGCCAGCATGGCGCCGGCGTACGGCGCCAGTTTCCGCAGCGTGCCTTCCACGTCTCCGGTGGATGCCGCGTGCCCGAACGACGGCAGTGAGCCGATCCGGAAGCCGCCGATCCGCTTGATGAGTTCGGTCAGCCGGTCGGGCCTGAACGTGAGGCCCGCCGCCGGCATGAGCAGCACGTTCACCTCGAGCCGCTCGAACGTGCGCATCGTTGCCTTGACCTGCTGCGCCGCGATGTCGAAGGCATCGTCGGTGTCCTCGGCACCGACCGAGATGCCGATGGCATTGCAGCCGAGCCTGTTCGCCGCGAACGCGAGCCGGCGCAGCCGGTCGGCGGCCATGTCCGACTCCGCGGGCCGCAGGGATCCGAACGGCAGCGGCGCCTCCTCCATCAGGACGAGACAGGGACAGCCGCTCTTGTCCGCGCGCTCCCGGAGTTCATCGAGCTGCTCCACCGTCCAGCCGGCCAGCCAGGCAGCGGGCAGGAAGAGGCCACGCAATTCCAGGTCGCGCATGGTGAACGCGGGCATCTCGAGGACGCGCTCGCGATCGATGGCCGCTGGTCTTGCGCCCCGGGTCGCCGAGGCGGTTCCGGCGCTGCGGGATGCCGGCGATCGGACGGCTGCCGAGGCAGACCCCTCGCCCACGACAGAAAGGGCCGTGAGTGATCTGGTCGACAGCGTGAGCAGCATCGTCAGCGTCCGAGTGTACCGACGTCGGCATCTCGACGCCACGGTCGTCCGGAAGGACCACCCACCGATCGATCGCACCGGGCGCGCGTCCGCGGGCGCCCCGACCCCGGACGCGGGTCCGGCGTGCCCGTGTCATCTGCCGGGTCGTCGGGGGCGGCGACACCCCCACCGGCCAAAGAAAACGCCGACCGCAGGGGCCGACGTTTTCCGGAGGGGAGAAAGGTTGCTGTGGCAGGCATGCGTCGCATACCTGCCTCCCGAAGGGCAGATCCTACGCGCTGTCAATGCGGATCCGCAACGCCGCGGGGTCGACACGCCGCCGGCCACGCCGGGCCGCCGGCCGGCCCTTCCCCCGCAACTCCAGACGCCTCTGGCAGTTGTCGAGACGGGATCGGCCCGTCGGCGGACCCGGATCGGCGTACGAATGTGGACAACATCTGCATCACCGGCCGCGCAGGCTCCGCGCCGGCGCCTCCCGCTGGTGCGGCGGCGAGGCGCCCACGCCGATTATGATCCGCCGCTTCTCCCGAATCCCGGAGCCCCCTGTTCCATGTCCACGCCTTCCGACTGCCGCTTCACCGAGTCCCACGAGTGGGTCCGCACCGACGGCGACATCGTCACGCTCGGTATCACCCGGTTCGCCGCCGATGAACTCACGGACGTGACGTACGTCGAACTCCGTCCCGCCGGCACGACGGTGGGCGCCGGTGACCCGATCGGCGAGGTGGAGTCCGTGAAGACGACGAGCGACGTCTACGCGCCGGTCTCCGGCACCGTGGTCGAGATCAATGATGCCGTGGTCCGCGATCCGTCGCTCGTGAACAGCGACCCGTACGGCGCCGGATGGCTGGTCCGCCTGCGCACCGGCAGCACGGCACCGCTCGAGGGGCTCATGGACCGGTCCGCGTACGACGCGCGGTACGGCGGGTCCTGATGCCGGAGTACGACGGGTCGCCGCGCGGGATTCACGCGGTCGACCTGTGGAAGTCGTACCGGCAGGGTGATCGACAGGTCGAGGCGCTTCGAGGGTGCACGCTGCGCATCGACGAACCGGGTTTCTACGCGATCATGGGCCCGTCGGGCAGCGGCAAGACCACGCTGCTGCACATGCTCGCGGCCATCGACCGCCCGGACTCGGGCGAGGTGCGCATCGGCGGCGACTCGCTCGGCGAGCTGAACGACGCGGCGCTGACCCGCTTCCGGCGGCGGCACATCGGCATCGTCTTCCAGCAGTTCAACCTGCTGCCGACGATGACCGCGCTCGAGAACGCATCCCTGCCGGGACTGCTCGACGGCATGCCCGCCCATGCACGCACCGATCGTGCCCGGCACCTGCTGGAGCGCCTGGGGCTCGGAGCCCGGCTGCGCCATGCACCCGATGCGCTCTCCGGGGGTGAACAGCAGCGGGTCGCGATCGCCCGCGCCCTCTTCTTCCGGCCGCCCGTCATCCTTGCCGACGAACCGACGGGCGCCCTGGACTCGCACACCAGCCAGGAACTGTGGAGCCTCCTGCGCGAATTGGCCGCGGAGGAACGCACGATCGTCCTGATGGTCACCCATGAACCGGCCGCGGCGATCAACTGCCGCCGGGTCTTCCTGCTCAGAGATGGCGAAGTCAGCGACACCTTCGATGTGGACGGCATGGATCCGGCCGGGCTTGCAGCTCGCGCGCACCATGCAGGCCGGCCGGCGTAGGCGGTCGATCCTGCTCAGCGGCGCGATCGTTCTCTCCGCGGCGCTGCTGACCGCAGTCGCCTGCGCCATCGCCTCCGCGCAGGCGAGCCTGGAGGACGGCATCCTGTCGCTGCTCGGCGCCACCGATGCGCGCGTCGTGCATCCGGCCGGCGCGCGCCTGCCGCAGTCGATCCTCGCCGACGTCCGGCGCTGGCCCGAGGTCCGCGCCGCGACGGGGCGTCTCGCGGCCTCGCTCACCGTGGAGTCCCGGGCCGGCGCCGCCCACGGCACGCCCGCCGTCGCTACCTGCCTCGGCGTCGACTTCACCGACGAAGCGCCCTTCCGCGCGGTACGGCTGCGCGACGGCGATCATCCGGGCAGCGCCGGCGACGTGCTGCTGGACAGCGTGACGGCCGCGGCGTGGGACCTGCAGCCGGGCGCTCCCCTGCGGCTCTCCGGCCCCGGCGGTGTGCGCGATGTCCGCGTCAGCGGCGTGTTCGAGCAGCAGCGGCTGGGACCGTTCACGACCACGCGCCTGCACGTCGATCGCGGCCTGGTCCAGGAGCTGGCGTCCCTCCCCGGCGAACTCTCGACCATCGCCCTCGTGGTCGCGGAAGGGACGGAGATCGACGCGTTCTGCACCGAGGCGACGGCACGCCTCCCCGACCCGCTGGTCCTGGAGCCCGCGGACCGCGTCCGCACCGGCTTCGACCGGCGCGTGCGCAGCAGCCGGGTCGGGCTCGCCGTCGCGACCACGATGGTCTTCCTGGCGTGTTCGCTCATCGTCGTCACGGGCATGACGACCGGTGTCTCGGAGCGACAGCGGGAACTGGCCATCCTGCGCGCCATCGGCGCCACGCGCGGGCAGCTGATCGGCGCCCAGCTCATCGTCGGCGCGTCGCACGGCGCGGTCGGCGCCGTGATCGGCATCCCGCTCGGCATCGCGCTCGCCGCGGCGCTGGCCGGACGTTTCTCCGAGTTCGTCCCGATGGGACTGGTCATCCATCGCACGGGCATCGCCCTCGCCGCGGCGGGCGCCATCGGCTCCGGCATTCTGGGCGCGCTCTGGCCAGCGTTCGCCGCGGCCGGCATCGCACCGGCGTCCGCGATGCGCCCGTATGCGACGCGCCCGTCCGCGCGCCGGCTTCGGGCGGCGGCGCTCATCGCGCTCCTGCTCATGCTGCTTCCCCTGCCGACGCGGTTCTTCGCCGACGCGGACCAGCGATTCTGGAGCTGGGTCATCATCGGGCTGCCGGGCCTGTTCATCGGCGCCTTCCTGGCGGGTGTCCCGGTCTCGCTGCTGGTGGCACGCTTCGGCGCGCCGCCGCTCGCCCGCCTCCTGCGGCTGCCTCCGGACCTCCTGACCGCCGCGCTGCGCCTCCATCCCTGGCGCAGCGGTTTCACGGCCGGCGCCCTCATGATCGGGCTGGCGCTGCTGGTCCACACGTGGTCAGCCGGACTGGCCGCGCGCGCCGACTGGCTCGACCGGATCCAGTATGCCGACGGCTTCGCGTTCAGTCCGACGGGCATTCCGGCGCCGGTCGTGCACGCCATCGATGCGCTTCCCGCCGTCCGGAGCACCACCGCGATCGCGCGACTTCCGGTGCGCATCGTGGGACAGCAGGTCTTCGGGCTGCGCGGACTCAGTCCGCCGGACACGGTGTGCATCGGCGTCGACGCGGAGACGTTCTTCCGGATGAATGCGATCGAGTGGATCGAGGGCGACCCGCGGACGGTGATCCCGCGGCTCGCGCGCGGCGAGGGCGTCCTCGTCGCGGACCGGTTCCTCTCGGCGCGATCCATCGGCGCCGGCGACCGGATCACGCTGGGGCTCGACCGGGCGGAGCACGACTTCGAGGTCCTCGGCGTGGTCTCGTCGGCTGGACTGGAACTCGTCACGCAGCTCTTCGGACTCGGCGGACGCACCGGCGACTTCGCGATCTCCTGCGTGTTCCTTGACGCCGCCGCGGTCTCGGATCGGTTCGCCGTGCGCGACCGGCAGCTCCTGCTGCTGGGACTGGATCCGCAGGTCAGCGACGAGGCGATGGAGGCCGACCTCCGGCGCGTCGCGCCCGGCGTGATCTTCCAGTCCGGCCGCGCGATCACCGATCGGGTCCGCGAGATCGCCGCCGCCTCGATGGCGGTGCGCAGCGTCATCGCCATCGGCGCGATGCTGCTGGCGTCCATGGCGATGGCCAGCATCGTCGTGGCGGGCGTGGAGTCCCGCCGGTGGGAACTGGGGATCATGCGCGCGGTCGGCGCCGATCGACCGGTCGTGATGCGCCTCGTGCTGGGGGAGACGGCGCTGCTGAGTCTCGCCGGCTGCCTGCTCGGCACGGGCCTTGGTGCCGCGATGGCGTGGATGGATACCTTCCAGATCCGCGACCTCCTGGGCGTCGAACTCCGGTTCATGCTGCCGCTGCGACCCATCGCCGGGGGCTGGGTGATCCTCTTCCTGATGACCACGCTCCTCGTCCGGCCGGCGGCGCGGCGCCTGCGGCAGCGCCCGGTCGCGGAACTGCTGGCGGGCCGGACCGGCTGACATCCGCCCCGGGCACCCGGCCCACTACGATCACCGCCCCGTCCGCCACACCCATGCCGCGCTTCCGCATCGAGAGCCCCTATCGACCGACCGGCGATCAGCCGGCGGCGATCGACGCGCTGGTCCGGTCGATCACGTCCGGCCAGCGATGCCAGACGCTGCTCGGCGCCACCGGCACCGGCAAGACGTTCACCATGGCGTGCGTCATCGAGCAGATCCAGCGGCCGGCGCTCATCCTGTCGCACAACAAGACGCTCGCCGCGCAGCTCTACGAGGAACTGCGGGAACTCTTCCCGAAGAACGCGGTCTCATACTTCGTCTCGTACTACGACTATTACCAGCCCGAGGCGTACATCCCGCAGCGCGACATCTACATCGAGAAGGACGCGTCGCGCAACGATGACCTGGACCGGCTGCGCCTTGCCTCCACCAGCAACCTGCTCTCACGGGACGACGTGATCATCGTCGCGTCGGTCTCGTGCATCTACGGGCTCGGTTCGCCGGAGGCCTACCGGGACCGCGTCCTCCCGGTCAGCCGCGGCGACGTCGTCGACCGTCGCGCGCTGCTGCTCGCGCTCTCGGCGATGCAGTACGGCCGCAGCGACCTGACCCTCGAGCGCGGCCGGTTCCGCGCCCGCGGCGACGTGATCGAGGTGCACCCGGCCTACGAGCAGTACGCGATCCGGATCGAACTCTTCGGCAGCGACGTGGAGCGGATCGACCTCATCCATCCGACCACGGGCGAGGTCCTGGCGGAGGAGCAGCGCGTCTTCATCTTCCCGGCCGTGCACTACATGCTTCCGGAGGACCGCCTGGACGCGGCCCTCGCGCGACTCCGGACGGAACTCGATGCCAGGGTTGCGGAACTCCGATCGGCGGGCAGACTCCTCGAGGCGGAGCGACTGCTTGCGCGCACGAAGTACGACATCGAACTCATCGCCGAGACCGGCACCTGTCCCGGCATCGAGAACTACTCGGCGCCGCTCGAGGGTCGGCCTCCGGGATCGCGGCCGCACGCGATGCTCGACTACTTCCGCTACGTGCCGGGGCGGGCGCCGGACGACTGGATCGTCTTCATCGACGAATCCCATGTCACGATCCCGCAGATCCGCGCCATGTGGAACGGTGACCGTGCACGGAAGCAGACGCTCGTGGACCACGGCTTCCGACTGCCCAGCGCCCTCGACAACCGGCCGCTGCGCTTCGAGGAGTTCGAGGCGCTCGTCCCGCAGTTCGTCTTCGTGTCCGCGACACCCTCGCCGTGGGAACTGGAGCAGTCCGGCGGCGCCGTCGCGGAACAGATCATCCGCCCGACCGGCCTGCTCGACCCGACGATCGATGTCAGGCCCGCCCGCGGCCAGGTCCCGGATGTCACGGCGCTGGTCCGTGAACGATCCGCGCGGGGTGAACGGGTGCTCGCGACGGTCCTCACGAAGCGACTTGCCGAGGACCTGACCAGTTACCTCGCCCGGCAGGACCTGCGGGTCCGGTACCTGCACAGCGACATCGAGACCCTCGACCGGCTGGAGATCCTGAAGGACCTGCGGGAAGGCGCCTTCGACGTGCTGGTCGGCGTCAACCTGCTGCGCGAGGGACTCGATCTCCCCGAGGTCTCGCTCGTCTGCATACTTGACGCCGACAAGAGCGGATTCCTCCGCAGCGGAACGAGCCTGATCCAGACGATCGGGCGCGCGGCACGGAACGTCAACGCCCATGTCGTCATGTACGCCGATGAAGTCACGCCGGCCATGCGGTCGGCGATCGATGAAACCGCCCGTCGCCGCCGGCGCCAGGCGGCGTGGAACGAGGCGCACGGCATCACGCCGGAGACCGTCCGCAAGGCGGTCCGCCGGGGCATGGAACGGGAACTCGCCGCGCAGCGGACCGCGCGGAAGGCGCTGCATGCGCGAAGCGACGAGAAGACATGGGATCGCGAGGAACTGATCGCGGAACTGGAACGGGAGATGATGGAGTCCGCCACGCGCCTGGAGTTCGAGAAGGCCGCGCGGCTGCGCGACGAGATCGCGAAGGTCCGATCGCTGCCGGATCTCGGCGCGGCCGGGGTCCGGCGCTCGGAGGTCAGCGGATCCGGGAAGAAGCCGCCGGGAATGCCCGGCACGCGATCGGTACGGCGCCGGAAGTCGTGAGGCGCCGCGAGCCGCCGCGAGGCACGCGGCGCGCGGCGGGATGACCGCCCTCAGGCGGCGCGCCTGGGCAGGGCATCCGACCAGTCACGCAGCCGCAGTCCCCGTTCGCGCGGGGCGACGGCGTCGAGCAGGCGCAGGTCCGGCTCCCGCGACGGATCCGTGGCCGCGGGCGCCGCGGCGGCGCCCGGATCCGCACCGACCCCGGATCGTTCCATGTGCACCAGGTCCATGTCGGCGGCGCGCTTCGTCCACATGCGGATCGTGCTCCGTACGGATGCTCCATCCGATCGGTCGGCAGGATGGGGCGCCGACTTGACTCGATTCCACGCGGCCGTGCGGAACGCCGTGCGGCGGTACCATGCGCACCATGGCCCGGCCCGCATCCTGTCCCGATCGCGTCAATATTCTCCTCATCGGAAGCGGCGGGCGCGAGCATGCCCTCGCACAGAAACTCCGCCAGTCTCCGCGCCTCGGCCGTCTCTGGACAACGCTGCCGTCCAACCCCGGCATCCTCTCGATCGCGGAGCCCTGCCCGGTCGCGCTGGACCTGCGCGCCCCGTTCCACGTGCGACGCTTCCTGGAGCGGGAGTCGATCGGGCTCGTCGTCGTGGGACCCGAGGCGGCGCTCGCGGATGGCGTGGCCGATGTGCTGGCCGGCGAGTCCACGCTCATCTTCGGACCGACCCGGGCTGCCGCGCGGATCGAAGCGGACAAGGCGTACGCGAAGTCGCTCATGCGCCAGGCCGCGGTGCCGACCGCCGAGGGGCGGATCTTCGAGCACATGGATGCGGCGATGGAGTTCGTCCGCACGCGCGATGAACCGTGCGTCGTCAAGGCGGCGGGACTGGCCGCGGGCAAGGGCGTCGTCGTCTGCGACGGTGCGGCGGACGCGGTGGTCGCGATCGAGCGCATGATGGCCCGGCGCGAATTCGGGGACGCCGGCGCGCGGATCATCGTGGAGGAACGCCTGCAAGGGCAGGAACTCTCGATCCTCGCATTCGTCGATGGACGGACGATCTGGCTCCTGGACGCCGCGCAGGATCACAAGCAGGTCGGCGAGGGCGACACGGGGCCGAATACCGGCGGCATGGGCGCGTATTCGCCCACGCCGCTTCTGGATGAAGAGACGCTGGCCATCATCGAACGCGAGGTCTTCGTTCCCACCGTGGACGCGCTGCGGCGCGACGAGGCGGTCTTCCGCGGCGTGCTCTATGCGGGGATGATGCTCACGCCCGGCGGTCCGAAGGTCCTGGAGTTCAACTGCCGGTTCGGGGATCCCGAGTGCCAGGCACTGCTTCCACGGCTGAAGGGCGACCTGGTGGAGATCTGCTGGGCCACGGCCGCGGGCCGTCTCGACGAGGTCTCCTTCACGTTCGATCCGCGCACCGCGTGCTGCGTGGTGGTCTGCGCACCGGGCTACCCCGGGAACCCGGAGAAGGGCGCGGTGATCAGCGGACTGGCCGAACTGGAGAAGGATGCGGCGGCGCGGGACGACCTCTTCGTGTACCACGCCGGGACCACGACGACGCGCGGCGGCGACATCGTCACCAGCGGCGGCCGCGTGGTCGCCGTCACCGCCCTGGCCGACACGCTCGCCGACGCCCGCGCCCGCGCCAACGAGGCGTGCGCGCGTGTCCGGTTCAAGGGCGCGTTCTTCCGCCGTGACATCGGCTTCCGCGCGGAACCGGGATGGACACCGCGCCGCCTCCCTGCCCCGGCGGTGACCACCTCAGCGGGGTTCTCCGGCGCATCCAGCGAGACCCGCGCCACCTCGGCCGGATGAGTCCGGGGGCATGCTGCACCATGCTGCCGCGACCGGTGTGCCGTCACCCCGGGCGGTCCGGCGCCATGCCTCGGGCACGAGCGACGGTCCCTCGCGCGCCAGGACCAGGACCGCGACGAGCACCAGGAAGATCGCGAAGCCGCGCCGCAGCACCGCGACCGGCAGGCGGCCGCTGATGAATCGACCGGCGAAGGATCCGCCGACACCGAAGGCCGAGACCAGTGCGATCGCCTGCGGATCGATCTCCACGCCGCTGCCGCGCAGCGTCACGGCATACGACACGTAACCGACCGCCGACTTGAGCGCGATGATCACCAGGCTGGTGCCGACCGCGAGGCGCATCGCCAGGCCGCCGAGGACGACGAGCGCGGGCACGATCAGGAAGCCGCCGCCGACGCCCACGAACCCGGTCAGCGCACCGACCGCGAGTCCCTCGACGACCGTGCGCACCGCGCGACCGGCGGGCGGCGCCCCCGTCGCCGCGGGCACCTGCTCGCGGACCCACATCGCCCGCGCGGCGCCCAGCATCACCAGCGCGAAGACCACGAGCTGGACGGCGCCCGGAACGAATCCACCGATCCACGCCCCGATCGACGTGCCGAGCATCGCCGGAAGGCCGAACTGGATCACCCGCGTCCACGAGACCAGCCGCGCCCGCGCCGCGGGAATGGCTGCGGCGGCGGCGACGATGCCCACGATGGCAAGCGATTCCTGGATGGACGCCTTCTCACCATGCCCGAGCAGGTAGCGCAGCACCGGGACGGTCATGATCGATCCGCCGGATCCGAAGATGCCCAGCGCGAGACCGATGCCGACCGCACCGAGCATCGCCAGGATGTTCATCCCGTCGCCATCCCGCGCGGCGCCAGGCCAGCGGGCCCCGGCCGTCGGAAGCGCCCCGCCGCGGTCATCGGTTCCATGGCATCCGCGCCAGCACCATCGCCATCCCGCACCAGCCGGTCAGTCCGGCCATGAGCAGGCCGGCGCCGACGAATCCGCTCAGGACGTGAAACCAGGGTGACACCCCGATCCCCAGCAGGAAGCCGATGAGCGCCAGGCCGCCGGCGGCGATCTGCACCTGCCGCATGACGTCGATGACCACCCGGCCGCCGGTCGGCGCGGCCACGGGGTGGCCGCCCTGCTTCCAGGCCTCCAGCCCACCCTCCATGTGGTACGCCGGCGACAGGCCGGCGCCGGCGCAGCGGGCCGCGGCCTGCGCGGACCGATTGCCGGTCCGGCAGTGCAGCACGAACCGCGGGACCTGGACATCGCCCGATCCGCCCGCGCGCAGCGCGGCCGTCAGCGGCGACCGTTCCAGCAGGTCGTGCACCTGGCTCGCCTGGAACGTCGAGAGCGGCAGGTTGATCGCACCCGGGATCTGCTCCGCGCGGAACTCCGCCGGTTCGCGCACATCGATCAGCACGGTTCCGCCGTCGTCCACCCAGCGCCGGATCGAGTCGGGATCCGCCCCGGACACGACGCCGCTCCCGCCGGTCGCTGCGCTCAAGCCCGCCGTGCGGGCGTCGGATTCACCGGTGTGCGCTCTCGACATGACCGCGTCGCCTCCAGTGTTCGGGTGTCACCGTCCCAGGGGCCGACTGCGCCGGTGCGGGCGCGGCCCGGCGTCCACCGCAGCGGTCGCGCGTCGCGCGGCGCACCGGGGCGACGTCGGCGCGGCACCCTCGGAGAAAGAGCCACCCACGGGACTCGAACCCGTGACCTGAGCTTTACGAAAGCTCCGCTCTACCAGCTGAGCTAGGGTGGCCATGGCGCTCCCGCATCGCCGACGTCGGGTACACCACGGAGGCGGCGCACCGGCGTGCGGTGAGACGGACGCGGGGATGATACCGATCTCAGCGCCCGCGGCCAATGAGATCGGCGGCGCTGGTGCCCGCCAGGTCCATCGCCCCGTGCACACGACCCGCCGCCTCGGCGAGACGGCCGGACGACGACCGCACGAGCTGGACAATCGCCTGCACCTGTCGCGACTCCGCGCGGTTCCCGAACCGCCGGATCGAATCGGCCACCCGTTCCAGGAGATCGATCTGCTCGGTGTCCGCCGCCCCGAGTGCGGCGGCGATGAGCCGGCGCTGCGCGGTCTCGGAGTCGATCATCGCCAGGATGTCGGCCACCATCATCCGGACGCCACCGCGGCGCAGGTCAAGCGCGTCGATCAGGGCGCCTTCGGAGTCCCGGATGTCGAAGACGGACGTCCGGGAGACGGCGATGTCGCGCAGCGCGGCGAGGGACTCGATCGCGAAGATCTCCGCCTCGGAGTCCGTCATGCGGCCGCCGGCGGCGCGAAGCAGGAGCGCATCGATCACGCGCGTCATCGCGTCATCGCCCACCGGCCGCGTGACGGCGACGCGCGGCAGTTCCTGCATGTCACGCGTGAGCGCGACAGACTCCACGCCCGGCGCCACGATCAGCACCGGTGTCGCCGCGGTGCGGCGCATCCGGCCCAGTGCCTCGACCGCGGACTTCGCCCCTTCGGGCGTCCCCATCCGCACGAGCGCCAGGTCGATCCCGGGGACGTCCTCGGTCGCGGTCGCCGCATCGGCGGGCTGCCGTTCGGCGGCCACCACGGTGAAGCCGAGCGACGAGAGCCGACCCGCTTCCACGCGGCGCTCTTCGTCATCCTCGGCGATGACGATTGCATAGGAGACAT
The DNA here is from genome assembly GCA_019636755.1 of Phycisphaeraceae bacterium. Taxonomy (GTDB): domain Bacteria; phylum Planctomycetota; class Phycisphaerae; order Phycisphaerales; family SM1A02; genus JAHBWZ01. Next base: position 138,710 of record JAHBWZ010000005.1, on the reverse strand, counting down.
TGCCGGTCCGGACCGCGGACGCCAGCGTGCTGACGACCCGCTGACCGCCGTCGAACGACTGCTCGGGGAGCGCCCGGCCCAGGGCCAGCGCCGCGTCGTACTGCACGCGGCGGTCCGGATAGGTCACCGCTTCCACGAGCGGTCGTCGACCTTCGGGGAGCCGGGCGGTGAAGAGGTTCGACCCGCCCGTGGTCTGGGCCAGCGCGGCGATCGCCGAGCGCACCAGCGGGGTGTCGTTCCGGTCGATCCCGATTGCCAGCACCTTCTGCCCGATCCGGGTGCCATAGACGGTGGCGTAGAACTGCGCCGTGTAGGGGCTGGTTCCGAAGACGGGATCCTCCTCACCCGCCGGCAGCAGACGCTCGCGCCGGAGGTTCGCGGCAACGAACATCGCCACCGCGTCATCGTTGGAGGCGTCGTGGCCCACCGCCCGCGCCGCGGCGCGCATGGCCATGATCGGGCCGAAGACGATGGTGGAGACCTCGGATCCGACCAGGCCGGAGTGCTGGTCGTAGCGCCAGACGAGGCTCGTGGCCTCAAACGGATTCGCCAGCAGCGACGCGCGGCCGTCGAAGTATCCGACCGCGAGATTCGTGAAGAGGACGGAGAGCGGGACCTGGCCGGGGAGGATCTGCCGGAAGGCGCGGTCCGCGGCCTCCCGGACCGGCTGGGCGCTGCGCTCACTCAGCGCGAGTTCGGCCAGGTACGGCGCGGCGTGCTCGTAGCGGATCTCGCCCAGCAGTTCGCAGACGGCCCGCTGCGACGCCGGATCGATGAACGAAAGCGCCTCGCAGAGCGGGGCAACGGCGACGCGGCCGATCTCGCGCAGCATGCGCAGGCAGGCCGCCCGCTGCCGCTCGTCGCGGCCGCCCGTGACGCGCCCGAGCAGACTGGGAACCGCGTACTCGCCCGCCGCCTTGAGCCGACGCTCCGCGAGCAGCCGCTCGCGCTGCGTGCCGCTCAGCATGTCGATCGCCTGCTCGATCCGCGTGCGCTCGCGGGCAAGATCCAGCCGGCCGTTCTCCACGCGCAGACCGATCTCCGCCGCGATGTCCTCGAGGTCACCGATCAGCAGCCCGCGGGCCAGCGCCTCGTCGAAGCGGCGCGTGCCGACCTTGCTGTTCTCCACGAGTTCGGCGAGTTCCGAATCCGCCAGACCGCTGGCGAGCAGCTGCTGCCCGTAGGCCGATGCCAGGTCCGGCTTCGCGATGAGCGTGAAGTGGACGAAGTCCTCCAGCAGCGTGGCGGCCTGGACGCCGGCGCCCTGGGCCCGCGCCGGCGCGGGCACTATGGCCAGGAGAACGGTGGCGAACCAGAGGGCCATCGCCGTGCACAGCGCCCGCGGCGCCCGGCCGCGCGGCACGCATGACCCGTTCGCGACGGACCCGGACATCGACCCGCGGCCACCGGCCTGCGCGCGCCGGACCGGAAAGGACACTCGAAGGCTGTTCATCGCGGAGAGTTTCATGCGCGGGGTGGCTCCGGGGCGGGGCGCGGCGACCGTCAACATCGTCGGTCCGGGCGCCGGCACATCGGCCGGCGGACCGGACCTGGGGTGGGCGAAGGGGGTGAAAGTAGCCGAGAGAGGCGAGGGGTGTCAACGCATCCGCCGTCCATGAACGGCGCCGCCCGCCCTGCCGCCGGCCCGGACGCCGGCCGCGGGTCAGCGAGGGCCCCGCCTGATACCCTGCCGCGCCGATGTCCGAACGCGTCCCGTTCCCGCGCATCATGGTCTGCGTGACGGAGTCGCCCTTCCTCGCGGAGGTCGTCACCGGCGCGCTGCGACTGGCGACCGCCTGCGGCACGGATGTCCTCTTCATGCACGCCGGCACGGAGGGCGGCGAGGCGCTGCGCCGATCCGTCACCGGAACGGTCGACGCGTCCGGGACGTCGATTCCCACCGGGTTCGTCTCGCGTTCCGGGCGGCCGGACCGGGCCATCCTCAGCGCCGCCCGGGAGCACGGGGTCGATCTCATCTTCGCCGGCGCCCTGCCGCGCGATCCGATGGTGCGTCATGTCCTGGGATCGGTGGCACGCCGGCTGGCCCGCATGGCGGACCGCTCGGTCTGGCTCTCGATCCACCGCTTCCCGCAGGACGTGCTCATCCGGCGCCTCGTCTGCGCCATCGATCCCGCCGGCACGCCGCCCGCGTTCCTGGACGACCTGCTCTGCCTGGCGCGCCGGTCCGGCGTGAGCGAGGTCCACCTGGTCCATGAATACGACCCGCATGCGCTGGGCCTCCGGCGCGTGGGCGGCGCCTCGGCGTCGGTCCGGGAGGATGCGGAGCGGGAGCACGCGGCCTCGCTGCGCCTGGAACTCTCCAACCTGCTCGAAGGCGTCCCGATCGGCGATCTCGATATCCGGACGAAGTGCCTTGCCGGGCGGGACGGTCGGGAAACCGTCGAGTACGCCGAGACCGTCCAGGCCGATCTGCTGGCCGTTCCCGGCCCCGCGCGGCGCATCACGCTGCTGGACCGCTTCTTCGGCCATCCGCTGGAGACGCTCCTCGACCGGTTCCCCTGCTCCCTGCTGGTGCATCGGGAGCGCCCCGGGGCGTCCCAGGGAGACGCGGCGCCGTGATCGCCGCGAGCACACTCTCGCACAGCGACGTCACGATGCTGCTCCTCTCGCTCGGGGTGCTGCTCGGACTCGCCCGCGCCTTCGGCGAGGTCTGCCGTCGCTTCAACCAGCCGTCGGTGATCGGCGAACTGCTGGCGGGCATCGTGCTCGGGCCGACCGTCCTCGGGGCGCTGTGGCCCGACGGATTCGCGGCGCTCTTTCCGCGCGAAGGCAATCTGCCGATCGCCCTCCAGGGGCTCACGACCATCGCCATCACGCTCTTCCTGCTGGTCGCGGGCCTGGAAGTCGATCTCTCGACGATCTGGCGGCGCCGCCGCGCCGCCTTCCGCCTCGGCCTCTTCGGGATGCTCATCCCGTTCGCCGCGACGCTGCCCGTCGGCCTGCTGCTGCCGGCGCGCCTCGACGCCGGTCCGGAGGTGACGCGCACGCTCTTTGCGCTCTTCCTCGCCACGGCGATGTCCATCTCCGCTCTGCCGGTCATCGCGAAGATCCTGATCGACCTGCGCCTGTTCCGCAGCGACATGGGGATGATGGTCATCGCCGCCGCGGTCTTCAACGACCTCGTCGGCTGGCTCGTCTTCGCGGTGATTCTCGCGTCCGCCGGCCACGCCGCGTCCGGCGGATTCCCGGTGTGGATGTCCATCGTCCTGACGCTGATCTTCGTCCTCGGCATGCTGACGGTCGGGCGCATCCTGATCGACCGCGCCCTGCCGTGGATCCAGGCGCACACGAGCTGGCCCGCCGGCGTGCTGGCATTCGCGATGGTCCTCGGCATTCTCTCCGCGGCGTTCACCGAGTGGATCGGCGTGCACGCGATCTTCGGCGCGTTCATCTTCGGCGTGGCGCTGGGCGACTCGCGGCATCTGCGCGCCAACACGCGGACGACGATCGATCACTTCATCTCGTTCATCTTCGCACCGATCTTCTTCGCGTCGATCGGTCTGCGCGTGGACTTCCTCCGGAACTTCGACCTGCCCCTCGTGGTCCTGGTCCTGGTCCTGGCGACCGTCGGCAAGGTGGGCGGTTCCCTGCTGGCCGCCCGCGCATCGGGAACCGGCCGTCGCGAGTCCTGGGCGATCGGCTTCGCGCTCAACGCCCGCGGCGCGATGGAGATCATCCTCGGCCTGATCGCGCTCGAAGCGGGTCTCATCGGCGAACGGCTCTTCGTGGCGCTGGTCATCATGGCGCTGGTCACCTCGATGACGGCGGGATCTCTGGTCCAGTTCGTCCTCGGCCGCCAGCGCGTCGTCTCGTTCGCGAATCATGCGTCCCCGAAGACGTTCCTCCCGTCGCTCGAGGCGCGGACGCGCCGCGATGCCATCGCGGAACTCGCGCGCGCCGCGGCGGAGGCCGCGGGCATCGACGCCCGAGCGGTCGAGGACACGGTCTGGAACCGCGAGCGGGTGGTCGGCAGCGCCATGACCAACGGGGTCGCGATTCCCCAGGCGCGCCTCAGCGGCCTGTCGCACCCGATCGTCGCGGTCGGCATCTCCCGCGCGGGGATCGACTTCGACGCGCCGGACGGCCAGCCCGTCCGGCTCATCCTGCTCCTGCTCACGCCGAAGTCCGAGGCCGCGCTCCAGCTCCGGCTTCTCGCGAGCATGGCCCGCGCCTTCCAGGAGGCGCGCCTCGTCGATCGCGTCGTCGAGCAGTGCCGGACGTGGACGGAGTTCCTCGCGCTGATCCGGACCGAGGTCGAGCAGCGCGCCGGCGGCGGAAACGGCGCGTGAGGACGCGTGCCGGGCAACGGGTGCCCGGGCCCGCCGGTCTCCGTCCGGACACCGGCGTCCACCGGCCCGGACACGGGCCTCACTCGGCGATCCGCGTCGCCGTGGCCTCCCGTCCGCCCTGGGAGAGCGTGAACGACCGGCCGTCCCCGGCGAAGGTCAGCCGGACCTCGTGGTCGAACGACGCGCGGAACTCGTGACCATCACGGACGTCCGCGCCCTGCCACAGGAGCGAGAACGCCACCTGCCCCTCGGCCGAGGCCTGCAGCATGGCCCTGCCGTCCGCTTCCCAGATCGTGCAGTCCATGCCGATCGCCTGCAGGCGGTACCTGCCGGCGATGCGCTTCATCACCTCGGGCGTGATCGGGACGTCCTTCGCCACGTCCGGCTCAACGCCCAGCACCGCGCGGCCGATGGCGTCGGCGACCCGGCTCGACTTCAGCGGCTCGCCGTTGGAGATCACCGCGACGTGCACATCCTCGTCCGGCAGCCACATGAGCATCGCGTTGAAGCCGTGAATGCCGCCGCCGTGCCGGATGCACCGGCGTCCCTCCCATGCCTCGATCTGGAGGCCGAATCCGTACCGGGTGTTCTCGCCATCCGGGAGAACCGTGGGGGTGGTCATCAGGGCGAGGGACTCGGGCGTGACGACCGTCCCGGATGCGAGCGCCATGGACCACCTCACGAGGTCTTCGCCGGTGGAGATCAGCGAACCCGCGGCGTACGGCTGGCTCATGCCCAGCGGGAGATCGTTGACGAGGTCGCCGTCCTGCAGCGTGTACCCCTGGGCCCGGTTCTTCATCAGGGTGCGGTTGGAGTCGTATCGCGTCCGAGCGAGCCCCAGAGGCGTGAAGAACTCGTCCTGCAGGTGCTGCGCGTATGACCGCCCGGTGACCTTCTCGATGATCATGCCCAGCATGTAGTAGGCGGTGTTGTTGTAGGCCCACCTCTCGCCGGGACTGAAGTCGAACGGCTTGTCCCTGACCAGCGCAAGCATCTCCTCGTGCGTCAGTTCCAGCGGATGCAGCCTGACCCACTCCTCACCCAGGCTGGTGTAGCTGCGGATGCCCGAGGTATGGTCGAGCAGGTGCCGGATGGTGACCGTGTTGCCGTGCAGCGGGTAGTCCGGCAGGTACGTGCCGAGATCGTCTGCGAGGCTGATCCGCCCCTGCTCGACCAGTCGCATGATCGCGGCCGCGGTGAACTGCTTGGTCACCGAGCCGATCCGGAACATCGTGTCCGTATCGGCGGGCACGTCGAACTCCGCGTGGGCCAGGCCGTAGCCCCGGGCCACGATGACCTGCCCGCCTCGCGCCACGCCGATCGAGAGTCCGACGGCACCGGGCTGCTGCAGGAAGCGGGCGGCGATCGCATCGACGGCGGCAGGGACCACGGCGTCCGCCGGTGGTGCGGCGCGCGACGCGCCCGCCAGCGCCAGGACTGCGACCGTGGAAGCGATCTTCTCGAGAACGCGGGTGCGTGAGCGCATCGGTGCTGAACTCCTGGAGTCGGGGTCGGCGTTGTTCGGAATCGCGGCGCCGGGATTGTCATCGCCCGCGGACGGTCGCGTGACCGGGCGGCGCCGCGGCGATGCCCCCGGCGACGGACGCCGCGCGGCGGGTCACCCCGACCGGATCATCCCGTCCGGATCGTGCGGAACGCCTCGATCGCGCGCGCTCGCGAGGCGCGCAGATCCACGATCGGCTCGACGGGATACGCCGACCTGTCCGCCGCGCCGCGGGTCGGCAGCGCGGTCCCTCCGCGCCACGGCGCGTGGATGAACCGATCCGGTACCTCTGCCAGTTCCGCAATCCACCGCCGGACGAATGCCCCGCCGGGATCGAACTTCTCCCCCTGCGACACGGGGTTGAACACGCGGAAGTACGGCACCGCATCGGTTCCCGTGGAGGCCGACCACTGCCAGCCGCCGTTGTTGCTGGCGAAGTCACCGTCCACGAGATGCTGCATGAAGAACCGCTCACCCGCGCGCCAGTCGATGAGCAGGTTCTTCGTGAGGAACATCGCAGTGACCATGCGGAGACGGTTGTGCATCCAGCCCGTCGCGCCGAGCTGCCGCATGCCGGCGTCGATGATGGGAATGCCGGTGCGGCCCGCGCACCACGCCGCGAACGCCTCGGGATCGTCCCGCCATGCGACGCGCTCGGTCTCCGGCTGGAACGCGCGGTTCCGGCCGACACGCGGGAAGGCGTGCAGGATGTGCCGGTAGAAATCGCGCCAGGCCAGTTCGCCGATCCACGTGATGACGCCCGCGTTGCCGCCCTCCAGCCGACCCGCGTTCGCCGCCAGCGCCGCGGCAAGACAGCGCCGGACGGAGATCGCGCCGACGGCGAGGTACGGCGACAGCGCACTCGTGCCGTCGATCGCGGGCCGATCGCGCGCCGTGTCGTAGGCGCATACCCGGTCCTTCGTGAACGACGCCAGCCGCGCCGTCGCTGCGGCCTCGCCGCCCGGCCAGAGATCGGCGCGATCCGCGCCGGGCAGGGCCGCGGCGGATCGGCCCACGACCGCCGACCACGCCGCCATCGAGGGCACATCGACCGGTCCCGTGTCCGCGGGCCGCGGTGCCGGCGCCGCGGCCGCGGCGGGAACGCCCTCCTCCGCCAGCCGCCGCGTCCACGCACGACGGAACGGGGTGAAGACGCGGTACCACCCGCCCGCACCGGTGCGCAGCGCGCCCGGCGGCACGATGCACTGGTCGTCGTGCAGGCAGAGCGCGGCGCCCGCGGCCTCGAGCGCGGCGGCGCACGCCGCATCGCGCGCAGCCTCGTTCACCTCGTACTCGCGGTTCGCGTGCACCTCCGTCACCCGCAGCGCACGGACGCGCTCGGCAAGCCGCGCCGGGATCGCCGCGAAGTCGTCGCACGTGGTATCGACCACCAGCGGAATGTGCAGACGGTCCAGCCTCTCGGCCAGGGCCCGCAGCGATCGCTGCACGAAGCCCACCTTCGCCGCGCCCCAGTCGTGGCGCCGCCACTGCACGGGACAGGCGTGGTACACCGCGACGACCCGGTCCCGTCCGCGGCACGCCGCCAGCAGCGCGGGGTTGTCGTGCACGCGCAGATCGCTCCGGAACCAGACCAGTCGTGCGCCGTCGGACATCGTCCGGGATGCTACCGCCCGGGCGGCCGGCCGACGCGTCCGGCGTGCGCCTGCCCGGACCGGTCCGAGCGCGCTCCGACCCCGCGCCATGCGGCGCCGATCATCGGCGCCAGCAGGACGATCACCAGTCCCGGCGCCATGAGCCCGCCCTCGCGCGGGTCATAGTCGGCGCGCAGCCGCCTCCACGCATCATCCCGCGTGAACGCCAGCCCGACCTCGAAGCACGCGAGCAGCACCATCCACGCGCCCCCCACCGCCACCTGCGCCCGTCGCGTGCGGGCCGCCATCCAGGGCGCGGTCCACGCCGCGATCGCGAGCACGATCATCGAGCCGGCCACGAACCCGATCTGCCGCGCCGCGCGATCGCCCACGGCGGGCACCAGCAGGAGGTGTCGCAGCGCGCCGTGGACCGACTCTGCGGCGATGATCAGGCACCAGGCCGCCGCCGCGCGGCGAAGCAGTCGCCCCCGCCGGGTGTCGATCTCGCCCGCCGCCGCCCGCATCAGGAGCCCGTGTATGCGAGCGGCCCGCCCGGCCCCAGCGGGATGCCGAGCCAGTACCACGCCAGGAGCAGGAGCATCCACACGATCCCGAAGACGATGGTGTACGGCAGCATCGTGGAGATGAGCGTCCCCATGCCCGCCTTCGGCACGAACTTCTGCATGAACACCAGGATGATGACCAGGTACGCGTTGAGCGGCGTCACGATGTTCGTGACCGAGTCGCCGATCCGGTACGTCGCCTGCGTCAGTTCCGGACTGATGCCGACCATCATGAACATCGGCACGAAGATCGGCGCGAACATCGTGTACTTGGCCGACATCGATCCCACGAAGAGGTTGAAGACCGCGGTCAGCAGGACGAACGCGACGAGCAGGACCGGCGTCGGCAGCGCCGCCTGCCCGAGCGCCTGGCCGCCCGCCGTCGCGAGCATCGTGTCCAGGCCTGACCAGCGGAAGTGCTCGATGAACTGCGCGGCGAAGAACGCCAGCACGATGATCGGCGCCATGTTCGCCATCGACTCGGTGAACATCGTCGCCAGGTCCTTCGACGACCGGATGGATCCCGTCGCCGCGCCGTAGGTGATCCCGGGAATCACGAAGCCCAGGAAGATGAGCGGCACGATCGCGATCACCCACTTCGGGAAGGGCGGACGCAGCGGGACCAGCCACTGGCCGTCGACGAGCTGGGCGCCCGCGGGCGGCGCCGCATCGGCAACCGGCGGAATCCATCGCTCCGCGCTGACGCCCGGCTGGCCGTCCGGGCCGGGAATCTCGAATGTGTAGAGCGGAGATCCGGGCACGGTGATGAGGACGCCGAGCAGCACCATCAGCGCGGCGATCGTCACGAGCGCCACGCGGAGCCCCCGCTTCTCGACCCGGGTCAGCCGCTGCGCGGAGAGATCATCGTCCGTCGCGGGCGCCGGCCCGCCCTCCTCCACGCTCTTGCGGGCGAGGCGCCGTTCGACGAAGAACGACGTCACGCCCCACCCGGTCAGCGTCATGACGATGGTCGAACCGATCATGAACCACCAGTTGCAGGTGGCCGCCACCTGGTAGTCCGCGTCGACGGACCGCGCACCGAGCGTCGAAAGCTCGGCCAGCATCGGATCCAGGCCGGTCACGAAGAGATTGGCATTGAACCCGGCGGCGACGCCCGCGAAGACGGCGGCGAGTCCCGCCAGCGGCGGACGACCGATCGCCTTGTAGAGCGCGGCGGCCAGCGGCGGAAGGACGACGTATCCCGCGTCCATCGCCATGGACGACATGATCCCGATGAACACCATCGCCGGCGTCAGCAGCACGCCGGGCACGAGCATCATGAATCCCTTGAGCAGCGACGCGATCAGCCCGCTCCGTTCCGCGACGCCGATCCCGAGCATCCCGACCAGGACCACGCCCAGCGGCGCGAAGCTGATGAAGTTGTCCTTCATGCTCCGGATCGCCCAGAAGAGGCCCTCGGAGGAGAACAGGCTCTTCGCCCGCAGCACGCGACCGGTCGGCTCCCACTGTACCGCGCTGCCGTCGTCCGCCGTCTCCACGACGCGCGGCAGCATCTGCTCCACGGACCACTGCTGCTGCACGGCAATCCAGGAGAGCACCATCACGAGCACCATCCCGATGAGGAAGAGCATCGTGGGGTCCGGCAGCCGGTTCCCGACGCGCTCGATGACATCGAGCACGCCCCCGCCTGAACCGCCGCTGCCGCCTGCCGGTCGTCGTTCCGATGTCATTGCTGCCGGGTCTCCGCGCGGATGAAGGTGCCCCGGGTCCGATCCTTGACGACCCCCGGGAAGGCGAGAACGCGATTGTGCATGACGACGTAGACGCCCGGCGCAAGGATCTGCACCGCCAGCAGCGCCTCGGTCATGTTCTGCACCGCGTCCGACCGCCGCATCTCGTACGGCTGCATGGCGCCGGTGAAGACGACGGGGACGCGGATGGCGGGACACATCTCCACCACGCGCTCGCCGCTCACCGAGAGCGTGTCCGTGCCGTGCACGACGATCACGCCGTCGTGGGCCTCGGACATCGCCCCGACCGTCCGCGCGATGAGCGTGTGATCCTCCGGCGTCATGAACAGGCTGTCCTTGTTCATCAGCGGGACCCGGATCAGCTCCACGCCCTCCAGTTCCAGCGAGGCGAGCAGCACGTCGAGGTTGCTCACCCGGTTCTGAAGGACGCCGCTCAACTGGTCGTACGTCTTCTCGATGGTGCCGCCGGTCGATATGAGCGCGATGCGCCGCCTGTCCGTCATGCCGGGCGGAGGATACCGGGACCGGGACCGCGGCGCGGTCGTCCGCCGATCCACCCGCCGCGGGCGGGCGGGGCTGACGCGCGGGCAGGCGGACGGTAGGATCGCACGCACCCGGAACGGCCCGCCCATCGGCCGCCGCCGCGCCGCTCAGACGACCGCGCCCTCCCCATGCAAGGATCACCCACCGTGCGTACCTCAGAATCGTCCACGTGCATGACGCCATCGCATCAGCACCCGTCGGCGGGTGACCTGTCTTCGGCCTCCGCGCCGCCCGCGGGCGCCCGGGCACCGCGGCGCTGCACGGGCGCCGGGGCCTGCGGTGTGCGCCCGCGTACCGCCGTCGCCGGCATCCTGACGATCCTCCTGTCCGCCACGGTGGTCCGGGCCGCCTCGGTGCCCCCGACCGAACAGCGGCCTGTCACCACCGTCATGCACGGCGAGTCGATCGTCGATCCCTATGCATGGCTGGAAGCGCTGGAGTCGGAGTCGACCGAGGTCCGCGACTGGACGACGCGCCAGAACGACCGGACGCGCGCGATGCTCGACGGCATTCCCGGTCGGCCGGCGCTCGAACGCCGGCTGACAGCGCTGCTGCGCACCCCGCTGATCAATGCCCCGGTGATCCGCGGCCCCTGGCTCTTCAACACGGAACGTCCCGCCGACCGCAACCAGGCGCGCCTCCTGGTCCGGCAGGGCGTCGACGGCGCGCCGCGCGTGCTCATCGATCCGGAGGCGATCGATCCCTCCGGCCTGACCGCGCTCGACTGGTTCGAGCCCAGTCACGATGGCTCGCTCGTCGCGTTCGGCTTCAGCCACGCGGGGGATGAGATGAGCGTCCTGCGCGTGCTGCGCGTGGAGACCGGCGAGTGGCTCGCGGACGAGATCGCCGGCAAGGTCTACGCCGGCGGCTGGGCGCCGGACGGTTCCGGCCTGCTGTACGGCGTGCTGGAGGATCCGTCGAACGCGTACTCGCGCGCCTGGAAGTTCCACCGGCTCGGACGCCATCACCGGCACGACCCGGTCCTGGTCCGGCAGTCGCAGCCCAGCCGGATCCCGGACGCGAAGCTCTCGAAGGACGGCCGCTGGGCGGTCGTCCAGGAGTTCGAGGGCTGGTCGCGGCAGGACATCTACCTCGCCGATGCCCTGCGCTGGCTTGAGACCGGCGAACCGGACCTCGTGCCGGTCGCCGTCGGGCTGGATGCGCGCTTCGAGCCGCAGTTCTTCCACGAGGACCGGCTCTACTTGCTCACCACGCTCGACGCGCCGAACGGTCGGCTGATCGCCGTCGATGTCCGGCGGCCCGGACAGGCGCAGTGGCAGACCATCATTCCCGCGTCCGGCACGCGCGTCCTCGAGTCGGCGGATGTCGCCGGCAACCGCATCGTCGCGATCTTCACGGAGAACGCGTCGTCGCGGATCGAGCAATACGCGCTCGACGGCCGCAGCCACGGCGGCGTCGACCTTCCCGGCCTCGGCAGCGCCACCGTCTCCACCGACCGGGATGCGCCGGTCATGTTCCTGTCGTTCACCAGCTACAACGATCCGCGCAGCATCTGGCGGATCTCGCTGGCGGACGGCGCACGCACGCTCTTCGCCCGCCCGGAAGTCCCGGTGGATCCCGCCGCGTTCATCGTCCGCCAGGAGTGGTGCACGTCGAAGGACGGCACCCGCGTTCCCATGTTCCTGGTGCATCGCCGCGACCTGCACATGGACGGCCGCCGGCCCACCGCCGTCTACGGCTACGGCGGCTTCAACGTCTCGATCCTGCCGCGGTTCGTGTCCAGCGTGATCCCGTTCCTCGAGGCCGGCGGCGTCTACGCCAGCGTCACGCTGCGCGGCGGCGGCGAGTTCGGCGAGCGATGGCACCGCTCCGGCATGCTGGAGTCCAAGCAGAACGTCTTCGACGATCTCTACGCCGCGACCGAGTGGCTGCACACCAGCGGCATCACGGCGCCGGCCCACACCGCCGTCTACGGCGGGTCGAACGGCGGCCTGCTCACCGGCGTCGCGGCCGTGCAGCGCCCCGACCTCTACGCCGCCGCGGTCTCCATCGTCCCGCTGCTGGACATGCTGCGCTTTCCCCACTTCCTGATGGCGCGCTTCTGGATCCCGGAGTACGGCGATCCGGACGACTCCGCCGCGTACCGCTGGATCCGCGCCTACTCGCCGTACCACAACGTGGTCGAGGGACGGACGTATCCGTCCATGCTCATCACCGCCGGTGAGAACGACAACCGCGTCCACCCGTTCCATGCACGGAAGATGACCGCCCTGCTCCAGGAGAAGGCGGGCAACGATCCTGTCGAGCGCCCGATCCTCCTCTGGGTGGATCGCGAAGCCGGACACGGCCAGGGCAAGCCGCTGGCGCAGCAGGTCCGCGACGCCGCCGACATCATGGCGTTCATGGCGTGGCGGACCGGGTTGCCGCTGGACGCGCTGGAGTAATCGCGTCCGGGCGCGCCCGGGCGCCCCGCAGTCCCCCGGGCGGCGGACACCGGGCGGGTCCTCGGGCAGGCGGGCCGTGGTCCGGTGCGCGGCCGCGTCGTGCCGCCGGCGTCCGGTCAGCGCCGGGCTCTGAACGCGGCGCGATCGCCGGTGCTCCCGCGGCCGGTGCATGCGAGCGCGTCGACCATCGGCGCGGCGCGGGGGTGGCGCACCACCCCGGGCGCCGGACGGCCGCGGCACCGGCCGCCGCCTCCGGCCCTCCCGGCGGAGATACCCGGCCCGGCGTGCGATCCGGCGGCAGAATCCATGCGTCCATTCGAGGGACCGTCCGTCTCTCCGGGTGCGAACAGGAGCCCCCCCATGCGATGCCTGATTTTCCCCTGCCTGCTGGCCCTGGCGGCGTGCAGCACGGGACACCGCGAACGGACAGACGCCATGATCACCCCCCGAAGCACCTCGGACCGACCCCTCGACACCCGCTCCCTCACCATCGAACTGCTGGCACTCGACCTCGACACCTGCGGCCGATGCACCGGCACCAGCGCGAACCTCGACCTGGCGATCGCCGCCGTCACCGATGTGCTGCGCGAGGCGGATGTCGAGGTGGACGTGCGCCGGACCGTCGTCACCTCCGCGGCACAGGCCGAACAGCTGCAATTCGAGTCCTCGCCGACGATCCGCATCAACGGCCGCGACATCGCCCTGGAGCTGCGCGAGAGCAGCTGCGGCGACTGCGGCGACCTCTGCGGCTGCGAGGGCCAGGTCGACTGCCGCGTCTGGGTCTGGCGGGGCCGGGAGCACGTCGAAGCGCCCAAGGCCATGATCATCGACGCGATTCTCCGTGCCTATGGTCGCGCGTGGGAGCCCGGACCCGCCGGATCGCGCGCGGCGTTCCGGCTGCCGGAGAACCTGCGGGCGTTCTTCGACGCCCGGTCCCGGAGCAGCGCGCGAGCCGGGCGTGCCGACTGCTGCGACCGGGCGACCTGCTGCGAGGCGGACGACAAGGCGGCGTGCTGCGGCACCGACGCCGCCGCCGGCGGCGCGGCCTGCGGCTGCACGGGCTGACGCATGACCACGAACGGCGCCGCGCTGACGACCGAGTTCCTCACCCGCCTCCGGGCCTTCGTCCGGAGGCGGGTGCGGTCCGCCCATGACGCCGAAGACATCGTGCAGGATGTGCTGACGAAGTTCGTGCAGCACGATGACGCCATCAGCGCCGGCTCCGTGTATGCATGGCTGTTCACCGTCGCGCGGCGCACGATCATCGACCGGGCCAGGACCTCCGGATCGACCCCGGCCGGCGACTCGATCGACTCAATCGCGATCATCGACCTTGCCGATGACCCCTCCGCCTCGTCGGAGCTGGCGCGCTGCATGGAGCCGATGCTCGAGTCGCTCGGCCGCGAGGACCGGCGCATCCTGCAGCGCATCGACATGCTCGGAGAATCCCAGGCGGACGTGGCGCGCGAACTCGGCCTGTCGATGTCCGGACTGAAGTCGCGCGTCCAGCGCGCCCGCCGTCGACTGCGGGCGCACCTCGAGGCGTGCTGCGCCATCGATCGCGACGGCACCGGCCGGCCGATCGACACCCGGCGCCGCCCCGACCGGCCGTGTCCGTGCGACGGCTGCGGCTGAGCAGCGCATCGGTCAGGAAGACGGCGGTCGCCTCGATCCTCCTCCCGCGTCACCGCGCGTCATCACGCGCCAGGACGCCCTCGTCCTTCCTCAACCGTCGAACCGCACGATCGCGTCCAGCACGCCCGCGCCGATCGTGCGCGCGACCTCCGGGTCCTTGACCATTGCGACGCGCAGCACCGGCACGGTGAACCGGGCGTGCCAGTTGCTCTCCAGGGCGCGGCCCATGCCCAGGAGCACGAGCAGGGACGCGTCGCGCGCGTGGCGGGCGAAGTCCGGATCCACGTGCGCCAGGTCGATGAGCGGCGCGGCATTGCCGGTCGATCGGACCGTGATCCGCTGCGCCGCGTCGAACCCGGCGTTCGACCGCCGGGCGGCGGCGAGGATGGGCTCCAGTTCCGCCGCGGTGACATCGTTCAGGCTGGGGCGCTCGTTGGCGCCGAGCGTCACGCGCCAGCCCTGCTCCGCAAGGTCCTGCGCGAATGGCAGGGCGCCCAGGATGACATCGGGCCCGGCGTTGTCGACCAGGATGATCGCGTGCCCGGCCCGCGCGGCGCGGCGCCACCGGTCGAATGCGTCCGCGTCGTCGATGCGCCACGGTCGCGGCGGGACGGCCGGGCCGGGCGCCGGGTCGCCGGCGCGGGCGCGGTCGAACGCGTCCATCGTGAGCGGCGTGCCGAGGTCGAAGAGGTTGCCGGCCAGCAGGCCCTCCAGCAGCGCGACGTCCCGTCGCACGGGATCCTCGATGGACCTCACCTGCTGCAGGCGCCCGGGCAGCGCCGCCATCGCTCGCTCGTTCTCCGCGGCCTTGACCAGTCGGTACGGGTCGCCGATGCGATGCGCGTCCAGGACCCTGGCGCGGATCGCCTCCAGGTCGAGCAGGGTGAGCGACCGGCCGCGAGCCGCCGCCTCCCCGGCCGCGCGGAGCCGATCGCACATCTCCCGCCGCGCCGCCTCGCAGACCGCGGCCCACCCGGCCTCGGACGACGATGCGCCGGGGCGCCCGGGATCGCCCGCGGCGCACGCGTGGCGCAACAGCATCGCCGTCGCGTGATCGATGTACAGCGCGATCCAGTACCTGCGCGCGACCTCGCACCGCGCCAGGTCGCTCTCGCAGGCGCGGTACCGCGCGGCATCCGCCAGGAGCGGAAGCGGCGCGGTTGCCGTCGGTCGATGCGGCCAGTCCTCCGGCGGCGGCATCGAGGCGGCGGTGCCGCGGAGGTCAGTCACCCAGCGCCACGGCGATCTCGACGCGACGGCTCTGCGGCTTCGTGCTCATCGGCCGGTCCGGGCCGAAGCTCGCGACGTAGATCTGCGCGCCCTGCAGCCCCTTCTGGAGCAGGTAGGCGCGGACCGCCATCGCGCGTGCGAAGCCGAGGTGGTGATTCGTTTCGAACCCGCTCTTGCGGATCGGGTCGCTGTCGGTGTGTCCGAGGACCCGGATGGTGCGACCCGGGAACTGCGTCTGGATCACGCGGGCCACCTGATCGAGCGTCCGCTTCGCTTCGTTGCGCAGCGTGGCCTGGCCGGACGCGAAGAGGACGTCGCCCTCCACGATGGCGCGGACCTCTCCGCCGCTGACCGAGCCGCGGACGCCGGCGATCCCGCCGAACGGATCGTTCGCCACCGGCGCGCTGGCGGCGGCGTTCCGCGCTTCTTCGGCCGCGCGTCGCGCCTCGGCGAGACGCAGCTCACGCTCGCGGATCTGTTCATTCGCCATGTCCAGCGCCCGCTCCTGCTCCTGGAGACGGGCGCGGAGGCTCTCGTTCTCCTCGGCCAGCATCGCGCGTTCATCGCCGCGGTTGTTGCTGCACGCGGTGAGCCCCATCGCCTGGATCAGCATGAGACCGATGAGCATGGCACGGGTACGGCGGCCGCTCCGGCCGGACACGGTGGCGTGAATCTTCTTCTCTGTCATCGCACGTTCATCCCTGAGTGTTGCGTCTGCCCTGCACGCCGGCTGGTGCGCCTCCGCGCACCGATCCCTCCGCCGGCGGCGCCGCGAGTGTACCGGGCGAACCGACTTCCTGCGGCGCCGCCGGCGCGGCGCGGTGGACAAGCCGGAGCGGGGCCGCCAGGCCCCGGGCGGGGATCGGAATGTTCAACTGGCCGAGCCCGCGCTCGATCGGGTGTCGCGCCAGGACGACCGCGATCGATGCGACGGCAAGATGCGGACCGAAGGGCAGCGCGCGGGCCATGCCGAGCCCGGCGCCCCCGGGACCTCGGGCACCCCGGCCGCGGCGCGAGAGCCGGCGAAGCAGGTCGACGGCGGTCGACAGGCCCTTCCACGCCAGGCCGATGAACGGCGCGATGAAGAATGCGAGCACCGGGTCCCACGGTCCCAGGACCGCGCCCACGGCAACCATCAGGTGCACGTCGCCCAGGCCCATCGCCTCCCGTCCGAAGAGCAGCGTGCCGAGGATCCGGATGCCCCACACGATCGCGCCGGCGGCGAAGACGCCCACCCACGGAAGCGCGGCGGCCTGGAGCAGGACCGGGGGCACGGTGGCGCAGGCACTCCCGAGCGCAAGGCCCACGCTCGCCCCGGCCGCGATCGGACCGAGATACAGCAGTTCCCGGCCCATCTCCCGCCGGGCGTGCGGGTACTCGGCCAGCGGCCGATCCGGCGTGCAGTACCGGTCATAGTCGGCGAACGACGGGCGCAGCCGACCGAGCATCAGCAGGACGTTCGCCACGAGCAGCCCGAGGACCATGCCGATGGCCAGGCCGACGCCGCTCCAGCCCGGCGCGGGTACCGGCCACGTCTGCGCGGCGGGCGGGCGCCCGACCAGGAGCGCCTGGATCGGCCAGAGCACCGCAGCGCAGCCCACGACGAACCACGGCACCGAGATATCGATCGTGCAGCTGCGGATGTCCATGATCGACACCGCCGCGAGCGAGAGGAACAGGAACGCCAGCAGGAAGTACGCGGGCCAGGTCCGGTAGAACCCGTTCACCAGCCACCACGGCCCGCCGATCGATCGGACCCACGCCGCATCCGGCGGCAGGTAGAGCAGAAGGTAGAGGCCGACAAAGAGCAGGGCGCAGAGGAGTTCCGCCGCCATGTAGTGCGGGCCGACGCGCGTCCCGCACGCGCGGCAGCGGCCGCGGATCAGCAGCCATCCGAGGATCGGCAGGTTCTCGCGGAAGAAGCGCAGGCGGACGCCGCAGACCGGGCAGCGACTGGGCGGCATGATCACGCTCATGCCCTGCGGGAGCCGGTGGATCACGACGTTGATGAAACTGCCGACACAGGCGCCGAAGCAGAACAGGAACACGAGGGCCGGCGCGTGCTGCCAGAGCAGCCACTGCGGCGGGAGACCGGCGGATCCGATCATGCGTCCCCGTCGGGTTCCACCCGCTCGAGTTCGCGCTCCGCCTGTTCGAGAATCGCGCGGCAGCGGCCGATGAGCGCTTCCCCGCGGCGGCGGGCGGCCAGGCACTCCTCCAGCGGGATCTCGCCCTCCTCGACGCGCGCAATGATCGACTCCAGTTCCGCCGACGCCGCTTCGAACGAGAGTGTCGAAGGATCGGGCAGCGGTTCGGGGCCGGGCGCGGATGCGGTGGCTCGAGGCACGCGGGGAATCTACCGACCGGATGTGTTCGGGTCCAGTGCGCGTGTCACGCTCAGGTCCCCGCCGCCGGCGCGGGATCGTCGGGTCGGGGCGTTGCATCCTCGAAGAGCCCCGAGGACGCTGCCGGTCGCCGGCGCGCCGTCCCGCGCGTCGGGCGCCGCGCCGCGGCGGGCGGATCGCCGGGGTGATCGTCGGACGGTCCCATCGGCGGATCGTCGCCCGGTCCCGCGGATGATCCGCCGGATGCATCGATGGTCGCACACCGCCGACCGTCGACGAAGAGAAGCGCCACGCGCTCACCCGTCGCGAGGGCGGACGCGCGCGTCACCGGCGTCAGGTCCGCCCGCTCCACCCGGACGAATCCGAGCCGGAGAATCCGCTGCGGATCCAGAAGCCGGAGCACCGCTTCCTGCGCCACCAGTCGTGACCGGCGCTGATGCAGACCGCGGCGCACCGCGTCGGACAGGCGAGGGCTCGCGAAGCGGATGGCCGCGCGCGCCCGCTCCAGGCGCCGATGGCACGCGGACACCAGGCGCTGCCCCAGGGCGCCGACGCGCTCGTGCCGGACGCCGACGACGACCGCGGGCCGGATCCGCGTGAGCCGCCCGGCCAGCCGCTCCAGCCGGATGGACGCCGCCGAGAGCCGGCCCGCAACCGCGCGCGCGAGGTCACGCTCCCCGCGGTCGACTGCTGCACGAAGGCGCGCCACCCGGAGTCCGGGCGCGCGGAGGAACTCCGCCGCCGCATTCCGGGCCAGGCGCCACCGCGCCGACTCGACCCGCGCACGCACCAGGGCGCGGAGCCGCGACGCCATGTGCCCGAGCTGGACCTCGAGTTCAGCGCGATCCGGGACGAGCATCATGGTCGCCTGGGTCGGCGTGGACGCGCGACGGTCTGCGACGAGTTCCGCGATCGTCGTGTCGGACTCGTGGCCGATCGCGGCGACGACCGGCACGCCGGAGGCGCGGATCGCCTCGGCGATGCGCCGATCGTTGAAGGTCCAGAGGTCCTCCGCGGATCCGCCGCCCCGCGTCAGGAGGACCGCGTCGATCCCGAGCGCGGCGGCGCGGCGACTCACGAATCGCAGCGCGCGGGCGATCTCGTCCGCCGCGCCGTCGCCCTGCACCCGCACCGGGACCAGGACCAGGCCGACCGCCGGACAGCGCGCGAGTGCGGTGGCGCGGACATCGTGCAGCGCCGCACCGGTCGGCGAGGTGATGACCGCGACGCGCTGTGGAAGAATCGGCAGCGGGCGCTTTCGGGCGTCATCGAACCACCCCAGCGCTCGAAGTTCCCGGCAGAGCGCCTCGAACCGCGCGGCCAGGTCGCCGGCGCCGTCGGGGTCGACACGTCGCACCTGGATCTGCGTCCGACCCTGGGCGCCGTAGTGCGTCAGTGTGCCGGTCACGATCACCCGGTGGCCGTTCGCCGCGCTGAACCGGGTACGACGCGCATCGCTGGCGAAGAGCACGCACGAGATGGAAGCACTCTCGTCCCGAAGCGAGAAGTAGACATGCGTCCGCTCGGTCAGGTTGGCGATCTCGCCGACCACGCGGAGCGGGCCCGGAACGCCATCCTCCAGGAGTCTCCGGATGAGGTCGCCCAGCCGCGAGACCGTCAACGGCGGACCGTCGCCGGCCGCGTGCGCGCCGCGGCGGGCGCTCCCGCCCGGATCCGCGGCCGCGGCATGTTCCACCTGGTCGAAGAGCGCCCTGCGGCGGTTCGGGTCGAAGGGTGGCCGCGTCATCGCCCGATGGTATCGTGCGCGGGCGTCTCCGAACGGCGGATGTGCGACCGCGACCGCGCCCGGGCTCCGAGGACCGGCGCCCGGGCGCACACTCGCGCCCCCGATCGGTCGGCGAGAATCCGATGTCGACCCCGCCCCCGCTGACGCTCGCAACCCGGATCGCCGATCTGCCGGCGATCGGCCGCCAGCGCGCAGCGCGCTTCGCGGCGCTCGGGCTGACGAGCGTCATCGACCTGCTGAATCACGTGCCGTTCCGATACGAGCGCCGATTCGCCGGCCGGCCGATCGTCGAGATCATGGAGGACGCCAGCCGCGAACGGGAGCGCCGCATCGTCGCCAGCGTGCGGGGCGAGGTCACGCTCGCGCGGTGGGTTCCCGGCCGGCGCCCGCGACTGGAAGCCAGAATCGAGGACGCCAGCGGGAGCATGTCCGCGGTCTGGTGGAATGCCCCCTGGATCCGCGACCGGGTCCGGCCCGGCATCGAACTCACGCTGAACGGGCGGATCGAATCGCGCGGCGGCGTTGTCCGCTTCGTGAATCCGCAGGTCATGATCGGCGCCGAGGAGGCGGGCCCCGGAGAGAAGGCCGATGATCTGGTCCCGGTCTACCGGGCCAGTGAACTCCTGCCGTCGGCGCGCATCGCGGATGTCATCGACGGTGTCCTGGACGACGCGTGCGCCCTTGTGGTCGATCACCTTCCGGACTCCGTGCGCGCGGCGCGCGCTCTTCTCCCGCTGGCGGAGGCGTATCGGCAGGTTCACCGACCGGAAAGCGCCGATCGCGCCGAAGACGCGCGGCGGCGGCTGGCCTATGACGAACTGCTCCTGCTCCAGCTCGCCGTCATGATGAAACGGCACCGCCGCCGGTCGACCGCGGGCGCACTCCCGCTGCCGTGGTCGACCGCGATCGAAACGCGGATCCGCGCCCGCCTTCCGTTTCCGCTGACGGCGGGTCAGACGGCGGCCGCGCAGGAGATCGGTCGCGATCTTGCGGGCGCGGTTCCGATGAACCGGCTCCTGCAGGGCGATGTCGGGTCAGGCAAGACGGCCGTGGCACTCTGCGCGATGCTGCAGGCGGTCGCCGCCGGCCACCAGGCCGCCCTCATGGCGCCGACGGAGATCCTCGCGGAGCAGCACCATGCCGGGATCACGGACCTGCTCCGGGAGTCCCGCGTCCGCACCTGTCTGCTGACCTCGCAGGCGCGGGCCGCGGAGCGCCGCGAGACGCTCGGCGCGATCAGGAGCGGCGACGCGGACATCGTGATCGGGACGCACGCGCTGCTTGGGGGGCAGGTGGAGTTCCGGTCGCTTGCCCTGGTCGTTGTCGACGAGCAGCATCGATTCGGCGTCGCGCAGCGGCTCGCGCTGCGCGAGCGGCCGGGTGAAGCTTGCGTTCATCCGCACATGCTGGTGATGACCGCGACGCCCATCCCGCGGACGCTGGCGCTGACTGTCTTCGGCGACCTCGAGGTATCGACCATTCCGGACCGTCCGCCCGGCCGCCAGCCGGTCACGACACGACTCGTGCCCGAGCGGCGCATCGACGAGGTGTGGGCGTTCCTGGCCAGGCGCCTGGCACGCGGCGAACAGGCGTTCGTCGTGCTTCCGGCCATCGACGAACGGGAGGGCGGTGTCGCCGCCGTCTCCGCCCGTCTCCGCGTGCTGTCCGAGGGCCCCCTCGCCGGCGCGCGGCTCGCCCCCATGCACAGCCGCATTCCTCGTGCGGAGCGGGAGTCGACCATGTCCGCCTTCCGCGCAGGCGGGATCGACGTGCTGGTGGCGACGACGATCATCGAGGTCGGCATCGACATTCCGCGCGCCACCGTGATCGTCGTCGAGCACGCGGATCGATTCGGACTCGCCCAGCTGCACCAGTTGCGCGGCCGGGTCGGGCGCGGTGATCAGCCGGGCGTATGCCTGCTGATCGCGGATCCGACCACACCGGATGCGACGGCCCGCCTGGACGCGCTGGTGAAGACGGACGACGGATTCAGGATCGCCGAGGCGGATCTGCAGATCCGGGGTCCGGGCGAACTGTTCGGTGCGCGCCAGTCGGGGCTTCCGCCGTTCCGGGTCGCGGACTTCGCCCGGGACCTCCCCCTGCTGTCAGTGGCCCGACGCGATGCGGACGCGTGGATCGCGCTGGATCCCACGCTGTCGTTCCCGCAGCACAGCGCCGCGCGGACGCGCATGCTCGATGCATACGGGAGCGCCTTCGGCCTGGGAGACGTGGGCTGAACGACGGCGCGGAGGGTCCGCGAAGTCGGCGAGGTCGGCGAGGTCGGCGGGGTCGGCGGGGTCGGCGGGGTCGACGGGGTCGGCGGGGTCGACGGGATCCGTGAGGTCCGCAAGGTCAGCGAGGTTCGCGAGGTCGGCGAGGTTCGCGCGGTCGACGAGGTTCGCGAGGTCGACGAGGTTCGCGAGGTCGACGGCCCGTCGAAGTCGGCGGTTCGCGGCCCCCGGCCTGCGGCAGACTGCGCCGTCCCGGGTTCCGGACACCTCCACCGTCCCGGTCGCACCCATGAGCCAGGCACGCACGCGCAGCTCCGCGCGGCTCCGGACACGCGGCTCCGCGCGCGACTCCGGACACGCAGATCCCGCCTGATCCGGACACGCACATCCGCCTGGTTCGGACACGCACATCCGGCCTGGTTCGGACACGCAGAACATGGCGAAGGGCGGCTCCGGACACGCAGATCCAGCCTGATCCGGACACGCACATCCGCCTGGTTCGGACACGCAGAACATGGCGAAGCGAGGCTGGCTGGAGAAGCGTGCGTCGCTTCCACCGCCCTGCACCGTCAGATCCGGGTGCGGACGGAGCATCACGAGGTGAGCGCCGCATGCACGCTCGCAGTTCAGTCGGTCTTCTTGGGCTGCGCCACGGCGCGCCATCACGGCGCATGCGCGCAGAGACATCGTCCGGTCGCACCGGATCCCATCCGGGCGGGGCCTGGCGGTCACGGTCGCCGGATCTGCCCGGGAGGATCTCCTCCACCTGCAGGCGGCCAGGACCGACCGGGGCGCCCGTCTTCGGCCTCGAGCGCGTTCAGCGCGAGGTCGGATGCGGGCGGTCGCCCGGTCAGCGCGGCCGCAGCGCCATCACGATGAAGTCCCGTCGTCGACGTTTTCGCTCCAGGAGCATCGAGGCATGCGTACCGACCGCCGTCCCCCACATCCGGGCCGCGATCAGCATCGCGCGGAGCGCCTTCATGGAGCGCACCGGCATCCGGCCGGTCAGGCCGACCGCCAGTCGCACGACCGCGTCCCCGACCGACGTCGGATCGGGCGGCGCGTCGGTCGTCCGCACCGCTGACGCGGCGGGCGTGCCCGGGCCCTGAGACGCGCCGTCATCCGCGGGCCGGCGTGGGAGTTCCTCGGCGAACGCGCTGCTGCGGATCACCTCGGCCATCGTTCGCAGACGCCGGAAGTAGTCTGCAAGGCTGAACGACGCGAGTGCCAGCGGGGGCGGGATCGATCCCGCACGCGCCAGTGGGGGCTCGCGGCGGTGCTGCGGCGGCCGGCGGCGCCTGTGTCGCTGACCTTCCGCATCGACGGTCCGGGCCCGACCCGCACCGGGCATCCCGCGTGTGGGACCGGGCAATGTCGCCGGTGCCCCTGCCGGCACAGCCGCGCCGGTCGCTGACGCCTTGACCGGATCGGAGGTCTCTCCGCCCGCGTGTGTCATGCTCCACCGGTCGGCAATCCCCAGCGGCTCCCGTCGGCACGGCATCGCCGGTGAGAAGGCCGCCGACTCGAACTGCGCGATGAACGCGTTCAGTTCATCGCCTCGATCAATGCGACCGGTCGAGTCAGGCGCCTCAGCGACACGCTTCCAGAATGCATAGCCGGATGCCGGATCAAGCGGGTCAGTCGAACGTGAAGTCATCCGCCGGGCGTGCATCTCTACGGAGGTGTACCGGGCACCGAGAGGATCGGTCGCCAACCCCGCGCGAACGGGATTGAGATCGACGTAGCTCGCACAGAGCATGAGGCCGTAGTCATCCAGGATGCGGTAGCTCTTGAACCGCTCCTCCCAGAATGCACCAGTCCTCTCGTCCTCGCGATTCGCACGCTTCGCCAGCCACTCCTTGAGTTCCTTCATGAACCAGGAGAGCGAGGCGAGCCGATTCCGACGGGTGCGCATCTCACCTGGGTTCATCAGGAGACGATAGACCTCGACCTCGGTGGGCGCAGCACTGTCCTTGATACCCAGCCGGCGACGGAACCGCTTCAGCGGATGCAGGAGCAGCCACCGGTAGGCAACCTCGGCATCGGACCAGGTGGCGACCACCTCCGGGAGCGTCCGGAGGATGAGGTGGAAGTGGTTGCTCATGATGGCGAGCCCGGCGACATCGATGGCGAAGGCGTCGGTGAGCTGGACCAGCCGCTCGATCATCCAGTCGCGGCGGTGGTTGTCGGCTGGCCGTCGCATCAGAGGATCCGGCCCGATCAGGTATGCCTGCCGAACGCAGCGTGAGACGCAGTGGTAGAGCCCGGAGACGGTCTCATCAACGAGTTCGTGCCGTGGGATGGCCATGCCGGAGTCCTCCTGTGCCCGAGCCGGGTTGCCGTCCGTTGCTCCGGAGCCTGGGCGCGGCGATCGCGCGTCCCGGGGTGGATCACCCCGCCGGCGACGGAGCTCTGTGGGCGGTGATCGCTCGATCGTGCGGACGACACTCATCCGCCACGCGATCGAGTCGACATCGAAGGCGAATCTACCGTTGCGTCGGCCGAACTCCGGGAAAGCAGAAGAAATGCCTGAGGGCCGGGAAGCGTCACGGCAGCCCCACCCGACCACCCCGGAGCCCCGGGCTTCCCTGGACTCCCCGATCAGCCCATGTTCTGCGTGTCCGAATCCGGCCCGTTGTGCGTGTCCGGACCTGCCCGGTTGTGCGTGTCCGAATCCGGTGCGGACCCGGAAGTCCCGCGAGTCCACTGTGGCCGTCACTCGCGTTCAGGCGCGCTGCACCGTCGCCGCCACCTGCGCCCGACGGGATGCTTCCCGACGGCGGCACGCAACGTCCGTCGCCCGACCGCCATCAGCGATCAGTGCTCAAAGCGGCCGGATACGACGCATGTCGATGCGCCCCTCGTACACCGCGCGCAGATTGCAGAGATACCAGCGCCACGACTCCAGCTCGCCGGCAAGCAGCAGAAGGCCCGGGACATCGAGCGGAAACGGCCCCTGGCGGAAAAGCACGCGGCTTCCCTCCTCCATCACCGGCTCGACGCGCCACTCGATCGGCGCATGGCGATCCTCGGGGCCGGCGTGCCAGTCCCACACGATCCTCCCGCCCGGATCGAACTCGAGGATCGCGACCGTCGTCCGTCGCCGCTTCTTCTCATCCCACGCAAGCACGATGAGACCGCCCTGCTCACGCTCCACTTCGGCCGCGACAGGAAACCAGCGGGAAAGTCCGTCGGCCGTCGTGATCGCTGCGAAGATCTCCTCGTGGTGGATCGAGATCGTCTCATGAAGCTCGATCCACGCCTGTCCATTCTCGGTCCGGACCATGCGTCAACTCCGTTCGCCCGCCGGGACGGGATCCCGTGCGCCCACGCCGTCGAGAACTGCTGCCCGCTCATGCGCGGTCAGATCGGCGAACGACTCCCGGGATCTGATGAGCGTGGCCTCTCCATCACGCACGAGTACCTCAGCGGGGAGCGGTGAACTGTTGTAGCGGTTCGCCATCGACATTCCGTACGCACCGGCCGCATGAACCGCCAGGAGGTCGCCGCGGGCGACCGGGGGAAGACGCCTTGCCTCGCCGAGGAAGTCGCCGCTCTCGCACAGTGGTCCGACGACATCGCAGAGCACCAGCCCGGGGAGGTCTACATCACGCCCGCGCCTCGGCGGTACGAAGGCCGGCGCGACCTCGGCGGGCCAGATGAAGTGGAACGCGCTGTACAGAGCGGGTCGAAGCAGCGCGTTCATTCCGGCGTCGCAGATCACGAACTGGCGCTCACCGGACTGCTTGGTATAGACCACGCGAACGAGCAGGACGCCGGCATTCGCCGCGATCATCCGGCCCGGCTCGAGGATCAGTCGGAGACCGGCCGCCGTCCGGGACCGCAGCGGCGCCGCGATCGCTTCAGCGTACTCCGCCAGCGCCGGGGACTGGCCGGTTTCGTAGTCTGCGCCGAACCCGCCGCCGACATCCAGTGTCTCGAAGATCCGGCCGCGGTGATCCGACTCGATCGCATCCATGAGCGAGACGGTCCTTGTCACCGCCTCCCGATACGGCGCAGGGTCGTACACCGGCGAGCCGATGTGCAGATGCAGTCCGGTCAGCCGGACGGATTCCACGCCGTCCGCGGCCCTGAAGAAGGCGCGAGCACGATCCAGGTCGACGCCGAACTTCGTCTCCCGCTTTCCTGTGGTCGTGTACCGATGCGTCCTCGGATCGACATCCGGATTGATACGCAGCGCAGCCCTGGCAATCTTTCTCTCGCGCGATGCGAGCGACGCGAGATTCTCGAACTCCGCCTCCGACTCGATGTTGAAGAGCCCGATGCCCGCCCGGAGCGCGGCGGATATCTCGTCGTCGGTCTTGCCGACGCCGGCATAGACGCACCGTGCGGGATCGACGCCCGCGAGCCGGGCGCGGTGAAGCTCACCGCCACTGACGATGTCAAGTCCGGCCCCGTGCGCCACCAGCCGCTTCAGGATCTCGACATTCGGGAGACTCTTGACCGAGAAGCAGATCAGCGGATCCGTGGCCTGCAGCGCGAACGCGGCCCGGAGTCTCTCGAGATGCTCGATCAGCGTCCGGTGACTGTACACATAGACCGGCGTACCGACCGCGTCCGCGATGTCTGAAAGCAGCACACCCTCGCATGTCAGTGCGCCGTCGCGATACTCGAATGCGTCCATGGCGCGGGGCATGGTACCGCGGCGCGGTCAGGACCGTCAGCCATCGATCGCGGAGTCGGCGCCGATACCGAGCGGTCGGACGACGACCGTCGGCTCCGCGAACGTGCCCTGCACGTGATACTTGAGCAGGCGATCCGTCAACACGCCGATGACCTGACCGAGCAGCCCGGATCGATCCTGGACATACTCCAGCGGGCCGGCATTGAGCCTGAAGTCGACCCGGCCATCAAGGGTCACTTCTCCCTCTCCGCGCGCGGAGATTCCCGCGCCCGTGTATGCGATCCGGCGGAGCCCGATGATTCCGTCGACGATCGAGACATCCGCCTCGCCCGTATCGCCGTCGGCGCCCGGCGCGACACCCGCCCCGATCGCGCGCACCAGCCCGCTCACGATCGGGATGCCGACGAGCCGTCCTCCCTGCATGCGGATCACGCCGGACCCGGTGAACCGGGTGTCCCCGATCCCGTCACCGGAGACCTTCGCCGGATCACGGCGGACGGCGAGTTCCCCGCTGAACGCGCCCGCGGGCCCGCCTGCATCCGCAGCAGCGCCCGGCGTCAGCAGCCGCTCGAGCCGGATCGACTCGAACCGGAGATTGCCATCCATGCGGAGCGGCGCGTCTGGCCCCCGGTCGGACGTCAGTCGCTCCAGCCGTCCGCTTCCTGACACATGGCCGTCGAAGACGGCAAGGTCCATGGCGTCGAGAAGGACACCGCCGCCCTCGAGGCGCAGGGCGAGCGTGCCGTCCAGCGGTTCGAGGCGCACGTCGCCGATGCGCGCATGGACCGAGTCGAGTCCGACTGCACACGTGAACGGACCCGCCAGCGGTTCGGAGGGATCGAGCCTGCCCGCGCCCGTGATCGTCAATCGACCGACGGGTGCCGGATCGGAGAGCATCCGCCGGATGAACTCCGGCAGCGACACCGCCGTCGCCGGCGTCAGTTCGATCACGACCGCCGAGCGCTCGGACTCGATGACGAAGTCGTCGAGATCGATCGTTCCCTCGGCGTGACCGGTGATCTGCGGCGCCCGACCGAAGGTGGTCGCGAAGCGGTGTCGACCCGGCGATGCCTTCTCCCTCGAGGCCGTCAACTCGAACGTGATACCCCCAAGCCGGAACTCGCGGGGCGTCCCGGGCTGCCAGTGGATCTCGGCGTCCTCGACGGCAAGCCGCTCGATCCGAAGCGCCTCGCCCAGTCGCGTCCGCCGCTCACCCGCGTCCATGGGACCGGACTCCGGCGCACCGAAGCCGACGAACCCGCCGTCGGCGGCATCGGCAAGGATGATGAGCAGACCGCGCACCGCACCCTCGGCCAGCCGGAGCGGTGTTCCCGGGCGCGGCGTCTCCGCGAGGCGGAGTCGAAGATGCTCCGCCCGCAGGAACACGAGTCCGCGATCCCGCAGGACCATGCCGTCGATCTGCAGCACGTCCGGCGCCCGGAACTCGATGCGATCGAACGAGAGGTCACGGCCGAGCGCGTCGGACGCCAGGCTCGCGAGCCGGGCGGCCGCCCATCCTTCGACGGAGAAGCGGGCGCCGTCCGGGCCCCGGGGATTCACGCGCATCCCATGCGCGATCGCAAGTGCCAGGACCACCGCCGTCGCGAGGATCAGCAGCACCATGACGACCGGCACAAGGCGCTTCATCCGCGTGCCTCACCACCCGGCGCCTCGGTGGTCCGATCCGGCGCACCGGGTCGGGCGCCGCGTCCTCCACCGGTGTCGAGTTGACGGCGGCCGGCGGCGAGATCACCGATCCCGGTCACGAGGACGATCGCGGCGCCGATCGCCAGCAGCGCCCAGGGAATGACGAGCGACCGGCCCGCATCGAGCAGGTCCCACACCGCGATGCCCAGGAATCCTGCCCCCATCGCCAGCCGGACCAGGCCTCGGATGCGCATCGCCTGCCGTGGACGAACCAGCCAGGAGAGTCCGACGAGGATCACCAGGACGCCGCTCACGCGGACCGCCTGGACGAAAGTCACGAAGAGCGGCACCGGCGTTCCATCCGCCGCACGCGTTCCGGGACCGAGCCTGAATCCGATGTACAGCAGCAGCGCGCCGATGAGCCAGGAGAGGATGATCTCACTGCCGCGCATGCGCTTCGTCCTCCGCGTCAGGCATCGTCCGTCCGTCATGCGGCACATCGCCCCGCCCCGCGGCGGGTGAAGCCGGACGCGTCGCCCGCGCCGCCGGCGTCCGGGTTCAGTGCCGCGCCATCCCGGCCTCGTCCTCCACCGTCGTGCACGTGCAGACGAGGTGGCGATCGCCGAACGGGTTGTCGATCCGCGCGACCGGCGGCCAGAACTTCCGGCTGCGCAGCCATGGTCGGGGGAACGCCGCCGATTCGCGCGCGTAGGTGTGATTCCACGTGTCTGCGCAGCAGGTCTCGATGGTGTGCGGCGCATGCCGCAGAGGATTGTCCTCCCGGTCGAGCCGGCCCTCCTCGATGGCGCGGATCTCCGCGCGGATCGACAGGAGCGCCTCGCAGAACCGGTCGAGTTCCTCGGCGGACTCGCTCTCCGTCGGCTCGATCATGAGCGTGCCGGGCACGGGCCACGCCATCGTGGGGGCATGGAAGCCGTAGTCCATGAGGCGCTTTGCCACGTCATCGATCCGGATGCCTGCCGATCGTTCGAACGGGCGCAGGTCGATGATGAACTCGTGTGCGACGAATCCGCCCGGGCCGGTGTAGACGATGCTGAATCCATCGGTCGCTTCGCGCAGCCGCCATGCCATCCAGTTCGCATTGAGAATCGCCACCTGGGTCGCCGCCGTCAGTCCGGTCCCGCCCATCGCCGCCAGGTAGACCCACGGGATCACGAGGATGCCCGCACTCCCGTACGGCGCGGCCGCCACGGCGCGGATCGCATGCCGGCCCGCCGAGTCGGGCCGGATGACGGGATGGCCCGGCAGGAACGGGGCGAGATGCGCCGCGACGGCGATCGGCCCGACGCCCGGTCCGCCTCCGCCGTGCGGAATGCAGAAGGTCTTGTGCAGGTTGAGGTGACAGACGTCCGCACCGATCTCGCCCGGCCGGCAGAGCCCCACCATGGCGTTCATGTTCGCCCCGTCGAGGTACACCTGTCCGCCGTACTCGTGCACGATGGCGCAGACCTCGCGGATCGTCGTCTCGAACACGCCGTGCGTCGACGGGTACGTGACCATCAGCGCACCGAGCCGGTCGGCATGAGCCTCGGCCTTGCGGCGCAGATCTGCGACATCGATGTTGCCGTTCGTGTCGCACGCGACGGCCACGACCTCGTACCCGGCAACGACGGCGCTCGCGGGATTCGTGCCGTGCGCGGACGTCGGGATGAGGCACACATTGCGGTGTCCCTCGCCGCGCTGCCGGTGGAACGCCCGGACGACCAGCAGGCCCGCGTACTCGCCCTGCGATCCGGCGTTCGGCTGCAGCGAGACAGCGTCCAGCCCGGTGATCTCGGCGAGCCATCCCTCGAGCTGCCGGAACATCGCGCGGTATCCGTCCCACTGGTCCTGCGGCGCGAAGGGGTGGATCGCGGCGAACTCCGGCCAGGTGACCGGGAGCATCTCCGCCGCGGCGTTGAGCTTCATCGTGCATGACCCGAGCGGGATCATCGAGTGCGTCAGCGACAGGTCCCGCGACTCGAGGTGGCGGATGTACCGCAGCATCTCGGTCTCGGAGTGATACCGGTTGAAGACCTCGTGGGTCAGGAATGCGCTCCGGCGCTCCATCGCGGCCGGGATCACGCGCCCCGTTCCGGCCAGCAGGGATGCGGCCGCCGGAGTCCTGGTGCCGGCGGGCGCACAGGTCGTGAACGCCGCCAGGATCGCATCGAGATCCTCGTCGCACGTCGTCTCGTCCAGCGCCACGCTGACGATCGCCGAGTCGACCCGGCGGAGGTTGATGCCGAGATCGAGCGCCGCGGCCATGACGCGATCCGCCTGACCCGCACCGACGCGGATCGACAGCGTGTCGAAGAACGGCCGCTCACCGGGGTCGAAGCCCAGCCGCCGCAGTCCCGCGGCGAGCGCGACGGTCCGGCGGTGCACATCCTCCGCGATGCGGCGGAGACCGGCGGGTCCGTGCCAGGCCGCGTACATCCCGGCCATGACCGCCAGGAGAACCTGCGCGGTGCAGATGTTGCTGGTGGCGCGATCGCGGCGGATGTGCTGCTCGCGCGTCTGGATGGCCAGTCGCAGCGCAGGGCGCCCGTTCGCATCGCGGGACACACCGACCAGGCGCCCCGGCAGCTTCCGCGCGTGACTTTCGTGCGTCGCGATGTACGCGGCATGCGGTCCCCCGAGGGCGGTCGGGATGCCGAACCGCTGCGTCGAACCGACGGCGATGTCCGCCCCCATTTCGCCCGGCGGACGGATGAGCGCGAGGCTCAGGATGTCCGCCGCGACGACGAGCAGGCCCCCCGCCGCATGCACGCGCTCGGCAAGCACCGAAAGGTCCCGCACCACGCCGTCGGTCGACGGATTCTGGACGAGCACGCCGAGCAGCGTCCCGAACCCGGCGGGATCGATCTCGTCGGCATCCACGAGGTGGGTCTCGATACCCATCCACTCCGCGCGCCCCTGCACCACCTCGATCGTCTGCGGGTGGCAGTCATCGGCGATGAGGAACACACCCGCCCGGGTGCTGCTGCCCGGCCGGCCGTCCCGCTCCAGGATGGAGCGGCACATCGCCATCGCCTCCGCGGCGGCGGTGCCCTCGTCGAGCAGCGATGCATTGGCCAGGGGGAGCCCGGTCAGGTCCGAGACCATCGTCTGGAAGTTGAGCAGCGCTTCCAGTCTTCCCTGGGCGATCTCCGCCTGATACGGCGTGTACTGCGTGTACCACCCGGGGTTCTCCAGAATGTTCCGGCGGATGACCGGCGGCGTGCGGGTGCCGTGGTATCCCAGGCCGATGAACGACCGAAGGACGCGGTTGCGTGCGGCAAGCGCCTGGAGGTCGCGGAGCACCGCGTGCTCGCTCCGAGGCGGGTCCATGTCCAGCGGGCGCTGGCTGCGGATGGCCGCGGGAATCGCACGTTCCACCAGTGCATCCAGCGAATCGCAGCCGAGCGCCTTGAGCATGGCCGCGATCTCGTCCGGCGACGGGCCGATGTGCCGGTGGGGAAAGGCGTCGGGAGCGCCGGGGATGGCATGGTGCGGCCGCGCGGAGGATCCGGTCAGCATGGGCGTGGTCTGCTCGGGAGTGATGGTGCGGGGCGGGACGGACGGACCGGCCATCGGTCGACGGTCCACCCGTCGGGGCCGGCATGATACGGCCGCGCGCCGGTCCGACGGATGAACCCCGCGCCACCTCCGCCGGTATCCTCGCCGACGCGCGCGCCCCCGATCCGGGCCCGACACCGGTCAGGAACGCGCGGCATTCTTCACCCCGTCGCGCCCGGGGCGTGACCCGCGCTGCACGACTCCCTGCCTCCCAGACCAGGACCCCGCCATGCATCGACCCCCGACCCCCAGCCGCCGCTCCGCCGACCGCAGTTGCTTCCGCCCGGGTCCCGGAACCCTCTGCGCGGCTGCCGGGTTCTCCATGCTCGCCGCGTCACTCGCGACGTTCGCCCCGGCCACGACGGTCCTGGCCGCGATGCGCATGACCGATGACGAACCGAGAGCCGGGATGATCGTCCCCGGCCCGGAGAGCGTCCGTGCGTTCCGGCCCGAGGAGCCGGGCGCCGGCGAGGTCGCACGCAGCGCAGGACGGCTCTCCGGCGCCATGCTCCCGGAGATCTTCGCCGGGATGCGCCGGGAGTCGCTGGACTGGTTTCACCATGTCGCGACGCTGACGAGTCCGTACTTCGAGGGCCGCGCCGGCGGCCTGCCCGGCTTCGACCGCGCCGTCGACTACATCCGCATGCACTTCGAGCGACTCGGCCTCGAACCGGCCTTCGCAGGCCAGGGTGACACGGCGGACCCCACGTTCGTTCAGCACTTCACCTATCCGGCCGGCCGGAGCGAGCGTTCCGTCGAACTCGAGGCTGCGACGTTCGAGGCGCTCGGGCGCCCGATGACGCATGGACGTGACTACACCGTGCTCGCCGCGTCAGGCGGCACCGCGGTCACCGCCCCGCTGGTCTTCGTCGGCTACGGCATCGAGTCCGGCCCGGGCGGCTACACGTCGTTCGCGGAGGAGGCGGACCTGACCGGGCGCATCGCGGTCCTGCTCCGGTATGAGCCGCTCAACGATGAGGGCGGGAGCCAGTGGGCGGCCCGGCGGTTCAGTCCGCAGGCGGGGCTCACGCGGAAGTACCAGGCGGTCGCATCGCGTCATGCCGCCGGCATCCTGCTGGTCAACCCGGTCGGCGCGTCCGACGGCGCCCGCGGCCTCGAGACGCTCGTCGGGAGCGCGCAGGGCGCCCGGTCGCTCGATATCCCGGTCCTGCACATCACCCCCGAGATCGCGGATGAACTGCTCCGCGCCGCGTCCGGTGACGACACAGGGCTCGAGGAATGGCAGGCCCGGGCGAACGCGGGAACCCATGCGCCGTGGGCACTCGCCGACACCGTGACCGTGACCGCCGAAGGACGCTCGACGATCTCAGGCGGTGCGACGGAGTGGCCGAGCGCGAACGTGGGCGCCGTCCTGCGCGGCTCGGGCGACCTCGCGGACGAGTGGGTCATCGTCGGCGGACATCACGATCACCTGGGATACGGCCGCTCCGGGTCACGGACACCGCAGCGGCGCGGTGAACTGCACGCCGGCGCCGACGACAACGCCAGCGGCACGGCCGGCGTGCTGGTTCTCGCATCGCTGATGACCGAGCGATACCGGGACCGCGCCGACGCCGGATCGCGCCGCTCGATCCTGTTTCTCACGTTCGGCGCGGAGGAGGCCGGCCTCTACGGCTCGGCGCACTTCATCGACCATCCGTCCATCCCGCTCGCCGACGTGACCCTCATGCTGAATCTCGACATGATCGGGAGGCTGCGCGACGGCAACGTGAGCCTGAGCGGCACCGGCACCGCCGAGGAGTTCGATTCGATTCTTCCCCGCCTGATTGCCCAGTCGGGCCTCACGGTCTCCGCGAGCGCCGGCGGCCGCGGACCGTCGGACCACGCGAACTTCTATCGCGCCGGCATGCCGGTCCTCTTCTTCTTCACCGGGCTGCACGATGAGTACCACACACCGGACGACACGGTCTGGACGGTCAACGCCGAAGGCGCCGCCGACGTGATCGACCTGGCGTCCGAGGTCCTGGAGGAGATCGCGACGCTGCCGGCACGACTGACGTTCCGACGCGGCGAGCAGCGACTCGCCCGCGGGGACGCGGCGCCGGCCGCGGACGCGCGGCGGGATCGACCGCGGCTGGGCATCGTCATCGAGGATGGTGCAGGCGACGGCGCCGGCGTGCTGATCGCGGATGTCGTGGAAGGCAGCGCGGCGGCGACGGCGGGCCTGCGCGCCGGCGATCGGATCATCCGGTGGGATCGGGAGGAGGTGACCGGGAACTCGGTCGCGCCGTTCCTTGCCAGGCACATGCCCGGCGACGACGTCCGGCTCACGATCCGACGGGGGGAGGAGACGATGACCGTCATGGTGCGCCTGGACGTCTCGCCCTGACGGGCGCGCCGTCGCAGCGCGATGTGACCACGGAGACAGAAAGAACGACGGCGGCCGCTGGGGCCGCCGTCGTCTTCGTCGCGCGTGACCGGTAAGCCGAGTTCTGTTCCCGCATCCGCGGGCGGCGATCATTCATCTGGGAGCGCCGTTGCCGACGCCCTCGAGCACGCGACCCGCTGCCGCCCGGACGGGACCCTCGGATCCGAGGCGGCCTTCTCCGACGGAACGCGTCCGGCGGAGTCGGCCCGGCAGCTGCTTGCGCTTGCACCCGGTGGGGTTTGCCGTGCCCCGACCGTCACCGGCCGGGCGGTGCGCTCTTACCGCACCGTTTCACCCTTACCGGCCGAAGCCGGCGGTCTGTTTTCTGTGGCACTGTCCCTGACCCGCGACGAGGGCCGGTGGGCGTTACCCACCACCGTGATCCGAATGGTGCTCGGACTTTCCTCCGGCGCCGGTGGCGCCGGCGATCGCCAGTTCACGCACGGGATCAGTGTACGCGACCGCACGGCGCCGGGTTCAGACGGTCACGCCGGGCAGACGTGTACACTCCGTCCTCGATGGGCGAATCGGCACTGCTCGTCTGGGCGGAGCAGCGCCAGCTCCCGCTCGTTCTCCGGACAACGGCGCGCGCGTCACGTCCCGTCGCCGTCGCGGGAAGCCCGCTGCCCGGTGAGTCCGGCGGCATCGCGTCCGCGCTGGGCTGCGAGCGCATCACGGATCTCCGGGCCGCCCTGGAATCGGTTGCACCCGGCACGACGATCCTGCTGGCAGCCCGGGAACCGATCACCGCCGACGCGCGGCAGGTCATCCTTCGACGCCGGCTTCCCGCGGTGTCGCTCGAGCCGTGCCCGGGCCGGTTCATGGATCTTCGCGAGTCGCCGTCCGACGCGCTTGCCGCGCCGCATGCCCCCAGGTTCTCCAGGGTGGGTGACGGAACCACCCTGTCCACCGTGCTCGCCGACTTCGGCGCCGCCACCGCGATGCAGGTGTCGATGTCCGCGCCCGCGATCAGCGGATCGGGCCGGGCGCGGCTGTTCGATGCGCTTGATCTGATCACCGCGTGGCTCGGGGAGCCGGAGACGATGGACGCGAGCATTCTGCCGATCACCACGACACCGACCGAGTCGGACACGGCATGGTCGACGGACGACGAAGTCATGATCCTGGCGCACGCGCGGCTCGCGGGGTCCCGCGCCGCGTCGATCGCGGTCCGGATCGGCGGCCACCTGGCATGGACCCGCCGGGCCCGCCTGCACGGCCCCGGCGGTACGCTGGAGGTCACCGACCGTGGGTACCGCCGTTCGACGCCGACGGGCGACGTCCTGGAGTCCGGCCCGGAACCGGAGGCGCGGGTCGCGCCGGACGGCGACGCGTGGGGACCCGCGGAGTGCCTTGCGTCAGCGCTCGCGCAGCACGGGGCGCCGGTGCACGAGGGCGTCCCTGACAGAGTCCCATCGGCGGCGCCGGGGCGGTCCGTGGTCGCGCCGCCGACACCTGAGCGGGAACGGCGACTGCACGCGGCCCTGGAAGCATGCCGGGTCAGCGCGCTGACGCGGTGCGCAGAGTCGGTGGACCGGTTTCTGCAGATGCTCGCCTGACCCGGCGCGGGGGCGCCACGGCACGGACATCCGTGATTCGCAGTCATCGTGCAGGGTGCCCGTGGTACCCTTCACGCATGGCTCCCGCCGGGAATCCCGCTCCGCGCCCGCGGTCGCGTACCGGGTCGCGGCGCTCCGAGCGACCGGCCGCACCCGTCGCGACCCCCTCGCCGGACAGCGCCACGGTACCGCGGCCGCCGGCGCCCGTGCCGGCACCGCCGTCGCTTCCGATGGAGATCCGCGAACGCCTCGCCCGCGCCGAGGCGATCCTGGCCTCCACGCTGGACCCGATCGTGACCATTACCGCCACGGGCACGATCATCGAGGCAAGCCGGTCCATCGAGCGCGTCTTCGGCTGGGCGCCCGCCGAGATCATCGGTCGCAACATCGCCGTGCTCATGCCCGAGCCGCACCACTCGCGGCATGACGACTACCTCCGTCGGTATCGCGAGACGGGCCGCACCAACATCCTCGGCCGGACCCGGGAACTCTCCGGCGTGCACCGGGACGGCCGGATCTTCCCGATCGAGATCTCCGTGGCGCGGGTGGAGGTGGAAGGCGGGTCCGATCCACTGTTCACGGGCATCATCCATGACACGACGCAGCGGCGCGAAGCGGAGCGTGCGCTCGCCGCCCACCGTGCGCGACTGGAGGAACTGGTCCGCATGCGGACGCGCCAGCTGGAGACGACGCACGATCAGCTCCGCTCCGCGGATCGCCTGGCCGCCATCGGGACCCTGGCCGCGGGACTCGGCCATGACATGAACAACCTGCTGCTTCCGCTGCGCTGCCGGCTGGATGCGCTGGACGCGCTCCTGCTGGACCCGCTGGCGCAGGAGCACCTGGGCGCCATCCGGCGATCCGCCGAGTACCTGCAGCATCTCAGCGACGGCCTGCATCTCCTGTCGCTTGACCCCGAGGATGCAACCGCATCGCCGGAGACCACCGACGTGGCGACGTGGTGGGCACAGGCGGGCATGCTGCTGAGCCGCGCGGTGCCGCGCGAGGTGCAGTTCGAATGCGTCATTCCGGACGGACTTCACCGCCTGAGGATGCCCTCGCACCGCCTGACCCAGGCGATCCTCAATCTCATCGTGAACGCGGGGGAGGCCGTGGAACCGGGAGGCCATGTCAGGCTGGAAGTCGTCGCCCTCCCCGGGCACGTGGAACTCGCCGTACGCGATGACGGCTGCGGCATGAGCCCGGAGGTGCTGAAGCGCGCCCTGGAGCCGTTCTACACCACGAAGAAGCGCGGACTCGGAACCGGGCTCGGCCTGTCGCTGGCGCACGGGGTCGCCGTGGCGGCGGGCGGAAGCCTCACGATCGAATCGGAACCGGGCAGGGGCACCACCATCCGCATCCGCATTCCCACGGTCCCGCCGCCGGCGGAGCGCGAGTCGACGGGCGACGCGGGCGCTCCCGTCCTGCGCATCATGCTCGGCGATGCGCGACGTCGCAGCCTCGTCGCCGCCATCGCGCGAGCGGTCGGGTTCCACCCCGTCACCGGCGCGGAGACCGACGACACCGACGCCCTGGTCTGCGACCGCGCCGCGGCCGCGCGCGGGCGTGACCAGGCGACGACCATCGTTCTCGGGGCCTCGGGCGGCCCGGACCCCGATGACTTCGAAGCCCTGCGCGCCTCGCTGATTTCGCTTGCCGATCGCCTTGCCGGAGCCTCCGCATGAAGCCGACTTCACCCATCCGAGTACTGAGCGTCGACGATCACGCGTTCCTGATCGACGGACTGGAGGCGAGGTTCGACCTCGAGGGGGACATCGAACTCGTCGGCCGGCTGTCGCGCGCGGACACGCTGATCGAATCGGTGCAGGCACTGAGTCCCGCGATCGTCCTGCTCGACATCGAGATGCCCGGGGCCGACCCGTTCGAGAAGGCCCATGAACTCGCCCGTCGCCTTCCCGATGTCCGCGTCATCTTCCTGAGCGCCTATGTCCGCGACCAGTACATCTCGCAGGCGACGAAGGCCGGCGCCTGGGGATACTTCTCCAAGGGCGATCCCGCGGGCGTGCTGATCGACGGCATCCGGCGCGTGGCCGCCGGCGAGGTCGCCTTCAGCCCCCGGGTGGAGGAGCGATGCCGGCCGACGCCGGGTCGCCGGGCGCGCGCGAACACGAACGTGGTGCCGGGATCGCGACTGGAGACGCTCTCCGAGCGCGAACTCGAAGTCCTGCGCCTCATCGGGCGCGGCCTGACGCGCGCCGATATCGCCAAGGCGCTGAGCCGGAGTCCGAAGACGATCGACGGTCACCGCGAGTCGATCATGCAGAAGCTGGACATCCACGACCGCGCGGAACTCGTCCGCTTCGCGATCCGCGAGGGCCTGGTGGAAGCGTGAAGGCCGGTGCGCTGGCAAGGCGGCTCCGGATCCGGCCGGGAAGCGCCGTCAGGCTCGACCGCATCGCGCCGGACTGGCTTCCGCCGACCCTGGCCGCCGCGGACGAGGCGGACATCCGGCGGCGCACGTCACGGATGCTGGCGAGCAGCCTCGATCGCCTCCTGGATGCGCAGCGGCTCCTCTGGGCGAGCGACGAGCGCGCCGTCCTGGTGATCCTGCAGGGGATGGATGCCGCCGGCAAGGACGGGATCATCCGGCACGTCATGTCCGGCGTGAACCCGCAGGGGTGCGATGTCGTCGCGTTCGCGGAGCCGAGCCGCGACGAGCGGCGCCACACCTTCCTCTGGCGCTCTGCCCGGGCCGCGCCGGCACGCGGTCGCATCGCCATCTTCAACCGATCCCACTACGAGGATGTGCTGGTCGTGCGCGTGCATCCCGGACTCCTGCCGGGACGGGCCGGCGCGGGAGAGACACGGCCGGACGCGCGCTTCTGGCGGCGCCGGTTCCGGGACATCAACGCGTTCGAACGGCATCTCGTCGCCAATGGCACCCTGATCCTCAAGTTCTTCCTGCACATCTCGCGAGCCGAGCAGCGGCGCCGTCTCCTGGCGCGACTCGACGATCCGACGAAGCACTGGAAGTTCTCGCTCTCCGACCTGCGGGATCGGGCGCACTGGAGCGACTACATCGCCGCCTACGAGGACGCACTGTCCGCGACCAGCACGCGTCACGCGCCCTGGCACGTGATTCCCGCCGATCGAAAGCACCTGGCACGGGCGATCGTCGCGGCCATCATCGCGCGCGCGGTCGACCGCATGCGGCTCACCTGGCCTGAGCCGGACGAGCGCAGCCGCGCCGAACTGGAGCAGGCGCGCCGGTCGCTGCTCGCTGAAGCCGGCGCCGAGCACTGAGCCACCGCGCCGGCCGCGCGATCGACCGGGAAACGCGCGGGGAACGCCGCGAGGAATCGGGAGCGCGCCTGAGGACGGAATCAGCCATGGAAGAGAGAACTCGGTCGACGACCTGGCATGCACTGGCACCGGACGCGGCGCTGGACGCGCTGGGCACCGGGCGGGCGGGACTCTCCGCCGATGAGGCGGCCCGGCGCGCCGTCCGCTTCGGACCGAACGAGATCCGGGGGACGGAGCGCACGAGCCGATGGGCGATCCTGCTGCACCAGTTCGCGAGTCCGCTCATCGCGATCCTGCTCATGGCGCTGCTCATCACGGTCGTCACCGCCCATGTCGCCGATGCGATCGTGATCGCCCTGGTGCTCCTGATCAATGCGATCATCGGGTTCACGCAGGAGTACCGGGCCGAGAACGCGATGCAGGCCCTCGCCCGACTGGTCACGCCGACCGCCACGGTCCGCCGCGGCGATGAACGTCGCGAGATCCCGTCCCGGGACCTGGTGCCCGGCGACATCGTCCTCCTGGAGAGCGGCGATTTCGTCCCCGCGGATCTGCGGATCCTCGAGCAGTCTCATCTGCGCACGGATGACTCGGCGCTCACAGGCGAGTCCGTCGCGGTCGGCCGGACCGTCGATCCGATCGGCGCGGGTCCGGAACTGCCCGTCGCCGACCGCCGGAACATGGCCTTCCTCGGCACCGCGGTCGCAAGCGGTCGCGGGCGCGGCGTCGTGGTCGCGACCGGGGCCGCGACGCAGATCGGGCAGATCGCGCGGCGCATGCGGGAGACGGAACGCGCGGAGACGCCGCTGCAGGCCCGCATGCAGCGGTTCGGCCGGCGCGTGAGCGCCGTGATCGTCATCGCCTCGGCGGTCGCCTTCGTCGCGGGGCTGCTGCAGGGAATTCCCGTCACCGACATGTTCCTCGCCGCCGTCGCCATCGCCGTCGCCGCGATTCCGGAGGGACTGCCCATCGTCATGACCGTCGCCCTCGCCGTCAGCGTGCGCCGCATGGCGAAACGGAACGCGGTCATCCGGCGGCTGCCGGCGGTCGAAACGCTCGGCAGCTGCACGGTGATCGTGACCGACAAGACCGGGACGCTCACCGAGAACCGCATGACGGTGCAGCGCCTCTGGTGTCCGGGCGCGTCGGACGAGCAGACATTCGACCTGACCGGCGCGGCGCTCTCGGCGCATGGCACGCTTGCCACGCCCGCCGGGACGCCGGTCCGACCGGACGGGCGCGGCCCACTGCATCACCTTCTGCTCGCCGGGCTGCTTGCGAACGAGTCGGACGTG
The DNA here is from genome assembly GCA_019636755.1 of Phycisphaeraceae bacterium. Taxonomy (GTDB): domain Bacteria; phylum Planctomycetota; class Phycisphaerae; order Phycisphaerales; family SM1A02; genus JAHBWZ01. Next base: position 98,533 of record JAHBWZ010000005.1, on the reverse strand, counting down.
CGCAGCGAACCGCACGCGGCCGGAGGCTCGCTCATTCCGCACGGCGACCCGACCGAGGTCGCGCTGCTCGTCGCCGCGATCAAGGCAGGGCTTCCCCGCGAGGATGTGCTGGACGCCTGGCCGCGTGTCGCGGACGTTCCGTTCGAGTCGGAGCGCCAGTTCTCGGCGTCGGTCAACCGCGCACCGGGGCGCGAGGACGCCGGCGGCGCGGAGGGCCGGAGCGATGGCACCGGGCTCGTCGTGTTCGTCAAGGGCGCACCGGAGCGGGTTCTTGCCATGTGCAGCGCCATGGTCGAGGGACCGGCGGCGACGGCCTGCGATGGTGCCGTGACCGATGCGCACGCCGCATACGCGGAGGCAGCGCCGGTCCGCACCCGACCGCTCGACCCGGGACGCGTCCTGGCCGAGGCGCATCGCATGGCCGGTGACGGCCTGCGCGTACTCGCGCTGGCGATGGGCCGGTCCGCCGCCGCCGTCGAATCGACACGGCGGGCGGAACCGGCGGACCTTGCCTTCCTCGGCCTCGTCGGCATGATGGATCCGCCGCGCGAGGGTGTCCCGGAGGCGATCGAGAAGGCGCGTCGCGCCGGAATCCGCGCCATCATGTGCACGGGCGATCACGTCTCGACCGCGACCGCGATCGCGGCGCGGATCGGCATCGGCGTGCGCCGGGATCCGATGTCCGCGCCGACGGACCCGCCCGCCGCGCTGAGCGGCGCAGACCTGCTGGAACTCCCGGACGACGCGCTGTCCGAGCGCCTCCGGACGACCTCCGTCTTCGCCCGGGTCAGCCCGCAGCAGAAGCTCCGGGTCGTGACCCTGCTCCGCGGCGCGGGAGAAGTCGTTGCCGTGACCGGAGACGGGGTCAACGACGCACCCGCGCTCAAGAGCGCGCACATCGGCTGCGCCATGGGGCGTGAAGGCACCGATGTCGCGCGCGAGGCAAGCGAGATGGTCCTTGCGGACGACAACTTCGCGACGATTCATGCCGCGATCGAGGAGGGACGGACCGCGTTCTCGAACATCCGGAAGGCGACGGATTTCCTCATCTCGACGGGCGTGGGCGTCGTGCTGGCCGTCTTCGGCGCATTCCTGCTCGCGGGAACCGGGATGATTCCGCTGCCACCGGGATCACTGCCGCTGCTGCTCCTGCCCGCGCAGATCCTCTGGCTGAACGTCGTCACGAACGGGATCCAGGACGTGGCGCTTGCGTTCGAGCCGGGCGAGGAGGCGCTCTTCCTCGCCCCGCCGCGCCCGCCGGGTGAGGGCCTGCTGTCACGGCTCCTGGTCGAGCGGACGATCATCACGGGCGTCCTCATGGCCGCCGTCGCGCTGGCCATGTTCGCGCGCGAACTCCACGCGGGAAGCGACCTGGCCTATGCACAATGCGCCACGCTCACGGCGCTCGTCCTCTTCAAGATGCTCCACGTGGGCGCCTGTCGATCCGAGACGCTCTCCATCTTCAGTAAGCCCCTGCTGTCGAACCCGGTGCTGCTGCTCGGGACAGTCGTCTCGCTGCTGGTCCACATCGGCGCGATGCACTTCGGCCCGACCCGCCACCTGCTCGGCCTGGAGCCGCTTCGAGCGGACACCTGGCTGATGACCGTGCTGCTGGCGCCGGTGGTGCTGGTCGCGGTGGAAGTACACAAGCGGCTCCGGTCACCGGGTGCCGCGTCCTGACGGCCGGGTTCGGACCGGCCGGGTTCGGGCCGGGTTCGGACACGCACAACCGGCCGGGTTCGGACACGCAGAACATGGGCAGCATGGGGAACCTGCGGTATTCACGACCTCCGCCGCCGTCGACAACCGGGCCCCGTGCCTCGAGGGTCACCAGGCGGAACAGGAGAAGGGTGGGCCGCCGGACTCGGCGCCGCGGACGCGGGGGCGCCCGGGTGCGCGCGCGCCCGCTCTGCCGCTGACTGACCGCCAACCGAATGGCGCCGGTCCGCCGGCGACACGCCGACCGAGTGCCGACCGCGTGCCGACCGCGCGCCGACCGTGGAGAGGCCTATCCGTCCGGACTCAGGCATCCGGAGCCGCCGCGTGTGCACGGCCTGCGGTGCTCGGCAGCTGTCGAGGCCGGCATCTCGGGCATCCGGATTCGGTCCGTGGTCGGGGAGACGGTCCGGAGTCCGCCGACTTGCTCCGACGTGCGCCGCGTTCGGCGGTCCCTCGCGGGTGGGCGCACCCGGCCGTGCAGGGGCGGGGTCGGACACGCAGCGCATGACCACGACGGACGGCCTGCGCCGACGACCCGGGAGGACGATCGCGGGGCGGTGCACGGGTACAGGTACATCCGTGCGGGAGCCTCCGGCGGGTGCGCGGCCCCGCAGCGCCCCGCGCGCCACGATGGTCACCGCCGGGCCGGTGGAATGCGTGCAGGCACCCGGTGTGCAGGCGCCATTCGGCAGCACAGACCGCCCACGCGCGTTCGGCCCCGCGCGCTTCGACGCGACGACCGCGCCTGCAGCCTATGTCCGACGGGAACATCTCACCGGCCTGTCGGATGAAGACGCCCGGGCGCGAAACCGCCCGGGCGATCGCCTGAATGAACCTGGGGCGAAGTCGTCCCGGCTCAGGACGCCGACCTGGCGCACGTCCGGCCGGTGATGCCGCCGCACGCCGCGCACGCGTCACCGCAGCACTTCGCGCACGCATTGCTGCAGCACGCCGCCCGATCGATCCCGCCCATCGAGAGATCGGCCGTGGTCGTCGTGCGGCACGCCGACAGGAAGAGCCCGAGAACGAGGGTCATGGAGAGAAGTGAGATCATCCTGATGGACATGAGAATGAACTCCGCGTCAGTTGTGATCGTGAATGGAGAACTGGAGCGGTACGTGGCTCGCCGGCCGCGCCGGATGGCGCCTGCGGAAAGGGAAGTCCTGCGCGGCGCGCGCGACCGCTTCGGCACACGGGGTATCCCGAAGGACCGGGCTGCTCCACGATGTGGACACAGAGCGCGGCCAGCCGCCGGCCGACCGGTGGCGGCCAGCAGATGCCGCATGCGGCAATCAGGTGCACGGTCCGCGGCACCTGCACCATCGATGGGAAACGCGAAACGCAGGGCGTCGGCAGCGAGAGCACTCCCGCGGCGCCGGGAGTCGCGTCCACCGGCCGCACGGTGCAGGCGCACCAGGCCGGACAGCCGGCCGGCGCTTCGCCCCCGTCCGGCGCGGGCGTGTCCCGGCACGACCCGCGCTCAGTCCCCGATCGCGCCGTGGCGCACGCTGAGGGCGCCGCCCGCCGCCGCCGTGATGCTGCCGCCGGCGTACAGCGCCGGTCCGCTGCCGTCGTCGGACCATCTGGAGCGCATGCACGCCCCACACGAGTCCCGGGTCAGGCAGCGCGATCCAGTACGACCCGTTCCATGCGGCGATGCCGGCGAGACGACGGTCGGTCCGGGAACGCTTGATCGGGACTCCCTCCTGGCGCAGACTCGGCGGTGCCGCGGGCGGGATACGATGCGGACCCTCGGCGGCGGTTCAGTCGCGGGTGCCTTCCTGACGGGTCGCGCGCCATCCGGGGGGGCGTCCCGGAGTCGGCCGGGAGCCGTCCCCGTGGGAACGCCGACGACCGTCCGCACGCCCGGCTACCCTCGCGCACCTGGTCATCCTTCTCCCGAACCGCGCAGGCGGCCGCATCCGCCGGACCGCACCACGCACACACGATCCGGCATGAAGCCGCCACTCCCCCGCCGCACGTTCGCCATCATCTCGCACCCCGACGCCGGCAAGACCACGCTGACGGAGAAGTTCCTGCTGTACGGCGGCGCTGTCCAGTTGGCCGGCTCCGTCACCGCGCGCAGGAACCAGCGCGCCACGTCCTCCGACTGGATGGAACTGGAGAAGCAGCGCGGCATCTCCGTCAGTTCCACCGTCCTCCAGTTCGAGTACGGCGGCACGGTGGTCAACCTGCTTGACACGCCGGGCCACCGCGACTTCTCCGAGGACACCTACCGCGTCCTGACCGCGGTGGACTCGGTCATCATGGTGATCGACGCGGCGAAGGGTATCGAGCCGCAGACGCGCAAACTCTTCGAGGTCTGCCGGCAGCGCCACATCCCGATCTTCACGTTCATGAACAAACTGGACCGGCCGACGCGCGATCCGCTGGCGCTGCTGGACGAACTGCACGAGGTGCTGGAACTGGATCCCTTCGCGATGAACTGGCCGATCGGGACCGGGCCCGACTTCCGCGGCATCTTCGACCGCGGCGCGCGGCAGGTCCACCTCTTCGAGCGCACGGCGGGCGGCGCGTCGATGGCGCGCGAAGAGGTCGGCATGCCGGAGGATCCCCATGTCCGCAGCCGCGCGGGCGATGCCCTGCTGTCGCAGATGCGTGACGAGATCGAGATGCTCGAGCACGCCGGCACCGCGTTCGATGAAGCGCGCATCCTGGGCGGGCTCCAGACCCCGGTCTTCTTCGGCAGCGCGATGAACAACTTCGGCGTGCGCCTGCTGCTGGACGGCTTCCTGCGCCTGGCCAGTCCGCCGATGCCGCGACCCGCGGGTGACCGCGTGGTCAGGCCGGAGGATCCGGCCTTCACCGGGTTCGTCTTCAAGATCCAGGCGAACATGGATCCGCGTCACCGCGACCGGATCGCGTTCGTGCGCGTGGTGTCCGGACGGTTCGAGCGCGAGATGACCACCATCCACGCGCAGAGCGGGCGGCGCGTCAGGATCTCCAGCGCACAGAAGCTCTTCGGCCAGGATCGCGAGACCGTCGACGAGGCGTGGCCGGGCGACGTCATCGGACTGATCGGCCAGGATCGCTTCGCCATCGGCGACACGCTGACCGACGACCGCGAGATCGCCTTCGACCCGCTCCCCCGCTTCGCACCCGAGTGCTTCGCGTACCTGCACAACCCGCAGACGTCCAACAGCAAGCGGTTCCGCCTGGGGATGGAGCAACTGCTCCAGGAGGGCGTGGTGCAGACGCTGCGCCTGGACGGCGACCGGGCCGACCTGCCGCTGCTCGCCGCGGTCGGGCCGCTGCAGTTCGAGGTGGTGCAGTACCGCCTGGAGTCTGAGTACGGCGCACCGTCGCGCCTGGAGAAGGCCCGGTGGACCGTCGGTCGCTGGCTTGCGCGGGCGGATGCAGAGAAGCTGCGCGAACGCTCGATGCCCGAGAGCGCGGCGCTTGCCGTCGACGGCTTCGGCGACGACATGATCCTCTTCACCGACGAGTGGTCGATGGGCTACTTCCTCCGGAACAACCCGGGACTGGCACTCCACACCACACCGCCCGGCCGCCCGATCACGGCGGTCACCGGGGTGTGACCGCCGGTCCGGCCTCCGGGCGCATCGTGGACCGGGATGCGTGAGGTCGGCAGGGCGGCTCATGTGCCGCGCAACGCGCGTGCCGGTGGTGAGGATCGTCACGCGCTCCCGCTCCCGGGCGACGCGCCGCGTGCCGCCGGTCGCCTTGATCTCGATGCCATTCAACGCGATACCCGCTCGTGACTGAGGCGCGCGGCGACAGTCCGTCCGCGCGACAGGGCGCATGCGCTGACCGATGGTGGCGGCGCGAGCGTTCGGCCCACATGCACGCTCTGCGCAGGCACAGGCTGCGCCATGCCTCAGCGAGGACGCCGGCGGTCCATCGGTGCGCCCACCACGTTGCACTCTTTACGCCGGCGATCCCGACCAGTACCATGACCCGGGAGACAGGTCCATCGTCGCCCTCTCCGGAGAATGCATCCGATGTCCCCTGCGGACCCCGCGGATCCTGCGGACGAAACCACGCATCTCCTCCCGCCGGATGCGCGATGCGACGACACCGCCGATCCCGCCGGGTCCGGCGTCCGCAGCCCCGGCGACGACGCGGCCTTGGTGTCCATCGAGAACGAAGCCCGATCAGGCGAGTCGATCGGCCCCTACAGGCTCATGCAGCGGCTGGGCGAAGGCGGCTTTGGCGAGGTCTGGCTCGCGGAGCGGCGCTCGCCATTCACGCAGCGCGTTGCCCTCAAGATCATCAAGCCCGGCATGGATTCCCGGGCCGTCCTCGCCCGCTTCGAGCAGGAGCGGCAGGCGCTGGCCCTCATGGACCACCCCGGCATCGCGCGGGTGATCGACGGCGGACTGACGCCGCTCGGGCGGCCCTTCTTCGCGATGGAGTACGTCCGGGGAGAGCCCATCACGACGTTCTGCGACCGGGAGCGGCTCACCATCCGGGATCGCCTCGATCTCTTCATGCAGGTATGCCACGCACTCCAGCATGCGCACATGAAGGGCATCCTTCACCGTGACATCAAGCCCGCCAACGTGCTCGTTGCATTCTCAGGGGAGGACGAGGCGGGAGCGACCGGACTCCGCGGCACCCGGGTGAAGGTGATCGACTTCGGCGTCGCGAAGGCGCTCAGCCACACGCTGACGGAACGGACCGTGTTCACGGAGACCGGGCAGCTCATCGGCACGCCCGAGTACATGAGCCCGGAGCAGGCCGAGATGGGCACGGTCGACATCGACACGCGCACCGACGTCTACGCCCTCGGGGTCCTGCTCTATGAACTCCTCAGCGGCACCCTTCCTTTCGACGCCAGGACGCTGCGTGCCTCGGGATACGACGAGATCCGCCGCATCATCAGGGAGATCGAGCCGCCCCGTCCGAGCACCCGCGTGAGCACGATGGACGCATCCACCGGCGCGGCGATCGCCCGGGCGCGGCAGGCGGGACGGGAGAAGCTGGCGGGCATCCTGCGCCGGGAACTGGAGTGGATTCCGCTTCGGGCGATGCGCAAGGACCGGCGTCGGCGGTATCCGAGCGCGGCGGCGCTGGCCGACGACGTGCGGCGATATCTGTCCGGTGATCCGCTCGACGCGGGTCCGGAATCACGGTGGTACCGCGTGTCCAAGTTCGCACGGCGTCACCGGACACTGGTCGGCGGCATCGCGACCGTGATCGTCGCGCTGCTGTCCGGTCTCGCGATCGCCACGTGGCAGTGGCGCATCGCGGCTCAGGAGCGAGGCCGCGCGGACGATCGCGCGGCCGCCGCGGAGGCCGCTGAGGCTGTCGCCACGCGCGAACGCGATCGGGCCGACCAGGCGCGCCGCGAGGCAATCGCCCACGCGCAGGCGATCGAGCGCCATGCGTACCTCGCGAACATCCAGATGGCCGACGCCTGGCTCGCACAGAAGCAGTACCGCCGGGTCCAGGATCGCCTTGCGGCGGCGCGCGGTCCGCTGCGCAACTGGGAGTGGTTCAGGCTCCAGGCCGCCGTGGATCAGAGTCTGACGGCACTCGACATCCACCAGGGAGCGGTCGACGCCGCCCGGTTCAGCCCGGACGGCACACGCATCGTGACCGCATCCCGGGACGGGACGGCGCGCGTGTGGGACGCGGCGACCGGCACGAGTACGGCCGAACTGCTCGGCCACGGGGGGCCCGTCCTCTCGGCCGCATTCGACCCGGACGGACGACGGATCGTGACCGCATCGTGGGATGGGACGGCACGCCTGTGGGAGACCGCGACCGGCCGACTGCTGGCGACCTTCACGGGGCATGGTGACCTGGTCCGGACGGCGGCGTTCAGCCCGGACGGGACCCGCATCGTCACGGCATCGATGGATCGGACCGCGCGGGTCTGGGATGCGTCCAGCGGCGCGCCGCTCGCGGTGCTGACCGGGCACGAAAGCGAGGTGCTTCACGGAGACTTCAGCCCGGACGGCGCCCATGTACTTACCACGTCAGCTGACGGCACGGCCCGGCTGTGGAACTCGGACACCGGTGAGCCGGCGCATGTGCTCCGCGAGCACCAGGCCCCCCTCCTCACCGGCGCGTTCAGTCCCGACGGATCGCGCCTCGTCACGACCGCGCGCGACGGGACGGCGCGCATCTGGGAGCGACGCACAGGGAGCCTCATGGCGATCCTGGTCCACGACGAAGGCCCTCGCCGACCAGGATCACGGGAGGTCGCGTCAGTCGCGTTCAGTCCCGACGGCGCACTGGTGGCCTCCGCGTCCTGGGAGGGAATCGCGCACATCTGGAACGCGGAGACGGGCGAACGCCTGCAGACGATCCCCGGCGGGTCTCCCATCAACGCCATCGCGTTCAGTCCCGACGGGAAACGCCTCGCCACCGCCTCCTCCGATGCCGCGGTAAGGATCTGGCATCCCGGGACCGGCGAACGCATCGCTGAACTGCCTGGTCACTCCGGTGCCGTGACAGAGGTCACGTTCAACCACGACGGGACGCGCCTCCTCACCGGCGGCGCGGACCGGGTCGCGCGGCTGTGGGACGTGAGCGGCGACCTGCCCGTCAAGGTGCTGGCGGGGCACGGTCGCGAAGTCTCGAGGGTCTCGTTCAGCCCGGACGGCCGTTCCATCGCGACCGCGTCCCTCAGTGTCGTGCGGCTCTTTGATGCCGGGACCGGGCAGACGGTCCGGGTGTTCCACCCGGGAGGACCGATCCACTCCGTCGCCTTCAGTCCGGATGGGTGGTGCCTGGCGGCGAGCGGCGCTGATCAGGTGCACCTCATCGACCTCCAGGCGGAGCACCCCGTTCGCACTCTGCGTGGTCACACCGCCCCGATCACCAGCGCCGGGTTCAGTGCCGATGGCCTGCGTCTCATGACAGCCTGCTGGGATGGAACGCTCCGCATGTGGGAGCCGGCGACGGGGCAACTGGTCAACGAACTGACCATTCACGAGGGAAAGCTGTATGGCGCGGCGCTGAGCCCGGACGGCCGGCGGGTCGTCTCGGCGCCCGACGCGATCACCCCGCGCATCCTGGATACGGGGACCGGAACGGTCCTCGCCGAACTGCACGGACACACGGGGCGCATCCACTGCGCCGCGTTCAGTCCAGACGGCGCCCGCGTCGTGACCGGCTCATGGGACGCGTCGGCGCGGGTCTGGGACGCCGCAAGCGGCGCCCTGCTCCTGCTTCTCGCCGGACACACCGGCGGCGTGATGGGGATCGCGATGGACGCGGACGGCACGCGCATCGTCACCGCGTCCTGGGACGGGACCGCGCGCGTCTGGGATGCAGACACGGGCGAACCGCTGATCGAACTCGATAATACCCAGAGCGACCTGCGCTCCGTTGTCACGACGGTCCTGGGTCTCCGCTCCGTCGCCTTCAGCCCGGACGGGACACGGATCGTCACCGCGTCCAACGAGACGGTTGCGCGGATCTGGGATGCGGTTCCGCTGCGCGTGCGCTATGCGGAGCGCCAGCGACGGGCCCTGGTCGGCGATGACGGAGACCTTGGCAGCGCGTACCTCCGGGAAATGCGAGGGGAATCGGCGCCGACCTGGCTGTCCGATCCGTCTCGCGCCGAGAATCGGCCGGGCTTTCTCGCGCCGACCGCTCGATGAACCGGTGGTCGCCGGACCCGGTCACGCGGCTGGCCGGGCGCACCGCGCCATCGTGGCGGCCCGGCCGACGTACGCACGCGTCACTCTCCGACCGTCACCTCGTGCGCATCGCCCGGGGCAGCGTGCATGACCTCGGGCGCTTCCGGGATCCGATCCGGCGCGATGCCGTCGCCGCCATGCTTGCGTGGTCGATCCAGTCGATCCACGCTCCACAGCAGCGGCACGCACTTGCACCCCTGCTGCGCACGCTCCCGGAGGACGACCTCCCCGTCCTTCGTGCCCTGTCCATGGTGGCCGGGACGGACCTGTCGGACGCCCGCGAGACGGCGTCCATCGTGCTCCGGATGCTTGATGACAGGGCGTCGGAGGTCGCGCAGGCGGCCAGGGACCTCATGGTTCTGCACACGTCGAAGCACGGTCCCGCGTCGGCGTGGACCGACGTGACCGCCCTGCTTCTTGCGGAGTTCTCCGACGGGCGGAGCCGACATCCGGAGGCGGTGGCCTCCATGCTGCGCGCCGTGCCTGCCGAGTCACTCATGGCGGCGTGCGCCGCGGCGCCGTTGCAGGTGTGCTGCCCCCGCGCCGGCGGTGCGCCCGGTCCGCATGCTTCCCGCGCGGCGCTGCGGATCGCCCTCCTCTGCCTGCCGGTCGACGCGGCGGCGATGTGCCTGGAGGACATGATGGCCGGCCCGGGCCGCGCGATCGCGCTGGAGGCGCTGCCCACGCTGGACGACGCACGATTCGAGACACTTGCGGTGCACTGCCTCGATCACGTTCTCACCGCCCTCGAGTCGGATGACCACACCGGAAGGTGGCAGGCACGTCGAGCGGTGGAACGGCTCCTTGCCTCGCCCGCTGGTCACGCGGCGCTTCGCGGGCGGCGCGACAGGATCCGCGCCATGGCCGCCGCCCGGTCGAGCGACGCACTCATCGTCACCCTGCCGTTCGACATCGATGCACCGCCACCGCGATCGCCGTGACTACCCGCGGACCAGTTCCGCCCGGCGCGCCGCCACCGGGGGGTGTGCCCCGCTGGACAGCGGCGTCGCGTAGTCCTGCAGCGCCGCCACCGACCACGCCCCCGCCTTGAGCGCGGCGATCGCCTGCACGGCCGCGCGGGCGCCGGTGATGGTCGTGATCATCGGCACGCCGCAGCGGACGGCGGTGGCGCGGATGCGCCCTTCGTCGGTGTGGCCGCCCTTGCGCGTCGGCGTGTTGATGATGAGCTGGATCTCGCCGTTGAGGATCCGGTCCATCACGTTGGGGCGTGTGCCCTCGGAGATCTTCGGGACCGCGCGGGCGTCGACGCCCAGCCGCGCCAGGACGCGATGCGTGCCGTCGGTGGTGAAGACGGTGAAGCCCATGGACGCGAGCCCGCGGGCGACGTCCACCGCCGCCTCCTTGTCAGAGTCGCGCACGGAAAGGAAGACGTTGCCCGACGTCGGCAGCGACACGCCCGCGGCCATCTTCGCCTTGGCGAGGGCGACGGCGAGCGAGGGATGCAGGCCCATGACCTCGCCGGTCGAGTGCATCTCCGGCCCCAGCAGCACGTCCACGCCCGGGAAGCGGTCGAACGGGAACGTCGGTTCCTTCACCGCGAAGTGGCCCTTCGGCATCGACTCGACGATCGAGAGCGACGCCAGCGACGCGCCCATCATGACCTTGGCGGCGTTGCGCGACCACGCGACGCCCGTCGCCTTCGCCACGAACGGCACCGTGCGGGACGCGCGGGGATTCACCTCCAGGATGAAGATCTCGTCGTCCTTGATCGCCATCTGCACGTTCATGAGGCCGCGCACGTGCAGGCGTTCGGCCAGGCGGCACGCCTGGTCCTTGATCCGGTCGCGCAGTTTCTTCGGCAGCGAGAACGGCGGCAGCGTGCAGACGGAGTCGCCGGAGTGGACGCCCGCCTCCTCGATGTGCTCCATGACGCCGCAGACGATCGCCTGCGAGACATCCGACTGCGGGTGTCCGATGTCCGGGACCGACGATCCGGCCAGCGGCACGAAATCGGCGATGACATCCACGTCCACCTCGATCGCCTCGGAGAGGAAGCGATCGATGAGGACCGGCGCGCCCGCGAAGTCCGACGCATGCGCCGCCACCCGCATGTACTGGCGCAGCGACGCCTCGTCGTAGCACGTCTCCATGCCGCGCCCGCCCAGCACCCAGCTCGGCCGCACGAGCACCGGGTAGCCGATGCGCTCGGCCACGGCGACGGCTTCCTCCAGCGAGTACGCGATCCCGTTCTCCGGCTGGCGCATGTCCAGTTCCTGGAGCATCGCCTTGAAGCGGTCGCGATCCTCGGCCAGGTCGATCGACTCCAGGCTGGTGCCGACCAGCGGCACGCCGGCCGCCACCAGTCCGTGCGCCAGGTTGAGCGGCGTCTGTCCGCCGAACTGCACGATGACGCCCACCACGCCCCCGGACCGGTCGGCGATGTCGATGCCGCCGCCGTTCAGCCGCTCGATGATGTTGAGCGTGTCTTCCAGCGTGAGCGGCTCGAAGAAGAGGAAGTCGCTGGTGTCGTAGTCGGTCGAGACCGTCTCCGGATTGGAGTTGATCATCACCGACTCGAACCCCATCTCACGGCACGCGAACGCCGCCTGCACGCAGCAGTAGTCGAACTCGATCCCCTGCCCGATCCGGTTGGGGCCGCCGCCCAGGATCACGATCTTCCGCCGCGGCGTGACGCGGGCCTCGTCGTCCACCCTGGTGCGCCGCGTGCCGTCTTCGCCGATCTCGATGACCGGCGACTCGTACGTCGAGTAGAAGTACGGCGTCACGGCCTCGAACTCCGCCGCGCAGGTGTCGACCAGCTTGTAGACCGGCTCGATGCCGCGCTTCTTGCGGTGCGCCCGGACCCTGAGGATCGCCTTCGTGGTGATCTCGCCGAGGTAGACGTTGGCCAATTGGGCATCCGAGTAGCCCAGCCGCTTGGCCTCGGCGAGCACCTGGTCCGGCAGCGCCTCGAGCGACGGGTACGCGAGCAGGACATCCTCGAACTCGACGAGCTGCCGGATCTGCTCCAGGAACCACGGGTCGATCCGCGTGTGCTCATGGACACGCGCGACGGACCATCCCGCGCGGAATGCGTAGCGGATGTAGTAGAGCCGGCCCTGGCTGGGCACGGCCAGCTTGCGGACCAGCCGGTCGTCCGGCAGCGGCCACTCGACGCGCGACCCGTCGGCGGCCTCGCCGATCGAACGGCGCGCAGCAAGCCACTTGTCGTTTCGATCAAGGCCGAGGCCGTGGCGCTTGACCTCCATCGAGCGGATCGCCTTCTGGAGCGCCTCCCGGAACGTCCGGCCGATGCTCATCGCCTCGCCGACGCTCTTCATCTGCGTCGTGAGCGTCTCGTCCGCCTCCGGGAACTTCTCGAACGTCCACCTGGGCATCTTCACGACGACGTAGTCGATCGACGGCTCGAAGCACGCGCTCGTCGTCCCGGTGACGTCGTTGCCCAGTTCGTCCAGCGTGTACCCGACCGCCAGCTTGGCGGCGATGCGCGCGATCGGGAAGCCGGTCGCCTTCGACGCCAGCGCCGAGGACCGGCTGACCCGCGGATTCATCTCGACGACCACCATGTCGCCGTTCGCCGGGTTGACCGCGAACTGCACGTTGGACCCGCCCGTCTCCACGCCCACCGCCCGCAGGATGGCGAACGACGCGTCGCGCATCCGCTGGTACTCGCGGTCGGTCAGCGTCATGATCGGTGCGACGGTGATCGAGTCGCCGGTGTGCACGCCCATCGGATCGATGTTCTCGATGCCGCACACGATGATGCAGTTGTCGCTGCGGTCCCGGACGACCTCCAGTTCGTACTCCTTCCAGCCGAGCACGGACTCGTCGACCTGCACCTGGCCGATCATCGACGCGGCCAGCCCGCGCCGGACGATGTCCTCGAACTCGGCCAGGTTGTAGGCGATGCCGCCGCCCATCCCGCCCAGCGTGAACGCGGGACGCACGATGGCGGGCAGCCCGACTTCCTCCAGGAATGCGCGGGCGTCCTCCAGCGTGGTGACCGTGCGCGCCCGCGGCATCCGCAGGCCCAGGCCCTCCACCACGACCCGGAATGCCTCGCGGTTCTCCGCCCGCTCGATGACCGCCCGGCTGGCGCCGATCATCTCGATGCCGTACCGGTCCAGCACGCCCTGATCGTGCAGGCGACAGGCGCAGTTCAGCGCCGTCTGCCCGCCGAGCGTGGGCAGCAGAGCATCGATCGGCGTGCCGCGGTCCTTCTCCAGCCGGATGATGCGCTCAACGGCCTCCGGCGTGATCGGCTCCACGTAGGTCCGATCCGAGAACGCCGGATCCGTCATGATCGTCGCCGGGTTCGAGTTCACGAGGACGATGCGATAGCCCTCCTCGCGGAGGGCCTTGCACGCCTGCGTGCCGGAATAATCGAACTCGCAGCCCTGCCCGATGGCGATCGGGCCCGAACCGATGATGAGGATCGTCCTGATGTCGTTGCGGCGTGGCATCGTCGATCGCACAGGGCGGAGGCGGCTGCGGATCGACGGGCAGCATACGCCATCCGGCGTCCGCGCGGGAGGTCGATGACGGCCGGGATGCCCGCGCGGCGCCACCGACGCGGGGTCGACGTTGACAGATCGGCCGCCGTTCCGCACGCTTCCCGCCGCGTGGAGACACTGCGACTGGTTCTCGCCCTTGCCGCTGCCTGGCTGGTGATCGCCGCGGTCATCCAGGTCGCCGTCGTTCCACGCCTTCGCGCCGGCCCCCGCCGGGATCCCCCGACGGTGCTCGTCTGGCTGTTCGTTCGACTCTTCTGCCGGCTCGTCCATCGCCTGCGCTGGCGCGGCGACCCGTCGTGGCCCGGGTCCGGCGACGATCGGACCGGCGTGATCGTCGTCGCCAACCATACGGGCTCGATCGACCCGTTCCTCGTCCAGGCGGCGTGTCCGTTCTTCATCCGCTGGATGATGGCGTCGAACATGATGTCGCCGCGCTGCGCGGGGCTCTGGCGGTTCGTCGACGTCATCCCGGTCGATCGCGACGGGCGCGACATGGCGGCCCTCCGGGAAGCGATCCGGACGGTGCGGGCCGGCGGCGCGGTCGGCGTGTTTCCGGAGGGGCGCATCGTGGCGCCGCCCCGGGAACTGCGGCCATTCCTCCCGGGCGTCGGCATGATCGCCGCCGCCACGGGCGCCCCGGTGCTGATCGCCTGGATCCGGGGCACGCGGGACACGGTGGAGACGCTTCCCAGCCTGCTCGGTCCGTCCCGGGCGCGCATCGAGTTCCTGGGGCCGCTGCGGTTCGAACGGGATCGGCCGCACGCCGAGATCGCCGAGACGCTCCGCGCGGCGCTGGCCGAGCGGAGCGGTTGGCCCTGCAACGACGAACCGATGCCGCCGCTGGGCGCCGACGACCGACCGGAGGACGGGGTGGCCGGGGCGGGGGCGACATGACTCCGCCGACGCCCTCGGACCCGCGCGCGCGGCCCGGCGACCGGACCGCGGACCCGGCGACGGCCGGCCGCGGGTCCCTCCCGACGCTTCCGCCCCTGTGCGACCGGCGCTGCCGTGTCTGCGCGTACGACCTGGCTGGCGATCCCGACGGGCCGCGCTGCCCGGAGTGCGGCACGCCCGTCGACGCGGACTCCTGGATCGTCCGCGGCCGGCGCGTCCCACCGGGGTGGGTCGTCGTGCTGATCATGGCGCCCGTGCTCGCGGCGACGAACCTCTCCGGGGCGCTCTCCGCCACCGGCATCCAGGCGCAGGGCCTGAAACTGGTCGCGATCGCGCTGATCGTGGCGTGCGTCGCCGTCCTGCGGATCCGGACGCGGCCGGGCGGCGCGTGGGCCGGCATGCTCGCGGTCACCCGGCGCGGCGTGACCTCGCGATACGGTTTCGGTCGTTCCCGGTTCGTGCCGTGGCAGGAGATCGCCTCGATCGAGTGCCGACCGGTGCATCGGTTCCGGTGGTCGCGGACGAAGCCGACTCCACCCGATCGCTGGCAACTGGTCTGCATTCCCCGATCCACGCTCGGCGCGCTACGTGGCGGGCGCGCGGGTGCGGCGGTGCTTCCGCAGGTGCCGCACATCATCCTCGAGTGCCCGGAGTCGGACGCGCGCCGCATCGCGTCGGCGATGACGGGGCTCTTCGACGCGGCGCGATCGCCGGCACAGCCGGGTGGTCCCGCGTCCAGGGAACGTTGAGCCGCGCTGGCGGCGCCGCCGAGGACACGGATGGACGTCTCATCGCACCGCGCGACAGCACCCCGAACGACGATGCCCCGCCGTACGGCGGGGCATCGTGGAGCGCGATTCACGGGGCGACGCGCCGCTCAGGGGCAGCGGCCCCAGGCGCCCAGCAGTGCGAGCAGATCCTGGAACCCGACCTCGTCGTCATCGTCGATGTCCGCCGCGCACGGGCCCTGCGCCGGGCACGATCCCCACGCGGCGAGCAGTTCCAGGAGATCGGCGAAGTCCACCGTGCCGTCACGCGTCAGGTCGGACGGGCAGTCGGGCCGGATGATCGCCGCCTCGATCTCCTCCAGGCCCGGCGGCACGTCGAGCTTCCAGTCGGCGTGCAGCGCGGGGTCGTAGTTCGTCCGGCTCGTCGCGATCGTGAAACCGCACGCACGGAGGCCCGCGAACGGGGAGCCCCCGACTTCCTCGAGGTCGCCGGTGTCGCCGCGGACGAAGTGCCGTGTCGTGCCGTCGACGCAGAGGTACCAGTTGCCCGCCTCGTCACAACTCACCGACTCCACCACGGTCGCGCCGGCGATCGGCATCACGTCGACGTCGAACGACCCGGCGCTGTCCGGGAAGAGTTCGTACACCGCGGAGGACTCGGTCGTCATCGCCACGTACTCCGTCCCGCCGCCCTTCTTGCGGCAGACCAGGATGGCGCGGCCCGTCGACGGCACGGTCGACGGCACGCTCCGGATCGATCGGGCCGCGCCAAGGCTCCGACCGTACCGGCGCATCTCCATCGTCGACTGGCAGAAGACGACCACCTCGTCGTTGTTGTCGTCGTACGCGATCGCGTCGCCGCAGACACCCGTCTCGACGTGCTTCACGTCCGCCGGCTCGACGTCCACGTCGTAGCACACCAGCATGCCGCCGGTCAGCACGAAGAGTTCGCGGTGCCGGCCGAAGACGAGCCGGCCCGGGCCGGGCAGGCCGTCGATCTCCGCGGTCTCGCCCGTGAACATGTTGCGGCGGACCAGCACATGACCGCCCTGCGCGGGATCGGTGCTTTCGATGGAGAACGCATGCACATAGTCCGGGTGCGGCGTCAGGTCCACGACCTGCCCGTTCCCGTGCAGCGGCGGCATGGGCGGCGTGGTCAGCCCGAAGCCGGCGATGCCCTTGAGGACGTACGGATTGACGACGTACGCCTCGGTCGGCGTGAAGGCGAAACCGTTGCGCCCGCGGATGGTGATCATGCCGTCGATGATGCGGCGCCGGCCGTCGGCGAACGGGAACGCGAGTTCCGACATCACGCGGCTGTTCCCGAAGCATGGGCCCCAGGTGATCGAGCCCTCTGCGAACAGGGTCGTGGCGAACGGCGACTGGAAGAACGTGTTGTCATTGGAGACGGGGTCGCGATACCCGATCGTGCGCTGTGCGCCGCTCCAGGTCGCCTGGGTCAGCGTGACGCAGTGTCCGCTGTCGCGTGTTCCCGAGAGGCGGCCGTTGCACACGACCGTGATCGTGTAGCGCCCGAAGCAGAATCCGACGATCGACCCGGTGCTGCCCTGCAGCGCCATGTCCACGGCCTTGGGCGACCAGGTGGGCGTCGCGAACCACCACGCGTGCACCAGCCTGTCGCTGACGCCCGAGTCCGCCAGCCAGGCGCCGGTGCCGTCGAACATACCGTTGCCGCCCGTGCCGCCAGCCTCCGTCGTCCCCATGAGGACGCCCAGGTCGTCGATCGCCTGCGTGACTGTGTTGTAGACGGCGCCACCCGGCGTCTCGTAGTTGATGAAGCCGGGCGCCAGTTCAGGCAGGCCGTGCCGCGCGGCATAGCCCACCAGGTTGATGACGGACGACGGTCCGCAGTGCGAGACGCCGCCCCCGGGCAGCCCGAGGACATCGAAGATCGAGTCGCGGAGCTGGTCGACGTCCGGCATCCTGATGACCTGGTAGTCGTAGTCGGTCTGGCTGTTCCAGACCTTGGCGACGACGTCCGCGCGGGCGGCGCCGGTCAAGGTCACGATCGCAAGCACGGCGGCTGCCGGTGCTCCGATCGACGTTGCTGCGTGGGTCCCCATGGGTGATTCCTCCTGCTGGGCGGGAATGCGGGTCGGCCCTCCGACGGGGCCTCCACTCCCGACAGCGGAATCCGCGCGCGGGTTTCCCATGGGTTACCCATGGGTTTCCCATGCCCGGGCCGGCGATTCGCCCGGCCCGGAAGCGCGAGCATGCTGCTGGGGCCGCGGTGCAGGGGTGCGGGGTGACACGTCGGGGACCGCCCCGCGGGCCCGGGCCCGGGGGACTGCCCCCGCCCGGATCAGGGGCATGGCCCCCACTGGCCCAGGAGCGCGAGGAGATCGCCGAAGTCGACAACCCCGTTGCCGTCGATGTCCATCGCCCCCCAGCGACAGGTGCCGGTGCGGTCGACCCAGAGGAAGCGACTGAGATCTCCACCGTTGACGACGCCATTCGACCGGAGGTCCGCCGGGCAGTGCCGCGGCGCGGGATCCGCGCAGGCCTGGTAGCGCGCCAGCACGGTGTCGCCCGTGTCGATGAGGCGCGCGAAGGTGCCACCGACCATCAGGGATGGTGCAGAGGCACCGGGCCGTCGCATGACGGCCATCGCGCGGACCGCGATGGGACCGCTCACCTGGCCGTCGGCTCCGGCTCCGGCCGCACGCACCCTCGCGCAGTCGAATCTCCCGATGCACAGCGCCGCGGCCGGCTCGTCCCATGCCCACAACGACTCGAACTCGCCACCGATGTAGATGGACATGCCGTGACCGTCATCGAATGCCGTGATCGCGTGGGTGGGGCCCGGCCAGGTACTCCCGATGATGAACCACTCGTCACCGCGAAGCAGCTGGATCAACTGCCACGAACTGCTGCTTCCGGCAACAAGGAGGACAGGACCATCCGGCTCATGCACTGTCGACATGACGCTGATCCGTGTCGGCTGAAAGCCCGGCCCGGGGAACGGAGGCAGCGCCGACCACGTCGACCCGTCCCACTTCGCGATGCGATCCACGGGCGTGCCGCCGATCGACGTCATGCCTCCGCACGCCAGGAGGACAGGCCCGGAGCCGTCGTCGAAGACATGGAGCTGGTCGACGAAGAGGGAGTTGATGCCCTCACCGACCGGCCACCATGTCTGGCCGTCCCACCGCGCAATGCCGATGAACGGCGAACCATTGATGCGCAGCCCGGTTCCTCCGGCATACAGCTGCGGCCCGGCGCCGGAGCCGTCGTCATAGACCACCAGTGACTTCACGTGTCCGGTCAGCGTGGAACCGACGCGCTGCCACGTATCCCCGTCCCACATGGCGACCCTGGCGGGTGAAGTGTCACCAGGGACCCCGAACGCGCCACCGACATAGAGGCGCTTCCCGTGGCCGGTACCGTCGTCGTGCAGCACCATCGTTCCGACGGAGGGCACGTTGTTGAGCGGGGGGCCCAGAGGATCCGGTTGAAGTCCCGCACCGAAGGCGCGCCATCGCTTCCCGTCCCACGCGCCTATGCCGTTCAGCACGGCGCCTCCGGCACTGCGGAAGTCACCGCCGACCAGCAGTTCCTCTGCACGCTCGTCATCGTCCCCGAGGGGCAGCGGCAGCAGGCACCGGACGGCGCCGGTCGGCGCATTGCCTGGCATGAACCACCCGTCCCCCGACCAGCGCGCGAAGCCCAGCAGCGTGGCACCCCCGCTGGCTCCGAGGGACCCGATGGCGTACAGCGTCGTCCCCGAGGCATCGAGGTCGTCCGCGAGCAGGGCGGCGGCAGATCCGGTGATCCCCCCACCGACCGTCGACCACGACGTCCCCGTCCAGGTCGCGACGCGCTGGACCGGGTCTGCACCCGACCCGTTGAAGTGCCCCGACGCATAGAGGCGCTGCGTCGGCGATCCGGCGGACACCAGTGCCGTCACGTTCTGATTGAACCCGGCGCCCATCGGCGCCCATGCCTCGCCGTCCCAGGACGCGATGCGGTTGAGTTCGACGGTCCCCGCATGCGTGAACTGACCGCCGCAGACGACGACGGGATCGGCGTCGCGTGACGGCTGCCAGGTCGTAAGCGCCAGGACGCCCGCGTCGAGCGCATCGCCCATCGCGGCGAATCCGGTTGACGTCAACCGCACCACGTGGACGGCGTGCACGTCGCCGCGCATCTCGAACGTCCCGCCGACGATGAGTGTGTCGCCACCGTCGCCGGGCATGACCGACAGCGCGCGAACCTCACCGCTGATCCACTCGCCCACCGGCTCCCAGGCGCCGCCGCTCCATCGCGCGAGACCGACGACCGGATCGCCCGGCACGGTCTGAATCGACCCGCCCGCGTACAGCATCCTGCCCGATCCGTCGCCGATGTCCGCACACGCAAGCGCATGCACGGTGCCGATGAGCCCCTGCCCGGCCGCCCACCAGGACTGACCGTCCCAGACCGCGACACCCGGTGATGACACGCCGCCCGCGCTGGTGAAGGCGCCGCCCGCGTACAGCACGCTCGTGCCGTCCCACACGGAAGGCCCCGCAAGCAGCGCGCGCACCGCGCCGTTCGCACCCGTCCCCAGCGGGTGAAAGTCCGATCCGTCCCACGCGGCGATCCGGTTGGTCCAGACCGCGCCGGCCTGGTTGAACGTGCCGCCGATCACGCACAGGCGCGTGTCGCCGCCTTCCGGCGTGAACCACGTCATCGAGAGGCCCCCGGACGATCCGATGTACGGCAGCGGTCCGACCTCCCGCTCCCACCCCGGTGCCGTGCAATCGGTCTGCATCGCCGCCGCAGGCGACGCGATGGCAGGAACCACCAGGCAGAGGGCGCTCGCGCGGCGCAGCTGCACCACGCGAGGGGTGGACGACGGACGACGATGCGATCCGCACGCGCCTGGCGTGCACCCGGAGGAGAACCCTGGCGTGAACATGGTGCCGTCCCCTTTCCGGCGCGGGCCGATGTGCTGCCCGGGCGCCGAGCATGTCCCGCGGACGCGGACGCGGCGCGCACGAGCGCGCGTGAAGACCTGGAAAATGCCCGCGACCGAATCTCCCTCGATCGAACCCCCGCACTCGAACGGGAGTGGAACCCCGGCGCCCCGGGATGTGATGGGGGGCGCCGCGGGACCGCCCGCATGGTACCGCGCGATCGGGTGCCGTCCAGGGCCCGCCACGCCCGGACACCCCTGCCGTACCATCTCCCCCCATGATCGCGAGGATCGAGGGTGAACTGGTCCGGGTGAGCGCCGGACGCGCTCTGCTCAGGCTGGGCGGACTGACCTACGAGGTGCTCTATCCCGCCACCGATGAAGGACGGCTGGAGCGGCTGGTCGGCCGGACGGTGTCATTCGAGACGCTCCACTACCTGGACGGCGGACCGACCGGCGGACACATCGTGCCGCGACTGCTCGGCTTCGCGAACGAGGAGGAGCGCGCGTTCTTCGAACTGCTGACCACCGTGAAGGGCATCGGACCGCGCAAGGCGCTGCGCGCCCTCGCACAGCCGATCCCCGCCGTCGCCCAGGCGATCGCGGAGCAGGACGTCGCGTTCCTCACCGAACTCCCGGAGATCGGCCGGCGCACCGCCGACGCGATCGTCACGGAGCTGAAGGGCAAGGTGGATCGCTTCGTCGAACTCAAGCCGGGCGGACCCGGACAGGCCGCGATCCCCGGTTTCGTGCAGGACGCGCTCGCGGTCCTGCGTCAACTGGGAGAGCCGCCGGTACTCGCGCGGCAACTGGTCGACCGCGCCCGCCAGGCGGATCCCGCGCTCTCCACGGCCGACGCGCTGGTCGCGGCGGCATACCGGCTCAAGGCACTCGCGGAGGTCTGACGGACGCATGCGCTGGGCGATGATCATGGCCGGAGGATCCGGCACGCGTCTGTGGCCGATGAGCCGCGCGGACCGGCCGAAGCAGCTCCTGCCGCTCATCGGCGGACGGTCCCTGCTGTCCATCGCGGCGGATCGACTGGACGGCGCGGTCCCGCCCGGGAACAGGCTCGTCTGCACCGGCGAGCGCCATCGCGGGCTGGTGCGCGCCGCGCTGCCGGCGTTCGGCGATGCGCAGATCCTGGGTGAACCGGAGGGCCGCGACACGGTCAACGCCGTCGGACTCACCGCCGCGCTGCTCCGGCAGCGCGATCCGCAGGCCGTCTTCGCGGTCCTGACCGCCGACCATCTCATCGAACCGCAGTCCGCGTTCCTCAGCGCGCTCGAGACCGGCTTCCGGCTGGTCGAAGACGACCCGCGGCGCTTCGTCACCTTCGGCATCACGCCCACGTTTCCCGCGACCGGGTTCGGATACGTGGAGGACGGGCCGCCGATCTCCGGCTTCCCGCCCGCGCGGACGGCGAAGCGCTTCGTGGAGAAGCCCCGGCTGGAACGTGCCCGGGAGTACCTGGCCAGCGGGACCTTCCGCTGGAACAGCGGCATGTTCGTCTTCCGCGCCGATGCCTTCATGGAGGCGCTTGCGCAGCATCTCCCCGGGTCCGCGGCCGGCCTCACGCGCATCGCCGCCGCATGGGGATCCGCGGATCGCATCACGGTGCTGAACAACGTCTATCCGACGCTCCCGAAGCGGAGCGTCGATCACGCGGTCATGGAGCCGCTCTCCGCGGAGCCCGGCCGCATCTGCGTCGTTCCGATGGACGTTGCATGGATCGACATCGGCTCCTGGCCCGCGTACGGCGGCACGCTCCCCGCCGATGACCACGGCAATCGGACCAACGCCGCGCTCATCGCGCTGGACGCGAAGGACATCCTGGCGGTCAGCGACGATCCGGACCACGTGATCGCGGTGATCGACTGCGCAGACCTGGTCATCGTCCGCACGAGCGATGCCACGCTCGTCTGCCGGGCGGGCAGCGACCAGCGCGTCAAGGATGTCGTGGCGAACGTGCCGGCACGGCTTCGGTAGCGCGGTGCATCGACGACCGGCGCGGCGCGGCGCGGGCAGAACGCGGCGCCCCGGTCGCCGGCCTCGCGACGGTCACGTCTCCGTCCGGGTCACGGCCATCGCCGACGTTGCCGCCTCGCGCCGCGCCATCGCCCGCCGGGAACGCAGCGCCATCCCCTGCGCCAGCAGGCCGGTGACGAGATAGCCCGCCGCGCCGACGTACGCGAGCCGGGCGCCATCGGCGTCCAGCTGCTCCGGCAGGAAGCGCGGCGTCCGGTCCGGGCCGTACGCCGCCGAGTCGAGCAGATGCGCGATCCCCAGGCCGATCGTGACCGGCGGGAACGGGAGTCCGACGGTCGTGCCGTGCACCACGGCCTCGAATGCCGCGAACATGATCAGCATCGCGAAGCACGGCACCATCCACAGCAGGAAGAGTCCGACGGCGAAGACGCGCATACCGAACCGCTCGCGCACGCCGTGTACGAAGAGCCCGCATCCGATCACCGCCGCGACGAGGGTGAGCGCCGCCCCCGGCGCCGGTGCCGAGACGAAGAACCGATCGGCCCGCGCCGCCAGCCCGACGACGATGGCGCCGACCGCGATCATGATGGCCAGCATGCCCGCGGCCGCCGGCAGCGCCCCCGCCGCATCGCTGCCGTATCCGAGCGTCGTCCGCCCGAGTTTCCGGGCGCGCCGCCAGCCCTCGAGCACGACCGTCCGGTCCGGCGTGATCACCGCGACCAGGCCGATGTAGACCACGCCGAGGAGGAGCGTCAGCGCCGCGAGCAGAAGCGCCACCGCCTCCGGCGCGCGCTCGACACCGACCGCCGTCGAGAGCCGCGAGAAGACCCGCTCGCAGGCCTCGTCCTGCGACAGGATCGCCCAGGCGCTCCCCAGGAGGAAGAACGCGATCCCGGCGAAGACCAGCAGCGCGCCGGACTTCGAGAGCAGGTGGCACGTCGCGCTCCGCCACCGCCGGTGGACGATGGCGAACATCACCGTCATGACGAACCCCTGCACGCAGAAGGTGTACACGGTGGGATGCAGCGCGGCGCCGAAGAACGGGATGTCCGTGAAGCGGTTGATTCCGCGCGACCTGGCGACCTCCTGCGCCGCGCCGGGCAGTTCCTGCTGGATGAGACCGAAGAAGGTGGGCCGGATCGTCAGGAACTCGAAGAACGTGAGGCCGATCCACGAGAAGTTGGGCAGCACGAAGTAGAGCAGGACCACCATGCCCACCGAGAGCATCGAGGCACTGCGCGGGTTCGGCGAGACCATGCCGGCCACGAGCGCCGTCAGGTGGTACACCAGGACGGACGTGAAGAAAATGGCGTAGAAGTGGATGAGCGTCGCCACGCTGAATCCGCTGATGACGACCGCCGCGGCGAGCAGCGGCAGCGTCAGGAGGAAGAGCACGTACTCCCGCATCGGCAGGCCGAAGAGGTAGCCGATGATGCGCGCCGTCGGGCGCATCGGCGTCATGCGCTGATAGTCCAGCAGGCCCATGTCCCGCTCGCGTGCCACGCCCGACGCCACGGCACCCGTCCCCGCCATCATCAGGATGATCGCCTGGATGACGATGATGCCCGGCAGCACGGCCTTCGCGGCCACCGCCGGCGTCGCGAGTTCCTGCTCCGTCATCGTCGTGTAGATGATCAGGGAGATGAACGTCGCCACGGTCAGCGTGACCAGGCCCCAGCTCAGCAGGTGCCGCATGCGCACGCGGGCGCGGAGCCCCTTGACCCAGAGCGGGTTCACCAGTTCGATGGATCGACGGAGCGACGGCGTGGCGTTCATGAGGCTTCCATGGTCCCGACGCGCAGCAGGAGGTCCTCGACGCCGCGTCGGTGCGGCCCGAATGCCGCGACCGGCACCCCCGCGCGGACCAGGTCGCCCAGCAGATGCGCGGCCGCCGCGTCGTCGCCCGCCAGGTCAAACGAGCAGGATGTGCCGTTCACGGTCACATCGCTGACCCCCGGGGCCGTCCGCAGCAGCGCCGCGGCCGACTCCGGCCCGGAGGCGCCGGACACCCTGAGTTCGAACCGCCGCGCATGCGCGTCCGCGTGCTGCGCGATCACCGCGTCGATGTCGCCGTGCACGACCAGCCGGCCGCGCTCCATGATCCCGATCGACGTGCAGAACTCCGAGAGTTCGTTGAGGATGTGCGAGGAGATGAGCACCGTCCGCCCCTCCGCCGACAGGTCGCGGAGCAGCGTGCGCAGCGAGATCCGCGCGATCGGATCGAGCCCGCTGGCCGGCTCGTCGAGAAGCAGCACTCTCGGCTCGTGCAGCAGCGTCTTCGCGAGAACCAGCCGCTGCGTCATGCCGCGCGAAAGGGTCCGCGCCAGCGCGTCGCGCTTCGAAGTCAGGCTGACGCGCTCCAGGACTTCCGCGACCCGCGTGCGCCGCGTCCGCCTCGGCAGGTGGTAGGCCGCGGCGAAGAGATCCAGGAACTCCCGGCATCGGAGTTCGCCGTACACCGGCGCCAGGTCCGGCATGTACCCGATGGCACGCCGCGCATCGGCCACGTCCTCCAGCGTGTCGAAGCCCGCGATCCGGGCCGTGCCGTAGGTGGGTCGGTGGAGCGTCGCGAGCACCCGGATCAGGCTGGTCTTGCCCGCGCCGT
The DNA here is from genome assembly GCA_019636755.1 of Phycisphaeraceae bacterium. Classification (GTDB taxonomy): domain Bacteria; phylum Planctomycetota; class Phycisphaerae; order Phycisphaerales; family SM1A02; genus JAHBWZ01. Next base: position 73,547 of record JAHBWZ010000005.1, on the reverse strand, counting down.
TGGGACCGATCAGGCCGCAGATCTCGCCCGGACCGATCGTGAGCGAGAGATCCCGGACCGCGATGACGTCGTCGTAGTCAACGCGGATGTCCCGTGTCTCGATCATGGTGCTCGGCGGCCGGGTCGGAACGCGGTCACGTGTCTGAAGGCGAGCCCGCGTCACGTCCGCGTGCCTGCCGCATCGCCGCACACGATGCGGAGCGGGTCATTCCGAAAGGGCCCCCTGCGGTTCCACCGCCGCGCGGTCCAGGTACCAGGTCATCGCACCGGACACCGGCGAAAGGAACTCCGCGGGCATGGTCGGCGTCGCGCCGGCAGCGTGGCGCTCCGAGAGGAGGGCGATCATCGGCGCGACGGCGGTGCCGACGGCCAGGAGGGCGATGGATCGCGCCCCGTTGATCAGCGCCTGGCCCATCACGATGACATCATCGCCGTCGTCGGCGCTGACGCGGTGATAGAGCGGCCGGGCCGGTCCATCACCCTCCCCGGATCGGTCCGCCGACGGCGCGCCCGGCGCCTCGACCGGGGCCGGATGCATCGTCCATCCGCCGACCGCGCCGTCGCCGCCGAGCGCCAGCACGACGGCGTCCAGCCGGTCCTCGCCCCGCTCCCGCCAGGCGAGCGCTCGCCGGAGGTCGCGCGTGGCGCGGTCCGCCGCGTCCTCGGCACAGGCGAAGATCGGGTGGAACTGCTCCGGCGGAAGGTCGGCGTGATCCGCGATGATCTCGCGCAGCACGCGGGCACACGATCGCTCGTCATCGAACGGGACCGATCGCTCGTGCACCAGCCAGAGATGCGTCCGCTTCCAGGGCAGCCAGCGGAACGCGGGGTCCAGGATGATGCGGATGTAGAGTCGCTCCAGCGCGGGATCACCGGAGAGCGCCAGGTGAAAGTCACCCAGCCGTCGCACGGACTCGTTCGCCTGGGCCAGCAGATCCCGGGCCAGCAGGTCGATGGCGTCGTCGTCGGTCTCCAGCACCGCCACGCGCCCGGGAAGATCCGGTCGCGGAAGGGCGACCGCCTCCAGCGCATAGTCCCTCGGCTTCGGGTCGGCATCGGGATGGGGCAGATCACCGGGGGCCATGCGGGCACAGAGTGTACCGGCCGACGGCACGCCGATCGGCCGCAATCCGCCGCCGGTTCACGCATCACCGGTAGGATCCGCTCACTGTCCGGAGTGCCGCCTTGTACAGACCGACCAGCACGGTCCGCATCGGACCGGTGGGAGCCACCGGATGACTCGCGTCTCCCCTGCATCGTCGCGCCCGGCCGGGCGCATCATCCTTCTTGCCGGCCTCGTCGCCCTGCATGCGATCTCGACTGCACACGCCCGCCCTCGGGATGAACCCATTCCGCGCGATCGCATGACGCAGCTTGACCCGCCCCCGCTTCCGGAGGTCATCATGCTGCCGATTCCGCCCGCGCATCGCATCGCCGGGCCGGACGAGTTCGTGCCGGTCTCCGACGGGCACCGCGCGCGCGCGATGGCGTCAATCGCCAGCGGCCTGGCGGCACTCATCGCCGCCCAGTCCGAGGACGGCGGCTGGCTCACCGATGTGACCGCGGCACCGACCGACGCGCCCGATCGTCCGGCGCCCGTCCGGATCGCCGGAACCGCGCTCGCGGCGAAGGCGATCGCCCAGGCGGGCATGGGCAGCGACGACGCCGAGGACCGTGCCACGGCGCTGGAACGGGCGCTCGCGCTGATCGCGCGGGCGCGCGAGGAGGACGGTGGGTACGGGGGTGACAGCCTCGCGAACTACGTCACCGCCGCCGTCGTCTCCGCGCTGGCGTCGACGCGCGACCCGGCCGACCGGCCTCGCATCGACGCGGCGGTCCGGCGCCTGATGCACCTCCAGTGGGATGAGGGCGAGGGCCTCGGACCACGCGACGACTGGTACGGCGGCGCGGGCTACGGCAACCAGGGCAGGCCGGATCTCTCCAGTACGCAGATGATGCTCGATGCGCTCTACGACGCCGGCGTCAGTCCGGATGAACCGGCGTTCCAGCGCGCCGTCGCGTTCGTCTCGCGTGCGCAGAATCTCCGTGCCACCAATCCGGCCGCGTGGGCCGGTGACGACGGCGGATTCGTCTACACGCCCGCCAACGGCGGTGAATCGATGGCGAGCGAGGCCGCGGGCGAGGGCCGGCGGGGTGAACTGCGCGCCTCCGGGTCCCCGCCGAGCCTGCGTTCCTACGGGTCGATGTCGTATGCCGGCTTCAAGAGCCTGCTGTACGCGGGGCTCTCACCCGACGACGTGCGTATCCGCGCCGTCTTCGACTGGGTGCGACGACACTGGACAACCGATGAGAATCCCGGGCTCGGCCTGCAGGGGTACTACTACTACCTGCACGCGATGGCCCGCGCCCTGCGCGTCGCGCAGCAGCACCGGATCGTCGACCACGGGGGCACCGCGCACAACTGGCGTGAAGAGATCATCGATGCGCTGGTCACGCGGCAGGCACCGGATGGCGGCTGGACCAACGACGCCGGACGATGGCTCGAAGGACGACGCGATCTTGCAACCACCTACGCGCTGCTCACGCTGCAGGAGTGCCTGAAGCCGGTCGCGCTGCCCGAAGAAGCGAAGGAGATGTACCGATGAGAGCCATCCGCAGCGCCGGGCAGGACCGGCATGACCGGCCGCCGGCAGCGCGGACGTGGTGCGAGCCACCCGGACCGCGCCGCCGCGCTGCCGTGACGTTTCTGGTCGCGTGGTCCCTGGCGGCCGCGGGCGTCCCCTTCGCCACCGCGGTTGCCACGGATCCCACCTTCACGGTTTCCGCGGATCCGGCCGTCGTGCCCGTGTACACCGGGCGCGTCTACGTGCTGTTCGCGCAGCGCGCCCCGCGCGAGCCGCGCTTCGGCCCCTCGTGGTTCGGCACCGAACCGTTCGCGGCCGTCGACGTGGACGGCTGGGATCCGGCAACCGGGCCGATCGAGGTCGGTGGCCCCGGCACGCACTGGTACCCGCCGGATGCCGCCGAGCGCGCGGCGCGCTTCGCCGCGGGTCCGTGGCGCGCCCAGGCGGTCGTGCGGCTCAACCGGGATTCGAGCCATCTCGGCTCCGGAGACGGCAACGCGTACAGCGCTGTCTGGCAGGGTGCCCCGGGTGACCTCGGTCCGCACGCGGACGGGGACGCGACCGCGGCGGCGCCGACGGTGCTCCACGTGGATCGTCTCGTGGAGCCGCCGGCCGCGCCCGACGATCCGGACGTACACGTCGTCGAGATCCGCAGCGAGGCGCTCTCGGCGTTCCACGGGCGGACGGTCCTGCTCCGCGCCTCGGTGATCCTGCCGCCGGGCACCACCGCGCTGCTGCGGGCGAACGCCGGCGACGACGCGGCGCATGGGGCCGCGGACGACGCCGCGAACGGTTCGGCCGCGGCGATCACGCCGCCGGACGCGCCGGCGGCGGCGCCCGTCCGGCCGATTCCGGCGAACTACTGGATCGGCGGCTTCGGCTCCACGCACCGCGTCGCGCGCCGCGAGATCGCCGCCTGGCGCCGCACGCCCCACAGCGGCGCGATGGCGCGCATCGTGCTGGATCCCGATTGCTTCGGCGGCCACCATGTCTTCGCCGACTCCGCGAACAACGGACCCTGGGGCACCGCGCTCGTCCATGAACTCATCCCGGCCCTGGAGGCCTGTTTCCCGCTGCGCGCCGATCGGGACGCCCGCCTCCTCAGTGGCCACTCCTCGGGCGGCTGGACCGTCCTCTGGCTCATGCTCACGCACCCGGAGACCTTCGGCGGCTGCTGGTCGAGCGCCCCGGACCCGGTGGATTTCCACGCGTTCCAACTGGTCGACATCCACGCGGCGGAGGCGAACATGTATCGCGCCGCGGACGGCACGAGGCTCACGATCGGGCACAACCGCGGCCGTCCGCTGCTCTACGCCGACGACTTCATCGCCATGGAGAACGTGCTTGGTGAGGGCGGCCAGATCCGGTCGTTCGAGTGGGTCTTCAGTCCGCGCGGCGCGGACGGACTGCCACGTCCGCTCTTCGATCGCGCGACGGGGCGCATCGATCCCGACGTCGCGGACGCGTGGCGTGCGTGGGACATCCACGCCGTCCTCCGCGAGCGCTGGAATGCACTTGCCCCGCTGATCGCCGGGCGCATGCACATCTACGCAGGCGGCCAGGACACGTTCCACCTGGAGCGCGCGGTGATGCGCCTGGAGCAGACGGTGCGCGCGGAGGGCTGGGACCTGCCTGTCCGGATCTACGAAGGCGCCGACCACGGCTCGTTCATGCGCCCGGATCTGATCGCGGAGATCCAGCAGTCCATGCTCGACGTGGCGCGCGGCACCCGTGCCGGCGACGCAACCACGCCGCAGCGCATCCCATCCGAGGCCGGCGACTGATCACGGCTGCCGTCCACGCCATGCCCGGGAGAACCGACATGCCACACGGTCATCGCTCGCCCTGCGTCCCCAGTCGCGGCATCGCCGTCACGATCGCCATCGGCCTGGGCACGCTCGCGCCGGCGTGCGCGGAGCGCCCGGGCGACGGACCGCGCCCGACGTCCTCCGGCCAGGCCGCCGCGCCGTTCGCGGACAGCACGCCGGCCGAACAGGCCGCCGTCGCGCGGGGCATGAATCTCCTCGGGCTTCGACTCCTGCAGCAGCAGCGCGTGATGGACGGACCGGGCGTGGTGCTCTCGCCGCTCAGCGTCGCCACCGCGGTGCAGTTCGCCCGCTACGGCGCCCGCGGGGACACGGAGCAGGAACTGGCCGCGCTGCTGGGCGACGGTCTGACGCGCGAGCGCGCGGCCGCCGCTGTCGGCGCCCTGCGCCACGGGATCACGCAGCGCGCCACCGCCGACCGGCTCTCGCTGGACCTGGCCGTCGCCCTCGCGCTGACCCGGCTCCCGGAACTCGCTGCCGAGTCGTACCGCGACTTCATCCGGGCGCAGGACACCGCCCGGATCTTCAGCGCGCCCGAGGTCGGCCCGATCAACGACTGGGTTGCCCGCCACACGAACGGGCGGATCACCCGCATCCTCGACGGACTGAACCCGAATTCGGTGTGCGCTCTGCTCGATGCCGCGTACTTCCGGGGCGCGTGGGCCCGGCCGTTCGACCCGGACCGCACGCAGACGGCGGCGTTCCACGTGAGCGGGACCGAGCATCTCGAGGTCCGGATGATGCGTCAGCGCGAGGAGTTCCGGCTCATCGACGGCACCGGGTGGACCGCGCTCGTGCTCCCGTTCGCGGGGGATCGCGTGGCGATGACGTTCGTCCTCCCGGATCCGTCGGTGGACCTGGCCGGCCTGGAGTCGCGCCTGGCCGACGGGGCGCTGGACGCACTGCTCGCCGGAGCGCGCGACGCACTGCCGGAGACCGTCGCGGTGGAGATCCCGCGCTTCCGGATGGAGTCGGCCGTGGACCTGGTTCCGCCGCTCACGGCGCTCGGCATGACCGACGCGACCTCCGCCGAGCGCGCCGACTTCGGCGGGATCACGGGCCGGAACGACGCGCGGGGCCTGATCTGGATCTCGCAGGCCCGCCATCGCGCCATGATCGTCGTCGACGAACACGGCGCCGAGGCGGCGGCGGCCACGGCGATCGAGTTCGCCGCGCGCGCCGTCCCGCGCACGCGCCGGTTCGTCCTGGACCGGCCGTTCCTGTTCCTGGTCCACGATCAGTCGACCGGCGCGGTGCTCTTCCTGGGGCGGGTCATCCGCCCCGCCGCCGCGGCATCATGACGCGGCGGGCAACCGCGCCGCCGGCGCCGCCGGCCGCGGTGCACCGACGCACCGCCAGGTCCAGAGGAGGAGCTGTACGCCCAGCAGCAGGAGGATGGCGCCGTTCGCCTGGTGCGCGGTGGTCAGGATCACCTGCGCCGTGTACGGCTCTCCCTTCCACGCCATGACGGCGAAGAGGGCGCCGAAGCCCAGGATCAGCTGCACCACCAGCACCAGCAGGAGCGCACGTCCGAGCACGCCGAGCAGCGGGACGGCGTCGGCCCTCGCCCAGGCGCGGAAGCCCGCCAGGCATGCGAACACGATGACGACGAGCATGAACGAGAGATGGAGATGCGCCGGCCACGGGAACACCTGGTCCGCGCTCTTGAGGTGGCGGTAGAGCACGCCAGAGAGAAGCTGGACCAGCAGCGCGATGGCCAGGTGCAGCGATCGACTCCGATCGACCTGCGCGCCGGCGAGTTCGACCGGCATGCGCCGCTCCAGCCACGCGCGGCTCGTGACCGCGAGCATCACGCCCGTCAGCGCGAAGTAGATCTGCCCGAATGCGCCGTGCAGGACCACGAATCCCGGGTGTGCGGTCAGGACCCAGGACCCTCCGGCGACGCCCTGGAGGATCACGAGCAGCAGGAGCAGCGCTGAGGCATGCTTCACCCAGCGGCGAGACTCAGTGGCGAGGATCACACCGAGCATGATGATCGTCGCGAACCCGACGAGCGCCCCGTACAGCCGGTGTGCATGCTCGTAGTAGATGCCGCCGGTCATCTGCGAGAGCGGGTAGAGGAACATGTTGGACCCGAAGGTGCCGGGCCAGTCCGGCACCGCAAACCCGGTCCCGGTGCTCGTCACGATGCCGCCGGCGATGACGACCAGGAGCGTCGCGCCCACCACGGACGCGATCACGCGCGACCGCCATGCCACCCAGTCCAGCGGCGCCGCGGCCATCCGGCGCCCGGCCGCCTGGCCGGCGCCGAAGAGGAGGACGTGGGCCAGCAGCGCCCCGGGGATCCGGATCAGCGCGGCCGGCTGGACCGCGTCATCGACGTGCCCCCGCAGGACGCTGCCGAGGATGAGCAGGTTGATGCCGCCGCAGACGATGGCCGCCGTCGCGCCGCTGACCGGCCCCTGCGCGGAGGCACGGCGCCCGAACCCGAAGCCGCCCGCGACGAGGATGATCGCGAGGACCACGAAGATGACCGGGCCGGGCAGGTGCACGCCGGGGAAGTGCAGGAGGTATCCGGCCAGCCACATGAGCACCGCGGTCGACAGACCGCTCCCGACGATCGCGAGATTGCGTTCCCAGTGGGCCGGCGCGATGGGCATGAGCGTTTCCTGGGGAGACCTCCGCGGCGATCGCCGGCCGCACGGGCCGGGAGCGATCACCGGCGGCCGGTATAGTACGGCCTTCCCATGGAATCCCCCGCTGCCATCGGCGCCGACGGCGCAACGCGCCTGCCCGTGGGTCACTGGCTCGACCTGGGCAAGGCACGCCTGAGCGCGCTCGTCGTCTGGACCGCCGCGATCGGGTTCATCCTCGCCGCCTTCTCCGGCGCCTCCGGGGCGCATGCGCGGGGCGTCACGATGGTCCTCGCGCTCGCCGCCACCGCGATCGGCGTGTTCCTGTGCGCCGCCTCGGCGAACGCATTCAACCAGATCATCGAGCATCCGCGCGATGCGAGGATGCTCCGGACCCGGACTCGACCGCTTCCCTCGGGGGCGCTCTCCCGGCCGCATGCCGTAGCGGTGGCGATCGGCGCCGGCGTGGCGGGCATCGCGGTCCTCGCCATCGGCACGACACGCCTCGCGACGGCGCTCGCCGCGGCGACGATCCTGCTGTACGTGGCCGTGTACACGCCCCTCAAGACGCGGACGACGCTCAACACGCTCGTCGGAGCGGTCGTCGGCGCGATCCCGCCGCTCATCGGATGGAGCGCCGCGGCCGGCACCCTCGATCCCGGCGCGTGGGTCCTGGCAGCGCTGCTCTTCATCTGGCAGATCCCGCACTTCCTGGCCCTTGCCTGGATGTACCGCGAGGACTATGCGCGCGGCGGATTCCGCATGCTGCCCCTGGTCGACCCGTGCGGCCACGTGACGTTCCGCGTCGTCCTCCTGACGAGCATCCTGCTCATTCCGATCGGACTCTGCGCCGCGCTGACGGGGGTCGGCGGCTGGATCGCGGTGGCGGGCGCCACCGCGCTCGGCGGATGGATGACATGGCTCGCCATCCGGCTGCTGCGGGAAACCGGCGATGCCGCGGCACGACGCGTCTTCCTGGGCAGCCTCCTGTATCTTCCGATCGTCCTGCTCCTGCTCGCCCTGGATCCCAGTCGCGTGGCGGGCGTACCGCCGCTGATCCATCGCGAGATCGGCGCCCCGCCCCTGTTCACCGCGGGCCAGCGCGCGGCGGAACCGGGCGACCGACGAACCACACCCGGCGAGCGCATGCTGCTCAGCCGCCGGCAACCGGCCGACCACTGAACAGTCCGGCGCACCTCCACGCCTGAAGGCCGGTCCGGGTTCGAGCCCCCGCCTTCATCGCACCGGGCCCCGCGATACGTTGACCGGGGCCGTCGAACAGATCCGAGGAGAATCACCCACATGCATCCCCTGCGAACCGTCGCGGTCCCCATGGCGACCGCGCTGCTGTCCGTCAGCGCCGCCGCCGGCGAACCGGTCCCGGTCCCCCACGCGATCGCGTTGCCGGCGACCCTCGCCGCGTCACTCCCCGCGCTGCGCCAGTCCGACGCCGACGCGGCACCGGAAACGCCGGCATCGCGCGGCTGGCTGAGCGGATGGACCGGCTCGATCGACCTCGGCGTCAACGGATCCGACGGCAACTCGGACACGCTGAGCATCCGCGCGGGCCTGGGCGCCGCGCGGGAGACGGAGTCGATCCTGACGAAGGGCAGCCTGACCTACGCGTATGCCGAGGATGGGGGCGTTCGATCGAAGAATCGCTTCGAGGCGAAACTCGTCAACGACTGGAAACTGGGTGACTCGCCGTGGAGCATCTTCGCGCAGGGCGCGTACGAGTACGACGAGTTCCAGGCGTGGGACCACCGGCTCTCCGGCTTCGCGGGCGTTGGATACGCGTTCATCCGCGACGACCGGACCCTGCTCCGCGGCCGGCTGGGTGCCGGCGGTGCGTACACGTGGAACGGCACGGATGACTTCGTCCCCGAGGGACTGCTGGGCTTCGACTTCACGCACAAGCTGACCGACCGGCAGAGCATCTACGCGAACGGCGACTTCTACCCGAACCTGGAGGACGGCGGCGAGTTCCGCTTCGTCTTCCGCGCGGGCTGGGAGGTGCTGGTCGATCCGTCCGCCAACCTGACGCTCAAGGTCGGCATCGAGGACCGCTACGACAGCCTCGCCGCCGCCCCGACGAAGAAGAATGACATCGACTACTTCGCCCTGCTCTCGCTGGCGTTCTGACGCCGCGCGCCGGGCCACCCCGTTCGAGGAGACTCGCTCATGCCATTCATCAAGGAATTCCGCGAGTTCGCCGTGCGCGGCAACGTCGTGGACATGGCCGTCGGCATCATCATCGGCGGCGCGTTCGGCAAGATCGTCTCGTCACTCGTGAATGACGTCCTGATGCCGCCCATCGGCATGATCGTGGGCGGCATGGACTTCTCCGAGATCGCCATCCGCCTGCGCGAGAAGGGCGTGGACGAGGCCGGGAAGGAGATCACCGAGGTCACGATCGGGGTCGGGAAGTTCATCAACGTGGCGATCGACTTCGTGATCGTCGCGTTCGCGGTCTTCCTGCTCATCAAGGCCATCAACACGCTCAGACGGAAGCACGAGGCGCCGCCGCCCCCGCCGCCCGGACCGTCCGCCGAGGAGAAACTCCTGGGCGAGATCCGCGACCTCCTGAAGGCCGGTCGCTGAGCGGCGCGCGGGCACGCCCGCCGCGCTGTCGATCAGAAAGCCACGCCGGCCGGCATCCCGCACGGGATGCCGGCCGGCGTTCGACTGTGCACCGCGAGCCATCCGCGCCGGTCAGTTGCAGGACGGGCGGTCGTCTGGTCCGTTCAGGTCGAAGCACTGGATGTTCCATGCCGGACAGTCGCCGGCCGACGGCAGGCAATCGCATGACATCTGTCCCGGGGTATCGCACGGCCGGGACACCTGCTTCCCCTTGATGCTCAGCCAGAAGCACTGGGCATCGACCTCCGGGCACGCCGCGCCGCCACGCAGGCGCGCCCATGGGAAGTTCGTGGGATAGGTACACGCGATGACGCAGGCACTCTGCGTCCAACGTTGCGACCAGCAGGGCAGATTGATGTACCGCCATTCCTCCACCATCTGCCCCGTCGGCGTGCAGTACCGGATCGCGACCCTGAAGAAGAGGCACGTCTGCACGCCGCTGGCGCCCCCGACGGCGGCCCACACCTCGGACGCGGTGACCGTGAGATCATCCAGGCCGCGAGGTTCTGCTGTCGCCGGGGGGGGCAGTGAGCCGCCCAGCTCATGCAGCACCGCCAGCGCCGCCAGCAGCTCGGCCCCTTCCGGTGACCAGCCACCAGACTCGAACGCGCGGACCACGATCTCGTACGGCGCCGAGTCCGGGGACAGGAGCCGTGCGCACTCGGGATCCGCGAAGGCGTACCACGACGGGTCAATCGGCTCAACCGCTTCGCCTCTCATCCGTCGAAGTGCCCGGTCCGCGTATTCCGATGCCATGACCAACGATCCGCCCTCGGAGAAGGCTGCCTCCAGGATGAGGCGCAGCGGCGTGCCGGGCAGAAGCCGTTCCTTGCCCTCCGCGGCCTCTGCGACGCTCCCGGCGACGCCTGTCACCACGATCAGCAGCGCGACCACGAGGGACGGCCGCAGACGCGCGCGTGCGCTCCTCTCGATGGACGACATCACCCTGACTCCTTCCTGATCCCGGGCACCGTGTCAGCCGGGCGTGCACGCACGGGCCCGGTCGGCGCGCGCATTCCCACATCCGCTGCGATGAATCCGCCCCGCCTGGTTGACCACCCCGGGAGAGAGGGGCACCGTCGGCCTGCGTGCAGCTCCGACGGCTACTTTACCCCCCCCCCCCGCGGCGTCAACTGTCATCGTCGCCTGCGGCTTCTGACGCCCGCGCACGCCATGAGCACGCACAGCGGGAGGGCGCCAGGCCCCGGCACCAGCCTCGTGATCACCCAGTCGATCGCCCGTTCGTGGTCGCGCTCATCCGCGCCCAGGTTCATCACGAACCAGAACACCGGCGTCGCCGTCGCGATGTCGCTGCTGATCGAAAGCGGGAGCAGGTAGATCCCGTCCTCGGGATCGCCGCCGTCCTGGTGGATCTCCAGGTCGAAGTGGCCGTGAAACCCTCCCCGTGCGTCGGCATGCCACTGGAACCCGGACACGTATCCCCCACCGCTCGTCACGCTGCCAGGTCCGTAGGCGATCGTCATGAGCGAAGGCGTCGCGCCGAAGCCTGCGCCCGTCCAGCGCTCAACGGGACCGGCGATGTTGATCGTGAACGGCGAACCGGGCGCGACTGATCCGCCGAACAGGCGGAAGCCGGGGTGATCTGCAAAGAACGGAAAGCGCGGATCCTCGCCGAACTCTCCCGCGAAGACGCGCCACGCCGACTCGACCGGCGTGCCGTCCTCGTCGACCAGTCCCGTGACAAGCTGATCGCCCGCCACGCGCAGCCAGACGTCGCCATGAACGCCGTCTGCCGAGACGACGGATGTGGCCATGACCACGGTGAGCACGATCGGAGGAACCCTGCGCATGCGGGAGTGCCGTCCATGTGCGAGCATTGTGAACTCCTTGGAGTGAAGGTGACCAGGAACAACCGGATACCGTGATCGCGCCGCGTCAGCGGCAGGGACCGAAGACCGAGAGCAGCGCCAGGAGATCCGCGAACCCGACCTGCTGATCGCCATCGAGGTCCGCCGCGCACGGTCCCGGCGCGCACGGCCCCCACGCCGCAAGCAGCGCCAGGAGATCCGTGAATCCGACGTTGCCGTCGCCGTCCAGATCCGCCGGACAGGCGAGCACCCCCTCCATCCACGCGATCGCCGCCGCATGCGATGCGGTGTCGCCTCCGCTCAGGAACAGGATCCAGAACGGATCGGACGTGCCGATCGCCGCCGCCGTCGAGTAGAGCTCGAGCGACAGGCGATAGACGCCGGGCGATGGCGTGCCCTCGTCCGGCGGTGGATTGAGGAGGAAACCAAGGTGGCGGTGCCATCCGCCGTTCGCCTGCACGGCGATGTCGAAGCCGGGAACAGGGCCATCGGCGGTGGTCACCTGGGAGGTGAAGAAGGAGATCGTGAGTGTCTCGCCGGAGGCAGGGTCGAAGCCGTCGCCGTTCCACCGCTCGAGTGTGGCAAGCACGTTGAAGCCGACGCGGGTCCCTGCCGGGAACGTCCCCGCCGGCGCGTCGAAGCCGGGATCGGACGCGAAGTGTGCGGGCCCGAACTGACCGGCGAATACGCGGTACGGGACCTGGGCGGCACCGCCGGGGCCGACTGTACCGGTGACGATCCGCGCGTCGACGACATCGACGAAGATGTCTCCATCGTGCTGACCGTGCGCGGCGCCGACGACGATGCACGCAATCACCGTCGCTGTTGCCACGATCCTGGTGCGGAATGGATGCATGCTGGACTCCTCTGCTGCTTCAGCGGCGCGAGCCGTCCCTGTGCTCGCGCCTGCGATCGATGTGTACGGACGGACGGCGTCAGCGACGCCGGCGACGTACGCTGATGCACTACCGACTCATCGCGTCCATGACGACCGTCTTCGCCGCCACTTCCGGGTCCATCCGGTTGCGCTCGAATGACCGGAAGACCTCCGCAAACCGGTGCGTCGCGCTGCGGCCGTCCAGGAACCCCCAGTTCGCACGGGACTCCCAGGACGCCTCCGGCCCGCCGACTGCGGCAATGGCGACCTGCGCGGACGCGAGCGCCGGGGACTCGTCCGGTGCGCCCGGCACCACCCACGTCTCCACGTGCACATGGTCGGAGCCCGCGTAGGGACCGCTGAACGCGAGCATCAGGAAGTCGACCGTCGCCGCCGGATTCACCACCGCGCTCAGCCGGTCGGCCGGTCGCTCGCTCGGCGAGAGAGTGGCCGAGAGGAAGTTGTTGCGGCCGTAACTCGAGCGCCGGTACCGGTCGGTCGATGGCGGAATCGGAACGCCGCTGTCCGGGCCACTGCCCGGCGGCCAGTGTGACGAGCGGTCGAGCGGTGATCGCAGGATGCGCTCATCGTCGTAATACGGCCGCAGCGCATTCACCCACGTCGCGGCGAGGTCATCGGCGCCGCCGTGTCCCAGCCCGACCTCGACGAAGCGGCCGCGCTTCTCCGCCACCCACGCCATGTGGGCCATCTGGACCTGTCGCAGGTTGGAGAGACAGCCCGTCACCCGACCGAGGTGGCGGACCCGGCCGACGACGGGCACGGCGATCCCGACCAGGACGGCGATGATCGCGACAACGAGAATCAGTTCCGTCAGCGTGAACGCACGAGTATGCGACGACATGACGTCGGCTCCCGATGCAGGTGTGAGGGGATTGGGACGACGGACGCGAACCCGCCGGTCGCGGCTCCGTCACGCCATGCGACGTGACGGACGCGGCCAGCGCGCGATCCGGGTGGACGACGCGTGAACGGCGCGAACGACATCGCGCGGCGGCGACGGCGCTGCACGTCGCGCGGGCAACGCCCCACGCACCGTGCTGCCGAGTCAGACGCAGCGCATGCGGCTCAGATCACCGGCGGCGGCCGCGGCCTTCGCGGGCCGGACACGGTCGAGACGAACCGGCGCTGCGCGGGGACAGGACAGGCGATGTCGACCGCGCCCGGCAGCAGCGGCGCCGCGGGCACGGCCGGGACAGCGCACGCCAGCGACGCCAGGAGCGTGCAGATCCCGCAATCGTCCGGCGAGTGCTCATCCAGGGGCACCGGCTCGTCGCCGTCGCCATCGCCATCGGTCCGCAGCACTGTCAATCCGACCGATCCGTGCACGCGACCGCAGCACGCACCGGTGCAGCAACGAGCGCCCGATGCGCTGCCGCGCTGGCCGCCGTGCGCATCGACCTCTCCGGTGGTGCGCTCGTCCCCTGGCGCGTTCCAGGCGCTCCCACCATGCCCGTGCGCAAGGTGCACCCACCTGGCGCCACCGGCCATCGCCGCGATCGCGACGATCACGAGCACACGGGCGACCATCGATGTCCGGCGGCGCATGCCCCGTGCCGCACCGCCGGGCGACGGTGGCGCCGGTGGCCGGACCGGGGCTGGTCGTTGCTGAGAACGCATTCTCAGGAGGAGACGATAGTGGCCGCCCGCCGGCGCGTCAAGGCACACCACCGCATGCGGGCGTCCATCCGGATCGCCCGGCGTACAGGTCGCAGAGGGCCCCCGTGACGGTGACGGCGCTGTCGGCTTCGCCGACCTGCTGATGCTGCCGGGTCTCCGGTCCGCGTGAGGCAGCAGGCGTGCTGTCGGGTGGTGACGCTGAGGGTGTCTCAGCCTGAGCCATTCACACCGCCGGTGTCAGAAGCGCAAGCATCGCCACCAGCAGGACCAGCCAGACCCCGCCCAGGAAGTGCCAGTACGCCGCGACCGATCGCGCCAGCGCGGACCCGCGCGGGCCCGCCGCGCTGCGCCGCAGCAGGAGCAGCGCGACGAGTCCGCCCAGCACGTGCGCCGCGTGCAGGCCGCTGAGCAGGCCGAACGCCGTCGATGCCAGCCGCGCGCCCTCGGCGATCTCGAAGGACGCCGACATGTGCCCCGTCCACGACCGCCACGCGAACGCCTGGATCGCCACGAACACCGCGCCGCCCGCGAGGGCCCGGTCCGCCATCCGGCGGACCACGCCCGGCGCCGTCGCCGTCGCCGCGCGATGCAGCAGGACGCTGATCACCACCAGCACGGGGAGGGTGAGGAAAAGCACCGGCGGCAGCGCGGGCAGCGCGTCGGGCCACGCGCCCTCCTGCTCGAGCTGCACGCGGATCCAGCCGCAGCCGATCACCGAGGCCGCGAAGAGCGCCCCGAGCGACGCGAGGAACAGCAGCATGCCGAAGCGACGGGCATGCTCGCGCTCAGCGTCGTTCCGGAATGCGTCCCGCGTCAGTTGCCGAGCGATTCGATCGTCTCCCGGACCGCCTTTGCATCACCGGGATTGATCGTGTCCTGGTACTCGGCGGTGTCGAGAATCGTGAATGCGATCATGAGCGCCACGAACGCGATGGACCCGATGCACACGATCGCGTTGAAGGGTCGATCCCAGCGCAGGTGCATGAAGAAGAGCATGACCAGGCCGGCCTTCACCGTCGCCACGCCCAGTGCGACGAAGATGTTGAGTTCCCCGAGGTCCACCCTGGTCACCGCCACGGTGAGCCAGGTGAGGACGAGCAGCGCTGCGCCGGTCCCGATGAGCGCGCGGAGCGGTGCAACGTGACCCACCGCGCCGTGCCCGCCATGGGCGTGCGCTTCCGCTCCGTGTCCGGCCGCCTCTTGCCCGGCGGTCTGAGATGCAGGTCGATGGCCCATCGGTCGTTGGCTCCGAAATCGCGGATCAGTGTGCCGCGGCGGGCGTGTAGTTCTCTCGGAAGCGGTAGCCCTTCGCCGCCTCGTCCCACTCGATCTGGTCGTAGTCATAGCAGTCGCCGACCGCCGGCTGCTCGGCGAAGTTGTCGTGCGGCGGCGGACTGCTGCACTTCCACTCCAGGCTCGCGCCGCCCCACGGATTCGCCGGCGCACGCTCGCCGCGGAAGAGGGAATGGAGCAGGTATCCGGCCGTCCAGAAGAACGCCAGCGCCATGAAGTACGAGCCGAGCGTCGAGAGGAAGTGATAGACGTGGAAGAGTTCCGTCAGGTCCTGGCTGAACCCGGCCTGGTAGTCGAAGTACCGGCGCGGCATGCCGAGGCTGCCGAGCATGAACTGGGGGAAGAACGTGAAGTTGAAGCCGAGGAAGACGCCGATGGCGCCGATCCGGCCGGCGGTCTCGCTGTACATCCGCCCGGTCATCTTCGGCCACCAGTGATGCATGCCGCCGATCATCGCGATGAGGGCGCTTCCCATCATGACGTAATGGAAGTGCGCTACCACGAAGTAGGTGTCGTGGAGGTGGATGTCCGTCGCCAGCGTGCCGAGCGGGATGCCGGTCAGGCCGCCGATCGTGAAGATGAAGATGAACGAGAGGCCGTACAGCATCGGCGTGTTCAGGCTGATCCGCCCGCGGTACATGGTGGCGAGCCAGTTGAAGACCTTGATCGCCGACGGGATCGACACGCTGAACGTGATCATGGAGAAGAGCGCGTTCATCAGCGGTGACTGGCCGCTGGCGAACATGTGATGTCCCCAGACCAGGAACCCGAAGATCGCGATGGCGACCGAACTGAACGCGATGAACCGGTAGCCGAAGATGTGCCGGTGGCTGTGCACCGAGATCAGTTCGGACACGATGCCCATCGCCGGCAGGATCATGATGTAGACCGCCGGATGGGAGTAGAACCAGAAGAAGTGCTGGAAGAGGACCGGGTCGCCGCCGAGCGACGGGTCGAAGATCCCGATGCCCATGACCTTCTCCACCATGAGAAGCAGCACGGTGATGCCGAGCACGGGCGTCGCGAGGACCTGGATGACCGCGGTCGCATACAGGGCCCAGAGGAAGAGCGGCATCCGGAACCAGGTCATGCCCTGCGGTCGGAGCCGGTGGATCGTGACGATGAAGTTGATGCCGGTGAAGATCGACGAGAATCCCAGGATGAAGACGGCGGATGCCACCCAGATCACGCCCTGCCGGTCCGCTTCGATGGAGTACGGCGTGTAGAAGGTCCATCCGGTATCGATGCCGCCGGAGAGCATGGCGAGGACCGCGAGGACCGCGCCGAGCACCCAGAGGTAGAACGAACCCAGGTTCAGCCTGGGAAACGCCACGTCCTTCGCCCCGAGCATGATCGGCAGGACGAAGTTGCCCAGCGCGGCGGGGACCGACGGGATGATGACCAGGAAGACCATGATCGCGCCGTGCAGCGTGAAGGCACGGTTGTACTGATCGGCGGTCATGATGGTCTGGCCGGGCCAGATGAGTTCGGTCCGCACGAGCAGCGCGAAGATGCCGCCCAGCAGGAACGATCCCAGCACACCGAGCAGGTACATGATGCCGATCCGCTTGTGATCGAGCGTCATCGCCCACGAGAGCACGCCGCGGGAGTGCGTCAGGTAATTGCTCGGGGCGAATGCCGGACGGGATGGTGTGAGAGTGGTCATGGCGGCGACCTGCAGAACGGAGACGTCAGTTGACCCCGGAGACGGGCTTGCCGGAGCGGTCGACGACCTCGTCGAGCCGGCGGATGAATGCGATCAGTGCGTCCAGCTCCCTGGCCTTCAACTGGCCCTGGAAGGACGGCATGCTGCGCGGATAGGTGGGAACGATGTCCTGCTGCGGAATCAGGATCGAGTCGCGGATGTAGTTCTCGTCCACCACGCGACTGACCGTTCCGGTGCCGGCCTCCAGCGTCTGCGAGGTGCCCCACTTGTCGTGCGTCTCCCAGAAGGAAGGACCGGTGAGTCGACGGCCGTCGAGGGAGTGACAGGAGGCGCAGCGGGCGAAGAGACGGAATCCGGCCATGTGGAGCTGCTCCTCCGGCACCTGGTCGATCCACGCCGCATCCGCCGCTATCTGCCGCTCGAACTCCTCCGGCTCCAGCACGAGGACCATCGCGGTCATCGACGAGTGCTGCGTCCCGCAGTACTCCGTACAGAAGAGCTGGTAGGTGCCGGCCCGGTCCGCCTGGAACCATGCATACGTCGTCCGGTTCGGCACGGCGTCCTGCTTGATCCGGAACGCGGGAATGAACACCGAGTGAAGGACGTCGTCCGACTGAATGGTCAATCTGACCGGCTGTCCGCGGGGAACCTTCAGGACATTCGCCTCAGTCGCGCCGTTGCGATGGCGGAACTCCCAGGTCCACTTCCGCGCCACGACGTTGACCTCGTACGCGTTCGCCGGAACCTCGATGAGATTCACGTAGCCCTTGAGACCGACGTAGAAGATCACGATGACGAGCAGGAGCGGGATGATCGTCCACGTCACTTCGATCGGCGTGTTGTGGGTCGGTCCCGGCGCCCACGTCCCGGCGCGCGTCCGGCGGTACTTCCACGCGAACAGCACCATCAGGGCGACGACGAGGACGAAGAAGAAGAGGCAGATCCAGTAGATCAGGTAGAAGACCCAGTCGACCTGCGCTGCCTCGCTGGAGACGCCCGGCGGAAGCCAGAACGTCCGGCCCGCCGCGTCGTCGGAACGGAACGGGGCAAGCTGCGCGAGCATGGCGGCGGTGGAGCCGAGAATCGTGGCAGTCATGAGCCGGTCCCTGCGTGGCCGAGCGTGCGATCAAGATCCTCCCGCCGCGGCCCGCGCAGGCGGAGGAGAAGCAGTCCGAAGGAGAGCGCGAGCACGGTCAGGAATCCTCCGAATCGCATCAGCTTGAGCGCCGAGAGCGTGTAGGAATTCGCGTGCGGGTCGTAGGTGAAGCACGTGAACAGCATGAATCGATCCAGGCGCGACCCGACTCGACCCTGCGAGGCCTCGACGATGGCCAGGCGGAGATCACGCGGCTGGAACAGCACGTCGTTCATGTACTTCGAGATCCGCCCCTGCGGCGTCAGGAAGATGATCGTGGCGCTGTGCGCGTACTCGCCCGACTTCGGGTCGAGGTGGAACCCGAACCCGACGGAGTCGGTCAGGCGCCGGATCTGCTCTTCCGTCCCGGTCAGGAAGTGCCAGCCTTCCGCCGCGCCGTCGTGCCGGTACCGCGTCAGGTAGGCCTCCTTCTTCGCCGCCGCGAGATCCGGCCCCTCCGTGGCGGCGAAACTCACCGTGACGATGTCGAAGTCCTGTCCGGGCGCGAGGTCCACCTCTTCCAGGCCGTCGACCAGGCCGTTCAGCGTGGCGCCGCAGAGCATCGGACAGCGGAAATAGTTGAGTGTCAGGATCACCGGTCGACCGGACGCCATGATGTCGCGGAGCGTGACCGGGCGGGCCCGCTCATCCACGAACCGGGCGTCGATGTCCGCCGTGTCACCGGTGCGATCGACGACCTTCGCCGCCTCCATCTCCGGCGGCAGCCAGTCCGGATCCTGGCGATGCTCACCGATCGCGGGCCGGCTGTACTGGGCACTCGCCGGCATGGTGCCGGCAAGCGAGAGCGCCGCGGCGCACGCGGCGCACGCGGCGGATGCGGCGACCGACCGGAGGCGTCCGGTGGCCGGGCGGCGAAGGCATCGTCGTGCGGAACTGGTCATCGAAGGCGTCAGCACTCTGGAGCACTCACCGTCCGGGGCGCTGGCCCGCGGCGTCGCGCACCACGAGGTCGATGGCCGCGTCGATCGGAATCACCAGGGCAGGTTCGCCCGACTCCGAGTCGTCGCGGAGTTCCCGGCGCGCGGGTCCGGCCAGCCGCCCCCGCTGCTCGGCTCGCAGTGCCTCGACGGCGGCCACCGCGGGGGCCACCTGCACCCGCGCCTGCTCCCGCCCGCGCACCTGGTATGTGAGCGCTGTCCCGCCGAGCACGAGCGCGGCGAGCAGCAGGATGCCGGCGATCCCGACGGTCCACGTCGGACCGGCGAGCGGGTCTTCATGGTCGGAGGGATTGTGTTCGGAGTGGTCGGACATGGCAGGTGGCGGACTCGGTGGAGGCCGGCCGGGCCGGCAATCGTAGAGGTGACCGCGGGTTCGTTCCAGATTTCACGAACCGGGTCACATGTTCTCGAACGCAAGCGCCTCCGGAAGCCGGGGATCGCGAACAGGAACGAGCGGCACCTGCCCCAGCCGGCGGGCGGTCAGACCGACCAGGAGCGACAGCGCCCCGAGGACGCAGGTCAGGTCGATCAGCCCCGGGTGGAAGCCCAGGTCCAGGTCACCCGACGCGGCGCGGGCCGCGAGCGCGGGATAGGACACCGCCGATGCGAGGTCCGCGCCGCTGATCGCCGGCATCACCAGCAGGTAGATGTCGAGGAACTGCACGACCAGCAGGAAGACGGCCACCGCCGCGATGAAGGTCCGGTTCCGCTTCGCGTGGCGGGAGATCAGCAGGAGGAACGGGACCGCGAAGTGGCAGATGAGCAGCGCCCACATGAACGGCTTCCACGGCCCGAGCGTTCGCGCGAGATACCAGCCGGTCTCTTCCGGGATGTTCGCGTACCAGATCAGCATGAACTGGCTGAACCCGATGTACGCGTGGAAGACGATCCCGAAGCCGAACAGGAACTTGCCGACGTCCTGCATGTGCTCCGAGGTGACCTCGTTGAGGAGTTTGCCGCGACGTCCCAGGAACCACAGCGCGATGCACATCGAGGCGCCGAAACCGCAGCACGAGACCGCGAAGAAGTAGACGCCGAAGATCGTGCTGAACCAGTGGGGTTCCAGCGACATCGCCCAGTCGAACGCCGCGAAGGTCAGCGTCAGTGCGAATGCAAGCAGACCGAGCGGAGCAAGGCGCTGCATCCGGTGCGTCAGCGCGACGTCGCCCGACTCGTCCTGCCGGACGCTGCTGGACCAGAAGAACCAGGCGAACCCGGCCCAGACCGCGAAGAAGAACACGGCGCGCAGCAGGAAGAAGCCCTTGTTCAGGTAGGCCATCTTGTGCTGGATGATCGCATCGGTCGCCATGTACTCCGGCTTCAGCCACGGAAAGAGGACGCCGCCGCGATCGATCAGCACCAGGATGAAGACGGGGAGGAAGAGGACCCAGAGCCAGAGGAGGTTGGCCGCGATGCTCTCTGCGATCCGGCGGACGGTGACGCTCCAGCCGGCACGCACCGCATGCTGGATCATCGTGAAGAAGAGCGCACCGAGGCAGATGGAGAGCACGTAGAGGAACGCCACCATCCACGACTTGAACGCCCCCTTCGCGGTCGTGCCGAAGAGACCGGCGACCGCGATGATCACGCTGATCGCCAGCGCGATCCCGGCGACGGCGAAGGCCGCCTTCGCCACCTGCTGCGCGATCGGTCCGAGGCGGACGGACGGCGAGTTGGAATCGACCGCATGCCGATGCGCCGCGCTCACTGCTGTGGCTCCTGATCCGACTGGCGGAGATTGAAGAGATCGAGGGACTCCGGCCGCGTGCCGCCGAGGTCGGCCTGGCGCGCGTTCTGGCTCCGCTGCAGCGCTCGGACGTAGGCAACGATCGCCCACCGGTCACGCACCGGGACCTGCGCCTGGTACCCCGCCATCGTGTTCCGGCCGTTCGTGATCGTGTTGAAGATCTCGCCCGGCGACTGCGACCGGACGGCTGGATCGTGCAGGCTGCGCGGCTGGACCCACTGGGTCTCGTTGCCGATGGCGGGATTGTTCACCAGTTCCATCGCCCGGCGGTGCACCATGCCGTCGCCGTAGCCTGCGTACCCGTGACAGATCGCGCAGTAGATGTCGTACCGCTCCCGCCCCCGCTCCACGAGGGCGCGATCCACCTCGATCGACGGCGGGAAGGTGTCCACCCACCGGCCGTCGACGAATCCGATGTGCAGGTGGTCATCCGTCCGCAGGCCGCCGCGGGCGACGGTGCCCCCGACCGGTGGCCGCGCGCCGCGGCCGTCGCGGAACAGCGGATTCGGCGCCTGGGCGCGGATCGATGCCTGGTTGTCCATGTCCTGGACCAGGTGGATGCGCCGGGCATCGGAGTTCATGGCCCGCACACGCGCGATCAGCGCGGGCGGAACGAACGCCAGGAACACGGCGGTGATGGCGAGGTAGATCAGCGGCTTCGGGACGGCGGAGATCATGGGGTCAGTCCTCCAGCGTCTCGATGGACAGCGGCGAGAGTGATCGCATGAAGGCCTCGGTCTTCGCCCGCGTGAATCGCGGATCGCGTGCCTCGATCACCAGGAAGAAACGATCGTCCGTCGCCCGCGCGAACTTCGGATGGCGCAGCGTGGGGTGATAGAGCCGCGGAAGCCCGTTGAGCAGGAGCATCCAGCCGGCCGCGCCGAGCGCGGAGAGGAGGATCGTGAGTTCGAAGATCACCGGGATCCACGCAGGGCCGCTGATCGCGGGCTTGCCGCTGATCAGGAACGGATAGCCGCGGACACCGACGAGTGCCCAGAAGTCGAACGCCGACGCGTTCGTGAACCACTGCAGCACGATGCCCGCCCCGAAGCCCGTCAGTCCGCCCAGGAAGACGAGGATCGGGAGGATCGTGGGCCTGATGCCCATGGCGCGATCGAGGCCGTGCACCGGAAACGGCACGTGGCAGTCGAACCAGCGGTAGCCGTCGCCGTGCGTCTGCTTCGCCGCCTCCATGATCGCGGCGGGCGAGTCGAACTCGGCCATGAGACCCCAGAGCGCGGCCGGGGTCCCGGCGGTCGCGCCGGATGTCCGGAGTTCAGTGGAGGTGAGTGTGCTGCTCATCGGTGTCTTCCGGGCGTCAGTGCCCGTGTCCTCCATCGGCGCCGTGTCCGTGCCCCGCGTGCGGATCGGCGGCGGGCATGACGGCCTTGACCTCGGCGATGGCGATGACCGGAAGGAATCGGATGAAGAGGAGGAACAGGGTCATGAAGAGCCCGAAGGATCCGATCAGCATCCAGATGTCGACCCACGTCGGGCTGAAGTACGCCCACGAACTGGGCAGGAAGTCCATCTCGAGCGAGAGCACGATCACGAACCGTTCGAACCACATGCCCACGTTCACGCAGTTCACCACGAAGAACATGACCGGGATGCTGGTCCGGAACCGCTTGAACCAGAAGAGCTGGGGCGCCGCCACGTTGCAGCCGATCATGATCCAGTACGCCCACGCGTGCTGGCCGAATGCCCGGTTGATGAAGGCGAACTGCTCGTACATCGCACCGGAGTACCACGCGATGAAGAACTCCATCGCATAGGCATACCCGACCATCGACCCGGTCAGGAGGATGATCTTGTTCATGTTCTCCAGGTGCCGCATCGTGATGAAGTTCTTCAGGCCCCACAACTGCCGCGCCGGGACCGCGAGGGTGACCACCATCGCGAATCCGCCGAAGATCGCACCGGCGACGAAGTAGGGCGGGAAGATCGTCGTGTGCCAGCCGGGAAGCTGCGACACCGCGAAGTCGAACGACACGACCGAGTGCACGGAGAGCACCAGCGGCGTCGCGAGCGCCGCCAGCAGCAGGTACGCCCGCTCGTAGCGGTGCCAGTGCCGCATGCTGCCGCGCCAGCCCAGCGAGAAGAACCCGTAGGCGATCGCCTTGATGCGGTTGCCGGCGCGATCCCGCAGCGTGGCCAGGTCGGGAATCATCCCGATGTACCAGAAGACCAGCGACACCGTGAAGTACGTCCCGACGGCGAACACGTCCCACAGGAGCGGGCTGCGGAACTGCGGCCACATCTCCATCTGGTTGGGGATCGGGAACAGCCAGTAGGCCAGCCAGACGCGACCGACGTGAATGCCGGGGAACGTGCCGGCACAGATGACCGCGAAGATGGTCATCGCCTCGGCGAAGCGGTTGATCGCCGTGCGCCACTTCTGCCGGAACAGGAAGAGGATCGCCGAGATCAGCGTCCCGGCGTGGCCGATGCCGACCCAGAAGACGAAGTTGACGATCGGGAAGCCCCACATGACGGGGTTCTGGTTGCCCCAGACGCCCACGCCCGTCGCGAACAGATAGCCGATCAGCCCGGTGAAGACGCCCGCGAGCGCCGCGGAGATGCCGAGGGCGATCCACCACGCCATCGGCGGGCGCGGCGCCTCGTTGACCTGGCAGATCTCCTTCGTGACGGTGCCGAACGTGGTGTGCCCGAGCACCAGCGGGGCGCGCCGCTCCGGATCCTCGAACGTGTTGTCCGCCGGCGCGAGCGGCCGGTTCATCGGGAGCGTCGTCATGAGTTGCCCTTCGCCTCCCCGGCGCCGTGCGTCAGCCGCTCACCGCCGGAACCCGCCGGCTCCGCGCTTCCATGCTGATCGTGGCCGTGGCCGTGGCTGCCGCCGCCGGCCGGGTTGCGCACCTTCGCGAGGTACCTGGTCCTCGCCTTGACGTGAATCTCCTCCAGCATCTCGTACGAGCGCTGGTCCGCCTGCAGCCTGGAGACCCGGCTGGCCGGGTCCTTGAGATCGCCGAAGACGAGCGCGTTCGCCGGGCAAGCCTGGGCACACGCGGGGGTGACCGTGCCGTCCGGGATCATGACGCGCTCCCCGGCGCGGTTCCGGGCGGACTTCTCCGCTTCCGGCATCTGTACGAACGCGTTCTTCGCCGCGATGCGCGCTTCCGCGATCCGCTGCGTGCAGTACGTGCACTTCTCCATCACGCCGCGGACCCGGACGGTGACCTCCGGGTTGAACTGCAGGCGGCGCAGTTCGTCCGGGGTCGCCTGCCGGCGCGTGTAATAGTCCGGCTGGACCTGGAGCAGCCCCTGCTGCTCCCGGACCGGCTCGCGCCGGTGGTAGTCGAAGTAGTTGAACCGGCGCACCTTGTACGGGCAGTTGTTCGAGCAGTACCGCGTGCCGATGCAGCGGTTGTAGACCATGACGTTGAGCCCGTCATGGTCATGCACGGTTGCCGCCACCGGGCAGACCTGCTCGCACGGCGCGTTCTCGCAGTGCATGCACATCACCGGCTGCATCGCCACGCCGACCATCCGGTCGGGGTCGAACCGGCCGTCGTGGGCATCGCCCTGCGGAGCGAACCGGAAGTACCGGTCGATCCGGAGCCAGTGCATCTCGCGGTTGCGCCGCACCTGGTCCTTGCCGACGATGGGGATGTTGTTCTCCGCCTGGCAGGCGACGACGCACGCGCCGCATCCGATGCACGCGTTGAGGTCGATCGACATCGCCCAGGCGTACTGCGCCCCGTCGAGCAGTCCGCTGTCATCCCAGAGGGAGAGCCGGTGCACGACGTGCGTGCGGTGCTGTGCGAAGTCGGGGTGGTCGGCGTACTCGTTCCAGTCCGCCTCGCGGAAGAGCGAGCCGAGGCGCTGCTGAACACCGAGGCGGCCGCCGATCGTCTCCACATCGATGGTGTGGTGATCCTGCGTGATCGCCAGCGGCCAGGCCGCGGATCCCCTGGAGACCTGCGCGCCGGTCACGACGTCCGGCGCCGTCGTCGTGCGCATTGCGTAGGCATCGAAGCCCGCGCCTGCACAGATGCGCCCCTCGAACCGGCGACCGCCGCCCAGCGGCAGCACGACCGTGCCCCGCGCCACGCCGGGAAGTCGCGTGACCGGTGCTTCGATCGATCGATCACCGACGCGGATGCTGATCGTGTCCCCCTCGCGCACGCCGAGTTCCCGCGCGTCGGCGGGCGACATGATCGCCGCCGTGTCCCAGGTGAGTCGCGTGAGCGGATCCGGCAGTTCCTGCAGCCAGCCGTTGTTCGCGAAGCGGCCGTCATGCAGCGCGGGGTGCGGCGCGAAGACGAGTTCGTATCCGCCGCCCTGCCCCGTCGCGGACGCCCGGGACGCAACGATGCGGCCGAGCGCCGCGGCCGCCGCGCCCGTGACGGGATCCGGCGTGACCAGCGGATCGGCCGAGCCGGTCCGGAGTCCGTCGTGCAGGACGCGCTGCCAGAGCGGATCGCTCCGCCCGGCGCCGTGCGCCGCCTCGAAGGTCTCCTCGACGAGCGTGTGACCGTCCTTCGCGTCGCCGAGGAGCATCGAGACGATCTCGATCGTCGATCGACCGGCGAAGAGCGGTTCGATCATCGGCTGCTGAAGCGAGTAGGTCCCGTCCCACGCGCGACCGTCGCCCCACGACTCCAGTGCGTGCGACCGGTTGACGTGCCACCTCGCGACGGCGGAGGTCTCATCCGCGTAGTCGGACAGGTGCACGCTGTGCTCGATGCGCCGGAGCAGGTCGCCGAAGGCCAGGTCCGCCGGCGCCGTGAACACCGGGTTGCCGCCCAGGATCACGAGGGTCCGGATCGAACCGCGGATGATCTCGCCCGCGATGTCGCGGATCGCCTGCATGCGCGGATCGGCATCGGTCTCCGGCGTGAAGACGATCGTGGTGCCGATGCTGCGGAGGGCGCCGTTCATGGCATGCGCGAGCACATGCACGTCGGCGCCCTGCCGGTCACCGGCAACGACCAGCGCCTCAGCGCCGGTCGCCCGGAGATCCTCCGCCGCGCGGTCGAGCCATCGCGTGGTCGCCTCGGACAGCACCCGCGCCGCATCGGCCGCCTGCAGCGCCTGCTGCACCATGGCGTCGTTGCCGGTCACGCGGCCGGCGAGATAGGCCGCGACCAGCGGGACATCCGCCGCGCGGAGCGCGAGCCGCTCGTCCGCGTTGGCCCCGGTCAGGGAGAGATCCGCCTCCACGGCGTAGAGCCGGCTCATCCGGGACTTCGGTCCGTCCGTCAGTCGGCGCCCGTCGGCGAAGCCGCGGACCTGCCGAACCGTGTCGAACGGCGCTCCGAGGATGTCCGCGTCCAGCGCGACGATGACCTTCGCGCGGTCCAGGCGGAGATGCCCGCGCAGCGGCCGCCCGAACGCGGCCTGCGATCCGGCGTTCGCGTTGTCGCGATTCACCGGCTCCCAGACCCGCCACATCGCCTGTGGAAGCTCCGCGGCGAACCGGGCACGGAGCCGGCGCATCGTCGGCGAGTCATCCGCTTCGGCAAGGACCGCCAGGCCCGCCCCGCGCTGCGCCCGCACGCCGGCGAAGTGCCCCTCCGCCCACGCGGCGAACGTCTCCCACGACGCGGCCTCTCCATCCCTGCGGACCGAGCGGCTGCGATCGAGGTCGTAGAGGTCCAGCACGCTCGCCTGCGCGAAGACGGTCGTCGCGCCGCGCGACGCGGGGTGATCCGGGTTGCCCTCGATCTTGACCGGGCGGCCGTCGCGCGTCGTCACCAGCAGCGGCTGGGCGATACCGCCGAGCGTCATGATCGACGCGTAGTGCATCGCCTGTCCCGGCACCCACCCTTCCGGACGTCCGGCGAACGGAACGATGTGCTGTTCCGGCCAGCGCCGGCAGCCGCCGAGACCCAGGCCGGCGAGCGCCATCGAGGCGCCCATGATCTTCAGGAATGTCCGGCGATCCGCCCCGTCCAGCATTTCGCTGGCGCCGGAGGGAAATTCGCGGTGCATGAACTCGCGGAACTCCGCGGTCTCGGCAAGGTGGTCAAGGCTGCGCCACCACGACTGGCCGTGCGCGGCATCCTCCGTCAGCGATGGCATGTCGAGCAGTCCTCGGAGGGGTTGATCTGATGAAGGTCACGCCAGAAGCGCTGCCG
This sequence comes from Phycisphaeraceae bacterium, assembly GCA_019636755.1. Taxonomy (GTDB): domain Bacteria; phylum Planctomycetota; class Phycisphaerae; order Phycisphaerales; family SM1A02; genus JAHBWZ01. The sequence continues at coordinate 46,657 of JAHBWZ010000005.1, read as the reverse complement.
CGCCTCCCGCTCCGCGCGCGTTCCGCTGAACTCCCACGCGAGATCCGTGACAAGCGCCGGATCACGCAGGTGCGGCTCCGGATTCCGGTGGCACTCCAGGCACCATCCCATGCTCAGCGGGGCATGCTGGTACACGACCTCCATCCGATCGACCCGGCCGTGGCACGAGACGCAGGACACGCCGCGCTGGATGTGCGCGGCGTGATTGAAGTACGCGTAGTCGGGTAGGTCGTGCACCTTCCGCCACTGGATCGGGTTGCCGGTCTCGTAGCTCTCCCAGAGCGGCGCGAGTTTCGGGCTGGCGCGGTGGATGCCCACGTGGCAGTTCATGCACGTCTCGGTGGGCGGCACCGCCGCGAAGCCGGAATGCTCCACCGTGTTGTGGCAGTAATAGCAGTGCATGCCGAGCTGCCCGACGTGCAGCGCGTGGCTGAACGGAACCGGCTGAACGGGCTGGTATCCGACGTCGGTGGTCTTCGGGCTGAACCCGTACGCCACCATCAGCGCGACGTAGAGCGGCGCGACCGCGCCGACGAGGAGCACCGTCGGCAGCAGCAGGTTGCTCCACTTCGGAAAGACGTAGTGGTACCGAGGCATGAGGGGAGAATCCTGCTCGCCTGCCGCCGGCCGCGGCAGCCGCCATCCGAGGCGGTGAGATCCGGCGCGCGGCGTTCGTGCCCGGGTACGCCGGCTCGGACGCGGAGCGGGGAGCCCGATCGCCCGGGACCTCGCGCTGAGGTCGCTGGCGAGCGTGTCGCGACACCCCTTCCGGTCAGAGACGCGGATGATACAGGCGGGCGGATGCGCAGCAAGCACACCGCGCGTCGGCGACGGCGCGGTCCCGGCCGGTCCGCATCACCCTGAGACTCCGTCGCAACGACTCACGCGCTCCGCGGACGCGGCATGTGCGTGGCCCGGGGCCCCGGGCGCTGCGCCATCCGCGCGGTCGCGCGACACCGTCGCGGTAGCATCTTCCTGCGGCGATGCTCTGCCCGCCGGAAGGAGTCCGACCACTGATCGACACGCACTGCCATCTCACGAACGGTCCGCTCCGGGCGGATGCCGATCGCGTCATCGACGCGGCGGTGGCCGCCGGGGTCGACCGGGTCATCACCGTCGCGGTCGGTTCAGACGATGCCGAGGCATGCCTCGCGATCGCCGAGCGCCGTCCGGAGGTCTGGTGCTCCGCCGGCGTGCACCCGCTGCACAGCGCCGAGCCGGTCGACTGGGCGACCATCCTTCGCGTGGCGCGCCATCCGCGGTGCGTGGCATTCGGCGAACTGGGGCTCGACGGCCACTACCCGGAGCCGCCGCAGGACACGCAGGCGCGGGTGCTGGAGGCGCACCTCCAGCTCATCGTGGCCGCCGCCGCCGAGGGCGTCCGGAAGCCGGTCATCGTGCACTCGCGGAACCGGATCACGGAACTCCTCGCGCGGTTCGAGTCGATCGACATCGATCCATCCAGGTTCGTCTTCCACTGCTTCACCGGGACGCCCGACGAGGCGGACCGGATCATCGCGTTCGGCGCGATGATCTCCTTCACCGGGGTGGTCACGTACCGTTCCGGACGGGACGCCGCGGAGGCCGCGCGGCGCATCCCGCTGGAACGCCTCATGGTGGAGACGGACGCGCCGTACCTGACCCCGGAGCCGGATCGCGGCCACTGGCCGAATGAGCCGGCGCGCGTCGTGCACACCGCCCGCTTCATCGCCGCGGCCCGGGGCATGGAGCTTCCGGCGTTCGAGGCGGCCACCGACCGGAACGCGGTGCGGTTCTTCGGGCTGCCGGCCGCCGCCGGAACGCCGCGCCCATGACGCCTGCCACGGGTCCGCGCGTCGTCTCGCTGCTCCCCTCCGCGACCGAACTGCTCGGTGCGATTCCGGCGATCGACCTCCTCGTCGGGCGCTCGCACGAGTGCGACTTCCCACCGGGGATCGACGACCGGCCCGTCCTGACCCGCGCCCGGACGACCGGCGCCACGCCCGCGGAGATCGACGCCTCGGTCCGCGCGCTCCTGCAGGCGCACCCGGACAGCTCCGGCGCGCTGTACGACGTGGACGAAACACACCTGGTCCGACTGAGGCCCGATGTCATCCTGACCCAGGATCTCTGCCGCGTCTGCTCGATCGACCTGCCCGCCGTGCAGGCGATGGCCCGGCGACTCGATCCGCCGCCCGGGATCCTCCCGCTCGATCCGCGCCGCCTGGAGGACGTCTTCGACGACCTGCTGCGCGTGGGTCAAGCGGTCGGACGGGAGCGGGATGCCGAGCGCGCGATGGTCGCGCTTCGCGCGCGGTACTGGGAGGCGATCGACTTCGTCAATCCCTACATCGACGGCCCGCGCGTCGTCATGCTGGAGTGGACGGATCCCCTCTTCGTCGGCGGACACTGGACGCCCGGCATGATCGCCGCCGCCGGCGCCCGCGATCCGCTGGGCGTGCCGGGCGGACCCTCACGCTGCATCACGCCGGAGGAACTCATCGCCGCCCGACCGGATCGACTGATCATCGCGCCGTGCGGCGTGGATCTGGACGGCACGCATGACGCGTTCGCAGCGCTGGCCCGCCGGCCATGGTTCGGCGAACTCCCCGCGGCGAGGCCCGGCGGCGTGGCGCTGGTCGACGGCCGTCAGCACTTCAGCCGGCCGGGACCGCGCCTCGTCGACGCGTTCGAGTGGCTGGTCGCCTGGATCAACGATCGCCCGGATCGGCTGCCGGCGGGCTTCCCGGTGGCGTATCCGGCGCCGGATCATGCGCCGGATCCCGCACCGGATCGGGACCGGACTCCGGCGGCATCCATCCATCCTCGGACCAGGTCTCGCGCGGAAGGACCGGCGGCGTGCGCAGGCGGATCTGGTGGCGCGGCCGACCCGGGAGTCCGACACCCAGCATGCAGCCGGACTCCGGCAGATCCTCCGCCTCCGTGCGGATGACGATGGTCCCCTTCCACAGCGCCGCCGTCGCGCGAAGCCCCTGCCGCGGCGCCGAGAGCGTCCAGCCGGTGAACTCCGCCGTGACCCCGGGTGGCGGCGTGAGCAGAAGCGCCGGTGGTGGATCGTCGCTGTCCTGGAGGCGGGCGAGCACCATGGTCGTATGCGGTTCGCCCGCGACCAGCCGGACCTCCGGCTCCAGGATCTCGAGCGACTCCGACCGGCGCGCGACCCCGCGGATGTTGAGGAAGAACGGCTCCGTCTCTTCCTCCATGAGGATCTGGATCGAGGAGGTCCGTTCGCCCGGTCGGTCGAGATGAAGCGTGACGGGCACCTCCAGCCGATCGCCCGGCTGGAGCACGGTGCGCTCGATCACCGCCGATGTGCAGCCGCACGAGGCTCGCGCCCCGACCACGGTGATCGGCGTCGACCGCCGATTGCGCAGCACGAAGGTGTGCGATCGCGACGTCGTCGAACCGGCCACTTCGACCTGGCCGAAGTCATGGAACCGCCCGCCGCCCAGCGGCCACCGCCCGACCGTCAGCCACCACCAGCCGACGCCGGCGGCGGCGACGATCAGGACGAGGAGAGCGATGCCGAGAAACCTGGGCGGACGTGCCGGCATGACGGTACCGCCATCGTACGACCACGCCGGTCACGCCGTTCGCCCGCCTGCCCGGCGGGCCGGTGCGCGCCACGGCACTGCCAAAGTGGCACGGCCGGCCGGGCATCCCCCCCACGGTCGTGCCGCACGCCGTCCACCGCACGGGCACGCCGGTTGCATCGCGTCGGACTCGATCCGCCCATTCCACGCGCCCCATCAAGGACCCGATCTCATGCGCCCGGACCGCTTCACGACCCTCGCCCAGTCCGCCCTGCAGAGCGCGCAGTCGCTCGCCGCCCAGGGCGGACACGGCGCGATCGATCCCCTCCACCTGCTCGCCGGACTCCTCGAAGATGCCAGGGGTCCGGCGAGCGCCATTCTCGGACGCGCCGGCATCCGCGCGGATCGCGTGCAGGAACTCACCGGCGCAGAGATGAACCGACTGCCGCGCGTCTCCGGTCAGCCGGCCGGCGCGCATCTCTCCTCCGCGCTCCAGAAGGTGATCGAGGACGCGGAGAAGCAGGCGAAGACGCTGGGCGACACGTACACGTCCTGCGAGCACCTGCTCCTGGCGCTCGCCGGGACGGGAAGCGGCGCACGGCAGGTTCTCGAGGCGGCCGGCGCCACAGCATCGCGCCTGCTGGACGCCATCCGGGCCATCCGCGCCGCGTCCGGCGTGACGAACATCAGTGATCCCGACGCGGAGTCCACCTTCGAGGCGCTGCGGAAGTACGGCATCGATCTCAACGAGCGCGCCGAGGCGGGGAAACTGGACCCGGTCATCGGCCGCGACGAGGAGGTCCGCCGGTGCATGCAGGTGCTCTCGCGCCGCAGCAAGAACAACCCCGTCCTGATCGGTGAGCCCGGCGTCGGCAAGACGGCGATCGCGGAGGGCCTGGCGCAGCGGATCGTCAATGGCGACTGCCCTGAAGCGATGAAGTCCTCGCGCATCGTGGCGCTGGATGTCGGCGCCCTGCTGGCCGGCGCGAAGTACCGCGGTGAGTTCGAAGAGCGTCTCAAGGCGGTCCTGCGCGAGGTGATCTCCAGCGAAGGGAAGATCATCCTCTTCGTCGACGAACTGCACACGATCGTCGGCGCCGGTGCCGCCGAGGGTGCGGTGTCCGCGGGCAACCTCCTCAAGCCGGCGCTCGCGCGCGGCGAACTGCGCTGCATCGGCGCGACCACGCTGGACGAATACCGCAGGCACATCGAGAAGGACGCCGCCTTCGAGCGGCGGTTCCAGCCCGTCTACGTCGGTGAGCCGGGCCCGGAGGAGACGGTCGCCATCCTGCGCGGACTCAAGCCGCGGTACGAGGCGCACCACGGCGTGCGCATCCAGGACGCGGCCATCCTGGCCGCCGCGTCGCTGAGCCATCGCTACATCAGCGATCGATTCCTCCCCGACAAGGCGATCGACCTCATCGACGAGGCCGCCTCCCGCCTCCGCATCGAGAATGACTCGCTGCCCGCCGGACTGGACGAGGTCCGGCGCCGGATCACGCAGATGGAGATCGAGCGAGAAGCGCTGCGCATCGAGACCGATCCGGAGTCGAAGCGGCGCCTCGCCGCCGTCGAGGCGGAACTGGCCGGGCTCGCCGAGGAGAACGGACGGCTGACCGCCCGCTGGGAGATCGAGAAGAAGGAACTGGACGAGATCAGGGCCGTCAAGGAGGAGATGGATCTCAAGCAGCGTGAACTGGAGCGTGCCACGCGGCACGGCGACTACGAGACCGCGTCCCGCATCCAGTACGGCGAACTCCGCGACCTGGACCAGCGGCTGCGCGCCGCCGCAAAGGCGCTGGAGGCGCGGCAGAAGACCGGGGACTCGCTGGTCCGCGAGGAAGTGGATCCCGAACTCATCGCGGAGGTCGTCGGCAGCTGGACGGGCATCCCCGTCTCCCGGCTGGTGGAGAGCGAGCGGGAGAAGCTGCTGCGACTGGAAGCGGCGCTGGAGAAGCGCGTCGTCGGCCAGGCGGATGCCGTCCGCGCGGTCTCCGATGCCGTCCGGCGCAGCCGCGCGGGCCTGGGCGATCGGAACCGCCCCATCGGATCCTTCCTGTTCGTGGGTCCGACCGGCGTCGGCAAGACCGAACTGTGCAAGGCGCTGGCACAGGAACTCTTCGACGCCGAAGACGCGATGGTCCGGATCGACATGAGCGAGTACATGGAGCAGCACGCGGTGGCCCGGCTCATCGGCGCGCCCCCCGGGTACGTCGGCTACGAGGAGGGCGGCCGTCTCACCGAGGCCATCCGGCGCCGTCCGTACGCCGTGATCCTCTTCGACGAGATGGAGAAGGCGCACCCGGACGTGACGAACATCCTGCTCCAGGTGCTCGACGACGGACGCCTGACCGACGGTCACGGCCGCACGGTGGACTTCCGGAACACGATCGTCGTCATGACCAGCAACATCGGCGCGCAGGAGATCCTGCAGATGACGCAGCGCGGCGCGATCGACATCGAGATCGAGGCGCACCTGCGCGATCTCCTCAAGCGCTCGCTCCGCCCGGAACTGCTCAACCGGATCGATGAAACGATCGTCTTCCACCAGCTGACGAAGAACGAGATCGGCCGGATCGTGGAGATCCAGCTCGACCTGCTCCGGCGCCGGCTCGCGGAGCGGCAGATGGCGCTGGAGGTCACGCCCCGCGCGATCGAGGCGATCGCGGAACTCGGCTGGGATCCGCAGTTCGGCGCGCGGCCGCTGAAGCGCGTGATCCAGCAGCGCGTGGAGAACCCGCTGGCGACGCGCCTCCTGGCCGGCGAGTTCAGCCCGGGCGGGACGGTCCACGTCGGGTACGACGGCGGCACCTTCACGTTCACGAACGGGCGGCCCGCCCGGACGGCGGCGCGCACGCAGGCGGCGGGCGCCGAGTGAACGGCCCGGGTGGACGGTGAGCCTGCGCGCACCGTCGGTCCGATGGCCCGGGATCCGGACATCCGCCCACCCGCGTCCTCCCGCCGGCGGAGGTGCCGCGGACCTGCCGGGCTGCGTGCACAAGCGCGTGCTCGACTGCCCGCGTTGCACGGCGCGGTGAGGTTCGTGTACGCTGCTCCGCGACTGCGGTGTCCGTCCACGCCGCCGCCGCCTGCTCGACAGGCGACGGTCGGGTGGGCGGCCGGGTCAGGCGATCGTCCAGCACGATCACCGGGCCCGGCGGGAAGGTGGTGAAAGACCACCGCGGACGCGCCGCCGTGAAGGAGCAGGTCCGGTGACTCTGCCGTGGCAGAGTCCAGCGGGCCGGCATCCGGCCGGATGCCACTGTCGCACGTGCAGGCAACGCCTCCGCATCGGAGGACCTGCCATCGACGGGAAGGCGGTCGGGTGTGCGCTCCCAAGCCGGAAGACCGGCCGCAGTCACTGCGTACGCCCTCGCGACACCCGGGCGAATGCGCGACTGCGTTCCGTCTGCACCGCTCCCGGCAGACCGGTTCCTGCGTTCGCACCCTGTCGCGACGGGCTCCTTCCATCGGTCGGAAGGGAGCCGTTCCGCGCGACTCGGAACGAATCGAAGGGATCGATCCTCATGCGTCCATCGCGTCCACTGTCCGTGCGCGCTGCGGGCGGCGCGCCCGCCGCGCTCACACTCGCCGCCGTTCTCACGGCGCTCCCCGCGGCGCCGCGCGCCCTCGCGACACCGGATGGCGGCTGCTGTCCCGTCGCCGTAGCGTCCTACGACGCCGGCACCGGCGCGGTGCCCGGCTACACCGACCCCGCGGCGGCGCTCGGTGAACCGACGCGCTTCACCGGCACCGGCATTTTCCCCGGCGTCGTCTCGCCGTTCAATCCACCGTGGATGACGCACGAGATCGTCTCGATCGGCGCGTCGGGATCGATCACGCTGGAGTTCGACCCGCCGCTCACCGACGACCCCGATCATCCCTTCGGCATCGACGTCATCGTCTTCAGCAACGGGTTCTTCATCGACGCGGCCTACCCCGCGGCGATCGTCGGCGGCTTCTTCAGCAGCAGCGGCGGCACGATCGAGGTCAGCGATGACCTCGTCACCTGGCACGGCGTTCCCGGCGTCACGGCAGCATCGGGTCTCCCGACGCTCGGGTACCTGGATGCGGGCGCCTACGACACGGAACGGGGCACCATCCTGTCCGACTTCCGCCGCCCCGTCGATCCCGCCGTCGCGCCGGGCGATCTCGCCGGCACCGGGTGGCGCGCGCTCCTGGATCTCTACGGTCTCTCGGGGGGCGGAACCGGCATCGATCTCGCGGCCGCCGGCGTGACGTCGGCGCGGTACATCCGCGTCTCGAACGCACCGGATGCGGTCGAGCCGATCGCGGTCGACGCCGTGCAGCGGGTCCGTGTGCCGCTGACCGGAGATCTCAACGGCGACGGCATCGTCGACTTCGACGACATGCTCCTGCTCCTCTCCGCCTTCGGTCCCTGCGACGGCCGGGCGTGTCCGGCGGACCTGGACGGCAACGGCGTCGTCGACTTCGCCGATCTGCTGCTGATCGTCGCATCCTGGAGCTGACGATGCACCACCGACGCGGTTTCACGCTGCCGGAACTGCTGGTCGTCACCGGCATCATGGCCCTGCTGACGGGCCTGCTCCTTCCTGCGCTCTTCCATGCGAAGGGCGCGGGAAGGCTGGCCCGGAGCCAGTCGAACCTCCGGCAGATGGCGCTCGCCGCGCAGCAGTACAGCGCGCTGTGGGACGCGTGGCCGTGCGCCCTGCGCTTCGCGAATCCGGGCGTCTTCACCACCATCGGCTGGGACTGGATTCTCGCGCCCGGCATGGAGCCGCGGCCCGGTCATCTCTGGTCGCTCGCCGGCGATCCGCACGATGTGCTGCAGGATCCGGCGTGGCCCGGTCCGACGGACGACGGCGCGGAACCGTTCACCGGGTACAACTACAACACCTCGTACATCGGCGGCGAGGCGACGTTCCCGCACACCGGCTGGGACGCGGTCCGTCCCGGCATCCGTCCTGCGCACGCGCGGCGCCCGGTGACCACCGCGCTCTTCGGCTGCGGCGGGCGCCGCGGTGACGCCAACCGGTACATGCGCGCGCCGGAGAATCGCGAGGGGCTGGCGCTCGCCACCATCTACAGCGGCGGCCAGGCATTCCGGCATATCGGCGGCTGCACGCCGGTGGCGTGGCTGGATGGACACGTCTCCACCGTCGATCAGCCGCGCGAGGGCGTCCATGCGTCCCCGGCACTGCTCATGCAGTTCATGAACCATCCCGCCAACGGATTCCTCTCCGACGACGATCGCCTGTACGACCCGCGCTGAGTCCGGCGCGCGTCGCCACCGGAGTCGTGATCGCGACCGGGTGCGCCGGGCCCCGGTGCCGATGCAGTAGCCGTACCGATCCCGATCATCGAGACTCCACGTGCGGTCACGGCGGGCGCGGTCGCAGGACCGCCGCCGGAGGGGTACCATCGCGCCGCATGCATCCGCACAGCGCCCCATCCGGCTGCGCCGCCCCGACAGTCGAACCGATGACGCCGGAGGCGGCGCTGTCGCGCCTGCTGGCGGCGATCGCGGCCGCCGGTCGGCACCCGCGTGTGGAGCGCGTCGCCCTGGACGAGGCGCATGGACGCGTCCTGGTGCATCCCGTCCGCGCGGATCGCGACCAGCCGCCGGTCGATCGCGCGCGGATGGATGGGTATGCGCTTCGGGCCGTCGATGCGCGCCCGGGCGCCGTCCTGCCCGTGCACGGGACGTGCCCGGCGGGCGTACCCGCGCCACCCGCGCCGCCGCCGGGCGGATGCATCCGGATCGCCACGGGCGCCGCGCTGCCGACGGCGATCGACTGCGTCATTCCGCATGAACGGACCGATCGCGGCGATCCCGTCACGCTGCAGGCCGGCGTTCCGTCCGGCGCCGGCGCCCGGTGGCACGCCGTTCACCGCGCGGGGAGCGACGCCCGGCGCGGCGACATCGTGCTGGCCGCCGGCGTCACCATGGGACCGGTCGAACTCGCGGCCGCGGCGGCCGTCGGGGCGACGACGCTCGATGTCGCCGCGCGGCCGCGCGTCACCCTGCTCTCCTCCGGGGATGAGATCGTCCCCCCGGACGCGTCGCCGCGCCTGCACGAGATCCGCGAGACCAATCGGCGGATGCTCGCATCGATCGCCGGCGGCGCCGGCGCCCATGTCACCGCGCAGTCGCATGTGCACGATGACCTGGATGCCGCGCGATCCTCGGTGCAGGCGGCGCTCGCGGACACCGACGTCCTCGTCACGATCGGCGGGATCAGCGCGGGTGATCGGGACCACTTTCCCGCCGCGTTCGTCGCCGCGGAGATCCGCACCATCGGCCGGAGGATCGCGATCCGGCCCGGCGGTCCGACGATGCTGGGGATCACCGCCGACGGCATCCCGGTCATCGCGGCGCCGGGCAATCCGGTCTCCGCGCTCATGGCGGCCACGCTGTTTCTCGTCCCGGTCATCCAGGCACTGTGCGGCGCTGCGCCGAGGGTGCCGTGGCGGACATGCGTGCTCGCGGCACCGGACGATGGCGACCCAGCGTCCGACGATGCGGCGCAACCCGCGCGGGTCATGCCGGGCGCCGACGGCGCCGACGGGCCCGCAGTGCGGCGCGCCGTCCGGCCGGCACGATTCGACGCCGGCGGCCGACTGCACCTGGTGCCGTGGAATCACTCCGGCGACCTGCTGCACCTGGTCGGCACCGACGGCGCGGTCGAAGTCCCTGCCGCACGGTGGCGCGAGGGCGATCCCGTCCGATTCCTTCCCTGGCCGCCCGGGGCCCTGGCCGCCCGGGGCCCTGGCCCCCGGGACCCTGGCCCCGGAGGGGGCGTTCACCCGGTGACCTGACCCGATCGCGTCCATGCACGACGACATGCCCCAGTCCGACCATGTCCGCGCGGGCGGATGCACGTCCGTGGCGCCCGTCACGATCCACCTGCGTCCCTTCGCGGTCCTGCGCGATCTCGCCGGCCGCGACCGCATCACGGTGACCGTCGATGTGGCGCCGGGCCCCGCGACACCGGCGCGCGCGCTCGCGCGCGCCATCGACATGCTCCCGGCCCTGGCGCCGTGGCGCGAGGTGACCGCATTCGCGCGGGATGACCGCTTCATCACGGCATCCGCCGCGCTGCCCGACGGCGCGACGGTCGATCTGCTTCCGCCCGTCAGCGGCGGCTGAGCCGCGCCGGCGCGCGGGCGCCACGACACGTCACCGCGCTCGACCGGACCGTCGCCGGGTTCCCGGACCGGCGCCCCGCGGCGCCCCGGTTCCCGGACGGTCGCGGCCGCACAACCGGCCTCGCCGGCCACCCGTGTCCGCGGAGGCGCTTGACCGCGCCGCCATGCGGGCCGATCCCACCGCGTCCGGGATCGCCGTCTCCACCCCGCGACCGGCCACGTCACGCCGGGCGCCGGAACCCGGAGACGGCGCGGGAGCCGTCACGCGATGTCCACCGCGCTCAAGACACGACGATTCGCACGGACCGTGATCGACGCGCCGGCGGAGATCATCATCTCGCCCGAGCATCGCTCGCAGGTCCGATTCACGACCATCGCCATGGCGCCGCAGCGGCACGTCCTGCGCTGCACGGCCACGGATCTCTCTGGAGGCGGTATCGGCCTGGAGTCGCGCCATTTCCTGCCTCGCGGCCTGACCGGCATCCTCCGCATCATCAGGCCGGGGACCGTGCTCGACAGCCGCGCGCTGCCGCCCGCCGCGATCCTGCTGGAACACGCCATCCGCGTGCGACGGACCATCCTGCGGACCCGCGAGCCGCTCTTCGCCGTCGGCGTCGAGTTCATCGACGCGACGCACACCCTCGATGCCACCCTGGAGCGCCTCGCCGCCGCGCTGGGGACCTCGCTCGTACCGGGAGCGGAACCGGATGCGTGACCACGATCTCTTCCTGAAGCGCGCCCTGCTCGACGAGGGCGTCGCCACCCACGACGCCGTCGTCGCCGCGGAACGGCATGCCGTCGAGCACGGCTGTGACCTGACCGATGCGCTGCGCGCCACCGACGCCGTGCCGGGGCGGACGATCGCACTCGTGAAGGCCGCGATGTGCGAGGTCCCCTTCGTGGACCTGTCGGACTTCGAGCCGTGCGTCGCCAATGCGTCGCTCATTCCGCGCGCCCTCGCCGACCGGTACCGGCTGTTCCCGCTCTTCCATCTCGACGGCGTCCTGACCGTCGCCATGGATGACCCGCTGAACCTGGAGGCGGCGGACCAGGTCCGGCAGACCGCGCGCTGCGAGGTCGATCCGGTCCTCGCTGAGCGCGAACTGCTCGGTGCGCTCATCGCCCGCGCCTACAGCCTGCACCAGGCGCCGGGAAGCGCCGCCGATCGCCGGGACCAGTCCTACGACCTGGAAGTCGACGGGCCGTCCTCGCCCGCCGTTGCCGCGGTGTCGCACCTGCTCATCGACGCGATCGATCGGCGCGCCAGTGACGTGCACCTCAATCCGGACGAGCACGAGATGCACGTCCGCTACCGGATCGACGGCGTCCTCCAGGTCCAGCAGGGACCGCCGCTGTCCATGCACGCCGCCATCGTGCAGCGTCTCAAGGTGATGGCGCACCTGGATCTCACCCAGACCCGACGGCCGCAGGACGGCAAGTTCCGGCTCCGGCACGGCGACCGCACGGTGGACGTCCGACTCTCGACGATCCCGACGGTCTGCGGCGAGAACGTCGTCATGCGCCTCCTGAACGGCGCCCAGACGGCACAGGACTTCCGCGAACTCGGCATGCCGCCGGCGCTCGCGACGGAGACGGAGCAGCTCATCAGTCGACCGTGGGGCATGCTGCTGGCCACCGGACCGACCGGATCCGGCAAGACGACCACGCTCTACACGGCGGTGTCGAAACTCAACACGCCCGACCGGAACATCATGACCATCGAGGATCCGGTGGAGATCCGGCTCCCGATGGTCCGGCAGGTCCAGGTCCATCACGAGATCGGACTCACGTTCGCCAGCGCCCTGCGATCCATCCTGCGCCAGGATCCCGACGTCGTCCTCGTCGGCGAGATCCGTGACGCCGAGACCGGCGGCATCGCGCTCCAGGCGGCGCTGACGGGGCACCTGGTCCTCTCGACGCTGCACACGAACGACGCCGCCAGCGCGGTCGCGCGCCTGCGCGATCTCGATCTGCCGCCCTTCCTGATCAACTCGGGCCTGCTCGGCGTGATCGCGCAGCGCCTCGTCCGGCGGATCTGTCCGCACTGCATCGACAGTGACCTGGCCGACGCGATTCTCCTCCACCGGTTCGGACTCAGCGATGCATCCGGGTTCTTCCGCGGGACGGGATGCGGGCGCTGCGGGCAGACGGGGTATCGCGGACGCCTGGGCGTCTACGAACTCCTGACCTGCACGGACCCGCTGCGGGCGCTCATCGATGCCCGCGCCGGCACCGATCGGATCCGGCAGCAGGCGGTTGCCGACGGCATGCGACCGATGTGGCGCGACGGCCTTGACAAGGCGAGGCTTCGACAGACCTCGCTGGAGGAGATCTCGCGCGTGGTCATGGTGGACGCCGTGTCGGAGTCCGACGGCGGCACGCCGCCGCGGAGGATGGTGGCATGAGCGCCGTCACGTTCCGATACCGCGCGCTCGATGCCCGCGGGCTCGCCGCCTCGGGGACGCTGACCGCCCTGGATCGCAGCGAAGCCTTCCGGCGCCTGCAGGCACAGGGACTGCGGCCGGTCTCGCTCGGCCCGGCGCGACGCGGTCGCCGGCGCCGGGTCACGGTGCGCGACCTCTCCCACTTCACGCACCAGTTCGCCGTGCTCTCCGAGGCGCGGATGCCGATCGTCGATGGACTCTCTGCGATCGCCGAGCAGGAGTCCAACGAGACGCTCCGATCCGTCATCACGGACATCTCATCGACGGTCGCCTCCGGTCAGACGATCACCCAGGCACTCGAATCGCACCGTGCGCTCTTCGGTGACGCCTACGTGGAGACGATCCGCGCCGCGGAGGCAAGCGCCAGCCTCCCGGATGTCCTGCGGCGACTCGCCGACATGCTGGAGCGGCAGCAGGAGACCGGCCGGACGCTCCGCGGCGCGCTGACGTATCCGGCATGCGTGCTCGCGTCGCTGGTGCTGGCCGTCGTCTTCCTGCTGATGGTGGTCGTACCCAGGTTCGCCGGGATCTTCCGGCACCGCGGCGTCGACCTCCCGGTGCCGACCCGGATCGTGCTCGGTGCCGCGGACCTCCTGCTCAGCGGCTGGCCGTTCATCCTTCTCGCCATGGCCGCGCTGGCCATGACCGTGCGCGCCGTTCTCCGCCGCCCCGCCGCGCGGGAGCAGGCAGACGCCCTGCTGCACCGCATTCCCTTCGTCCGGGACCTGCTCCGTGCGAGCGCGGTCTCGCGGTTCTCGCACCTCCTGGGCATCTGCCTGCGAAGCGGCCAGACGCTGCCGGCATCGCTCGCCATGGCCGGACGGGCGTCGGGGCGTCCGCTGCTCCGCGCCCAGATCGAACACGCCCGGGAACGGATCTCGCTGGGCGCCAGGCCCTCGGACGCGCTGGCCGCCTGCAGCTACCTGCCGGCGTTCAGCCGCCGGATGCTGGGGAGCGGCGAGGAGACCCGTGAACTCGCGACGATGTGCGAGGTCGTCGCCCGGCAGCACGATCGCGACCTGGCGCACCTGGCGAAGTCCACTTCGACCGTCCTCGAGCCGCTTCTGATCGCGGCGCTCGCCGGCGCCGTGCTCTTCATCGCACTGTCCATCTTCCTTCCCATGTGGAACATGTCCGCCGTGGTCGGGTGACCGCGCGGCGTCCGTCGGATCCACACCTGGAGCGCACTTCCATGTCCACGTCGCACCGCACCACCGTCCGAAGGGCCTTCACGCTCATCGAACTCATCGCCATCATCGTCGTGCTCGGCATCCTCGCCGGCGTCGCCGTCCCCAAGTACTTCGACTACACCAGTTCGGCGCGCGAATCGGCCGTCAAGGGCACGCTCGGCGCGGTGCGCGCCGGTGTCGCCAACTTCTACGCCAACGCGGCCATCGGCGGCACGGCGGCCTACCCGACGCTCGCCCAGATCCGCGAACTCGGCACCGTCATGCAGGAGCCCGTTCCCGCGAATCCGTACCGGACCGGCGCCGAGGCTTCGGCCATCCGGCAGGCCGTCTGGAATGCCGACGCGCCGCCCGTCTCCGGAAACGAAGGCTGGTGCTACGACCCGGCCACGGGACGTTTCTGGGCGAACAGCAGCACGGCCGGCGAGAACACGTGGTAACGGCGCATGCGAACCCACGCACGATCGGCCTTCACGCTCATCGAACTCATCGCGGTGATGGCGGTCACGGCCCTCCTGGCCCTGGCCGCCATCCCCGCCGTCGCCCGCACCGAGGACCTGCGCGCGGCGGCGGCGGCGCGGCGACTGCTCGCTGACTGCGCCGATGCGCGGCGGCTGGCCGTGGCCGAGGGTCGCACGCACTGGCTGGAACTCCGTCGTGCCATGGACGGCTGGACCGTCCTCGCCGTGCAGCCGGACGGATCGGAGGCGCCGGCGGTCGACGGGCTGACCGGCCGGTCACTCGGCACCGTGCTCGGGGCGGACGGCTTCCCCGGCATCCGCGTCACGGACTTCGACGGTCCCGTGTCCGGAGATCCCGTCCGGATCGGGTTCGACTGGCGCGGCCGGACGATCGACCGGACCGGACGCGGACTCGACCAGGTCGCACGGATCACGCTGACCGCCGGTCATCGCGTCGGTCTCGAGCCGGTCACGGGACTGGCGTCTCTGGAGGAGTGAGCGCATGCGCACGCGATCGCACCGTACACCGGCACGCCGTGCTCTTACGCTGGTCGAGACCATCGCGGCGCTCGTCATCCTTGCGACGGCGATCCCGCCGCTGCTCTGGTCGCTTCGCGAAGCGTCGGTGGCGCGGATCGACCCGACGCTGGCATCGACCGCGCGCTTCCTCGCCATCGAGCGGCTGGAAGACATCGTCGCCGACCGGCTGCGCCCGGATCTCGACTTCGACGACATCACGGAAGCGCGCTATCCGGACGAGCCGGCCATCGAGGGATTCACGGGATTCTCGCGCCAGGTCCGCCTCCGGTCGGTGGCACCCGACCTCACGACCCCCGGCGACGACTGCCTCATCGCGACCGTGCAGGTCGCCTGGTCCGGGCGCGCCGGGGCCGCCCGACGGCTGGTGCTCTCGACCGTTCTCACGGAGGCGGCGCCATGAACCGCAGACACCCGCCGGTCCGGCGCGCCTTCACGCTCGTCGAGGCGATCGCCGCCATCGTCATCCTGGCGACCGCCGGGTCGCTGGCGGCTTCGGTCATGACGCCCGCGATCGACAGCGCCATCGCCGCGTCCCTGACGGCCGATCTTGAACAGACCGCGTCGCTCGCGATGGATCGACTGGTCGTCGACCTGCGCGAGACCGAAGCGGCACCCGCCGGCGGGCCCGCGCTCGCGCGGGTCACGTCCACGCACATCACCTGGAGCGACGGTCGCGAAGCCCTGCACCGCGGTGACCGTCTGCACCTGGTCGACGCCGGCGTCCCGCACACGCTCGCACGGTCGGTGGAGTCCTTCGCTGTCCGTGCCTTCGCCTCGGACGGGACCGCGCTGGCGCTGCCGCTGGACGAGTCCGGATGCGCGCAGATCCGCCGGATCGAACTCTCGCTCGTGCTGGCCCGGGGCGGCGTGCGCTTCCCGCTGCGGACGCGCATCGCCTTCCGTGTATCCGGGGGAGGGCCGGGCTGATGCACGCGCGGCGCCTGCGTACCTGTCCACGCGACCGCCGGCGCCCCGGCGCCGTGGCCATCGTCATGGTGCTGGTCATGGTGCTGCTCGCGGTCGTCGTCGCCGGCACCACGATCAGCGCGGGGCGCCGCGGTGACTCGCTGCGCCGCGAGGTCGAGGCGACGCGTGCGCTCTACCTCGCGGAGTCCGGGCTCGCCCTCGCGCTGCGGGAACTCGCCCTCGGCGAGGATGCAGACGGCGACGGTGCCATCGGCTCCGTCGCCTCGATCGACGCGCGTCTTCTCCAGGGCCCGACCGGCGCCGTCGCCCGGTCCGAGACCCTGGACGGCATCGTGCTCTCGTCCGTCGCGACGGCAGGCACGTCCCGGCGCCGTATCCGCGCACTCGCCGTGCCCGGCCGCGCCGACGCGGGCGACGGCACAGGCTGGCCCGGGCTCGTCGCGCGCTACTACATCGTCCGGGGCGCGGTCCCGACCCGACTCGACCATGTGCCCTGGAACGCGACCCCGGACGCGTGGTCGATCGTGCCCGAGATCCGCTGGCCGGCGGTATCCGACACGTCGGCACCGTTCTGGATCGGCGGCCCCGCCAGCAACTACGGTGCCCGGTTCACCGGGCGCGTGCGCGTGGATCGATCCGGCACCTGGGAGTTCCGGACGACCAGCGACGACGGATCGGGGCTCTGGATCAACGACACCCACGTGGTCAGCAACGACGACCGGCACGCCATGCGCTCGCGGACCGGTGCACTCCACCTCGATGACGGCTGGCATGAACTCGACCTGCGCTTCTTCGAGGCGACCGGGAGCCACGGCCTCCTGCTCGAGTGGCGCGGACCGGGTCACGGATCGTGGACGGTGATCCCGTCGTCGCACCTGGCGCACGAGGATCGGCACCAGCCCGAACCACCACCGCACCTGGCGCTCAGCGAGCGCTTCACGATGGCCGGCGTTAACCCGGTCCAGTGCTGGATCCGCGGCGCCTCGGGCACCACCCCGCGCCTCCTGGTGAATGCGACGGATGCGGGCGTGGTCTCGATCGCGCGGGCGACCGTGCAGGGCGATGTCCTGGCGGGCCCGGGCGCGGATCCGCGCACCGCCATCGCCGTCGGCGCGCAGGGCAGCATCTCCGGTGACCGGGGCAGCGCGAGGATCCCCTTCGTCCATGCACGGATCGCGCTGCCGGCCGGCCTGCCGGCGTCCGGCGGCGCCGTGACCCACGGCAACGGGACCTTCGTCTACGCGAGCGACTTCCGCCTCGCGTCGTGGACGCTGCGGAACAACGCCGTCGTCATGATCGAGGGTGACGTGACCGGACACATCACCGGCGACCTCGTCCTGCAGAACCGGGCGCAGATCGCGCTCGCGCCGGGCGCCTCGCTGCGGCTCTTCATCGACGGCGACCTCACGATGGCCGGCCAGTCCGCGATCAACGCGTCCGGATCGGCCGATCCGTCACGCGTCCGGATGCTCCTGGCCGCGCCGGAGGCGGTCGCCGCGCTGCAGGGCAACGCGCAGATGCGCGCCCACCTGGCGATTCCATACGGCGACATCGAGATGCGCCCGGCGCCGCAGAGCAACAGCTTCGAGTTCACCGGCGTGCTTCTCGGACGTCGGATGACGATGGAGCAGCGGGCCACCGTCACCGCGCTGCCGACCGCGATTCTGCTCGACGGTGCCGGCGCCGGCGGAGGCGCCGGCTGTTCGCTCCTCACGTGGGGTGAACGTCCGCCCGATGAAGTCGAGGAGTTCCCGGGGAATGCCCCCTGAGTGGGCCCGTGCACCCGTGACGGGAGAAACGAGTACCGCCGTGTCACGCCGACATGCCATTCTGCACCTCGCCGCGGAGCGCTCGCTGCTTGCGCTCGCCGACGGGGACCGCATCATCGCCGCGGAGCCGCTCGCCCTGCGCCTGCCCCCCGAGGCCGCGGCATGGATCGACGGTGTGCGGTCGGGGCTGGCCGACCTGACGCAGGCCGTCCGGGCGCTGGGCGCCACCGGCCTGCGCGCCCGCGTGGTGACCCGCAGTCCGCTGCAGGGGGTCGACTTCACGGAAATCCCGGTGGCGCGTGCGTCGGACGCGGTCGAAGGCGCCCGCCTCACCCTGCTGGAGTCACTCGCGTTTCCGGCCGGCGAGGCGGTGACGAGCACGTCGGTCATCGCGCGCCGGCGCGACGCGGACGCCACGCGATCGCTCGTCCTGGCGCTGGGTGAACGTACGGACATCGTCCAGGCGATCGCGGAACTCGTCACCGATGCCGGGCTCCGCTTCGAGTGGGCCGCGCCGCTGGACGGACTGCTGGCCGCGCACCTCGCGGAGCAGGCACGCCATGACAGCACGACACCCACCGCCCATGTCCACGTGGGACTCGCGACGACGTTCGTCACGATCGTGGCCGACCGTTCGATCCTCTTCGTACGCCGCATCCCGATCGGGCTCGACGCGCTTCTCGCCGCGCTCCAGCGACCCTTCCGGCCGGCCGCCCTGGCGTCCACCGAGATCACGCTGGACGCCGGCGCGGCGCACCGCCTGCTGCTGACCCACGGCATCCCGCATCGCGAGGCTGTCATCGGAGAAGACGGGCTGACCGGCCGGGATATCGCCCCGCTGCTCCAGCCCTCGCTTCAGCGCCTCATGGTCGAACTCCGGCAGTCGCTGCGGTTCGGCGTGCCGGCGTCGCTGCGGCCCGGGATCCGCATCCGCCTGGACGGCGCCGGCGGCGCCCTGCCCGGGCTCGCGTCGCTGATCGCCGGCGAACTGGACGTGCCGACCGAGGCCGCGCCGCGCCGGGAGCAGCGCGATCCGTACGACCCGCTGGCCTCCGACGGCCCGGTCGCGCTGATCGCGGCCGCGCGGCGCCGGTTCGACGGACACGGGCTGCTGCCGCACCCGCTGGCCCGGGCGCGGCGATCCCGTCAGACCCGCGCCCGGCTCTGGGCCGGCGCGGCGGTCGCGCTCGCGTTCATCGCCTTCGACGGCCTGCGGCAGAACGCGCGGCTGCAGCGCGTCGAGCGCGACCTTCACAGCGCGCAGATCCAGGGCGAACTCGCCCGCTCGATGAGCGAAGCACGCGCGGTCATGCTCGCAGCGCACCAGGCGATGCAGCGGCTTGAAGCACAGGTCGAGGCCGACCACGGCGCGCAGCCGGACCCGGGCAGCGCCATCGCCGAACTCGCCGCGCTGACGCCGCCGCAGGTCGTGCTCCAGTCGCTCTCTCTGCGCCGCGAGGGCGCGGCGGGCCCGGCGGCGCGCCCGTCCGCTCCGGGCACGGGGACCGACCATGCACCGCGCGACAATCGCCTCCACGGCCTGATCACCGGCGTCATCGTGGATGCGTCCGACGACGGCGCCGCCGGCGCCCACGGCCTGGCGCAGTACGTCCGCTCGCTGTCGGAGAGTCCGCTTCTCGCGGACGTCGCGCTGGGCGGCGTTCATGCCACGCGGCATGCCGGACACCCGGCCGAGCGCTTCGAGATCACGTTCTCGCTGATGCCGGCGCGGCGCGGGACCGGGGTGCGCCCCGGCACCGGGGACCGCGCCGACCGTACGGCCGCATCTGACCAGGAGGCGAGGATCGTCCATGCCGCCCCGTGAACTGATCGCCCATCTCATCATCGTGCTCGCGCTCGCGGCGGGCGGCTGGATGCTCGTCGTCGAGCCGGTGGCGCGGCGTGCCGCGGGCGCCGAACGTGCGCTTGCCGAGACCGGCGCGGCCTCGGCGCGCGTCGACCTCCGCGCGCTCGAGCAGTTCTCCGCCCGGGCCGAGGCGATCCGATCGCGCCTGCAGGCGCTGGACCGCACGGGGCGCCTCGCGGACGACACGGGCCTCCTGTACACGACGCTGCGCGACGCCGCGCGCGCGGCCGGCGTCCAGGTCATCAGCGCGCATCCCGGGAGCGTCCACAGCACCGCGCCGAAGGCATCTTCGGAGTCCCCGGCCGAACCGGCGGCCCGTGTGCGGACCGCGCAGATGCAGGTGGACGGCACACCGCAGGCGATGGCGACGTTCTTCGACGGACTCCAGTCGCTCGATGCCTTCCTGCGACCGGTCGCCATCGTGATCACGCCCAACCGCCATGACCACGGCGCCTCCGTGCGGGCGCACATCACGCTTGAGCTGCACACCTACGAACGTCCGGATGCACTTGCGAGGATCACCGATGCCACGTCCTGACCTGCGCCGCGCCGGGACCCGTGCGGGAACCATCCTGCTTCCGATCGTCGTGGTGCAGGTCATCGCCTGGATGAGCGGCGCCGACGGGCCGCGCTCGTCGATGGCCCATCCCGCGACCGGCATGCCGGCGGTCCCGGAGCCGCCGGCGGTCCTCGCGCCGCTGCCCGATGCCGCCGTCGCCCGCGCCCGCGCCCTGGCCGGGTCCGGCGTCACGCGCAACCCCTTCTTCGATCCCCCGCGCCCCGGGACGGACGGCGACGACGTCGTGCACGACGTCCCGCCTCCGCCGACCGAAGCGGGCACGCCGGGACGGATCACCGGCATCATGGGCGGCGCCGGCGGCGCCACCGCCATCATCGAGGGTCGGCGGTGCCGGGTCGGCGAGCGCGTCTCCGGGACCCGGTGGATCATCACGGACATCGACGCCGGTCGGCGCGAAGTCTCCTTCGTGGATGAACTCACCGGCGCCGTCCGCACGCGCGGCCTGTCGGCCCGCTGATCGAACGGTCCGCGCGCACCACTGCCGGCGGCACGGCTACCGTCGCCCGAACTGGCGCTCGAGGTCGCGGATCGTCAGCCGGAGCGTCGTCGGGCGCCCGTGGGGGCAGCGGCTGGAGCGCTCCACCGATTCCCGCTGCGCGAGCAGCGACGAGATCTCCGCCGGCGTCAGCCGGTCGCCCGCCTTGACCGCGGCCTTGCACGCCATCATGTCCAGCACCTCGAAGAGTGCCTCCTCCGAGTCGCCGATGGGCGCCTCCGCCGCGCGCGCGAGCAGCGACTGCATGAACGGCGCGGCGCTCACGCCGCGCTCCACGAGCAGCGAGGGGAAGGCGGACACCGCCACCGATCTCGGACCGACGGGCGCCGCCTCGATGCCGATCCGGCGCAGCAGCGGCTGCAGGGACTCCAGCGCCTCCATCTCGCCCGCGCCGGCCTCGATCGCCTCCGGGACCAGGAACGGCTGCGACTCCAGCGTTCCCGCGAGGATCCGCGCCCGCAACTGTTCGAACATCACGCGCTCATGCAGCGCGTGCTGATCGATGACGAGCAGTCCCTCCGCGTCCTCGGTCACGATGAACATCCGGTGGACCTGGATCGCCGCGGACGGCGCCGCCGTCGGCGCGGCCCACGCGTCTCCTGCCACGTCGCGCCCCGGATCCGGTCCGGCCGACGCGCCGGTCGTGAACGCGAGGTCGCTCGGCGCCGCCGCGCGCATGGCGTGCCGTGCGGCCTGGTAGTCGAAGCCCGACGGCCCCGTGGCGCGCTCGCGCGGCGTGGGCGCGGGTCCGGCCCCGGGCCCCCGTCCGCCCGCCCGCGACGCCGGCATGGGCGGCGCCGGTCGGTACGGGGCGCCGGTCGCCATTCGACCGCCGCCCGCAGGCGCGGTGCTGCGCGTGAGGTCGAGCCGCGGGACCAGGTCCTCGGCCCCGAGCGCGCTGCGCACGCCGCGGCGCACGAGCGCATGCACGCGCTGCGGATCATGGAACCGGACCTCGGACTTGGCCGGATGCACGTTGACGTCCACCTGACGGGGATCCATCTCCAGCCAGACGACCGCCAGCGGCCACTGCGCGGGCTCGATGAGCCCGCGATAGCCCTCCCGGAGCGCGTGCTGGAGCACGCGATCGACGATCGGGCGTCCGTTGAGGACGACGTGGAGCGCCCGCGCCGTCGCCCGCGCCAGGTCCGGCGTACCGATCATGCCGCGCAGCCGCAGGTCACCGTCGGCCGCCTCGACATCGAGAAGCCCGGCATCGGTGTCCTGTCCCAGCACCGCGCGCACGCGCTCCCGGAGCGAGGCGCTCGCGGTCACCGACAGGCGCTCGCGACCGTCGACGAGGAAGCGGAACCCGATCCCGGGATGCGCGAGTGCGAGTGCGCGGACCGTCTCGGCGACGCGCGTTCCCTCCGCCTGCGGCGACCGCAGGAAGCGCCGGCGCGCCGGCGTGTTGAAGAAGAGGTTCCGCACCACGACCCGCGTGCCCGGTCCCATGCCGGCCGGGCGCGGTGTTCCGGACTGGTCGCCCTCCGTGTCCAGCGTGGCGCCCGCCTCCGCGCCGCGCGGACGTGAGGAGAGCGTCACGCGGCTCACCGACGCGATCGACGCCAGTGCCTCGCCGCGGAAGCCCATCGTCGCGATGCCCTCCAGGTCCTCCGACCGGGCGATCTTGCTCGTCGCGTGCGCGGTGAGCGCCAGGACAAGTTCGTCGGCGGCGATCCCGCTGCCGTCGTCCGTCACGCGGATGAGTTCCCGTCCGCCTTCCTCGATCTCGATGTCGATGGCGGTCGCGCCTGCGTCCACCGCGTTCTCCACCAGCTCCTTCACGACGCTCGCCGGCCGTTCGACGACCTCGCCGGCGGCGATCTGGTTGACGAGGAGCGGCGGCAGGATGCGGATGGACATGCGGGCGATGGTATCCGGCCGGAGGCGCCGACTCAGGCGCCGGCCCCGGCGACGATCGGCCACGGCCGCCCGCGCCCGAAGGCGCGCGGCGTGAGTTTCGGAATCACCGCCGCCTGGAACCGCTTGTACTCCGCACGATCGATGGCCCGGATGATCCGCCGGACCTCCGCGGCGGGCAGGCGCCCGCTCGCGACGAGCGCGTCCTCGATCTCCCGCGGCGCCGCGTCGGCGTCGATGAGCCGCTCCACGATGTCATCCAGCACGTCGTAGGCCGGCAGCGTGTCCTGGTCGCACTGATCGGGCCGGAGTTCCGCGGAGGGCGGCTTCGTGATCGACGCCTCGGGAATGGGCGGCGCGGAGAACCCCGCGCGATCGAAGGACGCGTTCATCCAGCGCGCCAGCGCGTAGACGCGCGTCTTGACCAGGTCGCCCAGCGGCGCGATCGCGCCGCACATGTCGCCGTAGAGCGTCGCGTAACCGACGGCGAGTTCGGACTTGTTCCCCGTGGAGAGCACGAGCGCCCCGGTCCCGTTGGAGAGGCCCATGAGCACCAGGCCGCGCAGCCGCGACTGGATGTTCTCATCCGTGATGCCGGCGCCGGCGCCGGGCATCGCCGCCGCGATCATGCCGCCCAGCGCCGCGTGCCCCGGCTCGATCGGGATGCGGAGCGGTGGCGGAAGCCCGAGCCGGCGCACCAGGTCGAGCGCGTCGTCGATCGAACCCGGCGAGGAGTGTCGCGAGGGCATGAGGACACCCTGCACGGCCCCGGCGCCGAGCGCGGCCGTCGCGAGCGCCGCGGTCACGGCCGAGTCGATCCCGCCCGAGAGCCCGATGAGCACGCGTTCGTGACCGGTCTTCCGGACGTATCCGCGGATGGCGCAGGTGAGAGCGGCGAACGTCTCCGCATCCGCGTCGTCGGCGGGATGCGACATCGACGACCATGCGTCCGCGCCGCCGGGATCCCCCGCCGGGACGGTCCCGCCGTCCATGGGAGACACGGTCACCGCGGCCTCGACGAACGCGGGCAGGCGCGCGATTCCGCCGGCGGGACGCACGATCGCAGAGCGTCCGTCGAAGACCAGGTCGTCGTTCGCGCCGACCTGGTTGACCTGCGCCACCGGGATCCCCAGGCGCGCCGAGATCGAGCGCAGCAGCGCCATGTGCCGCTCGTCCTTGCCGCGCACGAACGGCGAGGCGCTCAGCGCGACCAGGAGGTCGCACCCGGAGGTCCGGCGCGCCTCCGCCCAGGCATCGACGGGATCCCACGGGTAGCGCGACGCATACCCGGCGTCCGCGCCGCGCCAGAGATCCTCGCAGATGGCGATGGCCACGCGCGTACCGTCCACGTCGACCACGGTGGCCGCGCTGCCGGGATCGAAGTAGCGATCCTCGTCGAAGACGTCATACCCGGGCAGCAGGATCTTGTCGTGCCGGGCGACGATCGCACCATCGCGCAGGACGGCGGCGGCATTCCGCACGCCGCGCGGTCCCTCGGCGCGCCAGGGCGTTCCGACGATCGCGGTGATGGCGATGGCCTCGCGCGCCAGGTCCTGGATCGCCCGCTCGCACGCCGCGACGAAGCCGTCGCGGAGCAGCAGGTCCCGCGGTGGATACCCGCAGATGACCAGTTCCGGCAGGACGATGAGTGACGATGCCCCGCCGCCCCCGGGCTGACCGCGGCGCGCGGCCCGGATGGCGCGCCGGGCGCGCTCCAGGTTTCCGGGGATGTCACCGATCGTCGGGTCGAGCTGGGCGAGCGTCAGGCGCACGGGGCGTGGAGTGTAGTGAGCCGCCGTCGTCGTGCCGCGGGTCGGCCTCCCCGGCGGCGCCTTCGTGGTCGGCCGGTGGTTCCGGCGGCGGCGCGACCGGCAGACCGCGGGCTTCCGCCCATGTCCGTCGGTCCTCGTACCACGACTCCCACGACCGGCGGACACGGCGCAGGCGGCGGACCTCGTCCATGAGCGCGTCCCGCGTCATCTTCTCCGGCGGGCGATCGTGCTCATCCGCCATCCCGAGGCGGCGCCGGAGGCGCGTGGTCGCCTCCAGGCCCAGGAGGAACCCGGCGGCGTAGCGCACACCCTTCGTGCCGACGCCGCGCACCGTGAAGACCTTCGCGCTGCGGACCACCGCCGCCTTCGCGCGCAGAGGCCGGAGGACGGGCACCAGGATGATGATCACGTCCAGCCAGTTCCGCCGGACATACTCCACCCGGCTCTCCGCGATCGCGATCTTCACGATGAACTCCACCAGGAACGCGATCCAGATGAGCGCGAACCCGATGTCCAGCGCGCGGCCCCACCAGCCCTCCGGCCGCGCCCAGAGTTCCAGGGCCAGCAGCGGCAGGATCAGCAGCGCGAGGACCAGCATCGGCACGTGGAACACGCGGTGCACGCGATCGCGCAGGTCGTCGTCCGAGATCACGACGCCCACGATCGGAACCGGCACGTACCGGTCGCCCGGCCGCGGCGGCGGAAGGTCCGTCCCGTGGGGCACGATCGACCGTCGGGACGAGGAGGCTGGTCGAGTCATGTTCACGGCCGTCGCGGGAGTGCACGCGGTCCGGGCGGCGGCGCGCCGCCGTCACACGGTGATGGTCGAGCGCAGCCGTTCCACCACGCCGGCCACGATCTCGATCGCCGCGTCGATCTCCGGCGCTGTCGTGTCGCGGGAGAGCGAGAAGCGGATCGACCCGCCGGCGAGCGCGTGATCGACGCCCATCGCCAGCAGCACGGGACTCGGCTCCAGCGACCCGGTCGAACACGCCGCGCCCGCGGCGGCGCAGAGACCGCGCTCGGAGAGCAGCAGCAGCAGCGCCTCCGAGGCGAGCCTCGGGAACGCGATGTTGGAGGTGTTCTCCATGCGCCGCGCGCCCGCCGAGTTGATGACCGCACCGGGAACGCGTGCCAGGATCCCGCGCTCGAACCGGTCGCGCAGCGCCCCGATCCGCGCCGGACCATCGCTGTCCAGCCACTCTCGCGCCAGCCGGCACGCCGTGCCGAGCCCGACGATTCCGGGCACATTCTCCGTTCCGGCGCGGAGTTCGCGCTCGTGCGGTCCCCCGGTCAGGTACCTGCCCAGCGCGCAGCCGCGGCGCACGAAGAGCCCGCCGATGCCCTTGGGGCCGTAGAACTTGTGCGCGGCGAAGGAGAGCAGGTCGACGGGAACCCGGGCAAGGTCCACGGGGATCTTGCCCACGGCCTGCACGCCGTCGGAGTGCAGGCGGACGCCGTGCTCGCGGCAGATCGCGGCGATCTCCGGCATCGGCTGGATCGCGCCGGTCTCGTTGTTCGCCCACATCACCGACACCAGCGCGATCTCCTCCGCGCGCGATGAGACCACGGTCTGCACGTGGTCGACGCGGATGACGCCGTCGCGGTCCGACTCGAGCCAGATCACCTCGGTCCCCGCCTGCTCCAGCCGCATCGCGGTCTCGCGGATGGCGCTGTGTTCCAGTCGGTCCGTGACCAGCACGCGTCGATCCGGCTGCGCGGCGAGCGAGCCGTGGATGGCGTGGTTGTCGGCCTCGGTCCCGCCGGACATGAAGATGATCTCGCGCGGCCGGCAGTTCAGGAACGTCGCCACCTCCTCGCGGGCACGCTCGACGTGCTGTCGCGCGACCTGGCCCGGTCGATGCACGCTGCTTGGATTGTGCCAGCACTCGGTGAGGGCCTGCGTGACCGCGGCGATGACCTCCGGGTGCGGCTTCGTGGTCGCGTTGTTGTCGAGGTAGATCATGGATGTCGCCGTGGTGATCCGGCCCGGTCGGCCGGTGGCAGGTCGCGGACCGTCGCCGATGGACCCGTCATTGTGGCGACCGCCGCGGCGATCGTCGACCCCGCACTGGTCCGGACCGGCGCCGGGCGCGTCAGCCGGGCCGTCCGACCCTCGGCACGATCCGCCACGCGGCATACCCGGTGGTCACGATGATGAGTGCGGCGCAGACCAGGAAGACGTCGGTCGCCGACATGCCGAGGAACTGCCGGCAGACGTAGAAGATCGCCGAGGCCGCCAGGATGAACGCGAAGGAGAGGCCGTTCGCCATGCCGAGGAATCGCCCCCGCTCATCACCCGGGGAGAGCGCCTGGAGGAGGGACTGGAGCGGCACGATGTAGAAGCCCGCGCTGATCCCCGTCAGGAAGATCAGCACGCCGACGCTGATGAACGTCGGCGGGACGATCGCCAGCAGGACGAAGGTGACGGCCATGCCGATGCCCCCCGGGATCACGAACAGCGGGCGGATCCGGTGGCCGGAGAACAGTCCGCAGAGCACGCTGCCCAGGCCAACCGCCACGCCCATGATGCCGAGCAGCAGGCTGATCATCCGGAAGGGAACCTGCAGGATCTGCTGGTACTCCGGCAGCGCGAGCAGCGCAATGGAGCCGAGAAGCGAGAACATCGCCCATGCGACCGCCACCGCCAGCAGAGGACCGCGCGACATGTCGCGCAGCCCGGAGGCATAGCTGGCCATGAACCGCCGGTCGAACAGAAGGCCGGGCGTCTGCGCCGCGAGCCTCGGCATGGCCATGGCGCCCAGGACACCGCACACCGCGACCGCCAGCATCACCACGAGCGGAATCCACCGGATCGGCGGCGTTCCGTCGCCGGGGAAGTACGCGTCGCTGATCGGACCGGCGACCACGCTGCCGGCGATGACGGCGATGTTCGTCATCATGTTGAGGACGCCGTTGGCACGCGGCAGTTCGCCCTCGGCCACCAGTTCCGGAACGACGCCGTACTTTGCCGGGCCGAAGAAGGCACTCTGGGTCGCCAGCAGCAGGAAGCCGAAGATCGCGAGGCGCAGGTCGCCCAGGAGCAGCCCGATGCCTGCCACGAGCACGATCGGGATCTCCACGAGCTTCACGATGAGAATCACGCGACTCTTCGCATGGCGGTCGGCGAACTGCCCCGCGAATGCAGAGAAGAGAATGAACGGCACGGCGAGGCACGCCCCGACGATCGCCTGCCCGCCGTCGCCCAGCGCGCCCGCCCAGAGGCCGGTGGCGACCATGAACGTCAGCACCTGCTTGAGCACGTTGTCGTTCGCCGCCCCCAGGAACTGGACGGCGAGGAGCGAGAGGTACCCCCGGCGGATCAGGAACGTTCGCGGCGACACGCGGGCGGGATTATGACGCCCGTGCCGCGGCCCGGGGAAGGATCACCATCGAGCGGGCGGTATCATCCGCCCGCATGCGGCCCCGCCGACCTTCCAGGATCGCGGCCATCGCGCTCGCGCTGCTCGCGCAGGCGCTGTCGCTCCTGATCCAGGCCGGCGGCATCGTGACCTGCCACAGCCGCGAAGCGCCGCCGTGCGCGGGCCAGGTGGAAGTGACGCTGATCTGCGGCGATCACGCGGACACCGACGATGATGCCTGGGCGCCGGGCCTCTCACCGTGCGACCGGTCCGAGATCGGTGACCCCGATGGTGCGGTCCACCGGCCGGTGACCGCCGGCTTCGCCGAGAAGCGCGGCGCCCGCGTCACCGCGCCGCCGCCACCGTTCGCCACCGCGGCAGCCGCCGCCCTCCCCGGGCCCGCGTGTCCGCCTGCCCCACGGCCGGTGCGGGACCATGCGCCCCACCCGGGCCCGCCCGACATCCTGCCGCACGTGCTGCGCCTGTAGCAGCGCCCGATCGACGGATCCCGCCAGCTCCGCCGCGCCACCGCGTGCGGAGGTCGATCGTCGCGTCCCGGGCCGTCGCGCCCCCCTCGCAGGAACCGCCCCATGTCCACGCCCACACAGACCGGCGCCTCGCTCAGGCCTGCGTCGCTGATCGAAGTCCCGGCCACCACGCCCCCTGCCGCGCCTGGAAGGGGCGCCGCGTCCGACTGGTCGTTCTACAGCACCGTCTATGAGCGCCTGTACCGGCTGGGGTACCACAGGCGAGCGGACTACTCGCACGCCAAGGCGCTCTGCCGGTATGTCTCGACCCACCTGAAGGTCGCGAGCATGCTGGACGTCGGTGCAGCGCTGGGCTGGTCGGTCGAGTACTTCTCGGCGCGCGGCGTCCGCGCCTGCGGCGTCGATGTCTCGGAGACCGCGGTGCTGCGCGCGCGACGACTCGGTCGTGACGTCCGCCTCGGCTCGGCAACGGACCTGCCCTTCTCGGACCGGGCCTTCGACCTCGTCCTGTCGACCGACTGCCTCGAGCACATGCGCCCGGAGGACGCCGACCGCGCGGTCGACGAGTTGAGCCGCGTCTCCGCGCAGTACCTCGCGCTCAAAGTCAATCCCCGGCGTGACCGGAACCGGTGGTGGCGGTGGGCGGCGCGCACGGACCTGCACCTGACGCTCATGCCGGTCGACGCATGGATCGGGCGCTTCGAAGCACGCGGCTTCCGCATGCATCATCTGGATGCATCCCGCGAGGAGTTCGTGATGGCGCGGACGTGAGTCCGGCGCGCCGCGGCGGTCCCTGCCGGCGACCGGCGCCCCGATGCGCGGCGCACCCCGTCCGCCCGGCGGTTCCGACCCCCGCGCCGGGGAGGCATCCGCCGGATCGCCCGCCCGCCGCGAGCAGCGCGGAGCGATGCTGCGGGTCCCCCGGCCCCGGCCAACGACAACGCCCCGGCCTCAGGCCGGGGCGTTGTCGACGGCGAGCGGTGGCGAAGCAACCGACGCCGTGGTGTCATGCGGGTGAGAGGACTCGAACCTCCACGGGGTTAACCCCCACTAGAACCTGAATCTAGCGCGTCTGCCAATTCCGCCACACCCGCGCGGCCGCCGGCCCGGGAGGGCCGCCAGCGAAGGCGGTCATGATACCGGGCGCGAAGGACGCGTGCCAGCAGGCGCCGGTGGCCGGAAGGACGGACGAGGCCACGACGACCCGGTCGGATTGGTATCCGGTGGGCCGCGCGGCGAAGCGACGCGTGGGTCGGGACGAAGGTCGGGACGAGGTTCGCGACGCGGTCACCGGGCGCCACGGAGCGCGCTGCCATGCCACGGAACCACCGCGCGGAGCCGCGCGCCGATCGACATCAGGCCCGTGCCGAGCGCGATGGACCCGGCCCACCATCCCACGCATGCAAGTCCGAACATCAGCAGGAGCACCGGGATGACATCCGCCTGCGCCCCCGTCGCCAGCAGGACCGCGGCGAAGGACGCGACCAGTCCGGCCTGGACCGCGACCATGCCGGCGCGGACCCGCCGCGCCGGCGGCCGGGCGCCGGCGTGCACGGCGATCCGTCGAGCGCTGATGCCGAGGCTGGACTGCCATACCGCCTCGGTCCCGGCCAGGACGGCGACTCCCGCGATCACCGCCCAGGCCTCCGCATCCGCGCCGGCGATCACCGCCACCACGACGGGCATGACGACCCAGGGACACGTCACCGCGCCGAGCCGGATCACGCCAACGGCGTGCCGGTCGCGGGCGCTCCCGGGCAGGGGCCGGATCTCCCACGCAGCCCACGCACCCACCAGCAGCATCGCGGCACCCAGCCCACCGATGCCAAGGACGATCGCGTCAGCCACGCCGGCGCCCGGCATGCCCTCCTCGATGAGCACGATCACCACGGCGGCGCACATCCACGCGGCGGGCCGCAGCACCAGGAGCAGGCCGAGCGCCTGGTATCCGGATGCCGAGCGCCGCAGGTCCGCGTGATCCGCGCGGCGCTGCAGCCGGATCGAGGGCCAGGCGCGTGCCCCGCACTCCGGGCATGCGCTGCGCAGGGCCAGTCCACCCAGGTCGTACCGGCAGCGCGCACATGCAACGCCGGGCTGAATCGTGTCATCTGCCGGGCACACGAGGAGAGAATATATCGAGCCCTCGTCCATGCTCCGGCGGGCGTTCGACGGCAACCCGGTGCAGGCGCCGGTGCGCGCGAGCAGAGACAGCGTGACCAGGCGCTCGGGATCAAGGGTCGACCCGACCTCGCGGAAACTGCATGTCAAGGGCGCGCCTGCATGTCGAACGTCGCGGCGCAGGCGCCCGGCGCCCAGCCTCGCACGCGCCAGGCGCGAGGTCGAGCCGTTCACGACGCCCTGCCACGCGAGGGGGGGTGCGGGGGGGCGCAGCCCCCCTGCGCACGCGAACCGACGAGTCGAAGCGCAGGTTCTTCGGCGATGTGTTCGCCCCTGCCCTGATGCTTCTCTTATCCCCACTCCGCCAGGAGGCGCAGCAGGTCGGGCATGCTGACCTCGCAGTCGTCGTCCAGGTCGGCGGGACAGGCGGGCGGGCAGGGATCCGGGCAGTCGCCCCAGGCAGCAAGCAGCAGCAGGAGATCGTTGAAGTCGACCGCACCGTCGCCGCTGAGGTCCGCTCGACGTCCGCCGCCGATCCAGAGGATCGCTTCCGTGCGCTGGGTCACCGTGTTGTACGCCGAGCCGACGATGCGGACGACGCCGGCATCGCTCACATGGATGCCGCGCGCCGCCGAACCGGAATACCCGGCGCCGAGCGCCGTGTGAAGATCGATGTACGACTCTGCGGACCCGCGCCAGAGCGCGGCGTGGCCGAACGCGCTGCCGACCTGGAGGCCGCCCGCGCAGTCGGAGGCCTGGCTGGAGGTCGCGCCGACCGGATTCAGATCGGTGAAGGATGCGGCCGAGTCGCTCCAGAGCCCGGCGTGTCCCGCATCACCGGCGTGCGCCGTTCCGACCTGCTGTCCGTCACCGCCGCCGGCGATGGCACTTCGACTCATGCCGGGCGGATGCAGATCGACGAAGCTCGCCGCACTCCCGGACCACATCGCCGCGTGCGGCACGGGTCCCGGGTATGGCGTGTGGATCCAGCCGTACTGCCGGCCCGCGTCGAGCGCCGTTGCACCGCTGCTGGCGGCGCCCGATGGTGGATGCAGCACCTGCCAGAATGCCTCGAGCGACGGCCTGAGCACCGCTCGGGAGTACACGTTGCCGGAGGCATCGTCCGTCGTGATCGTCCCGACGATCTGCACGCCGTCGGTATCGGCGGCCGCGGAGTACTCCCAGCCGCTGTACTGAAGATTGAATGCCACGCCATCAAGCCACATGCATGCCTGCTGGCTGTAGCAGGTGTACCACTGGCCGCCGACCTGGCACTGGTACGGCCACCACCACCAGCCGACCTGCACATCGCCGGCCGTGGCCGCGATCGATCCACCGGCGGAGCCCGCCGGCGTGCGATCGATCATGCTGTCCGCGCGGCCGCTCCACACGACCGGATGGGAGAGCTGGCCGTATGTCGCATCCGGCACCAGCACCTGCCCGCCTTCCCCGGTGGCGGAGACGCCGTGTGCCGTGGAACCGAGTGCACCGGCGGGGTGGAGGTTGACGACCTGCCAGGTGGCGGGGACCGTCGTCGGCGGGGCCATCGTGACGACGGCGACGGTGCTTGCCACCGCGCCGCAGGGATTCGTGGCGATGAGGACATAGTCACCGGAGGCGGCGGCCGTCGGCCGTGCGATGTGCAGTTCGGTCGACTGCGCTCCGGAGACGGCCCCCACCGACTGTGCGCCATCGACGAGGGCGACACCGTCATGCGTCCATTGAAACGAGAGCGGCGTGCCGCCCGAGACCGAGGCGCTCAGCGAAAGATGGTGCCCGACCCAGGCGGCGCGCGAGACGGGGTGTCCCGTGAAGACCGGGCAGGGCGGTGTGTAGAGGATCTCGACCGAGGCGGTGCCGCCGCTGTCGTTGCTGCCGCCGACGCAGACGATGAAGTGATCGTCGCTCAGCATCGCCGCGAAGTGACTGCGCGGCGACGCCATGGCAGGACCCGTGGACCACGTGTTCGAATCGAGATCGAGGACCAGGACGCCCGACTCGGTCACGCCCGCGTCGACCGGGCCGCGCACGCCGCCCATGATGTAGACACGGTGGTCCGCACCGAGGACCGCGCGATGGCCGGTGAGCCCCATCGGCATGTCCGGCACCGCGCCGGTCGACCAGACATCGCTGGCGATGTCGTACGAGAGGACGGTCGCCCGGCGCATGGTGGCGGCGGCGTCGAACCCGCCGAAGACCAGGATCCGGCCGTTGCCGTCGTGGACGGCCGCCCCGTCCGCGACCGCATGCGGCATCGGCGCAATCACCTCCCATGTGTCGCGTCCCGCGAGGTACCGCTCCACGTGCGCCGAGTTCGGCGCCGCCGCGGACGCGAGCGCGCCGCGACCGCCGCCGATGCTGTAGATCCGGTGCTCGTCGTCCGTCGCCCATGCGAAGTAGTCATCGGGTGCATCGCTCGTGCGGTCGGCAAGCCCCTGCCACTGGCCCTCGACGATGTCGTAGACGTAGACCTGCCCGGTGTCGCCTTCCGGATCCGTGCCGTCCACACCACCGAAGACCACGATGCGGCCGAGCGCATCGATCCCCGCGCCCTGGCGCACGACCGGCCCTTCGACGGACGCGCCGGTGTGCCAGTCCGGCGCGCCGGCGGGCAGATAGTGCACGATCGCGTCGCCGCCCGCAGGCAAGGTGAACGGGCTGCCCCCGATCGCGAAGAGCGTGCCGCCGTGAGTGAGACCGACGGCGAAGAGTCTCGGCTCCGGCGCGGGGAGCGGCGCACCGGGCTGCCAGTCGGCGGCGCCGGCCAGGGAGGGTGCGAGGAGTGCAGCGCCGAGGAGCGCGCGATGCGCGGGGGCGAGGAAGAGGCGGCGGGCTGTGAACATGGGTATGCCTTCCGGGCGGTCCGTTCGTGGGGGCGGTCACCGCCGATATCAGCCCCAGAATGCAAGCAGCAGGAGCAGGTCGGACATGTCGACCTGGCAGTCCCCGTCGATGTCCGCCTGGCAGACCGGCGGGCATGGCGGCTCACAGGCGCCCCAGGCGGCGAGCAGCACGAGGAGATCGGCGAAGTTGACCGAGCCGTCGCCGTCGAGGTCGCCCGGAACGGCAGCGCCGGGAAGCACCGCGTCCCACGACGCCCCGACGCGGATCTCATCCGTCGAGAACCCGCCGTCGTTGTAGATCATGACCGCCTGTGGCAGCGCCGTGCCCGGCACGGTGAGGGTCGCAGCCTCCTGCGCCGGCATCGGCGCGCCGATCGCGGGATTCACGAAGAGCGACCAGGTCACGGTCGCACCTGCGTTCTTCGTGACGCGCGCGACGAGCAGCGTGACCTGGCCCTGAACGACCGGGACGCCCGAGTCACTGGTGAGCGTGCCAGGCGGCGTCATCAGTCCGTAGACCCCCGTCGGCCGCGCGCCCATCACCATCCCGTTGGTCCAGGTGCCGAAGGCAAGCCCACCGACATCGCCGTATCCGATGTTCGGTCGGACCAGGACCGAGATGTAGATCGCCTCCAGGGCGCCGTACGCGCTGAGACCGCGCGAGTACTGCGTGAAGTCGCTGGACGGGTACCCTGCCGTGAACGCCGAGTGCCCGGAGGTCTGCAGCCCCGGCCAGTCGAGCCCCTGGTCGGCCACGCCCGTCGGCAGGATGTTCAGACTGAACCACGCGCCGGACCAGCCGAAGCCGCCGTTGGCGAGTTGCAGGTTCGGTCCGGGACCGTAGTTGAAGCCGTCATACGCGAACGGATCGGAACCCGCGGCGGCCGTGCCGAGCAGTGCGGCCGCAGCGACGATCGAGAGCGAACGTGGAACGAGACGCATGGTCGACTCCTTTCGGGGCGTGCGAGCCGCGCTGCCGGCGGCACGCGTGATCGCGGGGCAGGAACGCTGAACACAGCACTGGCACGGAGCCCGCGCCGTGGCATTCGACGGGCCGGTCACGCCGGGCGGACGCGGGGTCGATCGCATGACCCTGGTCCGACGCCCGGGGCAGACACCACCGGCGTCTGTCGCTGCCGCCCCGGATGACGCTGGCCGAGTTCGTGTGCGCCATGGCGGCATCTGCAATGGTGGCCCTGGCGGCGCACGGACGAAAGGAGCAATCCGCCCCGGATTGTCACGGCGTCGTATCCGTGCGGCCATCCGCATCCTCGCCGCGGCCCCGGTCGGGGTTCGGATCGGGTCTGGCGGTGAGGCGGCCGTCAGCGATCGAGCGGCACGCCTGCGTCGGGCGGCCCGCCACGCACCTCGGACTCGACAGCAGTCAGCCTGCGGATCCACGCCGACACGCCTCGCACGGAGCGCGTGAGGCGCGACGACCCGATCAGGCACGGGAGCCGCATGCCAGGCCGAAGGCCGGACCGTCACCAGCCGGGGGTGAGGCGAGCGCAGCGAACGCGACCCCCGGATGCCGGCCTTCTGCGTCACGCCGAAGGTGTACCCCCGGGGGACGCGCACGCTCGCGACCGGGCGCTCCGGGACGCGCCGTGCATGCCAGACGTGCTTCCCGAGACCGACATCCGCGGCGCGACCGCAGGCGCGCGGACACCACCACTCGCGCGCCGCCTGACCACCACCACCCTCCTGCGCGCACGGGGGTTGCAGCGGCGACAGCCCCGTTGGCGTGCGCGTTCAGGACGCTTCGATGAGAGAGGAGCGACCGCGTCACGACCGACGACACGATCCAGGCCCCGCACCCCTTCGTGACCCTCGTGATCTTCGTGGCGAACTGGTTCGGCTCCAGCGCGAGTATCGAGCACCGACTGCTCGACCGAGCACACGGACAGATCGGTCGAGCCCTCTGAACTCCGCCGTTCCTTGCTCAACGCCTCCGGGACGTTCAACCGGCGTGCGGCCGGGCCTCCTCCGCCGTCACCACGATGACGCCCTCGATGCCTTCCATCTCGACGCGGTCACCTGTCGCGAGTTTCCGGCCGCGGCGCGTTTCGATCTCGCCGTTCACACGGACGTGGCCCGCCTGGATGAGCATCTTCGCCTCGCCGCCGGAGTCGACGACGTTGCGATGCTTGAGCAGTTGATCGAGGGTGATGCTTCGCACGCGGCGCAGCGTACCACCGCCTCCCGCCCGCACGCCGCCGGATGGGCGACGCCCCGACCGCAGACAGACCTCCTCCTGTCTGTCCGGCGGCCGGGGCCCGGGGGGCGTGGCCCATGTCCCGGCGCGCGGGGACCGTCGGCCGGGGCCCGGGGGCCGGCGGCCCGGGAGGGCCGGCGGCCTCGGCACGACGCGCGCGTCCGCTTCGGCGGTGCAGCGCCGCGCCGGAACCACACCCCGGCGATGGTCGCCGCGGAGCGCGCGACGCCGACGGCCGTCATTCCAGGGTCCGTGCGCCGTGGCCCGGTCGTCGGCGGTGTCGCTGCGCCGGCCGGCGACAGGCATGCAGGCCCCCACCGTCCTCGCGCCGTCGTCGCGCTGTCTTCGCGGCGCCGTCGCACCGTCCTCACACCGCCGTCGCACCGTCCGCGCATCCTGGCCGCATCCTGGCCGCATCCTGGCCGCATCCTGGCCGCATCCTGGCCTCATCATGGCCGCATCATGGCCAGGCGACGGCGCCGTCCAACCCGCCGCCGACGGCCGCGGCGGGGCGAGCCTTACTCGCCCTTCGACTTCGCCGCGCCGCGCGCCGCCCCGCCGGCAGCGGCCGCCGACGGCTTCGCCGTACTCGCGCTGTCCGGCTTGACTTCCATCGCGGCCTTCGCGGTGTCGGTCAGCGCGGTCTTCACCGCGTCCGGCTTGAGCACGCCACGCTTCACCCTGACCGTGCGCAGGATCTCCTGGAAGAGGTCCGGGTTGTCGCGCAGGAACTGCTTCGCGTTCTCACGCCCCTGCCCGATCCGGATGTCGCCGTAGGAGAACCACGCACCGCTCTTCTGGATGACAGTGTCCTCCACCGCCAGGTCGACCAGGTCTCCGGTCCGGCTGATGCCCTCGTCGAACATGATGTCGAACTCCGCCTCGCGGAACGGCGGCGCGATCTTGTTCTTGACCACCCGGGCGCGCGTCCGGTTGCCGGTCGCCCGCTCCCCTTCCTTGATCGAGCCGATGCGCCGGATGTCGATCCGTACCGAGGCGTAGAACTTCAGCGCACGCCCGCCCGGCGTCGTCTCCGGACTGCCGAACATGACCCCGATCTTCTCCCGGAGCTGGTTGATGAAGATCACCACGCAGTCGCTCTTCGAGATGGCGCCCGTGAGCTTCCGCAGCGCCTGGGACATGAGCCGCGCCTGCAGACCGACGTGCGAGTCTCCCATCTCACCCTCGATCTCGGCCCGCGGAATGAGCGCCGCGACGGAGTCCACGACGATGACGTCGACCGCGTTGGAGCGCACGAGCAACTCGCAGATCTCCAGCGCCTGCTCGCCCGTGTCCGGCTGCGAGACCAGCAGTTCATCGACATCCACCCCGATGCGCTTCGCCCACGTCGGGTCCAGCGCGTGTTCCGCGTCGATGAACGCCGCCACGCCGCCCGCGCGCTGCGCCTCGGCGATCACGCTCAGCGCGAGCGTGGTCTTGCCGGAGGACTCCGGCCCGAACATCTCCACCACGCGACCGCGCGGCACGCCGCGCCCGCCGAGCGCCAGGTCCAGGCTGAGCGCCCCGGTCGAGATCCCGTTGATCGCCATCTCCGCCGTGGAATCGAGGCGCATGATCGAGCCCTTCCCGAAGGACTTCTCGATCTGTCCCAGCGCCCGCTCCAGCGCCTGCAGCCGACCGCGGTCATCCAGGTCGGTGCCCGCCCTTCCACCTGCGCTGCCGGAGGCGCGGCCGATCGCGGCTCCCGACTGTCCCGTCGCCTGAGTCATGGCTGTCTGCTCCCTGCCTCGGCCGTTCATCGCGGCCGAGGCGCTTCTGGTGTGGTCCTTCGCGAGTCCGTTCGTGAGGGTGCTCATGCTACCGGCGTCCCTGGGCGTGTTCCGACCTGGGGGCCGAACCGCGCCGGCCCCGATCTGTTCGGTGTTTGTCAGGATGACAGAACCCGATCATCGTGTCAACCGCCGCGGCGGCGTCGCCACGGCGATGGCGCGGTCCCTGGTGACAGGGCGCTGGCACCGGGTCGCCCGGCACGCCGGCCTGCCTCCGCAGCACGGATCACACACACCTCCCGGCGCGATCTCCCACGCCGGGACCCGACCCGCGGCGGGAACGCCGCACCTCGCGGGATCCCCCGGCCGTCCGCCGGCCCCGGCGGTCCGGCGCGCGGAACCCGCGTCCCGGGGGCGCGCAGGGCCATCCGGCGGCTCGCCGAGGCCCGGCCGGCGCGGACCCTGCGCAGGCAGGGCAGGACGGGCCGAGGCGCGGGACGCCGGTTCGCGCGGCGGAAAGGCCGCACCGCCGCGGATCGCGACGCAAATGCATTCAGAAAAAGTGTGAGGCGTGACTTGCGTTCCGATAACAGCCGCTTACGTTGACTCGCGTCGCCCGCGTTCGGGGCGGCGGAGGGGACCCGGGACGCGCGCCGCTCGAGATCCGAGGGGCGGCGAGTCGACGCGAACGGCCCCGAAGGCACGTCATGCATGCATCCGTCGCGTGCATGACGTGAGGAGAACCGTTCGGAAGGAGAAGGACATGACACCAGTCGAACGCCGACGGCGGCGCCTTGCGCACCTGCTGGAACTCGCGCAGAACTACCGGGGCTGGAGCCGGCGCGAACTTGCCCGCGCCCTCGGGCGGGATCCGACCAAGCTCATCCCGGGAAGCGGCATTCCGAAGCTCGACCTGGTCGTCGACCTGGCGGCCGTGCTCGACTGGAGCGTGGAGGACGTGGTCGGCTTCTTCTGGTCACGCGAGGAAGCGGCCGAGGAAACCGCGGAGCAGCGTTCGCACGACTTCGCCGGACTGGACCAGCAGGCGCGGGATGCGCACCGCAGCGGCCAGTACATGCTGATGACGAAGCTGGCGGAGACCGCCTACGGGATCGCGCAGACGCCGGACGAGCGTGCCCGCGCCTGCAACCGGGAGGCGGGCGGCTGGGACGGCATGGGGCGTTTCCAGAACAGTCTGCGCGCCGTCCAGCGGGGCCTCCAGGAACCGGGCGTGGGCGGTGAACTCCGGCGCATGCTCCAGTCGAATCTCGCCAACGCGTACTACACGCTCTGGTCGCTCGTCGAGGCGAAGTCCATCGCCGGTGATCTCATCGAGTGGTACCGGCACAACCCGCCGGAATCACCGCGGGACCGCCGTTCGCAGGCGTTCGCCCACTACGTCCGCGGCCACGCGCATCGACGCCTCCTGGGCAACGAGCACGACCGCGCCGTTCACTTCGCCCGCCTGGCGCAGCAGGATCTCTCGCTCGCGGAGCAGCTCTACCTGGACATCGAGCGGGAGACAGGCGACGCCTCGTTCGCCGGCATCGCCAACACGTGCCGCGGGGGCCGCATCGAGGTCGATGTCACGCTGGGCCTTCGCACGCCCGGGGCTGCCGTCGAGGCGTTCCGGCGCGGACTCGACGCGGACATCGCGGAGGCGCGACCCGGCGACTGGCTGGAGAGCTGGGGATGGTGGTGCATCTTCGCGTGCAACGTCATCCTGCGCTCGATCAATGACGAACAGGAACTGCAGCACCTGATGGCGATCTTCACGAACAAGGCCGACGAGATCGCGGAAGCGCTCGACTCGTGGACGATCCGCGAGCGCGTCTTCACGATGGAGCACACGCGCTGGGAGCGCGCAGTCGGGTGCACGGGTTTCCAGATCCCGCACACCGTCGACAAGGAGGACATCCGCGTCATCACCGGCACGATGGCCCGTTTTCCTGCATTCCGCGAGACCGGCTGGCACATCCTGCGCTCGGCACGGCTGGTGGCCGAGAGTTGAGCAAGGGAGGGTTCACCCCAGGAGCGTTGCCATGAAGATCCGATCCATCGTCAGCGCGCGGGCGTTCTGCCTCGCGATCCTGCCGGCGGCCGTCGCGCCCGTCGGCAGCGCGATCGCGGCGGACCCGCCGCGCACCCCCGGGCACCTGCCCGCGCTCGTGCGCGACTTCCACACCAACCAGGACCGCATCGACTGGGCGGCACGGACGGCCCACACGAACCAGGACGAGGAGGCGCCCCCGCCCGGACAGGCGCCGGTCATCCTGCCGCCGCCCGGCATCGGGCCCGGGCGCGACATCGAGCCCCCGCCACCCATCGCGTCCGACCCGCAGCTGGCCGGCATGGGCGGCCCGGTCGTGCTCGACGCGCTCATGGGCGGGGTCGCGCTTCCCGGGGCGCCGACGGCACCCGTCCGGATGGGCGCCGTTCCCGCGCCGCCGGGACTCGTGCTCCTGCTGGCCGGCCTGGGTGCCGCCCGTCGCCGGCGCCGTCGACGACCCTCGGCGCCCGGGTAACCCGGGCGCCAATCCCCTCCTCAGTGCCGCCGCGCGGGGGACACCTCCCCCGCGCGGCGGTAAGGGTCACGCCCGGGCTGGCTATTCCCCGGTCGACCGCGCATTCGCCTCGCCGACGGTTCAGGCGGCCGCCGGAGCGGTCGATGCACTTCCGGCGCGACGCGCGCCCCGGGAGTACCTGCCGCCGGTGCGCCTGCCCATCGTCATCCTCTCCGACCTCCACCTGGGCGCCCGTCGCGGCTCCGCGGGCACGGCCGCCGATCTCGCGCCGCTGCTCGATCGCGCCGCCACGCTGGTCATCAACGGCGATCTCGCGGAGGTTCACCACCCGCGCCATCGCGCGGCGGCCGCGCGCGAGACGCTGGCCCTCTTCGATCTCTGCTATGCGCGGAACATCGAACTCCGCCTGCTCTCGGGCAATCACGATCCGTTCCTCTCCGACCACCGCTTCCTGCTGCTGCGCGACGGGCAGGTGCTGGTCACCCACGGCGATGCCTTTCATCCCGCGATCGCGCCGTGGAGCCCGGCGGCGCCGCGCATGCGCCGCACGCACGATGCCGCGCTGGCGCGGCTCACACCCGCGGAGCGCGGCGACCTGGAGACACGACTCGCCATCAGCCAGCACGCGGCGTACGCGGAGTGGAGCGCGTCCGAGGATCATGCACCCGGGGCGGAGGGAGGCAGGCCGCTGCTGGCGCTTCTCCGCCGACCGTGGCTTGCGCTGCACGTCCTGGCCGCGTGGCATCGCAATCCGCGCCTGGCCGACGCCTTCGCCGACCGCTTCGCACCGCAGGCGCGGTTCGTCATCGTGGGACACACCCATCGACCGCACTGCGCGCAGGTCGGCGGACGGTGGATCATCAACACCGGCGCCTTCGGCTTTCCCGGCCGGCCGTTCGCCGCGGTCCTGGACGACACCGAGCTGCACTTCGTCCGACTGGTGCGCCGCGCCGCCGGCTGGACGATGGCGGCGCACCCTGCCCGCGCCTGGACGCTCGACGCGGCCGGCACGGACCTGGCCGCGGACCTGCGCCCCGGGGACGCCCTGCCGGAGGCGGCGACCCGCGACCGCAGGAGCAGCGCCGCATGATCTGCCCGGCCGGCGCCCGGCCGGCGTGCTCGTCGCCTTCGCGCGCGGCCGCCCGCCCCGCCGGCTCAGCCCCGTGATCCGGACGATGTCCCCTCGCCCGCCGGCGCGCGGCGCGCGGATCGGCCGGCGCGGTCCTCGCGCCGGACCATCACGATGATGGCGCCGAAGATCGCGAGCACGATCAGCGTGAGCACGCCGCCGATGACGAGGAAGAAGACCTCGGTCGGCGTCACGGCAAAGAGGTCGCTCGACGGCGCCGGCGGCGGTGCACTCACGGCGCCGTCCCCCCGCCCGCCGCGGCATCCGGAAGGTCGTCGAGGGACGGGGCGCCGGGGA
This sequence comes from Phycisphaeraceae bacterium, assembly GCA_019636755.1. Taxonomy (GTDB): domain Bacteria; phylum Planctomycetota; class Phycisphaerae; order Phycisphaerales; family SM1A02; genus JAHBWZ01. Next base: position 5,380 of record JAHBWZ010000005.1, on the reverse strand, counting down.
GGTCCGCTCCGACGGCGGCCAGCGGCCCGACCGGCACCAGCGTCCCGGTGATCGGTTCACCCTCCGCGTGGACGACGACCCGCGACCCCGGCGCCGCGTGCGCCGACTGCACCATCGCGAACCCGATCGGCGCCAGGCCGCGGGCCGGCGCGGGCACCGCGCTCGTGATCACGCCGATGGGCGATGCCAGCGTCCCGGCATCCTCACCGCGCCCGCCGGCCGTGTCCGCGCTGACCGCGTTCACGTGCGCACCGGCGAGCGGCGCGGCGCCGCCGTCGAACAGGACGCCCGTGAGCAGGCGCGCCGACTTTCCGCGCGACTCCATCCGGGCGACGATCTCCTGGCCTGGGTAGCAGCCCTTGCGGAAGGAGACGCGGCTCGGAACCACGCCGGTTTCGTGCGGCACGTTCGTCGGGCCGAAGTCCACGCGGAAGAGCGGCGTGCCCGCCTCGACCCGCGCGACGTTCCACGCGAACCACCCGACCGGACGCGGACACCGGACGCGGTCGCGCACCGGGATCGGCGCCGCGAGCAGCGCATCCCAGACCGCGCCGGCGCGGTCGCGCGTCACGATGCATTCGAAGGAGGGCTCGCCGATGCTGTCGTTGCGGAACAGGATCACCTCGGTGCCGGCCACGACGATCCGCGCGGCATGACGGTCGTCCGGGACCGCGGCCGCGCCGCCGGTCAGCGACGCGAGCGCCCGATCGGCGTACCGCCCGTGCAGCGCGATGCGATGCACGTCGGCGCTGCGGTCCTCGACGCGGACATCCTCGGCGAAGATGAAGCGGTCCAGGGCCGCCGTCACCGGTTCGACGTCGGCGCGCAGCAGGTCGATCCACGTGTCCTCGCCGAGTTCGACGATCAGCAGGTCCGAGACGATGCGCCCCGTCCGCTCGACCAGGAATGCCTGCGTCAGCGACCCCGGCGTCAACGTCCGGATGGACTGGGTCAGGAGTCGATCGAGCAGGTCCAGGCGATCGGCGCCGGTCACGCGGAGCACGGTCCGCTGCGGCTGATCGATCACGCCCGCGGCCCGCCGCAGGGCGCCGTACTCCAGCGCCACCTCGCCGTAGGCGGCGGGAATCTCGCACGTGACCGCCCCTGCCTCGCCCGCGCCGAACGGCAGGTACTGCATCGCGGGCGGGACCGTGTCGAAGTCGGCGGAGGATCCGATCGCGGCGCGCAGCGCCTCGGCACGACGTGCGCACCACGCGTCGTGGCGGTCGATGAGCGGCGACTCGATGATGGATGCTGACGTCATGGTGTGCGTCTGGTCGGGTGCCCGTGATCCGCGGTACGCCCGCTCGGCCGGGCCGTGCGGAGGGCGGGGACCACGGTAGCCGCGCCGGCGCACCGGGAGCACGGCGCATCGATCCCGGAAGATCGGACGCCGCCCCCCGGACGGCGCCCGTATCCCGTAGCATGGCCGGTCCTGCGCCGGATCGCAATCGCGCCGGATTCCCACCTCCACGACGCCCGTCAGACGAACGCTTCGGAACCCCCGACCATGGATACCCCGCTCCTCAGGCGACTCTGCGAAACGCCCGGCATTCCCGGACGCGAGGAACGCGTCCGCGCGGTGATCGAGGAGGTCGTCGCCGACCTCTTCGACGAGATCCGCACCGACGCGCTGGGCTCGCTGATCTGCACGCGCCGACCGACGATCGCCCCGAAGCGCGGACAGAAGCCGGTGCGCGTCCTCATCGCGGCGCACATGGACGAGATCGGCTTCTACGTCCGGCACATCGATGAGAAGGGATTCCTCTGGATCAATCCCGCCGGGGGGTTCGACACGCGCAATCTCTTCGCGCGGCGCGTGACCGTGCTGACCGCGAACGGCGACTACCCGGGCGTCATGAACCCCGGCGGCAAGCCGGTGCACATCGCGTCCGCCGAGGATCGCAAGAAGGTCCCCGAGATCGAGGAATTCTTCATCGATCTCGGCATGGATCTCACGACGATCCAGCGCGATGTGCGCATCGGTGACCCGGTGGTGCTCGACGAGCCGTTCCTGGAACTGCCGAACCGGATCGTCTCGAAGGCGCTCGACAATCGACTCGCGTGCTTCATCGCGATCGAGGCCCTGCGTGCGATCGCGGGCGTCAGCGGTGCCGCGGGCGCATCGGGCGGGAAGAAATCGAAGAGCCGGAAGCCGGGCATCGGACCGGATCATGCCGCGGAGATCGTGGTGGCCTTCACCGTGCAGGAAGAGGTCGGTCTGCGCGGGGCGATCACCGCTGCGAACCAGGTGGAGGCGGACATCGGGATCGGGCTCGATACGACGCTCGCCGTCGATACCCCGGGCGTACCCGACACGATGCGCGTCACGAAGCAGGGCGACGGCGTCGGCATCATGCTGCAGGACGGCTCGATGATCGCGGATGCGGCGCTGAGCCGCGAACTCGTCGACCTGGCGGAGAGCCACGCGATTCCCGTCCAGCGCTGCATCCTGCCGCGCGGCGGGCAGGACGGGGCCGCCATCCAGCGCGCGGGCGCCGGCGCGCGCTGTGCGGCGGTGGTCGTCGGCACGCGCTACATCCACACGGTGACGGAGATGGTGGATCGGACGGACGTGGAGGCGGCGATCGCCCTGCTGGCGGCGTGGCTGCCGCGGGTGGCCTGAGCGCCGGATCATGCCCATGCCGCCGGCCCCCGTCGCGCGATGCCGCCGCTCCTGCTGATCACGCTGCTCGCCTGCGCGCTCGGCGCGGCGCTGCTGGTGCTCCGGTACGACCTGCACGAGCGCGAGCCGTGGTGGATGCTGCTGCTGACCGCCGCGGTCGCGTTCGGCGCGATGGCGCTGCTCGGCCCCGTCGAGTCCGCGACGCTGCGCTTCCTCCACCCGCAGCCGCCCTGGCCGGCGTGGCTCATCGCGATCGTCGCCGGCGTCCAGGAGGAATCGGCGCGCTTCATGCTGGTCTGCGTGATCGCGGTCCTCGTCCCTCGCCACTTCAACGACCCGATGGACGGGATCGTGTACGGCTCGATCGCCGGCCTCGGCATGGCGGTCGAGGAGTCGATCTCGTTCGTGCGCGGCGACGCGGTGTCCGGCATGCTCCTGCCGGGGACCGAGTACGTGCGCCTCGCCGGTCATCTCGTCCTCGGCGGGATCGCCACCGCGGGCCTGGGGTTCGTGCGCGTGCGCGGTGCCCGGGCGCTGCCGGCGGCCGTCCTGTCGCTCGGCGCCGCCGTGGTGCTGCACGTCCTCTGGGACTGGGTGGCCTTCGACCAGCTCCTTGGGGGACGGCGCGACTGGCACACCCCCGCCGCCGCGGCGCTCATGGTGGCGGGGTTCCTGCTGTACGGCGCGTGCGTGGTGCGCGCGGAGGCGGCGTCCAGAGCGCTCTTCGCGCGGGCGGACTGTGCACGGTCGCTGCATGGCTGGCCATTCCGCGCGGGCACACCGCGCGGCCGCTGACGGCGGGGTACCGGGCCGGATCTGCTCGCCGGGTCGCAGACCGCGATCCATCGCTGGATGTGGCCGGGAACGGGCGAAACGGCGTCCGGCCGGGCCACGGCGGCGCGCCCGCGCGGGCGGAACGCGATGCACGAGATCCCCCGGGGGCGGTGTCAGAACCCCGCGAGGCCGACCGACGGTCCCGGAAAACTGGACCCTCGTGTCCTATACTCCTGGCTGCAGCCGGCGCGACGTACACGTCGCGCCGGAGGAGAGACCCATGACATCGATGATCCGACGGTCCGCACGACCCACGACTTCAGCGACGCGCACCGGCACCCCGACCAGACGCTCCCGCAGGGCGCGCTCCCACGGCGCCGCGGCGCTGCTGGCGCTGACAGGTATTGCCGCAGCCGCTCAGGCGTCGCCGCCCCGGTACACGGCGCAACTCATCAGCACCGACATTTCCGCCGCGGCGATGAACGGGGGCGGCGATGTGGTGGGCTCGCGACTCTCCCCGATGCGGGCATGGGTCTCGCGCGCCGGGGCGATGGCGGTGCTCCTGCCCCTGCCGCCTGGATACTCGAGCAGCTGGGCAACGGACATCAACGACCTTGGCGTGATCGTGGGCGCCGTCGGGCCCGGCATTTCGCCAGAGTTCAACGGCAAGGCCGCGGCCTGGTTTCCCGACGGCGCCGGCGGCTACACGATCCAGGTCCTGGGAACCCTGCCCGGACACGTGCGAAGCAACGCCACGGCGATCAACAACCTCGGCGACATCATCGGGTTTTCCGCCGACAGCAACTACCGCTCCCCGGTGCTGTTCACGGCACCCGGCGGCGTCCAGGACCTCTCGTTCACCGGCGTCTTCGACCCGTGGGACATCAACGAGCAGCGCGTGCTCGTGGATCACTCCTTCACCAGCAGGAAGCTCGACCTTGACACGATGAAGGTCGAGGATCTCGGGATCCCGGGGCCGGGCTACCTGGCCTCGACCGCCGCCGCCATCAACGAGTCGGGGCAGGTGGCGGGCCTGGTGATCCTGACCACGAGCACGTCCTGCGACCGCCAGGCGGCCCGCTTCACCGATGAGACCGGCTGGGAGATCTACAGCAGTTGTGGACCGTACAACGGCGCCGTGGACATCAACGACCTCGGCGACATGGTGATGCAGATCCAGCTGGCGTCCTACGTCCGGTTCGAGGGACTCGGCACATACCTCATCGAGGACCTGATCGTGGCCGAATCGGGCCACTGGTATCCCATGACCTTCGCGTCGCTCGCGATCAACAACGCGCGCCGGATCGTGGTGAGCGCGACGAATCCGGCCACCAGCCAGGCAGGGATCCTCCTGCTCACCCCTGTCACCGTGACCGGCGACCTCGACGGTGACGGCGCGGTGAGCAGCGCCGACCTGATCGCACTCCTCGCCAACTGGGGACCGTGCCCCGGATGCGACGCAGACCTGAATGACGACGGCGCGGTGGACACCGGCGATCTGCTGATCCTGCTGGCGAACTGGACCTGATCTCGACGCGCGGTCCGGGATGACCGCGCGCTCCGTTGATTCAGGTCCCGCAGTGTGACTCCCCGGCCGGCGCCTGGACGACGCCGCGTCCCAGGCGCGTGCAGAAGATCTCGAAGCCGTCGCGAACCCACCAGAGGAATCTGCACCGGGTCCCGCGAAGGGCGTGTCCGACGGACATGTCGTCGACCGCCGCGCGATCGAGGCCGTCACCGCGGCGACCTTCGGCCTGTGGAGCGTTGCCGTGCAGCCGTCGGCCGTGCACCGCGCCAGGATCCGGCACCCGCGCCACGGCCTCCTACGGCTCCAGGTCCACGGCGGCGTCCTCGGCCGCTTCGATCGCCCGGCGGCGCGCCGCCTCCTCCTGCCGGGCGAGGATCACTTCGACGGGCACCGGTTCCTCCATGGGTATACCCGGCGTGGCGAAATACGACGGCCAGTGCGTCCCTTCCAGT
>JAHBWZ010000004.1 GCA_019636755.1 Phycisphaeraceae bacterium | reverse complement strand
GGTAACGGACGGGCTCTCGCACGCGGCGGCCGCTGCCTCGAGAAGCGAGTGCGTGTCCGCCGCATGCCGGGGGATCGAGAAGTGGCACGCGGGCCGGCCGTCGCGGTGAATCGGCAGTCGTTCGGCGGGCGCTTCCAGGTCGCAGACAGGAACCATGCGGTCGAGTCCGTGCGATCGGACGCCCTCCACGAGTTCCGCTGCGCTGCACTCGTGGCTACCGACCGCGGCTCCTTCGGAGCCGGAGGCGCGCCCATGGTCCCGACGGCGCCACGGTCAGTCGCGCCGTCCACTCCGGGGGCCTCTCTCCGAACGCAGATGAGTTCACCACGAAGAGCACGAAGGACACGAAGGCGTGCATGAATCGCCGTCCTCGGCGTGCGCGCATTCGCTGCATACGGAAGAATTGACAGAGAGGGCACAGAGGGCGCAGAGCAGAGCAGGGCAGATCAGATCGAGTCAAGGTGAGATCGGAAGCGTCATCGAGGTTCATGCCATCCTGGGGCATCAGTACCGTGTCTCGAATGAGCGCGCGCGTGCCAATCGAGCAGGATCCCGACCGTTCCTGCCCCGTGACCCCTTCGTGACCCTCGTGTTCTTCGCGGTGAACCGGTCCGGCTCCAGCGCGAGCAGCAAGCGTTGACTGCTCGACCGACGAAACGGCCGCGCTGCGCGCGATTCTGCCCGTGCTCGAACGGGTACATGCGCTCGCACGCGCACGCGAACGCAGGATCGGCGGCGGCGGGTCGGTGCCGGTCTGCGGGAACGTGCGTGGTTCTCCACGGCAGGAGCGTCGTGACCACCGCGGTCACGGTGGCGGCATCCGGTCGTGCGCCCGGACTTCCGGGGGATCCATCTCGTCCACCGGGTGCATGCGGCTATCCCCGCAACTGGCGGATCTCATCCCGCAGGATCGCCGCCAGTTCGTAGTTCTCCGCGGCGATCGCCGCGCGCAGCCGTGCCTCCAGTTCGCTGCGCTGGCTGGCAGGAAGGCGCGGCATCAGGACTTCGCGCATGCTGGAGAGGAGCGCGAGTTCATTGGAGTGCTCCGCGCTGCCCGGCTCCCCGGCCTCGTGCAGGTGCCGCTGGATCTCGGAGATGCCGGCATCCAGCGCCGCGAGTGCATCGCGCGGGACACCCGCCTGCATGGCCGCCTCCGCTTCCGCCCGGGTCCGCATCATGATCACCTGCGGACGGAACCGCTCCAGCGCGGTCTGATCCGCTTCTTCCGACGCGTGCATCCGGCAGAGATCGAACAGCGCCAGGCTGCGCCGGCAGTCCCGGACGACGGCGGGGAAGTCGCTCAGCGAGAAGTACGCCGTCGCTCGGTGGTGATACTGCGCCGCCTCGTCCCGGAGGGCGCGGCACTCGTCCGGGGAGAGGACGAACGCGGTCGGCTGGCCGCCCGTCCGGACGTACCGGTCCAGTTGTGCCTCATGGAGATCGAGCAGCGATGGTGCTCCGTCCGGGCGCCCCTGGGCATCCATCTGGATGATGCCCAGTTCCAGCCGGATCTGGAGTTTCTCCCGTCCGTCGAGGCCCGGGAACCGGCGGACGCTCAGCCGTCCGGGATCGTGCGGCCAGGCGGCGAGGATGGGTGTCAGGTCGAAACTGTCCATGTCGGCGTCGTGCGGTGGGCGGGGATCGGCGTCCGCTGCGGGACCATCGGATGGTTGGGCCGGGCGGCGTGAGCGGTGATCGCGCGCGTCCGCGCGACAGTGCGGAGCGCCGCCGCCGGAGCCGGCGCGGGACCGGGAACACGCCGGCGTGGGCGGGTCGCTGGAAGACGCCGCCGGGTACGCGGGCCGATCCGGGGGCACCGAGCCGGGGATGGACGCCGACGCTTCAGCGAGGACCGGTTCGATCCGACGCAACTCGCGTGTCTGGACTGATTTGCATCACGTTCCGAGAACCTCGACCGTCGGGTATCCTCTTCCGCGCCGGAGTGCGGAGAGGCGATCCGGGTGTGCGTCCATGGACGTCCGACCGGTCCCGTCGGTGCGTGCGGGGGCGCGTGCGGGCCCCACTCGTCTGCATCCCGGATCGAATCGACGGCGAATAGCGCGAAGTCCCATCTCTCCCGCGGCACCAAGGAGCGTGCTGCATCGTCGACATACGATCGACGCGGGCACGAAGGTGCCCGAGACCCCACGGAGCCTTCATGTCGCGATCGACGTTCCAGAGCGACCTTCACGTCTACCTTCGGCAGATCAACGAAGTGAGTCTGCTGACGGCGACCGAGGAGCGTGAGCTGGGCTGGCGCATCATCAACGAGTGCTGCCAGGCCTCGAAGGAGCGGATGATCAAGGCGAACCTCAGGCTCGTCGTCTCCATCAGCAAGAACTACGTCCACCGCGGCCTGCCGCTCGCCGATCTGATCGAAGAAGGCAACATCGGTCTCATCCGGGCGGTCGAGGGCTTCGATCCGGCGCAGGGGGCCCGGTTCTCCACGTATGCCTCGTGGTGGATCAAGCAGGCGATCAAGCGGACGCTGATCAACGCCGTGCAGCCGATCCACATCCCGGCGTACATGGTGGAACTGATCGCCCGCTGGAAGGAGTGCTCGCGTCGCCTGGAGGAGGAGCACGGCCGGCCGCCGACGATGACGGAACTGGCGAAACAGATGGGCGTCTCGCACAAGAAGATGCAGATCATCCGGCGCGCGATGAAGGCATTCCACTCGACCGGGCAGGGGCCGGTGGACAAGGACGGCCGCACCGTCGATCTCAGCGAACTCTTCGCCGATACCCAGCAGGATCGGCCCGAGGAGACCGTGGCGACGCGCGAGGAGTTCGACACGATCGTCGAACTGCTCGACGCGATCGACGAACGAGATGCGCGCGTGCTTCGGCTGCGCTTCGGACTGGAAGGCCAGGAGCCTCTGACGCTCAAGGAGATCGGGCGCGAAGTCGGGCTGACCCGGGAGCGCGTCCGGCAGATCGAGGTCGATGCACTGAAGCGCCTCCAGGCCCACCTGATGGGCGAACCCTCGCGCCGCCCGCTTCGATTCCGGGACGCCGCCGCGGCGAAGGAATCCGCAGGCGCCGCGGCGCCGAAGCGACGGTCGCGTCGCCGCCCGCGCAAGGTGGAGAACGGCGCGGTCGACACGAACGGGTCCGGGACCGCAAGGCCCGGGACCGAGCCCCCGGTGCCGCCGGCCATCTGAGCGCGACCGTGCGCCCCGTGCGCGTCGGCCGCGCGGCATGCCGCCGCCGCAGCGGGCGCGCCGGGCGGCCCGCCGTGCTATGCCCTCGCGCCCGCCCTGTAGAACGGCATCGTCACCACGCGCGCGGACTCCTGGCGGCGCCCGAGATCGATGGAGACCGGTGTGCCGGGCTCGCTGAGCGCGACATCGATGAAGCCCATGGCGATCGACCGATCGAGCGTCGGGCTGAGGCATCCGCTCGTGATGATGCCGGCATGGTCGTTTCCGCCGGGTCGGATGATCGCCATGCCCTGGCGGGCGGCGCGCCGACCGTCCAGTTCAAGTCCGACCAGGCGGCGGCGGAGGCCGTCGCGGCGGATCCGCTCCAGTGCATCCTGTCCGATGAACCGGACCGGGGCGCCGTCGCCGTCGCCCTTGGTCAGCGTGACGGCGAAGTCCAGGCACGCCGAGAGCGGATCGATGTCCTCGGTGATCTCGTGGCCGTACAGCGCCATGGATGCCTCCAGTCGAAGGCTGTCACGGGCGCCCAGCCCCGCGGGCTTCATCGCCTCGCCCAGCTGCGCCAGTTCCGACATGCCGCGCCGCAGCACGGTGCGCGCGATGGCGTTCCCGGTCGGGAAGATGATCTCCACGCCGTCCTCGCCCGTGTAGCCGGTGCGGGAGATCGTCATCTCCAGTCCGAGCAGGTTCTTCCGGCAGAAGCGATAGCGCTTGAGCGAGGGAATCTCCGTCGAATGGCGCCGGATGAGATCCATCACCTGCGGTCCCTGCACCGCGACCATGGCGGTGCGCATCGTGATGTCCTCGAACCGGAAGACCATGCCTTCGCGGACGGCGGCGAAGTGCTCGATCAGTTTCGCGCGGTTCGCCGCGTTGCAGACCATCAGGAACTCGGCCTCGGCGATGCGATAGACCAGGACGTCGTCGCGGCAGCCGCCCTGTTCATTGCAGACGAGCGAATACCGGGCCTGCCCGGGCTGCATGTCGTGGATGGCGCGTGTGCAGACGCGCTCGAGGAAGCGCGCGGCGTCGCGTCCGCTGAACTCAAACCGGCCCATGTGCGAGACGTCGAAGAACCCGCCGCGCTGCCGGATCTGGTGGTGCTCATCGACGATCGAGCCGTAGTGGAGCGGCATGTGCCAGCCGGTGAAGTCCACCATCTTCGCGCCGAGGTCGACGTGCAGATCGTGCAGCGGCGTTTCGAGCAGGGGCGCGGAGGTCGCGGCGGCGGCGGCGGCGGGCGTGGCAGAGGCGTCGGTCGTCATGACGGTCAAGGGTATCGGACGGCCGCCGGCGCCGGGCGGCGCCCGGTCGAGGCGCCGCGTGAACGCATCGCGGTCCGCGGGACGCCGCCCGCGCCCGTCGGAGGCGTCCGGGAAGGACGCTGCGGAGGCGCCGTCACGGGCACCAGGCCGTGATCCCGTCTGCCCAGCCGCGCCAGGGCGCCGGACCGGGGTCCGGCCGGCGCGTCGAGGCTGGTGTCCGGCCGGGCTGCATTCGACCATTCGTCCTCACTCGGAGGAGGAGAGGGCATGCGGAACACGAGCGGACGCGTCACAGGAGCAGGGCCGGAGTTGAAGTCGGGTCCGGTGGGCTGCGGGACCGTCGGCCGGGCCGGCCGGAGCGCGGAGGAGTCGCTCATGCGGCTGGCGTTCGCAGCCCTGGCGCTCGGCTTGCTCGTCGGCGCGCTGCTCTGATTCCCGGCGGACGGCGCGGGCCGGGCCCTGCCCGGCGCGATGGCCGGATCTGCACCGCCCGGTGCCGCGGGCGCTTTCGAGCGAGTGGCACCGGGCGGTGGTCGCGCGCCGGACTCAGTCCCTGGCGGCGGATCCCGCGGATCCTGTCGGTGCATCGCCACCGGGCTCGCCGGCGTCGTCGATCGTGCCATCGGCGCCGGCGAGTCCGGCGCGTTCGATGCGGCGCTCGAGCTGCCGCACACGCTTCGCAAGCCCGTAGAGGTCGCGGGCGGCAAGCAGGTTGCGCTTGGACTGGTCCAGGTCGATGGCCGGGGCGCCGCCGACCTTGCGTCCGGGTTCGATGTCCGTCGCGATGGCGGACCGGCCCGCCGCCTGCACCCCGTCCCCGATCCGGAGATGGCCGGTGACGCCGACCTGGCCCCCCAGGACGACGTAGTTGCCGATCTCCACCGAGCCGGAGATGCCGACCAGCGAGACGAGCAGGCAGTGCCGGCCGATCGTCGTGCCGTGTCCGATCGAGATCAGGTCTGCGAACTTGGTGCCGGCGCCGATCCGCGTCTCGCCGATCGCGGCGCGCTCGACCGCGCATCCGGCGCCCATCTCCACGTCGTCCTCCACCACGACGGTGCCGCTCTGCGGGATCTTGTGGTGCGCACCGGCGTGCGTCGCGTAGCCGAACCCGTCCTGGCCGATGACGGTTCCCGCGTGCAGCGTGACGCGATCGCCGAGCCGGCAGCCGTCGTAGACGGTGACGTTGGGGAAGAGCACGCAGTCCGCGCCGATCACCGCGTCCGGGCCGATGAAGACCCCCGGGTAGAGCACGGTGCGGGCTCCGATCGCGGCTCCGCGGCTGACCGTCACGAACGGGTGGATCGACGCGGTCGCGTGTACCGTCGCCAGCGGATGGATCGCGCTGAGCGGACCGGTCGTCGGGCGCGGTTCCGGTGTCACGAAGTCGCCGGCGTCCGGATGCTGCCTGAATCCGACGAGTGCGATCAGCGCGTTGCGGAACGCGAAATACGGATCAGCGCAGACGATGTGCGGCAGGTCGGCCGGACAGGAGACGTCCTCGCCGACCAGCACGGCCCCCGCGCGCGTGGTGGAGAGATGGCGCAGGTATCGCCGGTTCGCAACGAAGGCAAGGTCCGTCGGGCCGGCCGTCTGGATCGGCGCGCACCCCGTCACCTGCGTGTCGCCGTTTCCGACAAGACGGCCGCCGATGCGCCGCGACAGATCGATGAGGAGCATGCAGGAGTGGCCTCGTCGCCTGATCCCGGCACGGGATCATCCGCGCCGGACACTACATGAAGCGGCGGTCCCCGGTCAACGCCGTGCGGAAGCCGGCCGCGGTTGTGACGCGTCCGCGCGGCCTGTATCCTTCCCGCCCGTATGCCCGCACTTCACGCCGCCTGCCGCGATCGGCGACCGGCCGCTCCGGCCGGGCGGCCCGTGGCCGGCGGCGCCCTCGGCGCGAGGATCGTGATTCTGCTGGCGCTGCTGTTCGCCTCGCACGCGGGATGGACGACGGCGGCCGTCGCCCAGGAGGTCCTCGAGCGGCATCCGGATCTCGCCGACCGCCCGGTGTCCGACGTCATCGTCACGGGCCACGACGCGGCCGACGACGCCCTGGTGGTCAACAACATCCGCTGTGCCATCGGAGAGCCGTACGCGACCGCGGTACTGCGCGGCGACGTGGACCGGCTCTACGCGCTCGGCCGGTTCAGGTATGTCACCGCGGAGGCCGAACTGCGCGACGACGGCAGCGTCCTGGTGATCTACACGGTCACGCCGCAGCCGCCGGTCGTCGCCGTGGACGCCACCGGGAACAAGGCCATCAGCGATCAGGACATCCGGGCGATCGTCCGCCAGGTGCCCGGCGGTCCGCGCGACGACTTTCTCATCGAACGCGCCAAGCGCGACATCGAGCGTTCCTACCGGCAGAAGGGCTACTACCTCACCAGCGTGGAGATCGACGAGCCCGAACTGGCGCAGCGTGGTCTGCTGATCTTCCGGATCGTGGAGGGGCCGCGCGTCCGGATCCGGGAGATCGTCTTCGAGGGCGCCGGGAGTTTCCCGTACCGGCGGCTGCTGGCGGAGGTCCGGACGCGATCGCACCTCTTCCTGCTGCGGGCCGGCGTGCTCGACGAGGACGTTCTCTCCGACGACGTGGCGGCGCTCGATCGCTTCTACAAGGATCGCGGGTACCTGGAGGTCCGCGTCGACCGGATGATCGAACTCAGCCCGGACAGCCGCGAGGCCCGGGTCCGCTTCCTGATCGCTGAGGGCCGGCGGTTCACGCTCCGGTCCGTCCGGGTCCAGCGCCGCACGATGACGGGCGAGGTCGGTCCCACGCAGGTCTTCTCGGAGGACCAGATCGTCGCGCTCATGGACGTGAAGCCGGGCGACATCTACAGCGCGGACAAGATCCGCCGGTCGATCCGCACGATCGAGCAGGCATACGCGGGGCTGGGGTATCGCGAGACGTTCATCGACCGCTTCGACATCCGGACCGGGCCCGAGCCCCTCGTCGATCTCCATCTCGAGATCGACGAGGGCGAGTTCGCGCGGACCGGCATCGTCACGATCAAGGGCAACTTCATCACGCGCGACAAGGTGATCCGGCGCGAACTCCGGTTCCGTCCGGGACGTCCCCTCGACCAGTGGGAGATCGAGGAGTCCCAGCGCCGCCTGGAGAACACGCGCCTCTTCGGCGATGTCCGGATCACCGCGCAGCCGCCGGATCCGGATGATCCGGAACAGCGCGACGTGCTGGTGGAGATCAAGGAGAAGAACACGGGCCGGCTGAACTTCGGCGTCGCGTTCGGGTCGGACTCCGGCGTCTTCGGCGAGATCTCGCTGGAACAGGACAACTTCGACATCTTCTCTCCGCCTTCGCGATTCCAGGATCTCATCACGGGGCGAGGCTTCCGCGGGGCCGGGCAGAAGTTCACGGCGACGTTCCGGCCCGGAGACGAGATCTTCTCCTACGGCATGACGTTCACGGAGCCCAACCTGCTGGACTCCGATTACTCACTTGCGCTGGCGTGGTCCTGGCGTGATCGACAGTACCTGGACTTCGACGAGTCCAGGCACAGCGGATCGATCGGGATCGGTCGCGCCCTCGGTGACTTCTGGCAGGCGCGGGCACGTCTCCGCGCCGAGAACGTGCGCCTGCGGAACATCGTCCCCTCCGCGCCGACGGAGTTCTTCCTCGACGCCGGTCCCGATTCGCTCTACTCCGTCGGGCTGTCGCTGGCCCGTTCGACGGTCACGACGTTCCGGCGGCCCGGCCACGGCAGTCGCGTGGAGTTCTCGATCGAGAATGTGGGACTCCTCGGCGGTGACTTCGACTTCTGGCGCGGCGAGGTGGACTGCACCACGTTCATCACGCTCCGGGAGGACTTCCTCGGACGGCGGTCGATCCTCCGGCTCAACGCGCGTGCCGCGCACATCTTCGGCGTCACCGGACGGACGCCGACCTACGAGCGGTACTTCCTCGGCGGCCGGACGTTCCGCGGCTTCGAGTTCCGCTCGATCGCCCCCGTCGGCGTGCGCGCGGACAACGGGCAGCCCTCCCGGGATACCGTCGGGGGCGAGTGGCTCCTCTTCGCGGGGGCGCAGTACGAGGTGCCGCTCTTCGAGGAGACCGTGACCGGTGTCGTGTTCCTCGACTCGGGGACCGTGACCGACCGGGTGGGGCTGGACGACTACCGCGTGTCGGTCGGATTCGGCATCCGGCTGCATGTGCCGCAGCTCGGACCGGTGCCGATCGCGTTCGACTTCGGGTTCCCGCTGCGTTCTGAGGCCTCGGATCGGAAACAGATCGTCAGCTTCAGCGCGGAGCTGCCGTTCTGATGCGCCGCATGGCGGCGTGGTTCACAGGAGGACGCAGAGGTCGCAGAGCAGGAAGGGGGATCACGGGAGGTCCCCTGTGCATCTGCCTGCGTCAGGGCTCGCTTGGTCCGGGCTGAAGGCATGCACGTCGTGGTGCATGGCCCTGTTCATGTCGTCGGGCAGGTGATGGCGATGCGATGCCGGCGCACCCGCCGGAGTCTGAGTCTGTGCAACGCAGTCGTTCCGAGCCGCTCGTTCCGGCCCAGCCGACCCCTTCGTGCCCTGCATCATCTTCGTGGTGAGCTGATCCCGCTCCAGCGCGGGTGTCGAGCGCTGACTGCTCGACCGACGCACGCCGATGGAGGCTGCGGCCCCCTTGAACCCCTCGCGCGGCGTGCGCGCCGGATCGCATCCGGCCAGGGTGCGCGTCTCACCCGTCCGCCGGACCCTCACCCTCGCCGCGCGCGTCCGTCGCGCCGTCTGTCGCGTCATCTGTCGCGTGATCGGCCGCGTCGCCTGCGACGCGCACCAGGATCGCGATCCGCCGGAGCATGGCGCGGGCCTCGGCGGAGCGTCCTTCCAGGCGCGCGGGGGGTGTCGCCTGTGCGTTCGTCATGGCGGTCCATTCCGGGAAGGAGGCGGGGGTGCTGCCTCGGACCATCTGGACCAGTGCCTCCACCGCGTCCTGGTCCAGCAGGTCGCCCAGGCGCAGGAGCGCGGCTTCGCACGCCTCTCGTGCCGGTCCGACGACGTCGAGCAGGTCGTAGAGGCACGCGATCGCCCCCACGCCGTCCGGACCGATCTCGGGCGGCGCGTCTTCCGGCGGTATTGCCGGCGCACCGCCCGCGTGCGCCGCGTGGGGGCGGCGCAGCCAGGACGACCGCATCGCCAGTCGATCCCGGAGCGACTTGAGCGCGCGGACATGCGCGCACGGATCCGATCTCGGGATCCGGCGCAGGGCGGCGGCCAGGACGGTCTTCGCTTCGCGATCAAGGGCGCCCGCATCGTTGAGCCGGCTGAGTGCCGCGTGCGTCTCGTCCAGTGCCTCGGAGGCCACCAGCGCCGTTGCGACCGAGGTGTCGCCGGAGAGGTGCGCGATCATGCGCAGGGCGATCGCGTGGAGGTCCGCGGCGAGTGCTGCCGCCTGTGTGCCGGCGTCGGTGCTGCCGTCGTCGACAGGCGGTCGTGCGGCGGCGGCGCGCAGTGCACGCAGGCAGGCGCGGAGCCCAGGGGCCTCCTGGGCGGCCAGGAACGGACGCGTGCGCAGGATGGCGTCGAAGTCGCATCGGCGACGGCGAGACGCGCCGTCGAGCAGCGCGTGCAGGCTGGTCCAGACCCGTCGTGACTCGTCGGATGCGAGCGGCACCTCGTCCTGCATGAGTTCCTGCCACGTGTCCTCGTCGCAGGCGGTCAGCAGCCGGCCCGCCTCCAGGTACTCGGCGGCGGCATTGATCTCATCGAGGGGATCGCGGCGGCCGTCGGCGAGCGCGATCAGGTGCTCACGGCGCGCGCGCACCGCGGCCTCGTTCTGCTCCAGTCTGGACAGGAGCATGCCGATGGCGGGCATGAAGAGCTGGACCAGCGGGCCGTGTTCACCCCGCTCGACCTCCGCCAGGAGCGGTGCGAGTGCGGCGGCGCCCGCCGCGCGATCCTCCATGCTGAAGGCGTCGACGACGAGCGACATGGCGGCGTCATACTGGCCGAGGGCCGCGCTGAATGCATCGTCGTCCATGGACGCGAGCGCCGCGGCGGTCTCCGGATCCTCGCCCGCGAAGAACTCCGCGATCCGCTCCGACCAGGCATCGTCTGCATCCCGGAGCGTGCTCAGCCAGTCCACGGCGACGGACTGTTCGCGCGCCAGAGACTCCACCATGCCGAATGGATCCCGGTCGGGCAGTCCGTCCATGGCGGCGGCCAGCCGGCGCGCGTCGTCGGCGGAGATCGCGCCCCGCCCGAGACACGACTCGATGAATCCATCTGCCATGGTGTAGACCGCAGTGCCGACGAGCGAGGAGATCATGATCTCGTCTGCCGGAAGATGGGCGCTGAGCCGCAGCATGCCTTCCGCGGCGCGGACCGCCCGGGCATGATCGCCGTCATGCAGCGCGACCATGCCGTCGATCCGGTTGAGGTGGGCGATCCGGCGCAGCGGTCCCAGGGCCGGAAGCATCATCTCGAAGCCCTGGCTGTAGTCGAGCCCGAAGTCGCTGGTCGACTGCATCGTGCCGCGGCGGAAGTCGGCGAGCAGCGACTGTGCCCTCGAGAGCAGCTCACGGATCTCCGGTGAGGGCGCAGAGACCGGGTCCGAGGCCCAGTCGATCGCGTCGCTCAACGACTGCGACGGCAGGGCAGAGAGCCGCGAGATCGCCCGCTGATACCACCATGCGGCGTTCGCCTGGTCTGCGGATGCGGAACGCGTCCAGGGCAGCGCAACGGTGCACGCGATGAGAACGGCGAGCGTGACGGCATGAGTCTGTCGCATGGGCGGGGTACCGGGGCCCGTGGGCGGGGCGGACTCGGGCGGAGATCCTGGGACGGCGGAAGGGCGCGAGTATCCATTCCGAATCGGCGCCGCGGAAGCGTGGATGCAGTGACGGATGCCCCGGACCTGCCGCGGCTTCCCGGCGCCGGGCGGCTGGTAAGATTCCGTCCGTTCCGCGGCCCCGGATCCGTCGTCTCGGCGCGGAGAGGCCGGTTCGCCCGGTTCACCACCCTCGCGTACGCCGATTGAAGGACTCGATTCGCATGGCCCAGTTCAGAGCTCCAGCCGCCCTCCCGTCGCTCATCCTCGCCGCGGCCCTGCTGGTCGGCGGACTGGCCGTCCACCAGGCGTCGGCCATCCGGGCGGGCGCGGTCCGCGCGCCGGTGGTGGTCACCGTCGACTTCGCCCGTGTCCTCGCCGCGCTGGAGGCGCGGGCGGCGGCCGAGGCGCGGCTCCGGCAGCTCGACGAGGAACTCCGCGGCGAGGAGACGCGGCGCCGGACCGCCGCCGAGCAGGCGATCGAGAAGATGCGCGGCCTGTCGGACCGTCCCCGCGAGGATGCCGCCCGCATGGACGCGGAGAGCGTTGCGAACATGCATGCCATCCGCCTCGAGCAGTACCGCCTGTTCATGCGGGAGCGGATCGACCAGGAGAAGTCGCTCGTGCTCCAGGACCTGCACCGGACGGTCCGGCAGGAACTGGCGCGGCTGTGCGAACTGCGCGGCTATGACATCGTCATCACCGACGACAGCCAGCGCGAGATCACGGTCCGTCGCGACGCGAACGTGCCGCGCGAGGCACAGGTCGTCCAGCAGATCTCCGCGCAGCGGATCCTGCATACGCGGACGGCTGCGGACGTGACGGATGAACTGATCGACAGGATGAACACCGCGTTCGCGAACCGCTGATCACGGAAGCACCTCGGATCCGGCGCACGCGGTGATCACCGCGGCATGCCCGGCACGGCGGTTTCCACGGCGCGCCGCCCCAAGGAAGGATCACATGTCCACGAATCCCATGCACTCCGGCCTCGGCCACCGCACCCTCGCGATCATTGCGGCGTGCTGCTGCACGCTGACCCTCGGATACGCACTCGCGATGCAGTCGGGTCGGGCATCGGCGCCGCCCGCCTCACCGACAGCCGTCGGTGTGGTCGATCTCAACCGGCTGTTCACGAACATCGCGGCGTTCGAGAAGGCGAAGCAGGACCTGGCGGCACTGCGGACTGAACTCGAATCGAAGATCAACGCGAAGAAGGCGGAACTGGAGGGCCTGCAGGGCGACATCAGCGTCCTCCCCGCCGGGTCCGCCGCGCTCATCCGTGCCGAGAACGAACTGATGCAGAAGTCGTTCGATCTCCGGGCCGAGGTGGAGTTCTCAGGACGCAAGGAGATGGAAGCGGAGGCGCAGGCGATCCGGCGGATCTTCCGGCTGATCCGCCAGGAATCTGCGGCCTTCGCGCAGGCGCGCGGCTTCGAACTCATCCTGTTCGACGACTCGCGCGAGGATGTCTTCGACGTCGCATCACTCGGTGACCTGATGCGCGACATCGGTCTCCGTCGCGTCCTCTACGCGGTCGACCGGATCGACGTGACCGACGAACTCATCGCCCGGCTGAACGCGCGCGCCGCGCCATGAGCAGCCACCGGCCGACGGGCGTCCTGACGGCCGCGGCGCTGGCGGCGATGGTCGGCGGCCGGGTGCGCTGCGGAGATCCCGCGCGGGGGATCCGGGCGATCGCGACCCTCGACGACGCCGGCGCCGACGATCTCGCGTTCATCGCGGACGCACGGCATGCGGCGGGATACCCGGCGACGGCCGCCGGTGTCGTGCTGGTCTCGGCGGGGATCGCGCTGCCGCCGTTCCGCGCGACGGCGGACGGACGGGCCGAGCCGACGATCGTCGAGGTGGCCGACGCGGGCCGCGCCCTGGTCCCCGTTCTCCAGGCCCTCGCGCCCGAGGTCGATCGGCCGCCGCCCGGTGTGCATCCCGACGCCAGCGTGAGTTCCGCCGCGATCCTGGATGGCGAGGTCCGGATCGGCCCCCGCGCCATCGTCGGTGCGCGGGCACGGCTGGGCGCCGGGGCGGTCATCCACGGGGGGGCCGTCGTGTACCCGGATGTCCGGATCGGCGCCGGGACGGAGATCCACGCCGGCGCGGTGCTCCGGGAGCGGGTGACGGTCGGGGCGGGATGCATCATCCATGCGGGGGCGGTCATCGGGTCGGAGGGGTTCGGATACATCCCGGCCGCGGACGGCCGTTCGCTCATCCGCGTGCCGCACATCGGGACCGTGCGGATCGAGGACGATGTCGAGATCGGGGCCAACACCTGCGTGGACCGGGCGAAGTTCGGCGCGACGACCATCGGCGCGGGCACCAGGATCGACAACCTCTGCCAGGTCGCGCACAACTGCCGGATCGGCCGGATGTGCGTGATCGCCGCCGGGTGCGCCATCGGCGGGTCGACCCGGATCGGCGACGGCGTGCAGGTCGGTGGCGGCACGGCGATGGTGGACCATGCCGTGGTCGGCGACCGTGCCCGGATCGGTGGCCAGACGGGGGTTATCGGGACGGTGCCGGCGGGCGCGCAGTGGCTCGGTCTGCCGGGCCGCCCGGCAGAAGAAACATTGCGGGTCTGGGCAGCGGTGCGTAAACTGCCAGCTTTCCTTGCTTCGCGAAGGCGTCAGCCGGAGCCGGGGGCGGCGGACGGCGGGGCGGGTCCCGCGCCGGGGCCGGTGGGGTAGCGGGACGCACGGAGTCTCCGCGAGGAGCCGTGGTACGGAAACATGGTTCAGATGATGGACGAGCCGGTCGCCGTCGGCACCGATATGCCCCGCCAGAAGACGCTTGCGAATCCGGCGACGGTCGCGGGACGCGGTCTTCTCTTCGGCGAGCCGGCGGAGGTCTCCATCGAGCCCGCGCCGGCAGGTCATGGCATCGTCTTCGAGCGGGCCGATCTCGACCCGCCGGTCCGCATTCCCGCGTCCGCCCGGAACGTCGTCCGGCGGGCGCGCCGGACGACGCTGTGTTCCGGCGGCGTCACGATCGAGACGGTCGAGCACTGCATGTCTGCGCTGGCCGGCCTCCAGATCGACAATGCGCTCATCCGGATTCACGGTCCGGAACTCCCCTGCGGCGACGGCTCGGCGCTCCCGTTCGTCGAGCCGATCGTGAACGCGGGCCTGATCGAGCTGGACGAACCGCGGTTCATACACAGGATCACGGAACCGATCATGGTCGAGGACGGCGACGCGATGGTCGCCGTGTTCCCGACCGGGAGCGATGAGTTCCAGCTGGTCTTCGATCTCGATTACGGCCCGCACGCGGACCGGATCCGTCACCAGTCGCAGGCATTCACGAACCGCAACGGCGAGTACCGGCGCGAGATCGCCAGTGCGCGGACGTACAGTCTCCGCGAGGAGGCGCAGGCGCTGTGGGATCGCGGCCTGTGCCGGCATCTCCAGCCTTCGGACGTCCTGGTGATCGGCGAGGACGGGCCGATCGACAACGCCTACCGGTTCGAGAACGAGCCGGTCCGGCACAAGATCCTGGACCTGCTCGGCGATCTGTACCTCGTGGGATGTCCCGTGTACGGACGGTGCGTCGCGTACAAGTCCGGTCACGATCTCAACCGGAGGCTTGCCCTGCGGATCATCACGCAGATCGAGGCAACGCGGCGCCGCAGCGCGTTGCGCGGTCGCGAACTGGACATCCGCTCGATCCAGCGGATCATGCCGCATCGCTACCCGATGCTGCTCGTGGATCGCGTCCTGGAGATCGAGGGCGAGCACCGCGCCGTCGGTGTCAAGAACGTCACGATCAACGAGCCGTTCTTCACGGGGCATTACCCGGGAACGCCGATCATGCCCGGGGTACTCATCGTCGAGGCCATGGCGCAGCTCGGTGGACTGCTCATGGCACAGAAACTGGAGCACACGGGCAAGATCGCCGTGCTGCTCAGCCTGGACAAGGTCAAGCTCCGCAAGCCGGTCACGCCCGGCGACCAGCTCATCCTGGAGGCGCGGGCCGTCCGGACCAAGTCACGTACGGGCACGATGAAGTGCAGTGCGTGGGTCGGCTCGCAGCTCGCGGCGGAGGCGCAGATCCGCTTCATGATGGTTGACGCGGAGGATGCCGAGTAGCCCGCCGTCGCGGGGCCGGCGCTCGAGGAGTTCGCCCATGGCAAGAGTGCATCCGACAGCGATCGTTCACTCGACGGCCCGGCTTGCCGGGAACGCGGAGGTCGGCGCGTACTGCATCATCGGCCCGGAGGTGTCTGTCGGGGCCGATACGGTGCTGCACAGTCACGTCTGTGTGCAGGGGATGACGGAGATCGGGGAGGGGAACGTGATCTATCCGTTCTCCGTCATCGGCGCCGACCCGCAGGATCGCAAGTGGAACGGGGAGCCGACGACCTGCATCATCGGCAGCGGGAACCGGATCAGGGAGCACGTGACCATCCATCGGGGGACGCCTGGTGGCGGCGGCGTGACCCGCATCGGAGACAACAACCTGCTCATGGTCGCGTGTCACATTGCCCACGACTGCGTCGTGGGCAATGACATCGTGATTGCGAACCAGGTCATGGCGGCGGGCCATGCCCGGATCGAGGACGGCGCGAACATCGGCGGCGGCGCGGGCCTGCATCACTTCGTCACCGTCGGTACCTGCGCGTTCGTGGGGGGCCTCGCCCGTATCACGAAGGACGTGCCGCCGTTCATGATCGTCGAGGGCAATCCCGCGGAAGTCCGGGCGATCAACACCATCGCGATGTCGCGCCGCGGCTATGCGTCGGACGAGATCGAGGCGATCAAGGAGGCGTACAGGCGCCTCTTCCGGGAGAACGGGGCGGCGATGGCGGAGAAACTGGCGATCCTCCGCGAGGAGTTTCAGGACCGGCCCGCGGTCCAGGTCCTCTGTCGCGCCATGGAGGCGACCTCGGTCGGGATCCACGGTCGGGCGCTGGAACTCATGCGGACGGACAACAAGCGCGCCTCGATCGCGAAGGCGGCATCCGCCGCGCCGATCGTGGCCGTCGAGGCCGTGTCCGATCCTGCATGCACGTCCCGGCCCGGCGTGCCTGCGCCGTAGACGCTGATCACCTGCGGCCGGGGCGGCCGCGGTCCCGGCAGGGCCCTCCATCGCCGGCGTGCCTCCCCGGGGACGCGCGCCGGGCGCGACGCGGCGCAGTCGCCGTGCGAGCCGGAGTCAGTCGAGTTCCGGCTCCTCGACGTCGAGGTCCTCTTCGTCCTCCTCGAAGATCTCCTCGTCGTCGTCGTCGAAGTCCTCTTCGTCCTCGTCCTCCTCCTCGTCGTCGTCCTCGTCCTCGTCCTCGTCGTCGTCGAAGTCGTCTTCGTCGTCGTCTTCTTCGTCGTCTTCTTCGTCGTCGTCCTCGTCCTCGTCGTCATCGTCGAGGTCGTCGTCGTCGTCGTCGTCGTAGTCGAAGTCGTCCTCCTCGTCCTCGTCGAATGCGAGCGGGGACGGGCGGGCGGTGATACCAGGCAGATCGAACGTGTCGGCGGGGGCGTCGAGCACGGAGGTGGATGCGGTCATGAGGGTCATGCAAGCCTGAAACATCGCGGGCGCTCCGGAGCGATGGGTGTCGGTTCGGGTCGGGAGGGGCGTATGTTTGATCGATCGGCGCCCCGGCGTCAACCCCGCCCGGCATGTCTCCCGGCGGGTCCCGGCGCGGCCCCGGTGATCACCGACCGGGCTCAGGGCGCCGGCGGGAACGGAATCGCGATCGTCTCCGCGTCGGTGCCCAGCAGCAGCCATCCGTCGATGCCTCGCGCCGACTGGAAACGGCGCAGGACCGGCGGCAGCGCCACGGGCTCGCTGACCAGTCGGCCGTCGGGGTGGAGCGGGTAGATCCGGTACGAGCGCTGCATCCGGATCCGATCGTCCTCCGCAAGCCGTATCGTCCGGCTGTCGAAGAGGCTCACCGCGAAGAGTCGCCCCTCGGCCCGCACGAGGTCGACGAAGGACCGTGGTTCCGCGATGACATCGGCGCCGATCGGCGTTCCCGTCGCGTCGTACCGGGCGATCCGGCCGGTAAATCGGATCAGCCAGGTGCCGTCCGGTTCGGAGAGGACCTCCTCGACCTGGCCGGCATCCCACTCCGCCGGCGTGAGCAGCGCGAGGAGCGATCCCAGCGCGCCGGAGATCAGGTCGAGCGTGCGCAGGCCGCCGACACGATCCTCGATGATGACGCCCGAGTCACCGATCCACGCGCCTCGGCTTTCGACGAGTTCCGGCTGATCCGTGGACCACAGGTGCTCACCGGCGCGGATGTCGTAGAGGTCGACCGTTTCGGGAGAGCCTGCCAGGAGCAGTCCGATCGGGTGCGTCCTGACCCACGCGATGCCGCGCGCGCTGCGCGGGTGAATCCGATGCACCACGCGGCCGTCCAGCGGGTGCAGCAGCATCAGCACAGGACGATCACGTTCACCGTCCGGTGCGACGACGCGCTCGCGTCCGATCAGGATCAGCCCGGCGTCACACGCCAGCGCGAAGTGGACCTGGTCGAGCGCCCGGCGGAGCGTCCACCGCGCCTCCTCCCCGCCGGAGAGATCGAACGCGGCCACGCTGCCGTTCCGGCGGACGAGCCACGCGAGGTCCGGCCCCACGGCGAGCAGCGTTTCGCCCGGATCGAACGGAAGCTGGTTGGGCATCAGCTCCTGCGCGCCGCGCGGGGGCGTGGGGATCCGTTCGCCGAGTGCGCCGATCTGGGGTGATTGCCAGCGCACACGGCCGGTGTCCCGATCGAGGGCGACCAGTCGCGGGTCGTCCGCGAACCGCGGATCCACCGATCGGCCGGGCAGCCAGAGCACGAGCGTGCGATCGCGCACGGCGACGACTTCGACGCCGGGATCGCTGAGCGGAACGGTCCATCGGTCGATCCAGCGCGCGCCGTCGGGCGCGGGCGCCATGGCGCGGATGCCGTCGTCACCGACGAGCAGGACATCGTCGAGCTGCCCGGTCCGCACCGCGCCCGCGCCCGGCGGAAGCAGCCGCCCGGGAAGCACGAGGAACGGGTCCATCGCGGCGCCGAGCCTCGGTCGGCGCTGCGGTGACTGCCATCGGGGCCACCGTGCCCCCGCCACGATCGCGGCGCGCCGGCCCGGATCCATGCCCCGACTGAAGGCATCCGCCGCCGCCACCAGGCCGGCGGCGGTGGCGACAGCGTCGGTGGCAAGGGCGTCGTCGGCCATGCGCCCGAGAAGCCGCGCGGCGCGCTCCGGCGTGGGATTCCGCAGCCAGGCGCTGAGCAGAGTTCGACGGGCGTCCGCGATCCGCCCGTCGGCGATGAGCCGATCGGCGGCCGCCAGGGCCGCCTGCGGCGCGACCTCGCCCAGCGGGAACTCCAGCGCGACACCGAGCAGTGCCGTCGCGTCGTCCGCGGCGAGGGCGGCGGCAGCGCGGGCCTGCGCCGCGCTCTCGAGGCCGCGGAGGATCCCCGGACCGTGCGCTGCGGCGAGCGCGCGCAGCCCGTCGACGGCCCACGCGCCGGCCGGACGGATGAGCACGTCCTGCCGGCGGTCGATCATGCCGAGACGCGGGTCGCCCAGGATCGCCTGGTACCGCACGACCGCGGCGTCGGGCTCATGCATCTCCAGCCACGCGGCATGCGCGAAGAGCTGTTCCATGCGCATGACATCATCGTCCGCGGTCCGCAGCATCAGTCCGTAGAACGCGTCCGCGGTCTCCCGGTCGCGGGGGGGGCGGAGTCGATGCATTTCGAGAAGCTGCTCGAAGAGCCGGCGGCGGGCGTTCGCATCGCCCCGCGCCTGCACGATCGGCAGGACGAGTTCCGCGCCTTCGAGGACCAGCGGCATCTGCCCGGCCCGGACCCCCAGCCTGACGAGATCCAGCGCCGCCTCCGGGTCGTTGCGGTCCGCGGACATCCGATCCCGGGTCAGCGCCTCCGCGCGCGCGAGGGACATGTAGGAGGAGACGGCGGTGCCGGTGGTCAGCAGTACCTGCGCGCCTTCGGCGAGCGGGTTGCCCGGCGTCTCCGTCTCCAGTCGATGGAGGACCTCTCCGGTCTCGACATCCAGGATGTGCAGGCCGCTGCGCAGCGGCACGAGCAGGTGCGCGCTGCCCGCCTGCACGCGACCGACGATCGCCCACTCCGGCCCGCGCCGGTCCGGCGGCGGGAAACTCCACAACGGACTCCCGGGATGCTCGGGATCCAGCGCGTCGACCGCGCGCCCGACGGCAAAGAGCCGGCGCCCGTCGGAGAGCAGGTGGCCGATGCGCGGAGCGCCCTCATCGACGGTCGTCACCTGCAGCGAGTCGCCCGTGGCACGATCGAGCGTGAGAATCGAGCGATGATCCGGCGAGAGCACGTGGATTCGATCACCCAGCAGGATCGGGCTGCTGACTTCCCAGATCTGGGGCGTGGTCACATCACGCGGGTCCACGGGGACCGGATCGCGGCGCAGCCAGTCGACCTCGCCGGTGGCGGGTCTCAGCATCGCCGTCGCACCGATGGCCGTGGTGGCAAGCAGCCGGCCGTCGGAGACGACGAGCGTCGAGAGCGGGCGCGCGATCGACGTCCGGGTGCCGCTGGAGGCGAGGTACCGGATCCACTCCGGCCGGCCGGATTCCAGATCCAGCGCGAGTACGTACGTCCCGGCAAGCCGTTCCGGCGTGACCTGCCGTGCAAGCACGAAGACCCGCCCCTCGAAGATGACCGGCTGGCCGTGCGGGAAGAGCCCTTCGAGCGCGGGCTGCGCCGCGAGCGTCGACGGAACGACGCGCCAGCGAAGCCGACCGGTCGCCGCATCCAGGCAGACGATTGCGCCGTGGCCCGGGCGCCCGCCTGCTTCGAACTGTCCCGTCAGCGCGACCACGCGACCATGCGCGACGCTCGCCACCGACAGGTCTCCGGCGGATTCCTCGCCGCGCAACTCGCTCGACTGGGGCGTCGGATCGCGGAACGGCTCGCGCCAGAGCGGGCGTCCGGTGATCCGGCTGATGGCGATGACACCGCTGCCTTCGCTGACGAATGCCACCGCGTCGGTCACGGTCGCGGTGATGCCCGAGGCATCGGCGATGTCGCCCGGACGGCGCCGGTCCGGCGAGCGCCGGATGAGATCGGCCACGGTCGGTGCGCCGGCGTTGGAGGGCTGGAGCGGTTCCGGCGCCAGCGCGGCACTCCAGATGGTCTGCGGAACGAGCGACTCCAGGGCCTCCGTCGGAGCGGTGCTGTAGATGGAGCGGCCGTCCTCCGGCGCGGGAAGCGGACCCCGGGCGACCGCGCGCTGCAGCGCCTGGCGGAACGGTGCGCCGTCGGGATCTGTCGGGTCGAACGCGGCAAGCGCCCGTTCCGCCTGGACGCGGCGACCGATCGCCATCGCGGACACGCCTTCCAGGAGAAGCAGGTGGTGCCGCGCGCGCGGGTCCGTACTCCCGGGATGCCGACCGGCGTCTTCGATGATGTCCAGCGCCTCGTGGAACCGACCGCTCTCGCTGGCACGCTGGGCAAGCGTGATCATCGCGTGAAGTCCGGGACCCGTCCACGGTCGCGTCCGCACGACGCCTTCGACGTCACCGCTCTCGAGCATCCGTCGCGCCGCCGGATCCTCCAGGGCCCGGAGTCGATCAAGCACGTCGGGTCGCGCCAGGAGATCGGCGAGCACCATCCTCCGCACGGCCGTGAAGACGCTGCGCGCGTCTGCCCGGACCGGCACGAGCCGCAGGGCGTACACGTCGAGGAGTTCCTGGTAGAGCCGCGCCGCCTCCGTCGCGTTGTCGGTCGTCTGGTCCCGGGCGCGCAGGAGCAGTTCGTGCGCCCGCGCGGAGTCGTCGACGTACACCGGGTTGCTCGACTGGCCGGATGCCGGCGCAGCGGTGAGACCCGTCAGCAGGAGTGCGGCGAGCACGGAAGCCCGGCACCACCGGGGATGGTGGCCGTTCAGCGGGGGCGGAGTCCGGGGCGGCGGCTGCATGACGGGTCGATCCTACACCGTTTCTCCGGCGGCGCTGTACATTCCGCGACGTGTCCCTGCCACCTCAGCCGATCGATGGATCCCGCCGAACCCGGCGCCCGCGGAGGTCTTCTCGACCGCATCCGGTGCACCCCCGTACCGGCGGTTCCGGCGCGGCGCCCGGATGCGTGCTCCTCTGCGTGCTCCTCTGTGTGATCGGTCCGACAGGGTGTGCGGTCTGGCGAGATCCGCTGGTGGTCCCGACCGGCGCGTCGATTGCGCAGGCGGACCCGTCCGCGATCCTGGTCTCGATCGACATCGCCGCGTCCAATCCGAACGACGAGGCGATCGAACTCCGCGAGTTCCGGTACACCGCGGAGGTGGATGGAGCGCGGTACGTGGGACGGCGGGCGGTCTTCATGACCCTCCAGGCAGGCGCGGAGCAGCGCCTGGCCCTGCCCGTCGTCCTGCGCCGCGAGCCAGACGCGGGGGCCGGAGCGCCGGAACTGCACCAGTGGCGCATCTCGGGGACGCTGCTCTACACGACGCCCGGGGAGTTTTCCCGGATCCTGTTCGAAGCGGGACTCCGCCGACCCACCGCCCGGTTCTCGGGCGGAGACCCGGCCCGGCTGGACGCGCGATAGTCCGCGCACGGCAGCGCCGGGAATGCGCGGGAGCGCCGGCGGCCCGCACAGAGTGCACCGCTTCGCGATCCTGCACACACGGCAGAGGCTGCGCGGTCGACCGTCTGCGCCGGGTGGATCCGTACCGCGGTGTCAGCGCGGGGCGCCGGCGGGTCGATGAACCGCTTCGAGAGCGCGGCTCGATCCCCGCGCCCGGAGCCCACCGCCGATGCAGCTCGACGACATCCTGCGTACCGCCCACGAGAACGAGGCGTCTGATATCCACATTGTGGCCTGCCACGCCCCGATGGTCCGGATCAACACGGTCATCACGCCGATTGATCACCCGGAAGTCAGCGCGGAGGAGATCGAGGCGACCTTCCGAAGCATGGTCAACGAGAACCAGTGGAAGCGGTTCGAGGACCAGCATGACCTGGACTTCTCCTACGAGGTGGAAGGGCTCAATCGCTATCGCGTGAACGCGCACTTCCAGCGCGGAAGCATCGCCATGGCCCTCCGCGTCATCAAGACCGAGGTCCCGGCGATGGAGCGGCTGAACCTCCCTGAAGTCATCAGCCGGCTCACATACCTGCCGCGCGGTCTGGTCCTCGTGACCGGCGACACCGGATCGGGCAAGACGACGACACTCGCGGCGATGATCGAGGCGATGAATGCCCGGTACCGCAAGCACATCATCACGCTCGAAGACCCCGTCGAGTACACGCTCGTCTCCAAGAAGTGCCTGATCGAGCAGCGGGAACTGGGGCAGGACATGCCCACGTTCTCCTCCGGCCTGAAGCACGCGCTTCGTCAGGATCCCGACATCATTCTGGTCGGTGAGATGCGCGACCTGGAAACGACGGCACTCGCGATCTCGGCAGCCGAGACGGGCCACCTGGTGCTGTCAACACTGCACACGGTCAACGCGTCGCAGACGGTCGAGCGGATCGTGGACATGTACCCCGCCGGACAGCAGAACCAGATCCGCGCGATGCTGGGCAACACGCTGCAGGCGGTCGTATCGCAGTCGCTCTTCAGCCGGATCGACCAGCCCGGCATGGTCCCGGCGGTCGAGGTCATGCTCTGCACGCCGGCCGTACGGAACATCATCCGCGAGGCGAGGACGTTCGAGATTCCGAACGTCATCGACACCAACCGGCACATGGGCATGATCAGCCTGGACAACTCGATCGCCGAACTCTACTTCAACGGCCTGATCAGCCGCGAGGACGCCATCGCCCAGGCGGCGTACCCGGACAAGCTCGAGAGGCAGCTCGCAGCGTGATGACGGCGGAGCACCAGAGGGGACTGAACAGGCATGCCTGAGTACCGATTCCAAGCACGGCTCGCATCGGGGCAGGTCCAGGTCGGCGTTCTCGCCGCCGACTCGACCGTCTCCGCCGCGAACATGCTGCGCGCCCAGGGACATCACGTCCTGGCGCTGGTGCCCGTGAAGGGCGCCGCGGCGTCGGGAGGTAGTCGCCTCTCCGGGATCCTGAACTACTCGTCCGGTCCGTCACAGAAGGACATCCTCGACTTCACCTCGCAGCTCGCGGTCATGATCCGCGCCGGCATCAGCCTGCGCGTGGCTCTCGAGGGCATCGCCGAACAGTCGCGGAATCCGAAGTTCCGCCGGATCCTGACGGAGATCAAGACGGAGGTCGAGTCCGGGAAGCAGTTCTCGGAGGCGATCTCGAAGTATCCGAAGCTCTTCGGGCCCCTCTACGTCAACATGGTCCGGGCCTCCGAGATGAGCGGTTCGTTCGCGAAGATGCTGGACCGGATTGCGGCGTACATCTCGCAGCAGCTCGAGACCCGGAAGATGGTCATCGGGGCGAGCATCTACCCGGCGATCATCGGTGTGATGGCGATCACGGTGACCGTCTTCCTGCTGGTATTCGTGCTGCCGCGGTTCGCCGGCGTCTTCAAGGGCAAGGAGGCGCTGCTTCCCTGGCCGACGACGTTCCTCATGGGGCTCTCGGACTGGATGGTCAACTTCTGGTACGTCCCGGTCATCGGGGTTGTGCTGGCGATCATCGGCGGCATCTTCTTCATGAAGACCGACATCGGGATGCTCTGGACGGACCGGGCGAAGCTGAGCGTACCGCTGTTCAGCCGGATGTTCCGGGCGCTGTACGTCAGCCGTTCGCTGCACACGATGGGCGAACTCCTGAACGCGGGCGTTCCGATGCTCGACACCATTGCGATCACCGGTGACATCTCCGGCAACCTGCTCTTCAAGAAGCTCTGGCGGAACGTCTATGCGGCCGTCAAGCAGGGCAAGAAGGTCCAGTTCCAGCTGCAGCGATCCACACTGCTTCCGAGGTCCGTCGTCCAGATGATCGGCGCGGGCGAGGAGTCCGGCCGCCTGGGCGAGGTTCTCCAGGAGATCTCGGAGTTCTACAAGAAGGCACTGCGGGATGCGATCAAGACCGTCACGAGCATGATCGAGCCGATCATGATCGTCCTGATGGGCTCGGTCGTCGGCTTCATCGCGATGGCGATCATCCTGCCGATCTTCAAGATGAGCGCGATGGTCAAGTGACGGAGGTGGGAGGCGACGGAGTGAGCGGAATGCATCGCGTCCGGATTTCATCGAGTGCCCGCCGCCCCGGCGGCTTCACGCTGATCGAGACGGCGCTCGCGACCATCATCGTCGGCGTCGGTGTGCTGGCCATGGTCAGCGCGTTCCAGGCCTTCCATCGCCAGAATCACTGGTCCAGCCACGCTGCCATCGCGGAGCGCCTCGGGAACGAGATCCGGGAACTCACGATGAACCTGCCGCGCCACGACCCGGTGACGGGTACGGCGTTCTGGGGACCGGAACCGGGTGAGAACTGGGTCGGCGACTACAACGACCTCGACGACTTCGACGGCGATGGCGCCGGACTCGTCTTCTCCGCGGATCTGGGCAACGGGCCGATCAATGCCCGCCGTGAGATCATCCCCAGCATGGCCGGCTGGACGCAGTACGTGCGCGTCTTCAACGTGGATCCGTTCGAGATCAACGGTGGCGCGGTCGCACCGGCGTCCACGGCGACGATGATGGTCGAGGTGATCGTGACCTGGACGCCACCCGACGAGGCCGACGAGATCGAGATGACGACGGTCCGCTGGATCGCACCCAATTGAGCAATTTTCTCCTGTCAATCCGCGCGGCGTCCGCCGCAGGAGGGTCTCATGGTTCGTCGACACAGGGCAGGA
Source organism: Phycisphaeraceae bacterium (assembly GCA_019636755.1). GTDB lineage: Bacteria > Planctomycetota > Phycisphaerae > Phycisphaerales > SM1A02 > JAHBWZ01. Next base: position 396,305 of record JAHBWZ010000004.1, on the reverse strand, counting down.
GGAGGCACGGATCGGCAGCGGCGAGGCGTCTCGTCGGTGCTTGCGATGATGTTCCTGGTGCTGTTCGGATCGCTCGCGGTCTGCATGGCGGTCGTGGCGCAGGGAAACCTGCGCACCGCGGACTCCGCCCTGAAGGTGTCACGGGCGACGAGCGCGGCCGAGACCGGGCTGGTCTTCGCGCAGCGGCGGCTCGTCGAGCAGGCCCGGCGGTTCGTCGTCCGCAAGGGCGTGATCGACGCGGACTTCGCCGAGGCGCTCTGGCTCGGGACGCTCGATCCATCCGAACTCACCGTGCTTGCGCCGGAGGGGTATCTCGAGCCGGCGGATCCGACCGGCCTGATGGAGGCGGTCTTCAACATCCATGACATCGCCGATCTGCACGCATCGGTCATCGTTCCGGCGGATGCCGCGCTTCCGTCCATGGACACGGACCTCGGGGTGCTCACCTACCGTCCGATCCGCATGAGCGCGGCCGAGAATGCACCGTACTTCCGACTGCGTTTCGAACTGATCGAGAATGAGCCGGCCATCCGCGTCACGAGCGAAGGATACGACGACGACATCCGCCGCCGGATCCAGCTCGACTTCCGTCTGACGAAGAAGATCGAGTTCTCGGTGATCAGCCCGAACCGGATCATGATCGGCAAGAATGTCATGGTGGAGGGTCCGCTCGGATCGACGTTCGGACTCCAGGCGGGCGACTTCGACGGAGCCCACGCGCATCCGATCGTGATGCTCAGCGACTTCTATCACCTTGATGCGGCGCTCGATGCGAAGCTCGACGCCTTCTACGCCGTCGTCGAAGCGAGCGATGTCGACGGCGACAACCGGATGCGGCCGAACCACCCGGTCGAGGGTGCCGCGATCGCCGGGAATCCGGACGTCGTCGACGCCGATGGCGACGGATTCGTGGATGATTTCGACATCTTCCTCGCGCACTTCGACGAGTCCGGGGACGGGCGGCTCGTCTACGACGCGGACCTTGCTGTGCTTGCCGGCCACTCCGGCGTGATCGTCGATGCTGCCGTCGCGGCGCTTGATCCGCAGCTTCTCCGCCTGATCGACGAGGCGCGCCCGGATCGCGACGGGGACGGGATTTCCGGCACGATGACCGATCGGGCGCTCGGCTGGCAGGACGGCATCATCGATCACATGGACGTCTACGGGAAGGTGATCTCCAGCGGGCGCGTCTCGGGAAGGCTTGCCTTCCGCGTGGCGCGGGCCACCTGGGAGGCCGCCCGCGGTCACTCGTACCAGCGCGTCGTCCGCGGACCGATCCGGCCGCGCGGCGAGATTCCGCCGGTGCTCTTCGAGGCGCCGGAGGAGCAGCTCCTCGTCATCGACACCGCGATGTTCGACGACGCGCGGGGATGGTTCGAGGACCAGGTTCCGGTCGGCGGCGACGACTTCGACGCGCAGGTCACGGCCGGCGTCACCGCCGGCGGCACGTACCTCCCGGGTGACGCGAACCCCCTGGAGCCGGTTCCGTTCGGATCGCCGGGCGCGTACGACTACTACCGCCGGCCGATCTACCGTGACATGACGTTCACGAACGTCCGGATTCCCCGCGGGAACAACGGGCTGTTCGAGAACTGCACGTTTGTCGGCGTGACGTTCATCGACTCGGAGACGGACTGCACGGACGTGAACTGGAATTACGCCGGCGCTGTCGATGAGACGGGCGCGCTGAAGTTCGACCTCGTGGCTGATCTGAACGGCGAGACCGTACCGGACACGCGCGTTCACTCGAACAACATCCGCTTCCACGACTGCACGTTCCTCGGGTCGGTCGCCGGCGATCGCATCGGCGAGTACACGCACTGGCGGAACAAGCTCCAGCTGACCGGGAACACGCGGTTCTACCTGGATCCCGAGGACACGGACCTCGTCGCCCAGGACGATGCCGCGACCCTCGTGCCGCTTCTCCAGGGCATCGATGCCGCGGATCGGGCCGAGATGGCGCGCAGCAGCATGCTGCTGCCGGGGTGGTCCGTCGACGTCGGCAACTTCAGCAACGAGCAGGGCGAGGATCCGTCGGATACGCCGCGGATCAAGCTGCGCGGCACCATCGTCGCGGGCATCCTCGACGTGCGCGGGACGGCGGAGGTCATGGGGACCCTTCTCATGACGTTCCGTCCACAGGCCGGGCAGGGGCCGCTCTTCTACGGCGGCTCCGTGGACTCCTTCAATACGACGATCGGGTACTTCGGTCCGGGCGACGGGGACGGCGAAGGCGCGGGCCCGGGCGATCCCGGCTTCGAGGGATTCGGCGAGATCCGCCTGCGCTACGACCCGGATGGCCGCCTCCCGGACGGCATTCCGTGGCCGGTCAAGATCGAGGCGGTCCCCGACAGTTACATCGAGGGAGGTGTGGGATGACGCCCATGCACGCATCGTCACGCCGCTTCCGTCATCGTCGGGCCTTCAATCTGGTCGAACTGCTGATTGCGCTGGCGATCAGCGCAGCGCTGCTGACCGCGACGCTGGTCGCGCTCGACGCCTCCTTCAGGGCGTACGAAGCAACCACCGAGGAAGCGTCGACGCACACGGTGTCGCGGCTCGCGATGCATCGCGTGATGACCATGATCCGCAGTGGACAGGAGTTCGGACCGGTCCCGGCGGATCCGCGCGATACGACCGTCTTCAGCGACTTCATCGAGTTCCTGCTGCCCGACGGCCAGTTCCTGGTCATCGAGTGGCGGGAGGCGTCGCAGGCGCTGTGGGTCCAGGTCGACGGCCAGGAGCACATGCTGCTCGGCGGAGTGCTGGCGACGTTCGATCCCGACACCGGGGATCGCATTCCGCCCTTCACGCTGGAGTATGAACTCGGTCGCGTGCTGTATCGCGCGACCGTGGATCTCACGATCGCCCCGGATGACAACCAGGCCACCGAGATCGACCGCGGCCTGGCCGCGCCGATCCGGATGGTCGCCTCCGCGATGCCGCGCGGCCTGACGTTCTGAGGCCGGAGGGCCTGCCCGGCTGCAGGGCCCCCCAGCGGCGGAGATCCCGGAAAGACACAGCGCCGGACCTGCGTCCGGCGCTGTGCGTGTGTTGAGGGTTGTGCGGTCGTCAGCGAAGCGGGATGCTGTCGTCCGGTCCGGTGTCGATCGTTCCTTCCGGCAGGTCAACCGGTCGGTCGGTGTCGATCGGGGAGGCGACGGGCTCGGCGCTGCGGGCGTTTTCCCGCCGGCTGCGCTTTCGCGCCGCCTTCTCGTCCCGCTGCTGCTCGCGCTGTCGCTTCAGAAAGGTCTGCTGCGACTTTCTCGCCACGGGTCACCACCCGCCGCGCTTGCGGTCGCCGCCGCGGTCGCCACCGCGACCACCGCCGCCGCCGCCACCACCGAATCCGCCGCGCGGTGACGCGGTCTTGGCCTGCGCCTCGTTCACCGTCAGCGTCCGGCCGTCGAGCGGGGTGCCGTTGAGCTTGCCGATCGCGGCCCGTGCGGCGGCGTCCTGGGGCATCGTCACGAAGGCGAAGCCGCGCGGACGGCCGGTGTCGCGATCGGTGACGATCGACACTTCGGCGACCTCACCGTGCTCGCTGAATGCGTTGCGGAGCGTGGATTCCGAGGTGTCGAAACTGAGATTTCCAACGTAGATCTTCAATGCGTATCTCCGGGCTGGTGAGGAATCCGCACCGCCGTTGTGGGCATTGCGATCTCTTCACGTGCGTGATCCGGCCGGACGCGTGACACATCTCGCGCGTCCGCCGAAGCGGGGAGTATAGCCGGGTTCGAGGGGCGGGGCGAGTGCGGCGATCCGGGGTCGCGCCCGGGGGCCTGCGGCGGCGCGGCGGGTGACAGGGCCACCCGCCGCGCCGCCCTCCGCGGGGGAACCGGCGCCGCCACCCGCCCCCTGCCCGCGGGACGCAGGGCGCCCATCCGGCTTTCGAGGAAGCACTTGCGGGCCGCCCCGGGCGCCCGGACGCGGGTCCGCGGCGGGGTGTGGCCACGCGGAATCGGCCGTCACCCGACGACCAGGCGGGCGTTCACCGGGACCGCGCGGGTCAGGTTGAAGAAGTTGGGGCTGGTGGCGCGGACCGTCCGGTGCAGCTGCTCGAACTGCTCGTGCGTGCCGTTGCCGGCGATACGCACCACCTGCTCCAGCTGCCGGTAGCCGGGCGCGACGTCGGCGTCGATCCCCAGGAACCCGCGGAGATCGATGTCGCCGGTCGTCTCCACCTCCAGGGTCGACAGCTCGATGCCCATGAGCGCCGCGACCGCCGAGTAGCCCACCATCATGCAGGCGTTGAGCGCCGCCAGCAGGTACTCCTGCGGGTTCGGGAACGCGTTGGTGCCGCAGAGTTCAGTGGGCTCGTCGATCCGGATGACGAAGGGACGCTCCACGAACGAGCCGCCGATCGTGAATCCGGCGACGTGGTGGTCCGAGCGCGTGCCGCCCATCCAGCGGCTGGTGATGCGCCACGTCGTTCCGCCCTGCGCGTGATCGGCGCGGATGGCGTCGATCGCCTGGCGGAGCGCGGCGACGTCGAGGCCGTTGACGTGCGCCGCGGACGATGCGGCGGAGGTCTTCGAAGGTGTCGGTGCGATGGTCGAGATGGATGACATCATGGAACTCCTGTGACTGAATGGTCCGTGCCTGCGGGATCGATGGAGGGCCGCCGCCGGCGGGCCGCCTCGTGTCCCGGGTGAACCTCCGTGGCTCACCGGGGCCCGATCATGCCATCCTCGCCTTGCCGTGCCAGAGCACTTGAGGTACACCCCCGGTGTACTCGAGGTGAACCCGTTCCGGCACGATGGAGGCACAGGTCATGACCCGGTCCGTCAGCGAACTCTTCGGCCATCCTCCACCCGCGCAGACCGGGCGCGAGCGCCTCATCGCCGCGGGGATCGATCTCTTCTACCGGCTCGGGTTCCAGGCGGTGGGCCTGGATCACGTGATCGAGCACGCGGGCGTGACGAAGACGACGTTCTACAAGCACTTCGAAAGCAAGGACGACTTCGTCCTCGCGTGCGTGGAGACGCGCGACGCATGGGAGATGGTGGCCTGGGACCGGGCCGCGCGGGCGCTGGGCGGCGACGCGCCGCGCGGGCAGCTGCTGGGCTTCTTCGATGTCCTGGATGCGTGGTTCAACGACGCGGCGTTCCGGGGCTGCATGTTCATCAGTGCGGCCGCTGAGTACTCGGACCGCCGTGACCCGATCCATCGCGCCGCGGCGTCTCACAAGCGGAAGGTCCGCGATCACTTCCGGGCGCTCGCCGTGCAGGGAGGCGCCGCCGACCCGGACGCGTTCGCGGATCACTTCACCATCCTGCTGGAAGGCACGCTCCTGCTCCGGCACGTCCATGACCGGAACGATGCCGCGCGCGTGGTCCGTCCGGCGGTCGTCGACCTGCTGGATCGCTCGTTCCCGGCGGCGGGCGCGGGAGGGGAGGCCACGGCCCGATCCGGTCACTGACCGGGACCGGTGAAGGCCCTGTGCAGCCGGCGTGTTGGATCGGGCCGCGCCCTGCATCCATCACCGATCCGCCGGACCCGGTCCGGTGTCCTCGGCGGGTTCACCGGCGAAAGGCGGTCTCCCATGCTGAAGCATCTCGTGCAGGCTCTCCTCGTGACGGCGTTCGTGCCGTTCGTGCCGTTCGTGCCGGCGGCGTTCGTGCCGGCGCTCCTCTCCGCTTCATCCACGGTGCGGACCGTGGGTGGAGACCATCCCGCCGGGCCCGTGCACAATGAGCACTGGCCGGCCGGGCTTGCGGCGATTGTCAATGTGCCCGATCGCGTGCACGGATGGTTCGTGAACTGGGAGGACGTCTTCTACTTCACGGGCGACACGCAGGAATTGAACCGGTTCATCAGTCGCACCGGTGCCCTGCCCGGTGGCGACCTGCGCGTGATCCTGCATCCGGGCTCGCTGGCCGTCCGGTCACCGTGGGACGCGGCGCCTCGCCCCCTGCGGGCGGACTGGACGCTCTACGCCGCGCCGTTCACCCAGGCGCAGGTGACGGATGACGGCATCACGCCCGGTCCGTTCGTGCTCCGGATCCACGTCTACCTGGGCGGCCAGGTGCGCCTCGATGAACTGGTGGTCCCGGCGGAGGTGGCGGTCGAGTCCGGCGGCGAGATCGAGGACTTCGTCCGACGTCACGCCGAGCGGCGGTAGATCAGCCAGTACACCATCCCGACCAGGCCCGCGCCGCCGACGATGTTGCCCAGCGTGACCGGCACCAGGTTCGCGGCGATGAAACGTCCCCAGGTGAGCGCCGGGAATGCATCCGGGGTCGCCCCGGTCGTGCCCCAGAGCGCGTCGGGCGCCAGGTCGCGGATGAACAGGCCGATCGGGATGAAGTACATGTTGGCGATGCTGTGTTCGAAGCCGGCGGCGACGAACGCCGTGATCGGAAAGAGGATCGCCAGAATCCGGTCGGTCGTGCTTCGACAGGAAAGACAGAGCCAGACCGCCAGGCAGACGAGCGCGTTGCACAGGATTCCCCGTGAGAATGCCTCGATCCAGTCGAGCCGGCACTTCTCGTGGGCGATCGTGAGCGCGGCGAGACCGACCTGGCCGCGGGCCATCATGAACTGACCGGTCAGGAACATGAGCGCCGCGGTGGCGATGGCACCCAGGAAGTTGCCGGCGTAGACGATGCCCCAGTTCCGCAGCACCGCGCGGAGCCGGATCTTCCCGCTGACCAGCGCCATGATGAGCAGGTTGTTGCCGGTGAAGAGTTCTGCGCCCGCGACGACCACCAGGACCAGTCCCAGGCAGAACGAGACGCCGCCCAGGAGCCGCGCGATGCCCCACGGCAGCCCGCCTGCCCCCGTCATGACGGTGGTGAAGAGCACCGAGCCCAGGGCGATGAAGGCGCCGGCGAGCACCGACAGCATGAAGAGAGGCACCGTCGGCAGTGCGGCCTTCGCCGCGCCGATGTCCTCGGCGCGCGCCGCGATCTCCGGCGGGAGCAGCGCGTCGAAGCGGGAGGGCTCGGGCGCGGCGTGCATGGGCCGTTCGGGCGGAGTCGCGGACATGCTGGTCTTCCGTGGCACGGGCATCCGGGGAGGGTCACTGGGCGTCGCGCGATGAAGTCATGCGCCTGACCATCGGCGTCACGCGGGTGCGCCGCCCGGCGCGCTCCCGGCAAGTTCCATCGCGACGCCGGGCAGTGCATCGGGGTTGAGCGACATCGAGTCGATGCCGATGTCGGCGAGCCAGCGGGCGAAGTCGGGGTAGTTGCTCGGCGCCTCGCCGCAGATGCCGACGCGCCGGCCGCACCGGTGGGCGGTCTCGACCACCATGCTGATCATCCGCCTGACGCCCGGATCGCGCTCGTCGAAGACGTGCGCGAGCAGCGCCGAGTCCCGATCGACGCCCAGCGTCAGTTGCGTCAGGTCGTTCGAGCCGATCGAGAATCCGTCGAAGAGACGGCTGAACTCCCCGGCCAGGATCACGTTGTTCGGAATCTCGCACATGACCCAGACCTCGAGCCCCTCGTCGCCGCGCCTGAGCCCGTTCCGCTCCATCTCCGCCAGGACGCGCCCGGCCTCGGTGATCGTCCGGCAGAACGGGATCATCACCCGGAGATTCTTCAGGCCCATTTCCTCCCGGATCCGGCGGATGGCGCGGCACTCCAGCGCGAACCCGGCGCGGTAGCGGTCGTCCGCGTAGCGCGACGCGCCGCGGAACCCGATCATCGGGTTGGCCTCCGGCTCCTCGAAGAACTGGCCGCCCAGGAGGCCGGCGTACTCGTTGCTCTTGAAGTCTGAGAAGCGCACGATGACCGGGCGCGGATGGAACGCGGCGGCGATCTGGCCGATGCCGAGCGAGAGGCGACTGACGAAGAACTCCGCGGGATCGTGGTACCCTCGCGTCTTCTGCCGGATCGCCGAAAGGACACGGGGGTCGGTCACGCGCTCGGGGTGCACCAGCGCCATCGGGTGGACGCCGATCCAGCCCGTCACCAGGAACTCGATGCGCAGCAGGCCCACGCCCGCGGCGGGCAGGCGGGCGAGGTGGAAGGCGCGCTCCGGGTTCGCGAGATTCAGCATGAGCGGAACGCGGGGCACGGGCAGCGTTGCGGGATCGATCTCGCGACGCGAGAACTCGATCCTTCCTTCGTAGACGCGGCCCTCGTCACCCTCGGCGCAGGAGACCGTGACCTCGTGGCCGTCGGTGAGCACGGTGGTCGCGTCGCCGGTGCCGACGATGCAGGGGATGCCGAGTTCGCGCGACACGATGGCGGCGTGGCACGTGCGGCCGCCGTGCTCGGTCACGACGGCGGCGGCGTGGCGCAGCACCGGCTCCCAGTCCGGATCGGTCATCTCCGCGACCAGCACGTCGCCCGGCCGGAAGCCGGGCAGATCCTGCGTCCCGTGAATGACGCGCACGGGTCCCGAACCGATCCGGTTGCCGACGCTCCGCCCGCGCGCGAGGACCCGTCCCGTGCCGCCCAGCCGGAAGAGTTCGATGCGCGGCGACGCCTGCTGCGAGTGCACGGTCTCCGGCCTCGCCTGGAGAATGAAGAGCTCTCCCGTGCGCCCGTCCTTTGCCCACTCCAGGTCCATCGGGGTCCACCGGCCGGCGCGGGCGGAGTAGTGCGCCTCGACGGCAATGCCCCATCGCGCCAGCACCAGGATCTCGTCATCGTTCAGCACGGCCCGATCCCGATCGGCGCGCGGCACGCGTTCCTCACGGACGGTCCGCGCGCCGGCACCGGAGACACCCTCGGCGTACACCAGCCGGATCGCTTTCGGTCCGGTCTCGCGGCGGATGATCGACCTGTATCCCAGGAGGGCGGTGGGCTTGTGCACCCAGAACTCGTCGGGAGAAACGCGCCCCTGCACGATCGTCTCGCCCAGCCCCCACGCGCCGTTGATGATGACGGCGTCGCGGAACCCGCTCTCCGTGTCAAGCGTGAACATGACCCCGGCGCAGGCCAGGTCGCTGCGGACCATGACCTGCACGCCGACGGAGAGACCGACGCCGCGGTGGGGGATGCCGTTCTGCTCGCGGTACACGATCGCGCGGTCGGTGAAGAGCGACGCCATGCACGCGCGGACGGCGTTGAGCAGGGCCGAGGTCCCGCGGATGTTGAGATACGTCTCCTGCTGACCGGCGAACGAGGCCGTCGGCAGGTCCTCCGCCGTCGCGCTCGAGCGCACCGCCACGTCGACCTGCGGCGTGTTCACCGAGGTGCCGAGTTCCTCGTAGGCGCGCGTGACGGCATCGGCCACCGGGGCCGGCAGCGGGGCGGCGATGATCCGCTGCCGGATGCCCTGCGCGACGCGGGCGAGGGCACGCGTGTCGGACGTGTCAAGCGCGTCGAGTTCTCTGAAGATCGCGTCCTCCACGCCGGCATCGCGCAGATGCCGGTGGAACGCGGCGACCGTGAGTGCGAACCCGTCCGGGACCCGGACCCCGGCCTCCGAAAGCGACCGGATCATTTCGCCGAGCGACGCGTTCTTGCCGCCGACTGCCGGCAGATCATTCATGCCGATGGCCGTGAACGGCAGGATGAGGGGCGGATCGTCAGGCCGGACCTGCGGTGGCATGATCGGTGTCTCCCGCGCGCTGCGCGCCTCCGGCGCCCGCGCCCCTGCGGGCACGATTCTACAGGTGGCCGTCGGGCCCGCGCGTGCGGCGCACGGGGCGGCCCGGGTGCACCGACACGCGCCGCGCCTCGTTCACCGCCCGGGCTTCCGATTCCCGTGATGGGTCCGGCCAGGATGTGACGTGTATCCCCCATGGACATGCCCCGGCAGGTCGACGGTCACGGTGCTTCCCGCCGGCGCGCCGGCGGGCGCCACGACGGTCCGCCATGTCCCTGCGGACTACGCCACGATCCAGCAGGCGATCAGCGCCGCAGTCCCGGGAGACACCGTCCTGATTGCCCCGGGCGTGTACACCGGGCCGGGGAACCGTGACCTCGATCCCGGCGGCAGGTCGATCGAGATCCGCGGTGCCGACGGCGCGGCAGAGACGATCATCGACTGCGAGGGTTCGGAATCCTCGCCACGGCGCGGCTTCGTCGAGGCTTCGGGGGGCGACTTCCGCGTGTCGCCGGGATCGCCGTGAACGCACGCGCCATGACGACATGGACCGGCCCGCGATTCCCGACTCGCCGTCCGGTGGCGCACGAAGGCCCCGGCAGCGCCGTGCCGGTTCACCCGTGTGCGGTCCACGCGTCCGCCGGTGGATCGTTGCGAAGGCGACGGTGGAACCAGGCGACGTCATGCCAGCGGCCGGACTTCCAGCCCACCGCGGGGAAGACGCCGATGGGCACGAAGCCCGCGTGCTCGTGCAGCGCCACGCTGGGTGGATTGGGGATCGTGATGCCCGCGTACGCGTAGCCCGCCACCTCGCCGTCGCGCTCCGCCACCAGTCACGCCCAGCCGCGCCGGCACCGCTCCACGCGGGCGGCGAACGCGTCGGCCGAGGGCACGTCGATCTCGAAGGAGACCGCGGAGGATTCGACGTACGGCGCATAGATGTCGAGCAGCGCCCGGATGTCTCCGCCCCGGACCGGCCGGATGACCGGCGTGATCGGATGGGCGCCCGGCATGGTGTCTACTCGTCGCCAGCGCCGCTGTCGTTGACGGTCATCGGGCGCTGGTACTGCGGACGGATGGAATCGAGCGCCGCCTGCATGAGCGCCTGGTGCGTCCCCATGGCGCTCGCGGTGCCCTCGTCCGCCGGACCCGGGGTGCGCAGCAGGTACCGCCCGTCCGGCTGCATGTCCCAGGCCTGCCGGCGATCGCCGAGGCACGTCTGGAGGATCGACCAGAGTCGCTGCCGGTGGGCGCGATCCTCGATGGGGACCGCGGCCTCGACGCGCGCCTCCAGGTTCCGGTACATCCAGTCCGCCGATGAGATGTAGAAGTCCCCGTCCAGCGGCTCCTCGCGTCCCGCGCGGAACCAGAAGATGCGACTGTGTTCCAGGAACCGGCCGACGATCGACATGACGCGGATGGTGTCGCTCACGCCGGGGATGCCCGGGGGAAGCGTGCAGAAGCCGCGGACGATGAGATCGATGGAGACCCCCGCGCGGCTGGCGCGGCACAGTGCCTGGATGACATCGCGATCCTGCAGCTGGTTCATCTTCGCGATGATGCGCGACGGCCGGTCGGGATGGTGGATCTCGCTCTCCCGATCGATCAGCGCGAGCAGCTGCCGTTTCATGTGGTGCGGGGCCACCAGCAGCGCCTCGTACACCGGCTTCACGGATCGTCCGGTCATGAAGTTGAAGAGGTCAACCACGTCGCCGGTGATCCGCGGATTGCAGGTCAGCAGGCCCACGTCCTCGTAGACGCGCGCCGTGCTGGAGTTGTAGTTGCCGGTGCCCAGGTGCGCGTAGGAGCGGATGCCGTCGGGATCGCGCCGGACGACCAGGGCGATCTTCGTGTGCGTCTTGAGTCCCACGACGCCGTAGGCGACGTGGACGCCGGACTGCTCCAGCTTGGTCGCCCAGTGGATGTTCCTCGCCTCGTCGAACCGCGCCCGCAGTTCCACCAGGCACGCCACCTGCTTGCCACGCTCGGCGGCGCGGATGAGCGAGTGTACGAACGGGCTGTCGCCCGAGGTGCGATACAGCGCCATCTTGATGCCGAGCACGTTCGGATCCTCGGCGGCTTCCTCCACGAACCGTTCCACCGAGTTGTCGAAGGACTCATACGGATGATGGATCAGCACGTCACCCTGCCGGATGACCGTGAAGATGTCCTGCTCCCGGTCGCGCAGGCGCGGCGCCGTGATCGGCTTCCACGGTGGATAGTGCAGGTCCGGAATCGGGAGATCGGCGATCTGGTCAAGCGAGCGGAAGTTGATCAGGCCGCGTGTCTCATAGATGTCCGGCGCCTCGATCTCCATCGCCTCGCAGAGAAAGTCATGGAGATTCCGGCTGACCACGCGGTTGATCTGGAGCCGGACGATCGGCGCGAAGCGGCGCTCGCGGAGCTGCTGCTGGATCTGCTGGAGGAGGTCTTCCGAGTCCTCGTCGTCGCCCTCGATATCGGCATTGCGCGTCACGCGGAACGGAAGGACCTCCATGATCTCCATGCCGGGGAAGAGGATCTGGAGGTTGTGCTCGATGATGTCGACCAGCGGGACGAAACGGAACGTCGACTCGATCCGGTGCCACTGCGGGACAGCCTCGGGAACCTTGACGCGAGCGAAGGCCGGCTCGTCCTCCCCGGGACGGCGCAGCATGATGCCCAGCGATGTGCTGAGGTTGGAGATGAACGGGAACCGATGGCCCGGGTCGACGGCGAGCGGGGTGAGCAGCGGGAAGATGTTCTGCGTGTACCACGACTGCACGGAAGCGCGTTCGTCCTCCGTGAGCGCACTCCAGGCGACGATCCCGATCCCATGCGCGTGCAGCGCGGGAAGGATCTGCTGGCGCCAGGCGCGGGCCTTGCGCCGGGTCATCGGGATGACGCGCTCGCGGATCGCCGCGAGCATCGCTGCGGGCCGGATGCCTTCATGCGCGATGAACTCCACGCCCATCTCCACCTGCCGTCGCAGCGCCCCAACGCGCTTCATGAAGAACTCGTCGAGGTTGCTGGAGAAGATGGAAAGAAAGCGGACGCGCTCGAGCAGCGGCACGCGCTCATCCAGCGACTGGTGCAGAACGCGGTCGTTGAACTCCAGCCACTGGAGATCGCGGCTGAGGTACTCCTCGCGCGGCGCGGTGTCCGGTCGGATGGCAGATTCCTGGCTCACGGTTCCCGGGTCGGGGCCGGCGCTGCTCATGGCGTTACTCGGTCCGGTAGGTGGCGATGCAGCCCGGTGCCTCGGAGACGGTGACGGACGTCAGCCGGACGCGTCTCCGGGCATCGGGTGGAACGGAGGTGGCGAGGGAGTCGCCGATCCAGCGGGCGACTTCCTCCGCGGTCGGGTTGCGCTCGTCGAACGGCGCGACCTCGTTGAGCGTGCGGTTGCGGAACGGGGCGATGATCCGGTCCAGGATCTCGGCAAGATCGTCGAAGTCGCAGACCAGTCCGTCGTCGTCCAGGTGATCGGCGGCCACGGTGGCGCGGACACGCCAGTCGTGACCGTGCAGCGTCTCGATGCTGCCCCGGATCCGGATCGCGTGCGCGGCGGAGAAGGTCTTCTCGACGGCGATCTCGAACATGGCTCGCTCCGGTGGACGCGTTCGTCGTGCGCAGATCGGACGTGATTCCGGCGGCCGCCGGTGGGACGGGTCTGCGCGCGGCATGGATCGGGAGGGACGGGCGGACACTCTACCCCCGGAGCGGGCCGCCGCGGCGCGGTTTCCCGCCGTGCGGTCCGTCTTCACCGGTTCCTCATCATCGTGGCGCCCGTCGGACTCGTCGGAGCGCGGACGGAGGACGGGGCGGCCCCGCGTCGTGCCGGAGGCTCGGTCGATCGGGCAGGGCATCGGGCATAATCCGGACATGCAGGATGCAGGCGCACCGCTCATGCTCTCGGTTTCCGGCGCCCGCGGCATCGTCGGCCGGACGATGACGCCGCCCGTCGCTGCGGAGTTCGCCGGGGCGTTCGCCACCTGTCTCCGGCGCTGGACGGCGTCCGCGGGCGGGCATGCGGATCCGGGCGGATCGGCGGCCGCGCCCGGCGCCGCGCGCAGCGGACGGCCGGACAGAGGCGCTCCGCTCACGGTGCTCCTCGGCCGGGACAGCCGCCCCAGCGGAGAGATGCTCGCGGCCGCGGCGTCGGCGGGACTGGCCGGCGCGGGCTGCCGCGTCATCGACCTGGGGATCGTGACCACGCCGACCGTGGGAGTCATGGTCCGGGCGCTCGGCGCTCATGGCGGCCTCGTGCTCACGGCGTCGCACAACGGGATCGAGTGGAACGGACTCAAGTGCATCGACGGCGACGGCGCGGCGCCGACGGCGGCGCAGGCAACCGCGATCGTCGACGGCTACCGGCGCCGGGACATCGACTGGGTCGGTCCACTGGCGGTGCCGGCGCCCGGCATCGATCGCACCGGACATGAGCGGCACGTGGCGCGCGTCATCGCGCAGGTGGATCAGGCGGCGATCCGCGCCGCACGACTCCGGGTGGTGCTCGACTCCGTGAACGGCGCCGGATGCGTGCCCGGGCGCATGCTCCTGGAGGAGTTGGGCTGCGAGGTCGTCCAGATCAACGGAGAGCCCAGCGGCATCTTCGCGCATCCGCCGGAGCCGCTGGCGGCGAACCTGCGCGACGTGGCGCAGATGACGGCGATGATGAAGGCGGACCTGGGATTCGCGCAGGATCCGGACGCCGACCGACTGGCGATCATCGACGGCTCGGGACGGTACATCGGCGAGGAGTACACGCTTGCGCTCGCCACCCGGCGCGTCCTCGCGCGATCGGGCGGCGGCCCCGTCTGTGCCAACCTCTCCACGAGCCGGATGATCGATGCCGTCGCCGCGGGGACCGCGGGCTCGACCGTGATCCGCACGGCGGTCGGAGAGGCCAACGTTGCCTCGGCAATGCGTGCGTGCGGCGCAGTCATCGGCGGGGAAGGCAACGGCGGCGTGATCCTGCCGGGCGTCGGGTGGATCCGCGATTCGCTCGCGGCCATGGCGCTCGTGCTGGAACTGGTCGCGGTGGAGCGGCGCCCGCTTGCGGCGATCGTCGCAGACCTTCCCCGGTTCGCCATGGTCAAGCGGACGCTCCCGCTGGCCGATGCCGGCGGCGCGTCGATCGGCGGCAGGGCGCCGGCGACGCCCACCGCGTCGGCATTCGATCGCGTCGCGTCGCGGCTCGTCGACGCCTTCCCGGGCGCCGGCGTCGATCGCACCGACGGAATCCGGCTGGATGTTCCCGAGGGATGGGTCCACTTCCGCGCGAGCAACACGGAACCGATCGCCCGAGTGATCGCCGAGGCCGGGACCGAGGGGGCCGCCGGCGCCCTGGCCGATCGCGCTGAGCGCGTGGTGCATGGGATGGGGTCGTGAACGACGGTGGCGACCCGTCCGGCGTGTCCGAAGCGCGCGGGCACACCGTTCGCCCGGACCTCGCGGTCGCGGTGACGGCGATGAACAGCATGCGGACGATGCCGCGGCTGCTCGCGGGCGTCGAGGGGCTCGCGTCGCGCGTGGTGGTGGTCGACAGCGGCTCCGGTGACGGCACCGTCGAGGCATGCCGGGCGGCGGGCGCCGAGGTGATCCACCGGCCATTCACCGGGTACGCTGCGCAGAAGCAGTTCGCGCTGGATCAGTGCCGCGGGCACGCGTGGGTCCTGCTGCTTGATTCGGATGAGTCGCTGGAGCCCGACCTGGCGCGGGCGATCCGGGAGGCGGTCATCCGCGATGATCGCGCGATCGCGGGGTACGAAGTCAATCGCAAGGTGTACTTCATGGGCGGCTGGCTCGATCACATGTACCAGCCGGATCACCTGCTTCGACTGGTCCGCGGGGGCGCGGGCCGGATGACCGACCAGGCGGTCCATGAGCGACTGGTAGTCGACGGCCGCGTGGCACGCCTGGACGGAACGCTCCGGCATGATTCGTGGGCCGACGTCGATGACATGGCGCAGCGGGGGATCCGCTATGCGCGCCTGGCCGGCGACGCCGGGATGCGCGGCGGCGGCGCGCGCCACCTCCTGGTCAATCCGTGGGCGACGCTGTTCAAGCAGTACGTCATCAAGGGTGGATTCCGCGATGGCTGGCGCGGACTGCTCTGCGCGGCCATGTCGGCGAACGCCACGCTGGTGAAGCACGCGTACATCCTCGCGGCACGGCACCGGAATGGGGGCGGATCAGGAAATCGACGGCCGGCCGAGAATCGCACGGATCGCGGCGCGCAGCGGTGACGCCGCGTGGCGCGGGTCGACCTCGCCGCGCATGCGGGCCGACACCACGGACTCATCCACGCCGCGGACCAGCGCGATGGCGATTTCCGCGATGCGGGGTCCATGCTGCTGGAGAAGCCACACCGCGTGCCCCTCGTCCAGGTCGGCGTGATGGACGGCCGTCGCCACGGAGCGCTCCAGGAGGTGGTGGATCGCGTCGGCGTCGCTGTCGGCCAGAAGGTCCGCGGAGTCGGCCAGGTGCGCGGTCAGGATCCGGGTCGCATCTGCCGCGACCTCGTCCAGCCGTGTCAACTCGCGCTCTGCGTCCTGCCTCGACCGGATCGGTCGGGTCGTCATGCATGGGTCTCCCGAACGACCTGAGACTACCGCGGGACCGCTCGCACCACAATCGGGGCGTTGTCGGGACGCACCGCCGCGGTCGCCTGGGCAGTTACGGTCCCCTGGGAAGTCCGGATTACCCTGCCCCCTCCGACGCCGACGCCGGGCGACCGTCCCATCCGGTGGGGGCCGCAGGCGGCCGCCATCGCACGGACCCACCCCGCGTCCGGCGGGCAGTCGTCGGCCCCTTGGATTCACCTGGCCGCCGGGCGCGCGGGGTGCGGCCGCGGCGCGGGCGGTCAGCGCGGGTGATGCGCCCGGGCGGCGTCCGCGCCGGGGTTCGTCCGCTCGTGGACGGTCCAGACCAGGTCATCGCCCCGGCAGTCGATGTGGACCATGAAGAAGCCGCCGCCGCGATGGGCGAGCACCAGTGGCCACATCACACGGCGGTCGGTCTCCGGCAGGTCCAGGGACGGCACGTCCGCCGGATCCACCCAGCGCAGCGAGCCTTCGTCGAAGGACATGCGCGGAATCGCGCCGGGGTCGACCGGGCGCATGACCTCGAAGAGGAAGATGAGCCAGTGCGTTTCCTTCTGGTATGCCGTCTCGGACACCAGCCCCATGAGCCGGATGTCACCGGGCGGGATGTCCAGGCCCGCCTCCTCCATGATTTCGCGACGGGCGCAGTCATGCGGACCCTCGCCGATGACGACCTCCAGCTTTCCTCCGATGGGGGAGTGCATGCCGGCGTTCGGCGCCTTCAGCCGGTGCAGCATGAGGATCCGACCCGCGTCGTCATAGAGATAGCAGAGCACCGCGATGCGGTACGGCAGCGCGCCATGGTCCACGGCGGGCGTCATGACATCGTGACCAGCGCGGGCGAGAGGACCTCCGACTGGACCAGCGTGCTCCGCAGACGCTCGACGGCCTCCGGCGCCATCTCGCACAGGGGCAGCCGCACGACGCCGGAGTCCCGGCCCGCGAGACGCAGCGCGGTCTTGACGGGGACGGGATTGCTGTCGAGCGTCAGCAGGGCGCGGGCGATGGGCAGCAGGCCCTGGTGGAACGTCCGGGCCTGGTCGAAGTCGCCGGAGAGGATCGCGCGGACCAGGTCCGCGACCAGTCCGGGCACCAGGTTGGATGCGACCGAGATCACCCCCCGTCCGCCGATGGCGGCAAGCGGCAGCGTGAGCGGATCGTCCCCGCTCAGCACGACCAGATCGGTCTCGGCGGCGATCTGCGAGGCGAGATCCACGCCGCCGGTGGCGTCCTTGATGGCCACGATGTTCGGATGCGCCGCCAGCCGGCGCACCGTCTCGAAGGTCATCAGGACGCCGGTCCGGCCCGGGATGTTGTACAGCACGATCGGGAGATCGCACGCGTCGGCGATCGTCATGAAGTGCCGGAAAAGTCCCTCCTGGGAGGGTCGGTTGTAGTAGGGGTTGACGTGCAGCGCTGCATCGGCGCGCAGCGAGTGCGCGAACCGGTGCTGCTCGACCGCATGCCGCGTGGAGTTCGATCCCGCGCCCGGGATCGCGAGGAGTTTCAGTGCGTGCGCCTGTTCGACGACGGTCTCGACCACCGTGGCGTACTCATCCGGTTCGAGCGTGGGCGTCTCGCCCGTCGTGCCGCAGGGAACGACGCCGTGGATGCCGGCCTTCGCCTGCGCCTCCACGTTGGCGCGAAGCCGGTCGAGATCGGGGCGCTCGCCATCGGGCGAGAACGGCGTGATCAGGGCGGTGAAGGCCCCTTCGATGCGCATCATGGTGCTCCTCCCGGTCGATGGGCCGGCGGGGATGTGTGGGTGGACGCGGCCGCGGCCGCAGCGGCGCGGATGATGGACTTCATCTCGCGGACGGCCTCGCGGAGTCCGACGAAGAACGCGCGGCTGACGATGCTGTGGCCGATGTGCAGTTCGTGAAGCCCGGGAAGCGCGGCGATCGGCGGGACATTGGCGCCGGTGAGCGCGTGCCCGGCGTTGAACCGCAGGCCCGCCGCGATCACTCGCGCGCCGGCGGCGCGGACGCGCGCGAGTTCGGCCTGCGGGCCGGGCCGGGTCCCGTCCCGGCCGTGATCGTGAAAGGTGTGTGCCCACGGGCCGGTGTGGATCTCGCAGATGTCGAAGCCGCAGTCGATCGCCGCATCGACCTGCGCCGGGTCCGCGTCGATGAAGGCGCTGACCGGAATGTCCGCCGACCGCAGGCGGCGCACCACGGCGGCCAGGTGCCCGCGCTGGCCGGCGACGTCCAGCCCGCCCTCCGTGGTGATCTCCGCGCGGCGTTCCGGGACCAGCATCGCCGTGTCCGGACGGAGCGCCAGCGCGATGCCGATCATCTCGTCGGTGGCGGCCATTTCCAGGTTCAGTCGACAGGTGACCAGCGAGCGCAGGCGGGGAAGGTCGTGATCCTGGATGTGGCGGCGATCCTCCCGGAGATGCACGGTGATTCCGTCGGCACCGCCGAGCTGTGCCTCGACCGCGGCCCAGCCGGGGTCGGGCTCCCACGTCCGACGGGCCTGTCGCACCGTCGCCACGTGATCGATGTTGACGCAGAGTTGGACCATGCCCATGTGCCGATCCCGGCGCGATCCGTCCGCCGGCGCCCGCGCGTGGCCGGTGACCGGCCGCCGCCTCCGGCGCGAGCGGGGCGCGGATTGTACCGGCGCCCCGGTCCCGCGCATCGAGCGGTTCCGGCCCGGTGGCCGCAGGGCGCCGGTATACTCGCCCGCATGGCCGTCGACCGCCGACTTCGACAGCTCCAGGATGATCTCGTCACGCAGGGCGAGCGCGTCTATGAACTGGTGCTGCGCGCCGTCGAGTCCGCGTTCGACATCGACGTCGTCAAGGCGAGGGCGGTGATCGACAGCGATCGGCTGATCGATCGCGTGGACGTCGAGATCGAGCGGGCCTCGATCCCGATCCTCATGACCGGCGGACTGACCGAGAAGCAGATCCGGTCGGTGCTCACGATCGTGAAGATCAACAACGAGCTGGAACGGATCGCCGACTGCTGCGTCAACGTCGCCGAGGTAGTCCAGGATCACGAGTCCGAGATCACCATGCCCTTCCCCGCGACCTTCCGCGTCATGGCGAACAGCGTCGTCGGCATGATGCGCGACGCCAACCGCGCGCTGGCCGACCGGAACGTGGAACTCGCCCGGCAGGTGCTCTCGTTCGACGACACGGTCGATCGGTTCAAGCGGGAGATCGGGCTCGATGCCGAGCACCGGGTGGCAAGCGGCGAGTATGCCGTGGGCTACGCCTTCCGGCTGCGCACGATCGTCTCCCAGTTCGAGCGGATGGCCGATCACTGCACCAACATCTGCGAGCAGGTCATCTACCTCGAGACCGGGATGGTGGTGCGGCATGAGGCGGGCGGCTGGACTGACCCGGAACTCCCCACGTCATGAATGGTCGGTTGCCCCGCGGTGCCGTCGCCGGTGAGGTTCCCGGCTTCCCGCGGATGAACGAACCTCGCGAGCGCTGCGGACGATGACGACGACCCAGGGACTCGGTCTTGCCAGGGATCTCGCGGAGCGCCACGGCCAGGGACACCTGGTCGCCGGCTGGGACTCGCTCGGCGAGGAGGCGAGGACGGCGCTGGCGGAGGACATCCTGGCCATCGACTGGCCTGTCGTCGCGCCGTGGCTGGGCGAGGAAGGCGCCGCGCGCCGCAGCCATGCCGCACGCGGCGATCGAGCGGAACTCGAGCCCGCGGTGGCCCTGCAGCCGGATGACGTGCAGCGCCGGGCCGCACGGGCGGCGGGCGAGGCGGTGCTGCGCCGCGGTCGCGTGGCCGCGCTCACCGTCGCCGGGGGCCAGGGGACGCGCCTGGGATGGAGCGGCCCGAAGGGGACGTTCCCGGGAACGCCGATCACCGGGAAACCGCTGTTCCGCGTCTTTGCCGAGCAGATCCGCCGGGCGCGCGATCGCTACGGCGTCCCGATCCGGTGGCTCATCATGACCAGCCCGGAGAACGACGCGGCAACACGGTCATTCCTGGCCGACAACAACTGCTTCGGCCTGCCCCGCCGGGACATCGCCATCTTCCCGCAGGGCGTTCATCCCTCGATCGACCTTGCGTCCGGCCGGATCCTGATGGCGGACCGGCACGCCATCGCGTTCAACCCCGACGGCCACGGCGGCGTGCTGCGCGCCCTGGAGACGAGCGGGGTGCTCGACGGCATGATCGGTCTCGGGGTGGAAGTCCTCAGTTCATTCCAGATCGACAATCCGCTGGTCCGCGCGCTGGACCCCGTGTTCATCGGACTGCATCTCGATGCGGCCCACAGCTCCGGCGAGATGTCGAGCAAGGCGGTGATCAAGTCGCAGCCCGGGGAACGCGTGGGCGTCTTCGCGCGGTGCGACGGACGCCTGCGCGTCGTGGAGTACATGGATCTCCCGGAGGCGGTGGCGGCCCGGCGCGATGCGGACGGCGGGCTCGCCTTCCGGTGGGGGTCGATCGCCGTGCACCTGCTGGGCACGGCATTCGTGCGGAAACTGGTCGACCCGGACTCCGGCGCCACGCTTCCGCTGCACGGTGCGATGCGGAAGATGCCGTACTTCGATCCCGCGACGGGCCGTCGCGTGGAGCCCGCCGAGCCGAACGCGATCAAACTGGAGACCTTCCTCTTCGATGCGATCCCCTTCGCGGAGAAGTCGCTGGTCCTGGCGACCGATCGCCGCGAGGAGTTCGCGCCGATCAAGAATTCGCGCGGCGAGGACAGCGCTGCGACGTCCTACCGCATGCAGATGGAGCGCGCGTCTGCCTGGCTTGAGTCTGCCGGCGTGCGGGTTCCGCGCCGTGCGGACGGCTCGGTGGACGCGGCGATCGAGATCTCTCCGCTCTCCGCGTCGGGCCCGGAGGATCTGGAGGCGCTCGCCGCGCTGCCGGGTGAGATCCGGCCCGGCCAGCGGCTGGTGATCTGACGCATGGGACTCGAGCAGTTCGTCAACGACATGCTCCCGTCGCACGGTCTCTGGGCCGTGTTCCTGCTGCTCATGCTCTCCGGTGTCGGCATCCCGCTGGGCGAGGAGACGATCAACATCCCCGCCGGCGTGCTGCTGGCACACGGCGCCTTCCGGTTCTGGCCGCTGGTGACCGTGGTGTACCTCGGCGTCACGCTGGCGGACCTGCTGTGGTTCTCGCTCTGCCGCTGGTTCGGAACGCCGCTCCTGCACCGGCGCTGGTTCAAGCGGTTCGTGCACCCGCGCCGGCTGCTGGAGGTCAAGCACAGGCTGGATCGTTCCGGCGCCTGGCTGGTGGTGATGGCGAGATTCCTTCCGAGCAGCCGATCCGCGGTCATCACCGTCGCCGGTCTCTTCCGCATGCCGTACTGGCAGTTCGCGCTCGCCACGTTCGGGTGCGTGCTCCTGACGGCACCGCTCCAGATCGGGCTGGGCTACCTGATCGGACTCGGCATGGGCGAGATGTCGACGACGAAGCTGCTCTTCCGGATCGTGGGCCTGGTGGTGCTGATCCTGCTGGTCAGCGCGGTGACGGGATGGCTCATGCGGAGGCGCGGTACCGGTCGAAGGCTGCCGCGTTCGCGGGCCGCGTGGCTGCGTGCATTCCGGCGGCTCAACCCGCGCGTCCACCTGAAGGCGGTGCGCGACGGCCAGTCGGAGGGCATCGCGCCGGGGTCGGACGGGTCGACCCTCCCGCGCGGACCGTCGGCCGGCTGAACCCGCAGGCGTGGCGGCGGCGGGCCGTCGTCGGTCCCGGACGCAAGGAACTCGTTCGCCGCCGGTCACGGGCGGCAGGAAGCAGAACGGAAGAGCACAATGCGCATGTTGGTCACCGGGCAGATCGGCGTCGACAAGAAGCCCTACCTGGACTCCGTCGTCCGTCTCGCCGCACAGCGCGGGATCGACATCCCCGCGTTCCACGTGGGGGACATGATGTATGCCGAGGCGCCGGACGTGCGGAAGGGGAGGATCCTCGACCTCCCGCTCAGCCGGCTCGGATCGCTTCGACGGGCGGCATTCAAGGACATCATCAACCGCACCTCGCCCGCGCATGAGCACGAGCATCTCATCGTCAACACGCACGCCACGTTCCGCTGGCGCCATGGCCTGTTCAGCGCGTTCGACTTCGACCAGGTCCGGGACCTTCGCGCGGATGTCTTCGTCTGTCTCGTCGACAACGTGGAAGTGGTGCACCACCGTCTGCACGCCGAGCACGAGATCGACGCAACGCTCAAGGACTGCATGGTCTGGCGCGAGGAGGAGATCCTGGCGACCGAACTCCTGGCGCAGGCGATGGGGGCGAGCAACCGGTTCTACATCCTGAGCCGGGGCCGGCAGAGCGACACGATCGAGACCTGCCTGCGACTGGTCACGCGTCCCGACATGCGCAAGGTGTATCCGTCGTTCCCCATGAGTCACGTGGTGGACATGCCCGACGTGCTGGCGGAGATCGACGCCTTCCGGGCGCAGCTGGCACGGCACTTCATTACCTTCGATCCCGGCGACGTGGACGAGAAGCTGCTGCTGGAGCGGGCGATCGCCGCGACGCGCGACGGCCTGGACTGGCTGGACGTGGAGCCGCACACCTTCGGTGGCCGGAAGCAGGGCGAGACCATCCGCGTCCGCGTCCGCGAGGTGATGGAGATCGCCGGCGACATCGACGGCCAGATCTACATGCGGGACTTCAAACTGATCGACCAGTCGGACATGATCGTCTCGCTGGTCCCGGAACTCGCCGGCGGTGTCCCGGGCCTCTCCAGCGGCGTCGAACGCGAACTCCAGCACGCGTTCGAGCACACGAAGGAGGTCTACGTCGTCTGGAAGCCGAAGCGCCATCCGAGCCCGTTCATCACCGAGACCGCGACGAAGTGGTTCCGCAGCGTGGACGAGGCCCTGTCGTACTTCGACGAGCGCGGGTACCTGGCGACGCGGGACCTCTTCGGCCACGTGTGACGCGGGCCGCGGGGCGTCGCGGATGACCGGGTGTCCGGCGGTGGACCCGATGCGTCCGTGTCGATCAGCGCCCTGTCACGGGATGTGCTGACTCGTGCGCGCTCGCTCTCTCTCTCTCTTTTGCCAAGGCCCGCGGTTGACGTCTGGGCTCCTTGGTGACTTGGATCTCCGTATGGGTGCGCGAGCGCAGGGGGGCTGAGGCCCCCCCCTGCAACCCCCTTGCGCGCATGATGGTGGCGGTGGTCAGCCGGCGCGCGGGTGGTGGTGTCTGCGCGCATCAGGGTCCAAGGTCGCGCGCCGAGGACGTCTGGCGGCGACGTCGCGCCGCGAGCGATGTGCGTGCCTGATCGACGTCGACACGCCCCGTGCGCGCACTCGAGTCCCACGCAGCGCGCACGCACGCGAATGGTGGCTGGCGCCGCGTACCCGCCCTGGCGGTGGCGGTGGCGGCGTGAGCGTCTCGGCCGCGCGACTGGCGCTTCCGCAGTGGGCGCCGAGCGCCTGCACGGTCACGTCAGGCCGGCCACATGCTCGCCACGCCCGGTGCGAGGTCGGCGTGCTGTGTGGTGACCTGCGGACTGTCGACGGACTTCGCCCGGCTGCACGCGAGCAGTGCAGAGGCGCCATGACTGCGCCGCTCACTCTCGTCGTTTCCCGGGGAGATGCCCCGCAATCTGCGCTGAGTCCTGGCGCGTTCTTCGCGATTCTGCACCCGACCGAGTCCGACAGCAGCGGCCTGAGCTGCGGTGCCTCCGATGGTTGGCGGTGGCGGGCCGCGGCGCCGGCGCGCGGCGGTTTCCAGTGAACCGCCAGTCGGACTGAACACGCGAACCGATGTGACCGAGAACCCCGTGAGCATGGAGTTCGCCGGGGCTGTTCCCGGCGGCGCACCACCGCTGTTCACTGGGAGACTCTGACCATGTCACGCGCCTCAGTCGCACTCGTCATGCTGTTCCTGCCTGCCACCTCAACATCGCTGCACGCCGGCTTCACGCATGCCAGCATCCAGGAGATGGGCTCGCTGCTGGCCGGCACCCAGACCTATCGCGTCCTGCTGCACTACAACAACCCGCTGGACAAGCAACTCGCCGTTTCCGGTGCCCTGGGCGAGGTCCCGGACGGCATCGCTCTGAGCTTCGATGCCGACAGTCCCCTCGTGCAGGGCGAAGCGTTCCCGGTGTACCCGCTGCTCGACATCTACCAGGGTGCCGGCAGCCCCGTGCAGTTCGCCTACGACTCGTGGGTGACCCTCGGCCTCGATGCGTCCAGGTCGAACGTCGCGTTCACCCCGGGCTTCGCCGGTGGAAACGGAACGAACTCGGTCATCCAGGGCGCTTCCTGGGGCCAGCTCAACAACGGTGGCTACTTCGACCAGAACCCCGGCGTCGGCTCCGAGGTCTTCGGACCGGACATCGTGATTGCGCAGTTCACGCTGGCGGAGGGCAGCACCTTCACCTTCCAGGGCATGACGGACTACCTTGCCGGCAATGTGACCGGCGCGCTTGTGCGACAGTCCTTCCTCGTCCCGACGCCCGGCGCGCTCGCGATGATCCTGCTCGCCGGGATCCCGGGGCGCCGCCGACGTGCGAGAGTCGCCTGATCAGGACCAGGCCGCTTCGGACGGCGGCACCGCGCACCCGCGCCGGTGCCGCCGTCCGTCGTCTCCGCGGGGCGCCGCCCCTTCGCGCGAGCACGCTGATCAGCATGCACGATCGCCGTCGTCCCCGTCATACCTGATCCACTGCAGGCACAGCCCTTCCGGCGGTGCGGTCGGACCGGCGGCGCGGCGGTCGCACGCCGCCAGCATGGCGGGCACCGCCTCGGGATCGCGCGCCCCGCGGCCGATCTCGATGAGCGTGCCGACCATGATGCGGATCATGTTGTGCAGGAAGCCCGGCCCGCGGACTTCGATCTCCATCCGGTCCTCGCGGATGACCCGCACGTCGCACGCCAGGACGGTCCGCACCGTGGACTCACGGCCGTGATGCAGCCGGGTGAACGACGCGAAGTCGTGCACGCCCAGGAACGCCGGTGCCGCGCGCTGCATCGCCTCCGCATCCAGGATGTACGGGAACGCCGCGACGATGTGCCGATCGAAGAGGGGGCGCGGCCGGCCCCGGGCCATGCCGTGGGCAAGGCGGTAGACGTAGCACTTCTCCCGCGCATCGGCGATCGGGTTGAACCCGGGATCGCAGGGGTCGACCGAACGCACCAGCACGTCGGCCGGCAGGCGGCTGTTGATCGCCATCCGCATCCGATCGGGCGGGATGTCCAGCGCGGTGCCGAACGCGGCGACCTGGCCCTCGGCGTGGACGCCGGAGTCCGTCCGCGACGCGCCGACCAGGAGAATCGGCTCACGCACGACCGTGCGGATGACGTGCTCTGCGACGCCCTGCACGGTGCGAAGCGGCTCGGCGCCGGGCGGCTCCTGGCGCTGCCACCCGTGGAAGTCGGTGCCGTCGTAGGCGATGGTGAGCCGGTAGTGCGGCATCGGCGGGGGAGTATGCTATCGGCTCACCTCTGGTCCTCCGATGCGACCGCTCCGCATCCTGCACATCTCGACCCGGCTCATTCTCGGCGGCTCGCAGGAGAACACGGTGCTCTCCTGCGAAGGCCAGGCGGATCGCGGCCACACGGTGGGCCTGGTCTTCGGCCCCATCTACGGCCCCGAGGGATCGCTCTACGAGCGTGCGCGTGCGCACGGCGGCATCGAATTGATCGAGACGCCGCACCTGGTGCGGGAACTGGCACCGTGCCGTGATCTTCGCTGCCTGCGCGACCTGCGCCGGATCATCCGGGACTGGCGGCCGGACGTCGTGCATACGCACTCGTCCAAGGCGGGGATCCTGGGCCGGTTCGCGGCGTGGCGGGAACACGTGCCGTGCGTGGTCCACACGATTCACGGGCTTGCCTTCCACCCGTACGAGCGTGGCTGGCGGAACCGGGTCTACATCCTCGCCGAGCGCGCCGCGGCCCGGCGCTGTCATCGGATCCTCGGCGTGGCGGATGCCATGCGCGACCAGTCGCTCGCGGCGGGCATCGGGCGGCCGGCGCAGTACCGGACGGTCTGGTCCGGCATGGACGTCGAGCCGTTCCTCGCGCCGCAGTGGTCGCGCACGGAGGTCCGGCAGGCGCTCGGACTGGCGGAGGACGACTTCGTCATCGGGACCGTCGCGCGGCTGGCCGAACTCAAGGGACACGACGATCTGCTGGACGCGCTGGGCCCGGCGCTGCAGGCCGATCCGCACCTGCGCCTGCTCTGGGTGGGAGACGGGTGGTGGCGGGACCGACTGCTCGGCCGCGTGTCGGACCTGGGGCTGACCGGGCGCGTCGTCACGACGGGCCTGGTGCCGCCGGAGCAGATTCCGAAGTTTCATCAGGCCATGGACCTGCTGGTGCATCCCAGTTACCGCGAGGGGCTGCCGCGCGTCGTCACGCAGGCGCTCCTGAGCGGCCTGGCGGTGGTGGCGTACGACGTGGACGGAACGCGCGAAGTGTGCATCGACGGTGAGACCGGAAGGCTGGTGAAGCCGGGCGACTGCGCCGGCCTGCGCGATGCCGTCCTGTCGCTCCGTGCGGATCCGGCGCTGCGGGCGCGGTTCGGCGCCGCGGGCCGCGCCCTCTGTCGGGACCGCTTCAGTGCCGGCGCGATGGTGGAGGCGCTGGACGAGGTGTATCGAGAGGTGCTGGCGCCGCGCGCGCCGGCGGTGCCTGCCGGGCCGGGTGCGTCCGCATGAGACCGGTCCATGCGAGCGCGGGCCGTACGGGACCGGGGGGCCGAGGCATCCGGTCCTGCGCCGCCGCCTGGATCGTCCTGGCGCCGTGGGGCGTCCTGCCTCCGATCGACGGGAGGCTGCCCGGCGCCTCGGCGCAGGAACTCTCGATCCCGGTGGCCGTGCCTCGGCCCGCGCTGGATGACCAGTCCTGGCTGCGGGACCTGCTGCGCCGGCTTGAACACGAGATCGCGGAGTCCGGGCGGCGCAGCGCTCACCCGGCGGGCGGCGCCGCGCCCGCACCCGGGGCGCGGAGCGCCGGGGAATCAGCGCCGGAGGCGCGCGCCGTCCTGCTGAGAGCGATGGCGGAGTGGCGGCTGCTCGCGGCAGAGACCCTGCGCCGCGCGCTGCCGCCGCTTCGCGCGGGCGAGGCGACCGACGAGGACATGGAGGTGGCGCTCGCAGGGATGCGGCTGGCCAACGGCCGGCACACGCTCGATCGGGCCCTGCTCGCCGCGGAGCTGGATCCCGCGCGGCGCGACGGCGCCATCGACGCGGCGCACCGGTTCGTCGCCGCCGTGGTCGATCATGTCGAGGTGCGGCGCGAGGCGCCTGTCCAGGCGTTCCTGCAGGCCGTTCGCGGCGCGGTCCGCGTCCTGGCGCCGATCGGCGACGGCGCCGGCGCCGCGTGCTGGCTGGAGGGGGCGCCCACCGCGCCGCATCCGGACGGCAGCACGCCGGCCGCGGCACCGCTGCCCGCGGGCGCCGGTCGCGCGGCGCGCCTGGCGGCCATCGCGGCGCGGGCGCGCGACGCGGCGGACGGCGGGGCGATCGCTGCGGCGGCCCATCGGCTGGCGGACGGACTGGACGACCCGGCGCGCGCCGAGGCGATCGATCGGGCCGCCGCCCTGCTGGATCTCGCGCTGGACCTGCAGATCGCGTGCACCGGGACGGCGCGATGGATGGATCCACCGGTCCTGGCGTGGTACCGGGGGCGGATCGACGCGGCGATCGCGACCACGGCGGCGCCGCCGCCCGCGGATCCGTCCGGTGACGGTGCCACGACGGCGACGGACCTTCGCCGCAGCGCGCTGGCGCTGGCGGCGGTCAGCGCGGCGCCGGATGCGCCGACGCGGCGCACGCTGGGCCGCGTGCTCGCGCGACTGGAAGGACCGGCGGCGGTGCCGCTCGCGGACCGCGCGAGGCGGATCGAGTGGTTCACGGACCTCGTCACGACGCTGGACCGGTCGAGGCATCGCGCCGATGAGCGGCCGCCGCGTGACTTCGCGCAGGCGGCCGGCGCGCTCGATCGGCTGGCACGCATCGCCGAGCGCACGCTCATCAATGAACTGGACCGGCTGGCGACCGACGCGGGCGCGCTCTCGGATCCCGGCTTCCTCGCCGCGGTCTCCGCGTGCGGTGAGTACCGCCGCGCGCGCCTTCGCCTCTACGACCTGGACCGGTGGGTGTCGCGCATGGCGGCGGCATCACCCCGGGCGCGCAGTCACCTGCTCGCCCGGATGCGGACGCTGGGCGAGGCGCAGGCCGACCCCATCCGGCGTGATGCGGCGATGCGCGTGCTGCGCCGCCTGGAGCGGCAGGTGGCGCGATTCGATCCGATGCCGTTCGAGTCGCGCCTGGCGGAGCCCGACGCGGTGTCGATCCGACTCTCGAGCGGGGTCCACGACCGGCTGCATGCGCTGATCCTGTCCGAGCGGCGCCTCTGGGTGGAGGCATGGGCGGTCGGCGAGCCCGACGCCGAACAGCTCCGGCGACTGGAACTGCTCTTCACGCTGATGCGCGCCCTGGACGAGGCGGCGCGGTCGCAGCCCATCGCCGAGGGCGCCGAGGGATTCGCGGCGGTGCTGGAGCGGTGGGCGCTGGTCGAGATCCCCGCGCCGCTGCGCGCACGCATCGAGGGTGACCTGCCGACCCGGCTGCGCGTGGCGTGTGCCGCCGCCGCGGACGGCGACTGGCGTGGACTGGCGCACCAGGTGGAGCGCCTGGAGCGCGACGCGCCGGTCACGCGCGTACTGCTGGCGCTCTCCGCGGCGGTCGCGGCCAGGGTCTCCGCGCCGGCCGGCGCGTGGGAGACGCTCCTGTGCCGCTGCGGCGAACCGGCGCCGGAAGGCGCCTTTCTCCGGTCGGAAGCGGCGCGCCTGGCGGATCTCTCGCTCTTCGTCATCGAAGCGGATACCGCCCGACGCCTCGGTCGGCGCGACGAGGCCGCGGCGGCCGAGGCGTATGCGGGGGCGGTGGCGCTGCGCCTGCTGAGCGCGCTGGAGGGAGAGCGGCCGGCAGAGAACGCGCCCGTGCGGTGACGTGACACGATGCGCCGCGTCGATTCCTCGGTGCCCGCGCTCGTACTCGCACGCGACGCCTGCCGGATCCTGTGCCGCCCGGCTCACCGCCCCGCTGCACGATCGACGGCACCGCTGGGCTGGGGGAGACCCGTGCCGCTACGCGTCGAAGAGTGACGGAACGGCTCGACCGGCGGCGGTCATGGGGAAGGGCTCGGCGTGCGGTCCCCGGTCCGCGGGCGGCACGTCGATCCACGGCGTCGGGCGCGCCTGGTCCGAGACGATGAGCCGGGATGCGACGGACGCGGCGTGCTGCCGGAACGACCGTCGCACCAGGTCCGGGTGATTGCACTGCCGGGACAGATGCAGGGCAACGACCGCGCTGAGCGCGTCCGTCGCGGTGGCGATGCGATGCGCCGCCGCGGCGGCCTGCGCATTGGAGAGATGTCCGCCGCCGCCCATGATCCGTCGGACAAGGAACGCGGGCCGTCCGCTGCTGAGCTGGAGGTCGGGGTCGTAGTTCGACTCGATCGCCAGCGCGGAGAGATTGCGGAAGCGATCGAAGAGATGTTCCGGCGGATGGCCGAGATCGGTCGCGAACCCAAGTCGGCGCGACGCGCCCTCGACCACGAAGCCCACGGTGCCCAGTTCATCGTGGCTGAACAGCAACGGCTCCAGCGATAGTCCGGGCACGGGTTCCAGCACGTCCTCGAAGAGCCGGAGCAGCGACCCGGAGACGCCCTGCTGGAGCGCGCGCGTCCGATGGCGCCTGTGCAGGTAGATCGGTACGCCGCTGCACGCCGCCACCGTGAGCCAGCCGGGCTGCAGGTGATCGTGATCGAGATGCGTCAGCACGATCGCGTCCGGAACGAAGGGACGCGCGGGCGCGGAACGCGGCGATCCACCCCCGGCGCGGACAGGCGCGGCGGCCGCCGGCGCGACTGCGGAGGGCTCGGCCATCCGAAGGCGGACCGCGCGCGGAGAGAGGCCGCAGTCGATCAGGATGTGCCGGGTGGCCTCGCCCTGCCGGTATCGGATGAGCGTCGCGTTGCCGCGCGACCCGCTGCCGAGCACGCGGAACGACAGCGATGCCGGTGCGTCGCTCATGCCGTCCCTCGCGCCGCCTTGCCGCGGGCGCGCAGGATGCCGCGCGTCGAACGGCCGAAGAACGCGATCGCCTCCGCCACAAGGGGACGTTCGGCGCGCTCCCGGAGGCGCTCGAGCGCCCCGGCGGGCAGCAGGTTCATGCGGCAGACGACCCGGTAGATCCAGCGCATGTCATCGATGTCCTGCGCCGATGCGCCGCTGCGCCGCAGGCCGACCAGGTTGATCCCGCCGGCGATGTTGATGGCGGTCACCATCATCCAGGGCAGGACGTCATGTCCCGTGCCGACAAGCCCGGAGATCATGCATCCCCGGCCCAGCCGGACGAACTGGTGCACGGTGGCGTTGCCGCCGGTGATGACGCGATCCTCCACGGTGACATGTCCGGCGATGAGTGTGCCGTTGGCGAAGACGCAGTGGTGGCCGATCTGCGCGTCGTGGCCGGCGTGGGCGTTCGCCATGAAGAAGTTGGCGTTGCCGATCCGCGTCGGTCCCTCATCCGTCATGGCGCGGTGGATCGTGGTGCCCTCGCGGAAGATGTTCCGATCGCCGATCACCAGACCGTGCCCGGGCTGCTGCGGGTCATACCTCAGCGACTGCGGCGCGAAGCCCAGGTGCACACCGGGATAGAGCACGTTGCCGGCACCCAGCTCGATCGGGCCCTGGATGAAGTTCTGGCCCAGGAGGACCGTGCCCGGGCCGATCCGCGCCGGGCCGTTGACGACGCACCAGGGTCCGATGCGCACGTCCTCGGCCAGCGTGACCTCGCCCTCCAGGATCGCCGTCGGATGCACGTGGGATGGCATACGCCGGCGGAGTGTACCGCGGGCGGCGCGACGGTCCGGACGGCGCCGCGCGGCCCCGCCGGGATGGCCGTCGGCTATCGTCCCGACCGGCATGCCGGTGGCGACGTCATCCTTCCGCGGACACCCGGTCCACATGCGCGACTGCGGCCGGATGGGGTACGCCGACGCGCTCACGCTCCAGCGGGAGGTGCACCGGCAGGTGGTCCAGTCGCGCGAGCGCGGCGTCGCGACCGACGCGGGCACCATCCTCTTCGTGGAGCACGATCCGCCGGTCATCACCATCACGCGCCGTCCGGGCGCGGCGTCGCACCTGCTGGCGTCCAGCGCCGAACTTGCGCGGCGCGGCATCGAGGTGGCGGAGACCGACCGCGGCGGCGACATCACCTGGCACGGCCCCGGCCAGCAGGTGGTCTACCCGATCCTCGACCTCCAGCGGCTGGGCCTGCGCATCCACGAGTACATGCGCGCCCTGGAAGGCGCGGTCATCGAGACGCTCGGATCGTTCGGCATCCGGGCCGCGCGAGACGAAGGCGCCACGGGTGTCTGGGTGCACCCGGACCCCGAGGCACCCGCCGCCAAGATCTGCGCGATGGGCGTGCGCGTGTCACGCTGGGTGACGATGCACGGCCTGGCGCTGAACGTGGATCCCGATCTCTCGCAGTTCGCGCTCATCGTCCCCTGCGGCCTGGCCGGCCGGCCGGTCACCAGCATGCGCGCGCTGCTCGGCGACCGGACCCCCACGATGGCGGAGGTGCGGCAGGGGCTGCTGAAGGCGTTCGGGGGGGGGTGATCGGGACCCCGCCGCCGTCGAATGTCGCGCGAGTGCCTGTCCCGTGTCCTCCCATGCCCTCCCCCTGGACTCCGCACGCCCCATCCCGCCTGGCCGCACGGAACGCGACCCGGGAACGTCGGCCTTCGCGTGCCAGCGACGCCGTCACGTCAAGGAACCGCTGCTGCCCGGCGAACGTGCTCTCTCCTTCCACCCTGCGCAGATCGTTCGCCCGTGACGCATGGACGTCGCGCCATCGCGCGGCGATCGTCGCCATGGTTCACCCGCATGATCGTGGACCGATCCGCTGCGGAGGCACGCGCAGCGCGCGTCATGCTACTGCACCTCCCGGCCGCGCTCGGACTCCGCGGCACGCGCCATCCCGCGCAGCATGCCTGCGAACACGACCTGGTGCAGTGGCCAGACGCCGTACCAGTAGGCAAGGCCTGCCAGTCCACGCGGCGCGAACGTGGCCGTCTGGCGCAGTTCGGATCCGCCGTCGCGGGGTCGCACCTCGAACTCCAGCCACGCGCGCCCCGGAAGTCTCATCTCGGCCGCAAGGCGCAGCCTCCCGTTCTGCTCCACATGCTCCACGCGCCAGCAGTCCAGCGTGTCACCAACCTCCAGGTGCTGCGGGTCGCGCCGCCCCCGGCGCATCCCCACGCCGCCCAGGAGCAGGTCCAGCCAGCCGCGCACGGTCCAGAGCCAGTTCGCGTAGTACCAGCCTGTCGCGCCACCGATGCGCTCCACGGCGGCGAACACCGCACGGGGCTCGGCGGCCACGGTCATCGACCGGGAGTCCACCAGCCGGTTGCCGAATCGTGTCCCTCCCCAGTGCTGCCGGTGCGCGCCGGCGGCCGAGAAGGCGTCCGACCAGCGGGTCCGGGCGAAGGCCGCGTCCTCGTTCTTCAGCGCGCGGGAGATCGCTTCCCGCACGCCGACCGGCCGGATCGCAGGGATGCGCGATGCGGTGTCGTCGCGCACCACCGTTGGGTGACGCAGGCTGTCGATCAGTTTCCGTCCCACCCGGGCGTACAGCGGCGTGACCAGGCCCAGCCAGAGGCTGGAGAGCCGCGGCGTCAGCAGCGGCACGGGGATCATCCAGCGTCGCAGGCCGCGCTGCCGCGCGTACTCGTGCATCAGTTCGCCGTAGGAGACCTGGTCGGGGCCACCGATCTCGATGATGATGCTGCGATCGCCAGTCTCGAGCGTCAGCGCCTCGCGCAGGTATGCCAGTACGTCCTCGATGGCGATGGGCTGCGCCTTCACGTGCACCCAGCGCGGCGTCACCATGACCGGCAGGCGCTCCACGAGCGCGCGGATCATCTCGAACGACAGGCTGCCTGAGCCGATGATGATGGACGCGCGCAGTTCGACCACCGGTACGCCGTGCGCGCGGAGCCGCTCCCCGACCTCGTGTCGGCTGCGCAGGTGTGCCGACAGATCGGGACCATCCTCGCCGAGGCCGCCGAGGTACACGATCCGCCGGACGCCCGCGGCGCGAGCAGCCGCAGCGAAGTGATCCGCCGCGATCCTGTCCTGTGCCGCGAAGTCGCCCGTCGAACCCATGGCGTGCACCATGTAGAAGGCGGCCTCGACTCCCTGCATCGCCGGCGGCAGCGACGCGGCATCGAGCACATCGCCCGGCACGACCTCGACACCCGCCGGCACGCGCGGCGCCAGTCGCTCCGGATGCCTCGCGAGACATCGCACCCGCCAGCCGGCGTCCACCAGCAGCGGCAGCAGGCGCCCGCCGACATACCCGGTTGCACCCGTGACAAGAATGAGCGATCCCGCGGGCATGGACATCCTGCGCGTCTACGTTCCGTGAAGCGCTGCACGCAGCCTCGCGACGGCGAGTTCCTTGGCCCTGGCTTCGACGTCCACCGTCAGCGGCCACCCCAGCCACTCCGGGGGGAAGTCCCCGGCGTCGATGTAGTCGTGGTGTCGCTCCGGCCTCGGACCGCCCCACCCCTCGAGCGGGCTGGAGATGTGAAAGTGCGGCTCGTTCTGCCAGGTATCCCGGGCGCGATCGGTGACCTCGGCCACGCTCAGGCCGTCGGGGAGGCACCGGTGGTGGTGCACGTCGTAGACCAGCGGCACGCCGGTGTCGGCACAGACCGGCAGGAGGTCCGAGGGCGTGTAGATCCTGTCATCGTTCTCGAGCGTCAGGCGCGACCGCACCGCGTCCGG
Organism: Phycisphaeraceae bacterium; assembly: GCA_019636755.1. Lineage (GTDB taxonomy): Bacteria > Planctomycetota > Phycisphaerae > Phycisphaerales > SM1A02 > JAHBWZ01. Next base: position 362,446 of record JAHBWZ010000004.1, on the reverse strand, counting down.
CAGGTGCTCGATGGTCCGGCGCAGCGTGACCAGCGCGGCGGCCCTGTCGCCGTATGCGCCGCCACCGTGGAGGTTGATCGTGTCCGCGCCGACCCACGCCGCGATCTCGGCGTGGGAATCCAGTTCGGCAAGCGAGTGCGCCAGCGTCCGTGGGTCCGGGGAGTTGAGCACCACGAACTGGTCCGGATGGAACGAGAGTCGCAGGTCGTTCTCGCGGGCGAATCGACCGCACGCCCGGAAGCGCGCCTCGATCTCCGCGGCGCCAGGCAGTTCGTCCATCGCGTACCCTGCCTCCGGATGTGTCCTGACCGGCAGTACGCGGCTGTTGATGCGGAAGGCGCCGATGGCATGACCCGCGCAGTACGCCAGCGCGGCCATGAGGGCGTCGGCGTTGGCGCGGCACAGCCCGGCCAGCCGCGCCAGCCGCGCCGGCCTGCTCAGGCGCAGCATCGCCGCGGCCGTCGTCGTGCGGAACCGGATCGGCTCAGCCGCGAACTGGCAGCACAGGCCGAGTCGAAGCGGGGATGGACGTCCGTGCTTCACGGATTCAGCCTCCACAGGGCGAAGTTGAGCACGGCCGCGAAACTCACCCACGCCAGGTACGGCACCAGCAGCCACCCCGCGAGGCGGTCGATCCGGTGAAACGCGCGCAGCGTCACCGCGATCGCCGCCCACAGCATCAGCAGTTCGACGAATGCGACGGCCGGGAGGTGCAGGCCGAAAATGAGCGGCGTCCATGCCGCGTTCAGCGCGAGTTGCACGATGAAGCACACCAGCGCCCGGCGCTGCGCCAGGAACCCGCCGCGTTGCCAGACCAGCCACGCGGCCAGGGCCATCATCGCGTAGAGCGCGCTCCACACCGGGCCGAAGACCCAGCCGGGGGGATTCCACGACGGCTTGTGAAGTCCCGCATACCAGGCACCCGGCGGGAAGAGTGCCCCGGTCAGCGCCGGGCTGAAGCACACCACCAGGCAGACGGTCAGCCCAAGCCAGCGTGCGGACCCTCGGATGTTCTGGACGGGCGGTTCATGCATCGGCGGTTTCCGGGCATCATCATTGAGCGCACAGCCTCCCGCCGCCGGAACGCCGGACTTTCCCGAGATTGCGGCGGGCGAGCGGGGGCGCCCCATGCACCTCCCGCGCCCGATCCGGGCCCGAGTGTCGCGCACGCGGCGCTGTCCGGATGACGTCCTGGTGCGGCACGCCCGGCGCCAACGCGCGCGCCGATGCGCGACGGGCTCAGCAGACTAGCCGACCACGACCGCGGACAGGAACAGGGCGGCGGGGACGACCACGAGAACGATGCCGGTGATGGCCGCCCTGAACGCCGCGGTATATCGCTGCCGACCGAGGAACACCCATGCGGAAACCACGGCAGCGACGATCAGGAGCGGGTAGGCGCACACGGCCAGGAATGCCAGCCAGATCCACGGGTTGGACGTCGACCCGGGGGCGTCGAACATCATCACGCTGAACATCGCCGCGAACAGGTACGGAACGGCCAGCAGTGCCAGGGCAACAGTGGCCGCTGCACTCGCGATCAGGGCTCTGGTCTCGCGGCGTCTGGTCGGGTGCACGGAGGCGGGTGAGGTGCTCTCTCTCGCGGACCAGGGCATCACCGACGTTCCTCATGTGGACGGCGCGAAGTTCTGAGATCGGCCGGACGCTGCGCGACCGCTCAGAATCGAGCGGTGAGTCCGAGTGTACCACCTCAGCCGGAGGGGAGGCCCTGCCCCTCATCGGCTGGAGCGGCATGTCAGGTGGCATCCATCCCTCCGTGCGTCCCCCTTCCCCCGACCATCGAGTCCCATTCCGCTCTGTGCTCTCGGAGTCCTCTGTGGTGGATCCGCGTTGTGCGCAGTACCCGGGCGTGACCGGAGTGACGAGGGTTCACAAAGAGGACACAGAGACCACAGAGTCGCGATGACCCATGGTACGCGAACCCATCCGATCGCGTGCAGGACGTCGTGGCGTGACAGACATTCGTGTCGATCTCGCCGGGGCGCTGCAGCGCCCCGCAGGGGATCTCCCAGCGGAGTTCGCTGCCGAGGGCGAAGGCCATATCGAAGGCACTGTCGCGCGGCCTGAGTGTCTGGGGCAGTTGGTGGTGCCCTGGCGCGGTCATGAGAGGAACTCCGGCCGGATGACCGAGGATCGCAGTCAACGGGCGGGCTGTCCGGCAGCCGGATAGCCGCACTCAGGACAGCCTTCCGGCGGCGCGCGCAGATCATGCCCGCATCCGGTGCACAGCCCGCGTCGAAGACGCCACCAGCGCCGGATACGTCGCCGAGGCCGCATCCAGACCAGCGGGAGCGGCGCGGAGATCAGCGCGAGCGCCCACCAGGGGGCGACCAGCAGGAGGTCGTAGCCCGTCGTCGACGCCATGAACCCGAGCCGCTCATGGACCGGCGCACCGGGTGACGCTGAGAACGGACGCTGTGCCTTGCCCGGGAAGCGGTGCCATTCCGTGCGAGGCGGGCCCGTGAGCTGCCACGGGCGCGTTTCAAACCAGAAGCCACCCCCACTCGAGCGGAAGCGCGTCATCCGGCCCTTGCCATACCAGGAGATGTCGTCCGTCATGATGTGGCTGCGGACCCAGAGCGCGCAGGTCGCGACCAGCAGGAGCGCAGACATGGCGGCCGGGACGGCGAGCGCGACGAACCTCATGCGGGAGAACGCTCCGGTTCAGCGGCGGGCCGCGCCGCGGACCGTCGCGCGCCGATGGTATCTCGTTTCCCGCAGGACTGGTCGCCGGAGCCGGACATGCGGGGCGGTCCGCCGGACCGTCCGTGACGCCGGTCCGGAGGCGGCGACGAGAGAGATCGTGCACCCGGCACTGCACGGCGACACGCACGCGCCCCGGCGAGCCGACCGCCGCAGACGGAACGACAGAGGTCGCGATCGCGCGAGACCGGACTCGCGGACTCGCGGGCGGACGTCTCCGCGAGCAGTTGCGTGATGGCCCGCGCCATCGACGAGCGCCGCGCGGCAGGATCGGTGCTCTGTGCACGGAGCGAGTCGATCTCAGCGTGGCGCGCGTCGATCGCGGCGCCCGGTTTCCCCACGACCGAGCGCAGACCCTGGAGCGCGTCAGGCGGCTTCTCATGCTGGTGACTTGCCAGTACGCTGCACGGAGCGCGGATCATCCGTCGCCGATCGGTGGCGATCCGCCGTTCGAGGAGGCTCCCCTGATGTCGATTCGATTCACGTGTCCGCAGTGCGGGGCTCGGCTCCGAGCCGACGCTGCGGCGCTCGGCCACGTCCGCCCCTGCGCGCAGTGCAAGGAACCGATCCGTGTGCCAGGCGATCCGGCCGCGCCGGCAGTGGCGGCGCCGCCGCCCGCCCCGTCCCGCCGGGCGCGCCGCCGGGTGCTCGTCGCGGCCGGCGTGCTGGTCATCGGCGGTGCCGTCGGGCTGGGGGCGATCCTCTCCGGCGGCGGGTCGGGACCGGGAGATCGCGGGGCGCCCGGATCGCCGGGGCCGGCGGCGCGATCCGCGGACGCCGCGCCTGCGCTCACGTCCGCCGAGCAGGCGATCTCCGCGGCGCGCGATCCCGATCCGGGTGCCGGCCGGGAGCCGCATGCCGCACCCGACGGCGATGCGGCGGCTGCTCTGGACGCGGTTGGCGCTGCTGGCGCCGATCGCATCGCGCCGGAGACACGGATCGACGACACGCATCGGGCGTTCGACCTGGCGGCCCTCCTGTCCGCACAGCGCTACTGGACGGACGTGGACGACGTGAAGACGATCGACGCCGACGCACCGCTGCGACTCCTGACCGGGGCGGCGCTGCTCCGGGAGTCTGCGATACCGGCCGTCCGGGCATGCGGTGAGGCGCTGGAGCGGGGCCGCCTCTGTGCCGAGCGCGAGACGCAGCGCGTGCTCGATCGAGTCGCGCAATCCCGGGAGCGCGCCGCCACCATCCTGGAGCGCGCGATCCGCGGAGAACTCAGCAGCGAGCGAGAGCACCTCTCCGTCAGCCAGGACCGCCACGGCAATACGCGCCTGCTTTCCAGTGCTTCCGACGGCGGAGAGGCGGGATTCGCGGTCATCACGTCACAGTCGCTCTCGATCCTCCGGGGGCTGGCGGCCCCGGCCATGATCGAGGGGAAGGTCGCCGCGTGCATGCGTGCTTCACAACCGCCTGCCTGGACCGCGCTCCTGGAAGGCGCGGAGGACCGCTACGCCGCCGCACCGATCGTGCCACGGCTGGTGGAACCGGTCATCGTCAGGGACTCGGCGGGCGTGCACGTTCTCGGTTTCACGAACGTCTCCGGGATGGATCTCACGCGGGTCCTCGTGCGCTGCGATCTCTATCACTTTCAGACCTTCCCCTATTGCGAGTCGGCGCACGTCATCGCGGTCGAATCGTGGCCGCGCGACCAGACGGTCCATGTCGCGAAGGACCTGGTCCGGAACCTCGCGCTGACTGAGGCGCAGATCCGGCAGATCAGCCGTCCCTCCAACGCAGAGCCCTGGAAATCGGATGCGCGTGAGGTCCAGGCGCTCAAGGAGATCGCGGGCCTCGTCGCCACCGGCATGGCCGCGTGGAGCGAGCAGGGCGTGATGCCGTACGGACACCAGCGCTTCCCCGACCAGGCGCTGGCCGCGGGCAGGTTCGACCTCGCCTGGATGTATGCGCTCGCGGACCGGCACCCCTGGGGCAGCCGGTCCACGGACCGGTTGCTCGGGTTCCTGCCGGAGGGGACGGACGAGGCACGCCTCGTCGCGGCACTTCGCGATGATCCCGACGCCGCCCTGCGGGACTGGCGTTCACGCAGGACAGACGAGATCCTGGCGCGCGTGCCGCAGGGTGCCGTGTTCCGCGGAACGATGCGGTTCCGGATGAAGTCGCTCGAGGGGAACGAGGACGCGCCCCGAACACGCGATGGCATGTTCGGGTCGTCACGAGCCGACCGGTCCCGGGACCGGCACGGACACACCGAGCATTGGACGCTCACGATCATCGGCCAGGATGCGACCTCCCGCCGCGTGACCGCGATGGCGCGCATGGTCGGCGATGCGCGCGTGCAGCAGCGCTTCGAGGGCACGGTGCAGCCCATCGGGTCACCGCATGCATTCCTCCTGCTGGAACCGTCACCGGAGCGTGTCCGCACGATGCCGGATCTCGATGAGATCGGACGGGACATGCTCTCCGGTCGATTCAACCTGGTCGTCATGCCGGGACCGGACGGATCGCTCGTCGGACACAGCGCGACGTATCGCGGTTCGGCGGATGAATTCGGATACGTGTTCGAACTGCGCCAGGCGGAGTGAGTGGTCGGATCGACACGCGGGGCGGCGGGACGTGACACGCCGAGTGCGGCGCGAACGGCGACCCGTCGCCAGGCGCTCGCACGGGTGGTTCAACCAGGCGGGCCCCCATCGGCGTGCGACCTTCCGGCGCGGGGTTGCGGTCACGCGTGTGTGCCTGGAGGCGCGATCGATGAACGACGCGCGTGCCGCTCACCGTGCACGGCTCATCCGAGGGACCGCCGCGCCGCACTCGGTGCAGTCGGGGCCGGCGCCGACGGGGTAGGCACACTGCTCGCACAGGCCACGCCTGCGGCGACGGACGCGCCGCGCGGTGAACAGTGCGATGCTGACCAGCCAGAGAAGCAGGGCGTAGAACAGAGTGTTGCATGCGAGGCCCGCCCAGATCGGCTGGAGCGGCAACTCGACCGGACCGGTCGGCCAGGCACCGCGACCTGTCCGTCCGCGCACCCACGGCGGAATGCCGTGCACGCGCCAGGGCCGCGCGCCGCGCGCGTGCGCCGTGTTGACTTCGTCATGGACCACGACCATTGCACGCACCGGCAGGCCATGGGCCAGGGCCGACCTGGACATCCACCCGGCTTCCCCGAGCGGCGTGTCGGGATGCAGCCACGGACTCCACCAGGGGAGGGCGTCCGGTGCGCTCATCACGCAGGGCGATTCCTCCGCGGGATCACTGATGCGCGACCCGAAGGCCTGCGAGAGCACATGCGTCGATCCGAGCCCGACGACCGTGTTCACGTTCCACTCCGCGACGCCGGCGACATCGAACGAACGACCGGCATGCAGTGCTCGAGCGCGGCCGATCTCGCGGACTGCACACCCCCATGACACCGCGACCGTCAGCAACGCACCGCATGCGAGGCGCAGCATCGCCGCGGTCGCGGCCCGAGGCCACCGCCGGGCACGCTGCGTTCGTCCTGCCTGCGGCATCGGTGCAGTCTACACGTTCCCTCAGGGCTTCCTCCCGCGACCGTGTCCTGGCGCCTACCGACCGCGGGTCGAGAGCGCCATCATCGGGCCCGGGAACGACCGTCTCCGGCGGCATGTCGCATCGCTGCCTCCACTGGGCGCGCGCCTGTCGGGCGCCAGGCGTGATGTCCTTCGTGTAGGATGCCTCCCGGTCAGTCTGTGTACGGATGGATCCCGCATGACCACCCCGCCACGCGCCACCGTCTATCGCTGGGACGACCTGCCGCGCGATCATCCCATGGCAATGCTTGCGCGTCGGCGCATCATCGGTGAGAAGGTGATGATCTCGGAGGTGTTTCTCCAGCGCGGCTGCGATGTGCCATCGCACCATCACGCGAACGAGCAGTTCGCAGTCGTGCTCAGCGGCTGCGTGCGCTTCGGTCTCGGGGAGGCGGGCGGGTCGGATCATCGCTTCATCGACGCGAAGGCCGGCGCGGTGGTGCATCTGCCGCCGGACGTCCACCACTCCGCCCATGCCGTGGAGGACTCGCTGCTGCTCGACATCTTCAGCCCGTCGAGCGAGGCGACGGGCGTTGATCGGGTGCAGCATCGAGCCTGAAGTGGCGCTGAGTCCCAGGACATGGCCATCCCCATCTACCAGGTCGACGCCTTTGCCGGGAGCCCCTTCCGGGGAAATCCGGCGGCGGTGTGCGTGCTCCATGATGAGAAGTCGTCCGACTGGATGCAGTCGGTCGCGGCGGAGATGAACCTGTCCGAAACGGCATTCGTGCGCCGGCGAAGTGGTGATCCCGGGTTCGATCTGCGCTGGTTCACGCCAGCCGTCGAAGTGGCACTCTGTGGTCATGCGACGCTGGCATCCGCGCACGCGCTCTGGAGCGAGGGCCACGTCCCGGCCGGAGAGACGATCCGGTTTCACACGCAGAGCGGCGTGCTGACGTGTGGTCAGAGGGATGCGTTGATCGAGCTCGACTTTCCCGCCATGCCGGCGACGGAATGCGATCCGCCGCCGGGCCTGCTCGACGCCGTCGGCGTCAGGCCATCGTTCGTCGGCAGGTCACGGTTCGACACGTTCCTCCTGGTCGAGTCCGAGGCGTCGGTGCGATCGATCGTGCCGGACTTCCGGGCGCTGCGGGAGATCACGGGCCTGCGCGGCGTGATCGCCACCAGCGCCTCGAGCGATGCCCGGTTCGATTTCATCTCGCGCTATTTTGCGCCGGGCGCCGGAGTCGATGAGGATCCCGTCACGGGTTCCGCCCACTGCACGCTCGCGCCGTTCTGGGGTGCGCGCCTGGGCAGGACAGCAATGACCGGATTCCAGGCATCCCGGCGCGGCGGCGTTGTTCATGTGCGACTCGCGGACGATCGAGTCGTGCTCGGCGGCCGCGCCGTGACCGTCCTCCGCGGCGAGCTGCTCGTGTGACCGCTCATGTTCACCGTCCGGGACCGTCAACGTGCCGAGGAACGCAGCCGGGCGATGGCGTACGGAGAGCGCACCCGGAGACCGGGTGACCCTGCGGAAGGAGTCTGCCCGGCTGTGGAGTGCATCCGGTGACATCCGACGCGTTCTCGGGGCTGTCGTTCAACGACGGACTGCTGGCGCGCCCGGAGGTCTCGGGCCGGGATGTCGTCGTCACGCTCGCGCACTTCGCCATCGTCTCGTATGCCGTCCCCGTGGCGCGTGTCCGTCCGCACGTGCACCCCGCGTTCGAACTGGACGCGTTCCCCGGTCCGAACGGCGACCCGGTGGTGCTGGTGTCGATGGCCCCGTTCGAGGACCGGGACTTCCGGTTCGTCGCGCTGCCGTGGCCCCGGTTCCGGTTCGGCCAGACGAACTACCGCACCTACGTCGTGGATCGTTCGACCGGCCGTCGCGCCGTCTGGTTCTTCGGCACCACGCTGGATTCGTGGACGGTCGCGCTGCCACGGCACGTCGGGAGGCTGCCGTGGCACCGCGGGCGTGTGCGCTTCACCTGCGACTTCGATGCGGCGGCCGGCCGGTACATGCACTACCGGATGACGACGAAGAGCACGTGGGCACCGGTGGACCTGGAACTGCACGACACCGGCGCACCGGTGACCGCTCTGGAGGGGATCGAGGACCTGGAGGCGGGCCTGGTCGTGCTGACCCATCCGCTCACCGCGGTCTACGTGCGCCGCGACGGACGGCTGGGTACGTACAGCGTCTGGCACGACCGACTTGCGTGCACCACCGGCCGGGTGGTGCGCGCCAGGATCGGGCTGTTCGACCGCCTCGGCCTCGTTCCCTGGGCCGAGCAGGGTCGACCGCACAGCGTGCTGCTGCAGCACAGGACGGCGTTACGATCTACCTGCCGCCGGGGCGGTATGCACCGGTCGGTCCCGAGCACCGTCAGGCACGGCGCGACGGCAACGCGCCTGGAGAGCGCACCCCGCTCGCCTGATGGCCGGATCGGCCCCTCCCAGGGTCACCGCACGACCAGGCTCGTGAACGCGGCCCAGGCGCCGGTCGGCGCAAGCAGCATGATGCCGACGGACGCCGCGGTCAGCGCGACCATGCCGATGGCGAACGGGCGATCGACCGCGCGCATCATGGCGCTGCGGATGGCGAGCAGTGCAAGACCGATAAGCAGCGTGAACAGGAACGGCCCGAAGAGTCGCTCCCACTCGGTGCCCGCGTACAGATCGTTGAGCGGCTGAATGCGCGCGACGGCGGCAGACATCGCGCTGAGCGTCGCCAGCAGCATCATTGAACGGTGAACCTGCGGCTTGCGGCGGTACAGCACGCCCAGTGTCACGAATATCGCGAAGATGATGACCGAAAGAAACGGTATTGCCATGAACGGCCTGGGCGGCAGGCCGAAGAGAATGACTTCCGGCGGCGTGACGGCCGCGGAGCGGATCGCAAGCCAGACGCCGGTGATGAGAATGACTGCTGCGAGGGCGGCGCCGAGCCTGCCGATCTGCATGTGCAGCCGATGCCTGCGGACCGCGATGAGCGTCGGCTGGGCAAGAAGCAGTCCCAGCCAGGCGGTCATCGCGATGCCGTGCGTGATGACAAGCGCACGGATGGGCGGCGCGATCTCCCGTCCGGGGAACGCCTGTCCGTGCAGGTAGAACCGGTTGAAGCCGATGAACGCGAGCAGCAGCATCAGCGCTGCGGAGCCGATATAGAACAGGCGGGTGGGTGTGCGGGAGGCAGCTCGCTTCGATGGCGCGCCTGGGAGTTGAACGGCTTGGATCTGGCTCATGGGGGCAGGTGTCGAGGAATGGGGCAGGGCGTGCGCCTCTCCTGGCGCACGAGACCCGCGTAGCGTATTCGCCTGCAGGTGTTTCGCAAGAGGCCTGGCGGTGGGTGAGTGCGATGGTCCCCGAACGGCGGACACAGGTGCGGAGTCAGGACGGGGTACCATGGCCCGCAGCAGGAGGTGGAGGGGAGCGGTTCCGGACAGGCGATGGCCCGCCAGGCAGGAAGTGCACCGTTGAACGAGATGCTGAGCGAGGCATTCCGCCATGGCGCCTGGGCCACCAGGACGCTCATCGCGGCATGTCGAGCACTCCCGGTCGAACTCCTCAGGCAGCCCGCGCGCGGCTATGGCAGCATACTCGCGACGCTGAATCATGTCGTGCTGTCCGATGCCATCTATGCGACGATCCTGACGGGCACCCGGACCGGTTGGATGGCCGACGGCAGCGAGACCGATGATCTCGATCAGCTCGAGGCCCGGGTCGACGGGACGGAGCGACTGTGGGAGGAGATCCTCGCCGCGCCGCTCGACTCGGAGCGTCGGCTCACGCTCGACGCGGGGGCGTACGAATGCCACGCAAGCGTGGTCATCGCCCAGGCGCTCCATCACGGCGCCGCGCATCGTGAACAGGTCCGAGCGGCGCTCGCGGTCCTGGGAATCCGGCCCCCGGACCTTCAGCCCTGGGCGTACGCCGTGCAGTGCGGGCGCGCTCACTGGCGACGTGAGAAGCGGTGATGATGATGACGACGACGAGGTGACGTTACCAGTCAGCCGGTGGAGGAACGAACGTGAGACATCGAATCGGAATGGCGATCGTCTGCCTGCACATCAGCGCCGTGCTGTACATCCTGGTCGGCGTCCTGGCGCTGTGGTTCTTCCTCTCGACCGACGACACCGGCGCGGGCATGGTGTTCGGCGTCGGCACCCTGATACTCTGCCTGGTGCTTGCCGCGGGCATCGAGTTCGTGGTCGTCGGCCTGCGCCGCCGGAAACTCTGGGCCTGGATCGCGGGGCTCTGCGTCTTCGGCATCTACCTGCCGTCGCTCTTTCTCCCGCTCGGCGCGTTCGGCCTGTGGGGCCTGCTGGATGGCGGCTCCAGGAAGGAGTTTGGTGTGGGAGGGACGGGTGGGTCTCACTGACACGTTCCGATTCAAGTGTCAACGTCTCTCACGCTCAGCCGCGGGCCGCGCGCGGTGTTGCTGGATCTCGCGGTTGCGTGATCGCGTGGCCCGTCGGCTGCTGCGTGTAGTTGGCCAGCGTCCTCATCACCCATCATCATCTCACGAGCTGCCTTGAGAGGCTCTTGGTCAGCTCCCAGAACATCTTCGCATCCTCCGCACCAAGCACCACCCCGTGGGACTTCTCCTTCTCCGGATGCACGTAGTTGCGGTAGTCGCGAAGGATCACCGCGACGTCCTTTGCGGACTGCGTGATCCAACCCAGTTCGTGACCCACTGCGATGTAGGGCGCCAACGTCCATTCGCGGAGATCCAGAGTTTTCTTGGTTGCCGGATTGAGAGGCGTGCTCTTGCATCGGAAGAGTGGGGATTTGTCCGAGAGCGTGTTCGCCTTGGCGACAAACAGCGCCTCAAGAAGCCCTCCCATCATAACGGTCGCCGCGAGGAACGCCCGTGCGTGGAGGCACCGTCCGCACTCAGACCAGCGGCGGTTCAGAATCTCCCGCATCGCAGGATCGCCGGCAAGCGGAGAGAAGTCGGGCGCGGAGTCATCGGTGTTGGCCGTCGGAGGCAGGGCCACAGCGGTGCCACGCAGATCCGAAAGCTGGTCCTTGAGTCTCTTGAGGGACTCAAGGTAGGTCGCCCTAGCGGTCAACCGATCAGTTGCCGCCAGGATGCGTTTGTAGGTCTCGTCGATGGGCGCGAGAACATCTCCAGCAAAATGAGACTCAAGGACCGGGCGTCGTGAACGAAACCAAGTGTGCGCTACAGAAGCCAAGTAGCTGCGCAGCTCTCGCCCACGCACTTGAGGTTGGCGCACGCGCAAGACTTGACCGCGAGCCTTGGCAGCCTCCTCGATGCTCGCCTCGATCGCATTTAGAGCGTCGCTCATCGACTCTTGGATTTCGTGGATCCTGGCTTCTTGGATCGGCTTGGCTTCTTTGCGTTCGCCTTCTTCTTTCCCCTGCGAGGAGCGGGCGCGCCATCGCCACCCAAAGTCATCGCGACAAGGTTTTCTCCCACGCTGTTGATGCTGTACTCTCCGCGCGAAACGCTGTCCAAGTAGCCCTGGTTCTTGGCATTGGTAAGAGTCATCCGGGGTTTTGGAGGGCGCTTCCTCCCTGACAAACGAGCGGCCTCGATGAGTACGTCAGACGTGATGGTTTCCTTGCGTTCTGCTGGTGGCGCCTCAAACCGGTACCAGTACGCGACCACTGCGGCAAACTGCATGTCACTCGTGGGGGACTTCTGGAGCACGAACGACTTGATGTCGAGGTGCGGGCCCGGACCGTGACGGAGCGGTTCGGGGGTCGGCGCCATACCAAGCGGCGCGCCGCCCGGATGCGCAATCGGAGCCAGGGTAGTTGGAGCCTGGGTGCCGACCACAGGCATCAAGCCGAGTCCCTCTGCCACCCACCGCAGAACACGCTGCTGCCTGTCGCTCGGCAGGTCGTGCAACTTCTCGAAGATCTCCTTCGCAGCAGTGAAGTCGTCCAGGGATACGTCCGGCGGATTGTTCATCATGATTCTATGTGTCCTCCTACGCGGACCACGGCTGGCCAACGCTCAGGCTCAGCCGCGTGACTGCCGGAGGCGGACACGTCGGCTGCAGCCTGTTGTTAGCTCCGCTCCGAGAAGTGACTGACTAAGCAGTTGTAGTTGTCCTCGACTGCTTTAGTTGAGTGCACTGAGCGATGACAGTTTGCGCATAAAACTGCAAGGTCGGCCAATGTCGTGCGAATGGGCTCAGTTGTTTTGGCCAATGGCGCACGATGGTGAACTTCAAACATCTTGTCACCAAAGCCCGACGGATACACGCCAACCTCGGCATGGCCGCATATTTCGCACCGCAAATGACCGTGCTCAGCACGGAACGCCGAGACCTTATCGGCTCGCAGTCTAGGAGATCTTTCACGGACGAAGTGAGCCCTGAGTTTTCGCTCGCCTTCAGATACGGATGATTCCGCCGCGAGTGCCGATGAAATGCCCCAGAGCCTTTCCAATGTCTCTGTCTCTTGTGCCGACAGCCGAAACACCGTTCCGTTTGGCATGGTGATGAGCGTCGTGGTGGCAAGCAGAGAATCTTCCTTAACTAGGTGCCGAGGCACCATTTCGGATGGCGAGACACGAAGCTCCTCAATGCGGATTCCTGTCTTTTTCTCAGCAGGGTCTGGGCGCTCTGCAATCCAAAGATCCTCCCCCAGTGCCTCAGGGTGCTGAACGCGATTGGCCGGCGTCGGCCGCTCTACCACGACTCCTATCGCAACTGCCCCAGCTTCGCTGCCGGCGCGCCAAAGAAACGCGCGATCTCCGATAGCAATCTCAGAGGCATATCGAGGAGTTCTCCAATAGATGAGTTCAGGATATCGGGACAAGTAGTCGTCGATATCGAATGCCTTTGGATTTCCCTGAAAGACCCAGCCCATCGATTACTCCAAGGAGCTAACGCTGGCGCTCAGCCGCGCGGGCCGGAACGCGCCGCCCCCGTTGGTCCGTTCGGCCCCGCGGCCCGCGTCGGCTGCAGCGCCCTGTTAGACAGGTGGCTCATGCAATCCACCCAGCCCACTGAAAGGCAATCCATGCCGAAAGCGCAGCTGGAACTACCCGAACCAGAACCGGAACCTTGGGGTGCGACAGAGCGTGCACTACGGCGCCAACGGCAATCGGAGCGATCGGCCATGGCCAAGTGTAGCAACCAGACGCCATGAGCGGCCCAGCATAATAGAACGTCACCTCGGGTTGGAAGGCGCTGAAGAGAAGGAGTGCAGCACTAAGGGCGGCTGCGCCCTTCCACATCAGGCGCCATCCACCGATCCGGAATGCCCGCGCCAAGGCGGCCGTGATCGCGACCGGACCGACCACCCAAACGAGAAACAGAACCATGATGGCTGTCTAACGCTCCGGTTCAGCGGCGGGCCGCGCAGCGGACCGTCCGCTGCAACCGGTTGTTCGGCGTCTGGTTCTCACAGACCCACGATGCGCGCCCAGTCTTGGAGATAGAGCCGGATGCGCTCAATCTCCGCATCCTCAAGCACGTTGTTGTGGGCGATCACGTTTCGAGATTTCTCCATCTCGCCGAATCGGGACTTCACCCATTCTTGCGAATCGAAGAGGTCCTGAAAGTCGGCCCAGTTATTGAGGATTACCCCTGGCATGTCGCCAAAGTCCGTGTAGTTGATGTTGCTGCGGCTCCGGGGCTGATGCCACTTATTCTTCTGTTCTTGTGTCTTCCGATCCTCGACCTTCTTTCGAATTGTCGGCGGAACCTTCGTATCCCACCACGTGTCGCCGTGTGAGTCACGCAGCTTCTGTGCAACAAGTTCGCGGACGGAGTTCTCGAAACAGAAAAATGCAACGTAGAGACGGGACATCTTCTCCGCACCGTCTTGGATCTGTGGGCTGAACTCAGCAAACGAGAGCTCTGCGAGCGCTCGGCCCAGGCGTCGGTGGCTGTCGCGAAGATAGACGCCAGTGTGTTCGAGCTGCTGAAGCGAGTCCAAGCAAAGAAGGCCGCGGAAAACGAAGTCCCGAACTTGGGTGTCGTGCCCTTGGGTCATGACAAGAGGTGCTCCTTCAGGCTCTTGAAGATCGCATTGTAGACCGTGATGTCGGTGGTGGTCGGCAGATGAATCTGGATGTTGTAGTGGAAGCCCGGTACGCCGACCGGCGGCGGAGGTGGCGGAGTGATGTCGTCTACGCCCTTGTCATGCTTCTTCTTCGTCTGCTGTGTGGGCGGTTGAGCGACTTCTTCGAGAGGCTCGGAGAAATCCGCGGCCTTGCAGAGAGCCTTAAACGTTGCCGCGATGAGCTTGACGACGGTTTCGCCCTTGGACGTCTTGGTCGCGATGATTCCCTTGAGCTTATCCACCGGCAGCTCGTGCGCCTTCGTGTTCGCGAGGAACAGATCCGAGTAGGCTGTCCGCAGCGCGCGTGCGAGCACCTTCGGTCCACCGTGCGGATCACGGAACGCTCGATAGGCGTCCGTTGGGGTGCCATTCGCGTCCAGGAACCCGATCCCTTTGAGAACCGCGATGATTGGGCGGTCATTGCTACTCTTGAAGCCGAGCGTCTTCAGGAACTCGACGGTCACCCGGTCCGGGACGCCGGCGGCGCGGATCTGATCCAGGAACTTCACCAGGTTGCCGACGTTGTTGACGTATGACTCCGGTAGCCCCATCACCAATCTCCTTAGAGACCAAATTACCAGCTACTCGATGCCGATTCAGTACGCCGAACGCGCTGCCGCTCAGCCGCGCGGGCCGAGACGCGCGCCTCCCGTTACAGCAAAGGCCGCAACGGCCCGCGTCGGCTGCAGCGGCTTGTTGGGGCGCCGGCGTTGCATCGAGGAGCCCCGTGCAACGGCAGCCGACGGCGGACTCGAGCACATCGCCGGGCGAGCGCCGCGACTGGACGAGTGGTGCCAGCGTAGCCGAGGAATGTCGCCAGCGCCGTTCATCACGACCGCGACGCCCGCGCCGAGTTCGGACGGTGCGAACTGGAACGACATTGTGAAGTCCGTCGGCATCATCTGATCCAGTCGCCCTAACGTTCGAGCTAAGCTGCCCGCGGAGGCAGGTACTGTAAGCCCGGACTGAGACAATGCACGGAGTACCTCGGGCCGGGCTTACAGTGCCTGCCGTAGCGGGTCAGCTTGAGCGAGGGGTTAGGCATCTCTCAGAGTGCGTCGTTCATGTCGACGCTGAGACCGGCGGCACGTAGTTCCTTTGCGAGTTGGAGTCTCCACGCGCCTCGATCGTCGAGCTCAACGTACAGAACTCCGGCGTAGTCAGAAGGAATCTCAACGCCAGACTGGTACAGCGCGCATACTCGACCACGACCCAGCCGCCCATTGAAGTAGCCCAGCTCGAAGATAACGTTCTGTCGGGCCCGGTACTGAAGTGCCGATGGATCTGAACTCTTCGGCCCGCCTCGGTCATCAGCGGTGAGCAAAACAATCGCGAAGCCAACGTCGGCATAGTCTTCAAACTTCTCGACGATGGTCCTGCCCTGATTGGGTTGCTCACGGAGCACAACGACTTCCTGGCGGAGCTTCTCAAGGAATCGCGCGGTTTCATGCAGGGCTAGCGCATCGTGGCCATGCACAAGGAAGATCTTGTGCCCATGCTTCGCCTCAGGTGTTGGCACAACATGGTCGTGCTGAAGGGCAACTTCTGTAGTTAGCAATTCGATAAGTCCATCAATCTTCTTGAGCTGTGACTGAAGCGTCTCCGCGCGGTGGTTTTGCCACCATGCTTCCCCAGCGTTCATGGGAAAGGATCCATACCGGCCGGCGCTTGTAACCGTCGTCACGTTGGGTGAGTTCTGACCGAACGCCTTCTCAAGGTAGTTGCGCGCAAGCATTACCCAGGTGGAGTGGTCGTCACTACTGATGCCGCCACGAGCGAGGAGTGCTTCGCCGTTTTCACGGTGCCTGCGGAGCAGCGCAATCGCCTTCTCAGGCGGCAGTTCAGGCGCGCCGATCACGGGCGGAGTCGGCCTTTTGCTACGAGTTGCCACGGTGTCCCCTGAGATGCCTAACCATTGATTCTGCGGAATTCCCCATACCACCGTCCTGCGACCATGATATCTGGTTTTCCGCAGAACCTGGCAATCGAGGAGGACATGCGGAAAGGGCAGAGTGCGGAATCGGGGCAGCACCGGTTCGAGCAAGGCCGCAGATTGACCCTCGGGCCGTTCGGCAGCGGTCCGGTCCCCGGGCTTCATCCGGCAGTATGGTCGCCCACACGATGACGCTCCGGGAGCAGTTCACGGCTGTGATTCGGCGGAAGCACTATTCCTGCCGGACGGATCGGACCTGTTGGTCCTGGATCATGGCCTTTCTGCGATTTCACCGCGGACCGTCCGGATGGCGGCATCCTTCGCAGATGGGTGCGGCGGAGGTTGAGGCGTTTCTCACCCGCCTTGCGGTACAACGGCGTGTGGCTGCGGCGACTCAGAATCAGGCTCTGAACGCGATCGTGTTTCTGTACAGGCATGTGCTGGAGGTGGACCTCGGCGCGTTCAGTGCAGTGCGGGCGAGGAAGACGCGGCGCAGGCACGAGCATGCGCGACTGGGGCATGAGAATGCGCGGCAGCGGCTGAAGCGCGAACTCGCCGAGTGGTGTCGCCGCAAGGCGCGGGGGTCCGGCGTCCTCCCCTGTGCCGCGCTCGCGCTCGCATCCGCGTCGTCTCTCGGACGAAGAGCGAGAGCGCGTCGTCGCGGACCTCTGCCAGGACGAGTTCATCGACACGTTCCGGGGCGTGGACCCGGGCTCAGCACCCTGGGGTTGGCCACGGGTGCTCCCGGGCGATCGCCGCACGCGAGGCCGTGGGAACAGGAACGAGGGGGGACTGACTTACTCGTGCCTGTCCTGTCCGACTTCCCGATGATCCCGAACCGTGGGCCATGTTCGGGCGGTAGAGCGGGAGACCGAGCAGGGCCGCTTGGCCCCGGCTATCCTTGGTCCGAGCGGGCGATGAAGGCGTGTCTGGTACGCAGATTGCTCGTTCTCGCCTCGCTATGGACCAAGCACTTCCGTCGTTCCGAAAGCCGCCGGTCATCGAGACCGCGTTGAGCGTGCAGTTCCGGCCGCTGAAGCGGATGTCGAATGCGCATCTCGGGCTCTTCTGGAGTCGGGTCCGGGGGGCCTACCCCAAGCTCCAGGACGCCGATCCGATCGAGCCCCAGATTGAGCGATTCGGCACCGATGTTCCCCGGGTCCGGTTCCCGCAACTCCGTATCGCCGCATCCCATCCGCCTGCCCGCCTTCGGATGTCCTCCGCGAGCGGTCATGTCATGCTCCAACTCCAGAACGGCCGCCTGGTGTTCAACTGGCGTCGGCTCGACGGCGAGAACGAGTACCCGCGATGGACGCGGGTCGAGCCGCAGTTCCAAGCTGCCCTGCGGGAGTTGACGGCGTTCGCGGACGCCGAGGAACTCGGGGCCATCGAACCCAACCAGTGGGAAGTGACGTATGTCAACCATCTGGTCAGGGGTCGCGAGTGGAACGCTTCATCGGAGTGGCAGGCTGTGCTCCCAGGCGTTATCGGGTCGACCGGGGCGGTCTCTGTGGGCGAGTTCGAGAGCATGGGATGCCACGCACACTTCGCACTGCCAGACAATGCCGGTAGGCTGCACGTAGAAGTGACGCACGGATTCGCGGGTCCGGACGAGGATGCCGATGAACTCCTCATCGTTCAGTTGACGGCCCGGGGCGGCATCGACGAATCCCGCGATGTGGCGGCGGGGCTGGCCTTGGGACGCGAGGCGATCGTCAGGTCGTTCGGGCAGATGGCTGGTGAGCGGGTCCGGACCGAAGTATGGGAACAAGAGGCAACCGCAGGATGAGCACCCTGGACGCAAGGAACATCTTGTCAGACGCTACAGGCTGTGTGACGCCGTTCTCGCGGACCCACGGTGCATCGCCTGACGCGCTGGCGACGTCTACTAACGACGACGCCTCGCTCTGGGATGATGCATGCGAACGCATGCTGGATTGGCGGGGGAACCCGGGACAGTTCAACGAGGAAGACGAACCGTCCATCGAGATCCTCGACACAGCCATCGACTTCGCGGTCGATGAGCGCACCCGTGGTGGCCCAGCCCCGACGATCATCATCCCCTCCGGGAACGGCAAGGTTGCCTTCGAGTGGCACTACCGCCGAAGCACGATGATTATCGAGTTCGTCGGTCGCGGCCATGCAAAGTACACGAGGTTCGCCGATGGGCGCGTCATCGAGAAGGGCGTGCTGAGCCGCAACCCCCAAACCAGGAAGTTGGAACTCGGCGGCTGAACGACCCCGAGATCAAGCGGGGTTGCATGGAAACCCAGCACGCCAAGCAGCCTGCCATAGCTTCTTCGCTTTATCGTCGGCTTCCGATGGATTGGTGGCATTCCGCGGTCAGGAAGGGCAGACTTAATCACCTGCCTGTCAGTCGCTTTTGGCCGAACAGCAACGACGCCGCCGGCCTTTCCGTCTCTCAGGCAGGCGTGTCGACGATCGCGATGGCAAGCACCACCGCGAAGGGCAAGCGGGATTGCCTCGCCGAGTTCCCCACCTTGGCGGCAACAGGTCGCGGCCTGACTGTGGTACCAAGGCCGACCAATCGCGATTGCGGCCATGCCGTCATCCCCGAGATGAACTTCGCAATGATGAGTGACCCCGAAGGGGAGGTGACCGTCAAGGAGCATGCGTTCGCATTGGCTCAAGCATCGACGGTGGTGTGGCCCACCGAGAACGACCCGTCGCCTCAGGCCTGAACTGCAGGCAATCGGTCAAGCCCGGTGCGACGTAAGCGCGCGACGAACGACCTCCCCGCAGTGCTCTGCGCTGATGGCCAGGATCGGGCTGAGATTCAGCGGGTCCGCATTGTGGCGAACGCGCGGCGGCGGGAGAGATCAACTCCTGCTTGTTGTCGCGCTCCGCCGCCGAGCGCCTCGAGACCGCCTATTGCATGCACGGCGCGAGTAGATTCTCGTGAGTAGAACGGGATCTTGGCGTACGTCTATCGCACTGGCAGGTGCTTTCGACTTGCCTCGTCGCTCGCCTCCGCCAAGGTCCGTGCGAATCTCTGCCCACGTCGCGACTCCTCCTGCGATTGGGCCACCTTCGCGATCAGTGCATCTGGACTCCGAACAAGGTCGTCGCGGTGATCAGTGTCGAAGCCGAGCGGTTCGATATCAATGCCGAGGCGACGAGCTCCTTCAATCAGCCTGGGAGAAGGGGAGTAGAAGCTCCAAATGAAGTATGTCGCTACTCGCAGGTCGTGGGCCTTCCCGAACTCGCTGCGGATAACAGGTGTGCTCAGTTGCTTCACGCACTTTGCCTCGATGACTCGTGTGGCATTCTTCGGGCTTGGTTGCTCCGCTGTGGATGTCACAATCAGGTCAGGGCGACCACTCAACGCACTCTTCGCACCTTGGAGTGTCCACTGCGCCCAGAGGTACCTCGCGATCCCGTCTTCGCGAACTTCGACGGGCCCGGTTCTTCCAAAGATCCGGAGGACATCCACAGTAGCATCCTCCGACCGAATCAGTACAGCGAGTAGACTCAGCGCCTCGACAAGTCGCCACGTGGCGACCCGTGGGATACTGGAGCTACGTGAGACTTGTGTGTCGCCTGGGCCGAGGATCGTACCGACCCGGTGTCGCGCCCGAACGTCATCGGCTGCGATGCAGATTGCTCGCCACAGTGCCGCACGTGCCTCCAGGTCACGATCAGCGCTCTCTGGTTCAGGTGAACTCATTGCTCCAAAGGATAGACCAGCGCGCCGGATCAGTGGCGGCGCGCGATCCCGCTCTCAGTGTTACAGGGACAGGAGCGTCGCAACGGTCTTCGCCACCACCGAGAGTGACGACGGTCTCCCTCATGGCGTCGACCCTCATCTGCTCGCACCGCAGAACACGTCAAGCAATGGAGGCGACCCGCTCACGATGCGAGCTGCGCCGATGATCGCCCGCGGTACGTCTCGCTGCGATGGACGACGGTCGCGTGATCCGGAGCTGTCCCCGGAACAACCGGGGGAGACGAGGGCCCTGTTCCCTTGGACACCCTGTGCCCCTCGACGGGGCTGGGGCCTGAGCCTGGCGGGCAGTCGATGCTCGGGACCGTTGCATCATCGGGCCCGTTGATCGAGACTTCTCCAGGAGCGGATTGACAGCACTGGCAGTAGTTGACGCGCCGCTCGGATCGCGCCGCGAACGCGACGCCAAGGGCGTGCTGACCTGCGCGCTGCGGACGGGGGTGTCGACCAAGGCGCCTGTTCAGATCAGTATCCCCGCTGTCGAGCCTGCTCGGAGATCGGCATCAGAGAAGGTCAGGCGACGCGACTCGCAGGTGACACTGCGCGCCAAGGTCGTACGGCGCGGGCGGCGTGGGCGCGCCTATGGAAGACCAGCACGCTCCTTGAAAGTGGCCCATGCCGTCGATCGCAGGAGAGTACAGTCCCTGCCGAGACTGTAAACTCGGCCGCACGAACGAGGAGCGTGCCTCAGGACCGTCGGGAGATAGCCATGACCACGATCAGCCTCGGAACCGTGTATGAGCCCCACCCGCGCGAGGTGGCCGAACTCAGCCAGGCAATCCTGAGCCTGACCGGCGAGGAGCCGGAGCGCAGGCCAATACAAGGCTTTGCCGGACCGAATGACGTTGTTCAGATTCTCATCGACGCGGCAACATGGCCGAAGGCGCTGGGGGCATTTGGACTCCTCCTTGGCGGCAAGTTCGCGATAAGCTTCGTATCGGAACTTGGCAAACGCAGTGCTGCCGAGGTGTGGAAGAATCGCGAGAACTATGCCGAGGCGCTGCGCAGGGCCAGTGCGGCGCCGTTCAAGAGGCTCATCGAGGCGATTGCAGCACTTCGTCAGAGGGATCAGACGGTGACGATCGCCGTCTGGATTCCCGGGACCCAGCGCAATGCAGGACTTGTCATCACGTCAGAAGACCCGGTCGAGATCATCTGGGAGATTTCGAATGTAGCACGGTGCGCCCCCCAGATACTGGAGATCGTGCAGCGCAAGCGTGACGCCAGTCCGTATGGCGAAGTAGATGGGCGAAACCCGGATTCCAGTATTCAGATTGAGATCGCGCAGGACGGAAGCATCAGCATCCTCGGCGAGGTCATTCCCTGAAGCCAAGCACCCACTAACAATTCCTCATGAAGTCCGCCACATGCGCCAGTCTCCCATCCAGGAACGCGCGCAGGTCGCCGGTCACATCAAGCGTGTCCAGCGCGTGTGCCATGCACGCGAGCCACTGGTCGCGCTCGGCTTCGCCGATGGGGAAAGGGGCGTGGCGCATGCGGAGGCGCGGGTGACCGTGGCGTTCGATATAGAGCGGCGGTCCGCCGAGCCAGCCGGAGAGGAACATGAAGAGCTTGTCGCGGGAGCCGGACAGATCCGGTGGATGCAGCGCGCGGATCGTCTTCGCGCCGGGGTCGCTGTCCATGCGGTCGTAGAACGCGTCGACCAGTGCCCGCACGCGCTCGCCGCCGCCCAGCGCGTCGTACGGCGTCCGGTCGGGGCCGAACGTGTCGCCCGCGCCGGCGGGGTTGATGGGCATCGTGTCTGACATGCGTCCTCGGGGAACCGGGGCGGGAGCGGGCACGTCGCGGCGCCCCGCGTCACTCCTCGGTGGAGAGCACCGCCATGAAGGCCTCCTGCGGAATGGAGACCGATCCGACGGTCTTCATCCGCTTCTTGCCTTCCTTCTGCTTCTCCAGCAGCTTGCGCTTGCGGGTGACGTCGCCGCCGTAGCACTTCGCGGTGACGTTCTTGCGGACCGCCTTGATGGACTCGCGGGCAATGATCTTTCCGCCGATCGCCGCCTGGAGCGGGATCTCGAACTGGTGGCGATCGATCTGGCCCTTGAGCTTCTTCAGGATGATCCGCCCGCGGTAGTCCGCGGTATCGCGATGGCAGATGAGGGACAGCGCTTCCACCGGCGCCCCATTCACCAGGATCTGTACCTTGGCCAGTCGATCCGCCCGGTAGCAGATGATCTCGTAGTCCATCGTGCCGTAGCCGCGGGTGATCGACTTCAGCTTGTCGTAGAAGTCGTAGATGATCTCGGCGAGCGGCAGTTCATAATCGAGGATCTGCCGCGTCTCCGAGAGGAATCGCTGTGTCCGGAAGATGCCGCGCCGCGAGTCGCAGAGCTTCATCAGGTCGCCGATGTTCTCCTTCGGGCAGATGATCTCGAGGCGGACGATGGGCTCGCGGATCTCGCGGATCAGGTTGGGGTCCGGCAGGTCGGCGGGGTTGTGGATCTCGACGACTTCCCCGCTGTTGAGTTCGACCTCGTACGAGACGGTCGGCGCGGTCTGAACGATGTCCACGCCGCCTTCCCGCTCCAGGCGCTCCTGCACGATCTCCATGTGGAGGAGGCCCAGGAACCCGCAGCGGAAGCCGAAGCCCAGCGCCTCGGAGTGCTGCATCTCGTAGGTGAAGGAGGCGTCGTTGAGTCTGAGTTTCTCGATCGCCTCGCGCAGCGCTTCGAAGTCATTCCGCTTCCCCGGATCGCCGCTGGAGGAGGGATAGAAGTCGCAGAAGACCATCTGCTTCGGTTCGCGATAGCCCGGCAGAGGCTCTTCGGCGGGCGCATGCTCCAGCGTGATCGTGTCACCGACGCGCACGTCGCCGAGATCCTTGATCGACGCGATCATGTAGCCGACCTGCGCCGTCCCGAGCGAGGGGACCTTCGTCGGGAAGGGCGTGTTCCGGCCCAGTTCGCCGATCGTGTACGACCGGCCGGTTCCCATCATGCGGATGCGGTCGCCCACCTTGAGGGCGCCGTCGAAGATCCGGAAGTAGACGACCACGCCGCGGTAATCGTCGTAGTGGCTGTCGAAGATGAGCGCGCGGGTGCGGTCGGTCGTGGCCGCGCGCGGTGCGGGAAGCCGGCGGCAGATCGCGTCGAGGAGTTCGATGATGCCCTGCCCGGTCTTCGCCGAACAGAGGATGCACTCCTCCGCGGGGAGTCCGAGGACCTGCTCGATCTCCATCGCCACGCCGTCGGGGTCGGCGGCGGGAAGGTCGATCTTGTTGATGACGGGGATGAGTTCCAGGTTGTTCTCGACCGCCAGGTAGGCATTGGCGACGGTCTGTGCCTCCACGCCCTGCGTCGAATCGACCACCAGCAGGGCGCCCTCGCACGCGGTCAGGGCGCGGCTGACCTCGTAGGCGAAGTCCACGTGGCCCGGCGTATCGATGAAGTTGAGTTCGAACTCTTCCCCGTCCACGGTGTGGCGCACGGTGACCGCGGAGGCCTTGATGGTGATGCCGCGTTCCCGCTCCAGGTCCATGGAGTCCAGGAACTGCTCCCGCGCCTCGCGCTCGGAAACCGCGCGCGTCGCCTGGAGCAGGCGGTCGGCGAGGGTGCTCTTGCCGTGATCGATGTGGGCGATGATGGAGAAGTTGCGAATCTGCACGGATGACGGTCGGCGGGCGGGGGCCGCCGTGGGCGGGTCGAACGGAGACTGCGATGGCCGGGACGCGGTGTCGGGCGCGGCGCCCGGGTGGGGCGGCCATTGTAGCGACCGCGGTGTGGACGCCGTTCCGTGGTGCCGGCGGCGGTCGTGGACCGGGTCGAGCGCCTGTACGGGGGTGCGGAAAGGATCCGGCGCGGGGCGGCGGCACGGCGGTCGGGCGTCGGTCGAGGCACGTCCGTCGGGATCGCGCGCGTGGCGGCGACGCACGCGCATCCACGCGCCGGCGATGGCCGGCTGCGATGGCCGGCTGCGATGGCCGGCTGCGATGGCCGGCTGCATGCACGCGACGAAGACTCCCAGGCGCGCTCCCGGTCCTCCCGCCCAGCGGAGCCCGCCGCTGGGCGGCATCGACACCGGGCGGATCGGGGCTCCGGGCGTGAGCGACGGAGTGTCCCGGGTGGCCGGTCCAGGTTCGGCACAGGTTCTGGGCCACGCACTCGCGCAAGGTGCCGCACAGGCTCTGGGCCACACACTCGCGCAAGGTGCCGCACAGGTTCTGGGCCACGCACTCGCGCAAGGTGCCGTGTCAGGCTCTGGGCCACACACTCGCGCAAGGTGCCGCAGGATCTGGGCCACGCACTCGCGCAAGCTGCCGTGTCCGGGGATACGGCACGGGCCACGAACTCGCGCGAGTGCCGCAACCGGGAGTACGGCGAGCGTATGCGGGGGGTGCCTGGACCACGCGCTCGAATCGGCGCGGCCAGATCGTTGCGCATCGGCTCGCCGAGGGCAGCGCGGCAGCCGTCGCCGGCAGGCAGGAGCACTCCCGACGAGATCACAGGGGCGCGCTCGTGCATCGGACGCTCGCAGATCCTCGACCGCGCTGCTCAGGCGGGCCAGCGTGGATGCAGCCACGCGAACGCCGCGATCCTGGGGATCGGACAGGCCGCGCAAGGCCGCACGCCTGCGCGCAGCGCCGTCGGATCGCGCCGCGGCGGGGTGCCGGTCAGAGGTGGTGCCTTCCCGCGAGTCGCGCGGTCAGCGCTGGACCTTGGCGCGGTCCTGCTTGGACCGAGATCCCGCCGCGCGGCCGCGGCCAGGCTTCTCCCGGTCCAGGCGCAGCGCCGACACGACGCGCGTCCGCCCGACGCGCGCGGACTCGAGCGCGCAGGATGCCTCCAGCCCGATCACGCTTCCGAACCACTTCGCCGTCGAGGCCATCTGTGCCAGGAATGACTTCCCGTCTACCTCGATCCGCTCCAGGATCGGCGCAAGGTCGTGCGGGATCCGGCCTCGACGGTCCTGCTGGTTCCGACGGACTTCCCGGCCGATCCGGTCGACCACCACCAGGTACTCGTCCAGCGTCATGTCTCCGAAGAGTCCTCGGCGCTCTTCTGTGTGCGCGATCGGCGTCAGGAACGACGGCACCGGCTCACTCGGGAACGCAACGCATCCGCGTCGCCAGCCGTCCAGACGCTTGGCCGCCGTCTGCAGGCGCGCACGTTCTCTCCTCGACATCCGCCGGAGGACGTGGTCGCGCGCATTTGCCCGGTGATACATGCCCGTGAACGGGCTCTGCTCCGGCGTCCTTGCGATCGAGGCGCGGACGGGATTGAGGTCCACGTACGCCATGGTCGAGAGCAGCGCCGCGAGATCGAGCACCCGGCGCGACTTGTACCGGCCCTCCCAGAAGTGGCCGGTCACGTTCTCCTGGATGTTGACCAGTCTGGCGAGCGGCTGCTTGAGCGCCTTGTGGAATTCGCCCAGCTCACAGAGTCGGAGCCGGCACTTTGCGATCTTCGCCGGGTCACGCTGCAGCTTCCTGATGTCCTCCTCCGTCGCCGTTCGCCGCACGCCGCGCGTGACCGGCGGCAGGTAGGTGAGCCATCGCTTGGCCACCTCCTCGTCCGACCATCCGGCCACGATGTCCGGCCGGATGGTGAGTACGAGGTGCATGTGGTTGTCCATCAGTGTGAAAGTGTCCAGTTCCACCGCGAAGATCGAGACCAGATGCCGCAGTCGTGACTCGATCCACGGCTTGCGGGCAGGAAGGATCTGCTTGCCCGCGGAGAGCAGCGAGGCGCGCCGGACGCATCGCGAGATGCAGTGGTAGGTGCCGACGACGGACTGATCGACCTGTTCGCTTCGTGGACGCATTCGGACGCTCCCCCTTCCCCGGGTGCTGCCGTGGACATGACCGTCGACGGACCCCGGAACACCTGAACTGTGAACCCCGGACACGGACCGAGGAGGGCCGGTGCCGGAGCCGCGACGATCGGGTGCCCGACGCCTCGGCACGGCGCCCCGATCGTGCATGAGCCGCACACGGCACCGCGCCGCGCGATCGACTGCTCACGCCGCACGGACTCTACCGCTCGCGTCCGCCGACTCTGGCAGAGGTGATCAAATTGCCGCGAGTGACGCAGGAGGCTGGGTGGGCGAGCGTGCATGTCCGCGTTCGATCCGGGTGGGTCGCGGGGAAAGTGCGTGTCCCGATGCCGGCCCGCAGGCTCGGGCGAGTGCGTGTCCCGATGCCGGCCCGCAGGCTCGGGCGAGTGCGTGTCCCGATGCCGGCCCGCAGGCTCGGGCGAGTGCGTGTCCCGATGCCGGCCCGCAGGCTGGGGCGAGTGCGTGTCCCGATGCCGGCTCCCCATCCCGACTCCATATCGGCTGCACGCCGGACCCTGCCTGTCCTCCAGGTACCCGGAACGCGCCCGGCGGATCCCCCGGGCGGATCCCCCGGCCGTCTGCGTGCATGAATCCGCCGGACGTGCCGGCGGATCCCTCGGTCGCCTGCACGCACCCGCGGTTGCACGCATGTCGATGATCGTGGTGATTCCCGGCGCCGATCCCGGCTGCACGGGCAGGCGCGCCACGTGCAGGCCATCGGGGGGCGGCGCGAAGCGGCACGGCTGTCCGTCCCACCGCGGATCGGACGCGCCGGCAGGCGTGCGCGTCCCGCACGGGCGCGACCGGTGCGGGCTCATGCGGCTCCCAGAGGACCCTCGCGCGCCGTTCGGCGCCTGTCAGGGTTGCGCGATCGCGCGCGGTCGTGCATGATGTGGACCCCATCGGCAGGAGGCCATATGAACGTGCACGAACGGAGTCGCGGCGACCGTCAGAAGCTCGGTCGGAGTATCAGGGCGGAGCGGGACGCCCTGCAGCGCGACCGCCTGCGCGCGGTCGCACTCGCGATCGACGGTCGAGAGACGCTCGAGATCGCGGAGACGCTCGGCCGGAGCCGGGCCTTCGTCCAGAGGTGGGCGTACGCGTATCGCGACGGCGGCCTCAGGGCCATTCGCGGCGGGACCGCCCCGGGACGCGCGCGATTCCTCACGCCCGAGCAGGAGGCCAGGTTCATCGCGCGCGTTCGACGCGGCGCGACGCCCGAGGACGGCGTGTCTGCGCTGCGAGGGCCGCAGCGGCGCCACATCCTCGAGAACGAGTTCGGAGTCGTTCACTCGTTGAACGCCGTGTACAACATCCTCGCACGCAACGGCTTCTCGTGTCTGCACCCGCGGCCACGGCATCCGAAACAGGATCCGGCCGACGACAGGCGGTCCAGGCGAAGCGCCCGACCGTGATCAGGCAGAACGGACGCCGCTCCATCCGGGTGTTCGCGGCGGTGGAACCAGCGCGTGGATGGTCGATGGCGATGGTCGCCCGCCATGCGGACACGGAGTCGATGCAGACGTTCCTCGACCGCACCGCGTCGCACATCAGGCCGCGCGAGCACGCGGTGATGATCCTGGACGGAGCAGGATGGCATTGCTCGAAGGAACTCCGCTGGCCGAAACGGATCACGCCGGAGGCTCATCTGTGAGCCGTATCAGGTCCCGCGCCAGAACCGCGGCGTCAGCAGGACCAGCAGCGCGAAGAACTCGATGCGGCCGAGCGCCATGAGCAGGGTCAGGACGACCTTCGACGGCGCGCCCAGCCAGCCGTAGTTCTGGCTCGGTCCCACGCTCCCGAAACCCGGGCCGACGTTGGCCAGTGTTGCCGCGCACGCGGAGAACGTGGTCAGCATGTCGGCGCGCGGTTCGCCGGCTTCGCAGACGGCGACCAGCGCGGTGCCGATGGCCAGCACCGCGAGGAATCCGAGCAGGTACGCCAGGCTGCCGAGGCGGAGGTCTGCGTCCAGCACGCCGGTCCCCACGCGGATCGTGCGGACCACGTTCGGCCGGTACGCCTTCTCCAGCTCCGCGATCATCACCTTGAAGGCGATCCAGACGCGCACCACCTTGATGCCCCCCGCGGTCGATCCCGCGCAGCCCCCGATGAGCGAGAGAAAGAGCAGCAGCCAGTGCGCCAGTGGTCCCCAGTGGTCGTAGTCGGGCGCGGAGAAGCCTGTGCCGGTGTGGATGGTCACGGTCGCGAACGCAGCCGCCCGGAGATGGGTCGCCAGATCGGCGCCGCTCACCGCGTGGCCGGCAACATCGATGATCGGTTTCCCGAGCATGGACGCGGTGATGATGAACGTGACCACGAGCTGCATGCCGAGGTAGACGCGCAGTTCCGGGTCGCGTGCTGCATCGCGCCAGCGCCGGGTGAGCAGCAGGAAGTACAGCGCGAAACTCACGCCCGCGAGCAGCATGAACACCATCGAGATCCACTCCAGCGCGGGGGAGTCCCAGTGGGCGATGCTGGTGTTCTTCGTGCTGAATCCGCCGGTGCTCACCGTCGACATCGCGTGGCAGAGCGCGTCGAAGGCATCCATGGGCGTCAGGATCCAGTAGGAGAATCCGCAGACGAGCGAGAGTCCGATGTAGATCCACGCGATCAGTCGGGCGGTCTCCCGGATGCTGGGCCCCAGTCCTTCCTTGCGCGGACCGCTGACCTCGAATCGGACGAGGCGCTTCCCGCCCGCGCCGAGCGTCGGAAGGACGGCGACGAAGAGCACGACGATGCCCAGTCCGCCCAGCCAGTGCGTCAGGGCCCGCCAGAGGTGCATGGCCCGCGGCAGTGTCTCGATCTCGGTGAGGATCGTCGCACCGGTCGTCGTGAGCCCGCTCATGGACTCGAACCACGCGTCGGCCGGATGCAGGAACGGGTGGCCGACCGCCGCCTCCACGCCGCCCGCGGATGCAAGGTGCGCCCAGGCGAGAAACGGCATCGCCGCGAAGAGCGAGCCGCCGATCCACGTGATCGCGACCATGAGCAGCGCTTCCCGACGCCCGAGCGTGGCGGATTCCTCGCGTGCGAGGAACCACGTGAGACCGCCGCCCAGGAGGCCGAGCACCGCGCTGCCCATCAGCGCCAGGGAGGCGGCGCGCTCGCTGGCTTCATCCCGCGCGAGCAGCCAGTCGGCCAGTCCGACCAGCGCGACGACCGCCATCGCTCCGCCGAGGACCACGAAGAGCAGGCCGACCTGGCGGATGACGAATCGCAGTCGCATGCGGCGGTATCCGGCGGGCGCGGGGAGTGTACCGCGCTATCGATGGATCCCGAAGACGGTCTCCACGGTCTTCTCGGATCCGCTGCGCCCGATCAGGAGGACGTTGTCACCGGCGTGCACGACATCCGATGCCCCGGGAACCGTCATCGCATCGCCGTGTTCGATCGCGGCGACCACCCAGTCCGGCGACAGCGCAAGTTCGCGCAGCGATCGATCGACGGCCGGGGAACGTTCGGGCACGCGGACGCGGACCACCTGTGCCGTGCCGTCCGCGAGCATGCCCATGAGTCGCAGCGGGCTGGCATCGATGAAGGACTCGATCTCCTCGACGGCGGTCCGGCGCGTGCTGAACGCCGCATCCACACCGAGGTCGTAGACCATGTCCAGGTACTTGGCCTTGTGCACGACCGTCAGGACGTCCGGCACGCCGCGCGTCTTGGCGAAGACCGCGGAGATGATGTTCGCCTCGTCCGAGTCGAGCAGCGAGACGAAGGCATCGGCCTGGGCCAGGTCCTCGTCCTCGAAGACGGACCGGTCGGTGGGGTCGGAGTTGATGACCGTGACCCAGGAGAGCTGTTCGGCCAGTTCCTCCGCTCGGACCCGGTTCTGCTCGAAGAGCCTGATCGCGTACGAGCGACCACGGAGGAAGGAACACAGCCAGACAGCGATCGGGGCGCCGCCCATCAGCACGATGCGCTTCCTCGGCGCCTTGTCGTCGACGAACCGCCTGCGTGCATCATCGAAGACGTCCGCGTTCGCGACGAGCGTGATCGAGTCTCCCGCCACGACCACGCTCTTCGCCTCCGGCACGAGCGCTTCCCGGCGCCGGCGGATGAGCGCGAGCCGGGACCCGTCCGGCATGCGCACGTCGGCAAGGCGGCGGCCGATGGCCGAGCCGCCCTCGCTTGCCAGCAGTTCCTGCATCTCGATCCGGCCGCGCGCGAACGTCTCGATCGCGACCGCGCCGGGCGTGCGGATCCGGCGTGCGATCGCCTGCGCCGCGGCGTACTCCGGGCAGATGAGCAGGTCGATACCGAGGTGCCGGCGGTAGTCGATCCCGCGCTGCTGGTAGAACTCGGTCTGGTGGACGCGCGCCACGGTCCGCGCCGCGCCGAGCGCCTTCGCCACCGCGGCTGCGAGGAGGTTGATCTCGTCCAGGTCGGTCGCCGCGAGCACCAGGTCCGCGTCGGCGGCACCGGCCCGCGCCAGGACGTCGCCGCGCGCCGCATTGCCTTCGATGGTGCCGATGTCGAAGTTGTCGCCCAGGCTGCGCAGCCGCTCGCCGTCGACGTCGACCAGCGTGATGCGATGGGCCTGCCGCGCCAGTGTCTCCACGGCGTGTGAGCCGATCTCGCCCGCCCCGCAGACGACGATGTTCATCAGTCGCCGCGCTCCACGAGGACCGTCACGGCATTGCCGCCTCCCAGGCAGAGGCTCGCGATGCCGCGGCGTCCACCGGTCCGGCGGAGCTGGTGAAGAAGCGTCGTGAAGACGCGTGCGCCGGAAGCGCCGATCGGGTGGCCGATCGCGATGCTGCCGCCGCAGACGTTGAGCCGGTCCTCCGGGATATCGAGGACCTTGCGGTTCGCGAGCACCTGCGCGGCGAACGCCTCGTTGATCTCGAAGAGATCGATGTCGTCCACGCTGAGGCGGTTGCGATCCAGGATCGCGCGGACGCCGAGTGCCGGCGCATGGAAGATGTCGCGGGGTGCCACGCCCGCGGTATGCATGTCGATGAGCCTCGCAAGCACCGGCCGGCCGAGTTCCGAGGCCATGGCCTCGTCCGCGACAAGCAGCGCGGCGGCACCGTCGCTGATCTGCGAAGCGTTGCCCGCGGTGACCGTTCCCTCCTTCTGGAAGGCCGGCGGCAGTCCGGCCAGTCCCTCGGCCGTGGAGTCCGGCCGCACGCCCTCGTCCTGCGACAGGCCGCCCTCCGCGCCCGGGTTCTTCCGGTCGCCGATCTGCGCCCCGGTGAGCGGCAGGATCTCGTCGCGGAAGAAGCCCTGTGCGGTGGCGGCGTGGGCGCGCTGATGCGACTGCGCGGCAAAGCGATCCTGCTCGCGCCGCGAGATGCCGTGGGACTGCGCAATGTGATCGGCGGCATTGCCCATCGCCCATCCCTCGAACGGACAGGTCAGTCCGTCGAACTGCATGTGATCGACGAGCGTGCCGGGCCCGTACTTGATCCCGGCACGGGCGTGGACCAGGTGCGGCGCGAGCGACATGTTCTCGAACCCGCCGCAGAGCACCAGTCGGTTCACGCCCGCGCGGATGGACTGGGCGGCGAGCATGACGGCCTGCAGGCCCGACCCGCACACCTTGTTCACCGTCATGGCGTTCAGCGTCTCGGGCAGGTTCGCCTTGAGTCCGGCCTGTCGCGCGGGGTTCTGGCCGAGTCCCGCCTGGAGGACGCAGCCCATGATGCACTCGTCCACGCGGGCGCGGACGTCGCCGCCGACCTCATCGAGCACGGCGGAGGCGACCAGGGATCCGAGCACCGGGCTCGGAACGCGGGAAAGGCGGCCCATGAATCGGCCGATGGCGGTACGGCGGGCGGCGATGATGACGGGGGACTTCATCCGGGGGAGTTCTCGCGTGGGGCGGGTCGGGCGGGGTGGGGAAGAGAAGGACTCGGAGCCGTGCGAGGCAGGCATCCGCGAGGCGACGGTGTCACCAGGCGCGCGCCGTCGGGCATCGTCGGGGCGCGGGGTCGGCGACGTGCAGGGCCTGCCGGATCAGGTCGCCATGGTAGCGGCGGGCGGACACGGGTCCGACCGATCGCGCCGCCCGGGGGAGGAGATTCGGAGTGGTTCCATGCAACTGAAGGCAATACCAGCGTGTACGCTGCCCCGCATGACGAGCGATCGCCAGTCGGGTCGGCATGGCGTGAGGGGCGCCGGTCGACGGTTCCGTCCCGTCCCGATCGCGCTGGCCCTGTTCGCCTCCGCGACCTCCGCCCACGGCCAGTTCGGAGCGCGTCCCACGGTCATCGAGGGCGCCCGCATTCTCACGATGGATGGCCGTGACCTGGAGCGCGGCACGGTCGTCGTGCGCGGTGGTCGGATCGACCGTGTCGAGGCAGACACCGTCCAGGTCCGTGGCGCACGGCGCATCGATGCGAGCGGTCTCGTGCTGACGCCCGGCCTGATCGACGTGGCTTCCACGTTCCTGACCGGCGATGCGGGCTGGGCCGATCCCGCGGGCCGCATGATCGACGCGTTCGACGGCATGGCGACGCGCTCCATCGAGGAACTGCTCGCCGGCGGCGTCACCACGCTGCACCTGTCGCCCGCGCCGCTGCGCGGCGTCGGCCCCGCGGGCGGTGTGCTTCGGCTGGAGCGGGATGGCGCCGCGTTCGGTCGACCGCTCCGCGCCATCGCGACGTACACGATCGACCTTCGACCGGGCGAGCGCACGATCGACCGGCTGGGCGTGCTGGACCAGATCCGTGCCCGGCTGCGACAGGCGAAGGCGAACCTGGACGCGTGGACCGACTACGAGGCGGAACTGGCCGAGTACATCGCGAAGCTGGGCGAAGAGGAGAAGGAGGCGCCGGCGGCCGTTTTGCCGCCTGCCGACGCCTTGGCCGGGCGGAAGGCGCTGCCCGCGTCGCGCGGTGGCCCGGCGCGTCGCGCGAGGGCGGCCCGCCCGGGCGGCGGCCGCCGCGCGAGGGGTCTGGCGCGCGGCGGACGCGGAGCCCGATGACGGGGACCTCGTGGAGCCGGGCACGCTGGACGACGAACCGCCGCCGCCCCCGCGTCCGAGGCGCCGTCCCGGCGCGGGACCCGCCGGGCCGGGTGGACCGCCGCCGGCCGCGGAACCGCGCGGTGCGACGGCGCGTCCGCGCACGGAGCCGGGAAAGAAGCCGCAGCCGCCGCGCCGCGATCCCTCGCTGGAGGCGATGGCGCCGGCGCTGCGCGGCGAGATCCCGGTGCGCGTCCGGGCGCACGAGAGCGAGGACATCCTCAACGCCCTGGAGATCGGCGCCGAGTTCGGGCTGAAGATCGTCATCGAGGGCGGCGCGGAAGCGGGACTGCTCGCCGATGAGATCGCCGCCGCCGGTGCGTCGGTCGTGCTCCTGCCTGCGCCCGAGGCGGGCGGCGTGAGCGACGGCCCCTGGCGCCGGGCGCCGATGGACGGCATCGAGCGACTGACGCGCGCGGGCGTGACGTGGTCATTCGGATCGGGCGGCGGATCCGCGGCCCGCTTCCTCCTGGATGCCGCCGGTGCCGTGGCGCGGGGTGCGTGCGATCCGCTGGCGGTGGTCACCGCACAGGCGGCAAGCGCCCTGGGGATGGCCGGCGACGTCGGTCGAATCGCGCCGGGGCTGCTCGCGGACTTCGTTCTCTGGACCGGCGATCCGCGCGAGCCGGGAAGCCGCGTCGCGCAGGTCTGGATCGGTGGCACGCAGGTCTATGACGCCGCGCGGATCGGCGGGGAGGCGCCATGAGCGTCATGAATCCAGGGCGCGCCCCGGGAGCGCGCGTCGCCGCGGCGCGGCGCGGGACGCGGGTGGCCGCGCTCGTGCAGACATCGGCGCTGATCGCGCTGGCCGTGGCCGCGTCCGGGCCGGTGCCGGCCTGGGGCGCGCCGCGCGAGGAACCCGCGCGCCGCCTGATCCGTCCCGGCGCCATCGTGCTGCCCGACGGAACGCTGGCGACGGACCGCGTGGTCGCGGTTGAAGGCGGGCGGATCACGGCGATCCATGCGCCGGGGGCGCACCCGGCCGGGGTGGCCGGCGCCGGCTGGATCATCGAGGACTGGCCGGGCGCGGTGCTGTCACCGGGCCTGATCGACACGCTCTCGGTGCTCGGCGTGCATGGGCGCGCCGACGAGCGGGCGTCGTCGATCGACGCCTCGACGCGCGTCGCGGACGCCTTCGATCCGTACGACCCCGCGCTGCTTGACGCGGTCCGCGGCGGCGTCACCACCGCGCTCATCAGGCCCGCGGACTCCCTGCTCATCGGCGGGTGCTGCGCCGTCATCCGGACGCAGACCGCGCGCGGCGCGGGCGAGATCCTGGAGCATGACGGCCCGCTGCTCGTGACGCTCGGACCGTCGGCGCTGGCCTTCGATCGTGCGCCGTCGAGCCGTGCGGGCGCCATCTCGATGCTCCGCGAGGCGATCGCCGCCGGCCAGGCCACCGGTCGTGCCGCCGGCGCGGCCGATCCACTTGCCGAGGCGATGCGGGGCGACCGGACCCTGCTCGTGCACATCGCATCATCGGAGGACCTGGACGCCGCGCTGATCCTCTTCGGGTCGGGGACACCGCGCCTGGTGTTTTCCGTGGGCGCCGGCGTGCGCGCCTCGGTGCTGGTCGAGGAACTGGAGGGCGGCTCCACGATCCCGCTCATTCTTCCGATCCCCGCCGACACGGACTCGATCGAACGGCTCACGGTCGCCCGGCAGATGGAACGCGCGGGCCTGCCGTTCACATTCGGTGGCGGCGTGCCGCTGAGACGACCGGACGCGATGCGAGCGGGCGCGATGCGCGCCGTGCGATCCGGGCTCGATCCCGCCGCGGCGCGCCGGGCCATGACGCGCGACGCCGCGCGCACGCTCGGACTGGACGGGCGCCTCGGCTCCATCGCGCCGGGGCTGGACGCGGACCTCGTCGTGTTCTCGGGCGACCCGCTGCATCCGGCCTCCCGCGTCCTTGCCGTCTACGTCCAGGGAGAACGGCTGGCGGGCGTGGAAGTGCGACCGGCGGTGCCCGATCGTCCGCGACGGCGGCCGGCGGGGAACGGCGGGCCGGGGACGCTGGAGGACGATGAGAGCGGGGGTGGCGCGTGATCAGAGAGATCCATCGTGATGCGGCGTCGAACGGCCGCGCGGCACGGGGGATGACACGTCTCCGGTGGAATGCAGACGAGGTGACGACGATGCTCAGCACTGATTCGACGGTCTCCGCTTCTCCGGGTCATGCGACGCACCGGGCGCCTGCGGTCCGCGCCGACGGCGCCGCGCGGGCGATGATCGGGATCCTGCTCGCCGTTGCCGGCCTGCTCCTGCCGCCGGCGGTGGTGCGCGACGCGTGTGCCGCGTCCGAACGCGTCATCGTCCTGCGACAGGCGACGATCCTGGTGGGTGACGGCACCGCGCTCGAGGGCGGCACCGTCGTCATTCGCGACGGGCGGATCGACGGTGTCTTCGCATCCGGTGCCGTCGGTGACCTGCCGCGCGGCGCCACGGTGATCGACATCGCGGGGCTGGTCCTGACACCCGGCCTGATCGACGCGAATGCGCTGGTGGAGCCGGCGAATCTGCTTCCGCGGTCGCAGGAAGGCAGGATGAACCCGATGCAGACGATGTTCCTGCAGACGCACGATCCGGCGAACTGCGCCGCGTGCGACGGCACGATCAGCTGCGCCTTCGCCGCGGTGCATGACGAACTGGACGACGGCATCATCTGCCCCGTCTGCGGCTGGCCCGGTTCCATCTTCGAGCACCTGATCGGCGACCTCGCGTCGGGCGTGCGACCTGGCCTGGTCCTGAGCGAGACCTCCGAGGAGATCGTGCCGCACATCCGCATCGCCGATGCGATCAACCTGCGCGGAACGGACTTCGCACGTCTGCTCCGCGGCGGGGTGACCACGGTCTTCGCCGCACCGGATCCGTCGGTGGTCATCGGACCGGCCGGCGCGGTCGTCCGGACCGCGGGCCCCATCCGGCAGCGGTTCGTCCAGGAGACCAGCGCGGTCACCGCGGTCGTCGGCAGCGATCCCTTCCGCGGCGCCGTCCGCAAGGGCCCGCCCTCGCGATTCAATCTCTCCATTCGAAGCCGGCGCCCGAGCACGCGCATGGGCCTGACCTGGGTCATGCGCAAGGCGTTCTACGAGGCCCGCGCGTTCGAGCGCGGTGAACCCCTGACCGGCGGCGCTGATACGCCGTCGGAGCCGGCGCTGCGCGCCCTGGGCGACGTGCTGCGCGGAGAGGTCCCGCTGCGCATGCAGGCGCGGGAGCAGCACGACATCCTGTCCGCGCTCCGCCTGGCGCAGGAGTTCGACCTGCGCTTCACGCTGCTGGAGGGCGTCGAGGCGCACAAGTGCCTGGACGAGATCCGCGCCGCGGCGATGCCGGTCGTCTTCGGTCCCATCGAGTGGTCCCCGCGCGGTCCCGGGATGCGCGCGGCGGAGTCGCGCGGTGCCCGGCTGGGCACGATCGTCCGGCTCTTCGAGGCAGGCATCGAGACGGCGCTCTCCGCCCGCGACCTCCGCGAGGAGGACGGGCTGGCGCGTCAGATGATGCATGCCGTGCGCGCGGGGCTCTCTCCGGAGAACGCCCTGCGCGCCACCACGTCGATTCCCGCCCGCGTGCTCGGAATCGACGATCGCTTCGGGACCGTCGCCGCGGGCAAGGACGCCGATCTTGTCGTCTGGAACGCCGCGCCGCACGAAGCGGGCGCCCGGCCGATGCTGATCCTGATCGGCGGCCGGATCGTGCTCGATGAACGTCCACCGGCCGTGGCGGACAGCGCCGCCCCGGGCGCCGCGCCCGGCGCCGCACCCGCCGAAGAACCTGCCCCCTCCCGGACGCCCCGGAGGAGACCCGCCGCATGAGTACCTGTCCTCCCGTCGCCGGTCGCCTCCGGCGACTGGCCCTGTGCCTCGTCTCTGCCGTGCTGGGTGCCGCCGGGCCGGCGTGGGCGCAGGCGCCTGCACCACCGTCGAAACTGGCGCTGACCGGCGCCCGGATCATTCCCGTCGCAGGCGATGACATCGACGACGGCACCATCCTCATCGAGGACGGGCTGATCGTCGCGGTCGGTCGCGAGGTGTCCATCCCCTATGACGCGATGGAGGTGGACTGCACCGGCCTGGTCCTCATGCCGGGCATGATCGACCCGGACTCGTTCCGCGGGCTCGACATCCCGAACGAGAACATCCCGGTCGTGCCGTTCCTGGACGTCTACGACGCGATCGACCCGTCGCGGCTGTACTTCGAGGATGCCCTGCGCAGCGGCATCACCACTGTGCACGTCATGCAGGGACCCAACTGCGCCATCAGTGCGGTCAGCCGGGTCGTCCGACCGATCGGTCTGAGCGTCGGCGAGATGACCATCGCGCCGGAGGTCGCCCTCAAGCTCGTGACCTCGCCGCGTTCCGGGGCGGATCGCATGGAGCAGATGTTCCGCCTCCGCGATGCATTCGCGCGGATGCGGTACGACTTCGACACCCTTGCGGAGACGAAGTACGAGGAAGCGCAGAAGAAGGCGTCGAAGCCCGTCGACGTGGCGCCGGCGGAGGCGCGGCGCCGGGGCGCGGACCTGGTCCGGGAGACCGACCTGGGCGATCCGATCCGCAACCTGGTCCGACTCTCGCGCGGGGCGATCATCCCGTTCTTCCACGCGGTGACCGCGACGGACCTGCGGAACGCGGTGCGCTTCGCGGAGGAGGAGAAGATCCTCGACCGCGCCGTCTTCATCGTCGGCACGGATGCGCACCGGGCGATCGCGGAACTCACCCGCGTCCGGCGCCCGGTGGTGATCGGCCCGGCGCTCGTCGAGCGCCGCGTCGATCCGGACACGGAAGAGATCGTGGAGACGTTCCTGCCGGCGGTCCTGCACGCGGCGGGCATTCCGTTCGCCATCAGGCCCGACCCCGACGGCTCGCTGGCGGAACGCTACCTGACCTACCAGGCCGCGGTCTGCGTCCGGGGCGGCGTGCCTCGCGACGAGGCCCTGCGGGCAATCACGCTGCGACCGGCGGAGATGCTGGGCCTGGCGGACCGGCTCGGCTCGATCGAGCCCGGGAAGCGTGCGAACATCGTCGCGCTGACCGGAGATCCGCTGGATTTCTCCTCGTGGGTCGAGCACGCATGGATCGACGGAGTGCATGCGTATGACCGGTCGCGCGATCACCGGCTTCAGCGCCTGCTCCAGGCCGGCTCGACCGGCGATGATGAGAGCGGCGACGATGCGCCGGCGGCGGAGCGCACGGACGGGACCGCCGGTGCGGCGCCGGCGCCTGCGGCACCGGCGCCGGGCCAGCGCCCCGGGCGCCGCGAAAGGATCGTCGAATGATCGACACCGCCCGGAGGCGTCCGGCGGATGCGCGGCGTCCGCAGTGGCATCGCGGCGCGATCGCCGCGGTACTCGTCGTGCTGACGGCGGCGCCGTCGATGGCGGATGAGAGTTCGCTCGCGGTCCGTGCCAGGCGGATCCACACGGCCGCCGCGGATGGACCGGCGGTCTTCGAGCCGGGCGTACTCATCATCCGTGACGGCGTGATCGCCGCGGTCGGATCCGACCTCTCGATTCCCGATGACCTGCCGCTGCTCGATCTCCCGGACTCCGTCCTGATCCCGGGCCTGGTCGCAGCGTCCGGCTTCGGCGCGCCGCATCGTGGCGAGGAATCGACCGGCGCCGCCTATCGCGCGGTCGACGCGGTCGATCTGTACGCCGACGCGACGGCATGGCTGGGCGCCGGCATCACGACAGTGCACGTCGGACCCGGCGAACATCGACTGATCGCCGGGCGCGGTGCGGTCGTGCGCCTCTTCGGGCCGCCGGAACAGCGCCTGCTGCTGGAGGAGGCGGACCTCTCCGTCGCGCTGGGGCCTGGCGCCTGGCGCCCGCCCGATCGCGTGGAGTTTCTGGTGCCTCCCGCGTCCGATCTTGCAATCCAGCCGCCGGTGCCGCAGCGCCCGGGATCGCGCGCGACGCAGGTGGCGACGCTCAAGGGAGCGATCGAGCGGTCGCTCGCCGGCCCGGGCCCGGACCGGGTGCACGACGAAGCGCTGG
This sequence comes from Phycisphaeraceae bacterium, assembly GCA_019636755.1. Lineage (GTDB taxonomy): Bacteria > Planctomycetota > Phycisphaerae > Phycisphaerales > SM1A02 > JAHBWZ01. Next base: position 323,773 of record JAHBWZ010000004.1, on the reverse strand, counting down.
CCTCCGCGTGGCGCGCGGGCTCGCCGCTGCGGATCCGCGCGGATGAGCCGGCGGATGTCCACGCGGCGGTGGCCTTCCTGCTGGCGTCTTCGCGGTCGGGGTACGTGATCGGGAACAGCCGCGTGGTGCGCGCCGCGGACCGGCTTGCCGAGGGCGGCATTCCGCTGGTGCATCCGCTGGAAGTGCACCTGAACGGCGCCGCACCGGACCTGGGGACCGACACGTCGGTCGTCGATCCGGACCTGCGGGCACTCGCCGGGCTGGCGCATCTCACGCTCGCCTTCGCGCCGCCCGTCGATCAGCCGCAGCGGTTCCGGCTCGCCGCGGCCGTTGCCGCGCGCTCGGGACTGTCCGCCGAACGCATCCTTGCCGCGATCACGCGCGTTCCGGCGGAGATCCTCGGCGTGGGCGATCGCGTCGGCGCGATCCGCGCGGGGATGGACGCGGACTTCGTCGTCCTGACCGATGATCCGCTGCAGGCGGTGGCGCATGTCCAGCGGACCTACGTCCGCGGCCGGCTCGCCTGGCGTGCGCCCGTGCATGACACGCTTGTCGTTCGCGCGGGCACCATCTGGCGCGGTCCGGGCAGCGTGCTGCACGGCGGCGGCGTGCTCATCGAGAACGGGCGGATCGTCGAGGTCGGCCATCGCGTGGCGCAGCCGCCCGGCGCCCGCGTCATCGATGCCGGGGCCGGTGCGTTCCTGGCGCCGGGCTTCATCGACGCGCGGGGCCATCTCGGGCTGCGCGGCGATCGACGGCAGGTCGGACCCGGACTGTCGCTCGCACGGCTGATCGGCCTCGGCGATCGACCCGAACAGCGCCTGGCGATGGCGGGCGTCACCACCGTGCACGTCACCGCGTACGAGCCTGCGGCCGGCGGGTCGCAGACCGCGATCGTCGCGACGGGATCCGCCGGGCGAAGCGCCCGACTGGTCCGCGCGCCGGGCGCGGTGCACTTCGACCTTCGATCGGGCGACCCGCTGGATGCCGCGGCGCCGCTGCGCACGCGACTGGCCGAGGCGAAGCGGTATCTCGACCTGTGGACGAAGTACGAGAACGATCTCGCGGAGTGGACGAAGAAGCAGGCGGAGGGCGCCTCGGCGGCGAAGCCGGCCGACGCGCCGGAACCCGCCGAGCCGGTCGTCCGGCAGGAGACCGATCCGATCACCGGGGTGTGGTCGGGCACGATGAGCGGCATGCCGCTGCCGGAACCGATGTCCGGCCGCGTGTCGCTTCGACTGACCGGCGCGTCTTTCGAAGGACGGCTGATCGAGCCTGCGACGGACGTGGAGCACCGCATCGTCGGCACCCTGGAGGGTGACCGGATCTCCGGCCGCATCGAGATCGAAACGGGCGGCATGGGCACGCCGTCCTTCACCGGTCGCCTGACCGGCGAGGACCGGATGTCCGGCCAGATCGCGCTCATGGGCATCTCGATCGCATTCGAAGCCACGCGCGTGGAGAAGACCGCGGCGGTGCGCGTGCTTGCCCCGTCGCGCAGCCGCGCGCGGGATGGCCGTCCGCAGCCCCCGGCGGTCAACGACGCGCTGGAGCCGCTCCGCGCGGTGCTCCAGGGGAAGGCGCCGCTGCTCGTCGAGGTGGACGGCGCCGTGCAGATCCGGCAGATCGTGCAGACGGCCTCGGATGCCGGCGCGCGGCTGGTTCTCATGGGCGCCGCGCAGGCGCACGTCGTCGCCGATCTCCTGAAGGAGAAGAACGTCGGTGTCATCCTTCCGCCGGAGGCCGCGGACGCCGCGGGCCGCGCCAGGATGGAGTCGCTGGGCAGGCTCGGCATCCGGGCCGCATTCGCCAGCGGCGCAGAGGACGGCGCCCGGAATCTGCGCGAGCGCCTGCTCGCCGCGGTCGAGCGCGGTCTCTCGCCGGAGCGCGCCATGGCCGCGGCGACCATGGACGCCGCGGCGCTGCTCGGGATCGAGGATCGGGTCGGGCGGATCGAGCCCGGCCTGGACGCCGACCTTGTGCTGTATTCCGACCATCCGCTGGAGCCCGCGTCCATGGTCAGGCGGGTGCTCATCAAGGGCGAGGAGGTGATGCCATGACGCGTCCGATGCATCCGACGAGTCCGATGGGAACGATGGCGCGGGCGATCGCGATGGCGATGGCGCTCCTGCCGGTCGTGCTGTCGGCGGCGGTCCCGGCGCACGCGCAGGGGAGCGACGACGGGACGACGATCGCCTTCCGGGTCGGCAAGGTCATCACGATGGACGACGAGGAGCGCGTGATCAACAACGCGGTCGTCCTCGTGCAGAACGGCCGGATCACGCAGGTGGGACGTGCACGCGCGGTGGAGATTCCCGCGGGCAGCCGCGTGATCGAGCAGCCGCAGGCGTGGCTGGTGCCCGGACTGGTGGAACTGCACAACCACACCGCCGGCGCCCTGGGCGATCTGAACGACCTCGTCTACCTTGCCAATCCGGGGCTCCGGTCGCTGGAGACCGTCGTGCCGGAGTCGCCGAACGTCAAGCGGGCGCGCGCGGGCGGCGTCACGACCGCGCTGCTCATTCCGGGGTCGGGCACCAACATCACCGGATTCGGAACGATCGTGAAGTTCTCCGGTCCCACCGTGGACGACATGGTGGTGCAGTCGCCCGGTTCCCTGAAGGTGGCGCAGGCAGGCAACCCGGAACGGTACTGGTTCGGCGTGGGCCGGACGATGATGAACTACAACACCCGTCGGACGCTGGAGGGCGCCAAGGCGTACCACGACGCGTGGGTGCGATTCGAGTCGGGCGAGTCCGCGGAGCGCCCCAGGTTCAATCCGATCTACGAGGACTTCCGCGGGCTCTTCACGTGGGACATGATCGCGTCCGTGCACACGCAGCAGTACCAGGTCGTCATGACGACCGTCGACATGCTGGCGAACCGGCTCGGCCTGTTCACCGTGCTCGATCACAGCACCTTCGACGCGTGGAAGACCGCGCCGCTCGTGCTCGAGGCCGGCCACGTCATGACGATCTGCGGTCCGCGCGCGTTCTACCTGGATCCGACCCAGCGGCGGTTCAACGGCATCGCGGCGCGGTGGTGGCAGGGAGGCCTGCGCGACCTGGGCATCAACACCGACGCGCCGGTCATCCCGCAGGAGGAACTCTCGTACCAGGCGGCGATGGGCGTGTACTACGGATGGAAGCCGTACGAGGCGCTCAAGGGAATCACGCGGATCGGCGCCCGGGCACTGCGGATCGAGTCGCGCGTCGGCTCCATCGAGGTCGGCAAGGATGCCGACTTCGGCCTCTGGACCGGCGACCCGATCGATCCGCGGTCGCAGTGCCTCATGACAGTCATCGACGGCCGCGTGCACTACGACGCCGCCGTGCAGCGCGTGTTCTGACCGGGACGGAAGGCATCACTCGGAAGGACCCACTCGGAAGGACCCAATGCCGACGCCGCCATCCACGCTCACCCGTGCCCCTGCGCTTGTCGCGGTCGCCCTCCTCGCCGCGCTCCTGTGCGGGTGGCCTGTCGGCGCCGCCACGGGCGCCGCCATGGTCGATGACGAGCCGATCGTGGTGGTGCGCGCGGCGCGCGTCATCACCGGCACCGGAGAAGAGCATGCCCCCGGCGTGGTCGTGATCATCGGCGGTCGCATCCGATCGGTCGGCTCCAGCGCGGAGTACCCGCCCGGTGCCACGGTCATCGATGCCGGCGATGCCGTCGTCATGCCCGCGCTCGTGCACCTCCGGACGCGGCAGGGGCTGTCCGAATACCGGCGCACGGGACTCCGCGCGGATCGTCGCGCCTTCGACGAGCTGGTCCTGGATGAACACGACTTCGGCGGCCTGCTCCGCGCCGGATACACGGCCGCGGCGTACATCCCGGCGGGCACGGACATCCCGGGCCACGCCGCGGTGGTCCGGACCGCGGGACCGGCGTCCGCACGCGTGCTCCGCGAGTCGTCGTACCTGCGCATCGTCGGATCGAGCCTGAGCGGCCGCCGCGCGATCCGCGAGGGCTTCGACAAGGGCAAGGCCGAGAACGAGAAGATCCGCAAGGCGCGCGAGGAGTGGGAGAAGAAGCAGGCCGAGGCGAAGAAGGCGGAGGAAGCGAAGCCGGAGACGCCCGCGCCTCCGCGCCCCGAAGCGCCGCGCCCGTCGGCGCGCGGCGGCGGCGGCGCCGCGCCGCCGGAAGGCGAGCCTGCGAAGGAAGGCGAGGCGCCGAAGCCGGCGGAGTTCACGCCGCCCAGGACCGATCCCGCCGCGCAGCCGTTCATGGACCTGCTGGACGGCAGGGACGCGCCGGTGCTCGCGATCGAACTCGCGCGAGCCTCGGACCTGCTGCACGTGGACACGATCATCGCCCGGCAGCCGATCAGGTCGCGCGTGCAGTGGTTCCTGGACGGCAACGGCGGTGACTGGTTCGAGGTCGCGTCCCGACTGGGCGAGCGCAAGGCGCTGGTGGCGATGGCACCGACCATCCGGACCGTGCCGACCACCGCGATCCGCACGAACTCCGCCGCCGAACTGGTGCAGGCCGGCTGCGAGGTCGCGTTCGTGCCCACCGGCCGACTCTCGAGCCTCTTCGCCCGTGTCGCGGACCTGGTGCGCAGCGGCCTGTCACGCGAGGCCGCGCTGCGTGCCCTGACCATCAACCCGGCCATCTACGCGGGCGTGGACGACCGGCTGGGCGCCATCGCCGAGGGCCGCGACGGTGACCTCATCTTCCTGACGAGCGATCCGCTGGACGGACTGGCGAAGGTGACGCGCGTCATGATCCTGGGCGAGACGGTGTTCGAGGAGAAGCCATGATCATGCGTGATGCTGAAGTCCGCCGGGCGCCTTCGCCGACGGTGCCATCGGCGCGTGCGGGCGCGACGGGTCCGATCCGGGTGATGCCGGCCATCGGCGGGCGCCATCCGATGGCGGCCCTCCTGCTGCTGTGTGCGGTGATGCTCACATGCGGGGCCGGGCGCGCCGGGGCGGCGCCGTGGCAGGACGACGCCGGTGCCGCGCCGCCTGCCACCGAGGAGGCCGCGCCGACCGCCGCCGCGGACGACGCCGCCGAGCGCTGGCTCGCCATCCGCGGCGGCACCGTGCACACCGTCTCCGGACCGGTGCTGCGTGACGTCACGATCCTCTGCCGCGGCACGCGCATCGCGGCGATCGGACGCGGCCTGGAGATCCCGGAAGGCGCCGAGGTGATCGACGCGACCGGACACCGCGTCTATCCGGGCCTGGTCGCCGTGCGCAGCAGCGGTCTCGTGGGCGCCGATCCGCCCGAGGAGACGACCGATGCCTTCTCGCTGGCCGCGGTGACCGCGCTCGCGGGCGGCGTCACGACAGTCTTCTCCGGCAGCGGTGCGTACAAGGTGGCGTACCGCTCCATCGACGACATGGTGGTGCGCAAGGACCTGCATGTTCCGCTCGCCTACGGCACGCGGGATCCGCAGGGACGGCGCCGGCTGCGCGAGAACTTCGATCGACTGCGCCGGCACCAGCAGGAGGTCGAGGCGTGGGAGCGCCGTCGCCGGGATGAACCGGACGCGAAGAAGCCGGACGAGGCGTGGATCCGCGGTGATCTTGCCCGGTACCGCGCGCTCCTCCGGGGCGAGGCGGTGGCGGTCTTCACCGCGGACCGCGTGCACGATCTTCTCCAGGTGGTCGACTTCGTGGAGCAGTACGGCATCCGCGCGGTGGTCGTCGGCGCGACGGAGGGGTGGATCGTCGCGCCGGAACTGTCCCGCGCCCGCGTGGGCGTCATCGTGACGCCGCGCGCGCGGCAGGATGCGGACGACCGGCTGAACCGGGAGAACGGGTCGAACATCGAGAACGCCGCCATCCTCCACCGGACCGGCGTGCCGGTGGCGATCATCCCGTCGCAGACGGGCGTCAGTTTCGGCGGGCTGGGCGGACGCGACCTGCTGCACCTGCGGCTGGAGGCGGCGTTCGGTGTGCGCGGCGGCCTGTCGAACGACGCGGCGCTGCGCGCGATCACGCTGGACGCGGCGCGGATCCTCGGAATCGAAGACCGCGTCGGCTCGATCGAGGTCGGCAAGGACGCGGACCTGATCGTCGCCGACGGCGACATCCTGCACTACGCCACGCACGCCAGGTGGACGATCGTGAACGGTCGCGTCGCCTACGACAAGCAGGCCGAGGGCATCTTCGACCACATCCGCCCCGACGGCGACTGGGATGCCCCGCCGCCCGCGGACCACTGGCCGCGCCGGCTCGGCATGCCGTGGTGAGGGCACTTGACGCCGCCTTTGACTCTGGTACGATGCCGCTCGAACATGCCCCCGGGCTGATGTTCGGCCCGGGACCCAGGGAACTCAGAAATCAGGAGCGCACGCATGCACGCATGCACGCATGCACGCATACCCGTCGGATCGGACGCACGATGATGGTCCTGGCGCTGGCCGCCCTTGGTGCGATCGTCGGTGCCGGCGCTGCGGGCGATCGCGATGTCCCGCCGGATGGATCTCCCTGGGCGCACATGGTGGTTGGGGAGAACGAAGATGCCTCCGCGTCGACGGTCGTGATCGGATCCTGGCCCGGATTCAGGTGCGCGCACGCAAGCAGCTGCCCGCCCGGGTACATCCGCGACGGGAACGGGAACTACAAGGGGTGCAAGCTGGCGTCCAACGGGACGCAGTGCTCAGGAACATGTGAATGGTGTACGGGCAACCCGACAGGATCAGGTGGTGACTTCTGCATTTACGATGGGACTTCCACCTGCAACGTTGTCAGCACGACGATACTCCCGCAGATCAACTGCGGAACCATCTCTCGGCGGATCAATGGCTGCGGATGGATGGCTGGCCCGCCACCCGGTCAGTTCTGGACGCCAAACGGCTGCTATTGCGTCAGCGGCGACACGGTCGTGACGTCCAATATCTGCATGGTGCATCAGTGCATCTGACCCGGGTCCGCGCCGTCCCTGCAGGACCCGGCCAGCCACCACGGAGATCGATTCATGCGTGCCATCCGGATCGCGCCGTGCCTGCTGCTGCTCGCGCTGCATCCGCTGCGTCCATCGCTCGCGCAGTCGGTTGACGCTGCCGGCGTCATGCCGCCGCCGACCGAACTGGCATCCATCACGCCGTGGTTCGGCGGGCCGCCTCCGACCGATCCCGAGGTGGTGGCGGACCTGCGGCGCCGCGCAGAAGTCGTGGCAGCCGCGATCGAGATGCAGGATCGCTCCATTCGAACGCTGGAGTGGTCGCAGCGGTGCTGGGGTCGGCGGCATGGCAAGCCCACGCGCGTGCTGACCGATGCGGACGAGATGGCGTTCGACGAGCACGGCCGGTGGCTGCTGCGCGGCCGGCATGGCATTCGGCAGCCCGGGACCGATGATCTCTTCATGCACCCGGTCTGGTATGCGTATGACGGCGAATTCATGCGCGCCATGAGCGAGTTGAACCAGCCGCCCAGCGGGAATGTCCGGCGCCACACGGAGGAGTTCCTGGCATGGCCGAGCCTCGAGCACCTGCTCGGCAGGCGCAAAGCGTTGAACCAGGTCTCTCTGGCGGAGGTCATCCGCCGGGCCCCGATCATTCACGATGTCACGGATGATGGGAATGGGCGCATGACCGCGGTGATCGAGGGGAGGACCTGGAGCCAATGGCATAACTGGGGCCTTCTGAGAGTCACCGTGGACGTCGACGCCCCGCCGCGCCTGATCTCGATCTTCTCGTACGACCCGCTGACCGGGCAGCCGCAGGTGATCGACCGGACAGACAGATTCGAAGTACACGACGGGATCGCCATCCCGACCGGTGGCGATCGACTCCTCTTCATCGAGGCGGCAGAGGAACTCCTCACGCCGGCAGTGCGCGATCGGCTGGCGGCGCTCCAGCGACACCTGGATGACCTGCCCCCCCCGCCATCTCACGTGGACCCTGTGACTGCGGAGGCGGCGATGGCCAGGGCGGCGTTGACGGCAAGGATGCGCGCCTTGACGCGGGAGATCATGGGGCCGGGTGGTGTGCCGTTCACGCAGATCGACGAGGACGAACGGTACATCGAGGTGACGGCCATCCGCTCCGTCAACCAGCGGCTTCCGGTGGAGCGATTCAGGATCGAGTTCCCGCCCGGAGCGCTCATCGCTGACGAGGCGCGCGACATCCGATACACCGTCGGCGAGCCCGGTGATCCTGCCCTCCAGGGGGATCGCGCAGCAGGGGATCATCCATGAGGCTCCGACCCGGCGGATGGCGTCACCATGCACTCGCGCTCGGACTGTACGTCCTGGCGAGCCTGGGCGGATGCACAGGGCAGGCGGCGCCGGGTGCGGCCGAGGATGTCCGCTCGCATCACCAGGTCAGCCTGCGACCGCATGTGCGCGTCGCAGGCCCCACCCACGTCTCGAAGGGCACGGTCCCTGTCCATGAACATTCGGTGGCGGATTTCGTCCTGGTGAACGAGACCGATGAGGTGGTGGAACTCCGTCTGCTCAGGAAGACCTGTCCGTGTCTCGACGTCACCCTGCCCGACGGATCGGCGCAACTGGGCGCCCGCGCCCGGACGACGATCTCGCTGGCGATGTTCGCGCCACCCGTGGCCGGCGTCCAGCAGCACCGGGCGCTGTTCTGGGCCGGGCGCCCGGGGAGTCAGCCGGACTTCGAGGATGCGTCCGAGGACGGGCACCTCATTGAACTCGGGCTGGCGCTCGTGCCGGCACTGGACTTCTGGGTCCGGCCGATGTCGCTGGATGACATCACCGGTGGTGCGGGTGAGCCGTTCTCCCGTCGCGTGCGGATCTGGCGCTTCGGCGGCGGTGACCTGCGCCTTGTCGGAATCACACCGCTGGACCTCCCGATCGAGCCGACATTCAATACAGAACCGGACGACGAGGGTGCCGTCTGGATCACGATGGACGCCCGGCATCCGTCTCGACCGGGTGTCTACGTCGGTACGATCCAGGTCCTGATCGCCGGTGATGCGCGAAGCGACGACATGGATCACACCGTCGTGATCCCGGTTTCCCTGCGCGTCGTGCCGCGCGGATACGCGGTCCCCGCCGGTGCGATGCTCCGTCTGGATGCAGCGGATGCAGCCGCACCGGTCAGTCGAATCGCGCACATCGAGATTCATGACGCCGCCGGTGGAGGGCCGCTCCGGGCCGAGTGCGTCGGGCGCACAGCGGGACTCGCGGCAGAACTCACGCCGAACGCCATGGACGCGGGTCGCTGGACGCTCAGGGTGCGGGTCGACCCCGCGCTGGTCGACGCCCGGGCGGGTGCGGATCGCGTCGAGGTGCTGGATGCACATGGGAACGTCGTGGCGGAAGTGCCCGTCGCCTGGCGGCCCTGATCGGGAACGGGCGCTCTCGAGGCCTGTCCCCCGCGCACCGCACGCCGAAGGTCGCGAAGTGTCATGCAGGGCCGGGGAGACGTCGGTACGATCGCCGCGTGATGCGATCACAGGACGGGCCCCGAGGGAACGGCGTCGACAGACGACACGCGGGCTGTGCCCGGCTGGGCACGCGGCTGTTCACCATCATCCTGGCGCAGCTGTTCGCGCAGGTCGCGCCGGCCAGCCATGACCCGATCGGCGTCTACCTGCTCTGGCCGGACGATCCGACGACGACCGTGCAGGTCAACTGGGTCGATCTCTTCGACGAGGGCCCCGCGACCGTCTGGTTCCGCGCGGCCTCGGCGCCGCAACCCGCGGACGGGGGACCGCCGGCGTGGCGCTCCGCGGAGGCAACGGTGCACCGCGTGCGGCCGTCCACGATGATCCGGCGCAAGGCGGATCTGCGCGGGCTCGTGCCGGGGGAGACGTACCACCTCGTCATCGCCGCGGCGCCGCCGGTCGAGCCGGCCCCCCGCGGCGCGCTGCGGTTCCGCACGCTGCCCGCAGCGCTCGACGCGCCGCTGCGCTTCGTCGCGGGCGGCGACATGATGCACCGCCGCGAGTGGGTGGACGCAATGAACCGTCGGGCCGGCGCGCTCGATCCCGCGTTCGCACTGCTGGGAGGCGACCTGGCCTACGACGACGGTGCCCGCGCGTCGCGCTGGATCGACTGGCTCCAGTCATGGACCCGCCACGCGCGGACGCCGGAGGGCCTGCTCATCCCGATGATCGTCGCCGTCGGCAATCACGAGGTCGCGGGCGGGTATGGGGGCCGCCTGGCCGAGGATGCCCCGTACTTCGCCGGACTCTTCGACCTTCCGGGCGGATCGACGAACTTCGCGGTGGACGTGGGCGACTACCTCTCCTTCGTCGTGCTCGACTCCGACCACACGCAGCCCGTGGACGGGGCGCAGGCGGCGTGGCTGGCCGACGCGATGGCGCGCCGGACCGGGCAGCGCTTCCTGTTCGCCTGCTATCACGTCCCGGCCTGGGGGACGACGAAGGCGCCGGACGGGTTGCTGCCGAGCGACGGTGCCGTGCCGACGCGGATCCGGGAACACTGGCTTCCGATCTTCGAGCGATACGGACTCACGGCGGTGTTCGAGCACGATCACCACACCTACAAGCGGACACACCGGATCCGCCGGAACGCACGGGACGATGACAACGGCATCCTGTACCTGGGCGACGGCGCCTGGGGCGTCGGGACACGGACGGTGCCCGCGCCGGGCGAGGCGTGGTACCTGGCGCACGCCGAACCGCGCCGGCATCTGCTGCTGGTGACGCTCGATCCGGCCGGGAGCATGCATGTGCAGGCGATCGATGCATCGGGCACCGTCTTCGACGACGTCCGCGCGGCGCAGCCGCGGACGCGACCGGAGTCGGACGGCGGCGCGCCGGAAGGACCGGCGGGCGCGCGCTGACGCGGGCGGATGGAGGCACTCGCATGGCACGCATCCTTGTCGTCGGCCCGCATCCGGATGACCAGGAACTCGGCATGGGCGGGACGATCGCCCGGCTGGTCGCGCAGGGACACCACGTCCTCCTGCTGGACATGACGAACGGCGAACCCACGCCGTTCGGGGACCCGGAGACCCGCGCCCGCGAGGCGGCCGAGGCGGCGCGGATCCTGGGCGCGGAGCGCCGGCTCCTGGACCTTCCGAACCGCCGACTGGAGCACTCGATCGACGCGCGCCATCGCGTGGCCGGCGTCATCCGGACGTTCCGCGCGGATGTCATCTTCACGCCGTACTTCCAGGATGCGCATCCGGACCACCTCGCCACCACGCGCATCGTCGAGGACGCACGATTCGACGCGAAACTGACGAAGATCGACCTCCCGGGCGATCCCATCTATCCGCGCTGGCTGTTCTACTACTACTGCACGCACCTGCGCTGGGTGGCAGATCCGTCCTTCCTGATCGACATCACCGGTCACGAACAGGCGAAGCGCGATGCGATCATCGCGTACCGGACGCAGTTCGTCCTTCCGGAGCGGAACCGGGCGGTGGTCGAGTGGCTGGAGGCGGCGAACCGGTACTTCGGCAGCCGCATCGGGACGCATGCCGCGGAGCCGTTCTTCACGAAGGAGCCGCTCGGGCTGCACTCGCTCGGTTCGATCGTCGGTCTCTCGACGGAGTGACGGCAGACCGCACGGTAGACTGCGCGGCCGTGATGCCGTCCCACGCGTCCCCGCCCGCGCACCAGCGACATCCGACCTGCCTCCGCCGGCGTGTGGCGGTCGCGTGTCCGGCCGCGTTCATGGCCGCGTTCATGGCTGCGTTCATGGCTGCGGTCACGGGTACGGCGACGGTCTGCGCGGCGGCGCCGGCGGTGTCGGACACGGTCGATGCGGAGTGGCGCCGCAATGCTCACCGCGCCCTGGCGGATGGCGTGACCGCCATCGGTGAACCCGGCGTGGTCGGGTTCGTGGCGGTCTGGGGAGCGCGGGCGCTGCCGGTGGTCGTCGGGCGCGCCGGCGAGGCGCACCTTCCGATCGTCGGCGCCGGCGCGCTTGGTCGCGGTCGTGTCGTCGCCTTCGCACACGACTACGGAACCATGGACGCGGCGCAGCGATTCGACACCGGGCGTCTTCTCGCCAATGCCATCCGGTGGGCCGGCGAAGGCGCCTCCGGACCGGCGCCGGGCGCCACGCGGCGCGTCGGGCTGCTGGCGAGCGACCTCGCGCCACTCGTCCCGGAGACGGGCGCCTCGTCCATGGTGATCACGGACCGGCGCGCGCTGGCAGACCTGCTCGATGGCGGTCGACTGGATGTCCTGGTCTGCGGCCTGACCGATCCCGATGCCCGTGAACGTGCCGCCATCCGGCGGTTCGTGGAGCAGGGCGGCGGGTTCCTCTGCTTCTCCTGTCCGTGGGGCTGGGCGCAGATCCATCGGCGGCCGGTCCCGGATCATCCGCTCAACGAGATCCTGGCGCCCGCCGGACTGGTGTTCACGGACGGGTATGCGGGCGCGACGGGGGCGCAGCGCTTCCTGGTCGGCGAGGGTGCACCGGATCCGGTGGATCCGGTCCTGCACGGCGGCGACGCGCTGGACCTGCTGACTGCCGGCGATGCGGCGCACGCCGGGCTTTCACGGGCCGGTGCCCGCCAGGCGGGCCGCACCCTGGAACACGCGGCCGCGGCGCTGCCCGCCGTCGACACGGTGCTCCGGCCGCGGCTTCAGGCGATCCTGCGCGAGCGCCGCGCGGACATCGTGCCCACCGCGGCGCGGCCGCTGCAGCGCGACCAGGTGCTGGAGCGGGCGCTCGGCGCCTACGCGGTGGGCGAACTGGAGCGGCTGCCGCCGGAGCGGATCCGCGCGCATGCCGCCGCGCGGGACTTCCCCGGTGAGGTTCCGCCGGCCGCGCCGCGCGTCCGCCGCATGGTCGCCGTTGATCCGGCTATCCCGGACTGGCAGTCGACCGCGCTCTACGCGGCGCCGGGCGACCAGGTCGTCGTGCACGTGCGCGAGGGACGCGCGCCGACCGGTCTGAGCCTCCGGATCGGTGCGCACTCGGACGAACTCTGGCATCTGGAGCGGTGGGAGCGTGTGCCGCGCATCACGCAGTCGTGGCCGATGACCGGCGAGAGACTCCAGGTCGCCAGTCCCTTCGGCGGGCTGCTCTACGTCGAGGTCCCGGGGCAGGCCTCCGGCGGCGCGCTGGTCCTGGAGATCGAAGGCGCCGTCGACGCGCCGCATCACGGAGCCGTCACGCCTGATGCGTCACCGGCAGCGCGTGATGGATGCGGCCGCGGACCTGGCGACCATCCCCAGGGCGCGGCGGCGACCGGAGCGCATCGTCACGGACCGGCAGATCTCCGCCGGGTACATGCACAGCGGCTATCCGATCATGACGCACCTGGACGCCGCGGCGTTCATGACGGACCTGGCGGACCTCGGCGATCACGGCTGGGGCCCGTACCACGAGATCGGACACAACCACCAGTCCGGCGACTGGACCTTCGACGGGACCGTCGAGGTCACGGTGAACCTCTTCACGCTCTACATCCTGGAGACGGTGTGCGGGGTGGCGCCGTCCCGGACGATGCGGTGACACGGTTCCCGGACCCGACCCCTGCCGAGGACGCACGACCGTCCCGGCGCAACCGGCGGCGTGTGCCGGCCGGGCGCGCCGCTCATCCACGGCCGGGACCCGGCCGATTCCTGTGAACCCGCCCCACCTCGGAGCCCGCCCGACCATGTGCCGATTCGTGCTGTACCTGGGGCCGCCCCTCACCGTCTCGTCGCTGCTGCTGGAACCATCGCACTCGCTCATCCGGCAGAGCGTCCAGGCCCGCGAGCGCGAGGAGCCGCTCAACGGCGACGGCTTCGGCATCACGTGGTACGTCCCGGACCTCTCGCACCAGCCCGCCACGTTCCGTTCGGTCTCGCCCGCATGGAACAACCGGAACCTGCTGGACCTGGCGCGGGTGACGCGCAGCCACTGCATCCTGGCGCATGTCCGCGCCGCGACGCAGGCCACGGACGTCTCCGAGTCGAACTGCCATCCGTTCACCAGCGGCCCGTACGCATTCATGCACAACGGAGACCTGGGCGGATTCAGCGCCATCCGGCGCGCCGTGCTCGGTCGGCTCGGCGATGAGGCGTTCAACGTCGTCCGGGGCACCACGGACTCGGAGCACCTCTTCGCGCTCGTCATCGACCATCTCGCCCACCATCCCGCGCACGATGCCCGGGACCTGGCGGCGGCGCTGGTCGCCGGCGTGGACGAGGCGCTCTCGATCGCCCGGTCCGCCGGGGTCGACGAGCCGAGTTACCTCAACATCGCCATCTCCAACGGAGACGCCGCGGCCGCGTGCCGCGTCACGACGGACGACCCGGCGCACGCAGAGTCGCTCTACGTGCACAGCGGACGGCGCTACGTCTGCGAGGAGGGCGTCTGCCGCATGGTGATGCCCGAGGCGGGACGCGGCGCGGTGATCGTCTCCAGCGAGCGCCTGAGCGACGATCCGGGCTGGTCGATGATCCCCGCGAATCACCTGGTGCTGGTCGAGCCCGGTGGCGAGGTGACCCTGAGCGCGTGGCCGACGGTCCTGCGGCCGGCCGCGCTCGCCTCCGCCGGCTGCTGACGGACCGCGGACGCCGGAACTCCGCCGGGGTCGCCGACCCGGCGTCCGCAGAACCGGCGCCGCCGGTCGTCCCGTGCCGTGTCGGGGATGATCCGGCGGCTGTGTCCGAATGGGGTCGCTGTCGGCGCGATCTGCCGGCCGGGCGTCCGGCCGGGCGCGCCCCACACTCGATCCCGCGGAGACATCGCCATGCGACCTGTCAGACGGTTCGTCCTTCCCACTCTGCTCGTGCTGCTGGCCGCGGTCGGTACCGCGGCGCATGCGGATCCACCGGGCAGGCCGGATGCCGAGGCCATCGCGGCCCAGTGCATCCAGGCGATCGGCGCCCGCGCCTCGCAGCGCAGCGAAGCGAATGCGCTCATGTCCGCCAACGCGGCAACGCACATCACGGCGCTCGTGGAAGCCGGACAGGTCCAGCAGGCATTCGCGCTGGCCACGCATGCGAAGCACGTGATCAACCATCGATCGTTCCATACCGTGCAGGTGATGCAGCATCGTGCGCAGCACTGCATCGCGGTCCTGATGCACCTCGGTCGACCCGATCTCGCCGCGCAGGTGCACCAGGCCCGCGTGTCGGGGGTCCAGGCGGTGCATGCTTCCCGGATGGCGGCGATCGAGACGATCAACAGCGCCCTGCCGCCGCCGCCGCAGCCGTGACGGCGCGAGCCGCCGCCCGGATCCGGGTCGCGCAGAGACGCGACCGGAAACCGCCGGCCGGGATGCCCGGATGTTCCCGGGCGCCCGGCCGGCGGTTCACATCCGCGGCGGTGCCTTCGGGCGGTTCAATGCCCGGTGCTTCCGAAGCCGCCCGTGCCGCGCGGCGTGTCGCCGAGATCATCCACCTCCTCGATGCAGGCGCGGACGACCGGGGCGATCACCATCTGCGCGATCCGCATCCGCGGCTCGATGACGAACGGCGCCGAACCCAGGTTGATCAGCGGGATCAGCACTTCGCCGCGGTAATCGCAGTCGATCGTGCCGGGCGCGTTCGGGAGCGTGATGCTGTGGCGCGACGCCAGGCCGCTGCGAGGGCGGATCTGCGCCTCGAAGCCGGGCGGGATCGCCATCGCGAAGCCGCACGGGACGATGGTGGTGCAGCCCGGCGCGAGCATGCGCGGTGCCTCGATGGCGGCATGCAGGTCCATGCCCGCGGCGCCGTCGGTCTGGTACCGGGGCAGTTCCGCGTGGGGCGACAGCCGGCGGAGGCGCAGGCGCGGTCCGGGCGGCGTCAACGCGGTCTCCCCGGCGTTCTGACTCGCAGATCCGGATGCATCACGTCCCGGGGGCCAGCGGTGTGCCGGCAAGGGCCAGCGCATCCAGCTCACGCGCATCCACGCTGATGATCGTCGCGAGGCGCGGCGCGTCGCCGTCACGGCCCCCGGCCGTCAGCCGGCGGAGCATCTCTTCCGTCTCCGCAATCGCGCGCTCGAGGGCGCTGTGGCCGGTGAGATCCCGGACGGGATCGCACTTGCCCCGGCGGAGTCGCTCCGCCTCCACGGTGGCCAGGTCGGCGCGAAGGGATGCCAGCACCTGGGCGGCGCGGGCTCGAAGCGTCTCGAGGGTGGCCGGGGGAACACCCGGGCCGTCCGGGCGCGCGACATGCCGGAGAACGGGTCGGGGCGCGACGGGCTGGCCGCCGTCCACCATCGGGTGGCCGGAAGCCGGCTTCGTCAGGTCCAGCACTGTGGGTGACATGGGTGGGCGTCCCCGGAAGGAAACGGAATCCTGCCACGAAGGTCGGGATTCTCTCACAGATCGGTCATTCAGGGCAAGCGGCCGCCTGAATTTCACGGTCCGAGAGAAACCGGCGCCGCAATCCCGTCACGGGTGCCTGCGTCCCGGCGGTCGGCACCCCCCCCAGGCGCGCCTCAGGTGGAGTCGCGGTCCACGGTCCGCAAGGCCCTGCGACGAGGGGATGCCCTGACCGCGCGGTCAGGTGGCGGACGCGACCGCCCGTCCGGGGATTGACCGGCGCGGTGGGGTCGGTAGAGTGCGGGCTGGCTCGGGGCGGAATGGCCCGTGAAACACCTGCGTGGACGAGTGCGTCGCGTCGCGTCGCGGCGCGTCCGGTCGGGCGATCACGGCGCCAGGTCGCCGGACTTGACCCGTTCAACCAGGAGTCGGTGGCATGACCGGACATGACCTGGGCGCGGAGAACCCCGCGAACGTGCGTGCACGCCTCCGCACCCGCCATCGTATGGAGGGCATGCTCCTCTGCCTTGCCGCATCGGGCGGCGCTGCGTGGGCGCACGGCGACTGCGTGCCGGGATGGCAGCCGTTCATCGCAGGCGGGGAAGCGGGCGTGAGCAGCAACGTGTGGGCCGCCACGACCTGGAACGGCGACCTGGTGGCCGGCGGTCCCTTCGACGAGGCGGCTGGCCAGGTGGTGAACGGCATGGCGCGGTGGGATGGCGCCGCGTGGCACGCCTTCGCATCCGGTGGCGAAACGGGCGTCGGTGCCGGCCGGGACGAATGGGACTCTGTGTACGCCGTGACGGTGTGGAACGACACCGTGGTGGCGGGCGGCCAGTTCACGACCGCCGGCGGTCAGACAGTCAACGGCATCGCGCGCTGGGATGGCGCGGCGTGGCATCCCTTCGTCGCCGGTGGCCAGACGGGCGTCTCGGGGTCGGTGCGCGCGCTGGCGGTGTGGAACGGCGACCTCATCGCGGGCGGCTTCTTCACGACGGCGGGCGGCCAGACGGTCAATCGCATCGCGCGATGGGACGGCGCGGCGTGGCATCCGTTCACCTCCGGTGGTTCGACCGGGGTCGGTGGCGGCGCCGTCGTCGCGCTGACGGTGTGGAACGGCGACCTGATCGCCGGTGGTCGCTTTACGACGGCGGGCGGCCAGACGGTCAACGGCATCGCACGCTGGGATGGCGCGGCGTGGCATCCGTTCACATCGGGCGGGCAGACCGGTGTTGCCGGGAGCGAGGAGGCGGTCGGTGCCCTGGCGGTGTGGAACGCCGACCTGATCGCCGGCGGCTGGTTCACGACGGCGGGCGGTCAGACGGTCAATCACATCGCGCGATGGGGCGGCTCGGCGTGGCATTCTCTCGCCTCCGGCGGGGAGATCGGTGTCGGCGGAATCCTCGAGGATCCGTATGTGGTGGAACTGTCGGTGTGGAATGGCGACCTGATCGCCGGCGGATCCTTCGATACGGCGGGCGGCCAGACGGTCAATCACATCGCGCGATGGGATGGCTCAGCGTGGCACGGCTTCACCTCCGGCGGACAGGTGGGGGCGACCGGCTCCGTGTCCGCGCTGGCGGTGTGGAACAGCGACCTGGTGGCCGGTGCGTACTTCGCTGCGGCGCCCGGGTACATCGCCCGATGGGGATGCCCGGCGGGCAGCCCGGTTGCGCTCACGGGCGAGGTCCTCATGCTGCTGACTCGGGCCGACGACTTCGATCACCCGGATCACGAATTCGCGTTCGAAGTGGACATCACGGTGTCGGGCGGAGCGGCAGGCGCCTCGATCACTCTCCCGGGCGGGACATTCATCCCACTGGAGGACGATCGTGAGACGGCGGGCTCGTGGTCCCTCGACCTCCTCTTCGACTCCGTGCGCGACTTCCATCAGCTCACGCAGGGAACGTGGACGATCACGCTCTCCGATGTCGGCGGCCACGTGCACGTCAGCACGTTCGACCTGGACGCCGGGGAGATACTCGATGCCGATCTCTTCGCGACACCGACGGTCCTTTCGCCGCAGCACGGCGAGGTCCGCGTCTCACCATGCCCGACCTTCACGTGGCTCGATCCCACCGGCGAAGCGGACGCCGATGTCCTGGGTGTCAGTGTCGAGACCCGGGACGAGGCGTTCGAGCAGGAGGCGGTCAGCCTGTTCGGAGACATTCCGCTTGACGCCACGTCCTGGACTCCGCCGCTGCCGCTTCAGCCTGGGAGCAACAGCCTGAGCGTCTACTACCTGGCCTTCGACGATGCAGGTCGGGTGGGTCCCCTCGATGTGGTCTCCGGCGCGATCACGTGGGGCGACTCGAAGTATGCGCCGCCCGGATACCCGCGGTCGACGCCGCTGCTCCTCATCGGTTCCGAGACGAGAATCAGCTTCAGCGTCTCCGGAACGTGCGCCGGTATCCCGGGTGACCTCGATGGCGATCGCATCGTCGGCTTCGCCGACCTGTTGATCCTGCTCTCGAACTGGGGGCCATGCCGCACCTGCGACGTATGCCTCTCGGACATCGACGGCGACTGCAGCGTGGGGTTCTCCGACCTGCTGCTGCTGCTCTCTCACTGGAGTTGAGCGCGTCCGTCGGCGCCGCCGGGATCAGCGGGGGGTGCGGGTGAGGCGTGCCGGCGTGCCCGCCTGCGGCGCGGGCCCGCCTGCCGCCGCCACGGGCCGCGCGATCGACATCTCCGGCAGCAGTCGCCGGAGCCGTGCGGCAATGTCCCGCGGATCGTTCGGCCGATGCTCCGGCGCGAGTTCGAGCAGTGCATCGCGGATGAGGCCGGGTTCCGCCGCCGGCACGTTCCACGCGTGGATGAACCGGTGCGCGGTCGGGCGCATGGACTCGGCGTCGAACGTGAGTTCCTCGAAGAGCTTCTCGCCCGGGCGGATGCCGGTGAAGCGGATCGGCATGGCGGCCGGTGACGCACATGGCGATCCCGGGAGCGCCGGATCCAGCCCGTGCGCGCGGATGAACCGCTCGGCGAGGTCCACGATGCGCACCGGGTCGCCCATGTCCAGGAGGTAGACCGCCGTCTCGCCGGGCTGCTCATCGGCGAGCGACGCCGACTCGATCACCAGGGTCGCGGCCTCCGGGATCGTCATGAAGTAGCGCGTCATGCGCGGATCGGTGACGGTGACCGGGCCGCCGTCGGCGATCTGGCGCTGCCACGTCTCCAGCACGCTTCCCGCCGATCCCAGGACGTTTCCGAACCGGACGATCGACGTGCGCGGACCGCCCGTGCGGCCGGCGTGCTGCACGTACAGTTCCGCGAGGCGCTTCGTCGCACCCATGATGGACCGCGGATGGACCGCCTTGTCCGTCGAGATCATCACGAAGCGTTCAGCGCCGACGGCCTGCGCCGCATCGATCACCGATCGCGTGCCGAAGAGGTTGTTGTCGATCGCTGCCGCGGGATGGAGTTCCATCATCGGCACGTGCTTGTGCGCCGCGGCGTGGAAGATGATCTCGGGCCGCAACCGGCGGAAGTGTTCCAGCGTCGCATCCGGGTCGACCACGTCATGCAGGAGCGGACACCGCGGAAGGTCCGGGTGACGGCGCGCGACCTGTCGATCGATCTCGAAGAGCGCGTTCTCCGATCGCTCCACCAGCAGCAGCCCGGCCGGTGCATGCGCGGCGACGATGCGCGCCAGTTCGGCGCCGATCGATCCGCCGGCGCCGGTGATGAGCACGCGCCGTCCGGCCACGACGGACCGGATGCGGGCCTCGTCGGGCAGGCGCGGGGTGCGCCCGGTGAGGGAGCGCGGATCCACGTCGATGTGCGTCCTCGGGCCGATGCCGGCGACCAGGTCCTCCAGCGTCGGGACGAAGCGATCGGGGATGCCCAGCCGCCGCAGGCGCGTGCGGATCTGCGCGACGAGGTCCGTCAGGCGCGCGGACATCGTGACGAGGGCGAGGGCGGGCGCGACCTGCGCCGTGATAGCCTCCAGCCGGTCGATCGAGCCGAGCACGGGCCCGTCGTCGTCGCCGGCCGGGCCCGGCGTGCGGGCCCCGTCATCCGCGCGGGGCGCGGGGGGCGCCGCGTCCGCCGGATCGGTCAGGACCCACCCGATCGTCACCGGGCGCGCCGGCATCAGGTCCAGCTGGTGCTCCAGCCGCCGCAGCAGGGCGCGGGGACCGATGAGAAGGGCGCGGACGCGCGTGGGGTGACGCTGATCTGACATGGCTTCGCCGGGAGATCCTGCGCGGAGCGTACACCGGGGCGATCGGTGAATCCCGCACCCAGCCATCGGCGAGGCGGACCCGGCGCGTGCAAAGACCGCCCGGCGCGCCCCCGGATCCACGGCGGCGCGTTCGTCCGTTCGTCAGCGCGGCGCCGCCGTGGCGTCTGCCCAGCGGAGGTCGGTGACCAGGCCGTCGACCGGATGGATGCCGACCGGCGGCGCGATGGGGGCGGGCGGCGTGTCCCAGCGCGGGCGCAGGAGGTGGCGGACATCCACGATGGCGATCCGGCTGATCTCGCGCGGACGCGCACTCGAAGAGAAGAAGGTCCCACCCGCGAAGGTGAACCGGCCGGCAACGGCGTACTCGACGGGATGCCAGGCGAGATGCGCGGCGAGGTCGTTCCACATCGACTGGTCGATCGAGGCCAGTTCGACGCGTCGTTCCCGCGGGCCGGAGCCGGGTTCCACGGCGCCGAAGGGTATCGGGAGGCCGGTCGCGGTGAAGACGAGCGCGCCCGGCTCCGACCATGCCAGCCATCGTCCGTCGGGGCTGACGGCGAGGTCGAACATGAGCGCGCGTTCGACCAGCAGCGTCGACGGCGTGGTGCCCGCGAGGAGATCGCCCGTCAGCGCGCAGCGCGCCTCGCACCAGGACTCCTTGCCGCGCCGCTCGATGACGCGGCTCCATGCCAGGACGCCCGCCGCGGAGACGGAGAACGCGGCCACGTCGTTCTCCGCGCCGGCGATCGTGACCTGCGTCCCGTCGGTCCGCACCAGGAGGAGCCGGTGGCCGCGCTCGCCGGCCGAACGGACGAGCAGCGCGGTGCTGTCCGGGAGCCAGATCGGATGCGACGGATCCATCACCGGGGAGTCGCCGGGGCCGATGAGGCGCGCATGGGCGGTGTCCGGCCGTCCGTCGGGGCCGACAGTGGTCAGCCACAGCGCGGTCTGACGTGCCGCGGGATGTCCCTTCCTGAAGGCATAGTGCCTGCCGTCGGGCGAGATCGCGCCCACCGGCTCGAGGGGCGGGGGCCCGGGCCGGAGCGTTCCGTCGGGCCCGAGGACGATGGACCGATCCTGCAGCGTGAGCGTGAGCGCGGGGCCGACGGGATCCGTGGGATCGACCGGCGCGCCGCCGAACAGGCACGCGAGCCCGATGGTCAGGCCGAGGGACGTCACCAGGTGCATGACAGGGATCTCCGGGACAGGCGGGTTCAGGGTCGACGCGGCGGCGGCGGGCCTGTGCCGTCGCGTCCGCAACGACATCATGGTCCATCGCCCGGCCAGCGGCGGTCACAGGATCGTCACCGCCGCCGTCGCGCGGGCGCCGCACGTGCGCGGAATCCGACGCGCCCGGGGCAGGAACGTGTCATCATGACGCATGATGTGCACGCACCGTCCCGGACCCGTCGTGGCCCCACCGTCGTGCGCCGCCGCCGCCGGGCGCCGGGCCGGTCGCGGCGTCTCCATCGTGTCGGCCGCGGCGCTGCTGGCCGCCGCGACGACTTTCGCCGCGGCGCCGGCGCCCGTGGCGCCGGACGACGGTCGCCCCGCGGAGACCGGATCGATCCGCGAGGAACTCGCGGCGGCCCTCCGCTCGCTGCAGGATCCGTCGATGCCCGCCGACCAGGCGCGTCGCCGGACGGAATCGGCGTTCGACGCCGTCATCACGCGCGAGGATGGCGGCGACATCGACCTGATCCGGGACGCGGCGCTCGCGCTGCGGATCGTCCGGCTGGTCGAAGGCATGCCCCCGGCGACCCGCGCCGGGCTGGTCGCGACCCTGGAGCGGTCACCGCGACTCGCGTGGACGATCGCGTTTCTCGCGCGGTCGGACGTGGAGGGGACGCCCGATCCGGCGGCCCTGCTCGATCGATTCCGGCGCGAGCGCGGCGACCGGCTGGAGGCCTGGGCGCCGCTCGTCGCCGCGATCTGCGTGGTCCACGACAGGCCATTCTCGCGCCGCGTGAACGAGCAGGTGACGCTCGCGCCGGATCCCGTGGCGCTGCTGGACTACTTCACCGCGCACGCGGGAAGCATGGTCTTTCCGCTCCGCAGCATGCCGGCGGAGACGCTCCTGCACGTCGTCGATGTCACGAGCAGCATCGACGAACTGCGCTGGGCACTGAGACAGCATCGCGCCGATCCGGACATCGGCCGGCGCTTCTTCGACGTCGGCTACGATCGCCGCCACTTCCGCACCGGTGAAGAGAAGCGGGTGGCCGCGGAAGGCTATACGCTGGAGAACATCCGCCTGTACGGAGGTATCTGCGCCGACCAGGCGTTCTTCGCGTCCAGCGTCGGCAAGGCGATCGGTGTGCCGACGGCGTACTGCGTCGGTCGCGCGGCGAACGTCGGGCACGCGTGGGTCGGGTTCCTCGATGCGCGGGAGCGGCCGGCGGCGTGGAACTTCGACGCGGGCCGGTACGAGTCGTACCAGGGCGTGCGCGGAACGGTCATCGACCCGCAGACGCGCCGGGCGATCAGTGATGCGCACCTGGCGCTCAAGGCGGTCTCGCTCCGGACGGCGGACGAGGCCGATCGACTGCTCGCGCATGCGCTGGTGGACGCGGCGCATCGCCTCGCGCCGCCGCCGGCGGCGCCGCGAGGACGGCGCGGCGGTGCCGGGCGTGCCGGCGCCGCGGCACCGGCGGCGGTCGCCGACCCCAGGCAGGCGCAGGCGCTGCGATTCGCGGAGCAGGCGCTCGTCCGGGACTCGGGCAACCTCAGGGGCTGGCAGTACGTGACGGACCTGGCGAAGGGCGGCCTGCTCGCGCCGGAGGAGGCACGGCGATGGGCGGACGTCGTCGTCCGGCTGTTCGGTCGCGACTTCCCGGATGTGCAGTTCGAACTGCTCGATCCGCTGGTCGGCGCCTCGGGTGACGCGCGGGCGCGCGAGTCGGCGTACGAGGCGCTGCTCAGGCACTTTGCCGGCCGGATGGACCTGGTCGCCGCGATCGGGATGCGACAGGCGGCGCTCCACGCCGAGCGCGGCGATCTCGACGGAGCGGCGTCGCGGTACCGCGACATCGCGCTGGAGGCGGCACGCGTGGGCCCGGTGGCGCTGGATGCGCTGGAGCGGCTGGAGCGCGTGCTCGACCAGGCGGGACGGCCGGACCTGCTGGTCCCCATCCTCCGCGACGCCTGGGAGCGATCGCCTCGCCCGCCGCGCGCCTCCGATCCATTCCTGGCGCAGTCGAACTGGTACCGCATGGGCACGATGCTCGCCGATCGCCATGAGCGAAGCGGCAATCGTCGAGAGGCGGCGTTCATCCGACAGCAGCTGGAATCGCGCAGCGGCGGCGGATCCTGACCGGAAGAGCGCAGGCGCTCTGCGGCACTGCGGCCGCGACCTCGGCGGTCGCGGTCCGGGTCATCGTGCCGTTCGTCTCCGGCGCGCCGCGACGTCGATCCCGCACTCCGTGCAGACGTCGCCCGCGCCGACCGGATATGTGCACGTCGGGCAGAGACCGAGCCGGATGCGATGTCGCCGGCGCAGCGCACGGGGCACCGCCGCCAGCAGCCAGAGCAGGCCCGCATAGAGCGCCGAGTTCACCAGAACGCCGGCCGGGAGTGGTCGCAGCGGCAGGAACGCGCGCTGCGACCCGCCCTCGTGCTCATGTCGGCCGGGCGCGGCGCCGATGCCGTGGACAACGATCGCGTCCTCCGCGACGGGTTCCGGCGGGCCCGTGGGGCGCAGCCGCCTGTCGTGCGCGGTGCCGCGCCAGGTGTACTGCACGCAGCGGAGCGCGGCGAACGGCCAGCCGACGTGCCAGAACGTCAGCGCCTCCGGGTCGCCGGATGACGCGGCATGCATGCGCTGCCGGATGTGCGACGGCAGCATGGCGTCGGTAAGACGACTTCCGGGCGGAATGTGATCGTCCTCCAGCCGGACCTGCGTCGGCGCGATGAGGACGCGGCGAACCGTGCGGGACGGTTCCAATCGGACGTGCCACGTCCGCTGGTCATCTGACCAGTAGAGCGGCGCGTCGCCTGATGTCCATGGCGGTGCGTTGAGGGCGATGATCCACGCCACCGTGACGTTCACGGCGGCGCCAAGCAGCAGGATGATGAGTGTGCGCACGACCAGCCTGCGCCGCCGCGGACGGCCGGCTTCCGGTGATCGTCGGCCGTCGGACGTCATGGCGGGATCGTATCGATCGCGGCGCCGCGGCTGCGTGATCCCTGCGGTCCGGCACGGCCATGGTCCCGGTCCGGCACGTCGTGCCCTGAATCGGTCTTTTCATGCTGGACAGCCGGCGCGGCCGTCGGGATACTGGCCTCCGGCCGCCGCGCGCCCGGGGATCCGCGCTGTGCTGTGTGTGGGCAACGGGTCGAAGACCTCACTCCGGGGCAGAGCGAGGACAGATATGGCAGCGTCGATACGGTCGATATCCGTGTTCCGGTCCGCTGGGTCGACGCGATCATCGCATGGCCGGACCCATGGCGAGGTGCTTCGTGCCGTGATCCTGCTGGCGCTCCTGGTGGGAGGGCTGCTCCCGTTGCCGGGCCTGCCGGCGCGGACGGCGGTGGCCCAGAACTACCAGCGGACGTTCGGTGCGCCGACGACGGGGAGCGACGAGCGTGCGGCGTGGATCGAGACGACGCCGGACGGCGGATCGATCCTCGTCGGCTCGACCTCGCAGGGGGCGTGGGACATCTGGCTGATGAAGACAGATGCCGCAGGCATCCCGCAGTGGGAGAAGCGCATCGGCAATCCGGGTGCGCTGGAACTCGGACACGGGGTGATCAACACCAGCGACGGCGGATTCCTGGTCCTCGCGCACAGCAGCCAGTTCGGACAGAGTTCGCTGCGCCTGGTCATCAAGACCGATGGCGCGGGTACCGTGCAGTGGATCCGCATCATCCAGGGCATGACGCCGGGCAATGCGGGGGGGCCGGCGCTTGCGGAACTCCTCGATCATGACGGCAGCAGCATGGGATACGCCATCGGCGGCGAAATCCCGGGCAGCCTGATCGGCATTCCATCGCTCTGGAAGGCACCGCTGCTGTCGCGCCTGTCGACCACGGGGACACTGCTCTGGACCCGGTACTACATCGACAACCGCTATGGCCTGAGCACGAACGGCACGTTCACCGATGTGCATGGACTGCCCGGCGGGGACATCGTCGCGACCGGGTACACCGCGGACGGACTGGGGGCGCGTGATACGCTGCTGATGAAGGTCGACGCGGCCGGTGCGCTCCTGTGGGCGAAGACCTACAGCAGCGGCCTGCACAACGACTGGGCGCACGGCATGGACCGGGCGCCGAACGGCGACTGGGTGATCGTCGGATACAACAAGGAGATCGGCGAGGGCGGAGGAAGCTTCCTGCTGCGCACGGATCCCGCGGGCACCCTGCTCTGGTACCGCACGTTCCAGTTCTTCAGCCCCAGCCCCGGGATCCGCTGCACGCCGGCGGACGAGATCGTGCTCCTGGGATACCGCGCGCCGATGGGGACGGAAGTCGCGCTGCTGAAGACGGACGGCACCGGCGCCTTCCAGTGGGCGATGGCGTACGGCGGCGGCTCGTCGGAACTGGCCGGAGGCGTCGCGCTGCGGCCGTCGGGGGGGTACACCCTCTTCTGCGCCACGTCCTCGTTCGGGGTCGACCCGTTCGACTGGTGGCTGATCGGAACGGATGCGGCGGGGGTCTCGACGTGCAACGAGTTCCGGTATCCGCCCCTCCTGCCGGTGATCGTGCCGGTGGTGGAGGACGTCGATTTCCGCTCGACGATTCTTGCCAAGATGTACGTCGTTGCCGTCGCGGAGTCACCGCTGGATCCGGACGTCCAGGTGCTCTGCGATGACGGGACGTCCGGCGCCTGCTGCTACTTCGAGCAGGGCCTGTGTCTCTGCATCATTACCACCCAGGAGCACTGCGAACGCGTGCTGGCCGGCGTCTACCAGGGCGACGGATCCGCGTGTACGCCGGACCTCTGCTGCCCGCCGCAGATCGGGGCCTGCTGCTGGCTGAACGCCGCGAACATGTGGCAGTGCGACGTGACGTCGCAGGAACGCTGCGAGGGAATCCTGCTGGGCACGTACCTGGGCGACGGCTCGGCGTGCACGCCCAACCCCTGCGATCCGCCGCGCTACGGCGCGTGCTGCTCTTTCCAGCAGGGCTCCTGGCACTGCACGATCACCACGGCGGACCACTGCGAACAGGTGCTGGCCGGCGTCTACCAGGGCGACAGCACGACATGCACGCCGGATCCGTGCCCGCAGGAGTTCGGCGCCTGCTGCTTCCTGGCGCCCGACGGCACGATGGCGTGCATGGTGACGACACAGCTCGAGTGCGAAGTGAGCCTGGGCGGTCTCTGGCATGGCGCCGGCACGGTGTGCACGCCCGATCCGTGTGAGCGCGGCGCGTGCTGCTACCGGATCCCCGGCACGCCGGGCTGGTACTGCGTCGTCACGACCGAGGCCGACTGCCTGGCGAGCTACACGAGCGGCGTCTTCCAGGGGCCCGGCACCAGTTGCGTGCCGAATCCGTGTCCGCCGCCGGCGACCGGCGGGTGCTGCCTCCAGACGCCCGTGGGATTCCAGTGCCTTGTCATGACCGCGGCCGACTGCAGGTCGTCCGGCGGCGTGTACCTGGGCGACAACGTCTCCTGCGTGCCGGATCCGTGTGCGCAGGGCGCCTGCTGCACGCCGTTCGCCGGCTGCATTCAGGTCAGCGCCGCGGACTGCGCGGAGATGGGCGGCGTGTACCTGGGCGACTTCATTCCCTGCCTGCCGAATCCCTGCCTGGTGGAGGCGCCCTGCGTGACGCCGCCGACCGGCATGGTCCTGTGGACGCCGTTCGATGCCGCGACCGGCTCGGTGGCACACGAGATCGCCGCCGGGAATCACGGGACCAGGGTCAACGCCCCGGCGGTCATTGCCGGCGCGGTGGGGAACGCCCTCTCGTTCAACGGCGTCAACCAGTACGTGACGGTGCCGCACGCGCCGCACCTGAACCCGGGTGTCGGCGATCTCACGGTCGACGCGTGGATCCGGACGACGGCGTCGAGCGGCGTCCGTCCCATCGTGGACAAGCGGTCCGGGCTCATCGGGTCCACCATCGGCTACACGATGTTCCTGTACAACGGCCAGCTGTCGTTCCAGCTCGCCGACAATCTGGCTTCTCCCGGTCACACGAACTATCTCTCCGGTGTCGGCGTGGCGAACGGGCAGTGGCGGCATGTCGCCGTCACGGTGCAGCGCGGAAGCCCGACCGGCGGGCGCTTCTATGTGGACGGCGTCCATGTCGCCACGTTCAATCCCACCGGGCGCCCCGGCAGTCTGAACACCCCGGCGGCCGTGTGGATCGGCCGGCGTCACCCGATCAACTCGGTCCTGCACTGGGCCGGCGACATCGATGAGGTCGAGATCTTCCGGCGGGCCCTGTCCGCCACCGAGATCCAGGCGATCCATGCCGCCGGACCGAACGGCAAGTGCAAGGTGGGATGCCATGTGCCGTGGGACCATCCCTTCTGCAAGAACCAGACCAGCGTGACGGTGCCGATCACCGTGTGCAACCACGGCGCCGCGGCGGCGCCGTTCCACCTCTCGTTTGCCGGACTCCCCGGGTGCGACATCCCCGGCCCCACCGTGTTCACGGTCGTGGGACCCGATCCGGTCATGGTGCCACCGTACGCCTGCGTGACGGTGAACGTCGTCATCCAGCGGCCCGCCGGGATGAACGCGGTCTACCAGGTCGCCTGTTACGAGGTGACGATCCAGAACCAGGCGACGGGCCAGTCGATCACGTGCCATGGCTCGGTGCAGGACCGTCGCGATCTCTGCTCGGTGATCGTCTGGCCGCCGGTCGAGGTGATCTCCGTGCCGGTCGATATCGCGCAGCCGATCGTCTTCGAGGTGACGAACACGACCGATGCCCCGATCACCGCGCCGCTGCGGATCGTCGCGTACGACCCGGACATGCAGCCCAGCATGGACGTGAGCCTGAACGGGCTGCCGCCGGGCGAGCCGTGGGGGCGGGTGGTCGTGATTCCGCCGTCCCTGTCCGCGCCGGTGGAGATCCAGGTCTCGGCGATGTTCGTGGCGCACGAGGGCATCCGGTTCTCCGACATCGTGGTGTACACCGACATCGAGGCGGACGGCACCTGGGAGCCGCTGCACTCGGTGGGTCTCCGCTCCATGGCCGCGGCGCCGTGCCCGGCCGACCTGGACGGCAGCGGGTCGGTGGATCTCGGTGACCTGCTGGTCCTGCTGTCCTTCTGGGGGACGTGTCCCGCGGGTGCCGCGTGTCCGGCGGACCTCGATCACACCGATGCAGTGGATCTCGCAGACCTGCTTGTCCTGCTCGCGAACTGGGGGCCGTGTCCCTAGGCGCGGCCGACCACCATTCTGCGCGGCGGCGGCGGGGAGCGCGAGCCATCGCCGCCGTCGCGCCGCGCCGCGCGGCGCCCGATGGGCCGCGCCGCAAAGACGGTCCCCGGACCGGCGCGGGGGCTGTGGTCAGGAACGCGCCGGACGCGGCGGCGAAGCGCCGGACTCGCCTGCCATGTGCCGGTACACCAGCGTGATCCACCTGGCATAGAACGTGAATGCGCGCTCCGCGGCGGGCAGGCGCCGATCGACGATGGCGAAGGCCACCTCGGGCCCCGGCGTGTACAGGGCAAAGCCGTTGTCGACGATCGACCGCGGGGCAAGGTGCGCCAGGAGATCGCGCAGCGCATCCATGTTGACGCGATCATTCTGGCCGCGGAGCGGGCCGAGGACGTGGAACGCGAATCGCCGCCCGTCGACCCGGATGGCGCGGCCGTCGCGCAGGCGGATGTCCAGCAGTTCGATCGGCGGCGCCTGCGTCGTGATCGGAACCGCGGATCCGGTCTCCACCGCGTGCGCCAGGAACGCACCGGCCGCGCCGGTGATCAGCGAGGTCGACCCGAGGCGACGGCGCATCCCCGTGTTCGCCGCCGGCCCGGGCGGAAGGTCGCCCCGGCGGGACTCGCGCGGCGGCCGGACACTGCCGCGGACGAGCAGTTCGATCGACTCCAGTGCCACGTCGATCGGGTCGCGGGCGCGCCACGGCTGAACGAGGAGTCGTCCCGGCCGCACCTCCAGCGTCCTGGCCGGGATCTCCGCGGCCGATGCCTGGATCTCCGCGACCGCCGGCGCGAAGAGTTCGCCGCCGGACGCCTGGGCCGCGTGTGCGGCACCGTTCGCCGCGCCCGGACCGGCGAGACCCAGGATGCATGGCGGCTCCCGCCGCAGGCGGAGCCGGAGGTCCGCGGCGTCGATCCCGGTCGCGCGTGCCATCGCGCTGATCGTCGCCGGGTCCGACCGGCGTTCATCGCCGAGGATCAGCGTGAGGATCAGCGTGTTCGCCGGGTCGTGACGGTCGGGTCGCATGGAGGGTGGGGGTGATCGTGATCCGGTCGCGTCAGGCACGTCCGCCCGCGGGGTGCCGGTCACCCGCCGATGGCGGACATGCCGCGCTCCGGGGGCGAGAAGTGCGTCGCGCCGATGCCATGGCCCGCCTGCTTCCGCAGGACGGCGCGGGCGATGAACCCGGCGATGGCGTGGTCGTCGCAGTCGCCGCGCAGCAGCGGGCGCAGGTCCCATTCCTGGTGGCTGAAGAGGCAGGGCCGCACCTTGCCGTCCGCGGTCACGCGCAGCCGGCTGCAGGCGCCGCAGAAGGGGCGGGTGACGGACGCGATGATGCCGATGCCCCCCGGGGCGCCGTCGGCGAAGTCAAAGGAAAGCGCCGTCTCCGAGGCCTCGGCGCGCGGCCGCTCCACCAGGTCGTTGCGCTCGTGGAGCCGGCCCAGGATCTCGTCCGCGGTGACGACGGCCGAGGCGTTCCATGTCCGTCCGGAGTCCAGCGGCATCCACTCGATGAAGCGCACGATGACGCCGTGCGTCCGCGCAAAGCCGGCGAAGTCCGCGATCTCGTCATCGTTGACGCCGCGCAGGACAACGGCGTTGATCTTGACAGGCTCCATGCCGGCCAGGCGGGCCGCACTGATCGCGGCCAGGGTCTGTTCCAGCGTGCTGCCCGATCGCGTGATGGCGCGCACGCGCTCCGACCGGAGGCTGTCCAGACTGATCGTGATGCGATGGACGCCGAAGGCCGCCAGCATCAGCGCACGCTCCTCGGTCAGCAGCGATCCGTTCGTGGTCAGGGCGACGTCGCGGATGCGACCGACGGACGTGCCGTCGGTGACGGGAGCGCGGGCGTCATCAACGTCATCACCGTCGTCGGCGCCGCCCGGAAGGAGCGGCTGGATCCGCTCCAGGAGTTCATCCAGATCGGCGTACAGCAGCGGCTCTCCGCCGGTCAGGCGGAGTTTCCGGATCCCCATGCCGCAGAGGATCCGGACGACGCGCGCGTACTCCTGTGCCGAGAGCAGTTCCCGCTTCGGCATGTACCGGTGATCCGGATCCATGCAGTACACGCAGCGGAAGTTGCAGCGATCGGTGATGCTGAGACGCAGGTCCCGGATGGTGCGGCCGTGCGCGTCGCGCAGGGGACCGCCGGCGGGGAGAGCGATCGGTTCCGGCGAGTCCGCGTCCGGCGGCGCCGCCGGCGGGGGTGAACCGGCCCGCCCCGGGTTCGAGTGCGCATGGAGGATGGGGAGCCGGCGCTGCATGGGCTGTCCATTATGGCCGAGGGCCGTTCGGCGACGCAGGGGTCGCGGTACACTCGCGCGATATGCGCCTTCCCGAGACTGGATTCTGCAGCGTACGCCCGCGCCCGCACCGGATCGCCGTCGCAGCGACGCTGGCGCTGGGGTGTCTTGCCACCGCCGCCTCCGCGCAGGTGCGCGGCGTCTATCGACAGCCTGCCCTGCACGGCGACACGCTGCTCTTTGCCGCCGAGGGCGATCTCTGGACGGTCGCGGCGGCGGGCGGCGCCGCGCGGCGCCTGACGACGGATCCGGGCGAGGAGACGTTTCCGCGGATCTCGCCCGACGGCACGCACGTCGCATTCTGCGGACAGTACGAGGGACCGGTCGAAGTCTACATCATGCCGATCGAGGGCGGGCGGGCGCGACGCCTGACGTTCGGCGCCGAACGACCGCAGGTGGTCGGTTTCCGCCGGGACGGTCACGTGCTCGTGGCGACGAGCGCGCTGTCGACCCTGCCCGGCGTGCAGCTCCTTGCGATCGACCCCGCGAGCGGCGCGATCGACCGCATTCCGCTGGCCCAGGCGGCGGAAGGCGTCTTCGACGACGAGGGGCGTCTCTATTTCACCCGGCAGCGCTTCCAGGGAAGCCAGACGAAGCGGTATCGCGGCGGGACCGCGCGGAGCCTCTGGCGCTTCGACGGCGACGGCCGCGAGGCCGTTCACCTGACCGCCGATTTCGCGGGCGAGTGCTTCAGCCCGATGTGGCATCGCGGCCGCGTGTATTTCCTGGGCGACTTCGACGGGACGGTGAATCTCTGGTCGATGCGTCCGGACGGTGGCGACCGCCGTCAGCACACGCGCTTCCAGGGGCTCGATGTGCGCGGCGCGACGCTGGACCGCGGTCGCGTGGTGCTGCAGTGGGGCGTGGATCTGCACGTGCATGAGATCGCTGCCGGGGAGACGAAGGCGCTCGACATCAGGCTCGCATCCGACCTGACGCACCGGATGGACCGGTGGATCGAGAAGCCGCTGGAATGGGTCACGTCGGCGCATCTCAGCCCGGACGGAGAGCGCGTGGTGCTCACGATCCGCGGCGACGTCGTCGTCGCGCCCCGGAAGCAGGGGCGGACCGTCGAGGTGACACGGGACAGCCGCGCCCGGTTCCGCCAGGCGCAGTTCCTGCCCGGGACCGATCGACTGCTCGCGCTGAGCGACGAGACCGGTGAACTGGAACTCTGGTCGCTCCCGGCGGACGGACTCGGCCCGCGCACGCAGGTGACCAGGGACGGCGCGATCTTCAGGTTCGATCCGGCGATCTCTCCGGATGGAATGAGCGTCGCGTGGCAGGACAAGGACATGCGCCTCTGGATGGCCGACGTCGGAACAGGCGAGCCTCGCCTGGTGGCGCAGTCCGTCAGCCAGTGGGATCCCTTCAGCGGGCTGGTCTTCTCGCCCGATTCGCGCTGGCTGGCATTCGTGGAGACGGTCGCCAACACGTTCACGGTGATCCGGATCCACGCGGTCGAGAGCGGCGAGACGCACACCATCACGTCCGATCGCGTGAACTCGCGCAGCCCCGCCTGGTCGCCGGACGGCACATGGCTCTGGTTCCTCTCCGATCGCCACTTCCAGTCATCCGTCGCGAGCGTCTGGGGGGCCTACCAGCCGGAGCCGGCGTTCGTGAACCAGACGAAGGTCTACGGCATCCCGCTCGCGGGTCCGGCACGCTCGCCGTTCGAGCCCGCGGACGAGTTCAACCCGCCGAAGAAGCCCGGCGCGAAGTCACCCGACGGCAGGGACGCGCCCGCCGTCGCCGGCACGCCCCCGGGAACGGACGCGCCGGCGCCCGCAGCGGATGCGCCGCCCGCGGACGTGCCGCGGCGCGTCGAGATCGACTTCACGGACATCGCGGCGCGGCTGCACGAGGCGCCCCTTCCGCCGGGGAACATCACGGATCTCGCGGCGGGCCGGGAGGCGCTGTTCCTTCTCCGGCGCGCCAACGAGCCGGATGCGAAGCCGGCCCTCGTCGCGCTGCCCGTGCGCAACGAGGAGATCGAGCCCGTGATCCTGGCGGCGGATGTCGCCGCCTTCGAACTCTCCGGTGACCGCACCAGGCTGCTGATCCGGCGCGAGAAATCGATGCACATCGCCGACGCCGGACTCACGCCGCCGGATCTCGCGAAGACGGAGGTCCCGATCGCCGGCTGGCGTCCTTCGATCGAGCCCGCCGAGGAGTGGCGGCAGATGTTCGTCGAGGCGTGGCGCCTCATGCGCGACTACTTCTACGACCCCGGCATGCACGGCGTCGACTGGCCCGCGATGCGCGCGAAGTACGAGCCGTGGATCGAGCGCGTCCAGACGCGGGCCGAACTGGACGAGGTCCTGTCCCAGATGGTGGGGGAACTGTCCGCGCTGCACATCTACGTCGGGAGCGGCGACTACCGCCGCGGCCCGACGCAGGTGGGGCCGTCGTTCCTGGGCGCGCGGCTGGTCCCGGCGGAAGGGGGGGCAGGCCTGCGGGTGGACCACGTCTACCGCGCGGATCCGGAGTTTCCCGACCGGCGCTCGCCGCTGGCGCGCCCGGGCGTCGATGTCCGCGAAGGCGATCTCATCACCCAGGTCAACGGCCGCCCGATGACGGGCCTGATCGCACTGGGCGAAGCCCTGCGCGATCGCGCCGGGCGGCAGGTGCGCCTCCGCGTCCGCCGCGGAGTGGAGGAGCGCGACGTCATCGTGCACCCGGTCCCGGGCCCGGCGGACGCGGACCTGCGGTACCACGACTGGGAGTGGACGCGCCGCGCGATCGTGGAGGAGTCGGGGGCCGGCGCGATCGGCTACGTGCACCTGCGCGCGATGGGGACTGAGGACTTCCTGCGGTTCGCCGAGCAGTTCTACCCGGTCTTCAACCGCCAGGGGCTCATCGTCGACGTGCGACAGAACCGCGGCGGCAACATCGACTCCTGGGTGCTCGGGCGACTCATGCGCCGTGCGTGGATGTACTGGCAGGGCAGGGTCGGACAGCCCGAGTGGAATCAGCAGTACGCGTTCCGCGGTCACATCGTCGTGCTCTGCGACGAGGGAACGGCCTCGGACGGTGAGGCCTTCTGCGACGGCTTCCGCCGGCTGGGCCTGGGAACGACGATCGGGACGCGCACCTGGGGCGGTGAGATCTGGCTGAGCATGCAGAACCGCCTGGTCGATCGCGGCATCGCGTCCGCGGCGGAGTTCGGCGTGTACGGGCCGGAAGGGGAGTGGCTCATCGAGGGCCACGGCTTCGAGCCGGACATCGAGGTGGACAACCTGCCGCATGCCACGTTCCGCGGCGAGGACGCGCAGCTCATGGCGGCCATCGACCACCTGCGGCGGCGCATCGAGGCGGATCCCCGTCCCGTGCCCGCCCCGCCGGCGTTCCCCGACAAGTCCTCACCCGACAACCGGCGCTGACGGCGCGAGGTGTCCGGGTACGATGCGCCGCGCGGATCCGTGGCGGAATTGGCAGACGCAGCGGCCTTAAAAGCCGCGGTCGGGAAACCGGCGTGTGGGTTCGATCCCCACCGGATCCACTTCGCGCCGCGGAGACCGGGGCGCCCCGACGCTACCATCGCCGCATGGGGCCCGCGTTTCCGCTCTTCACCGTCGCCGGGATCGTCGTGCGCATGCACTGGACGTTCCTGCTGCTGCTCGCCTGGATCTTCGCCATGGGGGCGTTCGCGGAGGGATCGGAGGGGTTCCTGTCCGGAGTCCGGACGGTCCTCTTCGTCCTCGCGATCTTCGCCTGCGTCGTGCTCCACGAGTTCGGCCACGCGTTCGCGGCGCGGGTGTTCGGCGTCCGCACGAAGGATGTCACGCTGCTGCCGATCGGCGGCGTCGCGCGCCTGGAACGGATGCCCGAGCGGCCGGGACAGGAACTGGTGGTCGCGATCGCGGGACCGCTGGTGAACGTCGCCATCCTGCTGGTGCTCATTCCCCTGACGCTTGCCCTGCGCGGACCGGCTGCGTTCATTCCCGACGAGCCGGGCCTGCACCGGATCGATTTCCTCGGCGGGCTCGTCTTCGTCAACGGCATGCTGATCCTGTTCAACATGCTGCCGGCGTTTCCCATGGACGGCGGTCGCGTCCTGCGTGCGCTGCTGGCGATGACGATGGACCGCGTGCGGGCCACGGAGATCGCGGCGGTCACGGGACAGGTCGTCGCGGTCGGGTTCGCACTGGTCGGGCTCCTCATCGGCAACATCATGCTCATGCTCATTGCGGTCTTCGTCTTCCTGGGCGCCGGTGCGGAGGCGAAGTCCACGGCGGCCACGGCGGCCCTGCGCGGGCTTCTGGTGCGCGATGCGATGATCCGCCGGTTCCGCGTCCTGCACGCGTCCGACACGCTGGCCGACGCTGCGGACGAACTGCTCGCGGGCGACCAGCAGGACTTCCCGGTGCTGCGTGACGGCGCGGCACCGGACGACGGCACGGCGCTCGTGGGACTCCTCACGCGCTCGGGCCTCATCAGCGCGCTCGCCGCGTCCGGTCTTGCCGCCCGCGTGGGAGACGTGATGATCCCGCCGTGCCCGTCGGTCTCGTCGCGCGCGTCGATCGAGGATGCGATGGCGATCGCGGGGGACCGGGACCGTTCCGATGAGGAGGGGCGCACCGGCGCCGATGATCACGCCGTTCCCGATCGTGGATCCGCGACCTCACGGCGCCGCCGATCGGCGGGACCGTGTCCGCTGGTGCCCGTCATCGACCACGACGCGTCCGGTGCCGCGCGGCTGGTCGGCATGGTGACGCCGGAGAACATCACGGAACTGATCGCCATCCGTTCCGCGGTCAGCCGTCGCTGATCCGGACCTGGCGGCGGCCGGGTCGCCGCATGCCGATCGCGGGCGCCCGGATCGCCGGCGGCGGTACCACGCGGGCGGATCGGCGCGGCGCGACGCCGCGTCTCCGCCGCATCACCCGCCTGCCGGGACCTCGACCCAGAACCAGCCGCGGAGATCGCCCTCGGCGTATCCCGTCGCCGCGTCGTCCGGGTAGTGCATCGCCAGCGCGTCGCGCACGGCGGGCGCGATCGACGCCGGCGCGCCGTGGCACGCGAGACAGAGCGTCATGATCCGGATGGGCAGGACGGCGCCGAGCGTGCCGTCATCGGCGAGCGCGTAGACCGGCGCTTCCGGGCGCTCCGACAGGAAGGCCTGTGCCCACGCCGGCGCGCGGTTGTCCGGGTTGCGCAGGCGCTCACTCGTGCGGCCGATCCGGACGCCGTGCGCCGCGCCCACCTCCTGCGCGATCTGCGGGGCGCGCTGACGGCAGACATCGATGGCGCCGGCGGTCCCCTCCGTGGCCATCGCCTGCCCCAGGGCCGACATGAGGCGCCCGAACATGTCGTTGCGGGCATCCGTGGCCAGCGTGATCCGCGCCTGCTGATCGGCCGGCAGAGACGAGGGTTCCAGGGCACGCCATGTGACTGCGGGGACCGTGCCCCGGGGGGCCGGTTCGCGTCTCCGGTCGCATGCTGAACTCACGATGGCGACGGCCGCGGCCGCGAGGAGCAGTCGCCGGACGCGGAGGTCTGTGGGCGCGGGTGCGTGGTGGACGGAGATCGTGTCCTGCGTTGAGGCCATGCCGAAGGGTACCCGATCGTGTCCGCATCGTGCCACCCGGCGCTGCTGCGCTCGGCCGGCCATTGTCGTCAGCGGTGCATGCTCGACTCCGGGGACAGCAGTTCGCGCAGGCGCTGCCGGGCGCGGAAGGCGCGTGTGTAGATCGTGGCGGGCGTGGTGCCGAGAATTGCGGCCGCCTCCGTGGCCGGGAACTCCCGGACGGAGAGCAGCGCCAGCGCCAGCCGCTGCGCCTCCGGGAGCGTGTCGAGCGCCGCGAGCAGCCGTGCGACCTCCTCGTACCACTCCGGCGGCGGTGTGACGCGGTGCGTGCGGGACTCGGCGGCGTGTCGGACCTCGATGTCGTGCCGTTCCCGCAGTCGATCGCGCCGGCGGCGCAGGCGGATCGCCTCTCGGATCAGGATGCGATAGAGCCACGTCACCGGGTCCGCGTCGCCGCGGAACGATGCGCGGGCCGCGTGCGCCTGGAGACACGCCTCCTGCAGTGCATCCTCGGCCAGGAAGAGATCGCCGGTGATGCGCAGCGCGCAGGCCAGGAGGTCTCGCTGCCGTGCCGGGAGGATCGCGTCCAGGTCGAACGCGGCGGCGCCGTGGTCTGCAGTCATGCCTTCCCGCCTGGTGCCTTCCCATCCGATCCGTGCATCCATGCGGAGGCGTCGAGACTGCCGGCCAGGAACCGTTCCAGGCGCCTGCGATGCGACGGCGCGAAGGCGCGGCGAAGCAGGGGCGGCGCGACGACGATCAGGAGGAGGACGGCGATGACGCCCCGCGCCGGTGTCCGGTCCAGCACGGCGTCGATCACCATGAGGAAGAGCGCGAGCGTGATGATGCACGCGGCCGCCTGGAGGAGCGCATGCTCGTTCCGTCCGGACACGGTGAAGGCACTGTGTGTCTGCGGCAGCAGCGCCCCGCCCGCGTCCAGCGCGGCCATGCCGCGTCGCCGGCGGGTGCGGGCCAGCACCCAGAAGAGGACGCCCTGTGCGACGAAGACGGCGGACAGGCAGGTCACGAAGGTCCAGTCCGGCGCCGGGAGTCCGGTCGCGACGGCGATGGCCGGCGCGAGCGGCGCGCAGACCAGGAGCATGCGGAGCCGAAGGGCATCGAGCCGGAGGCGCTCACGGATCGCTCGACGGGCGCGATCGAAGTCGAAGTGGGTCACGGCGGCGTCGATGGCCTGCCCGGAGGTGCGCGCGGCAGCGTCGATCGATGCACGCTCTGCCTGCAGCGCGGGATCCAGGCGGAGCATCTCGAGGAGTTCCACGGATTCCGCCGCAGCGAGTTCCCCGCGGTGCTCCCGCTCGAGCAGTTCGGCGAAACGGAGGATCCCGGGGTCCTCGGCGGCGCCGGCGCGGGTGTCGGGATCCGGTCTCGGGCCTGGTGTCACCGGTGCGTCCTCCTGCGGCGGGGGGGGCCGCATCGCGTCCGCCGTCGGGTCGATGCGGGACCGCCCTGCCCGGATTGGAGGAGGTCTGCCGGGAGGATCTTCCGTCCGTCTGCCCCGCAATCCCGATCGGGGTGACGATGCCGGCGCCATCCGGCTACCGCGATCGCGCGAGTCGATCCAGGCCGAAGCGCCCGCTGCCGTGCACGACGAATCCGATGGAGATCACGAGATAGAGCAGTGCCATTTCCCTGGCGCTGAGCGGATCGCCCGCGTGCGCGACGAGCACCGCGCCGGCCATCGTGCACGCGATCATGAACGCCGAGATCCGCGTGAACAGTCCGGCCGCCAGCAGGAGCCCGCCGATGAACTCGGAGAGCGCGGCGGCCCAGGCGGAGACCGTGGGCACCGGGAATCCCATGGCGCCGACGTTCGTGACCAGTTCCGCGGAGACCGGCAGTTTGCCCCAGCCATGCGGCGCCATGAGCAGACCGGTCGTGACGCGCAGCAGCGTGAGCGCGAGATCCGCGGAGAGCCGGGCCGGTGTGATGCCGCCGCAGAGTAGGGATGCGAGCGTTCGGCTCTGCATGTGGGATTCCCCTGGCCGGTGGTGCGATCGCGGAGCATACCGGCGGCGACCCGAGACGGACAGCCGGACCGCGGTCGGTCGTGCGGGATCGGTCCGGGACCGGCTCGCACTCCGGGACAGGGTGCCGTGTCACGTGGTTTCCAGCCACCTCGGCGGGGGCCCGGCGGTACGATGACGTGCATGGGGACGTGGGGGCCCGATCGACCGGACGAGCGGCCGCAGGATCGCGACGGCGAGACCACCGGCGTGCCGACGTCCGAGGTCTTCGACCTGCCGCGAGAGCCGGTGCTGCCGCGCAGCGGCGAGGTCATCGGCGCGTACATCCTTCGACGCCGCCTGGGGCGTGGCGGCATGGGCGAGGTCTGGCACGCCGTACACCGCGAGCACGGCATGGAGGTGGCGGTCAAGCTGATCCATGCGCAGGTGTATGACGACGGTGGCACCGGGACGGTTCCGCATGAGTTCCGGGTGCTCGCCCGGATGCGTCACGAGAACATCGTGCGCGTGATCGATGCCGGCACGCAGGCGCGTGACGACGGCTCGCAGATGCATTACATCGTGATGGAGTACCTGCCGGGCGCCACACCCATCACGACCGACGCGAATGAGCGTGGACTCGATGTCCATGCACGGCTGGGACAGTTCCTGCAGGTGTGTTCAGCGCTCGCGTACGTGCATGGCGATGGCGACCTGCACCTGGATGTCAAGCCGGACAACATCCTCGTGGACACGACCGGTCGCGTCTTCCTGATCGACTTCGGCATCGCACGTCCCGTCCTCGGCTGGTCGGGCACGCGGATCGCCGGGACGCTTCCGTTCATGAGCCCGGAGCACCTGCGCCGCGACCGGGACCGGATCGACAAGCGCGCGGACGTCTGGTCGCTCGGCGCCCTGCTCTTCCGCCTGCTGACCGGCGAGGACGCCTTCGGACTGCCGGATGACGCGAGCGTGGAGGCGCGGGCCCGGGCGGTTGCCGGTCCGCCGCGGACGCTTCGTGAGACCCGGGCGGTCCTGATCGCGCAGGCGCCGGAACTCCTGGGCGGCCTGGAGTCCGTGGTCCGCTCGTGTCTTGCGCCGCATCCCGATCATCGCTTCGACGATGCCGGGAAGGTGGCGACCGCGATCCGCCGGATCCTCGCCGGCGGCGGACTCGTGCGCCGGGCGATGGGCCTGCGCCGCCACCGACCGCGCGTCTTCTCGGGACTCGTGCTGATGCTCGTGGTGCTCGTCGCCGCCGGCGTCGCGCAGGTGGTGACCACGCCGGTGCTCGCCCGCTGGAGTACGGCGCGGATGTGGATCGGCGGGATTCTCCCCGCACCGCCCCAGTCGCTGGTGCAGGTCGAATCACTGCCGGATGTCGTGATCGTGGAGTTCGACGCGGAGACCGCCGCGTCGCTGGTCGGACGACCGGACCTGGAGACGTTCCAGCCGGGCGCGGGTCGCCAGTCGTACCGCCCGATGCACGCGGCTGCCATCCGCCGACTGGTCGATGCCGGCGCGCGGGTGGTCGTCCTGGATGTCTTCTTCTCGTCGGCCTCCGTCCACGATGACCTGCTCGCGGCCGCCATCCGCGAGGCGCGATCGCGCGGGGTGTCCGTCGTCCTCGGCGTCAACTCGTGGGTGTGGGCCGACGGGCGCCCGACCATGAGCGGGACCGTCTGGGAAGCCGGGCCGCTCTGGGGTGCGGCGACCGTCGGCTATGACAGTGGTCACCCCTGGGTTCACCTGCTGGTGCAGCGACCCGACATGGAACCGATGCCCGCCATCTCGACCGCCGCCTTCGCCGCCTTCCATGCGCCGGGCGCGTTCGTCGAGTACGCGAGCGATGGCGATCGGATCCGGATCCGCGCCTTCCGTTCGGACTCGGCGCGGCCGGATCATCGGCAGTTCGTCGGCGCCACGGCGTGGCTGGTGCCCTCCGGGTCCAGCGTGTTCGTGCCGGACGCGCGGCGGACCTTCGGTCTCCAGTCCGGCGACACGGAGTCCTACCTCGTTCTCACCATGCCGTCGGAGCGTGCGATCCAGGCGTCGACGATCCGATACGAGCAGGTCTGGGATCTGCCCGCGGATGCGCTGGCGCGGCGCTTCTCGGGCCGGATCGCGTTCATCGCGGACCGTGAGCGGGACGAAACGGAGCCCGTGTCGGGCGTCCGTGGTGCGCTGCTCCATGCCGTGGCCATCCAGTCGCTCGTCGCGGGGCACCGGTGGCGGATGGCACGCTGGTTGAACCTGCCGCTCACCCTGGCCGGTGCGCTCATCGGCGCTCTCGTCGCCGCCGGCTGCATCCGTGGCCGGTCCCGGCGCCCGGACGGTCCTGCGATTCCGGCCGGTGACATCGATGGCCGTCGCGCGACCACGTCGTCCGCGCGGAGGCGCCTGCTTGCGCTGGTGGTGCCCCTGGCCCTCGTGCTGGCGGCGGCCGTCCTGCTCTCCATCACCTGGGCCGTTCGATTCACCACGGGCACCTGGCTCCATCCGATGCCCGGCGCGGTGGCGGCGGCGCTTGCCGCACTCTGCATCGTCATGCTGGCCGGTCGTCCGGCCGGACTGGTTCTCTCCCATGGCACGCTCGCCACGGACGGCCGAAGTACATTCAGATCTGGAGGCGTCCGAACATGAGTTCTCTGCACACATCCCGCCGATGGTCGTTCGCGCGCACGGTCTTCCTGATGATGGCCGTTCTTCCGCTGCATGCCGCCGGCGCATGGGCGTCGGGCTCGGACGATCCGGGCCCGACGCTCCGCGTCCACGGCGCGGGGATCCTGCATCTGCGCGGGTTCGCGGCGCGATCGGAGATGTT
Organism: Phycisphaeraceae bacterium; assembly: GCA_019636755.1. GTDB lineage: Bacteria > Planctomycetota > Phycisphaerae > Phycisphaerales > SM1A02 > JAHBWZ01. The sequence continues at coordinate 282,528 of JAHBWZ010000004.1, read as the reverse complement.
CGCGGGTGAGACCCGGCGGGAGACGGACATCGTGCTCTCCGAGGTCCACACCACCTGGCCGGCGAGCAAGGCCGGCCTGGAAACCGCCGAGCCGGCGTGGGCGCTCGCCCGGCCGCTCGCGGCCATGTGGACCGACCTGTTCGGTGCCGTGACATCCCGCGCGGAGACCATCGACCTGGAGAAGGGGTACGCGTACGTCAAGATGGCGCCTGAGGAGACGCCGCTGCAGATGTCGCTGCTCGACAAGCAGGTCCTCATCCTGGCGGATCCGGCGAAGTTCACCCCGCCGATCATGTCGTGGCTCCTGCGCCAGGTCCGCCTGCAGAACGAGGTCCAGGCGGCCATCCCGGAACTCATGGTCACCGGACTGCAGACGTTCGCGGCGGATCCCGCCCTCATGGCGCTCATCCTGCCCGGCGATGTCCCGGCCCGGGCGCCGGCGGTGATGGATCGTCACGGCGAACTGATCGCGTTCGACCGGTACTGGATGACGCACTTCGCGCACGAGGTCAATGTCTCCGTGCTCATTGACGCGCTCCTGTCACGGGAGGGCACACCACGAGAAACCATGGTCCGGCGTGCCATGGCGGCGATGCGGCTCGCCTCGCTGGCGGCGGAGACCGAGGATCTCTCCCGGTACATGGCGCTGATCCGCTATCCGTTCATTCTCTCCCGGCGATCCATCGGTGGCGCGGAGGGCACGGAGATCGTAATCTTCGCGCGGTCGACCGGCACGACCGGCAAGTCGGCGGAGGTCTTCTACTTTTTCCTGCACTCGGACACGGTGGAGGAGATCGAGGTGGCCGCGTATGTCCTCAATCCGTTCTCCGGTGTCGAGGAACTGCTGCCGGCGCCGGTGCCCGTGGAGGTCTGCAGGTATGCCCGCGTGCCGCTCCAGATGAAGATGCACGACGGCGTGGAGAAGTGGTTCCTCCCGAACGCGAACTCGATCACCGTGCACGACATCGGCACCGCGATGCCCTCGGACCTGGTCGCCGTGCTGCAGCACGCACACCGCGACGCGTGCCTGGCAGGCATCGAGCCGGAGTCGCCGATCACGTGCGGCGGCCTGGAACTCGCCTGCCCGGGCATGCCGGTTGCGCCGGCATCGGACCCGCTCTCGCCCTGATGCCTCGAGGCGGCGGCTGATCGGCCAGGGGGCGCGATTTCCGGGCGTCGGTGGTGCTCACCGGCATCCCGGCGCCTCAGGGAGAGGCATCGCTCGATTTCCCATGGAGGAGTCCCATCACCATGACTTCATGTCGTCGCATCGCTGTTGCCATCCTGTGCACGATCGCATTCGCCTCGCTCAACGGGCCTGCCGGCGCGATCGATCCGCCCTCCGCCGATGAGAGCGCGCCGTCAGATCTCTGGCTCTCCCCGGGCGGCATGCTGCGGATGAACGGAGTTGCCTGGAGGTGGACGCCCCAGGATGGTGAGGAGAAGCGCTATACCGCGATCGTTGTCTCCGCGTTTCGGGCCGACGTGCCAGCCGAGGGCGCGCTGCCGCTCAGCGCGTGGGCACGGATCCGGCCCGCGCGCACGATTGCCCACGATGCGGACGGTGCGCTGCAGCATCATGTGTCGACAGTCCACCTCGTCGAAGGCTGCGCCTATGTGAAGATGGGCACGAGTCCGCAAGGAATGGCACTCAGCCCGGCAGAGCAGTTGGCCGTGCTTCTGGATGCTCCGGAGGTGTTCGCCCAGCTGCTCGGCGATGGGGATGAGGAGAGGCGATCTCGCGTCGCCGCCCTGCAGGCGCTTCGCGCCGCGTATCCCGGGCCGGAGGGACTGGCCGACCTGATCGAGCAGTTGATGGCCAGGCGGGCCGGCGATGAACCTGTCACGCTTCAGCGTGTGGGCGCTGAGGTTTCACAGGCCGCCGGACAGGTCCTGCTCCTCACACGGGACAACAACAGTGATCTCGCCGCATCCGTTGGCCTGTTCAGGTTCCCCTTCATCCTTGCTCGCCGGACTATCGGCGGCGCGGAGGGGACGGAGATCGTTGTCTCTGTCCGTGAGCGGGACGGCGCGAACGGGCGCCGTGCGGACGTGGCGTACTTCCACCTTCATGCCGGGGGGACCGACCCGATCAAGTTGACCTATCGCGACGAGAACCTGTTCGGGGGGGAACCGGCGCTTGCCACCAACCTGGTCTCGATACCCATGGGGCAGTTCGCGCGTCTCACCCTGAAGCCGGTCATGCATCAGGGAGAGGAGTACTGGGTCCGCGACGGCGGCGACATCCCGGCACCTCGGTCGATCGGTCAGTCTCTCAAGGTGGAGATCCATGCGGGACTGACTGTCGAGGCCATCCTGGAGAGCGCCTACCAGGGCGCATGCCTCGCCGGGATAGAGCCGCAGACGCCGCTCGAGTTCGGCACGCTGTCGCTCACCTGCCCGCAGGAGCCGTGACGCACCGCGCCACGGTCGCGCGATGGCGTCGAGGGTCCCGCCCGCACCCCATCTCCGGATCGATGGGCCGGACGGCGGCCTGGCAGGAGGTGCGCGGGAGGCGGGGGCCGCGGATGGTCCGGGGGACGGCGCACCGATCGGCGCCGCCGCGCCCGGTGTCCGCCGGCTCGGTCGGCAGCGGCCGGGCGAGGATCTCCCCCGGCACCCGGGGGCGTGTCCCAACGCGCCGCCCGCTCCCCGTACAATCCGCCCCCCCGGTGGGGGACCCCGGCCCGGCCGCCGGGCGAACCTCCGGTCCGACCCCCGCCCGGAGCCTGCGGAGCCCTCGATGACCACGCTCGATTCCCACGCCCATGCCTCGACCGACCACGCCGGCGCCGGTCACGACCATGACCACCCGCCGTTCCTCGCCCACCACTGGGCGACGCCCACGCAGCAGTTCGAGGCGGGCAAACTGGGCATGTGGCTGTTCCTTGCGACCGAGTTCCTGCTCTTCGGCGGACTCTTCGCCGGATACGCGGTGCTGCGCTACAACCACCCGGAGATGTTCGAGTACGGCGCCCGCTTCCTCGACACGAAGATGGGCGCCATCAACACGGTCATCCTGATCCTCTCCAGCCTGACGATGGCGCTGGCGGTTTCCGCGGCGCAACTCGGCAGGCAGCGGGCGCTCGTCGTCCTGCTGGGCCTGACGTTCCTGGGCGGTGCGGGATTCATGGTGGTCAAGTATTTCGAGTACACGCACAAGTTCCACGGCAACATCGTCTGGGGCACGAAGCTCTACGTGCCGCCGGACCGCGAGGCGTACGCCGCGGCGATCGCAGCGCGCGGGTCAGCAGAGACGGCCGAGGGAGCGCAGGCCGCGCCAGCGGCGGCGGTACCCGGCACCGTGGTGGACGGCATCGAGATCCCGCGTTCAGCGGTCGCCCGCGCGTCGCACGCGCCGGCCGGCATCGATCCCGGCACGTTCACCGCCCTGGAGGCGGCGCGGCACGAAGTGCACATGGAGCGGGAACACGGCTCGCGCGAGCCGGATCCCCGGCTCGATGCCAACCGTCCCCCCAACCAGCACCTGTTCTTCGGCATCTATTTCTGCATGACCGGCCTGCACGGCATCCACGTGCTGATCGGCATGGCGGTGATCGGCTGGCTCATGGTGCGGTCGATGCTCGGCCACTTCGGCCCCGCGTACTTCACGCCCGTCGACCTGGGCGGCCTGTACTGGCACGTCGTCGACCTGATCTGGATCTTCCTGTTCCCGCTGCTGTACCTGATCTGAGCGCACGCTGCGGGGGGGGGGTTCGTGTGGGCGGACCGGCCTTGCGAACGACGGGTTTCGCCGGCGACAGGCGCGCGTATCGCCTGCTGCCCGGCACGCCGAAGGCGTGATCCCCGGGGTGGAGCACACTCGCGCACCCGTACGGAGAATCTCGTGGTCACGGAGACCCGAGGTCAACCCCGGTCCTTGAATGACATCGAGCGAGCGAGCGCACGCACGCATGGACGAGTCAGCAACCTGACGACGCTCTCAGGTACTCGCGCCGCGCCGAGCGCCCGCACGACACCGCGACTGCGATCATGCCGCAGCTCGCGCGGGCGACATCTCGAAGCGCGTCGAGCCAGGCCGGGTCCGACTTCACCCAGGGGAAGGGCGGCACGGCTTCCAGGCCTGCTTCCCGTATCCGGCTCCAGCGGCCGGACCGGGACCGGGTGTCCGCAGGTGCCACATGCCCCTCCCCACGGGCGCCGGCTCCATGGGCCCGCCCCACCCGGCGGTCGATGTCGGCTACGCTCCGGACCAGCGCACGCCGCCACGGTCCGAACGATGGAACCGGCGCCAGTCTGCCGGACACAGGAGACCTCCGATGACTGTCCCCGAAGTTCTCGCGCTGCTCGACGCTGAACGCGATGAGCGGGGCATGCGCCACTGGGAGCGGCTGGGCGCGGGCACCGCCGGGATGACGAGTTACGGCATCGGGCTCACACGGCTGCGCGCACTGGCCCGGCGGATCGGGCGCGACCGGGACCTTGCGCTCGCGCTCTGGAAGACCAGCGTCTACGACGCCAGGGTGATCGCGCTCCTGGTCGACGACCCCGCGAAGATCACCCGGGAGCAGGCCGAGAAACAGGTCGAGGAACTGGCCGGCGGCATGCTGGCGCACGTGTTCGCATCCTGCGACGCCACGCTTGCGAAGACGCCGTTCGTGGTCGAACTCGCCGACCAGTGGGTCCGGAGCGACGATCCCGTGCGCCGCGACTGCGGGTACGGGCTGCTCTATGAGGCGTCGAAGTTCTCCGGCCGGAAGGCACCGGACGAGGCGTTCTTCCTCGCCCACGTGCAGCGCATCGCGGACACGATCGGGTCGGAGCCGGAGCGGGTCCGCCTGTCCATGGGCACGGCACTGATGGGGATCGGCAAGCGGAGCGCCGTGCTGAACCAGGCGGCTCTGAAGGTCGCGCGGGCCGTCGGGCCGATCGCATTCACCTCCGCCAGCGGCACATGCGAGCCGTTCGACGTCGTGAAGCACCTGACGACCGACCGGCTGAAAGAGAAACTGGGGGTGAAGGGGTGACCGCACGATGATTGTCCGGCACGTTGCACGCCGCTGTACGGTCGCCCTGCCGGCGGTACTCCGGGTCGAGCACGATGCGCCGCTCCGTCGCGCGTGGACCCGGGGCCCCGGGCACGCGACGCCTGCGGCGGAACGAGGCGCAGGCCTCACCAGGTGAAAAGAGAACGTCCGTGGCCGGCAACGAACCAAGGGTGCTGTGTGAGACGCCGACGCCGGGCAGGTCGGGAACGCGCATTCCGACATGGAAGTACGACGCGGTCCGGGCAGCGATCCGCCGGGTCGTGCCGCGGCGCGGGCAGGGGATCGAGTTCCGGCGGCTTCCGGACCTTGTTCAGCAGGCGCTCTCTTCCGAGGACCGTCAACGGCTCGGGTCCATCGCCTGGCACACGGTCACGGTCAAACTGCATCTCGAAGTGATCGGGGAGATCGAACGCATTCCCGGTTCCAGGCCTCAGCGCATCCGCCTTCTGCGGGAGCGGCCGGACGACGGGCGGCATCCGGCGAGCCGCGCCGATGTCCGCAGGTGATCGGCGATCCGTTCGATGCTGCGTGCGCGCCTCCCTGGTATCCGATGCTGGTCGTCGACTCGAGTGTGAAGCGAGGATCACCGGTCCGCTAGGGCGCCTCCCTGACGCTGAACTGTCGACCGGAGAGCGTATATTCGAAGTCAATGTGGTATGTCTTCCCCGGCTCCAGCGTCATGTTGAGGGATGTCGGGCTCAGGTAGCCGTTCGTGAAGATGTCCACGTCGAGCGTCCCCGGCGGCCGGTCCCAGACAAGCGTCCCGCCTCCGCCCAACCTGCCGACAAGGCACGCGTCTGGCGGCCAGTCCAGCACCAGGCTCTCGACGAGCGACCTTGGCGATGTCGGCGTCCAGTTCGTGAGTCCGTCGCTGTATCTGAATCTGGACAGGTGGACGAACCATGGTTCGTCAGTCGCCCCTCCGCGGAGCAGATCGACGTGTGTGCCATGAATGGGCGAAATCGGTCGCCGGATCGGGCGGAACATCTGCTCCATCCTCTGCGTTGAGTCCAGAGGATTGCCCTCGCCCTTCCGGGCAGGATGCTCATAGATTCCCCCACGCCGCTGCTGTGGTGCAGTCGGGAACTGTCTCACCAGCGCATTGAGCGGCGCTCCTTCACCCCAGTCGATCCAGTACTCCGTGACAGCAGCGCCAAGCATCTGTCCCTTGCGCTGAACATGGATTCTCACCATTTCCGGGTCGCGATGATCCGACGGCGCCGGAAGCGCGAGTTCTGATGATGCACACCCGATCTGCAGCGATGCAAGGAGAAGCAGATGGAGAAGCGCGCGTCGCGTCGGTGGTCTCATGGCTGCAGTCCGTACAGGGGCGCCGAGAGGATGGACCTTTCGAGACGAGTGAGGCGCATCATACGGGATGGTTTCGGGTCCGCGAGGCGGCGTCCACGGCACGGGGCGAACCGGATATCATGGGCCGCGACGTGGTTCTCGGGAACACCGCACCCACGCCGGTCACCTGAAGGGCAGCGAGGAGACAGACACGATGGCGGCATCGGCACGCGCGAAGGAACTCGTCGCCGGACTCGCGCAGGGAACCCCGAAGATGGGCGACCTGAAGCAGCGTGCGAAGGAGATCAGGAAGGACCACGACCTGGCCATGGAACTCTGGTCGACGGGCAGCTTCCATCCTCGGATGCTCGCGATCCTGATCTTCGATCACGCGCGCCTCACGGAGAGCGTCATCGACCGGCTCGCCGCCGACATGCTCCGCCATGATTCGCAGGAACGCTGCCAGCTGGCGGACTGGCTGCTGGCGAACCAGTTGATGAAGAACAGGACGCTCGTCTCCCTGCTCACGACCTGGGAGACGCATCCTTCGCCGATCCATCGCCGCCTGTTCTGGTATCACCAGGCCCGCCTGCGCTGGACCGGGCAGGTCCCGCCCGACAACAGCGCCGCCCTGCTCGACTCCCTGGAGCGCGGAATGGCGCAGGCGGAGCCCGAGGTGCAATGGGCGATGAACTTCTGCGCCGGCCAGATCGGCATTCACGAGCCCGCGTTCCGATCCCGCTGCATCCGGCTCGGAGAACGACTGGGGCTCTACAAGGACGAGCGTGTCCCCCGGAACTGCACGCCGTCCTATCTGCCGGAATTCATCCGGATCGAGGTCGGCAAGCGCACGTGATGCGGCGCTGCACGGCGGGATGGGTGAGGAACATCCCGGTGCCTGGGCACGGAGGGGAGGGCGCCGCCCCCCATCTTCGACGGATGCCACCATCCCGAAGCCCTGCGATGGAGTTGCACGAAGGGGGATATGAGGAAATCCGCAGAATCAATGGGCAGGCGCCACAGCCAGTCACATGGCAGGACCCGGGCATGAGCGCTGCCTGCGTATACATCTGGGAGTTCCGAGTCCCGCTCGATCTGCAGGCCGGCGTCGAGCGACACTATGGACCCGAAGGCACATGGGCTCAGCTGTTCAGGCGTTCGTCGGCTCTACCCGCACCGAGGCAGCAGATGAGCATCACCCAACACCCCGCGCTTGGCGCCGTCGCAATCGGTGTTGGCGCCAGTCTCGTCATGGACGCCTGGAATCTCCTCCTGAAACGAGCCTTCGGTATTCCGTCGCTCAACTACTGTCTGCTCGGCCGCTGGTTTCTTCACATGCCGGAGGGTACGTTCTTCCATGCGAGCATCGTGGCAGCGCCACCCAGACGTTTCGAATGTGCCGCGGGCTGGGTCGCCCACTGCACGATCGGCGTCGTGCTCGCGCTCGTGTTCCTCGCTCTCGCGCCCGGCGACTGGCTTGCGCGGCCAACCGTGCTCCCTGCACTCCTCTACGGCATCGGCACCGTGGTGTTTCCGCTCTTTGTCCTGCAGCCGTCTCTCGGTCTGGGGATCGCATCTTCAAAGACCCCCAACCCCGCGCAGGCCAGGCTCAAGAGCCTCATGACACATGGTGTCTTCGGAGTCGGGTTGTACCTGTGCGCCGTGGCCCTGAGCCATCTGCCGGTTGCCGCCTGACGACCGGTCACCGCGGTCGCGGAGCCTCGTCGTTCCGTGGGAAAAGGAGGACACCACCGATGATGTCTCCAGGACGGACCCGCCGCTTCATGCGGATGACCTGTGTCGTCGTCCTCGGACTCGCCGCGTTGTACGTGGCCCGAGAGATCGTTCTCCTCGTGACTGGACCGGCACCGTTCCACCAGGTCTATTCAAGGGCAACGGACGCGCAGAACGCCGAGGTCACCCGGCGTCTCTGCCTGATGCTGTTCGCAGCGCCATTCGTTCTCGCGGCGATTCCTTGGGCGGCATTCCCCGGTCGCTTCCTCCGGCATGCCTCTCGGACGATCGGACTGGTTGCGGTGTGTCTGCTCTCCGGCGGGCTCACAGGCTGGGTGGTCCTGCTCTTTCTGCCCTACGGAGCCGGGAGTTCCTACGAGCACGCGTCATCCGAGCAACGGTTGCACCTGGACATCTGCAGGATGGGAGGTGCAGTCTTCGTGGTGGCGGGTGTTCTCCTGGTCGGTGCAGGACTCGCACTCAGGAAGCCGGGGACGACCACGACAGAGCGCACATGACCGGTCGCGCCTGTTCGCGGGCGCAGTGCCGATGGACCCGCGACGGGCGCGGGAATGATGGCGCTCGACCGGACCGGTCGCTCACTGGCAGACAGGCATCGCCGACTCCTCGCGCGTGAGCGCCCCGGGCGCACAGGGCAGACCGGAGGCGCTCACGCACGCAGCGTCAGCGACGCCGGCGGGCACGTGCCAGGCCGGCGACGGCGAAGAGCGCGAATGCTCCCGGCGCCGGAACCAGCGACCATGACAGGTTGTCGATGTACGTGTCGCCGGCCTCGTCACCCTTGTTGCTGATCAGCAGGTACTGGACGCGGGCACTGCCGTATGCCGCGATGTTGTACCAGGTGTTCCCGAGGCCGTCCCATGCCGGGGTGAACGTGTCGTACTCCGAAAGGACGTTGCCCTCCTCATCGAGAATCCAGACGAGAAACCCGCCGAAGGGCCCCGCCGGACCGGCGTCGCCCCAGCCCTGGAACGAGACGCGCCGGGCGCCGCCGTGATGGAAGCGCAGGAGCAGGCCGGAACTCGCGTAGGCCACGTTCCCGGTGCCGAGCCACGGAAACGCGTCGCTGACGTCGCCGATGTTGAATCCGGAGGGATCGTCGGTGGAGGCCATGTTGAATCCCACCGACTGGTACAGGCCGAACGGCACCCAGCCGGTCGGCGTCCCCGGCTCATCGAAGGTGACCAGGTTGGCGTACTGCGGCGCCGGTTCGCTCGTCTGGGTCACGGAGAAGGAGTAACTGGCGGACGCCGTCGAAGTCGTCATGATCAGTGAGGCGGCAACGACGGACACAAGGCCGGATGCAATGTGATTCATGGCTCAAGTCCTCTCTTTTCTGTCCGGATCGCCGTGGACATCCGCGGCGTGCTCAAGCGAGGATACATGCAGGTGTGCGATCGGGCAACGGGCTGCGCGCGAATCTGGTCTCTCAGGGGACGTATCCATGCTCCGTCCCTGCACGCCGCGGTCGGTCTGCTGCATCCGGCAGGCTTCGACGAGGCGCAGCTCGACCGCAGGAAGGCCCGATCGGGGCGGAATTCCCGTTGAACATCGTGCGAGTCGTGGCTGCCCGACCGCGATGAAGAGGCCGCGCGTGGGTGCCGGATGTGGAGCGTGACGAGCATCGCCCACGTTGCCGAGCCCCTCTGCGCGTGAGAGGCCGCAGCGCTCGCGCCGACTGAGCCGGTGCCTGGCGTCGGCATGGCGCACTGGAGAGTGAACCACGAAGGGCACGAAGGGCACGAAGCGTGCGAGGACACGTGATGTCAACCTCGCCCTGTCTGGAGCTGAAGAGCAAGGTACCATGTGCCCGCAGTGTGGTTCCCAGGAACTGCACGCGGTCGTCTCGTCCGGCGTTCATCAGGATCGAGGTCGCCAGGCGTGGTGCATGACGGGGCGTGGCGCTGGCTGACGTTCCGCCCGGCAGCAGCGCGCAGCACAACCGGCAGACGTGGAGGACATCGGCCAGCCGGGGGTGTTCGGAGATGCAGAGCGTCCGGTGGCGGGGGCGGGCGGAACTGGAGACGCGTGATGATGAGAAAGAGTTCGCTTCGCTACCTGGGCCTGCTCGGCCTGCTCGGCCTGCTCGGGTTCATCGAATGACGGCTCGGGTTCCTCGGGTTCCTCGGGTTTCTCGGGTTCCTCGGGTTCCTCGGGATGGGTCCCGAAGACCGGCACCGCGCCGGTGAGTGAGAATGCTGGTGCTGGTCCCGATGACCCGGTCGACCGTGTGCCGAACGCGGCACGGCGGCGGTGGCATGCCGCGCATCCGGGACCTCGACGTTCTCCGGTGGTCCCGGCGATGCAGAGCGGGGTCGTTCACCTGGAACCTGAGACAATCCCTCTTCTCTCCAAAGGAGCACACGCATGGCCAGCAACCGGGTCGTTCACTTCGAGATTCCGGCCGACCAGCCGGAGGCGCTGACGGGCTTCTACGCCGAACTGTTCGGGTGGCGGTTTCAGAAGGCCCCGATACCCGGGCCGGAGTACTGGCTGTGCGATACCGGCGCCGGGGGACCGGGCATCAACGGCGCGGTCATGCAACGACAGCATCCGCAGCAGCCGTGGATGAACTACGTCGATGTTGCCAGCATCGATGCTGCGATCGAGAAGGCGACACGGCTCGGCGCGAAGGTCGCGCTGCCCAGGACCGCCGTGCCGGGCGTCGGCGCCTACGCCGCGATCATCGATCCGCAGGGGAACATCTGCGGCCTGTGGGAGCAGCAGAACACGTAAGTCCCTGTGTGGCACGATGATCGCCGGACGGATCGCGGATCCGGCTGGACGATCGCAGCGACGGGTGGCGCGTGGACGCGCTCTGTGGCAGGCGACGTGCTCATCCGTGCGATGCGATCAGAGATCCTGGACACCTGCCGGGACCACGCGGCCTGAGAGAATGACATGAAGACGCGCCCGTACCGATCGATCGGCTCTTCGTGAGCTACGGCCACCGGACCGGGCGGCCGTCCGTGCCGATAGGACCGAGGCGCCCCGATCACATGATGCAAGCGCCGGCTGCCGGCCGACCGCCGCACGGTTCGCCGAGAGAGACGACCGCGGCGAGGACGGAGGTTGTCGGCGCCGCAACCAGGGGTGGTCGAGCGCCGCCTCCGCGGACATGTCGTCGCCGCCGGCGCCATGGGGTCAAGTGGGAGTCGAGAGTCCCACGCGCCGCAGCGGCAGCCTCGGCCGACCGGCCTGGGGCAGCCGTGTCGGGCCGCTGCTCGATGTGAAGGAACGGGGCTGAGTCGAGGCGCGGTCGGGGGGCACGGACGCGGAGGGCGGCCCACCGTTCTCGTCATGCTGTCAGCGGTCTTCAGAAAGAAATCTCGAGTTCTGCGCGCAGGGGATCACGCGGATTGCGGCTGTTTCTGGTGGGGGTTGGGTTTTGGCTGTCGGAGGAGGGTGTCAGCAGGTGTTCGGAGGGTGTCGGTGCGTGGTGTGGTGGGGTGAGCGGGGGCGGGATGAGGTGATGGAAAGAGGGCGCGATGTCAGCGAGTCGGTCGGGTAGGCGGAACGCGGGAGAGGACCAGCGGACGCCATGCCATCTGGTTGTCGCCGCACGCGTTGCGGTGATTGCTGCCATTGCGGTCAGCGTCGGAGCTTGCCGGACGCCGCGTGCTGACCGCGACGGTCACAAGGCGCAGTCCTCGCATCAGGTGAGCGCATTCACATATCAGCCGATCAATCCGCTCACGGTGTGGTTGACGTCGGGGGGGCCGGAGGACCTCGATGGCATCGGTGCAGAGCACTACCGGGACGCGATGCTGACGGACCTCACGAACGACGCGACGCGCGTGGCATTGGCCAAGCGGAACGCGAAAGGCACGCTCTCGTTCGGTCCTGTCACCGGAGGCGCCGACGGAGAGTTGTACACGATGGTCGTTGACTACATCAAGTACATGACCATATCCGTGCCTGTGCGCGTATTCGAAGTCACGGCGAACGAGAAGGGCGGCGGGGCCACCGCAACGACGAGGCTTCTCGCCATGGAGGCGACGCCTTCGGCCGAGAAGGACGGGATGCGGCTTCGGACGGGCGAGGACGCGGGCCACCAGCGTGTGCTCGCCCGCGTAGACGAGGGCGACACTCTGCGTGAGGTCTTCGCGGGAAGCATGCCGCTCTACATCGGGATCGGCGTGCGGGTCCGCGCGGATTACGAGCATGTCAGGGGCGAAGTAAAGGTCTCGGGGCTTCCGGGCCTGTCGGCGGAAGCGTCCGCGGGCAACATCAGAGGCACCCTGAGCGTCCAGACCCTGGGCATTAGCGGGAAGGACATCACGCCCCTGCTGCGGATTCCGAGCGACCTGAGCATTGCGAGCATTCAGAGCGCCATCGAGACCGCCGCGTCCGTCAAGTTGAAAATCTACGACAATGCAACGCTTATCCAGCCCATGATCATCGGCTTCGAGTCGCCGGTCACAGAGGGCGATATAGTCGCTGAACTGACCAGCTTCATCTACAGCCGAAACATTCGCATTCAACTGAAGACGTCCCAACGGAAGAATGTCAAGCCGACGGAACTGCTCTGGTTGAAGTGGCTCACAGAGCATGATGCCAGGGGGGACGATCAGCGTGTGCCGTCGCCATAGCGACACAGCGCCCCGCGCCGTGCCAGGCTTTGAGCGAGATCTGGTGGATGGGTATCCCGGAACGTGCAAATGTCAATGCCGCGCGCCCTACCGTCTCTTGTCGCGTCGAGATTGTCGCCCGGCCGAGCGCCCGCGGGAAACTCCGGTCGCCGTTCGGCGTCCCTGCGTTCCCGCAGGAGACCTGCGAGTCCTTCTGGTCATTCCCGCTCCTGTGAGTTATGGGCTCCAAGCTGTTGTCCAGTAGAGTTGTGCACCTACCCAAGATGAAGGACTCGACACATGGATAGAGCAACATCCTGTCTGTAAATTCGCGCCGCTGCCCGCTCCTCCGGGGGCTCAATTGCCGCCCCCGGACCCCGGCTCTCCCCCAGAAGGGCTCCGGGGGCCATGACTTGCGGGCCGGTCGGTGAACATGCATGCGCTGGAACTGAAGTCGGCGGATCATCGTGGCGGTCACGATTCGGACTGCGGGCTGAGGTAGATGCGTGAGGTCGTCCACTCCTCGTCGATCTCCACGACCAGCGCGGTGACCAGGCGGAGAAGCGACGCCTCGTTCGGGAAGAGGCTGGCGACGCGGGTTCGTCGAAGCAGTTCGCGGTTGACTCGCTCAAGGCTGTTGATCGTGCGAAGGCGGCGCTGGTGATGCGTCGGCAGCGCGAAGATGGTCAGTCCCTCCGGGATGGCGGACTCCATCCAGTCGGCGAGTTTCGGCGCCACCTTGCGGTACTTCGCGGCGATCTCCGCGAGTCGCTGATCGGCCTTCGATCGATCCGGCGCGTTGAAAATCGACCGGATGTCCCGCGCCACGTCCTGTCGCAGGGTGACCCTCGGGACGTACGCCTGGGCATTGTGCTGCAGATGGAACTGACATCGCTGCCAGGGAATCGATGGCATGGTGGCCATGCGTGCGGACCTGAGACCCGCGTGATCGTCGCTGACGATCAGCTCGACACCCGTCATGCCACGCCTCTGGAGCGACTCGAGGAACGACCGCCAGTGAGGCTCCGCCTCGCTCAGTGCGACGCTGGTTCCCAGGACGGTGCGGTAGCCGTCCGCACGAACACCGGTTGCGATGAGCACGGCACAGTCCCGCACGCTGCCGCCGTGCCGGACCTTCTCGTATCTCGCGTCGAGGACGAGGTACCTGATGGTGCCGATGTCCCGGTTGCGCCACTGCGCCAGCTGCTCGTCGAGTTCAGCCGCGGCCCGGATGACCTGCGTGCTGCTGACCTCGAGGCCGCACATCTCCCCCAGAACCTTGCGGACGCGCCGGGTCGAGACGCCTCGCGCCTGGGGAACCTGAAGCTGCAGTTCTCCGACACACGTGGCCAGAGTCCGGGGCTTGAAGCCGTTGGCATAGCCGCGGCGCTCGGTGGAGCGCTCGTAAGGGCCTGCGCCGAGGGCCTTCTCGCGCTCAAGGGTCATGGCGAGATTGAGGATGGCGGTGAAGGTCTCGGCGATGGCCCCATCATGAATCCCCTGGTTCCGTGGCTGGCGACGAGTTCCACGATGTCATTGAGCGCGGTACGATCCTGCTGGCGGGTCATTCTGGACTCCTTTGCACTTGGAGAAAGCCAGATGATCCGCCGTTTTCAGAACCCCTGCTCGGTGCCGGCAGCAGCCTGCGGCCGGAACCGAATTTACAGACGAGACGTTACACGCCCAGTGCCAATCCGGTCAGAATCGTCCCGGACGAGCCTGATCGGAGACGGAAACAACAGATCACGCGGCGAGAATCGCGGGTTGAAAGGCAAGCGAGGGCCGGAGGGACGAGGTCTCGTGGCCGGACGAGGGGAAGGTCAACAGCCTGCTGACCAGAGCCGCCTACTGGATACCTACGCGATGGAATCCAATGATGCGCGCCCGGGATAGATGATTGCGCGGTGTGCGCGGTTACCAGCTGAATCTGTTCATCCGAACCTCACGCGCCGCAGCAGTTGGGCATTGATCGCCACGATGATGGTGCTCAACGACATGAGCACCGCGCCAGAAGCGGGATGCAGCAGTATGCCCCAAGGCGCGAGCACCCCGGCGGCGAGCGGAATGGCCGCGATGTTGTAGCCGGCTGCCCACCAGAGGTTCTGCACCATCTTGCGGTACGCCACCCGGCTCAATGCGATGATTGTCGCAATATCGCGCGGATCGCTGCGCACCAGCACGATGTCGCCTGCCTCGACCGCGACATCGGTTCCCGCGCCGATGGCGACGCCGACATCGGCTGTCACCAGTGCCGGCGCGTCGTTGACGCCGTCGCCGACCATCGCAACCTTCTTGCGTCGCCCCTCGGAATGCCCTTGCAACTCCTCAATCCTCGCGACCTTGTCCTGCGGCAGAACCTCCGCGAAAACGGTGTCGATTCTGAGTTCCCTGGCCACTGCATCGGCGACGGCTCTGGAGTCGCCGGTGAGCATCGCGACTTCAATCCCCAACTGGTGAAGCCGCTGCACCGCATCCGACGACTCCGGTCGAATCGCGTCCGCGATCGCAAACACGGCCAACACCCGTTTCTCTTCAATAAGGTACGTTGCAGACTGGCCGTACGATGCGGCTTCTCCGGCTGCTTGGCGCAGCGATGCGCCGGGTTCTGCGCCGAGCGATCGCAACATCGCGGGGCCGCCGACATGAAGGGTACTCCCTTCGACCTCAGCGCGCACGCCCATGCCGGGCATCGATGCGAAGACTCGTGACGCTGGTACGTCGAGACCCTTTTCCTTCGCGCTTGCCAGCAGCGCGGCGGCAATGGGATGTTCCGCATCGCGCTGCACCGCTGCCGCACGTCGCAGCGCATCGTTTTCGTCCACGCCCGCATCAACGGCCATGTTCACCACGCGATGCAATCCCAGCGTGAGCGTGCCGGTCTTGTCGAACACGACCACATCCAGAGCGCGCGCTTCTTCGAGACCCCGTCGATCGCGCACCAGCAGGCCGTGTCGCGCGCCAAGCGTCGTTGAGATCGCAATCACCAGTGGAATCGCCAACCCCAGTGCGTGTGGACAGGCGATCACGAGCACAGTCACGACACGTTCGATGGTGAAGTCCCAAGGCCGCCCAAGAACGGGCCAGATGATGGTGGTCAGCACGGCTGAGGCAATGGCGAGGATCGTCAGAATGAACGCTGCACGATCCGCCAGAGCCTGTGCGCGCGATCGCGATGACTGCGCCTGCGCGACCAGCCGCATGATGCCGGCGAGCGCGGTCTTCTCACCGGTGCCCGTCACCTCGATGCGCAGCGATCCCCGCTCGTTCACGGTGCCGGCGATGACCTTCGCACCCGTCGCCTTCTCAACCGGCTTGGACTCGCCGGTGATCATCGATTCGTTGACTGTGCTGTTTCCTTCCCTGACGACGCCATCAGCAGGGATGCCTGCCCCGGGCTTGATGAGCAGCAGATCGCCTTGGGTCAGTTCCGTGACCGCGACTTCCGTCGTGTTGCCGCTCTCGTCCAGTCGCACGGCAGTATCGGGCAGCAGTTTCGCGAGTTCCTTGAGTGCGCCTTGCGCCTGTGAGAGCGAACGCATTTCGATCCAGTGGCCAAGCAGCATGATCGCCACCAACGTGGCGAGCTCCCACCACAGGTCCATTCCCGCCACGAGGCTGAAAGTGACCATGACGCTGTAGAGGAATGCGACGGTGATCGCGAGAGCGATGAGCGTCATCATGCCGGGCAGGGGGGGCCGCGCGCTCATCTCCTTATACGCGCCGTGGATGAACGGCCAACCGCCGTAGAAGTACACGATGGTGCCGAAGATCGCGGGTATGTATGTGGAGCCGGGAAACTGCGGTGCGGCGTAACCGAACCAGTGCTGAATCATCTGGCTCCAGACAACGGTCGGAACCGCGAGCAGCAACGTGAGCCAGAACCTGCTGCGGAACATCGCAACGCTGTGCCCGGCGTGCTTGTCGTGGGCAGCGGCAGCGCCGTGTTGATGCGCATGCTCGCTGTGCGAATCGTCACCGTGATTGTGGGAATGGTGATTCAATGATGATGCTCGCCGTGCGTTCCGGCCGGCGCGTGCGGTTGCGTCGGCGCTGCCTGCTGCCACGATCTCATTGCTGCGGCGTCAGCACGGGGCGCGCTGCCTGCATCGCTGGAGATGCCGTTGGCGCGCAATGCATCATCGGTTGCAACATCAGCAAGCGTGCCGGACGGCGGTGTGTACCAACCGGGGTCGGTGTTGTAGTCAGACAGATTCTCGGGGGGCCGCACTTTCAGGATCGTGAACATGCCGCCCATCGTGATCTCATCGTACGGCCCGGCTCCGCCCAGCATTGGAATGCTGTTGGGTGGGATCTTCATGCCCATCTCAGTCATGCCGGTCATGCCCATCTGGCCCATTGTCATGTAGTCGGGCAGGAGGTATCGCACCTTCTCATCGAGGCCGCCCCCCCCGGTAGTGTCCACACCGATCATGTTGGGCAGGCCGTGGCCCATCTGGTTCATGACGTGGTGCGTCATGTGGCAGTGCATGGCCCAGTCGCCGGGGTTGTCTGCGGTGAACTCGACGGTGCGTGTGCTGCCGACGGGGACCAGGACGGTGGTTTCCGGCCACTGACCGGCTTCTGGAATGATGCCGCCATCGGTTTCGGTGATCTTGAAGACGTATCCGTGCAGGTGGATCGGATGGTGACTCATCGCGCTGAGGTTGCCGATGCGGATGCGAACGCGGTCGCCCTGCCTGACGATCAATGGCTGCGTTCCCGGAAACGCCTTGGCGTTCATCGTGAGAATGTTGAAGTCGGTCATTTCGTTGGGGTCGGGACGGCTGCTGCCGACGGGAATTGCCCACTCGTGAAGGAGAATGGCGAAGTCGCGATCCGGCGGCGGAGTTGCTGGTGTGCGGGGATGAATCACGAACAGGCCGGTGAGCCCGAGTCCCATTTGTGTCATCTCATCGTGGTGGCTGTGATACATCAGCGTGCCATGCTGAACGAGCGGAAACTCGTACATGAAGGTTTCGCCGGGCTGGATCGACCTTTGCGATAAGCCGCCCACGCCATCCATGCCGCTGGGCAGAAGCACGCCGTGCCAGTGGACGGTTGTTGGAGCCGCGAGTCTGTTGGTGACGAAGATGCGCACGCGGTCGCCCTCGACCGCTTCGATGACCGGTCCGTGCACGCCGCCGTTGTATCCCCAACATATTGCCTTGAGGCCGGGTGCGAATTCGTGCTCGACTTCCTCCGCGACAAGATGGAAGACCTTCACACCATCGACGAGTCTGTAAGGGAGCGTCCAGCCGTTGGGAACAACGACAGGTTTGTAGTCCTTCCCGGACTCGCCCGGTTGCAATCGTGATGGTGGCGAGACCTGCGCGGTTCGAGCCGGATTGTCTTTCTGCAACCTGGAGTCATTCGCAGGCAGATGCTGTGAATGGTCGTGCTGTTGAGCGCCTACACGCTCGCCGAGCAGCAGCGCGCCGCCAGCCAGAGCTCCGGTGGCCAGGACATCGCGCCGGCTCAATGGGACTGGTGCGATGCGCTTTCCAGTGCGATTGTCGATGCGATTGCTCATCAGTGACCTCCATCGCCGCGCGGGCTGCTTGACAGGAAATTGATCGTCATCTGTGATTGCTCAAAGGGACTCATGCGGCCGCGCAGAGTCTGGTCGAGAATGGCCCGCGCTTTCCAATAATCGCGCAGCGTGGAGATGTAGTCTGCTCCCGCATTGATCTGGTCACGCTTGGCTTGCAACAATTCGAATGCGGAAACCTGCATGGCATTGTAGTGAAGCTGCGTTTCTTCGAGAATCCTCTGCCGAAGTGGTAGAATGATCTGCTGGTAATACCGGGCCCGGCCGTATGTTGACAGAACAGTACTTTGCGCAGCCCGTACGCGTGAACGGATTTCGATGGCTCGCGCAATGTATCGCTCGGTGGCTTGGCGAAGTTGGGCCCGCCCTCTGCCAACTGCGGCCTGTCCTTGATCGAAGAGCGGGATAGGAAGCGAGAGCGAGGGACCGACAGACCAGTCACCCTCGACTTCACGATCAGCTGCAACGCCGACATCCGCATCGTCCAACCAACCGAGAGGCGTGGCAATTCCGACGGTGCGGACGGCGATTTCCATTTCACGCCGCAGCAGTGAGAGGTCCAGGCTTGCCTCAATAGCCTTGCGCTCCATACCGTCAGTCGCTGCTTCCTGTTCGGGCAGATCAGGCAGGCGCGTGGCCGCGCACCACTGCGTCTGCGGGCCCCACAGCCCCATGAGCGCGTTCAGCCGTTCCCGCAGATTGAGAGCCACTGCTTCGGCGGCAGCGAGATCGAGTTTCGATTGCTCATACAGCGCACGCTCATTGAAAACATCAAGCTCGCGGTTGTTGCCCGCCTCGCGCAGATGCTTGGCGAGGTCGTATGAAGCTTCCATCGCCTCCAGAACTGTTGCCCGCATTTCACGCGCCTGCTCGGACGCTTGATAGTCGTAGAAGGCGACTTGGGTCTCGAATGCGGCATCCAACACAGCCGCAGTGACTCGTATCTTGGCTCCCTCGAATGCCGCTTCGGCCCGACCTTTGCGAAGCGGCAGCCAAAGCAGGCTTACGAAATCCTGGGCCACGTCAAGCGCGACGCCTGTCCCGTCACCTGAAGTGGCGAAGCGGACTTCGCCACTGAATATCGGATTACGCAGCAATCCGGCTTGCACAAGGTCCGACTGCGCTAGATTCAACTCCTCGTAGATGGCTTGAAGATTCCGATTGTTGAGCAGCGCAATCTGCACTGCCTCATCAGCGGTCAGGTCATTGCTGAGCATCGCTTCCACCGATGCCTTTACTTCCGCATCGGCTTGCGAGCCGTTGTTCCAGTGAATGCGAGCACCCGAACGTTCGGAAACAGATTTCTCCACATCATCGAACCCCATGCCCGGATTCATGCTCGCGCAGCCGGAAAGAGACGCCGAGAGTGCAATGCTGGCAAGAACAATCGAACGCATCATCTGCCGCCTTCCGCGTCGGACTTCTGCACCAGTTTCATCCCGCACTTCGGGCAGCGGGCATCCGGCTTGTCGGAAGTCACTTCCGGGTGCATCGGACAGACATAGATGATCGCGCTTTCGCCGTGGGCGGGGGTGGGGGCATCGTGTTGATGCGGTGAGGTTGATGCACCTTCAATGGCATGACCGGCGTGTCCCGTGGTCGACCTGGCTGATGCCGGATAGATCGGGTCCGCGTCCGCAAGGTCGAGGGTTTGCGAGCGGATGGACACAGGCGCTTCAGCGGCGACAGGATTCGCCGGATGATGATCCGCCAAGTGTGGCTCGCGATAGGTCGAGTTGCAGGCAGAGAGCAACGCTGAGAACATCAGGGTCGTCCACGCTCTCAATCGTTTCGAGTTCATGGATCGATTCTATCCGCAGGTGCGATGAGTCCCTTGGGAGGCACCCCGAGAGCAACCCATGCGTTCACCTCACGCGTGGCGTCAACCAGAGAGCGCGAGAGTTCGAGAGGGTTGCGCTCGGTGGCCCGAGAGGAACCCCCCCCCTGAAGTTGGGCGGTTGCGCTCGGACCCCGAGTTCCGGCTTCGGAATCGAGCGTGCTGGCGAGAGGAGATTCTCGTCAGAACTCCCGCGGCCACGGGAGTTTCGCGCCGTTCGAGGCGACGCGATCTCGACGGCCGAGCCGTCAACCAGCGGGTCGTTGCGTTTCCGCAACGTCTGTCTGAACTCCCCGAGAGGAACCCTCTTCGGAACGTTGGGCGGAGGCGGACCACTCGATCATCGGACATGCTCAAGCGCCCAGTCTGTGCGACTGACGACACGTGCGGCCAGGTGTTGCCGATGGAGGGATCCGTATGCCGCAGACAGAACCGTTGATGTCTCTCGAATCACATTCCGCCCTGATCGCCAGTCGGCACGCCACCATAGGTGCCGCGCATTCCGAGCAAGGACGAGCGCCGTTCCAGCTTCACCCCTCGCAAGTCTCCTCGATGCCTCCCTCAAGTGCCCCTTCCATCCATGTGGATCCTCGCGGTCCGACGCCGGCCAAGTCACTGAGCTCAGGTACTCCGGATCGACAGTGCCACTAGGCAGCTCAACGCCCAGACCATCCAGTGTCGGCGTAGCCGCGAGGTCACGGCATACGCTGACATCAATCAAGATCGCCGCAGGATCATCTGGGATTCCAAAGGAGAATCGATCGGCCAAGGCGGCGGCGAGATCCGAATCCTGCGACTCAGTTATCCCGATCCATGCCTGGAGAAACTGAGCCAGATCCAACCCAAGTAGTCTACCCTTGGGGCTGTTGGGATACCACTCGGCAACCGGAAGCTCCCGATTGCCGGTCGGCAGTTCGTCCACGATGAACCCGACGTGCCCCCCGTCGACACCGGTCCATGCAAAGACAAAGAGCTCGATTGGAGTGTCGGCATAGCCGTACGGCGTGCCGTCCTCCGCTGACACCCCGGCGGCGTCAATCGCAAACAGGCCGACAGGTTCGAGGGCCGATTGCGGCTGAGCCGGCCGAAACCGGCATGCTTCCGCCAACAGGCCGACGTAGCTGGACGGCACCGAGAAGCCGAAGGCGCTTTGCAGTGCGCTAGGGTCGGGTGGACAGCAGATGCGCATTGTCGTCCTACTGAGCCGGGTAGTTTCCGCTACCCAGGAGTTCCTGGAGCTTCTGGTGCACTTGGGCTTCGGTGAATTCTGGCATCTGCTCAAAGAAGACTCGCCATTCGCCTTCGTAGTCAGCCGTCCAACCTTGATGTGGTCCTTGGGGCGCGCCCTCGACCCACCGGCCCCATTGGGGCTCGTTCACGTCGATCCCCACCTCGGCAAACCGATCCCGGGAGGTCCATGGGAAGTTGTGATGTGCTTGTGGATTCTGGAATCCCGGAGGCGGGGCGCCCATGGCTCGACGGAGTGCACTTCGGTCCGCTGCAGGTTTGAGCATTCCGCTGCGCACTAGGGCGCGGCGTTGCTCGATTGAGAGGCCTGCCTGGCCAATCGTATCCCACCGCTCTCTGAATGTTCGCTTCTTCAGCGCCGTACGTACAGCGTCGGCCAATGCGAAGTCGAAGTGCGTGAGATCCTGGAGCGTGTCTGACGACCGAATGATGTAGCGCCCGCCGCTCACCATCGCGTATGATGCGATCGGGAGCAGTGCTACTGCGGCTTCCCAGTGTCCTTGGGAGAGTTCGTTGATCGTGATTACCCAGTCCGCGCCCTCGTTCGCGATGCCGAGGCCCGCGATGTAAGCGTTCGTCATCGCCGCCGTGACTTCCGCCGCCTCCGTCGCCCGTGCCTTGTACGCGTCGATCCAGTAGTCGAGGTCGGTCCCCGGATCGATCTGGCTGACGACCGGCTGGTACGGCAGGCACTTGCGCAGGCCGAGGTAGAGATACTGTGCCGCGGTGACCGGATCGATGTCCTCCTCGATCTCGATTTCGATGGGGGCGACGGTCGCCGTCCAGTAGTCGACGTCGAGATCACCCCATACGTCTCCGAGGAGGATCACGCCGCCCCCGTTCTGGAAGAACGTCAGCAGGTCCAATCCAACGTCGCCGTACAGGAGCTGGAAGTACGTCAGCAGCACGGGCAGCGTCACCGGCTCGCCGGACGGCTCGCCGATCTCGTCCGGCGGCGGGCCGAAGTCGTCCTCGAAGAGCTCCTGGGTGACGTACTGGCCCGGATCTTCACCCGCCAGGCGCAGCGCATACCGGAGCTCGCCGATCTCGTCATTCGAGATGATGAGGCCATCCGGCTTGATCGCCGCGATGCCCTCGACCCGGATCGTAACCGTCGCAACGCCCGGCTCGAATCCGAGGTCCGCCGCCGTCACCTCGCCCGCAGGCACGAAGTGCCCGGGCTCGGCATCGCTGATCGCGCGACCACTGCGTGGCTGGCTGCCATCGGCCGTCCAGAGGCGCAGACGCCCCGGCGCCGGCTCGAAAGAGGAGCCATCGACCACGACGGCCATCGGATCGGATGCTGCGTACCCGAAGGTGATCGTGACGGTCTCGGGATCGATCTCATCCCAGTCGACATCACCGAGGTCGAGGACCATCGGGACGAACTGGACGCCGTCCGAGACGTCGTCATCCGTGCCCGGCTGGCCATCGAGGTCGTAGCCGTCGGCGAAGTCGGGGACCCAGTCGTTATCGAGGTTGCGGGTGTTGGCGCCGACCAGCTTCCCGGGCGATGGGTTCAGTTCCTCGACGTCCTCCTCCGCATCGCTCCGATCCGGAAGCCCGCAGCCGTTGGAGTTGTCGCTATCGACATCCAGGTCGACCTTGGGGAGATGGAGGTACGCGCGTTCGTCGTCGAAAGCGCCCTCCGTCGTGTCGTTGACCAGTTCCTCAGAGAGGAGGCCGTGCGGATCATCGATCGCGTAACAAACGTCGGGCGTCAGAACCTCGACCCACGCAACGTAGTCGAGATCGGGCGGATTATGCGAGCTTCCGAGGTGGACGAGCTGGATCTCGTAGACCGCCCCTTTGCGCAGTTTGCGGACGACCTCGATCTCTTCCCCGTATCCCGGCGCTGCGGCGCCGGTGTATCCGACCTTCAGCAGCCATCGCTCCGAGTGACTGCCGCTGGGATCGCCGACGCGGATGCGCACATCGACGACGTCATCGGGGTGCGGTGCCTCGCCGCCATCCGATGGGTCTGTCGGGTTGCTGCCTTGCGCTGCTTCCTGCCCATCGCTGACGCCGTCGCCATCGGTGTCCGGGTCGTTCGGATCCGTCCCGTAGATCCACTCGTCCAGGTTGTTCAGGCCGTCGCCGTCGAAATCCTCTTCCCAGTCGAGCTGGCCGTCGTCGTCGATTGTCCACCCGCCGAACCGGATGTCAGGATGGCCGTCGCAGTCGAGGTCTGTGACAATGCCAACCTGCTCGCCGATTCCCCACGCGAAGAAGTCGGCTGGCCCGAACGCCATGTTCGCATCATCGACGGTGAGCGTCAGGGGGCCGCTTGCGAGGAAGGGGCCGAGGAAGACGTAGACCCGCCCCTGGTCCTCGTTCGGCGCCCCGATGATCAGATCCTTGAAGCCGTCGCCGTTGAGATCCGAGCTGGAATGAACCGAGTAGCCGAACTGATCGTCCGGCGTGCCGCCCTTGACTTTTACGATCAGATCACCATCGGCCCCGGAGGAGACGTAGACCACGCCAGGAGCCGGCCCTGCCGCATCGCCATCCGGCGAGGCCGACACCACATCCTTCGACCGGTCGCCGTCCATGTCATCCGAAGACGAGACGACCTGATCCTGGGCGAGAGCGGTCGGCGCCGCGAGAAGAGATGTCACTGCGACGACAGCAAGACGGCGAATGAACGACGACATGGCGGCTTCCCCAGGTTTCGTAGGTTGGGCGAACTCCCGTCGGGCGAACCAAAGCCTGAGCCCGCCAGGAAGGCGGACCTTGGCTCTGAAAGTACCGCTGGGCTTGGACCTCTGCAACCCCGGTCGCGGAGCCGAGGAGGGGTCAAGCGTTTGGCGAGTGTTCGGCGCGCCGTCTCCCGCTCTACTTGGTTCCCGTGGAACTGCTGCCGGTTCCGCTGCTCCCAACGCTGAAGATGATGGTGCCGGACGAGGACGAGAAGCTCGAACCCGACGACTTGCTCCCGCTGCTGCTCGACGAGGATGACGAACTGGAGAAGGCGGAGATCGTGAAGCCGGTGTCGCCGCTGCTGCCTGAGGCGGAGAATCCGGGGCCGCTGGACGACGATGGCGCATAGTTGTGGGTCCATGCACCATCCGCCAAGTACGTGTTCGTGCCGGGCACGTAGAGCGCGACGGTCCGCACGCGCCCGGCCACCCGCTCGATCGCGTCGATCCGCTCCTCGCCGAGCGCACCGTCGCCACCGTCTGCGATGAGATGGTCGCCGACACGGAGCTGGTCCGTCGAGCAGAATCCCCACTCGTCGCCGCGGCGCACGAGGAACGGATGCTCGAACGTGGCCTTGATGCGGCGGTTGATCAGGAAGAGTCCGTCGTGTTCACCGAGCCGGACCTGACCGACCCGGCCGGGACGCTGGCCCGCGCCTTCGAGACCCCAGGTTGAGAGCCACTGGTACTGCGCCTGGAACGGCATGTCGATCCTGAGGCCGGGGACGACGAGCGATCGCACCAGATCGCCCGGCGCGATCTGCTCGATCGGGACGCGCCGGCCGTCGGCCATCGTGACGAGGGTGCCATAGAGGAAGCAGTTGCTGGAGCCCGACCCGGAGCCCGAGCCGGAACCAGATCCGCCCCCGGACGTGCCGCCACCGCCAGAGGTCCCGCCACTGCCTGACGTGCCACCGCCACCGGAAGTGCCTCCGCCGCCAGAGGACGATCCGCCGCCAGACGAGGAACCACCGCCCGAGGACGACTCCGTTCCGCCGGACGACGATCCCGTGCCGCCGGACGAGGACCCCGCCGAGCTGCTCGCGGCGCTCGACGACGACGGCGTCTCCGTTGACGACGCCTCGGTGCTTGCCGACGACGGGCTCGACGACGCGGACTCGCTCGACGGCGTGCTGCCGCTCGATCCCGGCGGCTGCTGCGTCGTCGCCCAGACCGGGATATAGAGGAAGTACTTGGTGCCCATCGTGCTCATGTCGTGTACCAGCCCTTCGTGTTGACCGGCTTGCCGCACTCGGCGGACGCCTTCTCGATCGCCTCGGCGAACGGCATGTGCGGGAAGGCGGTGAGTCCGCTGTCCTCGGTGCAGTTCACGACCGTGAACCGCCGGCTCTTGAAGTGCTCGCCGAGCGCCTCGAAGCGCCGGTTCAGCGACTCGTAGAGCACGTTGTTGTGCCGAACTGCGTCGGTGCTGCGGTCCTCGGTGAACGCGTAGCCCTGATCCGGCGTCATCTTGAAGTCCGCGCCGACGAGGTAGACCGTCCGGAAGCCGAGGTACTGAAGGAGCCGCAGCGCCGCGAGCATCACCGAGCGCTTGCCCTTGATCCCCAGCGAGTCCTTCGTCGAGGTGTGGTTGCCCCAGCAGACGACGTCCTCGTCCAGGAACCGCCGGTGGTCGAAGTGCTCGCTGCGCCGGTAGAGCAGGACCGAGGGCATCTGCTTCACGTGGAATGCGCTCGGGGCCATCGATCCGTCGGGCCGCTGAATGCGCAGCCGCTCGTTCCAGTGCGACATCGGCACGAACTTGAGGATGCCGGGGTCCTTCCAGCCGGTGTCCAGGAAGCGCCCGGCGGAGTCGACGCACGTCCAGAAGGTCGGGCGGTGGGCGTCGAGGGAGTTGAACTCCTGCTCAAGGCCTTCCTCGCTCGACTTGCGGGTGTAGATGGCGCAGCGGACTGTGGCGGCGGAGGTGCGGGCCGGGGCCGGGCGGGATCGGCTCATCGGGTGGCCTCCTCGGACCGCGGCTTCTCAAGCCCGAAGAAGAGGGAGCCGTTCCAGTGCGCGCCGGTGACCACCTGCGCGACCGCCGAGAGCGAGCGGTAGATCGTGCCCTCGTAGTCGAAGCCCTTCGGCAGCACGCGCACGCGGATCGTCCGGCCTCGGTACTCGCGGGTCAGCAGAGCACCGGGCATCGGGAGCCGACCGTCGCTGGCGGCCGGGAGCGCCGCCGTCGCGCTCGTGGGTGTCTGCGCCGCGAGGAACGCCGGGCCGGGCGGCCGCGCGGGGCCGGGTGCCCGCATCCGCAGATCGGCGTCATCGGCAATCGCAAGCGCCTGCTCGCGCAGCCGCCGCGCGCGCTCCGCGATATCGCCCTCGGCGTTGGCCTGCACCCGCCACGCGATCCGCCGCACGAGGTAGGCCTTGTGATACGAGCGCGTCTCCTCGCCGAAGACCTCGGCGGAGCGCCGCCGCAGTTCGGTCACCGTCATGCGCTCGAGCTCGCTCATCAACCGTCCGACGTTTAACGCCACGCTTCGCTCCTTTCTGGTCTCGGTCATCGCTGCATTTCCGAGCCGTTAACCCCAACTTCAGGATGGGGGACGATCAGGGCGTGAGGTGGCGCAGAGATCAAGGCATGTCGGCGCGGACTCGGCGAGATTCTCTGGATCGTCGAAGTCGCCAACGATGCGGCCGTGGAGGCGGAGGATGCCACGGGCCAAAATGCTCGCGACCTCGTCGCGGCGCTCGGCGGGAGACATACCTTCGGGATCGTCGTGATCGAGGCGCAGCGACATCGCGGACTCCTTGCGGGAGCGTTGAACGCGCGACCATCCGTGGTCGTGGGTTGTGCTCGGGGTTCAGGAGCGGCTGTTAACCGCAGCCGCCTACTGGATACCTACGCGACGGCAGGGCGGAGTTGCGCAGATCGTGGCAGCCGGAGGATAATGGCGGCATGGGACCTTCCATCATCCTCGACAAGTCGGCGGTGGAGTCGATCGGTGACCGCGCGCTCCGCGTGCAGTCGGACCACTTCTATACCGTCGTGACGCCGATCCTCGTATGGGAGGTGTGCGGTGACATTGAGAAGGCACGGTTGGGGCGGTGTGACGAGACCAAGGTGCGGGCGCTGGCGACGAAGGCCCATCCGTTCGACTCGATCGTCACGATGGACTGGAGAAAAGTCTGCCTGGGAGAGTTGTCGGGGTACCGTCTCGACAAGTATCCGTCCGCTGGCAACCGACGGGCGATGGTGGACGGCGCCCACCGCGTTCCCATGCCGTCCGGTGGTTACGTCGCCCCGATCGATCAGCAACCCGAGGCTGATGCTCTCCTGCGCTGGCAGGTTGGCGAGTGGACGCCCTCGGACGCCGAATACGCCCAAGCCTGGCGCCGGCTAACAAAGGCAATCGACCTGAACACATTCAAGCGCCGATTCGGCCCTGCTCGCCAACCAGCCGAGACATTCGACGAGCTCAAGTCGATCGTCGACAAGGTGCTCACCGACCCGAGCCTGCAGTATTTTCTCCTCACGCTTCTCGTGGAGGAGATCACGACGGATCGCGAGAAGCAGCGTCAATTGCTCAAGCGATGGACAGGGGTGCGCGCTTCGACGTGGCAGTCCCAAGCGAGGTTCTCGCGACACTGCATTCGCACCTTCCTGACCTTCTACCTCGCTCTCGGGAGCGGACTTGTCGGCACTCGCGCCACCAACCGCGTCGATGTGGAGTATCTGCTCTACCTGCCGTTCGCGCCGATCTTCATCTCGGGCGACGAGGGAACCCATGGTCGATTGGCGCCGCTGTTGATCGAGGCTGACCAGCAGTTCGTGCTCGCTACCGACTTTCGGACTGCACTTGAGAAAGAGGCTGATCGGCTGGAGGCGTTGCGATCGTCCGACGGCGAGCCTGCCCCTGAGCTGCTCGTGCCTCCGACTTCATCGCTCATATGCAGGATGTATGAGAAGGCGTGGGGTAAACCGCCGCAGCCTCGCAGGGCATGGAGATCAAAGCCAACGGGCGAGTCTTCGGTTGGCAACATCGCGAAAGAGTTCAATCGGGCGATGGACTACGTGAAGGCCCACCCCGAGAAGTACAAGCAGCGGCCACCGTGGCCGCATCTCTGAAGGTGGGCGTGATCGCCCGCGACATGGGCATCCATCGGTGTTTCGAAGCCTTGACGGCCCGGCGTAGTGGCCTCGCCGAAAGCGCAACCGTGCCCCCATGAAAGGCCCCCGAGAGGAACCCTGCTGTTAACCTCACGCGAGGTGTCAACCAGAGAGCGCGAGAGTCCGAGAGGGTTGCGCTCGGTGGCCCGAGAGGAACCGTGACGGTTGCGCTCGGACCCCGAGATTCGGCTTCGGAACCGAGAGCGCGGCGGCTCGGGGCTGGAGGTCAGAAACGCCCGCAACTGCGGGAGATTGACGCGATCAGCCCGATGTCACGGCTCCGGACTTGGCCGTAAACCACACGACCGCCGCGAGTTCGCGGCGGTCGTGAAAGCTCCCCGAGAATAACCCCTTTTCGGAACGTTGGGCGGAGGCGGACCACTCGATCATCGGACATGCTCAAGCGCCCAGTCTGTGCGACTGACGACACGTGCGGCCAGGTGTTGCCGATGGAGGGATCCGTATGCCGCAGACAGAACCGTTGATGTCTCTCGAATCACATTCCGCCCTGATCGCCAGTCGGCACGCCACCATAGGTGCCGCGCATTCCGAGCAAGGACGAGCGCCGTTCCAGCTTCACCCCTCGCAAGTCTCCTCGATGCCTCCCTCAAGTGCCCCTTCCATCCATGTGGATCCTCGCGGTCCGACGCCGGCCAAGTCACTGAGCTCAGGTACTCCGGATCGACAGTGCCACTATTGACCAGTGAAATGTGGCGCGACTCGCTGTCAATGGACGATATCGGCATTCATGACAGGACGTCTTTCACAGAACGACGCGGAGCGTCGACGATTCCGGGCGATGTCGTTGCTCGACAAGGGACACACCCAGGCCGAGGTCGCGAGGATGCTCGGAGTCGCGCACTCGTCGGTCGCAACCTGGGCGAAGAAGCGGCGGGAGCGCGGCGAGGACGGTCTGAAGCAGAAGCGTCACCCCGGCCGACCAAGGAAGCTGAACGATCGCCAGACCGAGCAACTCGCCAAGCTCCTGCTGCGTGGTCCGCGCAAACTCGGGTTCCCGACGGAACTCTGGACGCTCGAACGGGTCGCCGAGGTGATCGAACGACGCTTCGGCGTGACGTTCGATCCGTCCGGAGTCTGGCATGTGCTTCGGCGCATGGGCTGGTCATGCCAGAAGCCCGAGCGTCTGGCACGCGAGCGCAACGACGCGGCAGTTGTCGCGTGGCGTCAGGTCGAGTGGCCGCGCGTAAAGAAAGCGCGCGGCGAACCCGTAGCACGATCGCCTTTGTCGACGATTCCGGCTTCATGCTCCAGCCGACCGTGCGTCGGTCGCGGGCGCCACGAGGTCAGACGCCCATTCATCGGACCTGGGATCGGCGCGACCGACTCTCGGCAATCTCCGCGATCACCGTCTCGCCGCGTTCGCGCCGGCTCGGCCTCTACTTCGATGTCCTCACCCACAATGTCAGGACCGAACACTTCGCCGCGTTCATGGCATGGTTGCTTCGCCGGACGCGTCGCCGACTCGTGGTCGTGCTCGATCGGCTCAACGTCCATCGCGCTGCCGCAAGGGAACTGCGAGCGCGTTACGGCGACCGCATCCACTTCGAGTGGCTGCCACCGTACGCGCCAGATCTCAACCCCGATGAGCAGGTGTGGAATCGGGCCAAGTACACCGATCTGGCCAACTACATCCCGGACAACATCACGGCACTCGGTCACGAAGTCGTCGACTCCTTCCGACGGACATCTCGCTCTCAACAGCTCCTTCGATCCTTCTTCAACCATGCGCGACTGCCCCTCTGATGCCGTCACAGGATTATTCAAAGGTCAATAGGCGTCGCTCGACCCGCCTCAGAATAGGAGGTTGTCCATGACGACGATGCCTTTCGCCTGAAGTAGGCAATCAGACGACTTTGATTCGCAAATCTTGGCGAAGCACTTCAACGTGCCATGATTGACAAACAAGAGAGTGGCCTCACCGA
Organism: Phycisphaeraceae bacterium; assembly: GCA_019636755.1. Lineage (GTDB taxonomy): Bacteria > Planctomycetota > Phycisphaerae > Phycisphaerales > SM1A02 > JAHBWZ01. The sequence goes on along the minus strand of JAHBWZ010000004.1, from coordinate 252,505 downwards.
GGTCGAACTCGAAGTCACCTGGCGCTCTCCACTCTCTCTCGTGTGTCCAGTCGATGAAGGATGCGTCATCCGACAAGTCAAAGTTGACGATGCGCCACCATTCGTCCTTCGGCAGGATCCTCTTTGCATCGATGGTCCTGTCATAGAGCACCGGGCGAGCGCCCTTCCGATAGACGTACTCCTTTGGCAGCGCAATGCCACAGGCTAGATAACGCATCTTGGCCGTTGGATTGGCCTTGCGATACTTCTGCTCGTAGTACACGTTCTGACAGATGCTGACGAGAGGTGCGTCTTGGAAGCACACTGCTGGACGATTGCCGCAAATGAAGCCTGACGTGGGCTGACTCGCAAGAAGTCGGCTTGATGACGCGATGTTGTAGAGCACGTCAACCACCTTGGCCTGGCTGGTATCGCGAGTGAGATGGACGACTTGACACGAGAGATCGGTACGTTCACCGATCCTTGATCGCCACGCCTTCTTGTCGTAAGCCACGAGCCCCTCCTTTGCGATGCCTAACGACTGGGATAAGGCGGCGGGGACGGGATGACGTCGCTACCGGCAACCGACCTTGCCCCCGCTCGCCTTCATCCCCTTGTTCGGCGGCTACGCTCACAAATACTCCGAGTCTAAGCGACTGTCGGCGACGAACCGGAGTGGAATCCTCTTGCTTCCCGCGCAGGTCGCGCCCGGGGTCTGTGGTACTGATCATCGCTTTCTGCAAAGATGAACTTCAATGCCGGGCGGCGCCACGGCCTGCGCCGTATGCGGCGTCACATTGACGCCTTGAATGGTCGCTGCTCCTTCTCCGTCCGTAATGAGCAGGACGGATTCATGAGTCTTCAACAGTTCCGCGACAGGTTGGCTCAGCTCGGTGGAGCCTCCTTCCAAGCGAAGTAGTTCTTCAAAACCAGCTTTGCCGGTGTCCCATGCGCCGATTATCTCTTGGTCGGCTGCCACGAGCTTCGCGGGCAACTCCTTTTCGGCGAGAAGGCGAACAAACGAATGCATGGCCTCAGACCGCATGGTAGTAGTCATCGAGCCGGAGACGTCGACCAAGAGGACCTTTGAGGAGTTCAGGGGCTCGGTGGCGGCCGGCCAGCGCGGGATCGGCTCGCCAACACATTTCCGGACGGCAGACGCGAGCTCTTCGCGTGATTCACTATTCGACGAGGTCAGGTGGCCGATGGCGTTGCAACGATTGCGAATCGTCCTGGACACCTCCGATAGGGCAAGACCGACCGGGCCGTGATTGACGAGGTAGATGTGCCCGTCCGGCAGCGCGCGGGCATAATCCTCAAACACATCGACGAACTTGGCCTTGGACGAGTTCTTGTAGTGTTTGACCTCGATCACCATCTTGCAAACTTCTCTTCCGTCCTTCGTAGTCCAGAGCCCGTGGTCTGGCTGCACTCCTCCCTTTCGGCCCTCGCCGCGTGGGTTCGCTAGCGGGATTCGGCGTTCACTGATTAGCTTGAACGGGCCGGGCGACGAGTGAATTGTGGCCAATGTCGTCTCATTGAAGGCGAACGCAATCCGACCATGATCGTGATGGATTTCGACGTCATGTCCCTTCAGGGCACGAATGACCTCCGTGGCGATCCAGACCGAATAGAGGTCGAACCGCTTTTCCCAAACCGGCAACGACAGAACCGACTCAAGATCCCCGACGGTCACATTGACCTGCACGGGCCGCATGGGAAACCGGTCAGTGATTGCGTCGAGCTCCTTGCCTACCGCAGTCAATTCAGATTTCAGCAGCTGCGAAGCCGCGGACAAGGCGACGACGAATGATCGCAACCAATGGTCGGTCTCATGTTGCGCAATGGTCCAGAGGTCAAAGCCGTCAGAGGGGTCGTAGATGTTGTGGCCCTCGCGGGCGTGGACATCCCGACGGTGCTTGTCGTATTGGTCCTTGAGAGCGGCCGGCGTCAGCCCTTGATCCAGTAATCGTTGCAACACACCAAGGGCGATCGACGCGGCCTTGGCCAACGCGGGTGGGCATTGTGATGGGCTCAGAGATTTTGGCAATGGCAAGTAGGTTCCTTGCTTGTAGGCGGAAACCCACTGCCGAGCGTCATTCGAAATGGTGAGCGGCTTGTTCTGGAATGACTTTTGGATCTGATCCTGGACTGCCTGCCGTTCCTGCAAGACCCCCCACAATTGCCACACGGCCTTCGCGTCAATGGCCGGAACAGTTACCGCCGTCCTGGCGATGCCATCCCACGTGGCTAGCCATTCCCGAAAGTGCTGCAGACCGAGATCAATGTCATCAACTTGAAGCGTCCATTGGGATTCTCCGCGCGTTGCGTCGGCGTGCTCGAAGAAATCCAGGATATCCCGGAACATGGCGACGTACGGATGAATCGCTTCAAAGAATGCTCGGACAAATGACGCCATGTCGGCCGCGGCGAGTGCCTGCTCAAGCGAATGTGCCCGGGGGTCGAGACGGTTGAGGATGCGCTCGTCGAGGCCCTCGTCTCGCCCGTCGAGCTCAAGGCCGCCCAACGCGCACAAATGCCGCCAAGCGGACTGCGGATCACGATGAACCGGTGCGCTCATGTTTCACCTCGCCGAACCATTGATTCTGCGGAATTCCCCATACCACCGTCCTGCGACCATGTTAACTGGTTTTCCGCAGAACATGGCGATCGAGGGGGATATGCGCAGAGAGGGGCGGATTGAAGAACTGGGGCGGCACCGGTTCGAGCAAGGCTGCAGACTGACCCCGGGGCCCTTTGGCTGCGGTCCGGCACCTGGGCTTCAGCCGGCAGTATCGTCGCCCACCATGACGCTCCGGGAGCAATTCACGGCGGTGATTCGACGGAAGCACTACTCCCCCCCGCACCGAACGGACCTGCTTGGGATGGATCATGGCGTTCTGCGCTTTCACCCCGGACCCTCTGGATGGCGGCATCCGTCGGAGATGGGTGCGGCGGAGGTCGCGGCGATTCTCACCCACGTTGCGGTATGACGGCGTGTAGCAGCGAGACGCACCGCTTTCGCCTGAAGCGAGTGCTCGCATCATGAGCCGGCGCGCCTCAGCCGCATTGACACGTTCCGCGGACCAGCAGAGTGCCGGTAGAAGGGAGCAGACATGACCGCCCCGTCCTGGCCGACTGAACCGCGCTCACCCCGAACCCCGAAATGAACGGCGAACACACCGTCAGCCGGACCTCCGCAGAAGCGATGACCGTATCAAACGTCTCGCGCCACGAACCGGCCAGGACCGCTGCGGCTGACATCGCATCCTCCCCCAGCGGCTCCTCACCTCACTCCTCCCCCAGCACCCCCAGCCTTCGGTACTTCTCCGCGTACTTGTGGTACAGCATCTTGTGCCGGTCGCCCAGGTCCAGGCGCCGGCCGTCGATGTATGCGACCAGCACGTCCGTCATGATCTCCAGCGGGTCGCCGGTGGTGACGATCAGCGTGGCGGACTTGCCGACGTCCAGCGAGCCCAGGCGTTCGCCGACGCCCAGGATCTCGGCGGCGGAGAGGGTGACGGCCCGGAGCGCGAGGTCCTTCGGCAGGCCGTAGGCCGCGGCGGTGGCGGCGACGTGCGGCAACTGGCGTTCGTGCGCCGTCTCGACGCCGGAGGCGATGCAGAAGCGGATGCCGGCCTCGTGCAGCGCCGCGGGAAGACGGAAGGGACGGTCGTGGGCGTCGTGGCGGAAGTCGGGCAGGCGGTGCGTGCCGCCCACGATCACCGGGATGCTGTGACGACGGAGCAGGTCCGTGACGCGATCGGCCTGGTGTCCGCCGACGATCACGATGGAGAGGCCGCGGCGGATCGCCCAGGCCACCGCGGACTCGATCTGTCCCGCGGACGAAGCGCGGATGTAGATCGGCATGCGCCCGGCGATCGCCTCGCGCATCGCCTCGAAGCGGAGATCTGTGCGCGTCTCGGCGCCATTCTCTGTTGCCTTGGCGCGGAAGTACGCCTCGGCATCGTCGAAGAAGTCGTCGATCTTCCGCAGTTCCTGCTCGATCTCCGTGCGCTGCTGCGCGGACGGTCGGTTCATCCACCGCGCGGAGATGGGCTCGGTGCGCGGCCAGTTGAGCACGAGGCCGCACTCCGGATCGATCGTGAGGTCCTCCCACGTCCACCCGTCCATCCGGATGAGCGAGGCGCGGCCGGAAATCGTGCCGCTCAAGGGCAGCGTGGCGGCGGTGAGGATCCCGGCGGAGCGCGTGACCGGGAGCAGGTCGCTGTCGGGATTCACCGCGACGGCGGCGCGGACCTCCGGCGTCATGTCGCCCAGTTCCGACGTGTCGATCGTGACGCTGACCGACGCCGTCTCCGTCAGGCCCAGCTGCGTGTCCGCGGAAATCAGGCCGGGATAGACGTGCAGTCCGCCGGCGTCGAGCAGTTCGGCGCGGAACGGTGTCGGCCAGGCGCCGGCGCCGATGGCGGTGATGACGCCGTCCTCGAAGACGATGTAGCCGTCCGTGATCGTCGGGCCCGAGACCGGATGGATCGTCGCGGAGTGCAGGACGACGGGGCGGCTCTGCGCGGGCGCCGGGATCTGTCGCGACTGCGCGGACGCGGGCGATGCCGCCGGTCCGAGCGAGAGGAACAGGAGAGGGAGGAGCAGGCCGAGGACGCCGCCGGGGCGCATCATCGCGGAACATCGGCGGCGTCGGCCCGGTCGATCATGGTGCGGTGCGGTCATGTCGGTGGTCGCGGTGTCGTGCGGATCGGGTGATCGGAAGGGCGCGGGGTGCGTGCGGTGCATCGGCAACCGGCGCGGGGGTGGGACCGTCGTCGTCGTCGTCGTCGTCGACATCATCATGGCCGCATCCCGAAGACGGGCCACGCGCAGCCGCAGTCGCCGGGCATGCAGGCAAGCGGATCGCGCCCCAGGCGGACCTGTTCCTCCATCCACCGGCGGGCGTCGTCGTCCAGGTGGGCCCACAGCGCGTCCTCCGGTGACTCGGGGGCCGCCGCATCATCACCAGCGCCCGTCTCGCCGTCCTGCGGTGTCTGCGGGCGGCCGTGCGCGCGGGCGAGCGCCTTCTGGATGAGCCGGTCCCGTTCCGCCGCCGCTTCGGCCTGCATCCGGCGGTCGACCTCGTGATCGAAGAGGCGGGCGCCATCCACCCAGGTCTGGAGACAGCGTGCGTACGTGCTGAGCGGATCGGCGGACCAGACCGCCAGGTCCGCATCCTTCCCGACCTCCAGGGATCCGGTGCGATGGTCGATGCCCAGTTGCCACGCGGGGTTGATCGTGACGAAGCGCAGGGCTTCGTGCGGATCGAGTCCGCCGTAGCGCACGGCCTTTGCCGCCTCCGTGTTCATGCGCCGCGCCAGTTCGTTGGAGTCGGAGTTGAACGAGACGTTCGCGCCGACGCGGGCAAGGAGCGTCCCGTTGTGCGGGATGGCGTCCATGACCTCCACCTTGTACGCCCACCAGTCGCTGAACGACGACGCCCCGGCCCCGTGGGCGGCGATCGCCTCCGCCACCTTGAAGCCTTCCAGCACGTGCTGGAACGTCCCGATGCGGAAGCCGAAGTCATCCGCCAGCCGGATGAGCATGAGGATCTCGTCCTGCCGGTAGGAGTGGCAGTGGATGATGCGCTCTCCGCGGAGGATCTCCACCAGCGCGTCCAGTTCGTGATCGACGGGCGGCGGGGTGCGCCGCGTGCGTTCGCCCGGGGGCAGGGCGGCGTAGCGCGTTCGTGCGGCGTCGTACTCGGCGGCGGCCGTGAACGCATCGCGGATGAACGTCTCCACGCCCATGCGGGTGTTCGGATACCGGGTCGTCGATCGCGTCACGTTCTCGCCCAGCGCGAACTTGATGCCGGGCCTGGCGTCGGGAATCCGCATCGATTCCAGCGTGCCGCCCCAGCGCAGTTTCACCACGCTGTTCTGCCCGCCGATCGGGTTGGCGGATCCGTGCAGCTGGTTCGCGGCGGTCAGGCCGCCGGCGAGCTGCCGGTACCAGTTGACGTCGTCCGGGTTGATGACGTCGCCGATGCGCACCTCGGCGGTGTTCGCCTGCGTGCCTTCATTGACGCCGCCGGAGATGCCGGTGTGGCTGTGACAGTCGATGAGCCCGGGCGTGATGTGCAGGCCCGCGGCGTCGATCACCTCGGGTCCGGTGCCGCCCGGGAAGGTCCACGTCCGTGCCGGTCCGACATACGCGATGCGGCCATCCTGGATGAGCAGGTCGCCGCCGCGGATGATGCCGTCCGGTCCGGCGGTCCAGAGCGTGGCGCCGCGGAAGAGCACGAAGCCCGCCGTCGCCGGGGCGCTGACGCCGTAGGCGCCGAGCGGCAGCGGAAGATGGTCCGGCGGAAGTTCGAAGACGTCGTCCTTCGCCGCGGGCGACTCGCCGCGGTCGCCGGCATCGTCGCTCATGCGCTCACCGGTCAGCGTCGCCGTGAAGCGACCGGCGGTGCTGGTGCCCTCGAACCGGTTGTTCCGCGCGGTCCCGGTGAGCGTCGTCGCCATGCCCGTGCCGCCGGTGAACGCGAGGTTCAGCGCGCCGGTCGCCGGATCGAAGGTGCCGCCGCTGATCTCCGCCGGGTTCTCCATCGCGGTCGCGGTGCCGGAGATCGAACCGTCCGCGTTGCGGACCAGTTCGAGCGTGATGGGCAGCGGATCCGGAAGCATCTCCACGCGGGCGAGGAGATTCCAGGTGCCGGAGATGCCGTCATCGGGCTTCGGCGCCGGTGCGCCGGTCGGCGCCGTCGGTGCGGCGCCGTCTCCCCCGTCGCGGCCGCGCCGTCGTCCCGCGCCGCGCCCCGCGGGCGCGGCGTCGTTCTCGTCGGGGCCCGCCTCGAACGGACCGGGCTCCACGTCGAACGTGAACCGGACGCCGTTCGGCATGACGCCGGTGCCGGCCAGGCGATCGGCGGCCCACGTGCCCGTCAGGCGGACGTAGCCCGGAAGCGGCGCGCTGCCCGCGCGATGGAACGGCGCCGCGTCGATGAGCAGTTCGACGACCTCGCCCTTGCGCGTGACCGTCTTCGCCCGGACCGTCCGGCGTTCCTCGGCGCTGCGTCGGATCTCCGCCGTTGACTTGCCCGTGTCCAGCCGGAAGGGGAGCGCGTGGCCGAGATCCGTCCGCAGAACGCCCGCGACGGTGATGGCGGGGGGCGATGGACGATTGATCTCGAATCGGCGTCCCGCGATCCAGAGGTCGCGGACCTTGCCGTTCTCCGCGAAGAGTCCCTGCTCCATGACCACCAGGTTCGCGATCATGCCCGGCGCGATCGTGCCGGTCAGTCGATCGATGCCGAGCATCCGGGCCGGTGTCGTGGTGACGGCGGCAAGCGCGTCGTCCTCGGTGAGACCGTGCCGGACGGCGTCCCGGAGATTGCGATGGAAGTCCGCCCGGTTCCGCAGGCGATGCGAGGTCAGCGCGAACTCGACGCCCGCCTCCTTCAGTCGTCGCGGATTGGTCGGTGCCTGCTCCCACGTCTGGAGATCGCGGAGCGAGACGGACTCTGCCCCGTGCACGGAGGCGACGTTCGGCGCCTCCGGGTACTGGAGCGGCACGATGAACGGTGCACCGAGCGCCGCGATCTCCGGGAGGCGCCGGAACTCCGTCCCGCTCCCGAGGACCGCGATCCGGAGGCCGAACTCCCGCGCGATTGCGCCGGCGCGCAGCGCGTTGAGTTCATCGGCGGCGTCGAACAGGACGGTGTGCGCGCCGCGGACGACATTCGACAGCGCGGCCAGCGACTCCTGCGGCGCGGGCGGCGCATTGCGATCGGGGTGCTCGCTCCAGGCCAGCAGCGCGTCGCGGTACCACGCGGCGTCCGCGAACGTCTGCCGAAGCAGCGCGATCGAGCCCATGAGCGAGCCGGGGTAGCCTCCGCCGGTGCGGTCGAAGCCCGCCGAGGCGAATGAGCGCTCGATGAGGATGCGGGTCTCGTCGCCCAGCAGGATCACGGCGCCGTCACCGCGGAGGATGCCGCGCGACGGATGCACCGCGGCGGTGGTGAAGCCGAGCGCGCGCAGGGCCGTCCGCTGCGCCTCGGGGATGACGGGCTGCGTCGCCATGCGACGCTCGGCGCGGATCGACGGGTTCGCATGGCGCCCGCCGGACTCCGGCATGTCCTCCGCGTCGATGAGCAGTGCGGCATCGATGAAGCCGGCGTAGATGACCAGATCGTCGGCGGGCCAGAGGCGGGCATCGGGCGGAATGGCGATGTCGACGCCCACGGCATCGATGAGACCGTCGCGCACCACGATCGTCGCCTTCTCGAGCCGCTCGCCCGGTCCCGTGATCACGGTGGCACCGGTGAGCGCATGGGCGCGGAGATCGGCGGTCCGCATGCCGTTGGCCGGCGGATGCGCGGCACTCTGGGCAGTTGCGACCGAAGCAGCGGCACCGACCGCGAGCGCGGTGGTCGCCGCCATCACGTGGAGCGGACGGAACGGGGCGGCGGGCGGTGAACGGAAGGGTGCGGTTCGAATCGACATGGTGGCGTTGTACACGATGCAGGGGCGGGCAGGTGCACCGCGCTGTGGCGGCAGCGCCGCGGGTCCGGCCCGACCGTCGCGCGGTGCACGTCCACCGGGCCGCACAGACGGCGCGACCGGCCCGGCCCGGCCAGCCCGTCCTGCGATCGGGCTGGGCCGACCGGCGTTCGCCGTCGATAGGCCCCCGTGATGCGCGGCACTGTCGGCCCGACGTCGGGTCCCCGCTGGCGGGACCGGCGGGCACGGAGCGCCGGCATGCTCCGGCGGTTCCGCGTCCGCCGGCCGGTGATACACCCCGTCCTGACCGTGGAGCCCTGCATCATGATGGCAAGGATCAAGTCGCTCGGACTGGGGATCCGGATCACCGTCGCCTCGATGTTCATCCTCGCGGTCGTCGTGGCCGTGAACTCCTTCGTCTACATCAAGCGATTCCGGCACGACCGGGAGATCGCGTACATCGGCCGCGCCGCCGCGTTCGTCGCGGTCGCGGACGAGGCGAAGAACCGCGCGCGGGACCTCCAGGAGCGGGGCGTCTTCGATGCCGACGCGCTGCACGCGGAACTGAAGCAGATCCGCGCGGCGGGACGACCGTACGCGGAGGCCCGCGCGTTCGGGACGATTCCCATCGTGTTCGGCTGGACGACCGCGCAGCGGGCGGCGGAGTCGGAGGGGATCGACTTCCGGGTCACGTCGTTCGAGGCGCGGAACCGCCGGCACGAGCCGGCGCCGGGTTCATTCGAGGCGACGATGCTCCGGGATCTCGCCGCGCAGGTCGCATCGAACGGATCCGAGGTGCTCTCGCGGATCGACCGCGACTCGAACAGCCTGCACTACATGCGCGCTATCCGGCTGACGCAGGACTGCATGAGCTGCCACGGCGTGCCCGGTCCGGAGAACGCAGACGGTCGGGATGTCCTGGGGTTCCCGATGGAGGGCTGGCGCGTGGGGCAGATGCACGGCAGTTTCCACGTCGTGATGCCGCTGGCACCGGTCGACCGGGAAGTGGCCGGGCTCATCGCGAACGGCATCCTCTGGACCGTCCCGCTCGGCATCGGCGCCGGGCTGTACTTCATCCTGCTGCTCCGCGCGATCCTGGGGCGTCCCATCGGGTCGCTGGTCGATCGGATCCGCGACATCGCCCAGGGTGACGGCGACCTCACGCAGCGCGTGGACGTCCGATCGGCCGACGAGATCGGTCGACTCGGCACGTGGTTCAACAGGTTCGTGGACACGGTGGAGCATGTCGTCGGCCGCGTGCGGAGTGCGACCGAGGAGATCGACGCCGGCGCGGGTCAGATCGCCAGTGCCAGCATGTCGCTGGCGGACGGTGCTTCCGAGCAGGCATCCAGCCTCCAGGAGATCAGCGCGTCGCTGGAGCAGATGTCCGCGATGACGCAGCAGAGCGCCGACAACTCACGGCGGGCCAATGAACTCTCCGCCGGCGCGAAGCGTTCCGCGGATCGCGGCCAGGAGGAAATGCGGCATCTGGCCGCGGCCATGGGCGGGATCAGGCAGTCCGCGGCGGAGATCTCGAAGATCATCCGCGTCATCGACGAGATCGCGTTCCAGACCAACCTGCTGGCGCTCAATGCCGCCGTCGAGGCCGCCCGCGCCGGCGAGGCGGGGAAGGGCTTCGCCGTCGTGGCCGAGGAGGTCCGCAATCTCGCGCGGCGCTCGGCGGATGCGGCGCGGAGTACGGCGGAGATGATCGACGAGTCGGTGAAGCGCGCTGACAACGGCGTGGAGATTGCCGACCGTGTGGGGCACGCGCTCGAGGAGATCGCGGCCGGGACGAACGAGGTGAACGCGCTGCTGGCGGGGATCGCGTCCGCCGCGGCCGAGCAGGCGGCGGGCATCGGCCAGGTGAACGACGGTGTCGGCCGCCTGGACCGGGTCACGCAGCAGAATGCCGGAAACGCAGAGGAACTGGCGTCCAGCGCAGAGCAGACCGCCGCACAGGTTGCCCTGCTCCGCGATCTCGTGACGCAGTTCCGTGTCAGCGCGGATCGCGAGGGCGGGCGCGCACGCGGCGCGCTGTGCTCGCCGGAACTGCCCTCCGCGGATCGTGCCGGAACGCACGGGGCGCCGGTCCGGCGTCCCCGATCCGGCGCGACCGGCACAGACGGACCGTCCGGTCGGCGCCGGTCCACCGGTGCCCCGACCGCGGCGCGGAAGGCGATTCCTTTCGACGATGAGGAGACGCTGGCATCCTTCTGAGCGGATACCGGACGTTCCGGCGCGCGGAACCACCGGAGGGACTTCATGGCGGCCGGCACGACCGCCGATGACAGGCACGCGGATCGATCGATGGCCATGCGAGAGATCGAACATCGACAGTTCGAACGGATTGCGCAGCTCGCCCGGCGGCGGTGGGGGCTGAACCTCACGCCGCGCAAGCTGCCGCTCGTCACGAACCGGCTCGCATCGTTCGTGCGTGCGTCGTCCTCGTTTCCGGATGTCGATGCCTACCTGGACCATCTCGACCGGTCCGCGGGCGAGGAGGACCTGCTCGTCTTCTTCGACATCCTCTCGACGAACGTCACCAGTTTCTTCCGGGACCCGGCGCACTTCGAGTTCCTCGAGCGGGAACTCTGGACGCCGCTGAGCCGCGGGGCGCTGACGCTGCCCGGGCGCCGGGTGTGCCTGTGGTCGGCCGGATGCTCCACGGGGTGCGAGCCGTACTCGATGGCGATCAGTGCGCTGGAGTCGCTCTCCCCGATGGATGCGTGGGATGTCCGGATCCTCGCCACGGATCTCTCCAACAGCGCCGTGGCCGCGGCGCGCCGCGGCATCTACGCCGCGGATGAGCTGGAGTCGCTGCCGCCGGACATCGTCCGGCGCTGGTTCCGCCCCATCGGCCGCGGCGGGACCGGGAGCGCCTGGGAGGTCGTGCCCAGGGTGCGTTCCCTGGTCTCGATCGCGCGACTGAATCTCATGGACGCCTGGCCGATGCGCGGGCCGTTCGACGTGATCTTCTGCCGGAACGTGATGATCTACTTCGACGCGCCGGAGCGGGAGCACCTGGTGTCACGCTTCTGCAGCATGCTGAGGCCGGGCGGGATCATCGCGGTCGGAAGCGCCGAGACGCTCGCGGGCCTTCATCCGTCGCTGAGGCAGGCGCAGGCGTCGATCTTCAGGACCTGAACGCACTTCCCATCGAGGAGCAGGATTGAGCCGGACGCAGGGACGAGTCATGGGCGGCATCTCCGCGGTTCCCGCGCGGATGACGGAGGGCACCGGCGCGCGGATCGTGGTGGGCGTGGCGGATGCGCGCACTTCCTGCGACCCTGCCGCCGAACTCATCACCTTCGCACTGGGCTCCTGCATCGGCGTCACGCTCTTCGACCCGGTCGCACGGGTCGGCGGCATGCTGCACTTCATGCTCCCGATGTCGTCGCTGAACCCGGAGAAGGCCGCCGCGAATCCTGCAATGTTCGGCGATACCGGGATCCCCGCGCTCTTTCACGCGGTCTACGCGCTCGGCGCCCGGAAGGAGCGTCTGGTCGTCTGCGCGGCGGGCGGGGCGGAACTCCTCTCGGATGACGGGCAGTTCCGGATCGGTCATCGGAACCGGACGCTCGTGCGCAGGATCTTCTGGAAGAACGGGGTCCTGCTCGCGGCCGAGGAGACCGGGGGAACCATCAGCCGCACGCTGGTGCTCAGCATGGCCGGCGGGCGCGTCACGATCCGGAATCGGAGTGAGGAGCGTGTCCTGTGGTCGGCGTAGCCGCAATCATCGATCAGCTCTCGCACCTGCCGCCCATGCCGGCGTCCGTGGTCCAGCTCTCCGCGCTGCTGCACCGGCCGGAGGCCCGGATGGATGAGATCGAGCGCGTCGTCGCCCGCGACGAGGCGCTGACGCTCGCAGTGCTGAAGGCCGCCAACTCCGCGCGGTTCGGGGCGCCGGGGCGGGTGTTCTCGCTGCGGGAGAGCGTGATCCGGCTCGGTATCCGGCGGCTCTTCCGGATCGGTGTCGAGGCGCAGTCGAGGGCCGTGCTCGGCCGGGGGGCGGCGGGGTGGGGCCTGGAGCGCGGTGCGCTCTGGGCCGGCGCGCTGGGCGGCGCCGTGGCCGCGGAGTCACTCGCGCGGCGCGCGAACGGCGCGGATACCGACCTCTGCTACGTCGGCGCCCTGCTGCGGGACATCGGGAAACTGGCCCTGGAGGAGGCCCTCGGTGCCGGATACGTCGACCGGATTCTCGCGCGCATGACCGAGGGCGCCTCGTTCTCGGAGACCGAGCGCGAAGCGTACGGATTCGACCACGCCGAGATCGGCGCGCTCCTCGTCGAGGCGTGGGGGCTTCCTGCGCGGGTCGCGTCCATTGTCCGCTGGCACCATCATCCGCCGGCCGAGGGTGCCGCCGCGGATCCCACCATCGATGTCGTGCACGCGGCGGACGCGGTCGCACACTGGGCGGGGCTCGGCATCGGCGATGACGGACTGCAGGAGCGGCTCGACCGGAGAGTCCGCGAGTCCCTCCGGCTCGATCGCATCGTGATCGAGCAGGAGATCGCGCGGACCTGGAGCACGGTCGTGGAACTCGAACCCGCGATCGCCTCGGCGCATCGGAAGGAGCACATCGCATGAGCCTCTCGGTCCTGATCGTGGATGACTCGCCCATTCTCCGCCGCGCGATCCGCAAGGCCGTCGGCATCGCCGGGATCGCGACGGATCGCATCCGCGAGGCGGGCAACGGTGTCGAGGCGCTCGCCTCCCTGGAGCAGGACCCGGCGGACCTGGTGCTCCTGGACCTGAACATGCCGGTCATGGACGGCGAGCGGTTCGCCGCGGAACTCCGCAGCCGTCCGGAGGTCGCGCGCGGGGTACGCATCATCGTCGTGAGTACCGAAGTCAATCGCGAACGGCTGGATCGCCTCCGGGCGCTCGGCGCGATGGCCATCCTCCACAAGCCGTTCGAGCCGGAGGAACTGCGACGGCTGGTCACGCAGTTGACGGGAGAATCCGTATGCGCAGCCTGACACCGAATGCGCTCGCCGGACTGGTCCTGGACGCGCTGGAGCGGACGGCGTTCGTCCTCGCCGAGCCCGCAACGGACGGCGCGGCCGGTGCCGCGACCGTACCGTGGTACGTGAGCCGGGTCGACTTCGCCGGTCCGCAGTGCGGTCGCGTCGTGCTCGCGGCCTCCGACGGATTCGCGCGTGAACTCGCCGCCGGCCTGCTCGGCATCGAGCCGGAGGAGGTTGATCCCGGCCAGCAGGGCCGCCAGGCGATCGATGAACTGGCGAACATCATCGGTGGATCCGTCGTGCTGGCGCTCGGCGGAGATGAGCAGCCGTTCCGGCTCGGGCTGCCGGCGCAGGCGGATGCGCCGACGCTCGACGAGTGCCTCCGATCGTCGATCCGCGCGGGCGTCGTCTCCGAGTTCGGCACGCTCGACGTGTGCGTGCTGCCGCGCGCCTCCGCCGGCGAGGTCGACCTGCGCAAGGCGGGCTGAGCGGCGTCCGGGCACGGCGCCGCGCGTTTCCGAGGTTCCGGATGGTCGAATCGATCCGCGTCCTGATCGTCGATGACTCGGCCACCATCCGGGCGGCGCTCTCGACCGCGCTGGGACGGGAGCCGGACATCCGCGTGATCGGGCAGGCACCCGATCCGTATGCCGCGCGGGAGATGGTGGTGGCCCTGCGCCCGGACGTGATGACCGTCGACCTGACGATGCCCGGCCTCGATGGCCTGTCGTTCCTGCGCGCCGTCATGGCGCACAGTCCGCTGCCGTGCGTGGTCGTCTCTGCCCTGACCGCACGGGACCAGGCGCTGGCGCGCGCGTGCATGGACGCGGGGGCGGCCGCGGTGGTCGGGAAGCCGGACGGAACCAGCACGATGACGGACGTCACGCGGCGCCTGGTGCAGGCGATCCGTGCCGCGGTCGGCGTGCGCGCTCCGGCGACGGGCCGGGATGCGCCGGCGGCCGGGTCGACCGCGGTGGAAACGCGCCCGGGAGGTGGTCCGGCGCGGCCGGCGCCGTCGGTCGTCGCGATCGGCGCCTCGACGGGCGGAACAGAGGCGCTGTGCAGCGTCCTCGCATCGCTCCCGACGGACGTGCCGGGGCTCGTCATCGCGCAGCACATGCCGGCGGGATTCACCAGGTCGTTCTCGGCGCGACTGGACCGGCTCTCGGCGCTCCGGGTGCGGGAGGCCGCGGATGGCGACCGCATCATGCCGGGGTCGGTGCTGGTCGCGCCGGGCGACCGGCACCTGCGTGTCGCGTCGATGGACGGCGTCCTCGTCGCCCGCGTCGTGGACGGGCCGCGCGTCTGCCGGCACCGACCGTCGGTGGAGGTGCTGTTCGACTCCGTGGCGCGCGCGGCCGGTCCGCGGGCGCTCGGCATCATCCTGACGGGGATGGGCGGGGACGGCGCGGCCGGACTGCGGTCGATGCGCGATGCCGGCGCCGTCACGATCGCGCAGGACGAGGCGTCATGCGTCGTCTTCGGGATGCCCAGGGAGGCGATCCGGCTCGGCGCGGCGGCGCACGTTCTTGCGCTCGACCGGATCGCGGATGCGATCGTCGGCTTCGCCCGCGCTCCGCGCCGCACGGTGGCGTAGGCGGACGATCGCCGCGGGCGTGAGCGCGGACACGGACGGACGTCGCGGCGGAGGGCGCGGGCGAAGCCGCGTCCGCGCCGATGCCGGCGGCGTCTCGCGCCGGCAGATCCGGTCAGCCGTCCGGGGGACGCCATCGCCGTCGCGGACCCCGCGCGTCTTGACGGCACGGCACGGGCGCGTATGCTCCGCATCCCTACCCCGGAGGCATCATGCCGGACGAGCTGTTCATTCAGGCCACTGGGCTTCGAAAGGTCTTCGGGTCGATCCGCGCGGTCGATGGCGTCGATCTCGCGGTGCGGCCGGGAGAGGTGCTGGGCTTCCTGGGCCCGAACGGCGCCGGGAAGTCGACCACGATGCGCATGATCACCGGGTTCCTGGAGCCGACGGCCGGTTCCGTCCGGATCTGCGGGATCGACCTGGAACGGGATCCGCTGGGGGCGAAGCAGCGCATCGGCTACCTGCCGGAAGGCGCGCCGGTCTACCCGGACATGACGGTGCGGGAGTTCCTCTGGTTCATCGCGCGGGCTCGGCGCTATCGCGGCGCCGAGGCGGCCTCGCGCATCGACGGCGTGGTCCGGCGGCTCCAGCTCGCGGGCGTGCTGGATCAGCCGGTCGAGACGCTGTCCAAGGGCTTCAAACGCCGGGTCGGCCTCGCGCAGGCGATCCTGCATGATCCGCCGGTGCTCATCCTGGACGAACCGACGGACGGACTGGATCCCAACCAGAAGCACGAGGTCCGCACGCTCATCCGCGACATGGCGGGGCGCAAGGCGATCGTGCTCTCCACCCATATCCTGGAGGAGGTCGACGCCGTGTGCACGCGGGCGGTCATCATCGATCGCGGGCGCGTCGTCTTCGACGGGACGCCGGCGGACCTGGATGCGAAGGCGCCGGCGTCGGTCGAGCGCAACCGTCTCGATCATGTCTTCCGCAGCCTGACCACCGGCGAGGGCGCCGGTCGCGGGGGACGGGCGGGGGACGCCGGAACGCGGGCGACGAGCGGAGCAGGGCACGCATGAGCACCACCATCGCGGTCTTCCGGCGCGAGTTCGGCGCGTACTTCAATACGCCCCTCGCCGCCGTCTTCCTGGTGATCTTTCTCTTCCTGGCGGGGCTGTTCACGTTCAACCTGGGCGCGTTCTACGACCGCGGGCAGGCGGACCTGCGACCGTTCTTCCAGTTCCATCCCTGGCTCTATCTCTTCCTGGTGCCGGCGATCTCCATGCGACTCTGGGCGGAGGAGCGCCGGACCGGCACGATCGAACTGCTGACGACGCTGCCGCTCTCCCTGCGCGATCTCGTGCTCGGAAAGTTCCTGGCCGCCTGGGCGTTCGCGGGCGTCGCCCTGGCGCTGACCACGCCGCTCTGGATCACGGTGAGCTGGCTGGGCGATCCGGATCACGGCGTGATCGCCGCGGCGTACCTGGGCAGCCTGCTCATGGCCGGCGCGTTCCTGGCGATCGGGGCGTGCCTCTCGGCGCTCACCAAGAACCAGGTCATCGCCTTCGTCCTCTGCGTCGTCGTCTGCTTCCTCTTCCTGCTGAGCGGCTTCGGCATCGTGCTGGACTTCTTCAGCGGCTGGATGGCGGAGCCGCTGGTCCGCGCGATCGCATCGTTGAGCGTGCTCACGCACTTCGAGTCGATGTCGCGCGGCGTGATCGACGCCCGCGACCTGCTCTTCTTCGCATCCACCATCGTGGTCTTCCTCGTGCTGAACGCGATCCTGATCGACTGGAAGAAGGCATCCTGACCATGGGAGGCAACCGGAGAAACATCGCGATCGTCGCCGTGCTCTCGCTGCTCGCGGCGCTGCTGGGCTTCAATCTCATCTCCAGCGTCGTCGTGCGGGGGGTCCGGATCGACCTGACCGAGGGCCGCATCTACAGCCTCTCGCCCGGCGCGAAGGCGCTCCTCGCCCGGCTGGACGAGCCGGTCCGGATGGAACTGTACTGGTCGGAAGAGAGCGGCCGGGACCTGCCGCAGTTCCGGGCCTACGCGGACCGCGTCCGCGAGTTCCTGGAGGAACTGGTCGGCGCATCGCGCGGGAAACTCACGTTGCGCCGGCTGGACCCGCAGCCCTGGTCGGAGGCGGAGGACGCGGCGCGGACGAACGGCCTGGCGCAGTTGCGCGTGGACGAGTTCGGCCGGACGCTGACGCTGGGACTGGTCATCGTCAACGCGGTCGATGAGCGCGAGGTGCTGCCGTTCCTGGATCCGACGCGCGAGTCGTTCCTCGAGTACGAGGTCATCCGGTCCATCCACGCCGTCAGCCGGTCGAAGCCGCCGACGGTGGGGCTCATCAGCCGGATCAACCTGGACGCGCAGATCGATCCGCGGAATCCGCGGCAGGTCGTGCCGGCGTGGCACATCCTGACGGAACTGCGCTCGATGTACGGGATCGAGTTCATTCCACCGGAGTCCGATGCCCTGCCCGACGGCATCGATGTCCTGCTCATCGTGCATCCGCGGGAACTGCCGGAGCCGCTGCTGCGAGACATCGACCGATGGGCGCTGGCCGGTCGGCCGCTGATGATCTGCATGGATCCCTGGTGCGACGCGGATCCGGTCGACGCGGGCGGCGGGAGATCGATGGGCGGCATGCAGGCCGGCAGCGCGTCCGACCTCGGCCCGCTGCTGGAGGCATGGGGCATCGCGTGGAGCCGGCAGGAGGTGATCGGCGATCGCGGGCAGGCGCAGCGCGTCCGGACGCAGGGGCAGGGTGGACCGGCGGTCCTGGATTTCGTCCTCTGGCTGGCCGTCGAGCCGTCGCGGATGGCCGAAGGCGATCCGATCACCGGCGCGCTGAAGCAGGTCAATCTCGCGACGCCCGGATTCTTCCGGCCGGTCGCCCAGCCGCCGGCAGGGTCCTCGGTCACGCTCGAACCGCTCCTGCGCTCGTCGGAGGATGCAAAGCGGTACGGGACGGACGGCCTCATGTTCATGATGGATCCGGCCGCGCTGCTCCGCGACTTCACCTCCGACGGCCGTTCGGAGTGGCTTGCCGTGCGCGCGACGGGCGCCGTCCGCTCCGCGTATGCCGACGGCGCGGCGGACGGCGGGACGCCGGTGACCGGCACGCTGAACGCGATCCTGGTGGGCGACGTGGACTTCCTCCAGGAGCAGTACTGGGCGCAGGAGGAGCGACTGGGACCCATCTCGCTGGGATGGCGCACCTATGCCGACAACGGCGCGTTCGTGCTGAACGCCGTCGAGGTGCTGGCGGGGGATGAAGCGCTCAGCGGACTCCGCGGGCGGCAGCGGTACACGCGGCCGTTCGATCGTGTCCGCGATCTGCGTCGGGAGGCGGAGCGCGTCTACCTGGACCGGGAGCAGCAGCTCCAGACGGAGATCCGGGAGACCGAGCAGCGCATCCAGCAGTTGCAGCGGGATCGAGGGACGGACGCGTCGTTCACGCTCACGCCGGAGCAGATGCAGGAGATCGACCGCCTCCAGGAGCGGATGGTCTCGGCCCGCCGTGAACTGCGCCAGGTGCAGCACGGGCTGCGCAAGGACATCGAGGCGCTCGGCACGCGGCTGATGGTGATGAACGTGATCCTGTGGCCGCTCATCGTCGCGGTGCTGGCGGCGGCGTGGAGCATCCGCCGGACGCTGCGCCAGCGCCGCCGCACGGGAGGATCGACCGCATGAGCCGCCGTTCGACCTGGATCCTCGTGCTCGTGTCTGCCGTGATCATCGCCGGCGGTCTGCTGGTCGCTTCCCTGCGGGAGCGGCGGGATGCGCCCGACGGCGGGCGCGGCGAACGGCTGCTGGCGGACCTGGACGCCAGGCTCGACAGCGTCGCGCGCATCGAACTCGTGCGCGGCGGGGCGACGGCCGTCATCGTGCGCGATGACGGCGCGTGGGTGGCGCCGGAGGCGACGGGATACCCGCTGGAGTCCGCGCGGGTGCGGGAACTGCTGGTCTCGCTGGCGACCGCGACGGTGGACGACGTGCTGACCGCGCGTCCGGAGAGACACGGCGCGCTGGAACTGGCGTGGCCGGATGCGGACGGGAACGCGCGCCTCGTGCGGATCCTGGGGGACGGCGGGCCGGTCATCGCGGAGGTGGTGATCGGTCGGCAGACGTGGCAGCCGCGCGGCACCTATGCGCGGCGCCTCGGTGACGACCAGGCGTATCGGGTCGGACAGATGATTCCGTTCGAGACGGATCTCTCGCGCTGGATGGACCGCGAACTGCTGGTCCTCCCCGCGGAGCAGGTCCGCGCCGTGCACATCGGCGATGACATCGTCATGCGCCGCGGCGAATCCGGCGCGTGGACGCTGGTGCCGCCGGAGGGCGGCTGGCGCGCCGACTGGCCGGAGGCGCGCCGCGAGGCCGTGCGCACCACGCTGCCGACGCTGCTCGCCCGCCTGGACTTCGAGGAGGTCCGCGCCGACACGACGTTCGACTCGATGGGGGCGCCGCTGTTCGACGCCGCCGCGGAGATCGCGGAGGGACGCGTGCAGGTGACGTTCCGCAAGGATGGCGACGCGGTCTGGCTGACCCTGGCGTTCCGGCCGGGCGCCGCCGGCGGTGACGAGCCCGAGGGGGACGGCGAGGACGGCAGCGCCGGCACCGCGCTCTCCGCCGAGCGCATCGCCCGCTGGCAGGGCCGGATGTTCCGGCTGCCGCCGTGGCGCACCGCGCAGGTGGAACGGCTCCGCGCCGCGGGCGAGGAGTCCTTCGGTGTCTTCGACGGTGCGCCGGTGCAGTTCGACGACGACCTGACCCGGCGCCTGCTGGACCTGGCCGGTGTGGACCCCGAGGCGCCGGCGGATGACGAGGACGGTGACGGTGACGGTGACGACGGTCGCCGTGAGCGATGAGTCGTCCGCGGCGGGGGTGGCGCGAGGCATCGGAACGGTGACGGAGGCGCCCCCGCGCCGCCACCCGCGCGCCGGCTGAGCACCACCCACCTTCATGCGCGCAAGGGGGTTGCAGGGGGGGGCCTCAGCCCCCCATGCGCTCGCGCACCCGGACGCCGATCATCAGGATCCAGGAGACGCAACGTCGATCGCGGTTCCTGAACGACATCGAACGCGCGCGCGCGCACGCATGGACGAGCGAGCGACCTGGCGACGCACTCAGGCGCTCCGCCGTGCACGCCATCGCTTTCTGGACGCGCATGCGCAGGGGGGCTGAAGCGCCTCCCTGCAACCCCCCCGGCGGATGGACGACGGCGGGAGCGCCCTGGCTCGTGAATCGTCGATCGTGGAAACGCCGGATCGGACGCGCCATCGTCGCCAGACGTCCTCAGCGCGCGACCCTGGACCCTGCGCGCGCAGGCACCACCACGCGCGCGCCGGCTGACCACCACCCACCCTCATGCGCGCAAGAGGGGCTGCCGGGACGCCAGCCTCCATGGGCGTGCGTCGTCCACGGCCCGGTCTCCCCACACGACGGCCGGAAGACCCTCAGAATCTCTGGGCACCAGTCCCGCCCTCTGCGGCAGACATCGCCGGAGGAAGTCACAGGGGTCGGGAAGCCGGCGCGACGCGCTCATGGTGTATCTGTTCCGGCGGTCGTGCCGGCGGTCGTGTCGGCGGTCGCGATCCATCGGCGCAGGGCGCCGAGCGCATCGTCCAGCGCGGCGGGCAGGGGGGCACGGGCGGGATGCGGATGCCGGACGCCGAAGGTGTGGTCGCCGCCTGGAACGATGTGCAGCGTGGCGCGGCGGCCCGCGGCGCGGGCGAGGGCGCGGGCACTGTCCAGCGGGACGGTGTGATCGTGGTCGCCGTGCACGATGAGGACCGGGCAGCGCGTCGCCGCGAGCAGGGCGGGGACATCGTGCGCGGCGGGCTCGGCACGCACCTCGCGCACGAAGTCCGCGCCGATCTCCAGGACGTCACCCGTGCGCGCGGACACGGTGGGAAGCGATCCCCGGTGCAGGAGCGCGGCCTCTTCTTCGGCGCCAAGCGAGAGGCAGCGATCCGGCGCGGCGAACGTGGCGATGCCGGCCACGCGCGGCTGCGGCGTGCCGTCGGCCGCGCGCCCGGCGGCCAGGATCGCGGTCACCCCGCCGCGCGAGTGCCCGACCAGCCGGACCGGCGAACCGCCGCCGTCGATCGTGCCGGCATCCATCGCCGCGAGCACGTGGTGGACGTCCTCGACCTGCCGGTTCCACGTATCTCGGCGGAAGAGATCGGGTCGGCCGAACGTGCCCCGCGCATCATCGTCGATGCCCGCATGGCTGAACGTGAAGCGATGGGTGGTGCATCCGGCCATGGCGAACGCCTCGGCGATGCGCGGGATCAGGCCGTAGTCCTTCCACCCCTTGAAGCCGTGCAGCACGATCGCGGCGCCGCGCGCGGGCGCGTCCGCCGCCGCTGCGTGCGTCGTGCCGCGGATCACCTCGCCCGCGCTGCCGCGGATGGTCCAGTCACGCGTGGAGGTCATGCGGCGCGGATTCTCGCACGAAGCGCGGGAGGCGGGGGGGCAGGAGGAGGCATGACAGCGAGGACACGGAGAGCACAGAGCAGGATGGTTGCGGCGCACGGATCCGGTCGAGACTGGTGTTGCTCCAATCAATGCTCGGCAGGGGTGCCATGGGCGCCTTCGATCGCCCGCCCCTGCTTCGCGGTTCGTTCCTTCGACCGGCGCCTGCCGGACGCCGGAGTGCCGGTGATCCGACCGGGCCCGCGGGTGTGTGCCTGCCGGGAGGCCTGTTCCTACAGAAGCTGCCACAGGGGCGGGAACGTGCACAGCAGCCCCGCCAGGACGAGCAGCGCGCACGCGACGCCCGGGACGGCGCCCCGGATCGGCCGCCGTCGCCAGAGACGGTGGAGCACGGCCCACGCGATCAGCCAGGCGGCGACGGCGAACGTGGTGCGCCCGGAGACGCCGCCCGCCGGGCCGTAGATCGTCGGCGCGGAATACACGCCGGCTTCGTGGAGCACGGTGATGAACCCCATGGCGAACGACCCGATGCCGGCGGCGAGAAACGCGGCATGCACGGCGCCGGGTGCGGGGGCTTCATGGCCTTGGGACGTCATGGAACGGATCTCCTCGCTCGCGGCGCGGTGCGCCTGATCAGGCCAGCGGGGCAACCTTGTTGACGAAGATGCCCAGGACAGACGCATACGCCACCAGCAGGAAGGCCATGACGAGGAAGAGCCGGGCCGTGCCGTTGACCCGGGCGTCCTGCAGCAGGCTGCGGTGATGGCGCATCGCCGTGAACGCGACGGCCGTCACCAGCATCGCCGCGATCCATGGAACGTGCTCCTTCGACTCCATCGCGAACGAGTGCAGCCACGCCGTCTGCGGATTCGACTGGATGAGCGACTTGGGATACGCGCCCAGGTCCGTCGTCCCGGGCGGGGGCACGGCCCGGTACGTCGGGAAACTCACGTATGTGCCGATGACCACGGTCAGCCAGAGCATGACGCTCGTGCAGAGCGCGGCCAGCGCGATCATCTTCGACGGGGCGGCCACGGCGGGTGGCGCCTCGCGACCGGCCGGGCGGAGCAGGGTGAGCGCGGTCAGCAGGGCGGTGATTCCCAGCAGCGATCCGCCGCCCAGCACGATCCCGTGCACCATCGTCCAGATCGAACGATCGGAGAACAGCATGGGAGGCAGGGTATCAGGCGCCGGCATGGGCTGCGATGGTCCACGCGAACGGGTGCACGTCCGTGTCGCCGGTCTCCCCGGCGGTGCTGGAGGAGGCATGACAGAGAGGACACAGAGAGCACAGAGCCGGATGGCGTGGTCGCATGCGACCGGGGCACGGTCTGCATTGGCGTGCGCGATCAGGTTGCGTGGGAGTGCAGTCCGTTCTGAAGCAGGCGGCATCCGTCGAGCGTGACGTCGTCCGGCATCAGCCGTCCTGGCGTGACGGGCTGATCCGGGATGGGCTGATCCGGGACGGGCTGGTCCGGGACGGGGGCGGCTGCACCGCGCCCTGGTCGATGGGATCGCCGGCGCGCAGCGGGGTTCGGGTGACGGTCCCGATCACCCGATCGATCTCCGTGCAGGCCAGGCCGCCGCCCCGGCGCAGGAAGCTGAGGTCGTTCTCCGTCAGCGCCGTGCCCGGCGGGATGTCCCGTGCGGCCACGATGGAGCGCCGGACCTGCGGCAGGATCTCGATCTCGCACGGCTGCGGTTCCTTCCGCGCGCGGCCGAGCATGCGCTCCAGGCGCCGGATCCCGCGGACCATCGCGGCGAACTCCTCCGGCTCGGCGGAGAGCGCGTGGTCGCGGTGATCGGAGAGCGCGTGCGAGAGCGTGAAATGCTTCTCGATGACCCGCGCGCCGAGCGCCACGGCGCCGAGGCACGCCGTCGAACCCAGCGTGTGATCGGAGTAGCCGATGGGCGCGGACAGGGTGGCCAGGTCGATCAGGGCGGACAGGTTCGCCTGCTCGTCCGGCACCGGGTAGGACGTCACGCAGTGCAGCAGCACGGTCATGGGATCGCTGCCCAGTCCTGCCTGCATGCGCACCCACGAGATCCGGTGCAGGATGCGCGCGGTGGCCGCCCGGTCGAGCAGGCCGGTCGACAGCAGGATGGGCCGCCCGGTGCGCGCGGCGCGATCGATCAGCGGGAGGAAGTCGTTGTCGCCGCCGGCCACCTTGATCGCGGGGACGAGCGGCGCCAGGAGGTCCACCGCGGCCGGGTAGAGCGGCGTCGAGAGGAAGAGAACGCCGGACTCGGCCGCTTCCGCGGCAAGCACGGGCCACGTGTCCGCCGGCAGCGCGACGCGCTCCAGTCGCGCCCGGCGCTCGGCGCTGGGCGCGCGCTCCAGGAGGTCCGGGTCGATCGTCTGGAACTTGACGGCGTCCGCGCCGCACGCGGCCGCGGCGTGGATGTGGCGCCGCGCGAGGTCCATGTCACCCTCGTGATTCGTCCCCACCTCGGCGATGACGAGCACGCGGTCGGTCAGGCGCACGGGTCCGATCTGCATGGGCGCGGATGGTACCAGTCGCGGCCCGTATGGCATGGGGGCGGCATGCGTGCGGCATGGGGGCGGCTTCCGCGGGCACCCTCCCGGATCCGCTCGATGCGCCGTGTCGCCTCGGCGCGGACCCGGGGACGCCGGCGTGCCATGCTCAGAACCGGAACGACCACCCGACCTTCGTGGTCACTTCGCTCTGTCCGGTGGTCCAGGTGTCGTCGTCGCGCGCCATCGCATGGTTGATGACCAGCCAGAGGTCGCTTCCCGGTCGCACTTCCCAGCGAAGGCGGCTGCTGAGGCCGAGCAGTTCCGACACGTTGTCCCACTGCACGAGCGTGCTCCAGGAGATGTCCGGCGAGAGCATGGCGTCGAAGCGAAGTCGACCGATCCGCACGATGAAGTCGCCGGACGGCAGGTCGAGATCGTTGACCTGGTACTCGGCGGAGAGCAGCACGCCGGCCGCCGGCCGCCAGTCGGCCGCGATCGTGGCGTCGCGGCGTTCGCCGTCGTAGAACCCGCCGACCGACGCGCCGGCCCGCGCGGCGAGGACGCGGTTGGTCGATGTTCCGCCGCGCAGCGCCAGCCGTGTCCAGTCGTAGGTGCCGGCACCGATCGGAATCCGGCCGACCAGGTTGAAGGGCCCGGTCAGCACCTCTCTCTGGAGGAGAACCGAGGTGCCGAGCGAATCACCCGTCTCCATGGTCACGTCGAACTCCGGAAGCGTCGCGCTTCCGCTCTCCAGGCGGTTGGAGAGATCCGTCCAGGCGTTGCCGCCGATCGACGCATCGATCGTGCGGATCGGTCCGTCCGGCCGCCACCGTCGCCGGAGGTTCGCGTTGTACTCGTGCCTGCCGATCCGCTCCGTGAATCCGAGCGCCGGACGGAAGTCGCGCCCGATCCTGGCCGCGTAGGCGCTGAACGACCACGGCTCGTTCGGCCAGGCGATGCGGCCGCCGAACGCGACCGGGTCGCGGTTGGCGAGGTCCGCGCCGCTGTGCGTGCCCTGCACCCAGAGGTTCGCCTCCAGCGTGCGATCCCCGTTCAGTCCGCCGAAGCGCAGGTTCAGATCACCGCCCACCAGGCTGCGGTCCGACGGGTCGGCGGGATTGCCGTGGGTCGCGATGATTCCCAGCGTCGATTCATCCAGGATATTGAGGAGCGCGCGGCCCACGGCGAGCGTGCGCTGGCCGCGGTCGCGCGGCTCATCCATCTGCACGACCAGCGTGCCGAAGGAGAGGCTCCGCTCGCGGCCGGTGAGTTTCATGCCGGCCAGGATGTCGCGGGGACGGCCGTCGGGGCCGATGCCGATGCGCCTTGAGAAGAACGGGATGGGACTTCGGCGCAGGCCGCCGAACGAGAAGACGCCCGCGTCCTGGAGGAAGAACTCCCGTTTCTCCGGGAAGAAGAGCGGGAAGCGGGTGAGGTTGACCACGCGGTCATCCACCTCCACCTCCGCGAAATCCGTGTTCAGGGTGATCGCGAGCGTCGTCGTCGGCGAGAGCCGCTGGAAGACGTCCAGGGACGGCGCGCCGCGCAGCGAGTCGGCGTCCAGGTCCATCGTGCCGACCATGGACGGCTTGACGGTCAGGCCGTGGCCGGGATCCAGCGCGCCGATGCCTTCCAGGAGTCCGGCGTCGGCGGGCGATTCGATCTTCCGGTTGCGCGTCGCCCCGGCCCAGCGCACGGTCTCGTTCCGGCGGCGGATCACGCGCTCGATGTTCAGGCCCCACGCGCCGTCCTGCCGGCCGAAGGCGATGCCTGCCGCGGGAATCTCGAACTCCGCGGTCCATCCCCCGTCGTCGATCGTCGTGCGCGCGATCCACGTGCCGTCCCACTCGGCGCGCAGCCGGGCGCCGTCTTCCACCAGCGCGTCGTACCGGCCGCCCGCCGCGCCCACCCGCAGCAGATAGCCGGATCGCCGCGTCAGGACGGGATCCAGGATGATCGTCACGTGATCGTCGGCGCTGACGTTGGAGTCGCGCCGCATCTGCCGCGCGAGAATCTGCGCGGGATGCCGGTCGTGGCACCGGATGGCGATGTACAGCGCGCGATCGTCCCAGAGGACGCGGACGGTGGTGCGCTCCGTCGGCGCCACCCCGGGCAGCGGCTCGACCTGGATGAAGGACTCGATCGGCGTCGCCTGCGCCCAGCAGGCATCGTCCAGGACGCCGTCGATGACGGGCGCCGCGTCGGTCCTGGCGGCGTGCGCGACCGGGATCAGCGCCGGCAGCCACGGCTGGTCGGCCCGCGCGTCCATCGGCTCGCTCGCCCCATGCAGCGCTGCATGGGATGTGGCCCCGGCGGACGTCATCAGTCCCGCGATCACCCCGGCCAGCAGCGGCGCGAGTGCAGGCGGCGGGCGCCGGCGCCGACGGTCCTGCGGAATCCCGCTGCGCACACCTGTTCCGCGGAGCGCGGGGGACGGCGGAGGCGCGGCGGGCAACGTCATGCTCGCGGGATTATGCGCGAGATCCGCCGCGCGCCGCGCCGTGCCGGACGCACCGGAGAGGGGGCGGTGATCCGCCGACTATCATGACCGCCGCGGCAGGCGGCGCGCACGCCCGCGACGACGGCGCGCCCCATGCCGCGGCGTTCCACGGAGTCTCCCGAGCCATGCCGTCCTACGACTATCACTGCCCGGCGAACGGACGGACCATCGAGGTCCGCCACGGAATGAACGAGCGCATGACGACCTGGGGCGAAGTGTGCGCCCGGGCCGAGATCGATCCCGGGAAGACCCGCGCCGACAGCCCCGTCGAGCGCCTCATGGGAACCGGCGTCGTGCGCACCAGCGAGGCCGCGACGTCCGCGCTGCCGATGGCGCCGCGCGGCTGCGGTCCCGGCTGCGGCTGCCATCCGGGGTGACCGCGGCCCTGGCGCCCCCCGGGGGCCGGAACCCCGGGGGCCGGAACCCCCGTGGTGGACGGAAGCCTCGGGGGCCGGATCCAGCAGCCGCTACTCCTGCGGCGACGGTGACCGTCCCTGGAGCACGACCCTCAGCGTGACGGTCTCGCCCGCGCGATCGATCTCGAGCGTCACGATGTCGCCCGGTTCGTGGCGGCCCATGAGCGTCATCCACGTGGTCATCGAGTCCAGCAGTTCGCCGTCCCAGCGCATGATGCGGTCGCCGGGCCGGACGCCGCCGCGCTCGGCCGAAGTGCCCGCGGCCACGGCCTGCGCGACGATGCCGGGGTGCGGATCGTTGTAGTTGCCCGGGGTGATCCCGAACCGGATGCGCAGGGCGCGCATCGCGGGGCCGCCCTCGGCCGCGTCGGCGCCGGGCACCGGCGTGAACGCGAACCGGTCCGGCCGGAGCGCGGCCTCCACGACGATGTCCCGAAGCAGTTCGATCGCCCGGGCGCTGCCGAAGCGGTTGATCCGCCAGGACTCGTCCGTCGGCATGTGGTAGTCCTCGTGGAACTCCGTGATGATGCCGAAGAGGACGGGGATCTCCTTCCGGTAGAACGACATGTGGTCGCTGCGCCCGGGCAGTTCCGCCGGCATCTCCACGACCAGCGGGGATCGCGCCGCCAGCGGCTCCACCAGGGCGCGCAGGCCGTCGCCGCTGTTCGTGCCGTGAATCCGGAAGCGCTGCTGCGTGATGCGCCCGATCATGTCCAGGTTGATCATGAGGACATGCCGGTCGATCGGCCGGGCCGGGTTCGCCACGTAGTGCGCCGAGCCGTTCAGGCCGGACTCCTCGGCGCTGAACGTGAGGATGAGCACGCTGCGGCGGTCGCGCCGGCCCAGCCTGTTCCATTCATCCCTGAGCAGCTCCGCCAGCACGAGCGCGCCGGCCACGCCCGAGGCGTTGTCATCCGCGCCGGGATGGATCCTTCCGGCGCCCGTCCGTGATCCGAACAGGCCCGTGCCCAGGTGATCGTGATGGGCGCCGATGACGATGAGTTCGTCCGCGAGGGCGCCGCGCCCGGGCAGGATGCCGCCCACGTTGTACGCGGTGACCGGCACCGGCGGCGCCTCGCTCCCGGTCGGACGGAAGCCGGAGACCGATCGCAGTTCGAACGCCTGCCGGAAACCGCCGCCGCCATCGGCGGCGGACGCCGGCGCGAACGCGGGCTCGAGACCGATCGTGCGCATCCACCACTCGATGTAGGACTCCGCGATCTCCATGCCGGGCGTGCCCGGCAGCCGTCCTTCCAGGAACGGGTTCGCGAGCGTCGTCACGTGCTGATCGAACCGCTGCACGATCGGGCCGCCGCGCTGCAGCGCCGCGGAGACCGGGTCCGCATCCCGCGCAACCAGGGACATGCCGACGGCCTGCTCGGCGCGCTCGCTCGCCGACCGGAGCCCGGCGGGGCGCTCGTGGCGCAGGCGCGCGAGCCACATCTGGCTGCTCGGACGACCGTCGGCGCCGCGATCGGCGCCGCGCTGCGCGGTCCACATCAGGTACCGGCCGTCGGGACTGAAGACGGGCAGGCCGTCGAAGCCCGGCGACTCCGTGATCCGGAACGTGGGCTGCCTGGCCTCCGGCGCGGCGCGATCGAAGGGAATCGCGAAGACCTCGTAGTTGTGGTGCCCGACCTCGCTGGAGGCGAACACCATGTAGTCGCCGCGGGGATGCCAGAACGGCGCCCAGTTGACGTGCTCATTGTCGGTGAGCTGGTACTCGGCGCGGATCCCGCGCGGCAGGCCGTCCGAGTCGAGGTCGAGCGCCGCCGCGAAGAGCTGCAGGTGGTTGTCGCCGCGGCGGTCTGATCGATAGCAGATCCACCCGCCGCAGGGCGAGATGAACGGTCCGCCGTCGTACCCGGGCTGGCGGACCAGCGGGACATGTTCGTTCCGCGCCTCGATCCACGCCCAGAGATCCGCGTCGCCGGTTGCGGGATCCACGTTGGCATACAGCACCCACCGTCCGTCCGCCGACCACGATGCTTCCGCGTCATACCCCGGACGGGAGAAGAGGACCGTCGGCCGGTCGAGATCGGGGCGCGCCCGCAGGCGGCTCCGCTCGGCAGGATCCGTGACCAGGTCGTCCACGATCGCACTGACCGTCGAGGTGACGATCTCCATCTCCGAGGGAAACTGCCAGGTGTACCGGCTGCGATCCCGTGAGTAGCCGGGCGAGGTCTGGTCGGCGGGCGGCGCCAGGGTGGAGCCGAAGAGCACCACGCCCGGCAGCGTCGGGTGGAACCAGCCGCAGGTGTTCGCCGTGCCCGGCGCGCTCAGTTCGATCGGATCCTCGATGCCGGTGATCTGCCCGGCGCCGTCGAAGCGCAGTTTCGCCACGTACATCGCGTAGTGGGGCGAGGGCGGTGCGTCGCCTTCCGGCTGCGGCGTCGCCTGGAAGATGATCCAGCGGACGGAGGGATCGAAGTACGCCTCCCCCGCGCGGTTGAAGCGATCGGCGAAGGTGAGCTGGACCGGTGCCTCGAGAAAGTCCGACTCCGAGAGCGTGCGGCCGATCGCGGCGTCGGGGCCGGGCGGCACCGGGGAAGCCGTCGGGCGCGAGCACGCGGTGCCGGCCAGCAGCGTGATGCTCAGCGCGGTGACGACGCCGGCCGGTGCCAGGGGGGTGGTCCGGCGCGCGCACGGCCGGGACCGGGGGAGGCGGGGGGAGCGGGCGATCATCGGCATGGGGAGGGACTCATCGGGGGAGGGCGGACGATACCCGCCCGGAGCGGCATCGACCATCGCCGCAGGCCCCGATCGTGCCCGGCCCGGGACCGCCGCCGGGGCCGCGTGCGATCGCGCCTGCCGCGCGGCTCAGGCCTGACCGCCCGGCCGCGCGAGGTACGCGCGCGTGGCGTACTCCATCACCATCCGGTGGGTATTGAAGTACGAGCCGTTCACGGCGATGGCGTTCCGCATGACAGCGCGCCAGCCCGCCGGGTCATCGCGGTACAGCGGCAGGATGTCGTGCTCCAGCCGGTCGTAGAGATGGCCCGCGTCGGCGCGACGGTGCGCATCGTCGCCCAGGCGCGCCTCGTCGAGCGTCGTGACATGCTCGTCCGCGCCGATGGACCATCCCGTGATGCCTTCGATGCATCCCTCGATCCACCAGCCGTCCGGCGTGCTCAGCGACGGCACGCCGTTGATCGCCGCCTTCATTCCGCTGGTTCCGGACGCCTCCATGGGCGGCATCGGCGTGTTGAGCCAGAGATCGGCGCCGGCGATCATGATCGCGCACGCGTCCATGTCGTAGCCGGGCAGGTACGCCGTCGTGATCGCGGGCGACAGCGCCTGCAGTTCACCCCGCACCGCCTTGATGATCTCCTTCCCGTGGTGGTCGCGCGGATGCGCCTTGCCCGCGAAGACAAGCGCGATGGGACCGCGCTGCTCCGCCAGGCGCCGCAGCCGCGCGGGATCCGAGAGCAGCAGGTCCATGCGCTTGTAGGACGTCGCCCGTCGTGCGAACGCGATGACGAACGCGCGGTCGGGCAGCGTGATCCCGGCTCGTTCCGACAGGAGGTCCGCGAGTCGCCGCTTCGACACGGCGTGGGCTCCGGCGATGCGCTCCAGCGGGATACCGTCGGCAAGACGGAGGTTCTGTGCGTCGCGGCGCCATCCCGGCGCGAACTCGTCGAAGAGCGCCGCCATCGGCGGGGCGGCCCACGTGGTCGCATGGACGCCGTTCGTGATCCAGTCCACGCGATGTCCGGGGAACATCCGGGCGGACACTTCACCGTGTCGCCGGGCGACGGCATGGGCGTAGCCGCTCAGCGCCAGGCCCAGGTGGGTCATGTTGAGCGTCTCGGATCGGGCGAGGACGCCATGTTCGACCAGCGATTCGAAGCGGATGAGCGATTCCTGGTCCAGCGTGCGCCGCAGCAGGGGCAGGTCGAACGTATCGTGGCCGGCCGAGACCGGCGTGTGCGTCGTGAACACGGTCCGGCGCCGGACCTGCCGGACGACGCCCTGTTCATGGCTGGGCATGCCCCGGGCATCCGACTCCTCGCGCAGCAGTTCCAGCAAGAGGAGCGAGGCATGTCCCTCGTTGAGGTGATACCGGCGGATGTGCCCGGCGCCGATGGCGCGGAGCATCCGGATGCCGCCGATGCCGAGCAGGATCTCCTGCCGCAGGCGATAGGCATGATCGCCGCCGTACAGCGCCTGGGTCAGTTCGCGGTCCTGCGGGTCGTTCACCGCCAGCGCCGTATCAAGGAAGATGACGGGCACCTCGTGGCCGGCCTGGCCATGCACGCGCAGGCACCAGGCGTGGATGGTGACCATCCGTCCCTCGATCTGGATGAATGCCTCGCCGGGGAGTTTCTCCAGGATCGTGTCGGGCGCCCACTCGACCGGCGCCTCGTGCTGCCAGCCGCTCGCGTCGAGACTCTGCCGGAAGTACCCGCGCCGGTGGAGCAGCGTGACCACGCAGAACGGAAGGCCGAGATCGGCGGCGGCCTTCGTCGTGTCGCCGGCCAGAACGCCGAGACCGCCGGCGTAGGTGGGAAGATCGGAGCGCAGTCCGATCTCCATCGTGAAGTACGCGATGTGGAGCAGGCCGAATCGTCGGTGGGACATGGAGGCGGAGCGTCGCGTTCGGGGGGCGGGGTGGGAGAACGGGAGCATACCGGCCCCGCGGACTGCACTCCGGCGAGCGGGCCCGCGGTCCGGAGTCCTCCGGTGATCGGCCGATCGGTGCGTCGGACATTGCCGGAATGCGCCGTCGGCCGCGCGACGCCCCGGTGGTCGAATGCGGGTGGCGGGCCACCCGCGGATCAGCGATACTGGCCCGTTCCGGCGCCGCGCGCCGCGCCCGCCGCGCCCGGGCGCACCCGGAAGGAGGCCCCGCATGTTCTTCCGCCAGATCTACGACCCCGTGCTCGCCGAGGCCGCGTACCTCATCGGGTGCCAGCGCAGCGGTGAGGCGATCATCATCGATCCGGAACGGGATGTCGATCGGTACATCGAGGCGGCACGCGCGGAGGGGCTGCGCATCGTCGCCGTCGCGGAGACGCACATCCACGCGGACTTCCTCTCCGGCGCGCGGGAACTGGCGGAGCGGACCGGCTGCCGTGTCTACGTCTCCGGCGAGGGCGGCAGCGAGTGGCGGTCCCGCTGGCTGTCGGCCAAGCGCGGGGGTGGCGCGTACGACGCCGTGGAGCTGCACCACGACGACGAGTTCCGCATCGGCAACATCCTCTTCCGCGTGGTGCACACGCCCGGCCACACGCCGGAGCACATCGCGTACCTGGTGACGGATCTGGGCGGCGGCGCGGACGAACCGATGGGTGTCCTCTCCGGCGACTTCGTCTTCGTGGGTGACCTCGGACGGCCGGACCTGCTGGAGTCGGCCGCCGGCGTCGCGGGCGTCGCCGAGCCTTCGGCGCATCAATTGCACGCGTCCGTCAAGGCATTCCTGAGACTCCCGGATTTCCTCCAGGTGTGGCCGGCGCATGGCGCGGGCAGCGCCTGCGGCAAGGCGCTCGGCGCGGTTCCGCAGACCACCGTCGGATATGAGCGCCGGTTCAACCCGGCGCTCCGCCTGGCGGATGACGAAGCGCGATTCGTGGCGGACATCCTCGAAGGACAGCCGGAGCCGCCGCTCTACTTCGGGCGCATGAAGGTGGAGAATCGCGAGGGACCGAGGATCCTCGATGAACTGCCGAGGCCCGCGTCCCTTTCATCCGCGGCGTCGCTGCGGGCGGCGGGCGCCGACGGCGCGACGATCCTCGACTGCCGGCGGTCGTCGGAGTTCCGTCGCGCGCACGTGCCGGGATCGCTCTCGGCGCCGTTCGATCCGCAGTTCCTGCACGTCGCGGGCTCGTACGTCGATCCGGAACGCGAGGTCATGCTGGTCGCGGCGCCACCGCAGGTCGAGCCGGCCGTCCGCGCGCTGATCCGCATCGGGATCGATCGCATCACCGGGTGGCTGCCTCCGGACCTGCTCGCGCAGGACCCGGGACTGGCGGCGCTGCCGGAGGTCGATGTCCACGGGGCCGCGGCGCGGATGGGCGGCGCGGGAGTGTACGTCCTCGACGTCCGGCGGGCGGCCGAGTACGCCGAGGACCGGATCACCGGCTCGCACAACATCGCGCACACGCGGCTCGCGGCGCGGCTGGACGAGATCCCGCGGGACGGCACGATCCTGGTGCACTGCCGCTCCGGCGCGCGCTCCACGGTGGCGACCGCGTTCCTCCGCGCCCGCGGCCTGGACGCGGTCAACGTGGCCGGCGGCATGCTGGCATGGCAGCGCGCCGGGCTGCCGCATGAGCGCGGTGCCGCGGCGCCGTGCGCACCGTGCCGGTGACCGGCGGGCGCACGCACGGGAGAGCGCCGTCACGGTTCCGCCGGTGCCGCGTCGGCGCGGTCGCCCGGGGCGGGCACGATCTCCAGGTGTCCGAAGTGGTGCGCGACATGCTTGAGGTGCAGTCGCATCCATGCCTCGTGCGTGAGCGGGCCGAAGAGCGGACTCGGCTGGTGGAACCGTTCACCGGCGGCCACCCGGTCCATCTGCGCCCGCAGGTGTGCGACGCCGTCGACGCCATCCGCGTGGAGTGCCGGGTCGAAGCGTGACAGCGCGCCGCGCAGCCGGATGCCGCGCGGGGTGGGCCGTGGTCCGAGCGCGAAGCCCCTGAACAGCGCGGCCGGGAGGCGGATGAGGAGCGGGGCCCGGAACCCGAACCCGTCGATCGACGCCCGCATGAACTCGCCGATGTGCCACGCCATCTGGTCTGCCGTCCATGTGCCGTGTCGGCGCAGCCGCCCCTGGCGCGACGCGAGTTCGATCCGGTCGAGCATGCGTCCGACCTCGTCCAGCGACTCGAGCGCGACGCGGCCGCCGGTGGGGGAACGCCCGGGCGGAACGGCTGGTGCCGGTGTCATCGGTGAACCGGGTCCTCTCTGACGGCGGCGTCCGGCACGCGCACGGCGACCTCCCGTCCGGTCCGCAGGCTGTCACGCTCCGCGCGGAGCAGGTGCGTGACGCGCACGCTTTCCGCCAGCGACGGATCGATCGACGGATCGCCGCGCTGAATCGCGCAAAGGAGGGCGCGGATCTCTCCGTCGTAGCCGGTCCCCGCCTCCAGCGCGACGGCGTGGACGCCGTGTTCATCCGCCAGTTCGAGCGGCGCGGGGCGGCCGAGATCGAAGTCGGCGACGGCCCGCTCGAACTCCACCTGGTACCGCATCCGGAACGGCGCCGAGGGCGTGCTGAGCCAGGCGCCGGTGGCACTGACCGGCGACGGCGCCCGTGATCCTGCGCCGCCGTCGCCGAAGCGATAGAGCGTCGTGACGTGGTTCGCATCGCCGGCGCTCACGACGGACGCCGGCATGCCGAAGCAGTGCAGGATGAAGTCCGCATCGTGGATATGCAGGTCGAAGAGCGCGCCGCCGCTCCGCGCGTGGTCGTGGTAGAACGCGCCGCCCCAGGTGGGCGCGGCACTGAGCCGCTCGAAGCGGGCGCTGCGCACGGGTCCGTAGCGGCCGTCGCGGATGCGCCGGCGCAGCCAGTCCCAGCCGGGCCAGAAGCGCATGCACATGGCCGGCATGCAGAGTCGCCCCTGCCGGCGCGCGAGGTCGTGCAGCGCGGCGATCGGGTCCGGATCGAGCGAGACCGGCTTCTCCACCAGGACGTGCCGGCCGCGGCGGAGCGCCCGGGCGGCCAGGTCGACGTGCGAGTCCGTCCACGTGCAGATGCTGACCAGGTGGATGTCGTCACGCGCGATGAGTGCGTCCGGATCGTCGACCCGCGCCGGCTCCGGCAGGTCCGGCGCTCCTGCCGCGGAGGCCAGGTTCCCGCGCGCGACCAGGCCGTCGCCGCGGTCGCACACCGCCACCACCTCCGCCGGGATGCCGGACCGCTTCGCGCCGCGGTACGCCGCCAGATGCGTGCGGCCCATGAAGCCGAAGCCGATGATGCCGACGCGGATGGGATCCTGGGTGTTCATGCGCGCTGGTGCCGGACGATACCCGAGGCGGGTGGCCCGCTGCGGGCCGACCCGGCGGGGTGTCCGGTCGCACATGCGGCGCGCCGGAAGGGGCATGCCGGTCACCCGGCACGGGCACGGCATTTCCGTCGCGCGGTCGGGTCAGCGCGTCCGGGGCCGGTACATTCGCGGCGGCACGCGCGGGTCGTGTGCCGCGCTTCTCCGCGGTGATTCCGGCGGCGGCGGGGGGGCGGCGTCACTGTGGATGTCTTCGGGGCACATGCACCGGAGCGCGCGGCCGGGGAGTGTGCCCGGGCCGGGCAGGCCGGGGCGACGGAACACAGGAGAGACGGCGATGACCAGGGATGGGATGCGAGCGATGACCAGGGGCGATGCGCACGCGCCGAAGCGACCGCTGGGCGCGCCGCGGGCGGGGCAGCGTTTCCGCAGGCGGTGGCGCAGGGTGGTGTCGGCGGCCATGCTCGTCTGCACGGTGGTGGCGTGCGCGGTGGCGGCGGGGTGTTCGGGACGGGTGCGGGTGCAGGGTTCACCCTGGGGCGACGGCGAGATCGAGGTCGAGGTCAGGCGAGGCACGCCCGCCAGCGGCACGCGCGTCTGCGGGACGCTGATCCACGACGGCCGGACGTACGAACTGCACTGCGACGGGCAGGGGCGCATCATCCTGGCGCGCGACGTCGTCACCGGGCGCTGGTACCGCGTGATCATGGACCCGCTGCCGATGCTGCCGGATGACCTGCCGCAGTTCATGCACGACGGGATTCACTACGCGCTGCCGCCCGCGCCGCCGCGCCTGGTGCTCGAGGTCCCGGACGGCGCGCCGGCGGACGTGCTGGCCGAATGGGGCGGGTCGGTCGCGCCCGATGGCGCCGTCATCGCCGGCGGTGCGTGGTCATACGACCGTGGCGCGGACGTGCTGGATCTCTCGCTCTGTCTGGACTGGTCGGTGCCGCTGCCCGATCCCGGGTCGTTCGACCTGTCCTTCGAACTCATCGTGCTGCCGGACCCGGTGCTCGGCCTCATGCTGCACCGCGTGGCCGGGCCGCGGGCGGAGGTGATCCGGTACGGGGATGCGCTGGGGGTGTCCGTGGTGGACCTCACGGTGGACGGGTACGGGCCGGTGCCGGGCGGGCTGATCGAACTGCTCGCCCGGATCACGATGCCCCCGGATCCTTCGTGATGAAGGCGCGGTCCGGGGCGCACGTTGCCGGACCGGCGGCCCCTCAGTCAGAATGGTGTGGACAGGCGCCGCGCCCGCAGGTGGATGCGGGTGCGGCGCCGCCACCGGCCCGAGGACTGCGCGTGCCCGCGATTCAACGATACCGCTGCGTGTGTGCGTCCATGCAGGTGTGCGCCGCGGCCACTCTGTGCATACTCACCCTGGGTTGCAGCGCAGACCGACTGCCGAGAGAGACCCCCATCCCTCGCGCGAATGACCTGTTCGTCGCCAATGCGACGCCGTTGAATGTGACGTGGCTCGGCCGGCACGAAGTCATGATGACGCGACATCAGTGGGATGCGCTTGACCATGAGGGCGACAGGCACCGCGTCGCGGCGCGGCGGCGCGACCGGCCGATCATGCTCTCGCTGCTGGCAGGAGGAGAGGGTTCTGGGTTCGCATATGACTGGGTAGTACTCCGTGTGGCGCCACCCGTCGGTACGCACAACGTGTCGATCGATCTGTACCCCTTGACCCCACCCGCGGCGGGCGACTGTGTGCTGGTGCTGGCGTATCCGTTCTCACGTGACAGTGGTCAGGAATCATTGCGCGTGCTTCGGCAGAGACTCGTGCATGGTGTCATCGAGGAGGTCGTCCAGGCTGCTCATCATTCATCGGAGGCGACAGAGCGGAGACCCTCCGGGACGCTCTACTGGATCCGACTTGTTCATCCTCTGGCCGGACGCGGATGGTCCGGTGGGTCGGTCATCGTATGGGACCGTACGGGTGAAAGGTGGCGCGTGCTTGGCGTCGTCGGGGGCGGCAGTGACGACATCAGCAAGGGCGATATGAGTGGAGCAGAGACTCGTCACGTCCTCGTTGTCCGCCCGCCCACCTGGGTGTTCGACCTGCTGACGCCGGACGTTCCCGGTGTCACGCTGCCGGAGGAAGCGCCGTGACCGTCGGCGCAGGCGGTCGTGGCCGGGTGCGAGGCGGCGCCCGGTCACTTCCAGCAGGAGTCCGGTCGGCGACCCGGCGACGTCGGTCGCGCGTGCGGGGACAGGGCTGCGCCGGGCCGGTCACGAAGCGTCTGCGTCCGTCGGCTGACCGTCGATCGTGAGCCGCGCGGGATGACCGAACCACGCATGCGCGCGGCGCTCCCGCGCCCCGGCAGTACCGTACCTGTCCTCCAGCACCGTCACGACGTCCGCCATCGTGCCGTCGCCGCGGACCCAGCCACCGTCGACGTCGGGGAAATCGATCCGGCAGTTGGCGCACTTGGCGGCATCGAGGAAGCGGATCGGGCACCAGAAACTCTCGACGTTCCGCAGCATCTCGCTGCCCAGCGACCAGACGCCTGTCATCCAGTCGCAGTAGAGGCACCAGATGAGATCGTGTCCGACCAGCCCCGTGAACTTCTGGCGCGACACGTTGATCCACTCGCCGTGCCGGTACCGCGGCAACCCGACGAGCCGCGACAGCAGGGGATAGAGAAGGACCTGCGCCACGCGCACCAGCCAGAAGAGCGGCGTGACGACCGCGGTCACCCAGAGGGCCGCGTGATTTCGCCAGCGCCCGACCAGCCGGTTGAGCGTCCAGACGATGCGCGGCCGGTCGCCCCCGGCGTGCTGCCGGTTGGCCAGTTCATGCAGCCGGCACCACGTGATCACGCACGCGACCTGTCCGACGAGCGCGCCCCCCAGGCCGACCCAGCCGGCCACGATCGGCCCGACGATCAGCGGCATGACGGTGAACCACGTGACCGGCAGGTCCAGCCACGGCGCCCGGCACAGCGCGCGGGAGAGACGCGCCCCGGTCTCTCCGCCCACGCGCGGCAGGAGGTGCAGCACCGCCGCACCGGCCAGGAGCGCGGACAGCGTGACCACGGCGACCAGCAGCAGTGACGTGATCATCATCATGCGGGGAACGATACCGCGCGCCTGCCCGCGCGGCGGGGAGGATGGAATCACAGGGAGGACACAGAGGGCACAGAGGGCCGATCGACTGCTGGGTCGGGCTGTTCCGTCTCTGTCGCCTCCTCGCCAGTCACGATGCACGCGCTGATCGGGGCTGTGCGCCTCCCAGGACCCGGCGGGCCGTGTCGGCACACTCGATCAGCGCATTCATCGACGAACTGACCCCACCGAGTCCATCTCTGTGCCCTCTATGCCCTCTGTGGTAAGCCCCGCACGCCGCGCGGGAGCGGGCCGGCGCGAGTGCCGGTCCCAGGTTTCCTCGTCTTTCCCGCGCCGAGTCGACGCACTTGCGGCTCTCTCGGGCAGGGGCGCAGGGTCGCCTGTGTACCACGCGCCTCCTGTCCATTGAACCGGGGCCGATCCAA
Organism: Phycisphaeraceae bacterium; assembly: GCA_019636755.1. Classification (GTDB taxonomy): domain Bacteria; phylum Planctomycetota; class Phycisphaerae; order Phycisphaerales; family SM1A02; genus JAHBWZ01. Next base: position 214,272 of record JAHBWZ010000004.1, on the reverse strand, counting down.
GGAGACTCTTCCATGACTTCGCTCCCCATCGTTCACTCCGGCGTGCCGGCCTGCGGGATCGTCCTGGCTCTTTCGCTCTGGCTTCCGATCACCGATCGGGCGTGCGCCGACACGATTCACGTTCCCGGCGACTACGGCACGATCCAGGCGGCCATCGCGGCCGCCGCTGAGGGCGACGAGATCGTGGTCGCGCCGGGTATCTACGGCGAGTCGATCGACTTTCTGGGCAAGGCGCTTCACCTGCGCGGCAGTGACGGTCCGGCTGTGACCGTGATCGACGCCGGAGGCCTGGGCGTCCGCGTCATGCGGATCTCGGGATCCGGCGCCGGGACGCGCGTCGAGGGCTTCACGCTGACCGGCGGCGTTGCCGGCGCGCCGACGCCACTCAACATCGGCGGCGGCATGCTCATCGTGAACAGCAGCCCCGAGGTCCATGATTGCCGGTTCCTGAACAACACGGCCACCGGTTCCTTCAGCGAGGGCGGCGGCATGGCCGTCCACTCCGGCAGCCCGACCGTGACCGACTGCCACTTCGAAGGAAACCAGGCGCATATGGGCGCCGCGATGAACAACGATTCCGGGAGCAGCCCGGTCGTGACCGGGTGCACCTTCGTCAACAACACCGCGAACTTCGGCGCCGGCATGCGGAACACCAACGGCAGCCACCCGACGGTGAGCGGCTGCCTGTTCGCCGACAACACGGCGGGCACCAGCGGCGGCGGCATGCTCAATCAGTCCAGCAGCCCCGCGGTCCATGACTGCATCTTCTCCGGCAACTCAGCACCGCTCGGCGGTGGGATGGACAGCACCTCGAGCAGCAATCCGGAGGTGGTCGGCTGCAACTTCACAGGCAATGCGGCATCCATGTTCGGCGGCGGCATGCTCAGCAGCGGGGGCAGCAAGCCATCAGTGATCGACTGCCTGTTCGAAGGCAACACCGCCCCGGAAGGCGGCGGCGCAATCCACAGTGGCAGCGGATCCATGGATCCGGCGATCGGTGAGTCTCACTTCTGCGGCAACGTCCCTGAGCACATCGACGGCGGCTGGGTCGACCTGGGCAGCAACACGTTCAGCGACACATGCAGCACATGCCCGGCAGATCTCGACGGCAGCGGGACCGTCGACTTCGCCGATGCACTGCTGCTCCTGTCCGCGTGGGGCCCCTGCGACGGTACACCCTGCGCCGCTGATCTCGACGGGAACGAGTCCGTGGACTTCGCCGATCTGCTCAGCCTCCTGGCTGCGTGGGGCACCGGATGCTGATCACCGTCCGACCTCGGACGACGCCTGCGCGGAACGCTTCTTCGGTTCCTGCAGGAATGAGTGGATCCGGCACCACCGCGTCGCGGACGTGGAGTCGGTCCGGCAGAGCACGTTCACGTACATCGAGTTCTGCGTCAACCGCCGACGCCTGCACCAGGCGCTCGGCTCCCTGACACCCGCGGAGTTCGAACGCCGACACCAGGAGTCGACCGCCGCATGGACTCCGCGCCTGTGTGCGCCGTTCGGGGACCACCGGATCATCACGGGCACGCACCCCAGCCGGCGAGCAGCGCGAGCAGGTCCGGCAGGCCGACGCTGCCGTCTCCGGTGAGATCGGCGGGACAGGGCGCCGGACACGGTCCCCAGGACGCGAGCAGTGCGAGCAGGTCGGGCACGCCCACGCTTCCGCTGCCGGTGAGGTCGCCGGGGCATGGCGGCGGGTCATCCGGCGACGCTCCCGCACTGGCCCAGAAGCCGCCGGCCAGCGTGAAGCCGCCGCCGGACATGGCCCCGGCATCGGGCTGACCGATCGAGCCGGAGAGCGAGAACACACCTCCGGGGACGCCGCCGGCGGACGACCCGCCGCCTCCGTCGATGGTGTGCCAGGCGAGGTCGAAGTCGCCGGCGCGGACGCCCGCGATGGTGACGAGCAGCGATGCCATGAGCGCGAGCGACCAGGGCCGCCCGCGGCGGCGCAGGCACGTCGCGTTCCGGACGCTGGACGTGGTGCGAACGTGAGCGCGTGTCATCGGACGCGTTCCTTCTGATTCGAGATCATCTCGTGTACGACATGGCGCAGCCGGGCAATCTCTTCGCGCAGCGCCTCGATGTCGCTCTGCTGCGCCTCGATCTGCGCCTGCTGGGCCTCGATCTGCGCATCCTTCTCCGCGCGGAGTTCGCGCAGGGCTTCGACGGCGATGGCTTCGAAGCCGCGGATGGTCAGGCGCTTGTAGCCGTCCCCCGCCTCGTCGACCCACTGCGGAAAGACCTGCTCGACCTCCTGCGCGATGAAGCCCACCTGGCGCCCGGGCAGTTCGCTGATGGACTCAGGATCGATGTACTCGAAACTGACGCCGCGCAGGGCAAGCAGCGCGTCCAGCGACCCGTGAAGATCGTCGACGCCGGTCTTGAGGCGCGCATCGGACGCGACGGACCACGAGCCGCCGCCGGGCTTCGCGGCGTCTCCGCCGACGTGCAGGAGGTACGAGGCCACGCTGACACCGATACCGACGTTGCCGCCGCTTTCATTCAGAAGCAGGTTGCCATACTGGCTGCCGGCGCTGCGGATCGCCTGGATGCTGCTGTGGGCGTTCGAGGCGCCCTTGACCCGCAGCACGAGGGCCGACCGCCCGCCGTCGGTGATCTCCGGCGTGCCGATGACAATGCCGCCGCTGCCATTGGGATCCACGCAGAGCTTGTCCGTGGGAGATGAGGTGCCGATGCCGACGTTGCCGTCAGGCTGAATCGCCAGGCGGACCAGGGCTCCATTCTGGAAAACGAGCTTGCCGGCACCATGGACCTCGCCCGCGGAGATCACGGACCACGTGGTACCTCCCGTCGATACATTCGTCAGGAGCAGCTGTGTGCCGAAGGAATGGGGTGATACGAGCCGTTGCACGATGGCGCCCGTGGTCCACGCATGGATGAGCGGGTCAGCAGTGCCGGCAATGTTGAGCGTGTTGGAGAGTGACCATGTTCCCCCCGTGGGCATCCGGTTGACGCTGAGCGTCCCCGTGCTGATGTTGCCGGCGTGGAGCGAACTCAACGCCGCACCGCTGCCGCTGAAGGACGCCGCGGTCAGCGAACCGGTGACGTTCGCGTCGCCGTCGACGGAGAGTCGATTCGTCGGCGAGGCCGTGCCGATGCCGACGTTGCCCGTACTCGTGATGCGGGCCCGCTCTGTGAATGCCGTACCGTCCCACTGGCCGAACTGGAGCGCCTCGGCGGCGGGCCAGGTGATGTCCTGACCTGTGCCGGCGAGGTGCAGTTGTCCCTGGACGTGCAGCCTGGCCAGGGGCGAGGTCGTGCCGATGCCGACGTTGCCGCTGTCATCGAGTGTCATCCGGGTGACCTGCGAACCCGCGGTCGCTCCATGGCCGATGAGCAGCCTGCCGGCGCCTTCGCCGTTTCCGCTGCCCGTCGAGATGAGGCGCCAGAACTTCCCGCCGGCGCTGGTGTTTCGCAGGTTGAGCCAGGTGCCGATGACCGAAGATGACTCGACCGACATCGCCACGGAGCCGGTGTCGACGACATGGAGTCTTGATGCCGGCGCATCGGTGCCGATGCCGACGTGGCTGCTGGCGGAACTGATGAAGAACGTGCCCGCATTGACGTCGAGGCTGGACGCGAGCGTCCAGGGTCCGCCCGTGGGCATTCTGGCGCTGCTGAGGTTGCCGGTGCTGACGTGGGCCGCGTCAAGGGCGGTCAGTCCAGCGCCGCTGCCGGAGAACGAGCCGCTGAACATGTTGAACGGATTCGTCATCTGGAGGGCGCCGGAGTACGCGCCGGCGAGGGCGCCGTCGCTGACCGCCGCCACGTCCAGCGCACGGATCGAGTACGGCGCGGGGCGGATCGGCTGGCGCGGCGAGAGCACCGTGTCGTCGACCTGGATCTCCAGCCAGAGTTGCGTCCCGTCGAACGTGGACTTCCCGAACTGGAGGTCCAGCGTGAAGCGCCCCTCGGCGTCGAAGTCGGCGAATCCGCCGGCAAGCAGTTCCTCGCCGACCTGCCGGCCGCCGGTCGCCGCGTCGTAGAGCCGGAACGTCAGATCGACCGGCCCGGCCACGGCCGAGCCGTCGTGCCGCAGTTGCCCCTGGTACGTGACCGCATCGTGGCCGGGATCGTCGGCCCGCACCGCGGGGGCGGGGAGTAGCGTGGTCGCCGCGAGGGCGAGCGTCGTCAGGATGATCGTGGTGTGGGTCATGGCTGCCTGGTGTTCTGCGTGCGTGTGTGGTTCACATGGGACCGCGTCGTGCCCCGGCAAGCACGCGTTCCAGCGTTGCCTCCAGCGCGGCCACCCGCGCCAGGAGTGCGTCGATCTGCGCGTCCTTCTCCGCGCGGAGCGATGCGATGTCCGCATCCTTCTCTGCGCGGAGTTCGCGCAGGGCTTCGACGGCGATGGCCGCGACGCGGTCATACTTCAGCGACTTCGCATGCACGCCGTCCTCCTCCCAGTCGACGAGTTCGGGGACGACCGCGCCGACTTCCTCGGCGATGAAGCCGATGTCGCGGCCGCCGCCGTTCCCGGCCTTCCAGTCGAACGCGACGCCGCGCAGCGCCAGGAACTTTCCGAGGGCGTCGTCGATGGAGACGATGTTCTCCTTCCAGCGGACGGAGGAGTAGGTCGTCCAGGCATTGGCCCGCCCCTGGCCGGTTGGGCCGGCGATGTTCGGCAGGTCCAGGCGGAACGAGGGATTCGTGAGACCGACGCCGGCGTTCCCGGCGGCGGAGAGGACGATGCCCGTCGTGAAACTGCCTTCGCGCGCGATGGCGAGACCGCCGGGAAAGCCGGTGGCGTCGCCGCCGACGACGAGGTCCCAGTTGCTTCCTTCGCTGCCATGCATGACCCGGATTCCGTTCACCTGGCTGCCGCCCTCTCCGATGATGTGGAGTCTGCGCTGCGGGATCAGGGCGCCGATGCCGAAGTTGCCGCTGACGGTCGCGTTGCCGACGACGGTGAGCGGATGAAACGGGATCGCATTGCCGATCGCGACGTTGCCACTGATCTTCGCACTTCCGGAGACGGTCAGCGGATAGTCCGGCGCAGCCGTCCCGATGCCGATGTTGCCGCTCTGCGTGATCGTCATCCGCGCCGGCGAGTCCGCCGCGTACAGATGGAGCGGCGTATCGGCGCGCGTGCCGATCCAGCCGCCGGTCGCGCTGACGAACGTCGTCACGTCGCGGACCCCGTCGGTGTGCTGGATGCCGAAGGCGCCCGGGGACGTCTGGACGGTCAGGCGGTGTGGCGGCGCCGCGGTGCCGACGCCGAGATGGCCGTTGTCCCGGAGCACGAGGCCGGTCGTGGCGCTGCCCTCGTGCGCGATGGCGAGACCACCGGGGAAACTGTTGGCGGAGCCGCCGATGAGGAGGTCCCAGTTGACTCCCGACGTCCCGTGCGTCAGGCGGATGCCGTTGACATTGGTCCCGCCATGGCCCTTGACGTGCAGGCGACGACGGTCGAGGTTCGCGGTCGGGATCGAGTCCTGGCCGATGCCCACGTCGCCGTTGCTCGTGACGCGGACGCGCTCCGTGCCGGCGGAATGCAGCGCGAGCACGTCCGTGGCTGGCCGGTGGAACCCGGTGCCGTTGTCGCCGATGGCGAGAGTGATCGTCGGACTGCCGGCGCCGATGCCGACGTTGCCCCCGGTGATGCCGAGGTTCGACGCCAGCGACCATGATCCGCCCGGCGGCATGCGCTCGATGCCGACCGTGCCGGTGGTGAGGCTGCCGGCATGGAGCGAGGTGAGCCCCGCGCCCGAGCCGACGAAGGTGTTGCCCGGGTTGGTGAAGTTGAGAGCCCCGCTGTACGTGCCCGCGAGCGCGGCGTTGCTGACCACCGCCACGTTCAGCGCGCGGACCGCGTACGGCGCGGGCATGATCGGCTGGCGCGGCGAGAGCACCGTGTCGTCGACCTGGATCTCCAGCCACAGCGCCGCGCCGTCGAACACGCCCTTGCCGAAGGCGAGGTCGATGGTGAAGCGGCCATCGTCGTCGAAGGCGCTGAAGCCAGGCGCGCTGACGTCAGGGCCGACCTGGACACCGCCGCTCGCGGCGTCGAACAGGCGGAACGTCAGTCCGACGGGTCCGGTGACGGGATCGCCGTCGTGCCGGAGTTGTCCCTGGTAGGTGAACGCGTCGTGGGAGGGATCGGACGCGCTGGCTGTCGAGGTGTGCAGGATCGCGGCCGCGACCCCACAGCGCACCCACCACGTGAACAACGACGGGCGCAGGACGCGACGGCCTGCACGAGCCGGGGCCGGCCGGGCCGCGGCTGAAGAAGACATCCCAGGCATCGTTTCCTCCGCTCCTGATGACCCACGCCGCATCGTCCGGTCCTCCTTCTCTCTGGCGCTCTGAGCCCGCCGGCGACGTCGCCGCCGTACACGACGCCGGCAGCGCCCACGACGGGGCCGCGGCCATCAGCCGCCGCCGGACGTCAGAGCCGGACCGGAATTCTCGAGAATCTGGTGTTCCCGGGCCTGCGACGGCTCGGGCCGCTGTGTGATCCGGGCTGGACGGGCAGGGGATCCGGGAGATCGGCCGGGGGGCTGAGTCGACGCGGGTGGGCGGGGTCGACGGAGAAGGCGGCGGCGGCGGAGGAATCACATGGAGGTCACAGAGGGCACGGAGGTTCGATCGGTGGTCTGGATCGGGCGATTCCGTGCCCGCGCCCGTGCTCAGGTCGCGGACCCGGCTCGAGCGCCGCGCCATCATGATGACGCAGTCCAGGAAGACCGCGCGACAGATCCACGCGCCTCTCCAGAGGCACCGCCGCAGGAAACTCCGGGTCGCCCGCCATCGGTATGAGCGTTGCGGTGGCCACCGTGGCGATTCTCTGGCGCCGGCCGATGGTATGGATCATCAGGGCGCCTGTGATCTTCACCTGGCTCGCGTTCCCCGGTCTCCCGATCTGGCCGGCGGCGATCGGCGATGACGCGCAGACACGATCGCGGCGCCCTTCCGGTCATGTCGGCACGGAGGGGCGCGAGGGTGGGTGCGGCGACCATGACCTGCCTCTCGCCCCAGTCGTCATCGACCTGCGGCGGGCCCGGTGACATGGCGCTGTCATCGCGGTGATTGACAGGGGGTGGTCGATCCCTTCCAATGCCATCAGGCTGGATTCGGCGACGAACGGCGCGTTGCCTGGGTGACATTCCAATGTCGCCGGTGATTGCACGGTTACCCCCGCCGTCCGCATCTGTCGGGCGGAATAGTTGGCCTGACTCTGAGACCTGGACACGACCGGCACCGTTTCTTTGTGATTCCGGTGACCACATGGCGACGCGCGCTTCTGCGTCGCTCTTCGACCGAATGCCGCTGAACCAGAACGACAGGTGCTGGTGATCCAGACGCCGCGCTCGTATACTCCGGCGCATGGCGCATGAATCCGGTCCAGTCGCCACGCCCCGGGAGACCCCGAGTCACTCTACGCAGCGAGCCTACACACTCCGTCTGCGCGGCGCCGACTCGAGAGACAACGCATGGCGAAAAGCCCTGTGGGCCACGCATGAGGCGGTCAACAGGGGCGCCAGAGCCTTCGGGGAGTGGCTGTTGACGTTGCGCGGTGGACTTCGCCACGACTTGGCTGAGCTGCCACCGTCGAGTGAGAAGAGCCTTCATGATGACGGCACCGCCGCGCTGCGGAAGAACCGCCGCATTCTGCTTGCGCTGTCGTGGCTGAGTGTTGAGGACGCGCGAGGCGCTCCAGAGGGCGCAACTCGAGTCGCCAGCGGGCAGGACACCGACTCTATTCGGCGCGACAAGGTGCTCGCGGCGTTCCGATCCATCCTTGTGGGTCACAGGATCGACACACGCTCGATTGACTCATGGGTTGAGGATTGCGCCGATTCTCTTTCGGCGAGTATTCGCGATGACGCCGTATGGGTGAATCGCAGCGCACTATTCGACGCCAAAGCTGCCGAGTTCAAGGGGCTCACACGCGCGTATGCCACCGAGATAGTGCTGTCGTTCTTTGGTCCTGCCGACGACTACTTCTCACTTCCAGATACGGGCCCCGATGACGGTGTCACACTCGCCGCAGGCGACGACGACTCGAAGTTCAAGCAGAAGGCCCGCCAATGGATCAGCACAAACTTCGGTACAGGCCTGAAGAGCGACACTGATCACATCGTCACGTCACTTCGTCGACTTGCCAAGGCGGAGTTGGTCGGGTTTGCGAATCGTCCCAAGGCTGAACTCATCGAAGCGATGTCCGGGAAGGTGAACGGCCCAACATCCGACCTTGACGGGCTGCGCGTCGGAATCGGATGGACCACCGGTCGCCCGTCCAAGGGGCGGCTCGCCGTCGAGAAGCTCCCGGATCGCCCGACGAAGGCCGAAATTGAGGCGGTGCAGCAGAAGTTCGCAGAAGAGGCGGATGACAAAGAGGCGAAGTCTGGGACACGGGACGTCCCTGGCTGGATGTCCGCGTTCCGGTCCTCCCTCGAAGCGGCAGTTGGAATGCCGTTTGTCGATCATCGGAACCACATCGGTGAGTTCTCCGTCATGCTCGATCACGCTGCCCGGCGGGTCGCCATCGGCCACTCATGGATCAAGCGTGCCGAAGCCGAGCGCCGCCGATTCGAAGCCGACGCGCAGAGGCTCGGCACCGTTCCAGCCAATGCCGCTGTCTGGCTTGATGCCTATGTGCAGGAGCGAGGCGGCTCTGCCGGAGGTGAATACCGCATCCGGCGTCGCGCGGTCGAAGGGTGGGATGAGGTCCTGAAGCGATGGAAGAGACCGCCTTGCGCGTCCGCAGTGGATCGGGTTGCCGCTGCACGCGAAGTGCAGGCCGATCCTGAGATCGAGAAGTTCGGTGACATTCAGCTCTTCGAGGCGCTCGCCTCGGACGATGCCCTGTGTGTGTGGCAGAACGATAACAAGGTAGCGCCTGATCGTCTCAAGGACTACGTGTTCGCCCACGACGCGCGATTCAAGCAGCGCCGATTCAAGGTGCCTGCGTACCGTCACCCGGATGCCCTGCGCCATCCGGTGTTTGGTGACTTCGGTAACTCGCGATGGAAAGTGGAGTACTCAGCGCTTGAAGCCGCAAAGGCAGCGCGTGGCGGGCGGCGCATCAGCGCTCAGGACGAACGCCGCCTCGGGAATCCGCGCATTGTCCGACTCGGGCTGTGGACGGGCGACGTGATGAGCGACGTCGACCTGCGGTGGAGCTGCAAGCGACTATCAGCGGACCTCGCACTCGGTCAGGCCGCGCCCAGCGGACAGATCCGCAGCGTATCGCGGGCGGACCGCCTGGGCCGCGCCGCTTCAGGTATCAGGCCCGGTGAAGTTCCGTCGCCTGCAGGGTTGCTCTCGCAGGCGGAATGGAACGCCCGGCTCCAGGCGCCGCGGTCGCAACTGGACGACCTCGCCATATACCTCGATCGCAACGGCGGCCGATGGGATGACAAGGCGAAACGGATGCGAGACCGACTCGCGTGGCTGGTCACGTTCTCCGCGAAATTGGAGTGCCGTGGATCGTTCATCGATTATGCGGCGCAGAATGGAATCAATGCGAACCGGAAAGGGGAATACTATCCGAACGCAGATCGGAACAAGGCCGATAGACGGGAGGGCCACGCCAAACTGATCCTCTCGCGACTGCCCGGCCTTCGTGTCCTTTCCGTTGATCTCGGCCATCGCTTCGCGGGGGCATGTGCCGTGTGGGAGACACTCTCGCAGGCTGAACTTGTGAGAGAAGTCGCCGGTCGTTCGGTAATCGATGGTGGCGCCGACGCGACTGATCTATACCTCCACACGCGTCATACGGATCGTGCCGGTAACGAGCGCACGACGATCTATCGTCGCATAGGCTGCGACAAACTGCCGAACGGTTCAGAGCACCCTGCCCCCTGGGCAAGGCTTGATCGCCAGTTCCTTATCAAACTCCAGGGCGAGGAGTCCTCCGCTCGCAAGGCATCACCGGATGAGTTCAATGCGGTCAGGCGGATGGAGTCCGAGTTGGGATATGCCCGCGAGGATCGAAACCAGCTTCCAATGCGCATCGATGACCTTCTGAGCGATGCGGTGCGACTGGCGCGCCTGGCACTGCGTCGGCATGGCGATGCGGCTCGCATCGCTTACGCGTTCAAGCCCGGTTCTGCAAGACTCACACCGGGCGGAGGGGCAGAGGAGCACACTGCGGAGACGCGAACGCGAGCGATTCTCGACGCGCTGATGCTCTGGCATGGACTTGCCACAAGTGACCGTTGGGACGATCGCGAAGCAAAGCAAGCCTGGCAGGCTCACATACGACCGATGCTCGAAGCGGACCTGCCGTCGATCGCACCCGATGCGGACGCCGGCGAACGCAAGCGCCACCGTGCGGCAGCGGAACAAGCGCTGGCTCCGGTCGCGGTGTCGCTCACTCAGCGAGGGACCGATGGGATGTTCGCCGTCTGGGCCGAACGCTGGACGGTGGACGACGCCGCGTGGCGCCCGCGCCTCAGGCAGCTTCGACGCCTGCTCCTGCCGCGAGGTCTTCGACCTGTTGATGGGGAGACCGGCGCGCAGGCTGCGGCGCGCAAGGCCCGGCGCGGCGCAGCACGCAACGTCGGGGGACTATCGCTGGCGCGCATAGCGACGATCCGAGATCTGTATCAGGTGCAGAAGGCGTATGCCATGCGCCCAGAGCCGGGGGGCCTGCGGAAGAATATCGCCGAAAGGAATGATGATCGGTTCGCCGGGTTCGGACGTTCCGTACTGGAGACCGTCGAGCGCCTGCGCGAACAGCGCGTCAAGCAGATCGCCAGTCGGATCGTCGAAGCGGCTCTTGGTGTGGGTCGTGCGCGGATGACACACGGTCGTGATCGCAAACGTCCGCAGGCGCCCGTGGATGCCATTTGTCATGCCGTCGTCATCGAATCACTCCGCAACTACCGCCCCGACGAACTCCAGACCCGCCGCGAAAACCGCGCCTTGATGAACTGGTCCGCCGGCAGGGTCCGCAAGTACCTTGAAGAAGCCTGCCAGCTCCACGGCCTGCACTTGCGTGAGGTCATGCCCAACTACACGAGCCGGCAGTGCAGCCGTACCGGGTTGCCGGGGCTGCGTTGCGACGATGTGCCGATTGACGAGTTCCTGACCGCTCCGTGGTGGAACAGGGCGGTGAACGGCGCGGTCAGGCGGCTCCGGGAGAACGGCGCCGACTCGCTGGATCACTTGCTCGTGGCGCTGCGGGAGAAGTGGATCGGTGCGAGTGACCTGGACACGAGCAGTCAACGTACGCTCCGTCTTCCGCGTGCCGGTGGCGACCTGTTCGTCACCGCGCCGTCCAACGTGGCCGCGACCAACAGTCGTCACCGTAGCGCTCTCCAGGCAGACCTGAACGCGGCGGCCAACATTGGTTTGCGGGCGTTGCTCGACCCGGACTTCCCCGGCAGGTGGTGGTACATCCCGTGCATCGAGGACAAGGTCACGGGCACCGCCGTTCCTCGTGCGGACAAAGTGAAGGGCTCCGTGTGCTTCGGACCCGATTCCTCGAAGCCGGAGCAGTTTGGCTCGCTTCTCACGCCAAGCGCCCGTGACTCCTCCGACGGACAGGCACGCTCTACTCGCCGGCAGAGGCTGCGAGGCTCGACCGCCGATGGCAACAAGGAGACCACCAACTTCTGGTCTGATCCACGCGGCAACGCGCTGCGTAATGCTGCGAGCGGCGGGTTCTGGCTCCCAACCCCCGCATACTGGCGATGGGTCCGCAAGCGGGTCGTTGCCGCGCTCTGGCTGGCGAACGGGTTGCCCGCCCCATCTGCTGATCTTGTGCCGGAACGAGAGGGCTGATACATTCACCGCGGCGGCTACAGGCCGTCGGAACTCCGAGGACGTGTCTTCCCCTTCGATGGGCTTGGCACTCGGCATCGATCAGGTTCGCGTTGGCTCGGCCCGATCATGGGCGAGCCGGTGCTCGTTGACAAGTCGGCCTCCTGCGGCCCCCACCGCGAGTGCGACGGTGGTGATGGGGGGTGCCGGGCACGCTCGCAGCGGCTGTGGCGTGCCAGATTCCGCCGAATTCGCTGCACCGAAGGTCGTTGCGAGGTGCCGTCCGGGCCCTCGAGTCGAGTCACGCTCGCGAGTTGCTGAGCAAATGGCTTGTTTTCGAGGGGCCGGGAGGTGGGGCGTCGCGGTGGCCGACGCGATCCTGATCGGTGGACACTTCCCCCACCTGCGCTGTCCGGGTTCCGACGAGGCGTCGCGGTGGCCGACGCGATCCTGATCGGTGGACACGCGGCACCCACCTCGACCAGTGGACGGAGCAGGAGTCGCGGTGGCCGACGCGATCCTGATCGGTGGACACGTCCGCGGACCGACCCCTCCCGTCGCGGTGGCCGACGCGATCTGATCGGACGCGGCACCTGCGTCCCGGTCGATGGCGTGTAGTCGCGGTGGCCGACGCGATCCTGATCGGTGGACACATCATCCCAGTTGGTGACTATTGGGCGCAGGTGGGTCGCGGTGGCCGACGCGATCCTGATCGGTGGACACGAGAAGTGCTTGCAGTCGGGGCGCCCTTGATCGCGCGCGTCGCGGTGGCCGACGCGATCCTGATCGGTGGACACCCCAGCTGGCGGTGTGGGGGATGGACGGCGGCACCGTGGTCGCGGTGGCCGACGCGATCCTGATCGGTGGACACGTATAGATTTGGCGGCGGCAGTCGCGACAGCGGAGGTCGCGGTGGCCGACGCGATCCTGATCGGTGGACACTACGACGAGCATGGCGCCAGCCCTTCCGCGGAGGGGTCGCGGTGGCCGACGCGATCCTGATCGGTGGACACCTGCGGCGGTCAGCCGATGAGATATCCGCCGGCGAACGTCGCGGTGGCCGACGCGATCCTGATCGGTGGACACTGATGACGGAGACAGCTGGCATGGACGCGAGAGGCGGTCGCGGTGGCCGACGCGATCCTGATCGGTGGACACCCTTGCGACACTGCGGCCTGATCTCGGCGGGTCGCGTCGCGGTGGCCGACGCGATCCTGATCGGTGGACACAATGACCTCGTTCCCGCGTCCACTCGCTCTGCCGTCGCGGTGGCCGACGCGATCCTGATCGGTGGACACACGAGTCCACCGCCGATCGCGTCGATTCCTGAGAGGTCGCGGTGGCCGACGCGATCCTGATCGGTGGACACAGCAGCTTCGCTGGCTCTCGCGGAGATTCCGCGGGGGTCGCGGTGGCCGACGCGATCCTGATCGGTGGACACGCGTTGTCGGTGATCTTGGGTTTCGTCTGGGTCACGTCGCGGTGGCCGACGCGATCCTGATCGGTGGACACGCGATGCGGCTGACGCGGACCACGCCTCTCTGGTGGTCGCGGTGGCCGACGCGATCCTGATCGGTGGACACTACGACGAGGAACTCCGCAAGCTCGGCTGAGCGGCGGTCGCGGTGGCCGACGCGATCCTGATCGGTGGACACCGATTCGTTTTCTTTGTGCGCCACGAACGCAACTGGTCGCGGTGGCCGACGCGATCCTGATCGGTGGACACATGACGAGGGCGTCTTCGGCGCGAAAGGCGCGCCAGGTCGCGGTGGCCGACGCGATCCTGATCGGTGGACACCTGATCGATCGCAGCGTGAGCACGACGCACTGGTGGGTCGCGGTGGCCGACGCGATCCTGATCGGTGGACACTCGTGGTGTCCCGAGAGGCCGGGTCGACGCCGCCGAGTCGCGGTGGCCGACGCGATCCTGATCGGTGGACACTCCACAATCTCGGATACGCGGGTCCTGAATCAGCCAGTCGCGGTGGCCGACGCGATCCTGATCGGTGGACACGAAAATGAGTTGAGCTGACAGCTATGCCGCCGATGGTCGCGGTGGCCGACGCGATCCTGATCGGTGGACACTCATTCAATCGCCGGCGACGCCGGCAGGAAGGGAGTCGCGGTGGCCGACGCGATCCTGATCGGTGGACACGTGGTCCGGAAGTTGCGCCGGCCCGGTCGCGTCGGGTCGCGGTGGCCGACGCGATCCTGATCGGTGGACACGGCGAGAAGTACGACGCGGTCGTTGCGCCGGCCAGAACGTCGCGGTGGCCGACGCGATCCTGATCGGTGGACACCTAGCCTCGCCGGATCTTGCCCCGCCCGGCTCCGGAGTCGCGGTGGCCGACGCGATCCTGATCGGTGGACACGGGTGGACAATATGCCGCATGCCTGGCACGCGGAGTCGCGGTGGCCGACGCGATCCTGATCGGTGGACACTTGGTGCTGCAGCCTGGTGATCGACGGCAGGCGGTTGTCGCGGTGGCCGACGCGATCCTGATCGGTGGACACTCGAACAGGGATCGGCGGCATAGCTGTCAGCTCAACGTCGCGGTGGCCGACGCGATCCTGATCGGTGGACACACGATGCCGCTCGGAGGCGCTGGCTGCGGCGCCCCGGTCGCGGTGGCCGACGCGATCCTGATCGGTGGACACCTCGATGTGCCTGTACGTCACCAGCACGCGCACGGGGTGTCGCGGTGGCCGACGCGATCCTGATCGGTGGACACCCTATCAAGGGGCTCAACCGTAATGCGGGGTACGCCATGTCGCGGTGGCCGACGCGATCCTGATCGGTGGACACCGCGATGAAGCACGTATTCGACACAGTCCGGCTCCGTCGCGGTGGCCGACGCGATCCTGATCGGTGGACACTCTCGTCGACCAACTCATCCCAGCCGGCCGGCATGCGGTCGCGGTGGCCGACGCGATCCTGATCGGTGGACACGTGTCCTCCATCGACGCGATCTTGTCGTCGTCGAGCGTCGCGGTGGCCGACGCGATCCTGATCGGTGGACACCGAGTCGAACCGAGTTGACACGTGGGCGGGATGGTGGTCGCGGTGGCCGACGCGATCCTGATCGGTGGACACGCGTGCGGCTCTGACCGCGCGTGGGCGAAGCGCGTCGTCGCGGTGGCCGACGCGATCCTGATCGGTGGACACGCACCATCGACTATCATCGACGCCCACGGATCACGTCGCGGTGGCCGACGCGATCCTGATCGGTGGACACCGCGGCCACCATGCGAGCGTGCATGTCCTTGATCTGGTCGCGGTGGCCGACGCGATCCTGATCGGTGGACACATCCCGAGACCGCTGGCGAATCGGATCAGCGACATGGTCGCGGTGGCCGACGCGATCCTGATCGGTGGACACCGCCGGCGTCCGACTGGAGCCAGTCCCGATCGGCGGCGTCGCGGTGGCCGACGCGATCCTGATCGGTGGACACCTGCCATCGAGGCAGTGGTCGGCGACAAGCCGGAGGTCGCGGTGGCCGACGCGATCCTGATCGGTGGACACGCCGCCTCGGATCGCGATGATCTCGACCGTCGCGGTCGCGGTGGCCGACGCGATCCTGATCGGTGGACACCCGAGTGCCTGACCGACGCTCATGCTCCAGCGTCGGTCGCGGTGGCCGACGCGATCCTGATCGGTGGACACATGAAGTTCGCGAGGCGGTGCCGGTCACGCTTGAGTCGCGGTGGCCGACGCGATCCTGATCGGTGGACACTGGTGGACCCGGCGGGCGGCGATTTCTCGCTGACCGTCGCGGTGGCCGACGCGATCCTGATCGGTGGACACTACTCCCTCCATCGCCGCGAAGAAGCGGCGGAAGGTCGCGGTGGCCGACGCGATCCTGATCGGTGGACACGGAGCGGCCATGCAGACCCTGGGCATCGCGGTGCGGTCGCGGTGGCCGACGCGATCCTGATCGGTGGACACTGCGCCTGCCAGTCGGGGTGATGAGCGGCGCAGACGTCGCGGTGGCCGACGCGATCCTGATCGGTGGACACCAGTTGGGTCATCGTTGTTCGCCTCCATCACTGCGGTCGCGGTGGCCGACGCGATCCTGATCGGTGGACACGGGTCGGTCCAGATGTAGTCGTTGACGTCGACGACCCGTCGCGGTGGCCGACGCGATCCTGATCGGTGGACACTCGGGCGCCATCCGCATCACTGGACGCGCCGGCACCGTCGCGGTGGCCGACGCGATCCTGATCGGTGGACACGATCACGGGGCGGGCGCGTGAGCCCGCCCCGCGACGGTCGCGGTGGCCGACGCGATCCTGATCGGTGGACACGCTCGTAGGTGAACAGCGCCATGGCCACGTTGTAGTCGTCGCGGTGGCCGACGCGATCCTGATCGGTGGACACAGCCTATCTTGGCGGGCCTGGCAGCCGCATGGGGCGTCGCGGTGGCCGACGCGATCCTGATCGGTGGACACATGATGCCCACCGCGAACGCGGCCGAAGCGGTGTGGTCGCGGTGGCCGACGCGATCCTGATCGGTGGACACTTGCACTCGTACGGAACCACCGACCTATCCCACCGGTCGCGGTGGCCGACGCGATCCTGATCGGTGGACACTAGATGGGCGTCCCAGTGACGATACACACACAGGTCGCGGTGGCCGACGCGATCCTGATCGGTGGACACCCGCCCCCGGCCGGGACCGGCTGCAGAGCCCGCAGGGTCGCGGTGGCCGACGCGATCCTGATCGGTGGACACGGCGCGATCACGCGCATCTTCTCGCCGTCCAGATGGTCGCGGTGGCCGACGCGATCCTGATCGGTGGACACGCGCCGGCTGCGAGCAGGACCGCCATGGTGCGACGGGTCGCGGTGGCCGACGCGATCCTGATCGGTGGACACTGGTTCGGCGGGAGCGCGTTGACTGTCCCGTTGCCGGTCGCGGTGGCCGACGCGATCCTGATCGGTGGACACATCGGCCCCGGTGCCGCCCTGCCCCGGTGCCGCCCTGTCGCGGTGGCCGACGCGATCCTGATCGGTGGACACGGCGCGATCACGCGCATCTTCGCGCCGTCCCGATGTCGCGGTGGCCGACGCGATCCTGATCGGTGGACACAGCACGTAGCCGGACGCCGTGGCTGCGGCGTTGGTGTCGCGGTGGCCGACGCGATCCTGATCGGTGGACACTTCGGCTCGGGCTCAAGGCCTGGAGGCGTGCTGAGTCGCGGTGGCCGACGCGATCCTGATCGGTGGACACTGGATAATCTCGCCCGTGGATTCCATAGGTCGCGCGTCGCGGTGGCCGACGCGATCCTGATCGGTGGACACTGCGGCGTCGGCGTGATCTCGGCCGCGAACACGTTGGTCGCGGTGGCCGACGCGATCCTGATCGGTGGACACTCCTCGGCCTCGTCCGGTTCGGCCTCCTGCGAGTTGTCGCGGTGGCCGACGCGATCCTGATCGGTGGACACGATCTGCTGTTCGACATCGCGTCGTACGGCCTTGCCGTCGCGGTGGCCGACGCGATCCTGATCGGTGGACACAACGACGACCAGGAAGAGCACCTGGAGGACGGCTGATGACGTGTCGCGGTGGCCGACGCGATCCTGATCGGTGGACACAACGACGGACGCCCTGAATCTTTCAACGCCTCGATGTCGCGGTGGCCGACGCGATCCTGATCGGTGGACACCGGACGGAGACGCTCGGAGAGGCGTACGAGGAGACCGTCGCGGTGGCCGACGCGATCCTGATCGATGGACACGGGTCTCGTCACAGGCCGAATGGCCCGGCGATGCGTCGCGATGGCCAACGCCGCCTTGATCCAGGACACCTGGCCGGGGGGTGACCAGTCGAGCGCAGAGTGCGACTCCGATGGTCGACGCGCCCTGATCGCCGGATGACACAGCACATACGGCAGCATACGAAGCAGTGCATCGAAACTGTGTCCAGAGGTGGCACTCGGTCGCGCGTCCTCCAGAGTGCCTCGAAGCACGAACCGCACACCTTCAGATCACCACCATCCCGCTCTCCGGCTCCGGCATCCCGGGCCCGAGGAAGGTGCTGGATTCGCGGGCGGCGTCTTCCCGGGCGCCGAGGTCCACGATCAGGATCTGGTCTTCCCGCAGGTTCGTGATGTCGCGCAGTTCCGTTTCCATGCGGACGCGGTCGATCGACCGCAGGACGCAGCAGAAGACGGAGTACTGCCACGGTTCACCGTACGCCTTCATGAGTCTGTGGACCTGCCGCAGGCGCTTCGGGTCGCGGATGTCGTAGCAGACCAGGAAGCATCGGCGCATGACGGCGGACCTCGGGGGGGGGATGGCGCGCGGGGAGCGTGGGCGTGTGGCGGATGGAACGCGTCAGGTGTCATCCGTCGCGCCGGCGCGACGGTCAGCAGAGATCATCGTGTCGTCAGGAACGCAAGCGTGGGGACCTCGCCCAGCAGCCAGGCGGCGATCAGCCGTGCGTGCAGCATCAGCATGCGGCGGTAGGACAGCCGGTACTCGAACACCGGGTGACTGATGACCGTCTCCATCCGCCGTCCGTACGCGGAGAAGAAGCCGCGCCGGCCGGCGTCGGTCAGCGCGCAGCCGGCGGCGGTCCGGAGGAAGTGGCCTTCCGTCAGTTCGCCGCGGTTGAACGCGGAGATGGCCACGGAGTCGGCGATGAGCGGGCGGAACGGCTCCATGAGGTCGAGCGCCAGCGCGGGGCGGCCCGGGCGCGTCGTATGCAGGGCGCCGAGGGAGGGCTCCAGGCTGGCGAGCCGGCACGCCGCGGTGCACTCGTTCGCCAGCATCGCGTATCCGAACGAAAGGACGGCGTTGATCGGGTCGGGCGGCGGCCGGCGGGCGCGACCGTGGGTGGAGAACGCCTGCGCCACCTCGATCGCGCCGGGCTTGAACATCCCCGCGAAATGGCGGAAGTAGATCGACGCGGCGTTGCCCTCGTGGCCGCGCAGTTCATTCATCGTGGCAGCCCGCTCCGCGCCCTGGAGCGCGAGCAGCAGTTCGCTGGCGACGCGCGCCGGCAGGTCGGCGTGGTTGCGCATCAGCAGCGTGCGCTGATTGCTGATCTTCGCCATCACGACCGCGCGTGCCAGTTCCAGGGCACGGGACGCGCGGTCCAGCACGCGGACCTGCGCGCTGCGCACCGCGCTGCTGGTCGGACCGAGCGGGTCCATCATGGCGACCAGTCGTCCGGCTGCGCTGAGGAAGGCGACGGGGATCTCGTGGTCGGCGAAGACGGTGAGCGCCTGGGTTGAGACCTGCACGCCGCCCAGCACCGCGAGAGACTCGATGTTGGCCAGCGGGAGATCCCGGACGGTGGCGCCGTCGCGATCGGTGACGCGCACGGACTGACCGCGGACGCCGACGCGTATGCCCTCGCGCTGCAGGACCACGTGGATCCCGTCGTCGCGCGGGGGCCACATCGCCCGGCGCGGTGGTGCGGGCACGGACGGCGGCGTTCGCGCGAAGAGATCGCCGGCCGGCGGGTCGGCGGGGACAGCGGTGGCCGCGGCGCACTGGCGCTGGTGATTGACCTCGTCCGGCAGACACACGGGCTGGAGCGAGCAGCGGGGGCAGCGCGGGTCGTTGACCAGCGGCGCCGGGCGTGGCCCGCGCGCGGCGCGGCGCGCGGCCTCGAGCGTGCGCCGCGCTTCGGCGCGAAGCGCGTCGTCGGCGGGCACCTCCAGGCGGAGCCGCTCCGCCGCGTAGTACAGGACCGCGTGGGGGACGTGGTATCCGGCCTCCTCCAGGAGCAGGACCTGCAGACCGACCTGCACGCGGTCGGTCGGCCACGGCTGCGCGCCGTCGTACGGCAGCGACGGCTGCACGTCCGCCATCATCTCGTCGACGGGCTCGGGGTCGCGGTTGCGTCGATCGGGGCGTCCCTTGCGGTACTCGACGGGGATGGCGGTCGATCCGGAGATCTCGGCCAGGTCCAGGCGGCCGGTCACGCCGAGTGACGCGCTGCTCAGCGTGAGCGAGCGCACCGACCGCGGACGGTCGGCGTCGTCCGGGCGATCGTCATCACCGTCTTCGTCTTCGTCGGCGTCGCTGGGCGCCTGGTCCTGCGCGCCTGGTCCCTCGCCATCGGCCGCGCTGGCGCGAAGGCGTGCCATCCCCTTGCTCGGACGATCGACGCGCCGATGTACCCGCGCGCCGAGTTCGGTATCCGCACTCGGAACGAAGACGCCTTCCACGGTCATGTAATAGAAGAGGCGCGGGCAGTACGCGTACTCGGCCACGCCGCGACAGGGCCACGGCGGATCATCGTCGCTGTCGGGATGGCGTGCGGCGGACGGTGGCGGCGGTGGGCCATCCGGTGGCGCCGGCGGATCCGCAGAGTCGCGGCGACTGTCCGGCATGGCGCGCGATGGCTGACCGCCGCGGTCGTTCCCCCCCGCGTCTCCGTTCACATGTGTCGTCTCATCCATGTGCCGTCCCCAGGGTGCCGGGGGGCACGCGACCTCGGCGCGACCGGGTCACCCTGGTCGCCGCCCCCCGGGCGCGGCCTTCCCGGGGGACGATCGGCCAGTCGGCGGCGTGGCTTCAGCACCGCTCCGCCGGAATGCGCGGCGCCGGGCCCATGGCTGCCCGGCATGTGCGGGTGCCGCCTCGAGATCAGGGGGCTTGTGCCGCCGGCCGCGCGCGGTATGCTGCGCTGCCGGCGGGGATTTCCACGGATCCTGACGGCCGCGACGCGGCTCCCGGTCGGATATCCCTCGCTCCGGCCACGCTCTGGCCAGACGCGATGGACGCATGCCGCGCCGCATCGCCGGCAGGATCCCCAGATCATGACACCCACTCGCTTCGTTCGTGCCCGGCGGCGCGTCGTGCCGGCGGTCGTTCTGTTCGCGGCGGCACTGTGCGGATCGACGGCGCGGGTGCATGCGCAGGGAGGGCCGGGCCCGTTTGCACCGCAGCCGATCGGTGTTCCGGACTGCAACGCCGGCAACACCTGTACGTCCTTCGACAACTTCGACGTGCCCTGCCCGCAGGGATCCCCATCGCCGGATCGATGGTACGTGTTCGTCGCGCCGTCGTTCGCGGTGGAGGTCGAAGTGTGCAGCGCCCAGTACGACACCAAGATCTACGTCCTGGACGCGGGCTTCAACGTCGTCGCCTGCAACGATGACTGGTGCGGCCCGAACGGCCTGCAGTCGCGCCTCTGCGTGACCGGGCTCACGCCGGGTGATACGTACTTCGTGGCCGTCGATGGCGCCTTCGGAGACTGCGGGTCGTACCTTCTCTGCCTGAACGACTGCCTGCCGTGCTCGATCACATGCACGGACACGGAAGGGGAGCCGTGCGGCACGGATGTCAACGGCGGCTGCAACATGCCGGTGCCGCAGTTCGGCGCGATCACGCCCGGCGTGCCCGCCTGCGGGACCGCGTGGGCGGACGCGGGCCTGCGCGACACGGACTGGTTCCAGTTCTCGCATTGCGGCGGACTGATCACGTGGACCGTGGACGCGGAGTTCCCGGTGGTTGCGTTCATTCTGAACACGGACTGCGCGAACATCCAGCTGCTCGGCGCGGGCGACTCCGGCGGTGTCTGCGGGACCGCCGTCGCCACGTACACCGCGCCGGGCCCGGGCACGAACCGGCTCTTCCTCGCGACGGGCGGCGCGGGCGGCGCGGGCATCTTCAGCGGATACCCGTGTCCGGGCGGCACAAACGCGTGGGAGGCGCTGGTCACGGTGACCGGCACGCCGCCGCCTGCGTGCATCGAGACGGTCTGTGGTCTGCCGTGCCAGCCGCGATGTCCCACCGGGCCCGTGTCGACACGTTTCTACACCGTGCGGAACACGGGCACCGGCCTGCCGTGGTCGTGGAAGATGGTGTACGCGGGCCAGACGACGATCGGCGCGTGCAGCGTGCCGGGGGTCACCGGCACGGCGTTCCGGGTGGCGCAGCGGTTCCGCGACAGCATCAACGCGTACGGGGTGGCGCATGGGTGTTCCTCGCTGCAGGCCACGGCGATCGCGCTTCCGTTCTTCTCATCGACCGCGTGGCTCATCGTGCAGTCGCCGTCCGCGGGCGCCATGAGTCTGTGCGTCGGTCCCGCCAACACGTGCCCCGCCTGCTGCGCCTGCCTCGGGTGTCCGTCGTGTCCGTTCAACCCGCTGCTCGACGAGGTGGACATCGCCGACGTTCCGTTCCTGGACTGCGACGGCAACGGCATCCCGGACTGGCAGGACATCCTGGAGTTCGGCGCGGAGGATGCGGACGGCGACGGCGTGCCCGACGTGTGCGGCGCGCCGTGCCTGTGGGACCTGGACGGTGACGGGTCGATCGCGTTCGGCGACCTGCTGGTGCTGCTGGCCGCGTGGGGACCGTGCGAACCGGAGACGGCGTGCATCGGGGACTTCGATGCGGACGGCGCCGTCGGGTTCGGTGACCTGCTGGACTTCCTTGCACAGTGGGGACCGTGCCCGTAGTCAGGGGTGCTGCACCGGTGCCCGGGACGATCCCCCCGGGTCGGGCGCGAGAGCGCTGATCGGGCACGGAACGCGCTCAACGGGCGAGGGGCCGCGCGGCGCTGCGCCCGGTCCAGGTCGCCCAGGTCGCGCCCTCACCAGGCGTGTTTCCCCGGCGGCGGTCCGAGTTCCGCCCGCTGCGCCTCGGTCAGCACGACGCGCAGCGCCGCTTCAGCGCGGTGGAGGAGTTCCAGCAGGTCCTGTTCGATCCGGTGGCGCTCGGCGTCCTGCTGCTGCCGGGCGCGGAACGCCGCCAGTTGCGCCTGATCGGTGGCGCCGGAAGGCGGGTCCCGGTCAGCGACGGCGTCGATCAGTCCGGTCAGGGTACGCATGAGCGTCCGGCAGGCCTCGTGATGGTGCGCTGCGAGTTCCTCGAGGTCCGCGCGCTGCGCCGGCGTCAGCGACGGAAGCGCCACGGCGCGGCCGAGGTAGCCGGGCAGCCGGGCGACGGTGCCCAGTTCCATGGGGTACGCGCTCTGGTGAAAGGCACGATCCACGTCGAGCGCTGCGTCGGCGGGAAGCGCGCGCATGAGATCCTGGACGAGCGCGCGGAGGCGCGTCCGGATCGCCGCGCGATCGGTGCGGATCGCCTGCGCGTGCGTGGTCATCTCGCGCATCAGGTCGTCGGGGGTCGGCGCCGATGCGTCGTCGGCCGATGCCGCGCCGCGTTCGATCAGAGACCAGGTCTCCCTCAGCCGTTCGAACTCGATGCCCGACCGGAGGATGTTCCGCGCGACCGGGCCGACCTGCGTCGCGTACGCCTCCAGCAGCGCGGGCACCTGCGGTTCCGACGCGCCGGCGCGCAGCGCATGCACGACGATGGGCAGCACCGCGGTGGCGCCGGGATCATGCACCAGGACCGTCGCATCGCGCTGCGGTGCCCGGTTGCGGAGGTCGATGTCGTGCAGGAGGCCGAGGACGGTGATCAGGCGCGCCTGCGCCGGGTCGGTCAGCGCGCCGGCGAGCGCCATGAAGAACGCGCGGTCGTGGGCGATCCGGTCCTCCATCGCGCGACGGCGGAACTCGGCGAGTTCACGGAACGTGGCCGGCGTGGGTGCCACGCGTGCGGCGTCGTCCGGCCGTCGGCGCGGCTGCGCCTGGTCGAGCGCCGTGCGCAGTCGATCCGCGGACTCCAGCGTGCCGGCGTGGTCCAGGTAGGCGCCCACCACGTCGCGGACGCGCGCCCGCTCGTCGTCGCGCAGCGTCAGCGCCTCCAGGATCCGCCGCAGGTCCTGCCGTCGAAGCCGGGTGGGACGGGTCCAGTCGAAGAAGGCGAAGGCCTCGTCCGGACCCTCCGCGTCCGGTGCGGTCGGCGGCCGGTCGTCCGCCGTGCCGGGAGGCGTCATGACCAGTCGGGTGAGTTCCGGCAGCCACCGGGCTCCGAGCGCGTCCTTCAGGACGAGAACGAGTGCGCTGCGCGCCTCCGCCGCGGCCTCGGTCAGCCGACCGAGGGCGCGCTCCGCGATCGCGTGCGCTGCGCGAGGATCGACACCCGCGCCGCCCGGGCGATCGCGCGCCTCCAGCACGTCGATCGCCTCCGGGATCAGGCGATCCAGGCGCGACGCCGCGCTTTCGGCGGCGTCGAGGATCGCCGTGCGGGCGGCGCTCTCATCCATGACCGCGGCGGCGGCGAGTGTCGTGTGCACCAGGTCGGGCGTCCCGGGCCAGGAGACGATCTGGTACAGGTCGGGCCAGGCGGACATGAGGCACATCACGCGGACGTGGCGCCCCTGGTGTCCGCCGATGATCGATGCAAGCCGGTTCGCCGTGTCCCGCACGTGTGCGCGGGTGTCGCGCCGGACCGCGGCCTGCCGCGCCTGCATGGCGCCCATCTGTTCGAGCATCGCGTTGTACGCGTGATCGCGGCGATGGTCGGCGGTCGCGGCGCCGCCCTGCGCGGCCTCGGACTGCGCGGCCCTCGTCGTGAGGGAGCCCATGGCCCGGAAGCCCTCCCGGCTCAGGTGCTGCAGTGCCGCGGTCATCGGCGTCTCGTACGCCTCCAGCGCCTTCTCCACGGCGGGCAGGACGTCCGGCGCGATGACGACGCCGGGCAGCCTTCGGATCAGCGGGTCCAGTTCGATGGCGCCGCCCTCCAGGGAGAGGCCGGCGAAGATCGCGAAGGACTGCGTTGCCCGGTCCCGCTCCCGGCGCATGCGGATGCGCGGGAGACGCTCCACCTGTTCGGGCGTCAGAACGCCCTGGACCTGGTCCAGGAAGCGCGCGTCCTGGTCGGCGCCCCGCTGCTGAGCCTGCTCGACCGCCTGCACGGCGGCGTCGATGGCACGGGGGTCCATCGTGCGGAGCGCCGCCAGGAGCTGCGCCGAGGCGGG
Source organism: Phycisphaeraceae bacterium (assembly GCA_019636755.1). Classification (GTDB taxonomy): domain Bacteria; phylum Planctomycetota; class Phycisphaerae; order Phycisphaerales; family SM1A02; genus JAHBWZ01. Next base: position 189,740 of record JAHBWZ010000004.1, on the reverse strand, counting down.
CTCGATCACATCCGCCCGCAGCGATCGACACGCCTCCGCATAGGCATCATGAAAGGCGAGGACGGCCGCCTGCTGATCCCGGCTGAGGCCCAGCGCCTCCGCCATCGTCACGAGTGCCGACGCCGGGATCGGGTCGATCACCGGGCTCGACGGCACCTGCGCGCGCGCCGGCTGCACCAGGGTGGCCGTGAGCGTCACCAGCGCGACGAGTGCGGCTCGCGCGGACGACGCCCGTCCTTGACGGCGGAGTTCCCCGATCCACCGCGGACGCGGACGGATTCCGGTGCCGAGGGACGGAGGAATGGCATGTGATCGCACGGCATGGCTCCTATGGACCGGGCGCGCCCATGGCGGCCGGTCCGGATGGATGGTGAGGGGCATCGTCGACCGTCGCGCACGCCGGATCCGGCGTGCGCCGGGCCCGACCTGACCTGCCGCTGAACGTACGATTCGAGCCGGACCGGGCCAGCGCCGGGATGCCGTCCGCCGGATCGGTGGGCGCCTGCCGGCGGCGCGAAGCGCGCGGGCGGACGGCCCGTCGACGCCGGCCATTCCGCCGGATTCCTGCGCACCGAGGCCGCTTCTGACGCATGATCTCTCATGGAGGTACGCCCTATGCGTCATCGGGACAGGCATCGTGGAACCTGCCGGTTCGTCCGGATCATCGCGCTGGTGCTTTCGATGCTCGGCGCGCCGACGGTCCGTGCCGACGGACCGGACCTGCAGCCGTTCAACGTGCTCTTCGATGACGGCGCGGTCATCGGGGGCTGGGTGCACTTCACGACGGCCGGTCGCGCGGTCGTGACGGATGCGTGGCTGCTGCCTGCGCCGCCGGACGATGGCGGCGGATCCGGGCCCGGGCTGGAATGGATCCCGATCGTACTTGAAGCGGAGGGCGGTATGTACGCCATTCGGGGCGGGCGCGTGACAGAACAGACGGTGGTCCTCGCCGGCCTGATCCTGGAGCCGGTGCCGCCCGGGTGGGATCCCGTCCCCGGGCCGTTCGCCGCGTTCCTGAGTGCCACCGCGACTGGTGACGGATACGGATCATCCACCGCGGTCTGGGTGGAGGAGGCGGTGTCGATGATCCCGGACTCCGGTGAACCGCCGACCGGGGAGCAGCAGCCGACGTGCACCGAGCCGGGGCCCGGTGGAGAGTCGGTGCTGGTGCTGACGCTCTCCGAGAACGAACTGCTGGTCATCATTCTCTACCCGGACGGCAGCCTGGAGATGGTGATCTACGCGCGCGATCGGAACGGATGCTGGTATCTGCGCACGCTGCCGATGACCATGGGTGAGGATGACGACGTGATCGTGGCGCACATGCCGCCGCAGCCGGTCACTCCCCATGATCCGCCGTCGCCGTGAGCGGCAGCGCATCGCGCCGGATGACCAGTCCCGCCGGGTCAACCGCGGTGAGCGCGCAGCCGTCACGGTCGAAGGCGATGCACAGCGCGGGTCGGCCGCGCCAGGAGAACTTGAGCGTCGCCTCGCGCTCGCCGGGTACCCAGAGTCGCTGGGTCGTGTCCGTGGAGGACGAGGCGAGGCGGTCGCCCTCCGGCGAGAACGCCAGCGAGAGGATCGTCGAACGGTGACCGGCGAGCGTGAACGGCTCGTCGTCGAATGCGTCCGTCGACCAGGTGCGCACAGCGCCGTCCGTGCCACCGGAGGCCAGTCGCCGCGTGGATGGATGGAGCGCGAGCGCCGTGACGCCGTCGGCGTGCCCGGTGCGGACACCGATGCATGCGCCCGTGCGCATGCGCCACGCCCGGATCGAACCGTCGGCGCCGCCCGAGTAGATGACCATGCGGTCCCAATCGGCGGCGATCGCCTGGATCGCGCCCTGATGCCCACTGTGCCGGTGCGGCGGCGAGACCGGGTCATCGGACCTCCATTGACGCACCGTGCCGCCGTCATCGCCGGTGAGCGCCGTCCGGCCGTCGGGTGAGATCGCCACGGCGCGTACGGCGCCCGCATGGTTCCCGAGACGCGCGCGTTCCTGCATCGTCTCGAGGTCCCAGATGCGGACGACACCGTCCGCACCGCCCGAAACGGCGATGTGCGCCTCGGTCGCGATGGCGAGCGAGATGACGGCGCCGTCATGCCGACCGAGTTCCACCGTGGTCGGCGCGGCGTCATCGGTGCGATGCAGGGCGACGCCTCCGTGGCGATCGCCCGTCAGAATGACGGTGCCGCCGCCGTCCACCGCGCCGGACGTGACGATGTCGGCGGCCTGCAGGCGGTGCTCCGATCGGGCCGCGGTCAGTCGCCGGACCCGGACGCGATGATCGCGCTCCATGCACCACAGCGCGTCACCCGCGCGGGTGACGCCCATGGCGTCGACGTTCCCGATGAGCAGGTCGTGGCTCCGCAGCGTGTCGATGGCCGTCACCCGGACGACATCATCGCCGTCGGCGGAGTACACGAACCGCCCGGCGGGATCTACGGCGACGGCGACCACGCCGCGCTCGTGGTGCGTCAGGGTCTCGACGATGCGCAACGGATCCAGCCGCCACAGGCGGACCTGCCCCGGCCGCGCCGTGCCGGGCGCCCGGTTGATCCGGCTGCGATGCCCGGTGACGAGAAGCTGGGATCCCGGCAGAAGTGCCATGCCGCTGATGCCCTCATCCATGTCGCGGGTCCAGCGGCGGCTCTCGCCGGTGGTCGCGTCCAGGATCAGGAGCAGTCGTCCTGCGGACACCACGAGGTCGTGGTCTCCCGGTGCGAAGACGAGCCCGCTGATCGGTTCGACGGTGGAGATCTCCCGCTGCAGCACGAGCACGGGACGCGCCGAGTCGATGCCGTCGATGACCGCGATGTCCGGCGCCTGGTCGTGGTCGCCCCCGGCGGACATCACCGCCGGCGGCGTGAACCCGAGGCCGGCGGCGAGGCGCGACCCCGCCGCGTCGAATGCGAGCATACCGACCGGCCCGCTGAGCGCCGCGATCTCGTCGGTGCGCCGGCCCGTGGCGAGATCGAAGATGTGCACCCGGCCCAGCGTGTCGCCGGCCGCGAGACGTCTGCCCGACGGATCGGCATGGAGCGCAGTGATGATGCTCCCGCCCGCGTCCAGGTGCCGGCCCGGCGTCGAGCCATCCAGCGGGCGGATGAACACCTGGTCCACGGTGCGAGTCACGATCTGAAGGCCGTTCGGAGTTTCGAAGACCAGGTGGGCGCCCGCCGCCTCGACGGTCCGCTCCACCTGCGTGCCCAGTTTCCGGAGCCATCCCCACTCCCAGCGTCGCCGGTGCGGCGGGCAGGCGTCCAGGACGCGCACCATGGCCTCGACATCCCGCTGGTCGTAGAGGAGCTGGGCGAGCGCGATGGCATGCCGGTACGCGATGGCCTCCCTGTGGATGCCCTGGGCCTGCGCACGGTCCCGCTCGCGTTGCGCCTCGGCATACAGGCCAGCGCCGACCACGCTGAACGCGATCACCGCCATCGCGAGCAGCACGCCAAGCGCCGTCGCGACCCGATGGCGGGTAACGAACCTGGAGAGAACGTAGAGCGCGGACGGACGCCGCGCCGAGATCGGTCGGCGCGCCAGGACACGGCGAAGGTCCTCGGCGAGCGCCGCAGCGGATGGGTATCGTCGCCGGCGGTCCTTCTCCAGTGCCGCGCCGAGGATCGTGGCCAGATCGCCGCGCAGCCCGCGGTCGAACTCGCCGGCAGGACGCGGCGTGACCTCGCAGATGATGCGCGCTGCCTCCGGGATCGATCGGCCGTCGAGGTCATACGGAGCGCGGCCGGTGAGAATCCGGTAGAGCATGACGCCCAGCGCGTAGACGTCGGACCGGCCGTCGATGTCGTCGATCGAGCCCTGCACCTGTTCCGGGCTCATCCAGGGAAGCGTGCCGAGGATGCAGCCGGCCTGCGTCATGGCGGACGCGACGTCGCCGGTATGCCGGGCGAGTCCGAAGTCCAGGATCCGTGGCTGGTCGCTCCCGTCCACGAGCACGTTGGATGGCTTGAGGTCGCGGTGGACGATGCCGCGCCGATGCGCGTCGTCCAGCGCATCGGCCAGGGAGGCGAACAGCGGGATCACCGCGCGCCGGAATGCCGCGGGCGAGCCGGCGGCGCGTCGATCCGCGGCCCACTGATCCAGCGGAACGCCCTCGACGCGCTCCATGGCGATGAACGGGCGGCCGTCCCGGGTACGGCCAGCCTCGATGATGCGGACGATGGCGGGATGCTGGAGACTTGCGAGTGCCCGTGCCTCGTATCGGAACCGGTGAAGATGCGCCTGGTCGAACGCGGCCGTGTCGCGCAGCACCTTGACGGCGACGACGCGGTGCGGATCCCGCTGTTCCACCTCCCAGACCGTGCCCATGCCGCCCGCGCCGAGCCGTCGGATCACGCGGTAGCGATCGAGTTCCGGAGCCGCATCTTCCACGGCGCCGGTCTCATCGGGCGTCAGTCCGGCGACTGCCGCGGGGTGGAACGCCCTCCCGAGGATCGGATCGGCGAGGAAGGACTCGCCGTCGCTGGCCAGGAGCGACTCGACCTCGCGTCGGAGATCGTGATCGGTGCTGCACGCATCGTCGAGGTACCTTGTCCGATCCGATGGCGGAAGCAGTCGTGCGCGGTGAAAGATGGCCGCGACCGTGCTCAGTGTCGACGGACTTCCGGCGGCGGTGTTCACATCGAGGCCTCTCCGCCGCGGAGTTCACGGCGCAGCCAGGCGCGGGCGAGTGCCCAATCCTGTTCGATCGTCCGCTTCGCCCGCCCGCTCACCAGGGCGATCTCATCCATCGTGAGACCGCCATAGAGGCGAAGCTGCGCAACATGCAGGAGGCGCGGATCGAGCTGTCCGAGTGCTTCCAGGGCGCCCTCCAGTTCCAGCACATCCACGTCCCCGCGGCAGACAGGCGCACTGTCCATGGCGTCGAGCGGGATGCGCCGACCGGCGCCGCCGCCGCGCTTTCTGGCGGCGCGGTGGCGTGCATGTTCGACCAGGATGCGCCGGATCGCCAGCGCCGCGGCGCCGAAGAAGTGCGCACGGCTCTGCCAGTGACCTGTATCTGCCCCGGGACCACCATACAGCCTGAGGTAGACCTCGTTGACCAGCGCGCTGGGCTGAAGCGTGTGATCGGAGCGCTCGCGGCGAAGGGCGCGTGCGGCGAGTGATCGGAGATCCCTGTAGACCTCCGGCAGGATTCCTTCGAAGTCGCTCGGAACGGGCGGCGGCGCAGGCGGGACGGGAGAGTCTCCGGCAGTGGCGGCCGGCCTGATTTGCACTGCGTTCGGCATGTCGCGGTCCTCGTCGGCGTACTCGCGCCGGGTGATCCGTACAGGGTCGTAAGGCGAGCGTCCCGTGCGACAGATTTCCGCCGGAAACGATGCGGACCTGGCGGGATTCCGTCGCATGGCACTCTACAGCGCCGGCGTCGTTCCCGAAACGGGGACGAAGTCCGGCTCCGCGCAGGATCCCGCCGGCCAGTCGTGCATGGCGATCGCAACGTCGCGATCGCGGGCGGTCTCCGCGCGGTCAGGAAGGAAAGGAACACAGTCATGTGGACGATTCGGCTCTCCCCTGATGTCGATGCGGCGACCGGCCGGCACCCGCGCGGGCCGGCACGGATGGTGCGACCGACCCACGCCGGCCTCCGCCGCGTCCTGCGGCCCGTGCTGGCGCTGTCCATCATGGCGGTCGCGTGCCTGGTCGGGAACGCGGCCTATGCGGACACCGACGGACCCGGCCCGCCCGTGACCGACTGGTCCGGGTGCGGTCCGGCGAATGCGTACGGGCCCTGCACGGACCCGCAGAAGTGGACTCACGTCAGCGGCGTCGGAAACGGCCTGTGTGGTCGATGCGGAGACAAGACGTTCTCACGCTCAACCGGAACGTGTACTGGCGCGATGCAGCACCAGCAGTCCGACGGCGGCGACAGCGGCGCTCCCGGTGAACCGGGAGAGCCGAGCGAGTACGACAACCCGGTCCCGGTGCCCCTGTTCGACTGCAAGAACTGCATCTGCAGTGCGAGCTGCACGTACTACTTCAAGTCCACGCCGGTCGGTGCGCTGGAGTTCGCCGGCTGCGTTGCCGCGACGGCCGCCATGCTCGCAGCCGATGTCGCGTGCGGCATCGCGTGCGGCGGGGTGTGTATCGTGAGCGGCGTGTTCACGCTCGGCGCATCGTGCGTCGCATGCCTGGCGGGATGCGGCGCCGCGGGCGCGGCGATCATCTGCTTCTACAACGAGTGCGTCGAGGACTGCAACTACACCGGGTATGCATTCGCGGGATCCGTTCCGTGCTGCACCCAGTGACCGGGTCAAACATGAGCCAAGGGAGTATCCCCATGAATCAGATCATGCATCATTCCATCGTCGCGATCGGCGCTCTGATGGCGCTGACGGGTCCCACGTTCGCCGACGGGCGCAGCGACGCGCGACGACTGTACGAGTCGATCCACGCGAGCCGCGTCAGCCTGGCAGACGCGCACGGATCGATCACCATCCTCCGGCGCCTGGAGTCGGCGCCGCAGGCCACGCCTGCCGACGTCGCGGCGCAGAAGGCGGCGGTGCTCGCCGCGAACGAGCGCATCCAGGGAAGGGCCATCGCATCCCGCAATGCGGCGGCGGTCGGCGAGATGCTGGATGCGGCATTGCGCACGGACGTCCGAACGGTGCTGGAGGAGATCCACTTCGACGGCGATGTCTACCGCATCGAGTCCTGGGACATCGGTGCCCACGAACCCGCGGACCTCTCGCAGGTTCGACCCGAGGAGGTCCGACGGCGGGTCCGTCCGGACGTCGCCGGCTTCGATGGTGAGAAGGCCATCCTCATTCCGGCCTCCGAAGAGAACGCGGTGGTGATCCTGTCCGACATGAAGTATCGCCTGCCGCCGGTGGCGGAGCTGGGGCGCGCCCCCGCCCGGATGCCGTCGCTCGCGGAGCTGGACGCGCTCGCGGGAGCCGATCCTCTTCCGATCGACATGGAGATCAGGATGGAGTTCACGGGCCCGATCTACATCCTGACGATCGGGCATCCCGAATCCGACGGCCTCGTCATCCGGCTTGCCGTGGATGCGTACCGGGATCTGGCGCTCGTGTTCGCGGAGGTCCGCTTCGGCCGCCAGGTGCTCTCCTCGGATCAGTACAGCGACTTCATCACGATGCCGAACGGGCGCTGGTATCCGCGGCGATCGGTGCGGGAGAACTACGACATGGATCTCGCGACCGGCGAGCGCAGCCTCCGGTCCCGCGAGGAGTTCCTGGTGGTCGGGGTGCCCGCCATCGGCCGTGTCCCGACCGCGGATGATCTCGTGGTGCACCATCCGGAGGGCGCACGCATCGAGCGCATGTTCGAATCCATTCCCGCGCCGTCGGCGCAGGCGAGGTGAGTCTGTACCCGGGATCCCGTTGATCAGGAGTCACCCGGCCGCACCCCTGGTGCGGCCGGGTCCTCTGATCCGGCAACGGCGTGTGCATCCGGTCTTTCCCGTGGCGCCGACCCCGGCATCACCGCCACGTGACCTTGCAGGACGCGAACCGAAGCGTTGAGGTCCTGGCCGCCCTCGGGACCCGACCAGCAGGCAGTCGAAGGCCTTCGATCGGGCTCCCTGCTACGACGAGTCTTCTCTCGCTCTCGCCTTGGGCGGAGTCTCTCAACAGGCCGCTGGCACCCGGGCGCCCATGACGTCGCGGGCGTCCATGGCGCCGTTCCGTGCAGTCATGCTCCGGCGATCGCGTGCATGGTCCTGCCGGTGAGCAACGTGCCGGTGGCGCACGTCCTGCTGCGTTCCCTGTTCCTGGCGCAGGTGCTCCGGTCCGGCCTTCCAATCCTGTACTCCCGCGCGGGTGTGTGACGGGGCACTGCCGATCGCCATGCCGGAAGCTATCGGACGGCATACATCAGCGGCAAGGCGCCGTACATCGCGGAAGATCCATTCAGCGTCGACCTGGATCCAGGAAGGACGGCGCGCGTCCGCACGTACTGCTGCGGAGTATCCGCCCACTGCGTCGCCCGTTTCGGACGAGTATCACCGGCTGTTCGAAGGGCGCATCCAGTGTCCGATCAACCAGATGGCGTGGGTCCGGCGTGAGAAGGGACTGCTTCTGGGCGGCATCGGCGGCTTCTACCGGGCATTCGGGTTCACGATCAGGGACGTCGCCGGCGAGACGTTCGATCACCTGCGCTGTGAACTGGAGTTCCTGGCAGCGCTGCTGGTGATGGAGGCCACCGCGCTGCGCAGCGGACATGCGGAGCACGCGGAGATCACCGGGCGGGCGATCGTCACGTTCGCCATCGAGCACGCGGGCGGAGTGGATTCCATCGTTCTGCGCGATGTGCTCGGGTATCACCATCCTGGACGAGTACCGCGGTGCGGCGCGACTTCTGGACGCGGTCTGGAGGAACTCCTGCGAGGAGATCGGCGTCCCGATGGCCGACATCATCGGCGTGGAGCCCGCGCTGGATCCACTCGACCCGGCGCCTCTGACCTGCGCGACGGAGTCGGACGGATGAAGTCTCTGTCCCGCACGATCGGGCGGCGGGCCGAATTCGCGGCGATGGCCGACGTCGAGCTCTATCCGGCGTTGGAACTAGTTCGATCCCGCAGCGCGGCCAGGCCCTCGTCCAGCCTCCTCCGATCCTGACCGCCTGCTGCCGCCGGAGTGCGTCCGGACGTGCGCCGTCGGTCGTGGCACCGATCGGATCACGACCGGCGGCCGCGACGATCGTGTCCGGCAGGGCGTCGGTGGTCCGGCGGTGGGTCTCCCGCGCATCGATCGTCGTCTTCTCGACGCGGGCGCGCTGATCGGGTCGAAGCGCTATCCATGCAGGAACGCGATCGAGGTACCCGAGTCTTGACAGAGCATCGCCGAGCTCACGCGCGCCCGCAGACTCTCCGAGGATTCGATCGACTGGTGCGCGGCGTCCGGAGGGCGCATCGCGACGGGATCGAGCGCGCGTGTCCTCGGGCGCGGGCGGATGGCGGCGCGCGCGGTGCGGAGGTTCTGATGGAAAGCGGTGAGACGCCGGAGCAGGGTCGCCGCATCCGGCAGCGGTGGATCGGCCGGGTCCGTCGGGCCTGTCGGGCCCGCGGGATCACTGGTCACCGTCCGACCTTGCCGCCTGTCGCGCAGCGGGTCGCTCCGTCCATTCTCTGACAGAGGCTGCGCGCGACAGATGTGCTGAAGAGGTCAGTCCGGCGCGCCTGCGATTCGATCGCGACAGGTGCACGCCCGTCGTCTGCCGTGGCAGGTCGGTTCCTCTCGAGTGCGGCCAGGCGCATGGCGGGCGCGAACCGGTGGAAGAGCTGGACGCCCTGACCGTCCGCGTGGGAGGGAGGCATCCGGTGGCAGGGGACCGGGCCGACGCCAGACCGGCACCGGTGCCGGGCCCTCGCCGGCGCGGGTGCCCGGCGCGAGCGGCTGGCCAACGCCGTCCCGGGACCCCCTGAACCCCCTCGCGATCGAAGGCATCTGGTCGTCCGCGCGGAGCGCCATCGGGGACTTGGCGGCGCGAGTGCCTGTCCCACGTCGGCCCGGGCGCCCGGGGCGAGTGCCTGTCCCACGCCGGCCCGGGCGCCCGGCGCGAGTGCCTGTCCCACACCGGCCCAGGGCGCCTGGCGCGAGTGCCTGTCCCACGCCGGCCCGGGCGCCCGGGGCGAGTGCCTGTCCCACGCCGGCCCGGGCGCCCGGGGCGAGTGCCTGTCCCACGTCGGCCCGGGCGCCCGGGGCGAGTGCCTGTCCCACGTCGGCCCCCGACGTCGGCCCCGCATCGGACCGGTTGCCCGGCGCGCGTGCCTGCTCCACGCCTGCGACCGCCGGGCCGGGGCGCCTCGTAGGAGTGCCTGCCCCATGGCTGCCATGGGTGGCCATGGATGGCTTCCCAGGGTTCGTGCCTGCCGGTGGCCCACCGCGGAGACCGCTGTCCGCGCGTGTCCCGCCAGGCCCGGCGTGGCCAGCCGGTCGGGGCAGGATTCCCCCCGTCCGGTTCACCCAACTGAGACACAGTCGCAGCGAGTGGTGGTAGACTCCGGGACTCGAGGAGACCCGATGGCCGTTCCGCTCACGACCCTCCGCCCCGGTGATCGCGCCCGCGTCTCGCAGCGCGACCTGTGCTGCCACGAGTGTGACCTGCTCACCGCGATGGGACTGACCGATCAATGCCGACTGACGGTGTGTCGCGGTGGTGCCCCATGCGTGGTGCAGGTGGACTCGACGCGGCTGGCGCTGAGCCGCGCAATCGCCTGTCGGATCATGGTCGACACGGAAGAGCCCGTCTCCGCCGACTGATCGTGACGACGCGCTGCAGCGCCCGATGCCCACGGCCTCGCACGATGTCCGCTCAGCCGACCCCCGGCCCGGTGCCGGGCCCAGTCGATTTGCGCTGATCGGGAACCCGAACACGGGCAAGAGCACGCTCTTCAACAGGCTCTGCGGTCTGCGCGTGCGGACGGCGAACTTCCCCGGGAGCACGGTGGAGGCGCACGAGGGGAGCCTCGAGGCGGCAGGTCACCGGCTGACGCTCATCGACCTGCCGGGCACCTACGGACTCCACCTCGACCGGCCGGAAACGCAGGCCTGCCGGCAATTCCTCTTCGGCGAGATGCCGCGGATGTCGGCGCCGGACGGCGTGCTCGTGATCGTCGATGCGACGAACCTGGCACGGAACCTGGTCCTGGTGGCGGAAGTGGCGGCGTCCGGTCGGCCGATGGTCGTCGCGATCAACATGATCGATCGCGCCGAGAAGACGGGCCTGCGGGTGTCGGTCGCGGAGATCGAGTCTCGCCTCGGGTGCCCGGTGATGGCGGTATCCGCGCGGACCGGCGCCGGCTGCGATGCGCTTCGCGCATCGCTTATGCATGCGGCGCCGGCGCGACCGGAGATCGCCGCGCTGACCGAGTCGGCTTCGCGCATTGCCTGGGCGACCGCGACGGCGGAGGCGGGCGTGGATGTGCCGCGTGTGAATCCGAGCGATGCGACGCTGACCGACCGGATCGACGCGGTCGCGACGCATCCGATCGGCGGCGTGATCGTCTTCCTCGCGATCATGACCGCGCTCTTCTGGGCGATCTTCTCGCTCGCGACGGTGCCGATGGATCTCATCGAGCTGTTCTTCGCGGGGACCGGCGGCGTGATCGAGGCCGTGCTCCCGGAGGGCGCGGTCCGGGAGCTGCTGGCCGACGGCGTGGTCGCCGGCATTTCCGGTGTACTCGTGTTTCTTCCGCAGATCTGCCTGCTGTTCTTCCTGATCAGCCTGCTCGAGGACACCGGCTACCTGGCCCGCGCTGCCTGCGTCACCGACCGGCTGCTGCGTCGATTCGGACTGCCCGGTCATGCCTTCATCCCGTTCCTCTCAGCGCATGCCTGCGCGATCCCTGCGGTCATGTCGGCGCGGCTCATCCCCGATGCGCGCGATCGCCTGGCGGCGGTGCTGGTGGCGCCGTTCTTCTCCTGCTCGGCGCGGCTGCCGGTCTATGTGCTGCTGATCGGCCTGCTCTTCGCGGACCGGCCGTTCCTGGCGGGCGTCGCGTTCACCGCCTGCTACGCGCTTGGTGCCGTGGCCGCGCTGCTGACGAGCCTGCTCATCCGAAGGACGGCTGTGCGCGGCGAGCCCGCACCGATGGTGATCGAGTTCCCGGAGTACCGGCTCCCGTCGCTGCGCACGGCGCTGGTGACCACCTGGGATCGTGCGCTCATCTTCCTGCGCAAGGCCGGCACCGTGATCCTCGCGATCTGCATCGTGCTCTGGTGGCTCGGCAACTACCCGCGCTCCGCGCCGCCCGAGGAGGCGACCTTGCTCGCCGGACAGGCGGCCCTGGTGGAGGCATCGGATCCGGAGGAGGCGGCGGCGTTCCGGTCGGACGCCGATCGGATCGAGGCCAGGGAGCGCAGCCGTGGGTCGATCATGGGCCGGCTGGGGCGCGCGGTGGAGCCGGTCCTGGCCCCGATCGGATGCGACTGGCGACTCTCGGTCGGGCTGCTCAGCAGCTTTCTGGCGCGCGAGGTCTTCGTCGGCTCACTCACGATCGTGCTCGCCGGCGAGGAGGAGGAAGACACGTCACGTGTCCGCGAGGTGATCCTGGGCGCCCGGCGCGACGACGGATCCGCGCTTCTCACGCCGCGGTCGGCGGCCAGCCTGCTGGTCTACTACGTGCTTGCGATGCAGTGCCTGCCGACGCTCGCCGTCGTGCGTCGTGAGACCGGCTCCTGGAAGTGGCCGCTCATGCAGCTGGGATGGATGTCCGGCGTCGCCTGGATTCTCGCCGCCATCGTCCATGCCGTGCTTCCGCTGGCAGGGATCACCTGATGCCGATCGGAGACTGGCAGTTCTGGGTCGTGACCTTCGCGGCGCTGCTCGCACTCTCGGTGCTGCTGCGGCCGGTCGTCCGCGCGATCCACCGTCGCGGGCGTCCGGGGACCCGGCGCCGGGCGACGCTCACCATCGAGGGGCATGCGCCGGGGAAGTCCGGCGCGCCGGATGTCCGCGACGGCGAACCCGCGCCGTGACGCCGTCCGGTCAGCGGGGGGGCAGCGTGGCCAGCAGCGTCAGGCCGCCCCGGACCCGCTGGCCGACGGCGACGTGCACGCGGACATCATCCGGTCTCGGCAGGATGAGTTCGGTGGTCGACCCGAACTTGATCATGCCGAACCTGTCGCCACGGGCGAGCCTGTCGCCGACGCGCAGCGGACAGACGATGCGCCGCGCGATCATGCCGGCGACCTGCCTGATGCCGATCGTCTCGCCGCCGATGATCTCCATGGTGATGAGGTTGGCCTCGTTCACACGGGCCGACTCCGGCGTCTGGGCATTGAGGAACTTCCCCGGTGTGTGGTGCAGCGCACGGACGGTCCCGTCGAACGGCGCCCGATTGACATGCACATTGAGTACGCTCAGGAAGATCCGGACGACGACGGCGGGGCCGCCCGTGGCGCGATGCTGGTCGACCCGTTCGATGGCGCTCACCACGCCGTCGGCGGGACTGAGCATGTCACCCGGGGCGAGGCCGCCCGGGATCCGCCGGAACGGATCCCGGAAGAACGAGAGGACGGCGAGCCAGAGCACCGCGAGGATCGCCAGCGGAATCCACCAGGCGAGCGCGATGAACAGGGCGCCCAGCGCAAACGCGATGGCGGAGATGGTCAGCCATTCCCGCGCTCCATAGGGCGTCAGCAGCATGAGGGGTCGGTGCGCGACGCCTACTCGGACGCCTTGCCGATGACCAGGCCGACGAGCCCGAGGACGATGGTGATGCCGAGCAGGCCGCCCGCCCAGACGAGCAGGTTGGATGACATCGTCGTCGCGAGCTGCGGCGTGGTGCCGGTGGCGACCGAGATCATCATGATGCCGAGACAGACCATCGCGACGATGGCGCCGATCATGAGGCCGACGCCCAGGCCTGAGCCCGTGCCGTCGTAGGTCTCCAGCACGATCGGCATCGGCGCGATTCCCGACGCGGCAATCGCTTCATCCGGCGATGACTCGGCCGTGGCTGCCTCGAACAGGCCGGAGGCGTTGGCGGGGATCTCCACGTGCTCCTCGCCGGAGTAGACCTCCTCGAGGTACTGCGCGCCGAGCGACGTGTCGTCCGACTCCCGCGTCAGGTCGAGCAGTCCGCTTCCGGATCCGACGGCCTCCAGCGAAAGATCCTCGTCGAACGCCCGCCCCGCGTCGCTGTCGCCTGCATCCGAGTCGGCCGGGCCGGCGGGCGTCCGCGTGCCGACGCGCGAATCGTCCAGCGCAAGACCGGAGGCGGAAAGCCCCAGTCCGGAGGCACCGGCGTGGCTGTCTTCCAGGTCGAGGTGAACGTCGCCGGTTTCTTCATCGCCCGCAAGCAGGTCGATCTGCTCGACCTTGAACATCAGGCGGTCGCGATCGCGGAACTCCTGCAATTGCCCGCTGGTGACCAGCGCCCGCACCTCGGACTCGGTCTTTCCGAGCTTCCTGCAGACTTCCTCGATCGTGTAGAAGAGCTTGGCCATGGGTGGCGGAATCCTTCGCGCAGAGCGGAGAAACGACGGGCGAGACGTGCGAACCGGCAACGGTACCGGGTGCAGGACGGGGTCGCAAGCCGCGATGCGGGTCCCTCGAGGGGCATCGTCGCGCCCGCGGTCCCCAGCCCGCGTGCGGCCGGGCCCAGGCAGACCCGGTTCGGATGGTCCCCGCCGGCGGTTCCGCGGAACGGCCGCGGATGGGCTCCTGATTTCAGAAGATTCTGAAACATCGTTGCACGAGGTGCCGGCCGGCGGTACGCTCCGCGCCATGGGAACCCCTGACCCGCCGATGCACACGCCGGGTACGCCGCTCACGGAGGCGCGAGCACGCTTCATCCTGCTCTGGAGCCAGATGGGGGCGGAGTGGGGGATCCCACGGACGACCGCCCAGGTGCATGCGCTGCTGTTCATCGTCGGCGAGGCGATGTCCGCCGATGATGTCATGGCCGAACTCGGTGTGAGCCGCGGGAGTGCGTCGATGACGCTCCGCCAGCTGGTCGAGTGGAACCTCGTGCACCGCGTCCATCGCCGTGGCGAGCGACGGGAGTTCTTCGAGGCGGAGCAGGACGTTTGGAAACTCCTGCAGGCGATCGTGGCGCTGCGCAAGCGCCGCGAGATCGACCCGCTCATTCAGGCACTGGAAGCATGCCGCGGGGATGTGGACGCGACGCCGGATCCGGGCGGGCGTGCCGCGCCGTCCGCGAGCATTGCCGCGAGTATCGCCGCGCACAATGAGCGCATCGAGGCACTCAAGCAGGTCGTCGGACTCATCGACGCGATCGGAGGCCACGTGACAGCGGGCGACGGGGAGACACTCCGGCTGGCGGTCCAGCTTCTCGGGAGGGCCTCCTGACCATGGACCGCCGCAGCAGACCTGTCGGCGCACACGAGGTGACGGGGTCGACGCCGCGACCGACCGGGGTGCGGATCCGCTGGTCGCAGATGCTGCCGCGGCGCCAGGAGGAGGAGGTTCTCCTGGAGGTCGCCCTGACGAACGATGCCGCCGGCGATACGCCCTCGGCCGCCGACGATCAGCCCGGCCGCCTGCACCTGCGGCGGAGCGGCGCACTGCTCATGAGTGTCGCGGTCATGATGCGCGTCCAGCGTGCGGCGGGGTGGTGGCACGTCTCGGTCCGCGATGAACAGCGGACGCTCGTCGTCATCGCCGCCGACGGAGACGGTCGCGTCCGCTACGCGCGCAGCGGACTGCCGCTGGAGATCGGACTGCGTCCGGGCGCCTTCGATGCGCCGGAGGCGACGATTCACTTCACGGAATCCGCCGCGGCGGCGCGGGACGGCGACCCGCGTCTGCCGGGCATCGATGCCGTGCCGGCACGGCGGGCCTTCCAGGCGCGGGCGATGATCGACGCGGCCGATGCGCCGCGCGCCTCGTCGATCGGCTGATCGCCCTGCGGCGTCGGCGCCGCCGTGGAGCCGCCCGCACCCGGCACGATGCCGGACACGGTCGGGCGCGCTCAGTCCGGATCCGCGGTGGCGGCGGCCTCCTCCTCCAGCCGCTTCATCGCGCGCCACTCATCGAGGGTGATCAGGATCTCCCGCGCGACCGAGCCCTTGTGATCACCGACGATGCCGGCGAGCCCCATCTGGTCGACCAGTCGCGAAGCCCGACCGTAGCCGATGCCCAGGCGGCGCTGGAGCAGCGAGACCGATCCGCGACCGGACTCGATCATGATCTCGACGGCCTGGTCGAAGAGCGGGTCGCGCTCATTGACATCCAGGTCGACCGCGGCATCGGCGCTCTTCGGCGACCGGAGCTGCATGAGGCTGCGCTCGAATGTCGGCGCCGCCACGGTCCGGATGAATTTCGTGACGGACCTGATCTCGGTGTTCTCCACGAGCGTTCCCTGTGCCCTGCGGAGTTCCGAGGAGTGCGGCGTCAGGAAGAGCATGTCTCCCTGGCCCAGGAGGAGTTCCGCGCCCTTGTGGTCGAGGACGATGCGGGAATCCATGCCGCTGGACACCTTGAAGGAGACGCGGCAGGGCATGTTCGCCTTGATCAGGCCCGTGACGACGTTCGCCTGCGGGCGCTGGGTGGCCAGGATGAGGTGGATCCCGACCGCACGCGCCTTCTGCGCGATGCGGACGATCGACTGCTCGACCTCGCGGCAGGTCATCATGAGGTCGGCCAGTTCGTCGACGACGAACACGAGGTACGGGAGCCGCTTGGGAATGCGTGCCTTCTCCTCGTCCGAGACGGCGTTGAAGGCCTCGAAGAGTTCCTCTTCCGTCAGTTTGTTGTATCCCTGGATGTTCTGGACATGCGCCTCGCGGAGCAGTTCATATCGCTCCTCCATCCGCTCGACCGCCCATTCCATGATCGCCGCGGCCTTCGTCGACTCCGTGACGACCGGGCACATGAGATGCGGAATCTCCTGGAACTGGCTCATCTCGACCATCTTCGGGTCGACCAGCACAAGTTTGAGTTCATCCGGCCGCTTCGTGTACAGCCAGCTCATCAGGATCGTGTTCATGCACACGCTCTTGCCCGAGCCCGTCGTGCCGGCGATGAGCATGTGCGGCATGCGCGTGAGATCCGCGACCAGTGGCTCGCCCGAGGCGTCCTTGCCGAGGAACATCGGCAGGATCATGCCTTCGGACTGCCCGCCGCTCATGAGTTCCTTGAGGCGGACCTTCTCGCGATGGATGTTCGGAACCTCGATGCCGATCGAGGTCCGCCCGCTCATGTTCGCGACGATGCGGATGTTCGGGGCGCCGAGCGACCGGGCGAGATCGCTCGCGATGGCCTGCACCTTGGCGACCTTCGTGCCCGGTGCAAGTTCGACGGCGTAGAGCGTGATCGCGGGGCCGGACTCGATGCCCACGATCTCCGCGTCAATACCGTAGATATTGAGCGACTGCTCCAGTTTCTCCGCCTGCTCGCGGACAGTCCGCTCCATGATCTCGGTGAAGTTCGACTCCGGGTCCTTCAGCAGGTCGAGCGTCGGGAACTGGTAGTCGCGGAATGCGTCGCGCGGAATGTCCTCGTCGCGTGCGACCTTCGTGGAACGGCTCGCCATCCGGACCGGCAGTCTGGCGATCTTCTCGCGCAGTTCCTCCTCGGTCAGCTGCTGGCGCGGACCCGCCGCGGCATCGTCCTCGCCGGCCGGTTCCGCAGACTCGTCGTCGTCTTCGTACGCGTCCTCCTCGTCGTCCTCGTCCTCGTCGAGGTCCTCGTCGACGACTTCCCAGCCGTCGTCCTCGGCGTCGTCAGGGTCCTCATCGACGACTTCCCAGTCCTCGTCCTCGTCCGCCTCCGGGTCATCGTCGGCATCGTCGGCATCGTCGCCTTCAGCGTCTTCTGCTTCGTCGTCGTCCACCCACTCCCACTCGGTCTCCTCATCACCCGCGGCGTCCACATCCGCGTCATCACCGGCTTCATCGTCCACCTCCGGCTCGGCGGGCGCGGAGGCCGCGGCGCGGCGGGACGCGGTACCCCCGCGCGATGATCCACTGGCCGGGCGGGCGGACGCGGTCGGCCGCCGGGACGCGGCGCCGGCGAGCGCGGTGGCGGGCCTGGAGAAGAGCGAACGCACGCCCTGCGCGATCACGCCCGGCAGCGCGAGGATGCCGTCCAGCGCGCTCCCGAGGGCCTGCGGGACGAGCCGAAGGATCCGATCGAACGCCACGATGAGTCCGATCAGCAGGCCCGCGGAGGCGAAGAGCAGCGACCCGACGAGGTTGAATCGATCGAGGAGTGTGCGACCGATCGCGTCGCCAAGCAGGCCCGACGGGGCGCCGCGCAGCAGTCCCACGTCGGGAAGGACAAGCGCATGGCCGGTGGCCACAGCGAGCGCCATGAGCGCGATGCCGACGGAGCGGACGACCGGGTGCGTGATGCGGCGGCCGGTCAGCGCGGCGCCGAGGAAGGCGCCCCATCCGGCCAGCACCACCCACGCCCCCATGCCGGCGACGTGGAGGGACCAGTACGCGGCGGACGCGCCGAATCGCCCGCACAGGTTGGCGACCGGCTCGTTGTGGACGGCGACGGCATGGCTGGGGGGATCGGCGGGATCGAAACTCGCAAGGCCGAGCACGAGGAAGAGCCACAGGCCCGCGAAGACGACCCAGATCGCCTGTCGGGAGAGCGTGACGGTGGGAGGTGGAGACTGCCGGCCGCGCGGCTTGCGCCCCCGGCTGCGCGCACGATGACCTTGGGATGCCATGTCGCCGACAGTATCGGCCTGCCGCGCGCGGCGGGCACAGGAATCCAGGGGCGACGGTCCGGCCCCGGCCGGGCGGTACGCCGTCCGTCACGGAACCCGGTCGGTGGGCGGCGGATAGGTCCGCGTCGTACCCCCGGGCGAGAGGCGCGCCGGCGGGTCGTGACGCGGGTGTGGAGGGCGGATCACGGAGACCACGATCGGCGTCGCCGGCGAGACCACGCGCGTGTCCGCCGCAGGGTCCCGGCCGTCCACAGGTCCCGTCAGGATCATCCGCGCCGGTCGAGGTCGGTCATCGGTCGGTCCGACGGGTCGGTCATGGGGGCGCTGTCATAGACACACCCGGCTGTCATAGACACACCCGTTCGCGGGGCGGTCAAGGACACGCCCGTCCGGGTGTCGGGGCCGGGGCGGTCAAGGACACGCCCGTCCGGGTGTCGGGGCCGGTTGTGGACATGCCCGTCCAGGGGGCCGGTTGTGGACAGGCCCGTCCAGGGGGCCGGTTGTGGGGCCGGTTGTGGACAGGCCCGTCCAGGGCCGGGTGTCGGGGCCGGTCAAGGACACACCCCTTCCGGGCGCCGGGCCCGCTTGTGGACAGGCCCATCCAGGTCGGCCGGGCGGTTGTGGACAGGCCCATCCAGGTCGGGGGCCGGTCAAGGACACACCCCTCCCGGGCGCCGGGCCCGCTTGTGGACTGGCCCATCCAGGTCGGCCGGGCGCTTGTGGACAGGCCCATCCAGGTCGGCCGGGCGGTTGTGGACAGGCCCATCCAGGTCGGGTCCATCGAAGTCGCCCGGGCGGTCATGGACATACCCATCAGGCAGGCCCGTACCGACCGCGGGCACCCTGGCGGCGGTCCGCGGATGGGGGACTCCACCGGGCCGGTGCGGCGACGTGCGCGTCGGTGACTCGCGCGGAGCGACGGTGGCGATCGAGCGGTGCTGGTCGGTCGGCGGCGGGGCACGCCGACCGGTGACGGCCGTCCGACTCACGGACACAGCGGCGCCAGGTCGCGCCGTCGCGGCGCGCGGGGACCATGCTGGTATCCTCTGGCTGCGATGGAGATTGCCACTGCCCCACCGGAGTCCTCGCGCGCCGACGAGTCCCTCGCGGCGCGACTGGCAGGCGTCCGCAGCCGGATCGGTGCGGCCGCCCGCCGATCCGGGCGGCGCGCGGAGGAGATCGTGCTCGTGGCGGTCACCAAGTTCGCGACCATCGACCAGATCCGCGAACTGCTCCACCTCGGCCAGGTCGACCTGGGCGAGAACCGCGTGCAGGTCCTGCTTCAGCACGCCGCGCAGGTCGAGGAGTTCCTGGGACGGAACCAGGACCTTCCCGGCGCCGCCCGGGGGCCGGTGCCATCCATGGTCCGGTGGCACCTGATCGGATCGCTGCAGCGGAACAAGGTCCGCAAGCTGATCGACCAGGTCCGGCTCATCCACACCGTGGACTCGCTCAAACTGGCCGAGGAACTCCAGGCTGCGGCGAGCGGTCGCCCGGTCGAATCACCGCTGGAGGTCCTCGTCCAGGTCAACGTCTCCGGCGAGCGGCAGAAGGCCGGCGTGGCGCCGGCCGCCGCGCGACACCTGGTCGAGCAGATCGACTCCATGCTGAACCTGCGGGTCCGCGGTCTCATGTGCATGGCCCCGCTGGCCCGGACGGACGCGGAGCTGGAATCGATCGTGCGGCCGGTCTTCCGCCGTGCCTCGGAGCTGTTCGAGGACATCCGCGCCCGGGCACCGGGCGAGGGGCGGTTCAACCTGCTCTCCATGGGCATGAGCGGAGACTTCGACATCGCGATCGAGTGCGGCGCCAACGTTGTTCGCGTGGGATCAGCGATCTTCGGCACCGGTGACGGCGTGGAAGGCACGGGCGCCGCGACCGGCCAGTGACTGCACGCGCTCGGGTGCAGGCAGACCGTCACCCGCCCGCCGCTGCATCATGCTTCATCTCGGCGAGCAGCGACATCCGGAATGCCAGCTGCTCCAGGGACACCGTCAGGTCGACGCTGACGATGGCAACCTGGGACGGCAGCGAGAGCCGCACGGGCGCGAAGTTGAGAATCCCGCGGACGCCGCCCAGCACGAGCTGGTCCGCGACGTCCTGCGCGGCCGCCGCGGGGACCGCGAGCAGGGCGACATCCACCGCCTGCGCACGGCAGACGACGGCGATCCGCTTCGCATCCTCCACGATGCAGCCGGCAACCTCCGATCCGATGATCGCTGGGTTTCGATCGAAGACGGCCACGAGTCCGAACCCCTTCGCCTGCAGACGCTCATAGGACATCACCGCCCGGCCGATGTTGCCGACGCCGACCACGGCCGTCCGCCAGGGCCGGTCGGTCCCCAGCACTGCGCGCAGCGCTTCGCGGAGCGTGTCCGTCCGGTAGCCGATACCAGACTGGCCGCTGAGTCCGAGCGTGTTGAGATCCTTGCGGACCTGCGCGTCCGTCAGCCCCAGTGCCTCTGCAATGGCTCGGGAACTGATCCATTGCACAGTCGACCCGCGCGCGTCGAGGTCGCGCAGGTAGAGGCTGAGGCGCAGGACCGCTGGCTTCGGAATCCGCGTGCGAGCCGAGGTCATCCGACAGGACCCTCCCCGCGCGGCAGTCTACCACCGTGCGTCGTCCGGGCCTGGCGCCGACGGGTCCCGCGGCAGACCCGGTCCGATGTCGGCGCGTGCCCGGCGCGGCGGGGTCCGCGCGCGGCACGACCGCGGAACGCGGTGCGATCGCGGAACGCGGTGCGATCGCGGATGCGGGTTCCGGGGCGTCGGTCGACCGGACAGTGGCGCCGAGTGGTCGATCCACGGCACACCTGCGCACATGTCCCGGTAGCATTGGGGCTCCTCCGGACGCCTGCCGATGCATATCGCCGACATTTTCGCCCGCGATTCCGTGACATTCAGTTTCGAGTTCTTCCCTCCGAGGACAGACGAGGCGTGGAGTGCGCTCTTCGCGCGGATCGCGGACTTCGAGCGGCTCGAGCCGTCGTTCGTCTCGGTGACATACGGCGCGGGCGGGTCCACGCGCGAGCAGACGCACGAACTGGTGCTGCGCCTCCGGCGCGAGACCGCGCTGGAGCCGATTCCGCATCTGACCTGCGTGTGCCATGCGGCAGCGGAGATCCAGCTGATCCTGGAGCGGTACGCCGCCGCGGGGGTGAACACGATCCTGGCGCTCGCCGGCGACCCGCCCGCGGACCGTGCGGATCACGACCGGAGCCGGGATGACTTCCGGTACGCGATCGACCTTGTCCGGTTCATCCGTGCGTTCGGCGAGCGGGGGGGATGTGCGGATCGCCGCGGATTCGGCATTGGTGTGGCCGGATTCCCGGAAGGCCATCCGGGCACGCTGAACCGACTGCGGGAGATGGACTTTCTCAAGGCGAAGGTGGACGCAGGCGCCGACTATGTCTGCACGCAGATGTTCTTCGACAATGCGGAGTTCTATGACTGGCGCGAGCGATGTGAACTCGCCGGGATCCGTGTCCCGCTGATCGCCGGCATCATGCCGATCACCAGCCTGCGATCGATGGAGCGGATGGCGGATCTCGCGGCGGGGACGCGATTTCCCGCCCGGCTGCTCAAACGCCTGGGGCGCCGACCGGACGACGCCTACGCCGTCCGGCAGGAGGGAATCCTCTGGGCCACGGAGCAGTGTCGCGATCTCCTGGATCACGGTGTCTCGGGCCTGCACTTCTACACGCTGAACCAGTCCGACGCGACCAGACAGATCTACCAGACTCTCGGCGCCCGGAATTCGGCGGCATTGCGGTGAACGTGCCGGGCGCGCCCGGGCCCCGCGCCGTCCCGGGGTGGGCGCCGCGCGACGTCACCGGCGCCGGCCGTCGCCCGGCATGACGAGGCCGACGGGATCCGGACGCCGCCCGGGCACCGAGGATGCCGGAGCAGGTGCCGCCGGACGCGTGCATGGCGCGGCAGCGCCCGGTATCCTCCTGCCATGCGCGATCATGCCACGCACGCTGCCGCGACCCGGGGGATGAACCGGGTCGCCCCGCGAGTCCCGCTCCCGGGCGTCACCCGGATCCTCCTGATCCTCAGTGCCGCGCTCATGGCGGCGGTGATCCTGGTTCCAGCCGCGGAGACGTGGGCACAGGGCGTCATGTCGATCGAAGGCGCCGGCGCCGAGGGCGGCGCGCCGCCGCCCGCACCCGTGGCGCCGCCGACGGCGAGTCACCCGCGGACCTACGCGGTCTGGGTCGGCTATGCCATCATGTTCGTGCTCTTTGCGGCGGTGGTGCTGCTGAGTCTCATGCCGAGCAAGCGCCGCCATCAGGACTGAGTGAGCGGCCCGCGACGGTCGTTCCCGTCGGATCCGTGACGGAACTCGACTCGAACCTGATCCGGACGCGTGAAGGAGTCCTCGAATGATGTTCTGGAAGCGGTGCGTCGATACGGAGTGTCCGGGACCGGAATCCTGGCGATCGCCGGGAATCGCCGGACTGGTGGCGTTGAACCTGGTCCTTCTCGCGGCGCTCGCGGCCGTCACCTGGATGCCGGAGGCCGCGGCGCAGTCGCGCGCCCGCGGTCGATACATCATGGTCGGCGGCGGCGTGAACGGATCCGCGGCGGAGGCCGTCTGGCTGATCGACACGGTGAACGAGGAACTCATCTCGATCACCTGGGATCCGAACGAGCGGGAGATCGTCGGCATCGGTGGCCGGAGCATCGCCCGCGATCTGAATCTCACCGCGCCGGCGGGGCGGGGCCGCTGAGGAGTCCATGGCCATGACTGAACTGAAGCATGCCGACGCGCAGCCGACGACGCGCAGCCGGACCGACCGACGGACACCGACCGCGATTCTCTGGGGAAGCGCCGTGATTCTCGGCGGCATGGTCCTGCTCCAGGCAGGCAGGATGCCCGTGAATCCCGCGTACGGCGGAAGCGCCCTGTCGGGCGGTGATCTCACCGCGCTGACGGCAAGCATGGGCCGGGGGCGCGACACCGAGCGATACGAGCTTCTCTATGTCGTCGACAACCGGACGGAAACGCTGCTCGTGTACGAGATCGAGGATGCCCGCAACAAGGAGATCATCCTTCGATCCGGCGGCCGGCTCGCCGATCTCTTCGCGCGGGCCATCCGGTGATCCGCTGACGCGGGCCGGGCGACGGCAGGACGGGTTCGATGCGGGCGTCGTGACCGTCGACCCGGGCGCGGGGGGCGGTGGCGCATGAGTGGCCTGGCACACGGACCCTGGAACGCGCGCGAGTGGCTGCTCACGAACCGGTGGGGCGGCTTCGCCATGGGCACGTTGTCGGGGATTCCGACGCGCCGGTACCACGCATGGCTGGTTTCGGCGCGGCGGCCGCCCGTGGACCGGATCGTCGTGCTTCACAGTGCCGCCGAATGGCTCGTATGCGGCGGGAGCACGATCGACTGCGCGTCGTACGCATTCGGCGCGGATCCGGTCATCCATCCGCGCGGCGTGGAACAGCTCGCGGCCACCGACGTGGGGATCGGCGAAGGGGTCGTTGCATGGTCCCTTCGGACCGCGCTGGGCACGCTGCGCAGGCGCCTGCTCTTTCCGAAGGACCGGCAGGCAGTCAGGCTGGAGTACCAGCTCTCGCGCGACCAGGCCGTGACGGCGTCGGACCCGGTGCGGCTGCTGTGGCGACCATTCGTTCCGCTGCGCGACTTCCATGCTGTGGGTCGCGCCGCGGGCGATGGTGCGACGCCGACGCCGTCCGTCACGATCGGGCGGGGCGAGATCCGGGTGGCCCGGGGGGGGACGGTCTGCGTGATCAGCATGCCGCCGGGATGCCAGCCTGTCGGCGACGCTGAGTGGTGGAATGACTTCGCCCTGGTGGAGGAGCGGGCACGCGGTCTCGACTGGCGCGAAGACCTGTGGTCTCCGGGACTCTTCTCACTGCCGCTCCCGGACGACGGGTCACCCTGCGCGCTCACGGCATGGATCGAGTGGACATCGCCGACGGATCCATTCCCGGCGGCGCCGCTGCCGGTGCATCGGACCGGCGCTGAAGGAACGGTCGAAGCGAGGCTCCGCACGGCCGCGGATCAGTTCATCGCGCGGCGGATCCGCGGTGAGGACGTGTATACGACGATTCTCGCTGGATATCCGTGGTTCGCCGACTGGGGACGCGATGCCATGATCTCGCTTCCGGGGCTCCTGCTCGTGGATGGGCGATACGCGGAGGCGCGAAGCGTGCTCGAGCTCTTCGCCAGCGAGGCGCGGCGCGGCCTGCTGCCGAACTGTTTCGACGACCGCGGCGCCGCCTGCGTGTACCACAGTGCGGACGCGCCGCTCTGGTTCATTCATGCCCTGGCAGAGTACGTTCGGCTCAGCGGAGACCGGGACATCCATGAACTGCGGACCACGGCGCGTGAGATCGTCGGCGCGTTCATCGCCGGGACCGACTTCGGGATCCGGATCGATGACGAGGACGGACTGCTCCAGGTCGGCAGCCCGGACCAGCCCGTCACCTGGATGGACGCGGCGCGTGACGGACAGGCGTTCACACCCCGCGTCGGTAAGCCGGTCGAACTGAATGCGCTCTGGTACCGGGCGCTCCTGGCCCTGGCGGACATCACCGAGGATCCGGATGAGCGCGCATGGCTGATCAGTCGTGCCCAGGCGTTTCCGCTGGCATTTGCGAGATTCTGGTGGCCCGCGCGCACGTGTCTCCACGATGTCCTGGAGCGCGACGGCAGCGGCGGCTGGCGCGGTGACGGACGCGTCCGACCGAACCAGATCTTCGCCGTGAGCCTGCCGATTCCGCTTCTCGACGAGGATCGAAGAGCGGCGGTCATCGCCACCGTCGAACGGGACCTGCTGACACCCCGCGGACTGCGCACGCTTGCACCGTGGGACCCCCACTATCGGTCTCGCTACGAGGGATCGCTCGTCGAGCGCGATGCGGCCTATCACCAGGGAACGGCCTGGCCCTGGCTGCTGGGACCGCTCGCCGAGGCCGTGCTTCGCCACGAGGGATTCACGCCCGCCGCGCGGTCCAGGGCGATGGCGATCCTGGCGCCGATCGTCGCGGCGCTCGGGGAGGCGTGTGAAGGGCAGATCGCCGAGGTCTATGACGGTGACGCGCCGCAGCGACCGTCGGGATGTCCCGCGCAGGCGTGGTCGGTGGCGGAAGTCCGCCGCGTCCTGCAGCTCGCCGGTGGCTGACTGTCCGGCGGGGCCGACGTGGGCGCCCACGGGAACCGCCCGTGGGTCCGGCGTGCACGGCGCGCGCCGAGTTCATCGGAAGCGACGACGACGGGCCCGCCATCGATGTCGATGGCGGGCCCGCGGCTTCTCGATGCGGAACGTGGGAACCACCGGGCGGTGGTCGCGCATCAGTTCTGCCGATTCGACTCCGCGAGAACGGTCGCGGGCTCCTCGGCGATCACGATTTCCGCGACGTTCGGTCCCGGGATCGGGGTGACCTCGATGGAGTCGATGAACGGGTCGCGACGCTGGGCGAGTCCGAGGTCCATCTCCGCGCGATCCTCGTAGCCCTTGCGGAACTGCCGGCGGGAGAGCTGCTGGAGCCTGGCTTCCTGCTCGGTCCGCATCTGGGCGAGCTTCGCCTCGACCTGCCGCAGATTCTGAACCTTGCCGAGCTTCTCGAAGCCGTCGAGCGTCGCCTGCTGGGCCTCGGTCAGTGCGATCAGGCGGTCATTGCGCTGGACGGCGTCGATCTGCCGGTCCAGCTGCCAGAGCTGGGCCTGGTAGCTGTCGTACTCGCGCTCCAGGGTGTCGAGAATCTCGGTCAGGCGGGCGCGCTGCTCGGTGAGGAACGTGACCTGGAAGCGATCCTGCTCCAGTCGATCGCGGAATCCGTCGCGGATCGAGGCGATGCGGCGGCCCTCGGCGTACGCCTGTTCGATGTCCAGCCTGACACCGTCGAACCGGATGACGACCGGCCGGGAGGCCTGCTCCCGCTCGGCCTTCGCCCGCTCCACGAGTCCGCCCAGGCGGTCGAGGTCACCGGACGCGATGGCGACGACACGGTCGGCACGTTCGATGTCCTCCTGGAAGGAGCGCAGGTGGCGATCGACCTCGGCCAGTTCGGTCCGGACGAGCGCGATGCGCTCGGGGTACTCCCCGGCGAGCCGCTGAAGATTCCTTCGGAGCGCTTCGGGGCTGTCGACGGCGCCGTCGATGGCGACCTGTGCCTTGTGGCGGAGGTGGCCGAACGTGGCGGCCACGCGTTCCCGCCCGACGAGCAGGGTGGCGCCGCCGACGGCGAGGGCGGCGATGAGTCCGAAACGAAGAATGCCCTTGCTGATGCTGATCATGGCGAGATCCTTTCGCGAGTCCCGTCCGGATGGCGGAGTGCGGGCCGCAGTGAGGGAAGTCAGGTGTTTCTCCGGTTCCTGGATGCCGCAGGCCTGAAAGCCCGCGGCCGGGCAGGTACTTCGGAGCGTCCCGAGGCCGATTTCATCCGGAGGCGCCGCGCTGGTCCGAGGCGGCGTTTCGTAGACTTGCAGCTTCCGATCGACCCCTGAGCCTCGACCGAAGCCGGTTCAGGGCCGGCGATCGACCGGTTGCGCGGACCGGTCTCCCCGGCTCCCCGCTGAAACGGACGGGGATCAGACCGGAATACGACGGGAGGCAGATGATGCACACGCTGACCACAACCTTCGTCGCCCGGCTTCGCGCTCGCGACGAGGCCGCGTGGTACGAGCTCTGGGAGATCTTCGGACCGGTGCTCCGCGCCCAGTTCACACGGTGGGGGCAGGGGCGGATCGGTGCGGAGACGATCCGTGACCTGACACAGGACACGCTGACCGCCCTGTCGAACTCGATCGACCGATATGACTCGGCACGCGGTGCCCGGTTCAGCACGTGGCTCCTGGCCATCGCCAAGCACGCGCTGGGCGACGAGATCGACCGCCGGATGGCGCTCAAGCGCGGCGGCGGCCGCCGGGCGGCGTCGCTCGATGAGCGATTCATGGGTCGCGCGACCGGGCCGGAGGCGGATGAGGCGTATGAGACCCAGATCTTCCATGCGAAGGTCTACGCCGCCATACGCCGGGTCGAGGCCGAGGCCGATTTCGTTCATTTCTCCGTCTATCGCATGCGCGTGCTCGACGGCCTGTCGGGCAAGCATGTCGCGGAGCAGATCGGCGTGAGCGAGCCGACGGTCAGCCGGCATCTGCAGCGGGTCCGGGAACTGCTTCGAAATCGCCTGGCCGAGACGATCTCCACGTACAGCTTCACCAGTGACGAAGCAACGGAAGGCGAGCGGGCGGGACTCGGACGCGAGGACGCGATGTTCGATGAGGCGCTGGCGGACATCTACCATCGCCAGGCGAGACTTGTGCATGAGGATGAGGCGCTCCGCTCACGGCTGGCGTGACGCGTGAGCGCCGTTCGAAGAGGAAGGATCTGCGGACATGCCCCCGATTCTGAGCGCACTGCTGATTCTGCTGGCGATCGTGGTCGGTGTGCTGGTCATCATCTACGTGGCGGTGCCGCTGCTGAGATTCACCGGCCTCGCCATCGTCGGGATCATCCGGTCGATCGGATGGCTGATCCGGCATGTCGCCGAGTTCATCGGCGGCATGATCGGAGACCTCTTCCGCGCCGTCGGCGCGGTCCTCGCGTCGCTGATCCTGGCGCCGCTTGCGCTGCTCAACGTCATCGTCGGGCGGTGGTCCGGCGCGGCCCACTATGCGGCATCGGTCAGGGGCGAACTCGGCGTCCTCGGCGGATGCGCCTATCGCGTGCTGCTGCGGCGACCGCTCCGACTGTTCTGGCTGCACGGACTGCTGGAGGGGATCGAGCATCGCGTGCCCGCCGCGATGGCGGCGGCGCCGGGCCCGGATCGCCCGCGCGGGACGGCGGGGCAGTTCGACGGGTACACCATCGTCGGTTCGCTGCCCTCGGGCGGGAGCGGCGCCAGGCTCTACATTGCCGAGCCTGATGCAACGGTCCGCCGCCGGTTTCCCATGCTCGGCGAGCGTGCGGTCATCAAGTCGTTCATGCTGGCGGAGGGATCGAGCCTTCCCCAGATCGTTCGGGAGTCACGGGCACTGGAGTGCGCGAAGCAGCTCGGCCTGGTCTTCGAGCACGGCATGGATGACGAGCGGTTCTGGTACGTCATGCCGTACCACCCGGGTGACCACATGGGGATCGTGATCCGCGCCCTGCACGGCCGGTGCAGCGCGGAGGGACTGGAGACGGCGGCGCTGCGGGAGGGCGTGGGGTACGCGCGCGACCTGCTGCGGACCCTGGCCTCCTATCACGATGTCGGTCTCTGGCACAAGGACGTCAAGCCGGAGAACCTGATCGTCCACGGTGGCGCGGCGCACCTGGTGGATCTCGGGCTCGTGACGCCGTTGCGCTCGGCGATGACGCTGACGACCCACGGGACGGAGTACTTCCGCGATCCGGAGATGGTGCGCCTGGCGCTCAAGGGCGTGAAGGTCCACGAGGTCAACGGCGCCAAGTTCGACATCTATGCCGCCGGTGCGGTGCTCTACTTCATCCTGGAGGGAGAGTTTCCGGCGCACGGTGCGCTCAGCCGGTTCGCAAAGCGCAGCCCGGAGTCCGCGAAGTGGATCGTCCGTCGCGCGATGGCCGACTACACGCACCGGTATGAGAGTGCGGAGGCGATGCTGGGCGACATCGAGGCGCTCCTCCGCGCCTCGGACCCCTTCGCGGTGCGCCCGGCCGACCTGCCTTCCGTCCGGAGCGCGGCGGCGGCCGCGGATCCCGCCGGTCCGGACCTGGTCCCGGAACGATCGGTGGCCGCCATGCCCATCGCCGCCGGGGTGCCGGACCCGCGAGCGGCGTCGGTTTCTCCGGACGCCGCACCGCGCCCGGGGAGCGCGGCGGCGACGAGCGGCGCCGCAGCCCCGCGCCTCGTCGTCACCAACTGGTGGTCCGGTGCGTACGGCCTGGCGACGGCGCGACCGGTGGACAGTGGCGTCGCCGGAGCCACGCCCGTCGCCGCGCCGGTCCCGCTTTTTCCGCGCCCGACGGCGGTCGAGCAGCGGGCCAGCGCGCGCCGTCGTGTCGAGGCGCTGCAGGCGCGGGCACGCCGGACGCACGCGGTCCGCGCGCCCGGTGAGCGGGCACCCTCGCCGATCCTCGCGGGCCTGGCGGTTGTCGCCATCGTCGCGGTCGTGATATTCGTCGTGCGCGGTCAGGACCGGACGCGTGGCGCCGACACGGAACTCGCGGGCGTGGGCGCCGGGATCCTCCCGGCACGGGCGGTGCGCGCCGTCCTCGACGGCGTTGATCTGGCGAACGAGGCGATGCGTGCAGAGATCGATCGGCTGGTGGAGCGGAGCCGGAGCGAGGGAATCGCCCTCTGGATCCCGCCGGCCACGGCGGAGCCGGACCTGGTCGCGGCGCTGGACGCCGTCCGTCAGCGGCGGGATCGCGAGGCGCGCGGCCGCCTGGAGCGGATCATGGAGGACGAAGATCTGTATGGCCTCATGCTCGTCCGTCCGCGCGGCACCGCGGAGGCACGCAGCAGGACCTCCCGCGCCAGGGCGGTCCGACTGGATTCGTGGCTGATTCAATCCGAGGTGCCGGGTGCCGAACAGCGAGGTTCATTCCCGATCGAGGTGCCGGTCGGTGCCGGCGGCCGGTATCTCCTCGTCGTCGATCATCCCACCGCGCTGCAGCCGGCGGTGCAGCGTCGCATTGACCGGGTCCGAAGCCGGATCCGGCTGCAGGGTGCGTCGATCGTCGAGGATGAGTCGCTGATCCCGCGGGCGCTTTCGCTCATTCCGCGCGACGCGTCGGCGCCGGGGCCGCTGGCGCAGGCGCTGCTGATGAGCTTCCTTGCGGAGAACGGCCTCTCCGGCGTGATCGTCGTCGGCGCGGGGGAGGGAGACGTTCCGGGCGGCGTGGCGCTGCGCGTGCTGCCGGTGTCCGATGCGCCGCAGTCGGCACTTGGATCGTCGTCCCGTCGACGGGCGGCGTGAGTCCACCGGGCGCACGGCGTGAACGGGACGGCGGCTGTTCGCCGGCGGTCAGAACGCGAAGATGAAGTCGAACACGCGGGCGAGCAGGCCCTTCTCGGTGGTCTGCCGCAGTTCACCGTTGTTCGTCTTCTCCACCCGCAGATCGTAGAGCGACGTTGAGACGACCGTGTTCGCCGCGTTCACGTCCTCGGGACGGCACACGCCGGTCACGGTGATGGTGGTGTCCTCGCGATCGAACCTGAGGTGCGTGCGCGCCTCGAGAACCAGATTCCCGTTCGGCAGGACCTCGATCACCTTCGCCGTCAGTCGGGTCGTGATGTCATCCTTCCGTTCGTAGTCTCCTTCGCCCTTGAAGTTCCGATTCGATCGGACTCCGACACGGGGCAGGTCCGACGTTCTCCCCGCAGACACGCGAAGCTGAAGGAGTTCCGAGAGATCGAGATCCGGCCAGGCGTCGATGCTCGCGTCCAGGCGGTTCTGCTTCTTCGTCTCGGTCTCCTGGGAACTCGAGGCGCGACTGGACTCGCGCACGATGATCTGCACCAGGTCATGGCGGCGGAATGCCCGCGGAGTCTCCGGGGGAACGGCGAACATGCTCCGGTCACGCATTCCGTGCGGCGCGACCCGTTCATCCGCCGGCGGGACCGGCCCCTGGCCCACCATGAGGGAACTGGACGGTGCGGCCTGCGTGGCCTGTGCGTTTCCGGTACCGGTTGCGCCGAGTGCGAACAGCGCTGCCGTGTATCCCGCGACAGCACCGAGGCGATCGTGTCGGATGGCGTTCCGTGTCTTCATGGTGCATTCCAGGTCCGGCGTCCGGGAGAGAGCGTGCGATGGAGTCATGGCGCGATCTCGACGCGCGCTTCGCCGCGGCCCGTCACGACTGCCCGGAATCGTTCCCGCTCGCCCGGCTTCTGGAGTTCGATCGAGTCGCCGAGCGCACCGCCGCTCCGCGCCTCCGCCGTCAGCGTGATGACGATGCCGCCGACCGGGCAGCGGACGGTGACGCGGTCACCGCGCTCGACCAGGCGCTCCTCGCGGACCTGCGACCCCAGCACGGTGCTTCCCGCGCGCAGCGATCGCTGCGCGACGCGCCCGACGAGATCCTCGGCGCCCAGGACACCGGCCGCGGCCGTGCCACCAAGCCACGCCTCGCGGACGTCCAGGACGTCGTCCGTCAGGGCGCGGCCGGCGCGGACGTCCTCGCTGGGCACGGCGATCGTCGTCCGGCGGAGGACGCGGAATGACAGCCGCATTGTGCGCGTCGACTCCTCGCCTGCCGTGGTGACGGCAATGGCGACCCGGTCGCCGTGCAGACCGCTTTCGAAGCGGATCATGGCACCGTGCATCGGCAGCGCGAGGACGTCCATGTCGCGCGGACGCACGCCGAGGCGCAGGTCGTCGGCGCTGGTGGAGAGTCCGGCGACGAGTTCGCGCACCAGGAGACCGCCCACGGTCTCCGCTCGGATGAGGTCTGCGCCGTCGAGGACGTTCTCCTCCCCGACTCGCCCCGGACGCTCCGGTTCCGGCCGCGGCCCGGTCACCGCCGCGGTCGGTCGGTCGGCGACCGACAGAGGCCGCATCGCCACGGGACCCGCGGGCAGCGGCCTGCGTTCGATCGTGACAGTGCCGCCCGAGAGACTGATCCTGCCCCAGTGCGCCTCGGCGCCGTCAAGGATCGCACGCACGTCGGAAATCGTGATGACCTCGCGCGTGCTCCCCGGCGCGAGTTCGCGCACGATGAGTTCGCGGAAGCGCTCGGCGTCCGGACCGTCGAGACTCGCAATGTCCGCAAGGCGGACGCTCAGCGCGTCGGCAGTCAGCGTTGTCGCAGTGCGCAGACGGATGGTATCGGCGAACGCCGGCCGCGCGGTCGCCTGGAGCATGGCAAGCAGCGTGCAGGCGAGCGCGGAGATCCGCAGGGTCCTGGCACTCCGGCGCCCCAACTGCATCGCCTCTCCCTGCAGAACATCCACTTCCGACCGCCTCGCGGCGGAGCGAACGGGCGCTGGAGTGCTGGTCATGTCTTCGAGTTCCTTCCAGACGGCGGGTCCGGGACCGCGCGGCGTCGTCAGCGGGTCAGTGCGTGTGTATCAGCGGGAGAATCAGAGCGAGCGGAGCCGTCCGACCGTCTGGAGGACTTCGTCTGCCGCCCGGATCGACTGGCTGTTCATTTCGAACGCGCGCTGTGTCCGTATCAGGCTGACGAGTTCGACCACCGGATCGACGTTCGAGCCCTCCAGGAAGCCCTGCCGGATGCGACCCCGACCGCCCTCGATCGGATCTCCCGACTGCGGGTCGCCGGAGGCGGGGGAAGGTGCGAAGAGGTTCTCGCCCAGCTGGCGCAGGCCGGCGGGGTTCACGAAGACGGCGAGCTGAATCCGGTCGACGAACTCCAGTTCGCCTTCCACCATCGCGTACACCGATCCGTCGTCGAGAATCTGAACGCCCGTCCGGTTCTCCGGAAGTGCGATCGGCGGTTCGAGTCGGCGGCCGTTGTCGTTGGCGAGCACGAGTTCGCCGTCGGCGTTGATGGTGAGGCCTCCGGCGCGCGTGTACGCGACACCGTCCTGGCTGAGCGTGTCCTCGACACGCACCTGGAGGAACCCCTCGCCTTCGATGAGCACGTCGAGCGGCCGTCCGGTGTTGATCGCGGACCCCTGTGCGAAGTCGAGCTGGGTGCCCGAGACCCTGACACCGAGGCCGACGTAGAGCCCGGTCGGACGCTGGTCGCCGTTCGCGTTCTCCACGCCGGGCTGCGCCTTCTCCTGGTAGAGCAGGTCCTGGAAGTTGGCACGGCTGGCCTTGAAGCCCTCGGTGTTCACGTTCGCGAGGTTGTTCGCGGTCACGTCGAGCGACGTCGAGAGCGCGCTCAGGCCGGTGGCCGCGGAGTGAAGGGCGATGACTGCCATGATGGTGCGCTCCGTCAGGAGACCCGCGCAAAGGCGCCGAAGGTCTGTCCGAGCATCTGGTCGTGATACTGCATGAGCTGGAGGCCCGACTGGGCCTGTCGGGCTGCGTCGAAGAGTTCGACCATCGTCCGGAGGGGATCGACGGCGCTGGACTCGACGTGCCACTGTTCGATCCGGGCCTCGGCGCGCGGCAGCGCGAGCACGGCGCCGGTCTCCAGCCGGAAGTGTCCGTCGCCCTCCCGCGCGATCCGGTCACCGGGGCGCATCGCGCGCAGCGCGAGCCGTCCGGCGACGACGTCGCCCTGGCGGATCGAGCCGTCGGCGGCGATCTCGACCTGCTGCGCGGGATCCAGCCTGATCGGCATGCCGTCGTCGCCCAGCACGGCACGCCCGGTCGTCGCGGACACGAGGGTTCCGTCCGGCGCGATGGTCATCCGGCCGTCACGCGTCAGGCGCACGTCGCCCGGCGCGTCGGCGCTTCCCGCCATGACCAGGAATCCCTGCCCGACCACCGCGATGTCCAGCGCGCCGCCGGTCCGGCGAAGCGCTCCCTGGCGCTGCGAGGGTGTCGTGAAATCGGCAAGCGTTCCGCCGCTGAGCTGCTCGAGCATCTCGCGGGCGCCGCGGGGGTCCGCTGCGATGGTCGATCCCGATTCCACGTATGCCGTCTCGCGCTGCCGGAGGGCGACCAGGTCCGGCTTGAAGCCCACGGTGTCGACGTTCGCGAGGTTGTTCGAGAGCACCGCCTGCCGGTGGATGCCGGCGAGAGCGCCCGCCGCCGAGAGATACATCCCGTAGTTCACGGCACGGTCTCCGGGGACATCGCCGCGGGATCGAATCGATCTTCGCGGTACGGCGCGGCGCGCTGCTCAGCGCACTCCGCCAGGTGAATCGCCACGGCCATGCGGGCCAGGCGGATCACCTCGTCCGCCAGGCTCGGCACCGCGTGAAGCGGCGGGCGCAGGCGGGCGTCCATGCCCGCCTCGGTTCCTGCCATGTCGATGAGATTCCGCAGATGATCGCGCATCCGGCACTCCTTGCGTGGCGCTGACGAGGGCCGGAAGCAAGGGGCGTGCCGGGCGCGGATGACACGGAATCGCGGCACTCCGGGGCGTCGATCGCGGCGGGCTCGATCGAATCCGCGCCGAAGCGCAACCGCTGCGCCCGCGGGATGCGCCATTCGTGCCGGATCCGTCGCGTCGCCGATAGGTGGCTCCGGTACAACCGGACGGGCGGGTCGGGCGAACGCCCGGATCGGAATCCGGGCGGAGTGCCCCGGATCAGCCTCCGAGCGCCCGACGCATGACCACGGAGCCCCCACGCATCCCGGCCGACCCGGCGCCGCCGACACCGTCGACCGGAGGGGCGGGCCCGCGCGGACGGCGCCGCGTGCGTGCAGACCGGCCGGGGGATCACGAGACCGGGCCGTTCGCCGCGCCGATCCGGGACTTCCTCGTCTACCTCCGCGTCGAGGCCGGACTCTCTCCCGCAACGCTCGAAGCGTACGGACGCGACCTGCGCGACCTGGCGCGGGACCTCGACGCGCGATCGGTCCCGGGCGTTCCGGCCGTCATGCCGGAGGATCTGGTTGCCCATGTCCGCGGACTCCACCGCGATCACGGCCTGCAGCCGTCGTCGATCGTCCGCCACCTCGCAACGATCCGCGTCTTCTTCCGCTTCCTGCGGGCAGACGGTCGGATCCAGGAGGATCCGACGCGCCTGCTCGAGACGCCGTCGCGCTGGCGGCGCCTGCCCGGCGTCCTGACACCGCGTCAGACGCGCTCTCTCATCGAGTCGGTCGATGCGACGGCCGGTCCGCTCTGGCAGCGGGATCGCGCGCTCCTCGAACTGCTCTACGGCGCCGGTCTCCGCGCGACCGAGGTCAGCACGCTCGGCGAGCGCGACCTGAATGCGACGCTCGCCGTGGTGGTGGTGATGGGCAAGGGTCGCAAGCAGCGACTCGTCCCGATCGGTCGGCCGGCGCTGGAGTCGATCGAGTCGTATCAGCGTGATCTTCGGCCGGTGCTCATCGGTGATGCCGCCCCGGCGCAGCACGAAGGACGCCTCCTGCTCTCCCGGTCAGGGCGGCCGCTGGAGCGCGTGGCGGTCTGGCAGATCGTGCGCCGCTGCGCGGAGCGTGCGGGCATCGCTGGCGTGCATCCGCACATGCTTCGCCACAGCTTTGCCACGCACATGCTGGCCGGTGGCGCCGATCTCCGCGTGGTGCAGGAACTGCTCGGACACGCCGACATCGCGACGACGCAGGTCTACACGCATGTCGACAGGACGCGCCTCCGCGAGGTGATCCGGAAGCATCATCCGCGCGGATGACCTCCGCAGCGGCGCCGTGGTTCACGATCGGCGAGGTTCCGGCTCGACCGACCAGGTGGCACCCTCCGCGAAGAGGGCGCGGCATCCGGCCGCGTCCGGGACGAGCGCGTCGGAGGTCGCCCCCCCGACGGCGTCCTGGCTCGCAGGTCGCGCGGCACGGATCCGTGCGTGCACGAGATCCTCGCAGGTCGGCCGATCCGGCTCGCGATAGAGAATCCCGATCGGCTCCGGAAGGTCCGGCGACTTCATCCCGGCAAGCAGCCATGCCAGGCCGAGGCTGCGTTCATCATGGAGCAGCACGTCGTCGGCGGACGCGTCGACCTCGACCAGTCGTCCATGGCGCAGTGCGATGGCGCGCTGATTCTCGCGTCCGAAGAGCAGCGGACGGCCGTGGTGCAGTTCGACGATGTGATCCGGCCTGGTTTCCTTCTGCGACGCATAGAACCAGACGCCGTGGTTGAAGATGTTGCAGTCCTGGTATATCTCGATGAAGGCCGTGCCGCGATGGTCGGCACCGTGCGTGATCATCCCGGAGAGATGCTTCACGTCCACGTCGATCGACCTGGCGACGAACGTGCATCCTGCCCCGAGCGCGAGTGCGAGCGGGTTGATCGGCGCGTCCACGGATCCGCCGGGCGTGGACTTCGTCTGCATTCCGAGTTCGCTCGTGGGAGACGTCTGTCCCTTCGTCAGTCCGTAGATCCGGTTGTTGCAGAGCAGGACCGTCACGTCAACGTTGCGCCGCATCATGTGGATCGTCTGGTTTCCCCCGATCGAGAGCAGGTCGCCATCGCCGCTGATGAGCGTCACGTGGAGGTCCGGACGCGAGAGCTTCACCCCCGTCGCGAACGCAGGGGCGCGGCCGTGGATCGTGTGCATCCCGTAGGTTTCAAGGTAGTAGGGGAAGCGGGCGGCGCATCCGATGCCGGACACGACAACGTGATCCTCGCGTCGATGCGGCAGCGACGCGAAGACCCTGCGGACCGCGGTGAGAACGGCGTAGTCGCCGCAGCCGGGGCACCAGCGGACCTCCTGGTCCGTGGTGAAGTCCGCCGGCGTCAGCACGGGCAGGTTGCCTGCGGTCATGGCGTGCGGCTCCGGTCCGGGGTCGAGCGGATCCCCGCGCCTCGGACCCGGTTGACGAGACTCTCGATGGTGAACATCCGCCCCCGCGTCTCGGTGACGCTCTCCACGTCGATCAGGAAGCGTGCCCGGAGCAGGAGTGCAAGCTGTCCCTGGTTGACCTCGGGGACGATCACGCGGGCGTAGCTGCGAAGCACGCTCTCGAGGTTCAGCGGGAATGGATTGAGGTGACGGAGATGCGCGGTGGCGACGGCATGTCCCTCGGCGCGCAGCACCTCGCCCGCGGTGTGGATCGTGCCGTACGTGCCTCCCCAGCCCAGGAGGAGCACGTCTCCCGTCGCCGGTCCGGTGACCTCGACCGGAGGAAGGCGTGTCGCCAGTCGGCTGATCTTCTCAGCGCGCAGCCGGACCATCCGATCGTGATTGTCGGGGTCGTATGACACCGCGCCGCTGATGTCCTGCTTCTCGAGTCCGCCGAGCCGGTGCTCCAGGCCGGGCGTGCCGGGGACCGCCCAGGGGCGCGCCAGGGACTCCGGGTCCCGCGCGTAGGGCTTGAACGGCGGTGCATCGGCGGCGCGCGGACCCGGATGGACGACCGGGATCGGTGCGATGTCCGCGGGGTCCGGGATCCGCCAGGGCTCGGCCCCGTTCGCCACGCCTGCGTCGGAGAGCAGCATGACCGGGCACATGCCGTGTACGGCGAGCCGGACCGCCTCAATGGCCATGTCGAAGCAGTCCGCCGGGCCGGCGGCCGCGATGACGGCGACCGGCGACTCGGCAGCGCGGCCGAACATCGCCAGCAGGAGGTCCGCCTGCTCCATCTTCGTGGGCATGCCCGTGGACGGCCCCGCGCGCTGCACGTCGACGATGACGAGCGGCAGTTCGTACATCACAGCGAGTCCGATCGCTTCCGATTTCAGCGTGATCCCCGGGCCCGAACTGCCCGTGACCGCGATCTTCCCCGTGAAGGACGCGCCGATGGCCGCGCAGACGGCGGAGATCTCGTCCTCCGCCTGGAACGTGATGACGCCGAGGTGCGGAAGCCGCGCCAGGGCATGGAGCAGGTCGGACGCGGGCGTGATCGGATACCCGGCGTAGAAGAGTCCGGCGCCGGCCTTGTGCGCGGCAGTCACCAGGCCGATCGCGAGCGCCTCGTTCCCGCTGATCTGCCGGTATCGACCGGGCTGCCGCGGCGCCGGCGCGACGGTGACGCGCGGCGGCATGATCTCAGCGGTCTCGGCAAAGTGGAAGCCGGCCCGGAGGACACGGACGTTGGCCTCCGCGAGTTCCGGCCGGCCGCGCTTCCCGCCGAATGACGCCTCGATCCATCGGATGACCGGCTCGAGAGGCCGGTCGTAGAGAAACGACACGACCCCGAGCGCGAACATGTTCCGGCAACGGTCCATGTCCCGGGCGCCGAGGCCCGACTCCGCAAGCGCCTCGCGGGTCAGGCGCGACATCGAGACCGGGAAGAACTGGTAGCGCATCCGCAGCGCCGGGTCGTCCCGCGGGTCGTAGTCATCCGGGTAACCGCAGCGGCGGAGATTGACGCGATTGAATTCATCGTCGTTCACGATGATCACGCCGCGCGGTTCGACATCGTCCAGGTTCGTCTTCAGGCCCGCCGGGTTCATGGCGACGAGAACGTGTACCTGGTCGCCTGGCGTGAGAACGTCGGTGGCGGCGAACTGCACCTGGAACGCGGAGACGCCGAACGTCGATCCGCGCGGAGCGCGGATCTCGGCAGGGAAGTCAGGAAACGTGGCGATGTCGTTGCCGAGGATCGCGCTCTGCAGTGAGAACTGCCCGCCGGCCAGCTGCATTCCGTCGCCCGAGTCACCACAGAACCGGATGACGAGGCGGTCCACGGGCGTCCTGGGTTCGGCGGCCGGGGTGCGGGCGGTGGCCCGCCGGTCGTCAGTCGATGCCGGTTCCCCGGGATCGCCCGGTCCGCCCGTCCTCAATGCGTCGTGTGCCATGGGTCCATCGCTTCCGCACCGCGACCACGGTCGTGTCGCGATCCGAGGCAGGGCGTCGCCGCCCGATCGGTGCGACCCGATCCGCCGCCGAGCGTACAACGTTCCCGCGCGCCATGCCGGCGCCGCCGGCGGTGCGACTCCGGATTCCCCCGTGCCGACTCGCGCCCGGTGTGCGGGCCGGTGCCCGAACCCCGGGGCGCGGGGTCGGATCCCGCGCGGTTGCATGAGGCGTCGACCCGGTCGGGAAGCGATACTCTGGCCTTCCCCGCGTCGTCCGCCCGATGACGGCTCCGAGCGCCCCGGGGGAGGCTGTCCGGGTCGGCGCGTCCGCCCGGGAACCGGGGGTCCAGGTCTCAGGAAGTCGGAAAGAGGTCCGTTCGAATGAGCATGCAGTGGGCATTCCGGCGCGGGTTCACGACGATGTGTGGCGGCCTCCTGGCCGCGTTCCTGATCATCGGCGGCCCGACGGGGACCGCCTCCGCCGCGTCGGCGGACCCGATGCTGGAATCGATCGAACCCCGCCTCACGCGTGCGGACTACACGGACTTCGTCGACCGGCTCCGGCTCGACCGGCTGTACCGGCAGATCATCGACGTCGTCTACCAGGGATACGCGGATGACCTCGACGCGCTCGCGGCCCGGCTGGGGGCGCGGGCGGATGAACTGGGACGGCGCGAGGTGGAGGAGGCGCTGGCAGGCCGCCGGCGGATCGACCCGGATGAACTGCGTCGCATGCGCGCGGCGGTCCGGCGTGTCGAGCTTGACGGATGGGCGCCGGCGGCGGAACGGCTCGATACGTTCTTCCGGGAGATCGTCGTGGTTCTCACCGACATCGATCGCGCCGTGCTGCTCGATGCACAGCGCACGCTCCGGCGCGATGTGCACCTCGGGCGCCGTCGCGCGTCGGAAGGCGACCCCGCGTACGCCGGTGACGGCGTGGACCTCGTCATGCTGGTGGAAGAGGCCTTCGGCAGCGGTGACATGGTCGGAGTCGACCGCGCGACGCTCCATCCACTGCTCGAGGCCTGGGCGGGCCAGATGGATGCGATGATCACGGCGACGGCCGAAGCGGAGCATGCGTGCCGCACCAGACTTGCCGCGGCACGCATCGCACGCGATCAGGCTGTCATCAGGCTCGAGGAGCGCCGCCAGGTCGAGATCTGGCGCACGATCTACCTGGTGAACCGGCAGTACGCGGACCTGATCGCGACGGCGCTGGACGAGTCCGCGGGCCCGGGCCCGGCCACGCGGTGGCGGGATCGCTTCGACCGGGCATGCTTCCCCTGGCTGCACGGGCGCACGAAGCCGCAGCGCCAGGCGGACTGGATTCTCGGGATGAGGCTCATCGACGAGGACGTGCGCGTGCAGGCCCGGGCCATCATCGAGGAGCTGGACGCGCGTTCCGCGGTTCACGTTCGAGAGGCGCGGGACCTGCTGCTGCGCGCCAGGCTCGCGCTGCAGATTCCCGTCACGCCGCGGACCGACCCGACGTCGCTGCAGGAGCGGGAGGCGCAGGACATTCTCCGATCGCTGCTCCAGAACTCCGGCCAGCGGGCGCGGCTGGAGGAAGACGCTGTCCGTCGACTCGAGGCCCTGCTCCCGGAGCGACTGGTGGCACAGATGAACGCAGACCTGGCCGCGGAGGGCTTCGGACGCCGACGGATGACCCGCTGACCCGGCTCGATCGCATGAGCGCGGTACCATCCGCGTCATGCACTTCGACATCGAACTCGTCCAGGCGCGACAGGTCCTCGATTCCCGCGGCAATCCGACGGTCGAGTGCGAGGTCGCACTCGAGTGCGGGGTTGTCGGCCGCGCGTCCGTACCGTCCGGCGCCAGTACGGGCGGGAACGAGGCGGTCGAGCTTCGTGACGGTGATCCGACGTTCTACCGGGGCAAGTCGGTCGTCTCGGCGGTGCGGCACGTCAACGAGGTGATCGCGGAGGCCGTGCTCGGACTGGACGCGCGGGAGCAGGAGGCGATCGATCGCCTCCTGCTGGAGCTCGACGGAACAGAGAACAAGTCCAGGCTCGGTGCGAACGCGATGCTGGGCGTCTCGCTCGCAGTCGCACACGCCGCGGCGGACGCCACCCGGCAGCCGCTCTATCGATACCTCGGCGGCAGCGCGGCCAAGGTGATGCCGGTGCCCATGCTCAACATCCTCAATGGCGGGAAGCACGCGGACAACACCGTCGACTTCCAGGAGTTCATGATCCAGCCGTGGGGCTTCGAGGACTTCGCCGAAGCACTGCGGGCCGGCGTCGAGATCTACCACGTGCTCCGTGGAGTTCTCCACGACCGCGGACTCTCCACGACCGTGGGCGACGAGGGCGGCTTCGCGCCGGACCTCGAGGATGCGGAGGATGCGCTCCGGCTGATCGTCGAGGCCGTGGAGAAGTCCGGGTACATGCTCGGCGAGCAGGTGACGATCGCCCTGGACCCGGCAACCAGTGAACTCGCCTCGGAGGCGAAGAAGCGGGGGCGCGAGGGCTACTGCTTCTTCAAGAGCGCGCCGGACCGGATCACGACGAGCGACGAACTCATCGACCTCTGGGCGGACTGGTGCGATCGCTATCCCATCCGGTCGATCGAGGACGGCCTCGCCGAGGACGACTGGACGGGATGGCAGCGGCTGACGGAGCGCCTCGGTGACCGGATCCAGCTCGTCGGTGACGATCTCTTCGTCACCAACCCGCGGTTCCTGCGCCGCGGGATCCAGGAGGAGTGCGCGAACGCGATTCTCGTCAAGGTGAACCAGATCGGAACGCTGAGCGAGACACTCGAGACGGTCAACCTGGCGCATCGCAGCGGATTCGCGGCCGTCCTCAGCCACCGCTCAGGGGAGACCGAGGATGCGACCATCGCGGACATCGCGGTCGCCACGAACTGCGGCCAGATCAAGACCGGCGCGCCGTGTCGAAGCGACCGGACGGCGAAATACAATCAACTGCTCCGGATCGCGGAGCAGCTCGGCGGGGCGGCGGTCTACGGCGCCCGCTGACCCGGTCGCAGGTCGAGGATCGGCAGATCCATGAGCGAGCAGGGACCACGTGCAGAGGACGGCGCTGAGCCCGGACGGATCACCCGGGATGCCTATGACCTGGAGTCTGCGCCCGAGCGGGTGGAAGGCGCCGGCGCCCTTCCCCTGGACGAACCGCTGATCGACGGGCGATGTGCGGCGTGCGGGGCCGATCGACTCATGGCGGATGGTGCGTGCGTGCGCTGCGGTACGACGGCGCCCGACTCGCACGTTGCGGCCATCGCGGATCCGTCCGCGCCCGGCCGGGACGGGGCGGACGAGGGTCGATCCGATGCCGAAGGCGCTGCTTCGGGCGATGCCGGACTCGCGGATGCCGATCGCCCGATCGCCGTCCCGCGACCATCCGATCGATGGCTCCCCGGGACGATCGGAGGCCTCGCAGTTCTCCTGATGCTTGTCGGACTGATCGCAGGCATGGCATCGCTCTTCCCCGGCGTGGACATCGCCGCCGCGGCGCCGGTCCCCTGGTCGACCCGGCTCAGCGGTGTCGTCCGGCTGCCGCTCTTCATCGCGACGTGGAGCGGATGTGCGCTCGGCGCGCTGGCGACGGTGGCGTGGCTGCGCGATCGCCCGCTGGGACATCTTCCCGCGGCGCTTCTCCGACTTGCCGCGATCATCACCGTGGCGCGCCTGGGCGCCTTCCTGGATGTGCCGGTTGCAGTCCTGCGATTCCCGGCTGAACTGGTCGCGCATGCGGCCATCTTCTGGGTGCTGGCGATCGCCATGTTCAGGCTGCGCCCGCGGGATGCGGGGATCCTGCTCGGGCTGACGCTGCTGTACGGCATCGTGCTGCTCTTCGCCACCGCGCTGATCGAGTGGTCCATGTCCGGATGGTGACGGCGGGGGCGCTCGACGGTGCGGCGCGGAGTTTCCGGCAGGCCGTCAGACGGATCGAGGCACCGCCGCCGGACGGCGCGGTGCCTCGAAATCGAATGACGCGGGATGCAGCGCGCACGCTCCATGTTTCACGGGCGTGCGCGTGGCGACTCAGGAACCGGGCAGCGCGGCAAGACGCTCCGCAAGCCGTTCCTTGAACAGCGCCGCGGCGCCCTGGACATCGCGGCCGGTAAGGATCGCCGAGTCCACATGGAAGTAGGCCCTCAGCGGCTCGTCCGCCGCATCGAAGAGTGCCGCGGCGGTCAGGCGCGCCGCATAGTCGAAGGCGTTCGCATCGAGCCGATCGAGCATCTGGTCCCGAAGCCGTTCGAACTGGTAGAGAACGTACGGGTCGCGC
This sequence comes from Phycisphaeraceae bacterium, assembly GCA_019636755.1. Classification (GTDB taxonomy): domain Bacteria; phylum Planctomycetota; class Phycisphaerae; order Phycisphaerales; family SM1A02; genus JAHBWZ01. Next base: position 147,115 of record JAHBWZ010000004.1, on the reverse strand, counting down.
GGCGTGCGGAGCGTGACATCGGGATCGAGCGTCAGCGTCCGCTCGAGCAGTGCGGTGGCCGCGTCCGCTTCGCCCCAGAACCATGTCGTCACGACCAGGCCGAACGCGGCTTCCGTGTCCAGCGGGTCGTTCTCGACGATCTCGACGAACATGTCGTGGGCTCGAACGATGTCACCCTCCGCGAGAGCACTCCAGCCTTCCGCGGTCGTATAGACATGCAGCAGCGGCGGGAGCGGGAGGAGCGGGAGCGCATCGTCCTGCCACGCGCCGGATACGGACGGTTCATAGGTCACGTAGTCCGTCGCGTACGAGGACGCACCGCCGCCGATGATGGTCACGTTGCTGCCGGTGTTGTAGTACACCGTGGTGGATGCCGGTCGCCAGGTGACGGGATACCACCAGTACGACGATGGGTACCACGTATACCAGCCGAACGGCCGTGCCGAGCAGTGACGCCCCCAGTACCAGTGACCGGAGCGCGCGTGATACGGACGCCAGACCGGCTGGTGATATCCGGATGCATAGCCGAACGACCAGGACGCTCCGTACGAGGAGAACCCCGCGAAGAACGACCACCGGTGTCGCGATGATCGCCAGTCATCGCACCACCACCGGGCGGGCCGGCAGTGACAGTAGGACGTGCAGCGGCTTCCTCCGTGGCAGATCACGCTCGGCGGGGGCGTATGTGGAGGATGCACGACCGGTGGCGGCACGTGGGCAGGCGGCGGCGGCGGCAGCGGTGCCGGCGGTGGCGTCCGGCCGTGCAGGTTGATCGGGGCAGCAAGTCCCGGAGGCAGCTTGCTGTTGGGATCGGCGGGCGGACCGAGGACGCGCGGCGTCTGGCCGCCTCCAGGCAGGGACGACGCAGGGCGCTGCGGCGGCACCTTCGCCGCAGGCTGGTGGGCGATCGGCGGGCCAGCGGCGCCGCGCTTGTCGGCACCATGGCCCGCGGTCGGCGGCGCGGGGGCTCCCGTGCTCGGTCGCTGCGGAGCGGCCTGCTTGTTCGGCTCCGCGCTGCGGCGCTGTGAGTCGAGTTGACGGCGTGCCTGGTCGGCGCGCTGCTGCGCCTCGGCCTGCTTCCGCGCCTGGTCGGCGCGCTGCTGTGCCTCGGCCTGCTTCCGTGCCTGGTCGGCACGCTGCTGTGCCTCGGCCTGCCTGCGTGCCTGCTCGGCGCGCTGCTGTGCCTCGGCCTGCTTCCGTGCCTGTTCGGCACGCTGCTGTGCCTCGGCCTGCCTGCGTGCCTGCTCGGCGCGCTGCTGTGCCTCGGCCTGCTTCCGTGCCTGTTCGGCACGCTGCTGTGCCTCGGCCTGCTTCTGATTCGCCGCCTTGTCGGCGATCCGGGCGGCGCGGGACCCCGAGCCGTCGAGTCCGGTCAGACCACCGACCGTCAGGGGTGTCACAGGCACATCGTGCTTCGACGGCTGGCCGGACGCAGGCACATCCAGGGACTGGAGCAGAGGGAGAAGGGCGACGGTCAGCAGGATGCGTTGTCTGAGGGTCATGGTCGGCGCCTCCATGGTGGGACGAGGAGTCGGGACACCGGTGGACCGGGCTCTCTTCCACCTTGGCACGATCCCGGCGGCGGTCGGCCCGCACTCCGGCGACCCTTCCGCTCGCCGCGGCAGGCGCGAGGGGGGCGCTGCAGTGCCAGGCGGACGGGCGATACCCTGTCCGCCATGCCCGAGCGGGCCCGCGCGACCACCGCTGCCGATTCCTCCGCCTCGACCCCTGCATCGTTGCCCGCTCGCCCGGCCGGTGAACCGCCGGGGTCGTCGGCCGGTGTGCCGCCGGTGCCGCGTCGCGGTCGGGCGGCGGCGACCTGGGCCGCGGTCGGCGCGTACGCCTGGTGGGGGACGATCGCCCCGATCTACTTCCGGGAGACCAGCGATGCCTCGTCCCTGGCGGTGCTGGGACTGCGGATCCTGAGCGGAGTCCCTCTCCTTTTTCTCTGGCTGCTGCTGACCTCCAACCTCCGCGCGGTGGCGGCTGCGTTCCGGACGCCGGGAACCCTCCTGCCGCTCACGCTCTCGGCCGCGCTGGTCGGCGTGAACTGGCTGACGTTCATCGTCGCGGTGTCGACCGGCCGGACGCTCGCGGCGAGCTTCGGCTACTACCTGAACCCGCTGCTGTCCGTCGCGCTCGGCGTTCTCGTGCTCGGTGAACGGCTGGGGCGCGGACAGGTGGTCGCGATCGTTCTCGCGGGCGCGGGCGTCGGGTGGCAGGCGGTGGCCATCGGCTCCTTCCCGTGGATCTCGCTGACGCTCGCGGGTTCGTTCGCCCTCTACGGACTGCTGCGGAAGCGCACCCAGGTCGATCCGGCGGTGGGCCTGACGGTGGAGATGCTCCTGCTCTGCGTGCCGGCGATCGGATTGCTCCTCCTGACGCCCGTGGACGCACTGGCGGTCGGCTCGGTCGGCGATGCGCTGCTGCTCGGTGCGGCCGGCGTCGTGACAGTCGTGCCGCTCGTCCTCTTCGCGGTCGGCGCACGAGGCCTGCGCCTGTCCACCATCGGGATGCTCCAGTACCTGGCGCCGACCGGTCAGTTCCTCTGCGCGGTCCTGCTCTTCGGTGAAGCGCTGTCCGTCCACCGGGTGATCGCGTTCGGGTTCGTGTGGAGCGGTCTTGCGATCTACGTCGCATCATTCTGGAACAGGAGTCGCCGGGGCCGCGGGTCCCGCACGACCGAGGCTGCCCGACCGGCCGGACGCTGGTGGGCGCGCGCCGCGGCGGCGGTTCCGGCCGCACTGCTCATCGCTGCCGCGCTCTACTGGTCCGGCCTCTCCGCCGGCTCCCTCCTGCGGGGGTCGCTGGCCGTCGCGGGCGTTGCGATCACGATGGGCGTGGCGCTCCGCGCCGGTGGCGCCGGAAGGGCACTGGTGCACTCCTGGGCAGTCGCCGCGCTCATCGCGATTCCCTGGTCCTGGATTCCGGCCCGCACGGACCGCCACTGGACGATCGACGCGGCCCGCCAGCCGACGATCGAGGTCGCGGACGCCCGCATCGTCATCCACGACTTCCGGGACTTCCGATGGCGCTCCGTGGAGGATGCAGACGCCGTCCGCGAGGTACGCGAATTCGATCCTGACCGGGTCGAAGGTGTCGACTTCCTGGTCTCATCATGGGGGTCGGCGCGCATCGTGCATACCTTCCTCAGTTTCCGTTTCGAGAACTCGGAACCGATCTGCATCTCGATCGAGGTGCGCAGAGAGCGCGGGGAGCAGTATCACCCGATCCCGGGCCTGTTCAAGCACTATGAACTCATCTACCAGGTCGGCTCGGAGCGGGACTTCATCGGTGTCCGCGTCCTCCATCGGGGAGAATCGGTCTCGCTCTACCCGACCAATGCGACGCCCGAGCAGTCACGGATGCTGCTCCTCTCGATGCTGAACGCCGGATCGAGGCTGCACCGCGAGCCGCGCTTCTATCACTCCATAGGCCGTAATTGCACCACGCAGCTTGTCCGGCATGTCGACCTCGTCCTGGAGTCGCCGATCCCATGGTCCAGCGCACTCCTGCTGAACGGCTGGTCCCCGGCGGAGGCGGCGCGCCTCGGCCTGATCGACCCGGTCGCCCTCGAGTCCGCGCACCGGTGCATCGATGATGCCGTGCGTGCCGCGGTCGACGCCGGCGATCCGGATGGCGCGTCCTTCTCGCGGAGGATCCGCGGCGACCGGGCTCCGTAGACCGGGATCACCACGCCGATGCGCGACCTGCGCGCGGGGACGCAGCTCGCGCGTCCATCCACGCGGTTCCCGTCGACCTTCCTCCGGGCGCGGTATGCTCACGACATGCCCTGTCGGGTCTGGCTCCTGGTGGTCCTGCTGATCGCGCACATGATCAGTTTCCTGAGCCCGGCGAACCGCTCGGACTGGATGCTGGAGCAGATTCCGAGCGCCCTGGCCATCGGCTTCCTGGCGTGGTACGAGCGGCGTCCCGGCGGCCAGCCGCTCAGCGGCCTCTCGTACACGCTGATCTTCATCTTCATGCTCATGCACCTGGTCGGAGCCCACTACCTCTACAGCCACGTCCCGTACGACGACTGGTCGCAGGCGATACTCGGGATCAGCATCACGGAGTCGCTCGGCGCCGATCGCAATCACTACGACCGGCTGGTGCACTTCCTCTTCGGACTCATGATGACCGTGCCCATGCTGGAAGTGGTCCGCCGGCACGTGCTTCCCCGGCCGGGCTGGAGCATCGCGATCGCGGTCGTGTTCATCGGCTTTCTCAGCAAGGTCTACGAACTGGGCGAGTGGTTCGTCGCCGTCGTCGCCAGCCCGGAGACCGCGGAGAATTACAACGGTCAGCAGGGCGACATCTTCGATGCGCACAAGGACATGGCGCTGGCCCTCTTCGGGTCGATCCTGACGGCGACGATGATCGCGATCCGGCAGCGACGACCGCGGTGACGGTGCGTGGGCGCCGTGCCGCGCCGTCGAGCGGACTCAGAACATGTCCGTCATGAACGGCGGCGGACCGGCAAGCGCGGCGCCCAGGAGATCCAGTGCCTCGCCGTCTCCGTCCATCAGTCCGTCGGCCTGCGCCTGGCGAGGTGAGACGAAGCCGGTATAGACCGCGGCCAGTCCGCGCGGCCCGGTGTGCAGGTGCGGCAGGGCAGCGCGGTCGGTGTCGGCCGCCCGCTGGACCTTCATCCGGCCGTCCGTCATGTCCACGTGCAGGAGCGTGCCCTGCGCCGGGATGGTCGGATCCTCGAACGCGATCCGGACCGCGCCCCGGACCGCGACCGGAATCGCCCGGGCGGCAAGCGCGGCCTCCACATGGGTCAGCCGGAGCATGACGGCGCTGCGCGCCTTGATCTCCACGCGCTCGTGCGGCAGGATCCGGACCAGCGGATGATTCGGCGCCAGCGAGAGGTAGGCGGTCGTGTTGATGGTCGCGAATCCCGCCAGGAAGTCGACCAGGGCACGACCGGCGACGGCCGAACGGAACGCGCAGTCGGAGATGACCATCTCCACACCGCTTCCGGACTGACGGTGTGCGAGGAACACATACGCCTCCAGCGAGGCGCCGTCCCCGGAGGGGAGTCCGAACCCCCTGTACTCGGTCGCCATGCGCCGGCGGATGCGCGACCAGAAGAAGGCACCGCGATCGACCATGCCCGGCAGGTTCCGCGCAAAGGCGTCGTAGCACGCCGCGACGCCGTGCTCCTCGGCTGCAGACAGCGGTATCCATGGACGCCGACCTGTATCCGATCCACGAGACCGCGGCAGGTCGTCGAACCGGATCGATGCTGCATACGAGGCGATCGAGCGCTCATAGCCGACGCCGCGGTAGAGTCCGAGCGTCGACGCGTAGAGCGCCGAGACGGGCACGCGCCGGGCATGCAGATCCCGGACGCACGCGGTCATGAGCCGTCGGGCGCAGCCGCCGCCGCGCGCCTCCGGGGCGACGGCGACGGCCGCGATGCCGACGGCGGGAACCGACGAGCCCCCGGCACGCACGCCCATCGGGATCTCCGCCAGCATCGCGACCGGCGCACCGTCCGGTCCATCGGTGACACGGATGTTCGACAGCCCCACGAGTCCGTGATAGGCGAGCGCCGACTCCGCCTCGTGACCGAATGCGAGTGTGCCCAGGCGCACCAGCGCGGGAACATCCGATTCCGTCGCGGTCCTGAGTGCATCATGCATCGTTCGGTTCCGCGTGAGATCAGGGAGGCGTCAGTCTCCGGCGCGGCGCGCTGGCTTCACGACGGTCGCGAGCACGATGCCCGCGATCAGCCATGCGCCCAGGCGATCGAACGCCATGAGCAGGGTGAAGTCGTCCGGGTAGTGCCACCAGTTCCAGTTGGCGCCGTCCGCGGAGAGCGCGACGATGGCGCCGAGCATGGTCACGAAGCCGGCGCGGCCGACCCAGGTCCGGACGCTGCCGGCGGCCGCGCGCAGCAGGATCGCGGCCAGAAACGAGGCCGCGACCAGGATCGCGAGTCCGCGGATCATGAAGATGGGCTGTGCCGCATCGACCCCGTCGGGGACCACGATGAGCAGCCCGATGGGGCCCGTGCGATGCTTCTCCATCCACGTGTCCCGGACGGCCTTCTTCACCTCGTCCGTGGCGCCCGCCGGCTCCTCCGGGAACCCGGGGAACCAGTACACGCCGTGCCGGGTCACGGTCTCACGGACGACGTTCATGACCGCCGGCTCGTCCGGAAGGTTGGCGATCACCTTCATGGGAAGTCCGAAACCCATCCAGATCAGGGCTCCCCAGAGAAACATCGCGATGCCACCGAGCACGCCACCAAGCAGGATCCGCGACATGACAGAGTCTCGAGTGCGCCGGTCGGGTCGGGCTTACTCCAGCCGGTGGCGGGCGATCCCGCGGATCCCGGGGCAGGTGGGAAGCGGCCGTCGACGCGGATGCGATGCTACCGCGCCCCGATGTGCGGTGCGTAGTGCCTGCGGCCGATCGCGCCCCGTCAGGCGCGGGATCGCGCCGGTGCGGACGATGGTCGATGGCGCGTGTCCCACCCGGGGGGTGCATCGATCGCGCGGCGATACCATGCCGCCCCATGAAGGCCGTGGTGATCACGAAGCAGGGAGCGCCGGTGGCGCCGAACGTGCTGGTCCGCGAGATGGAAGCGCCCGTCGCCGGCGCGGGCGAGGCGATCGTCCGCACACTCGCCTCGGCACTCAACCATCTTGATCTCTGGGTGGGGCGCGGATTGCCGGGCGTCGAAACGTCCTTTCCGCACATCGGTGGTTCGGATGGATGCGGTGTCGTCGAGGCGGTGGGAGAGGGCGTTGATCCTGCATGGATCGGTCGACGCGTCATCCTGAACGCACGGCTGCCGCAGCCGGACCCGATCCGACCGGGGATCTCACCGGTGCCGCCGGACATCCTGATGATCGGTGAGCACATGCACGGCACCATGGCCGAGCGTTTTCGCGCGCCGGTGGCGAACCTGCTTGACGTGGGCGATGCGGATCCGGTGGAGGCGGCCGCGTTCGGACTGTCCTTTCTGACGGCGTGGCGCATGCTCGTCACGCGGGCGGGACTTCGACCTGGCATGATCGTCCTGGTGACCGGTATCGGCGGAGGCGTCGCGCTCGCGTGTCTTGCCATCGCGAAGTACATGGGCTGCCGGGTGATCGTCACCAGCCGATCCGGCGGGAAACTTGAGCGGGCGCGGGCGCTCGGCGCCGACGACGGAATCCTCGACCAGGGCACCGACTGGTCGCGCGAGGTCCGCGCGATGACGGGCAGGCGCGGCGTCGATCTCTGCGCGGACTCGGTGGGGAAGGCGATCCATGCATCCGTCATCCGTGCACTTGCCCGCGGCGGCACGTGCGTGACGTGCGGCTGTACGAGCGGACCTGACGCCACGACCGATCTCGCCCGGATCTTCTGGAATCAACTCTCGATCATCGGCTCCACGATGGGAGACATGGACGAGTTCCGGCAGGTGACCAGCCTCTTCCGGACAGGGGCGCTGCGACCGGTCATCGATCATGTCGCGACGCCGGCGGAGGCGCAGGGCGCCTACGCGCGGATGGAAACCGGTGCGCAGTTCGGGAAGATCGTCGTGCGCTGGGCCGACGCCTGACGCGCCGTCCCGTGCGATCGACGTTCCGGGCGCCGTCGGCGGGCGTGTCCGGCGGGCGCTCCGCTCGGTCCCGGGCTCGCGCTCACGGCCCCTCGGACGAAGGCGCCACCGGCGCCGGCGCACCGGGATCGCTCAGCCGGAGTCCGATCGCGGCGACCTGGGTCCGGAGCGACTCGAGCACCTGTCGATCGAAGCTGTCGGCCGGTGATCGGCGGATCGCCGCCGCCTGGAACGCGGCGCGCTGCGCGGCGAGCACGGTCACGCGTTCGCGGATCTCCGTCCGGCGTGCGTTGTTGGCCTCGATGACGCCGCGGACCTCGACGATCGGTCGGCCGCGAAGATGCTCCGGCAGGTGGGCCTGCGGGACGTCCTCGAGCCTGACGCGACCGGTGGTGACGTCGGAGACGAGTTCCTTCATGCCGTAGAGGTTGCCTTCGCCGGCCGTGGTGACGTTGTAGCAGGCACGATCAGCGACCGCTTCCGGCGCCGCACGCTCGCGGATCGCGAGGCCCTGGGAGCGCTTGGCCTGCTGTGCTTCCAGGACCGGCAGGTCACCATAGTCGATAAGCAGTGAAGCCAGTTCACCGTCCAGCGTCGCCAGTTCCGCGTCGTGCGGTGTCGGGATCGCCTGCATCCCGCCGTCCTGCGGCACCGCGGCGAAGGCGCCGGCGCCGGCCTGCGCGATCTCCATCCAGATGTCCTTCGTGCCCGGGATCGAGCCGCACTGGATCGTGTTGATGATGACGCCCCGTGACTGCGCCAGTCGGCAACTCTCGTGGTAGGGGACATCGTCCTCATAGTCCATGTGCGGCGGTGCATCGCCGACCAGGTAGATCAGTCGCACGGAGTCCGGCGTGCCGGTCCAGTCGAAGGCGGTCACCGCCTCGTGCAGGGCCTGGTTGACGGATTCCGGCGTGTCGCCGCCGCCGGTCGCCTGGTAGGTCATGAGGTCGGTGTAGACCGCATCCAGGTCATCGGTCAGCGGTGTATGCCGGGTGATGTACGCATCGCCGCGGTCGCGGTACGCGACCAGTCCGATCCGGAGCAGGGGAGACGGGTGCGCGGTCGCGATGTGATTGGCGATCGACCAGATCTTCTGCTTCGCGCCCTCGATGAGTCCGCTCATGCTGCCGGTGGTGTCCAGCACGAACACGACGTCGATGGTCGGCGGCGCTGACGGCGTCTCGGGGAGACCCGCCTCGGGGGCGGCTTCCGCGTGCGGCGCCACCGGGCCGTCGGTCGACCGGGCGGGCGGCGGCGGGGACGTGCCCGACCACGCGAGGGTCAGGGGCAGGAGCGGCAGGATGACGATGGCCAGGGCGTGCAGGACGCGAAGTGGACGTGACGGCATGGTGTGGCTCTCCGTGCGTGGCGGTCGCCGGCGGCGGCCGGCTGGTCACCATTTGAACGCCGCTGATGCCCGGCCGATGGTCACAGATCTGTCACCGCGCGGTATCCTCCCGGTCTCCGGCGTGGGTTGAGACGCACACGGTCAGGCGTCCGGACCGCGCCGGTCGCCTGCGGCAGGATCGCGGGTCGCCGTCCCTCGCCGGATCGACACGCGTGGGGCGCGGAGTGGGAACCAGGACGATGGACGCCGAGACTGCACGCTCCGGGATGAACCCCATGTCCGCCTCCGGTGGTGGCACGACGGCCGTGGAGCCGGCGCCGCCGAAGGCGACTCCGACGCCCGATCGAAGTCCGCCGCGCGTCAGGCGGATGCCGCCGTGGCGCGTGCTGCTGCACAACGACGACGCGAACGACATGGACCACGTCGTCGCGTCATTGCAGATGATCGCGAGCCACAACCGCCTTCAGGCGGAGGTGTGCATGATGGAGGCGCATCGCCACGGCGTCTCCCTGATCACGGTGACGCATCGCGAGCACGCGGAACTCCTGGAAGAACGGTTCCGCAGCCGGAAACTCGTCGTCACGATTGAGCCGGAGTCGTCACCGGCCGGCTGACCCGGACGCGGCGGCGGGTCCACTTCCGCTGCTTGCCGCGGCGCTTCCGCGTCGGCTTGCGGACGATCTTGTAGACGGTTTCCATCTTCTGGGCCTTGGCCATATGGATGCGGATCCTCTCAGCGCGGGGCGGGCGGGGCGCGAAACGGCCCCGTGGGGGGGCGGGCCGCGAAGTGTACCGGATGCCGTCCGCACGATGGCCAGACCAGCGGTGCAGGGACGTTCCCCGGGGGAAACGGCAGACGCGGCGGGTGTCTGACGTTCCGCCGATCCGGCCTGCGACGGTCGCCCGGGCCCGGGAGCGCCACGACCGTCTCGTTCGCCCTGGCCGGACAGATCAGGATCACCGAGTACATCTACACCGGGCCCGGCGGCGAGTTCGTGGAGTCCACCAGCGTGTCCGACGCTCCGGTCGACATGACCGACTGGAGGTACGACAACTCGGCGCGGGCGTGAAGATCATCGGAGACCTTGGCGCGACCACGGCGATCAGCATCGGGCGCAAGGACGAACGCCACATCCGGGACCACGCGGGCGAACTCGTCGACCGGCTGACCTGCGGCGACCAGGAATTCCCGGGATCGATCCGGACACAGGGCGTCAGCGGCTGGATCAGCCCCGAAGACATCGGGCTGAACAACCCGTACGCGCACACTTTCGCGGCGGTCGGTGGCGTGCTTGACGCCTACGTCTCTGCGCAGGGCGACATCGGCAACCCCGGCGTCTGTTTCACGCAGCCGACGGTCGACGGCGATCTCAATCGCGACGGATCGGTGTATCTGCAGGACCTGCTGATCCTGCTCGCGGGCTGGGGCCCGTGCCCGGAGTCCACCCGGTGCCCGGCGGACATCGACGGTGGCGGCACCGTCAGACTCGGCGGCCTGCTGGTCCTGCGCTCGAACTGGTCCTGACCGGCGCGCGAGCGCGACCGGGATCGCGCGCGACGCGTGCCGCTGGTGCCGGGTCGCGTTCGTGCGGATGGGCCGGTCGCTGCACCGCTCCCGGGCGCTCAGCCCGGAGGCGGTGCGGTTCCGGACCGCTCGGAGGTGCCGGTCCGGACGGCAGGTGGTGGCGTGCATGGCACGGAGTGCGCGGCACGCCGGGCCGCGCCGCGCACCGGGTTCCGGAGGGCGGCGCGGAGCGCGTGCTACGATGGCGGCCCGTGCCGCTGCCAAGAGTCGCCATCGTCGGACGCCCGAATGTGGGCAAGTCCAGTCTGCTCAACCGCCTGGTCGGTCGCCGTGTCTCCATCGTGGATCCGACGCCGGGCGTTACGCGCGATCGCGTCACCGCGCTGCTGGAGGTCTATGCCCCGATCGATACGCCCAGGGGGACACCCGCGCGCCTGGTCGAGCTCGTCGACACCGGCGGCTACGGCGTGTACGTCGCGGAAGGGAAGCGGTACGACGATGTCGGCGCGGACCTGGCGACGCTGACACCCGACATCGAGGCGCAGATCGCCGCCGCCCGCGCGGAGGCGGACCTGGTGCTGTTCGTCGTGGATGCGCAGTCGGGACTGACGGCGCTCGATCGCACGGTGGCGCGCCTGCTGCGCGAGGAAGGGAACGCGGCGAAGATCGTCGTCGTGGCGAACAAGGTGGACGGACCCTCCTGGGAGTCGCACGGGCTTGAGACGGCGGGGCTCGGGCTGGGCGAGCCGCTGCTGGTATCCGCGGAGACCGGACATGGACTTCGCGGACTCCAGGACCAGCTGTGGGCGCTGGCAGGTGACGTGGCGGGTGCGCCCGAGGCGGACGCGGAGATCAGGCTCGCGATCATCGGGCGTCGCAACGCGGGCAAGAGCACGCTGATCAACACGCTGGCCGGCGCGCCCAGGGTGATCGTCTCCGAGATCGCGGGTACCACGCGCGACGCGGTCGACGTCCGCATCGAGATCGAGGGGCATCGGCTGCTCGCCATCGACACCGCCGGTCTCCGCAAGCGGAAGAGTTTCGCGGACGACATCGAGTACTACGCTGCGCAGCGCATGCTGGGCGCGATCCGGCGCGCGGACGTGGTGCTGCTGATGCTCGATGCCGCGGAGACGATCTCGCAGGTCGACAAGAGACTGGCGATGGAGATGGAACGGCAGTACAAGCCGGTCATCATCGTCGTCAACAAGCTCGATCTCATCCCGCGGGACGACGTGGGTCCCGATGCATTCGAGGAGTACATCACGAAGGAACTGCCCGGACTGGACTTCGCTCCGATCGCGTTCATCTGCGCGCGGACGGGGGAGGGCGTCCGCGACCTGATCGCGATGGCGATCAACCTGCACCAGCAGGCGTGTCACCGCGAGCCGACGGCGGGCATCAATCGCGCGGTCGAGCGGATCATGAAGGAGCGCGGGCCCTCCTCGAAGCTCGGCAGGCAGGCGAAGCTCTACTTCGCGAGCCAGGTCACGGTACAGCCGCCGACCATCGTGATCAAGGTGAACAATCCGTCGCTCTTCGACAGCCAGTACGAGCGGTACCTCATCAACCGGCTGCGCGAGGAACTGCCCTTCAGCGAAGTGCCGATCCGGCTGCTTTTCACGCTGCGGGAGCGTGATCCGATCGAGGCGGTCAAGGCGCGCGGGCGGCGGCGTGCCGGCGACGTGATGCAGGTCGATGACGACGCTCTCGCCGCGCGCCTCCGACCGGAGGCGGTCGACCTGGGCGGCGATGCGGACCTGTCCGAAGGCGACGACTGGGATGATGACGAGGTCGACTTCGACTTCGACGAGGACGATGATCTCCATGAGGAAGTCGAGGCCTTCGACGACGTCGATGACGTGGACGACATCGATGACGTCGACACGAGGTCATGAAGCGGGCGGCACATGCGAGGGCGGCGAGCCGGACGACACGCGCGACCGGCACGTGTGACCGCGCCGCCCCGGCACCATGCAGGGCGCGGCGGCGTGGCGTTCATGTCCTGGGTTGACATGGGGGGGGGGGGGGGAAGTATGGTGCCCGTCGAGTCGCCCGCTGGACGTACGCTGGCATGGGGTATGCGGCGGGGGCCTGGCGGCGTAGGAGTGTACATCATGCGGACGGGACGGCGTATTTGCGGCGCGGCGGCACTGGCGGTCACGATGGTCGCGGTCATCCAGGGCGTCCCTGTCGCGGTGGGCCAGTTGGACCAGTGGAGCGTGCAAGCACTCTCGCAAGCGATTCAAAGAATCCGACTGGATGTGGTCCCGAACGGATGCGGGTACCGTCAGTATGGGGACTGCTATTGGGCCAGCGGCAGATGTCTGAATGACTGGTGGTACTCGGTGGCTCCGTGCAATGGTGTCGTGCATCAGGAGAAGCCACCGACCGGAGAAGATCCGCCATGCCCCGATGCATGACGCCGGGCGCAAGAGAGGCGCATGAGAAAGGCGAAGTCATGCACTGCCGGCGTGCGACAATTCGACTGGCGGTTCTTGCTGGCCTGTTCATGCCGGTGCCGATGGCGTCCCCCGCAGATGGCCCGGCCATCCTGGATGGAGACGATCCCGCAGTTGCGTGGACGTTCGAGCGCGCAGCGGCGGAACTGGTGCGCATCCCGTCCGTCGAGGACGAGTTCGAGCGGGAAGCGGTCGAACGACGACTGAGCCGCGTTGCGATCCTGCATGCACGGCAGCAGTGGCTGGCGACGCAGGGGCCACCACTGGTCGAGCCCGAACACGTTGTCCGAATGCTCCGCGCGAATGCGCAGGCGATGTGGGCCGGTCACGCGATCGTGGACCATCGAAGCTGGCATGCCATGAAGGGAACGCCTGTGCAGCGTACACCGCCGCAGGCGAGAGCCGAACTGCTCTGGATGGGTGGTCCGATCTCGGGACCCTCGGGGGGGACCATCCGCGCCCCCCTTCTCGCGCAGCATCTGGTCCGGACGCGCTACGGCCCGATGCACCTTCCATCGCTGGCCATGGTGTGCGATGTTCCGCGATGGATCCTGGACTCGGAAGGCCCGGAGGGAGTGAGTCGTCCTGTCGCAGACCTCGCTGTGCACCTGGCGTGGATGGCTGAGTCGCGGGCGGTCGTGGTGCTTCCCGAGGCGGTGACTGTCGATGGAGTGCGCTGCATCATCGTCACAGGCGCAGAAGGTGACGGCGATCGGTACTTTCTGGCGCCGAGCCTCAGTTTCGCGGTACTGAGAGTGGAACGGGTGCGCCGGCGGTTTGAGAACGGCGCGTTCGTCGGAACGATCGTGCCCTCCGTGACGGTCTACCACGACCATGTTGAGGTGGCGCCGGGTATCTACCTGCCGCACGAGGTGACCTCAGTCCGGGACCTGGCAACGATCGAGCGGCGAGGACCGGCCCGCGGAGACCAGGCTGGCCCGGAACAGGCCCTTCGAATCTCGCATGCATCGGTTGAGGCAGCGCTTCGCATCGGCATCGAGCAGGCAGGCAGGCGAGTTCCTGATGAGAGGACAGCCCGGCGTTCGATGCACACAGGGCTGTTCTACGCCGACGCGTCCATCGCGTTCCTGATCGCACTGGCGATGGTTCTGTTCGGCGTGCGTGCCGCGCGGAGAGGCAGCGGAGCGACGCGCAGGGCCGGCGTCGCTGGGGGCGTTCCGCTCGAGACCACTGCGTTGCCGTTTCTCCCGTTGGTGGTGTCTGTCTGGGTGCTCCTGTCTCAATCGGCGCCCTCGGCCGAGGCAGGATCGGATGGAATCGCAGAGCGCCATCTGGAGGAGGGCGCGGCCGCGGCGCGCGTCTGTGCCGTCGTGGCGGCGTTCGGCGCCGCCCACGTGCTGGGAGCCCCGGATGTGACGCTGAGCGAGATCGCAACTTCGCTTGGTTGGGCACCCGGTCGAACTGTCAGGACAGACCATCTCCTCAATCATCTGGCGACGTATGGTCACGTCCGCGTGGTCAGCGTGCCTGAAGAGAACCGGGAATCATGGTTGCGGACGGGCGCCCATGAGGGCGCGAGACTGCTGCTTTTTCCGCCGTCCGAAACGGAAGACGGGCATGTCGCCCTCGCGCTCGGCATGACACCGGAGCGAGAGATTCTGCTCCTGGACTATCCGGCCATCCTGATGGCGATTCCTGTTTCGGAACTCGCCGAAACCTGGTCCGGATCAGCCATCGAGGTGACGTCACCGGATGCCACTGGACCGACGCCCCGGGGTGTGTTTCGTCTCCGGCTTCCGTTCACCACGGCCGCCGCGGCCGCTTGTCCGTTCGTGTGGCTGGTATGCCGCAGAGGAAGGCTCCCATGACCCGCACAGTGGTCGCCGCGATCCTCGCGTGTGTCTTCTCAACGACACCGTGCGCCGTCGGCATCGCTCCAAGGACTCTGCCCGATGAGACGGAGCCCGTCTTTTCGCTGGACCGGCTGGAGAGCGGCCGGGTGGATATCGGCACCATCGACGGCGAACGGTCGTCGCGGCTTGCCGTGCAGCTTCGCAACAGCGATGACACACCGGTGCGAATCCTCGCGGCTCGGTCGGAGTGTGCGGCATGCATGGAGATCGTGAGTGTGCATCCGCAGGTCGTGGCGCCAGGGGACCATTCAGGTCGATGATGCACCCGACGGCCTCTTCGAGGAAACCCTCGGCGTGACGATTCGTGGCGGCGGGGATTCGATCCGTGCCGCCGTCGAGGTTCCGATCGTCGGGATTGTGCACGCGGACCTGGCCTCGGCGTCGCGATCCGGGTATGAACACGCGCCTGCTGAATCGGACAGACCGGGGCGGCGCCCGGCGCCGATCGCCATCGGGGCACTCGGACCCGCCGCAGGTGATCGACCGCCTCGCCCGGGACCTTCACCTCTCGGAGGATCAGGAGCGCTTCCTGAGACTCGCCTACGACCGGTATGCGCAGGAAGTCGGACCGGGACTTGTCCGGTTGGAGCGGGAGTGGATCGTGGATCTGCAGCGCCGCATGCTTGATGCATTTCCGGAGTTGCGCCCTGGGGCAACCCTTGATCATCTGCCCGAGGATGCCCGCCCTGCCTATGTCGTTGCGCAGAAGGCGTACCTGGTGCAGCCGCCGATCCATGGCGACGGAGCTTCGCCAAGCCCGGTCGCGCCGGCAATGTCGATTGCGCACACACTGGGGGGAGAGTACATGCGCATCTTTCATCGGGCGATGGCGGAGGCGGATGTTCAGCGCATCGAGTTGCAGGCGGCGCTTGAGCCGCCGCGTCGGGCGGCCATGCTCGAACGGATCACCGAGGTCCTGAGCGATGAGCAGCGGGCGTGCTGGGAAGAGGAGGCACGCCATCGATTCCAGTTGAACGTGTTCGCCCTCTCCGAGACGGATCATGAGCGGCGGATGCGCGCCCGAATGGCGACCGCGGATCGCGCGCAGGACAGGCCGGACATCGTGGGCCTTCTGGACGCCGCCTCCGGGCCCGGTGGGGAGTTCGAGCCATGGCGCGCCGCACTCGCAGGCCCCGGGCGCATGCCGGAGGATCCGCTGCTTGCGCGAGTTCGAACGCTCCGGGTCAATGCGGAGGCGGCGCTGGCGGACGTCGCCCGGGACGTGCTGACTGATTCGCTCGCGGAGGAGAGTTCAAGATACACGGCGAGAACCGGCGAGGCACGGAATCAGGCGTCCCGGGCATGGCGCAGATGGTTCACCGCCGTGAATCGCCGGCGTGAGGTCGTCCTGCAGGACATGGTCGCCGGTCTGGGAAGTCTGGCGTCCGTGCATCTTGGCGAGGCGGTCGCGGATCGCTGGTACGACCGTGTGCGCTCCATGCGCTATCCAGCCATCTACAACCCGGACAGCCTTGACATCATCGGACCTGTCCTGCGCGAACTGACCGAGGTGGCGGTGGAGCGAGGGAGTCTGACGGCGCAGGCACTCGATGCACTGGACCAGGCGATCCACGAACTCTCGTCTGAACGTGATCAAGTGCGTCGTGAACTTGCGGATGCGAGTTGGCATCGCGTCTTTGCACTGCATCCGGGCGACACGATTCGAACGAGGAGGGCGATCCTCGAGCGTCTCTCGGCGTGGATCGAAAGCGAGGTCGATCGCAATGGACGGTTGCGGAAGGTGGTCGATCCGGCGATCTGGCGGCAGGCCGAGGGCCTGCTCGGTATGCGCCGGATGGAGATCAGGAGCTATCGATCCTCGCTCCGCATGGGATTCGATCTGCTGGAGTAGCGAGGGCGCCGCGACGGGAGTCTGCCCGGAAGCCGGAGTGTCCGGACGATCCGTGCCACCGGGCACGCGGACATGGACGGGTGGAACGTGGGATCGGGATCCGTGTGCCCGGGCACCGGTGACCGTCCGCCGGGTCGGCACCCGCCCGGTACACTGGCGGCCTTCACCACGCCATGGCGCCCATCGTCCCACTTCCCGTCTACGAAGCCGACGCCGACCCGCGACACCGTGATGTCCTGACGGATGAGGAGGTCTACGCGCGCCTCGAGGCGCCGAAGTCCATCGTCGTCCGGTTCGGCCGGATGAAACTGGTGGGCGAGTACGTCTATGGCGGTGATGCCAAGCCGGGCTGCGGGAGCAAGCTGGTGGCGCGGACCCACCGCGGGACCGAACTCGTGGAGATGCTCACGACGACCTGCGAGAACGCGGGGTGTTCGAAGTCGATCTCCCGCCGGGAACTGCTCAAGTACGTGGAGAACTCCGGCGGCAAGGAGTTCCCGTTCCATACGAACGGCCGGGTGATCCGCGTGGCCACGATCGAGGATCTCAACCGGCACTCGGCGATGGACGCGGACCGCGCGCAGGCGGTCCGGCGCTGCCGGGCGCTGGTGGCGGAGATGGGCCTGCCGATGAAGGTGGTCGATGCGGAGCCGATCCTGGGCGGCGAACTGCTCACCTTCTACTACATGTCCGAAGAGCGGATCGACTTCCGGGATCTCGTCAAGGCGCTGGCGGCGGAGTTCCCCACGCGGATCGACATGCGGCAGGTCGGCGCCCGGGACGAGGCACGGCTGGTGGCGGACTACGAGCGATGCGGCCAGTACTGCTGCTGCAAGAACTTCCTGAAGGTGCTCAAGCCGATCTCCATGACGGCGGCCAAGATGCAGAAGGCCACGCTGGATCCGCTGAAGATCTCCGGTCGCTGCGGTCGGCTCATGTGCTGCCTCCGGTACGAGGACCAGACGTATCGCGAACTCAAGTCGCGCCTGCCGCATCGCAAGTCGCGCGTGGGGACCAGCGAGGGACCGGGGATCGTCGTGGACTCGAAGATCCTGGTGCAGCTGGTGCTGGTCCGGCTGGACCACGACGAGCGGGAGATCGCCGTCCCGGTCGAGGAACTGCTGGATCCGGAGACCTGTCCGCGACCCGGCGAGCGTGTCGCCGAGCCGGTCGTCGATCCGCTTCGTGGCCTGGACGCGGAGACGGCCCGGCGCCGCGCTGACAAGGGCGAAGCGCCGCCCGAGCGACGGCGCCGCCGGCGGGGCCGGCGGGACGAGGAACGCGCGCCGACGGACGCGGCCGATGCAGCCGCGGCGTCCGCCGACCGCGCCGTGGGACCCGATGCGGCACGCGGATCGGCCGCCGGGGCGGCCGGCCGGCGAACCGGGGGCCGGGACCGCGCGCGGGCCGGTCGGCGCCGCGCACGGCGCGGCAGGCGCGCGAGCGCGAGCGAGGGCGGTGCGGCTCGCGGTCCTGCCGAGCGGCCGGCCTCACCGGCCGGAGACGCAGCGCCCACGGGAGGCGCCGGTACCGGGGAGGCCGCGGCGGGTGATGGTGGCGGTGGCGGTCGCCGTCGTCGCCGCCGTGGCGGGCGCGGTCGTCGGCGCGGCGGTGACGGGGGACGCGGGGGAGGCGACGCCTCCGGCGGCCCGGCGTCCGACTGAGCGAATCGTCGTACCATCCGGCCCTCTCGATCCTTCGAACGTCAATCTCAGGACTCGCCTCCTGTGACCTCCCGGTCGCGTCGTCGCGCGGCCGGTGGCACGGACCCTTCCGCCCATGACTTCGACGCACCACGGACGCCGTGCGGACGCCCCGGCGACCTCACTGACCGACACGCTCCAGTCCCTGATCGTGGCCTTCGTGCTCGCCATGATGGTGCGCGCGTTCGTCTGCGAGGGATTCGTCATTCCCACGGGCTCGATGGCACCCACGCTCATGGGGCGGCACCTCGCGCTGCGGTCATCGTCCACCGGTGTTCCGTTCCCGGTGGGACTCAACCCGGACGATGACCTGCGCAACACGCGGCTGGATGACCTGCAGTTCGCAGATCCCTACCTCGGACCGCAGTACCCGGGCGCCGGCCGACCCGCTCCGGGGCAGGTAGGGGATCGCCTCGGTGACCGGATCCTGGTGCACAAGAGCCTGTACCTCTTCCGGGATCCGCATCGCTTCGACGTCGTGGTGTTCAAGAATCCGACGAACCCGCTCGGGCCGGACGGCAACTACATCAAGCGCCTGGTCGGACTCCCGGACGAGGTCATCTGGCTGGTGGACGGTGACGTCTTCGTCGCGGATGTCGATGCCGCGAACGGTGACGCGGCGCGACTCGGCGATCTTCTCCGCGAGGTGGAGGACCTGGAGATCCGCGCCCGGCAGGTCCGTGCGTCCGGGGATCGCGCCGCGCTGGACGGACTGGAACAGGCCATCGATGGGCTCCGCACCCGTGCCGCGCGGGCGATCGCCGCCTTCAGCATCGCCCGCAAGCCCGACCATGTGCAGCGCGCGGTCTGGCAGCCGATCTACGACTCCGCTCGATCCGTGGCCGGCGCCGGCGGCATGGGCATGGGACCGCCCGTCCCGCCATGGTTCGGCGACGGGTATGAGTTCCGGCCCGATCGGACGATCCGGCGGGATACCGCCGAGTCCGGCGGGCTCGAATGGGAGCCGAGGATCCGCCGCCTGGACGACTGGGCGTACTACAACCAGCGCGCGATGCGCGGGCGCATCCAGCCCGTGAACACCGCCGATCTCCGTGTGCAGGCGGTCGTGGAGCCGGACACCGATGGCCTTGACGTTCTCTTCGAGATGACGGCGCGCGAGCACCAGTACCAGTGCGTGATCGGCCCGTCCGGTGCGCTGGTGCGGTTCAGGAGCACCGCGTGGGGTGACGAGCATCCCGACCAGGGCTGGCAGACGGCGGAGGCATCGCGCGGCTTCAGCGGCTTCCGTCCCGGACGGCCGACCACCATCGAGTTCAGCCACGTCGACCAGCGGCTCTCGCTCTCCATCAACGGGCGCCTCTCCGCGGTGCTCGACTATCCGTGGGATCCGGCCGCCCGGCTGGAGTATGCCTTCGGCCCCGGTCCGCTCCGGGAACTCGCCGATCGCGGCAACGGCAATCCGACGTTCATGCGGTGGCGCTTCGGCGGCTCGCCATTCACGATTCACCGGATGCAGGTGGACCGGGACCTGCACTACCGCGCGGAGCCGATCGAACCGCAGGTCGTCCTGCGCAATCCGACGCAGCCGGGCTACGAGGATCGCGTGGAGTTCACGCGATTCGGCTTCGGTACGCATCCCGACAACCTGGCCATCCTCGGGCCGGCCGATCACTTCATGCTGGGTGACAACAGCACGGCGTCCTCCGACTCCCGGGCCTGGGGCAATCCGCATCCCCTGGTGGCGGAACAGATCGACCGCGCGCCGTTCGTCGTGCATCGCGACCTGCTCCTGGGCAAGGCATGGGTGGTCTACTTTCCTTCACCGCTGCCGCTGCGCGCCGGCGGATCGCGCTTCGTGCCGGACTTCGGGTCGATGCGCTTCATCCGATGACGCATGGACCATCGCCACGGGCGGCGCCCCGGGGGTCGCGCCCACGGGGGGGCCCGGGGGGCAGAGATGACCGGAACGACGCCTCGGCGGGACCGGCGGGCCCCTCCGCAGGGCATGTCAGCCGTCACCCGTCTCCGGCCCGGCTGCCTCGAACGCGGGTTCTCTGTTCTCCATCACGGCGATGACGTCCCGGATCACCCAGCTCATCGCCGCAAGCGCCGCGCGTGAGCGGCTGGCGAGGTGCGGCAGAAGCCGGCAGTTCGCGAGACCGATCAGCGGATGACCGGGCGGCGGGGGTTCGATGTCATGGACGTCCAGGAACGCCTGGCGGGCCGACTGCACCACCAGCGCCGCACGCAGCGCCGCGCTGTCGATGACCATCCCTCGGGCGGTGTTGATCAGCACCGCGTCACGCCGGAGCAGTGAACACAGGTGCGTTCCCACGAAGTGACGATTGGACGGCCGGCCGTCGATGTGGATCGTCAGGATGTGCGCCTCGGCGAAGAGCGACTCCACCGGCACGGCGATCGCACCGGCCGACTCCGCATGGCCGATCGTCCGGAGGTCTGTGAAGAGCACCCGCGCGCCGAAGGGGCGCAGCAGTTCCGCCACGCGTGTGCCGATCCTGCCCAGGCCGAGAATGCCGATGGTCGATTCGCCGAGTTCGCGCTCACCGGCGTTCACCTGGCGGAGTCGCCGCCAGGTGGCGGGATCCACCGCGCCCGGCAGCGCCGGGCGCGGCCGGATGCCGTCGAGCATCAGCGAGAGCGTGTACTCCGACACCGCATTGGTGCTGGCGCCGGGCGTATAGACGACGCGGATGCCGCGCGCGCGGCAGGCGGCGATGTCTATCGTCTCGATACCGACGCCGGCACGACCGATGACGCGCAGTCGCGGCGCAGCGCGCAGCAGCGCATCATCGACAACGGTTTCCGTCCGGACGACGAGACCGTGCGCCTCTGAGAGCGCGGCGGACAGGGCGTCGCCCACCGGCGGTGCATGCACGATCCGGCATCGGGTTTCCGCCCATGCCAGGGCCGCGGGATCCAGCGGCTCGGTCACGACGACCACGAGATCCGGTTTCATCGTGTGCATTGTCCGCCATGGGCCCGCACCGTGCAGCGCCGCGCGGCACGATCGCCGGTTCCGGGAGATGAACCGTGGATCGCTCGTGATCGGAGCGGACGGTCGTTGACCGGATGCCGCGGTCCGGATACATTCCGCCGCCCGGGCGCGGCGGCGCCGTCCTGGGCGGCGGGGCACGGTCACGGGGCAGCGGTGGAGGCCTGATGAACAAGGGTCAGTTGATCGAGGCGGTTGCGTCGGAACTGGGAACGTCCCGCACGCAGGCCGCAAAGGCGGTCGACGCGGTCCTGCGCTGCATCCAGCGCGGTGTACGCGACAGCGACGGCGTGACGATCACCGGGTTCGGGACGTTCCAGAAGAAGTCGCGCGCGGGGCGGACCGTGCGCAATCCGGCCACCGGATCGCCGATGGTGCTGGAGCCTTCGATGACCGTCGGGTTCCGCCCCTCGCAGGCGCTCAAGGACGCGCTGGCGGAGACGGCAGCGCTGCCGCGCGGCTGACACGCTGCTGTATCAGGATGCGGTGATCCCCGGACGGCGGACGCAGGTGCGGAGTCCATGCAGCGGTCGAGTCCTGGTGTCGGTGCGAGAACTCCGCAGGCGTCGGCGGCTGGAGCAGGCCTCGATGTCTTTGAACGTGCTCTGCCCGACCGCACCTGTGTCCGCCATTCAGGGACCAGCGAAGGGTTGCAGGGGGGCGCTTCAGCCCCCCTGCGCTCGCGCGTCCTGGAAGCGATGGCATGTACGGGAGAGTGCCTCGACGCGTCGTCAGGTTTCTGACTCGTCCATGCGCGCGCGCTTGCTCGATGTCTCTTCGGGGACCAACGGTCGGCGTCGGGTCTGCCTGGATCCTGATGATCTCCGTCCGGGTGCGCGAGCGCATGGGGGGCGACCGGGTCCCCTGCGCACGCGCGTCCCGAGCATGTCGGCGCCACGAGGACCGCGTTCACGGGTGCACGCCGATGTCGGCCGCCGGCTTCGTGGCCGGGCGCCTGCTCGCCATGCACTCGACAGGCCGAAGCCCTGTCCGTGGCGCGTGGCTCAGGGCGCGCCGTCGGGCGGCACGGTGCGCTCGAGCACCACGACCTGCCCGGCATCGAACGGGCCGAGCCGTCGGCGATGGCCGTCGGGCCACGTCACTTCGACGGCGTCGACGTGCCTGAGCATGCCCAGGCCGACGTGCACGCGCGGGTCGTTTGCAGCGAGGTAGCTGTATGCCGTGCGGACATCGCGGACGATCGTCCGGCCGCCTGCCTCGATGCGCAGCGTCGCATGCAGCGCGTCGGCGCCGGCGGTATCCAGGACGCGGAACATGATCCAGTGACCGCGCTGCGGCGCCCGATTGAGACGGATGTGCGCCGGGGCGTCCCGATTGACGACGACGACATCCATGCCGCCGTCGTTGTCGAAGTCGGCGAAGATCGCCCCGCGGCTCGTGGCCATGAGCGCGGGCTCCGTGCCGCCGCGTGGCCGGACTTCGCGGAACCGGCGGCCCTGCGCCGGGGAGCCGCCGCGGAGCAGGACATCAGGCTCGGCGTAGGGATCCGAGGACCACGCCGGGAGATCCGGCGCCGTCACCACCCGTCCGTTCGCGACGAAGAGATCGAGGTGACCGTCGTTGTCGAAGTCATGGAATGCCACGCCGAACCGGGTGTACGGGCGCGTGATCGATCCCAGTCCGAACGCCGCGGTGTCGTCGTCGAACCAGCCTCCGCGATTGCGATGGAAGGAATCCGACTGCGCGCGCAGGTTCACGACCAGGAGATCCGGCCGTCCGTCGCCGTCGAGGTCCGCGACATGCGTGCCCATGCCGGCCTTCGGTTCGCCATGCCGGTCTACCGCCACGCCGGCGCGCATCGCGATGTCACGGAATGTGCCGTCGCCGCCATTGTGCCAGAGCTGGTTGTCGGTCTGGTCATTCGCCACGAAGATGTCCGTCCAGCCGTCGCCGTCGAAGTCCGCGCAGACAACGCCGAGCCCGTTGCCGAACGCGGTTCGGAGTCCGGCCGCGTGCGAGACATCCACGAAGCGGCCGTCTCCGGTGTTCCTGTACAGCACATCCGGCGCCGGCGCGCTGTAGCTGTTGGGGCTGCAGTAATCGCGCTGACCGGTCGGGCTCAGGCAGGTGAGTTCGGCGTCCGGTGACCAGCGGACGTAGTTCACGACGAACAGGTCGAGCAGTCCGTCGCGGTCGCAGTCGACGAAGGCACAGCCTGTTCCCCAGCCGACGTCACCGGTCCCGGCGTGCGCGGTGATGTCCTGGAATCGGAACCCGCCGAGGTTGCGCAGCAGGACGTTGGCGCCGACGTTCGTGATGTACAGGTCGGTCCGTCCGTCGCCGTCCATGTCGCCGGTTGCGGCACCCATGCCGTAGCCGCGGTCGTCGGCGCCGCTGCCCGCGGTGACATCGACGAACGCGTGGCCGCCGTCGTTGCGGAAGAGACGATTCGGCGCCGTTTCCGCGTCCGCAGGCGATCCCGGTGCATGGCCGGCCTGTACGAGGTACAGGTCCATCCAGCCGTCACCGTCCGCATCCAGCGCCGCGCCGCCGCCCCCCATGATCTCCGGAAAGCGCCATGCGCCGCGCGCCCCGGACGCGTGCGAGAAGTGGACGCCGAGCGATGACGCGGACTCCGTGAACCACGGGCCTTCGGGTGAGACAGGATCCTCGGAACCGCGCATCGCGCCCGGTGCCGCATCGCCCTCGGAGGCGGGAAGCCGATCCGTGCCCCGGTCGCAGCCGCCGGTGAGGGCGGCGGAAGCGAGCACGCCCATCAGCGCGCGGCTCCGTCCACGACGCTCCATCGCGCGGCACCTCACGGCATGCCTGCCTTCGCGCGGCGCCGGTCGGTCAGCCGGGTCCGGAGCTGGCCGATCCCATGGTCCGGACCACCCAGCCGCTCCATGGCGTGCGCGATGGCGTGCTCCGCATCCTCGAACCGGTCGAGTTCGACGAGGGCGCCGGCGCGCCCGAGCAGCGCCAGGGGCTGCGCCGGATCCCGCGCCAGGTACCGCTCGAACGCGACCAGGGCCTCTGCCCAGTCGCCGATCTCAAACGACGCTGCGGCGGCCCGGAGCAGCCGTGCGGGATCCCGTTCGTCGATGGCCGCGGCCCGGTGGAGCGCGGCGGCCGCCTCGTGGCGCCGTCCGAGCGACTGCAGGATGACGCCACGCAGTTCATGGGCGCCGGCGGACTCCGGATTGAGTTCGAGCGCCACCTCCACCTCCGCGAGCGCGGTGGCCGTGGAGGCGCCGGCCCCGGGGGTGCCATCGGTGGCCGCGGCGCGCCGTGCCGCCTCGAAAAGTGCGGCGGCGTGATTGAGACGTGACTGCGCGTGGCGGGGATGGATGCGCACCGCGTCGCCCAGGTGGCGCAGCGCCTCATCATGCCGGCCCAGACGCAGGTACGAGGTGCCCAGGAGATTCAGGGCGCGGCGGTCATCGGGTGCAGTGGCGAGCATCCGCTGGAGCAGCGGGAGCGCCTCGGCGTACCGGCCTTCCCGGATCAGGCGTCCGGCGCTGAGTTCGATCGAACCGACCTCGCTTCGCGCCCGGCTGACGCCGGCCAGCAGCGTGTCGCGCCAGGCCGGTCGGCCGGGCGCGGCGTTGCGCAGGGCCTCGTCCGCCGCGTCGAATCGACCGAGCGCGCGCAGCGCCGCCGCCAGCAGCGCATGGCCGGCGCCGCGCTCGGCGCCGCGCAGCAGCGACCGTCGTTCAAGAATGTCGATGGCACCGGCCGGATCGTCCAGGCGCAGCGCCGCCTCCGCGAGTCCGAACCACGCCGCCGACGAGTCCTCGTCGAGGGCGACGGCGTGCTCGAACGCGGATCGCGCGGCGCCGGCATCACCCTGGTCCAGGAGCCAGTACCCGAGGCGCCAGTGCGGAATGGCACGCTCCTTCGGCGGCGCGTCGATCTCCTCGGATGCGCGCCGCATGGCCTCCGTCGCGCCGGGCAGGTCACCCGAGCGCTCGCGCGCATGGGCCAGCAGGTACCACGTGGTGCCCGCCGCTGCGCCGCGGCGCAGCGCCTGCTCGTAGCACGTGACGGCCATGCCGAAGAGGTCCCCCCCGTGATAGGCGACGGCGAGATCGAGCCAGGGCGCGGCATCGTCGGGGTGCCGGGCGATCTGCTCGGTGTGCCTGCGGATCGCTTCCGCGAACCGGGACTCCATGGCGCCGAGACCGGGCGGGAGCGGTGGGGACGCAAACGATGGCAGGGCGGCCACCTGGCGATCGACCGCCGGCCTGGTCCATGACCTGATCCAGGGGCGCGCGATCAGCACGCCCGCGGCGACCAGGAGCAGGACGGACACGATGCGCCGCACGTGGATGGCGCCACGACGACCGGAACGGCGCGGCCACCGCGGGCGCGGGAAGGAGTCGCACGATCTCGGAGGTTGCCCCACGCCCATGTCCTCGAAGTCGGATCAACCGATGCCGTCATGGTCGTCCGTGCCGGACACCCTGTAAAGAGGTCATCGGCTGGAACATGCCCGGTGCTGAGTGGCCGCGACCCTGCACGGGCGCCGGCCCGGTGGGCCGGGGAATGGCCTCTGGAATGCAGAGGCTGCACGGGCGGTGTCCACGCTGGCCGCGACGCAGGCGACCGGGCGCCGCTGCGCGGACCCGGTCCCGTCAGCCCGGGATCAGGTTCACGATCCGTCCCGGCACCACGATGACCTTGCGCGGGGGCTTTCCGTCCAGGATCTCCGCGACGCGCGGATGCGCCAGGACGAGGCGCTCGATCTCCGCCGCGTCCGCACCCTTCGGGACCTCGATGCGTCCCCGGACCCTGCCGAGCACCTGGATCGGCAGCTCGATGACGGCATCCTCCAGCATCGCCGGATCGACCGTGGGCCACGGCGCCCGCGCGATCGACGTCGAATGCCCCAGCCGCGCCCAGAGTTCTTCCGCCATGTGCGGCGCGAACGGCGAGAGCACGATCACGAGTCGCTGATACTGGTCGCGGGTGATACCGCCCGAGCGGACGGCCTCGTTCACGAACTCGATCAGCGCGGCGATGGCGGTATGCAGCGACAGGCGGTCGATGTCGGCACCCACCCGCGCGACGGTGCGGTGCAGGAGTCGCTCCAGATCGGCCGACGGCTCATCCCGGAACGAGAGGGCGCCGGTGCGTTCATCGACGGCAAGCCGCCAGAAACGCTGCAGGAAGCGGAATGGACCGACGATGTCCTGCGTGTTCCACGGCTTGCTCGCTTCCAGCGGACCGAGGTACATCTCGTAGAGCCGGAACGTATCTGCGCCGTAGCCGCGGATGATGTCGTCCGGGTTGACGATGTTCCGGAGGCTCTTGCTCATCTTCGCCGTCGTCTGCGTCACGCGCTCGCCGGTCGCCGTCTCGACGAAGACGCCGGGCTCGTGCTCGGTGACGGCGTCGATCGCGACCAGCGACCGATCGGAGCGCTGATACGCGAACGACGTCAGCAGGCCCTGGTGGAAGAGCCGGCCGAAGGGCTCCGGCGTGGACACGTGGCCAAGGTCGAACAGGATCTTGTGCCAGAAGCGCGCATAGAGGAGGTGCAGGACCGCGTGCTCGCTTCCGCCGACGTAGAGATCGACACCGCCCGCATGGTGGCGGTCAGGCGACCACGGCTCCCCGACGGCCGGCGCCTCGCCCGGTGCCGCTGCGCTGCGCCGGCGGCTCACCATCCAGTAGCGTTCGGCATCCCGACCGACGAAGCGATCGCCGTTGGCGGGATCCAGGTACCGCAGGTAGTACCAGCACGAGCCCGCCCAGCCGGGCATGGTGTTCGTCTCGCGCCGGACTTTCGCATCGGGCGGAAGGACGGACGGATCCACGCCCGCGTGACGGGCGGTCGTATGAACCCACTCGGTCGCCTTGCCCAGCAGCGGAAGCGGCTCGTCGGACTCGACCGGCTGATAGTCCGTCATCTCGGGCAGCGTCACCGGCAGAGCGCCCGGCGAAACCGGGTGATGATCGCCCGCTTCGTCGAAGACGACGGGGAACGGTTCGCCCCAGTATCGCTGGCGCGAGAAGAGCCAGTCCCGAAGCCGGTAGTTGACTCGACGGGTCCCCAGGCCGGTGCGCTCCAGCCATGCGATGACCTGCGCCTTCGCATCCGCGGTGGCAAGGCCGTTCAGCGAGACGTCCGCACCGGCCGAGTTGATCACGGTCCCGTCGCCCGCGAAGATCCCGCCGCCGAAGGCACCGGGATCCGCGGCGAACCGGTCGCGGCGCGACGCAGCATCGGCGGCAACGCCGGCGGGCGCATGCGCTGCCAGCCAGTCGTCGGGCGGCAGGACCACCGCGCGGACAGGAAGTCCGGACGCCATGGCGAAGTCGAAGTCCCGCTGATCATGGGCCGGAACCGCCATGATGGCGCCATGGCCGTACCCCATGAGGACGTAGTCGGCGACCTGGATCGGGATGCGCTCACCCGTTGCCGGGTTCAGCGCGAAGAGCCCGGTGGGCTCGCCGGTCTTCTCCTTTGTCTCGGCGATCCGATCGACATCCGCGCGATTGCGCGACCGTGTCACGTAGGCGCGCAGCCGCTCGAACGCCGGCGGGGCGCCGGCGGAGTCCGCGTGGGAAAGCAGGGCATCGACCAGCGGATGCTCCGGTGCGACGACCATGTACGTGGCGCCGAAGATCGTGTCGGGTCGCGTCGTGAACACGCGCAGTCGATCCGGGGCGCCGGCGGGGAGTGTCCCGCGTGACGTGTCGATGGCGAAGTCGATCTCGGCGCCTTCACTGCGGCCGATCCACTCCCGCTGCATCGTCCGCGTGGATTCCGGCCAGTCGAGCCCTTCAAGATCGCGGAGGAGCCGGTCCGCGTACGCGGTGATGCGATACATCCACTGTCGCAGCGGCTTGCGCAGGACGGGATGACCGCCGCGCTCGCTCCGACCGTCGATGACTTCCTCGTTCGCCAGCGCGGTGCCGAGCTTCGGACACCAGTTCACGGTCTGCTCCGCCAGGTAGACCAGGCGCCAGGAGTCGATGACCAGGCGCCGGGTTCCGGCATCGAGGTCGTCCCACCGGTCGAAGCGCTGTGCCTTCACGGCCGGTGCGTGCTCCGCGGCGTCGGGATTCACCCGGATCTCGCGCGTGCCGGCGCGGAATTCCGCCTCCAGATCCGCGATGGGGCGGGCCCGGTCACGGGCGCGGTCGTACCACGCGTGATACGCCTCCAGCCAGATCCACTGGGTCCAGCGGTAGTACCCGGGGTCGATCGTTCCGAACTCCCGCTGCCAGTCGTAGGAGAACCCGAAGCGCTGGAGCTGGCGCCGGAACGTGTCAATGGCGCGCCGCGTCGTCACCGCGGGATGCACGCCGGTCTGGATCGCATACTGCTCCGCGGGGAGGCCGAAGGCATCCCACCCCATCGGGTGGAGCACGTTGTATCCCTGGTGCCGCCGATACCGGCAGATGATGTCCGTGGCGGTGTAGCCGACCGGATGGCCGACGTGCAGACCGGCGCCCGATGGATAGGGAAACATGTCGAGGCAGTAGAACTTCGGCTGTCGCGGGTCGAAGTCGGCATCGCCGGGATTGCGGGCCCGGAACGTCTGCTCTCGCGCCCACGCGGACTGCCACGTCGTCTCGATCCGGTCGGCGAGCTGCGCGGTGTATCGCTGCGGCAGGGTCGCGGCGTCGTCCGCCATCGTCGATACCGCCGGCGCGGCGTCGTCGTGGCGGTCATGCGTCCGGGCGTCGGGGCCGGCGTCCTGTCGTGCGGAGGGCGGGTTCGTCATGGCGTCTCCAGTCGCCCGGGATTATCCACGATCCGCGCCCGGCGTCGACATGCCCGCCGACGATCCGCCGTTCGGTCGAGGCGGTGTCACGATCGCTGGCTGGAGACGCGACGCTTCTCGATATCCATGAAGTGTTTCCGTGCTTCGCCGATCAGGTAGAAGCTGCCCGTGACCAGGATGAGGTCGTCGCGGCCGGCGGCCCGGAGCGCGAGATCGATCGCCTCCGGCAGCGTGTCCGCAACCTGGCTCATCTTGCCGCAGCGCTCGTTGAAGATCCGCTGGAGTTCCTCTGGATCCTTGGCGCGGGGATTCCCCCGGGCGCGTGTGAAGACGAACTTGTCACCGCCCCGCGCGGCGGTCTCCAGCATGGTTGCAACGTCCTTGTCCTCGCAGCACCCGAAGACGCAGACCATGGAGTCCGCGGGAAGGTACGTTCCGATCGAGCGCATCAGCGTGGACAGCGCGATCGGATTGTGCGCGCCGTCGATGATGATCCGCGGTCGGTGAGAGAGGATCTCCATCCGGCCCGGGACGCGCGTCCGATCGAGTCCGATCATCACGCGGTGCTCATCGAGCGTGAATCCGACGGTCTGGAGGTGATCGATGACGGCGAGTGCAACGCCGCAGTTCAGTGCCTGGTGTTCGCCCGGCATGGGAACCGGGAGATGCATGTACTGGTTGCGCTCGGTGATGAGGCAGATGCGGCTGTGCGGCCCGCGCTCGGCATCGGACCCGAACCGACGGCTGAAGTCGATGTCCCGCCCCACGATCCGCAGCGTCGTGCCGGCCTTCTCGGCCTCTTCGCGGAGGACCTTCTCGACGGCGGGATCCTGCTCGTATGAGAACGCCGGGACACCGCTCTTGAAGATGCCCGCCTTCTCGCGCGCGATTTCAGTGACGGTCCTGCCGAGGATCTGCGTGTGATCGAGGTCGATCTGCGTGACGACGCTCGCTTCCGGCCGGATGATGTTCGTCGAATCGAGCCGTCCGCCGAGTCCGACTTCGATGACCGCGATGTCCACGGCCTGCTCCGCGTAATGACGGAACGCGATGGCGGTCATCATCTCGAAGAAGGTCGGCTCGACACCGAGCCGGGCCGCGGCCGCCGACACCTGCGCCGTGTGCTCGGTGAGATCGGCGCGGGAGATCGGCTGACCGTTGATCATGATCCGCTCCCGCAGATCGATGAGGTGGGGGCTGGTGTACCGGCCGACTGCGTACCCGCACGCCTCCAGCATGGAGGCGATCATCGCCACCGTGGAGCCCTTCCCGAC
This sequence comes from Phycisphaeraceae bacterium, assembly GCA_019636755.1. Classification (GTDB taxonomy): domain Bacteria; phylum Planctomycetota; class Phycisphaerae; order Phycisphaerales; family SM1A02; genus JAHBWZ01. The sequence continues at coordinate 116,836 of JAHBWZ010000004.1, read as the reverse complement.
CGTGCCGGCGACATGCACCATGCGGACCTGGTTCTGGGGATCCCCCAGCTCCGCCATCAGGGCCCGCATCCGGTCCAGCTTGAACATCTCGCCGTCGTAGCGGACGATCCGCATCCGTTCCACGTTCGTCCGATCGAGAAGATGGCGAAGCGCGGCGGGGTAGGTCGTGATCTCCGGGATGGCCGGCGCGGGCTGGGTCTTGGCGGTTCGGCGCTTCGGCGCGGGGCGGGTCATAGATCCGCCAGTTTATCAGCACGCCCGAGAACCGTCCAGAATCAGTATCGAAGTACCCATAAAACAAGGCTTTGCGCAAGTCGGCGCGGGGCGGTGCCCGCCGCGGCGCGGCCAAGGATGGAAGGAGTCGGAGCCGGTATGGATCCCCGCGAACGCAAGCAGAGGCTCGGCCACGAGGCGTGGCGCGTCTTCCGGATCATGAGCGAACTGGTGGACGGAATCGACGCGCTCTCCGCGGCGGAACCGGCGATCAGCGTCTTCGGGTCCGCACGGACGAAGCCGGAGGATCCGTCCTATGCGATGGCGGTGGAGTGCGGCCGGAAGCTGGTCGCGCAGGGATTCGCCGTGATCACCGGCGGCGGTCCCGGCATCATGGAGGCCGCGAACCGGGGTGCCATCGAGGCCGGGGGGACCTCCATCGGACTGAACATCAGCCTGCCGATGGAGCAGGTCCCGAACCCGTACCAGAACGTCGAACTCAACTTCCGCTACTTCTTCGTGCGGAAGGTGATGTTCGTCAAGTTCGCGCGCGGGTTCATCATCTTTCCCGGCGGCTTCGGCACGATGGACGAGGTCTTCGAGGCGCTGACGCTCATCCAGACCCTGAAGATCGTGCCGTTCCCGGTGGTCCTCATCGGCACCGACTTCTGGCGGGGCCTGCTCGACTGGATGCGGACGACGCTGCTGGAGGAGCATCGAACGATCGGTCCTGATGATTTCGATCTCTTCCACCTGACCGATGACGTGGACGAAGCGGTTGCGATCATGCGCGAGGTCGCCGACGGCCGGCGCGTCTGGGCGTCGCGCCTTCCGCGCTTCTCCGGCGATGAACAGGTCATGGAAGGCGAGGGCACCCGTGCGGGCGTCGACCCCCGGCGGCCCGGACATCCGCGCCACCCGGCGCGCGACCTGCCCTGAACGCCGGGTCCACGGCGCGGCCGTCCCGCGGGATCGCAGCGCGCCGGGATTCCCGCACGGGGCTGAAGCCGCCGGATGCGTGACGGTGCGTCATGCGGTCGGCGCCGGAATGACGCGCGCGCCGTCGCCGGCCGCGATCGCGCGGATCACCGGCGGCGCGAAGCCGGCCGCGCGGAACGCGGACGCCACGTCGCGGACGACCGAACCCACGCGCGCCGGCGGGACGGCGGCGATGGCGCATCCTCCGAAGCCGGCGCCCGTCATCCTGGCGCCGAAGGCACCGGCCCGGCACGCGGCATCCACCGCGACATCGAGTTCGGGGCAGGAGACCTCGAAATCGGTCGAGAGACTCTGGTGGCTCTCGCGGAGCAGCGCGCCGAATTCCTCGGCGTCGGCGGCCCGGAGCGCTTCCGCCGCGAGCGCCACCCGATCGATCTCGCTGATGACGTGACGCGCCCGCGCGGCAAGGCGGTCCGGGAGCACGCGCGACAAGTCCATGAGACGGCCATCACCGGATGCCAGTCCGCGGAGCGAAGCAACGCCCAGCCGCTTCGCCGCGTCCTCGGTCTCGCGCCGTCGCCCGGCGTAGGCGCCGGTGGCGAGCGCGTGCCGGGTCCCGGTGTCGATGAGCAGGATGCGCATGCGATCAGACGACGGCATGTGGACCGGCGTCACGCGGCATGTCCGGCAGTCGATCTCCAGCGCGTGTCCGCGCCGTCCGAAGAGACTGGCAAGCTGGTCCATCGGTCCGCAGGGCGTTCCGACGAACCGGTGCTCCGCCATCCGTGCGCAGCGGGCCACCGCGTGCGCATCCATCGCGTGTCCGGACAGGGCGCTCATCGCGAGCGTGAGCGCGACGCCCAGCGCGGCGCTGCTCCCCAGCCCGCCGCCCTGGGGCACGTCGCCGGTGATCAGGAGGTCGGCGCCCGCCGGGACGGGGCCCACCTCCTGCCGGAGCATCGATGCCGTGCCGATCACGTGACGCGTCCAGCCGGCCCCGTCCGGCGGTGGCGAGGTTCCGATGGGCCATTCCAGGTGATCCGGATCCGCCGCCTCGGGGCCCGCTCCGTCGGCGTGGCGCGCCCGGGACACGTCCATCGCGACGGCGCGAAGCACGGCGCCGGGTCGCCGCGCCGCAGCGACGGCCACGCCCGCCCCGATGGCGATCGGCAGGACCAGCCCGTCCTGGTAGTCGACGTGATCGCCGATCAGGTTCGCGCGTCCGGGAGCCCATGCGATCGCGTCCGCGCGACGTCCGAACCGTGCCGCGAAGGCACGGTGCGCCCGATCGACGGTGTCGGCGGCGCTGCTCGGCGCGTCGGTGTCGGCGGCCATCGCCGGAAGCGTATCCGGGGGAGTCCCGTGACAGAATCCGCCGCTGGTAGGATGCCCGTCGGATGCGGCGCGACATCGACCATGTCCTGTTCTCGCGCGAGGCCATTGCCCGCCGGATCGAGGCGCTCGGCGCCGAGATCTCCCACGACCTCTTCGCCCTGGGTGACGATGCAGAGATCGTGCTGGTTCCCGTGATGACCGGGGCCGTGGTCTTCACGGCGGATCTCATCCGCGCGATGCCCAACCGGCTCCGACTTCACGTGGTGACCGCCAGCAGTTATCCCGGCCGGTCGCTGCGTGCCGCGCATGAGCCGATCCTCGGGAACCTCCCGCAGAGCTTCGGCGGGCGCCATGCGCTCATCGTGGACGACATCCTGGACTCCGGGCGCACCCTCACGGCGCTCCGCGCTGCGATCGCCGGCGCCGGGGCCGCCTCGGTCCGCTCCTGCGTGCTGCTGCGCAAGCCGCCGGCGCCGGGCGCCGCGCCTGTGCCCTGCGAGTACGTGGGATTCGAGATCCCGGATGCGTTCGTCGTCGGCTACGGCCTGGACTTCGACGGGTACTACCGCAACCTGCCGGAGGTGGCGGTCCTTCGCGCCGGTATCACGACGCCGGGAGCGCGCCCGTGACCGGCGTCACGGAACGGCCCCGCCCGGCGCGCCCTGCCGCCAGGCTCTGTTCCGAGGCGGGTCCGGCGGGTGCCGTCGATCCCGCGCTCGCGCAGGCACGGAACGCGTGGCCGGTGTCGCTGGTCCCCGAGGGCGAGGCGATCCTCTACTGGTCGCGCCCGAGCCTGCTCTTCATCCCGCTGAGCGTCGCCGGAACCCTGGCCACGTTCGCGCTGCTCTCCGTGATCCTGGCGGTCCTGGCGCTGACCGCGCCGTGGGCGCCGTGGCTGCCCGGGCAGGCATGGGGGCTGGGCGCGACGCTGATCCTCCTGCGCCTGGCATGGCAGACGCTGGAGTGGTACTGCCGTATCCACGTCATGACCGACCGGCGCATCGTCGTCCGGTCCGGGGTGCTCCGCGTCAGCGTGTACCAGGCACCGCTCCGCGAGATCGAGCAGACACGGCTGTTCATCCGGCTGCGCGAGCGGCTCTTCGGACTGGGCACGATCGGATTCGCCACCGCCGGGACCGGGGACTTCGACGCGTTCTGGGTGATGATCCGGGAGCCGCACCAGACCCATCGCATGGTGATGGAGCTGCTGCGGCGCTATCGGCACGGGTCGGGCTGAGGGCGGCGCGCGGCCCTGTTCACCCCCGTGTGTGGTCGAGAGGACGCTACCGGGTGCCGGCGCGCAATCGGCGGAAGAAGCCCGGCACCGTGTCGCGCGCCCCGATCCAGAGCGTCTGCGCTTCGGGCGACCCTGCGCCGAGCAGCCGGGTCACGATGCGGTCGCCATCATCGTCCGGCTCCAGGACCACGATGTGATGGGCCGTCGAACCGAGGAGCAGGCCGACTCGCGAGGTCTCGCTCTGCACCAGCGGACGCGCGGCGTTGAGGTGTGCCGACGTTCCCAGGCTGGCCGCCAGGGAGACGGCGCAGACCAGCAGCGCAAAGCCGACCGCGGCCCCGCTGAGGGCGCGGAGCCAGATCGGTATGGGGAGGCGGGCGACCAGGATCGTCCACAGGACGAGCGCCGCGACGACCAGCACGTCCAGGCCGGCGGCGCTGGCGATCGAGCGCGCCCACGCCGCCACGGCGGCCGCGCTGAACGGAAGCGGCGCAAGCAGTTCCAGCCGGGCGGGCGAACCGATCCACGCGATGGCGAGCACTCCGGACACCATCGCCAGGATGGCCCCGGTTGCGGCGAAGCCGGAGGCGAGGGGGCGCGGGCGCGGGCCGCCGGGCGTACGCGGGCGGGCCAGGACGAGCGCTCCCGCGGGCATCGCGACCGCCGCGAAGAGCGCCATCAGGAGCCACGGGGACTCCAGTCCGGCCGTCAGGACGCAGGACGGCACCGCGACGAGCATCATGGCGCCGTGGCTCGCGCCGCCGAGTGCATCGACCGAGAGATCGGGCACGCGCATGGCCGACGCGAACCCCAGCCGGTACCCGAGCAGTCCGGCCAGCCAGGCGCCGGCCGTCGAGGCGAGCGTGATGAGTGCCACGAGATGGAGCCGCGGCGCGCGGGGGGCGGCGAGATCCTGTGGACGGACGGATCGCGCGCCGGGCCGGACGATCACCAGGCGCGAGCCGGCGGCACCGCCACTGTGGGGAGGGATCGAGGGTGAACGGGTGATCGCGCCCATCGTGATGGAAGGAACTCCCGCCTCCAATCGCCGGCGGTGCGGAAAGTATCGGCCAGAGTCGTCGCGTTGCCCAGCGTCTCGCCACCCGGTTCGGAGGTCGCTGCCCGGCAGTTCCATCGTGGCAGGTCCACTGTGAACGGGGGTGAGCGTTCCACGTCGATCCCACCGTGAGTCGCGGCGGCGGCACCCCGGTCGGAATCCCGGGCGTGCGAAGGCACGGATGGACAGAACGCGCCGCGGTCGCTATTCTCTTCGCTTCCTGTTCATCCCGCAGGTCATCGATCCGATGATCCTTCGGGGGATGACGCCTCGCCGATGATGGCCCTTTCTCAAGGACGCAGGACCGCGTCCAGGCTGCTGCCGAGGCTGTTTCCGGGGTACTTCAGGGTGGGCCTCCGGACGCCCGAAAACTCCGGCCGACCTGCCGGGAGCACTTCTCGTACTTCGCACATGACATTCGAAACTCTCGGGCTCATCGAGCCCATCCGACGCGCGATCGTTGCCGAAGGCTACACCGCGCCCACCCCCATCCAATCCAAGGCCATTCCGCACGCGCTCACCGGTGGTGACGTGCTCGGCAGTGCGCGAACCGGGACCGGCAAGACCGCCGCGTTCGCCATCCCGATCCTCCAGCGACTGAGCGCCTCCGCCGAGTCCGCCCCGGCCGCCGTGCAGGGCCATCGAGGCCAGCCGAGGCGCGCGGCAGGCTCGAGCCGTGATGCCGGGACCGGTTCCAGCGCGGGTCGTCCGCGGCGGGCACCGCGCGCCCTGATTCTCTGCCCCACCCGTGAACTGGCGGCGCAGATCGCCGAGAGCTTCACCGTCTACGGCCGCCATCTCCGGCTTGCCACGACGGCGATCTTCGGCGGCGTGGGTCAGCAGCGCCAGGTCGATGCGCTCCGTCGCGGCGTCGACATCCTCATCGCGACACCGGGACGGCTGCAGGACCTGCTCAACCAGCGGCTGCTGGACCTGGGTGGCATCGAGATCCTGGTGCTCGACGAGGCCGATCGCATGCTGGACATGGGCTTCATCGCCGACATCCGGCGCATCGTGAAGCACGTGCCGGCAACGCGACAGACGCTCATGTTCTCCGCGACGATGCCCGGGCCCATCCGGGAACTCGCGGATACGCTGCTGCGCGATCCGCTTTCCGCGGAGGGCGACCGCGCCGGAACGCCGGCCCGTGACGTGACGCAGAGCGTCTGCTTCGTCACGAAGAAGTCCAAGCCCATGCTCCTGGAGCACATGCTCCGGACGGGGGAGATGGGGCGCACGATCGTCTTCACGCGGACGAAGCACGGCGCCGACCGCGTGGTCAGGCACCTCACGAGGGTGGGGCTCCGGGCGGAGGCGATCCACGGCAACAAGAGTCAGAACGCACGGGTCCGGGCGCTCGACGCGTTCCGATCCCGGAAGCCGCCGGTTCTTGTCGCCACCGACATCGCGTCGCGCGGCATCGACGTGGACGATGTCTCGCACGTCGTCAACTTCGACATTCCGAACGAGCCGGAGACCTACGTCCACCGGATCGGACGGACAGCGCGGGCGGGGGCCTCAGGCATCGCGATCTCGTTCTGCGACCACGACGAACGGTCCTACCTCCGCCAGATCGAACGACTGATCGATCGGCGGATCGACGTGCAGCAGGACCTTCCGGAACTGCCCGATGCGCCGGTGGGGTCGGACGATCCGGGTGAGCGTCCGGAACGGCGATCGGACCGCCCCGCCCGGGGCGGGCGATCCGCACGCGAAGGTGGTCATCGCGGTGCATCGAACGGCAAGGGCCGCACACCCGCGCCGAATGCGTCTCGCGGGCGCGCCGGAAAGGCGCCGGCGCGCCGGACCGACGGACCGCGGGACACCGTCAGCGCGCCGGAGCGATCCGCGCCGCGTCCCGTCTCCGCGAACCGGCTGACGGCGACGCGCGTGCGCACCGGCGGTGGTGGGGGATCACGCGGGGCCGGGCGCCCGTCCCGGTCCGGCTCGGGACGTGCCTCTCGCTGGTGATCGCATGCACACCCCGCGCGGGTGAGCTGCCGCGGAGAGGTCCGGCCCCGTGATGAATGCAACCGACCCCACGGTCGTCATGCGACCGCACGGGAATGCGCGCCCGCTCCGCGCCATCGACCCCCGCTGAGTTCCGCGGACGGCATCGGCCTGCCGAACAGGTAGCCCTGTCCGTAGATGCAGCCCATGGACTGCAGCACCGCGACCTGCTCGGCTTCCTCGACGCCTTCAGCGACGCAGGTCATGCCCAGATGCTCGGCGAGCGTGATGACGGCGTTCGCGAGGGCGACGAACTCCCGGCCGCTCGAGAGGTTGGCGATGAACGCGCGGTCGATCTTGAGCACGTCGAATGAGAACTCGTGAAGGCAGGAGAGCGAGGAGTGTCCCGTGCCGAAGTCATCCATGGCGATCCGGATACCGACGGCCTTCAGAGCGGCGAGCTGCGCCCTGGCGACGTCGGGGTCGCGCATGATCTCGGACTCCGTCACTTCGAGCTGGAGTCGGTCGGGCTGCATCCCGGCGGTACGCAGAATCTGCATCACGTCATGGACGAGTGCCGGCTGCACGAGTTGGACGCGCGAGAGATTCACGCTGACGTATCCGGGCGCGTCCGACCCCATCCGTGCACTCCACGACATGAACCTGGAGCATGCCTCGCCGAGTATCCACGCGCCGAGGGGAAGGATCGCGTGCGTCTCTTCTGCGACCGGGATGAACTCGGATGGAGCGATGAGTCCGCGCTGCGGATGTGACCATCGGACGAGCGCCTCGGCGCCCTGGAGCGATCCGTCCTGAAGGGAGACGATCGGCTGATAGACGAGATGGAACTCATCACCGGCGAGTGCGGAGCGCAGATCGCTCTCGATCTGATGGCGGTTCCTGACCATCGTCCGCATCTGCGCGTCGTACAGCGCGAAGCAGCCGCGTCCCCGGGCCTTGGCCTCGTACATCGCGATGTCCGCGTCGCGAAGCATGTCATGAGCGGTCCCGCAGTCCGGATTGCTGCACACGATGCCGATGCTCGCGGTCGAGTGCACGACATGGGAGCCGAGCCGATACGGTGCGTCGAGGGCGCGGAGGAGCTTCTCAGCAACGGCCTCCGCGCCATCCTGCTGTGCCGCGGTGCTGAGAATGATCACGAACTCGTCGCCGCCGAGACGAGCGACAGTGTTCCCATCGATCCCGGTCGCCAGCGAGTCAGGCGTCTCGATGACCTCCCTCAGACGCGCTGCGATCTGCCGGAGCAGAAGGTCGCCCATCTCGTGCCCGAGACTGTCGTTGATGACCTTGAAGCGGTCGAAGTCGAGGAACAGAAGAGCGAACTGCGACCCTGGATGCCGGCGGGACTCGCCGATCGAGTGCTGGAGCCGGTCCAGGAAGAGGGAGCGATTCGGAAGCCCCGTCAGTCTGTCCGTTCTGGCGGCGACCAGGAGTTCCTCCTCCATCCGCTTGCGGGCAGTGATGTCCTCCTTGACGGCGACGTAGTGAGTGACCTCGCGCAGGTTGTCGAGGAGCGGCGAGATCACGGCGAGTTCCCAGAAGAGTTCGCCATTGCTGCGACGGTTCAGGAGTTCGCCTCGCCATGTACGTCCGGCGAGCAGCGTGTCCCACATGTGCGCGTAGTGATCCGCGGTCTGATGTCCGGACTTGAGGAGCCGCGGGTTGCGCCCGATCGCGTCCTCCGGCCGATAGCCGGTCACCTGCGTGAATGCGGGATTGACGTATTCGATGTTCCCGGCGACGTCCGTGATGATCACTGAGGACGGGCTCTGCTCGATGGCGCTCGAGAGCTGACGGATCCGGGCCGCCGCCTGCCGTGCCTCGGTGATGTCGCGGGCGATTCCGTGAATCGCGGTCACGCCGCCCTGCTCATCGAGCGACGGAAACTCGACGATCTCGAAGATGCGCGATGTTCCGGTGCGATGTCGCAGTTCGACCTGGTATGGCGGCTGCTGCTCCCCGCGGAGGCTTCCGTCGGTGTGTTCATTCGCCTTCTGGTTGAGCGGATGATCCGTGCGGAATGCGGTGCAGTGTCGCGAGAACTCCGCGGGCGAATGTCCCAGGAGCGTCTGCACCGAGGGACTGACGTACGTGACGATTCCTCGCACGTCGCACGAGTACACGAAGCAGACATCGCGAAGTCCCTCGATGATGCTTCGGAACCGCTCCTCCTCGGCCTGCCTTGCCTCCTCGGCGAGTTTGCGCTGCGTGATGTCGAAACGTACGGCGACGATCCGGTCGACCCTGCCATGGGAGTCGAGGACCGGCTTGACCGTGGCGTCCACCCAGTAGATGCGCCCGTCCTTCGCGCGATTCCGGATCTCGCCGCGCCAGACTCGGCCGGAGTAGACGGTCCGGTACAGATCGGTCCAGAACGACTTCGGGTGATAGCCGGAGTTGACGACCCGATGGTCCTGTCCGATCAGTTCCGATCGCGAGTAGCCTGAAATCCGCTCGAACTGCTCGTTGACATGAATGATCCGCCCGCGCCGGTCGGTCACGCCGACGATCGCGCAGGCATCGAGCATCGCGAGCAGATCGGTGATCCCGGCGACGGACGCCTCCAGCTCCGCCGGATCGGAAGGAGAGGCGCTGACCGCAGCCGGTGCGGATGGCGGCGGCGCTTCGGCGCGTACGGCGCGGCGGGGGGCGGCGCGATCGTCTGCCTGAGCGAGGAGGCGGTCACTGGTCATGTCCGCGTGCATCGGCAAAGCCGCGGCCGGTGGTCAGTCAAAGCCGCCGGTGCCGGCGGCTCGACGTGGCGATCGTGGATCCTGCTGCGACTCAGGAGAAACCCCGACAGGCACCGGGCGGCGCCGGGAGAAACACCGAGGCGGCATGTTGTCGCATCGCGTCCAGGCGTCGAGCGCGGTACGTCCACCGATCGGCATGATTGACTTGCACCAGCAGTGGCGGGTACAAGGCACCGCGTGGCGGAGTGGACTGGATGGCCTTGCGGACATCGCGGGTGGAATGACCTGCCGTCGGCGCGGCGGAGGGCAGTGGCGGTCGTGCGCCGGCAGCCATCGCGGCGCGACTGCTCCTGTGTCCGGTGGATTCGTGCCCTGGTCCCGCGTGCCCGATGCCGCGTGAACCTGGTCCCCGCGTCACCCGACCGGTCCCAGCTGCGAGTGCGGCAGGGGAGGTCGTTGAAGCCTGTGATCGGACGACGCCGGGAACCGGGACATCTGAGCGTACTGACTTTCATGGACCGGGCGTCGGAGCCAATGGATGGATGATCGGGTCATGCCGGTCCCGCTGGCGGAGCGCATCGCGGGACTGACGGAGCGACAACGCGAGATCCTCTCGATGATCGGTGCCGGCCTGACGACCGCGGAGATCGCCGAGCGGCTCCATCGGACAGCGAAGACGGTCGAGTCGCACCGGATGGTGCTCGGCAAGAGGCTCGGCGCCAGGAATCGCGTGGAGCTCGCGCTCATGGCCGTCGAGGCGGGCCTGGCCGGCGTCGATCGGGCGGGACCGGGCGGGCAGATGGTGGAAGGTGAGGTACTGCGGCGGGCGATCAGCGCGGTCGACGTGTCGGGTGAGCAGGTGTTGCGGAGAATCGATGCGGCGACCGCGGCCGTGACCGGCGAGGCCTTCCTGCAGGCGCTGGTCGAGCATGTCGGCCGCGCCTTCGACGCTGTCGGCGCCTATGTGGCGCGACTGGACGCCGACGGCGTTCTGCGCGTGATCGCCGGCTGGGCACCGGAGGGATGGCCTCGGGACCTTTCCTATGCCTTCGCCGGTTCACCGTGCGAGTTCATGGAACGGGCGACCATCAGGAGAATTCCATCGTCGCTCCAGGCGCTGTTCCCGTCGATCGTCGCGTACAGGGACCTGGGTGCCGAGGGACTCATGATCACACCGCTCTGCGATTCAAGCGGAGGCCGGATCGGTACGCTCGCGGTGCTGCATGGCGGGGATCCGCCGGATGAGTCGCGCTGCCCGGAACTCATTCTGCGGATCTTCGGCGCCCGTGCCGCGGCCGAGCTGGAGCGGCTGCGCCGCGAGGAGGAACTCCGGGCGAGCGAGGCACGGTACCGCCTGCTCGCCGAGAACACGAGCGACATCGTGTCCCTGATCAGTCCGGAACTGAAGTACATCTATGTCTCCCCCTCGTGTCGGGCGCTCCTGGGATTCCGCCCGCAGGAGATGCTGGGGCGGTCCGTCTTCGACTTCTTTCATCCCGATGACGGGCCGGTCATTTCAAAGACCTGCCTATCGCTCATGCACGGGTGCGACCGGGCCTCGGTCGATCTGCGTCGTCTCCGCTTCGACGGAAGCTACCGATGGTTTCAGTCGAACGTGTATGCCCACCACGACGAGGTGACGGGCGAGGTCGACTGGATCATCAGCAGTTCGCGCGATGTTCACGATCGCAAGATGGCCGAGGAAGACCTGCGGCGGCGCGAAAGGGAACTCCGGCGGGCGCAGGCGGTCGCGAAGGTCGGCAGCTGGATGATCGACATCGCGAGCGGCGCACTGACCTGGTCCGAGGAGACCTACCGGATCTTCGGCATGGATCACGGCACGCCGGTGACCCTGGATCTCTTCCTGGCGCGGGTCCACCCCGATGATCGGGACGCCGTCATGGCAGCCTGGACCGCCGCCCTTCGAGGTCATCCGTACGACCTTGTCCATCGCATCCTGGCCGATGGCGAGGTCCGGTGGGTGCGGGAACGCGCCGAGGTCACGTTCGGCCCGGACGGAACCGCGGTCAGCGGCCTCGGGACGGTGGAGGACATCACGAGTCAGAAGCATCATGGAATGGAGCTCCGTCGCAAGCAGCTCATGCTCGCGTATGCCGAACTCATCGCTGAGATCGGAACCTGGCAGGTCGATGTCCCCGACCGGACCCTTCACGCCTCGGAAGGACTCTGCCGGCTGCTCGGCGTTCCGCGGGAGACTTTTCCGGCCAGCGTGGACGTCATCATCAACAAGGTCGTCCTCCCGGAGGATCGCGCGGCGCTGTGCGCGGCGCTGGAGCGGTCGATCGAGACCGGCGAGCGCTTCGAGGCACGCGGTCGTGTCCGGCTGCCGGATGGAAGCGTGCGGACGCTGAGGGGTCAGGGCATCGCCGTCCACGACGACGCCGGCCGCGTCTCGCACGTCATCGGACTCAATCGGCCGGAACCGGCGTGAATGCCCGATCCTCCCCGTGTGCAGGGACACGCATCGCGCGGCGGATGCCTCGCGATCACGCAGCGGCCGGGACCGGATGCGCCTCTTCGGCGCCGGCGGACCCGGTCGCTGCTGGCCTCTTCCGCCGCACGACGGCGATCTCGGTGACCGGGCGCGGCGGCCCGTCGCCGATCCGGAACGTGACCTCGCCCGATCCGTCGCAGGACAGGTGCACTGGTCCACGGACCATCTGCTCGAACACGATCTCGGCGGAGTCCGACTCGATGCGGACGCCGGGATGGATGCACTTTCCGACGCGCACGTTCAACCGTCGCGGTGCGGCACGGATGGCCCGAAGCGCCGCGCACTGCTCCTCTTCGGCGTGGAGCAGGCGGGTGAGATCATCGATCTCGTAGCTGAGTTCAGTCATGCGCTCGCGATCCGAGGCGGTCGCCTGCCTGCCGAGCCGACCGGCCTGGATGAGACTCTCGTTCAGGCGAGCGATGCGCGCACGGAGGCCGTCAGCTGCGCGCTCACACTCGCGCAGGCGGTCGGCAAGGACCGGCATTGCACCGACCCGAAGAACGGTCGCGCGGTCTCCATCGGATCCGAGCGTTCCGATGGAGACGTCAGCGCCCGCCACGACGAGCCCGCCGATCAGCGCCGCCGACTCGCCCAGCAGGGTGCCGTCGATCGCCAGGTCGCAGTTGATGATCTCCCGGCGGACGCTCAGCGTCCCGCCGATCATGCCGCGCGTGTTGTTCAGGAATCCGATGTCGACGTTGCCGCCGACGGTGATGGTGCCACGATCGCGCGCGGCCGCGCCGCGACCGCAGGAGAGGTCTCCGCCGCACTCGATCGTCGCCGATTCGATCAGTCCTCCTATGGTCACGTTGCCGGTTGCCTTCACGACGAACCGGTCGCGGACACCTTCACGGATGTCCACCGAACCGTCGAAGTCGATGTTGCCGGTCTCGAAGTCGACGTATCCCTTGACCTCGAGGAGCTTCGTGATCGAGAGAGCACCGCGGCTGACCGCCAGAACGCCGTCGGACACGGCGATGACCCGGTTCTCCGCGTCGATCTCGAAGCCGGCCTCCGGTCGAAGTGTGCCGGGGCGCCCCGGCCTGGCCTTGAGCACCTCGCCCAGTACGTTCGAGCCGTCCTCGCCCGGCGTCGGGAGGCGCAGCGTCGCCACGTGATCACCGGGTGCGACCCGCACGTAGGTCCGGCCCGCGTAGTGATCGACGGCCGAGTTCTCCGCCACCGGCTCAGAGCTCGACGGAGTCGGATCGAAGCCGGGCTGCCAGAGAAGTTCTCCATCGTTGCCGTGGACCGGCGGCGTCGCCCGCGCGACCACCGCACTGAGATCGGATGGATCCCGGCGGAACCGATCGGCTGCCTGCGCCAGTCCCGCGTGCACCTGCGCGGAAATCCGAACGCCTGCGCCCGCCGCGCACGCGGCCAGCAGGGAAACGGTCAATGCAGCCGGATCGAACGATGCCGGGATGTGAACCCGAGCGGTGCTTCCGTCGGCATCCACGCTGATACGAACCGTTGATTCCTCTGTCATCTGCCTGCCCCTTGAGACGCGGCCCCGGGTGACCGGGAGCTCACGCTGCCTTCGACTTCGCGATCGTTTCCAGGAGTCTCTGCGAGAGAGTCTCCGGCGTGAATGGCTTCACGACGTAGTTGTTGACACCGGCCTTGATCGCTTCGACGACCCGCGACTTCTCCGACTCGGTCGTGACCATGATGACCGGCGTCCTGTTTCCCATGCCGCGATACGCCTTCACGAACGAGAGCCCGTCCATGTTCGGCATGTTCCAGTCGACGAGAATCAGGCCGGGATTGACGGCGTCGACCTTCGACAGCGCGTCCTGACCGTCGACCGCCTCCTCCACGTCCGTGTAGCCGATCTGGGCGAGGATGCCTTTCTCGATGTTGCGCATGGTCCTCGAGTCGTCAATGAGCAGAATACGCATGGATGCAGTCTCCCGAATGTTCAGGTGGTGATCGACCGGGTCACGGTCATGCTGGTGCCGGCTTCTCCGCCGGGCCGGCGATCGGCCGGATCGCGAGATCGACGCTGAATGATCCGCAGTAGACCTCGCAGGGGATGGAAACGCAGACGGTATTGCTCGGACGGGCAACATGATGGCCCCGGCCGATGATGATCGACGGGCAACTGATGCTGACCTCCTTGCCATCGAACTGCGCCTTGGCGGCGCCGGAGATCATGTTGACGAGTTCACCGACTGCGTCGGCGAAGTCCTCGCACGTATGAGAGACCTCCGTGCCGAGGAGCCTTCCGACCACCGGTCGGGCGACGGTGAGGGGGAGGCTCAGCACGACGCAGCCGATCACATCGCCGGACATGCCGATGATGCCGGATACGTCGAACTGCGGAAGAGATCGGCACATCGCAGGGGTGCCCGTCGCGACATCGAGGTCGAGCATCGATCGGAAGACGCGCTGTGTCGCATCGATGAACGGATTGATGTAGGCAGCGTCCATGGGCATCCTGACCTGGGTGGAATGGCCGCGTGAGCGGTGTTGGGCCCGCACGCCGAGCGGATGGCGCGACGTGAACGATGACGGGCGGTCATCGACCCGGTCGCGATGACACTCGACCCGGCGTGTGACGGAGATCCGGTTTCCAGAGATTCCACTGAGGGCATGGGTGTCATGCCTGGCGCGGGACGAGGACGGTGAGTGAAACCCCGGTCGGCCGGGACCGGACCCGGTAGTTCCTCTGGTTCTGCGACTTCCTCGGAGCGCGCACACAACTCATCCGAGACAGGAGCCGATCGATCCGGCCGGCAGCGGTCGTCGCGACCATTCCACCTGCCATGCGGAGAGACACGTGGCTGGCCTTGAGCACATGGAGACACTTTCGCGATCGGCCCTGGCGACGGATCCGGGTGACCTGCCGGGCCTGGTCGCGCTGCAGGATCTCTGCGAGCGGTGCCGTGCGGACGCGGAGGCGAAGGCGCTCACCGATGTCGTGGCGGGCCTGGAGGCGGCCATCTGCGGCATCGAGTCGATCGTTCTGCGCACCGCGGAGGACGCGGATGCGCAGTTCGCAGCGGTCCTGGCCGTGATCACCGGGGTGCAGACAGCCGTCGAAGGCCGGCGGCCCGCCGCAGGCCTGGCGCGTGACAGGCAGGCCCTGTCGGTGTCCGGCAGCGGTGCGGCGGGCCCGGCCGAGGACCCCGAACTCCTGCGCGAGTGGATAGAGAACAGCAGCCGGCTCATCGGCGATCTCGAAGCGTGCGTGCTGGCGGTCGAGGCGACGGAGGTGCCGGGCGGTCAGGCTGCGGAGGAATTGGCGGCACTGCGGCGGACGCTTCACACGATCAAGGGTGAGTGCGGAGTCCTCGGGCTCCATGACGCCCAGGCACTGTTCCATGACGCGGAATCGGTCGTGGATGCACATACCGCGGGTGCCTGCAGCTTCCCGGCCGAGGCACTGCTCCTGATGCTGGACTGGTTCCGGACGTTCCTGGGCCGCCTGGGCGAGGACCCGACGTGTGGCGCGGACGGTCATGACCGGATCCGCGCGCAGCTCCGGCGGGTGGCGGCGCCAGGAACTCCGCGCGACCCCGACGGGGCACCGGCCGCGACGGAAGACTCGGCCGATGACCGGATCACGCTCCTGGTCGATCCGGCGCAGGCGGAGAGCCTGCGGGAGTTCCTGACCGAGGCGCACGACCACATTGATGCGGCCGAGGAATCCCTGCTGTCTCTCGAGCAGGAGCCGTCAGATCGCGAACTGATCAATACCGTCTTCCGCGCGTTCCACACGATCAAGGGTGTCGCCGGATTCCTCGGCCTGCAGCCGATCGCCCATCTCGCGCACAATGCGGAGTACCTCCTCGACGCCGCACGATCAGCCGCGCTTACGCTGGATCGGGCCGCACTCGATCTCGTCCTCGTCGCCTGCGATGTCATGCGGCAGCTCGTCGGCGTCCCCGGAGGCGGGGAGGGTCCGTCGCGCGCGGGATACGACGCGCTGAATGCGGAACTCGCGGCCGTTGCGAAGGGCAAGCCGGCGGAGGCCGGAACCATCCGCGCCCCTGCGACCGGCGCCGTGCCCTCGGGGCCGGAGAGCCGGCCGGCCGCTGCCGGCGAGTCCGGTCCGACAGCGCGGCCGACCCGTCCCCGCACGGATCAGACCGTCAAGGTCAGCACGCTGCGCATGGACAACCTGGTGACGATGGTCGGTGAACTCGTCATCGCGCAGCAGATGGTCATGCAGGATGCCAACGATCTTCGCATCACCGATGTCCGGCTTCAGCGCAATCTCAGCCATGTCTGGAAGATCGTCCGGGATCTTCAGGGCGTATCAATGTCACTGCGGATGGTGAACCTCCGGGGGACGTTCCAGAAGATGGCACGCCTGGTCCGGGACGTGGCCGCGAAGGCCGGCAAGAGGATCCAGTTCCATTGCGAGGGGGAGGACGTGGAACTGGACCGCAACGTGGTCGAGGAGATCGCGGATCCGCTTGTCCACATGGTGAGGAACTCCTGCGACCACGGCATCGAGCCGGCCGATGAACGTCGCCGGGCAGGCAAGCCCGAGTCGGGGAGCGTCACACTGCGCGCCTATCA
This sequence comes from Phycisphaeraceae bacterium, assembly GCA_019636755.1. GTDB lineage: Bacteria > Planctomycetota > Phycisphaerae > Phycisphaerales > SM1A02 > JAHBWZ01. The sequence continues at coordinate 100,346 of JAHBWZ010000004.1, read as the reverse complement.
CGCGGGCGGTTCGATCGTGATCGAGATCGAGGATGACGGACGCGGTCTGGACCGGCAGCGGATCCTGCGGAAGGCGATCGACAGGGGCGTCGTCCCCGTCGGACGCAACCCCGAGGAACTCTCTGAGTCCGATGTCTTCAACATGATCTTCCTGCCAGGCTTCTCGACCGCCGAGCAGGTTACGGACATATCCGGTCGCGGTGTCGGCATGGACGTTGTGCGTCGGAACATCGAGGCACTCCGCGGGAAGGTGGATATCCGATCCGAGCACGGCCGGGGAACCACGTTCCTGATGCGGCTTCCTCTCACCATGGCGATCATCGATGGCATGATCGTCCGGGTCGGACCACATCGCTATGTGATCCCGACCCTCTCGATCGAGCACAGCTTCCGGCCGGCGTCCGGGGACCTGAGTTCGATCGTCCAGCGGGGCGAGATGGTCTCGGTACGCGGAAGCGTGCTTCCCGTGCATCGACTGCACTCCGTCCTCGGCGTCGACGACGGGGTCACTGATCCTCGCGATGCACTGCTGATCGTGCTCGAATCCAATGAGGGGCGCTGCGCGCTGATGGTCGACGAGATCATCGGGCAGCAGCAGGTCGTCATCAAGAGTCTCGGAAGAGGGATGGAGGCGATGCGAGGCGTCTCCGGCGGCGCGATCCTGGGCGACGGGCGCGTGGCGCTCATCCTTGATGTCAGCGGAATCATTCAACAGGCCGTTCGGCGACCGGAATGACCGGCGCCGTACGCCAGGGGACCACCAATGACCACGACACTTGAACGGCCCGCGACCGCGGGCACTGGCGGGCACGGCGGAAACGGCAGCAGCTGTGACCGGTTCCTTTCGTTCTGCCTCGGCGAGGAGGAATATGCGCTGGAGATCCTCGCGGTCCGGGAGATCATCTGCCTTCTCGACATCACGCCGCTTCCCCAGACGCCGCACTACGTCAAGGGCGTGATCAATCTGCGCGGCAGGATCATTCCCGTCATCGAGCTGCGCGCGAAATTCGGTCTCACGTCGACGCCGTACACCGAACAGACATGCATCATCGTCGTCGAGGTGGAAGACCCGGCAAGCGGTGATGCGACGCAGATCGGCATCATCGTGGACTCTGTCAGAGAGGTGCTGGACATCGCGCGAGGCCAGATCGATCCGACGCCGAGCTTCGGCTGCTCGGTCCCGGTGCAGTACCTTCTGGGCATCGGCAAGGTCCGCAGCAAGGTCGTCATACTTCTGAGTATCAGGCACGTGATCACCGCAGAGGATGCCGCGCGGATTGCCGCTGCGCCAGCGCCCTGCGAGTCGGCGGGTGATGTACAGCCCGCTTCCGTCTGAATCTGATCACCGGAGCCAGGCTCCGGAAAGGAGAATCCCGCCATGCGGAACTTTGTCAAGACACTCGGTCTGGGAACCAGAATCATCGCGATGACGGTCACGGTGCTGATCGCAATCGTGATTGTCAACTACATTGTCCTCGCACGCGACTTCACGGCCGCGGCGGAGAATGCGATGGTCGACCGCGCCGCCGCCTTCACCGCCGTCGCGGACGAAGCCAAGAGTCATGTGACGCTCCTGTGGGAGAAGAATGCGATCGATCGCGAGTCGCTGCTGGCGGAGTTGAAGCAGGTGCAGGCATCCGGCCGCTCGTACCGGGATGCGGCGATCTACCCCGCCATTCCTGTCGTCGCCGGCTGGACCGCGGCGAGGGAGGCGGCGGCGCGAGAGGGCGTCGACTTCCGGATCACATCGTTCGACGCGCGCAACCCGGAGAACCAGCCAGCCGCGGGTTCGTTCGATGAGAAGATGCTGCGCGACCTGATGTCGCAGGTGAGCGCCGGGGGAAACGAGTGGATCAGCAGGGTCGACCGCGATGCCAACATGCTTCACTACATGCGGGCGATCCGCCTGACCGCCGACTGCCTTTCCTGCCACGGTACTCCGGGACCGGAGAACCCCACCGGCCGGGATATCGTCGGCTTTCCGATGGAGGGCTGGCGCGTCGGGTTCATGCACGGGTCGTACCACGTGCAGATGCCGCTGGACCCGGTCGATGAGGAGGTGGCGCACTTCATCGCAGATGGCCTGACGTGGACGGTACCGATCGGCATCGGCTCGATTGTCCTCTTCATCTGGATGCTGCGCGTGATGTTCGGGCGCCCGCTTGCCTCGCTGATCGCGCGGATCCGCGAGATCCAGGAGACCTCGGACATGACCCGCAGGGTCGAGGTCAGTTCCAGGGACGAGATCGGGCTGCTCGGTCGCAGCTTCAACGGTCTGGTCGAGACGCTGCATGACATCATCGCGTCGGTCTCGCAGGGAACGAGTGAGATCGACGACGGTGCTTCACAGATCGCCGGCGCCAGCCAGTCACTTGCCGAGGGATCCTCCGAGCAGGCGTCCAGCCTGGAGGAGATCAGCGCGTCGATCGAAGAGATGTCGGCGATGACGCAGCAGAATGCGGAGAACGCCAGGCAGGCGAACGCACTTGCTGAGGAGTCCAGGAAGGCGGCCGATTGCGGACAGCACGAGATGACGCAGATGTCGCAGGCCATGAGTGCCATCAAGCAGTCTTCCGCGGAGATCTCGAAGATCATCAAGGTCATCGACGAGATCGCGTTTCAGACGAACCTGCTGGCGCTCAACGCGGCTGTTGAGGCCGCACGGGCGGGAGAGGCCGGCAAGGGGTTCGCAGTGGTGGCCGAGGAGGTACGCAATCTGGCGCAGCGCTCGGCGGAGGCCGCTCGGAACACCTCGTCCATGATCGAGGAGTCCGTGAGGCGGTCGGACAACGGCGTGCAGATTGCCGAACGGGTGGGTCAGGCGCTCGAGGAGATCGCCGGAAGTACCAACAAGGTCAACACCCTGCTGGCGGAGATCGCCTCGGCCTCGACCGAGCAGGCATCGGGCATCAACCAGATCAATACCGGCGTTGCCGAACTCGACAAGGTCACGCAGCAGAACGCGGGCAATGCCGAGGAACTCGCCTCCAGTGCAGAGCAGACGTCCGCGCAGGTGGCGTCCCTGCAGGAGCTCGTGCGCCGGTTCAAGGTGAACGCGGTCGTTCAGGCTGTCGGACCGGCGGCGGGGGGCGCGGGGGGACGGGGATCCGCGCCGGGCGCGGGCCAGGCGGCGGGTCCGGGAGGCGCCCGCGCCGGAGGTTCCGTGTCCGGCAGGTCCAGAACGCCCGCGGGACCAGGGCGGCGAGGGGGCGCGGGTCCCCGGTCCGGCGGAGGCACGAGCCGTGCTTCGCATCCGATCCCGCTGGACGATGGTGAAGTGCTTGCGAGCTTCTGAGCCGGATGAATGAGCCGATTGCTCCGCCGGGCCGGAAGGCCCGGCGGAGCCTTGAGCATGACACCGATGACTGAACTCATGCCCGGGCAGTTTGAGCGCATTGCGCGCATTGCGCGGCATCGCTGGGGACTCGCGCTGACCGAGCGGAAGCGGTCGCTGGTCGGAAACCGGCTCGGGTCGCTCCTGCGCGGCAGCAGGTTCTCCGGAGTCGACGCGTACCTCGAGTACCTCGAACAGGACGCAGGTCATGAGGACATGCTGGCGTTCTTCGACGTCCTTTCGACGAACGTGACGAGCTTCTTCCGCGATCCTGCCCACTTCGAGTACCTGGAGCGGCAGTTCTACACGCCGCTGGCACGCGGAGACACCACCACACCCGGACGCCGGATCCGCATCTGGTCGGCTGGATGCTCGATCGGATGCGAGCCGTGCACGCTCGCGATGAATGCGCTCGAATCGCTTCCGGACGGGCAGCAGTGGGACGTACGGATCCTGGCCACCGACCTGTCAAGCAGCGCCGTGCAGCAGGCGCGGGCCGCCCGGTACGAGCGCAGGCTCATCGAGCACATTCCGCCGGACCTGGTCCGGAAGTATTTCTCCCCGGACCCCGCGGATCCGGGCCGATCGGTCGCGGGCGATCGGCTGCGACGGATGATCTCCGTTGCGCGGATGAATCTCATGGAGCACTGGCCGATGCGCGGTCCGTTCGACGTGATTTTCTGTCGCAACGTGATGATCTACTTCGATGCGCCTACGCGACTGCAGCTCGTTCGCCGGTTCTACGACATCCTGAGTCCCGGCGGTGTCTTCGCGGTGGGCAGCGCGGAGACGCTGTCCGGCCTTGACGTCCCGTTTCGCGCCGTCCAGGCCTCGGTGTATCGGAAATAGTCCCGGTGCGGGACCAGAGGATCATCAGTGAGCCGATTCAGTACGATTCTCCCGGAGACCCGGACGGTGCATCGCGTCGTCAGCGTGGCGGATCTTGCGGTGGACGACGATCCGACAGTCACGCTCATCACCTACGCGCTCGGATCGTGCATCGGCGTCACTGCCTACGACCCGGTAGCACGGATCGGGGGCATGCTGCACTTCATGCTTCCAACGGCGGAATTGAATGAAGAGAAGGCGATGGCGAAGCCCGCCATGTTCGCCGACAGCGGTGTGCCGATGCTGTTTCATGCGTGCTACGGTCTCGGCGCGAGGAAGGAACGCATGATCGTCTGCGCGGCCGGAGGTGCGGAGATACTGTCCGACAGCCAGTTCCGCATCGGGGCGAGAAACCGGACGATCCTTCGCAGACTCTTCTGGAAGAACAGTGTCCTCATCTCAGGCGAGGACACCGGTGGCGCGATGAGCCGGACGATGTCACTGAATCTCAGCGACGGATCGGTCATCGTCAGAAACGCGAGCATGGAGCGCGTCATATGGCCGGAATAGAGTCCGTTCTCGACGACGTGGAATCGCTGCCGGTGCTGCCCGCAGTCGTCGCCAGACTGACCACGATGCTCTTCCAGGAAGACGTGAATCAGGCGGAGATCGCGCAGATCATCCGCCAGGACGAGTCGATCAGTGTCGCGGTACTCCGGTGCGCAAATTCATCGATGTACGGCGTCACGGCGCGAACCTTCAATATCGAGCAGAGCATCGTCCGACTGGGAATGCGGCCGCTGCTTCGCATCGTGCTTGATCAGCAGATCGCGAGCCTCTTCGAGGGCATGGGCGGCGCGTACCACATGCGGCGCGGAGCCCTGTGGCGCAGCGCTCAGGGCGGCGCCATTGCCGCCGAGGAGTTCGCGGAGCGCATGGGATTCGGTGAACCGGAACTCGCGTTTCTCTGCGGGCTCCTGCGCGATGTCGGGAAGCTCGTGATCGAGCGGAGCGCGGAATCGCCTGCGATCGAGCGGGCGCTGCGACATCCCGGTTGTGACGTGTCCTTCCTTCAGGCGGAGCGAGATGCAATCGGGTTCGATCACGCGATGCTGGGGGCGGCGCTGGCGCGGAAGTGGAAGCTGCCGGAGCGGATCGCCGCGGCCGTGGAGTATCACCATGAACCACCCGCGGATGGCGCGGAGCATGACGTACTGATCGACTGTGTCCACGCGGCCGACATCATCTGCCTGTGGGCTGGACTTGGAGTCGGAGGCGATGGTCTGCGGTACCACCTGGCAGAGCACGTGCGCGCGGCGATGTCGCTCGACCGGCGCAGCGCGGAAAGGATGATCTCTGTTGTCTGGGCGCGATTGCGTGTCCTTGAGGAGATCCTCCATGGCACCGGAGCGACGGAGCGGAGCGCATGAACTGCAATGTACTCATCGTCGATGACTCTCCCATCCTGCGTCGAGCGATCCGGAAGGTCGTCACGCTCGCGGGGATCCCGCCGGAGCGCATCCACGAGGCGGGGAACGGGCGTGAAGCGCTTGATCTGCTTGTCAATGTCTGGATTGATCTCGTTCTGCTGGATCTGAACATGCCGGTGATGGACGGGGAGGAGTTTGCACGGCTCGCCCGCGCTGATCCGGTTCTCAGGGATGTCGCGATTGTCGTCGTCAGCACGGAAGTGAATCACGACCGGCTGCGGCGCATGCGGGAAATGGGCATCCGGGAGACGCTCCGCAAGCCGTTCGAGCCGGAGGATCTCTGCCGCATCGTCGGTTCGATTACGGGAGTCAGAGTATGACACGGGATCTCACCGCCGGGCGGCTGGCTGCACTGGCCATCGAGACACTGGAGCGCACCGCATTCGTGCCGGCCGAGGTGGTGACGGAGTCGGACGCATCGCGCCTCCCGCTGACCACGCACTACGCCGCGATCGAGTATGGCGGCTCGCGCAGCGGAAGCGTGGTGATCGGTGCCAGCGACGGGTTCCTGCGGGATCTCGCGTCGAGTCTGCTGGGCGTCGAGCGGGATGAAATCGAGCTTCGCGTGCACGGTACTGATGCCATCAGGGAGCTCGCGAACATCATCGGCGGGTCGATCGTCTGGGCGCTTGGAGGCGAGACATGTCCGTTCTCGCTGGGCCTGCCGGTGCTCCTCAGTGAGGACGAGGGCCGGTCGCGCGACGCGGGGGGCCTGCACTGCGACCTCGAGTCGGAGGGCGAGCGGCTTCGAGTCCGATGGATTCCGGCGTGAGGGTCGCACCGCAGAGGCCTCGATCGTGTCTGGCACGCCTGGTGGAGGCGACGCAGCCGGTGGACGCTGGAACGAAAGGACCGGATCACGAATGACACGGGATGTTCGCGTACTCATTGTCGATGATTCTTCCATCGTGCGACAGGTGCTGAGCCGCGAACTCGGGCGGCAGGAGGGAATCGAAGTCGTCGGGACCGCGCCGGACCCATACGTCGCCCGCGATATGATCGTGTCGCTCAGGCCGGACGTGCTGACTCTGGACATCGAGATGCCGCGCATGGACGGCCTCAGTTTTCTTCGGCGGCTGATGACGTATCACCCGATGCCGGTGATCATCGTGAGTTCACTCGCGGTGGAGGGGCGGGAGACGGCGATGCAATGCCTGGAGGCGGGCGCGATCGACGTGATCTGCAAGCCCGACGCGTCGTACTCGGTGGGCGATCTCGGCGCGGGACTCGGCGAACTGATTCGCGGCGCGACGCGCGTGCGGCTTCGACCGCAGGGCGGGGGGCGCCGGAACGCTGCCGCGGCGGCGGACGGCAACCCGGTGCACCCCATGATCGAGACCACGGAGAAGGTAGTCGCGATCGGCGCGTCCACCGGAGGAACCGAGGCGCTTCGCACGATTCTGGAGGCGATGCCTCGGCTGTGCCCGGGAATCGTCATGACGCAGCACATGCCCGAGGGATTCACGACCTCGTTCGCGCAGCGCCTGGACGGACTCTGTGCGATCGACGTCCGGGAGGCGTCGGATGGCGACCGCGTGGTTCCGGGGCTGGCGCTGCTGGCGCCCGGGAACCGGCATCTGAAACTGGCGCGGGACGGGGCCCGGTACCTCGTGCGCGTCACCGACGGCCCGCGCGTCTGCCGGCATCGCCCTTCGGTGGACGTGCTCTTCGAGTCGACCGCGCGCTGCGCGGGCGCGAACGCGCTCGGGATCATCCTGACCGGGATGGGCAACGACGGCGCCCACGGGCTTCTGTCGATGCGTCGCTCCGGGGCCCTGACGATCGCGCAGGACGAGGAGAGCTGCGTTGTCTTCGGCATGCCGCGTGAGGCGATCCAGTGCGGCGGCGCAGCGCTCGTGCGACCGCTCGGCGCGATGTCGGATGAAATCCGGCGCTTCGCCGCCGGTGTCCGTCGAAGCGCGGGGTAACTGACCGCTTGCGCCTCGCGGGCAGTGTGTCGCCCGCGTCCGCCGGGTCGGTCGGTCGCCCGTGTGACCGGGCGCCCGTCCATCGGACGACTGCGCGAGGGCGCCCGGCCGTACCGCCACCGGACGGTGGGCTTCGACGATCCAGACCGTCGGGAGTGCGGTGCCTCGGCGGTTCGTCCATGCGGCGTATCGCGTCCCCTGGAGGCGCCGCCCCACGGGAGCGATGGCTCGGGCTACGCGGGGCTCCGGACCGTCTCCAGCACCTGCTGCATGATGCGCCGCGCGGTCGCGGTATCACCAGCGTGCAGGTAAGAGCGCGGCACCACGCGATGCGCACAGACCGGGATCACGTTGGCGACGATGTCCTCCGGGATGCAGTGATCACGGCCGCTGAGCACGGCGGTGGCGCGGGCGATCCCGGCCAGCGCCAGGGCGCCGCGCGGGCTCACACCCACCTGGAGGTCATCGTGGTTCCGGGTCGCGGCCGCGAGGGCGATGATGTAGTCGACCAGCGACGTGTCCAGTCGGACCTCGTTGACCCGCTTCTGGAGCGTGATGACTTCATCAGCTGACATGACCGGCATGAGCGTCGCGAGCGTCGTGCGCGCCGGCTGAAGCGAGATGATCCTCGCCTCGTCGTCAGGCGACGGATATCCCAGCGAGATCCGCATCAGGAATCGATCGAGCTGGTTCTCGGGCAGGAAGTACGTACCCTCGAACTCATACGGGTTCTGGGTCGCCACGACCATGAACGGCGACGGCAGCGCATAGGTGGCACCGTCCGCGGACACGGTCCCTTCCGCCATCGCCTCCAGAAGAGCGGATTGCGTCCGGGGCGTCGTCCGGTTGATCTCGTCGGCGACGACGATCGAGTGGAAGATCGGTCCCTTGCGGAAGACGAAGCTGGCGGCATCGCGGTCGAAGACGGTGACGCCGATCACATCCGAAGGCAGCAGGTCCGGCGTGCACTGGATCCGGACGAACGAGCACTGGATGCTCTTCGCCAGGGCGCTTGCAAGCACCGTCTTGCCGACGCCGGGGACGTCCTCGATCAGGATGTGACCGCCCGCAAGCAGACAGGCGATGACGCGATCCACCGCCGAGGCGTTGCCCATGTAGACGCTGGTGATGTTGTCGCGAAGTCGTCGGATCGCGGGGTCGGGCATGCGCTCGGGTTCCTGGCGGGAGGACGACGGTTCCGGAGAACGGAAGGAAACGGACCGGATCGAACGGGACGGCGGCCCGGCGCCATCGGCTGAACCTGTCGCGCCGTGAATGATCGGGCGGGACCGAGTATAACGCTGCCGCCGCGGCGATCGGACGGGATCCGACGCGGTCTGCACGGGCCGGGGCCGAGGACCTTGTCGCTGTGTTCGATGCCGACCGCATGCTCCTTCGCCCGATCGACCTCATGCGGCTTGCGCGGCACCTGCGCTGCCGCGACTGCGGCTATGACCTGCGCGGCCTGCCGCTGGGCGGCGCGTGCCCCGAGTGCGGAACGCCGGTCTGGCACACCGTGCTCCCGACGATCGATCCCGTGGGCAGCCGGCTGCCGCGACTGCACAACCCGGGCGCCGTCGGGAACGGGATGGTGGCTGCGGCGTTCGGCCTGCTCGTTCCCTGCGTGCTGATGACGCTCTATCCGGCCATGGACTCGCTGGCGCGGCTCGGCCTGATGCGACCGATGTCCGGTCATGCTGCCACGCGGCTCTGCATGCTTGCCGGAGTCCTCATGCTGTCCGGCGTGCTCGCGGCATGGATGCTCTGGCCGCGCGGCAGCCGCGAGGTGATCGCCACGGTCGTCGGTGTCGTGATCCGACTCCAGGTGGGTGCGGCGGTGGCGGCGGCGGGCACCCTGTCACTCGCCCTGACCGGCGGCTATGCGGGACGAGTCGTCGACGGTGCGCGGACCTCGTTCACGTGGGTCAGCCTGCTGCTCGAGTGCGCCGTGCTCGGGGGGCAGGTTCTCTGGCTGGTCGCGTTCGCCCGGATCGTCCGTGATGTCGGCCTGCGGAGCCGCGAGTACAGGCTGCGCCCGCACGCACGACAGCCGGCGCGGGAGATGGGCATTGCCGCCGGCATCGTTGCGGCGGCAGAGGTGGTGCGGCTGGTGGCACTCGAGTCGCGGTCGGAGACCGTTGCGGCGCTCGCGGCCGTCGTCGCGGCCGCGGCCTACGCCATGTTCCTGATCGGACTGGCGTTCCTCTTCGTGAACGCCATCTGGATCCGTCGCGCGCTGGCCGCACCGCATCCGACCCTGCTCGAGCTGCTCCGGGATCCGGGCCCGGGAGAGCCCGACCCGGGGGCGACCGGCACGGCGCCGGACGCATCCGCCGGCACCCACCGTGCGCCGGAGCGCGACGGCCCCGTGGATGCGACTGCCGGGGATGGACCCTCGGCACGAACGCACCCCCCGACGTGACGGCGGCTGGAATCGGTGGTCGTCGAAACGAATCCGCGACGGAGGTCGCGCACCGGCGCGGGAACGCCGGATCGAAACGCTGCCAGCTTGGCAGCCCCGCCGCGATGCGATGTCCGGCCTGTCATCCGACCGCCTGGGCCGATCGCGATCCCCGGCCTCGTCAGGCGGGGCGACGACCGCCCGCTGCGGTGGCGCACGGTTTGGTATCCCCCGGGCTCGCCCCGTCCGGCCATGACTGAACGGGCGCCGTGACCGCTGTCTGCACCTGAACTGCATCCGACGAAGCCTGGAGAACCGGAAACATGTCCGTGAAGGAACTGGCCTTCGACATCGACGCCCGCAAGGCCCTGCTGGCCGGCGTCGAGAAACTCGCCGCCGCGGTGAAGTCGACCCTCGGGCCCCGCGGCCGCAACGCCGTCCTCGACAAGTCGTGGGGCGGCCCCACCGTCACCAAGGACGGCGTGACGGTCGCCGAGGAGATCGAACTCCGCGACAAGGTCGAGAACATGGGGGCGAAGCTGGTCAAGGAGGCCGCTTCGAAGACCTCGGACGACGCCGGAGACGGTACGACGACCGCGACCGTGCTGGCTGAGGCGCTCTTCCGCGCCGGCCTGAAGCAGATCGCCGCCGGCGTTGATGCGAACGCGATGGTCCGTGGCATGCACCGGACCGTGCAGGCGGTCGTCGCCGAGATCCAGAAGTCCGCGCGTCCCGTCGCCGACAGCATCGCGGCGGTCGCCTCGATCAGCGCGAACAACGACGTCGCGATCGGGAAGATCATGGCGGAGGCGTTCAAGAAGGTCGGCCGTGACGGCGTCATCACGGTGGAGGAAGGCAAGGGGCTCGATACCTACGTCGAAACGGTGGAAGGCATGCAGTTCGATCGCGGCTACCTCAGCCCGAACTTCGTGACCGATGCCGAGTCGATGGAGGTCGTGCTGGACAAGGCACTCGTCCTCATCTACGAGGACAAGATCGACTCCGTGAACAAGCTGGTGCCGCTGCTCGAGAAGGTGATGAAGGCAAAGAAGCCGCTGCTCATCATCGCCGAGGACGTGACCGGCGAGGCACTGAGCACGCTCGTCGTCAACAAGCTCAGGGGCGTGCTGCAGGTCGCGGCCGTCAAGGCCCCCGGCTACGGCGATCGGCGCAAGGCCATGCTGGAAGACCTGGCGATCCTGACCGGCGGCCATGCGATCATGAAGGATCTCGGCATCGAACTCGATCAGATCACGCTGGATCAGCTCGGCCAGGCGAAGAAGATCGTGATCGATACAGAGAACACCACGGTGGTCGAGGGTGCCGGGGCGACGAAGTCCATCCAGGACCGCATCGCCCAGATCCGCCGTGAGATCGAGAACACCGATTCCGACTATGACCGCGAGAAGCTCCAGGAGCGGCTGGCGAAGCTGGCCGGCGGCGTGGCGGTCGTCCACGTCGGCGCCGCCAGCGAGGCCGAACTCAAGGAGAAGAAGGCACGCGTCGAGGACGCACTGCACGCGACCCGCGCCGCGGTTGCCGAGGGCGTCGTGCCCGGCGGCGGTGTCTCGTTCATCCGCGCCATGGGCGTGATCGACGGCGTCCGCAAGGGCCTTGTCGGTGACGAGAAGTTCGGCGCGGATGTCGTGGCGCAGGCGATGCCGGTGCCGCTGCGGACCATCGCGGAGAATGCCGGCGAGAAGGGCAGCGTGGTTGTCGCGAAGGTCCGTGAGGGCAAGGGCCCGTTCGGATTCAACGCGCTCACGCTGGAGTACGGCGACCTCCTGGCAGCCGGCGTGCTCACGCCGGCGAAGGTCGACCGGACCGCGCTCCAGAACGCAGCCTCCGTCATCGGGCTGCTCCTCACCGCCGACTGCATCATCACCGAGGCTCCCGTGAAGGAGGACGCCAAGGGCGGCCACGGCCATGACCATGGCATGGGCGGCATGGGTGGCATGGGCGGCATGGGTGGCATGGGCGGCATGGGCGGCATGGGATTCTGAGTCGGCGGCGACGACGCCGCCTTCGCCACGCGCCGGGTCGATCGCGAACCGGCCAGCAACACACGCACGAACTCGCGGGAGCAGGCTGCACAGGGTGCGGCGCCCGCACACGGAGAAGCACGACAATGGCTGTCAAACCACTGGAAGACCGCGTCCTCGTCAAGCCGATCGAGGCCGAGAGCAAGACCGCATCGGGCATCTACCTCCCGGAGACCGCGAAGGAGAAGCCGATGCGCGGCACGATCGTCGCGACCGGCCCGGGCAAGCTCCTGGACAACGGCGAGCGCGTGAAGCCCTCCGTCAGGAAGGGTGACACCGTCGTCTTCGGCAAGTACGCCGGGACCGAGATCGAGATCAAGAACGTCAAGCACCTGATCATGCGCGAGACCGAACTTCTCGGCGTGATCGAGGGCTGATCCACCGTCCCGGAAAGGAGCGTCATGGCCAGCAAGCAGATGAAGTTCGATGCCGCGGCTCGGAACGAGTTCCGCGCGGGCGTCGAGAAGGTGGCACGGGCGGTCGCCGGCACGATGGGGCCGACCGGACGGAACGTCGTGCTTCAGAAGTCCTACGGTGGTCCGGCAGTGACCAAGGACGGCGTGACGGTGGCGAAGGAGATCGAACTCCCGCAGCCGTTCGAGAACATGGGCGCGAAGATGCTCGTGCAGGTCGCGAAGAAGACCGGTGATCTCGCCGGTGACGGTACGACCACCGCGACGGTACTCGCCCATCGCATCTATGTCGAGGGTCTTCGCCACGTGACCGTGGGCGGCAATGCCGTCGCGATCCAGCGCGGGATCAACGATGCCGCCGCCGCCGCGTGCGAGGCGATCGACGGACTGGCGCAGAAGTGCAAGGGGCGTGCGGACCTGGAGAAGGTCGCGACCGTCTCCGCAAACCACGACAGCGCCATCGGCCGGATCATCGCGGAGGCGATCGATCGCGTCGGTGCGGACGGTGTGGTCGAGGTCGAGGAGGGCAAGTCCTTCGAGACCACGCTGGAGTACGTCGAGGGCATGTCCTTCGACAAGGGCTGGCTGAGCCCGTACTTCATGACCGACCCCAAGAAGGCGGAGTGCGTGCTCGAGGACTGCCTGATCCTCATCCACGAGAAGAAGATCTCCAATCTCGCGGATTTCCTGCCGCTGCTCAACAGGATCGCCACCGGCGGTCAGCCGCTCCTGATCATCGCCGAGGAGGTCGAGAACGAAGCCCTCGCGGCGCTCGTGGTCAACAGGCTCCGCGGCGTCCTCAAGGTGTGCGCGGTCAAGGCGCCCGGGTTCGGCGATCGCCGCAAGGCCATGCTCGGGGACATTGCCGTCCTGACCGGCGGTACGTTCTTCTCCGAGGACATCGGCCGCAACCTCGAGGACATCGAACTGCGTGAACTCGGCAAGGCGAAGCGTGTCGTGGTGGACAAGGACGCCACGACGATCATCCACGGTGCCGGGAAGAAGTCGGAGATCGAGGCGCGGGCCGGTCAGATCCGGACGCAGATCGAGCGCACGACCAGCGACTATGACCGCGAGAAGCTCCAGGAGCGGCTCGCCAAGCTGACCGGCGGCGTTGCGATCATCTCCTGCGGCGCCGTCACGGAGACGGCCATGAAGGAGCGGAAGGACCGGCTGGACGACGCGCTGCATGCCACGCGCGCCGCGGCGAAGGAAGGCTACGTGGCCGGCGGCGGCGTCGCGTACCTCCGCGTCATCGATGCGGTCACCGAGGGGCGGCGCCGGGGCAAGGGCGACGAGCGCATCGGCTGGGACATCCTGGCGAGGGCGCTCGAGGCGCCGGCCTGGCAGATCGCGAGCAATGCCGGACTGGACGGCGATGTCGTCGTCGAGAAGGTCCGCGCGGGCAAGGCCGGGTTCGGACTCAACGCCGCGACCGGCCAGTTCGAGGACCTGGTCAAGGCGGGCATCATCGATCCCGCGCTGGTCGTCAAGACCGCGATCCAGCACGCGGCGTCGGTCTCGGGCCTCATGCTCACCACCGATGTTGCCGTCACTGAACTCAAGGATGATCAGGAGCCCGTCAGCGAGGCGATCTCCTGACCGGACTCCAGTGGTGCTTTCCGGCCGGGCGATGGGAAACCATCGCCCGGCCATTTCAGGCGCCCCGAGCCTGCGCGCAGGATCTTTCCACTGGTCCCACGGGGGCGCGATGCCCGCACCCTGAGCCGGAACGGAGACGGGGTCGGGTGCGGGACCCGGGAGTGCGCTGATCTCCCATGCCTTCGACACGCGACTACTACGAGATTCTCGGGGTTGCCCGCGACGCCGGAGCGGACGACATCAAGCGCGCCTACCGGCGCCTGGCGATGAAGTACCACCCGGATCGCAATCCCGGCGATGCGGATGCGGAATCGCGATTCAAGGAGTGCTCGGAGGCGTACGAGGTCCTCTCCGACGACTCGAAGCGATCGCTCTACGATCGGCACGGGCACGCCGGGTTGCGCGGCGCGCCGGCGCACGACTTCAGTTCGATGCATGTCGAGGACATCTTCTCGATGTTCAACGACATCTTCGGGGGCGGCTCGACGCGCGGCGCGCGCGGCCGCGGGGGAACGCGCGGGGGCGTGCCCCGGGGCTACGACCTCGAGACCGAGGTGGAACTCGAACTGGAGGAAGTCCTGACTGGTGCCGAGCGCGAGGTCAGCTTCCAGCGCCTGGATGTCTGCCGGACGTGCTCCGGCAGCGGCGCCAGGCCCGGAACGACGGCGGTGTCGTGTCGGACGTGCGGCGGGCGCGGCCAGGTGATGCAGCAGGGCCTCGGCGGCATGTTCCGCATGGTGACGGCGTGTCCGGACTGCCGAGGCAAGGGTGAAGTCATCACGGATCCCTGTCCCGACTGCCGCGGGCGGGGGCGCGTCCCGGTCAAGCGGCGCCTCTCCGTCCGGATTCCCGCCGGCATCCAGTCCGGGCAGGCCGTGCGGCTCGCCGGTGAAGGCGAGCCGCCGCCGCCGGAGGCCAGCGCCGAGGGGCGCGGTGTGCGCGGCGATCTTCATGTCGTGGTGCGCGTGCAGCCGCACGAGCGATTCGAGCGTGATGGCGACCACCTGCTCGTCGCCGTCCCGGTCTCCTACTCGCAGCTCGCGCTGGGGGCGACCGTCGACGTCCCGGCGCTGGACGGTCCCGCCCAGGTGAAGGTTCCCGCCGGTACGCAGCACGGATCGATGTTCCGCATTCCGGCGCGCGGACTCCCGCGTGTATCCGGAGGATCGCGCGGCGATCTCGTCGCCATACTCCAGCTTGTCGTCCCGCGGAAGCTGAGCGAATCGCAGCGGGAGATCCTCGAGAAGTATGCAGAGGCGGAGGACGTACCGGTCGAGCCGCCCGACCGATCATGGCTCGATCGACTGCGGGACGTCTTCCGTGGCGGATGAACCGGCGGCGGTCCGACTCGCGGCATCGAGCACTGTCCGGGCTGCGACACCAGGAGCGACCTGATGATGGCGAAGGAGCAGTCACACTCACCCGGTTCCGGGTCAGAGCACGCGCCGGACGAATCGATGGATCCGTCATCGCAGTCGGAGCGCGGCGCCGAGTACCTGGAACTGGAAGTGCCGGAAGAAGTGCTGAGGCACCTGGACGAGACGCGGCAGGAGTGCGAGCGGCTGCGCGAGCAGGCGGCACGGGCGCGTGCCGACTACGCGAACCTGAACCGGCGCAGCGAGGAAGCGATCGGCCGGGCACGAGACGAGGGGGTCAACGAGGTCTTCCGGCGCCTTCTTCCGGTGCTCGATGACCTCGATCGCGCGCTGGCGCAGGCGTCGCCCGCCGCCGGGGATGGCGGCCTCGCTGCGGGGGTCCGGCTCATCCGCGAGGAATTGCGCCGGATCGGCGACATGATGGGCCTGCGCGAGGTCCGGCCGTCGCGCGGCGCGGAGTTCGACGCGAATGCGCACCAGGCGCTGATCCGTCAGGCGGCGCCGGGGCAACCGCCGGGCACGGTCGTCGACGTGATGCAGGTGGGATATGAGCGAGGTGGTGCGGTCCTGCGCCCGGCGGCGGTCTCCGTCGCGGCGCCACCCGACGACTCACAGGACGAATGCTGCGACGGCTGAGGAACTGCGGGCGATGCCGACCTACGACTATCGATGCAACGGCTGCGGCCATGCGTTCGAGCTCTTCCAGCAGATGAGCGCGCCGGTGAAGCGCGTCTGTCCGAAGTGCGGCAAGCGGACACTGGAGCGCCTGATCGGAATCGGCGCGGGCGTGCTCTTCAAGGGCGGCGGGTTCTACGAGACGGACTACCGCAGCGACTCCTACCGCAAGGCCGCGGAAGCGGAGGCGAAGGGCGCCGGGAACGGCGAAGCCGGGGGAACGACGCCGGCGGCGGACAGTGCCGCGAAGAGTCCGGAGGCGGCCCCGGCCTCGGCCGGCGCGACGTCGCCGAAGGACGCCGCGACGCCCGCGGCCGCATCAGCGTCCGAGACCCCGTCGCGATCGTCCTCGCGCGCGGCGGCATCGTCCGGCGCGGCAAAGCCGCCGCGCTCGAAGAAGCCGGGCCCGCGCCGCCCGCGCTGACGCGCGGCGCGCCGTCAGCCGGGGGATCGAGGCGCGTCCTCGGTGTCCGCCGCGGCGACCGGTCCGATCGCGGGGCCGGGCGGCGCCATCTCTGTCGGCGTGACGCCTTCCAGCGGGATGCGATCGATGTCACGCGGCGTCCCCGCGGGTCGGGCGATGACTTCCTGCGCCAGCGCGACCGCCTGGCGTGCATAGTCGATCGACTCGGCGAGAATGCGTGCCGACTCCTGCGGCGCATGGAAGCCGTGTGAGTTCTCCGAGAAGACGAAGTCCAGGCGCCACTGTGCCTGCCGATGCAGCCTCTGCAGCGGTGCAAGCTGCTGCTCACTGGCGCCGGCCTCGCGGGCCGCGGCGATGCTCTCGATCATCTCTGTCAGCGCCGCCGCTGCCCGGCGGACGAGTCCCTGCGTCCGGTCCTGGATGGTGTGCACGCGCTCCAGGAGTTCCTGCTCCCTGACGTTGTGGCACGTCTGGCAGGACGCCGCCACGTCCAGCAGCGGGCTGCGCACGTGATGATCCGAGACCTTCATTGCGCCGACCCGCCGGTAGGGCATGTGGCAGTCCGAACAGGAGACGCCGGCACGGGCGTGAATGCCCTGCGCCCACAGTTCGAACTCAGGGTGCTGCGCCTTCAGCATCGGGGCGCCGGTGATGCCGTGCGTCCAGTCGTGGAACCCGATCTCATCGAAGTACGACTCGATCTGTTCGGCGCGCAGCCCGTTGTGCCAGGGATACGTGACCTCGTTGCCGGGCTTCGCGAAGTAGTACTCGACGTGACACTGCGCACAGACGTACGACCGCATCTCCTGACGGGTCGCGTCGCGATTCACGTCGTAGTCCGTGAGTCCCTCGGACGCCTTGAGGGCCCTGATACCGTTCAGGAATGCCGGGCGCGTCACGCGCAGCGCCATCGACTGCGGGTCGTGGCAGTCTCCGCAGGTCACGGGGTGGTTGACCAGCGCCTCGCCGTGTGCATCCACCATGTTCCTCGCCTCGTTCCACGTCATGTTGCAGACGGCGCGGAATCCGGCCATGACGTCGCCGTTGCCCGCGAACCGGTACGCGGGCATCACCGCCGAGTGGCAATGCAGGCAGGCGCCCGGCTGGGACCGCTGAAGGACGCGCTCCGTGTGGTCCTGATCAGAAAGCATGTACGCGTGTCCGCGCGCTTCGCGGTAATCCAGCGAGAAGGCGTACCCCGCCCACATGGTGCGAAGCCACGGGTAGACGTCCAGTTTCTGCACCGGCACGGCGTCGCTGCCGCCGTATCGCGTGCGCTCGCTGTCTACGGTGCGGCGATAACTGTCGTACTGCCTCGGCCAGTTGACGCCCCAGACGGCCGGGTCCACGGTGTCCTCGGTCACCTCCACGAGCCGCTGGAACGGCGCGCGTGCCTCCTGCTTCCGCGTGAAGATGCTGACAAGCAGGAGGAGGACGACGACGGTGACGGCCGCCGTCCCGAGCACGATGATCGTGAAGGCGATCGGCCGGCGCGCGGCGGGGGAAGGCTGGCTGGTCGACATGCGGAAGGATCCTCCGGCGGGTCAGCGCCCGATGCTCCGCGGACGACCGGTGTGGCCGACATCCGCGTGGCAGTGCAGGCAGGAGATATGGTCGTCACCGCGC
The DNA here is from genome assembly GCA_019636755.1 of Phycisphaeraceae bacterium. Taxonomy (GTDB): domain Bacteria; phylum Planctomycetota; class Phycisphaerae; order Phycisphaerales; family SM1A02; genus JAHBWZ01. The sequence goes on along the minus strand of JAHBWZ010000004.1, from coordinate 82,207 downwards.
AGCGCGCGGTGATGGGTCAGCATTTCGTCCACGATCGGCTCATGGCAGTGGCGGCAGTTCTGCTCCAGGATCCGCCGGTTCCTTGCCTTCATGACGATCGGCTCATGGAAGTCCTGGAACGTGAACGCCCAGGAGTGGAAGAAGCCGTTGTCGCTCTTCGAGATCAGGTTCGCCGGGAACGCCGCCGGCAGGTGGCAGTCCGCGCAGGTCGCCACCGCGTGGTGGCTGCTCTTCAGCCAGGAGTCGTACTGCGGCTGCATGATGTGGCAGTTGACGCAGGACTGCGGGTCACCGGAGAAGTAGGAGAGACCTTCGCCGTAGTGGAACGTGAAGGCGCCGGAGCCGAGCAGGATGCCGAGCAGGGATGCGAGTCCCGTTCCGAGGATGGTCAGTCGTCGTCGTCGCATGACACTCCGGGGACGATGCCGCGCGTGGCACGCAGCATACCCGTGGGATCGTCGGAGTGCGTCCAGCCCGCGGTCGCGGGGCCGGCGGGGCGGCGTCCGTTGCCCCCGGCGATGTGGTTCCCACTCGGATACGCGTCCAGCCGAGCGATATCAGGACTCGTGGTGCACGACGTGGAGCGGTCGCAGGGGCCGGATGCCTTCATCGAGCGATCATCCGCCGGTCGTGACTGACCGTGTCTCCATGTGAACGCGCACTGTCGGGTTCCCGCGGGCGGGGTATAGACGCGCTGTTCTGCCGGACGGGGCCGACCGGTGAACCCGTGTGCGCCGGCCGCTGTTCCGGTGTGCCATGTCCCGGCGCCGCGCCCGCCGGGGCCATGCGGGAGCGACTTCAGCGTCGAGCAGTGGGGGCAATGCGTGGCGAGCGGCGCAGTGTCACGCCCAGTTGCTGAGCACGATCAGCAGGTCCGCCAGGTCCACCTGCCCGTCGCCATGCGGCGGCGGTGCGATGTCCGCGGGGCAATCGCCAGGCGCATCCGGGCAATCTCCCCAGGCCCCGAGCACCGCCAGCATGTCCGCCATGTTCACCACGCCGTCGCCTGTGACATCGCCGGGAAGGGGCGCCTGATCGATGACGTTCGTCCACAGCAGGGCCTCGTCGCGGCCGGTTTCGAGATTCCGACCGACGCCGACAACCGGAATGACGAGACCGTCGCTCCAGATGCCGTAGGCGAAGCTGTTGCTCCACGATCCGCTCAGGGAGATGGACAGGTCCACCCACGACCCGGCCGTTGAACTCCAGGCACCGGCGCGCTGGATGCCGCCGATGGTCGCGTATCCGGCCTGCTGTCCATCCTGCACCGCCATCGCGCCTGACCGCTGTGCGCCGTCGGGGTGCAGGTTGGTGGCTGTCCACCGGGCGTGCGCCGTGCATGCCCAGCCGGATGCCGTCGCGAGCACGATCAGTATGGGCGCCGGTCGCATGGACCCGCGACGACGCAGTCCGGCACTCCAGCGACCGGACCGGCCGGCCGACATGACCAGCATGGGAACACGAGGTACGAACATGGTCTCTTTCTCCGCGACGTGAGATGGCTGTCAGGACGAGGCGGCAGGCTGCTCACGGCCCGTCCAGAGCATGCATGGCGGACTCCAGGAGATCCGGAACGACCGGCGTATCGTTACGCGTCATCGGGATCGCCCGGGCCTGTCGGTCCGGGCGATCCCGCCATGATCGACGCGGGTGCGGGATGCCTGACGATCAGCATGCGCGGGAACATGCGAGGAACCGGGTGCCTGCGGGCGCCGTGCTGCGTGTTACGTCCCGCGAACATACGGTCAATCCTCCCCGGGAATGCCGAGCGCGATGATCGCGCCCGGGCCGGGCTGCTGGAACGTGAAGAGCGGGAAGATGACGGCGCCGGTGCCCAGGTACACGCGGCCGCGCGACACGGACGGGCCGCTCGCGTCGCCGCCGGTGTACAGATGCCTCAGCACCGCGCCGGAACCGGCGTTGATCGCGTACAGGAAGCCGTCCATCGACTGGGCATACACCACGTCGCCAGCCACGGCCACGCCGGCCAGAATCGGGGCGGGCGTGTCGACGCGCCACAACTGCTGCGTTCCGATCGACGAGATCGCGACCACCGCGCCGCCGCCGGGCGGTGGCTCGAACACGTTGAGCCACCCGTGGTTCCCCGGGGCGAAATTCACGCCGGCTGCACAGGCACTGTCCATATGGAAGCCCCCGAGGAGGCCGCCCGTGAGAAACTCGGTGGGCGTGTCGAGTGACTGCCCGGTCGCGGCATCCACCACGTGGAAGACGCCGTTCTTCTGCCCCGCCGCGACCGCGAGCCTGCCGTTCACGCGATAGAGCTGCGGCGAGTCACCGAAGTCAGAGTCCGGCGGCGTGCCGTCGCCGGGCGGGAAGTGCGACATGTTCCATGTGTCATCCGGCGTCATCTGTCGCACCCACTTGAATGCGCCGGTGCCGGCGTCGATGGCGATGAGCGCGTCGCTGGTGTGGGTGGCCGGCGGACCGTAGTTGTTGCTCGTGCCGACGAAGATGGTGTCAGAAGCGCGGTCGTACACTGGTGAGCCCCAGACCGTCGCGCCGGACGGGCCGAAACTGCCGTCGGGCTGGACTTCAGTCTCCGGCACGAGGAAGGTCTGCCAGACGATCGAGCCGTCGGACGGGTCGATCAGCACGATCGAACCGCGGAAGGTGAAGCCGGGATAGCCTGGAATGAGGAGAGGCGCGACCCACTCCCAGGATGACACGCCGAATGCGACGTGGTTCCGGACCATGGTGCCCGCGCTGAAGATCGCCTGGAGCGGATGACCGTCGGGGAACAGGGGACCCGCGCCCGGGCGCGTCGTCCATCGCCGCTCACCGGTGGCGACATCAAGGCCGTGGATCTGTCCGGCCACGTCACCGAAGATCACCGTGCGATTGGTCACCAGCAGGCTGCCGGTGATCCTGACGCTGACGATCGACGGGACATCCAGCGAATCGTTCCTCCAGCGCAGCGTCCCGTCGCGGTTCAGCGCGTAGACCACACCGTTGGTGTCGGCGGCATAGATGATGTCGTTGACCACGGACGGCGTGGTCGCGATCGCGCCATCCGTGGGGTAGGTCCAGAGGACCTCCAGCGCGCCGACCGTGTTCGGGCGCAACCGGTTTTCCGCGGAGTTCCATCGTGTTCCCTGCGGGTCGTGACCGTACATCGGCCAGTCCCGCGGGTCGCCGGAGACGACATCCACGCCGGGCTGGCCGGGGGGCGGACCTTCCGGCCCTGCCGCGCCGACAGACGCGACCATGAGAACGCCAGACGCGAGTACCGTTCGATGCAACATATGTAACTCCTTCTGCAGTGCAGACTGACCGTGCGCCACCCACTCGGTGGCCACAGGGATTGGCGGCAGACGCCCGGATTTCTCTCGCGGCGGCGTGAATGACCATGGTCCGGGACCTGTTTCCGCCCGTTCTGTCGCGAACGTGAAGAGAGTTCCGTCAGAGCCAGGCTCCCAGGGCGGCGGGCCGGGCACCAGGGAAGCGCTCATTCAACCGGTCCCGCAGCCCGACCTGTACGGCCACCCCACCGGGCGCCTTGCTGCCGTCAGGCGGCATGGAGAGCACCTGGCCTGCAGGTTCCAGCCACCGGGTCGGTATACTGGGCCCGATTGGCGCACCCGAATCTGCGTGGGGGGGTCCCGTGCCGTGGAATGGGTTACGACCTCAACGGTGCTCGCCGGACTGGTCGCATCCGACAATGACGCCTGGCGTGACTTCACAGGCCGCTTCCGGCAGCCCATCGTCCGGTTCGCCCGGAGCCTTGGGCTTTCCGGGGCCGCGGCCGAGGACGTCGCGCAGGAGACGCTCATCGCCTTTGCCGACCAGGTGCGCCGCGGGAGGTACGACCGCGCGCGCGGCCGGCTGAGCAGGTGGCTCTTCGGTATCGCCTATCGCCAGGCGCTCAACGAGCGCCGTGCCGGCGCGCGGCGTGCCGCCAGGACCGCTCCGGCGGATTCACATCTCGTCGACTCGCTTCCCGACGAGCAGTCCGCCACGCGCACCTGGGACCGGCTCTGGGAGCGGTCCGTTCTCGAGCAGTGCCTTCAGCAGGTTCGCGGCGAAGTCGACCCAGATACGTTCCGCGCCTTCGAGCTCGTGATCCGTGATGAGAAATCACCAGCCGACGCCGCCAGTATCCTCGGGCGACCGGTCAAGCTGGTGTACAACGCGAAGCATCGCGTGCTCAAGCGCATCCGTGAGTTGCGAGCGGAACTCGAGGAGCTGATCTGAATGGCACCCACGATCTGCCCGGACCTCAGTGAACTGGAGCCATTTGTCCGAGGCGAGGTGATCGACGTGGTGAGGCAGCGCATCGAGAGCCACCTTTCCGATTGCCCATCCTGCCAGAGCACCGTCAGTGAAATCACCGAGAATCTCCGCCTGGCCCTGGCGCTGCAGAACGCGTGGCCGAGCGGGACGGCGTCCTCCGGAGAGCTCGACGGGGCGGACGCACCGCCCCGGATCGACGCGTCACCCCCGGAGATCGTCGGTGGCTGTCGGATCCTGCGCGAGATCGGCCGCGGTGGCATGGGCGTTGTGTATGAGGCGCAGCAGCAGAGCCCGGCACGGCGCGTCGCGATCAAGGTGCTCCACGCGCCATACCACCATGAGCGCTTCGGTCGCCTGTTCCGCCGGGAAGTCGAGGCGCTGGCGCGCCTGAAGCATCCGGGCATCGCTGCGATCCATGCCGCCGGTGCGTCGGAAGCCGACGGCCGACCCTGCCTCGTGCTGGAGCTTGCCGAGGGTCGCAAGCTCAGTCACTGGCTGCGCGAGTGCGTGACGCCCGTGCGCCGGAGACTCGAGCTTTTCATGGCGATCTGCCATGCCATCGCGTACGCCCATCAGCGAGGCGTGATTCATCGCGACCTCAAGCCATCAAACATCATCATTGACCGGGACATGCGGCCGAAGGTGCTGGACTTCGGGCTGGCGAAGCTCATGAGGCAGGAGGACGAGGACGAAGGCCGTCCGACGGACGTCACTGAGGCCGGCCGCATCCAGGGCACATTCCCGTACATGAGTCCCGAGCAGTTTCGCGGCAGCGCGCTGGATGCTGATGTCCGCAGTGACGTGTACTCGCTGGGTGTGATTCTCTTCGAGATGCTGACCGGGCGGCTGCCGTACGACGCCGACTGGACGAGCCTTGCGAGCAGCGCGCGGGCGATCTGCGAGCAGCCCCCGCATCGGCCGTCGCGATTCGATCGGCAGTATCGCGGCGATCTGGACACCATCGTGCTCAAGGCCATCGAGAAGGACCCGGCGCGGCGCTACGCCAGCGTGGCCGCGCTGGCAGACGACGTCGCCCGCTTCCTCGCCAGGCAGACCATCGCCGCGCGGCCGGCCACGACCGCGTATCAATTGCGCAAGCTGGTCAACCGCCATCCGGTGGCGGCATCCCTCACGGCAGCAGCGGCGCTGTGCCTGCTCGGAGTCAGCGTGTGGCTCTCGCTGCTGTATCGTCAGGCCACGGCGCTGCGCGCCGATGCCGTCGCAGCGCAGTCCGCCGAGCGGATCCAGCGCCAGGCGGCTGAGCGCAGCGCCGAGGCCGCGCTGGCCCAGTCACAGCGTGCGCAGGCCGAAGCCGAGCGTGCCGAGGCGGTCCGCACCTTCCTCGTCGACATGCTGGCCGCTCCCGACCCGACCGGCAGATACGGCCCGGGCGTCACCGTCGCGCGCGTGCTGAGCGTGGCGGCTGCCGACCTGGACGAAGGCGCACTGGCCGCGCGGCCCGACATCGAGGCGGTGCTGCGCCTGACGCTCGGCACATCCTTCCGGTCCCTTGAACTGTTCGACGACGCGGAAGCCCAGTACCGGCACGCGCTGCGCATCTACGAACAGCTCGGTGACGCCCACGCCGCAGGCATGGCCGACGTCTACGGCGGGCTCGGCACGCTCTACCGGCAGAACGGTCGCGTCGCCGAGGCGGAGCACGCGGTGCGGGAGTCGCTCCGCATCCGCCGCGCGCTGTTCGGTGACATGAGTCTCGACGTTGCGACCGCGCTGAACAACCTCGGGGTGATCGTGCAGGATCTGGGAAGACTTGCGGAGAGCGAGATGATTGCCAAGGAGGTCCTGGACATCCGCCTGGCTCTGCTGCCGGAGACGGACGTTCTGATCCCGCTGAGCCTCAACAACCTCGGTCGGGCGCAGGAGCTGCTCGGCAGGCAGGATGAAGCGGGCGCGAGTTTCCTGCGCGCGATCGAGCTTCATCAGAGGCATGGAATCGATCATCCCTACTTCGCGACGGCGATGAACAACCTTGGCATTATTCGAACGCGCCAGCAGAGATTCGAGGAAGGCCTTGCACTGTTCGAGGCCTCGCTTGAGATGCGGCGGCGCGTGTACGGTGAGTCGCACTCCGAGATCGCCAACAGCCTGAGCAACCTCGCGTCGCTGCACCTGTCCGCCGGGCGCGCGCCTGATGCCGAGCCGCTGACCGATCAGGCCCTGTCGATGGCGCAGCGGATTCATCCCTCCGGTCACTGGTACGTGGCCGTGCTCCAGTACCTGCGAGGACAGTGCCTGGTCCGGCTGGGGCGTTTCGAGGAGGCCGAACGGCTGGAGTGCGAGGCGCTGGCTTATCTCCAGACAGCGTTCGGCGACCGTCACCATCGAACGCGACGGGCGATGCGGGAGTTGATCGACCTCTATACGGCGTGGAATCGACCGGAGCAGGCGGCGGTCTACGAAGCGATGCTCTCTGAGTCGCTCAAGCGGGACGCCGCGGCCGATACCGCGGCGCGGTGAGGTGCCTGGGCCCGGCGGCGGATGGCCCCCCGAACCTCGCCCCGGAACAGGCGACGCCCCAGTTCGGCGCCGGATCCACATTCCGCCACGCGAGACGGCGCAGACGACCACCGGCTGCATGCGAGGGGCGGTTGCCGGAACGGTTCACCAGGAGCAGCGGCTCACGCGTATTGGCCAGCGGGACCAGCGGTGGGTGAAAGCCCCGCTCACCCTTGCAGGAGATGTCCATCCCTTCCCTGCATTCACCCGTCGTGCTCGCGATCACGCCATCTTTGTCGGTGATCGCGCGCTCGACGAACTCCGACGGCTGACGCGGCCACACCGTCTTCAGCCATGCTTCGTTCACCACGTTCATCAGAGCGACGACGTCGGACGTCTCGAACCGACGGCAGAAGTCTCCGGCCGTGGTCGGGTCGGATATCCGCTGGGCGCCCAGCGCGTCCAGATGGACCTCGTCGTTCCGCAGCAGCTCCGGATCCTCGATCGTGCTGCGGCCGCGGAGGATGTTGTACGCCAGGTTCAGAACGTGGTCCGACTCGTGGTACGATAGATGCACCTTCAAGAGATGCACGAGGTCGCAAAGCTCGGGGGCTCTCTGGATCACCGCGCGGACGGAGAGCCGGGCTGGAGGCCCCGCATGCCCGGCTGGTCTCGACTCGAGGCCATCGCCGGAGGCATCCGCCTCGCCGAGAGGCGATGAGATATGGGTCATGATCAGGCCATTGACACGGGAGGGGGGGGTACGATCCGGCTCCAGGTCACGGCTGAGCAGGGGAGCCGGGTCGGCCCGGGGCGACTCCGCAGGCCCGATCGTGACTCGGTCTCAGGAGGTTCTCACATGTCGTACCCGAAGCGCCGACTCTCTGCCGTCCTGGCGATCGTGTCCACAGTCGGATTGCTCAGCGGCTTGATCATGTACGCTCCGACTCAGATCGCCGGGGGAGCATTCGCAGCATGCCTGGTCAATGACGAAGAGATCTGGATCGACCACTATGTGACGATCGCGCCGGATTCGATCGAGCGGTCGGCCATCATTGAGAATGACTTGCTGACCACATGGGTGATCGGCGGGCATCCGGCAACGTCGAACGGGTGTTACTGCCGCCAGACCGGTGGCCGGAATTCAAACGTTCTATGCTACGTCTCGTCGTGCGCGTCGTGATGGAGTCCCGACCTGCAGGTGTGACCGTGAGAGAACGTTCGAAGTGGAATCGGATCTGGAGTCCGGTCGCGATCCTGGTCGCCCTCGGAAGCGGCCCCTGTTCCCTGGCGGACGCTGACTTTGGGGACGGGTCCGTCGCGGACGCGCAGGTCGTGGTGGACATGCTGCTGGCCCATGACCGGTCGATCGAGTCGCTGTGGTGGCGGCAGTCGCTCGATGTCTCGATCGCGCCGCCGGGCGGATGGAGGCACACATTCGGACCAACCAGTCCTGAGCCGGCCGAGGTGCTGCGTTCGCGCGCCACTGTTGAGTGGTCGGAGGTGTGCGTGGATCGCCGCAAGCGAGCGCTTGTGCGATGGGAGGTCCGCCATATCCGATCATGCCAGTGGCTGGACGACGGGAGCGCATCGCCGGAGTTCGCGCCGACGGAGTCCTACGAGGGTGTCGATGATGGTGTCATCCGTACGGTCCTCCGCACTTCGGCGCCTGACGGACCGGTGCTCGCGGTGCGCGGCGCAGGCGTGCATGTGTGCGGGCTCCATGCCATCCCGACACCGTTGCGAGCACTGGGCAGGCACCTCGACCTGACAGGGCGGCCGCTTGGAGAGGTCCTGCGCACCGCACATGACCTCAGGGTCGCCTCGGTGCACGATCCCGATGGCGAGTGTCTTGTCACATTGAGCGGTACAGCGAATTTCGGCGGGCCATGGGGGGAGTTCTCGGTCATCGTGGACCTGGCCCGCGGCGGTTGTCCACGGCTCATCGAGGTTCGCCATCCGTTCGTTGGATCGCTCATCTGGCGCATCGTTGTGCAGGACGTCCGTCAGGTCGGCGGAATCTGGCTGCCGGTGCGGGCCATGTCCGGGATGTATTCACTTGCGAGCGATCCTGCTGACGAGGACGCGGACCACGGGAGTGCGGAAACGGCGGGGGAGCGCGTCGATGCACTTGTCCGTGCACACCTCCAGATTCACACAGGCCCGACCCCGTTCGACCTGGAGGATCCCGGGGTCCGGCGTGCATGGGCCGACGCACTTCGCATCGTGCATGGGCCTGATGGGCCGCCCTGCGTCGTCAGCCTGCTTCATTGGATCGAAGTGACGGAGGTCATCTCGATGAACGGTTCCTTGCTCATCGAAGATCGCATCGATGCCTGGCGGGTTCCAGGCGGCGCACGGATCCGCGAAAGGTGGTCTGTTCCCTGGTCCCTCATCTCGTCGGGAGCAGGCGGGCAGGTGTCATCCGCGGCGAGGTCGGCAGGAGAGAACTGATCATGACCGGCAGACTGGACCAGTGCGCGCGCGCCATACTGAGCAGCGCCGTTGCGATCGGGATCCTCGCAGGATGCGACCCCAGGTCGACTCCGCCGCCAGTCAGTCCGCCGGTCGCGGAGCAGTCGCGCGCTGAGCAGGCCATGCGGATCGTCCTCCTCGATCCGCCGATCGAGCGACGTGACGGCACTGCGCCATATACGCGGATCGTGCGGGAAGTCCGGCTGCGCACTGACGGCGATCAGGCGACCGAACTGCGGATCCTTGCCTCGTCATGCGCGTGCGTTGAACACGAGATCGTCCCCCCGCTCGTCGAGCCGGGAGCGATCGCCGTCGTCAGCCTTGCGGTGCGCACGAACACGGATGCCCACGGCGGCGGAGTCGTCACCATCGGCGGGTCGGCCGGCCGGAGGGGGGATTGAGCAGGAAGCGGACGGGCAGGCACAGGGGGCATGGTCTGTCCTTGCAAGCGCCGGTGTGTACTTCACGACGCAGATCGAGTACGAGTTCATGCCCGAGGAGTTCATCGACGTGACGCTCCTGCCGGGCGAGCCCTTCGAGCGGACGTTCTACATGCGAAGGACGCGCCCCTCGTCGACGACTGTTGCCGCAGGCGAGACGGATCTCACTGGACTTTCTGTTGAGCCCCAGGCGGTGGACGGCAGCGGCATCTTCCAGCCCGTCATCGTGCGAGGACATGGCCCGGACCGGCCCGGAACCCAGGCTGGCTGGGTGACGCTTCGGCTCGACGGTACGCCGGTGGATGCATGGTCCATTCCCATACGCGTGCAGACCGTCGCGGATCATCGGGCCATACCCGCGGCGTGCATTGTGCCGCCATCAGCGACGGAGGTGATCCGGCAGCGGGTCGAACCGCGCATGGCCGGTCGATCGCCCGCGCGGCTGCACATCGATCCACTCGTGAACAGCGCCGTGTCGGTGACCGGGCTGCGACCGATGGTCGAGGGCGCTTCCGCTGGTGAGTCGATCTGGACGGTCGAGATCGAGATCCTGCCGGAGCGCCTCCAGGGTCGAGCGGGCCGGGCCTGGATCGATGTCCTTGATGCCGAGGATCGTGAGATCCTCAGGATCCCGGTGCTCTGGCTGCGGTCGCTCTGATCCCGGGGGCACCGCCGGCGCCGGTCGACTGATGGCGCGGCGCCTTCCCCGTCGCCGTGACGTTCGAGTGGTCGGGCGCACCTGCGTGTCCCTGATCGGCGCTGATCGGCGCGCACGGCGCACTCCGCGCAGCGCCGATTCATGGAACCACGCAGGTCGTCACGCCGGCGGTGATCCCTCGGCGGGCGGGATGGTGCCGTCCTCCTCGCCCTGCACGAACCGGCGGCCGCGGTAGAACTGCGCGAAGATCACGAATGCGACGGCGAAGACCAGCACGAGGGCGGTGAAGAACCAGTAGTAGTCGGCGCCCGCGAGACGAGAGGCAGCCTCGGTGATCACGACCTCCTGACCGTCGACCGTCTTCGTGACGGCGGGAATGCTGATCGCCCAGTTGACGGCGGACGTGAAGAGGTTGCCCACGGAGACACCCAGGAAGTAGACGCCCATGATGAACGACTTCATGCGCCTGGGCGCCTGCGTGTAGGCGAACTCCAGCGTGGTGATCGACACCAGCACCTCGGCTGCCGTGATGACCACGTACGCCAGGAACTGCCATCCGATGTTCGGGGTCCGGCCCGCGTCGATCCACACCTGGATCAGGCCCGAGAGGGCGAACGCCGCCGCGGTCAGGAAGAGCCCGACGCCGATCCTGCGGAGCGGCGTGACCTCGAAGAACCGGCCGCAGAACGGGTAGACGACGTAGGCGAAGAACGGGATCAGGATCAGGATCAGCAGTGGGTTGACCGCCTGGACCTGCGCTTCCAGCCAGTGCACGCCCAGGAAGTCGCGGTCCATCGACATGGCCTGGATGACCCACGCGGACCCCGTCTGGTCGAAGAGCGCCCAGAACGCCGGCACGAAGATGAGAAAGAGCGGCGCGAGGTTCCGCAGGGCACGCAGCCCGTCGGGGCTGAACGTCTCGCGCCAGAACGACTGGCCCGCAGGTGGAATGTGCACGAAGCGGTTCCTGCCCATCCAGAAGACCAGCGTGGCGAGCACCATGAGCGCGCCGGGCAGGCCGAAGGCAAGCCACGGGCCCACCCTGTCCAGCAGGATGGGCGTCAGCAGGCTGCTGGTTGCGGCGCCGACGTTGATGGAGAAGTAGAACCACGAGAAGACCTTCTCGATCAGCGACTGGTTGCGCCGTCCGAACTGGTCGCCGACGTGGGCGGAGACGCACGGCTTGATCCCGCCCGCGCCGATCGCGATGAAGAGCAGCCCGAACAGCAGCCATGCCCTCGGTGACATGATCGCCATGCCGGGCCCGCTGTCGCCCAGCGCGATCAGTCCATGGCCGACGCAGTACCCGATGGAGAGCAGGATGATCGTCCGGTACTTGCCCAGGAAGATGTCCGCCAGCAGGGCGCCGAGCAGGGGGAAGAAGTAGTTGGCGGCATTGAAGGCGTGGTAGATCGCCTTGGCGTCCTCGTCGCTCATCGGCGCCGGACCACCGGTGGAATCGAGCATGTGTTTCGTCATGTAGACGACCAGGATCGTCTTCATGCCGTAGTACGAGAACCGCTCGGCCAGTTCGTTGCCGATGATGAACGGAATGCCCGAGGGCATGCGCTCGGTCTCGACCGGGACGGTGCGATGCGTCGTCATGGCGCGGAATGTACCGCCAGCCCGGCGGGGCCGGTGCGCCGGTGGCCCGATCCGGCGTCGGCACGCCGGAGGACCGACGCCGCCGGCTTCGGATCGGAGGTCGCGGCGGTCCGGTCTCTCCCGGGGATCAGTCCGTGGCGAGTGCCGGGAAGTACGCGCGGATGCCTTCCAGGATGCCGGTCACGGCGATGGCGGCGATGATCATGCCCATGACCCGGCTGATGATCCCGGCGCCCATGTCGCCGATCATGCGCTGGATCCGGGTCGCGCTCAGCAGCAGGAGGAGCGTCCCGGTCAGGACGGCCAGGAGAACGACCGTCGTCATGACCTGCTGGGCATGACTGGCACGGTGCGAGTCGGTCAGCAGGACCGCGGCCATCATCGCGCCCGGGCCGGCGATCGACGGGATCGCCAGCGGGAAGAGCGCGAGCGCCCCGGCATCGCGCGCCGAGAGGCCGGTGACCTGCCGGACCTCGGACTCCGGCTTGCTCTCGCCGAAGAGCATGTCCAGCGCCACCAGGAACAGGATGATCCCGCCCGCGATGCGGAACGCCGGCAGCGGCACCTCCAGCGTCTCCAGAAGGACCTGTCCAGCCCACGCGAAGAAGATGAGGACGAGGGCCGCGATCGCCACGGCGCGCACCGCCACACGGCGCTGGTCCCGGCCGGAGAGGCCGCGCGTGACGGCGATGAAGACCGGGACGGACCCGACCGGATCGATCACCGTGACCAGCATCGCGAAGTCGCGGGCGATGTTCTCGAACATGGGCGGGGAGTATACGAGCGACCGGTGAAGGGCCTGAGCGGGCGGGAACCGCCTCGCCGCGCGGGCGGACCGCCGCTCGTGTGCAGGCCGGCACGCGGTACGCGCCACCGGTCTGGCGGAGGAATCGCACGGTCCCGGTGGGTGGTACAGTGCGGCCGCAATGCCCCTCCGGTACACGCAGCGCATTCTCGACACGCTTTCCCACGAGCAGTATCAGCCGCCCGATGCGGAGACGCTGTCCCGGCACCTGAAGGTGGAAGCGGAGGATGCGGAGGCGTTCAGCGAAGCCATGCGCCGGCTGCTCGACGACGGTCGCGTGGTCCGCGATGCGAAGGGGATCCTCAGGCTTCCGGTCATGCCGTCGGAGGTGACGGGGCGCATCCGCATCACGGCGCGCGGGTTCGCATTCGTCATACCGGACGCGCCGTACCGGGAGGGCGACCTGTTCGTGCCCGCCGGCGGAACGCTTGACGCGGTCTCCGGGGACACGGTGCGCGCGATCGTCCGGCGGCAGTCATCGCGCGAGCGGAGCCGTCCCGGCCAGAGCGACTGCGTCGGGCGCGTCGTGGAGGTCATCGAGCGGAAGCGGTCCACGTTCGCCGGCACGCTGGTGCAGCGCGGGGGCACCTGGCTGGTCGAGCCGGACGGCCGGCTGCTGCGCGAACCGGTGGTCGTGCGTGATCCGCACGCGAAGGACGCGAAGAAAGGCGACAAGGTGGTCGTCGACATGATCCGCTTCCCGGAGGGCGGCATGCTCGGCGAGGCGGTGATCACGAAGGTCCTCGGTGAAGCCGGTCGGCCGGACGTGGAGACGCAGGCAGTCATCGAGGCGCACGGACTTCGGACGGAGTTCCCGGACGAGGTGGCGGACGAGGCGATGTCCGCAGCGCGCCGCTTCGATGAGGAGTGCGAGGAGGGCGTCCCCGCCGACCGCGAGGATCTGACCGCGCGATTCATCTTCACGATCGATCCGTCGGACTCGAAAGACTTCGACGATGCGATCTCGCTCCGCCACAACGCGAAGGACGGGACGTTCGAACTCGGCGTGCACATCGCCGACGTCGCACACTTCGTCCGGCCGGGCTCCGCGATGGATCGAGAGGCACAGGCGCGCGGCAACTCCGTCTACCTGCCCCGGCTGGTCCTGCCGATGCTGCCCGAGGTGCTTTCCAACGGCGTCTGTTCGCTGCAGGAGGGCGTCCCGCGATTCGCGAAGTCGGTCTGCATCCGGCTGGGCCCGGAAGGCGAGGTGCTCGGCCAGCGGCTTTCGTCCACGCTCATCCGCTCCGCCAAGCGGCTGACCTACCTGGAAGCCCAGGCCGTGATCGACGGCGACCTGGACGCCGCGCGGAAACACGCGAGGACTGACACGGAGCACACGCCGGAACTGGTGGAGACGCTCCGGCTGGCCGATCGGCTGGCGAAGATCATCCGGGCCCGGCGCCAGGGGCAGGGCATGATCGCCCTCGCGCTGCCGGCCGTGGAGCTGATCTTCGATGACCGCGGCCACGTCATCGACGCGCGGCCGGAGGACGATGCGTTCACGCACACGATCATCGAGATGTTCATGGTGGAGGCGAACGAGGCACTGGCCCGGACCTTCAGCAGCCTGCACGTACCGGTTCTCCGCCGCATTCATCCGGAGCCGACGTTCGGCGACATCGAGGAACTGCGTCAGTTCGCGCTGCTGGCGAAGTACCGCCTGCCGGAAGAACCCACGCGGCGCGACATCCAGCGGCTGCTCGATCACACCCGGCACACGCCGGCCGCCCGGGCGATCCACTTCGCGGTGCTGCGCACGCTGACGCGCGCGTCATACAGTCCCGCGCTCATCGGGCACTTCGCGCTGGCGTCCGAGCACTACGCGCATTTCACCAGTCCGATCCGGCGGTACCCGGACCTCACGCTTCACCGCGCGGTGGAGGCGTACCTGGAGCGGACGCGCAACGGTCGCGAGATGCCGCGCGGCGAGGGACGGTCGCGCCTGGGGCGCGGTCTCCGGAAGGACGCGCGGATCCCGACGGAGGAGGCCCTGGTGGCGCTGGGGCACCACTGCTCGGACATGGAGCGGAATGCCGAGGATGCCGAGCAGTCGCTCCGGACATTCCTCGTACTGCAGCACCTGGCCGAGAAGCACCTGGGCGAGGAGTTTCCCGGTCTCGTCACGGGCGTCGGCGGTGGCGGCGTCTTCGTGTCCATCGAGCGGTACCTCGTGGATGGACTGGTGCCGCCGGCACACCTGCCGCAGTCGCAGGGGCGCGAGGATCGGTGGAGCGTCGATCGCACGACGGCCCGCCTGACCGCCGGGCGCAGCGGTATGTCCGTCGGTGTCGGTGACATGGTCCGCGTCCGGATCGTCGAAGTCGACACCGCGGCGCGCCATCTGACCCTGGAACTCACCGGCGTTGCCCAGCGCGCCGATCGGGGTGAGTCGGAAGGCGGCGCACCGCGGCGGCGCGGCGACGCGACGGCCCCCCGGAAGTCGAAATCGGCACAGACGAAGGGCGGCAGGTCCGCCGCGCCGCGGAAGAAGAAGCGACGGTAGATCCCGGCGGTCATCCCTGATGCTTCGGCGCCACGATCCCTTCCGTCAGCGCGTCGAACATCTTCCAGTATGCCTCCGGATGCGTGCGCCTGGGAAGGTCGAAGTGCGTGATCGGGACCTCGAGCCACAGCGCGTCGGGGCGGAGTTCGCGCAGTCGATGCATGTGACCCGGCGGTACGATGTGATCCTCACTGCCGCAGACCAGCAGCACGGGTCCTTCGTACGCCGGAAGCGTTCGATCGGTCTCGTAGGGGTGGCGGATCAGGAAGGGCGGGGCGAGTGCGCGCAGCGCCATGGCGCGCACGCTGGCGAAGGTCTGCTCCAGGACGAGCGCGGCCGGCGGACGGGCGGCGGCCAGGTCTGCGGCGATGCCGCCGCCGAGCGATCGGCCGATGTAGACGATGCGATCCGGATCGACCCCGCCGCCGGCGACGGCCAGGTCGATGAAGGCCTGCGCGTCCTCGCGGAGTTCGCGCTGGCCCGGTGAGCCGCCGCAGCCGCCGTAGCCGCGGTACTCGGGAAGCAGCACGGCGAACCCGCGTGCCGTGAGCGACTGCGCCAGGTCCAGGTGATCGCCGATGAGTTCGGCATTGCCATGGAAGTAGACGACGAGCGGCACCGGTGCCGACGGGCCGTCCGCGCCGCGCGCGGGCGGATGGAAGAGCCACGCGACGACGGGTCGATCAGGCCCGGCGACGTCTGTCGCCAGGACCTGCGCACCGGCCGGCGCGGAGACCGGTACGCGCCGTGTCCAGGTGCCGGGGTAGATCACGAACTCCTGCAGCGTGATGGTCATCACGCACCAGGCGACGAAGACGACGAGCGCGACCCGCAGCAGGCGCCGGAGCCGGCGCGGGCGCGCTCGGACCACCGGTGGGTCCGGTGCGGGCCGGAGGTCGGCGATGATCGGTCGGTCGGGACTGGACATGGACCAGGTGCTCCGGGTGGGCGCGGCCGGATCGCATCGTGCATAATCCGCCGCATGGCTGAACGAACCAGCATCGACACGATTCTCCACGAGTCCCGGATCTTCCCGCCGCCGGCGGACTTCGAGCAGCGGATCGGCGGTTCGTACGTGACTTCGCTGGAAGCGTATCGCGCGATGCACAGGCGATCGATCGAGGATCCGGAGGGATACTGGGGCGAAGCGGCCCGTGCGTTTCACTGGTTCCGGCCGTGGGACCGGGTCCTGGAGTGGTCGCTGCCCGATGCGAAGTGGTTCGCCGGCGGTCGGACGAACCTGTGCTTCAATTGCGTCGATCGACAGGTGCAGGGGGGACACGGCGAGGCACCGGCGCTCATCTGGGAGGGAGAGCCGGCGTCACCATCGGGCTACGAGATCCGGCGGCTGACCTATGCGGAACTCATGCGGGAGGTCTGCCGCTGCGCGAACGCGCTCAAGGCGATGGGCGTCCGGAGGGGTGACATCGTCACGATCTACATGGGCATGGTCCCGGAACTTGCCGTGGCGGTGCTTGCCTGTGCACGGATCGGCGCGCCGCATTCCGTGATCTTCGGCGGCTTCTCGGCGCAGGCGATCGCCGACCGTGTGCAGGATGCGCAGAGCCGGACGATCATCACCTGCGACGGGGCATGGCGTCGCGGTCACCTGGTTCCGCTCAAGGCGAACGTGGACGAGGGCGCCGCGATCGCAGGCGGCGTGACGAATGTCCTGGTGCTGCGCCGCTGCGGCAACGACGTCCGGATGACACCCGGGCGCGATCGATGGTGGCATGAGTTCGTCGACGATCAGCCGACGGACTGTCCATGCGAGCCGATGGAGAGCGAGGACATGCTCTTCCTCCTCTACACGTCGGGCTCGACCGGGAAGCCCAAGGGCATCATGCACACGACCGGCGGGTACATGGTCTACACCGCGCATACGGCGCGCACCGTGTTCAACCTCCGACCGGACCGGGCGCAGGTCTTCTGGTGTACGGCGGACGTCGGCTGGGTGACCGGGCACTCCTACATCATCTATGGCGTCCTCCCCAACCGCGTTCCGACGCTGATGTACGAGGGGGCGCCCAACTTCCCTGAGCCCGACCGCTTCTGGGACATCGTCGAGCGTCATCGCGTGACGCAGTTCTACACCGCGCCCACGGCCATCCGGGCATTCATGAAGTGGGGCGACGCGTGGCCGCGGAAGCACGATCTCTCCAGCCTCATCGTGCTGGGTTCGGTGGGAGAGCCGATCAATCCCGAGGCATGGATGTGGTACCGCGAGACGATCGGCGGCGGGCGCTGCCCGATCGTCGACACCTGGTGGCAGACCGAGACCGGCGGCCACATGATCACGCCGCTTCCCGGCGCCACGCCGACGGTGCCGGGGTCGTGCACGCTGCCCTTCTTCGGCGTGGACGCAGCGATCGTGGACGAGAGCGGCGCCGAACTGCCGCACGGCAAGGGCGGCCTGCTGGCGATCCGTCGGCCGTGGCCGGGCATGCTGCGCGGCATTCATGGCGATCGGGAGCGGTTCATCCAGACGTACTTCTCACGCATCCCGGGCATGTACTTCGCCGGTGACGGAGCGCACCGGGACGAGCGCGGGTACTTCTGGATCCTGGGCCGCGTGGATGACGTCATCAACGTCTCCGGACATCGCCTCGGGACGATGGAGGTGGAGTCGGCGCTCGTCTCCCACCCCGCCGTCGTGGAGGCGGCCGTGGTCGGCATGCCGCACGACATCAAGGGAACGGGCATCGCCGCCTTCGTCACGCTGGAGCCGCACTTCGCGCCCAGCGACGACCTCCGGGCGGACCTCGCGAAGCACGTGGCGAAGGAGATCGGCGCGATCGCAAAGCCGGACGTCATCCGATTCACCGACGCGCTGCCGAAGACGCGCTCCGGCAAGATCATGCGCCGGCTCCTCCGCGACGTCGCCGCGGGCGCCGATACCGGCCAGGACATGACGACGCTGGAAGACCTCTCCGTCCTGGCGCGGCTCCGGGAGGGGGAGGAGTAGGTCCGGGTCACGGGCCGCCGGCGTGGTGGCCTCGGGCGGTGGCACGTGAGCGGCAGGGGGTACGGCGCAGGGCGTCGCGTCGCGGCGTGCACGCGCGGTCCGTCATCGATCCTCGCGCGGCTCGACGCGGATCTCCCGCTCCACCACGGACTCCCGCCACCAGAGCACCGGGGGCGGTGGTGGCGGCGGTGCGGCAGCCACGTCGGACAGCGGCGGCGGCGGTGCGGTCCCGCTCGGTGGCATGGTCCCGGAGAGCGTGATCGCATGGACAATCCGGGCGGTGACCCGGTACGTCCCCGGCGGCTGCGGCGGAATCGTGCCGGATGGAGGACGCGTCCTCGGCTGGTCGCCCGGAGAACCCAGGTACAGGCCGAAGAGCCAGTCGTCGTCGGGCGATGGCGCGCCGTCGATCGGCACGCCGTCCAGTTCGATGGACACCACCCGCACGTGCCCCCAGGTCGTGCCGACCGGGCCGAGCCGGTAGGTGCCGGCGAGGCGCCATGGAATCTCCTGCCCCGCGGCCGCGCGGGCGGGGAGTTCGAGGCGCGGCTCGATCGTCTCCGCCCAGGCGCGCTCGAGCAGCGGGGAGTCCGGCGGAAGCAGGGTGACCTGGGCATCCAGCCAGGGCGCGCTGCTGAAGCCGAGGCGGCCTTCGCGCCGCCGGCGGTCCAGCAGTCTGCGGACAAGGTCCTCGCGCTGTTCAGCGGTGAGCGTGCGCGTGCCGAGTTCATTCCAGAGCGTGTGGGTCTCGTTCTGCGTGGTGCCGTGCCTGGCATGCATCAGCAGGAACCAGGTCGGCGTGGCGCCGGCCATGGCACTTCCGATACCCGGGATCACGACCAGGTAGCTCGACAGGCCGACCAGGGTCAGCACGATGCCCGCCCACAGCACGCCGCGCGATGGCGAGGGCCGCCCCTCGAGCGGCTTGAGGATCGTGGACCTCCCGCACTCGAGGCAGCGCGCCGGGGAGATCTCCGTCGGGGCGAACTCATGTCCGCAGAAGGCGCAGTGCCGTGATGATCCACGGCGCACCGCCAGCGCGGTGAAGATGAACATGATCCCGATCAGCGCCATGATGCTGAAGCCGAACGAGAATCCCACCGGGAATCCGAGGAACGGCGGCGCGAGCAGCCCGACCAGGACCGAGCCGCCGATCGTGACGCATGAGAGCAGGGCCTGGTCCGGCATCGGCACGCGGAGCCGCGGGAAGAGGACCCGGCGGTAGATCCTGAAGCCGACGAGCATCGCCGCCGGGAAGATGACGATCGGGACGAAGCCCCGCGCCAGCAGCGGAAGGGGGGCGCGGACCAGGTGGATGAGCGCCAGCGAGATCGACAGCACGATGATCGTCGCGGTCGCGAGCACCGCGATGTCGTGCCATCGATCGGCGCGCGACGGGACGTGGTCCTGACTCCGGGTCCGGCTCTGGATCGGGCGCTGCATCGGGCCCGACTGTCGCATCCGGCGTGAGCATCGGCAACCGGCGCCGCCGCCCGGCCCGCGGAATCCCGCGCGCGCCGATGCCCGCGGGCGCCGTCACGGTGCCGCGCGCTGCGCGGTGCCGGTGATCATGCCGCCCGAGGCCCCGCCCCCGGTCTCGAGCCAGAGCGGGCGAAGGTCATCGGCCCCGGGGGGCATGGGAGGAAGTGGGCCATGCACGCCCCGGTCGATCGCGCGAACCGTGTGCGTGCGTCCGCCCTCGGCCCGGTAGCGGACCGTGACGGCGAATCGGCTGCACGGCGAAACCGAGACGGGACGCTCCAGCCGGCTGTCGAATCCGGGCGGTCCCGCGGCGGAGGCATGCCCGGCGCGGTCGACCGCGAGCATGCGGTACGGGCCGGCCCGGCGCGCGTCTTCGCGGATGAAGGCGCGGCCGTCATCGATCCTTCCGCCGCCCGCGGGCAGCCGCCCGGGCAGCGACGACGCGATGTGCCATGCGCCCTCGGCGTGATCCGGTACCAGCGTCAGGATCCGGCCGCCCAGTCCCGGATCCTCCACGCTCAGCAGGATGACGGCGCCTCCCTGGAGGATCGCGAGTTCGGTGATCTCACCGGTGTGCAGGGTGACCATCGGCGCCGGCGCGGCGGTCCCGGCGCCGTGCAGGACCTGCATGCCGTCGGCCGACACGGCGAGGAGCGTGCCGGATGCATCGCCACGGACGAGGTTGGGCCGCACGCCATCGATCCGGCGCACGATCGTCGGCGAAGCGACGTCGAGTACGAACGCCGTCGTGTCCGTCCACGGCTCCGGCGCGCCGCGGTCCGTCGCACCGGCCTGCAGGGCCGCGGGCGGTCGCAGCGGATCAGGATCGAGGCCGAGCAGCCGAGGACCGAGGAACCACGCGCGTCGCACGCCCTCCAGGTCCACGCGCTCCTGCGGCCGGCGCCACTCGGGGAAGACGTGCAGGCGCGGCACGGCGTCGTGGGGTTCGTCGTCGTACGTGCCGACGATGAACGCGCGCCCGTCCGGCCCCGACTCCGACCAGGCGACATCGGCGCGCAGCGAGGCAAGCGCGGCGCCGAGCGCGGCGAGTTGCGCGTGCAGCACCGGCGGCGCCGCCGCATCCGCATGAACGAGCAGGCAGTCCGGACAGGCAAGCGTCGCGTGGTGCGCCAGTCGGACGAGGATCGACGGACCCGGCGCGGCGTGACCCGCGCCGACCGTGTCACGGATCTCCGGAACAGCACCGTGTCCGGCGGTCGCTGAGGTCGTTGGCGTGGATCCGGGCGCACACATGGCGGCAGATGAAGCGATGACCAGGGTGAGCATGCCCCTCGGGACGACCGGGGCCGGAATGCAGCGAGTCACCGACGGAACGAGCATCGACGGTCCACCCTCCGGAACGTCCGCACTGTACCGGAGGGCCTCGACGCGGGAACGGGGCGTGATCGAAATGCCCGCACCGTCCATAATGCCGCCATGCCCACCTTCGCGTTCGTGGCGCGGGATCCGGCCGGTCGGCGCGTGACCGGCGAACTGGCCGGTGCCAGTGAACAGGCGGTGCTCTCGGAGCTGCAGTCGCGCTCGCTCGCGCCGGTCGAGGTGCGGGCGGTGCGGGATCGCCGGCGCGGCCGCCGGATCGCAACCCGTCGCATCGCCGGGGCCTACGGCCAGATGGCGGACCTGCTCCAGTCGGGCGTGCCGCTGCTTCGCGGGCTGCGCCTGCTGGGGAAGAGCCGGGCAGATCGGCCGCTGGCGGAGGTCATGTCGCGCATCGCCGACCGCGTGGCCGACGGCGACGCGCTGGCGGATGCCATGTCCGGGGAGCCGGCGGTCTTTCCCTCGGTCCACGTCGCCATGGTCCGCGCGGGCGAGCGCGGTGGATTCCTGGAGTCCGTCTTCGAGCGCCTCGGCGTCTTCCTGGAACGCCAGGCGGCGCTCCGTGCGCGGCTCCTGGCCGCGCTCGTCTATCCGGTCATCCTGCTGGTGGTCGGGACCGCGGTCGTCGCCGGGGCACTTGTCTTCCTGGTGCCGCAGTTCCGCGATGTCTTCGGGCGGATCGAACTCCCGGTGCCGACGAAGATCCTGCTCGGCGCCTCGGACCTGCTGTCGAATCACGGACTGCTGCTGCTTGGCGGCCTGGTGGTGCTGGCGGCGATTCTCCCGGCGCTCCTTCGACGTCCCGCGGTCCGGCTGGAGGGCATCCGGCTGCTGCTGCGGGCGCCCGCCATCGGGCCGCTGCTGCGCGCCACCGCCGTCGCCAGGTTCACGCGCACGCTGGGCACGATGCTTCAGAACGGCATCCCGCTCATCCAGGCGATGCAGATCAGCCGGGACGCCGCGGGCAACCCGATCCTCGAGCACGCCATCGACAACGCGATCGAGGCCGTCCGGGCGGGTGACACCCTCGCGGAGCCGCTTTCGAAATGCGGCCTGTTCAGCGATGAGATCGTCGAGATGATCTCGGTCGGAGAAGCGGCGAACAATCTGCCCACCGTCCTGCTCTCCACCGCAGAGCGGCTGGAGACGCGCATCGAGCGCATGCTCGGCGCGGTGATGAGCCTGGTGGAGCCGATTCTCCTGCTCTTCATCGGCGGTGTCGTGTTCTTCATCTTCATGGCCCTGGTGGTCCCGATCCTCCGGATGCGATCGGCGATCTGATCCGGTCCGATCGCCACGCCGCGGCACACTCCGGGCAGACGATGCAGCCGTCCGTCTGTGCAGGGAGTCCGCCGATGCCGTGGCCGCAGGACGCGCAGAGGCCCTGCCGCAGCGCCTGGTCGATGAAGCGCCGACCTCCGGCCACGGCCTCGAGCCGGGGCAGGCGGACGAACCGGCCGGCAAGAACCACCGCGATCACCACGATCACGGGGGTTCCGAACCTCGGGAACGCGCCGAATGCCCAGGCGCGCTGGCCGATCGGCCAGAGCACGTACTGCACCAGCGCGACCGCGCCGAGCGCCACGCCGATCGTCATCGCGCCGGTCAGCACGGCGGCGAGGACCGCCGGCGCGCCCAGCGTCGGGGCCGCAACAGGCATCCCGTCCCTGCCGAGCCTCGAGGCCGGAACCGGGACGACCCACGCGCCCCGGTGGTCGCGGATGTGCGTGAATCGACGCGCCCGTGGCGCGGGGGGATGCGGGTGGGCGGCGTCGGGCGGCATGGCGGCAGTCTCGGAATGAAGTGTGTGGAGGTCCAGTGGCGCCCCCTGGCGCATCCGGGCCGCGCGGGCGGCGGGCGCCGTCCACCCGGGGGCGGTGATGGTCCGGTGAAGGCGCGCCGGGGCCCGCCCGCATGCACCCCGGCCGCCCGCCTGCTGGTAGACCCCGGCCGGCGGACGAGGCGAGCCGGACTTTGTCGCGTCGGCTGCGACCGCGCCGATTCCTACAATGCCGCCTTCGCGCGGATCTCCCGCCGTTCCGTTGCTCAGCCAGACCGGAGTCATCGACCGTGACGAGTCCCCGCATCGACGCCCGTTCCGACGGGCATGCCGCGTCCCCGGCCCACCGCGCTCGCCGCATCCGGCGGACCCGGCGGGCCTTCTCGCTTCTGGAGCTCCTGATCGCCATCGCGATCATGCTGGCACTGGCCGGCGTTGTCGTGGTCAACCTGCTCCCCGCCCGTGACCAGAGCAAGATCGACCTCAGCAAGGTCCAGGTCGAGCAGATGGTGAACGCGATGCGTCGCTTCAACCTGGATCTCGGCCGGTACCCGACCGAGGACGAGGGTCTGGCGTCACTCTGGTCGCGGCAGTCGCTGGAGGACACGGAGACCGTGAAGTGGCGCGGCCCGTACCTCGAGAAGCCGCTGCCCCGGGATGCGTGGGACAACGAATGGGTGTACCGCGCTCCGAGCACGCTCGTGGAAACGGCGCCATTCGACATCGTCTCTCCGGGCCCGGACGGCGAGGAAGGCACCGAGGACGACATCCACAATCACCTCTTCATGCTGGATGAGCGCGGTGAGATGCGGGAAGGTTTCGATACGTTCGACTCCGGAGGTCTCTCCGAGTCGACGCCGCGCTGAGCGGGGCCGATCCCCGGTGGTGCGGCGGGCGCTCACGCTGCTCGAGACGCTGCTGGTCGTCGCGATCATCGCCGCCGTCTTCGCCATCGCACTGCCGGAGACGACCGGGCTCCTTGCCGAGCGTCGTTTCCGCGAAGGCGCGGCGGCGGTGACGGGGCATCTTCGACTGGCGCGATCCATCGCCCGTGCCGACGGCGAGGCGGTGGTCGTGATGTACCGGCATGACGATCAGGACGCATGGCTCGAAGCGCATGCCCCGGCAGAGGCGCTGACGGAGATCATCCCGCTGCTCGACGGGCCGCTGGCTGCGGATCCGGCGGACGACCTGCCCTCCACGCTCGCGGGGCAGACCACCGACGATCCGGCGCCGGCGCTCGACATCGACGGGCTTGCCGCGGACCTGACCCGGCCGTTGCCCGAGGCATGGGCGACGCGCCGGCTGCCGGCCCGGATCCGGCTCTCACGCCTGGCGCCGGATGTGGACGGTTCCATGGCGCGCGGTGCGGACGGCTCGGAGATCGGCGCGATCCCGGATCGTGCTGCGATCGCCGTCTTCCTGCCCGATGGCTCGGCGATCGTGCCCGGACCGATCGTCGTGCTCGGCGAAGGGGGGCGGTGGTCGATGCTCCACATCGACGCGCTGACCGGTCGCATCGAGTCCGGCGGTGATGAACCGCCGGCCGGCGCGGCGGACGCGGAGCCGGGCCCGTGAACATGTCCCGCGCCCGATCGTCGCGGCGGGCGGGCGCCGTGGATCGGCGCCGAGACGCGGCGATTCTTCTGGAGATGCTCGTCTCCATCGCGCTCTTCGTGCTTGCCGCGACGGTCTCGCTGCGCGTCGTCGGTGACGGCCTGCGGTCCGTCGAACGGATGCATCTGGATGCCGTGGCGCTCGACCTGGCCCAGTCGCGACTCGCCGAACTGGAGGCGGGCGTCGTCACGCTCGCCGACCTTCGCGTGCCCGGCACCGCGCTCCGCACGGTCGGCACCGTGACGTGGGACGATCCTGCGGATCGGCTGCTCTTCGCCGACCGGCGCTGGACGCTCCGGGCGTCGTGGACGGCGGCGCCGTTCGACGGCTTTTCGCTGGTCGAACTGGAGGTCCGCCTCGGCGACGATCCGGCGCGACCGGAGTCGTATGCCGTCGTCCGCCGGCTGCTCCGGCTGCGTGATGTTCCGGAGTCCTCGTACGAGGCGGATGACCTGCTCGACGGGATCCCGGAGGAGGTCGTCGAGGATCCGCTTCCCTCGTTCCCGGCGGCGGGAGTCGGCCCTCGATGAGACGCCGCGCGCTCACACTGCTGGAGGTCGTGATCGGGATTGCGCTGCTGGCGATGCTGCTCGGCGCGCTCTTCCTCTTCTTCGCCGATCTCGTCAGCACCCGTGAATCGGCGGTCCGGATCCAGGAGCGAGACGCCGGGATCTCGGCGGCGTTCGAACTGCTCGAGGAATCGCTCATCGCGGCCATGGCATCGCATCCGCAGCACGGTCCGGGCCTGCGCGGCGATGAGCGATCGATCGAACTCCTCGCGTGGACCGTGCCGCCGCTCTCGGCCGGCGCGGCCGCGGGCCGCGGGATGCCCGAGCGCCGCGTGTTGCGCGCTGCCGACGGCGTGCTGCTCGCCTGGCGCGGGCGGGCCGACGGGCACCCCGCGCCCCGCGAGATGGCGCGCGGAGTCGGCTTCACGCGATTCCGCTTCCACGACGGCAGGGCGTGGCGGCGCGACATCGACAGCGCGCGCGACGGCGGGCTGCCGCGCCTGGTCGAGGTCGCGATCTGGTTCGATGATCCGCGCGATCCGGCGCGTATCGAACGCGATGACGACGCGGAGGGCATGGACGCGGAACTGCCGGACGGGAGCGCTGCAGAACCGGACCCGGCGGATGACTCCGCGGCCTTCTCCGCCGCCTTCT
The DNA here is from genome assembly GCA_019636755.1 of Phycisphaeraceae bacterium. Lineage (GTDB taxonomy): Bacteria > Planctomycetota > Phycisphaerae > Phycisphaerales > SM1A02 > JAHBWZ01. The sequence continues at coordinate 56,665 of JAHBWZ010000004.1, read as the reverse complement.
CCGCCACCGATGATCCGGAGCGATTCGGCGATTCGGACTTCGGACTTCCCCGGCCCGATCGACTGCGCGTCTTCGTGATCCCGGATGCGCGCCTGGCGGACGAGGAGATCGAGCCGTGACGCGCCCGGTCACCGCGATGCACCGGAGGCGCCGTGCGCGCAGCACCCGGCGGCGCGGCCTGGCACTCGTGACGACACTCGTCATCGGGATCTCGGCGCTCCTGCTCGCCTCGTCGCTGCTCGTGACCCTCGAGTCCGAGTCCGTCGCCGAGGCCGCGCGGCGCCGGAGTTCCGCGCTGCGGCTCGCGGCGCTCTCCGGCGCTGACGTTGTCATGCATGCGCTCTCCGCCGGTCGCGACTCGATCCTGAACGGCGGACTGCCGGCGGTCGAGTCCTCGTTCGTGATCGCCGAAGACGGGGCGCAGGTCTTCCGGGTCCGGCTTCTGCCGCTTCCCGGCGGTGCCGCGTCCGACGCGGGCCGCGTGATCCGACCGGAGAACGCCGGTCTCGATCTCAACCTGGCATCGGCCGACGACCTGGCCGCCACCGGGCTCGTCACGACGGAACTCGCGGAGGCGATCGTGGCGCATCGCGCCCGCGTGGGTCACTTCGCGGACGTGGACGAACTCCTGGTCGTGCCCGGCATGACCGATGCCATTCTCCTGGGGGACGATGATCCGCCGGACTTCCGCCGCCAGGCCGGCGGCGCCGAGGCGGACCTGCGCGACCGCCTGCGCGAGCGGCTGGGCGCCGGCGGCGCCTCGGGGCTCGCCGAGGCGGTGACGGTCTTCAGCGCCGCACCGCAGCTGCAGCGCAGCGGTGTGCGGCGCATCGGGCTGGGTGGATCATGGTCCGACGAACTCGGCCGCCGGCTGGACGAGCGATTCGGAGAGGGCTCCGGGCGGGTCGTGCAGAGCCTGATGGAGCAGGGGATCGCACTGGGCAGCGATCGTGACATCGCCGCCGTGCTCCTGCGGTTCAACCTGCCCCTGGAACGCTGGGCAGAGACGCTCGACGCGCTGGCCGGTGACGACACGCTGGTGCGGTTCGGCCGCATCGACATCAACCATGCGCCGATCGAAGCGCTGCGCGGCTCCGGATTCACCGAGGAAGAGGCCACCGCCGTCGTGCAGGCGCGCAGCGCGCTGAGCGCCGATGAGCGGTGGTCACCGGTCTGGCTGCGCGCCCGCGGGATCATCGACGGGGAACGGTACGTCGACCTGTGCGACCGGGTCACGACGCGCTCATGGATCCACCGGGTACGGATCGCCGCGTACGTGACGTCCGTGGATGATGAGTCGGTCATCCTGCCCGGCGGCGGACCGCTCGTGTTCGATCTCGTGGTCGATCTTGTCGATCCGTCGCCGCGCGTCGCCCTGCTCCGCGAGGTGACCTGGGATCCGCTGGCCCGGGCGCTGACCGCGATGCGGATGCCGGGCGGAGATCCGCGCCGCGCCGACGCCGCGGAGGATGCACGGATGACCGGATGGGACGACGACCCCGGGTCCGATGCCGCCGATCCGTCGATCGATCCACCGGCGTCTGCGCCGAGTGATGGATCGCGGCCGCCCGCGGCCCCGGGGCGAGATCAGCGTCTGTCTCCTCCGCCTGGTCCCGCGCCTCGGTTGCCGGACCGTCCGGGACCTGCGAGGCCACTCGATCCGGCAGGCGGTCGAACGCCCGTCCCGGCCGATGCGGCTCCGCCTGCCGACGGATCGGATGCGGCGCCGGGCCCCGCGCCCGGGTCGGGCGGACCAGGCGGGCGCCGCCTCGGTCGATGGATCGCGATCCTTTCGCGACCGGACGATCCCCGGTTCGATACCGTGTGAGTTCCGCATGCGCGCCCGAGGAGCCATCGCCGTCGAGTTCGAGAAGCGCCGTGTCCGGCTGGTCCGGGCCCGGCGCGACGGGTCCATCCTGCGCATCGCGCAGGTGATCGTGGAGACGATTCCCGCGGAGATCGAGCGGGAGGACGGCGTGGCGGTGGGGCGGTGGCTGCGCGGCCTGCTGAAGGCACAGCGCATCCCCCGGCTCGCCGCGACGGCGGTCATTCCGCGTGAACAGGTGGGCCTGAAGCGACTCGTGATGCCGACCACCGAGGCGGATGAACTGCCCGAGATGGTCCGGCTCTCGATGCAGCGGGAACTGCCCTTCGACCCGGCCAGCGCCGTCATCGACTTCGTCCCCGTGGCGCAGGAGAGTGCGTCGACGGTGGTCGTCGCGGCCGGCGTGCCGCGGTCGCTGCTCGAGTGGACGCGGACCGTGCTGCGCGAGGCCGGCCTGAAACTGGAGCGGGCCACCCTGCGTTCGATGGGCATCGCCGCGCTCCTGCGGACGTGCGGGACCGATCAGGGCCCCTCGCTCTTCGCGGTGGAACTCACCGACGCCGGCGCGGAGTTCTGCGTCGTGGAGGAGGGCTCCGTGCGCTTCTCGCGCGGCGCGGACGTGGCGCGGGCGGGGACGGACATCGCCGTTGCCGATGCGCTCGTCACGGAGGCCAGGCGGACCTGGATGAGTTTCCGCTTCGCCGACGGAACGGGAGACGTGCCCACCGCCGTCGTGCTCGGGCCGGAATCGCTCACGCGCCTCGCGGCGCCACGCATCGGCGAGGCGCTCCAGATCGTCACCGAGGTCCTGCGCGATCATCCGCTGGTCGACGGCGGAGCGGCCGACATCGATCGCGTGTGGCCGCTGGCCGGCGTGCTGCTGGAGTCGCTGGCCTCGCTGGAGAAGATCGATTTCCTGCATCCGCGCCGACCCGTCGATCGCCGCGCGCAACGGCGCCGCCGCGTCATGATGGCGGCGGGCGCGGCGCTCGTGGTGATGCTGGGGGCGTGGACCGCGGTCCGTCGCGACCTCGGGGCGCTCGAACGGGAGCGGGCGCGGCTGGAGTCCCAGTTGATGACGCTCGCGCCGATCCGCGCCCGCTTCGACCGCGACGTCCTGCGCCTCCGTCACATCGACGCGTGGACCGGCACGGGCGTGGACTGGCTCGGACACCTGGATGCGCTGGCCGGCATGCTTCCGGCGCGTGAAGACGCGGTGCTGGATGCGTGGACGGGATCGGCGCCGATGCGCGGCGTGGAATACGATCGCCGCGATCGACGCTGGTCAGCGCCGCGCCCGATCTCGATCGTGCTGGAAGGCGAGGCGCGGACGCGGGCGCACGCCGATGCGGTGCGTGACCGGCTGGTCGCGGCGCCCGAGTACCGCGCCCGCTCCGGCGGCGCCGATGCGGCGGGAGGGCGGCGGCTGGCGTATCGCTTCACGTACGAACTCTCGACCGACCGGTCGATCCCCGGGAGCGCGGCACCGTCCGGATCGCCTGCACCGTCTGAACCGCCGGATGGCCCGACGGCGCCCGTCGACGATGCGCCTGCGGACGCCGCCGGGGAGAGCGCGCCGTGATGCGCCTGTCGTCCATGGCGGCGATCGTGGTCGGCGGCGCGATCTGCGTCTTCGTCGGTCGATCGGTCGTGATGCGCACGGTGGTCGCACCGCGGGCCGAGGCGGTCGAGCGGATCGACGCGCTCCGGCGGAACATCGAGGTGGCACGTCGTGCCGAGAACGAGGCGCCGGAAGCGAAGGCACGCCTCCGATCGATCGCGGCGCAGACACTCGGTGCCGATGCCGAGACGGTCGACCATCGACTCCGGACGCGCCTCAACCGGATCGCGGAGGAGGCGGGCCTCGCCGGACCGGTCGTCACGACGACGAAACCCCTGGCGCGACTGTCGCCCGCGCGGACGGCCATGCCCCGGAGCACGGCGTGGCGATCGCTGCGCGACGAGCCGGACTTCATCGAGATCGATGCGACGCTCACCGGCGAAGGCCCGATCGACACGGTCGTCACGGTCGTCGATCGCGTCGAGGCGGAACCGTGGCTGAAGCGCATGGGTCGCGTCCGGCTGGACGCGAAGGACGGCGGCGACCGCTTCGTCCTCTCCGTCACGCTCACCACGATCTTCCTGCCCGGTGTCTCCACCGGGGACGACGTGGACTCGCCGCTCTATGACCGCAGGCGGCTGGACCGGCTGGCGGCGCTGCTTGCCGCCAATCCGTTCCGTGTTCCCCCGCCCCCGGAACCGGTCCGCCAGGTGGACCGTGGTCCGCGCCCGCGGCCCGCGCCGCCGCCGCCGCCTCCGCCGCCGCAGTTTCCATGGAGCGAGTGGGTGCTGACCGGCGTGGCCGAGGCGCGCGGTGTCGCGGAAGCGTGGCTGCGCAATACGCGATCGGGCGAGGTCCGGCGCCTGGAAGTCGGCGGCACGATGGACAACGCCACGCTGGAAGCGATCGAGACGGACGCGGTCCGCCTGCGCATTCCGGAGGGCCTGGTGCGCGTGATCGTCGGCAGCACGCTGGCGGACCGCGTGATGATCGCCGCGTCCGCGGGATGACCTGCCGGGTCCGGACGGCGCCCGCACTCCGGCGTCCGCCTCGCGACGGAGCGAAGGGGGCGCCTGCGTGCCGGGTGGCGCGGCGGCGTGCTGCGGTGCGCAGCGTGGGACGCGAAGACCACGACTGGCGGCCCCGTCCCAGCGCTTGCCCCGATCCGTCATCGCGGTAGGATGGAAGCCTCGCCGGGGGGCTGGACCGGCCGGGGGATCCGGCCGATCAGACCAGGCCGGGTCGGCCCGGTCGCGTGCCTTCCAGCCTCTCCGCGTCGCTTCGTATCGTCCCGGCGACCCCTGTGCGTACTCGATTCCCGGCCAGATCAGCCTCCGCCTCGGCGAACGCGAACCGCGTGGCGCTCTTCGTGCTCGTGCTCGTGGCGCTGCTCGGCGTCGCGCCGCGGGGAATCGGCGTCTGTCTCGGCGGCGGACACGGGCTGACGGAAATCCTCGTGGCCTGGTGCCGGGACGCCGGGAGTGGATGCGCGGGGTCTGCGGGTTCCGCCGCCGCCACGGCGCACGGCCACGCCCATCACGATGCAGGCGGCCGCCATCACCGGCATGGCCTGCATCGACACGGTCATCATGCGCATGGTGACCGGTCGGCCGCGTCCTGCGAGGAGAACGCGTCGCGATCGACGGGGCACCCTGATCATGCTGATCATCCTGATCATCCTGATCATCACGATGATCACCACGCGCCCTGCCTCGACATGCCGCTCGGCGTGGATGAGTGTCGGTCGGACGGCCGGACGGCCGCGCCGATCGATACGGACGGTCGGTATCCGGAGGGGCCGGATTGCACGGCGGCGGTCCTCACGGGCACGGGGGCGCACCACGGTGCATTCGCCGCGCTGACCGGCGACGACGGGGAGCCGCCGCCCTGGCACGGCGGTGCTGTCCCACGGGGCGGATCGCCACCGTCGGACCGCGCGCTGCTGCGCGCGACGATCATCCAGGTGTAGCGGACAGACCCGCGCCCTGCGAGTGCGCCTGTCGCGCTGCGCGCACCGGTCGGACGGCGTTCCTGTCCTGCCGGCGCGTGGGCGCGCCGTGCATCGATCGCATGTGCAGGGAATGTCGCCCGTCGGGCCCGCCGGCTCCCGGCATGCCCGCGCGGCGGACGGATCGGTCTGTTCCCCCGGAGATCGAATCGTGCATACAGGGATTCCGCTCGCGCTCCTGCTGACCGCGGGCGCGATGACGGGCTGTCAGTCCTACAGCCCGAGGCCGCTGGACAGCGCAGCGCAGATGATGGATGCGTGGGCGACGCGCCTGCCCGACGGTGACGAGGTGCGCGCGTTCGCCGCGGCGCTGGGCAGGTCCGGCGCCCGCGCAGGAGAACTCTTCTGCCCGGAGGATGGCCTGTCGCTGTGGGAGGCGGAGATCGTCGCGCTCTGCTTCAACCCGACCCTCCGCGAGATCCGCGCGGAGGCGGCGGTGGCGCTGGCCTCATGGGAGCACGCCGGCGCGCTGGATGATCCCGTCCTTGAACTCAGTGTCCTGCGCGTGCTCGAGAACGTGCCGTCCCGGTGGATCATCGGCGGCACGATCGGGTTCACGCTTCCGCTGACCGGACGGCGTGACGTGGAGCGGGCTCGCGCCGGGGCCGCGCACGTGCTGGCGCTGGAGCGCGTCCGGGAGGCGGAGTGGCGCATCCGGCACGACGTCCGCGCGCTGTGGATCGACTGGTCCGCATCCGGACTGGCGGCGGACCTGGCCGGCGGGATGGTCGATCGACTCCTGGACGTGCAGCGCCTCGCGGACCGCGCCGCGGCCGCGGGAGAGATCAGCCGGGCGGAAGCACGCCTTGTCCGGATGGAGCGCCTGTCGCGCGACCACGAACGCGCGCTGCTCCGCGTCGACCATGCCCGCGCCGAGGCCGGACTCCGCGCGGTTCTCGGTCTGCGGCCGGATGCGGCGGTCCGGCTGGAGCCGCAGGTCTCTCCTCCGGGCGGGTGGCTGCCGGGCGCGGGCTCGGCCACCGCCGACCCCGCGGCGGACGCCGCGCTGCTGGCGGAGAGACATCCGGCCCTCGCGCTCCTGCGCGCGGCGCATGCGGAGTCGGAACATCGACTGCACCTGGAGGTGCTCCGGCAGTATCCCGACCTGACGTTCGGACCGTCCGTCGAGCGCGACCAGGGCGCGTGGCAGGCCGGGCCCGTGCTGTCGCTGCCGATTCCGATCTTCAGCGGCAACCGCCGCGGCATCGCCGAGGCGCGCGCGGCACGCGACGCAGCGCAGGCGGCATTCGAGTCGATGCACCAGCGCCTCGTCGGCGAAGCGGCGATGACGCGGGCCGAATGTGCCGCACTCGCCGAGGCCCGATCCGCCCTGGAAGCGGAACTCATCCCGCTGATGGACGCGCAGCTCGAGGAGGAGCGACGGCTCATCGCGCTCGGTGAGCGCAGTGCCATCGTCATCGTCGAGGCGCTGGCCCGAAGCCACGACCTGCGCCGGCAGCTGATCGACCTCAGCCGTCGGGAATCCCTGGCGGCGGCACGGCTGTCCGCGCTGCTCGGGGACGATCAGGAATCAGGACTGATGGAGCGTGATTCATGACGACACGAACACACCCGTTCATCCTTCTGCTGATCAGTATCGCCGTTCTGTGCATGGTCCCGGGATGCAGGCAGCGCGGCGCGCCCGCACCGGCGCCCGCATCGGCCGGGGCCGAGGTCGGGATGACGCCCCCCACGAATCGTGTCGACGTTCCCTCCGCCGTCCGGAGGAACCTCGGCATCACGTTCGCGCGAGCGGAACGACGCGCGGTGGCCGGCACGCTCAGGCTTCCGGGGCGCTTCGAGTGGCTTCCGACGGCACGACGCGAGTACCACACGGCGCTGGAGGGTCGGCTGGAACTGCTCGTGGAGCAGTACCAGCCGGTGTCCGCGGGCACGCTGCTCGCGCGGGTCGAGTCCCCGGCGTGGCTGGACATGCAGCGCGCCATCGATGAGGCGATCTCGGCCATCCGGATGGCGGCCGCGCGCCGCGAAGCGCTCGATACCACGATGCGGGCGCATGAACTGCACGAGGAGGGGCTGCGGCAGGCGGTCGACATCTGGACGGGTCGCATCGCGCAGATCGAGGCGGTTGCCGAGGCCGGAGGCGGCAGGGCCCAGGAACTGGCGCAGGCGCGGATCAGCCTGAACGAGGCGAGGTCCGCGCTCGGTGAAGTCATGGAGAAGCACGCGCAGCTCGAACTCCAGGAACGGGAACTGGAGCGGGAGGCCGCCGGCGCGGCGTTCCGCCTGGCGCTGCTGATGCACTCGGCCGCCTCGGTGACGGGACTGACACCGGAGGCGCTCGAGGCGATGACGGATCGCCAGGGGCGCGCCGAGCCGTTGTGGCGCGCGATCGACCGCATCGAGATCCGGGCCGTCGCGGACGGGGTCGTCGAGACGCTTCCGTCGGCGCCGGGCGCGTGGCTCGATCGGGGCGGGATCGTGCTCGTCACGGTGGATCCGGGCGCGATCCGCTTCCGGGCGCTCGGGCTTCAGTCGGATCTCGGCCGGTTCCGCGACGGCATGCCGGCGATGATCGTGCCGATCCGCGCGAAGTCGGACGATCTGGAGCAGCGCATTCCCGGCGTCGTCCGCGTGGGACTCGGCGCGGACCCGGAACAGCGCACCGTGGAACTCATCATCGCCCCGTCCGCCGCGGCGGACTGGGCGCGCGCGGGGGTCTCCGCTTTCGCTGAACTTGCGCCGGACGGCGCTTCAGCGGGTGGACTGGCGATTCCGCTCTCCTGCGTCGTGCGCGACGGACTCACGCCGGTCATCTTCCGCCGCGATCCGGCCGACCCCGATCGCGTCATACGGCTGGAGGCAGACCTGGGCATCGATGACGGCCGCTGGGTGATCGTCGAAAGCGGGGTGCGCGCGGGTGACGAGATCGTCCTGGACGGCGCATACCAGCTGCTGCTGGCAACCAGCGGGACCGCGACCAGGGGCGGCCATTTCCACGCGGACGGGACCTGGCATGCGGATCCGCACTGAGGGACGCGCCGCACCTGTACGGACTGAACCATGTTCAAGTACCTGATCGGATTCTCACTCAGAAACGCGGCGCCGGTCCTGCTGGTCGGCCTGCTCCTGGTCATCGTGGCGGCGTGGCAGCTTCCGAGACTGCCGGTCGACGTCTTCCCGGAACTCAACGCCCCCACGGTCCTGGTGATGGGCGAAGCGGGCGGTCTGGCGGCGGACGAGGTGGAACAGTACGTCACGTTCCCCATCGAGACGGCGGTGAACGGACTGCCCGGCGTGCGGCGCGTCCGCAGCGCCAGCGCGATCAGCCTGTCCATGGTCTGGGTGGAGTTCGACTGGGGCGCCGACATCTACCGTGCGCGGCAACTGGTCGGCGAACGTCTTGCCGAGGCGAAGGACCGCATCCCGGACGGCGTGCACGTGGAGATCGGCCCGATGACGTCGATCACGGGCGAGATCATGCTGCTGGCGGTGTCGTCTCCGGATGAGAGCGTCCCGCCGCTGGACCTGCGGGCGTTCGCCGAGTTCGATCTGCGCAACCGGATCCTCGCGGTGCCGGGGATCTCGCAGGTCGTGACCATCGGCGGTGAACTTCCGGAGTACCAGGTGCATGTCCGCCAGGAGGATCTGCTCCTGTACGGGCTGACGATCGGTGACGTCGTGGACGCGGCGCGCGAGTCACACAGCACGGCAAGCGCCGGCTACCTGCCGAACGTGGAGCACCGTGAGATCCCGATCCGACAGGCCGCCCGCGTCCGGTCCGTCGACGACATTGCCGCCACGATCATCCGGACGCGTGACGGTGCGCCCATCACCATCGGCCGGGTGGCCGATGTCGCGCTGGGCGGTGCGCCGAAGCGGGGGACCGCGGCGGACGCGGGACGTCCGTCCGTGGTGCTTTCGGTCCAGAAGGCACCCGGCGCGAACACGCTGCTGCTCACGCAGGCCGTTGATCGCGTCCTGGACCAGGCCGACGCCGGGCTGCCCCCGGGAATCAGGATCAACCGCGCGGTCTTCCGGCAGACGGATTTCATCAATCGGTCCATGCGCAACGTGACAACGGTCCTGCGGGACGCGACGATCATCGTCGCGGTCATACTCGTTCTCTTCCTGCTGAACGTCCGTACGACGATCATCACGCTGACGGCCCTCCCGCTCTCGCTGGCCGCGGCACTGCTGGCCATGTGGGGCCTGGGGCTCACGGTCAACGTGATGACCCTCGGCGGACTGGCGATCGCCATCGGCGTGCTCGTGGACGATGCCATCATCGACGTGGAGAACGTCTTCCGGAGACTGCGTGAGAACGCGGCGCGCCCTGCTGATGCGCGGCGGCCGGTGCTGGACGTCGTCTACGACGCCAGCAACGAGATCCGCCGCGCGATGGTCTTCGCCACGGTGATCATCGCGATCGTCTTCGTGCCGCTGCTCTTCCTCGGCGGCATGGAGGGACGGTTCTTCCGCCCGCTCGGCATCACCTACATCGTGTCGATCATGGCGTCGCTGCTGGTGGCGCTGACGGTCACGCCCGCGATGTGCCGGTACCTGCTGGCCGGGCGCCTCGGCCGGCACGACGGCCGTGACGGGTTCCTGGTGCGCTGGCTGAAGCGGCGGTATGAACCCACGCTCAGGCTTGCGCTGCGCTTCCGGCGGACGGTCCTGGGACTTGCCGCCGCAGGCACGGCGCTGACGATCTGGCTGGGGAGCACGTTCGGCTCCTCCTTCCTGCCCGAGTTCAACGAGGGCACGTTCACGGTGTTCCTCATGGCGCCGCCGGGAACGTCGCTGGTCGAGAGTGATCGACTGGCCCGCGGCGTCGAACAGCGGCTGGTCGAACTCCCGGGCGTACGGAGCGTGACACGCAGGACCGGGCGCGCCGAGCGTGATGAACACGCGGAGCCGGTGAGCAGTTCCGAGATCGAGGTGACCGTCCTGCCCGGCTTCGAGAAGGCCGTGGTGCGCGACGGGATCGATCGCATACTTCACGATGTGCCCGGCATCACGACGATGATCGGCCAGCCGATCGAACACAGGCTCTCGCACATCCTCTCCGGTACGCCCGCCGCCATCGCCATCAGCGTCTTCGGCGACGACCTGGCGGTCCTGCGACGGCTGGCGCAGGAAATCGAGGCCGGACTGCAGGGACTGCCGGGCACACGTGACGTCGCGGCGAATCGCGAGGTCCTGGTGACCACGCTGCCCATCCGGTATCGCGCGGCCGATCTCGCCGCATCGGGCCTGACCCCGGCCATGGCGGCGGCGCAGGTACAGATCGCGATCGCCGGGGAGACGGCTGCCCGTGTCAATCAGGGCGTCCGGCAGTATGACATCGTCGTGCGGCTGGATCCGGCCGAGCGTGACCGGATCGAGCGCGTCTCCGGACTGCTGCTGCGCGGACGGGACGGCGCCCGCGTGCGACTGGGCGACGTGGCGGACATCGGTCCCGAACTGGCGAGCAACCTGATCGCGCGCGAGAACGCGCAGCGGAAGGCGGTCATCTCCTGCAACATCGCGCCGGGATACAACCTGGGGCACGTCGCGCGGGAGGTCCAGGCACGGGTGGATCCGATCGTCCACCGCGCCGGCTGCACGGTGGCGTACGGCGGACAGTTCGAGGCGCAGCAGTCGGCCAGCCGGACGATCGGCATCATGGGCGCGGGCGTACTGCTGATCATGCTCCTGCTGCTCCAGGTGGCGACCGGCTCCTTCCGGGCAGCGCTGCTGGTGATGTTCAACCTGCCGCTGGCGATGATCGGCGGCATCGTCGCGATTCTCCTGACGGAGCCGGCGCATCCGTTCGCGAACATGTTCGCGCTCTTCGGCATCGGCGGCGGCCGGTTCGAGGCCCCGGTGGTCTCGATCGCCAGCCTCGTGGGATTCGTGACGCTCTTCGGCATCGCGATCCGCAACGGCGTCCTGCTGGTCAATCACTACGGCGGACTCATGGAGCGGGACGGACTGCCGCTGGACCGCGCCATCCTGCAGGGCTCCATGGAGCGGCTGTCACCGATCCTGATGACCGCGCTGAGCGCGGCGCTGGGACTGGTGCCGCTGGCACTGGCCGCCGGCGAGCCCGGAAGCGAACTGCTCGCGCCGCTGGCGATCGTCGTCCTCGGCGGACTGATCACGTCCACGTTCCTCAACCTCGTCGTCGTTCCGGCGGGGTGCATGCTCATTCTCTCGGACCGGCGCGTGCCGGTCCGAGCCTCACACGCGCGGCCGAACGGTGCCGCATCGGAGACACACGCATGAAGCCATCTCTCACGACCGCTGCCGGTACGGCAGTGCTGCTCTCGCTGCTCGCCGCGTGCGGCAAGGAAGCGCCGGCACCGACGGCCACGCGCCCGGCGGCACCCGCCGCCGCGGCCGACCATGATGATCACGACCATGACCATGACGCGGCCGGCGGCCACGGCTATGGCCATCACGGCGAACCGGTCGAGCTGGGCACGACCCGGATCGGCGCGTACCAGGTGCACGCGGCGCGGGATGAGGGCGCGGTCACCGCGGGCGGAGATGTCCCGATCGATGTCCGGGTGGACGGGGACGTCAGCGGCATCACCGCGGTCCGGTTCTGGATCGGCACCGAGGATGGAGACGGGGCCATGCGGGCCCGCGGCGAGCGGGAGGATCCGTCCGTGCTCAATCACTGGCATGCGCATGCCGACGTGCCCGATCCGATGCCCGCGGACAGCCGGCTGTGGGTCGAACTCGAACTGCGCAGCGGCGAGCGCGTGCGCGGCTCATTCGACCTGCACCAGTAAGCGCACCGTCCACGCGGTCGGCCGCAGCACCGCTCGACTCCGGAGCGGCCGTTGCACACAGGCGTGCGCACGCATGCGGCGGGGACGGTGCGCACTCGTGGCCCGGTCACGCATCCTGACGCGGGCGAGCGGGGCGTGCAGGATCAACCACAGAGGTCGCCGAGGGCACAGAGGAGGAGGAACCGGGGCGGTGCGCGTGTGTGGGCGGCAGGGTGCGACCCAGCGAGCGCGAAAGTTCACGGCGCCATGCCCTGGTGCATCGTCAAGGTCGCTGACTCATGCATGGGCGAGAGTGATCGATCGCTCGATGTTTCTCAAAGGACCTGGGTTGACGTCAGGTCTCGATGATCATGCGGCCTTCCGTTCGATTGCGCGAGCGCAGGGGGGGCTGAGGCCCCCCCTGCAACCCCCTTGCGCGCATGATGGTGGCGGTGGTCAGCCGGCGCGCGAGTGGTGGTGTCTTCGCGCATTGCGTTCAGGGTCGCACGCCGAGGACCTCTGGCGCCGACGGCGCGTCCGATCTGGCGCGTCCGGCGCGGCGCGTCCGCGACCGATGGATCGCGCGCCAAGGCATACCCGGGATCGTCCATCCGCGAGGGGGGTTGCAGGGGGGCGCTTCAGCCCCCCTGCGCTCGCGTGTCCCGAAAGCGCGATGCCGTGCACGGCGGGGTGCCCTGGTGCATCGTCAAGGTCATTGACTCGTTCATGCGTGCGGGCGCGCGCGTGCTCGATCGCTCGATGTCTTTCAAGAACTCGGGTTGACCTCATGTCGCCCCGATCACGAGATTCACCGCACGGGTGCGTGAGCGCAGGGGGGCTGAGGCCCCCCCTGCAACCCCTCTTGCGCGCAGGAGGGTGGTGGTGGTCGGCCGGCGCGCGAGTGCGTGGCGCCTGCGCGAGACGGCTGCTCGGCGCCATGGCGGGTGGCCTGGAGAAAACAGGGGAGATTCGCGGCGCACCGTCTTGACAGCGGGCGTGATCGAGGTATGGTGCCCGTGTCCTCTGCCCGCGCCGAGCACGTCTTTCCAGGCCGGCAGGGAGACTTGGGTCAGTTCCGGCCGCTGTACGATCGGCCCGAACGGGCCCATCCGAACGGGCCCATCCGAACGGGCCCCGGTTGCGGGGGCCCGTCACAGGCGCGGCCCTTCCGGGCCGGGAGGTACGACGATGGGACAGTGTCCCGGTGTCGGTGATGGCGTGGAATTGGCGGGTTGTGTGTGCGCGCAGGTCGCAGGAGCGACGGCGGTACGACGGTGCGCTGATGGAGTGCGCATAGCACTTGAGAACATCGGGGCGGTCGCGCGCCGGCCCTGGCGGGGTGCGAGTGGAACCGTGTGTGGCGCGGGCGTGCTCATGCTGGCCACGGCAGCGCTCGCCGATCCGCCCGGCCCGCCGCCGGATCCTGTCGCGCTGCCGGATCCGGAGACGTGGCTGTGCCGGTACGAGGTGGAGATGGTGTACCCGCCGCCGTGTCCTGGCGGTTTCACGCGCATGATCTACCCGCTGGCGATGAACGAGCACGGGCACGTGTGCGGGTGGCTGTCGACGTGCGGTGGCGATGACACGCTGCCGTTCATCTGGCGGCCGGAGACGGGGTTCACCTGGATTCCGCGACCGCAGGGGGCGACACACTTCTGGCCGAACACGATCAACATCCACGACGAGGTGGCGGGGACGGCACTCTCCGGCGTGAACGGCGGCCCGTTCATCTACTTCCCGCAGGTGCACAACACGATCCTCTTCACGCCGATCCCCGGTCACCTGAGCGAGATCTTCGCGATGAACGATGACCGGCTGATGGTCGGCCGGCACAAGCCGCTCGCCGGTGGGGGACAGTATCACGGGCTGATCGTGGACTTCATGACGTGGACGGTGACGAGCATCGGGCCGTCGTCGCAGGGGCAGAGTTCGCTCTATTGGATATCGCAGAACGGGCTGCTCGTCGGACGTGCTGGTGCGACAGCAACGCCGGGCGAGCGGCCGCTCCATCACTTCGGTGGTCAGACAGTGGAAGTCTCACTGCCCAAGTGGGCCGGCCGCGCATACGGCTCATCGAGCCCGGACGGGCGCCGCATTGTCGGATCGGCGGCACTGCCTTCCCCGGACTCGCTGACGTTCTACCCGGTCATCTGGAATGACTCTGATGCCATCGTCCTGCCCAAGCACCCGGGTGCCAACGGGTGTGTCATTCGCTTCGAAGGTCCGAACGGCGAACTCCTGGGCTCCTGCACGATGCCGGACCCGCAGGTGGGCAACCTCAAGCACATGGCGGCCATCCTGACGCCCGACGGTCCGCTGGTGGTGGCTGATCTGGTCAGTTCTGGCGATCCGTTCCGCTGGCTCGAGCGGCCCATGGGGGTCAGGTCGGATGGCACGCTGATGGGTCACGCCATCGGCCCAGCGCCGACGTTTCGATCGGCCATGTACTTCGCGCGTCCGGTTCTTCGCCAGGTGGGGGACGTCACGGGCGACTGCCGAGTGAATCACGATGACCTCATGCGTCTCATCAACGACTGGTCGCACTCCCATGTGCCATCGGACATCGACGGTGACGGCGTGGTGGGGCTGATGGATCTGCTGCTTCTGCTGTCCGCGTGGACGGACTGACCGGATTTCCCGCCGGGTGCGCCGTCCGCGTGGGCGGCGGCGGCGGGTGATCGGCTGTCCGTGCGCGGACTGAACATCCTGGAGTCACATGATGAAGGCAATCCTGATTCTGCCGGCGCTGTGTCTCTGCGCGCTGCTGAGCGCGCCGGTCACCGCACAGATGATCATCCGCGTGGATGGCGACAATGGAGAGGCGGTGCCGCCGAACGCCAATGGTGAGGACTGGGGCGCCTTGGCCTACAAGTACCTTCGCGATGCCATCGCGCGGGCTGAGAGTGTCCTCGGCGGAGAGGATCCGCCGCCCGCCGTCCACATCTGGGTCAAGGGCAACACGCAGTCGCCCTATCTCCCGAACCAGTCGGAACTGGGCCACCTGACGGGATCGGCCGCGCTGGAGGCCAGTTTCGTGCTGTCCGACGGCATCTCCATCTTCGGCGGGTTCGCGGGGACGGAGGGGCCACTCGATGGCAATCTGCGCGACCACACCGCGAACGTGACCATCCTGTGCGGCGATCTCAACCAGGACGACGACGATCCGCAGACGGGGTTCCTGGAGGATGGGCTGCTGCCGGAGACTCCTGATTTCTGGACAGAGCCGAGTGCTCAGGACAACGTGTTCGCGGTGGTGCGCTCATTCGATGGATCCGTGGAGCGGCAACTCGACGGATTCGTGATTCGCCGGGGAGGGAACATCGAGAATCAGAACGCGGGAGGAGCCGGATGCCGCGTGCAGGGGTCGCGGACAGTCCTCACGCGGTGCACTCTCAGCCAGAATCGTGTCCTGTTGCACGGCGGTGCCGTGTATGCGGCCGGCGGGGCGCTTCTCGGTGGTGGCTTGCCGACAGAAATCAGGCTCTGGAACTGTGAGGTGTTCGACAACTACGCGGAGAAGAAGGCAGGTGGGCTGCTGAACACCAGCCAGGGAGGCTTCTCGCAACAGCCCAGTCGCGCGGAGGTTCTGAACACGCTCTTTCATCGGAATCGCGCCCTCGCGGAGGTAGGCGCCATCCTGAACACGACAGAGCAGACAGTGTCGTGTGGCCTGTGTGACGAGGATGATCCGTGCGATGGCAGCGAACCAGCGACCATCGTGATCGTGAACAGCACGATCGTCGACAACCATGTGATCGGGACCGGTCGCACGGGCGGTGTGCGGAGTCGACGTGGTGTGCTCGACATCACGAACAGTGTGCTCTGGGGAAACAGCGATGGAGATGCATCGACATCCAAGGCGCATGAACAGCTCGAGTCGGACGAGGGCTTCGGACGACTCCGCCACTCCTGCATCGAGACCGATCAGGCCGGGATCCCGCAATACAGCGACTGCGATACCGGAAACATCGACGACGACCCCGAGTTCGTGGACCCCGACGCGACGGACCCCCGCGACCGGGACTACCGGCTCCAGTCGACCAGTCCCTGCCGGGACACGGGCGACACCGTCGAGATCCTGCTGGAGCGGTGGCGTGACGTCTATGACCTTGACCAGAACGGGTTCGTCGAAGCACCCACGCCGGACCTGGACATGACCGCGCGGCGGAAGAACTGCCACGTGGACATGGGCGCGTACGAATACGACCCGGGCAGCGCGTGCCCGTACGACCTCGACGATGACGGGCAGGTTGGATTCAACGACCTGCTGCAGGTCCTTGCCAGCTGGGGCTCGTGCCCGGGTGGCGGCGCGCCGTGCCCGTACGACTTCGACGAGAGCGGCGACGTGGGCTTCACGGACGTGCTGGAGATCCTCTCGAACTGGGGCTCGTGTGCCGGCGCCGGGAACTGCGCGTTCGACGACTCGGCGATCACGGTCTCGGACTGCATGCAGCGCGTCGGCTGGAACATCGAGGCGCTGATGGCGTGCATCGAGGCGGCGATGATCCAGCAGGGGCAGTAAGCGCCGCGGTCAGGCAGCGCTCGCTGCCGGACCGGATCAGGGTGCCGGATGGACTGGGAACGACACGGGGGCCGGGTGCGTGCATCACCCGGCCCTCGCCTGCCGGCGAGCGCGTGTCTCACCACGGCCACGAGGTCATCGAGGTCGGTGCGCTCGGATTGCCTCATGGATCCCAGGAGCGATCGCACGTCCGACGCGGCGCGTCCGCGACTGATGATTCGCGCGCGAAGGCGCACCCGGGATCGTCCATCCGCGAGGGGGGTTGCAGGGGGGCGCTTCAGCCCCCTGCGCTTGCGCGTCGCGAGGATGTCGGCGCGCATGGGTCGATCCCACGAATCGAGTGGATGCATCGACACGGACGCGGATTCGCGCTCGCTCGCTCTCTCTCTGTCTCTCTCTTGCCAAGGCCCGCGGTTGACGTCCGGGCTCCTTGGTGACTCGGATCTCCGTATGGGTGCGCGAGCGCAGGGGGGGCTGAGGCCCCCCCTGCAACCCCCTTGCGCGCATGATGGTTGTCGTGGTCAGCCGGCGCGCGAGTGGAGAGTAAGCGTTCGACGAACGACGCCTTGGCGCCGTCTCGCGGCACATGCGACGATCGGAGGCCTCGAAAGGAGGCTGGCGATGGCGGAGCAGCCCAGGGACGGCGGGCGGGGGCGGAACACGGAGATCGAGCGGGCGTGGCGTGAGCGCATCGCGGGGTGGGAAGCCAGCGGGCTGAGCGCGCGGGCGTACTGCGGCGAGCACGGTCTGAAGGCGAACTCGTTCTACGTATGGCGGCGGGAGCTCCGTCGGCGCGACGGCGAGGCGGCGCCGGCCGGCGCTGGGGCCGAGCCGGCAGCAGCGCTCCGGACGCAGCCGCGGTTCGTCGCCCTCCAGATCCCGCGAGCGGACGGCCAGGCGCCGATCGAGATCGTGCTGCCGGGCGGCGCGGTCGTTCGTGTGAACGGTCACGCCGATCAGGCGACCATCGCGGGCGTGCTCCGCGCGCTGCACGAGGCGCGGGCGTGCTGAGTCTCCCGCCCTCGACGCGGATCCTGCTGTGCACCGAGGTCACCGACATGCGGCGCGGCTTCGACGGCCTGGCCGGGATGACGCGCGAGGTGCTCGCGGATGATCCGCTCTCGGGTCACCTCTTCGTGTTCCGCAACCGGCGCGGCGATCGGATGAAGATCCTGTACTGGGATCGCGACGGCTTCGCGCTCTGGTACAAGCGCCTCGAGAAGGGAACGTTCCGATTCCCCGCCGCGCGCCACGGCTCGGCGTCGGTCGAGGTGGATCACGCGACGCTGACGCTGATCCTCGAGGGCATCGACGTGCGCGATGCGCGCCGGCAGCGGCGCTATCAGCGATCGGCGCCGGCCGCGCAACATCATGCTGCGATAAACTCGCATGTTCATGCTTGACATCGCGCGCGTGTGATGCATCCTTGCACATCGCAGCAGGGACGCGACGTGCCGACGACCTTGACCACGACCACGACCACGACCACGACCACGACGACCGGGCGGTGCGGAACGGTCTCGTCCAGGCACGCCGAGCCCGTCAGGCGTGAGGTCACCGGTATCGAGGATCTGCCCGACGACGTCGAGGTCCTCAAGCAGATGATCATCCACCTGCTCGGGTCGATGAACAGACTGGCCGCGTCGAACGCGAAGCTCTCCGAGCAGCTCGCGTACATGCTGCGGCGCTACCAGGGACGCCAGTCAGAGAAGATGGACGCGGCGCAGCTCCTGCTCTTTGCGGAATTGCTCAGCGAAGCCGTGGCCGAGGCGACCGACGCCGATCGCGCCTCCGAGCCCGCGGAAGAGCAGACGCAGTCGAAGAAGCCGCCGCGGACGAAGCCTTCGGGGCGCCGGAAGATCCCGGCCCACCTGCCACGTGTCATCCATGAGCACAGGCTCGATCCGTCGATGCTCCCATGCCCGTGCTGCGGTGAAGAACGCGTCGTGATCGGTCGCAGGACGAGTGAGCAGTATGAGCTCGTGCCGGCGAAGCTGGTCGTGACCCGGCACGTGACATTCACCTACGCGTGCCGCTCGTGCGGGAGCGAGGTCGAGACGGCGCCGAAGCCCGGCGGCCCGATCGCGAAGTGCCTCGCGGGACCGGGCCTCCTGGCCCACGTGATCGTGAACAAGTTCGACGATCATCTGCCGGTGTACCGCCAGGAGGAGATCTTCAGACGGAACGGCATCGACATCAGCCGCTCGACGATGTGCGGGTGGTTGATGGGATGCGTGGCGGCGCTGGAACCGGTGTACAAGCTGATGCACAGCCGGATCCTGCGATCCCGGGTGGTCCAGACGGACGGCTCGACGCTTCCGATGATGGAGCCGGGGCGCGGATCGACACGGGCGTCGGGATTCTGGGTATACCGCGGAGACGATCGCGCGCCGTACGTGGCGTACGACTTCACGGAGACGCAGGACCGCGCCGGGCCGCAGCGCTGGCTGAAGGGGTTCAGCGGGACACTCCAGGCGGATGCATCGTCGATCTACGACATCTTCTTCGACGAGAAGAGGTTCGGCACGCGCGTCGTCGAGGCGGGATGCTGGGCGCATGCGCGGCGGTCCTTCGAGAAGTCGAAGCTGGAGCATCCTGCCCAGGCAATCATGGCGATGGGGTGGATCAGGAAGCTGTACGCCATCGAGGACGAGGCGAAGCGGATGTCGAAGCGGCGACGGCGCCGCCTTCGACGGCGCGAATCGCGAGCGGTGCTGGACGGCTTCTACGCCTGGCTGGACACGATCGAGCCGGGTGCGCTGCCGAAGTCGAAGCTCGGCAGGGCGATCGCATACGTGCGGCGGCACCGGGAGGCCCTGAGCCGGTACGCGAGCAGCGGTCGTCTCGCGATCGACAACAACGCGTCGGAACGCGGCGTCAAGCCGATGGTGATCGGCCGGAAGAACTACCTGTTCGCGGGCAACCCGGATGGCGGCCGCGCGGCGGCGACGCTGTACACGATGGTCGAGTCGGCGAAGGCGTGCAGGATCGAGAACCCGGCGATCTGGCTGGCGGACGTCCTGGCTCGCGTGAACGACACGCCCGAGCACGAGCGCGCCGATCTCCTGCCCGACCGGTGGAAGCTGCTCAACGGGAACGCGGCCGTCCGCAAGGTCGCCGCCGCCGCCGCCCGCCGCCGCGCGTTCGCCGTCACGCGGCCCCGCTGAATCTCAGCCCGATCCTCGGCCAGCCGGCCATGCGCCGGCGCAGAGCACTGCGGGGACGTCGTTCGTCGAGCGCTTACGTCCGGGCTCCTTGGTGACTCGGATCTCCGTATGGGTGCGCGAGCGCAGGGGGGGCTGAGGCCCCCCCTGCAACCCCCTTGCGCGCATGATGGTTCTCGTGGTCAGCCGGCGCGCGAGTGGTGAGATCTGCGCGCATGGGGTCCGGAGTTGCGCGCGGGAGGCCTTGCGACGATGGCGCATCCGGCGCGGCGCGTCCGTGACCGATGAATCGCGCGCCAAGGCGCTTCCGGGATTATCCATCCGCGAGGGGGGTTGCAGGGGGGCGCTTCAGCCCCCCTGCGCTTGCGCGTCCAGAAGGCGATGGCGTGCACGGCAGAGCGCCTGAGCGCGTCGTCAGGTTGCTGACTCGTCCATGGGCGCGCGCTCGCTCGGTGTCCTCCAGGGACTCGGGCTCAGCTCGGGTCTCCTGGATCCTGATGATCTTCGTCCGGGTGCGCGAGCGCAGGGGGGGCTGAGGCCCCCCCTGCAACCCCCTTGCGCGCATGAGGGTTGTTGTCGTCAGCCGGTGCGCGAGTGGCGGCGCACGCGCGTCCCCCAGGATGCCGGCGCGCATGGGTCGGCGCCACGAGGACAGCGTCTCCTGGTACACGCCGATGTCGGCCGCCAGCGTCGCGGCCGGGGCGCCCGCGCCCCACGCACTCGACCGGCGCCGCCGTCCGATCGGTGGTATCCGTGCGAAGGAAACCTGACGACATCGCGGCCTGGGGCGACGACTGTTCCGGCCCGCCGGGGACGCAGGGCTCGGTCGCGAGTGCATCGAGCGCCTTGGTTCCACGAACCCGGCGCGCGTGCACGGGCCATGGCCGGCGACGGGGTCGTTGCCCGGCGGCCGGATGATGCGCGGGCAGACCGGGCGGCCTGACCGGCCGGATCCGGCGCCCCGCGGTCGACCGGATGACGAACGAACCCGCACGCGCCGGGCCGCCGATCCCCTCCGGTTTCCGCAACCTTCGTCCGATCAGCCGCTTTCGTCACGTTCCATCCGGGCGGGCGGTCGCCTCCGCGGAGGGAGGGTTCCGGTACACTCCGCGGCAGTCGGCGGAGCCGAGCCAGCGCGCCACAGGCGCGGGGAGTCGTAGGATGCGTATTGAGACGGTCGTCTGGTGTGTCGTCGGTTCCTGCGCCTTCACGCTGAGGCCCGGGACGCCTGTATTCGCGGCGGATGAGTCGACGGCACCGACCACGCCGCCTGCGTCCGGATCGAGCAGCGCGGATGCGTCTTCGGGCGCCACGGCTGGAACCCCGGCCGTTCCGCCGGCGGACGGCGCGATCGTCGACCGGCCGATCCGCTTCTCGTTCAAGGGCGCGACCTTCGAGCAGGTCATCGACTTCTTCTCGCGCACGACGGGACTGCCGGTCATCTGGCAGACGGCGGCGCCGGGAGGCACGCTCGACTACATCTCGCCGGAGTCGTACACGCAGGACGAGGCGCTCAGCGTCCTCAACATCATCCTGCAGTCGAAGGGCGTCATGCTGCGACTGGACCGCGGCATGCTGTATCTCCAGAAGATGGCGGAGATGCAGCGGGAGGACGTGCCGACCTTCGTCGGCAGCCTTCCCGACTCCGTGCGGCCGGAAGAGGTCGTCACGATCGTCCGGCCGCTCAACATCGCAAGCGCCACCGTCCTCGCCGAGCGCCTCGGCGCGATGGTGGCCGCGTACGGCAGCGTGGTCGCGGTGCCGCAGCAGAACGCGCTCGTCATCACCGAGACGGCCGCCCAGGTCCGTCGGCTGGCGCTCATCATCGACGAACTCGACCGCGGCGATCCGGACGGCGAGGTGCACATCATCCAGCTCCGTCACATCCGGGCGACGGATGCGATGGGCGCCCTCACCTCGCTGCTCGGACAGCGCGTCGAGCGCTACGTGATCAACGAGAAGGGGCAGCAGCGGAAGATCGAAGAAGACACGATGCCGGGGCTCAACATCACGCCCGATGTGCGCACCAATGCCCTCATCGCGCGCGGCACCGCGGCACGCATCCAGCAGCTCCGCGACGCGGTGCTGCTGCTGGACGTCCCGGCCACCGGCGGCGGGCGCGGCATGCGGTCGTTCACGCTCTCACGGCTTGCGCCCTCGCAGGCCATCCAGCGGATTCAGCCGGTCTTCGCGCAGCTGCCCGCGCCGGAGCGGCCGATCTTCGTCCCGGTCGACGAGTTCGCGCGGCTCACGGTCATCGGCGCCGACGCGCAGATCGAGGAGGTCGTCCGGCTGCTGGAAGAGGCGGACGGCGTCCTGCCCGGCGATGCGGCCCCGGAGGATCGGACGGTGCGCATCGTGCCCGTCCATGACGCGGATGCAGCCGTCGTCGCCCGCACGCTGCCGACGCTCCTGAGCCGGCGCCAGCAGGGCGTGCTCAGCGTGGCCGCCGGGGCCGACGGTCGATCGATCGTGCTGGCGGGTCCGCGCAGCGACGTGGAGCACGCGGCGCTCATCGTGCCGGCACTCGACCGGACCGCGCCCGGTGCGCGCGAAGTGCGCCTGGTCCGGCTCTCCGGGCCCGATCCGGCGGCGGCGGTGGCGCGCACCGCGGCGCTCTTCGACCTGGCGAACACCGGCGATCCCACGCCCACCACGTCGATGACCGCCCGGCTGGACGGCGACGGGCGCACGCTGACCCTGGTCGGCGCCCGCGAGCCGATGGAGCGATGGCTCGCGCTGCTGCGCACCGTGCAGGAGTCCGCCCGCGCGGAGCGTGAGACGCGGCAGATCGATGTGCGCCACGTGCCGCCCAGCCGGCTCGTTCCGCGACTCCGGGAACTTGCCGGTCCGCTGCTGCGCAGCGTGCGCGAGCCGGGTGGCGTGGGCGCCGACGGGGCGGATGCCGCGCCGCCGGAGTTCGACCCGATCGATGCACTCAGGGTGGTGGTCGTCACGGCGGTGCCGTCGGAGATGTCCGCCATCCGCTCGCTGGTGCAGGCGCTGGACCGCGTGGAAGCCGTGGACCTTGCGTTCCGCGTGGTCTCGGTCGCGGGCGTTTCGTCACCGCAACTGCTGCTCGAGCGCACGGAGGCGGTGGCGGAGCGCATGCGACAGGCGCTCGGCGCCGACGCGCCGGCCGCGCCGCAGGTCGAACTGGACGGCCTGACGTCCAACGTGCTCGTGTCCGGGCGCGCGGAGTCGGTGTCGCTGTGGGAGCGGGCGCTCGCCGAGGCCCGCCGCCTGCTTCCGCCGTCCCGCTCGCTGGAGTTCATCGCGGTCCAGCACCGCCGCGCGTCCGAACTGGTGACGCCGCTCAGCGACCTTGCGACGCGGGCGATCTCGGTCGACGGCACGCGCATGGAGCCACAGCCGCGCATCGAGGCCGACGAGCGGACGAACAACCTCCTCGTGCTCGCCGAGCCCGCGCAGCACGAGGTCATCCGGCGCCTGGTCCGCGAACTGGATGCGCCGGAGCCAAGGGACCTCCCGCCGCTGCGCATGCTGCAGGTCCGGGCGGCGGACGTGAATCGCCTGGGAGATCTCCTGCGACAGCGATACGACGCGCGCCCGCCGGAGCAGCGCCGCGCGGATCCGGTCACCATCGTGCCGGACAGCGGCACGAGCACGCTGGTCGTCACCGCCGGCGACGCGGTCTTCCAGGAGATCCGCGCATTCATCGAGGAGATCAACCGCGCCGACGAGGCGGGGACCGAGCGGACGACGATGATCTTCGCCCTCCGCCGCGCCCGCGCGGCGGACCTGGCCAGCGCGCTGGAACGGCTCTACCCGGACCCGCCGATGCCGCTCGACCGCGCGGGGCGCCCGCTTCCGCACCTGCGCCCGCCGCGCGAGGTCTATGTCACCGCGGATCCGGGGACGAACACGCTCATCGTCGAGGCGCCGCCGCAGCGGCGCGCGTCCTTCGAGTCGCTGGTGGATCAACTGGACCGCGTGGAACTCCCGCCGCGGGCGACGCTGCGGACCTACCGCATCGAACGCGGCGATCCGCAGCACATCGCGCAGACGCTCACGGACCTGGCGCGGCAGGGCGTCCTGGCCGAGCAGCCGGCCGACGGCAGCAAGCCGGTGGAGGTCCTGGTCCGCGCGGAGACCACCTCCCGCACGCTCATCGTCGCGGGCGACGAGGTCACGTTCACGCAGGTGGAGCGGATGCTCAGCGACCTGGAGGCGGTGCCGGTGCGCCGCACGCTTCGGGTCTTCGAACTCGCGACCGGTGATCCGCGCGAGATCGCCGAGCGGGCGCAGCGCCTCTACCGGGAGCAGACCGAGGGCGAGCGTGCGACCGGTCCGGTGACCGTCGAGGTGGACGGCGCGCGCGGTGCGCTGCTGGTGGTCGCGGAGGACGAGGCGATGGTCCGGTTTGCGCGGATCATCGACCAGCTGGAGCAGGCCGCCGGCGTGCCGCCGGAACTGGAACTGGTCACGCTGGAACACGCCGAGGCCGAGGAGGCCGTCGTCTTCCTGCGCGACCTGGCGAAGAGCCACCTGGCGCTGACCGGGCTGCGCGGCCCCGAGCCGCGGTTCGAGGCGATCGAGCGCACGAACTCCGTCCTCGTCGCGGCGCGCCGTGACCAGCGGGAGATCGTCCGTGCGATCCTGCGCGGAATCGATCGACCGGAGGCCCGCATGATGCCGCCGCTCCGGATCATGCAGCTCCGCACCGCGGATGCCGAAGCGCTGGCGAGTGCGCTGGGGCGCAAGTACGGCGCCCGATCGCCGGAGGATCGCGCCGAGCGTCCGGCGGACATCTCCGCGGACGCGTCGACGAACAGCCTGCTGGTGGCCGCGCATCCGGAGATCGCCGAGGAGGTCGAGGGCATCGTCCGGCAGCTCAACGACGCGGATCGCTTCGGATCCGCGGAACGTGTCATCCGGATCTTCTCGCTGCGCGTTGCCCGCGCCGAGGAACTGGCCCGAACGCTCGACGAGATGTTCCCCGAGCCGCCGGTGCCGGTGGACGCGCGCGGCAGGCCGATGCCGAACCTCCGCCCCCAGCGGGAGGTCGTGGTCCGCGCGGACAGCCAGACGAACTCGATCATCGTCGACGCGCCCGGCGCGCGCATGTCCGGCTTCGAGCAACTGGTCGAGCAGCTGGATCGCGCGCGGATCGCCGATGAGACGGAGATCCGCACGTACGCGGTGCAGCATGCGGACCCGCAGCAGGTCGCGACGACGATCCGGTCGCTGGCACAGGCGGGCTCCCTGGCACCCGCCGCCGCGGACCGCCGCACGCCCATCACGGTCACCGCGGACGGCGCCAGCCGGACGATCGTGGTCTCCGGTCCGCGCGACGTCTTCGAGCGCGTCACGCGCGTGATCGAGGATCTCGATGTCCGACCGGCGCTGCCGATGGTCGCCGTGCGGTTCTTCCGCCTTGAGCATGCGCGCGCGGAGTCGCTGGCCGAGATGCTGCGCGGCATCCTGGCCACGCGCCTGGCACAGGACCTTCCGGCCGGCGCAACCCAGCCTGAAGCGCTGCTCCAGGTGACCGCGGACCGCAAGACGAACACGCTCATCGTGCAGGCGCCGACGGAGATCCTGGAACTCGCCGAACTTCTGGTGAAGCAGCTGGACACGGCGCGCGCCGCACACTCGGACACGGTGGTGCGCGTCCGTTCGCTCACGTTCGCGGATGCCGCGTCCATCGTGCAGTCGGTGCAGTCGGCGCTGGCGGGGCTGGCGAGCCGGAACACCGGGGACGCGTTCGACGTCCGCCTCATCGCGGCCCCGGGCGCGAACGCGATCATCATGGTCGGCACGGACGGCGAACTGTCCGAGATCGACGCGCTGATCGAACCGCTCGATGCCAGGCCTGCCACGGATGCGCTGGATGCGCGGACGTTCCGCCTGGCGCATGCGAACGCCGGCGAGATCGCCGGCACCGTGCAGCGGCTTCTTGTCGATCAGCAGGCATCCGATCCGCGGTTCGTTCTGGAGCGGCTGCGGCGCAGCCGCGGACAGGTGGACTGGATCCCGCCGATCCGCGTGGAGGCGGACTGGCGGACGAACAGCCTGATCGTCTCCGGTCCGGCGACGACGGTGTCGCTCGCGGAGTCCCTGGTCCTCACGCTCGACCAGGCGGACGATTCGGCGACGCGTCTCATCCGGACGTTCACGCCGAAGCGAGGCGACCCGGTCCGGCTCGCGGCGCTTGTCCGCCGCGCGCTCGAGACGGCACGGAAGGGCGGACGTCCGTCGGCGCTGGAACTGGTTGCCGAGGCCCAGAGCCGCGCGGTGCTGGTCGTCGGCGCGGAGGCGGACGTGGCGCAGGCGATGGCGCTGCTCGACGAACGCGATGCGGAGTGGGTCGCGCCGCCGCCGATGGCGATGCGGATCATCCGGGTGGAGCACGGGTCCGCGCAGACGATCGCAGAGACGATCCGTCCCATTCTGGTCGATCCGTCCCGCTGGCCGCAGTCGATGCGGGACGTCGTGGCCGCGGGCCTGACGGTCGCGCAGCCGAGCATCACCGCGGAGCCGGGCGGACAGCGCATCCTGATCGCGGCGCCGGAGCCGCTGCTCCCGCTGGCGGAGCAGCTGATCGCCGGACTGGATCGAGGACGCGTCGAATCCGCGGTGGAGACGCGCGTCTTCACGCTCTCCCGCGCGGAAGCCGAGCGCGTGGCGCCGGTGGTGCGCAGCGCGCTCGACGCCATCCGGAGGACGATGCCCGGTGCGCCGGAGCCGAGCGTCTCGGCGGAGACGTCGAGCAACGCGGTCGTCGTCACAGCGGCGCCGGGCATGCTGGAGGAGATCGAGCGACTCGTCGGCCGATTCGATGAAGGCGTCGGCGCGATCGATCGACCGCAGGTCAGGACCATTCCGCTGACGAAGGCGCGGGCCGAGACCGTGGCCACGATCGTGAAGGACGTCCTTGCCCGGCCGGAGGCGAGCGATGCCTTCCTCATCTTCGGCCGCCCCCGCGGTGGGCAGGCGATCGACGATCGCCGCAGCGAGGTGCGCGTCGCCGCCGATCCGCGCCTCAACGCCATCGTGGTCTCTGCGCCGCCGCCGACGCTGGAGATGATCGAGGAACTCGTCCGGCGGCTCGACGCGGACGGGCGCGCGGACGAGGGCCGGATGGTCCATGTCCTGACGCTGGAGAACGCCGACGCCGACGAGGTCCTCCGCGCGGTCACGGACCTCTTCGCCGGCGCCGAGGACGGCGGGAGTGCCCCGATCCTCCGGAGCGATCGGACCAGCAACGCGCTGCTCATCCGCGCGACCGCGGCGCAGTTCGACCGGATCCGCGAGGTCGCGCTGGCGATCGACCGGGCGACGGTGAGCGCCTCGCGGGAGATGCGGCTCATCCAGATCGATCCGTCCCGCGCGGACGCCGCGGATGTGGCGCGCGCCCTGGAGCGGCTGCTGGGCCGGGGCGGGAGCGCGGTGGAGGTCATGACGCTGGAGGAACTGCTGCGGCGCCGGTCGTCCGACGGCGCGCCCGCGGATGCCCGCGGCACCGCGGCGCCCGCATCGGGTCGCTCGGATGCATCGGGCGCGGACCGCGGGCCGCGCGACGTCGAGGCGCCGTCGCCGATCCGGCTGCTGCTGCCGGGTGCCGGTGATCCCGCGACCATGCTGGCGATGCTGGTCCGTGCCGGCGCGATGACGCTCGCGCTGGATGACGCGGGTGACGACGATCGCGCGGAGCGCGGCGCGCCGCGCGATCCGGACTTCTTCCCGCTCTCGCGCGTCCGGTTCGACCCGCCGGCGCCGGCGCGTCCCGGCGCTCGATCGCCCTCGGCCTTCGCGCCGTCCCCGGCGCTCCCCGTTGCGCCGTCCGCCGCGCCGGACGCGACGCACTCGGGCGGCGTCGACCGGGCGGACGCCGATGATGAAGCCGATGATGAAACCGGTGACGACGGTGACGACGGTGGGCCGCCGCCGCCCGCGCCCTCCGGACGGCCCGGTGCCCGCGACGGTGCGGCCGCGGTGGCGACGCCCGGGTCCGCCGCGCCCCCGGTCGCCGCGCTGCCAGCCGCGACCGACGGCGCCGATCGGGGGGACGGCGCCGCGCTCGCGATCGCGGTCGATCCGGCGACGAACTCGATCATCATCATCGGCGGCACGCGCACGCTCGAGCGGGCCGAGGCGCTTGCACGCCGGCTGGAAGCGCAGCTTCCGGCACCGGCGGACGGCGTCCGGAGCATCGTCCTTCCGCCGGAACTCTCCGCGCGGTCGATGGCGCAGGTGCTCCAGTCCACGCTCGAGCGACTCCGGCCGGCCGGCGGGGCGCGCGGTGACCTGGCGCGGCGCGTCAGCGTCTTCCCGGACGACGGTTCGAACAGTCTCGTGATCACCTGCGCGGACCGCGACCTCCCGCTCGTCGCCGATCTTGTCGGCGCCTTCTCCCGCGCGCCGGCCATGGAGGAACGGGTCATCAAGGTGTACGCGCTGCGGACCGTGACCGCGGAGCGGGCGATGCGCACCGTGCGGGGGCTCCTGGAACTCGACGGCCCGGCGCGCCGCGGCCGGCAGGCGGAGCGCATGCGGCCGCTGGCGCTTCGGATCCTGGGCGGCGAGACGGAGTTCGCGGCGGCACTCTCGCCGGATCGCGTGCAGGTGATTTCGGAGACGGAGTCGAACCAGCTCCTCGTCGCCGCGCCGCCGGAGGCGATTCCCGTCCTCGACCGGTTCATTGAACTCATCGACCAGACCCCATCGGAGACGGTCGCCACGCTGCGCTTCTTCCCGCTCCGGCATGCACGGGCGACGGAACTGCGCGGCACGTTCGCGGACCTCTTCCGGGCGCGCGTGCGCGGCCTGCGGGACCAGACGGGCACGCGGTCGATGGATCCGGAGTTCGTCGCCGATGACCGCACGAACATGCTGCTGGTGACCGCATCGCCGGAGCAGCTTGCCGAGGTCGCCGATCTGCTGACGCGCCTGGACGTGGACCCGATCGGCGAGGCGCATCCGCTGCGGATCGTCCGGCTGACGTCGATGCTGCCCACCAGCGCCGCATCGCTGCTCACCCGGACCGTGCTCGGCGAGGACCAGCAGCGTCGCAGCCGCGCCCTCATCCTGGGCGACGATGCGGCGGGCGTACTGCTCGTCCGCGCGGATCCCGATGTCTCGGCCGAGATCGACCGCGTGCTCGCGGAACTGGATCGCGATGCCGCGTCCGACCTGCCGATCCGGACGGTCACCCTGCGCCGCGCGGATGCGGGCTCGCTGGCGACCGCACTGCAGCGGTTCTTCGACGACCGCGCGCGCATCGCCAGCAGCGGTCGCGGCCGGCGCGAGCAGGCCCGGCGCGTCAGCATCGTGGGAGACCAGAACAGCCGGACGCTCGTGATCGCGGCGGACGACCGGGACTTCGGGGAGATCGAGCGGCTGGTGGCGCAGTTCGACTCGGTGGAGAGCGCCAGCGAATGGACCTACCGGATCTTCCCGCTCCGCCATGCGCGGGCGACGGAAATCTCGCAGAGCGTCTCCGACCTGATCGACTCGATGATCTGGGGACAGGGCCCGTTCTTCTTCATGGACGGGCGGATGTCCGGCGGCTCGCGGGGCAACCGCGGCGCCGTCGCCGTGCAGGCGGACGATCGACTCAACGCGCTGATCGTGACCGGCGAGGGCGACCGCTTCGACCTGGTGGCACAGATCGTGGAGACGCTGGACGCGCCGGCCACCGCCGACGCGCAGCGGACCGTGCGGCTCTATCGCGTCCGGGCGATGCGGGCGGACCTCGTGGCGGAGACGCTGCGCGGCGTGTTCACCGATGATCGCGCGCAGCGCCGCTGGTGGGATCCGGCGCCGGCCCGGCAGGGCGTCCGCATCTCGGCGGACACGAAGTCCGGCACGATCGTCGTCGTCGCCACCGAGCGAGAACAGGAGGACATCGCGGACTTCATCGCGCGGCTCGACGAGGGACCGGTGCTGCCCGAGCGCGAGAGCGCGGTGATCGCCGTCGAGTTCGCGCCGGTGCGTGAAGTAGCACAGTCGATCGAACGGTTCCTGCGTGAGCGGGGCGAGGTGACGGCAACCGGCGAGGCGCCGCCGACGATCGTCGCGGCGGAGACGGCGGGCGCGCTGCTGGTGGCCGCGTCACCGGACACGCTCGCCCTGGTCCGGGATCTCGTCGGCCGGCTCGATCAGCCGGATCCGACCGGGGAGCGCGGCGTGGAGATCGTCGCGCTGCGCAAGGGCGATCCGATCGAGATCGGCCGGATCGTCCGCGAGCAGTTCGGCGGGCGGACCGGCGGCGGCCTGACGGTGACGCCGGATGCGCGGACGGGAAGCCTCATCATGAGCGCGCCCCGGCGCCAATTGGCCGCGGCGCTGGCGCTGGTCGAGCAGCTCGACGGCCGGGCGGCCGGTGACGAGACGATCATCCGGACGTACACGCTCACCGGCGCGCAGGCGACGGACGCGGTGCGCATCCTCACAGAGACGCTGAGCCTGGACCCGCGCGGCCGGACCACCGGCGCCATCGTGCGCCTGGACGATGCCGCGGAACCGGTCGAGGTGCGTGCGCGGATCACCGCGGACCGGCGATCGAACAGCATCGTGGTCGCGGCGACCTCGGAGTCGCTCCCGGTCATCGAGGCGCTCATCCGGCAGCTTGAGGACGTGCCCGCCGCCGCGCCGGTCGAGTACCGGATCATCCGGCTGGCGCACGCGATGGCCGATGACCTGGCCATCACCCTGCGATCGATCGGCGGACTTGCCCGTGACGGCATGCCCTCTCCGAGCTTCGACTACAACCGGCTGGAGAATCAGCTCATCGTCGCCGCGACCGCGGATCAGTTCGAGCAGATCGAGCGGATCATCGCGCAGGTCGACGTCCCGAGCGAGCGACGGCGTACGACCGACTTCGTCCCGCTGCGCTTCGCCGAGGCAGACAAGATCCAGGCCGCGCTGTCGGTCTTCTACGGTCCGTTCGCGTTCGAGGCGGACACGCCCGGGAAGCGGACGGTCCGGATCGTCGCCGACCAGGCGACGAACAGCCTGGTCATCTCCGCGGACGAGGACGAGTGGGAGAACATCCGGGCGCTGCTGACCCGCCTGGACAACGAGGAGTACGACGCCTCGCTGCAGTTGCGCGTGCTGCCGCTGCTGCATGCCGACTCCCGGTCGGTCGCGCGGGCGATCAACGAGGCCTTCGCCGGCGAGATGCAGGCGGCGGGACGCGCCCGCGCGCCGCGGCAGGGGCAGCCCGCGGCGGCGCCGCGGGAGGGGGCGCGCGGCGAGGGACAGGAGGCACAGCCGCAGCAGGTGCTCATCGAGGCGACGGAGTGGGTGCGCGCCTCCGCGGAGCCGCTGACGAACTCGGTCGTGGTCTCGGCAAGCCGTCCGAACATCCGGAAGATCGAGGAGATCGTCCGCCAGATCGACGTCGCGGACTACGCGAAGCTCCCGCCGGTGCGCATCATTCCCGTGACCACGGGCGATCCGGAGTCAATCGCGCAGGCGATCGCCCGGCTGTATGCCGACGGAGAGAGCGCCGGCGGCCGCAAGGCGCTGCGCATCGTCGGGGACCGGGTATCGGGGTCGATCATCGTGCGCGTGGAGGAGTCCGAGTACGCGCAGATCGCCGCGCTGGCCGCCGCGATGCAGGAGCAGACCGGGACCCGCGGCGTGGGCGTGGAGGTCATGCGGATGGCGCAGGCGCCGGCCCGTCGCGTCGCGGATGCCATCCGCGCTGCCTACCAGCTCAAGGCGACCGAACTGCGCACGCCGCTGTCCATCCAGGTCGATGCCGGGCTCAATGCGATCGTCGTGGCGACGACTCCGGAACTCTCCCGCGAGATCCGCCAGACCGCGGAGACGCTCGACGCACTGGCGCCGGGTGCGGGGCAGGCAGTCTTCATCATCGAACTCCAGCACGTCTCGCCCGATGCGGCGAAGTCGTTCATCGAGTCGATCGGGCTGGACCGGCCGGCGCCGGCGGATTCAGCGGCGCGGCTGGTGTCCGAGCCGGTGCGCGTGGCGCTGCTCGCGGGTCGGCGCGCCATCGCGGTCGTCGCGAATCCCGCGGACCGGGAGACGATCGTCCAGGCGCTCAAGGCGATCGACGCGGAGCCGGCGCTCGCCGAGATGCAGATGCGGATTCACCGCCTGCGGTATGCGCAAGCCTCGGCGGTCGTCACGCTGCTGCAGGGCATGTTCAACCCGGCCGACCAGCAGGTGCAGACGCCGCTCGCCGCGGCGGTGCGCGAGCAGGTCCGCCGGCTCTCGGTGCGCCGCAACGGTCTCAACGATCAGGACCTGGCGCTGGATCTGACCACGCCGATCCGGCTGCTCGCCGACACCACCGGCAACGGCGTCGTGGTCGTCTCGACGCCGGAGAACGTGTCCGCGGTCATCGAACTGGTCCGGCTCCTGGACGGCCTTCCGATCACCGACGCCGTGGCCGTGCAGATCTTCCCGCTGGAGAACATCGCGGCGCCGCAGTTCGCGCGGATCGTCCGTGACCTCGTCGACCAGGGCAAGCGGCTGGCACGGGTCCCCGGAACGCCGCTCACCGCGGTTCCGGGCGGCGTGGTCGGGCGGGCGCTGGTCGATGAACTGGCGCTGACCGTCGACGAGCGCACGAACACCGTGATCGCGGCCGGACGCGAGGAGGCGGTGGC
This sequence comes from Phycisphaeraceae bacterium, assembly GCA_019636755.1. Classification (GTDB taxonomy): domain Bacteria; phylum Planctomycetota; class Phycisphaerae; order Phycisphaerales; family SM1A02; genus JAHBWZ01. Next base: position 24,258 of record JAHBWZ010000004.1, on the reverse strand, counting down.
CTTCGTCGACGTGCTGCGACAGCGGCTGGATTCGGACGTGGCGGCGGGCTGGCTGGAGCCGCGGCTCGTGCCGCTGGTGCATGCGGATGCCGTCACCCTGGCGGAGACGCTGGACGCGATCCTCGTGCGCGGCGTGCAGACCCTGCCGCAGTCGTCGCCGCTTCAGCAGCAGATCGGACGGCTTCGCGTGCGCGACGGCGCGGGCGGCGGCCCGGTCGACTCGGGCCTCTTCCAGCCGATGACGCGGCTGGTGATCCGCGCCGAGCCCGCCCTGAAGGCGATCGTGCTCGTGGGAACGCCGGCGAACCTGGAAGCCGTCGGTGCGCTCATCCGCATGCTGGACGTCGAGGAGGCGGCGCCGGGCGCCCTGGTGCGCACGTATCCCATCCGGAACGGTTCCGCGGCGCGGCTTGCGCCGATCGTGGAGCAGATCTTCGCCGGACAGATCCGGAGCCGGGCGCTGCGGGAAGAGGACCGCCTGACCGTGCAGGCGGACGAACGGACGAACTCGATCATCGTCAGCACCTCGCCGCGCGCCTTCGCGATCCTGGAGGCGCTCCTTCCGACGCTCGATGCCGAGGTCCCGCCGGAACTCCGCGAACTGCGGACCATGTCGCTCCGGTTCGCTTCCGCGTCCAGGCTGGCCGCGACGGTGCAGTCGCTCATGGATGCACGCGTGGATCGGATCCGGCGCGTGCGCCCGGAGACCGCGGACCTGGAGCGCGTGCTCGTGGTGCCGGATGCAAGGACGAACGCCCTGGTGATCTCGGCCGGCAACGAGGCGTACGAGGTCATCACGCGGCTCGTCTCCGAACTCGACACCGCGACGTTCGCGGACGCGAGCGGGGTGGAAGTGATCCCGGTCGAAACCGGGAACGTGGATCGCGTCGCGCAGGCGATCGACCAGATCATGACGCGGCGGTACTCGGAACTCCCCCCGGAGATCCGGACGACGCAGAAGCCGCTCGTGCTGGTGGATCCGCGGACGAACAGCCTGCTCGTCGCGGCGAACCCGGAGGATCTGGAGTCCATCCGGTCGCTCGTCGCGAAACTGGAGCAGGTGCCGACGGACCCCGCCGTCGGCGTGCACGTCGTGACGCTGCCGCCGAATGCGAATGCCACGGAACTGGCGCCGCGGATCCAGCGGCTCATGCGGGAGCGGATCCAGTCGCTCGGACCGGCGCGCCGGCCGTCGGATTCGATCACGATCGAGCCGGAGCAGCGCGGGAATGCCCTCATCGTCGCATCGAGCCGCGAGAACCTGGAGATCGTGGAGGGACTGGTCCAGGTGCTCATCGAGGCCGGCGCGCAGGTCGAGAGCGGCCGGACGTTCGACATCATCCAGGTCGCCCTCAATCGCGCGGACGTCATCGTGGACCTGCTGAACGAGATCCACGTGCGCGACGTCAACGAGAAGCGCGGGGCGCGGACGGTGCAGGTCACCGCGGACGAGCGATCGAACTCCATCCTGGTGAGCGGGCCGCAGGACGAGATCCGGACGATCCGCGACCTCGTCGCGCAGCTCGACGGCGTGAAGCCGGCCACGGTGGTCGAAGTCCGCTCCATCCCGCTCCAGTCGGCGAACGCGCTCGAGACGGTGGGACTGGTCAACAGCGTGCTGCTCGGACGGGGGCAGGGCGCGCGGCGCGGCGCCGGACCGGCCCAGGTGCTGCGATACGCGGGTCCGCGCGAGGACGGCGCGGGAGACGTCGAACTCACCTCCGCCATCCGGGACTCGATCACCCTCACGCCGGACGTCCGGACGAACACGGTCATCGTCTCTGCGCCGGGCCTCGCGATGCCGATGATCGAGCGGATGATCCGCGATCTCGATCAGTCGAGCACCGGCGCGAAGAGCATCCGCGTCTTCCGCCTGGAGAACGCCGATGCCATCGCGACGCGCGAGATCCTGATCGACCTCTTCAATCTCCGCCAGGGACGCGAACTGCTGGTCCTGAAGCCGCGGGAAGGCGCGGCGATGCCGGCGCCGGGGGCGCCCGGGCTCGAAGGAGGCGCCCCGGCAGGTCCGGCGCCGTCCCTGCTGGGCGGCGAACTCACCGCCGTGCCGGACGAGCGGCAGCAGCTCTCGATCACGGTGGACAGCCGGACGAACAGCCTGCTGGTCTCCGGGACGCCGGCGTACCTGGACCTGGTCTCGGAGGTCGTCAGCGAACTGGACTCGCGCGAGGCGAACGAACGGGAGGTCTTCGTCTACCAGCTCCGCAACGCCGGGGCGGAGAACGTCGCCCGCGTCCTCACGGACTTCGTGCAGGAGGAGCAGCGGCGGATGGTGCAGACGCTCTCCAGCGATCAATTGGGATCGGCCGCGCGGATCCTGGAGCGCGAGATCACGGTCCGTGGTGACGAGAAGTCGAACAGCGTTCTCATCTCCGCGAGCCCGCGCTACATGGAAACCGTGAAGCGCATGCTCATGCAGCTCGACATTGATCCGCCGCAGGTCCTGATCCAGGTCATGCTGGCCGAGGTCACGCTGGATGGCGAGTCCGAGTACGGCCTCGACATGGCGGGCAACTTCATGGTGGGCGCGTCGACGGTGACCGGCGGGTTCGGCTTCGCGACCGCGTTCGTGAGCGGGCTGGGCGTCCCGAATCTCTCCGTCGCCAACAAGGACTTCTCGCTGCTGCTGCGGGCCATGGAGTCGCAGGGACGGCTGCAGGTCCTGAGCAATCCGTCCATCATGGCCGCGAACAATGAACCGGCGGTGCTGCAGGTCGGCGAGACGATCCGCGTACCGGACCGGACCTCGTTCACGGACAGCGGCAACACCAACACGATCACGGTCGAGAAGGAACTTGGCATCGTGCTCAACGTGACACCGTCGATCAACCCGGACGGCTTCGTCCGGATGACCGTGGAGCCGCGGATCGAGAATCTCACGCAGCGCACCACGCAGATCAACGAGAACCTGGAGTCGCCGGTCATCACGGTCCGGCGCGCCTCCACCACGGTGACCGTCCACGACGGCCAGACGATCGTGATCGGCGGCCTGATCTCCGATCGGTTCGAGCGCCGCGAGCGCAAGGTGCCGTTCCTCGGCGACCTGCCGCTGGTCGGGCTCCTCTTCCGCAGCGAGCGGGAGCAGAGCACGAAGACCGAGTTTCTGATCGTGCTGACGCCGCACGTGATCTCGAGTCCGAGCGAGTTCGACCGCGTCTCCGAACTCACCGCCCGCGAGACCGATCGGCTGACGCTGCCCGAGCGCCTGCGTGAACTCATCCGCGAGGGCCGGTTCGATCTCGGTGACGGGATCTTCGATTCGAACGGACGTCCGATCCTGCTGGACGGCGAGCCCGCCGACGGCGCGCCGGCCGGCGGTGGACGAAGCGACGCGCGGAGCGACCGACCATGACCGGACGTGACCGCGCGGACACCGCGTCGGACGGCGCGTCCGGCGCGACACCGGGGCGGCGGGAAGCAACGCGGATCCGGACGGCCGCGCGTCGAGCCGGACCAGGCCGGTGGATCGTCGCCGCGTCGGCGTGCGTGCTGGCGGGCTGCATGGCCGATGGCCGGCCCGTGACCAGCGACGGGCGCCCCATGCCGCCGAAGCCGCGCAGCGCGCCGGAGACGCCGACGGGTGCGGCGCTCACCCGCATGACCCTGCTGGTCCCCGGGAAGGCGGATGACAGCGACGGCAACGGCTACCCGGACCAGTTCCGCGTGGCGACGGCGCTCTTCGCCGAGCCCCATCCGACGCCGATCCACGTGGACGGCACGTTCGTATTCACGCTGTATCGCTTCGGCGAGGCGCGAGTCACGGCGGCGAAGCCGATCGCAGAGTGGCGATTCGGCCCGGACATCGTGCGCGCGGCGCGCACGCGCGACCTGTACGGTCCCTCGCACCAGTTCACGTTCTCGCTGCTCTCCGTCGGCGGCGATCGACTGCCCGCGCAGCGCGGCGACCTCCGGGGCCGCTTCGAGCCCGCCGACGGATCGGGTGCCGTTCAGTGTTCGGACGAACCGCGCCCGGTCATGTTCGGTCGCGGTTCCGCCGGTGCATCCTGAGGCATGCATCCGGAGGCGCTGCCGACGCTCGTGCTGCCGGTGGCGTGTGCGCGAACGCCTGGCGTGGTCGTGCAGATGCCATGCGTCGGGGGCGGGAGCGCCGATGGCGAGGTCGATCCGTTCACAGTGCCCCGCCATGCAAAGGGGGTGCTGCGGAGCCACAGTCCCGAACGCCACGATGACAGCGGCAAGCGCATCATGCGCGGCGCCTTCCGGCGATTGGCGCCACGCGTGGCCTCCTGTTGAAACGGCTCGTGTCGGGCAGACCCGACATGGAGGCCACGGAGGGCCGGTCTCTCAGGCCGGTGCGGACGCGCAAGTGCTCCTTGCGGGAGAGACTCGAATCTCGCGGGATCATCGCGGCCTGCGAGGCTGAGCGCCATCGATGGCGCGTTCGCAGGCTGGACACGTCTGCTCGATCCGGCTTTTCGTCCTCCTGCTCGATGCCCGACGTCGCCGAGCTCGGCGAGACGTTCGGCGACCCGGCCAGCCAGGCGCACGGGATGCATCTTCCCGATCATGCACGTCATGGCGCGCATCGAGGCCGGCACGGGCCGGCTGATCGATCTCGTGTCGCATCCATTGCGGAGGCACGACGCGGAGAGCGTGGGAGAACGTGGGACAGGCACTCGCATCGCGGCGGGCGTCGGGCATGGGACAGGCACTCACCCGGGATGATCTGGGTCGACGTGGGGTCGACGTGGGACAGGCACTCGCATGGTCGCGATGCCCCGGAGAGACCGTCCTTCGGCACTCGTGGCCCGCGTGGCGGTGACTGAGTACGTGCCATCGCCTCAGCGCGGCGCGTCCGCCGTGGTTCCGGTGATCGATCGACCGCATGTGACCGCGCGCCTGCTCTCAGCGCGCATGGATCGCCCCGCGACACGTGGCCGCGGAGGCTCGAGGGGAATCCGGGTTGTTCGGAGTGCCGTCGACGCGGTCAGCGTGATGCTGTCGCGCGATCGCCTGTCTGCCCGGGTGCCGGCTGGTCGAGATCCAGGGTCGAGACCACCCACTTCAGATTGACACGCCGGGCCTCGCGCACGCACGACGCCGCCGTCCCGACGACGCTGCCGATCCACGTCGCCGTCGACGCCATCTGCGAGAGGAACGACTCCTCGTCCAACTCGATCCGACTGAGGATCGGCGCCAGGTCGTGCGGGATCGCGCCACGCGGGCCCTGCGGGCTCTGCTGGACCTTCCGTCCGATCCGGTCGACCACCACCAGGTACTCGTCCAGCGTGAGGTCCTTGAAGAGGCCGCGACGCTCCGGCGTGTCGGCGATCGGCGTCAGGAATGCCGGGACCGGCTCCTGCGGGAACGCGATGCATCCCTGTTGCCCTTCCAGGAGGCACTTCGCACGCGTCCCGGCGCGACTGTGTTCGCGTGGGGAGAGTTCAAGCAGGGCGTCGCTGCGCGCGCCGATCCGGTGCTGCACACCGGTGAACTCGCTCTGCTCGGGTGTCCGGACCAGCCCGGCGCGAACGGGATTGAGATCGACGTACGCGATGGTCGAGAGCAGCGCCGCGGGATCAAGCACGCGTCGTGACTTGTACCTGCCTTCCCAGAAGTGGCCAGTGATCTTCTCCTCGCGATTGGCCAGCCAGGCGAGCGGCTGCTCGACCGCCTTGTGGAACTCGCCGAGCTGGCAGAGTCGGAGCCGGCAGCTGGCCACCCTGGCGGAGTTCCCCGCCAGCGACTGGATGTCCTCCAGGGTGGCCTCACGCTCAACACCGCGCTTCTTCGGCGGGAGGTACCTGAGCCATCGCTCGGCGACTTCCTCGTCTGACCACGAGGCGACGATGTCAGGCCGGATGGTGAGGACGAGATGGAGGTGGTTGTCCATGATGCAGAAGGTGTCCAGTTCGATCGCGAAGATCGAGACCAGGTGCCTGAGTCGCGCCTCGATCCACGGCTTGCGGGCGAGGAGGACCTCTTCGCTCCTGGCGAGGAGCGAGGCACGCCTGACGCAGCGTGAGGTGCAGTGGCAGGTGCTGACGACGGAGTGGTCGACCTGATCTCGTCGCGGTCGCATGCGGCGTTCCCCTCTGAATGATCCGGGCGTACGGCGCGGCGGCCCGCGGCCCATTGCCGCGAGCCCGAGTGCCCGCACGCCGGCGAATCTACCGCTCGCGCCGGGCGTGTCCGGGAGAAGTGATGAAAGTGCCGATCGGCGAAATTGCGCTGTGCACGGACAATGAGCGCAAGTCGGTCCCGTGCCTCGGCCGGGCTCGGGCGACGCTGATGCCGCCCGATGCGCGTGCCTGTCCCGCGTCCGCTGTTGCGTCTGCCGGGTGAGTGCCCGTCCTGCGTCGTCCGCCCGATGCGAGTGCCTGTCCCACCTCCGCTGCCGGTGCCCGGGGCGCCGACGGTTGCTTGACAGGATGCTCGCGATCATGTATGGTCGCCAGGCAAGTGGTTCCCCGGGACTGGATCGGGCCCCGGGCTGTTCGGTCACTCAGCGAACAAGTAGAAGGAGCGCACGCATGCACGCATGCACGCATGCACGCATGCACGCATGGCAGCCGGATCGGACTCACCATGACCGTCCTGGCGATGGTCGCTCTCTGCGCGGTCGGTGGCAGGGGCGCTGCCGGTGGCGATGACACGCCGCCGGACGATTCGCCGTGGGCGCACGCGCTTGCCGAGGAGGGTGACTCCGCCTCGGCGATGAACCCTGTCTTCGGCGTCTGGGCAGGCTTCAAGTGTCAGCACGCATCCGAGTGTCCCCCGGGATACCTCCGCAAGGGGGACGCGAACCTCCACGGATGTGTTGCGAACGGCACGGTGTGCACCGGGACCTGCTACTGGTGCACGGGGAATCCGTTCGTGGGTGGTGACTTCTGTGTGCACAATCCCGGATTCGACTGCATCGTCGTCACTCAGAATCCAGGTCCGGTGAACTGCGGGACCATCACCCGGAGAATCAATGGATGCGAGTGGTGGGCGGCGCCGCCGACCCAGCGCCACGCCCCCACACCGAACGGGTGCTACTGCACCACCGGCATCACGGACGTGACCGACGATACCTGCATGGTCTACCAGTGCATCTGAGCTGGAGTGACACCACCGCCGTCCTGTGAGGTCCAAGAATGCCTGTCAACCTGTGCGCGTGCCTTCTTCTCCTGCTGCCCGCGGTCCTTCCGACCCATCCGATGGATCCGCAGTCGGGAGTCGCGCCGACCGCCTCGATGCCGCCGCCGGCCGACATGGCGTCCATCCGTCCCTGGTTCGGGGGTCCGCCGCCGACTGATCCGGACATCGTTGAGGCGCTTCGGCGTCGCGCGGAGATCGTGACGTCCGCGATCGAGATGCAGGACCGCTCGATTCGATCGATGGAATGGTCGCAGCGGTGCTGGGGCCGTCGGGACGGCAAGCCCACTCGCGTGCTGACCGAAGTGGACGCGATGGCGTTTGACGAGCACGGGCGCTGGCTGTTTCGCGGACATCATGGGCATCGGCAGCCCGGAACAGATGACCTGTTCATGTCGTCGCTGTGGTTCGCGTACGACGGTGCGCTGATGCGTGCGTTCAGCACGGACACCGTGCCGCCACAGGGGAACGTCAGGCATCACACCGAGGAGTTCGTGGCGTGGCTGAACCTGGAGCACCTGCTTGGCCGGCGCATGACGCTCGACCAGGCCAGCCTCGCGGAGGTCATCCGGACCGCGCCGATCATCCATGACGTCACGGAGGACGGCGACGGACGCATGACCGTGGTGATCGAGGGCCGGACATGGACGCCGCAGTTTTCCTGGGAGGTACTCATGGCTCGGGTGGACATCAACTGGCCCCCGCGGCTGCTCTCGATCACGTCGTTCGATCCATCGACAGGCCGGCCGATGATGGTCCTGCGCGTTGACCGCTTTGAAACGCATGGCGGCGCCGCGATTCCGACGGGTGGCGAGCGACTCCTCTTGATCGAGGTACCCGTGGACACGCTCCCGTCGGAGTCGGCGGCGCGACGCGGCGTGCTGGAGCACAGGATGCGCGACGTGCTCGGTGGTGCACCCCCGCCTGCGGAGCCTCTCGGCCGGGAGAGCGCGGCGGCGTGGGCGACGCGGACTGCGATGGCCCGGGCGCTGACGAGGGAGATCATGGGCCCGGGCGGCGTTCCATTCTCGCTGCATGATGCGGACGCACGATACGTCGAGGTCACTGCGATTCGTTCCGTGAACCAGCCGATCCCACCGGAGCGGTTCGAGATCGACTTCCCCCCGGGGACGCGGGTGGGCCATCAGATCCTGGGCATCGTCTACATCGTCGGCGGTCCGGATGATCCCGCGGCGAAGCACGAACACGCAGACGAAGGGACGCCATGAGGTCGAATCACTGGATCCTGCGCCGCGGCGGCATCCCGCTGGCCGCGTGCATTCTCCTGCTCCTGGGCGGCTGTACGGGATGCGCCTCGAAGGAGGCGAGCATCGACGGACGCCCTGACGCACGCGTCCGTGCCCGTCCGCAAGTGCGCGTCGCCGGTCCGACACACGTCTTCAAGGGCCCCGTACCCGTGTATGGGCAGGGTGCCGCCGACTTCGTTCTGGTCAACGAGGCGGACGAAGTGCTGGAACTGCGGCTGCTCAGGAAGACCTGCCCGTGCCTCGATGTCACGCTTCCCGAGGCGCCGGTGCTCCTTGCTCCCCGCAGCGAGACCACGATTGCGATGTCCATGATGGCGCCACCCCTGGACGTCCTGTATCAGCACATGGCGCTGTTCTGGGCCGGACGCCCCGGCAGCGAGCCGGACTTCGACGATGCCTCGGAGGATGGGCACCTGATCGAACTCGGGCTCTCCATGCGACCGCAGCTTGACTTCTTTATCCGTCCCTCCGCGATCGATGAGGTGACGGGTGGCGCCGGCACATCCTTCTCGCGGCGCGTTCGGATCCGCCGCTTCGAAGGTGGCGCGGTGCACGTCAGATCGATCACCATGCAGAACCTGCCGATCGAGCCGCGGTTCACCGTGGAGGAAGACGCGGATGGCGCCGCCTGGGTCCAGGTCGAGAGCCGGTACCCGGCGGATCCGGGCATGTACCAGGGTGTGATGGACGTCCTGATCCGTGGAACCGCCCAAGGCGATGATCGAGACGTGACCGTGCACGTTCCGATCTCACTCCGTGTCCGTCCGCGCGGGCACGCGATCCCGGCCGGGGTGGTCTTCCGGTCAGACGCCACGGAATCAGCGCCGACGCCCGGTCGAGTCGCGCGGGTCACGATCCACGATCCCGCCGGGGCCGTCCCGCTTCGGGCCGGGTTCACCGGCCGCGAGTCGGGACTCACCGCGGAAGTGACGCCGAGTCCGGGCGCCCCAGGCCGGTGGGACATCGAGATCCGGCTCGACCCGGCGGTGCTCGAGCATCCGAAGGGTGCCTCGCGCCTCGAGGTACGGGACGCCGACGGCAATGTCGTGGCGGATGTGCCCGTCGTCTGGTACCTGTGATCGTGCGTGCCCTCAGGTGCGAGCGCGCGTCCCGTGTCGCGCCTGGACTCGCACGTCGCGGACGGCGTCCGGTGCGAGTGCCTGTCCTTCATGCAGGCGGTGTGCGTGCCTGTCCCGCGTCGGCGACGCGTCGTCTGGATGCCTGGTCCTGGATCCGCCGCATCCTGAGCCCGGTGTCCTGCCGCGTGCCCCGGAAGTCGGCCCCACACTTCAGCCCCATGACGGGCGGCAGGGGGTTGTCCTGACCCCCCCCAGGTACACTCACTCTGGCAGGTCGGTTGCCGCCTGCCTGACGCTGGTGACCGCGTGCGTCATCTTCATTGCATGGCCGCGGCCGGGTGCGGCGGTCAGCGAGGAAGTCGATGACACGGTCGGCGCGTGGGACGGGTGGATGACGCTTCGCGCTGATGATGATGACGACGATGCATCGTCCCGCGCCGCGCCCGGCGATGACGCGGTCGCGGAGGGACAGGGTACGGTCCCGGGCAACGAGTGAACCCTGGTGCCGTCCCGCGCGAGGTTCCTGATCCATCCGGGGGTGGTCGGCAGACGGCGTGCGCACGCCCCGACCCTGCGCGTCGTGCGACAGCCGGCGCTCACTCCGTCCAGTTCGCGAGCACGATGAGCAGGTCATCGAGGCCAACGTCGCCGTTGCCGCTCAAGTCCTCCGGGCAGGGGGCGGGCTTCTTCGGGCATGGTCCCCACGCGGCGAGCAGCGCCAGGACATCCGCGAAGTTGACCACCCCGTCGCCATCGACGTCACCGGGGACCGCCAGGGGCGTCCAGGCCGCGATCGCCTGCGGGCCGATCCCTTCGCTGTCCACGATCGGCCCGTTCTGCGCCAGTCGACCGTCCGACTGGATCGTGAACGAGTACAGGCCCTTCACGCCGTCGAAGATGGTGCTGTTGTCCGTGATCAGCAGCAGGTCATCGAGCACCCGCATGTCGCCGAGCGTGCCCTGGAAGCCGACGTCGAACATGAAACCGGTATCGATCGGCGTACCGGCGGGATTGTCGATGGACATGACGCGGCAGGTGGCGTCGGTGCCGTGCGCGACGAAGAGAAAGCGGTCGTCGCCGGAGGTGATCGCGAGCTTCGGCGAGGCGCCGGGCGAGATGAACGGTGAACCGCTCATGAGGGTCGCGGTGCGGGTCACCGGATCGATGTCCAGCCCGACCACCTTGTTGCCGCTGTTGCTGATGCCGCCACCGCCGTAGAGCCGCGTGCCGGTCCTGTTGATGCCGAGGCCGAGCGGATACGTCGGGCCGGTGAATGCCACGCCCGCGGGATTGAGTGTTCCGTCGCCGTTCACGGTGAACGACGATACCTGGTACCCGGTGGAGTCGTTGACGTACAGCGCCTGACGGTCCGGGCTGACGACGATCGACGTCGAGAAGGCGCCGGTCGCGCGTTCCTGGACGAAGCCGAACTGCGGGATCGCCGGATCGAACCGGTACACGCGGACGTGGTTCGTCGCGGAGAGATTCGTGCGGAGCACCGCCAGGTACTCATCCGTGATCCACGACATGCCGAGCGGGCTGTCCGGCACCAGGTAGGTCGCGAACACGGAGAGCGTGCCGTCCGGGGCGACCTCGATCAGCGTGAGCTGCTCGACGGTCTGACTGCTGGTGGCGTGACCGACGGCGAGAAACCGCCCGTTCGGCGACAGGGACATGGAATAGGCGTTGGTACCGGGGTGGAACGTCTGCGAGTTCGGCGTCCAGCCCGTGATCAGCCGGTCGACGACCTCCGGTGTTCCGTCGTCATGGATGCGATAGGAGGTCACGCTGCCTTCGAGGTTGCCGTTGTTCGCGACGAAGGCCGCGCGGAAGGCCGCCTGCCCGTGTGCCGCGGCCGTCGCCGCGCCGATCACGATCGACAGCATCCATGCATGGGGAACCGCGGTCATCCGTGGACGGTGGATCTGCGTGCTGAGGTCGCGCATGGGGCACCTGCTCCTTCGTCGTTGCCCGGTCACGCCGCGGCCACCGGCCGCGCGCAGGCCGGGCGCCTGCCGGGTCGGAGGCGCCGCATCCTGCGTCGAGTCGCCTCGACCGGGATCAAGGGTACCGGTGGTGTGCCCGGGCGCCAACCGGTTGCCGGGCTGGCGATCCCGGGCCGGCGATCCGCGGCTCACGCGGTGCTGGCCCCGCGGCGGACCCACAGGAAGTTGTTGCAGTAGCCCGGGGCATCCCAGAAGCGGGGGCCGTCCGCGCGCTGATGCACACCGGCATCGAAGGACTCGACCGGGAGGGGGCCGCGCCGCGTGAAGAACCATCCCTCGTAGCCCAGTCCATGCAGGAAGTCGAAGACGTCCTGCATGGACCGGCCTGGCGGCATGTGGCGCCGCTCGCACTCCACGAGGAGCGCGGGCTGATCGCGCGCCAGGATGGCCGCGGCGCCGCGGAGAAGCGGAAGCTCGTGGCCCTCCACGTCGATCTTCATGGCGGCGATGCGCGGACCGCCGTGCAGTTCCCCGTCCAGCGTGGTGGTCCGGCAGCGCACGCGCTGTCCGGGCCCGTCCCTCTGTTCGAGCGACGCGCCCGGTGACGGACCGCTCCCCGGCACGGTCAGCGTCGACTCGCCCGCGCGGTCGGAGAGCGCGCACTCGTGGATCTCGACCGCGTTCCACCGCAGGCGCTGCCGGACGTCGCGCAGGTACGCCGCGAGCACCGGCTGCGGCTCGAACGCGTGGACGCATCCGCTCGGACCGACCGCGCGCTGCAGCCAGTAGAGCCACGCGCCCTTGTGCGCACCTGCGTCCACCACGGTGTCGCCCGCGCGGACATGCCGGAGAAGCGCCCCGAGTTCACGGCGCTGGTCGCGAAGCCGGGCCCGGAGCGCGCGGTGGAGCAGCCGGAGTCGCACGGTCATCGGCGCCGTGCCCGGCTGCGCGAGCGCAGCAGTGAGGAGAGGGCGGAGAGATCGACCGTGCGGTTGAGCACCGATCGCTCGCCGAGCAGGCGACTGGGGCGGCGGCCCGGCGTCCAGCGGAACCCGAAGCGGTGGATGATCGCCTCCGCGATGTGCGACATTGCCTCGGCCGGATCGTCGGTGACCACCAGTCGATCCAGATCCTTTCGATCGATCGTGCCCTCGGCCACCATGCGGCGTTCCAGGAAGTCGAGCATCGGCTGCCAGTAGTCGCGCCCCATGAGCACGAGCGGGAAGTCCGCGATCTTGCCGGTCTGGATGAGCGTGGCGGTCTCGAAGATCTCGTCGAGCGTCCCGAAGCCTCCGGGAAGCGTGATGAAGGCATAGGAGTACTTGACGAGCATCACCTTCCGCACGAAGAAGTACCGGAACTCGATGAAGCGATCGACGTAGGGGTTCGGCTTCTGCTCCATCGGAAGCCGGATGTTGCAGCCGATGGACCGTCCCCCGGCTTCGCGGGCGCCGCGGTTCGCCGCCTCCATGATCCCCGGACCGCCGCCGGTGATGACGGTCAGCCCGGTGCGGGCGCACTGCCGGCCCATCTCGCGCGCGAGACCGTACCAGCGGTTCGACTCCGGGAACCGCGCCGATCCGAACACGGTGACGCACGGTCCCAGGAAGTGCATGGCCCGGAATCCGCGGATGAACTCGCCGGTGATCCGCAGGACGCGGAAGAACTCGAACCGCCGGGAGTGCGGCCCCTCGAGGAAGTGCTCGACATCCGGGGCACCTTCCGGAGACCACGCCTGCTGCTGAGCGCCCTCCGAGGCCGAGGGGCCGGGGGTGTCGGCGGCCTTCGTGGGCGCGCCGGTCGTGTCAGTATGATCGTCCATGGTCACCGCCGATGTCAGGTCCCCGGCGCCCTCGGGATCCAGGGCACGTCCGCCACGCCGAGTTCACGGTTCACGCGCCGCGCCATCGCGAAGAGCAGGTCGCTCAGCCGGTTGACGTAGATGATGGCCGCGTCGGTCACGTCCTCGTTCTTCGCAAGCGTGACCATCATCCGCTCCGCCCGCCGGCAGACGGTGCGGGCCAGGTGCAGCCGGGCCGCGGGCTCGCTTCCGCCGGGCAGCACGAAGTGACTCATGGGCGCGTTGCCGGCGTCGATCTCGTCGATCCAGCCCTCGATCTCGCGGATGTGCGCGTGATCGGTCCGCGCGATCTTCGACTCGTGGCGGCTTCCGGACGGGGTGGCGAGATCGGCACCGATCTCGAAGCAGTACGCCTGGATCTGCGCGAGCATGCCGTGGATCCGTGCCAGGATCGCCGGGCCGCCCGCGCACGCCGCGGCGGCGAGTCCGATCGCGGCGGAGAGTTCATCCACGGTGCCGTACGCCTCGACGCGGATGTGATCCTTGGACACGCGCGCGCCACCGAAGAGGCCGGTCGTTCCGTCGTCGCCGGTGCGTGTGTAGAGCTTCATGCGGACGGGAGCGTACCCGGGCTGCGATCATCCGGACAGCATCGACGCAGCTCGCGCTCCGGCCGGGCGATCGCGGCGCGGCGCGCCGCGGCCCCCCGGCCGGAGCCGTCGAGTCCGTCCGGCGGCGGGCCGGAGTGCGACTAGGGGCACGGCCCCCATGCGGCCAGCAGCGAGAGGACGTCCGCGAAGTCGACCGTCCCCGAGCCATCCAGGTCGGACGGACATCCGGCGCACGGTCCGGAGTCCCCGAGCACGATGAGCAGATCCGCGAAGTCCACGCCGCCGGACCCGTCCAGATCCGCGGGACACGGTGATCCGATCGACACCCGGAGTTCCAGTCGTGCGGCGGTTGCGAACCCGAACGCGACATCCGGGTGCTCGCGACAGAAGTACACCGGGAAGAGGCCTCCGAACTGCTGCACCTTCGTCAGCGACGTGATCGCCAGGTTGAGGATGCCGGCGTCCAGCGCTTCGCGAAGGTAGGACTGCACGCCCGGGTGGGCGACATCCAGCGTGAACTCGACCAGGCTTCCGGACGGCACGAGGTCTCCCGGCCGGATGCCGGTGATCATGCCGACCGCCCACGCCTGCGGGTTCCACCGGTCCCGGACGGAGTTCGACACATCGACCGGCATGCCGCCGGAATCGAATCCGAGGGCGTACGCCGTCCGCCTCTCCTCACCGATGGGATCTCCGAACGTGTACGGCGTGGTCTCCTGCCACGAGAACTTCGTGAAGCCGAACCGGTAGCCGACGCCGAAGAGTTCGATCGGCTGGCCAGGCGTCCCGTCCTCCTGATAGTCGGGGTCGTCCTCGGGGACGAAGTTCTGCCAGGTGTCGGGTGAGTCGTCGTAGACGAACGTCTCGTTCGCCGCGATCTCCACGATCACCCTTGCGGCGTGCACCTGGTACTGCGCGGCCCCCGCGCCGGTCGGGACCTGGTCGTCCGTCCGCCATCCGACGACCATCTGGCCATCGCGGTCGTCGAAGTCCGGCTCGTTCGTTGCACCGAACGTCGAGGCGGTGATGCGCGTGCCAGGAGTCGGATTGAACGGATACATCCAGCGATCGAGCCCGGGCCCGGACCACGAGGCGTCGATCGATGCGGACGCGGGGGTGAAACCGAAGGTGATGCAGGCGAGCGCCCAGGCGCCCGCGGTGTGAGTCAGGGGAGTGGTATGCATGAGTGACATCCATCCGGCGCACCGGCGGCGCAGGTCCGGGGACCCGGGCGCGGCGACCGGCGCTGACGCCGGAGTCGGGATCAGCGTGGGCGGGACCGTCAGCCATGCGCGCATGGTGTCACCACAGCCGGCGGGCACCAGCGTCGGCGCGAGCGGATCCGGGCGGACATCCGGGGCGCATGATGTCGACGGGGGGAGAGAACGGCGCGGTGCGAATCAGCGCGGTGGACCGCGGACCGGGCACACGCGGACGCTGACTGCGGCGCACCATCGGCTCAGCGGCACGCTCTCGGCCACGCCGCGCGGTGGAGGGACCAGGCGCGACTGCGCGAGTGCCGACGCGATGGTGTCCGAGAGCCGCTGAAGCAGCCGCTGCACGCGATCGCGTCGCTGAAAGGCCAGTGCGGCGCCGGTCGCTGTCGCCACCAGGGCGACGACCGGAGCGGCGCCGTTCAGGGCGCGGTCGACGGGAACGGCCTCGTGATGGAAGTACGCCGTCAGCGTGAGCGTGGCGATGAGCGTCCTGCGTCCGGAACCGATCCTCAGGACACGGAGATCCGCGACCTTCGCCAGGAACAGCGACTCGGCGGCGATGAGCAGGGTCAGCGACCCGACGAGCGCGTCCGCATGTCCGCCGGCGAGCAGGCCGCGAAGCAGCGAGAGCAGGATCGGGAGATGGATCAGCGCCAGGGTGAGCCAGGCGCCGCGGGCAAGGAGTGCCGCGAGCGTGGCTGCTCTCTCCGGCATCGCGCGCCTCCGGTGCCGGGCGCCGCGGAGCGTGGTCCGACCGGCCCGGAACGCGTGTGAGATGGGAGCGGCGCGGAGCATGCAACGGCACCTGGGAAGCGGGTCGCATGGTACCGATCGGGCCCGGCGCGTCAAGCGGCATTGCGACTCAGTCTCAGAGATGTGCTAGAGTCAGTCCGTCATGCGAGATCGGATGCGATCGCCTGAGTGGCCCGTCCGCCGTCACTCCCGGCGCCACGGCCAGGCGTTCACCATCATCGAACTGCTGGTCGTCATCGCCGTCATCGCCGTCATCGCCGGCCTGCTGCTCCCCGCCGTCGGCCGCGTGCGCGCGGGTGCGCGCCGGACGCAGGAACTCACCGCGGCGCGCCAGCTCTTCGTGGCGTGGCAGCTCTACGCGAACCAGAACCAGGACGCTGCGCTTCCCGGCTACCGGACGGGGCTGCGCGCGGTGACACAGGACGGTCGGCGCGTCTCGGACATCACATCGCCGGTCGCGGCGGCGCGGTATCCGTGGCGTCTGGCGCCGTACATCGACTGGAACTTCCGCGGGCTGTATCTCTGGCAGAACGAGGAACTGCTGGAACGGCTTGAGCAGCAGAGCGAGCCGATGTACACGTACTTCGTCAGCCTGTCGCCGTCACTCGGACTCAACGCGACATGGGTGGGCGGAGACGAAGAGGAACTCGGGTTCAGCCAGGTCCAGCTGGAGCGCTACGGACGTTTCTACGTCACGCGTGTGCCGGAGATCCTCCGCCCCGAGCGACTGCTCCTCTTCGCGTCGGCGCGCGGAGTCGATCCGCTGATCCCGGGCGGCGCCCCGGCGCCGGGCTACTTCCGTGTCCGTTCGCCGTACCTGGTCCGGGGCGAGCGTCGATGGGCGGAGTCGTACCGCGAGGTCCTGCCCCCGGGAGAGTTCGGCCAGGTCGCGCTGCGCCACGCGGCGACGGCCGCGGCGGTGATGACCGACGGTCACGTGGAGTCGCTGGGGCAGCGGGATCTCGAGGACATGCGACGGTGGGGCAACCGGCTGGAGTCCCGGGACGACGGGCTGAATCCGCGGGACGGAGGACCGTAGCCCCGACGCGGGGGCGTCCGGGCGGTCGCACATGCCCGGGGCGGGCGGACGCGACGCAGGCGGCGAGCACGGCGCACCATGCACGTCGCGCAGTGCGGACGCATGGTTCGTATCGTATCGTCCGTCGCCACACGAACCGGAGTGACGTATGCCAGACCTTCAGCAGCTCGAAGCCGCCGCCGCCCGATTCCGGGATGACTACACCCGCACGAAGCAGGAGATCCAGAAGGTCGTCGTCGGTCACGAGGAGATCGTGGACGGCGTGCTGACCTGCCTCTTCGCGGGCGGACATGCGCTGCTGGAGGGCGTCCCCGGCCTCGGCAAGACGCTCCTGATCCGGTCGCTCGCCGGCGCCCTGCATCTCTCGTTCTCGCGCATCCAGTTCACCCCCGACCTCATGCCCGCGGACGTGACCGGGACGACGATCGTCGTGGAGACGGAGCACGGACGGGAGTTCCGATTCCGCAAGGGGCCCATCTTCGCGCAGATCGTGCTCGCGGATGAGATCAACCGCGCGACGCCGAAGACGCAGTCCTCGCTGCTGGAGGCGATGCAGGAGCGATCGGTGACGGTGGGCGGCGAGACGCATCTCCTCGATCGGCCGTTCTTCGTCATGGCGACGCAGAACCCCATCGAGCAGGAGGGGACGTACCCGCTGCCCGAGGCGCAACTGGATCGCTTCTTCTTCAAACTCGTCGTGGGCTACTCCACGCGGGCGGAACTCGCCGAGATCCTGGATCGGACGACGACGGGCCACCAGTCGAAGGTGGATGCCGTCATCGACGGACCGACCATCCTGCAGCACCAGGAACTGGTGCGCCGGGTCATGATCGCGCCGCACGTGCAGGACTACGCGGTCCGCATGGTGCTGGCCACCCATCCCGGCGGTGAACTTGCAACGTCGCTGGTCAACCAGTTCCTCCGCTTCGGTGCATCGCCGCGCGCCGCGCAGACGCTCGTGCTCGCGGGCAAGGTCCGCGCCCTGCTGGCCGGCCGCGGAAACGTCTCGGTCGACGATCTGCGCGCGGTCGCCCTGCCCGCGCTCCGGCATCGCGTCCTCCTCAACTTCGAAGGGGAAGCGGAGGGGAAGACGACGGATGAGATCATCCGGCACATCCTCGACACGCTCCCCGTCGAGGTCCCGGCCGGCGTGTGACGGCGCCCGCCATGTCGGTCTCGCTCCAGGCTCCCGGGGCCGCGATCCTCGCTGCCGCCATTGCGCTTCCGGCGGTGATTCTCCTGCATGTACTCCGGCTGCGCCGCCGGACGCTCCGCATCTCGAGCACCCTGCTCTGGCAGTCGCGCATCCGCGATGTCGAGGGCAACGCGCCGTTCCAGCGACTCCGGCCGAGCGTCCTGCTCGTCCTGCAGCTCCTGGCCGCGATCTGCCTTGCGCTGGCCGCCGGCGATCCGGTGCGGCGCGGCGGTGACGCGATGTGGATGCGGACGGTGCTGCTCATCGATCAGAGCGCCTCGATGCAGGTGCGCGATCAGGTGTCGGAGCGCGGCGACGCGGTGTCGCGCCTGGAGCGCGCCCTGATCGAGGGCGAACGCCTGGTCGAGCGCCTGCTGCGGCACGGCGAGGAGGAGATCATGGTGGTCGCCTTCGGCGCCGGCGCGCGGGTCATCGTGCCGTTCGAGCAGCGTGCGGCGGTGGTGCGGGCGGGCATGCGTTCCATCGTGCAGACCGACGAGGCGGCCGATCATGCCGCGGCGCTTGCGTTCGTACGGGACCTGCTTCGCGGCGGCGGCGCCCGCGGCGACGCGGCCGGCGTGATCGTCCTGACGGACGCCGCACCACCGGCGGACAGCGGGGCCGGCCGGGGAGCGCGCGAGCACGGCGGCGCGTCGTGGCGCTGGATCCGGATCGGTCCCGGGTCCGCGGGCGTGCCGGAGAACGTGGGCATGACCGCGATCGGCGGGCGACGGGATCCGGAGCGGCCGGACCTCGTCCGCGTCCTCGCGACGGTCGAACGGTCGGGCTCGGGTCGGGTCGCGTCGGTGCTGGAGGCGCTCGTCGACGGCGAGGTGCGCGGGACGCGCGCCCTTCGATTCGCGGAGGACGTGCATGAGCTGTCGGCGCGGTTCGAGTTCGCGATCCCCGGCGCAGGGCTGGTGACGATCCGCCATCGTCTACCCGACGCGCTGGCGGCGGATGACGAGGCATCGCTCGTCTTCGCGGCACCCATGCCGCCGCGCATCACGCTCGTGCATCCTCCCGGAGGACCGGATCCGCATCTGCGCCTGCTGCTGGAGTCGGCGGAGCCCGAGCGCCTGCTGCTCGTGGAGCGCCCCGGCGAGCGCGCCCGGGAGAACGGGGTGGATCCGGATGCCCTCATGCGCCCGGGCGACACCGATCTCATCGTGCTGGACCGGGTGCCGCTGGCGCGCTGGCCCGTCGTTCCGGCGATCGTCATCGGCGCCGCGGCGCCGGATGTCGAGCGCATCGACCCGGCACGCCCCGGTGCGCGGCGCGTGGCCGCGTGGGATCGGTCGCATCCGCTGCTGCGACTCGTGTCGCTGGACCGCCTGGCCATCGCCGGAGGTCCGGTGCTGCGGGCGCCGTCCGGCGCGTCGGTCCTGGTGACCGACGAGGTCGGCCCTGCGATCATCGCCCTGCGCCGCGCGGGCGTGGAGCATGTGGTCATCGCGTTCGAGATCGGCCGGACGAACTGGCCGGCGGACCTCAGTTTCGCGATCTTCTTCAGGAATCTCCTGGATCTGGTCGGCGCCGGTTCCGGCGGCGCCGCCGGCGCGTGGGCGCGGCCGGGTGAGGCGGTCGAGGTGCGTACCGACGGCGCGGGCGACGGGGCGATCGCGGTGCGGGACATGGGCGGCGCGGTGCTGCTGACGGCGCGGAGCGCGCCGGGCGGGCGGGTCACGCTCCAGGCGCCGGGGCGCGCCGGCGTCTACCGGCTCGACGGTGCGGCAGGACCGGCGTGGCTTGCGGTCAATGTCGCGTCGTCGTCCGAGACCGGCCTCGCGCCGACGGTCGAAGCCATGATGGCGCCCATCCTGGCCGATCAGCCGTCGACGACATCGATCGCGGTCGGCGCCACGCCGCTGCGGGGCTGGTTCTTCGCAGCCGCGCTGATCCTGCTGGCGGTCGAGTGGCTCTGGTGGTCGCGCATCGTCGCCAGCGCGTGATGCCCGCGCCACCACCGTGGGCTTCGGTGGTGTCGTCCCTCCCCGTGCACCGCCGGAATCGGCGACAATGCCGCGCGGTGATTCCGAAGGAGCCCCGGACAGCGCCGCCCTGTCGCGGCGCCGGGAAGGAGTGATTCCATGCATCCCTGTTCGACCCGACGCGGTGCGCGATTCGCCGCCGTCTCCCTCGTCCTGCTGGCTGCGGGTCCGTGTCTCGGGCACCCGGGCGCGCCTCTTGCGGACCCGGATCCGCCGGCGGACGCAGTGCCGGAGGTTCGCGCCGGCACCGTTGAACCGTCGCAGGTGGCGGGGATCTGGGAAGGCATGCTGCGCGGTCCGGGCTTCGAACTCCGCATGGTCTTCCGACTCTCTGTCGGCGACGGCGGCGTCCTCACGGGCGTGGTCGATTCACCGGACCAGTCGGCCATGGGACTTCCGATCGGGACGATCACGCTCGAGCCCGAACGACGGGTCGTGATCGACGTCCCCGTCGTGCGCGGCGGTTTCGAGGGCGCCCTGCGCGAGGATGGCGGCACGCTCGATGGACGGTGGAAGCAGGCGGGGCTCTCGATACCGCTGGAACTCACGCGGGTCGAGACCCCGACCGAACGTCCGCGCCCGCAGCATCCGAAGCCGCCGTTCCCCTATCGCGCCGACGAGGTCACGTTCCGCAACGAGGCCGCCGGTATCACGCTGGCCGGCACACTCACGCGACCGCACGGCGCTGGTCCGTTTCCCGCCGTCGTCCTGGTGTCCGGATCGGGCCCGCAGGATCGCGATGAGACCGTCTTCGAGCATCGGCCGTTCGCCGTGCTCGCCGATCACCTCACGCGTCGCGGCATCGCGGTGCTGCGCTACGACGATCGCGGCGTCGGCGGTTCCGGCGGGGCGCTCACCGGCGCGACCACGATGGATTTCGTCGGGGACGTCTCCGCCGCACTCGACTTCCTCCGCGCGCAGGAGGCAGTCGATCCGGCACGCCTGGGTGTGCTGGGGCACAGCGAGGGCGGCATCGTCGCGCCGCTCGTCGCCGATGCGCGGGACGACGTGGCATTCATCGTGCTCCTGGCCGGCCCGGGCGTGACCGGAGAACAGATCCTCTACGCGCAGGGCGAACTCATCGCCCGGGCCGAGGGTTCGCCGGAGGCGATGGTGACCGGGAACCGGCGGCTCCAGGAGCAGCTGTTCGCGATCGTGCTGGACGAGTCGATCGAGGACGAAGCCGAACGACGATCGAAGGCGATGGACGCGATGCGCGCCTCCGGGCTCATCCCGGCGACGGACGAGGGCGAGGCGATGATCGCGGCCCAGGCGGAGGCGCTGCTCTCGCCGTGGATGCGGTACTTCCTGCGGTACGATCCCGCGCCGGTCCTGGAGCGCGTCCGCTGCCCGGTCCTCGCGGTGATCGGCGAGAACGACCTGCAGGTGCCCGCCGGGACGAACCTGGCGGCCATCCGCGCCGCGCTGGATCGAGGCGGGAATCGCCATGCCGATGTCCGCATGCTGCCGGGGCTGAATCACCTGCTTCAGCCGTGTCCGACCGGGCGCGTCTCGGAGTACGTGAAGATCGAGACGACGATCGATCCCGCCGCGCTGGCGCTGATCGGCGACTGGATCCGAACCACGGTCGACCGGCCGGCCTCCGGGCCGTGATCGCGTCCGGCCGGCCGGGAGATCGTCCCGCCGCGGGCGTGATGCGGGCATAATGCCGCCGACCCGCGTCCGCGCGCCGCGACGGCGCCGGCCCGGCGGCGTTCACGGACATCTTTCACCACTCAGGCCGAGTTCTGCACGATGCCAGCCCGATCCGATCTCCGTCGCTGCTCCACCCTCGCGAACACGCCCCTGCGCGCCGCGCGGCTTGCCGCGTGCACCGCCGTCCTGGTCGGCGGGACCGCGCACGCGGAATTCCGGCCGTTCGCCCGGCCGGCCATCGCCGCCGATGCGCCGCCGGTGGACGACGATGGCGACGGAGGGGCGTCGACCGCGCCGACTGGCGGGTCCGATGACACGAAGATCTCCGTGATCTTCGACGCCGGCTGGCAGTCCTCGTCCAAGTTCGATCGCGGCGGCCGGATCTCGCGGGTCGCGGGACAGGGCGCGGTCCGCGTCGATCAGCGGCTCTCCGACGATCTGCACCTGACGATCGGCGCCGAGTACATGTACCAGGACTTCCGATTCCGGGGCCCGTTCGGCGCCTTCGCGGGGGCGCCCTGGGACAGCCTGCACCGCGTCAGCGCGGGGGCGGTCCTGCGATACCGCGTCAGCGATGACTGGATGGTGATGGGCGGACCGGTGGCGCGCTTTGCATTCGAGGACGGCGGCGATCCCGGTGATTCGTTCCGCGGCGGCGGCGCGATCAGCGCGGTGGTGCGCATCGACGATGACCTGCGCATCGGCGCCGGATTCGGGATCGTGTCGCGCCTGGAGCGGGATGCCCAGATCTACCCGGTGATCGTGTTCGACTGGCGCATCGCGGGGGACTGGCGACTGACCACGTCCGGGATGCCGCCCTACGGCAACGCCGGGCTCGAACTGGTCTACGAGATGGGCGAGGGCATCGAGTTCGGGTTCGGCGCCGCCTACGAACGGGACGAGTACCGGCTGTCCGACACCAACGTGCAGCCGGGAGGTGTCGGCGAGTTCCGCGGCACGCACCTCTATGCCCGTGCCTCGTACCGCATCAGCGACCGGGTCAACCTGGCGCTGCGCGCGGGGCTGCTGCTTTCGGGCGACGTGCGCATCTACGACGACCGCGGCAACCGCACGGCAACCGATGACTTCGACCCCGCCCCGGGCGTCATCGGGACCGTCACGATCCGGTTCTGAGCCCGGGTCATTGACGGGATCGATTCAGCCGCGGCCCATCGGCAGGAACCGGGCGTCATCGAGCGGCGCATCCGTCTCCGCGATGTCGAGCGCATGCATGACCTCGGCCGGATCCTGCGAGATCAGGAGCAGGTCGCGGACGGCCGGCCTGACGAAGCGATGCGCGATCGCGTGGTCCAGGAACCGCAGGAGCGGATCGAAGTAGCCGAGCGCGTTGACGATGCCGATGGGGCGCCGATGCTCCCCGACCAGGCGCAGCGTGATCGCTTCGAAGAGTTCATCCAGGGTGCCCAGGCCGCCGGGCAGCACCAGCACGCCGTCGCACAGCGCAAGCATCCGCCGCTTGCGCTCCTGCATCGTCGGCACGATGAGCAGTTCATCGCAGCCGTCGTAGCCCTGCTCCCGTGCAAGGAGCGACTCCGTGATCACGCCGGTGATATGGCCGCCGCCCGCGCGGACCGCCCGGGCGAGGGTGCCCATCAGGCCGATGCCGCCGCCGCCGTACACCAGCGACCAGCCGCGGTCCACGATGAGGCGTCCGACCGCGCCGGCGCAGTCGTGGAACGCGGCATCGAGGTGAACGGACGACGCGGTGTAGACGAGCAGTCGCATCGGGAGAGGATACTGAGGGCGGCGCGGGCGCGTGCGCCTGGTCGCTCGCTCGCTCGCTCGCTCGCGCGCGCGGTGTCTTTCAAGGCCTGCGGCTGACCTCGGGTCTCGATGATCAAGTGGTCATCCGTCCGGGGGCGCGAGCGCAGGGGGGGCTGAGGCCCCCCCTGCAACCCCCTTGCGCGCCTGGGGGTGGGTGGTGGTCAGCCGGCGCGCGACTGGTGGTGCCTGCGCGCATGGGGTCGCGCCGCAGAGGTCGATCTCGGGAAGCGATTCTGACACGCATGGCGCGTCCATGTCCTCCCGGTTGCGAGCCGGATTGCTCGATGGATCTCTGGCGCGACTGCACGTCCGCACCATCCCGAAGGGATGGTCCTCGATCAGGGGAGTCCGGGCGAAGCCCGACTCCCGTGGGGCGCGGGCGTGCGTTCACCCCGGAGGTACGCCTTGGGCGTGACCCCCGGGGATGAGGACCACACCTTCGGCGTGGGGCTTCGCCGCGACCCCAGGCTATGAACGATCACGCCTTCGGCGTGTTGGATCTCTGGAACGATCTCGCATCCGGCGCGGCGCGTCCGCGACCTGTGCATTGCGCGCGAAGGCGAACCCGGGATCGTCCATCCGCGAGGGGGGTTGCAGGGGGGCGCTTCAGCCCCCCTGCGCTTGCGCGTCCAGAAGGCGAGTGCGTGCACGGCGCTCTGCCCGGGTGCATCGTCAAGGTCGCTGTTTCGTACATGCGCGTGCGTGCGCTCACTCGCTCGATCTCTCTCACAGCGTCCACGCGTGCACGCCGATGTCGGCCGCCGTCTTCTTCGCGGTCGAGCGACTGCTGCCCACGCA
>JAHBWZ010000003.1 GCA_019636755.1 Phycisphaeraceae bacterium | reverse complement strand
CTTCGTGGACCGGGAGGCGGGCGATCTCCGGCTGACGGAGGAATCACCGTGCATCGACGCGGGAGGGATCAGTCACCTGGTGTTCGATCACTTCGACATCAACCGGAACGAGGACCAGGGTGAGTATGCCCCGGACCGCGACCTGGGCGTCCGGCGAATGCGGTGTGCCGACATGGGTGCGTACGAGTTCATCCTGACCGGTGATCCGCCCACGGGCGACCTCAACGGCGACTGGGCGGTCGACTTCAATGACCTGCTGGCGGTGCTGGCGGCGTGGGGGCCGTGCGAGGGCTGTCCGGAGGACCTGAGCGGCAACGACGAGGTGGACTTCGCGGACGTCCTGATCGTGCTCGCGAACTGGGGCGACTGTCCCGGCGCGCAGGTGACGCAGGGCTCGGTCGCAGAGTGCATCGATCGCCTGGGGTACACGAACCCGGCCGCGCTGGCAGCCTGCATCGAAGCGATGATCATCAACGCCACGCCATAGCCCGCACGCCGCCGCGGCGAGCGCTGCATGATGTCATCGACCCATGGCCTGGCGATGTCCCGGTGGATGGCGCCATCCGCCGCCGGGACATCCCGGGCGCCTCGGGGCCTATGCGCGCATCTGGCTCCGAAGGAGCCGAGGTCGGCAGGTGTGCCGGGCATGTTCACCAACCTGGGGGTGCAGGTCCCCCGCACAACCTGATGGAGGTGAAGTGCTGGTGAAGCGCAAGGGCGTCGCCGCGAGGCGGGGTCTGAAGGAAGCGTGGAACGACAGTCGCGACCTGAGGTACACGTTCCGTCAGGCGTGCCGCAGCGCGCGGCCGGCCAGGCGCAGGCAGGCGGTGACGCGTTCGCGGGCGCGGCGCGTTCCGAATGTCCTCGAGAGATCGATCAGGTGCCGTATGCCGCCGCCGTCCATGCCGTCGCCATGGCGCGGATCCGCCTGCGCGTCGCCGTCGTCGGCCACGCTGCCGACGACAAGCGCCACCGGGACGCCGAACCGCTGCGCCCGGCGCACGACGGCCCAGGGCGCCTTGCCGGCGCGCGTGGTCGCATCCAGTCGTCCCTCACCGGTGACCACCAGGCTGGACGCGCGGATCGCGGCGTCGGCATCGAGGAGATCCAGGACGCGCTCGGCACCCGCGGTCAGCCGGGCGCCCAGCGCGCCCAGCGCGAATCCCAGGCCGCCGGCGGCACCGCTGCCGGGCGCGGTGGGATCGCCGGGAAGGTGTCGCGCCAGCGTCGACAGCCCGGCCTCCAGCAGGCGCACCGCGGCGCCATCGGCGCCCTTCTGCGGTGCGAACACCGGCGCGGCGCCGTCCGCTCCCAGCAGCGGATTCGTGACGTCGCCGAGGAGTTCGACGGTGACGCCGGGCGCGAAGCGCGGCAGGTGCGACAGGGACGCGAGTCGCGCCATGTCGGCGCCCGCGGCACGGTCCGGCAGGGCGGTGCCGTCGGTCATGTGTCCCGTCGCGCCGAGCGCGATGAGCGCCCCGAGTCCGCCGTCGCACGTTGCCGATCCGCCCAGTCCGATCAGCAGGTGCCTGGCGCCCGCAGCGAGTGCAGCGCGGATGAGCGCGCCGGCGCCGGCGCTCGTGAGCGCGAGCGGCGAGCGCGCGGCCGGCGGGACCAGGCGCAGCCCGATGGCTTCCGCGGTCTCGATGACCGCGACAGCGCCGTCGCGCGACCGGCCCCAGCGGGCGACGACGGCGCGCCCGTCGGGTCCCGGCACGGTCGTCCGCCGGATCTCGAGGTCCATCCGGCCGGCCAGCACGTCCAGCGTGTCGTCACCACCGTCGGCGACGGGCATGGCGATGCCCATGGCCCCCCGGGCAAGGGCGCGCGCGGCGCGCGGGGCCGTGCAGGTTTCCTTGAAGGTGGCGGGGGCGCAGAGGATGGCCATGGGGGGCTGCCGCGATCGGACCGGCGCGGTCCGCGCATTGTGACCGGTGCTGCCGATCGCGGGTGGCGTCGTTCACCCGCCTGCCGGGTGCGTGTACGCTTCCGGTCGCCATGCCCCAGGACGAGACGCCGTCACCCGTCGTGCCCGCCTGGTGGCGCGTCGTGAGCGCGCTCATGCCGATCGGCGCGGGCATGGTCCTGGACGCCGTGGACCTGATCACGATGGGACCGCTCGGGCTGACGGCGGGGCTGGCGCTCGGCGCGGTCGTGGGCTGGTGGCTGGCGCCGGTCTTCGGCCTGCGCGGACGTCGGCGGTGGATCGCCGCCGTTCTCGCGGGCGCATACTGCGCGATTCCCGGGACGGAGGTCCTGCCCATGGCGACGGTGCTTGGTGCGGTGGCACGGTTCATCCAGCCGGCGCGGCGCGAGGAATGACCTGCAAGGGCCGGTGTCGGTCGGCGAGCCGGGTGCTTGCCCTCGACCAGGTGTCGACGGCGCTCAGGTGATCGTCGCGTTCGTCAGCGAGATCCGCGTGCGCTTCCGACCATCCTGCCGCCTCTCCGGAGAGGAACCGCCGCGCCTGGGCGGCATCCGGCTGGCGTGAACACGCGGGACAGCGCGGGACGGGGCGGATGCAGCAGACTGGACGACATCCTCTTCCGGGCGCGGCCCGGCGGTCAGTGACGCGGGCTTCCGGGGCCGCGCCTCGCCGCCCGGGCCGCCCCGCGCTCCGATTCGCGCTGCACTTCACGATGCTGCTGGTCGCGCTGCTCGCCGTCACGTCGGCCAGGTGGACGGCAGAGCGTGTGCTGCCCGGGTACATGGAGGGAACGGCGACGGTCACGGCCGCCGTCCTCCGCGCGCTGGGCGAAGACGCGGGTGCCCGCGGCACGACGGTTGCCTCCGACCGCATGTCGATCGCCATCATGCGCGGCTGCGATGCCGTCGAGCCGTCCGTGCTCTACGTGGCGGCGGTGCTGGCACTGCCCGTCGCCCTGCGCCGGCGCTGGATCGGACTGGGCGTCGGACTCGTCGCGCTCGTCCTCCTCAACCAGGGGCGCATCGTGTCGCTCTACTACATCGGAGTGCACTGGCCGGGCGCCTTCGAGACGGTCCACGTCGACGTCTGGCAGCCGCTGTTCATCCTGCTGACATTCGGCGGCTGGATCCTCTGGGCGGCGTGGGCCACGCGCCGCGCTGCGCCGGGCCCGCCCGGGCCGCGTCATGGCTGATCGCACGCGCATCCTCCGCTGCTTCGCACGGGCGACGGCGCTCTTCCTGGTGATGGTCGCGGCATGGCCGCTCGTCGCCGGCGCCTACCGCACCGCGTATGCCACGGCCGCGCAGTCGCTGCTGCTCTCGGTGGGTGGACGGAGCGAGGTCCTCATCGCGCCCATCGTGCCGGTCAACGGCCGCGACGTGGAGATGCGCATGCGGAACCTGGACTCGAATGCCATGCGCGTCCGGCACATCAGCAGCCGGTTCTCCGGCTACATGCCGGCGACGCTGCTCCTCGCGGCGATCATCGCCACGCCGATCGAGTGGAGGCGGCGCCTGCGCGCCCTCGGGCTCGGCATGATCGTGCTGCACGCGTGGCTCGGGGCCACGCTCATCCTGACCGTGGTGCTCTCGTTCAGCCGCGACGACCCGCTGCGCGCCTTTGCCGTGCCGGCGGCGGTGCGGACTGTCCTGGAGGTGGTGGTGCGTCACACGGTGTCGTCACCGGCGCTGGCGCCCGCCGTCCCGCTGCTCATCTGGGCGCTGGTTGCCGGTCGTCCGTTCCTGCATTCGCCGGGACAGGACCCGGGCCGCCGCGGTCCTGCGCACCCTGCCGGATCGTCACGAAAGATCGTGGGCGCAGGACGGTGATGCGCACCGCCGACGGTGTCCCGGCGGGTCCGGGTCGTGCGGGGCCCATCCGGTGGTGCCCCACGACCGCCGGCTACGGCAGTTCATCCCACTCCACCAGGTCCACGAAGAGCGCGGCGGACGGCGATTCCCACGGCAGCCAGGCGCCCGGCGTGTGCTCCACCTGGTCGCCGTCGCCGTGGTGCCGCGTCACGGCGAGCGCGGGCCAGGGCGCCTGATCGTGGATGGCGATCCACGCGGCGGGGATCACGATGCGCGCCACCCAGAGGTCGCCATGGGACCGGCGATGGACCTGGAGCGTGCCGTCATTCGTGCCGGGCTGAACGACGGGCCAGCCCTGCTCCGGGACATGGAGGCGCGCGATCGGCGCGTCCGGCGGGCCGAACGTGACCACGATGCGCTCGTCCGGAGGCGCCTCGTCGGCAGCGCCCAGCGCCGGCCTGGCGCAGGTCACGAAGAGTTCCCAGCGTTCCTCGCGCCGGCGCAGGTGGACATCGGTGCGGCGCCGCGCGTCGGTCGCGCGGCGGGCACCCTGCTCGGCCTCGGTGAGCGTCAGCGGCGGGAGCGCCACCGGGAACCGGCCGTGCGGCGGGACGATGCGGAGGACGCCGTCCGTGGTCGGCAGTCGCAGCGTGTGTCCGTGGCCGGTCAGGGACATCGTCGAGTGCCGGGGTTCTCGGCTGGTGGGCCGGCGCGCGGCAAGGAGAACGTCGGCCGGATCGTCGGGTGTCCGCGGAAGCGCGGCGCGCACCAGTCGCCCGGGCGCCACCTGGAGCGGATGGGGCGTCGCGCCGCGTTCATCGCGCCGGACTTCGAGCGCGAGGTCGCGGATGGAGCGGTTCAGCACGATGAATGCCGTGGCCTCCGGCGTCTCCGCGACCGTCCACGCCAGGAACGGCGGCATCGACTCCGACCATGCCAGCGCATCCTCCGCGAGCCGGCGCCCCGTGCGGCCCCGATCCATGAGCCGTGTCAGCAGGGCCGTCAGCTGGTCCGGGTCCGTGATCCAGGCCGCGATCTCGCGATCGCCGTCGCGGGCGAGCCGCGTGAGCTGGTGCCGACAGGCCCGCGCCGCCGAGGCATCCACCGAGGCCACGCGACCGAGCGCCATGCGCCACTGATCCGCCATCGCCCGCGCCATGAGACGCTCTGCCGGATCGACGAACCGGTCGGCGGGCGGTGGCTCGCGGCCGGACTCTTCGGCCAGCAGGATCCATCGCCAGTGTTCGAACGGGGACGACGGGTCGGGTCGGGCGGCGTCCTGCGCGATCTCGAGCACGCCGGTCGGCGGGAGACCGAACGGGTCGGGCACGCTGGGCGATGGCGCATCGAGCCACCACACCGGGAGCGGGACATCGTCCACCCGCAGGGCGCCCTCGGCGGCGCCGTCGAGGTCGATGAGAAGGAACCACGCCCATGCGTCGGCCGCGGATCCGCCTGCTGCTGATCCGTCGACCGGAGCCTCGCGCGACGCGTGCCGGACAGCGGGTCCGGCGGGATCGCGCGTCCAGGAGGTCTGGGTTCGCCACGCGTCCTCGCGCGATCCCACGGCCACCATCTGCGCGGGAAGCGCGCGTCCGGTGGCATCGACGACGCGCGGCGTCGCCTCGCGCTCCATGCCGGCACCAGCACGGGCCGGCGCGGGCATGGGAGCGATCGGCACCATGAGGATGCCGCCGCGCGGCGCGGGCGGATCCGTGGCAAGGATGCGGACGGATCCGGCCGCCGCGACCGACGCGAGTGCAATCGCCATCGCCAGGGCGCATCCCGCGCCCGTGCGGGACCGCCGGAGCCCGGCGACCGCCGCGCCGGTGCTCGCCCATGGTCCGCGGTGTCGGGTCAGGTGGTGCGGCATTGGATCGGCGCGTGGCATCGGAGGCGATCCCGGTCGAATCGAGGATGGTACCGGTGACGGACTCCGTCCCCCCGCTCGGGTCCGGGATGGATCCGGGCGGTGGTTGCGGTCGATCCGTCCCGCGGTCACCATGGCACCCTTCCGATGGCCGGACGGACCGGCCGCGGCGCACGCCCGGAGCGGACGACCCATGACGGAACACTCGCCACCACCCGGTCCCGATCACGGTTCGCCCACCGGCCCACCGTCGGCACCGGCCGCACCACCCGGCTCGAACGGGTATCGCGAAGTGACGATCGCCGCCGTCGTCTTCGCCATCGTGATCGGCGTCGTCATGAACGCGGCGATCACGTACGCGGGCCTCAAGATCGGCTTCACGATCGGCGGCTCCGCGATCGCGGCCGTGCTCGGGTTCGGCGTCCTCCGAGGCCTGCTCCGCCGCGGGTCCATCCTCGAGACGAACATCGCGCAGACCATCGCGTCCACGGTGAACACGTCCAACTCGGGCGTGATCTTCACCGTGCCGGTGCTGCTGCTCCTGGGGTTCGCGCTGACGCCGCGCGACGCGGAGTTCTGGCTCATCCTGCTGGCGTGCATCGCCGGGGCGTTCCTCGGCACGGCGTTCATCATTCCGCTCAGGAAGCAGATGATCGACATCGAGCGGCTCAGGTTTCCGAGCCCGACGGGTGTCGCCCTCATCCTGAAATCGCCCGGCGCCGGCGCGAAGAAGGCCGTCGTCCTGGTGGCGGGCATGATCCTGGGCGCGCTCATCTACCTGCCGGCCGGACTCCCCGGCATCCAGCGGACGGTCGATGTCGGGGCGCTGGAAGAACTGGTCGAGTCGGGCGGGATCTCGCGGGCCGACGCCGATCGAACGCGGCGGATCGCCGCGATGATCGAGTCGCAGGCGGCGCCCGAGGCGCTGGTGCGATGGGGCAACGCGATCATCGATCGCCGGGCGCTGGACGTGGAGATCCCGAAGCGGCGCCGTGCCGGCGTCACGGTCGAGGACCTGGAGGAACGGCGGGCGGAGATCGTCGCCGCGGTCGATGCGCTGCGCGAGCAGGACCCCGCCATCGCACTCTTCAACGAATCGCTCGCGGTCGCCGTGGCGCGCGCCGCGCGCGGTGAACGGCCGTGGGAGGACCTGCGCGACCGGGGACTCGGATGGGTCAGCCAGCGGCTTCCGGGCTATGGGAGGCTCGGCTGGACGCTTCCTTCGGAGTACGACGAGGCGCGGGCGCAGACGCTGCTCGGCGCGGACTGGGAGCGTGCATCGCCGGTGCAGCTTGCCGGGCGCATGCGCGCCATCACCGATCCGTCCGTCAACACGGCGCGGCTCGCGGCGATTCTGAACGACGACTTCGACACCGTCCCGGCGGACCGGCAGGCGCAGCGGATCGAACGGGCGCTGGATGCGCTGCTCCTGACCATCCGCGTGGACCGGGATCGCGACGGCCGGGTCGACCAGGTCCTGACCGACTCGACCGTCGACGTGGGGCGGTCCATCGGCCTGCCGGACCAGGTCCGGCTCATCTTCGCGATCGCGCCGTTCGCGCTGGGTGCCGGCTATCTCACCGGTCGTGCCGGGCTCTTCGTCCTTGCCGGCGGCATCCTCGCCTTCTTCGTGATCAATCCGCTCACCTTCTCGATGGGCTGGATGCCCGCGACCGAAACGGCGCAGACCGCGCCCGATTACGCGTTCAGCCAGTACAACCGCCCGCTCGGCATCGGGCTCCTGCTGGGCGGCGCGCTCATGGGCGTGCTCGCATCGCTGCCGGCGATCCGGGAGGCGGTACGGTCCATCTTCGCCGCCGCCGCGACGAAGAAGGGCAGCGACGAACTCGGCTTCCGGACGATCGCCATCGCGGTCGTCCTGGGCCTCGTCTTCCTGTTCCTGGCCGCGGACTTCATCGGCGGGCAGGCGATGAATCCGAAGTGCCCCGTGACGCAGCAGGTGGTCGCGGACGACGTGCCCACCGCCGAGTGGCAGGGCTACCAGGTCGGCTTCAGTTCCGCGGAGTCGCGCACGGCATGGGAGGGCTGGACGGATGACGCGCGCGACTCCTGGCTGCGCAGCATCGGCGGTCGGCGCGGACTCCTGGCGGGACTGCCGGCCCACGTGCGCGCCGCGATCATCGCCGTCGTCGGCGCGGTCTGGATCTGGTTCGCCGGGATCATCATCGCGCAGTGCGCGGGCATGACCGACTGGTCGCCGATCTCCGGAATCGCGCTGCTCACGGTGATCCTCATCCTCCTGCTTGCCGGGACCGGGAGCGTGATCGGCGCGGTCATGATCGGCGCGGCGCTCTGCGTGGCGATCACGCTTGCATCGGACATGATGGGCGATCTCAAGACGGGGTACATCGTCGGATCGATCCCGAAGCGGCAGCAATTGGTCGAACTCGCGACGGTGTGGATCGGGCCGGTCGTCTGCATGTTCACGCTGATGCTCATCGTCGCGGTGAACCAGCGTGAAGTCGGCATCCCCATCGGGCCGGGGACGGAGACGACGGCACCGCAGGCGCAGGCGCTCCAGGCGGTGATCACGGGCGTCCAGGGCGGCCAGATGCCGTACGCGCTGTACGGGCTCGGCGCGATGCTCGGCGGTCTGCTGGGGCTGGGCGCGTTCGCCGGCCTGGGTGTCCTGGTCGGTCTCTCGATGTATCTGCCGTTCATGTACATCTCGACCTACGGCATCGGCTGCGTCATCAACATGGTCGTCGCGAAGATGAAGGGCCGGACGTGGGCAGAGGAGTGGGGGGTGCCCTTCGCGGCGGGGCTGGTCGTCGGAGAGTCCATGCTCTCTCTCGGCATCAACTGCATCGTGCTGCTCTCCTGACGTGGAGTCGTCGTTGCCATGAAGCTGCTTGCCGGACTGCTCATCAGTCTCTCACTGACCCTCGGCGTCATCGCGTCGACGAACGCGTATCACCCGCGCCTCTCCCGCATCGATGCGACGATGGAACTGACGCTTGCCGGCCCGGCAGGGCGCAGCGCCGAGGACCCGACCCGGCCGCTCTTCACGAAAGGCCCCGCCACCGAACCCCGCCGCCTCAGCCAGGAGATGATCACCGCGCTGGCGGCGCAGATGGAGCCCGACGGCGTGACTCCGACCGTGCGCCGCGTCCCCGTCGCGGAGTTCCGCTTCGATCTCTGGGACGGCCGCTGGTACTTTCTGCTCTCCGTCATCGGGCTGTGCAGCGGCGCGTTCCTGGTCCGCATCGGCACGCGCGCCAGGCTGCGCGCGCTCGCCGATCGCTCGAGCGGCGCGGCGCGGGACCGCATGCCGCCGGAGATGGCGATGCGCGGCGCGGCCGAGGAACTGGACCGCCTCGTCGCGCTCCTGCCGGGCCTTCGCAGTGACGAGGAGCGGCTGGAGACCATCCTGCACCGCGCGGACGGCATCACGCGGCGCGAGATCGACGCGTTCATCGAGGGCCGCGAGGAACTGGTCGGGCGGCTCGGCCTGGCGGGGTACGCGCGACTCATGGACGCGTTTGCCGCCGGCGAGCGCATGCTCAACCGCGCGTGGTCCGCGGCCGCCGACCATGCACTCGACGAGGCCGTCGCATCCCTGCACGTGGCACAGGCGCGATGGCGGGAGGCGGTGCCGCTGGCGACCGCGGAGCCGGCGTCGCGCTGAGGGCCCGCCCGCGGAAGGCCGGCTCCCGACGGACCGGATCGGGCCACGGGCCGCCGAGGGCGGACCTCGCCGGTCGACCCGCGCCCGGCACGCCGAGCGAGTCGATCCCCGACCCGTGCGCCCGCGGGGCCGCTGCGCGCGCGGCGGGGCGGCTCGGGAGTGTCCGGCATGGCCCGGACGCGGGTATCCTGCCCGTTTCGACCTCGGGACCCCGCCGGCCGAGGATGCCCGCCACCGACACGAGACCAGCGTCATGTCCGAACCGATCACCGTCCCGCTCCTCGATCTCAAGGCCCAGTTCGCGCCGATGCGCGCGGAGATCCTCGCCGCCATGGCGAAGGTGGCCGATGACCAGTGGTTCATCATGGGACCGGAGGTCAAGGGCCTTGAGGAGGAGATCGCCACCTACTGCCGCGCGAAGCGCGCCATCGGCTGCGCCTCGGGCACCGATGCACTCCTGCTCGCGCTCATGGCGATCGGCGTCCGGCCCGGCGACGAGATCATCTGTCCGTCGTACACGTTCTTCGCCACCGGCGGCTCCATCAGCCGGCTCGGCTGCCGCCCGGTTTTCGTGGACATCGACCCGGTGACGTACAACATGGATCCGGCGGCAGTGCGCGAGGCGGCGAAGCGGTGCACGCGGCTTCGCGCCATCATGCCCGTCCACCTGTTCGGGCAGTCGGTCGACATGAAGGCGTACGACGCGCTCGGCAAGGCGCTCGGTGTGCCGATCATCGAGGACGCCGCGCAGGCGATCGGGGCGGAGGATCCCAACGGCATCCGCGCCGGATCGCTCGGCCTGGTCGGGTGCTTCTCGTTCTTCCCCAGCAAGAACCTGGGCGGTTTCGGGGACGGCGGCATCTGCACCACGAGCGATGACCGCGTCGCGGACTATCTGGACATCGCGCGGGTCCACGGCGGCAAGCCGAAGTACTACCACCGCTTCGTCGGCGTCAACTCGCGGCTGGATGCGCTGCAGGCCGCCGTCATCCGGATCAAGTTGCGTTCCCTGGACGGGTGGACGGCCGGACGACAGCGGAACGCGTCGTTCTACAGCGACGCCTTCCGGCGCGCCGGCGCGCTCCCGACCGGGACACCGTGGAGCGAAGGGGAACTCCCGCTGCGCTTCCCGGCGCCGGCGGCGCCGGGCGCCAGGCACGTCTGGAACCAGTACTGCATCCGCGTCCCGGCGGAGATCCGCGATGCCCTGCGGCAGGAACTGACCGATCGGAAGATCGGCACCGAGATCTACTACCCGGTGCCGCTCCACCTGCAGGAGTGCTTCGCCGACCTGGGCTACCGGCCCGGGTCACTGCCGGAGACGGAGGCCGCCGCGCACGAGAGCCTGGCGCTGCCGATCTTCACGGAATTGACCGACGCGCAGAAGACCCACGTGGCGCACACCGTGATCGAGTTCTGCCGGCGGCATGCCGGTACGCTCGCCGCGGCGCGCTGACACGGCTCAGAGGCATGACGGTCACCTGGTCATGGCGCCTCCTTCGCGCCGGTCGATTGCGCCTGGACGGCGGCGGCATGTTCGGCGTGGTGCCGAAGACGATCTGGTCGCGCATGGCGCCGCCGGACGATGACAACCGCATCGCGCTGTCGACGAACTGCCTGCTGCTGGAGCGCGAGGGCCAGCGCGTCCTGGTGGAGACCGGGTTCGGCGGCAAGTGGTCGGACAAGGAACGCGGGTTCTACGACCTGGAGCGCCGCACGGTCCTGGATGCGCTGGCCGGGATCGACGTCGCACCGGAGACGATCGATCACGTCGTCGTCACGCACCTGCACTTCGATCATGCGGGCGGGCTGACGCACCTCTCCGCGCAGGGCCAACCGGCGACAGCGTTTCCCCGCGCCCGCATCCACGTGCAGGGGCGCGAGTGGGACGACGCCTGCGCGAACCGCGCGGTCATGACGCGCACCTACCTGCGATCCCACCTGGATCCGGTGGCCGCGCAGATCGAGACGTATGCCGGCACGGCCGAGGTCCTCCCCGGGATCGTCGTTGAGCCGGCGCCCGGCCACACCTGGGGCCAGCAGATCGTCCGGTTCCGCGATGGCACCGGGCCGGTCTGTTTCCCGGGTGACGTCATGCCGACGGTGAACCACGTCGGCGCCGCCTTCAGCATGGGGTACGACATCGAGCCGTACACCGCGATGCAGACCAAGCTCGCGCTGCTGGCGCGCGCCACGGACGACGGCTGGCGCCTGGTGCTGGACCACGAGCCCGGCGACCCGGTGGTGCGCGTGGCGCGCGATCCGGCGGCGCCGGATCGGTTCCATCTGACGGCCGACACTATCCCCGACCGAGGCTCCGACCGAGGCTCCGACCGAGGCTCCGGCTGAGATGTCCGGCTGAAGCGCGCGGAGGTGCCGGCAGGTCGGTCCGGACGCGATGGACACCGATCGCCGCGAGCCCGGGCACCTGGTCCGGCGACGGCCCCGTGCGGTCTGCGCCCGCGCCTCGGATCATCCGGCGCCCGGCGCGCCCCAGGCGGCGAGCAGGTGCAGCAGGTCGGCGGTGTCAATGACGCCGTCACCGGTGAGGTCCTCCGGGCATGCGTCCGGACGATCGCAGGCGCCGAAGGCGCCGAGCAGGTGCAGGAGATCGCGGTATCCCACCTCCCCGTCGCCGTCGAAGTCCGCGGCGGAGACGACGCGGATCGCCAGTCTGCCCGGCGACTGCACGACCGACCACGCGAGGTGCGGCGCCAGGGTGGGCAGCGCGAGCGCGGGCGTGGAGATCGCCGCGTCGGGCGCGCTGTGCACCAGTTCCACGGTCAGCCCGATCACCGGCGTGAACAGCGGATCCAGCGTGACGTGGATCGGGACGGCGTTGGATCCGCCGTTCGCGCGCACTGCGGGCTCCCATGCATAGGTGAGTGGCGACGGGACGTGGATGGCAAGTCGCCCGGTGAACGTCCCGGCGCCGGTCAGGCGCTGCAGGCGCCCGTCGACGCGCAGCCGCCCGCCGTTGCCGACCCGGATCTCCGGGCTCGGGCCGGTGCCGAGGAAGACGTCCCCTCCGATCCACGCGAGCGATCCCGGGTCGTCGACGGTGACCATGCCCGGCGCCGCCATGCCGACGGAGAGGAATCCACCGACGTAGGCGCCGGCGCCATTCCGGAGCGTCATCGCGCCGGCGCCGAGGAACCCGATGTCGGCGGTGTCGACGACCAGGATGGAGGCGCCCGTGCCGTCGAGCGCCAGTGAACCGTTCGCGCTCCCGGTTCGGCCGACCACGAGGTCACCGCAGGCGAGGTGGGTGACGCCGTCCATCACGATGGCGCCATGCCCGAGTCCGCCGACGTGGCATGTCTCGACGACATCGATGCGCCCGCCGCCCGACAGGGAGACGGTGCCGGATGCGCCTGCGGCGGCGCCGAGTTCCAGCCGGGCCGCGTCGATCGAGGAGTCGTTCGTGATCTCGACCTCGCCGAGACCGCCGCGTCCGACGTCCAGTCGTCCGCCGAAGGAGAAGTGGATCGCGTGGCGGTGGATCGCGAGCCGCCCGTGACTGCCGGCCATCCATCCCAGGGCGCCGTGTTCCGCGGAGAACCGGCGGATCGAGGTCGACGCGATGGCGTCCTCGAACACGAGCGAGGCGACAGCACCCGGCTCGTCGGCAATGAGCAGGCCGGGCGCAAGCGAGGGTTCGGACAGCATCGTGATGAGCGGCGCGCTCTGGTTGGCGCTGAAGATCCGGAATCGCGTCTCGCCCCGGCGGAGCATCCAGCGGTCGATGTGCACGCCCGGACTCAGGAGGAGCCAGGTCACCGTTCTCGCCTCGTCCTCCGCGTGGTCGAAGAGCGCGGTGTCATCCGCGCCGGGGACCGGACCGGCGCCATCGTTCCAACTCCCTTCGTTCGTCCATGAGCCCTGCGGCGAGGCGGTGAAGCGGATGACCTCCGCGCCGGTTGCGATGTCCGGCGGCGCCAGGAGCGCTGCGACGGTCCAGGCCAGGATCGATGTCCCTGTCCGCACGGCAGCCGCGCCGCGCGGCCGCCTGGTCGATCGCGGGTCCATTCGTGCCGGGTGATGATTGATGAACGCGTCCCTCATGGCAGCACCTTCACGCCGATGGTGTCCCGGCCGAGGATGCCGTCGATCGTCAGGACATGGTGGCTGACGAAGTCGAACGACTCCGCGGCGCGGTCGTTGAAATACCCGTTCGTGCCGAACGGCGTGGAGCGGTGCCAGACGCCGCGTCCGGTCTGCGCGAGCAGTTGCTGGTCCGAGGCGACCACTTCCGCGGTGGGCAGCAGGCGCGTGCTGCCGTCGAAGAACAGCGTCGCCGGCTCGGACGCATAGGCGTGGTTGAAGTAGTACGGCTCGCAGAGGTGCGGGTCCGGCGTCGGTCCCTGCATGGCCGGATTGCATCGGTGTCCGCGCGGGGCACCCTGGTTCCACTGGTGCTCCATCAGGCGGGTCTTGAGGGATGGGAAGCGTGCCTGTCCGACGGTCGGGGCACGGAAGCCGTCTGCGAAGGACCACGGACTCTGGAAGACCTCGTATCCGTCGGGACCCGTGGCGAGGCACGCCGGGTGCAGCATCGCCGCCGGTGAGAGGCAGTAGGAACTCCAGACCGGGACGGTGCCGATTCCGGGAAGCGAGGGTGGCTCGATGAACTCGTATGGCAGGCTCATGTACGGTGCCGCGCGATTCCACGTCCATGTGTCATTCGGGGCGAAGTACACCGGGTCGTAGAACCGCCCGTCCAGGTAGTCATGCAGCGGTCGCGCCTGGTTCACGCGGAATGCCCCGAAGTACGGGACACCGTGCGATCCCTGGAAGACGATCGGCTGACAGAGCGTGAGATTCTGCAGGTACAGGCCGGGTGTGATCGGGTACTGCCAGAGACCGAAGGACCCGGGATTGCCGTGGCTCGGCCCCCATCCGAGCACCACGTTCGGATGCGGTCCGTTCGCGGCGATCCACGCCGGCAGCGCCGCGGCGGGCGTTGTTCCGTAGGCCGCGATGTCCTCGGCGATCCAGGATGGCTGCCGATCGTTCCAGTCCAGCGCGTACATCGCCAGCGCGGCCGCGTGGTTCTGGAGGTTCCAGAGAGACACCGCCACGCCGGCCTGCTCGCTTCCGCGCGCCAGGATCGGAAGCGAGATCGCGGTGAGCGTGCATCCGGCCGCGGTCAGGGCGAGAAGGTCGGCGCGCGCGAATGCACCGCGTTCGCGATGGACGCGGGTACTCAGGCGCAGCGCACAATCGGGCGATGTGCTCATGCGGTACTCCTGCCGGTCGGATCCGGCGGCTGGATGCGGAGCCTGGACGACGATGCGCTGCGGCCGGAGTGGGATGTGCTGAATGCCGCCCGCCGGGCCCCGCGGTCGAGATGTGTCTTCCAGCATACCGGCCCGGTCGCCGGATGGCGAGAGGACCAGGGGGTCGCGGTCCGGTGCGCTCACCGGCGCGGGCGTTCAGCGATCCGCCGCACCCGCGGCGGCCAGGCCGCCGATGGCCGTCCGCAGTTCCCGCAGGAGGTCCTGCGGATCATCGCCTTCCGTCAGGCCCACCGGGATCTCTTCCCGACGGTGGAGACCGAAGCCGCGCGAGACGGAGTAGCACGAGATCAGGCGCCCGTTCCACAGGACGAGGAGCGGTGTCGGTGCCTGGTCGAGCGGCGCCGCCACCGTCGCGAGGCGCTCCCTCGCTTCCGGTCGGAGCATCAGCATGATGACGTCCCGTGTGACCGGTCCGCCGTCCGGCGGGTCGTCGATCTGCACGGTCATGTGCCGGACCGATTGGACGTCCGCGAGCGTGAGCAGCGGCTCGGCGCCGACGCGAATGGACATCTGCGAGCGCGGAGGCGGCGTGTCGCGTGCGGGAATGATCTCGAGTCGCCGCTCACCGCCCGGGAGTGGTCCGCCCAGGACAACCAGCGAGTCGCGTCCCGCGTCCCGCGGGCCGTCGTCGTGTGCGTGCCTGCCCGGCTGGGCCGGTCCGCAGGAGACGAGGGCGGTGACCATGAGCGCGGCGGCCGTGCGTGTCCGGAAGATCATGACGGACCCCTTGGAAGGGAGGGGATGGGAGGTGGGACGGGGCGAGCGGCCGTTTTCATTCACCGGGCAATGCCAGCCGGGTCATGTGCGTCCGCGGCTCCATGATCTCGTACAGTCGCACCAGGTCGGACAGCGTGACCACGCCGTCCGCGTCAAGGTCGTGGTCGGGATCATCCGAACCGAGCATGCCGGCGATGCCGGATGCGGCCTGGAGCAGCAGGTCACCGGGGGAGAGACCTTCCAGGTGCGCCGGGACGATCATGCGGACATCGGGCGCCGCCATCGGCGACGTGACGACGACCTCCAGGCGGATGGCCGGGAGGCGTAACGCGGGTTCGGCAGGCGCATCCATCCATGCGTCGGCGAGCAGGACCCGGACGTCGTAGTCCGTTGATCCCGGGATCCACTGGGCATTGAGGATGGCCGCCGGCAGTGAGATGCCGCCTGCGGTCAGGGTGCCATGAACCGTGAGGTGGCGGGAGAGATCCACGCCGGTCGACATCACCTTCATGCCGCACTCGGTCACTGCCCAGCCCAGGCCCGGCTCGATCGTGCACGCCGCAATCACATCACTCTGGTCGATGATCTGCGTCAGCCCGATGCGCTCAGGCGTACCCGTAATAGCGATCCCGGTGCCGCCATTCTCCGCGGTGAGCAGCATCGGCAGAAAGCCGGTGGCGCGATCGATGGTGAGTTCATCGAGCGGGGACTGGTACGCCCGCCCCAGGTGAACCGTCGTCACGTGGGAGTCGAAATCATGCACGATGACGGCGCCGCCGTCGCGTATCTCGACGACCTCTGCGGACTGGACGGACGCCGTGGCCCCGGCCGCGGCCGCCGCGTCGATGAATGCACCGACGCGTGTACTCAGTCCGGAGACACGATGTCGACGGAGCCGCGAGCGGCCCTCCTGGCCGTTCCACGACAGGACGAACTCGGACGCGTCGTGCAGACGATCTTCCGGTCGCGTCGCGCACCACTGCCACAGGTCCTCCCGGATCGACTCCGGCGAGTCATCCAGCGTGAACAGTGCGGCAAGTTGGTCCATGTCATCGGCTGGCAGTCGCATCGTGACCATGCGGCCACGCAGGGTCCCCTGGTCCAGGTGAGCCGCGCGGTCAAGCAGGCGCTGTGCGAGCAGTCCTGGATCGATCGGGCTTCCCTGCGCTGGAGCGGCGGTCGACGTTGCGTGCGTGGCGACGGCTGAGGCCAGCCACACCGCGGCCAATGTTCGAGATGTGATTCCCTGGGTCATCTGATGGGACTCCTCTGCGGGATCGCGGGGCGCGACGACGTCACTCGGGCCCCATCGAGCCGGATTCGCAAGCCGGAATGAACTTCACCTCCAGGCCTCCACGAGGACGCCCGGTCGATGACACCAGATCGGGAGCAACGTCTGAACACAGGTGACGGTGACACGCCACGAGCACCCGTCGTCCGAAACCTCACCGCAGGGCCAGACGGCAGCAGGGTCGGGAGTACACATGGCCAATCCGGCCACGCACTTCCCCTTCGCGGCGATACCCATGCACTCTTTCAGCTCGACGCAGACGTGCCAGAGTTCAGCGCCCTCCGGGGGGGGGGGGCAAAGAGGCTCGTCGTCATTGCGAGGAGCATCGACGAGCCCATGGCGAGAGCAGACGCGGCGGAGCGAGTGCACCTGTCCGTTGGCATGTGAACGTTCTCCTGACGGCGGATCCAGCCCCGAGCCATTCCCCGAAGGCGACTCCGACGATAACCGGTCGGTCCAACGGGGGCAACCCTCTTGCCCTCGCGTCTGTCGGATGCCGGCGTGGCCTCCTGCCCAGGGCCTTTGCCGGCTGCAATGGACGTCCGTCCTCGGTACATTCGGACAGGTGGCCGCGCCGGCCACCCATGGGAAGACAGCCATGAACCCGCAGACCGCACTCGGCCTCCATCTCTCCGAACCGCATCGCTCCGAACCGGAAAGGTCGATCGTCATGGGCGCACTCGCGGTCGTTGTGCTGGTCGGGGGGGCGGAACTCCGGGCGGCGTGGCCGACGGTACCGGGTGATCCACGTGTGCTCGGCACGACCAGCTACAGCGAGTCCGCACCGCCCTCGGTGGTCGTGGCCCCCGATGGTGCCGCATGGTTCGCATGGGTGAACCACCAGTGCGACGGTGTGCTTCGACTCCAGCGCGTCGCCGCAGACGGCACGCTCCTGGGCGCGGACGCGCTCTCGCTGCAGACGTTTCCCGGGTGCCACGCGACCGAGGTGCTGCTGGCGCCGTGCGCGGACGGTTCCGTCGTGACGGCGATCATGGACGAGGCGATGACCGACCCGCCGGTGCACCGCGTGGCGCCGGACGGGCGCCTGGCCTGGGACGGTGGCATCGCGCTCACGGTCGGCGGCGGTGGGCGACTGCTCGGACTGTTCGCGCTGGACGGTGGTGACGTGCTCATCGTCCGTCGCGTGTCCGGTGCCTTCTGGTGCCACCGCGTGGACGCGTCGGGGCGCTCGCTCTGGGACACGTCGATCGAAGCAACCGCCGCCGCGCGGGTGCCCGGCATCGTGCCGGATGGACAGGGTGGCGTGTTCATCTTCTGGGATCACGCCGCCGGCGGCTACTTCCGTCGCCTGCGCGTGACGCGCCTGCACGGTGACGGCACGGCTGCGTGGAAGGGTGAGTGGCGTGACATCACGCCGGTCAGTCCGTTCGCATCCCGACACACGCCGCCCGCATTCACCCCGGACGGATCGGGCGGCGTGTGGATCGCGTACACGCGCGGCGGCCAGCAGTTCGACTCCGGGGCGCCGGTCGTCATCCAGCGGCTGCGCACCGACGGATCCCTGGACTTCGATCCTGTGACCGGGATGGCGGTCTCGTCTGTCCTGACCAGTCAGCATGGTGCGAGGATCGCCGTCGAGCCGGGATCCGGTGAACTGTTCGTGCTCTGGCGGGACGGCGCCTACGCGCCCAGAACGCTCCGTGCACAGCGGATGTCCATTGCCGGCGCGCGCCTCTGGGCGCCGGCGGGCGTGGAGGTCCGACCGCTCAGCACGGGCTTCAGCACGGCGCGCTTCAGCGCCTGGCCCGGCGAGAACATGCTCCGTGTGCTCGTGGCGGATTCTCCGGTTGCGCCGGACGGACCTGGCATCGAACTCCGGCAGGTGCCCGCCGACGGGACGGTGTCGGGCGAGGTGTGGCCAGTCGCCGACGCCGCGGCGGCCATCGTGATGGACGTCGCCGCGACGGACGACTCGCCCGCGCCGGCGGCACAGGTGATCGCCTGGCTGCGCAGAGAGCCCGGCAATCCGTCACCCATTGCCGGGGAGGTGGTGGCGCAGCGTGTCAACGCGGACGGTTCGCTCGGACTGCCGGATGTCTCCGTGCCGGGTGACCTGGATGGTGACGGACTGGTCGGCTTCGCCGACCTTCTCCTGCTGCTCGCCGCCTGGGGACCGTGCGCCGATCCACCAACGCCGTGCGACGCCGATCTCAACGGCACCGGCGTGGTGGAGTTCGGTGACCTGCTGGAACTGCTGGCGCTGTGGTCGGCGTGAACGTGCGCGAAGCGTCGACAGGCCGGCGTCCGTGGATGCCTATGCCTTCACGATGCGCGCCGTCGGATCGGTCGCCCGCGCCATCGCGTTGCGGGTGTCGACGATGATCCGCGCGTGGCGGCCGAGCAGGGTCCAGTCGATCGCCCGGTGATCGGTGACGATCACCACGAGATCATGCGCGGCGACGAACGCGTCGCTCAGCGGCTGGGACTGCAGGTCCTTGCGATAGTGCCGCATCCGCGGGAAGACCGGGACATGCGGATCGTGGTACGCCACGTCCGCGCCGCCCGCCTCCAGCAGGTCGATGATCTCCGCCGCGGGGGTTTCTCGCGTGTCATCCACGTCCGGCTTGTAGGCCAGGCCGATCACGAGGATCTTCGAACCGCGGAGCGCCCGGCCTTCCTCGTTGAGCGTGCCGATGATGCGGGAGATCACGTACATCGGCATGTGCGCGTTGATCTCGCCGGCCAGCTCGATGAACTTGGTGGGCCTCCCCAGTTCCTTCGCCTTCCACGTCAGGTAGAACGGGTCGATCGGGATGCAGTGGCCGCCCAGTCCCGGACCGGGATAGAACGCCTGGAAGCCGAACGGCTTCGTGGCCGCCGCGGCGATCACCTCCCAGATGTCGATGCCCATGTCCGCGAGGACCGTCTTGAGTTCATTGACCAGCGCGATGTTGACCGCGCGGTAGATGTTCTCCAGCAGCTTCGCCGCCTCCGCGACCTCCGCGGTCGAGACGCGGTGCACCTGTCGGATGCAGGTGCGATAGAACTGCTCGGCAAGGTCGCCGCTGCGCGGATCGACGCCGCCGACGAGCTTGGGAATCGACGCCGTCGTCGTCCCTGCGCGCCCGGGATCCTCGCGCTCCGGGCTGTAGGCAAGGAAATATTCCTCGCCGCAGGTCAGGCCGGTCTCGGCGAGGATGGGGAGCATGTCGTCGCGCGTCGTGCCCGGATACGTCGTCGACTCCAGGATGACGAGCTGCCCGAGGCGGAGAATGCCCGCGACCATGCGCGTGGAGTCCAGCACGTAGGAGAGGTCAGGTTCCCGATGCGTCCCGAGCGGCGTCGGCACGCAGAGGATCAGGATGTCCGCTTCGTGCAGGTCCGCGGCGTCGCTGGTGGCGCGGAAGCGGTCGGATCCGGAGAGCGTCCCGACCAGGTCTCCGCCGAGGTGTCGCAGGTAGCTCTCCCCGCGCGCGAGCGCCGCGATCTTGGTGTCGTCGACGTCGAACCCGATGACCCCGAAGCCCGCGTCATGAACCGCCTTTGCCAGCGGAAGCCCGACGTAGCCGAGTCCGACGATGCCGATGACGGCGGTGCGCGCGGCGATCCGGTCGTGCAGGAGCTGCGCTGGTGTATTCGTCACGGTGGCGGACTCTCGAACAATGGTCACGTGGACCTCCGGGGGCTGGCGAACAGGGACGGAACCGGAGGCCGAGGCGGCCGCCCGGGGGCGATCATGGGAGCGGCGGCGGGAAGGACGCCCGGGCGATCACTCCGGCGGGCTGGTCTCTTCAGGCTTCGGGCGGTCCCGGCCGCCGCCCAGCAGGCCGCCGAGTCCGCGCGCGGCGCCTTCCAGCGCATCGCCCGCCTTGCGTCCTGCGTCCTCGACGGCACCGGATGCCGCGCCGCCGATGCCTCGGGCCGCGTCGTCGAGCTGACCGGTGACCTGCCCGAGGACGCCGCCCAGGTGTTCGCCGGCGCCGCCGAGGAGTTCGATGCCCTTCGCCCCGAGCGACTCGAGCTGCGCGAGACCGTTCTGCAGTTCGCCCAGCATGTCCGCAGGAATGATGCTGCCGCCCTTCTCGACGATCGCGGCGAGCACCGCCTTCACGAGAACGCCGACCAGGTCCGCGAACGGAAGCGGATCACCGGCCGA
Source organism: Phycisphaeraceae bacterium (assembly GCA_019636755.1). Taxonomy (GTDB): domain Bacteria; phylum Planctomycetota; class Phycisphaerae; order Phycisphaerales; family SM1A02; genus JAHBWZ01. The sequence continues at coordinate 539,001 of JAHBWZ010000003.1, read as the reverse complement.
GCCGACATTCTCCAGTCGCAGGCGATCGACGTTCAGGTTCGTCCTGGTGAGCGAGCCGCCGATCGGGAGCAGGTCCACCGTGACGCTGATGTCCTCGATCAGAACCTCGCGTATGACGAACTTCGGTCCCTCCGCGGCATCGGGATCCGCCGGCTTCGTCGCATCTCCGCGTTCAAGCCGCTTCAGGTTGTCCAGGATCGTCTGGTAGTTCGCGCGGCCGTCGCGCTTCTCCAGTGCGATGTCGATGTTGCGAAGCGTCAGGCTGGGAACCTCGATGACGTCTCCGCCGATCGAGCCCGTCGATACCGAGAGCCCGGTCTCGCCCAGGGAGAGGAACGACGGAGTCTCGAAGCCGCCGGGATTGGCGACCGTGAAGCCCTCCATCGCGAAGGTGCCGCGGCGCAGGCTGACGTCGACGCTGTTCACCGACGTCGGAACGCCCAGGGCGTACGTTCCGCCCTGTTCGATGACGGTCTTCGCGATCGTGTTGATTGATGCCACCGCGATGATGAAGAGCGCGATGATCGCGGCGATGGCAAGGGCGATCAGGACACCGATGATGAGCAGGATCTTCTTCATGGAACGGGCTCCCGGCAGTACGCCGGATCCGGACGGACGCAGGCAGTGGCGGCAGCGGTGGCCGTTGCGGGATCCGGGCACGGCACGCCGTCATTATGACACCCCCGGTGGCCCGGCGGGGGCCGCATCGCCTGGATCGTGCCGCGTGGGCGACTCTCAGCCGAGCAGCTGGTCCGGCGACTCCAGGAGCGTCCGGAGCGTTCCGAGGAATCGTGCTGCCTCGGCGCCGTCGACCACGCGGTGGTCGCACGAGATCGAGAGCGGCATCACCCGCCCGGCATAGAACGCGCCGCCGCGGACGAGGACCTTCTCGTAGACGCGGCCGAGGGCGAGGATGCCGACCTCCGGGTAGTTGATGATGGGCGTGGCGAAGAGGCCGCCATAGGAACCGACGTTCGAGATCGTGAAGGTGCCGCCGATGAGTTTCTCCCGGGCGATCGACCGATCGCGACAGCCGGCCGCGAGGGTGCCCACGACCTCTGCGACCGCGACGAGGCTCAGCCGGGCACAGTCATGAATGACCGGCACCATGAGACCGTGGTCGGTGTCCACGGCGACCCCCAGATTCACGACGCTCTTCCGGAGGATCTCGCCGCTGGCGTCGTCGACGTTCGCATTCAGCGAGGGATGCGAGCGCAGGCTCCGGCAGACCGCGAGGACGACGAACGGCAGGAACGACAGCTTCGTCCCGAGTACGCGCGCGTACTCCCGTCGCTTCACGTCGAGTTGTGTGACGTCCGCTTCCTCCGTACACGTGAAGTGCACCGCGGTCTGCACCGCGCGCGTGAGCGACGCGGCGATCTTCCGCCGGACACCGCGGAACGGAATGCGCTCACTGACGTCATCGGTGGAGATCAGGACCGGCGCTGCATCGGCCGCGGCGGCACCGCCGCGCGACGGGGTCGCGCCGGCACGATCCGTGGTGTCCCGGCCGATGAACGACTGCACGTCTCCGGCGGTGACCCGGCCGCCCCGGCCGGAACCGGGGACGCGGTTGATGTCGACCCCGGCGTCGCGTGCGATGCGTCGGACGGCGGGCGTGGCGAGGGCGCGCCCGGCGGGCGCCGATGCGGCGCTGTCCTCCCGGCGGCGCGTGAGTGCGGTGGAGATCCGCATCGTTCCCCCGACGGAACCGACCACGGTGCCCGCGTCCTCGCGAACGCTCTCATCCGGTTCAGCAACGGCGACGCGCGAGCCCGTCGCGGGACGGTCTCCGGCGGCGGATGCCTTCGATGCGCCGGTGCCGGCGGCACCGGCCGCGGTTGCCCGCGCACCGCTGCCTGCCTCGTACGAGACCAGCACGGCGCCGACCTTGATCGTGTCGCCCTCGGCACCATGCAGTTCGCGGATCACGCCGGCCCAGGGACTCGGCACTTCGACCAGGGCCTTGTCGGTCTCCATCTCGGCGAGGGTCTGGTGCTCGGCGACCTTCTCGCCGGGCTTCACACGCCACTTGATGAGTTCCGCCTCCTCGAGGCCTTCGCCGAGATCGGGAAGGATGAAGTGCGACTTGTCGGAGGGCTGCTTGATGGCCATGGGCTCGGATCCGCGTTCGTGGCGGGGCAGGGCGGAGGGCGCCGCAGGAGGTCGATCCCCGGCGTGCAGGGGTGTGCCGGTCAGTAGGCGAGGACTTCCTCGATGGCACGGCCGACGCGATCGGCGCCGGGCAGGTAGTCGAGTTCCAGCTTGTAGTACGGCATGATCGTGTCGAAGCCCGTCACTCGCTGGATCGGCGCCTCGAGCGACAGGAAGCACTCCTCCATGATGCGCGTCGCGATCTCCGCGCCGAGTCCGCATGTCCTGGGGGCTTCGTGCACGATGACGACACGGCCGGTCCGGCGGACGGATGCGGCGATCGTCTCCATGTCGAACGGATAGAGGGTGCGGAGATCGATGAGCTCTGCGCTGCGTCCGCCTGCCTCGATCGCGTTCATGCAGTCGACGACCGGAGCGCCCCAGGAGACGATCGTGAGGTCGTCGCCCTCGGTGACCACGCGCGCCTTTCCGATCGGCACCGTGTATTCATCCTCGGGAACATCCTCGCGGAATGCCCGGTAGATCCGTTTGGGCTCGAAGAATATGACGGGATCCGGATCGCGGATTGCCGAGATCAGCAGGCCCTTGGCATCGTACGGCGACGCGGGCATCACCACCTTGATGCCGGGCGTGTGCACGTAGATCGACTCCGGGCTGTCCGAGTGCAGTTCGGGCGCGTGAATGCCGCCACCGACCGGGACGCGGACGGTGATCGGCATCGGGAAGCGACCGCGTGTCCGTGTCCGGAAACGGGCGGCATGCGAGCAGAGCTGGTCGTACGCCGGGCCGAGGAATCCTTCGAACTGGATCTCGGGGACGGGGCGCATGCCGCCCATGGCAAGACCGATCGAGGTCCCGATGATGCCGGATTCCGCGAGCGGCGTATCGACGACGCGCTCCGCCCCGAAGCGCTGCCAGAGCCCCTCGGTGACGCGGAAGACGCCGCCGTTGCGACCGATGTCCTCGCCCAGGAGGACGACGCGATCGTCGAGTTCCATTTCCTGGATGAGTGCGAGGTTGATGGCCTGGACCAGCGTGAGATTCGCCATGATCGTTGTTCCGGTGACTCGGGTGCCCGAGGGGGCGCGAAGATCGACGCAGCGGGTCAGTGTGCGTGTGCCGGCGACGGCGGGGGTGACGGTTCGCGGCTGCACTCGGACGGGTCCTGTCCAAGGCTGCTTGTTCGCATCGTGTCCCGCTGTCGCCGGAGTTCGTCCGGAAGCTCCGCATACATGTGATTGAAGAAGTCGCCGGCTGCGGGTGCGGCGATCCCCTCGGCGCGGGCGACGATCGCGTTGACCTCCGACTGCGATCGCTCCTTCGCCGCCGCTTCCTGGTCGGGACTCCAGAGCCGGCGTGATTCCAGCCATCCGCGGAGGCGCACGAGCGGGTCGCGCTTCTCCCAGGCCGCCAGTTCCTCCGCATCGCGATACCGACGGGCATCGTCCGCGGTGGTGTGATCACGGAGCCGGTATGTCACCGCTTCGATGAACGTGGGCCGGCTCTGCTCCCGGGCCCGGCGGATCGCATCCCGCATCACGTACACGACCGCGAAGAGATCGTTCCCGTCGACCTGGATGGACTCCATGCCGTACGCGAGGCCGCGCTGCGCGAACGTGGGCGCGCTGCTCTGGATACGACTGGGCACGGAGATCGCCCAGCCGTTGTTCTGACAGACGAAGATGACGGGCAGATCCAGGTTCGCGGCGAAGTTGGCAGCCTCGTGGAAATCGCCTTCACTGGTCGCCCCGTCGCCGAAGAACGTGCAGGCGATGGCGCCGGTCTTCCGCAGCTTCTCCGCCCAGGCCAGGCCGGCGGCGTGCAGCATCTGCGTGCCGATCGGGATGGAGATCGGCGTCGCCTGCACATCCGCGGGAATGTGATTGCCGCGCTCGTCTCCCATCCAGTGCAGCAGGATCAGCTCAGGCGGCACACCGTGCCAGAAGAGCCCCGCATTCTCACGGTAGCAGGTGACCATCCAGTCTCGGCGGTCCAGCGCATACGCTGCACCCAGGCTCGCCGCCTCCTGGCCCATGTTCTGCGGATAGGTCCCCATCCGGCCGGAGCGCTGCAGTTTGAATGCGATCTCATCGAGGGTGCGGCAGAGGAGCATGTGCTCATAGAGCGCAACGACGTCCGCGTCCGGAATGAGGTCGGCGCCGAGCGCCCCGTCGAATCGCCCATGCTCATCGAGGATGCTGACGCGACTGATCTCGGCCCTGTAGACAGGTTCAACGGGCATGGACCTGCTCCTTCGCCTCCGCGATCCGCCGCCGGGCAAACGCGACGGCGGCGGCATGCCCCGACGGCATGTGCTCCGCGTCGCGCAGAATCTGGAGGCTGGTCGTCTCGATATCGGTGATGCGGCGCGCCCGCGCCTCCTCGGGCATGTCCAGGTAGAGGCCCGCGAGTTCGATGACGCCGCCGGCATTCGCGATGAAGTCCGGTACGTATGCGATCTCCCTCGCCTTGAGAAGCGCGCCGTCCTCGTCGTAGTCCTCGAGAACGTTGTTCGCGCCGCCGCAGACGATCGAGCATCGCAGTTTCGGGATCACGTTGCCGTCGAGGACACCGCCGAGCGCGCATGGGCAGAGTATGTCGCAGCGCGTGGTGAGAATGGCGTCGGCGGCCACGGCCGTCGCACCGTAGAGGTCGACGGCGTTCCGGACCGACTCGGACCGGATGTCGGCGACGATCAGTTTCGCTCCCAGGCCGTGAAGGATCCGGGCGATGTTCGTGCCGACATTCCCGCATCCCTGGATGGCGACCGTGATCCCGGCGAAATCGACGGGTCGCCCGATGTGGGCGAGTGCTGCCTTCATCGCGTTGACCACGCCCTGCGCGGTGAACGGGGACGGATCGCCGCCGAAAGAGTGGGTGCCCGCGACGAACCGCGTCTCCAGAGCCATCCAGTCGACGAACTGCGGAGAGACTCCGACATCCTCGGCGCCCACGTAATACCCGTTGAACGTGTTCACGAAGCGCCCCATGGCGCGGCCTTCCGCCTCGGTCGCCGGGTGGTTGTGACGTGGCGTCAGGATCACCGACTTCCCGCCGCCCACCGGGATGCCGGCGGCCGCGGACTTCCACGTCATCCCTTCGGAGAGACGGAGAACGTCGTGCAGCGCCTCGGCCTCCGTCGCATAGTGCCAGCGGCGCGTTCCGCCGAAGCCCGGGCCGAGTGTCGTGTCGTGTACCGCGATGATCGCGCGGAGTCCGGTCTCGCGATCATGGTGGAAGGAGACGAGCTCGTGTCCGTGCTCCTTCATGAGTTCAAGAGTGTTCATCGTCTGGGCTCTGGGGGCTCTGGCTGTGCGGGGTCCGATGCGTATCTGTACCGCGGGTGGCGGGTGGTTCCGGCGTGCGTGCAGGGACGGCTCGGGTGTGTACTGAAACGGGACTCGGCGCCAGCGGGCGCCGTCACTGCGTTGAGGCGCTCTGAGGATCGAAGAGCGTGCCCGATCCGAACTGCTGGATGTGCGTCTGGTCGGTCTCGCGGCCCGTTCCCCGCGCGGCGAGGTCCATCGTCCGCTCCGGTATCGCAGTCGTGCTGTTCGGGTACTCGTCGGCAAGATCCAGGGCGACGCGGGCCGCGGCGCGCATCGTCGGGTCGACGTTCCGGTAGAGCCCGCGCAGATTTGCTTCGATCGACTCGGCCGCGAGGGCGGCGACGAACTCCACCGTCCTGAATTCGCCGGCCAGGTCCGGTCCGCTCTCGCCCGCGCGGATACTCCGGTCGATGCGGGCGAGGCAGCAGACCTGCGCGTGAATCCAGATGACGATCTCGCTGAGCCGGCGCTGGATCATCTGGTCCGTGATCAGTTTCTCCTCGTGCACCTTGAACATCATCCGGATCTGGTGGGCGAACTCCCGGATCTGCTGTTCGACATTGCGGGCCAGGTGGGCAAGCTGCGGACTCAGGCCGGTGATCCGGGGTGCGGCAGGTCGAAGGCCCAGGAAGAGCTGGGCCGCGATGCGGAGGGCCGTCATCGGCTTCTTCATGGGCGCTGCCTTGATGCCGAGCATCCACTCGCCCAGCTGCTTGGAGCCATAGGCGAAGACGAATGAGTGCATGACCTCGTTGGCGCCCTCGACGACGGTGTTGATCCGGCTGTCGCGCCAGAGACGCTCGAGCTGGTTCTCCGTCATGAAGCCCTCGCCGCCCATGATCTGCATGGCGTGATTCGTGGCGAGGAAGCCCATCTCGGAGCAGAAGACCTTGCAGATCGCGGTCTCCAGCATGATGTCCTCGTCGCCGCGATCGACCATCCCGGTGGTCATGTAGAGCATGGCCTCCGTCGCGTAGGTGTATGCGTGGATCCGCGCAAGATGGTCCTGGACAAGATCGAATTCGCCGATCGGTCGTTCGAACTGGTATCGGTACCGGGCCCATTTCGTCGCCTGCTCGAACGCCGCCTGGGCAGCGCCGACCATGCCCGCCGAGAGCGTGCAGCGTCCGTAATTGAGGCACGTCAGGGCGACATTGAGCCCCTTGCCCTCCTTGTGAAGCAGGTTCTCCGCCGGCACCCTGACATCGGTGAACCGGATGCGTGCCTGCCACGTTCCGCGGATGCAGACCTTGGACCGGTTCCGGGAGAAGATGTCGATGCCCGGCATATCCGGGGTGCAGATCAGGGCCGTGACCCGCTCCGCCTCCCGGCCCGTCTTCGGATCGCGGATCTTCTGCTTCGCCATCACCGTGAACAGGCCGGCAAGCGCCGCCGACGTCGCCCACTTTTTCTCGCCGTTGAGGATGTAGTGTGACCCATCCTCGCTCTTCGAGCAGTACGTCTCCTGGCCGCCGGCGTCGCAGCCGACGTTCGGTTCGCTCAGGCAGAACGCGCTGAGCGTCTCCCGCGCCATCTTCGGCAGCCACTTCTTCTTCTGTTCCTCGTTTCCGAAGAGCACCAGTGCGCCGCACCCGATCGACTGGTGGGCGGAGACCATGACGGCCGTCGATCCGCAGGTCTCGCCGATCCGCTTGAGGACGCGGTTGTAACTGGTGATCGAGAAACCGCCGCCGCCGTATTCGCGCGGAATGATCATGCCCATGGCGCCGAGTTCGAACAGTCGGCGCACGACCCAGTCCGGGATCTGCTGCGACTGATCGATCTCGATGGTGGGGTGCTCGGTACGGAGATAGTCGTCCAGACCCGCAAGCAGCTGATCGCACCGCGCGGACTCCTCCGATGCGATCTGCGGGTGCGGAAAGACCAGGTCTGCGCGGAACGAACCCCAGAAGAGGTTCTTGATGAAGCCCATGGTCCGCGGATCCGGACCGAGCATCTCCTGGGCCTGCTCGATCTGCTTCCGGTCCTTTTCTGAAACGTTCTTCAGGCTCTTGACGAGATCCGGGTTGGACATGGCTGGTTCCTTGAAGCAGATGCGGGGCATGGCCGGCGCCGGCACGCCCGCGGGACTGCCGGCCGGAGTCGCCGCGTGTCGGACACCGGACACGTGCCCGGACCCTCGACGCGGCGCCCGGGGTCCGACGCTCCGGATGGCCTCCTGGCCGGGCGACGTGCGGACGGCTGGCCCGGCGCCCGATCGGCACGGGCCTCCGCGGCGAGGGCGACACCCCTCCACCGCATTCTAAAGGAGCGGGTCCGGTCGCTCCGAGCCCTGGGAGACGGGAACGCGAACCCGGTCTTGTGTGGCGCCGGAGGGCCTGGTCGACCACCAGTTCGTGAAGGATAGTACGAAGAGGTTTCAGCCGTCGCTTCGAGGGTTTGCGATCGACGGGACTGGTCCGGGAGGGGCCTCGGCGCCGGGTTGGTCCCGGGGTGTGACAGGCACGCCTCCGTTGGTCCCGGGGTGTGACAGGCACGCCTCCGTTGGTCCCGGGGGGTGGCAGGCACGCCGCCGTGGGACCGGGGGGTGCGTGGCACTCCGGTGCGGCCACCGGGGTGAGTGGCGCGCCGACCCGGGTCCGGGGAGACTCGTTCACCCCCGCGTGCGGTCCATCGAGACAGCGCACGTCGGTGGCCCGGGGGCGACCGCCGGCGTGCCGTCGGCGCAGGACCCGGAGAGAGGATCAGGGCTGAGGCGCACGCGGCCAGGGGTCGCCCCCACCGATCGGCAACGACGCTGGCGCACGCCGCGCGCCCGCCACGGGGTGGGGTCGTGCAGACCCGGATCTCCCACAGCCATCGCCAGTCCACCCCGCGTCGCGGGGCGGCAGCCATGGTGGCTGCACGAGGTCGCTCGCTCGGAGCGCCAGGTCGCGCCGACAGCACGCGCGGGTGCGGCCATCCGTGGATCGGGCACGTTCGCCAGATTGGTTCCCCCGGCCGGCCGATGTCGTGAGGCCGCGGGCACCAGGCGCATTTCGGAGGCCGAGTCCCGGCCTCGGCGTGACGCCGGGATGCATGACTGTCGCCACATGGAGTCCGGTTCGGTCGGAGCCTCGCGCTTCTTCGGCCTGTGTCGCACTGTCCAGGACGGAAGCGCCGCAGGAGAACGACTGGACAACCGCGCGCCGTCGTGGTCATCGAGTGCCTTGATCGTGCGTCCGGGGTTCATTCTCACGACCCGGCCCATCCGGGACAAGGAGCACGATGATGAACGCAATCCTCTCAGCGTCGTACCTCAGCCTCGCCGCCATGTACTGGTCAGCCGGCATCGCGCTCGCTGCTCCGGCCTTCGAGACGGATGGTGATGCAGCATCCATCGAGCGCCTGAAGATGAAGCACAGCGCGGTTGCCGATCCTTCGCTCCTCTCGACGTCAGCATACGAGGTCACGCCGCGACCGAATCCGTGGGACGACGACGACGCCGATGTGTCCCGGAAGCAGGCGGGGGCGTTCGATCTCGGTGTCGGGATCGGTCGCGGACTCGGCAAGCCCGTGCTCGATCCGCCGGCGCCTCCGGACACCGGCAGCGGCAGTCCGCTCGTGGTCCGACGGAATCCGGATGTGAACCAGGATGCCCGGATCGGGTTCGCGGATCTCCTCCTCGTGCTCGCGTGCTATGACCAGAGGCACGACCCGCTCCTGAGCGGTCGGGAGTTCCTCGAGTGCGACTTCAACGATGATGGCCTGGTGGGATTCCTGGATCTGCTCGTCATCCTCGTCTGGTGGACCGCATGATGGACACCGCCAGCTCGAGTGGATCGGCGCCCCTGAGCGCCGCTCGGCGCTGAGATCCGATCGTTTCGATGCACAGCCATCTCGTCGATGCAGAACCGCCCCCGGAGGCATGCTCCCCGGGGGCGGTTGCTGTCTTTCGACTCGCTTCGGACGACCGGGCCTCCGGGAGCGGCCTCTTCGACTTGCTCGAGATGCCGCCGGATCACGCACGGGGCTGCACTCCCGGATGTCGGGTCAGTGCATCGGTCGGCCAGCGTCCGCGGGCTCCGCATCGCATGAACCACTCGAACGCGGAGGCAGGTACTCCATGAGTCGCGCAGTCCGTGCCGCGACGTGTATGCCCAGGCGCCGTCCGACCACGTGCAGCGCAGCATCCATCCCCGCGGAGACGCCCGCCGCGGTCACGATCCGTCCGTTATCGCAGAATCGGACGCCGGTCCTGACGGTCGCCGACGGGACGCGCTCCCGCAATTCCGCGATGGCGACATGATGCGTCGTGATCGTGAGCCCGTCCAGCATTCCGGCGCAGGCCAGGATGCGAGCGCCGGTGCAGACCGAGAGCGTGACCTCGGCGCTCCCGGCAAGCCGGTGAACCTGTGTCATCTGGTCGGGATCCGCGACGACGGCGCGCGATCCCTGGCCGCCGGGGATGACCAGGATGGACGCCTCGGCCAGCGCCGCCCACGAGGTGTCCGGCAGGACGCGCAGGCCGGTGCGGGCCACGATGCCGCGGCCGTCGGGCGTTGCCGTGAGTACGCGGAAGGGGGAGGGCGATTCGTGTTCCGCCGTGACGCCGAAGACCTCCAGCGGCCCGGCGAAGTCCAGCACCTCCACATCGTTGAAGAGCAGAATCGCTACCACTTCCGGAGGGCGGGATGCATGCATGGGCGCTGAGTGTATCGTGGTACAGGTGAACACCAACTGCAGGATCATCCTCATCGCCGCGGTGGCTGCGAACGGCGTCATCGGTCGTGAGGGCGGCCTTCCCTGGCATCTGCCGGATGACATGCGCCGGTTCATGGCCCGGACCCGTCATCACCCGGTCGTCATGGGCCGGCGGACATGGGAGTCGCTCAAGGCGCCGCTGCGCGGGCGGACCAACATCGTGCTTTCGGGTTCGCTCCCCCCGGATACGCCGGGTGCAGTCGTGGCCAGGTCGATTCAGGACGCGATCGCCCATGCGCGCGAAGCACCCGGAGGTGACACGGTCTTCATCATCGGGGGCGAGGCGGTGTATCGTGCCGCGCTGCCGATGGCGGACGAACTGGACCTGACCGGGATCGATGACGCATTCGAGGGTGATGCCCGGTTTCCGGAGTGGCCGCGGTCAGAGTGGACGATGGTCGAGGAGGAACGGCACCCGGCGGATGCGACGCATGCACACTCGTTCACGTTCAGGCGCTACGTGCGGAGGCCGGATCCGAGTTCCGGGTGAGCCGGTCGCGTGTATTCCGGCTGATCGGGAGAGCGGCGGATCGTGCAAGTGTGCGACTGTACCGAGCCCGCGAGGCAGTGTCCCTGCGCGCCGGCGATCGCGCGGTGGAACACTGTCGGCGTCCGGGCAGCCGGCGGGCGCGTCCGCACGCTGCGTCGATGCTGTGAGCGCGTGGACAGTATCGGCGCGCCGGGTCGTGACGTGGCGCCACGGCCATCACGGCGGCTCGAACTTCAGCGCGGACTTCACTTCGCGACACCCCAGCCGCGTCGCTTCCCGGGTGCAGGCATCGCGGCCGCCGAGCACGGAGCCGATCCACTTCTGCGCGGGACTCAGCAGCATCGTCAGCAGGGCGCAGTCCATGCCGGATCTCTGCAGGATGGGATCCAGGGTGGCCGGGATGGAGGCGCTCGCGGCGCCGGGACCCCGGTGAAGTCGACTCGCCGCGTCGACGATGGCCAGGTACGCATCCAGCGTGTGGTGCGCCAGCAGGCCGCGGCCGTCGGGCGTGCGCTCGATCGGCGCCAGGAACGACGGCGTGGGCTCCTGCGGGAATCGGAACCCGTCGGTCAGCGGGCCGCTGCGGATCCACCGGCGGGCGCCGGCAGCGCGTGACAGGCGCGCGACCGCGGTGCGCCGCGCGTCGATCCGGTGGCGGATCGCGGCGTGCCGGCATCGTTCCGGTCGATCTGCGGCGCCCGAGCGGACCGGGCGGAGATCGGTGGCGACCATCGCCATCAACCGGGCACACTCGTCCAGCGCCGGAAGACACCGGAACCGCTGGCCCCAGAAGTGACCCCGGGTCCGTTCCAGCCTGTTCACCAGCTTCGCCAGCGGCTCCTTGAGCGCCTTGTGCAGTTCGCTGATGGAGGAGAGTCGCTTGCGGCATGCTTCGAGCGCCGTGTCATCCTCGACGAGTGCCCGGATGTCCGCGTCGGTCACCTCGCGCTTGCGGCCGGTCCTGCCGATGGTGGGCGGGAGGTAGCGGAGCCACCGTCGGGCGACCTCCTCGGGCGTCCAGGTGGCGGTGATGTCCGGTCGGTTGGACACGACCAGATGCATCGCGGTCTCTTCGATCGTGAAGGTGTTGATGTCGACCGCGAAGATGCCGGCGAGGACAGCGAGTCGCTTCTCGAGCCATCCGCGGCGATCCACCCGGGCGCCATCGTGATCCCCGGCGAGCAGGCCGGCGCCGCGGACGCAGATGGAAGTGCAGAGATAGGTGCCGCGGACGTTCGGGTCGATTGTGTCACGACGTAGGCGCATCGAGCATGGCTCCCCGGAGTGTGCGCAGCGGCGGCACGGCGTGCGGTGCCGGAGGCGCCGGTCAATCACACGCCGGGCCGCCTCTGCGACAGTGTCCGCCGCCCGGCGCCCCACGACGGGAGCACCCCGACCGGTGACGGCGGCACTGCAGGATTGAAGGTACGGGGCGGGGGGACGTGGTCGACCAGGTCTGATGAAAATGCTTCGGGAAGTCTGCGATCGCGGGCGGAGCGACGGGACGCGGGGAAGACAGGCACGCCCGTGCCGGACCTCGCCGTGACAGGCACGCCGATCCTGCAGCCGCGGGTGCATGGCACGCCCACACGGATCTCGCCGTGACAGGCACGCCGATCCCGCAGCCGCGGGTGCATGGCACGCCACCGGACGATCGAGGCGGTCGGGGGCTCGCCGTCCCTGTGGAGCGCCGCGGCGCGCGGTTGCGGCAGGCGCTGACGGTGTCCGGTCGGGAGCGCCCCACGCTCCCTGCGGAACGGCGATGGCAGATCGCCCTTATCACACGACTGCCGCTCGTCAGAGCATGTGTCCGGCATGCCACGGACATCCATCGCAGGAAGAGCCGGCGCGCCCCGACGCATGGGCGACTCGACAGCCGGGCACGGCGGGCGCCGCTTCACCTGTCGTCAAAGGCGTTGCTGCACCGGCACCGTCACGATCCGGCCCTGGGCGGACGCGATCCGTGCCTGATCGCGGGTCGGGTCTGCACGCCGCCGCGCAAGCCACCGAGGCCCCCGCGCCGGACGGCGCTGTCGGGGTCCAGGACCGATTCTGTCCGACCCATCCACACTCAGCAGCCGGGTCAGGCCACCGGACCGCCGCATCGCGCCGTCCACGCACGCCGCAGCGCCTCGCACATCCGGCGCTGTCGGCCGGCACCATCGTCGATGTCGCTCACGCCGCGGGCGAGTGATCACCGCGGCCGGAGGTGACGGCCGGGACATCATCGCGCCCGACCGCAGCATCAATCAGCAGGCCCGCGATTGCGCGCTGCCGCGCCCGCGACCTGACGAGATTCTGGTTGATCTCGATCTCGATGCCCGCGTATCGCGCAACGGAGAACCGCCCGCGAAGTGCCGTCGTCAGGCCGTCGCTGGTTCCGCGGTACGGCGCATTGAATCGGACGCGCAGGCCGGGAGCCGCATGCAGGATCCGGCGGCGCAGTCGGCCGGCGACGCTCCGCTCGAACGGGCGCGCCGGGTCGAAGAGTATGCCGATGTCCACTCGACGAATGTACCCGTCGAGCACCGGCGTGAAGGAGTGAATCCCCAGATGCACCGTCGGCGACACGCGTGTGAGCGCCTCCAGGATCGATTCAACCGCGTGACGGTGCGGAAAGTAGCAGCGATCGAGCAGCGACTTCCGCTGCGATGGATCCAGGTGGCGGGTGAACTCCGAGAAGAGCCTCGGGTGACCGACGGAACGATTGCACTCGACAACAAGTCGTGAGATCGTTGTGGCCAGCAGCGGCGCCGAGGTTCCGGCAGCAAGTTCGACCGCGACCGCCAGGGCGCCCGGATCCCAGCCGCGGTGTGAACGCAGGATCTCGCCCGCGCCGAGGAAGATCGGGCGAAGATCGGTCGGGACGGCATGGCCACCGTGCTCACAGGTGATGAGCAGCTGATTCGACCGGGGGGTGACCGAGCGTCCGCGGGTCATGTCGGATCGAAGAGGTGACCATGCTGCAGACACCCGGCAAGCTCAAGATAGATGCTGCGAAGCCGGTCCCGTGACGGCGCATCGCCGGCAGCATGCAGGATCCGCGTGGCGAGTGTGCCGCGGCGCTCGATGATGTCGAGCGCCGTGTCCCATGGCCCCGCCGTGGTCAGCGTCCGTTCTCGCAGCATGCGCCATGCATCGCCGGCTCGACAGGCCAGTGCGGGAAGCCCGAGTGCGGAGAGTATGCTGCGATCGTCGATCACGGCTTCCTCAGCATCGCGGATACCGGCAAGGAGCGCCGCGTGGAGCGGCTCGACCGCGATCGCCTGCTGCGCGGCAAGGGGAGAAAGGATCTCCCGTGTCAGTGCCTCGAGAACCGCGCAGATCAGGCGCAGGATCGCGCAGTCTGCCCCTGGACTCTCCTGCACGTCCACGAGGCGGATCTCGATTGCGCCGCGCATGAACCGCGCAATGCAGCCCCGTGCGTTCATCCACTCGTGGTGAAGGATCCTCGCCGGATCGAACGGCGCGAGATCGGCATCGATGGCTCGGAAGATCTCCGCGCCGTACGCTTCCCGGGTGAACACGGGCTCCGGGATCACGCGTGCCGCGCACGAGGGAATCCGCTGGCTGTTGGTCCTGTAGGTCTCCAGCCGGGTGTCGCGCAGGCCGGTCACGCGTCCTTCGACGATCGGGGACGATGCGGCGAGTGCCGGGATCAGCGGGAGTATGCAGCGGATCGCCGCGTGCAGCCGACCGAATTCCTCGTCGTCCGCGAAGGGAAGATTGAGGTGCGCGCTCTGAAGGTTCGCCCACCCATGTCCCCGGCAGGAGAAGATCCGGTCCAGCAGTGCATAGACCTCACCGTATTCGTGCGGCCACAGCCGCATCTCCCGCTCGGGATCCATCCAGGGATGCATCGCCGTCGGCAGGAGCATGGCGCCCTCCTCCCGGAGGTGATCGTTCGCAAGCCGGACGCTCGAGAGGAAGCGATCAGCGAGTCCGGTCAGCGACGGCGCCGGAGTCGCCGTCTTGAACTCGATGACGTGCGCGGTGAGTTCGTTGGACCAGTCGATGGCGCCGTGCAGTGACGGTGGCGAGGCATCTGATGCGCCGGGCCCGCCCTCGCGGGCCAGCAGCCGATCGGCGATCGGCATGACATCGAGCGTCCGGGCATCGACGATCATGTACTCGAGTTCGACGCCGTAGGCGCCGAAGAGTCCTATGTCGTAGCGGTATGCGGCGGTCGTGCCTTCCATGGCGGGTGGATCCTGCTTCCTGTCAGCGGCGGCGTGCTTCGAGGCGATCGACGAAGTACTCGATGATCCTGCGGTAGAGCTCGTCGCCGAGCACACGATCCTCGACGTCGGCGTCGATGCTCGGGTTGTCATTGATCTCGATGATGACCGGCCGGTTCCGGATGACCTTGATGTCGACACCGTACAGGCCGGTTCCGATGAGGCGGGCGGCGCGGACGGCAAGCGAGACGACGCGCGGAGGAGCGTCTTCCACCGGGATGGTGTCCGCCGTGCCTGACTCCGATCGGCCGCCCTCGTGCCGGTAGATCTGCCAGTGCTTACGGGCCATGTAGTATCGACATGCGAAGAGCGGCTCGCCGGCGAGGACACCGATGCGCCAGTCGAAGTCGGTCGGGACGAACTCCTGGGCAAGCAGCAGTTCGGTCTGCTCGAAGAGGCGGGGGAGGTCCCGTTCGAACGTCTCCGCCGAGTCGATCTTCTCGACGCCGAGCGAGAACGAGGAGTCCGGCTGCTTGATCACGCAGGGGAAGCCGATCGATTGCCCGACCAGGTCCGCGGTATCGCGTGAGACGATCACGGAGCGCGGGATCGGGATCTCGTGCCGCGTCATGAGTTCCGTGAGAAAGACTTTGTTCGTGCAGCGGAGGATCGAGTCCGGATCGTCGACGACAACGAGGCCCTCTGCCGTGGCCCGCCGCGCGAAGCGGAACGTGTGGTGATTCACACGCGTCGTCTCGCGGATGAGGAGCGAGTCGAACTCCGCCAGACGGCCGTAGTCATCGCGGGTGATGAGTTCGGTCCGGAAGCCCAGCGACTCGGCCGCGTCGACGAACTTCTCGATTGCCTCGGGATCGGAGGGAGGCATGGACTCGTGCTCGTCGCGGAGGATCGCCATGTCGAATCGTGGGTGAGCACGCGGCTTGCGCTTCCGGATCGGGCGCCGGAAGTACGCCTCCGCCTGTTCGACGACGAAGGGGCGGTGCTCGTCCGGAATCTCACTTGTGCCGATGATCCGGACACCCTCGAGTTCCCATGCGCCCTGGTGCCGGACGAAGCTTGCTCGAAGCAGCGGAGCCGGGAACTGGTTGAAGAGCGCCAGGGAAAGGCGCAGGTAGCGGGGGGAGACGTTGCGGCCGAAGTAGACGCTCAACTGGAAGCTGTCGCTCCGGAGTGATCGCAGCGATGACTGGATCAGTTCGTCGAGCTCGTTGGACGCGACACGGAGAACGGGTGCCAGTCGGAGGTCCTGGAGTGTCGAGATCGTGGGGAGCGGCCGGTGCTCGCGCGCGGTCGCGAGCAGCGACACGTAGTATCCCGTCGTCTGGTACCTGTGTGACCGGCAGAGATTGAAGACGTGGACGCCCGAGCGCGCTGCGTACTTCGAGTCCGTGAGATACTCCCGCGCGGCGACGACCTCGATCCCCGGGATGTGCAGCGGCCATCGCTTCGGATTGTCGACGACGATCAGGATGCTCCGACCGTTCCGATCGTGCGCGTCCCGGTGATCCGTGGCGCCCCGGGCGTCCCGCCGCCGAGATGCGGATTCCGTCCGGCCACCGTCCGGCGCGGGCGACGGCGCGGACGAGGAAGAAGGAGGCTCATCCGCCGGCTCTTCGGGTGCGTCGACGACGTCATGGGCGTCAGGCATGGTGCTTGTCCGGATCGGGTTCGACGATGAGCAGGTTCGCATCGTAGGTCAGGACGCCCAGCATGATCGCGCCGACCAGGCGGTCGAAGCTGACGTCGTAGTGATGCGACCGGAAAGGGGGATTGTCCCGCAGGGGATCGGCCACCTGCACACACCGCGTTGTGCGGTCATACCCGCCGAGAACGACGAAGTGTCCCTGCGGCAGGCCGTGCAGGTCGTCGTAGCGCAGCGGTTCGTCGGTTTCCCGCGGGCAGTGGTAGAGGTAGGTGGCGCTGAGGCCGGTCAGGATCGGGGCGCCCCGACGCAGGTACTTCCGCAGCAGGTCGGCTGAGAGGTCCCGGAAGCGGACTTCGCCGCCGAGCGACAGGAAATCCAGGTATGCATGTGACGCCAGGTGCAGCTTCGCCTTGCTCTTCGACCGCATCTGGGCGCGGAGACGCTCCGCGAGATCAACCGTCCTGTCAGGGTCGAACCACGATGGGTCGAAGACGCGCAGGTTGTAGGTGTAGATGCGCGCGCGGTAGCCGCGTCGGAGCGCATGGCAGGCGAGAAAGACGGCGAGCGTTCCTCCGCCCTCGAGGATGTGCGTCTCCTCGATCACGCGACTGAGTGCGATGTCGTCGCCGTAGTAGCGGTAGACCGCGTGCAGACAGGTGGGGCCGCAGGTCGTGTCGGTCGGTTGGGCGAGGATCTCGAGCTTCAGCGGGGTCGGTTTCATGGCAGACCCGCACCGGGCGGGGCGATGCGCCGGGACGGGCTCAGCGGCGGCGCTCCTGTGACCGGGCGACCGTGACGAGCCCGACGAGTCCCTGGTCCGGTGCCAGTTCCAGCTCCGCTTTCCAGAGGGGCGTCGCCGGGACCACGCTGAAGAACCCGCCAGGTTCGAATCGTTCGCCCGACTCGTCATGGAAGCCGGCCAGCGGAACGCGGATCGTCTCGCCGGCTTCCAGCTGCCCGATGGACCGTACGAAGCGCTCGTTCAGCCAGAGATCGAAGTCATGGAAGGAGCGCGTCGTTGCATTGACGAGTACGACGGCGGTCCCCTCGCGGAAGACCTGGATGTCGATCGATTCGGCTCGCCGCAGCGCGAGCGGATAGGCGCGCGTCGCCTCGGCCGCGTTCAGCGGGGCACGGCAGGCAGAGAGTGCCGTCAGCACGACCACGGCGGCCGCGAGGGCCGGGCCGCGTCTCGACGGCGATGGGAATCGACCGGCACTGTCCACGGGAGGGACATGGTATCGCAACCGCGCGCCGCGGACCGTGCGGATCCCCTGCGGAGGTGCGCCGGAGAGCAGTGACCCGGAGGGACCCCGGGGATCGTCCCCGCCCGGGTACGATCGCCCTCCCGTGTCCGTCGACGTCGCGCCTCGCCAGCCTCCACCCCGCATGTCGTCCGCATCGATCGCGGATGCCGCGCGATCGCATCGACTTGATCCGCGCATACCCGGACTCGTGCCCGGGTTCGATGCGCCGTTCTTCCAGGCGGGACTGGCCGGGTACTCGGATGCACCGATGCGCCTGGTGGCGCGCCGGCAGGGCTGCCCCTTCTGTGTGACGGAGGCGCTGCTGGATCGGACGCTGATCAACGGCGGGAAAGGACGGACCCGGGAGGATCCGGATCTCCTCGCGGAGGAGTGCGGCACCGGGGATCCCCTGGAGAATCGTGCGGCGGGGCTGGAGGATCACCCGATCGCCGGCCAGATCATGGGGACGCTTCCCGACGAGATGGCCGAGGGCGCGGCCATCCTGGTGGCCTTCGGGTACGAGACCATCGATGTCAACCTCGCATGCCCGGTCAAGAAGATCCGGCGCCGGAATCGCGGCGGTCACTTCCTGACCGCGCCCGCCGACGCCATCGACGTCCTCCGGGCGGTCCGGGCCGCGGTCCCCCCGTCCATTCCGTGTACGGTCAAGCTGCGCCGGGCGTGGGATGACACGGAGGAGATGGCGCGCCGGTTCGAGACGATCTTCGACGCGGTCCATGAACTCGGGTATGCGTGGGCGACGGTGCACTGCCGGACGGTCGAGCAGCGCTACGAGGGTCCGGCGCGGTGGCCGTTCCTTGCGGACCTGACCCGCCGGTATCCCGACCGGCTGATCTTCGGGTCCGGCGACATCTGGTGCGCCGAGGACATCTTCGCGATGCTCGCGTTGACCGGTGTTCATGCGGTGAGCGTTGCGCGCGGATGCATCGGCAATCCGTGGATCTTCCGGCAGGCTCGGGCCCTCATGGCCGGCGAGCCTCCGCTTCCGCCCCGGATCGACGAGCAGCGGGCGGCGCTGCTGGAGCATTTCACGCTGGCCGTTCGACTTCACGGGGAGCGCGGGGCGTCCCGGATGATGCGGAAGTTCGGCATTCGATTCGCGCAGCACCACCCGAGCGCCGACGATGTCCGCCGCGCCTTCATCGCCTGTTCAACGGCCGACGACTGGCACGCCGTGCTCCGGGCGTGGTACCCGGACACCGGGTAACCGGGACGCCCTGCGGATGTTCCGGTCGGGCCCGCGGCACCACCCCGTCCTCCGGCGGGATGCCCAGGGCGCTGCAGAGACGCCATGCATACATGTGGCCGTGCCGGATGCCGATCCCGCGCCGGTTGACGTGCGATGCGATCTCGCGCGCGGTCATGACCGCGAACGCGCGCTCGACGGTACGGCGGTCGATCCCCGCCGGAGAAGGGACATCGGTCTCGACTTCCAGTGAGGCGAGAAGGCAGAGGTGATCACGCAGCGCGAGCAGTCCGGCGCCGCTCTCGTGCAGCACGGCGCCGGCCTCGAACCTGTCCGGGACATCCGGCCGCGTGATGAAGAAGTGGTTGGGGCCCTCCAGGTCGTCGATCGCGTCTCTCCGGCCGAAGAGCGCGGCCATATGCGGACCGTAGACCTTGTACGCGGACCAGACATACCAGTCGGCGCCCGGTGCCTCCATGTCCATCGCCCGGTGCGGCGCGAAGGCCACGCCGTCGACGACCGTCCGGGCGCCTGCCCTGCGGGCGAGCCGGATGATCTCCGCCGCAGGCTCGATGGCGCCGAGCAGATCGGAGACGTGCGGGAACGCGACAGCATCAACGCGACGGTCCGAGGATCACGCGCCCGCACTGCCCGGCATGCGTGAATTGCCTGCTCCACGCACGGGCGTCCGCGACCGCGCGCGTCGCCTCCTCCGAGAACCGGAATCCCGGCCCGAGCTGCACGCAGGAGGAGAGCATGTATCGGTGGATCCGGTCCGCCACGACGCGGGGGACGGGGCGCCGGCATGGAGGGCACGCCGGGGACCACGCGACGGGCCCGGCAACCCGCGATCCGGTACCCTCCCGGCCATGAGCACGTCAAGGGAATCGCGGACCGTGGAGTACACGCTCGACGGGGACACCTACGAGGCATTCGTCGCACTGCCGTCCGGGGCATCGGCGGCGCCCGGTGGCCGGCGGCCCGCGGTCATGGTCTGTCACGCATGGGAAGGACAGGACGATTTTGCCCGCGCCCAGGCGAAGTGGCTTGCGTCGCTTGGGTACGTCGGATTCGCCGCGGACGTGTACGGAAGGGGGCTGCGCGCCGCGCCGGGCGATCGGGATCGCGCCGCCGCCCTGATGACTCCGCTGGTCAGGGATCGCATGGTGCTGCGTGAGCGGCTGGCGACATCGGTCGACGCGATGGCGGATCTGCCGGAGGTGGACGGTTCCCGCCTTGCCGCGATCGGCTTCTGCTTCGGAGGCCTGTGCTGTCTCGACATGGCGCGGGCGGGGCTGGGACTCCGCGGCGTCGTTGCGTTTCACGGGCTGTTCATGCCGGCGCCGATCGAGCGCGCGCCGATCAGTGTCCGGGTTCTTGCCCTGCACGGCTGGGACGATCCCATGGCGCCGCCCGATGCCGTTCTCGCATTCACCCGGGAGATGAGCGAGGCCGGGGCGGACTGGCAGCTTCACGCGTTCGGAGACACGCTGCACGCGTTCACGAATCCCCTGGCGGATGATCGCGCTTTCGGAACGCTCTACAGCGCCAGCGCGGACCGGCGGGCCCGGGCCATCGCGACGGACTTCCTGGCCGAAGTGCTGGCGTGACCGCCGGCGCCGGCTCAGCCGGGCGGCGGACCGAGGACGCGGAGGATGTTCGACCAGTCGTCGGTCCAGACGCCGACGCGCGCCATCGTCCGAGGTGCCCGCCAGCCGGCTCCGGTCGAGTGCAGGGTCCGGAGTGCACGTTCATCACGGGCCAGGACGATCCAGGTCGAACTTGACCGTTCGGGATCGTGCGCCGGCGCGGGTGGCGCGAAGATGTCATCCCGCATCAGTGCCGACAGTCCCGCGTCGGCGGCGAGGTTCGCCACGACCGGCTCCAGGTCGAGATACCGGTTCGAGATGTGGACGGCGATGAGTCCGTCATCGGCGATCGTCGCGAGCGCGGTTCCGAGAGCTTCCCGTGTCAGCAGATGGACGGGGATGGAGTCGCTGCTGAATGCATCCAGAATCAGCAGGTCGTACCGGCCCGGCTCGACCGTGCGGAGCGTGAGACGCGCGTCGCCGAGTATCACGTCGATGCGCGCACCGCGCGCGCGTCCGGCGGCCAGGTACGTGAAGAGCCGTTCGTCCTCGGCAATCCGCCGGACTTCGGGATCGATCTCGTGAAACGTGAAGTGGTCGCCGTCCGACGCATATGCGGCGATGGTGCCGGCACCGAGACCGACCGCCCCGACGCGTCGCGGCTGTCCGGGATCGCGCCATGCACTGAAGATGTCGCCGACCGGTCCGGTGCGGGCGTAGTAGGCTGTCGGCGTGCCGGGCTGATCGGGGCGATGGGTGATCGGATCCACGTGCTGTGTGCCATGAACCGTCGTGCCGTGGTGCAGCCGATGGAGCGTCCGTGACGGCCGGTCCGGATGCGCTGCGCCGGTTGTGCGCAGGACGCGGTGAACGCCGTGGAAGGTGCGGGAGCGCTCCAGCACCACGCCCGGCGGCGCGAGTGCCGGAATGGCGATCAGCAGTGAGCCGCCGACCGCGGCGACGAAGCGGAGCCGGTTCCGCGAGAGCAGGAACGCGCCGAGCATCGGCGCGGCCAGGAGGACTGCCATGCGTGGCGGGCCTTCCGGTACCGCGAAGTGATCGCCGACAAGACGCAGAGCGACCGCCAGACCCAGGACGAGCGCGACGGGCAGCAGGGTGCGCACCCGGACCACGGCCGCGATGAACCCGGGTGCCGTCCGACCGTCCGCTGTCCGTGCCGCGCCGCCGACGATCAGCGCTGCGCAGAGGAGCGCCACGGGGTACTCCGTGATCGCCGTGAAGAGGTGCGGGGCGAGAAGCGCGTTGAACGCGCCGCCGAGCACGCCGCCGATGCTCAGCGCCAGGTAGAAGCGCGTGAGATGTGACGGATGCGGGCGATCTTCGGCTGCGTCGCCATGACACGCGATCGCGACGACCAGGAGAACAAGCAGATGCCCGCCGACGATCAGCCACATCGGCTCGGTGGCCCCGCTGGCAAAGAGGATGGCGCCGACGATGACGGCGATGGGAAGCGCGCGCCGGGCGACGACCTGCGGGATCGGCCGGTGCCGGGCGAAGACGAGGACGAAGCTCAGCAGGTACAGCGCCAGCGGAATCACCCACAGCAGGGGCACGACGACCAGGTCCGTCGTGATGAACGTGGTGACGCCGAGCAGCAGGGACGACGGCGCCGCCGCGAGTGCCATCCACGTCAGAAACCGGCGGGTGGACGGCGCCGCCGGTCCCTCGACCGGGACGGAACGCGCCGGTTCGGCGCGGGGACGGCCGGCGCGCGCGGCGCTGATCATGCAGGCGACCACGCCGACGAGAAGGAGCGCGAAGGCAGAGGTCCAGAGTCGTGACTGACCCTGTACCGGGAGCCATGGCTCGACGAGAAGGGGGTAGGCGAGCAGCCCGACCATGCTTCCGGCATTGCTGGCGGCATAGAGGAAGTACGGATCTCCGGAGAGGCCGTGCCGGCCGAGGGAGAACCAGCGCTGGAGCAGGGGAGACAGCAGCGTGACGGCCAGGAACGGCAGGCCGACCCCCTGCACGAGGGCACGCAGCAGGTCCGGGATCGGACTTCCCTCGCCGATCGCACCGCGCTCGGCGCTGATGCCCGGAGGCAACGCGAAGGCAGCGAGCACGAAGAGCACGACGACGGTCAGGAATTGGACACGCGGCCGGCATCGGGCGGTGAGATGAACGACCAGGTATCCCAGCAGCAGCGTGGCCTGGAAGAACACCATGCAGGTGTTCCACACCGCCGGTGATCCGCCGTAGCGGGGAAGCGCAAGTCGTCCGAAGAGCGGTTGGATCAGGAAGAGCAGGGCGGCGCCGAGGAAGATCGTTGCTGCATGGAGCAGGAGCATCCACTGCATTGTGGCGGAAGAGGCCGGTGGTGGAAAAGGGAACGCCCCGCCGATGACGGCGGGGCGTTCCGTGACCCGTTCTGCCGGATCCCGGGATCCGGGCGCGTCAGCGATCGCGCTCGGGGATGCCCATGCCGGCGCGGTCGGGCGGCGCCGGGCGCTCCGGGCGCCTGTACGGGGTGCGCTCCAGTTCCTCCAGCATGTGCGCGATCGCCGCATCGAGCTGCGGATCACCGCCGTCCCACATGAGCGCGGGATCGTCGATGACCTCGAGGTCGGGATCGACGCCGTGGCCCTCGACGCCCCAGGTGCCGTCGATCTTGTAGAAGCCGAAGGTGGGCACGGCGACGTAGCCGCCGTCGATCAGGCCGGGGTTTCCGGAGATCCCGACCAGCCCGCCCCACGTGCGCGTGCCGATGAGTTTCCCGAGTCCGGACTGTCGGAAGAGCCAGGGGAACATGTCCCCGCCGGAGCCGGCGAGTCCGTTGATCAGCATGCACTTGGGGCCCTGGTGCGAGTCCGGCGGCCAGGGCCAGTCGCGACCGTCGCGGCGCGCCCAGTAGTTCGTGCGCGGGCGGTTCAGGAGTTCGATGAACCGCGTCGGGATCTGGCCGCCGCCGTTCCATCGCTCGTCGATGATGAGGGCATCGCGATCGGCCTGCCCGTAGAACTGGCGGAAGAGATCGTTCTGGCCGTCGATGCCGGTGTTCGGGACGTAGATGTAGCCGACCCGTCCACCCGACTTCTCCTCGACGTAGCGTCGGTTCTGCTCGATCCACGATCGATACCGGAGGCCGGCGTCGCTGGAGATCGGTCGCACGACGACCTGCTTCGCGTCGTCGTCCAGCACGGGCTTCGTGCTGACCGTGATCGTGATGTCACGATCCGCCATCCCGAGGAAGGCCGCGAACGGACTCTTCGACGGATCGACGGGGACGCCTTCCACGGCGAGGATGTACTGTCCGGCCTCGACCCCGAGCCCCTGCATCGAGAGCGGGCCGCGCGCATCCAGATCGAACGCGCCGCCGCCGATCAGGCCGCTGACGCGATACGCGCCGTCATGCAGCTCCAGGTCCGCGCCGAGCAGGCCGACGCTCTCGAAGCGGACTGCTTCGCCGGGCCCTGAGCCGAAGACGTAGGCATGCCCGACGTTGAGTTCCGAGATGAGTTCTCCGATCACGTACGCGACGTCGCCGCGGCTTGCGCAGTCCTCCAGCATCGGCAGGTAAAGATCGCGCATCGCCGTCCAGTTCACGCCGTGCAGGTTGTCCACGTAGAAGAAGTCGCGCATCAGGCGCCACGCTTCGATGAACACCTGCCGCCACTCCGCCCGCGGGTCGATCTCGCTCACCATGCCCTGCATGACCACCGGCTTGCCCGAGGCGCCGGCAGAGGCGGGCTGGATGCTCATGCCGCCGGCCCGGCGGACGAGGATCTGCTTGCCGTCGCCGGAGACCTGGAAGTCACCGGCACCGGCGGCGACCACCTTCTCGCCGCCGTCACGATCCTTGAGATCGAAGAGCCGGATGCCCATGTCGGAGCCGGTGCGGACATAGAGGAGCTGGCCCCGGTCGTTCACACCCAGCCGGCCGAACCCGCCGTTGGGCACGGGGATCCGGAAGGCCCGCGCCTCGAAGTCGTCCAGGTCGATGTCCACCGTCTCCCGCGGCTTCGCCGGGTCGGCGGCTGCTGCATCCGCGCCGTCCGTATCGGCCGCGACGCGGGTCGCCGTCCAGGTGCCGCTCGCGCCGAGCATCGGGATCTCCCACGTGCCCTCGATCTTCCCGTCGCGCACCGTGCCGCGCATGGTCGATGAGATGCCCTGCTGCGAGGAATGCGCTTCGAAGGCGCCCGTGGATTCATCGAACGAGATCCGGTCGAAGGGCGATGTCTCGCCCATCGCCTGACTGGAGCCGGTGATCGTCCCGTCCGCGGCGACGGTGATGGTCATCGTGAACGGGATGGTGTCCATCTCCGGCGGGAGGCCGGCGGCGGCGAGACCGCTCACCGTGCCTTCCCAGCGGCCGTGGATGGGCGACGCCGGCGCCGCGGGTTCCGTTTCCTTCGTGTCGCCGTCGGTGGCCGTGTCCGCATCATCGGCGGGCGTTGCCTCCGGAGATGCGCCGTCTTCAGCCTCCGATGGCTTCTCCTCCTCCTTCCACGTCTCCTCATCGCTCGTCGGCAGCCACGGATGCCTGACGTCCCGGCGCAGCGGGACGGCGACGAGGACCTGGCTGTCGTTGTAGATGAACGTCGTGTCGATGGAGGAGTAGGTCGGCGAGAAGTTCCGGCTGGAGGCGAAGTAGAGCCAGTCCCCGGCCCGGTCGAAGACCGGCGGGGCGTCGCTGAACATGCCGCTGGTCACGCGGTGATGCGCGTCGGACTCGAGGTCGTACAGCCAGATCGACCGCGTCGTGCTGCGCTCATCGCCGCGCGACCAGGCCAGCCAGCGTGAGTCATGCGACCACGACGGCTCCGTGATCGTGCCCATGGGATCGCGATCCAGTTCCCGTGTCTCGCCCGAATCCAGGTCGTGCAGCAGCATCCGTGCCGCCTTGTCGATGAAGAGGATCTTCTTCGAGTCCGGAGACCAGATCGCGCCCATGTAGTACGTGGTGCTGCCCTCGGTGACCCGCCGTGGCTCGTCGCGGCCGTCGGACTGGCGGATGTACAGTTCATACTCGCCGGTCTCATCGGAGAAGTACGCGATCCAGCGCCCGTCCGGACTCCACGCCGGCCTGCGCTCGGCGGCGCCGCTGGTCCTGGAGAGGTTGCGCGGCGATCCCTTCTCGGCCGGAAGCGTCCAGAGATCGCCGCGCGCCTCGACCGCGACGCGCTTGCCGGTGGGTGAGAGCGCCGCCGCCTGCACGAACTGGGAAACGTCGGTCCGCTGTGCCCTGAGCAGCGGTCGCGCGCCCGGGATCGTGACCTTCACCTCGCGCGTGCGCTTCGTCGCCAGATCGAGCAGCATGAGGGACGGGCCGTACTGGAAGACGATCTCGCCGCGGCCGCGCGGACCCGGCCCCATCGAGGGCCACTTGATGTCGTACTCGGTCAGTTTCGTGACCTGCTCGCGCTTCCCGGTGCGGAGGTCGTAGGACCAGATGTTGAGACGGAATGGCTCGCCTTCGTCGGAGAGGAAGTAGAGCGTGTCGCCGTGCCACATCGGCGCGGTATCCGTGCCCTCCCACTCCGTGGCGCGGCGGCTCTCCTTCGTCTTCAGGTTGAAGAGCCAGATGTCCGTCGCCATGCCGCCGCGGTAGCGCTTCCAGGTCCGGTTGTCGCGCGTGTGCGGGGTGTACGCCAGCCACTCGCCGTCACCGTGCAGGGAGCCGTTCGTGCCGTACGGCAGCGGCAGCGCCTGGGGCAGGCCGCCTTCCGCCGCGACGGTGAAGAGCCTCGGCATGCGGCCGAGCCCCGACTGTCCTGCGCTGAAGAACATGAGGTCGCCGCCCGGCGTCCAGTCGCACAGCGTCTCCTCCGCCGGGTGATACGTCACGCGGTGCGGCAGGCCGCCGGCGACGGGAATCGTGTAGAGATCACGACCGCCGTCGTAGCTGCCCATGAAGGCGATGGTCTTCCCGTCCGCGCTGAACCTCGGGTTGCGCTCCGGGCCCGGGGGGCTGGCGAGCGGGGTCGCCACGCCGCCATCGCGCGAGACCAGCCAGAGGTCATCGCCGTAGACGAAGACGACCTGGTCGCGACTGACATCGGGGTACCGGAGCATGCCGGCGTGCGGTCGCGGCGGCGCCGCGTCGCTCGCGCCGGCCGGCGTCCCGGCCGGAATCGCGCAGGCGAAGGAGAGCAGCGTGATGGCGGAGAAGCGATGGACGCGGCGCGTGGCGGCGGAGGCGGCGGGGGCGGCCGGAACGGGCATGACGGGCGGTCTCCGGGGGGGGATCGTTCGGAACTCTCGGTGAAAGGATGGTTTATACCGCGATCGTCCGACGCGCGGGCGGGGCGGAGGGGGGTTGTTGGGGCTCGCGGGCAGGGAATTGTCGCGGGCCCCCGGCTCTTGATCGGCTCTCCGGCCGTCCGGGTTGGGTGGAGCCTGCGTCCGGCCTGCGCTGTCCAGCGTGCAGCGCCGCGCCCGCCCGGCGCCGGCGGTGTCCGGTGTGACGACATCGCGGGCCGCCCCCGTCAGTAGAATCGCCCGTCTCATGGCAGAAACGAGGAACGGCGCGGAGGCGCGGGGGGGGCGCGGCGGTGCGACCTACGCCGAAGCCGGCGTCGACATCGAGGCGGGTGATCGCGCGGTTGGACTCATTGAGCAGCTCCTCCGGCGGACGCACGGGCCCCGGGTGATGGGGCGCCACGGCGGGTTCGCGGGCATGTTCCGCCTGGACTACAACGAGAAGCTCTTCCGCCGGAACTACCGCGATCCGGTGCTGGTGGCGTGCACGGACGGCGTGGGCACCAAGGTGAAGCTCGCGGCGGAGATGCAGGTCCGCGATACGGTCGGAATCGACTGTGTCGCGATGAACGTCAATGACCTGATCGTGCAGGGGGCGGAGCCGCTCTTCTTCCTCGATTACCTGGGTCTGCACCGGCAGGTGCCGGAGGAGACGGCGGACATCGTTCGCGGCGTCGCGCACGGGTGCGAGATCGCGGGATGTGCGCTGATCGGGGGCGAGTGCGCGGAGATGCCCGACATCTATGCGGAGGGCGACTTCGACATCGCGGGGTTCGCGGTCGGCGTCGTCGAGCTGCGCCGCGTCATCGAACCGGACATGGTGTCGCGTGGTGACATCGTCATCGCGATCGCGTCATCCGGTGTTCACTCCAACGGGTACTCGCTGGTGCGCCGCATCATCCGGGACGCCGGGCTCCGGCTCGACAGCACGCCCGCGGAACTGGATTCCTGTCGCGATCCGACCGGTGCGCCGCGGACGCTCGGCCGGATCCTGCTGGAGCCCACGCGGATCTACGCGCGTCCGATCGTCCGGGTCCTGCGCGCCTACACGAAGAAGCGCGTCGTGACGGGGATGGCCCACATCACCGGCGGTGGACTCCCGGGGAACGTGTGCCGCGCGCTCCCGGAGAAACTGGACGTGCGGATCCGGAAGTCGACCTGGGAGGTGCCCGCGATCTTCCGGTTCCTCCAGGCGCACGGCGGTGTGGCGGAACCGGAGATGTGGGACGTGTTCAACATGGGCGTGGGGTATGTCCTGATCGTCCGCCCGACGTTCGCAGACGCGATCGTGGAGCGTCTCCGTCGGCTCGGCGAGGTCGCCTGGGTCGCAGGCGAGGTCATCCGGGGGAACAGGCGGGTCAGACTCGTCGACTGACTCCGGGGGGCCGGGTACACTGTCGGCCGCTCGGACTCCTCTGATCGCGGTACGTGACGGGCCCTGCATCATCCGGATGCCGGAACTCCACGCCAGTCCGCGATGGACGGGATGAGCCGCGGGGCGGGTCGAGTCGCCGGTACCGGTGACCACCCGCGCGCATCGGTCGCCGGTCGGCGCCGCCCCACACTTCGAGCGAAGAACAGGAGACTCGGTCATGAACAGGACTTCACGCATCGTGTGCAGTGGCGTCAGTGCGCTTGCGGCGCTCGTCGCGTCGTTCTCACTCGCGCAGTCGCAGGGCACCGGCACGGCGCAGGACACCGGCCACCAGCTCCCGCCGGGATGGACCGAGGCCGACATGATGGCATGCATCGAGGCGGGCACGCCCGGTCCGATGCACGCGCACCTGGCCGCGTCCGCCGGCACGTGGACCATGAAGACGAAGATGTGGATGGCTCCGGATACGGAACCGATGCAGGGCGAGGGCATCGCGACCTTCACGATGATGATGGAAGGCCGCTACCTCCGCTGCGAGATGTCCGGCGACCTGCCTGGCATGGGACCGTTCAACGGCTTCGGGATCTACGGATTCGACAACGTGAGCCAGCAGTTCCAGTCGACGTGGGTCGACAACCACTCCACGGGCCTCATGCAGGGCACCGGGCAGCTGGCGTCGGACGGCAGCCGGCTCTCGTGGAAGCACACGTTCAACTGCCCCGTCACGAAGAAGGCGACGACGATCCGCGAGATCGAGTACTACACTGGCCCGGACTCGCGCCGGATGGAGATGTTCGGCATCGAGCCGAAGTCGGGCAAGGAATTCAAGATGATGGAGGCGCACATGACGCGGAAGCGTGATGGCGCCACCCGCGCCACCGCACCGACCGGCCCCATGTCCCGCTGATCTCTGCAGGATCACGCGAGGCTGGAACGACATGATGCAGCCCGCGTACCGGGTCGGCGCCGCCGGCCCGGTACGCGGGTTCTTCGTCGGTGGGGGAAGCGTCCGGGCGACCTGATCGTGTTCACCGCTGGAGTGCTACGCATCCTCGGGACCGCGCCGCCGCTGCTTCTGCGCGCCACGGCGCTTCTTCTCGGTCAGCCGGCGCTCGACCGCGCCGCGGGACGGCTTCGTCTTCTTCCGGGGCCTGGGCTCGTGAGCCGCGGTCCGCAGCAGGTCCAGCAGCCTCGCGATGCACGCCTCGCGATTGCGCTTCTGCGAGCGATGCTCGTCGCTGAAGAAGATGATCTCGTCGCCGATGGTGAGCCGGGAGCCCGCCAGCCGCGCCAGTCGGGCCCGTCCCCGCTCCGTGAGCCCGACGATGGCGCCGACCGGGACGCGGAGTTCCGCGGCGCTGCTGACCTTGTTGACATTCTGACCACCCGGTCCCCGTCCGCGGACGAACGACAGGACGAGATCGTCGGCCGCAACCCACACGCCCGGGGCCGCGACGAGTGCGTCGGCCGGCGGGGCGCCGCGCGGTGCCGGGGCATCGACAGGCCGCCGAGGATCCGGGGGAACCGCCGCGCCGGCCGGCGGCGCCGCGGCACGACCCGGCTCCCTCGATCCGTGCGGTGCTGCTGATTCATCAGGAGACATGCGTGCTGCCTTCGGCGCCGGACTATCGTACCGGCATGCACGCCCGTTCCCCTGCGCTGCCAGCCGTGTCCCGGGCCCGCCGGAGATGCCTGTCGGGAGCGCACGGAGGTCATCGGGCCGGATGTCGGGGAGTCTCGCTGGTCGTGGCGGGCACCGGCGCGCTCGTCCTGATGTCGGGGGCTGTCCAGGCGCGGTCGAACGGCGGGACCGGGGATGCGCCCGCGCGACCGGGACCGTCCGCCCTGATCCTGCCGGCGCTGTCTGTCCATGGCGATGGTGATGGCGCCGAACCGGCACCATCGCGGGATCCCATCGACGTGAGCGCCGGTGTGTGGGTGCCGCGCCTCCAGGGGCCTGTCGCCAGGCCGGCGGCCGCGCGGTCATGGTTCCGCGTGGAGGAGCGGCTGGGCCTGGACGACCCCGAGCCCTCGCCGGTGCTGGAGATCCGTGTGCCGGTCAATCCCGAAGCGGACCTGATGCTCAGCGGATTCAGTTTCTCGACTTCGAATTCGGACATCCTGGATCCCGGCACGCCGGCCGGGCTTGCCTTCGGCGCCGTGCCGCTGGTGGCCGGGTCATGGTTCGATGCGCGCTTCGATCTTGATGTCCTCGGCGTCGACGGCGTGCTCGCGATCGGCCATCCGATCCGGGGTGATGCCGCCGGCCGTGCCGTCGACCTGCGGTTCAACGCGATCGTCGCCGCGCGCTGGATCGATGCATCGTTCCGGCTCGCATCCGGCGGCGCGGTGGAGTCCGTGTCGGACGAGTGGCTTGCTCTGCTCTGGGGCGGGGGATTCCGCGCCCGATGGGAGATCTCTGAAGGAAAGACCTTCGTGCACGCGATCCGACTGCACGGGGCCGTGGCGCTGGGGCCCGCGATGGGCGGCCGGGGCGGGTACGTCTGGATGGTCCGCGGCGGTGTCGCGCTGGAGCTCCATCGCTCGTTCGACCTCTTTGTCAACTACCGGCTGTTCGAACTGCGACTGGACACGGGCGCCTCCGACGATGCACGCCTGCGCGTCGGATTGCAGGGCCTGTTTCTCGGGGCGACGATCCGGTTCTGAGGGGCAGGGACAGCCGATGCCGATGCGGAGGAAGAGGACATCCAGGAAGGACGCCGCCGCTGGAGAGCGATCGGATCCGCGTGCACCGACGCCGTCGGGCAAGCTGCGCCGCGCGCTGATGCGGAACATCGTGTTCACGATCGGCCCTGACCGGCTGACGCGAGGCATGCTCTCCCGCGCGCACCTGCGCCACGGCATCCTGGTGCGCGAGATCGAGGTCGTCTCTCCGCGCTGGCCGCGGCCGTTCGACGGACTCCGCATCGGACACTTCAGCGATCTCCATGTGGGCTCGATGATTCCGCTCGAACGCGGACTCGAGGCGGTGTCGCTTCTCGCCGCGGAACAGCCGGATCTGGTCGTCTGCACCGGCGATGTCGTCGACCTGCATGCCATCGCGGTCGAGCCGATCTTCCGCGCGATGGCGGGCATCCGTTCTCCCCTGGGGGCCGCGTTCGTACTCGGCAACCACGATGAACTGGATGATCCGAGGCTCGTCGCGCGCATGGCCGCGGACGCGGGCGTGCTGGTGCTGGATGACACGACACTGGAGATCCGGCGGCATGGAACGCCGCTGCGGATCGCGGGCATCGGCTGGGCGAAGACGGTGGCGGAGTGTGCGACGAAGGTCGATCAGGCGGGGGGGCGCGAGGCCGATCTCCTGCTGGCGCACAATCCCCGGGCGTTCCGGCGCGCCATCGAGCACGGCATCCCGCTGACGCTCTCGGGGCACACGCACGGCGGCCAGGTCGCGCTGCCGGGACGCCCCACGGCGAGCCTGGCGATCGGGCATCGCTATCGCGCCGGACTCTACGAGCAGATGCACAGCCGGCTCTACGTCACGACCGGGGTGGGCTCGTGGTTCCCGCTCCGCGTCAATTGCCCGCCGGAGGTGGCGATCATCACGATGCGCAGCAGCGGGGGGGCGCGTGAGGAACGCGGGACAGGCACATAGCCGGCGCGACGCCGCCGTCGCGCCGGGTCGGGGGCATCCTCCGGGCAATCACGCGCGGCACGTGGCGCCGCGTGCTCCGGGCCTTCGGATGGGGCAGACAACCGGTTCACCGCAGCAGGCGAGGTCCGCCTTCCCATGACGCACGTCGATCCGGCCGCCGACCGATGGACCGCATTCGCGGCGGGGGCGGTGCGGCTGCTGGACGGCGCGAAGGGGACGGAACTGGGCGCGCGCGGCGTGGACCTCTCGCTGCCTCTCTGGAGCGCGCATGGCGTGATCGATGCGCCGGACGTGCTCCTGGGCATTCACCGGGATCACCTTGCCGCCGGGGCGCAGGCGGTCGTCGCCAACACCTTCCGGACGCAGCCGCGGACGCTGGCACGCGCGGGGCGCGCCGAAGATCCGGC
Organism: Phycisphaeraceae bacterium; assembly: GCA_019636755.1. Lineage (GTDB taxonomy): Bacteria > Planctomycetota > Phycisphaerae > Phycisphaerales > SM1A02 > JAHBWZ01. Next base: position 506,850 of record JAHBWZ010000003.1, on the reverse strand, counting down.
GACCCTCACGCGCCGGGCGGTGGAGATCGCGCGCCAGGCGCGCGATGCGCTGGCACCGGAGGCGGTCGTCTTCGGCTGTGTGGCGCCGCTGGAGGACTGCTACGAGCCCGGGCGGACACCGGACGGCGCGACGTGTTCGCGCGAGCAGGCGTGGATGATCGACCGGCTGCTGGAGGCGGGCGCGGATGCGATCGCGATTGAGACGATGGGCACGGCGCGCGAGGCGCTCGCCGCCGCACGGGCGGCGGCAGGAGCCGCACCGGGGCGGTGGATGCTCTCGTTCTGCTTCAAGTCCACGGGCCCTCCGGGCATCCTGGCGGGAGGCGACTCCGTGGTCGACATGCTGCCGCTTCTTGAAGGCGCCTTCGCGGTGGGAGTCAACTGCACCGCGGCACCGCATGTCGAGCGGCAGGTCGGGCTGCTCAGGCGGTTCCTGCCCGGACATGTGCGCGTGTACGCGTCCGCCAACGTCGGTGCCCTGGGTGATGACGGCCGGTGGCGACAGACCGACGCGGTTGATCCGGACACCTACGCCGGGTATGCGGAACGATGGCTGGGCGCGGGCGCGACGATCGTCGGCGGGTGCTGCGGGACGACTCCGAGGACCATCGCCGCGATGCGTCCGCTCGTCACGTCATCTGCTTCGTGAATGCCCGGATGAGGCCGGTGACATTCATCGCGGCCAGCGAATCCTTGACGTAGAACCCCAGGCGCTCTTCCGGTACGCGGGCGGCGGCGGCCTGCGCAAGGAACCACGCGCGGTACTCGAGCAGGATCCGTGCGTGATCCATGCCTGCAGCCAGGCGATCGCCGACGAAGGCGGCGTGCGACTCGATTGCCGCGGCGACCCTGTCGAGATGTCCGGCGACATCCTCGACCCGGCCGAAGTGCGTGGGACAGAGCACGTCGAATCGCTCCGCCCGGAGCCGGTCGATGGTCCGGAGCCACGCATCCCGGTCGAACTCCGGAGGCGGCGTAGGGAGCGAGATGAACGCCGGCGCGTCGGCGATGAAGCAGGCGGCGGCATCGCCGGTGAATCCGACCTTCGCGCCGTCGATCTCGACGGCGAAGACGTGGTGGTGGCGTGCGTGCCCCGGTGACTCGACGGCGCGGAACTCGAGTCCGCCCGCGCGGATTCGATCGCCGTCCGCAAGAGGCACGACCCGGGCGGGATCGATCGGGATGAGTTCACCCCAGAGTTCCTGCATGCGATCGCCGTAGATGCGCGTCGCGCTCGCGACGAGCCTGGCCGGGTCGACGAGATGCGGGGCGCCGAACGCATGCACATGGACGGTCGCCCCGTGCGCGGCCATCCAGCCGCTCGCGCCGGCGTGGTCGAAGTGGATGTGCGTGACGAGGACGGCCGGGATGTCGCGCGGGGTCATGCCGCACCCGGCCAGTCCATGTTCGAGGGCGCCGACGGTGCTCCCCGGACCGGTCTCGATCAGCACGGGACCCGCCGGTCCCTGCACGAGAAACGCCGCGATCGACGCCGCATCGCCGCGGTAGTGGAGATCGATGATGCGGATCGACGACACGGATCAGGAGCCGACCGCGACGCCGAGCATCTTCGCGGCGGTCCGGGCGATGCTCTCCGCATCGAGGCCGCACTGGCGGAGGATCGAAGGCTCGTCGATGGCGGACTTCGGGATCCGTCGGACGCACATCTGCTGCAGCGTGAATGCGTCGCCCGACTCGGCGCACGCGTCGGCGACCGCCGATCCGATGCCGCCGCCGAAGTTGTCCTCGACGGTCAGGATGTTGCCGTTGTTGCGGTTCGCCAGGTCGAGGAGTGCATCGGTATCGAACGGGATGGAGTAGAGGTCGACGAGTGACGCGTCGATCCCGGCGCGATCAAGCCGCTCGAGCGCCTTGTTGCACTCATGCACCATGTAGCCCGCGGAGACGATGAGCAGGTCGCGGCCTTCCGTCAGGACCTCGAAGCGACCGAGTTCGAAAACATGGTTGCTGTCGTAGATGAACTCCACGTCCGGCCGGAAGGTCCGCATGCAGCAGACGCCGTGATGCCGGGCCATGGCCATCGTGAGGCCGTAGGCGGCAAAGGCATCGGCCGGCTGCAGCAGGTAGCACCCGGGCCCGCCGTGGTGATCGCGCATCGTCGTGAAAGCGCGGAACCAGGCGACGTCGGGCAGGGCCATCTGGCTGGGGCCGTCGGCGGCGAGCGAGATGCCGCTGTGGCTTCCGACGATCTTCAGGTTGGCGCCCGAGTAGATGGCCATCTCGATCTGGTCGTAGGCGCGGGTCAGGAACTTCGCGAAGGATGAGCAGAAGGGGATCTTCCCGGCGGCGGAAAGACCGACACCCACGGAGATCATGTTCTGCTCGGCGATCCGGCACTCGAGGAAACGCGGCGTGAGGTCCTTCTCCTTCAGGAACTCTTCCGCGAACGTGGAATTGCGGACGTCGGCATCGAGGACGTAGACGCCGGGATTCGAAAGTCCCAGCATCCGCAGCGCGAGGCCGTACGCCTTGCGCGTGGCGAACTTGCCGCCCTGGAGCACATGGGTCATGTCCAGGCGACGCATCGCCTCGTCCAGCGTGATCGGCTCCGAGACCTCGACCTCGGGCACGCGGTGCTCGTCCGGCGGATAGATGCGGAGCTGCTCGTTCGGCGAGAGCGCCGATGTCAGCGAGACGCCGGTGGCATTGAGTTCCTCGCGCGCCTGTTCCAGTTTCCGTCCGGTCGGCGGCTTGCCGTGCCACCCGCCGCCCTGGATGCAGGGTGCCCCCCAGCCCTTCACCGTCCGCGCCACGATCGCCATCGGCTGGTTGCCGGCGCTGCGCTCCGCGAAGAGGTCGAGGGTCGCCTTGATCGCCGACGGGTCGTGTCCGTCGATCGTGCGGACGGTGTATCCGGCGGCAGCGAGCTTCCGCTCCAGCACCTCGGGCGACTGCTGACCACTGACCGCATCCGCCTGGCCGTAGCCGTTGCAATTGAAGATGGGAAGCACGTTCGCAAGGCCGTGATCGATGATGAAGTCGAGCGCCTCGGTGACCTGGCCCTCCCGTGCTTCTCCGTCACCGATCACGCAGTAGACGTGCCGGCGCAGTCCATCCCGGCGCGCCGCGGCGGCGACACCTGCCGCGATGGAGAGTCCCTGGCCCAGGGAGCCGGTGGCGGCATCGAAGAAGGGGAACCCCTCCATCGGGTTGGGGTGACCGTCGAGAAACGAGTCGTTCTGCCGGAGCGTCCGAAGGTCCTCGCTCGTCATCGGGCGGATCGCCTGGCCGCGCCCGAAGACGCCGCGGAGATCGGCGAAGGCGGCGTAGACGATCGGAACGGCGTGCCCCTCGGACAGGACCAGGCGATCCGCGGTGGGATACCTGGGATGATCCGGAAGCCAGCGCATGGTGTGATACATCAGCACCGTCACGATGTGGCTGATGCTCATGGCGCTGGTCGGGTGTCCGCTGCCGGCCGCCGCGCACATCTCCAGGCAGGCGTGGTTGAGCTGGAGGGCCTTGGCGTGGACGGCGGCTTCAAACGACATGGGCGGGATCGTCCTTCCCCGCGTCACCCCGGGGCCGGGCGCGGCGGGCGTAATGAGGGTGCCTGGGACGGTTGAACGGGTCATTCCCTGGACGGCCTCTCGGGCTGGCCCTCGACGCGCCGTCGGAACTCCGTGGATGGGGAGGTCCGGTCGACGAGGGCGGGAGCGGTTGAGCGGCCGGGCAAGGGCCGGATGACGAACACAATGGACAGACGGCCGCCGGAGGCGCCGCGTTCCCCCACGGGCGCGACCGGCATGCAGACTCGAACGGGGGAGTATCGCACGGCCATCCCGACGCGGCAACCCGGAGGGTGCCAGGGGGGGTGACCGCGGGGGTTGGATCGCGGGAGGGCGTCTGCCCGGCGCCGCGCGGAGCCTCGCGGTGACCGGGGTGCCGCGCCCCGTCAGCCCGGTTCCCCGGGGCAGCGCGCGGGCAGAAGGTGCCGCGATCCTCGCCGACCGGTACACTGCGGCCAACTTCGACTGAGAGGAATGAAGAGCGATGAAGGTCGTCTGTGACCGCGCGGCCCTGCAGGATGCCGTCAGCCTGATCTCGAGCGTTGTGCCCCCGCGCAGCAGCAAGCCGATCCTCCAATGCGTGCGGATGGTGGCCACCCCGGGGCTGCTCACGCTTCACGGGACGGATCTCGATGTCGGACTCCGGATCGGCCTTGATCAGGTGGAGGTCGCCGAGCCCGGCGAGGTGATCGTCCCGGCCGACAAGGTGGACGAGATCGTCCGGGCGTGCAGCGATTCGTCACTGACGCTCGAGGTCCGCGACAATCACCTGAACATCCGGGGTGCAGACGCGCACTTCAAGCTGAACATCATCGATACGTCCGGGGACGTCGATCCCTGGCCGGATCGTGATCCCGCAGAAGGCGTGACAGCCGACTGTGAGATCGCCGGTGGCGTGCTGCGGCACCTCATCGAGCGGACGATCTTCGCCGCGGCCGCTGATCACAACGTGCGCTATGCGATCCGCGGCGCGCTCTATGAACGGAAGGACCGGAAGGTCCGCTTCGTCGCCACCGACGGGAAGCGCCTGGCGATGGCGGACGGGGCGGCGAACTCCGGGAAGGGCGAGAGCCGGTGCATCCTGCCGAAGAAGCCGCTGCACCTGATCACCCGCCTGGTGGACGATCCGGATCAGCCGATCCGGATCTCGATCGGTCAGAACAGCGCCGTCTTCGCGATCGGAGAGGGGGACCGGGCCGGTACCTCGTCGCCGGGGGCCATGCTCTGGACGAAACTCGAAGAAGGGACGTTCCCCCCCTACGAGGACGTCGTTCCGCGCGATCTTGACAAGAAGATCACGTCCAACCGCGACGCGCTTTCAAGCGCGATCCGGAGGGCAGCGCTGCTGACCAACGCCGAGTCCAGAGGCGTCCGGCTCTGTTTCGGCGACAACCGACTGACGCTGCGCAGCCGCTCGCCGGAGATGGGCGAGGCTGAGATCAATGTCGATGTCGCGTACGACGGTGATCCGATCGAGGTCGGGTTCTCGCCGAACTACATCACGGACGTACTGAAGGTCGCGGAGACATCCGACGTGATCATCGAACTGAAGACGCCGCAGCGCCCCGGTATCTTCCGCTGTGGTCAGGACTTCACCTACGTCGTGATGCCGCTGCAGGTGTGAGCGGATCCGGACAGACCGGCCCCGCGCCGGACCGCGTCGCGGACACCTGTCCGGCCTGCGGCCATCGTCTGACCGCCTCCGGTTCGCCGCTCTGCCCGGAGTGCGGGCTTTCGCTCACCGTGGAGTCCATGCGTGCCGCGGCCGAACATGCCGCCGCGCGCCGGGCCGCGTGCCTGCTCATCGTCGGCTGGGGGCTGATCGCCGGCGCGGTCGTCCTGGTCATCCTGTTCGTCCCCGACCGCGCGATCTGGATTGCGCCGGCGCTCATTCTCTGTGCGGCCCTGGTCCCCGTGATCGCCGCGACCGCGCTCGCACGGGGGACCTCCGGGCACCGCATCCGCGGTCGTTCATGACGCCGCGATCCGGCGCCGGAAGACGATGATGCCCAGCAGGAGTCCGCCCAGGCCGATGCCCAGCAGGGCGGCGCTCTGCGTGGCGAAGTCGGACGCCGTCGTGCCGCGCCAGAGTGCCCCGTCAAGGAGCCGGATCGTCCATGAGACGGGGCTGACGGCGCCGACGTGCTGCATCCATGCCGGCATGATGAACTGCGGGACCATGCCGCCGCCGACCATCGCCATGATGAGCAGGATCGACCAGCCGATGCCCCCCGCGGCCGCCTCGGTCCGTCCGAGCACACTCAGAAGCATCATGATGCCGACGAACGCGGACGCGGCGACCGGGACCGCGAGGGCGAGCAGCGCCGGCGCGACCGGTCGGATGCCGAAGACGGTGCACCCGACGAGCAGGAGGAACACGCAGACGGCCACCGTCGCCGTAAAGCATGCGAGCGCCTTCCCCGCAAGGAGGTGGCCCACGCGGATCGGGGCGACGAGGAGGCGGGGAAGCGTGCCGCGCGTCCGTTCCACCACGAGCGAGATGCCGAACGCGGCGGCGCACCCGATCAGCGCCCACGAGATCGCCTGCGGGAACGAGACCGCGAAGGCGGTCGGTGGTTCGCCGCTCCGGTTGCGGGCAACGTCGACATGCTCGATGGCGAATGGCCGCAAGCCGCCCGCCGGAGCGGCGTGCGCGTCGTCGTCCGGAGCGCCGTCCTGCTGCACCGCCTGGTCCATGAATGACTCGAGCGACTGGAGAAACGGAAGAACCGCAGCGCCCACGAAGGGATCCGTGGCAGCGCGGTGCGCCAGGCCGGCCTGCGAACGTCGGGCGAGGTCACGGGCGGCCAGTGGATCGCCGAAGAGTTGCGCAAGCGATGCAAACAGGCGCTCCGTGACGACGCCTTCCAGCAGGCCGCGCTCGGCGCTGCGCGCCGGGTCGACGGCGAGTCGGAGCGTGGCCGCGCTGCCTGAGAACGGATTCGACCGCGCCTGCCCGAAGCCCGGCGGGAGAATGACTGCACCGGTCTGTCGCCCCCGGCGCACGTGATCGAGGGCGGCCTCCTCGGACCCGGCCAGCGTGATCTCCAGGGCGCTCGAGGCGCGCAGTTCCTCGACGAACGCGGCGGACTCCGGCGTCTGATCCAGGTCGGCCACCACCACGGAGATCCCCGCTCGATCGCCGGCGGAGCCGGAGAAGATCGCACCGAAGAAGATCGCGTACAGCAGGGGAAACGCGCAGGTGAAGAAGAAGCCGACGCGATCCCGAGCCAGCAGCCGGAGGTCCTTCAGGGCAAGCGTCAGAACGTGCATCATGCCTCGTCGCGCAGCGCGCGTCCCGTGAGATTGAGGAAGACCGTCTCAAGGGTCGGTCGTTCGATATGCAGCTCCATGACATCGCGATCCTGCAGGAGCGCCAGGAGGGTGTCGCGCGGGGAGGCGGCCGGCAGGCGCTCCGCGGTGCCGTCTGCCCGGCGCAGCACGATGGTGGCCGGGCCGCCGTGCCGTCTGATCAGGTCCGACGGTGTGCCTTCCGCGACCAGTCGTCCACGGTCGATCACCACGATCCGATCGCACAGGCGCTCCGCTTCCTCCATGAGGTGCGTCGTGTACAGGATGGTGACCCCGGTGGCGCGCAGATGCTCCAGCGTGTCCATGATGGCGGCCCGCGACTGCGGATCCACGCCCGCCGTCGGTTCATCGAGGATGAGAAGGCGAGGACCATGGACGAGCGCGATGGCGAGATTCAGGCGACGCTTCATGCCGCCGGAGCAGGTGCCGGCGCGACTGCCTGCGCGATCCGAAAGCCCGACAAGGTCGAGCACTTCTGCGGTCCGGGCGCGGAGGCGCGGTCCGGCGAGGTCGTACAGCCTCCCGAAGAAGCGGATGTTCTCGATCAGCGTGAGTTCGTCGTAGAACGCCAGCGCCTGCGGCGCCACGCCGGTCATGGCGCGCACCGCCGGGTCCCCGGGTCCGCCGCGATCCGCGATCCGGACGGTTCCGCCGTCGGCCGGAAGCAGGCCGGTCACGATGGAGACGGTGGTCGACTTGCCGGCGCCGTTCGGACCGAGGAGCCCGAGACACTCGCCTGGCGCGGCCGCGAACGAGAGATCATCGACCGCGGTCATCGGGCCGAATCGCCTTCGGAGATGGTGGATCTGGAGCATGTCGAGGACTGGCGGGCGGTGGAGTGGGGGGGGGGATCCCGGGTTCGGCGCGGCGGACTCACGGGTCGAGCGGGCGACCTCGCCCGCGCCGCAGGTCATGCGTCCGGCCCGCGGGCAGGTCGCCGAATGCCTCGCGGCCGCCCTCGGGCCAGCGGACGACGATATCGCGCACGCCGTCGGCGGTGCCGAGTCCGAGATGAACGCGCGGATCGTTCGCGGCGAGGTACGACCAGGCGGACCGGACCTCGCGCGTGATACGCCGGGTCGCGCCGTCGTCCACGACCGTGCATTCGATGGTCGCATTGCAGGCATCCCGCCCCGAGACATCGAGCGCGCGCAGCCGGATCCAGTTGCCGCGGTCGGCAACGACGTTCCGGAGCAGGTGCACGGGCGCGCCACGATTCACGATGACGACGTCGATTCCGCCGTCGTCGTCGATGTCACCGAAGATCGCGGCGCGACTCGTCGCGACAAGGATCGGATCCGTCCCGCCCGCGGGTTCCACGGGCTCGAACCGGCCGCCGCGGGCGCCGCGCAGAAGCAGGTTCGGCTCCGCGTACGGGTCCCCGTCCGTCGGTCGATCCAGCATCACGCGTCCGGCCGCGTAGTAGAGGTCGTCGAGCCCGTCATTGTCGAAGTCCGCGAAGCCGACGCCGAATCGGGTGAGGCGCCTGGATGCCGTGCGCAGTCCGAACCGCGCGGTCCCGTCCGTGAACCCGCGTCCGTCGGCGTTGATGAAGAGCGAGTCGGCCTCGCCGGCCAGGTTCACCACCAGGATCTCCGGGTAGCCGTCGCCGGTCAGGTCCGTCGACGTGACGCCCATGCCCGCCTTGGCGACGCCGTCCTGATCGATTGCACAGCCGTGCGCCAGTCCGACTTCCTCGAAACGCATTCCGCCGCGATTGAGCCAGAGGTGATCTGGGTCGCCGTCATTGGCGACGAAGATGTCGACCCGGCCGTCACTGTCCGCATCCAGTGCGATGACACCGAGGCCATGCGCTCGCTTCGCGGACACCCCGGCCGCCTGCGAGACATCCTCGAAGCGCCCGCCGCCAAGATTGCGGTAGATCGCGTCAGGCAGGGGGGACTGGTACGCGCTCGGGTGGCAGTAATCGGGAACGCCCGACGCGGAGGTGCAGGTCCGCTCCCGATCGGGTGACCACGCGAGGTAACGGACGACGTAGAGATCGAGCAGGCCGTCCTGATCGAGGTCGGCGAACGCGGCGGATGTCGACCAGTCCCGGTTCCGCGTGTCCGACGTGAAGTCGACTTCCAGGAAGCGAAGTCTGCCCTCGTTCATGAACAGCGCATCCGGACCGAGATTCGTGACGTAGATGTCCGGACGTCCGTCGTTGTCGGCGTCGCCGACGGCGACACCCATGCCCACGCCGCGGTGGTCGAGTCCACTGCCTTCCGTCACGTTCTCGAACCGGCCTTCGCCGACGTTCCGGAAGAGCTGGTTGGGTGGTCGACCGGCCTCCGGTGCAGTCACGCGACCGGTCTGCACGAGATAGAGGTCAAGCCGACCGTCGCCGTCAAGATCGAAGAGCGCTCCGCCGCCCCCGACGATCTCCGGGTAGAGCAGCGAGCCGGTGGTGCGACCGGCGTCATGGGACCAGTCGATGCCGCGCGACCGGGCCTCCTCCCGGAACCATGCCGGCGCCCCGGGCGTCGCCGGGATATCAGGGTTGCCGGATGACCCGCATGCAGCCAGCAGCAATGCCACGAGTGGCGACATCGACCACGCAGCGCGCCGGGGCCGGTGGGTCGATCGACTCATCGCGGCGGCGACCTCTCGAGGAGCGACAGCACTTCTGCGCGCAGTCCGGCAACATCCGGAAGGTGCAGCGCCTGGGCGCGATCGACCGAGGCAAGTGCCCGCGGGCGATCGCCGGCGCGGGCGGCGGCGAGCGCGAGCGCGGCGAATCCGCGCGGATCCGTCGGAACGGCTTCCGTCAACGAGACCAGTGTGGCAAGGGCGTCCCCGGGTCGCCCCGCGTCGTGCTCGAGGGCGGCCTTCAGGAGAGACGCGTCGACCGGTCTGACGCCGAGTGCGTGCAGGCGCCGGGTGGTCGCGATCGCATCGTCGAGGCGCCCGGCCGCCTGCTGGACCGAGGCAAGCCGGAACAGCGCTTCCGGCAGGGTCGCGCCGTCCACGAGGAGCGGCGCGAGAACACGCTCCGCTTCAGCCAGATGCGTCGGATCACGGCCGTCGTGCTGTTCCAGGACGCGGGAGAGATTCAGCCTGGTCTCGCTCTGAGCCGGGGCGAGTTCGACGGCGCGGCGAAGGACCGCGATGGCCTGTTCGCCCTGTCCCAGTTCGAAGTGCGCGACGCCGCGCATGTTCAGGAGCGATGCGTCATCGGGCGTCCGGCTGAGGAGCACGTCCAGCGCCCGTTCCGCCGAGGCCCAGTCACGCGTGCGGACCGCGTGTTCCGCGGCGAGCCGCAGTGCCGCGAATCCGGTCCGGTGCGCCTGCATGTCGCGGTACCACGGGTCCGGCCACGGAGTCTCCGGAAGTGCGGAGGCTTCCGCCGACCGAGCTGCTTCCGCCTCACCGGCGTATCGATAGGCCTGTCCGAGGAAGCGGGATGCCACGCCGCGTGCGATCCCCGGCGAGGCGGCGATCGGTCGCAGCAGAGCGATGGCCTCATCCGTGCGCCCGAGCGCCGTCTCGGCGCGGGCGAGGGCGATGGCGATCGCCGTGTTCGCGGGATCGGCGTCGAACGCCTTCTGCAGTCGCGCGTGCGCCTCCGCGGCGTTGCCGTGGTCCAGAAGCGCCTCGGTGAGATGCCAGAGAGTGATCGTGTGGTTCGGGCGCAGGTCCAGGATCCGGCGGAAACGCGGGATCGCGCGGGCTCCGTCACCGTTCATGACCTCGTGTCGTCCGAGGAGATAGAGCGCGACGCAGTCATCCGGGTCATGCACGAGGGCACGCTCGAAGCACGCCGCCCCGGTGCTCTGCATTTCATTCGCGTAGAAGACCGACCCGAGCGAGGTCCAGGCCGCCGATGAGCGGGGCTCGTTCCGGACGCGAAGGACGGCCCGGTCGACCGCCTGACGGACCATCGGATCGAGCCGGTCGATCTCCGGCGGCCTCGGGATGTCCGGGCCGGAAAGCGTGCTGACGCCCCAGATGGCCAGGCCGATCGCGGCGATGCTGACCAGGAGAATGCGAAGTGCCGCCGGCACGATGCGATGATACCGGTGCACCGCGGCTGGGAAAGACCGACGCCACGGCGGGGCCGTGGCGTCGGGTCGGTGTGAGTCACTGAATCATCCGGGCATCACGCGCGGCGACGGCGACCACCGGCAAGGCCGGCGAGGCCGATCAGCGCGAGAGCGCCGGGGGCCGGGACCTTGTGGATCGTGAGCATGGCCTCGGTCCAGGTGAGCGTCCCGGCGCTGGCGCTGTTCCAGCCGTTGGAGAACCGGAACTCCCAGACGTCACCGGTCGTGCCGGCGCCCTTGAGGGACCAGTCGGGCTGGTTGTTGCCATTGGGCGCGGACCCACCGACGCCGTGTGCGTAGGCGCCGGGGAGATCGGAGCCGCCGCCCTGGAAGTCCCACGGAGCGCCGGGGTTGCTGAATCCGCCGATCATGTGGTGGAGGTTGCCGTTGCGGAAGATCTCCAGCCGCGTGTCGGACGCCCACGACCCGGCGCTCGACTCCGAGTAGATGCCGGAGAACGAGAAACCGACTTCGTTGCCCTGGGCCGTGTAGAAGAAGCTGAAGAAGTTGGCGGGCCCGGCCGTGCCGCCGGTGAGCTGGAACGTCCCGAGCTGGAACGGCTTGTCGAGAGCCGGATTCCACTCATTCGCCGCGAGCGCCGCCGCGCCCAGGCAGGTGACCGCGGCAGCCGAAACCATCAGAGTCTTGACCATGGTGTTCTGACCTTCCTTTCCTGCGAAACACGAGAGAGAGTCTGTCCTGATCGTCCGTGGAGGGTCCTGAAACCCCGGACCCACCGGTGGACGAATCTGCGAGAGCAGTGCCGGAATCGGGAACACCCCGCCGCGGCCTGCAAAAGCGCAACCTGAACCCATGCGGCGCCCGAATCCGGGTGGCGCACGTTCGAACCGTCGCGGCCCGTCTCGAAGCCGCGGCGCTCTCTCTCTCAGTGTCGGTCGCCGTGGAACCCCGCCCTGCACGGGCTCGGTGGACGGGAGGAACCTGATCGTCCTCGCCGCCGCGCCTTGGGGGCTGTCCTCAGGCCACCGCAGATCTCACCCTGCAACCATTGAGGATACCACCGGATCCCGGTGTGTAAAGAGGGTGTTGCCGAGATCCCGCGGGAGGGATCGAAGTTCGTGGGGCGGACCGGGATCGAACCGAGAGGGACGGACCGCGACGAGGGCCCGTGGCTCCTGTACCCGGAAATCTGCATGCCCGGTGCGGCGGGGCCGGATCCCCCGTCGCCCGTCGGGGACTCTCCAGGCCGGGGCGGACGTCCTGCCGCCTTCAGATCGACGCGTGCCGACTCGATCAGGGAGTCCCCTGCGCTCAGGGTTCCATCCACTTCTTCAGCGCCGGGCCCACGTACTCGGCCAGTGGTCGAATGATCCGGTTGTTCTGATGCTGCTCCATCACGTGGGCGGCCCAGCCGGTGACACGGCTTGCCACGAAGATCGGCGTGTACTGGGGAACCGGGATCCCGAGGGCGAAATAGGTCATTCCGCAGGGGAAATCCACGTTCGGGTGGATGTTCTTCTCGCGCAGCATGATGGCCTGGACCTCGTCGCCGAGATCGAACCACGAACGGGCCTCAGGGCGGACTTCGCGCACGAAGCGGAGGCCCCAGTCCCGCAGGATGCCGGCACGATGATCGCCGTTCCTGTAGACGCGGTGTCCGAAGCCCATGAGTTTGCGCTTCTCCGCGTAAGCGCGGCGCATGAAGTCCTCCACGGAGCCGCGCCCCGCGCGGACGAATGCGTCGATCTCCTTCAGCATCTCCATCGCCATCTCGTTGGCGCCGCCGTGGAGCGGACCCTTGAGGGCGCCGATGCCGCCGCAGATGGCCGAGTGCAGGTCTGCCTCGGTCGACGCGATGACGCGGCAGGCGAATGTCGACGCGTTGAAGTCATGTTCCGCGTACAGCACCAGCGAGACGTCCAGGACGCGCGCGGCCAGCGGGTGGGGGCGCTCGCCGGTCATGCACCAGAGCAGGTTGGCGGCATGATCCAGAGCCGGGTCGGGGCGGACGGGCTCGCGGCCGTCGCGGATCATCTGGCCGCAGCCGATGATCGTCGGGATCCGCGCGACCAGGCGCTTGGCCTTGCGGAGTTCCGCAGCCGGTGAGTTGTCCTCGACCTCTGGATCGAAGTGCGAGAGCCAGGACACCCCGGTTCGCAGGATCGACATCGGATGAGCGGCCGGCGGATCACCGGCGATTTCCCGCAGCAGGCGCGTCAGGCCATCGGGGATCTCCCGCTCTGCGGTCAGTTCCGCCTTGAACCGGGCGAGTTCGGCGGACGAGGGCTTGTGGCCCTCGAGCAGCAGGAAGGCGACTTCCTCGAAGGTCGCGTGGGCCGCAAGGTCGGCGATCTCGTATCCGCGGTAGATCAACTCGGTCTGCGTGACTGCGCAGATCGACGTGTCGCCCACGGTCTGCCCGGCCAGTCCACGCGAGTCGATTCGGGAGGGTGCTGTGGTGGTCATGCGGCCATGATACGCCGGATGAAAACAGCCCCCGCCCGATGTCGGGCGGGGGCTCTCGTCCGTGCAGATTCTTCAGCATCGCCTTCCCTGGGTGCACACCGGGTCGGCGACGCGCGACCGGGCCGGGGCGCGACTCAGCAGTCGCCCCACGCGGCCAGGAGGGCGAGCAGATCGTTGAAGTCCACGGTGCCGCTGCCGTCGATGTCCTCCACGCAGCCGGGGCACGGGCCCCACGCGGCCAGGAGCTGAAGCACGTCGTTGAAGTCGACAGTCCCGTTGCCGTCGAGGTCCTCCGGGCAGGTCGGCTTCGGAAGCGTGCCCGGCACGACGGCGGCCGCCGCCAGGCTGGTCGGTGAGCCCGGCTTGAACACACCGAGCGACACGGTGCTGTTGATCGGCGCGGCGTCCGACGTGAACCGGTAGTTGAACATGCTTCCCCAGCGGATGGCGCTGGTGTTCTGGTTCTGGGCGTAGGTCTGCGGCGTCGCCCACGAAACCGACGTCGGTGCGACATTGCTGGTCCAGGACCCGTTCGTCCAGAGCTCGCCGGAGTGGAACTCGACAAGCCGGAAGCCGAGCGCGGAGGAGGTCGATCCATCGACCGTCGGCACGGTCACCGAGCCGATGGCACGGTCGAGGTTCATGTTGTAGACCGCGTATTCGTAGTCCCACGTGCCGTCGCCGTTGTCGTAGGCGCGGGAGGCGACCACGATGCGCCCTTCGTCGGGAACGTCCACGTTGGTGAGCGTCACCTGGGGATCAACGACCTTCCAGCGGTTGATGGCCGGCTCGCGCCGGATCGTCGAGCCGAACAGTGTCGGTACGCCGGAGTTGTCCATGAGCGTCTGGCGATAGGAGACGTTGTTGTTCGCCAGGGCGAGATTGATGTGCGGGCTGTCCTGGAAGTGGATGTACTGCGCCTCCGCCCACCAGGTCGCGCCGGGATTCAGGTCGTTGCGGACCTCGCTGATCAGTGCCCGGAGTCGACGCGCGGTATTCCCGCTGTAGCTCGGGTTGGCAGGCGGGTAGGGAAAGAAACCGGTGGTGGCGTTCACCTGATACTTCGGGCCGGCAGGACCCTGGCTGGCGTTCCGCGACGCGGTGTACGGGTCGGAGCACCCGATTCCCAGGGAACTGCACCCGGTTCCCTGGCAGGTACCGCAGGTGTTCTGGTCGAGGGCGCAGAAGCCGTGCTTCAGCCAGCCCTGTCCGAGCTGCTCGAATCGAGCGTGTCCGTTCTGGCCTGGCGCGAGCCGGAAGAGATTGAGGCCGATGACCGGATGCTGGTTGGTGCTGCCGTTCCACGCGAGCGGCGCGTTGCCCTCGTTGCACGAGGTCGTGCCGAAGCCGTAGGCGCGATAGGTGCCGTCGGTGTAGGTGACGGTCCCGGAGATCGTCCAGATGATGACATCGGGCTGGTTGCCGACGGGCTGGACATCGGCCCGGCCGGCGGCGGCGCCGAACGGCGACGGGGCGGGCCCCGTGCCGAGGTCGCGCGACGACGCGTTCGAAAGGCTCAGCTGGCCGATGGCGATGATGGCGCCCGAGACGCCGAGCGCTCCGAGAATGACTTTTCCGTGCATATCGCTTCCTCTACGAATCTTCCGCGTGCTGGCGAGTGCCCGTCGGGGGGTGGGGGCCGAGGTGACACGGGGGAGCCGCCGGCGCCGGAGACCCTGGAGGGTCCTGAAGCGCGGAAACTCACCCGCGCCAGGGTCCCGGCGGGCTGGGTGACATTGGGGCTAAGGTACGCGGAGAACCCGGGGGGGGCGAACCAAAAACAGTCAAAAATCGTCCGGGGCCGCGAGGTTTGCGGACGCTGGCCCGATCGCCCCCGCCAGTCGCCATTCGGGCGTGACCGGCCAGGAGATCGCAGAGCAGTGCAGGCCTCCGGACCGTCGAAGGCTCTCCGAGGCGCGGATTCCGCGCCGGGTGACCGCGTCGCCCAGGGCGCGCCGGAACGACTCGGCGGCCGCGGCATCCAGCGGCGACAGAAGGCCATCGGCGGACGGGAAATAGACCGCATCGGGCGCATGAAGCGCGTTGACGGGGACCAGGCTGCGCGTGCCCTCGGAGATCCCGGGAAGCCGGAAGACCTGAAACCCCTCGCGCGCGAGCGTGTGCGCAAGCTGATCAAGTTCCTGCGCGGCGATCCGGATGGCGTTCAGCGTTGCGGCCCGGACCGGCGCGAGCGACCCGGGTACCGGTTCGGCGCCGTGGAGGGCGTGGAAGACGTCGACGGCGGCGAGGAGGCGCTGCAGGTTGCCGACCCCGCTGTCCCCGGGCCCGGCGGCGAGGTGAAGCGCGAGCGTCAGCGGGAATCCCCCGCCGGGAAGCGCCTGGCCGTAGAGTGCGGGCCCCAGGACGGACCCGAGCGCGGCGTCGTCCCTGTCCAGAAGGGCCTGGACCGCCAGGCGCCGTTCGCCATCCATCAGCAGCCCGGCGCGCTCGAGGGCGCCGAGTGCCGCCGCGATGACGATCGCGGCGCCGCCTGCGGGATCGAGCACCCATGCCTGCGAGCCGCCCGGTGCCCGACGGACGGACAGATCGAAGTCAAGATGGAACGAGGGGCCGGCAACCGGGACGACGCGGTCGACACCGAACTCCCGCGCGAATCCGCGGATGATCTCGTCCCGGCGCAGGCCGAGCGCGATGTTCCGTGCGATCTCGGCTTCGCCGAGCAGCAGCAGGCGCTGACCGTCCGCGGGGTGCCGCGCGACCAGGAGATTCCCCCCCTGGAACAGCAGCCTCGTCGGGACCATCCGGATCCCGATGCGGTCCAGACCGAGGGCCGCGAGTGCGTCACCGGGGACGACAACGGATCCATCGTCCTGCCGCGAGGCGAATCGCGGGAGCAGGAGGGCGGGCACCGGCCGCTCCGCTTCGTCGAGAAGCGCCGGGATGCCGGCGTCGCGCGTCCACTGCGAGACCGGCTCGACGGCGGGCAGGTAGATCGGGCGCCGGAACGCTGGCTCCTGCGCTGCCAGGAGTCCGATGCTGGGTAGAAACCGTTCGTGCGTCGAGATGGCAAAGGCACACTCCGGAAGAGCCTCCAGCATGTCCCGGAGCAGGTCGACGCTCCCGCCGTCGCCCGGTCCCGACCAGTCCGTTCCGCGCGTCAGCGTCAGGTGAACCAGCCGGATCGGGTCGGATCCGTCGTCGAACACCGGACGGAGCCCGGGCTGCGGCGGCCCCCAGTCGACGGTCGCGCCCGCTGCGCACCGGATCATCTCGGCGCGGGGATCGGCGCGGTCGAGCACCGAGCGCAGCGCGGAGATCAGGGGCGAGCCGTCCGCTGCCCGGAGAAGCGGCAGGAGATCGATCGGCAGGCCGCAGGCGCTGAGGACGCGGTCCAGCGCCGCCGCATCGGCAGGCAATTCACCCTGCGCCGCCAGGTCCGCGATCACGAGCGCGAGCGTCCGGGCGAGTCCGTCCGGCGCAAGGCGGCGGGCGACGAACTGTCGCAGCGGGTGCGTCGGATCGGGGAGAGACAGGGCGGCGTCGTCTCCGGACACGCGGAATCCGGCAGAAGGCGCGCGCCACTCCGCGGCGTCCGGCCAGAGCGCCGCGGCCGCCGGTACCGGAGAAACCGGGACGATTCGAAGCTGCGCGAGATCACGTTCGGATGCGAGCGCGTTGATCGGGGGTTCGCCGACGGGGGCGGGCGGATCCTGCTCCGTCCGGACGACGACGTGCACCTGCCGGTGAAACGATTCGCGGAGGATCCGTCGCGCGGTTCGCGCGAGGACATCCTGCGGGATGCCGAGATCCGCCACCGTCGCCGCGCCATGGGGCTGTCGAAGCAGGTCGTCGATGATTTCGCGAACGACCGGATCCGGCGGCCTTTCGTCGAGCGACGCCGTGCCGGGCGCGCGACCTGCCGGCACGAGCGTCAGCACGAGGACTGGTATCAGCGGGAAGCGCATGGCAGCGAGCGTAACGCGCCGCTTCAGCCGCTGCCGGCACGAAAGCGACCCGAGTGGCCAGGAAACGAACGAGGCTCCCGGCGGAGCCGGGAGCCTCGTGTCATCGACAGAGTATGGAGTGCATCGAATCGGTCGGGCTCAGCAGTCGCCCCACGCGGCCAGCACCTCGAGGACATCGGTGAAGTCCACGGTGCCGCTCCCGTCGATGTCTTCCGGGCAGCCGGGGCAGTTGCCCCACGAGGCCAGGATCAGGAGTGCATCGTTGAAGTCCACGGTGCCGCTTCCATCGACGTCCGCCGGACAGGGCACGGGCGGCGCGGAGGGACTCCGGCCCATGCGCGTGTTGCTCATGATCGCACCCGGCTTGAAGTACTCGACCTTGAGACTCGCATTCTGCGGCGGGGTGTTCGCGGTGAAGCGGAACGTATATGCCGTGGCCCAGCGGATCGCGCTGGCGTTCGGATTCGAACCGTAGGACTCGGTCTCCCAGCGGACCGCGCCGCCGCCGACGGACGACGTCCACGGCGCGTTGCTCCAGACCTCGCCCGAGTGGTACTCCACCTGGTGGAAGCCGACGTTCGAGATGACCACGCCATCCGGGACCGGCACCTCGAAGGCGCCGACCGAGCGGTCGAAGTTGAGATTGTTGACGACGTACTCGTAGTCCCAGGTACCGTCGCCATTGTCCCATGCGGCGTGCCCCAGCCACACCGTGCCTTCGCCGGCGATGTTGATGCGTGTCGCCGAGATGTTCGCGCTGTCCTCCGCGACCCACGCGATGAGGGCAACCTGCATCCGCTCGGTGGATCCATTGAACGAGCTGATCGCACCCGTCGAGTTCAGGTTGACCCTTCGAAACGACACGTTGTTCGCGGAGAGGCCGACATTGATGTGCGGGCTGTCCTGCGGATGGATGTACATCGCCTCGATGAGATAGGTGGCGCCGGGATTGCTCGCCTCTTCGACGTCGCTGCGGAGCACGCGCAGCCGGCGCGCCGTCGATCCGCTGTAGGACGGGTTCGCTGGCGGATAGGGGAAGAACCCGGTGGTGGCATTCACCTGGTACTTGGGGCCCGCAGGGCCCTGGCTTCCGTTGCGCGCCGCCGTATAGGGATCGGAGCAGCCGACGCCGAGCGAGCCGCAACCCGTTCCCTGGCACGCACCGCAGTCGTTGAGGTCGAGCGCACAGAATCCGTGCTTCAGCCAGGACTGCCCGATCTGTTCGAACCGGGGGTGCCCGTTCCGGGGCATGATCCGGAACATGTTCTGGCCGATCACCGGATGCTGGTTGGTCGAGCCGTTCCAGGAAAGCGGCTGGTCCCCCTGGTTGCAGGAGGTTGTCCCGACGGAGTACGCGCGGTGCGTTGCGTCCGACCAGTTCTCGAAACCCGAGATGGTCCAGACGATGACATCCGGGCCGATCCCTGGCCCGTTGGGGCGCGGTGCCTCGTCGTCCGAGAGGGACGCCGAAGTCATGGCGGATCCCGAGGGCGGGACTCGGACGCTTCCGGTGCCTCCGGCATCGGCGCTCGGCTGGAGCTGTCCGAAGAGAATGATGCTGCCTGCAGCTCCGAGTACCCCGAGCACGATCGATGTCTTCATGATTCCTGCGTCTCCTGGTTGTGGGTGGCGATTCGGGATCACGGGGTCCCGAGGGATGAATGTACGGCGCAAGGGCGCCGAGGGAGGCAGGAATTCCGGCATTCGCCACCTGATGGTCCGAAATCTCCCGCGCGCCGGCCGCCGACCCGCCCACAGGCGTGTCCGTGCCGTGGAGTGCCGTGCGATGGCCCAGGGAGGCTCGCTATTCTCACCGGCCTCATATGACGTCCCCCCGGATCATCGCGACCTGGTCATTCTCTGCCCCGGGACTCTCGGAGGCCTGGAGCGCCCTTCAGCGCGGCGGCGTCGCGATCGACGCTGTGGAGGGTGTCTGCCGGATCGCCGAGGCCGACCCGACGATCGACTCGGTCGGGTACGGCGGCCTGCCCGATGCCGAGGGCCGAGTCTCGCTCGACGCCTCGGTCATGCTCGCGCCGGATCGCTGCGGGGGCGTCTGCGCGGTGACATCGCACCTGCATGTGGTGTCGCTTGCCCGGCGGGTGATGGAGGAGACGGACCACGTCCTCCTGGCAGGCGAGGGCGCCGATCGCTTCGCCGGGTGGCGCGGACCGGCCGAGTCTGCGCTCCTGGAGCCGGATGCGGCGCGACGCTGGGCGGCGTGGCGGAGCGCATGCGAGCGTGGCGGCACGCACCCGGACCAGACCCGCGACCGCGGGATCCGCGACCCCGCGAGGCCGGTCGATCGCGGAGGCGGAGCGCTCTTCGGGGGTCCGGTGGCTGAAGCCGGCCATGACACGATCGGGACGCTCGCCATCGATACGTCCGGGATGCTGGCCGGGGCGTGTTCGACGAGCGGAATGCCATTCAAGCAGGCGGGGCGCGTCGGCGATTCGCCGATCATCGGTCACGGCCTGTATGTCGACCCGCGCGCGGGTGCCGCCACCGCGACCGGCCGTGGCGAGCTTGTCATGGGTGTCTGCGGTTCCTTCCTGTGCGTCGAGGAGATGCGGCGCGGCCGGTCGCCCGCGGACGCGATCAGAGTGGTCCTGGAGCGGATTGCCGACTCGTTTCGAGTGACGGATCGGGATCAGGTCGCGATGATCGCGATGACTCGCGACGGGGTCGCCGCCGCCGGAGCACTGCGAACAGGGTTCCGCTGGGTCTGCGCCGATGCCGACGGTGTTCGCATTCTCGAACCGGATCTGCAACTGCTGCCGGACCCGGCGCCGCCGTGAGCCCGTTCATCGACGCCCGGTCGCGTGACACGGTGACCCGCCCGGACAAACCCTCGGGCATCAGGACCCGCGCGGCGGATGGCCCGACTCCGTCTCCCGACCCTCCGCCACCCAGCCAGCGAGCCCGGCCCGGAGCGTTCTGACATCGCTGTACCCGAGTTCGATGAGAACCTTGCTCATCGCCGCAGCCAGCGGGCTGGACGCATCGGGCCCGTAGACCACGATCGTGTCGAATCGCCGGAGCGTTTCGTGGTCGGCCCGGGCCCGCTCCAGCGGAAGGTGGATCGCTCCCGGGATTCTCCGCGCGATGAACTCGTCGCGGGATCGGGGGTCAACGAACGCGCCGCCGCGGGACTCGGCCAACCGGAGGCCGCGGGCACGGCGCTCGACGCCTCTCAGCGCATCCTCATTCGAGACCCATACGAGGTCGCGATCGCTCGTCCTCGTCCCGGAACATCCCGGGAGCGTGGTGCAGCAGGCGAGCAGGGACACGGCGAGGGTCCGGATCGGCCGCGATCGGCCCTGCCGGCCGCCGCGGCCGCCTCGGGGGAATACCATCCCGCCTCCGCCGGGTCGCTTCTTCCCCGGTACCGACGGGTACGCGGGGATGATCATCGGCGCCGGGACGTCGGGTCCACCCGCCACCGGGTCCGTGATCCGGCGGCGAATCGGACGGCGGGTTCGGATCGATTCTGTGTGGGGCATGGGAGTCCTGCTCGCGATGGATTGCGGAATGTCACTCGACCGGAACACGGTGGCTCCCGGCCTGGCCGGCCAGGATCGACCGGCCGCGGACAGCGCCTCGGACGCGGGACGGGGGGGACGCACGTCCGGTCGATGGGGCGGGCCGCGATGTCTGCGGTGGACCGCGGCGGTCATCGTAGGAATTTCCGGCTTCGGGTGGTGGTCCCGGGAAGCGGGTGCGCAGATTGCGTCAGATGTCTCACGCGTCGGATTCGTCGCAGATGTCCAGGCTGTGGTCCCGGAGACGCTCTTCCACCTGGCGGTGGTGGTGCGCCTGCGGGACGGCTGGCACACCTACTGGGAGCACCCCGGTGACAGCGGTGCACCGCCGGTCATCGACGTGGAGGCGCCGGACGGCTTCACCGTCGGCGCCGTCCGGTTCCCGAGGCCCGAGACGTTCTCGACGCCCGAGGAGACGACCTTCGGGTACGCCCGCGAAGCGGTGTTCTTCATCCCGGTCAGCGCGCCGGTGGTGCTTCCCTCGTCGCCGCTTCGATTCCGGATCCGATGCACCTATCTTGTCTGTCTCGGTCAGTGCCTGATCGGAGAGGCCTCTGGAGAGGTCCTGCTCCCGCCGGCAGCCGCGGGCACCACGGCGGCACGGACTGCCGGACCGGACGGTGACCTGCTGGATCGGCACTTCCGCCGACTGCCTCAACCGATCGAGCGGCTCAGCGGTATCACCCTCCAGCGCGAGCCGGGCGCACTGATCGCGTCGGGCTCGACCGGCGGATTCACCCGGATGCGTTTCCTTCCATCGGAGGTTTCCGGCGTCGTGATCGGCGATGTGCACACGACACCCGGGTCGGAGGGGAGATTCACGCTCCGCATCCAGTACGAGGTCCGCGCCCAGAACCTGATGCCCGGCACGGTGCCGGCGATCCGCGGACTTCTGCTTCTCGGCGACAGGCCGGACGATCCGGCGTATCAGGTCCATGTCCCGCTCCCTCATCCGAACCAGACCAAGGAGTAACCAATGAACACACGACGACGTCTCTTCCCCGCCATCACGCTCGGCCTGGTCGCTCTTGCCGCGGCGGCGATCGGCGCCAATGCGCAGAACACCGGCGCGACGAAGGCCACGGCGAAGATCGGACAGGCGGCGCCGGCCTGGACGATGGTCGACACGAACGGCAAGTCGCACTCGCTCGCGGACTTCAAGGGCAAGGTCGTGGTGATGGAGTGGTACAACCCCGGCTGCCCCTACGTCCGCAACATCTACGAGAACAGGCGTGTGCACGCGATGATCTCGGAGATGAAGAAGATGGGGGACAACTACGTCTACCTCCTCGTCAACTCGACCGCGAACATCAGTCGTGACGACATGGTGAAGCAGAGCACCGAGTACCTCAGGAAGGCGGAGCTCGACATGCCGATCCTGGTCGACTACGACGGCAAGGTCGGCCGGTCGTTCGACGCGCGCACGACGCCGCACATGTTCGTCATCGATGAGACGGGCGTCCTCCGGTACCACGGCGCCTTCTCTGACGACAACACCGGGAAGAAGGCCGACGCCACCCTCTACGTCCTCAATGCGCTCCGGCAGATGAAGGCCGGCGAGTCCGTCTCGCCCGACTACGTCCGCCCGTGGGGCTGCTCGGTGAAGTACGCCTCGGCGAACTGAACCGGCCCGGTCTCTGACCGCCATGCATGCGCGACCCGCGGGAGCGATCCCGCGGGTCGCTGCATTGAGCCCGTGCCGGATTCCGGCGCCGTCGTCCCGCGGGATGGCGTCGGCCGTTCCGGCGTGCGGTATGCTGCGCCGCTCGCTCGACCGCCGGTGGTGGTGGCATCCCGGCGACGCGATGCCGGTCGGCCGGGATGCCGCGGGCCGCGGTCGTGCGGGCGGGGCCGCGCTCGCGCCGTCGGTCCCCGGAGCGGCCTCACGAACGCGGACCGGAGCAGGGAAGGACCACAACGCATGAACAGGATCGAGGGAGTCGCAGTCATCGGCGCCGGGACCATGGGAAGCGGGATCGCGTACGTCGCCGCGCAGGCCGGGATGCGCGCCTGGCAGATCGACGTCGCACCGGCGCAGCTGGAACGAGCCAGGGAGTACCACGCGAAGACTGCATCGCGCAGCGTGGAGAAGGGACGGATGTCGTCGACGGAGTCCGATGCTCTCCTCTCGCGGATCACCTACCACGGCTCGATGGCCCAGGGCGCGGCGGCCGGCCTGGCGGTCGAGGCCGCGACGGAGAATCCGGAGATCAAGCGGCGGATCTTCGAGGAGATGGCGCGGACGTTCCCGGAGTCGACCGTGCTCGCGACGAACACGTCATCGATCTCCATCACCTCCATCGGTGCCGCGGTCGGCCCGGGCGCCGATCGCGTTGTCGGCATGCACTTCTTCAACCCGGTGCCCGTGATGAAGCTGGTCGAGGTCATCCGCGGCCTGATGACGAGCGACGAAACGGTCGCGCGGACCGTCGCGGTCGCGGAGCGACTCGGGAAGGTGCCGATCCCGGCCCACGACCGGGCGGGCTTCGTCTCCAACCGCGTGCTCATGCCGATGATCAACGAGGCCTTCTATGCCTGGATGGAGGGCGTCGCCGAGCCGAAGCACATCGACGAGATCATGAAGCTGGGCTGCAACTTCCCGATGGGACCGCTCCGGCTCGCGGACTTCATCGGGCTCGACGTGTGTCACGACATCCTCATGGTGCTCTTCCGGGAACTGGGGCAGGACAGGTACTTCCCCTGTCCGCTGCTGCGTCAGCTGGTGACGGCGGGCAGGCTGGGCGACAAATCCGGGGGAGGCGTCTACGACCATCCGCAATGAGCGCGTCAGGAGTCTGCGCCATGGAACAGTCATGCTGCTCAAGGCGTGTCCGCGTCCGACCGGGCGCGGCACTGCGCCGGATTGCTGCGCTCTGTGTCATCGTGTCTGTCGCACCGCCGCTTCGTTCCGTCTGGACAGAGGCCGCGGCCGCCGGCGGGCCGGCGCTGGCGGAGGAGAGCCAGCGGGGCATGAACCGTCCGGCGGTGGACGGTGAATCCGCGGCGGATTCCCGGCAGGCGACGAGGGCGGCGCGCCGGTCACCGATCGTCGAAGTGTTCGAGCAGCGGCGCGACGCCGTCGTGAACATCGCCTCCGTCGAGGAGATCGTCGTCCGGAGTCGTTCGCCGTTCGATGGTCTTCTCGAGGACCTCTTCGATGTCATGCCCCGCCAGCCCCGAACCCGCAGCTACAAGCGGGGCAGCGTCGGCAGCGGATTCATCGTGCATCCGGCGGGATACATCGTGACCAATGCGCACGTCGTCGCGCGGGGGGCCGAGCACCGGGTCACGCTGAGCAACGGCCTGGAACTCGACGCCCAGATCATCGCGAGTGACCCCCGGCGGGACCTGGCGATCCTGAAGATCGAGGCGGATGATCCGCTTCCGACGCTGCCGCTGGGGCGAAGCGATGATCTCATGATCGGTGAGGCGGTGGTCGCCATCGGCAATCCGCTCGGCTACGCGCACACGGTGACGGCGGGCGTGGTGAGCGCGGTGGACCGGGAGATCTCGGTTTCCCCGGAGGTCGCGTTCACCGGCCTGATCCAGACCGACGCGAGCATCAACCCGGGGAACTCCGGGGGACCGCTCCTCAACATCCTCGGAGAACTGATCGGGATCAATACCGCGATCCGCGGGGACGCGCAGAACATCGGGTTCGCCATCCCGGTCGACCAGTTGCGCGAGGTGCTGCCTCACCTGATCGACGTGGAACGCCGCTACGGAATCGTCACCGGCATCGAAGTCGACGTGCTCCGGCGGCCGCGCGTCGTCAGCGTGCAGCCGGACGGGCCCGGCGCCCGCGCGGGCATCCGCGCCGGCGACGTTCTGCTGGCGATCGACGGCCAGGAGGTCCGCGAGGGCATCGACTTCCACATTGCCCTGATCCGAAGGACGCCGGGGGATCGGCTCCGCCTCCGGGTCGGGCGCGATGGTTCCCCGGTCGACGTCGAGTTCCCGCTCGCGGCGCGGGTGCGTCCTGACGCCGTGAAGCTGGCCCACGAGCGACTGGGGATCGCCGTGCTCCCGCTGTCCGAGGAGTTCGCGCGACAACTCGGACTGCGCCGGGCCGCGGGGATCTACGTCGCCGAGGTACTCCCTGGCAGCGCCGCGGAGGACGCGGGGCTGATCCGAAGGGACATCCTGCTCGCCCTCGGAGACTTCCACGTGACCACCGCGGCGGAACTGGCGGAGATTCTGGATCGCGCCGGTCCCGGCGCGACACTCCAGGTCCGGGTTCTCCGGATCGAACGGGGCATGAAGGTCCAGCGGACCGGCCCGATCACGCTGCGCTGAGTCGCGCTCACCTGTCCGGGCGCTCCTCTGGTCGCGACGCGCCGAACTGGATCGCGGCTACAGTTGCCCCCTGATTGAACGGACCCGTCGTCGACGGACGATGGGTCTGTCCTCGGGTCCGGCACGGCCGGGTCAGGCCCTCCCGGGCTCCCATCCTTCCCTCACCGCGGTTCTCAGCGAGCCGGCATCCCCGACGCGACACGCTCCGACCGACATGACCGAACAGAACCCCGATTCAACGGTGGCTGGACCGACGCCCGGAGTCCGGTCCGTGGCCGGCGCTCCGAAGCGGCTGCTCGATCTCTTCAGCAGCATTCCCCTCGGCCTGGTCACGCTCACGCTGCTCTTCATCTACTCATCGATCGGATCCGCGGGCATCCCGACGAGCTGGCGGATCCTGGAGCCTGCGAGCTGGACCAATGTCCGCGAGGTCTTCGAACTCAGCGAGTTCGAGTGGTTTCACTGGTGGCCGTTCAACGTCCTGATCGCATTGCTCTGTCTGAACATCATCGTCGCGACGATCCGCCGGATCCCGTTCAACGTGGTGAATCTCGGGGTCTGGATGATTCACAGCGGTATCCTGGTGATCGCCGCGGGCAGCGTCTGGTACTTCGGTGCCAAGATCGAGGGCGACGCGCCGATTGCCCGGAGACAGATCCGTGCCACGCTGCCGGGGGGGATGGAGGCGGTCTCCACCGCAATGCCGGGCGCGAGACTGGGATTCGCCGACCCGTCGCTGCCGTACCGGATGCGTGTCCTTGGGATCACCCCGGACTGGGAACTCCTGAGCGGTGACGATGCCGGGAAGCGGGTCTACAAGGTCTCGCTGCTCGTCGACAACGGACGCGAGACGTTCGTCCGCGAACTGCTGGCGGGATACCCGCAGTACACGGAGGACCTCGTGCGATCCGCCGACCCCGCGCAGCCGTGGGCACGGGCGAGGAATGTGCGGGGCACCGCGCTCGTCGACGATGAACTGTCCGTGGCGCTTGAGTACGAGCCGCAGTCGTGGTTCTACGTCATGGAATCCCGCGCGCTTTACCTGCGCGAGATCCGGCGTGATGCATCCGGTGTCCGGATCCCGACGCCGTGGATCGAGCGCCCGATTGCGCGCATGCCGATCTGGTCCGACCGCATTGCCTCACCGGCGAGCGTCTGGGCGGACCCGGGCACGCTGCTTCCGCCGGCGCGGTCGCTCCGCGTGGATGTGCCGGCGCTGGACCCGGAGGATCCGCTCGATGGGACGGCGATCAGGCTTGCCGAGTACGTGCGATACGGAGAGCTTCAGCGCCGCCGGGTTCCCGGTGGCGACGTGCTCTCGCCCGCCGTCGGCGTGACCTTCGCGAACGACGCGGGGCTGAGACAGTCGTTCCAGCTCGCCGTCTCCCCGCCGGAGGAGAGCCGGGTCCTGGACGGTGCACTCGAGTTCCACTGGATCGACGATGAAGCGGCGCTCGATCGACTGCGCGAGGTCATCGCGGCGCGACTGGAGATCGAGGTCCCGGGCGAGGGGATCGCGGTGACGCCGGACATCGTCGCCGACGAGCAGTGGCGCCCCGTCGGAGGGGGCTCTTTCCGGTTCCGCGTGATGCAGATCACGGATGCACTCGACTTCGGACAGTGGTCCGGAGCACTGGCCGTCGTTGAACTCTCGGACGGGCAGCGCACATGGCAGCGATGGGTGTTCGAGGATCCGGCGAATACCCGGGAAGCGGCGGTGGACGGAGCGATGTCCGCCCATTCGGCGCCGGCGGTGCTCGACGATCGGATCGTGACGCGGTTCCGACCGGGGCGGCGATCCGCGATCCGCCTGGTCGCGGGACCTGAGCGGGAAACGCTCCGACTCCTGGTGCCCGTGCCGGGCGGATCAGACCCGCTGCGGGTCGTCCCGGTACGTGTCGGTGCACCTGTGCCGATCGCGTCCGGCATGACGCTGACCATTGATCGATACGCCGCGGAAACCCGGTCGGAGGTCCGTCCGCTGGTCGTTCCCCCGAACCAGCGGAGCCGGGAAGTCGGACTCCTCGCCTCGATGGTCCGTGTCTCCGTGCCCACGGGCGACGGGTACGACTCACACTGGCTGCCGTTCCATCGGTATCCGTTCGACAGCGCGGATCGGACGCTCCGCCGGTATCCGTATCGCCCGACGACGGTCGTCCTGAAGGACGGCCGCGAGATCGAGATGCTCTTCTCCAGGCGGCGAGAACGGCTTCCGCGGCCGGCGGTGCTGGAGGACTTCGTGGTCAAGTCGCATATCGGCGGCTTCACCGGATCGACGGCGAGCATCCTGGACTGGCAGAGCCGCGTGAAGTTCGTCGAGTCAGACGGCTGGTCGGACCCGATTCTCGTGAGCGTCAATCAGCCGAAGCCGTACGGAGGCCTCTGGTACTTCCAGGCGCAATGGGACCCGCCGGACCAGTCGAGAGGCGAGACGGATCCCGGATCCGCGGGTCTCAACTACACCGTGCTGGGCGTCGCCAACAGGCACGGCGTTCTTGTCCAGCTCTTCGGATGCTGTCTCTCGGTGGTCGGGATGATCTACGCGTTCTATGTGAAGCCGTACATCAAGCGGCGGCGCGCGGTCCGGGTGCATGCGGAACTCGCCGCGTCGACGTCGCCCGGTCGACGGCCGGACCGTATCGGGGCACCGCCGCCGGCGCCCGTGGAGGTGCTCGAGTGATGCGTACCGCGGATCGCTGCATGAACCCGGGATGGAGATGCCCTCGCCGTCGCGGACGGCGCCCCGCGGGCACGGTGCTCCATGTCTTCCTGGTGCTCCTCACGGTCACGGCCGTCACACTGCCTGCCGCCGGCCGGCAGTCTCCGGCGCCGGCCGACACGTTCGCGGATCGCCTGGACCTGCGGGGGCTCGACCGGCTTGCCGTTCACATGAACGGGCGCGTCCGATCGTTCGAGTCGCACGCCACCGCCCTGATCAGGCAGGTCGTCGGACCGAAACGACTCGAGGGCCGGTCGGCCTCGTTCACCTACCTCGACATGATGATCCGGCCGGAGCGGTACGAGTCGCTTGACTGCATCTGGGTCCAGAACAAGCTGGTCCGGGGTGAGATCCGTCGCGCCCTTGAAGCATCGCTCGAGTCGCAGATAGGACAGTTCGGCAGTGCGGCCGGCCGTCTCACGCCGGCGCAGGAACAGGGCTTCCGCGACGACTTCCGCCGGCGCATGGACGGGTTCATGTCGCATGGCCGGATCGCGCCGGTCTTTCTCACCGACCCGTTCGTCCAGCGGCGGCTGCAGGAGATGAGCGCAGACGTCGTGCGCACGGCGAAGCCGGTGGAGCGGCTGGCGTCGGCCATGTCGATCCGGCGCCCCGAAGTGCTCTCCCGGAGCCTCAACTTCCTTCCGCCGCCGTCCGGGGCGTTCGACGAACCATGGCACACGCTTGACGAACTCGCCGCGGCCCGCGAGGGCGATCGGCTGCGCGAGGGGCTCCCGCCCGGACTCCGCGACGAGATCACTTCAGCATGGTCCCGATTCCGCGAGGCGTGGCGGATCGAGAACGCTGAGGGCGTGAATGACGCGGTCGTCCGCCTGACGTCCCTGCTGCCGGCGGTGAACGATGATCCCGAGATCTACCCGGCCGCGGCTCGGCTGGCGTGGGAGAGCTGGTACTTCCGGAGCAGCAATCTCGTCTGGATCTGGATCATCTACGGTCTGGCGCTGGTGCCGCTGCTCCTCCACGCCGTCTTCCGCTGGCCCGCGGCGCGACGGGTCGGCATGGCGATGTTCATCGGGGCCGTCCTGCTGCATACGTTCAGCGTGATGCTTCGCTGGTACGTCTCGGGACGGTGGCCCAACTCCAATATGTACGAAGCGGTGACCACGTCGGTGTGGTTCAGCGCGGTCTTCGCGCTCGGCTTCGAACTCTTCCTGAGGCGATCGCCGCTCCGATCGCTGATCGCGATCGCTGCCTGCGTCGCGTCGGCCGTCGCGCTCATGTGCGCTCACTTCCTGCCGGCCTACCTGGATCCGAGCATCCACAACATGATGCCCGTCCTCCACGACGTCTGGCTCTACATCCACACGAACGTGATCATCTTCTCGTACGCCCTCATCTTCATGGCCGCGGTCTCCGCGTTCATCTACCTGGTGCTTCGGCTGGCGGGTTGGGTGCGCGGCGTCGAACCCGGCATCGCACACGCCACTGCGGGCGGTGCCGCGTCGCTCATCATGGTCGGTTCGGACGGTCGGGGGATGCTGGAACGATCCCGGACGACGTTCGCCCAGGTGCTCGACGGGACCACGATGATCCTCATGGAACTC
Organism: Phycisphaeraceae bacterium; assembly: GCA_019636755.1. Classification (GTDB taxonomy): domain Bacteria; phylum Planctomycetota; class Phycisphaerae; order Phycisphaerales; family SM1A02; genus JAHBWZ01. Next base: position 477,487 of record JAHBWZ010000003.1, on the reverse strand, counting down.
TCCTTCATCCTGCTGTGGGCGGGAATCGTGATGGGCGCCATCTGGGCCGATCACTCCTGGGGCCGGCCCTGGGGCTGGGACCCGAAGGAAGTGTTCGCACTGAATACGTTCATCGTCCTGGCAGTGCTGGTCCACCTCAGGATCCGGACACGGGACAAGGGCCTGTGGACGGCGATCCTGGCCGTGATCGGGGCGGCCGTGATGCTGTTCAACTGGGTCGTCATCAACTTCACGATCGCCGGCCTGCACAGCTACGCATGACCGGCGCCGGACCGGCCGGCGCCGATGGGATCGACATCCGATCCGTTCCGGTACCCGGGCGCTGTCGAGGCGCCCCGGCGGCACGGCGGGAGCGCCGGAAGCCGGCATGAACACGGAGTTGACCGCGTGTCTTCGCAGGCCAGCATCCTGACACCGTCGGACCCCGGCATCGTCGGCGCGGCGGAACTGATCCTGGTTCTCGACGAAGCGACCTCGGGCACCCTCGAGGACCCGCGGTCCGTGGCACGCCGCCTTGGTGCGATCGACGCGCCGATTCCGCTTCGGGCGCCGGATGGCGCCGTGTCGCCATGGGCCGCCGCGATTCCGCTTCCGGACCTCTGTGCGCCGCTGGTCGTTGCGCCGGAGTGGCTGCCCTCCGACGGGACCGAAGCACGCCTTCCTGTCCTCCGTGTCCATGTTCCGCTGCGACACGGCGCGCCGACCCTCGACTTCGCGGGCGCGATGCGGGCGATCCGGATCGGCGTGCCGGGCGTGATCGGCATCAAGGACCTGGATGCGGATCTCTGGTGGACCGCGGAACGACTGGACGCGATCTTCGTCGGGCTGCCTCCGGGCGCGGTTCCGCCCTGGGTGCTCTGGTCCGTCCAGGCCGCCGACGACGGCGACATCGGCTGGGTGCACACCCACGGCTGTGCGCGGGCAGGCATCCCGGACCTCGAGATCCTGGAGATCGAGTCGGATCTCGTGCCTGCCGCGGCTGCCTTGATCGGCGAGGTGGCCGCGCAGCTCATCGAGGCGCCGCCGCAGGATGAGCCGCCGTTCGCCAGGGATGTGGTGCCCGGGATCGCGATCGCGCTCGTCCCCGTGGTCGAGGTCGTCGCGACCATGGCCGCGGGGACGCCCGGTGGCGAGCGCGACCGGGCCGGCGCGGCGCATGGCGGGCCGCGGCTGGTGGTCTGTGATGAACGGCAGCACGGTACCTGGCGGGCCTGCTGGGTGCCGCCCCGCACCCTCCTGCGGCGCATGACGAGCGACCGGGAAATCCCGGTCTGGCGTGGAGACGCCACGGTCCGTCAGCGGGCGCTGGCGGCGCAGCACACGTGGGCCGGAGTCGCCGAGGCGTTCACGGCGCACCGGGCCTGGGAGTCGGCATGCCGCGGACCGGGTTCCACCGTCCGTCTCCTCGTGCAGGCCCGCCCCGGGGACGGATCCGTTTCTGCGGCCCGGTGCGTTGTCCGGCGCGCTGACGCGGCCGGTGCCGACGCCGTCGAGACGGAGTGTGCGGACGCGTCGGCGCCGTCGCGACGCATCGCCTGTGAGCAGATCGCTGACTGGGTCCTCGTGACCCGGCGCGGAGATCGCCTGGAACCGACGGACCACGCCGCCGTGGCGCAGGTGCTTGCCGACATCAGGGCCGGCGCTGCTGACGGATCACTGTCGCACGGGGCGGGTATGGGCGCCCCGATGACCGGGGCGGAGGGAGCAGGATGATGGCCGATGAACCGCGCGAGGACAGGCCGGACGGTGACGGGATGCCGGCGGGCCTCGGAGGCGACCCGGACCGGCTGGTGCAGGTCGCGGTTGCGCGGAGCGGATTCGAGGCGAGTCTGCTGGTCGTCTACCTGGCCGACCACGGCGTCGAGGCCAGGTCATTCGACATGGTCGAGCGCGGCTTCAGCTTCGCGCTCTCCGCGACCCGGCCTGGCGTACCGGTGTGTGTCCGCGCGGTCGATCACGCGCGGGCGCGCTCGGTGCTTCGCGACCGGCGCGCCGAGTCGGACTCGATCGACTGGGACTCGGTCGATGTCGGCGATCCGGCGCCGCCGCCGCCGGCCATCGTGCCCGCGCTTCCGATGCTGCTGGCGATCGGGATCCCGATTGCCCTCGCGATCCTCCTGGTCGTCCTGTTCAGGTAGCGGCTTCGAGGGTCGCGGAATGCCCGCTGCCGTCGAGATCACGGATCACCGGCCCGTCGGGTCGACCAGCGCCAGGAGTTCCTCGAACCGCTCGGCGAGGCGCATCAGCAGTTCCCGCTCCGTCGGTTGAAGCCCCGGATCACGCGACTCGCGCTGCAGGCGGTCGAGACGATCACGCCACTGCGCGAGCGTGATCTGCGTGACCGATCGGCGCCCGAACTCGACTTCCTCAATCTCGCGCTTCAGGTCGACGATCACGGAGTGCTGCTCGATGAGCGGCTCCGGCAGCGTCCTCGGTGTGTAGACGAAGATCGGCGGGGAACCGGCAGCAGGTCGCAGGACACGGGCGGCGGGCTGGAATCGCGCGACCAGGCGGTTCCACTCGATGATCCGGCGGCTGAGGATCGGACTCATCGCGACCTGGGCGCCGCGCGGATCGCGCGGCGTGTCGAGCTGCGTCGTGGAACCGAGTCCGACGTTCACGCGGAGAGTCCCCGTCCGGCGGTCACCGTCGGCGTCCACGACAGTTCGCAGAATGTCGAGGCGGACCTGCGTGCCGGGGCGCCGCGACTGAATGATCAGGATGAGTTCGTTGGCGTCACGGATGCGCACGCCCTCGATGTGCGTGATGACATCGCCGACCCGCAGGACCGCGGCGGCGGGGAGTCCCTCGATCACCTCCGCGATCTCGACACCCTCCGGTGCCTGCGCGGCGAGCCGGACCTGTGCCATGCGGATACCCAGCGCCCCTCGCGGTGCCTGGACGATGAGTTCCCGCAGGACACCGAGGACGCGGTAGCGCTGTTCCGCATCGAGTTCATCCCGGAGGAGCAGTGCGATCAGCTGGGCCGGATCGGTATCGCGCTCCACGATGCGCCGCGCGGCGTCCATGCGCTCCGCATAGGAAGGGCCGCCGAGTCGATCCACCAGCGCCCGGACCGCGGGGTCGATCGGGAGCGTGTGCAGTGCGTCGTCGTCGGGAATGATCGACGGCGGGCGGAAGGCGGTGTCGGACGCCGACTCCGGGATGCCGGACACCGTGTCCTGCAGGCGCGCGGCGGAGGCGCCGGCGGCCATCCCGGTCGAACATGCCGCCGCCAGGACGACCGCGACGGCACGGGTCAGCCGGCCGGATCCGACCGGAAGGCGCGGTCGGCGGGCATCCACGATGGAGTCAGGCCGGTGTCGCGTGGTCATGGGGTGTGCCCCTCCGTCGCTCGTGCCGCCCGTGGCCGCATCCACCTGGCCCGCCGCTCGATCATCTCGAGGAATGCGAGTCCGTCGATCTCGCCGAAGCGCCCGGTTGCCGCGATCGGAATGACCGCGTCGTGGATCAGCGCCTCGATCGAGAGCCACGCGATGCACGCCCGCTCCGCGGTGTCCAGCGGCTCGATCGCCGTTGCATCATAACTGGCGAGCAGGGTCCGGATGCGGGCGGTGCTGAGACCGGTAGGCCAGGTGGCGGGATCCGCCGGGTCCGTCGCGGCCTCGTGCGCGAACTGGAGGCAGGCATTCGCCAGGTCGAGTACGCGCGGCCCGGTCCGGACCGCCTCGAAGTCAAGGACCGCGACGATCGTGTCCTGCGTGGCAAGGAGGTTTCCCGGGTGCCAGTCGCCGTGCACGATGGTGACCGGGAATGCGTCGAATCCCGCGGCATCGGCGCGGCGTGCGGAGTCGCGGTAGGCGCCGGCGAGGTACGCGGCGGTGCGCTCGGCGCGGGCGCGCCGATCCGGCGTCGATCCGATCCGCGCGACGGCGCGCTGGAGAATGCGCCGGAATCGCGGCGCGCGGTGGTACCCGGGTTCCGCCGGGCCGCCGGTCCGCGCACGCGGCGTGAGTATCGCATGCATGTGCGCGAGCAGAACTCCCGACTCGGCGGAGAAGCGGGTGCTCCGGGCGGGATGCCGCGCCACGATGAACGGGAAGAGTTCGAAGTACGACGGACCGAGGTGCAGGACCGTGGTCCCCGCCAGCGTCGGCAGCGGCGCGGCGACCGGGAAGCCGGCGCCGGCAAGTTCGTACTGCACCGCATGGGCCATCGCGATCCGCGCCGGATCGCTCCGCTCGGGCGCAAGCCGCTTGAGCAGGTACTCGCCGGAGCGTGTCCGGATCCGGACCTTCGGTGAGCGGGAGGAGCCGCGCCGGTACGGCATCGCCTCCTGGACCGCATCGAGGCCCCACGCGGCGATGGCCGCCCGGAATTCGTCAGCACTGATGTCCGTCATCGTCCGCAGTCAACGCGCCCGGCCGCTACTCCACGTTCTGGACCTGCTCCTTGATGCGATCGATGGCGCTCTTGATCTCGACGATGCGGCGGGACACCTCGACATCGAGGCACTTGCTCCCGATCGTGTTGGCCTCGCGGAGCATCTCCTGTGCGATGAAGTCGAGCGTACGGCCCACGGGTTCCTCGTCCGTGCCGTCGATGCGCTCGCGGAACTGTGCAAGGTGACCCTGGAGTCGTGCGACTTCCTCGGCGACGTCGCTCCGGTCCGCGAAGAGTGCCACCTCGCGGAGAAGGTCCTCGTCCCGCAGCGACGCGCTGGATCCATCGAGCAGCGCCTCGACGCGCAGCCGCAGTTTCGCCTGGTACTGCGCGATCATCTGCGGGACATGCTCCGTGACGACCGTCAGGTGCTCCGCGATCCGGCGGCAGTGACTGTGCAGGTCATTCCGGAGCATCTCGCCTTCGCGCCGGCGCATCGCGACGAGCCGGCCGATCGCCTCGTCCAGGAGCCGCATGACGGCAGGCCGGACGGCATCGGTGAGCACCTCCGCGGTGTCATCGATGATGACGCCGGGCAGCGAGAGCATTGAGCCGATGTCGATCCCGGTGTGCGCCTCGGCGAACGCGGGAAGCGCCCGGAACTGCTCGATGTACCGCTGGATCGCCGCGGGATTCAGCGACGCGGCCGCGGCCGCCGAATGGTCCACGCAGCGCACGGTGACGGTGACACTTCCGCGCGTGAGCCGCCTGGCGAGGCGGGACTCGATCTCGGCCTCCAGTGACTGGAGTCCCTCGGGCGTCCGCACCTGGCCCTTGTAGTAGCGGCTGTTGAGCGATCGGACTTCGACCGAGAGGTGGCGGCCGCCATCCTCGGTGCTCGCCCCGCCGAAGCCGGTCATCGAACTGATCATCGCGAGGTTCCGGGGGCGATCGTGGATCGCGTTGCTGGCGGTCGGGTCACGGCGTCCCCAGCGGGCTGCCTTCGGCCGGCGGTGTCGGGAGTGCCGGCTCGCCGATGCCGCCGGCGGCACCGGTGTCGAGTCCGCCCGTGATGTTCACGCCTTCCGGCGGCACGGCGATTCCCGGCCGCGGCTGGAGGAAGTCGAGATTCAGGATGACTGCGAGGCTGAAGAACACGCAGAACGCGACCACCGTTGCCCAGGTCAGCGCATCGCCGACCCGGCCACCGAAGACCGAGTCGGTGCCGCCGCCGCCGGCACCGCCGAACGCGCCGGCGAGCCCGCCACCCTGGGGGCGCTGGACGAGGACGATGAGCACGAGTGCGGCCGAGACGATCGTGAAGAGCAGCGTGAGGACGAGAAACCAGTTCATGGTCGTGGGACTCTCAGGGCGAAGGTGAAGACGTCAGTGGGAGATCCGATGAGATCCGGTGACGGAGCGGAGTGCAGGGCCGGCCTGCGCTCAGGGCGCGGTCGACAGCGATGACTGCTCCACAGACCGGACGATCCTGAGGAACTCGTCGGCCGAGAGGGAGGCGCCGCCGACGAGGAAGCCGTCGATATCGGGTTGTGCGATGAGATCGGCCGAAAGCGAGGCCTTGACCGACCCGCCGTACTCGATCCGCAGCGCTTCCGCGGCGAGCGCGCCGAATCGGTCCCGCGTCCATGCGCGGAGGGCCGCGTGCACGGGCTGGGCATCCTCCGGGCTCGCGGTCAGCCCGGTTCCGATCGCCCAGACCGGTTCATACGCAAGCGTGATGCCGCTGAACCGGCCCGCGGTGATCGACGCGGTCGCGGCGTCGATCTGGGCCAGGACCACGTCGAGCGTCCGGCCCGCCTCCCGGTCCTCGAGCCGCTCGCCGACACACAGGACCGCCTGGAGTCCTGCCGACAGTGCCGCATCCAGCTTCGCCGCGACGAGCGCGTCATGTTCGCCGCGGATGTGGCGGCGCTCCGAGTGCCCCACGATCACCGTGGTCACACCGACATCGACGAGCATGGCCGCGGAGACCTCGCCCGTCATGGCGCCGTTCGGGCGCTCGCACAGATCCTGAGCGCCGAGGCGTACGGATGTTCCGCGGAGCTGTGATTCGACCGCCGGGAGATACGGGTAAGGGGGGAAGAGGGTGATCTCGCACCCGAACGTCTCGGCGCGCGCGGCGCTCGCGATGCTGCCGGCGAGGGTCCGGCACGCGGCGAGATCCAGGTTCATCTTCCAGTTGCCACCGACCGCGGCGACTCGGGCATGCATGCGGGGGCTCCAGCGAGCGGCGGACGGCACGCATGCCGACGCGCCGAGGCCACGCGCGAACGGGGCCGCGAGGCGGGCGCCGCGTCCGCCACCGGTGGAACGCGCCGCCTGGCCATGCGGTCGGGCGACGGCCCCGTGGACCACGCTCGAAGCCGGGCAGGATACCCGGAACGCCGCGCTCTGGCCAGCGCCGGGAGGCTCGCCGCGGCCGGCGATTCCGCCGTCATTCCGGGCCGGCCGCGCGGACGCGGCGCCCCGGTCCGCGCGGGGTGGCGGCGCGTGGTGCACCGGGGTGCGATCCGTGGCCGACGCTCGCGGGCTGTCGAGGGACTTCCGCGCAGGCGAGCGCGAGGGCCGATCCGTCGGTTCCGGGGGCGGCGGCAGAGGCCGATCGGAACAGGATCCGTCGAGACGCGGCGCCGCCGGGCCGGCGGATCCGCACCGCTCGCAGCCCGCGCGGGTTCCTCAACGGCGTGCTCGCCCCCGGTACACTCCGTCCCGTGCAGAATTCAGTGACCAGGAGCCGTTCGGCGAGCCGCGTCCGTCGTGATTTCATCGAGTACTTCGTGCAGCGACGGGGGCACACCTTCGTTCCGTCGTCGTCGGTGGTGCCGGTGGATGATCCGACCCTGCTCTTCACGAACGCGGGCATGAACCAGTTCAAGGATGTCTTCCTGGGCCAGGGTTCGCGCGCCTATCGGCGTGCGGCGAACTCGCAGAAATGCATCCGGGCCGGGGGGAAGCACAACGACCTGGAGGACGTGGGGCGCGACACGTATCACCACACGTTCTTCGAGATGCTGGGCAACTGGTCGTTCGGCGACTACTTCAAGGTCGACGCGATCACGTGGGCGTGGGAACTGCTGACGAGCCGGGAGTGGTGGGGGATCGATCCGGAGCGGCTGCACGTCACGGTCTTCGGCGGTGACGCGGCCGATGGGCTCGATGCAGACAGGGAGGCGGAGGAGATCTGGCGGTCGTTCGTGCCCGCCGGGCGCATCACCCGGTGGGGCCGGCGCGAGAACTTCTGGGAGATGGGCGAGACCGGTCCCTGCGGGCCGTGCAGCGAGATTCACTACGACGCCACGCCCGACGGCTCGGGCGGCGCACTCGTCAACCGCGGTGATCCGCGCGTGATCGAGATCTGGAATCTGGTGTTCATGCAGTTCAACCGGCACGCCAACGGCCGGCTGACGCCGCTGCCGGCGAAGCACGTCGACACGGGGATGGGCTTCGAGCGCGTCACCCGCGTCCTGCAGGGCAAGGACAGCAACTACGACACCGACATCTGGTCCGGACTGTTCGACGCGATCCAGCGGCGGTCCGGTGCCCGTCCCTATGCCGGCCGCATCGATGATCCCGTCGACATCGCCTATCGCGTGATCGCCGATCACGCGCGATGCATCGTCGTGGCACTGGCGGACGGTGCCGCGCCGGGAAACGAGGGCCGGAGCTACGTGCTGCGGCGGATCCTCCGGCGCGCGGTCCGCATGGCGCGGCAGGCGCTGGAGGTGCCGGAGCCGATGCTCTGCGATCTCGTGCCCGCTGTCGTCGAGTCCCTCGGGGAGGCGTTTCCCGCAATTGCGTCGGATCCCGCGCGGATCGCGCGCATCATCGCGGACGAGGAGCACGCATTTCTCCGAACGATCGACCGGGGCATCGCGCTCTTCGGGGACGCGGCGACGCGTGCCAGGGCGCTCCCGACCCGGACGATCGCCGCGGAGGATGCGTTCCGTCTCCACGACACCTGGGGCTTCCCGATCGACCTGACACGCGTCATGGCGGCGGAGGAGGACCTGCTCGTCGACGAGACGGGATACGAACGGCTCATGGAGGAGGCGAGGGATCGGTCGCGGACGACGAGCGGCGGGGACACGCGTGCCGTTCTGCCGCCCGACGTACTTGCGGACCTGGCGAAGCGCGGCATCGGGCCCACGGTGGACACCGCGAAGTATGCGACGAGGCCGATCACGGCACGGATCCGGGCCATCTGGACCGGGGAGACGATCACGCAACGCGCGGTGCTCGGCGACGCCGTGGCGCTGATCCTCGATCGCACGAATCACTACAGCGAGTCCGGCGGGCAGGTCGCCGATCACGGCACGATCCGTTCCGGAGACTCGGATCCCGCCGCGCAGGACGATCCCAGGGTGAGCGGCGCGCCGGGGGGCGGCATCTTCAGGATCGAGGACGTCCAGTCGATGGGCGGATACGTGCTCCACGTCGGGCGCATGACGGGCGGGTCGCTGCACGCAGGGGCGTCGGTGGAGATCGAGGTGGACCACGACCGGCGGGCCCTCGTCGCCGCGAATCACACCGGCACGCACCTGCTCAATCACGCGCTGCGGGAAGTCCTCACCGAGCACGTCGAGCAGAAGGGGTCGCTGGTGGCGCCCGACCGGCTCCGGTTCGATTTCACCGCGGGCGGGGCGCTCGGTGCCGATCGGATCATGGAGGTCGAGCGCCGGATCCTCGCCGACATCGAGCGCGCGGTCCCGGTCGCGACCGGAGCGGTGCCGCTGGCGGAGGCGCGCGCGATCCGCGGCGTCCGTGCCGTGTTCGGCGAGAAGTACCCGGATCCGGTCCGGGTCGTCAGTGTCGGCGCACGGATCGAGGACCTGCTCGCGCGTCCGCAGGATGACGCGTGGCTCGAGGCATCGATCGAGTTCTGTGGTGGAACACACGTGGCCTCGACGCGGGAAATCGCGAACTTCGTCGTCGTCTCCGAGCAGGCACTCGCGGCCGGGATCCGGCGGATCGTGGCGATGACCGGGCCGGCGGCCACCGCCGCGCGACTCGCGGAGGCGAATCTCGAGCAGCAGCTCGTCGACTGCTCGCGACTCGGAGACGATGCGTTCCTCCCTGCGTTCACGGAACTTTCAGCGGCATTCGAAGGTCTCGGACTCGGGATCCTCGCCCGCCAGCGGCTCGGCGGGCGGATCGATGCCATGCGCGAGCGGGCGAAGGCCCTGCAGAAGCGGCGGCAGTCGGAACAGCGCAGCGACGTCGTGGAGCAGGCCCGACGTGTCGCCGAAGCGGCGGCCGGGGCGGCGATCGTCTCGATGATCGAGGGCGCGGATCGAGACGCCCTCATGGTGGCGATGGATGCGCTGCGGGCCCGCTGCCCGGAGTCCGCGATCCTGCTCGTCGCCCCCGATGCGGCGGAGGGCCGCGTCACCATCGCCGCCTCGGTCCCGGAGGCGCTGATCTCGAAGGGGTTGCGGGCCGGCGACTGGGTCCGCGCGGCGGCGGCCGCGTGCGGTGGCAGCGGCGGCGGCCGCCCTGACCGGGCACAGGCCGGCGGCAAGGATCCGGCGCTCGCGCCCGAGGCGATCGAGGCGGCGAAGCGGCTCGTCGCGAGGTACATCGCATGAGCGGCGAGGAAGTCCGGCCGGAGACCGAGCACGATCTCTCCGAACCGGATGCGCCGCCGGATCCGGTGCTGATTCCGGTCCGGCAGCCGTTGGAGTCCGAGGACGACGGCGCAGAGGAACCGGAGGAGAGCGAGGCTGGCGGGAACGGACCGCCCACGTTCGTCACCATGCTCGCGCCGATCGAACTCCAGATCGGCCAGAACATCGTCACCGCGCTGCGGCGAGAGGACGTGGTCGGCGTCGTGACGACGGTCATGGAGGGCGAAGACGGGTTGCAGCGGATCATTTCGGTCGGCCTTTCGGCGGAGCAGCTCGGAGAGATTCAGCGGATGATCGAGCGAGCGCGGCGCGATGCGCCTCGCAGCCGGGTTCCCTGCCTCGGGTTCCATTGCGTGCTGCAGGAGCGGGAGACCACGGCCGGAGGAGGCACGCAGCCGATCGAGCCGGGATCGCCGGAGGGGTGAACCGGCGTCGACCGCGGCCGTGCCGCGCATGCCACGGCCGCGACAGGACAGCGCCGCCCACCGGACCAGGAGTTGCGGACATGCACGGAGCAGACGGACTGACACGACGACGATTCCTGGGCACGGCCGCCGCGACGCTCTGCGCGACCGCCGCGATGCCCGCGCTGGCGGGGCAGGTCCGGCCCGCCCTCCGCCGTGCGTCATCGGAGTCCGGGCTCTTCCGGATCTCGCTCGCACAATGGTCCTTTCACCGCGCCCTGCGCTCGGGCCGGATGGATACCGCCGGATTCGTCCGGACGGCGCGGCGCGAGTGCCGGATCGGTGCCGTGGAGTTCGTCAACACGTTCCTTCGCGATCAGATCGCGGATGCGGCCTGGCGCCTGGACCTGCGCATCCTCGCCGCGGACGAGAATGTCCGGCTGCTGCTCATCATGTGCGACGGCGAGGGACACCTCGGCGATCCGGACGAGGCTGCGCGGCGCACAGCGGTCGCGAACCACCGGCGGTGGCTGGACGCCGCGAAGGAGTTCGGATGTCACTCCATCCGGGTGAACGCCGCGTCTGCCGGCGCCCGGACCGAACAGGAGCGGCTCGCGGCGGACGGCCTGCGCCGGCTCTGCGAACTGGCCGATCCCCTGGACCTCAACGTCCTCGTGGAAAACCACGGTGGACTCTCATCGGATGGATCGTGGCTGGCCGCGGTCATCCGGCGCGTCGATCACCCGCGGTGCGGAACTCTTCCGGATTTCGGCAACTTCCAGCTGGGTGACGGAGCGGAGTACGACCGCTACCGCGGTGTCGACGAACTCATGCCGTTCGCCCGCGCCGTGAGCGCCAAGTCCCATTCGTTCGATGCCGAGGGCAACGAGCGATCGACCGACTTTCGGCGCATGCTCCGCATCGTGCTTCGCCACGGCTACCGCGGATGGATCGGGATCGAGTACGAAGGGTCCGATCCGGATGAACTGGCGGGCGTGCGCCGGACAAGAGACCTGCTCGAGCGCGTCCGGGCCGAGATCGCAGCGGATCCCGCGTTCGCCCCGGCGGTGCCGCCGGGCGATCCGGGCACTCAGCCCTGGGGCGACGGCGAAGGCCGACCCTGACCCCGGTGGTGCGTCGTCGGGGCGCCCGTCCATCGGGCCGGAACACCGACGGCGGTCGCTCCGTCCGGGACATCGCGCACGGCGACCGCACCCGCGCCGAGGACGGCATCACGGCCGATCCGCCGGCCTGGAAGCACGATCGCGCCCAGGCCGATCAGGGCGCCGGCACCGACCACGGCGGCGCCGCCCAGGGTTGCGCGGGGCGCGACATGGCAGAACGGCCCGAGATGCGCGTGGTGCTCCACGACGGCGGCACTGTTGACGATGCAGCCATCCTCGACGATCGCGCCGGGCCCGATGACTGACCCGGGACCGACGAAGACGCCCGCTCCGATGCGCGCGCCGGGACTGATCACGGCGGCCGGGTGCAGGATGGTGACGGACTCCAGGCCGGCCTGCCGGATGGCCCGCGCCCACGCAGCGCGGCGCCGGTTGTCGCCGGTTGCCGCGTGGCCCCCGGCGCCGCGGCAGGACGGCGCGATGTCCGGGAGATCGATGATCGCCCCGAGCCGGGGACAGGACAGCGCGGGATCGGCGAGTGCCGGATGCCGCGCGTCATCCAGGAAGCCGACCACCCGGGCGCCGCGGCGCTGCACGGCGTCCGCGACGACACATGCGTGACCACCACCGCCGATGAGCAGGATTGCGTCAGGTGGGCCGGTGGTCATGCGATCCTCCCGGTCGTTTCCGGAGACGCCGGCGCGGGACGCGGCGCATGCCGATCCGCGATGGCGCGGTCCCAGCCACGCACGTACTTGGCGATCTGCACGTCACGATACGCGGTCAGGCAGCGATAGCAGACCAGGCGGTTCCGCGAGAACACGAAGATCGCCACGTCGAGCATGAGGATGGCGAGCAGGCCGAGCAGTCCGCGCGCGGACTGTACGAGTCCGAGCAGACCTGCCGCCGCGCCGAGGAACGCGAGAACGACGACGAGCGCCGTGACCGCGGGAAACGCCTTCTCGCGGAAGAGGTCCGGGCAGCTGCAGGCGATGCATCGGCGCAATCGACCGGCGTCGTCCACCGCACTGTCCCAGTTCAGAAAGACCTCGCGTCCCCCGGCGTCGAGGTGGACGCGCACCGGCCGCTCTGCCGCGTTCACCCGGACGCGGCCGATGCGTCGGCGGGCGTCGTCCCTGAGGTCGATTCTCACGCTGCGGATTATGGCCGCGGTGCGTCTCTTGCGTTGCCGACGGCGATCCGTGAGAGTATGCGGATGCAGCGATGGATCTCGGGACTCGCGGGGCGGTTCATCGTCTTTGACGGGCCGGACGGGTCGGGAAAGTCGACACAGTTCCGCCGGTTCGGCGAGGCCTGCCGGGCGGCTGGCCTGGACATCTGCGAGGTCCGGGAGCCGGGCGGCACGGCCGTCGGCGAGCGCATCCGGGAGATCCTCCTGGATCCGGTGCATGAGGACATGGATCTCACCTGTGAGATGCTCCTCTACATGGCCAGTCGGGCCCAGCTCGTCCGGCGCGTGATCGCGCCGGCGCTCCGGTCGGGGAGGCTGGTCCTCGCGGATCGCTTCGTATCCTCCACGGTCGCGTACCAGGGCGCGGCCGGCGGGCTGCCGTACGAGGCGATCGCCGATGTTGCGCGCGTCGCGGTGAACGGAACGGAACCGGACCTCACGATCGTCTTCGATGTCGATGAGGAGAGCGCCGCCCGGCGGATCAGCCCGCTCCTGGACCGGATCGAACAGCGCGGCGCCGAGTATCACCGCCGGGTCCGCGAGGGATTCCTGCGGCAGGCCGAGAGTCGACCGGACCGTTTCGCCGTGATCGATGCGCGCGCGGATACCGATGCGGTCACCGCGGTGCTCATGGAGGTCATCGCCGCACGTCTCGCGCGGCCGGCTCAGCCGGCGTGATGGTCGTCGAACTCGTCGCCCCGGAACGTGGATGCGAGATATGCCTCGCGCACCAGCGGGTCGCGGATCAGTGAACGCGGCGTGCCTCCGGCCAGGTTCCGCCCCTCGTGGATGATGTAGGCGCGGTCACACACGCGCAGCGTCTGCTGGACGTTGTGGTCGGTGATCAGCATCGCGATGCCCTCCGCGGCCAGTCGCCGCACCTCCGCCTGCAGTTCCTCGACCGTATGCGGATCCACGGCGGCAAAGGGTTCGTCGAGGAGCATGAGGCGCGGTCTCGTCACGAGCGCCCGCGCGATCTCGAGTCGCCGGCGCTCGCCGCCGGAGCATGTACTGGCGGAGTCGTGCGCCTTCCGCACCAGATTGAACTGTTCCAGCAGTTCATCCGCCCGACGCTCGCGGGTGGCACGGGGAAGCCTGAGCGTCTCGAGGATCGCCAGCAGGTTCTGGCGGACGGTCAGCCGCTGGAAGACGCTGGGCTCCTGGGCCAGGTAGCCCATGCCGGCGAGCGCGTGCCGGTACATCGGCTCCGCGGTGACGTCACGATCCTCGAAGATCACCCGGCCCCCCTCCGGGGTGATCATGCCGATGGTCATCCGGAACGAGGTCGTCTTGCCGGCGCCGTTGCGCCCCAGCAGGCCGACGATCTCACCGGGCTCCACTTCGAAGGAGACACGATCCACCACGCGCCGGCGGCGGTAGGCCTTGACGAGATCCCGGCACTGCAGGATGGGCATGGCGCGAGTGTAGCATCGGCGGCCTTCCGGCCGTGCGCACGGCCATGTCACGCGGGATCGCGCGGGGCGACGCGCGTCCTGTGCGGTCAGTGGCCGACCGGCTCAGCCGATGAGTCGGACGGTGACCGGATACCGGAAGTACTCCGCGCGGGAGCCGGCGATCGCACCGCGGACCAGGCTGATGGCGACGACGATCCAGTAGGGCAGCAGCAGCAGGATCCCGATGCCGGTGATCGTCAGCGCAATGCTCAGGATCAGGACGCTGATCGCGAGGTTCGCGAGTTCGCGTCCGTGGTCATCGATGAAGACGGAGTCCGACCGCCGGACGAGCCACGGGATCAGCGGCAGGGCGAATGCAAGCGGTCCGAGCCAGAACCCCAGGAACGGGGCGAGATGCATGAGGGCCGCGAGGTTCCGGTCCGAGTTCGACAGGTCCGTGCGGCGAAGGCGGCCGGTCGGGAGCCATGCGGTCCCGATCGGAGGGGCGGGGAGCGCGGCCGCATGCCCGGCGGGGTCCTTCTGATGCGGCGTTGCGGGTCCGGGCGTGCCGGTCATGACGGGGCTCCGTGGCGAAGCCCATGATACGTGAACGGCCATCGTCAATTTCAAGGCGCATCGGCAATCCGCCGGCGCATCTCAGCCGGCCGCCTTGCGCGACTCCTCCAGCTCGGCCGGCGCGGCGGCGGATGGGGTTTCGACGGCGTCCTGCGGCTTCACCGGGCGTGCCTCCGGCGTCCAGAGGTCCGGTTGAACACGGTGGGCGATCGCGCCGACGATCGCATCCGCGTGCTGGTGCACGAAGTCGTCAAGTCGAATGCGACGCCCGTCGCTCGCGATGACCTCGGCGATCGACTTGCTCATCCAGCGTGTCATGTCCACGCCGGCGACGTTCTGTGCCGCGAGCGTGCCGCCCGGGTAGTGGAGCGTGCCGTCCTCCTCGAGTCGGTACCGCACGCGGAGCACGGCGATGAGCCCGATCACCAGGAAGGGCACGAAGGGGAGACAGAGAATGAACGCCCACTGGATCAGCCGGTCGAAATCGCTCGGTCGACTGATCGCACCGGTGCGGTCGATCCGGTCCTTCAGGAACTCCTGGTAGAAACGATCGAAGTCCTCGGAGAGCGGCTGGCCGCCGGGGCGCTGCCGGGCAAGCTCGGCCAGCGCGGCGTCCATCAGGAGCAGATCGCGGAACCACTGGTCCTCGTTGCGGCTCCGGAGTTCCTCGAAGAAAGCCTGGTCGAGCGTGACGGTGCTCGAGTCACGCTCGCGCCCCGACGCGATGAGCGGTTCCAGCCCTGAACGGATCGCAGCGCCCCCCTGCGCGAGTGCCGTCATCGCCTCGGGAGACCCGGCCGGGTACTGCACGGCGTCGTCTATGGCGTGCTTGACCGCGCGATAGACCTCGCCCCGGTCTGCCAGCGCCTGCCGGGCCGGAATCTTGTAGACGTAGTCGTACACGCCCCATAATCCAAGCACGAGGCAGATCGCGATGGCGAAGAGCCGCTGCGCGACGAATCGGGTCCGGGGGCGGGTGGTGACGGCCATGGGCGCTTCCTCGGGCGGGTGGCGGGACGCGCCGTGCTCGGCAGATCGCGCCGTGTCTTCAGGTGCTATCCCACTCGTTTCGGCGATTTCGGCCGGCGTCTCCATCGGACCTTCAGTCCAGGGGACGGAATGCGATGGCCGGCGCCGGGTCGACTATCGTACCCATCCGGCGAGGCGGTTGCGGCCGTCATCGGGTGAACGAAGGAGTCCAGGCAATGCGACACCGGTCAGCAGCGATGAGTCAGTGCCTCCGGCGGGTCTCAGGCGGAGCGGCGGGCGTCAGCCTGGCCGCGATGCTGTTCGTGGGCGGCGGATGCAGCGATGCCCAGTCGGGTGCCCTGCTCGGCGCCGGAGTCGGCGCGCTCGCGGGCCAGGCGATCGGTGGAAACACCAAGGCGACGCTCATCGGTACCGCGATCGGCACCGCCGTCGGATACGGCATCGGCAATGAGTCCGACAAGGAACGGATACAGCAGCGCCGATACCGGAATTACGAATACTGAGCACGGCACGCTGGTGCTGGCCCTGCGTCGGCATGCGGGTGCGCCGATGCGGGGGGCATGCCGCGGCGCGTGGGGAGGCGCGTCCGGGACCGTCCGCGGACATCCGGTGACGCGGCTCCGCCCGGGCATCCACCCGGCGCAGTCGCGCGGTGACGGCATGGGTCGACGGCGGGTTCAGTGGGACTCGGAGAGCGAATCCCGCTTCCGGGCGCAGTCGTCGGCCTGGGCGGACCGGCCGAGCACGCGATAGAGATGTTCGAGCTCCGCGTAGACGTGCGGATCCGGGGCACCCGCCGCCGCGCAGTCCCGCTCGAGCGCCGTCTGCTCGACGAGCGCCTCCGTCGTCCGGCCGAGGGTGCGCAGGGTCCACGCGACCATCCAGCGGGCGATCCGGCAGGCTGCCGCATCGGATGTCGCCTCACGAAGCGAGAGTGCCGTCCGGAACTCCTCAAGTGCTTCGTCGCGCCGGTCGAGCGCATGCAGCGCGCAGCCGATGTTGTGGCGCAGCGACGCTTCCCATGCCCGGGCCGCCGGCTGACCGGAGTGCAGCGCGATCATCAGCGCTTCCCGGCCCCACCGCAGCTGGTCCGCGGGATGCGGATCCGCGAAGGCAAGCATGTGGAGGGCGTCGATCGCGATCGCGTCCAGGCCGCCTTCCCGCGCGATCTCGGACGCCCGGATGAATGCGGCCCGCGCACGTGCACGCGCCTCGGGCGTGATCGCATCGGCAGGGTGCGCGGCCGAGACCAGGGATCGGCCGCGTTCCAGCGAGAATCTCGCCCGCGCTTCCGGGCCCGCCTGCGAGATGGCGGTCTCGATCTCATCCAGGAGCGCTGCCGCTTTCCGGAAATCCCGGCGGAGTCCCCAGGTCCGTGCGATCTGGGTCGTGAGGATCAGGGCATCGTCACCTCCGGCCGTGGCAAGAGCCGCGCGGAAGCGACCCTCACTCTCGTCCGGGCGATTGAAGTCCCACAGCGTTCCCGGGTCTATGGACATGCCCGATGGGGCGCCGGTGCGCCGGCCTCCGACCGGCCGTGATCATGCCTCGTCCGCATCATCGACCGGCCGATCATTGTTGTCGTCGTCGTCCTCCGTCTCAATGCCCTCCGGGACACCTCGGATGCCCGAGCCTGCACGACGCAGCGCGCGGCGCTCCCGTTCCGCCTGCTCCTCCTGCGCGAAGCGGCGCGCCTCGGCCGCGATCTCGATCGCGGCGGCGTGCAGTTCTTCGTGCTCAGGCACGGCATCCAGGCGGAGCAGGATCTGTTCCACCTGTCTTGGAGGCGTGATCCCCGGATCCATGGATTCCAGCGCCGCGTCGCCGAGTGCTTCCTGCGTCGCGAGAAACCATTCCAGGTCCGGGGCATCGAAGGAGGGGGGCGGATCCACCTTGGTCCGGATCGTGAAACCGGGCGCGATCGCGACGATCGGGAGCTGGCGGAGCTGTGTCAGCGGCTCGAAGCAGACCACGAGCACCGGGATCTCCCGCTCCAGCGCCAGCAGCCGGAGTCGACGCGCGTCCGCGCCGACGAGATTCGGCGCTCCCACGAACCAGCATCCGGGCTCGATCGAGGTGCGGTCGGTGATCGGATCGCGCTGGACCGCGACCGGATGCCCGGTGCGGGATCGTGCAGCGTCGATGGCGAGCTGCATCCTCTGGCGCCGGGCTTCGAGCAGCGGCGGAAGGATGCGCTCCATGCGCTCGAAGTCGCCGGTGGCGCGGGCGGCGGCGAGCGCCTCGGCGGCAAGCCGCTCAGCGCCGAACCAGCGCCGTTCCGACAGCGCATGAAGCGCCTGCTCCATGAGCGCGTCGATCCGGCGCGTTCTGCTGGCGGTCGTCATCGTTGTCAGGAGTTCCCACCCACGTGCGATCCGATCCGGGCGATCATCGCCCGCCAGTCGACGATCGTTTCCGGGAGTTCATGGTCGAGCAGGTCCGCGAGTCCTGCCGGGTCATCGGTCGCGATCGCATCGCGCACGGCGGCGAGCTGACGGGAGAGCCTGGCGATGCAGTCAGCGCCCGACTCGTCGTGTGAGAACATCGCCGGGTCGATCGACTCCAGCTCTGCGACATGAGAAATCGCAGACTGGACCGCGTGGATCGTCTCGATCGCGTCACCGAGCGTCCGGAGAGCATCGACGGACCGGGCGGTCTGGAAGCCGGCCGCGCTGTCGCGGAGCCGCGCGTCCGCCTCGGTCAGCGCCAGGGAGGCGTCCGCCAGGGCTTCGAGGACCAGCTGTCGGCGCGAGCCGGTCGTGATGCGGAGCTCGTCGGCCGGTCGGGCAAGGTGCTCGGGCGAGGCGAGTTCGTCGTTCCACGAGATGCCGTCGACCACGACCTCCGTGATGATCCGCCCCTCGGCCCCGAGTTCGCGCTGAAGCCGGTCGATCGTCTCGCCGACGCAGGTGTCGGAGAGCAGCCGGATCGTGTCGTCGAGCAGCAGGCGCATGAGGGGTACCGGGGTCCGCAGGACAGGGCGTGAGAGTCGAGGGCTGCTCAGGGGCGCAATGCCACGGCCGCCAGGTCCGCCAGGGGCGCTGACCCGATGCTGAGCCTCGCGGCGCCGCCGGGAATCAGTTCGAGGATCACCGGCGATGCCGGCGTGGCGATCACGAGGCCCTGATCGGGTTGATCGGCATCCGCGATGAGCGCCTTGATGAGTTCGTCCAGGGTCTGGAAGTCCTTCGGCAGGCAGAGGACCGGGTCGCGCGTATTCCGCTCCACGGTGGCGGTCTGGTCGAACTCGATCCAGCCGTCGTCACCGGCCATGCTGTAGGCGACCGCGTCGAGCACGTTGCCCCATCGTCCGACCGGGATGAGAATCGCCTGATCGAGGTGGAACCGATGGAGGACACGGACAATCAGCGGGCCCAGCGCCGCCGCGTCGACCGTCAGGACCTCCGCCGGACTGTCATCGGGCGTCGGGCCGGTGGACGATCGAATGAAGTAGCGGACCACGTCAGGATCATCGCGGAGCCGCAGCGTGATGCGGCCTCCGTCGGCCTTGTGCGTTGTGATCCCGACCTCGCGCAGGACCGGGAGAACTTCCTGGTCGGTGATGAACTCCACCGTGCGACGCTCCCGGCGCACCGAACGCCGAATGACCCGTACGACCGCCCCGCACCGTGCGAAGCCGTGACGCGCGGAATATATCAGGGTGGGCGGTACGGAACGGAGCGCCGGCGACCGAGGCGGTGGCCGGCGGCGGCACCGGCCTGCCGGGGGTCGCGTACGATGCCGGCCTCGATGCGGGGCGCCGTACCGGAGGCCTGATGGACACCATCCTCTTCGTCTGCACTGGGAACACCTGTCGGAGCCCGATGGCCGAGGCCATTGCACAGCGATGGCTCGACGGGGAAACCGCGCCGGGGACGCGACCGTCACTGGCCGCGTCAGCCGGGATCGCGGCCGCTGAAGGCGAGCGAGCCACACCGGAGGCGGTCGAGACCCTGGCAGCGATGGGCATCCAGTGGTCGGGCCGGTCGAAGCCGCTCACGCCGGAGATGATCGCGGGGGCGCGGATCGTCTACTGCATGACCCGCGGTCATGTGCGCGCGGCACAGGCCATGGTGGCCGACCGGCCGGACCTCGTTTCCCGGATCCATCCGCTGGATCCGGAGAGCGACATCGAAGACCCGATCGGGCTGGGCCGCGAGGCGTACGAGGCGGTCGCGCGGCGACTTGCCGGGATCATCCCGGCTCGACTGAAGGAGCTGACATCGGATGCGGATCGCGCTGGGATCGGACCATCGAGGGGTTGAGACGGTGCGCGTCCTGGCGGCGCATCTGCGCCAGGCAGGCCACCTGACGATCATGCACGCGCGCTCCGGGGGCGAGCCATGCGACTATCCCGAGCCCGCGTGGCTCGTCGGCCAGGACGTGGCGTGCGGCCGAGCGGATCGCGGTGTGCTGGTGTGCGGCTCGGGAATCGGTATCTCCATCGCGGCCAACAAGGTGCCCGGTGTCCGCGCCGCGCTGGCGTGCGATCCGGAATCCGCCGAGATGAGTCGTCGGCACAACGACGCGAACGTACTGTGCCTTTCCGGGTCCCGGCTCTCGGCCGAGGAGGCGATCCCGCTGGTCGACGTCTTCCTGGCAGCACCCTTCGAGGGTGGCCGGCACGCGCGGCGCGTGGCGCAGATCATGGGCATGGAGCAGGGCGAGCCCCCGCGGACACCCGTGGAGTGACGCGCGGCATCCGGCGGCCGGTGTCAGGAGGCGCCGACTGCGCGCCGACGTGATGGCGGGTCCGGACACGCACGACGGCGGGAAGGCGGGCTCGTGTCACGCGAATCCGCCGACCGTCTCCAGCAGAAGTCGCACGCCGAATCCGGTGGGCCCGGTGCAGTGGAGCGCCGTGTCGCTCTCGACCGAGTCCGTGCCGGCAATGTCCAGGTGGGCCCACGGCGTCCCGTCGTCGACGAAGTGACTCAGGAACGCTGCGCCCTGAATCGGATGGCCGTCCCGCTTCGGGCCGCTGTTCCAGAGGTCGGCATGCCTGGCGCGCATGAAATCGCGGTGTTCCTTCCACAGCGGGAGTCGCCAGAGCCGCTCGTCGGTCGCGTCGGCGGCGGATTCGAGCCGGCCGCACAGATCATCATCATTGCAGAAGAGCCCGGCGCACCACGATCCGAGCGCAACGACGATGCCGCCGGTCAGCGTTGCGATGTCGATGATGTGGGTGGCCTTGACGTCCCGGCACGCATACGTCAGCGCATCGGCGAGGATGAGCCGGCCCTCCGCATCCGTGTTCGTGACCTCCACGGTCGCGCCGCTGTACATCGTGATGATGTCGTCGGGGCGGTACGAATCACCGCTCACCATGTTCTCGGCGCAGGGCAGCAGCGCCGTCACTCGAACCGGCAGTCGAAGGCGTGCGATGGCGAGCATCGCGCCGATGACGGCGCAGCCGCCGTTGCCGTCGTACTTCATGCCTTTCATGCCGTTGGAGATCTTCAGCGAATACCCGCCGGTGTCGTACGTCATCGTCTTGCCGACGAGCGCCAGGTGGACGCCGCTCCGGGCCTTCGCGGGGCGCCGGCCGGCGCCCCGTCCGGGACGGTGTTCAAGCACGATCAGGCAGGGCTTCTTCGCGGAGCCCCGGCCGACGTTGACGATGCCGCCCATGCCGCGCCGTCGGGCTTCGGCGTAGGAGATGACCCGGCATTGCAGCCCGGCATCGCGTGCCAGCCGTCGTGTCTCGGCCGCGACCCACGGTGGATTCGCGATGTTCGGCGGCGTGGCCGCCAGTCTCCGTGCCTCGTTGACGCACCCGGCGACGAGGAGCCCGCGATCGAACCCGGCGCGGGCCGCGGGCGGCGTGATGTGGATCGACAGCGGTGGAAGCGCGTCGCCGACCCGGCTCCGTGTCCCGCGGAAGAAGTCCACGCGCCAGTTGGCGAGCCCGGCGCCCTCGGCCATCGCCTGTGCAGCCTCGGCCGGCCGGATGTCGAGTTCCCTGGCGAGGTCGGCGACATGGAGAGCGAACTGCTTCACCCGCATGCGATCCGCGCGTCGGATCAGGGCGGCGCCTGCCAGCCGGAGTGTCGCCATGGCGCACTCGGTGGCGGGTCCCATGCCGAGCAGCAGCAGGTCGTCGCCCGCGTATGCGATTTCGCCGGCATCCCCCCGGAACCCCGGGAGCGAGAGGAGCGACTTCGCGTGTGTCGACGTGTGCGCGGATCCGCGCGGGAGCCGCGGTCCGGGCTCGCCCGCGAAGACCGGCGTGACCTGCAGAACGCCGGTCGTCGCCGGACGCCGCCTCGCCGTCGATCGGGCGGCGGCCGCGGCACGACGGACGCCCGCTGTCCTGATGGTTCGAAACACGCGACTGGCTCCTGTTCCCGCGTCGATCCGGGGCGTCTGCCCACCGACCCGTCGCGCGGGGCGCGAGTGTACCATCGGCCATGCCTCGTGTTCATGACTCCGTGCTGCGGATCCTCGATGCGAACGCCAATCGGGCGCGTGAGGCGCTTCGCGTTCACGAGGAGGCGGCGCGATTCGTCCTCGTGGACGGCACGCTCTGTTCCGGGCTGAAGCAGCTCCGCCATGAACTCGCGCAGGCCTGTGCCCGGTTCGGGTCCCTTGAGCGTCACCGGGATACCGCGGGCGATCCGGGGAGCGTCGTCACCGTCGAGTCCGAGCGGCGCCGGTCGGGCGTGCGCGCCGTCGTTGAAGCCTCGGCGGCGCGACTCGGAGAGGCGCTGCGCTCGCTCGAGGAGTACGGGAAGGTCGCGTCACCGGACGCGGCGTCGACGATCGAGTCGATCCGGTACCGCGCCTACGACCTGTCGAGCACGCTGCTCGGGCGGCTGACCAGGCTCGAACCACGGGGGTGGATGGTCTGTGTGCTGCTGACGGAATCGCTCTGCCGGGGGCGTCCATGGCACTTGGTGCTCCGCGCCGCCCTCGACGGCGGCGCGGACGCCATCCAGCTCCGGGAGAAGCAGCTCGGTGATCGTGAACTGCTCGACCGTGCCCTGCATGTGCGCGCCGAGACGCGCGGCCGGGCCGCCTTCATCATGAACGACCGGCCTGACATCGCGCTGCTTGCGGATGCGGACGGCATTCACGTGGGGCAGGACGACCTCCCCGTGGAGGCGGTTCGACGGGCCGCGGGCTGGAACCGCGTGATCGGCGTGAGTACGGCCGGACTGGAGCAGGCGGTCGCCGCGCGCTCAGCGGGCGCGGACTACGTCGGCGTCGGTCCGATGTTCAGATCGTCGACGAAGCAGCGCGACGTGATCGCGGGGCCGGAGGCGGCGCGGCGATGCGTCGAGTGGGACGGCCTGCCGCATCTCGCGATCGGCGGTGTCACGCTCGAGCGGATCCCGGTGCTCCGCGCCGCCGGCGTGCGCGCGGTCGCCGTCAGCGCGGCGGTCCTCCAGGCAGAGGATCCCGCCGCGGCGGTGGCTGCCCTGCGGGCCGCGTTGCGTGACGGGATCCCGGTCGGAGCCCCTGGACGTGGTACGTGACTTCGAGTGCGTCGTCCTGGGGTCCGGAGGATCGTCCGGTGTTCCCGCCATCGGATGCGCGTGTGCCGCGTGTACATCGGAGGATCCGCGCGATCGCCGGTTGCGGACGAGCGCCGCGGTCCGGTTCACGGATCCGCAGGGGCAGTCCAGGACGCTGCTGATCGACACGTCGCCGGACCTGCGGGCGCAGGCGCTCCGGGCCGGGCTCCGTCGGTGCGACGCGATCTTCTACACGCATCACCACGTCGATCATACCTTCGGGCTCGATGAAGTCCGACGGTTCAGCCTCGTGATGAACGGTGAGATCGACCTCTTCGCGGACACGACCACGCTTGCGTTTCTCGAGCGTGTCTACCAGCACATCTTCCGGCGCGATCCCGCGCCCGGGTCGTTCGTCGCAGCCCTGGCGGCGAAGCGGCTCCGTGCCGGACAGGCAGTCGACCGGTACGGACTCCGACTGCTTCCGATACCGCTCCTGCACGGCGGTGTGCCGATTCTCGGATTCCGGATCGACGCCCTGGACGGCGGGGGAGGGGTCGCCGCGACGCAGCCGGCGCCGTTACCGCTGGCGTGGTGTACCGATGTGTCCGGCATTCCGCCGGCATCGTGGCCGCTGCTCACCGGACTCCGCACGCTCGTGCTGGGGATGCTGCGTCATCGGCGCCATCCGGCGCACTACTCCGTGGACGAGGCGGTGCACGTGGCGGGGGAGATCGATGCCGCGGAGACATGGTTCGTCCACATGACGCACGACATCGTCCATCGCGAGGTCGACGCGGCGCTTCCGGAGCGGATGCGCCTGGCCTGGGACGGGCTGGTGCTCGGCCCGGATACATCCGGACGCTGAGTCGGCGACGATCCGGACGGGTGCGGCCGCCCGACGCGGCGGCGCTGGCCTCGACGGGTCGACGTGGCGTGCCGGATCCTCGGCCCTCCGGTCAACCCCGGACGCCCGGGCGCCCCCCGGCGCCATGCCGTTGCCCCTCCGAACGCCTTCAGCGCCACCGATCGCGTCATGCACCGCAGGGAGGCCCGGGAGGACCTGCCGTCCGCGCGAGCGGCCCCGCGCCGGTGCCGGCCCGCCCATCGGCCCGGACACGTTCCGGCGGACGGGGGGGCAGCATCACTCTGACCCACCGGCACCGCCCGACCGCCATGCCCGGGACCGCGGCCTCCGCGCGCTGACGCAGGACCCTCGAGGTCGCCATCCGGCTTCACGGAGCCGTCATCGCGGTACACTGCCCGATCTATGGCCCGCACGAGGGAAATCAAGAAGCGGATGGTGGCCGTCGGAACGATCCAGCGGATCACGAAGACGATGCAGATGATCGCGACGGCGAAGTTCACCGCCGCCTTCCAGCGGGCGCGGGCGACGAAGCCGTACACGAAGCGGATCCGCGAACTGGTGGGCGAACTGTCCGAGAAACTGGGCGACGTGACCCATCCGCTCCTGTCGGCGCCGGAGAAGCGGACCGGGCGCCAGTTGCTGCTCGTCATCACATCGGACCGGGGTCTCTGCGGTGCGTACAACGCCAACGTGCTGCGGACGTCGCTCCAGCACATCCGCAGGATGCAGGCGGCCGGCACCGCGTTCGACCTCGAGACCGCCGGCAAGAAGGCCGTCGGCTTCTTCACCTTCCAGAAACTGCCCATCGCGCGGCGACACTCGATCGGTGATCGGCCGAAGTACGAGGCCGTCAATGCGATCGCGTCCGAGTTCATCAACGCATTCGTCTCCGGGCGGTACGACGCAGTCCATGTCGCGTCGATGCGTTTCATCTCCAATGCCCGCCAGGTGCCGGAAGTGGTGCAGCTCCTGCCGCTCGAAGCGCCCACCGCCGCCGGTGATCAGCGCGGTGCCGCGGGTGCCGGGGCACAGGCGTCGTACGAGATCAGCCCGTCCGCCGAGGCGCTCCTCGATGACCTTCTCCCGCTCGCGGTGAAGAGCCAGCTCTTTCAGTGCTTCAACGACGCGGTGGTCAGCGAGCAGATCATGCGGATGATCGCGATGAAGGCTGCGACGGAGAATGCCCGTGACCTCCGCAGGAACCTGAATCGCTCCTACAACCGGGCGCGGCAGGCGGCGATCACGACGGAACTTACGGAGATCGTCTCCGGCGCCGCAGCGCTCGAGTGACGCTGAGCCGGGCGATCAGCCGCACGGGACGTGCTGCGCCGGTGCACGCATCGTGGCGGTCGGCGATCGGCGCGAGGTCCGGGTCGACGGCCTCGCCGTTCCGGGTGCGCCGGGGACGGTGGACGGCCACCACTGCGGAAGCCTCCTCGGGTCGCATCAACGGCCCGCGGCTGGATGTTTCGTCGGTGGCGGCAGGTCATGGGAGACCGCCCCCGCGTTGCCTTCAGCACGGGGGCGCCGATGGCGGCGTGCGCGATCCGGGCGCCGGCGTGCGACCGGACTCGTCCGGTATCGACTCAACCCTCTCCCCCGGACCGGTCGACCGGCGTGCCGGTCTCCGTGGTCCGGCTGGACGTGCTTCGTGGTCCGGCAGAGCCTGGGCAAAGAGCGTCTCATCCCCGGCTGCCAGCCGGGGCGGGACGGGCGTCCGGGCTTCATGATCATCCCGGGCCGACCGCACGAAGGCCGTCGCATCCCGCCGGACGCGGCCGTCCTCGCGGCGAAGATCCGCCTGCTCGCAGGCCCGGACGTGGGGGATCCGCGCGGGGCTCCGGATACCCTGTTTCCCCCGGCGCGCCCGTGCCCGGCGCCTGCGACGGCATCCGGAACGGTGAGCGCGGGATCGGAGAGACAGCCATGGCTCCTGCCGGCACCTGCCCGCTCGCGCACACGCGCACGATCGACCGCTACTTCCTCGAGCATCGCGCCAAGGTCATCGACATCGCGGCGTTCCTCGACCGGATCGATCGGTCGCAGCCGCCGGACAACGGGCGCGAGGACTTCCGGCTGGTCGCGTTCCGCCGGACGCTCGAGATCCTGACCGACGGGCGCGGGGATCGGGCGAAGCGCGTCCTCGAGATGCTCAGCGATCACTCCGTGGAGCCGATTGAACGGGCGCCGATGCAGGGCGCGTTCGGCGCCGTCCCGCCGCCGTCGCACACCGGGGCGGCGGGGAAGGGCGGCGGACGATGAAGTACGTCGATCCGCACGCGCACATGGTCAGCCGGACCACGGACGACTATGAGCG
Source organism: Phycisphaeraceae bacterium (assembly GCA_019636755.1). GTDB lineage: Bacteria > Planctomycetota > Phycisphaerae > Phycisphaerales > SM1A02 > JAHBWZ01. The sequence goes on along the minus strand of JAHBWZ010000003.1, from coordinate 451,176 downwards.
GATGGCACTCGCCGGGTGCGTCGCGCTCACCGAGCCCGCGTTCTGGGCGGGCTATGACCGCGGCTCCGCAGAGGGATTCCGCGACTACTTCCGGCTGCTCACCCACACCGAGCCCAGGCGCGCCGCGCAGTACGGGATCCGGCATCACACCTGGCTCTGCATCAACGCCAAGGAGTCCGAGGATGTGGCGCTGGCCCGCAGTGTTCTCGCGATCATCCCGGAGTTCCTGACGGCGCCCGGCGTCCTGGGGATCGGCGAGATCGGGCTCAACAAGAACTCGAAGAACGAACTGCTGATCTTCGATGAGCACCTGGAGCTTGCCCGTCGGTTCGGGACGCTCGTCCTGGTGCACACGCCCCATCTCGAGGACAAGCTCAAGGGAACACGGCTCATCATGGATGCGATCCGCAACCAGGGGATCGATCCCGGCCGCGTCCTCATCGACCACGTGGAGGAACACACGGTTCAACAGGTCCTCGATCGCGGCTTCTGGGCGGGCATGACGCTTTACCCGGAGACCAAGTGCACCGCGCAGCGCGCCTGCGACATCATCGAGTGCTACGGACGCGAGCGCATCTGGATGAACTCCGCCTGCGACTGGGGCGTCAGTGATCCGCTCGCGGTTCCGAAAGCGGCGATGGAGATGCGCCGCCGCGGGCACGGCGAGGACCTCGTCCGCCGGATCACATTCGAAAACCCGTGCACCTTCCTCAGCCAGAGCCCGAACTTCCGCGCGGAGTGAGAGGTCCCATGCCGGGCAGGGCACGGATTCCGTGGTGGTCGGTGCGTCGGCGACTGATCCCCGAACTCGCGCGGGTCGCGGATCGCACGGAGCGCCGGCGCCTCTGGCGGGAACTGCGGCTGGAGGTCGCGCCCCTGCTGCCGTTCACGATGATCGGGATTCCGCTGCTGGTGTGGCTGTTCATCGACGGCTGGTCATGGCTCGGCGGACCGCCACCTCCGATCGGAGGCGCCGCCGCGGCGATCGTCGCGTCGCCTCTCGGGTACTGGCTGCCCCTGATCCTGCGGCGCGGTGCGCTTCGCGGCTTCGTGCGGGATCAGCTTGCCGCGCGCGGTCATGACATCCGGTGCATGCGGTGCAACCATCCGATCATGGGGATCGCCCCGGTCCGCTGTCCCGAGTGCGGCTGGGTCGTGCCGCGCCCGGTCAGCCTCGGGCGTGATCGGGCGATCTGACGCACCGGCGCTCGACGCAGCGGGTGGTGGATCAGTGTGCCACGGGAGGCGAGCCGCCATCCGCGTCGGCCTCGCGAGCCTCTGCCTCGCGCGCCGCCAGCATGGGCAGCCATTGCTCTTCGTACCAGCGCGCCCAGAGTCGCGCGTCGTACTCCATCGCGGCGGTCGACTCGCCGGTCTCATAGGACGTCAGCGCAACGAGCGACTCGTGGACCGGTACGCGGTAGGAGACCATCACCGCATCCATGACGCGCAGAACCGTCCCGACATGCAGGATGCCCTTGACGGGCCGGAAGGCACCGGAACCGCTTCCGGTCACCGGGATCATCTCTGCGACGTACGCGACCTGCGTCTCGAACGCGATCCAGGCGATGTCGCCGCGGCGCGATCGGGGCGGCGCGGGATCCGACGCGGACTGGGCCGCGATCAGCAGCGGCACCAGTTCGACGATCCCGAGCACGTTCGTCAGGTGCGCCGCCTGGAAGATCAGCGGGTCATGGCGCCCGCGCAGCGCCCCGGCGAGAATGACCATGACGCCCGTATCGACGGGCCGCGTGATCCGATCGAGCGCGGCACTCCGCCAGTCTTCCCGGTCGCTCGTCAGCGCCATCCACGCCAGCGCCTGCTGACCTGCGGAACCCTGGGACGCGAAGTGGGCGGCCAGCGCATCGCGGACCACCGCATCTCCACGGCCCAGTTCCTCGAGCAGAAGCCGCCACGACCAGGGATTCGTGTACTCGGCCAGCCGGGCCAGCCCGATGCGGCGGACGGGCTCCGGATGCCGGGCGTCCAGCCATTTCGCCCGCAGGACCCGGATGTCCTGTCGCAGGGGCTCCGCGAAGTCCGGCCTCGCCGTCAGGTAGTCGTAGCGAAGCGGGTGTCCCGCACCCGGCGTCTCCTCGACAGCGCCGGACACCGCCTGTCCAGACGCTCCGGCCATGCCCTGATCGGCGGCGCGGGCGGTGGGCAGGCCGCCCGGCCCGTCGGGCGCAGAGCCCCCGGCGAGGGCGGGATCGCGCGAGATCGACGCCGTGAGCAGCGGGAGTCCCAGGGCCAGGAGAAGTCGCGCCGGCATGCTGTTCACTCGTTCATGCGCCCGTGCCGGCGCCGGAGGGACGGTGGCACGGGTGCGGTGCCCTTCAGTCGATATGCTCAGCGTATCCGCGCCATCGAGGCGCGTCACCGGTCCACGGCCGATCAAGCGGGCCCAGGTCCGTCATATCCGCGGTCGTCACCCCGCGCCCGACAGGGCCTGACATGATCCGGGGGACGGGGCCGATATCGGACCCGGCGGCCAGCCGGATCCGGTGCAGGAGACATCGTCGCAGAGTCGCAGAGACGCGGCCGGCGCACCCGTCCTTCGGAATCGAGCCGGAATCACCGCCATCGACGGGGAAACGGCGGCGTCAGAACGCGGCGGACCGCGCATCCGCTGGGGCCGCCCGGTGTGGGCGCGGGGCAACGGCGGCGACCGGTCGGGCGTCGGGGCGGTATCAGGAGAAGAGCGGAGGACGCGGCTGCATGCGAGCCGGTTTCCGAATGACGATCGCACGCCACAGGATGGGACCCATCGAACACCCGGTCTTCGCCGCTCGCCCGGACACGTCGTCGTCACCGGAGGCGGCCCTGCGCGCCCGGACGACCGTCGAGGCGCCCTCTCTCGAGCGTGAGGACGCAGCCCTGCGGGCCCTGGAAGCGAGGGCGATCGCCGGCGACGGGTCGGCGCTCGACCAGGTCTGGCGTCGCCATCGCCCGTGGGTCGCGGCCGTCATGCTGGCCCACAAGTCGAGCAGGGACGATCTGGAGGACCTGCTCCAGGAGGTCGCAACCACGCTGGTCGATCGCGTCGACTCCGTTCGCGACCCGCTTCGCTTCCGCGGCTGGCTCCGCATGGTGGCGATCAATGCCGCGCGGGCGTCGGCGCGCGCGGGACGCATCCGGCCGGTTCCGGTCTCCGGCGAACTCTGCGAGGGCGCGACGGCGCGGAACGGCACCGTCGCCCGCCCTGGTGAGAGCGGGCCGGGGGCGTCCCTCGAGCAGCGCGACGGCGTCGATCGCCTGAGCGCCCGCCTCGAGGCCCTTCCGGAGATCTATCGCGAACCGCTGCTCCTGCGGGTCGTGCGGGGTCTGACCAGCCGACAGGTGGCGGAGATGCTCGGCGTGAATCCGGCCACGGTCGATACGCGCGTTGCGCGGGCGCGGCGCATGCTCTTCGACGCGGCGACGGACGGCTCATCGGCTCTTCCGGACCGCTTCGCGACCGCCCGCGGCGGCACGAGGGGCGAACGACGGACGGCTTCATCGCCGGGAGAAGGGAACACACACCATGACCAGCGAACGACCTGAGCATCCGGACAGCATCCTTCATGACGTCCTGCTCTCGCGCGGTGTCGGCGGCGATGCCGCGCCGGCGGAATGGGATCGGATCGCGGATGAGGCCATCCGCGACCACGGCTTTGCCGCGGGATTCGTTCTGCGGGCGCGGGACGAAGCGCTCGTGCGCGCCCTCGTGCTGGATGCGGAGCGCATCGCTGAGCGCGTGGAGACCGGCGACCGCGCCGTCGACGGTGCAGCGGCCGGCGGGTGGGCGGGGGATCGGGCCGGCGGTCGGGGCCGCCGCCACGTGTCCACCCGGCCGGACACGCGACACTGGCCGGGATCCCCTCCGGGCGAGTCATTCCATGACGCGTCGTCGCGCCGATCGATGGGTGCCTTCGGCGGGTGGGCGGGCTGGCTCGTCGCCGCAGCCATGTTCTTCGCGTGGACGCAGATGGAGCGTCACGAAACGCGCCGGCCGGGTGATGCACGTCCGATGGCGCAGCACGCCGGGCTTGGCGGGACCGCCGAGGAGGCGCTGCGCGCCTACCTGGACCGTGGACGGGCGGAGCAGCGTGTGATTGACGAACTGCCCGACCGTCTCCTCGTGGAAACCCGGCCCGTATCCGACGGGACCGGATTCGAGGTGATCTACGTCCGGCAGTTCGTCGAGCGCGCCATCGTCCCGGACCTCTACAGGTTCGGTGGTCAGAATGAACTCGGTCAACCATCTCTCGTGCGGCTGGCGCCGTCACGGCCCGTCAGCATGTAACAGCGCACTCGAGGTCCTTCCCATGACACGGATCACTCGCCTTCTGTCCCCGTACTCTCCGACCCGGAGCGGGCATCCGATGAGCCGATCATCCATCGCGGCGTCGGCGCTCATGCTCGCGATCTCGGCCACGGGCGCGGCGCCCGTCGGCGCGCAGTCGCCGGCCGCGCCGGCCGCGGTCACGCGGGCCCGTGCGCCCCGCGTCGCCGACGAGACGAAACCTCCGTCGCGCGTCGAGATTTCCGTGGCGGACGGCAAGGTCCGTATCAGCGTGGATGGTCGAGAACTCTCGGCCGATGAGATCACGATCCGCGGAGGGGGTGCATCGACGGACGACGCCGACCACCTGCGCATCATCGAACTGCTGCGCGAAGGCAGGCTCGCCTTCGGCGTGGCCCGGAGCGGCGACGAGCAGTTCAATGTTGTCGTGGATCTCCCGGCCGACATGATCCCCAGGTCGGTGCAGAGACTGGGCGCGGAATGGCGGGCGACGGGTGCCCAGCCGGGCGGTCGGGAGAGCCGTGGGGCGGACGCGCTCACCGCCCCCGACGGTCCGGAGCGTGACATCGTGATCGCCCGGCGGATGCTGGCGGAGGCGGGCGCGGGCCCGGCACGCGCCGCGCTCGAGCGCGCCGTGGCCTTTGCCGGCGCAGACGCGCTCACGCTGGCCGCGCCGCCGAAGGTCATGATCGGCCTCACGATGGACGAGCCGTCGGCGCCGCTGCGCAGCCACCTGGGACTGCTCGAGGGCCGGTCCACGCTGGTGACCGCTGTCGTGCCGTCCCTTCCCGCGGCCGCGGCGGGGATCGAGGTCTTCGACGTGATCGTCGCCGTCGACGGCAAGGATGCTGCGTCGCCGGCCGACATCCGCCGCGTCCTGGCCGGGACCGAGCCCGGCGGATCGCTGCCGCTCCGGATCATCCGGGGCTGCGAGGCGCAGGATGTCGTGGTGACAGTCGAGGCATTCGATCGCGAGCGGATGGCCGCGGCCGCGGGGCGGATCGAGTCCGGCGTTCCGGTCGCACCAGATCTCTTCCACGCGTGGGCCCCGGACGCGCCCCGTGATGTTCCGCTGCTCTGGTCATTGACGCGCGAGCGGCTTGCGGACGCGGGTCTGGATCAGCAGACCCTTGAAGCAGCGCAGGCGCGGATGCGTGCCCTCGCGGAGCAGCTGGAGAAGCAGTCGCTGATCCAGGAGGAGCGATTCCGCGCCATGCAGAAGCAGCTCGAGGCGGAACTGGAGCGGCGCTCCGGTGACCTGGAGAAACTCGGTCGCCAGCTCCGCGAGATGCTGCAGCGACAGCGGCAGGCGGAGGAGGAGCGATCGGAAGCCGAACGACGCCGCGAGGCGCCGCCATCCGACGCGTGATCGCGCCCGCGAAGACCGCACAGCAGCACGCCCTCGCCCGGAACGCGAGGGCGTGTCCGTTGCCGGGTGCCCCATGCGCCGGCCCGGGTTACCATCACTCGTGATGCAGTGCACACCGAACGCCCCACGGACGGGAACCGGATCGGGCCCGCCCGACCACAGAATCGACCGCCACGACGTCCGGGGACGCACCCGGCTGCCGGGTCCGCGCCGAACGGGGCCGGGCTCATGGTGAGCGCCGATGGAGTCGTCGCCGCGCTGCGGATCCGCGGACTCGAGTTCGCGTTCCCCGGGCATGCCGCCTGCGTCCAGGTGCCCTCGCTCGATCTTTCCCCGGGGGAACACGTGCTCCTTGCCGGTCCGTCCGGCTGCGGCAAGAGCACGCTCATCCATCTCGTCGCCGGCCTGCTGGAACCGGCGCGCGGCTCGATCGAGGTGGCCGGGACCCCGGTGCACTCGCTCCGCGGCAGCGCCCGCGACGAGTTCCGCGGGCGCGCCATCGGAATGATCTTCCAGACCTTCAACCTGCTCCCGGGTTTCACGGCGCTGGAGAACCTGCTGCTCGCGGCGATGGCAACCGCGGAGTCGCCCACGGCGGTGCGGTCGCGCGCCGGGCAACTGCTGCGGGACCTCGGCGTCGAGGCGGTGGATCGTCGGATCGAGCGCCTCAGTGTGGGGCAGCAGCAGCGTGTCGCCATCGCGCGGGCGGTGGTCAATCGGCCCGCGCTCGTGCTTGCCGACGAACCCACCGCCAGCCTGGATCCGGAGAATGCCGTGCGCGCGATGGATCTCATCCAGTCGACCTGCCGGGGTGCCGGGGCCGCACTGCTCTGCACGAGCCATGATCCCGCCATGCGTGCACGCTTTCCGCGCGTCGTGGAGGCAGGTGTGTTCCAGGCGCCGGGTGCGGTCACCGCCGATGCCGTCGCGCCGCTGCCGGTGGCGCAGGGAGCCCATGCATGAGCGAGTTCGCCATCGTTCTCCGCAGCCTGCGCATCCGCGCACTTTCCACCGTGCTGACGACCGCCTCCATCGCGCTCGCGGTCGCGCTTCTGCTCGTCATTCTCACGGTCCGCGACACGTCGCTCCGCGCCTTCTCCGAGGGCGGCGGCAACATGAACTTCATCGTCAGCCGCGATGACAGCCCGCTGACCTCGGTCCTCAACGGCCTGTTCCACGCGAATGCACCCCCGCGCCCGATCGAGTGGTCTCGATACAGCGAGATCCGGACGAAGTACCCGCTGGAATTCGCGGTCCCGATCCAGCTCGGCGACAGTTTCCGGGGGCTCCCGGTCATCGCGACCACGCGCGAGTTCTTCGACAGGTACCAGCCCGGTGGCGGTGGCGGCGGCACATGGCGCGTGCGGGAGGGACGGCTGTTCGACGCGCCGTTCGAGATCGTCGCCGGCGCGCGGGCGGCGCGGATGACGGGCATCCGGATAGGCGATCGACTCGCGCTCGCCCACGGGTACGGGCCCGACGTGCCGCGCGCCGGTGAGGTCATCCGTGGTGACTCCCCCGGCTACGAGCCGCATCTCCACGACGACCACGATCCGGAGGACGGGCACGTCTGCCCGCCCGGACACGTGCACTACAACTACACGTTCGAGGTCGTCGGCATCCTGGAGCCGACAGGTGGTCCGCATGATCGTGCACTCGTCACCGATCTCGTAGGCTCCTGGATCGTCCACGCACAGGAACGGCGCGTGCTGGAAGACCGTTTCGCGGACACCACGGAGGCGGATCTGCTGGACGAGGATCGACTCATTACGGGGATCTACGTGCGGACGGCCAGTCGTGCCGGTGGGCGATTCTCCGGCGTGACACAGCAGGTCTTCACCGATCTCCGGCGTGACCCGACGCTTACCGTCGCCGAACCCGGCCAGCAGATCCGGACGCTCTTCGAGATCGTCACCAATGTCGATCGCGTGCTGCTTGCGCTCGCCGGTGCCGTGCTGCTCACCAGCGTCGCATCGATCCTCGTTGCGCTGACCGGCGCCATGGATCAGCGACGGCGGCAGTCGGCGGTCCTTCGCGTGCTGGGATTCAGCCGCGCCCGGATCTTCGGCCTGTCGCTGACGGAGTCCGCGCTGATGGGGCTCTTCGGCGGGCTGGCGGGCGTCGCGCTCGGCGCGGGCGGGACGCAACTGGTTGCCGCGGCGCTGGAGACGCGCACCGGGCTTGCACTCGATCCACCGATGCTCTCGCGCTGGGCGATCGCACTGCTCGCGCTGGCGACCACCCTGTCTACGATCGCCGGACTGCTTCCCGGCATCGCCCTGTACCGGACGCAGGTCGCCGAGAGCCTGCGACCGGCGGCGGCATGACACCGAACCGTCGCCGCCATCCTGAGGAGAGGCGCATTCCGTGAAGGCCTTCTGGACGCTCATCCTGATCCTGGTCGCCGCCGGCGCGCTGGCCTTCCTCTGGCCCGCCGGATTCAGCGGCGATGGTGGCTCTGAGCGCGGCGCCGGCGGGGGCGCCGAGCCGGCCGGGCCGGCGCGCCGGTCTCCGGTCCGCGGGGCGGATCCGGGCGCAGCCGCGCAGGACGAGGTCAGGCCGGTCTCGCGCGACGGTGTCGCCGCCGCGGAAGCGCCGGTCCTCCGGGTGACCGGGGATGGGCGCGCGGGTGACGGGTCCGTGCCCATGACCGGCGCCGACGTTGATGCCGTCGGCAGCGATCGCTCCGCGCGGTCGGCCGGCGAGGGACGGCCCGACGACGGCTCAGACGCGCCGCCGGCCCGGCCGGACGGCGCATCGTTCCCGGCCGCGCCCGGCTCCGGGAGCGGATTCGGCCCCGCGCCGGACCACGTTCACGGGGAACCGGCGCCGCTCCCGGACCAGGGTGGTGCAGACGACGACGAAGACATCGACGCGCTGCTCGGCATCCCCGCCGAGGCGCCGATCACCGCGGAGGAGCGACTTGCCCGTCGCCGCGCCGCGGCCGCGGAGCAGATGGCGCGACTGGAAGCAGAGTTCGCCGACGATCCGCCCGGTGCCGGAACGCGCGAGGATCCGTTTCGCGTCGACTGGGAACGTCTCGGAGCGGCCGCGTCGGTCTTCCGCCCGCGCGACGGCCTGACGGAGATTCCGGAGTTCCTGGCGCGGCTGGACGGCAAGTGGGTTGAGATCGGCGGCTTCACGCTCTTTGCGTGGACCGGCCTGGTGATCGACGAGATCCTGGTCATGCGCTTCATGTGGGATGGATGCTGCATCGGGATCCCGCCGACACCGTTCACGGTGGTCGAGGCAAGCCTGACCACGCCCGTGGAGCGGAAGAACGTCTGGGCGATGCGCAGCGGCCTGTTCGTGGGGAGACTTCGCGTCGATCCATTCGTGCAGGGCGACTGGCTCATCGCGCTTTTCGTGCTGGATGACGCGGAGATCCAGCCGGTGTTCTGAGAATGCCCGCGGCCTGTGCACCTGCACGCGAGCGCGCATGGCCGACCCGATGCCGCCGCGCCGCGGGGCATCGGCCGACGGCAGAAGGTGTGGTGGGACGATGACAGAAGCAGCCCCCGATCCCGGACCGCCTGATCCTTGCCACGCGGTCTATCACGTCCGCTTCGCGACCGGCGAACAGTTCGGACCCGCGACGATGGACACGCTGGAAGCGTGGGCACGCGAGGGACGCGTCCCGCCCACGGCATTCCTGATCCCGGTCCGCGACGATGGCAGCGACGCCGGCGCCCCGCCCCGCCAGCCGATCCCGGTCACGAGCATCCACACGCTGGCGCAGATCATCGACCCCGCGCTCGCGGTCAGGGACCCGTCGTCGTCCGCCGCAGCGCGGATGCCCGGCGCACCCGTCCCGTCCACGCCGCCGACCGAGTACGACCCCGCGACCGGAGCCGAGCCGGACAGCCCGATCGCCACGCTCATCCCGTACCGGAATCCCCTGGCGCTGGCCGCGTACTACGTCTCGGTGTTCGCGCTGATTCCGATCGTCGGCGTGATCCTGGCGCCGATTGCCATCGCCCTCGCGATCGCCGGCCTCGTCGCCCGCCGCCGCATGCCCCAGCGGCGCGGCGCGGCGCATGCGTGGGTGGCGATCGTGCTGAGCCTGCTGATCCTGGCGGGGCACATCCTGGGCGTGGTGATCATGATGGGACGGTGAGTCGGGCCGGGCGTGGCGCGGAGGTGCGACGCCGGACGGACAGGTCGCGCAGGCGGTGGACCATGACCCTGCCGGACACGCCCGGGCACACGTCCGCTCCCTGCGCGCCGACAGGCCATGGCAGCACACCATCGGTCGCGCCTGAGGAGGTTGGCGGCCTCCCGGGCCTGCAGCGCGCGACGCACATGCATCGGGAACCCGACGGCGACCGCAGCGGCGCCTCAGGCGCCGGTTGCGCCGACGATGCGCGCCGAGGACACTCCGTCCGCACGTCCCGCGCTCACCGTCAGGCCGTGATACGAGGGCTTTACGCGCCCGGCGAACTCGGCCCAGTACTTGTTGAGAATCGTGCGGACCGCCCAGTTGTGACCGTCGGCAAGGCCGCAGATCGTCGTGCCGGGAATGATGCCCATGGATCCCGCGAGCTCGTTGAGGAGGTCGAGGTCCTTCGTGGTTGCATCACCTTCCTCGATGCGGCACAGAAGCCTGTACATCCACTGGGCACCTTCGCGGCAGGGGGTGCACTGGCCGCAGGACTCGTTGCTGAAGAAGCGGGAGATGTTGCGCGCGACCGCGACCATATCGGTCTGATCGTCGAAGATGGTCGGGCACGCCGTGCCGAGGCCCATGACGTCGTATCGGCGCCCGATGTCGAAGTCCATCTCCGCATCGAACTGGTCGGGCCCGAGAATGCCCATCGAGACGCCGCCGGCGATGGCGCCCTTGAACCGTCGTCCGGCGCGCATGCCGCCGGCAAACTCGTCCACCAGTTTCCGCAGCGGGATGCCGAGATCGCACTCGTAGACCCCCGGTCGATTGACGTGGCCGGAGACACCCATGAGCTTGGGGCCGTAGGAGCCCGGTGCACCGATCGATGACGCGGTGCCCATTGACTTCCACCACGCGGCGCCGCGATCGACGATCGGCACGACCGCGGCCAGTGTCTCCACGTTGTTGACGATCGTCGGCCGGCCGAAGAGTCCCTTGACGGCGGGGAACGGTGGCTTGAGCCGCGGCCAGCCGCGCCGGCCCTCCACGGCCTCCAGAAGTCCCGTCTCCTCGCCGCAGATGTAGGCGCCGGCGCCACGGTGCATGTGGCAGTCCACCTTGAAGTCGCACGCCTGCATGAGTCCGCGGCCGCCGAAGACGCCCTTCTCGTACGCCTCCCGTATGGCGCGCTCCACGATCTTCGCCTGGTGGTGGTATTCACCGCGGATGAAGAAGTAGGCCGTGTCAAGCCTGCACGCCCAGCAGGTGATGGCAATGCCTTCGAGGACGAGATGCGGGTCGTAGTCGCAGAGCAGGCGGTCCTTGAAGGTGCCGGGCTCGGCTTCGTCGCAGTTGATGGCCAGGTACCTGCGATTGCCGTCGGGAGGAGGCAGGAATGTCCACTTGAGCCCGCACGGGAACCCGGCGCCGCCGCGGCCGCGGAGTTCGCTCTCCTTGACCGTCTGCACGAGCGAGGAGGGGTCCATGGTAAGCGCGCGGCGCAGCGTCTCATATCCGCCGGTCCGGACGTACTCGTCGTAGCCGATGATGCGGCGGTCGCGCGGATCGCCCCAGGGCGCGGTCGGAATGCGGCGGGTCAGGACTGGTTCGGTGACAGGCATGGGAACGTGAAGAGACCTGGAGTGCTGGTTACGACGGATGGTCGGGTCGGTGTTCGATCTCGTCGATCGTCGTGCGCCGGAGGACGATCCGGCCGCGCCGGGACTCCTCCACCCGCCGGGCGACTTCGTGTCGTTCGCCGCGCGTCGGGGATGTCCGGACGGCGCGGACGATGTGCCCGACGAACTCGCCGAGGCAGCGGGCGAGCGGCTTCGGGTCCGGCGTCCGGGTCATGGAAGCCGGTCCAGGAGTGCGTCAAGACGTTCGATGGTCAGGTTGTCGTGCCGATCCTCGTTGATCAGCGCGCACGGCGCACCTTCGCAGGCGCCCAGACACTCCATGGCGAGCAGGGTGAACCGTCCGTCGTCGGTGGTCTCGTGCGGTTCGATGCCCAGTCGGGCGCGCAGGTGATCCAGGAGTGCCGGGTGGCCGCAGACCTCGCAGGCGATCGACTGGCAGATGCCGATGGTGTACTTCCCGCGGCGGTGATCCTCGGTCGTGAACTCCTCGTAGAACGAGACGACATCGAGCACCTCGCTGGGGGCGATTCCCAGGAACTCGGCGACCTCGCGCATGGCCTGCCACGGGATGCAGTGGTGCCGGTGCTGGATGTCGTGGAGGATGGGCAGAAGCGCGCCCTGCCGGTCCGCGTATCGCGGCAGGATGTCGCGTTCGTACTGCGCGCGGTGATCCGCGGTCAGGTACGGTTCGGCGCGACCCGGTGTCTTCATGGTCGCCGAGGGCTTGACGATCCAGGCCATCTTCGCGGGCTCCGGCGTGAACGGGACAGGGGAGGAGAGGCGTGCATGCGATGTCGCGGGCCGTGAACTCAGCGATCGAGTTCGGCCGCGATGATGTTGAGCGAACCGAGTACGGCGACCAGGTCCGCCAGCATGTGGCCCTCGAGCAGTTTCGGGAATACGGAGAAATGAATGAATGACGGTGGGCGCGTCGCGGCTCGCCACGGGCAGCGTGTGCCGTCGGAGACGAGGTAGTACCCGAGTTCTCCGTTCGGGCCCTCGATGCAGCCGTAGCACTCGCCGATCGGCGCATCCCACCCGCGGTTCGTCATGATCAGTTCGAACTGCTGGATGACGCCCTCGATGGAGCCGTAGACATCACCCTTCGGCGGCTTGACATTCTTCGCGTTGACGGCGGCGTTGAGCGGTCCGCCGGGAATGCGATCGATGAGCTGGTCGATGATGCGGATCGACTGCCGGATCTCTTCGAGACGGACGAGGTATCGCGCCAGGCAATCGCCTTCAGAAGCGATCGGAATGCTGAACTTCACCGGCTCCGCGCCGTCGTCATCCCAGTTCGGGGCGTAGCAGAGATAGGGATCATCCTTGCGGACGTCGCGGCGGACGCCCGACGCACGGGCGACCGGGCCTGCCAGGCTCCATGCGATCGCATCCTGCCGCGAGATGACGCCGACGCCCTGCACGCGGTCGATGAAGATCCGGTTGCGATTCAGGAGGGTCTCTATGTCGCCGATCGCCTTCGGCATCCGGACGTCGATGAAGTTCCGGACCATCCGGCGGAAGGTTTCCTGGTCGGGCAGATCATTCTTCAGGCCGCCGACGCGCGTGTAGTCCGGATGGAAGCGCTGGCCGGAGACGTAGTCGATGATGTCGTAGATGAACTCCCGCTCATTGAACCCGTACAGGAAGCCGGTGAATGCGCCCAGGTCGAGCGCCGCGGCGCCGACGCAGAGCAGGTGGTTCTGGATCCGGCCGAGTTCGCAGAGGATCGTCCGGATGACCTTGCAGCGGGGTGTGAGGTCGATGTCGAACAGCCGCTCCACCGCGTGGTGCCACGCAATGTCGTTCACGATCGGCGAGACATAGTCCATCCGGCTGACCGTGCAGACGTACTGGTTCCAGTCGTGATGCTCGGCCAGCTTCTCGAAGCCGGAATGAAGGTACCCGATGTGCGGAGTGGCCCGGGCGACGCGCTCGCCGTCCAGTTCCAGGATGATGCGGAGCGTCGTGTGGGTGGCGGGGTGCTGCGGTCCGAAGTTCAGCACCCAGCGGTCGGGAACCTTCGGCCGGTCCTTGAGGTATGCGGTCGACTCGACATCGACGTCGAAGCCTTGATCGGGCGTAAGCGTAAAGGGCATGTGGGGCCGTCCGAGGAGGGCCGGCAGTATAAGCGGCGGGGTGCGATCGATCCGCCGCGGCCGTTCCGCCGTCCCGGTGCCGGATGCGGGCCGGCGCTGCGACGTGACAGGGACCGTGCGGTTGACCCTGCGCGGGTCGACCGCGGCAGGGTCGGGCACCGGCCGCTGTCCCCTGCGCCGAACGTCGCGGCATGCGTGCCGTCGACGGAGTCGGTGCGGCGCAGCGGATTGGCCATGAACACCGGCCGCGCACCGGCGGCGAGGCTCGCATGCCGTCGCGAGGCGAGGTTCGCGGCGCGGCGGCGGCGTGCCATGCACGCGGCCCTCCGAGGCGGCGTGCATGGCACGCCTGCACCAGGGGGGCCACCGCGGCGTGCCTGGCACCCCATGGCCGCACGGCGCGGCGGCGGCGTGCCATGCACGCGGCCTTCCGAGGCGGCGTGCATGGCACCCCCATGGAGACATCCTCCGGGACTGACGTCGAGGCGGATCCGCACGCCGGTGCCTCCCGTCGCTGCGTGTGCGGGAGATCGTCCGCACCCTGCCCGGGGTGCGGTGTCCCCGCGGTGGTCCTCGAAGGCCGGATGCGGTTGTCCCCGGACGGCGCTGCGCATCCTCGATCGGTGGCACTGCCAGGGTCCGTCCGGCCGACAGTCCGCCCGGGGGGGGCGGGCCGGTGTCGATCCCCCGGCCGCCGTGGGCCGCGGACACAGGTGCGGGCGGGACCGGGCGCGGCCCCGCGGCGGAGGCATCTTGCACCGGAGTCTCAGCGCACGCAGTCGGTGGCGCCCCACTGGCCGACGAGGATGAGCAGGTCGGCGAAGTCGACGGTGCCATCGCCGTTGAGGTCACCGGCAGGCCCACCGGGCGGACAGGGCGGTCCGCCGCCCAGGTGCAGTTCCCAGGACTCGAAGGTGCCGGCGACCAGCCAGTCATCGTCGACGATGCGGAGCAGCCAGGTGCCCTGCGCATCCTCGCCCGAGTAGCGGTCACTCAGCGAGTGCACGGTGCCGCCCGCGCCGCTGGCCCGGTAGTCGCCGGGCGGGATTACCCAGAGTCCGCCCTGGCCCTGCGCGGTCTGCCAGAGATCGGCGCCGGTGTCGGAGAACGTGTAGTCGCCGCCGAAGTCTGCGGAATTGCCGTTGCCGATGTTGATGCACAGCAGGAACGGGGCGCCGAGGCCCGGGCGGCGCAGTTCGATCGTGAGATCACTGCAGTAGCCGTGGGTCAGTCCATTGATCCGGACCGCGACGGTGGTGATCGGGAACGAACGCGCGACGACGATCGGTGAGACGAAGCCCACGATGTCGTTGTCCGGGATCGCGCCCGCAACGCCGGGACCATACGCGATGGCCGGATCGCCACCGAGTGCGCTGAGGAGGATCGAGGCAAGGGGAAGGGCGGCGGTGCTGGGCATGGCGGTGTTCCTCGCGTCTGGCCGGATCCGGGAGAAGATCCGGGGCCCAGCGTACACCGCGCGGCGGCGTGGTCAATGCGGCACAGGGACCCCGCCTGGAGGATCGATGCCGTGTTCGGGGGCGTTCCGGGTTGCCGGTCCCCCCGGAACCCGGCGCTTCGGGCGGCCGGGATGCGCGACACGGGTCGAACCGGGAGGACGTGGCGGCACGATCCGGCTGTGCATCGGCGCGCGGTGCTCTCACACGCGGAAGATCGCGCCCATCTTCTTCCCCATCATCGCCGAGGCACCGATCAGCGTGACCGCGAGCAGCAGCATGCCCCAGACGCCCATCGCGCTCGCGATGGCGGGGCCGTCGCCCAGGCGGTCGAAGAGCACGTAGATCGCCTTGGTGATCGGAAAGTCCCGTTCCCGCTGCGCGAGGATGAGTGAGTCCGAAACCTCGAGCATCGCGAAACTGAACGCGAGCAGTCCGCCCGCGATGAGGTTCGCGGCGATGAGGGGCAGGATGATCGTGACGACGGCGCGGGTGCGGCCGGCGCCCATGTTCAGCGCCGCTTCCTCGAGTTCGCCCGATGTCTGCTCGAGGCCGGCGATCGTCGATCGAACGACATAGGGCAGTCGACGGACCGCGTATGCGATGACGAGCAGCGGCAGTGGATTCGGATCCGCCCCCAGCACATCCATCGTGCCCTCCAGCGGCCCGCCCGGACCCAGCGGCCATCGCAGGGACATCGCCACGTATCCGAACGCCATCACCAGCCCGGGGACCGCGAGCGGCAGCATGGACAGCGCGTCGATGAGGGAACGCCCCGGCAGGCGCGTCCGGACGACGAGGTAGCCGATCAGGACGCCGAGAACGAGGTCGATGCCCATGGCGAGCGAGGCGTAGATGAGGCTGTTGCGGATCGAGCCGACCGCGAGCGGATGGCCGAGGGCCTGGTCGAAATTCCCGAGCGTCAGCGCGGGCGGCAGGATCGTGCCGTGCCACGCGCTGCTCGGCGTCAGGCTCACCAGGATCACGCCCAGGTGCGGCAGCACCGCGAGTCCGATCACGGTCAGGCATGCCGCGGCCGCCAGCATGCCGCGGATCCGGCCCAGTGGAATCGGTTGCGCATGAATGGACGCCTTGGCGTACATGGCGTACGCGCGACCGCCGAGCGCCAGGCGTCCGAGGACATAGAAGAGCACCGAGGACGCGAGCATCACGGCGGTCAGCGCATAGGGCTGACGGCTGGTCGCCATCTCCTTCAGGCCATTGAAGATCTGGACCGGCGTGATCTCCTGGAAGTCGAAGATGAGCGGCGTGCCGAGTTCCGTGAACGACCAGATGAAGACGATGGTGGAGCCCGCAAAGAGGCCGGGTCGGATGAGCGGCAGCGTGATGTCTCGGAAGCGGCGCCACGCCGAGGCGCCCATGCTCTCGCCCGCTTCATCCAGCGCAGGATCGAGGTTCGCGAGCGCGGCGACCAGGTTGAGGTAGAGGATCGGGTAGAGGTGCAGCGCCTCGACGATGACGATCGCGAAGAAGCCGCCGGTGCCGAGGAAGTCGATGCCCTCGTCGACGAGCCCGAGCGACATCAGGAGGCTGTTCAGGGCGCCGGTACGGCCGAGAAGCTGGTGCAGCCCGATGGCGCCGACGAACGGCGGGAGGATCAGCGGCACCAGGACGAGCGCGCCGACGGTCCGCCGGAACGGGAACTCGAAGCGGGCCTGCAGTACCGCGAGCGGCAGCGCCAGGACGATCGACAGCGCGGTCGTACAGACGGCGACACCGACAGCGTTGACGAGGCCGCGCCGGGACAGGGGATCCCGGAAGACCTCCAGGAGGTGGAAGAGCGTGAAGCCACCGTCGCGTGCTTCGAAGCCGCCGCGAAGCGTCAGCCAGATCGGGTAGAGCAGGAATACCGCGAAGAAGGCCAGGATCAGACCGAGCAGCGCGAACGCGGGGAACTGACGCGGGCGAAGAGCGCCGCGCCGCGCGCCGCGCGCCGGCTGGCCGGACCTGATCGATCGACCTGGCCGATCCTGCATCGTCGACAGCGTACCGCATCGGCGTGCGCGACACGCCGGCGTGCAGGGCGCTCCCGGTCAGGCGGCGGTGCGTGGAATCACTGGCTCCACGCGGACAGGAGCAGGAGCAGGTCGGAGAAGCCGACGGTGCCGTCACCATCGAGATCCGCGGGGCAGGGTGTGCCGCACGGTCCCCACGCGGCCAGCAGGAGAAGGAGATCCGAGAAGCCGACGGCGCCGTCGCCATCGAGGTCCTCCGGCGCCGTGAAGGAGGTCTCCGGCATGAGCCACGCGACGGCGACCGACCAGGGGCCGTTCGGCGTGGCGACCGCGTCGATGCGACGCGCTTCGAGCAGGTACTCACCGGGCGCCAGTCCGGTGATGTAGAGGTGCTCCACGTTGTCGACGGTGCTCACGGACGCGACATTCCCGCCCGCGAAGATGCCGACGCCGTCGTCGCCGGTCAGCGGCTCGAGCTGCCCCTTCGAACCGACCTTCCAGAGGTGCAGGTCGATGTTCGCCAGCGACCAGAATGTGAAGTTGTCCCGGACGAAGCGATGCCAGGTCGCCACGATGGAGATCTCGTCGGCGGACTTCGTGAGGCGGAAGCGCCACCAGTGGCTCTCGTCCTTCGGAATGGCCGCCAGGTGCCAGCCGGCATGGCCGATGTGGGGCAGGGCGGGCGGCGTCTGGAGTCCCGGCTGCTGAAGCCCCGTCAGGATGCGATGGCTGCGATCGATGTTGACCGTGCCGACGCCGACGCGCTCATCGATCGGCCGTGCCGTGACGCCGCGCTGGGGTCCTTCTGTCGCCGGATTGTTCGTCCACGTTCCGGTGAAGAGGTTCTCGTGCCGCGCGCCCGCCAGGAGGACCGCCTTGAGCACCTCCGTCCGGTCGGCGACCGGGTTCCCCAGCAGGCCGGCCCAGGTATCGACGGTCTCGAGGAGCAGGGCATAGGCGGCGCCCGCCATCGGGGTGGCGAAACTGGAGTAGTCGTCCGGCGCGACGATCTCCGGCTTCATGCGCCCGGGTCCGTCGTAGGCCGCAGCCGTGTCCACCCAGGTGTGCGTGCCGCCGCGCACGCCGACGCAGATCGCATTGAACATGTGGCTGAGCAGCGGCTGACTTGCACCGCCGTTGTTGACGCCGTTGGTGATCAGCATGCTGTCACGTGACACGACGAAGTCGGCGCGTCGCAGCGCGATATTGTCCAGCGACACGTTGTTGAAGGACGCGATCCAGGAGTTGTTCATGATGCGTACCCCCGCCGGCGGAGGCAGCGGCGGCACGGTACTTCCGGACGTCGTGCGAAGGTACCCGGCCAGGAGCCAGTGTCCTGCCTCGAAGAGGTAGATCTCGTTCACCCCCCGCGCCATGCTCCACGCGTTCCCGAAGAAGAACTTCCCGACCGTCGTGGCATGGCTGGAGACGCCGGCCGGACCACTCATCTCGTAGAACGACTTGCCGGTGAAGTCCGCGTTCGCCTGATTCGGGCCGTAGGCCCCGGACGCAAGCGCCTCGATCTCCGCGACCACCACGCCCGTTCCGTCCGGCGTATCGGTGCCCAGTCGTGCGACCAGGTCCGGCAGCCCCATGATGGTCAGGCTTCCATGCTGGGCATGTGCCGCGACCGGGGCTGCGAGCAGTGTCAGAAGCAGGATGGTCGGCAGCAGGCGTCGATCGATCATGCAGGTTCCTCTGTCCGTTCACGGGAGGGGGGGGCAGGGCTAGCCTACCCGCCAATCCGGCCGGGGCAAGAAGTTGCGGGGCGGAGGTTCGCGAGGTCCGGTCCATGAAACCGGCCCCGGAGCGGCGTGCTCCGGGGCCGGACATCGATCACGGGTGGCGGTGGACGTCGTCCGCCGGAGAATCGAGATCAGCCTTCGCCGAATTCCTGGCCGATCTGGATCTGGATCAGGTCGATCCGGTTCCGATATCGGCTGGGTCCAGAGGTGTCGTCCGCGCCGACGAATCCATAGGTCCAGACGCGGACCAGGACGCGACCGTCGCTCTGCCGCACGAAACGCTGGGCCGAGGGCAGCGCGCCGCCGACGTTGACGTCATTGCCGGCCTCGTCCGCGCCGCCGGCCGCAACATACTCGATCGCGGCATACTGCCAGCGCCGCAGCAGCCAGTCGTACGCCTCGACGAAGACGATCACGGGAACGTCGCGGGTTCCGAGTTCAACGCCGGCGAAGAAACCCGTCGGGTTCTCCACGAGCGAGAGGCCGACGGCCACGACATCCGTGATCTGGCCGGTCGCCAGGTAGGTGGCGTTCCGGACTTCGGGCACATTGGCATTGCCGCCGCCGATGCCGCCCGCGGGGCCACCGGTCGGAGGCCGGTACGGCGTCTCCGAACGGTCGACATGGACGGACTCCAGCACCAGGTAGTTGTTGTCCGAGCCCATCACCGAGAACCGGTTTCCGAAGAGCCGGTTTCCGCGCAGGATCGCGATGTCCTGGATCAGCGGAGAATCCGCGAAGCCGGCGCTGCCCTGGTTGAGCATGGTGGACGCGGCACTGCCGAAGCTGCCGGCCACGTTGATGAGGACACCCAGCCGGGTCGGGTCCTGCTCGGGGTCGAGATCGAGCCCGCACGGGTTCTGATCGTCGTAGCCGGCGGGCTGGAAGATCGGCGTGGTGACGACGCCGCCGGGCATGCCGCAGACGATCCGCAGGTTGGCCGGCGAGAGCGGAATGCCATAGATCTGCTTCGCGAGGCCCTGCAGGTTCGCGAGGATGCCGGCGACGATCGGGGACGCCGCGCTCGTTCCGCCGAAGTTGATCGTGTACGTCCGGTTCCGGTTCACGCCCGATCCGGCGGGCCCGTCCACCGCGAAGAGGTTGCCGTACCCGGCGGACGCGACGAACGATCCCCATGCCCGCGCATGGACGATGTTGCTGCGCTCCATCTGCGGATCGGCTTCGCGGTACCGGTTCGAGAAGCCGAGGCGATACTGGTTCGAGCCCGGGGAGCAGGCACCGACGACCACGCCGCCGCTGTCTCCGAGGTCCGGAGCATCGTCAAGGTTGTAGCAGTCATTGCCGGCGGCAATGCAGACCGTGATGCCGAGGTCAGACGCGAGCCTGATCAGCGTCCAGGCCACCTGCGAGTTGTTGAGGTTGCCGACCGGCGGCCCCGGGCCGTAGGAGCACGAGAGCACGTCGCCTGCCCGGAACGCCGCGAGGGCGCTCGCCCATGCGGCAGGCTCGCGATAGCCCTGCTCTGCGGAGGTGAGCGGGAAGAACCAGAGTTCAGACTCCGGTGCGATGCCGGTCAGTCCGATCCCGTCCTCGCGCGATCCGATGATCGAGAGGCAGGCGGTCCCGTGATCGGGCTCCGTCACCTCGTCGATGGTGATCACCGTCTGGCCGGGTTCCACGATGACGTCGTAGGCCTCGTGCTCCGGGAATGCGCCCCACTCGATGACGCCGACGCGGATCGTCTTTCCACGGGCGAGGTTGCCCTGGCCGAACGAGTCCAGTCCCCAGACCCGGTACAGCTCCTCCGCGAAGCCGTACAGTCCGGCGGGCTTGTCCCACACGCCGTTGCCGTTGAGGTCATCGAAGGGCTCGCCGATATCCCACCAGCCGTTGCCGTTGAGATCCTCATACGGCTCGCCCTCGCTCCTGAGGTTGAAGCCGACGCCGTTGAAGCCGAAGAAGCCCAGGCCCACCGGCGTATTGAGATATGCGTCCGGGACCGGGTCGTACGGCGCCGGGGTCAGGTACCCCTGGTACGGCTCGAGGTTCGGCGTCGGCGCATCCGGCGGCTCAGGAGTAGCGCAGAACACCTGGGCGAGCGCCACGCAGGTGGCGTCCCAGGTGCCCATGCAGCAGCCGGGGTTGAGTCCGCAGACGAGCAGGCAGCAGCCGGGGTCGTTGCACCCGCCGGTGTCGTGCGGTTCGAAGCAGCTGTCATTGATCGGTGATGCGCAGCGGTCACCGCCGTTGCAGAAGAGGTTGGCCACCGCGGCGCAGAACGGATCCCATCCGAAGGGCCAGTTCTCGTCGCAGCAGAGCGGGCCGATCTGGCACACCAGGTTGCAGCAGTCGGCATCGTCGCAGAACGGTGTTCCGTTGCCCGGCGGGTCGAAGCAGTCGCCGGTCGCGCTTTCCCCGCAGCCATTCACCTCCGAGCAGTCGATCCCGGCACAGTCGGTCGCGAAGACGAAGATGCCGCCACCCGCGCCGCAGACGTCGATCGTGAACCGGCCGACGCACGTCTCCTCGTCGAGGCAGCAGCTTCCGCATCGCCCGGAGGCGGGGCACGGCACACCGACGCCCTGGAACGTTCCGCCCTGGGCAAGGCAGTCATCCTCCGTCAGTTCGGTGCACGTGAAGAACGCATCGCCCAGGCAGCAGGCGCCGCCGACGAAGCAGTCCGTACCCGGCGTGGAGCAGCTGACGAAGTCACCCTGATAGGTACCGCCAAGCGTGTTGACGCAGACGTCCTCATCCCGGAAGTCCCGGCAGAGCCCGGTTCCCGGATCGAGACAGCAGGAGCCGCAGACCGGGTTCGCGCAGACGGTGTTGTTCCCCTGGGCCACGCCACCGATGGCAACGCAATCGGTCGGCTCGATGCCGTCGACGCAGGTGTAGTCGGGGAGGCAGCATGCGCCCGGTACGAGTGCCGCGGCGGGGATCGCCCCGCTGGCGAGTCGCCGGACCTGCTCGATCTCCACCCATTCGATCTCCGGGAGATCGTTCAGCGCCCGGGCGGCGGCGAGCAGGTTGCCGCGGCTGGTGTGGGCGTACACGATGCCGGCAAGATCCGGCTGGAGCCGGTTCGAGTGAGCGCGGGCGCGTGCTTCGAGCTGCGCCAGGAACTCCTCGCTCTGCTCGAACGCTGGACGGAGGACGATTCTGAATCGCGCGAGAATGCCGTCGAGATCCGGCGTTGGCGTCGACGAGAGCTTGCGCAGCGAGCCGTCCGCGGCGGCGCGCCCGCGGAGTCCGTCGCTGAACTTGATGATCAGGCGCCCGGTGGCGTCATGCGGGACGGAGAGCGAGGCAGTGGCCTGCCTCGTGGGAATCGCTCTGGGACTGAGCAGGGGAGGATCCGCGGCCAGTGCCATCACCGGGAACGTGGCGGCGAGCAGTCCGATCAGAAACGCGGCTCGCGAGGAGATCATGGGTCCCGTACTCCAGGGCTTGTCCCGGCGGTTGCCGGTGGGTCGTGGCGTCTCGAAGCGACAGAGGGGTGCGGCGATCCGAGATCTCCACACCGCCGGAACTTCAGGATGCATCGGGACGCGCTCGCCGTCCCGACTTCTCCAATCAGACTCATGGTACACGATGACGGAACCCGGGCAATTCGGGTGTCCGGCCGGATGCCGTCCACCCGGCGCATCGCCGGAGACGGATCGCCCGGCCTGCAGTGCGTCCCGGAAAGGCGACGACCCGCGGCACCTGCCGCGGGTCGTCGGTGATCGGGCACCGGGGAGATATCGGAGCCGGGTCGCCCGGTTCCGTCTGCCGGTGGCGGGGCGTCAGTTCTCGCCGACGCCGGCCTGGGACTGCGAGAGCGCGAGGACTTCCACGGCGGCGGACGCTCGCTCCGCCCCCAGGGATTCCGCGACCTCGGTCGCCGTGCGACGCATGATCGCCTCGTCCTCCTCCGGCGACGGCGGCTCGACCAGCGGCCGGACCCGCATGCGGGCATAGGGATCGAAGCCGGTCCCGGCCGGGATCAGGTGACCCAGCAGCACGTTCTCCTTCAGGCCGAGCAGGTCGTCGACCGCGCCGCGCAGCGAGGCCTCCGTCAGCACCTTTGTGGTCTCCTGGAAACTGGCTCCGGAGAGGAAGGACTCGGACTGGAGCGACGCCTTGGTGATCCCGAGCAGCAGGGTTGCCACCTTCGCCGGCCGCGGCTTCTTGGTCTTCGCGATCTCCCTGCCTTCCGCCTCCGCGACCGCGTTCTCCTCCTGCACCTCGGCGCGGGAGACGAGCGCGTTCATGGGGAGCCGGGTATCGCCCGGATCCGTGACGCGGAGCTGGTCGGCGAGCGCCTGGTTGACGGCTCGGAAGTGGTGCTTGTCAACGACTTCGTTCGGCAGGAGCGTCGAGTCGCCCGGGTCGATCACCCGGACCTTGCTCAGCATCTGCCTGAGGATCACCTCGATGTGCTTGTCCGAGATCGGGACGCCCTGCTGGCGATAGACGTTCTGGACTTCCTCCAGCATGTACTTGTAGAGCGCTTCCTCGCCCTGGATGCGCAGGATGTCGTGCGGGATGAGCGGGCCCTCGGTGAGGGGATCGCCTGCCCGCACCTCGTCTCCGGCGTGCACGAGAAGGTGCTTGCCCTGGGGCACGTGGTGATCGTGCTCGATGCCCGCCTCGGAGGCGACGCGGATGGTCATCTTGCCCTTGCGCCGGTCGGAGTAGAGCTCGATCCGCCCCGAGATCTCCGCCGTCACGGCCGGATCCTTGGGCTGGCGCGCCTCGAAGATCTCGGTGACGCGCGGCAGACCACCGACGATGTCTGCCGAGCCCTTCACGTCCTTCGGCTGCCGGGCGAGCATCGTGCCGGCACGCACCTGTTCGCCTTCCTTCACCTCGATGCGAGCCTTGGCCGGCAGGTGGTGGAAGTCCAGGATCTGGTCGCTGGCATCCACGACGAGGATCTGCGGATGCCGCTCGCCGGTGTGCTCGGTGACGATGAGTTCCGTCGTCTGCCGGCCCTTGATCGCATCCTCGCGGACGGTTTCGCCGGGGATGATGTCCTTGAACCGGACGATGCCGTCCTTCTCGGCAAGGATGGGCGTGCGGTGCGGGTCCCACTCGACCAGCAGCTGGCCCTTGACGACCTGGCTTCCGGTCGCGGCGTGGATGACCGCGCCGTAGGGGACCTTGTGCTTCTCGAGTTCGCGGCCCTTGTCGTCGCGGATCAGCAGTTCGCCGTTCCGCTTCAGGGCGGTCCGCTTCATCTCGCCGCCGACCGAGAACTCGACGTCATTGCAGTCGCGCAGCTCCAGAACGCCCTTGTGAGCGGCCTTGATGTTGGTCTCCACGAACCCGCGGGCGGCGACGCCGCCGGTGTGGAACGTGCGCATCGTGAGCTGTGTGCCGGGCTCGCCGATCGACTGCGCGGCGATGGTTCCCACCGCCATGCCCTCTTCGACGACCTGGCCGGTCGACATGTCCATGCCGTAGCAGGTTGCGCAGATGCCGCGTGCGGTGTCGCAGGTGAGCGGCGAACGCACATGGACGGCATCGATGCCGATCCGCTCGATCTTTGCGGCGATCTCCGCCGTGATGAGTTCGTTCGCCCGGACGATCGACTCGTCGGTGACCGGGTGCACGATGGAACTGATGCTGGTCCGTCCGATGATGGACTCGCGAAGCGGGACGTCGACCTCCTCGCCCTTGTACAGCGCCCGTTTGACCACGCCCTGCCTCGAACCGCAGTCACGCTCCAGGATGACCGCCGACTGGGCGACGTCGTAGAGCTTGCGGGTGAGGTATCCGGAGTCTGCGGTCTTGAGCGCCGTGTCCGCAAGGCCCTTGCGGGCGCCGTGCGTCGATGAGAAGTACTCGAGAACGTTGAGACCTTCGCGGAAGTTGGCGCGGATCGGCGTCTCGATGATCTCGCCGCTCGGCTTGGCCATGAGTCCGCGCATGCCCGCCAGCTGCTGCATCTGGCTGATGTTTCCGCGGGCGCCCGACGTGCTCATCAGGTACACGGGATTCAGGTACTTGGCGCCGTCGCGGGAGTCGATCGGCATCTCGCCGCCGGTCGCCGGGTCGCGGCGGTCCTTCCGAAGCGTCTCCACGAGGGCCGAGGTGATGGCTTCACGGCAGTGGGCCCAGTGGTCGAGAAGCTGGTTGTACCGCTCCCGTTCGGTGATCGCACCGGCGTCGAAGCTCCGCTCCACGCGGTCGACCTTCTTCTGCGTCTCCTCGATGAGCCTCGTCTTGTCGGACGGGATCCGGAGATCGGTGATGCCGATCGAGAGACCGGAGATGGTCGACGCGCGGAAGCCGAGCGACTTCATGTCATCCAGCAGGTCGATCGTCGCGGGACGTCCGAGCCGCTTGTAGCAGTCGTCGATGACCGCGCTGCATCCCTTCTTGCCGAGGGTGCAGTTGTAGTACGCCATGCCGGGCGGGAGAACGTCGGCGAAGATCACGCGGCCTGCGGTGGTGAGCAGGCGTCCGTTCGCCGGGAGGGGGGCCGCGGCGCCGCTCTCCTTCGAGACGACGTCCCGGAAGTCCCGCAGGCGGACCTCGACGATCTCGTGGAGGTCGATCTGCCGGTGGTCATAGGCCAGGAGGACCTCCTCCTTGCCCGCGAACCGGCGCACGGGATAGCGGCCGCCGGTCTGCCGCGCCGCCGCGATCGCGTCTTCCAGTTCCGCCCGGCGTTCCTCGTCCATGTACGTCAGGAAGTACATGCCCATCACGATGTCCTGGCTCGGGGACATGATGGGCCGTCCGTGCGCGGGCGAGAAGATGTTGTTCGTCGACAGCATCAGGATGTGCGCTTCCGCCTGCGCCTCGACCGAGAGGGGCAGGTGGACGGCCATCTGGTCGC
This sequence comes from Phycisphaeraceae bacterium, assembly GCA_019636755.1. Taxonomy (GTDB): domain Bacteria; phylum Planctomycetota; class Phycisphaerae; order Phycisphaerales; family SM1A02; genus JAHBWZ01. The sequence continues at coordinate 425,710 of JAHBWZ010000003.1, read as the reverse complement.
CGTCGAAGTCGGCGTTATAGCCCGTGCAGACGAGCGGATGGATCTTGATCGCGTTCCCCTCGACGAGCACCGGCTCGAATGCCTGGATGCCCATGCGGTGGAGCGTCGGTGCGCGATTGAGAAGCACGGGGTGCTGGTGGATGACCTGCTCGAGGATGTCCCAGACCTCGGGATCCCGGCGCTCGAGCATCCGCTTGGCGCTCTTGATGGTGTCCGCGAGACCGTGTTCCTTGAGCTTCCGGATGATGAACGGCTGGTACAGCTCCAGGGCGATCTTCTTGGGAAGCCCGCACTGGTTGAGCTTGAGTTCCGGTCCGACGACGATCACGGACCGCGCCGAGTAGTCGACGCGCTTGCCCAGCAGGTTCTCGCGGAACCGGCCCTGCTTGCCCTTGATCATGTCGGTCAGCGACTTGAGCGGCCGGTTGCTCGACCCGACCACGGGCCGGCGGCAGCGGCCGTTGTCGAACAGCGCGTCGACCGCCTGCTGGAGCATCCGCTTCTCATTGCGGATGATGACCTCCGGCGCATTGAGGTCCATCAGCTTCTTCAGCCGGTTGTTCCGGTTGATGATCCGGCGGTAGAGGTCGTTGAGATCGCTGGCGGCGAAGTTGCCGCTCTCCAGCAGGACCAGTGGCCGGAGGTCCGGCGGGATCACCGGGCAGACATCGAGAACGATGCACGTCGGATCCTGCGAGGAGCCGCGGATCTGTTCGACGAGCTTGAGTCGCTTCGAGAGATCCTTCTGCTTCTGCTTGCTGCGCGTCGCGGCGAGATCCTCGCGGAGCGTCGCCGCCAGTTCATGGAGGTCGATCTGCGAGAGGAGCGTACGGATCGCGTCCGCCCCCATGAGCGCCTCGAATGCGGAACTGCCGAACTTCTCGACCGCGGCGCGATGCTCGTCCTCGGTCAGCACCTGCTTCGCGGTGAGTTCCGTCGTTCCGGGATCCGTGACCACGTAGTCCTGGAAGTAGATGATCTTCTCCAGGTCCGCGGTCTTCATGTCGAGCAGCGTGCCGATCCGGCTGGGCAGCGCCTTGAAGAACCAGATGTGAACCACGGGGGCCGCGAGGTTGATGTGCCCCATCCGCTTCCGGCGGACGCGGCTGTGCGTCACCTTGACGCCGCAGCGGTCGCAGATGATGCCCTTGTACTTCGTGCCCTTGTACTTGCCGCAGAAGCACTCGTAGTCCCGCTCGGGGCCGAAGATCCGCTCGCAGAACAGGCCGTCCCGCTCCGGGCGATAGGTCCGGTAGTTGATGGTCTCGGGCTTCTTGACCTCGCCGTAGCTCCACGAACGGATGTCGTTCGCCTTCGCGAGGGTGATCTTGACGCGGCCGTAATCGTTGACGCGGTCGTAGACGGTCTCAGCCATTGGGGATGGTCCGGCGAGCGGGTTGAGAGAGCACAGGGGAGGGGAGCGGAAGCGGTCGCAGCGACGTCGGCCCGGGCGCGGTGGTGCGCCCCCGGACTCAGATCACCGACAACGGCTCCTGGTCCCGTTTCTCCGGCACGATGTTGAGTGCGAGACCCTTGATTTCATGACAGAGGACGTCGAAGACCACCGGCATGCCGGCCTCGAGAATGTTGGTTCCCTTGACCATGGAGTCGTAGATCTTCGTCCGGCCTTCGACGTCGTCGCTCTTCACGGTGAGCAGTTCCTGGAGCACGTAGGCGGCGCCGTAACCCTCCAGCGCCCAGACTTCCATCTCACCGAAGCGCTGGCCGCCGGTCCGGGCCTTGCCGCCGAGCGGCTGCTGCGTGATGAGGCTGTAGGGGCCGGTGGCGCGGGCGTGGATCTTGTCATCCACGAGGTGATGGAGCTTGAGCAGGTACATGTAGCCGACGCTGGCCTTCTGGCGGAACGGCTCGCCGGTGCGCCCGTCGTACAGCTGCGCCTTGCCGCCGTACGGGATGCGCGCGAGGAGTTCACGCGGGGCGCCGGGATCCTGTCCCGTCTCCTCGAAGGCCTGCAGCCGGGACGCGACGTGGCTGTTCGCCTCGTCGATCGCGGCGAGGACCTGCGCCTCGGTGGCGCCGTCGAACACCGGTGTGACCGCCTGGAATCCGAGGACGGCAGCCGCCCAGCCGAGGTTCAGTTCGAGCAGCTGGCCGACGTTCATCCGCGACGGAACGCCGAGCGGGTTGAGGAGCACCTGCACCGGCGTGCCGTCCTCGAGGAACGGCATGTCCTCCTCGGGCACGATGCGGGCGATCACACCCTTGTTGCCGTGACGGCCGGCCATCTTGTCGCCGACCGAGAGCTGCCGCTTCGTGGCCAGGTAGACCTTGACCATCTCCAGGACGCCCGACGGAAGTTCGTCGCCGCGCTTCATGTGCTCGAGCCGGCGGCGCTTCTCCTTCCGCACGCCCTCGATGCGCGGCCAGAACTGTCCCTTGATGACGAGGGCCTGTTCCCGCGCTTCCTTCGAGCCCTTGATCCATTTCTCGTCGAAGGTCTCGATCTGTTCGAGGATGACCTCCCGGATGTCCGATGCGCCGACCTTCTGCCGGGTCGTCGGGTCGACGAGTTCCGTGCCCAGCTCGGCATTCATCTTCTCGATCATCTGCCGGAAGAGGGCGATGGCCTTCTCGTCCATCGCGGCCTCGTACTCCGTCATCTCGTCCTTGAGCCTCTTCTTCTGCTCGTCCTTGAGATGAACGCGGCGGCTGAACTTCTTCGCGGCGATCACGATGCCCTCGGACCCGGCCGGGACCTCGAGGGAGACGTTCTTCACATCCTCGCCCGCCCGTCCGAAGATCGCGTGGAGGAGCTTCTCTTCGGGCGTGAGTTCGCTCTTGGACTTCGGTGCGACCTTGCCGACCAGGATGTCGCCCGGGCCGACGCGGGCGCCGATCCGGATGATCCCGTTCTCATCGAGGTTGCGAAGCGCCTTCTCCGACACGTTCGGAATGTCGCGCGTGAACTCCTCGCGGCCGAGCTTCGTCTCGCGCACCTCGACCTCGAAGGAGTCGATGTGGATCGACGTGTAGACGTCGTCCTTCACGAGCTGCTCCGAGATGACGATGGCGTCCTCGAAGTTGTAGCCGTCGAACGTGTTGAACGCGACGAGAATGTTCCGGCCGATCGCCAGTTCACCGCGCCGGGTGGACGCGCCGTCCGCGATGACCTCGTCCGCGTCGATCGCCTGGCCGAGCTTCACGATGGGCTTCTGGGACTGGCAGGTCCGCTCGTTGAGCCCGACGAACTTCTTGAGTTCGTACTCGTCCGCGTTATTGATGACGATGCGGTCCGCATCGACGTAGGTGACGGTGCCGCCGCGCCGGGCCTTGACGAGCATGCCCGAGTGCCGGCCCACCGCCTGCTCCATGCCGGTCGCCACGTAGGGCGGGTCGCATTCCAGGAGCGGGACCGCCTGTCGCTGCATGTTCGATCCCATGAGCGCCCGGTTGGCGTCGTCGTGCTCGAGGAAGGGGATCAGCGCGGCCGAGACGCCGACGATCTGCTTGGGCGAGACGTCGATGAACCGCACGTCCTCCCGGGGCACGATGGCCAGTTCGCCGTCCTTGCGCGCAAGTACCTGCGCATCGGCGATGCGCCCCTGTGCGTCCAGGACCTCGCTGGGCGCGAGGACCGCCTTGATCTCCTCGTCCGCCCGCAGCATGACGATCCGCCCGGTGGCCTTGCCGTCCCGGACTTCCCGGTACGCCGTCCTCAGGAAGCCGTACGGATCGACCTCGGAGTAGATGCCGAGCGAGCAGATCAGGCCGATGTTGGTTCCTTCCGGCGTTTCGATGGGACAGACACGGCCATAGTGCGAGATATGGACGTCGCGGACCTCGAATCCGGCACGCTTGCGGTTGAGTCCGCCGGGTCCGAGCGCGGAGAGGCGCCGCTCGTGCACGAGCATGGACAGCGGATTCGTCTGGTCGACGACCTGCGAAAGCTCGCTGCGGCCGAAGAAGAAGTCGATCGCGCTCGAGACGGACTTGCTGTTGACCAGGTCCGCGATCTTCGCCAGTTCGTCCGGGCTCTTGACGCTCATGCGCTCCTGGACCGTGCGGCGGAGCTTGAGGAATCCCTTGCGGAGTTCCTCCACCGCCAGTTCGTCCAGCGTGCGGAGACGCCGGTTGCCGAGATGGTCGATATCGTCGATGTGCGCGTCGGACCGCTGCTCGCGCAGCGCGAGGATGTACCGGACGACCGCCAGGAAGTCCTCGGGCCGGATGTACTGCACCGTTTCCTCGACAACCGAGTACTTCGGGTCGGTCTCGAACTTCCGGTTCACGCGGAACCGTCCGACCTTGCCGAGGCGATAGCGGTTGTCGTCGAAGAACTTCTCGCGGAAGAGCTGTCGCGCCTTGTCGACCTGCGGCGGGTTCCCCGGGCGGAGCCGGCCGTAGATCTTCAGGAGTGCGGCCTGGTGTTCGGTCACCTCGGCAAGGAAGTCGACGCGCTCTTCCGCCAGGGTATTGAGAATGAGCGGGTCGACCGTGGGCGCGATGACGCGGAGGGTCGAGAGCTGGGATGCCTGGATCGCCTCCAGGGCGTCTCCGATCTGGACGCCGACCCGGCAGAGTTCCTCGCCGGTGTCCGAGTCGATGATCACGTCCGCGGAGAAGTGGTCGGGCCGGAGCTTCTCGACCTTGATCTCGTGGATGTGCGACTCGTAGAACTCCTTGAGAATCTCCTCGGTCGACGCGAGGCGGGGCTCCTCGCCCTCCTTCTTCGCCGCGTCCCACTTCTTCGGATCCCAGAGCGCGCGGAGGAACGTGGTGGCCGGGATGCGGGTCGACTGGTCGATCCGCATCATCAGCCGGTCCTTCTTGTCCACCTCCAGCTCGATCCACGATCCGCGTTCCGGAATGATCCGGGCGGAGTGGAGCGGTCGATCGTTGATGCGGGATGCGACCTGGAAGTCCACGCCCGGCGACCGGTGCAGCTGGCTGACGATGACGCGCTCGGAGCCGTTGACGATGAACTCGCCGCCGCCGAGCATGATCGGCAGTTCGCCGAGATAGATCTCCTCGTCCGGAACGCCCTCGGCGCCTTCACGGATCAGGCGGACGGCGACGCGGAACGGCATGCCGTACGTCAGCCGGAGTTCCTTGCACTCCTCCGGCGTGTACCGCGCCTCGTCAAGCTTGTAATAGAGGTACTCCAGCCGCATCGTGCCGTCGTACGACTCGATGGGGAACACCTCCCGCAGAAGCGACTCCAGGCCGATCGTCGCGTCGCGACCGTTGTGCGGGCGTTCGAGCTGCAGGAAGCGCTCGTATGCGTCCCGCTGAACCTCGGTGAGATTCGGCACGGGAATCGCATCGCCGCGCCTGGAGAAGTCGCGCACCTTGCGGTTGAGCATGAAACAGCCTCACGCGACGACACGCGGAGCGTGCGTCGATCGCTGGGTTCGAGGAGAGGGCACGGGGGGCAGCAACAACAGGACGGAACTGCAGGACTGGACTGCGGGTCGGAACCGCGCCCGGGCGGAGCGCGTCGGAATGGGGCCCTTGTCGATCACCGGCGTCCGGGCGAGCGAACAATCCGCCGAGCCACGGATGGTACTCATTCCCGGACGCGCGCACAAGGCCGGGGGGTGCGCGGTCTTGAAATTTTGAAGGAGATCGTTCCGGCCCTCCGAACCCTTCTGGCGATACCGCCAGCGATGTTCGATCGGCGACGCGCGGGGTGTGTGCCGGACCGTGGTGCCCGATCGGCGGTCCGGGTGGCATCGGGTTTGCCGTGACCATCGGGAGACCGGGTCGGTCGAAGGGTCAGGTCCATGCGGAGCGTCGTGTTTGCGATCCTTGCCGGGCTCTGCTGGGGCGCGGGCGAAGTCTTCACCAGATCCGTCCTCCACACCGGCCGGGTCGGCCCGGTGACGGCCATCGCGGTGCGGTCCGCGGTGGCGCTGCCGGTCCTCTGGCTCGTCTACTGGTTCTGGGTCGCCGGCGCCGGTCGGGAACCGACCAGCTGGCCGGGCGCCGGCGGCGCCGTCCTGACCCGGCTGGTGATCGGGTCCGGCCTGCTCGCCGGCGCGGGGGGAATGATCTTCTTCTACCTGGCGATCGCCTCCGGCGAGGTCTCCAGAGTCAAGCCGATCGCGTTCGGCCTGGCGCCGGTCGCCGGGACGGTGCTGGCGGCGCTCTTCCTTGGGGAGTCGATCACCCTGCGGAAGGTGCTCGCCATCGCGCTCGTCGTGACCGGCATCGTCCTGCTCTCCAGTGGCCGCCCGACCAGCGCGCCGGGCTGACCGCAGGAAAAGGCCCCGCGGACGCATCCGCGGGGCCTTCGCTGTGCATGGGGTCCCGGCTTCGCCCGGAAGCCCGGGGGTGCCGGTGGTCGGGCCGTGCGGCACCGGTGGCGGCCACCGGGTCGCGGCCCGTGATTACTTGACCGCGACCTTGGCGCCGGCGCCTTCCAGCTTCTCCTTGAGCGCCTTGGCCTCGTCGGCGGAGACCTTCTCCTTGACGGTCTTCGGGGCGCCGTCGACGAGGTCCTTCGCCTCCTTGAGACCGAGGCCTGTCGCCTCGCGGACGACCTTGATCACCTGGATCTTCTGCTCGCCGCTGCTCTCCAGCACGACGTCGAACTCGGTCTTCTCCTCGGCCACCGCGCCGCCGCCGTCGCCGCCGCCGGGTGCCGCCATCATGACCGCGCCGCCAGCCGCAGGCTCGATGCCGTAGGTTTCCTTCATGTAGTCAGCGAGATCCACGGCCTGCTTCAGCGTGAGCGATGCGATCTCGTCGCCGAGCTTGCTGATCTTCGCGTCGAACGTCTTCGTTTCGTCGGACATGGTGTTGCCTCTTCGTGGGCGGGACTTCGATGCCGGAGAGGAGCCGCACGCGCGACTTTTAACCCCGAGGGGCCAGTCCGGGACCCGAAGGCCCGCGGATGATGTTCCTGGTGACGGTGATCCCGGCGCCCGGGGAGCGGCGTGACGACGGCGGGACCACCGGGGTGGGCCGCGATCAGCCGACCCGGGCGATCGCCTCGTTCTTCTCGAGCTTCTCCTCGATCTGCCTGACGATGCCCAGGACGCGTCCGCCCGGACCCATGGCGGCACCGACCACGCGCCGCGCCGGGCTCAGGGCGATCTGAACGACCTTCGCCTGCGCTTCCTCGCGCGTCGGGAAAGATGCGAGCCGGCGCACGCCGGCTTCACCCGGGAAGTACTCGCCGTCGAGCACGGCGCCCTTGACGGCGATTCCCTGGAGCTTCTTCGCCCACTCGATGATCGCGCGGGCGACGTCGACCACGCTGTCGCCACCGAACGCGAGCGCGGACGGGCCCTTCAGGGCGGTGCCGAGCGCGTCGAGACCGGATCCCGAGAAGGCGGTCCGCGCCAGCGAGTTCTTGACGACGGTCACGCGGACGCTCTTCTTCTGCAGGGCGAGGCGCAGGCCGTTGTTCTGGTTCGCGTCGATGCCGCGGATGTCCAGGACGACGGCGCCGTCGATCCCTTCGAAGCGCTTGCGGTATTCCGAGACGATCATGTCCTTGACGGGCTTGCTCATGGGTGACTCTGCTCCGACCCCGGCGCGGGCGTTGGCGGTGGGATGATCAGAAGGCGACCTGGATCGACGGCGTCATGGTGCCGCTCACGACGAGCCGCTTGATGTAGTGGCCCTTCGCCGATGCCGGGCGGACCCGGTTGAGGGTCGCCATGAAATGCTCGAGGTTCTCGACGAGGTCCGCCTCGGGGAAACTCATCCGACCGATGACGCAGTGAACGTTGCCGCCGGCGTCGTTGCGGTACTCGAGTTTTCCGGCCGCATACTCGCTGACGGCGGTGACCACGTCCGGCGTCACGGTCCCGGCCTTCGGCGAGGGCATGAGGCCCTTCGGGCCCAGGACCCGGCCGAGCGGGGCGATCAGGCGCATCATGTCGGGCGACGCCACGGCGACGTCGAACTCCATCCAGCCGCCGGATACCCTGGCGACCAGGCTCTCGCCGCCGGCCTCGATCGCGCCCGCCGCCTTGGCGGCAGCGGCCTTGTCCTCCTGGCAGAAGCAGACGACGCGCGCCGACCGACCGATGCCCTTGGGCATGGAGATCGAGCCGCGAAGCTGCTGGTCGGCCTGCCGCGGGTCGATGCCCAGCCAGGCGCAGACCTCGATCGCCTGATCGAACTTCGGTCCCTTGAAACTCTTGACCGCCTTGATGGCGTCCGCCGGTGCCAGGGCGGTCTTTCCGTATCGCTGCGCGATCTCCATGTTCGCACGCGTCCGGCGCGACCCGCCCCGTGCGGCGCCCTGCTTCGTACCCCTGCTTCGTGTCGTCTCTGCCATCGCGGTCAGGCCTCCACCGTGACGCCCATCGATCGGGCTGTCCCTTCGATCATGCGCATTGCCGACTCGATGGTCCCGGCGTTGAGGTCCGCCATCTTCGCCTGCGCGATCCGCTGGACCTGCTCGCGGGTGATCGACCCCACCTTGGCGGTGTTCGGCGTTCCCGATCCCTTTTCCTTGCCGGCGGCCTCGAGAATCAGGACCGACGCCGGAGAGGACTTGATCTCGATGTCGAACGTCCGGTCGGCGAAGACCGTCAGGACGCATCCGACGACCTTCCCGTTGAGTTCGCGCGTCATCTCGTTGAAGCGCTGCACGAACTGTCCCGGGTTGACGCCGGCGGCGCCGAGCGCGGGGCCGATCGGCGGCGCAGGCGTCGCCTTGCCGCCTGGCGCCATGAGCTTGAGGACACGGGTCACTTTCTTGGCCATGGACACTCCTACCTCCCACCGGTCCCTCTCCGCGTCGCGGAGCCGTCAGAGATCGCCGCGGCGGTCTGCGGGATCCGTCGCCAGGCCTGAGGCGGCGGATCAGGGGTGGTGGTGCATTCGGTGCGGGTTGGATCCGGCGGGGACGTGGCCCGCCGGGAGCGAATCGCGGAGTGTATCAGCCGGCCCATGGAGTGCAAGAGCACACCGGCGGCGCGCGGGCCGCCCTGGGGGTCATTCACCAGCCCGCGCGGCCGGAGACACAGGCCGGCTCCGGAGTTCCGGAGCCGGCCTGATGATGCATGATCCCGATGGCGCGCGGGCGGTGTCCCGGACGCCGGCCCGCGATGCACCGGCGGTCGTCAGGGCCGATCTTCACCGGGCGGGCCTCCGCGGCCCGGGCGCCGACCGCCTTCGCCTCCGGGGCGACGGCCGCCCTCGCCTCCAGGCCGACCCTCGTCGCCGGGGCGGCCCTCACCGCGGGGGCGGGCGCCGTCCGGTGCCCCCATGCGCCGTCCCATCGCATCAGCGATGGCAGTCGCCTGTTCCATGGAGACGACGCCGCTCAGCTGGGTCACCAGGTCATGGCGCAGCCGTTCGCGCGTGGCACGCATGTCGTCGGGCGTCGCGTCGCGCTCGCGGAGCGCCAGCATCGCTTCCCGCGACTTCTGCTGGTGCATCTCGATGATCTGGAGCACGCGGCCGCGCTGTTCGCCGGTCACGTTCATCTCATCGAGCATGCGGCCGAGTGCCTGGCCGCCGCCCGGGCCGGCGCCCGGGCCGCCGGCGGCGCCCGCGCGCTCGATCCGGTCGATCAGTCGGCGGGAGATCCCGGCGAGGTCGGGGTCGCTGCCCTCGGCGACCTCCCGCAGGACGCCGATCGCGGCCGGGCCGACGGCGACGATGCCCTCCGCCGCGCCCCGTCGGATGACCGGATTCGCGTTGTTGAGGTGCCGGAAGAGCACGCGCACGAACGCGTCCACCTCGGCCTGTTCGGCGGGGGACAGGCGAGCCGGGGCGTCGGCGCCCGGTCGTTCGGGCCGCTCGGGCCGCTCGGGTCGCTCGGGTCGTTCGGGTCGCTCGGGTCGTTCGGGGCGTTCGGGACGTCCCTGTGGCGGGCGATCGCCACGCGGCGGGGATTGTGCCAGGGATGGCGCGGTGAAGGCCGCGGTGAGTGCCGCGACACAGGTCCAGCGGCAGAGTGTCGAGCGTGGCATGGTTCGTTTCCTTCGGGAGAGCAGGTGTCGGATGGGATCGATTCTGGATCCTGTCCCGACCCGGTGGCCGCGGCGGCGGGCGGACCGGGACAGACCCGGGTTCTACCGTGTCATCGGCCGAATCATCCCCGCGTCCGATCCCGGCGCGGGATCGCGACGGCGTCAGCGCCGGATCCCCATCGGCATCTCGAATCGGTCTCCGGTCCGGCAATAACTCAGACCGCCCATCCGGCCGATCGCGGCAAGCCGGTCGGCGTCGACGTGCAGCCGGTCGTTCAGCACCCCGTCTCCGGCATGGACGCACACGACCTCGCCGAGGACCAGGTTGCCGCCGCCCGGCGCACCGGGATTGGTGCGGATGACCTGTCGCGTCCGGCACTCGAAGGCAAGCGGCGACTCACGTACGCGCGGCGCGGCGACAGCGCGTGCGGGGGCCTCGGTCAGTCCGACGAGCGTGAACTCGCTCTCGCCGTAGGGAAGCGGCTCGGCCGCCATCGCCACGGCGCGCTCGTACGGAACGCTGGCCACGTTCACGACGAAGACGCCGGTCCCTCCCTCCGCGGCAGGAAGGCAGTTGCGCAACGTGTCCTTGTCCCCGCCGTCCGGTCGGTTGGCCGGGCAGAACGCGAGCATCATCGGGTTCGAGCCCACGCCGCAGAAGAAGGAAAACGGCGCCAGGTTGGTCCGTCCCGTCGGCGAGATCGTGGAGACGAACGCGATCGGCCGCGGCACGATGCCGCCGATGAGCAGCCTGTATCGAGCGGCCGGGTCGATCGTGGCGGGGTCGATGTCCATGCGGGAACGCGTTCGCCGACGGTGGTGCGGAGGCGTCAGCCTTCCAGTGCCAGCCGCACGAAGACCTCGATGCCGGTGGCGAGCGCGTCATCGTTGAAGTCGAAACGCGGATGATGCAGGCCGGGCATGGATCCCTCTCCGTCCGGCAGCAGGCCCAGCAGGAAGAAGCAGGCGGGTACGACCTCGCCGTAATACGAGAAGTCCTCGCCGCCCATGCTGGGGTGTTCCACCGGTTGAACGCGGGCACTTCCCAGGGTGCGACGGGCGACGTCCTCGAATGTCCCGAACGTCCGGGGGTCGTTGCGCGTGACCGGGTAGCCGTGGTGGTACTCGATGTGCGCCGTGCATCCGTGCGCGCGGGCGATCCCCTCCGCGATCGTGTGCAGCCGCGCGATCGCGATCTCCTTCGACTCGGCGCGGAGCGTCCTGACCGTGCCCATGACCGAGGCGCGCTCCGGGATGATGTTGTGGGTGGTGCCCGCGTGGAACTGCGTCACGGAAACGACGACCGGATCGAAGGGATCGATCGCGCGGGCCACGATCGACTGCAGCGCCTGCACGATGGCGCTGCCGGCCACGATCGGATCGCGCGAGGCATGCGGCTGGGCCGCGTGAGCGCCGTGTCCGACGATGTCGATCGTGAACCGGTCCGCCGCGGCGAGCATGGGGCCCGGCCTGGAGCCGACCGATCCCAGCGGCATCATCGTCCAGCCGTGCAGGCCGTAGATGCGGGAGACCGCGGGGCCGAGCACGCGACCGTCGAGACAGCCGTCCTCCACCATCCGCTTGCCGCCCGCGCCACCTTCCTCGGCCGGCTGGAAGAGCAGGGTGACCGGCTGCGGAAGCCCTGTTGATCGCGCCAGCCGCGCGAGCACGCGTGCCGTCCCGATGAGGATGGCGGTGTGCCCGTCGTGTCCGCACGCATGCATGCAGCCGGGTCGCGTGGACGACCACGGTGCGCCGGTCTCTTCCGTGATCGGGAGGGCATCGATGTCTGCGCGCAGCGCGACCGGACCGTTCGATCCGCCCGTGCCCGCCGGCAGGTGCGCCAGCGTCCCGGTGCCGCCCGCGAGGTCTCCGACGAAGCGGACGCCGGCCAGGTCGAGTTCGCGCCGGATCACGCCGGCAGTCCGGGACTCCTCGTAGGCGATCTCCGGATGCGCATGCATGTCCCGGCGCAGCGCCGTGATCGAGGGGATTTCCGCGGCGATCATGGCGCGGAGTTCCGCGGGCGACACCGTGGCCGTGGTGGTCTGCATCCGGCGGATGCTATCAGCCGCTGCGCCGATCGAGGCACCGTGCAGCCGGCGTCTGCGGCGGTGCGGCCGGCGGGCACCGCTCAGCGCAGCGCCGGAAGGCCCTGCGCCAGGCGGCCTTCGTTGACCATGGCGAAGGCGTGCCGCTCGTGCCGCACGAGGCGGGCCAATTGCGACATGCTGACACCCAGCACGCCGGCCGCACCCGCGACATCGAAGCGACGGGCCCAGATCAGGTCCAGGGCCTCCGCGAGCAGCGCCGGGTAGTCCGGATTCTTCGGGTTGACCGGGATCTGCGTGCCCTGGCGCCGTCGTTCCCAGAGGGCCGAGGGACGCGCGCGATCGCCGCGGATCTCGGTGCGGACGCGGATGGCGAGTCGGAGACGGAGTCGGCGCAGCGCCACCGCGCGGTTCTCTGCCTGACGCCGTCGTTCGCCGGCCCACCCGACCATGCCGGTCGGACGATGCGTGAGTTCCACCGCGGTCTCGACGCGGTTCCGATGCTGCCCGCCCGGGCCCGAGGTGCGGCCGAAGACGATGTCGCAGTGCCTGAGCAGCTCCGCTTCGTCCAGCGTGGCAGGGTGCGGCGGGGCGATGATGAGCAGCCCGCGCGGCGCCTGGACGCGCCGTTCGGACCGCGCGGGCGGTTCCTCGGTCGGCAGCGCGAGTCCGCCGAGCCATGCCTCGATCACGTCGTGGTCGGGAGTCATGAGGGCCAGCGCGTTGCCCCAGGGATCGGCGAAGCGCAGCGACCATCCGCCGCCCGGTTCCGCGCGGAGATGGTCCGGGCCGATGGATCGGCCGTCGCTCGCGGTCACCCCGAGGGAGCCGAGCCGGGGGAGCAGGTTCATCAGGCGCCGGCCCGGGACGCGGAAGAGGAGTCGGATCCCCGACGCCGGCTTCCGGTCTCCCTCGGGCAGCCGGACCAGCCGGATCATCTCCGACCCGTCGGGCGCGATGAGCGGAAGCACGGTGCCTCCCTCGACGCCGGGTCCGGCATGACCCGCGCGCACACCCAGGACCTCGCCGTACCAGCCGACACCGGCGGGCAGGTCGTTCACCGGGATCTCCGGTGCGATCAGGAGGGCGCTGACACGATCATCGTCCACGGGAGCGCAGCATACCGCGGCGGCCGATCACCGAGGAACGACCGCGCGGGCGGGGAGTGCCAGATCGTCGTGCTCTCCGCGCGCGGCGCGCAGCCAGGCGATGCCCGCGATCATGGCCGCGTTGTCCAGGCACCAGCGAGGTGGCGGCAGGCGGAGCGTCACGCCGCGCCGTTCGCACAGCAGCGCGAGTTCCTGTCGAAGCCGTGAGTTCGCCGTCACTCCGCCGCCGGCGATCAGTACCCGGGTATCGTCGTGCGCGTCCAGCGCCCTGTCCACCGTGCGTGTCACCGCGCGGACCGCCGCGCGCTCGAAGGAGGCGGCGAGGTCGCGTCGGCGCGTATCGTCCAGCGGCTCGGGCGCCGGATGGGACCGTCCCGATGCCGCGCGCCGCGCGCGGTCCGGCGGCGCGGGCACACCTTCGACGGCGTACAGAAGCGCCGTCTTCAGTCCGCTGAAGGAGAAATCGAACCGGCCCGACCCGAGTTGCGCAACCGGGAGGTCGACGGCGCGGTCGTTTCCGCAGCGCGCCAGTCGATCGATGGCGGGCCCCCCGGGCTGTCCAAGGCCGAGAATCGTCGCGGCCTTGTCGAACGCCTCGCCCACCGCGTCGTCGATCGTGCGGCCGATCTCGCGCGGTCGGAAGCCGGGGTCCAGCCGGAACAGGCTCGAGTGGCCGCCCGACACGACCAGGCCGAGCGCCTGCCCGTCGAGCGGGTCTCCGTTGAGCAGCGCCGCGTACAGGTGTGCGTGGACATGGTTGACGCCGATGAGCGGTACGCCGGTCGACCACGCGAGCGCCTTGCCGGCGGTGAGCCCGATGAGGAGCGAGCCGATCAGCCCGGGTTCCGCAGTCACGGCGATCGCGCTGAGGTCCCGCCACTCCAGGGCCGCCGCGCGCATCGTCTCATCGAGGACCGGCAGGATGCGCTCCACGTGGGCACGGCTGGCGAGTTCGGGCACGATGCCGCCGAACCGGCGATGGACCTCGTGCTGCGACCAGACCGTGTCGGCCAGAACATCGCGGCCCTGACGGACGATCGCAGCCGCGGTCTCGTCGCAGGACGTCTCGATGCCGAGGATGAGTCCGCCGGAATCAGAGCCGGTCATCGGTCGGATGCGGTCTCCGGGGATACCGGTGGCGCGACCGGCTCTCCCGGTCCGGCCGGCGCGGCGATCGCGGGCGTGAGGTCGAGCGTGCGGAGGGCGAGCCCGACGTCGCCGCCTTCGATGATGAATGTGGCGACGACGGCGCCCGCCCGGTCACGGATCTCGATCGTGCCCTCGGCGAGGTCCACGCCTTCCGGAATCAGCCGGCGCGCACCCGCCTCCGCGGCGACGCCCTCCAGTTGCTCGATCCGGCGCTCGAGTTCATCGAGCTGCTGATAGAGGTGCATCCGCATGGCGGTGGCCCGGCCGATCTCCTGCCGGAAGGCGGTCTGCGCCGGGTCGTCGGACGGGGCGGTCGGCCAAGGTTCACCGCGCAACCGGGCCGCAAGCACGTCCGCAGCCACGGCGAGTTGCGTGTCGGCGAGTGTCCCGCGGATCCAGTCAGCGCTCGCGCAGCGATCGACGGCGCCGTCGGCGCTGACGCCCCGGGCGCGGATGATCTCGAACTCCCGTCGGTTGCGCATCATCGTCCGGTAGTCCACGTCGGAGACCGCCACCACGAAGCCCGGATCCGGATCGACACCCCAGGTCGTCGCATCCTGTCGCCGGTGGATGATCCGGCCGCTCGGAAGGTGGTAGTACGCGGTCGTGAGTTTGAGCGTGCCGGCGCCGTACTCGAGCGGCCGGACCTCCTGCACCGAGCCCTTGCCGAACGTGCGGGTCCCCAGGACCTTCGCGCGTCCCGCTTCCTGCAGCGCGCCGGCGACGATCTCGCTCGCCGAGGCCGAGTTCCCGTTGACGAGGATCACCATCGGGAAGTCGGGCAGCGTGCCGGGGGCGGAGGCGCGGAATGTCTCGCCGGTTCCCATCCGCGGATGGATGCTGACGATCGTCCCCGAGGGAAGGAAGAGATCCGCGACCGCGACCGCGACCGGCAGTCCGCCGCCGGGGTTGTCGCGCAGGTCGAGCACCAGTCCGTTCAGTCCCGAGGTCGCAAGCGCCGTGCTGAGCGCGTCGGCGAGTTCGTGCGCGGTCGACGCGTTGAACTGCGTGATGCGCACGTACGCGATCCCCAGGTCCCCGTCGAGGCACCAGGACCACTGGTCGCCGACGCGCCAGAGCCCGCGCACGGTCCGCGTGATGATGTGCTCCCGGACCAGCGTGATCGTCTGCTCCGTCCCGTCGAGATGCCGGACCTTCACGGTCACCGGCGTGCCGGCCTCGCCCGTCAGCAGGTTGATGCACTCCTGGATCGGCTTCTGGTAGGTGGAGACGCCCTCGATCTCGATCACCAGGTCGCCGGCGAGAATGCCGGCGCGCAGCGCGGGCGACTCCTCCATCGGTGAGACGATCATGAGGTACCCGTCGCGCTGGTTCACCTCGGCACCGATGCCCGCGTAGGTGCCGCGGAGCTGCTTGTTGAACTCCGTCGTGTCCGCGGGCGGGATGAATTGCGTGTAGGGATCGTTCAGCGCCCCGAGCATGCCCTCGATCGTGCCGGTATGCAGATCAGCATCATCCGGCGCATCGACGTAGCTCTGCATGATGTGGCGCCGGATCTCGAGGATCGGATCGAACCAGTCGTAGTCGCTGGCCCGGCTCGCGATCGCGCGCGGCAGCGTGACGAGAAGGATGGCGGCGAGCGAGAAGAAGAGGGCGGGCGCGAGGATGGGGCGCGGCTTCACTGGGTTCGTCTCCGGGGTACGACCACGCCGGCCGGGCGCGATCGACGGGCATCCGGCGGGACGGGCGAGCCTGACGGCGGCCGAGTGTAGCCCGGAAGCACCGCGAACCGAGCGAGACCGGGGCGGCCGCGCGTGGCCGTCGTCGGGTGCGGGGATTCGATCCCGGCGGAGACGCCTGTAGAATCGTGGGCGGATGTCGCAGCCTCTGCGCGAACAACTCAAGGTGGTGAGTGAACGGGCCGTCCTGGTCCACGTTCACCTGCCGGGACGCTGGATCGAGGAAGCGGATCCGCTCCGGGAACTCCGGGCACTGGCGGAGTCGGCCGGCGCGGCCGTGGTCGGCGAACTGCAGCAGAACCGCGGATCGCCCGACCCGAGGACCTACCTCGGCAAAGGCAAGGTGGGAGAACTGGCAGACCTGATCGGTTCGACCCGGGCGACGCTGGCCATCTTCGACAACGATCTCTCGCCGTCGCAGATCCGGGCGCTCGAGGAGGACCTGAACCCGGAGAAGCAGCCGGCACTGGCGATCAAGATCATCGATCGCAGTGAACTCATCCTCGACATCTTTGCGCGGCGCGCCACGACGCGCGCGGCCCGGCTGCAGGTCGAGATCGCGCAGGTTGAGTACACCTATCCTCGCCTCCGGGCCATGTGGTCGCACCTGGAACGCGTGGCGGGCGGTGCCCCGGTGGGAATCGGGACCCGCGGTCCCGGCGAACAGCAGCTCGAGATCGATCGCCGCCTGGCGAAGTCGAGGCTCCGCCAGCTCCGGCACGAACTCGCCGGGATCGAGAAGCGCACGGCCATGGAAGTGGATCGCCGCAATGCGGAGCACTTCACGGTCGGGCTGGTCGGCTACACCAACGCGGGAAAGTCCACGCTCTTCAACCGGCTGACCGCCGGCGGGGCATTCGCCCACGACCAGCTCTTCGCGACGCTCTCGACGCGGGTCGAGCGGTGGGATGTCGGCGGGGGAGAGAGCGTCATGCTCTCGGATACCGTCGGGTTCATCCGGGACCTGCCGCACCATCTCGTCGCCTCATTCCGCTCCACGCTCGAGGAGGCGATCGATGCCCAGCTCCTGCTGCTCGTCGTCGACGCGGCGGACCGGACCGCGGAGATGCAGCTCGACATCGTGCGCAGGACACTCGACGAGATCGGCGCCGCGGGTCAGCCGCGGCTGCTCGTTCTCAACAAGGTCGACCGGCTGGAGCGGCGGACCGACCTGCTGGTCCTGCTCAACCGGTGGCCCGAGGCGATCGCGGTCAGCGCGGTGACCGGGGAGGGACTCGCGGAACTGGCGGAGGCCGTGCGCGACCGTGCCATCGGGCCGGTCCGCGAGGTCGAGATCGAACTGCCGTCGTCGGACGGGCGTGCGGTCAACTTCATCGAGCGGCGGACCGAGATTCTCTCCCGCGCCTGGGACGACGGGCGGGCCCGCTACCGGTGCCGGATCGGCGCGCGGCAGTTCGACCGGCTCGCAGCGCTCTCGACCGAACTCCGGACCGACGGTGAGCCGTCCGCCTCGGCGAGACGGCGGTTCGACGTGCCGTCGGACCCGGGTGTCCCGCGGATTCCGCCGCACCATCGGCTGCACGCCACGTGAGCGCGCCGCTCGGTCAGTTCAGCGACATCGTGCATCCGGCGGTCGCCCGGGACATCGCCGGGTGGACCGGCGCACATCCGCTGGCCCCGCTCCGGGAGACGCTCCGATCGCATCAGCGAGATCGGACGTTCCTGGACCTGCTGGCGGAGGCGATCATCGCGCGCACGCTGCTGGCCGAGGGCTGCGCGCTGACGCGGGAGGCGCCCACGCCGGAGGGTCGGGGCTGCGACTTCCGGGTGGTTGCCGACGACCAGTCCTTCTATGTGCACGTCAAGCGCCTGGTCACGGACGGGACCGACCGGCAGGTGACGATCTCAGCACGCCTGCGCCTGCTCGAGCGGATCATGCGACCGTACATCGTGTCGGTCCGATGGCGGGACGGCGTCGATGACCGGCAGATGCAGCGCCTGGTTCGAGAGGCGGAGGAGTTCATCCGGCATGCGCGGGTGGGCGACGAACTGGTCGTCCACGATGACGCGGACGGCAGCGAGATCGGAGGCGTCCTCATCGTGGCCCCGTGGGACCGACCGCATGTCTCGGTCATGATCGGGCTGCCGGAGGGATTCGCGGACGAGACGATCCGGATGCGGCGGCTGCTGGCCCGGGCGTGGCGGCAGTTCATGCCGCGCGCCCGCAACGTCATCATCCTGGCGACGTCGCACGAGCGCGATGCGGCGGACATGGATGCCGCGCTGCTCGGCAGTCACGAGGAGCGATGGGATCGCTTCCCGCCGCGCGGCAGCCGGATTGCCCACGGTCGCGCCGAGGACGGGTTCTGGAACGGCGACCAGCGCGAGGATTCGCGGTGGGCGGGATGGTTCCGGTTCGATCCCGCCGCGCCGGACCTGCATGTCCGGCTCTGGTTCCGCGACGCCGCGGGTGAGGCAAGCCCGTTCGGTCGGCTGCTCCGCCGCGTGCTTCACGCGGATGGTGCCTCCGCGGCGCCGGGGCCGCCGTGACCGGCGCGGCGCTCGACACTGGCCGCGGCGCCGGGCGGATGCGCGGACGAGGTGCCGGATCCGCCGTGGTTGCCCCGCAGACCCGCGCCGGTATCATCGCCCCCCCCTGAGGCGCCGTCGGCCGCTTCGGCGCCGGCGGGCCCGCCGCCGACCCCGTCACCCGAACCAGGAGCATCGTTCCGCCATGCCGGATCCGCGCTGCCTCGCCCTCGCCGACCTTCTGATCAGTCACTCTGTCTCGCTCCAGGCGGGTGAGCACGTCCTCATCGAGGCATTCGATGTGCCGGACGACATCGTCGTGGCGATCGTCCGGGCGGCGCGGCGGGCGGGGGGGCATCCGCACGTGGCCGTCCGTCACACCCGCATCATCCGCGCGCTTGACGAGGCGGCGGGCGACGACAACCTGCGCGTCTGGGCGGAGTACGACCTCGAGCGCATGAAGCGGATGCAGGCGTACATCGGTATCCGCGGCGCGGCAAACGTGAGCGAGATGGCCGGTATTCAGGACGACCGCATGAAGGCGAAGGGCCGGCTGTACATGCGTCCGGTGCATTTCGAACAGCGGGTGAACAGGACGAAGTGGTGCGTCATGCGCTGGCCCACGCCGAGCATGGCGCAGCTTGCGGAAGCCTCCACCGAAACCTTCGAGGACTTCTACTTCCGGGTCTGCACGCTGGACTATGCACGGATGGCCCGAGCCGTCGAACCGCTGCGGACGCGGATGGACGCGGCGGACCGCGTGCAACTGCGCGGTCCGGGCGATACGGACCTGTCGTTCTCCATCCGCGGCATCCCGATCCGCCCCTGCACGGGCACGCACAATATCCCCGACGGGGAGTGCTTCACGGCCCCGGTGCGGGACAGCGTCGAGGGCGTGATCCACTTCAACACGCCCACGATCTACAACGGCATCTCCTTCAAGAATGTCCGGCTCCGATTCGAGAAGGGACGGATCGTCCAGGCGACGAGTGATCAGAACCAGGCGGAACTCGGCGCGATCCTCGATACCGACGAGGGGGCACGGTACGTCGGCGAGTTCGCGATCGGCTTCAATCCCTTCATCCTGGAGCCGATGAAGGACATTCTCTTCGACGAGAAGATCGCCGGCTCCATCCACTTCACCCCGGGGCGCGCCTACGAGGACGCGGACAACGGCAATCGATCGGAAGTGCACTGGGATCTCGTGCTCATCCAGCGCCCGGAGTACGGGGGCGGGACCATCGAGTTCGACGGCACCGTGATCCGGCGTGACGGCCTGTTCGTCGTCGACGACCTGCTCGACCTCAACCCCGACCGGCTGGGCGCCGGGGGCGCGGACAAAAAACCTCTCCCGCGTTGACGGGAGAGGCTTGGAAGTAACGGGCAACGATGCGTTTGAAGAGTGGATGCCCGATCGGCAAGGCCGTCGCGGATCCATCGCTGCCCGTGGTGGTCAGTGTGTCAGTCTGCCAATGGCGTGAGCGTGCCGCCGACGATCTGCGCAGCATGATGCCGGAGCAGTCACGGGCAGCCATGCCCGTGTCCGGCCCCGGTGGGTTCTGTCGCGCGGGCTTCGTGGCGCGATCGTGCGCCGTGCCGCCCGAAGTGGTCCTGGCACTGCGTCCTTCTCCAGTCCCCCACTGAACTGTGTCACTCTACCACGAGGCCGTCGGATCGGAAGGCGCTGACGGAAAATTGCGGGGAAACCACGGCCAGCGGGTCGGCGCCCTCGCCTTCCCGGCCTTTGCGACACGGGCCGCGCGTTCCCGGTCCCCGTCCAGGCGTCACCGGTCCATCCGTCCTCGGGACCCGCGACCGCCCGGCGCATGGTCCGGAAGAGGCGGGTCACGATGCTCCCCCGGGGCCCGCAACCGGAACAACCGGACGCATCGCCCGGTGTCCGGGCGCCGCGCCGGCCGGGCGCGTTGGCGCCGTCCGGGCCCCGGTCGATAGGGGCGGCGGAGGAGGACCGTTCGGCATGGAACCCAGGCTCGGTCAACTGCTCGTCGAGGCGGGCGTTCTCAGCGCATCGCAGGTGGCGCGGATCCTGGAAGCGCAGGCACACGCGGGCGAGCCGTTCGGGCTGCTTGCCGAACGACTCTTCGGCGTGGACCCGGTGGTGGTGGAGAACGCCTGGGCTGATCAGTACGTTCGACTCAGCCGGTGTGTCGATCCCCGGACGGAGCGCATCGACCCGGACGCGCTGGCGATGGTCACACCGCGTCAGGCGTGGCAGTTCCGAGTGCTGCCGATCCGATTCGAGCCGTGTGAACTCATGCTCGCGACGACGCGCGAACACCTGCGGCGGGCCCTGCGGTTCGCCGTGAACGTCCTCGGCGTGCCTGCATTCGTGGTGCTGTCCGACCCGCTCGCGCTGGGCGAAGCGCTGTGCCGTCACATGCCGATGCCCGGGCTTACCCCGGCGGCTGTCTCGGACGGCGCCCTGGAGCGGCTGCTGACCGGCATTCGCGGCGTCGCGTAACGCGGGCGGCGGGGGGGCCCGGACACCGGGCGGCGCGGCCCGCACGTGGCGGCGAGATCATGGCCAGGGGCGGACTTGAACCGCCGACACCCGCATTTTCAGTGCGGTGCTCTACCAACTGAGCTACCTGGCCCGGGGTCGGGCAGGGAATCCGGGGGACACCCTGCGGGGTGCCCACGGAGACCGGGACGGAGAGGGTACGTCGCGCCGTCGTGTTGTCAAGTCGCCGCCGGGTCGCGCTCGATCGGGCAGGCGCCGAGCAGCGCCCGCCGCTGATCGCGCAGAGCCGGAAACGTACGGCGCCACGACCGCAGCGCGTGCGGATCCACGGTGGCCGTCAGGACGGTGGGCTCCCGGCCCGCCTCCGCGAGAATCTCGCCGGTCGGGCCCACGATGATCGATCCACCGGCGTAGGCAAGGTGCGGATCTCGACCGGTCCGGTTCACGCCCACCACGAAGGCCTGGTTCTCGATCGCCCGTGCGATGAGCAGGGCGCGCCAGTGGGCGTGACGGGCGTCCGGCCAGTTGGCGGCGAACGTAAGCAGTTCGGCGCCCGCGGCGACGGCGTGCCGCATCGCTTCCGGGAACCGCAGGTCGTAGCAGATGAACGGCGCGGCCACCAGCCCGCCGACCTCCGCAAGCACGATCCGCGTACCGCCCGTGAAGTACTCGGTCTCCCGTCCGAACCCGAAGGGGTGCAGCTTCTCGTAGGTCGGCCCGATCGACCCGTCCGGCCGGAGGATCACCGCGCAGTTCCGTCCGCGGCCATCGGCGCCGCGCGTGGCGAAGCCGACCTGAATCCAGGATCCGGTGCGCCTGGCGAGGTCGGCGGCCCAGGGAAGCGTCCGATCGTCGACGATCCGCTCAAGCGCGAATGAGAAGCCGGTGTCGAACAGTTCAGGGAGGACGATCAGGGCGCCGCGTGGCAGCCCGGCGCCATGGACCAGGTCCGCAACCAGCGCGTGGTTGCGCGGCTTGTCCTCCCAGGCGATGTCGAACTGGACGGCGGCCAGAAACATGCGCCGGATCGTACCGACGATCGGATCTCCGGCATCGGTCCTGATACGATCCGCCCGCGTCCGGCGCCGATGCCCTCTGCCGGCGCAGCGCCGCGATGGCACGATCCGATCCATCCGCATCGGGCCACGCCTCCGGACATCGGTCCGGTCGCCGAGGCCTGATGTCCAGCGCACTCGTGCTGCTGGCGCTGTTCTGCCTGCATGCCGGCGTCACGGTGTGTGCGATCGTCGTCCTGCTGACCGGTCTGGTTGCCGACGGTCCCGCCCCCTTCATCCGGTTCGATCCCGCGGCTGCCGTTGACCTGCTCCACAGCCTGACGGTGGAGCCGTTCACGCGTGGCGGCGACGCCGATGGCCTGACGATTCTCCTGGTCCTCGTTCTGCCTGTCCTGGTGATCCAGTGGCTGATGATTCTGCCGCTGCGGGGGATGCGGCCGCCGGAACGGGGACGGAGCCGATCGCTCCGCGCCAGCCTGGTCATCGGGGGCATGCTGGCCGCGGCGCTCACCACCGGCCTGGTGTCGGGCCTGGTCTCGCTGGCCGATTCGATCCTGGACCGGACGGGCGTCGAACCCCTCTGGGATGAGCAGGCGCCGATCATCCTGCTGGGGACCTTCGGCGCGGGGTGGGTCTTCTGGACGATCGTCCTCTTCGGGGCGATGCGAGACATCTGGCCGGATCGCGTGATGGCGCGCCTGATGAAGGCCGTGTTCGTCGGATCGATCGCCGAGTTCGTCCTGATGCTGCCGATCGACGTCCTCGCCCGGCGGCGCTCGTCCTGTCACTGCTCCGAGGGAAGTTTCGCCGGGCTGATGATCTCGGGGACTGCGGCGCTGTGCGTCCTTGGTCCGGGCGTCGCGCTCTTTCTGACGCGGGGACGCTATCGGCGATGGCGCCGGACCCACTGCGAGCGGTGCGGGCATCCGCGCGGCCCGACGCCCGGCCCGCGGTGTCCCGAGTGCGGACACCCGGCGCGCGGGGCAGGCGGCTGAGCGCCCGGCGCGGGGCGCGGTGGCCGGACGCGATCTCCGCGGACCACGACCTTGCCCGGGGGGTCGCCGGAACTGAGACTGCACGCTTCGCCGCGCGACCGTGGCGGGGGACAGTCTCTGCATGGGAACAACCGTCTTCGACCTGCTTGTCTCGGTGCTCGTGATCGCGTGTGCCGCCGCGCTTCTCGCGACGATCGTCTCGGTCGCGCGATTCCGTCGGCGTCGGGCCGCAGGGGCATGGTCGGGACAGGTCTGTGTGCGATGCGGGTACGTACTGCAGGGCGCGACTGGTCCGCGCTGCGCGGAGTGCGGCGCGGACCTGGCATCACGCGGGGTGGTCGCGGCCTGGCAGCGCGGACACACCGCGCGGTGCGTGCGATGGTGGTTCGGCGGGCCGGTCGCCGCGGCGGTCGTGCTCCTGGGCGTGCTGTATTTCCTCCACGCAGGAGGGACCCTGGGGACCGTGCTGTCACGGTCGGTGACGCTCCATCCCGCGGCCTCGCGGATCGGCGTGGAGTCCATGCTGCTGGATGTCCGGCCGGCGGAGGCACCCGCGGAGGCGCCCGCCGGTCAGGATGCGATCGCCGACACCGGCGGCCGGGCAGGCGCATCCGAGGCGCCGCGCGACACGACGCGCCGGGTGTACGACGTCACCATGCGTCTGCGGATACCGGCCCATGACCTGGAGCGAACGATGGTCACGGCGCTGCGGCCGGCGGACGCACCGATGGTCCTGGATCGGCTCTGGGACGGCGTCGTCGACGAGGTCGAACAGCACCTCCTGGATCCGCAGCTTCGCGAGGATGCGCGCCGGACCGCCGACGAACTTGCAGGGGCCCGGTCCGCGCTCGATGCAGCACTTCGCATGATGGCGGACTGGATTCCGCCGGTCTTCGAGGACGGCGGCACGCTCATCGGGGTGTACCCGTTCACCGTGGCATCACCGGGAGGCGCCTGGACCGGGTCGCCGTTCATCACGGCCGTCGGGGGGCGCGCCGCCGAGCGGCTGCTTCGGCCCTGGATGCTCTGGACCGCGCTCGCGGTGACCGCCGTCGGTGCAGGCGCCATTCTGGTCGGCACGAGATCGTGCCGACGGGGCGTGCCGCTCGGCGTACCGCGCACCTGCGCGAGCCGACGCACCGCCTCGATGACGCCGCATGCGGATAAGGGCGACGAACGGGAATCGAACCCGCGACCTCCTGAACCACAATCAGGCGCTCTAACCGACTGAGCTATCGTCGCCATCGAGAGACTGTCCGGGCGTTCCCGACCAGGGTGTGCCCGGTCGGGCCGGCGCCCGGGGCGGCTGCGGTCCGGACACGCGGTGCTCGACCGGTCCCCATCCGCGCCCGCCGCAGGCCTGGAGCCTGTCGGGCGGCGCGGTGAACCGGGGGTCGAGCGCACCGGGGCCGGTGGCAGCAGCGGCCGCGAGGGTAGCCGCGCACGATCCCCGGGTCAACGGCCGATGCGCGCCGCGGGCCTCCTGTACGCAGGACCGCGTGGGCGCGGGCTCCCGCCGGGCACCGGCGGACGGTACGATGGCCCGCTTTGTGCGATCCGCTCCGGCACGAGGTTCAGCGTCCGTCATCGCGGGCGTTTCCCGACCGGGTTCTCCGCCCATCTCGCCGTTCACCGTCTCCCGCAGGACCGGCGCGGCGAATCACCATTCGATCAGAGCGATGACCATGACGACCGCAACCGCCGCACCGCTTCATCTCGGCACCGCGAATGTGCATCGGAACCTCTCGACCGCCCGACTGATCGAGCTTGCGATCCAGCGGGGCGAGGGCGTGCTTGCGGCGAACGGCGCGCTCAACGTGGACACGGGTGCCCGGACCGGACGGAGCCCGCATGACAAGTTCCTGGAGGACACGCCCGGCATCCACACGTTCATCGACTGGGGCAAGGTGAACCAGCCGATCACGCCCGCGAACTTCGAGGCACTGGAGCGCCTGGCCCTCGGTCATCTCGCGGGGCGCGGCACCGTCTTCCGTTTCGACGGCTACGCCGGCGCGGATCCGGACTACCGCCTGCGCGTGTCCGTGTTCACGGAGGAGGCGTGGCACTCGCTCTTCGCGAAGACGCTGTTCATCAACGCGTCGGCCGAGGATCTCTCCGGGTTCGAGCCGGACTGGACCATCATCAACGCCTGCAATCTGGAACTCGACGATCCCGCGCGGTACGGCCTGAAGGGGCCGGTGGCGATCCTCCAGTCGCTCGAACGCCGGCGCGTCATCATCATCGGCACCCGATATGCCGGCGAGATCAAGAAGTCGATCTTCTACGCGATGAACTATGACCTGCCGGACATGGGCGTCTTCCCGATGCACTGCTCGTGCAACGTCGACGCGAAGGACCCGACCAACGTCGCGCTGTTCTTCGGGCTCTCCGGGACGGGCAAGACGACGCTGTCCGCCGACCCCCATCGCTGGCTTGTCGGCGATGACGAGCACGGATGGTCGGATCACGGCGTCTTCAACATCGAGGGCGGCTGCTACGCGAAGTGCATCCGGCTTTCCGAGGAGACGGAACCGGAGATCTGGAACGCGATCCGGTTCGGGTCCGTCCTGGAGAACGTGGTCATCGACCCGGAGACGCGCATCCCGGACTACGACGACGGGTCGCGGACCGAGAACACGCGGGTCACCTATCCGGTCGATTTCATCGACAACGCCGTGCGCCCGTCGGTTGCGGGACATCCGAAGAACGTGCTGTTTCTGACCGCGGATGCCTTCGGTGTCCTGCCGCCGGTCTCACGGCTCTCGCCCGCGCAGGCGGCGTACTACTTCATCAACGGATACACGTCGAAACTGGCGGGGACGGAGGCCGGCGTCACGGAGCCGCAGCCGAACTTCTCGCCCTGTTTCGGTGGCCCGTTCCTTCCCCGGGCGCCCATGGTCTACGCGGAGTGGCTGACGCGCCGGATCGCGGAGCATCGCGCGCAGGTATGGCTGCTGAACACCGGCTGGACGGGCGGCCCGTTCGGTGTCGGACACCGGTTCAGACTCTCGTGGACCCGCGCCTTCGTCAAGGCGATCCTGAGCGGCAGCCTGGCCACCGTGCCCGTCGACGAGCATCCGATCTTCGGGCTCTCGATCCCGCGGTCCGTGCCCGGTGTGCCTGCCGAGGTCCTCAATCCACGGAGCACGTGGAAGGACGGCGCGGCGTACGACCTCGCGGCGACGGACCTTGCGCGGAAGTTCCGCGAGAACGAGAAGCGATTCACCATGGCGCCGGAAGTCATTGCGGCCGGCCCCCGTGTGTGAGTCGGGACGATGCGACGGCGATGACCGGGCGGCATCCGCCGTGCCGGCGCCGCCCGCAGCGCCGGTCATGCACGCGCCGCCGATGCGGACCTTCCGATCGGACAACGGGGCCGGGCTCTGCCCGGAAGCGCTTGCCGCCGTCCTCGAGGCCAACGACGGCGGCCACGCCGGGGGCTACGGCGATGACGCCTGGACGCGGGCCGCGGACGCGGCGTTCCGCGCCCTCTTCGAAGCGGATGCCGTGACGTTCCTGGTGGCCACCGGGTCGGCCGCGAACACGCTGGCGGTGGCGGCGCTCACGGAGCCGTGGCAGTCCGTGATCTGCCACGAGACGAGCCACTGGAACGAGGATGAATCGACCGCCCCGGAGCGGATCACGCACTGCCGCACCGTGCCGCTTGCCGGAGCCCGCGGGAAGATGACGATCGCGGCGCTGGAGGACGTCCTGTCACGCCGGCGCGGTGACGTACACCAGCCGCAGCCGGGCGTGGTGACCATCTCCAATCCCACCGAGACCGGACTCGTCTACCGGCCCGCGGAGGTCGCCGCGCTCGCGGACGCGGCGCATCGGCACGGGTATGCCCTGCACGTGGACGGCGCGAGGTTCGCGAATGCGGTGGCCTTTCTCGGCTGTCATCCCGCGGATCTCACCGTGCGGGCGGGCGTGGATGCGCTCTCCTTCGGCGGCACCAAGAACGGCCTGGCCTCGGGCGAGGCGATCGTGCTGTTCCCGCAGCAGGATCGACGGCGATTCGATCGGGCCGTCGCCACGCTTCCGTTTCATCGCAAGGGCACCGGGCACCTGCTCAGCAAGCATCGATTCATCGCGGCGCCGTTCGCGCGCGTGCTGTCTGACGGCACATGGCTGCGGCACGCGTCGCGCGCGAACGCGCAGGCCCGGCGCCTGGGCGCGGGACTGTCCGGGCTCGGCATGCCGCCCGCGTACGAGGTGGAGGCGAACGCGGTCTTCGTCCGGCTTCCGGCGGCCGTCGACGCGGCGTGGCGGGCGCTCGGTCACCGGTACTACCCCTTCGGCGACAGCCGCGACGGACTGGTCCGGCTCATGACCTCGTTCGATACGCAGCCGCAGGACGTCGATGCGCTGCTGGACGCCGCCCGCGGCTAGCGCTCCAGCCGGCTTCCGAACCGGTCCGCCGGGCTCCGAGCGGCCCGGATCCGCCGCGACTGCGTCGCGGGAGCCCGACGAATCTGCTCGCGCCCTCGCCTTCGGCGGGGACTCTCGACAGTCTGGCAGGGCCGCCGTCCGCAGGGTCCCGGAATCATCGATCGCAGCGATGTCCACCCGATTCGTGACGCGGGCAGGGGGCACGCCGGTATGCTCGGCACGGGCGTGCATCGCCCGATGGGAGCAGCCGGATGAGCAGTCGCGCGCATGACTTGTCGGGGTGGCCGGGCCCGCGGTCCGCATCCGCCGGTGTCCGGAACCGCGCAGGGAGCGCCCGGCACGGGCGTCACCGACGCGGGCTGGCCGGCATCCTGGCGGCGGGCGCCGTGTGTCTTGTCGCCGCGGGCGTGTCGGCGATGGCGCCGGTCGCGCGGCGCGGCGCGGATGGGGCCGGCGAACGCGTGCGCCACGACGGCGACATGGTGGTCCGGGTCACCATCCGGACCCTGCGCGATCTGCTGACGATGGAGGCGGTCAGCGAAGACTGCTGGTCGGAGCGCACCGGGGTCGGGGCGACCGCGGACTACCGCGTTTCGCCGGATGGCCTTGCGGCCATCCGGCGTGCCGGCATGACGCACGAGATCCTGATCCCGGATCTCCAGGCGCTCCTCGACGCGGAGGCGGTGCGACTCGCCGAAGCGCGGGACGCGGCGCCCGCGGCGGCCGGTGACGATCCGTCGCGCTGGTACCTCGAGTACCGCGACACGGACGAGGTCGTCGCGCGGCTCTTCGAACTCGCGGTGCTGCGGCCGGACCTGGTGACGCCGTTCACGGTCGGCCCGTCGCTGCTCGGCGAGCCGGTCTACGGCATCCGGATCTCGACGGTGCCGGCAGACGTGTCGACGCTGCCCGGCGTGTTCATCCACGGGTGCCAGCATGCCCGGGAGTGGATCTCGGTCATGGTCACGATGTACCTGGCCGATGCGCTCGTGCGCCGCGCGGGCAGCGATCCCGAGATCGACGAGGCGCTCTCGGCGGTGGAGTTCTTCCTGGTCCCGATCGTGAACCCCGACGGCTATCGCCACTCATGGGGTCCCGATCGGCTCTGGCGGAAGAACCGACGGGACAACGGCGGCGGGTCGTTCGGCGTCGACACGAACCGGAACTGGGGCTACCAGTGGGGCGGTGAGGGTTCGAGCGGCAACCCGGCCAGCCTGACCTACCGCGGTACGGCGCCGTTCTCGGAGCCGGAGACCGCGAACCTGCGCGACTTCGTCCTGGCGAATCCGCGCATCGTCTCGCACATCGACGTCCACAGTTACGGCCAGTTCGTGCTCCAGCCGTGGGGCTGGACGACGGATCTTCCATCCGATCACCTGGTCTACGACGTCCTCGGCCAGGCGATCGTTGACGCGATCGGTGACGCCGGCGGCGCGCCCTTCACGCATGGTCCGACCGCATCCACGCTCTACGTGGCCAGCGGCGGGGCGGCGGACTGGACGGTCGGTGATCGGGACATCGCCGGCCTGACGATCGAACTCCGCGATACAGGCACCTTCGGGTTCATCCTTCCCCCGGACCGGATCATCCCGTCCGGCGAGGAGATGCTGCCGGCATTCCTTGACCTCGCGCGCTGGAGTGCCCGGCCGGCGGCGATCGCGTGGGTGGACGGACCGCCCGCGACCGTGCTCGCCGATGCGGAGACCCCGATCGCTGTCGTCGTCCGTGCGGTCGCTTCGCCGGTCGAGCGCACGTCCGTACGACTGCGCGTGCGCACGGGCGGATCCGGACCCTTCACGATGATCGCGATGCAGGAGTCGGCACCGCGCGTCTTCGAGAGCCACCTGCCGGCCGTGGCATGCGGCGAAGTGATCGCGTACTTCCTGGAGTTCGACACGGGGACCGGGGAGACGGTCACCGATCCGGCGGAGGCGCCGGCCACCGTCCACGCGGCGGAGGCGCGGCGGCGCGAGATCATCGTGCAGGACGACTTCTCCCGTGACTCGGGGTGGACGGTCGGCGCGGTGGATGACGATGCGACCGGCGGCATCTGGGTGCGCGTGGCGCCCGTCGGGACGCAGTCGAACGGCGTGCAGGTGCAGCCCGGCGCCGCGTACTCCGGGCAGTTCTGCTGGGTGACCGGTCAGCATCCGGGAGGCGGCGCCGGCGCGAACGACGTGGACAACGGGAAGACCACGCTCTTCTCACCGTGGATCGACCTCGGCGCCGTTGCGCGCGACGATCTCCTGGAAGTGAGCTACCGGCGCTGGTACTCCAACGGCGCGGGCGCGGGTCCGAACACCGACGTGTTCATCGTGGACCTCACGGCGGATGGCGCCACCTGGATCAATGTCGAGACCATCGGTCCCGCGGGCGCAGGAACCGGCGGCGGCTGGATCCGGCATGCCTTCGACCCCCGGGACCTCGCCCTCATCGAGGGACCGGTGCAGGTGCGGTTCGTCGCGTCCGACGAGGATCCACAGTCCCTGGTGGAGGCGGCGATCGACCAGTTCGAGGTGATCATCGATCGCACCTGCCTGCGCCCGGGCGTGCCGGGCGATCTCACCGGTGACGGCACCGTCGACTTCGCGGATGTGCTGGCGCTGCTGGCCGCGTGGGGGCCGTGCCCGGAGCGCGTGGCGTGTCCGGCCGACCTGGATGGCGACGGCGGCGTCGGGCTGGGCGACCTGCTGCAGGTCCTCGCGAACTGGAGCTGAGGTGTCCGCATCCGTCGAGCGCTCAGCGGGCGGTCGCCGTGAAGCGCGCCGCGAGAAGCCGGTGGAAGTGGTGCACGCCCTGCTCACGCGTCGGTGAATACCGGCCGTGCGTGTAGATCCGTGACGCGATGCCGCGCTGCACGGACTCCACGATGACCTCGTCCTCGCGCTCGACGCGGTCCAGTCCCGCGCCCGCGCCGTGTTCCAGCGCCGACGGGTCGGCGACGTACGCAAGGAAGCGGACGCGCGTGCGATCGACCGCCAGCGGCTGCACGATGTTCACCGAGATGCCCCACGGGTACAGGTTGAACATGAGGTTGGGGAAGACCCACCAGTAGTAGCCGGCGACGCGGGCGCCCTCGTCCGGGTGGCCCTTCGGCAGCGGCACGAGGTCCTCGTCACCACCGGCGATCCCCAGCTGCACGCTGCTCCACTCGAAGCACTCCGTGCGATAGGCGCCGTAGTCCAGGACGGCCTCCAGCGATGCATGCACGAAGGGAATGTGGAACCCCTCCAGGTAGTTCTCGCAGTAGAGCATCCAGTTCGCGGACACCAGGTAGTCGCGGGATCTCGTCGGATCGAGGATGGCGCGCGCCGGCGCCAGGTGACCGCATCGCGCGGCCATGGGCCCGAACAGTGCCTCGAACGGCGCGACCGGGTCGATCGCGGTCAGGAGAAACCGCCCGAACGACTCCAGCGGAAGCGCCCGCAGGTCGTCCGCAGCGGTCGGGAAGTCGCAGGTCCTCTCGAACTCCGGCATCCGCTCGAAGCGCCCGTCGAGCGAGAAGCAGCGGCCGTGGTAGGGGCACCGCAGTCGCGGGGCCCGGCCGCCGTCGGTGACGACGAGCGCACCGCGGTGCGTGCACACGTTCGACACGCAGTGCAGTCGATCATCACGATCGCGCGTCAGCAGGAGCGGCTCCGGTACCGACCCGGGCAGGAACTCGAACGGTCGGACCTGCTGCGGGCTGCGCACGTGTTCGATGTCCGGTGTGAACTGCCACGAGCGCGCCAGGACATGCTCGATCGCCCACGCATGGACCTCCGGAGACCGGTAGAACCATGCGGGAAGCGTCCGGGCACGCGTGATGTCTGCATCGATCGATGGTGGCTCATGCATGCCGGAAGGATACGGGGGCGCTCCGTTTCCGGACGTCTCCTGTCCGGTGTACCGGTGACCGGCGCGCCCGTCCCGGGGTCGCAGCGGGATTCTTCTTCGCAGTCCGGATGAACCGACTGCCCGATTCGACCGATCGAAGTGGCGCGGGTCGCCCAGAGCGAGCCGCTCGACGGTGCGACCCGGCTGCACCGATCAGCATCCAGGAACTCTCGAAGAGGAACTCCATGAATCTCTTTGATCGCGACGTGCTCACGACGGGTGAAGTAGCCAAGATCTGCAACGTCGCCTCGCGGACGGTCAGCAAGTGGTTCGACTCCGGTCAGCTCAAGGGGTACCGGATCCCCGGATCGAAGGACCGGCGCATCCCGGTCTCGAGCCTTGTCCGGTTCATGAAGAACCACGGCATCCCGCTCGACGGCCTGATGTCGGGGACGACGCGCGTCCTGATCGTCGACCCGGACTCGGGCGTCGCGACGAAGCTCCGTGATGTCCTGGCGGAGCAGACCAAGTACGAGATGAGGACCGTGTCCAGCGCCTTCGCCGCGGGCGTGGAGTGCGAGCGCTTCCGGCCGCACGTCATGCTGCTCGATATCCACCTGTCCGAGTCGTCCGGGACCGAGGTCTGCCGCGTTCTCCGTGAGAGCGACGATCTCCAGGTGACCCGCGTGATCGCCATGAGCGGCAAGCTGACCGACGGGCAGGTCGCCCAGCTCACCCACCAGGGCTACGACGGCGCGATCCGCAAGCCGTTCACGGTCCGGCAGGTGATCGACGCGATCGAACGGGCACACGCCGTCGTCTACTGACTGCATCGCCCGGGTCCGCGACTTTCCGGCGTCCGTTCCGGACGGACGCATTCACCGGCCGGCCTCCACCGCCGGGCTGGTAGCATGACCGGGCATGGGCGAGATGCCGTTCAACGGCACGATCGTGCTCTCGTTCGCCGCCTACACGCTGATCATCGTGCTGGTGGGCCTGCGCGCCGCGTGGTTCGGCCGGCGTGACGACGAGGATTACTTCCTGGCCGGTCGGACGCTCGGACCCTGGATGGCCGCGCTCAGCGCGGGCGCATCCGCCGAATCCGCGTGGGTCACGATGGGGCTCGTGGGCCTCGCCTTCAAGGCGGGACTGCAGGCGTACTGGCTGGTGCCGGGCCTGGTCGTCGGCTATGTCTTCAACTGGTTCGTCATGGCCGGGCGGCTGCGCGATGCGAGCGTCCGGCTCGGCGCGCTGACGCTGCCGGACTTCTTCGCCCGGCACTTCGCCGAGCGCCTCCCGGTTCTCCGGGTCCTCTCCGTGATCGTGATCCTGGTGGCGATGCTGCTCTACGCGTCGGCGCAGATGGCGGCGGCCGGGAAGGCGTTCGACTTCGCCCTTGGCGGGCAGGTCGGATACGTGCACGGCGTCCTGATCGGGGCCGGGGTGGTCCTCGCGTACACCATCATCGGAGGGTTCCGCGCCGCGTGCTGGACGGACTTTCTCCAGGCGATCGTCATGATCGGCGCACTCGCCGGATTCCCGCTGCTGGTCCTGCTCCAGCACGGTGGCTACGGCTTCGTCGTCGAGCATCTTCGGGACGCGGACCCGGCGCTGGTCGGCTGGATCCCCGACGGAACACTCCTGGCGACCATCGGATTCATCCTCGGCGCCGGTGCGCTCGGCGTGAACTTCGGCTATCCGGGGCAGCCGCACATCCTCGTCCGGTTCATGGCGATGCGTGACGCCGGCGAGGCACGCCGCGCCGGCGTGATCGCCGGATCCTGGATGCTGCTCGTGGTCTGGGGCGCGATCACGATCGGACTCTGCGCCCGCGCACTCGCCGAGGGCGGTGCGGCGTGGGGCGAGGGCCTGCTGGTCTTCCTGGAACACGGCGCCGGCGCGGAGGGCGCGGTCGATCGGGAGAACACGCTCATCGTCGCCGCCGCGAATCTGCTGCCGGGCGTTCTTGCGGGCTTCGTCCTGGCGGCCATTCTCGCCGCGATCTGCTCGACGGCCGACAGCCAGCTCGTCATCGCCGCGAGCGCCGTCTCCAACGACTTCCTGGTCCGGATCATCCGACGCGACACGACGGGTGCGCATCCGTCGCTCAACCGGGCTGTCCTGATGCTGCTGGGAATCGGCGCGGTGCTGCTCGTCATCGACCAGGACGTCAACGTGTACCGCTATGTGCTGACGTACGGATGGGCTGTCCTGGGCGCCGCGTTCGGACCGCAGCTCATCCTCATCCTGCTCTGGCGCCGGGCCACCTACGCCGGATGCATCGCAGGCATGCTGGTCGGATTCATCCTGCCGATCGCCTGGGTCAGCGTCATGGAGAACCGCATCGGCGACGTGGAGGTCTACAACCTCCCGCTGGCGTTCGGCGCCGCGATGCTGGTGAATGTCGCGGTCAGCGTCGCCGCCGGCCGGCGCGCCGGACCGTCCGGGCGAGCCGGCACCGCCCGCTGAGCGGCTACTCGCGCGGCCCCCGACGCCATGACTCCTCCATGCCGCGGTCGAAGAACGTGAGGCGGGCCGACTGCAGGATGCGACGGGCCACCTCGTCCATCAGGATCCGCTCCTGCGCGAGCCTGGATTCCGCAGCCGCCTCAGCGCGTGCGGTCGCCGGCTCGTAGTCCTTCTCCGGAGTTTCGTCGACGAACTGCAGGATGGCGTATCCGCTGCCGAGCCGGATCGGATCGGAACGGGAGCCCGGGACCGACAGCCGCCATGCCGCGGTCCGGATCGCCTCCGGGTAACTGGGGTCCCGCCTGGAGATCCCGGCGATCAGTCCGCCGCGCGCGGCGCTGGCATCGGTCGAATGGCGGACCGCGGTCTCGGCAAAGGATGCACCCGCGGCGATCTCTCGGACGGCTTCGTCGAGCGCCTCCAGCGATGCCGTGGTCAGGATCCGCACCGAGCGTCTGGCCCCGTACCGCGCGTCGATGAGATCGTCGACGGCGCGCTCCGAGGGCCGGACGTCATCCCGGACGAGCGCCCGCATGATCGCGGTCCGTCGGATCAGTCCGGCGAACCGGACCGGGCCCAGGCCGCGCTGCCGGGTGAGATCGTCCAGCAGCCGGATCGCGGTGGCGGGATCCGGGTGAAGCGACGCCAGGAGCGTCCGGCGCTCCTCGGCGAGGTCCGCATCCCGCACGACCACGCCGCGCTCGCGGGCCAGCCGATCCAGCCCGGCATCCAGGATGATCTCCCGAAGCACCTCGGCGCCGGCGGCTTCTCCCAGGGCCTCGCGCAGATCTGCCCAGTGGATGGCGTATCCATCGAGCAGGGCGACCGGCCTGGCGTCGATCACCGTGGACACCTGCGGCAGTCGATCCCGGGTGGCGTCCGTCGACGGCCCGATCGCCCGGCCGCCGGACGCGTCTGCCGGCCAGGCCTCGGCCGGCGCAGTGCCGTTGCCCGCGCCCCGGGACGGACTTCGCGCCGCGGACGGATCCGGGCCCGGGCCCCGTCCGGATGAAGAGCAGCCGAAGGCGACTGCGAGTGCGACGGCCGGGATCAGCGATGGACCCCTGTGGAGAGAATGCCGATGCTTCATGGTGAGGAATCCCGTGCCGGAGAGCGCCGGGCCGACGCGGCCGGGTCAGGCCGCACGCCGCCGCCGGCGCCGGGAGCGAGCGCGCAGTCTATGACCAGAGTCCGGATGCTGGTATGTCCGTACTGCGGTGAAGCGCAGGGGGAGCGGGATGTGTGCCGCGCCTGCACGTCACGGCTCGACCCGTCGCTTCGCGCCGGTCGCCTGTCGCTGATGGGCCCGTGGTTCGTGCGCGATCCGGAGCAGCCGTTCCAGCCGGGTCGAAGACTCGAGTCCATCATCGACGCGATTCACGCGGGCGAGATCGACCGCTACACCGTCGTCCGGGGGCCGACCACGCGCCAGCTCTGGACGGTCGCGCGGCGGGCGCCGGGACTGGCCCATCACCTGGGGTACTGTCACGCCTGCGATGCGCATGTCGAGCCCACGAGCCATCGTTGCGCCGTATGTCACGCGGCATTCGGCGCCTATCCGGACCGGCGGGACTTCGGGGCGCTGGACGAGTCCGACCTCGGCTGGATGCCGCCGCCGCCGGCGCCCACGGGCCTCTCCGCGTTCGCCCCGGACAGCGATCTCATCTCGCTTCCGGTCCGACGCCCGGCTCGGCCGGCGCCGGCGCCGGGGCCGGGAGCCTCGCAGCCGGACCATGGAGGCACCGTCGGTGCATCCTCCGCGAGCGCGCCCGACGCGGATCGACTCGAACGGTCGGACCCGGTGGACCAGGCCGTCCTGCGGATGCTGCGGGCGGAAGTGGAGCGTCAGCGCCGGGCGCTGCGCTGGATGGCGCTGGGATGCATCTTCGCGCTGGTGATCCTCCTGCCGCTGGCATTCCTCGCGGGTCGGGCGATCACCGCGGGCTGAGGCGGGGCGCCGGCGACAGCGCATACAGCGAGAGTCCGGATGGATGCCGTTGCATCGGTGG
Source organism: Phycisphaeraceae bacterium (assembly GCA_019636755.1). Classification (GTDB taxonomy): domain Bacteria; phylum Planctomycetota; class Phycisphaerae; order Phycisphaerales; family SM1A02; genus JAHBWZ01. The sequence continues at coordinate 390,133 of JAHBWZ010000003.1, read as the reverse complement.
TGAGAGTGCGCCGACCACGGCGGCGATGGTGCCGTCGGTGAGCGCGGGATCGAGCCAGCCGCTCCGCCTCCAGACCCGGAGCATCGTCTCATCGACAAGCAGGTGCGTGACACCGGCGGCGCGCAGCGCCCCGATGAGCGCGTCGCGGTCCTGGTGGTCTCGCACGAACGCCGGCATCGGGCCGTCATCCCAGACCGTGGCGTAGACCAGCCCTGCGTGACGGATGTAGAGCGGCGTCGCGAATCCGACGCCGAGGATCCGCGCCTCCGCCCCGAGCAGGTGATTGATCCAGAGCGGGGGACCGAGCGCCGCGATGGCGCGGGGATCCAGGTCGCCCGACCGGGCGGCGTCGCGGAACGCATCACCGGTGAGGAGGTCGATGTGACCGATCAGGGCCAGCGGTTCGCGACCGTCGGCGCTTTCTCCGCGCAGCAGGATCGGCGGAAGCAGGCACCAGAGTGCGAGTGCCGCCGCGCCGAGCCCGGACCACACCCGCCCGGGGGACGGTCGCCCGGGGGACCGGGAGACCCCGGAGATGAGCAGCGCCGCGCAGAGCGCCAGCGGAACGGCTGCGGGGAGGAGGAACCGTGACTGCTGGTGCGTGAGAAGCAGCCACGCGAGAACCTGGACGGCCAGCATGAGCAGGAGCGCGATGACCGGACCGCGCGCGACCGGCGGCGCGGACCGCAGTCGGGCGGCGAGCATGCCGGCGCTCGCGAGTCCGAGGACGGGCAGCAGCGACCATTGCGGCAGCCAGGGCTCGCCGGCAAGGGACGCCGGTGCGGGGCCGATCCCGGGCCGGAGAAACCGATGCACGAGTGCTGCGCAGGCAGCGCCCGGGTCGATCGCCGGGGGTCCGTGCGCGGCGGCCCAGCGCTCCGCCTGTGCCGCGCTCCAGTGTCCGGTCCCGAAGACGCCCGTCGCGAACGGGAACAGCGGATTCCCGGTTGCCGAGCCATTCTGGGCGAGCCAGGGGATCAGCGGGAGCGCGCCGACGGCGCCCCCGATGAGCACGCATCGCACCAGCCCTGCACCGGTGCGGGGCGGGGCCAGGATCAGCAGCGCGGCGGCGAGCGGTGCGCCGACCAGGAAGAGCGCGGTCGGCTTGGCGCCGCATGCCGCACCGACCAGCAGGGCGAGGGGAATCCAGAGGCGGCGCGCCGGTATGCGATCGTCGTGGTGGTCGGGCGGCGTCCCGGCATCGCCGGCGCGATGCGACCGGAGCAATGCCACGAGGCCCGCGGCGAGTGCCAGCACCAGCGGCGCCTCGTTGTACGCGAGCGACCCGGTCACGATCAGCCACGGCGTGCCGAGCAGGAGCAGGATCGTCACGGCGCCGCCGCGGCGCGCCCCGGGCGCGTCCGGGGCGAGCAGCACGGCCGCACGCCCCGCGAGCAGGATCGCGAGGCCCAGGATGAGCGCGTGGAGGAGCTGCGACGGTACGGCGGCGGCAAGGACCGCCGTGTGTGCGTCGTGCGGATGCAGCAGGGCGAGATGCAGAAACGCGACCTCCACGAAGGAGGGGAGGAAGCTGTAGACGTTGTGCGTGAGGCCGGACACGCGTCCGTCCGCGAGCCACTCCGCGGGAAGCTGCAGGTGGTACGAGAGCACGTCGTAGCCGCCGAACTCGCTTCGCCAGAGCAGCCCCGGCGGGCAGAGGGCGGCGACGATCAGTGTTGCCGCCGGCGGAAGCGCGGCCAGCCAGAGCGCGTCGATCCGCGGCGGCGGACGGAACGATGACCACGGCCTGCCGCGGCGAAGCACCGGGACCGCCAGGGCGCACGGCGCGGCGCAGAGCAGCCAGGCCGTCGCACGGTTGAGCAGGCCCGCGCGTCCGAGCGCCGCCGCGAGGCAGAGAAACACGGCCATCCCGAGGGCGAGGGAGAGCAGCGGCTCGCGGCGCGCCCCGAGACCGGCGCGGTGCAGGATGACCGCAAGCCCGCCGGCCCCTGCGAACCAGGTCCCGACCGGCCAGAGTCCGGCGATCAGCGCCGGCCCGACGGCGGGGATGGCCTCGCCGCCGCGCGCCAGGACGAGCACCAGCGGGAGCGCCGCGACCAGCGCCAGCAGCAGCGCCGCGGGCCGGATTTCCGCGCGTGGCGGGCAGGAGGGAGCAGAGGGCGGACTGGCCATGGTGCGCCGATGCGCAGCGTACTCGACGGGAGCCTCTGGCCCGCGTTTTGCTCTTCCGTGTCCGGATGCCCCCCGGATGGTCCGGGAGCGTCGATCCGATCCCCGAAGCCGCCCGGGAAACCCGCATGCACCGCGCTCCTCAACGATTCATGCTGCTCATCCTGCTGGCACTCCTTGCGCCAGGCGCGGAAAGTGCGTGTGCGTCGACGCTGGAGACGCTCGTCCGGATCAAGGGTCACGAGCGGAACGTACTGGTCGGACTCGGTCTCGTGGTCGGCCTGCCGGGAACCGGCGACACCTCCAAGGACTCGCTTGCGGCGGCACGACCGCTCGCACGCTACTTCGCGAATCTCGGAAACCCGATCGGCAGTCTCGATGAACTCCGTCGCGCCGACGCGTACGCGGTGGTGTCGGTCACCATGCACGTGCCGCCGGAGGGCATCCGCGAGGGCGATCGCCTGGACGTGTTCGTCGACAAGCTCTTCAACGCCCGGAGCCTGCGCGGCGGGCGCCTGGTGGTGTCGCTGCTGCGCGTCCCGGGCCCGGATTCACCGGACACCCAGCCCATGGCGTTCGCCGAGGGTCCGCTCGTCATCGAGGGAGACGACACGTCCAGCGCGGTCGTGCGCGGCGGCGGACAGATGCTCGCGGACGTCCGCGCGAATCCGGTCGCCGCCGACGGGACGATCACGCTCGTTCTGCGCGATGAGTACGCGGGATACCCGGTCGCCTCGATGATCGCCGACCTGATCAATGAGCCGCTGGATCTTCCGCTCGATCCCGGCGCGGTCCGGCCGCCGCGGCTCGCCGTCGTGGAGGATGCCAGGAACGTCCGGATCCGGATTCCGCCCGTCGACCGTGCGAACCCCGCGCCGTTCATCGCGTGGCTCATGCAGATCCGCATCGATCCCGCGCTCATCCGGACACCGGCGCGGATCGTGATCAACGAACGGGCGGGGATCATCAGCGTGACCGGCAACGTGGAGATCGGCGCCGTCGCCATCTCGCATCGGGGCCTCCAGCTCGCGAGCACGGGCGCGGCGCCGGGGACGGCCGGGTGGGCCGGTCTGGATTCGAGCGACCGGACGTCGCGATCATCCACCCGGCTGCTGGACCTGCTGAAGGCGCTCGACGTGCTGCGCGTACCGGTCCAGGACCAGATCCAGATCATCCACGAACTGCGCCGGACCGGCGCGCTCCATGCGGAGGTCATTGCGCGATGATCGGTTCCGTTTCGCCAGGAGCGGCGCTGATGCGCCGGCCGGACGCACCCGTGCAACCGGGCAACGCGGCGATCGAGCGATTCGACATGGTCGAGTCCCGCCGGACCGGCGTGGTCGACGAGGCCACGGCCGCCGCGCGGCAGCTCGTCGCCATCGCGCTCATCCAGCCGGCGCTCGCGCAGGTGCATGACTCGGGATTCGCGACCGGACCGTTCCAGCCTGGTGCGGCCGAGCGGCGGCTTCGACCCATGCTCGACTCGATCCTCGCCGAGCGCATCGCGGCCACGCCGGCGTTTCCGCTGGTGGATCGTGTCCGCGATGCGCTCCTCTCGCGCGGTCAGCGACTTGAGGTGACGGCATGATGCGCCGGACGGCGGGCGAGAGCGGCGGGGTGGCGGCCGGGGCCGCGCCGTCGCGGCGTGCGGACCTCCTGGAGGAACTCCTCGTCACGCTCGACGATCTGGAGCGCTGCTATGAACAGCTTGCGGCGGTGGTCGCCGACGAGCACGCGTCGCTCCGCGCCGCGGATGCCGCGCGGCTGGCCGACGCGGCCGAGCGCGCTGCGGCGATCGCGGCGGAGGCGCAGGCGCTGGAGCGACGGCGGATGGCACACGTGCGCCGGCTCGTCCCGGAGGCGACGGCGGTACCGACGCTCTCCGAGATCATCCGGCACACCGACGGCGAGATCGGCGTGCGCCTGCACGGGCGGAGCGCGACGCTGCGCGCAGTTGTCGAGCGCGTCCGCCGGGAGCAGGAGGTCGTCGCGGCGGCCGCGACGGCGCTTTCGAGGCATCTCTCCGGGATCCTGCAGACCGCGCACGGTGCGCTGGCCCGAGCGGTTGTCTACGAGCGTCGCGGCCGGGTCGATGCCGGCACCGCAACGATGCATGCCGTCGACCTGAGAAGCTGATCGGAGTCTGCCATGAGTCTGAACGGTGCTTTGCAGGTCGGAAGGACGGCGCTCACCGCGAGCCAGGCGGCCATCCAGGTTGCCGGCAACAACATGGCGAACGCGGCGACGGAGGGATTCCACCGGCGCTCCGTCCACCTGGCGCCGATCCGTGGCGAGGTCGTGCCTCCGAACGCGTTCATCGGGCAGGGCGTCCAGCTGATGACCGTCCGCCGGGAGATCGACCTGGCACTGCAGGCGCGGTTCCGCGGCGCCGTCTCCCAGGAGCAGTCGAGCCTGATCGACCAGCGGTTCCTCTCATCGCTGGAAGCGATCCAGGGCGAACTGACGGAGAACGATCTCTCGAGCCTGATGAGCGCCTTCTTCGGTGCCTTCTCCGAACTCGCGAACTCGCCGGACGACAACGCCATCAGGTCCGTGGTCATCCAGCAGGGCGTGAGCCTCGCCGGTCGGATCGGGGATGTCCAGCGCCAGTACTCGGACCTGCGGCGCGAGGTCGACCAGCGCCTCGGCGTGACCGTGGAGCGGACGAACGCCCTGCTCGACGAGGTGGCGCGGCTGAACCGGGAGATCGTCACCACCGAGTCCGGGCAGAGCGAGGCCAGCGCGCTGCGGGACCAGCGCGATCGCGCGATCGACGAACTTGCCGCATACGCCGAGATCACGGTCATCAACCAGGCGTCGGGGGCGGCGGACGTGCTGATCGGCTCGGTGCCCGTGGTCCTCGGATCGGTGAACCGCGGCATGCTGCTGCGGGTGACGAGCGAAGGAGGGCAGACCTCGGTGTCGCTCCGCGTCGCCGCGGACGGGACGACGCTCGCGGTCCGCGGCGGAGAACTCGGCGGACTGATGCGACAGCGATCGGAGACCATCGATCCGGCCATCGATCGCCTGGAGACGTTCTCGCTGGCGCTGATCCACGAGGTGAACCGCGCCCACTCGCAGGGGCAGGGAACGCGCGGGATGACGTCCGTCGCCGGAACCTACGGGGTCAATGACACCACCGCGACACTCAATGCCGCCGGCGCGAATCTCCCGTTCCACGTCGGTCACGGATCCTTCCGGATTCACGTGACGCATACGGAGACCGGCGCCCGCTCCACCATGGAGATTCCCGTCAGCGGGAACGCGCAGTCACTCGATGACATCGTGCAGTCGATCAATGCGGCGATTCCGGCCGGAGCCGCCGCGTCGATCGGCACCGATCGGAATCTCGTGCTGACCGCCTCGGCCGGCTTCGAACTCACGTTCTCCGATGACACGAGCGGGGTGCTGGCGGCACTCGGCATCAACACGTTCTTCACCGGGCGTTCGGCGGCGACGATCGCGGTGCAGGACCGGATCATCGAGTCACCCGGCCTGCTTGCCGCCGGTGCGGGCCACCTTCCCGGGTCCAACGGCACGGCACTCGCGATCGCCGGTCTCGGCGAGAAGGCGCTGGACGCGCTCGGCGGCCGATCGCTGCGTGAGCACTGGCGGGACCAGGTCAGCGATCTCGCGGTGCGCACCGCCCGGGCGACGACCGCGCTGGCCTCGGCCGCGGTCGTGCGGGAGAGTCTGCACGCCCAGATCCAGGCCGTCTCCGGCGTCTCGCTCGACGAGGAGGCCATGAACCTCCTCACGTTCCAGCGGCAGTTCCAGGCCGCGGCGCGCTTCGTGTCGGTGATCGATGAAAGCATCCAGACGCTGCTTTCACTCGTGCGGTGAGAGAATCGAGGAATCCGGTGACCAGCATTCCGTCCAACCTCGCCCGCGTCCCGAACGGTCTTGCCGCGAATCTCATGCGCGGCGCCATCGGCCGCTCCGGCTCGGAGCTGCTGCGACTCCAGATCCAGCTCAGCACGATGTCGCGCATCAACCGTCCGTCCGACGATCCGCTCGGGACCGGGACGGTGAGTGTTCTCGACGATGTGATCGAGCGGCGCGATCAGCGCCTGCGCAACTTCTCGCATGCCGAAGCGGTGATGGGCACGATCGACGGGGCGCTCGGCGAACTGTCCGGGCTGCTCCTGGAGGCGAAGGGGATCGCCTCGAGTCAGATCGGCGTCGGGAGCGACGCGGGTACGCGTGCCAACCAGGCGGAGGTGATCGACGCGATGCTCTCCGCCGCGATCGGGCTGGCGAACCGGAAGTACCAGAACATCCATCTCTTTGCCGGCGGTGCGACCGCGGTCACGCCGATGGCCGGGCACGCGCTCGGCATGCGGTACCTCGGGAGCGGCGACGGCATGTATACGGACCTCGGACCGGGCATGCGGATCCCGATCACGCTCTCCGGGGAGGCGGCGTTCGGTGCGCTCAGTGCGCGCGTCGAAGGTGATCGCGACCTGGATCCGCGGATGTCATCGAGCACGCGACTGCTCGATCTGCGCGGTGCGCTCGGGCGCGGGGTCTCCCCAGGGACCGTCGCCGTCGACATTGACGGCGTGGACCTGGAGGTCGATCTCACGGGCGCAGCCACGATCGGCGATGTCGCCGGCGCCCTCCAGGCGGCACTCGCGTCGGTGAACGCGGGCGTGACAGTCGGGATCGATCCCGCCTCGGGACATCGACTGCGCATCGACGCGGCGGGAAGCACGATCCGGATCTTCGACCAGGGCAACCCCGGGACCGCGGCGGACCTCGGAATCGACCGGGTCTTCACCGACGCAGATCCGCTCGGCGCGGACGTCAATCCCGTCATCACGCCGCTGACACGGCTGGACTCGTTCAGCGGCATGACGCTCCCGCTCGGATCCATCCGGCTCGAGAACGGCGGTCGCGCGCGGGACGTCGATCTCTCAGCCGTCGAGACCGTCCAGGAACTCATGACGATCGTCGCGGGCCTGGACCTCGGAGTCCGGGTGGAGATCGCAGAGGCCGGCGACCGGCTCCGGTTCGTCAACGAGGTCTCCGGCGCGTGGATGAGCATCGGCGAGGTGGGCGGTGGCACGACGGCCACCGAACTCGGCGTGCGGTCCTTCAGTGCCCTGACCGCGCTTGCGGATTTCAACGACGGACGGGGTGTGCAGATCCTGAGCGGCAGCGTCGACCCCGTCACCGGACTCCCCGACCCGGCGCGGGACATCGACTTCACGGTGACGCTCAAGGACGGGAGTGCGGTCGACGTCGACCTGGCCGGCGCGCGCACGGTGGGGGACGTGCTGGATCGGATCAATGCCGCCGCCGCCGCCGCCGGCGTCGCCGTCCCCGCCGACTTCGAGGCGCGGCTCGCCGCCGACGGCAACGGGATCGCGCTGCTGGACGGGACGAACGGGGGGACCGGCACGACGCGGGTCGACGCGGTGAACGGCTCCTTCGCTGCTCATGACCTGGGCATCCTCGGGTCGACGGCGGGCGCAATCCTCGCGGGCGAGGATCGCGCACAAGTTGCGGTGCCCAGCGTCTTCACGGGCCTTATCCGCCTTCGCGATGCCCTGAGAGGCAATGACGAGCGTGGCATCACGCTTGCTGGGGAGGACCTTGAGCAATCGATCTCCCGTGCCGCGGAGGCACGCGCCCTCGTGGGCGTCCGGAGCCGTCGAGTGACGGATGCCGTGGAGCGGGAGCAGGACATGCGGATTCAGGACATGGAGTTGCGCAGCCGGATCCGGGACCTTGACTTCACAGAGGCAGCCATGCGATTCAGCCTGCTCGAAACACAGCTCCAGGCCGGCCTGACGGCCGCCAGTCGGGCGAGCAGCCTCAGCCTGCTGGACTTCCTCAGATGACTTGCGTGTGCAGCGTTCCGACGCCGGTTCCGCGATCGGGCCGGTCGAGACGGACAGGATGTCCGGGCGTTCCGAGGATGGTGGACGCCCGACGGGAACCAGGGAATGGACGATCGCGATGCATGGGAGCGTTCGAATGAACGTGGAGACTAGCCGGTTCGGCACAGTAGAGATCGACGACGACCGGATCATCGAGTTCCCGGCCGGACTGCTGGGGTTCTCGAACTTCCGCAGGTACGTTCTTCTGCAGCCTGATGACGACGGGATCTTCCTGTGGCTGCAGTCGCTCGACACGCCGGAACTGGCGTTCGTGGTGACTGATCCGGTGAGCTGGGTCACCGACTACAACGCGACGATCCGTCGGGAGCAGATGGAGGCTCTCGGGCTGGACCGGTTCGAGGATGCCCAGGTGTTCGTGATCGTCAACCGCTACGGTCGAGCGCTCACCGCCAACCTCCAGGGGCCGCTCGTCATCAACACCCGGAACCGCACGGCGATGCAGCTGGTGCTCGCGGAGAAGCGGTGGACGACGCGGCACGAGATCGTGCAGCTCAGCGAGCCAGCGCACGCGGTCGTGGCGTAGACGCGCGGTGATGGCGCGGCGGTCGGCGTCCGGCCGTTGCCGGGCGTCGAGGCGCGGTGCATGCAGGTGCGGCGCGCCGGGGTGGGAGCGGGGGCCGGCAGCGGTGCGCAGCCGGTCCGGAATGCGATCGGTCCGAAGGGACCAGGGGCAGGGAAGCCCCGCCCGTGCAGCGCAGACTGCGGCGGCACGGAGAGTCGGAAGGAGCCGTTCGATGCTTGTGCTGTCAAGGCAGCGCGACGAGACAATCATGATCGGGGACGATATCGAGCTGACCGTCGTCGACATTCGCGGCGACAAGGTTCGAATCGGAATCAAGGCCCCGGCGCGCGTCGCGGTGCATCGCAAGGAAGTCTACGAAGCGATCCGGCGTGAGAATGAGCAGGCGGCGGCACTCCGTCCGCTCGACTTCGTCGAGGGCGGCCGGGCCGGCCGGCCGGGTCGACCGTCCGCGGGAGCGGACCTCACCGTCACCGCGCGTCCGGCGCCGCGCCGGGCGGAGGGAAGCTGCTGATTCACGCGTCTGTATTCACCACGGGCCGGACGGAAACGGCCCGGACATCCGCTCGCCGATGAGCGCCGCCAAGCACTCCGCAAGGGCCGTCGGAAACGAGCTGCTAGCCTCAATCAAGGAGGATTGTCATGGCTAGGATCAATACGAACATACCGTCACTCGTCGCACACGCGAACCTCGGGCGATCCACCAGCGACCTGGTCATGAGACTCCAGCGTCTCTCGACGGGTCTGCGCGTGAACCGCGGTGCGGATGATCCGGCCGGCCTGATCGTCTCCGAACGGCTCCGGTCGGAGATGCGCGGCCTGCAGCAGGCGATCGACAACTCGGAGCGGGCCGGGTCCGTGATCGCCACCGCCGAGGGCTACCTTGCCGAGGTGAGCGACCTGCTCACATCGATCAAGGCGCTCGTGGTGGAGGCGGCGAACTCCGGCGCGCTCAGCCAGGAGGAGATCGAGGCGAACCAGCTCCAGATCGACAGCGCCCTGGAGTCCATCACCCGCATCTCCAGCACCGCGAGCTTCGCCGGACTTCAGCTCCTGAACGGGGCGCTCGACTACACCCTGTCCGGAGTCCCGGCGAGCGCCATCGGCGCCGTCCGCGTCCACGGCGCGCAGTTCGGCGGGAATCCGACGGTGCCGGTCGAGGTCCAGGTGATCGCGTCGGCGCTGACCGCGTCGCTCTTCCTCTCGGGCAACATCGCCGGATCGGCGGGTGCGCTTCCGAGCAGCGTCACGATCGAGGTCATGGGGAACGCCGGCGTCCAGACGCTCTCGTTCGTCTCCGGGACCACGTTCGCCAACGTCATCGCCGCCATCAACCAGGTGAAGGCGACGACAGGCGTCTCGGCGTCGCTCGTGACCCCGGGCAACGCCACGAGCGGTCTCACGTTCAACTCGGTCGGTTTCGGATCGAACCAGTTCGTCTCGATCCGCCGGATCGGGGAGGGGGGGCAGTTCTGGGCACTCCACGATGCGCAGGACGGCAACGAGATGCAGCGCGCCGTCGGGCGCGACGTGCGGGCGATCATCAACGGCGCCGCGGCGCAGGGCAGCGGCCTCCGCATCTCGCTCAATGTTCCGGCGCTCAGCGTGCAGATGGAACTCTCCGCAGAGTACGCGCAGACACTCGGCGCGGCGAGGAGCTTCGACATCACGGGCGGCGGCGCGAACTTCCAGCTCGGCCCGTCCATCACGGCGACCCAGCAGATCGGGATCGGCATCCAGTCGATCGCGACGAGCCGGCTGGGCGGATCGGAACTGGAGGGTGTCCGGTACTTCCTGGACTCCCTCAAGAGCGGCCAGCCCAACTCCCTCCTGACCGGGCGGATGGCGAACGCGTCTACCGTCCTCGATGCGGCGATCTCCGAGGTCGCGGTGATCCGCGGGCGGCTGGGCGCCTTCGAACGCAACACGCTCCAGACCAACATGCGCTCCCTGCAGATCGGATTCGAGAACATCACCGCGAGCGAGTCGAAGATCCGCGACGCCGACTTCGCCGCGGAGACCGCGGCCCTCACCCGGGCGCAGATCATGACCCAGGCAGGCACGTCTGTCCTCGCGACGGCGAACTCACTGAACGCCAACGTCCTCGCCCTGCTGCAGTAACACGCGGCGACTCCCTGAGCATGCACGCACCGGCGGCCGGCACACACGTGCCGGCCGCCATGTCATTGCCCCTCGTCCGGTTCCTGTTATCCGCATCCCGGGCCCGCCGGATCCCCGGGATCCGCGGTTCCACCGGGATGTTGCCCTGAAGTGACCCCCTCTGCTGGTCGATACGCAACCCGACTCCGGTTTCCGTCCGGCGGAACCGGATCCTGGTTCGATGGTCGGGTGCGGTCATCCAGACGTGCACCCGACCGGCGAGCCAGAACGAGTGCCGGCTTCGGTCCAGGACGACGGGCAGCCACCGTCAGGATTCACCAGGAACAGAGCGGTCATAGAACTGACGGACCGCAGCGTTCACGGAGGACAGCATGAGTCGAATCAACACGAACGTCTCGTCACTGCTGGCACGGCGTGTGCTGGCGGGACAGAACACGGGGCTGAACAACAGCCTCCAGCGGCTGAGCACGGGCCTCAGGATCAACCGCGGTGCGGATGATCCGGCAGGCCTGATCGCAAGCGAGAACCTCCGCTCCGAGCAGCGGGCGATCGCGTCGGCGATCACGAACGCCGAGCGTGCGGAGCAGGTCGTCAACGTCGCCGAAGGCGGACTCGAGGAGATCAGCAACCTGCTGCTCGAACTCCAGTCGCTTATCGGCCAGTCGGCGAACGATGCAGGCGTGAGCGCCGAGGAGAAGGAAGCCAACCAGCTGCAGATCGACTCGATCCTGCAGACGATCGACCGGGTCGCCGGCTCCACCAGCTTCAACGGCACCAAGCTCCTCAACGGAAACTTCGACTACACGCTCTCGGGTGTCGATACAGCGCTGATCACCGGCGTGAAGGTCCAGTCCGCACGACTGAGCGATTCGCCCGGATCCTTCATGAGCATCACGATCGACGTTCTGCAGTCGGCCCAGACGGCAGCGACCTACCTGTCGACCGGTGCCACCTTCGAGAACGGCGGCAACGGCTCGATCACGATCGAGGTGACCGGCAACAGCGGCGTCCAGCAGTTCACATTCGCGTCGGGCACCAGCCGTGCGAACATCGTCGCCGCGATCAACACGTTCAGTGACGCCCTGGGCGTCACGGCCGACACGTCGGGCGCCGGTCGCGTCGTCTTCAACTCCAACAAGTTCGGCTCCTCGCAGTTCTCCCGGGTGAAGATCCTCGAGGGAACGTCGGCGAACCTCGTCTTCGACCAGGCCGTCGGCGGAACCGGCACCAACGACTACAAGGACCTCGGCCGTGACGCCTCGGTCCTGATCAACGGCAACCAGGCCACTACGGACGGCCTGAAGGCCCGCGTCGCGACGGACGGCTTCGACGTCACGATCTCGATCGATGGCACGTCGACGCTGAACAACTCGGGTCAGTCCGAGACATTCTCCGTCACGGGCGGCGGTGCCGACTTCAACCTCTCGCCGCGCGTCAACCTGGCGAGCAAGGTGTCGCTCGGCATCGAAACGGTCACGACGGGCAACCTCGGTACCGCTTCCGAGGGGTTCCTCTCCGCCATCAAGTCCGGCGGAACGGGCAACGTGGTCAACGGTGATCTCACCAAGGCGCAGTCGATCGTCGACGGTGCCATCAAGCAGGTTTCCAGCCTCCGTGGCCGTCTCGGCGCGTTCACCAAGAACGTCGTCGGTGCCACGATGCGGAACCTGGGTGTCGCCTTCGAGAACACCTCGGCGGCGGAGTCCGCGATCCGCGACACGGACTTCGCGGCGGAGACGGCGTCGCTGACCCGGCAGCAGATCATGGCGCAGGCGGCGACGCAGTCGCTCGCGATCGCCAACTCGCAGCCGCAGTCGGTGCTCGCGCTGCTCGGATAACGCGCGGGAACCGTCCCGCCTCACGATTCGACTCTCGCACCGCGGCGACCCTTCCGGTCGCCGCGGTGTTTTCAGTCGTCCCGACGCGGGGTCATCCCCGGACGGAGCAGCGCGGATCCGCGTGCAGGGCGGCGACCCGGTCCGCCCACGACTCGCAGCCTGCGCGGCCCATCAGGCCGAACGTCGCCTGCTTCCCGGTCTCCACGGCCGGCTGGTCATACGCGTTGATGTTGAGCAGGCGGCCGGCGACGGCCGTCGCGACCTGCCAGAGCTGGATGAACCGTCCTACCGAGTCCGCGTCGATGCGAGGCAGGCGAATGGTGTAGTTCGGCCGGTCGCTGACGCTCAGCGCGAACGCGGTGGCCCTGTACTCCGCGTGGAGGAGTCGCGAAAGCGGCGCGCCGTGGAGGTATCGAAGCGCCTCCGCATCCAGCGTGGCGGGAACAACCGGATCCGCCCCGAAGGACTCCACCTGCACGAATCCGACGACCTTGTCATGCGGTCCTTCGCGGTAGAGCTGGACCTGGCTGTGCTGATCGGTCGCCCCGAGCGCCTTGACCGGGGTCATGCCCGCGTTGATCCGCCGTCCATCCAGAGTCCGCTCCTTTCCGAGCGACTCTGCCCAGAGCTGGCGGTACCAGTCGGCAAGAGAGTAGAGCGCGTTCGAATACGGCATCAGCACCTGGACGCGGTGGCCTTTCGCGGCAAGCGTCACGAGAAGCCATGCGAGCGTGGCCGCCGGGTTCCTCCGGATGTCCGGAGAGCGACAGTGACCGTCCATGGCGGCAGCACCGTCCAGCAGGTCCTCGATGCATATGCCGCACATGGCGCCGCTGAAGAGCCCGACGGGCGAGAGCACGCTGAACCTGCCGCCTACCCCGTCCGGGACCGGGAGTGTCCTGAATCCCTCGCGGTCGCAGATTGCCCGCATCGTTCCCTGTGACGGGTCGGTGATGGCGATGATCCGGTCGCGATAGGTCGGGCCGACCATGCGGGCCAGGAGATCGCGCATGATCAGGAACTGGGCCGCCGTTTCCGCCGTCTCGCCCGACTTCGAGATCACGTTGACGATCGTGTGCCGGAGACCGGGATCGGATGACTCGATGAACGCGAAGAGGTCCGCCACGTGGTCCGGGTCGACATTGTCGACCACGAAGAGACGGGGGCCGTCCCGACGACCGCGCGGCTGGAGGTTCCAGGTCGGCGGTCGAAGGGCCGAGTGAATCGCGATGTTGCCGAGCGCGCTGCCGCCGATTCCAAGGACCACCAGGTTCTCCGTGGACGGCCGCAGGTCGTCAGACACGGCGCGGACGGCGGCGACGTGGGCGGTCCGGATCGGGTCATGGGGAAGCAGCCGCCATCGTTCCCACCCGCTGCCGAATGTCCGCTCCAGGTCCTCGACGGCGGCGACCAGTTCCGGAACCGCGGCTTCGAACTCATCGAAGTCCACGCCGTATTCGCGGTCCTGCGTGCGGAGGCAATTCGTCCAGTCGAGTGTGATCGCGGTCATGATCGGTCGTCCTGCGCGCCGCAGCACGCCCGGCGCGGATGAGGCGGGGTGTCGGGTGCGGTGACGCCGGATCAGAGTCCGGCCAGCGCCTGCGCCAGGTCGGCCTGCAGGTCGTCCGGATCCTCGATGCCGATGCTGAGGCGGACCAGCGTGTCATCGATGCCCAGCGCCGCACGCGTCTCCGGTGGAAGTGAGGCATGGGTCATGATCGCGGGATGCTCGATCAGCGACTCGACGCCGCCCAGCGATTCGGCAAGCGCGAAGATACGGACCCGCTCCAGGAATCGGCGTGCCGTCGAGATGTCTCCGCGCAGGTGGATCGTGATCATGCCGCCCCCGACCGGCGTTCCGCGCAGCCGCATCTGGCGCTGCGCGAGCGCATGCTGCGGATGCGACGGGAGCCCCGGATAGACCACTCGGGCCACGGCCTCGTGCGCGTCGAGCCAGCGGGCGATCCGCGCGGCGGAGGCGCAGTGCCGCTCCATCCGGAGCGCGAGCGTCTTCGCGCCGCGCAGCGTGAGGTAGGCGTCGAGCGGTCCCTGGACGCTTCCGATGGCGTTCTGCAGGAAGCGGATCCGTGTCGCGAGGTCGGTCCGGCCGGTCACGAGCAGGCCGCCCAGGGCGTCGCTGTGACCGGCGAGGTACTTCGTGGTGGAGTGCATGACGATGTCGAATCCCATCGTCAGCGGTCGCTGGAGCATCGGGGTTGCGAACGTGTTGTCACAGACCGTGAGAATCTTCCGTGGCCCGGCGATCCGCGCAACCGAGGCGAGGTCCACGAGCTTGAGCGTCGGGTTCGTCGGGGTTTCGACCCAGATCATCCGGGTCCGGTCGGTGATCGCCCGTTCGATCCGCGCCGGATCAGTCATGTCCAGGTAGGTGACCTTCAGTCCCTGTGATCTCTCGCGGACGCGGGTGAGCAGTCGGTACGTGCCGCCGTACAGGTCGTCCATGGCGATGACGTGATCGCCCGAGTCGAGCAGCTCAAGTGCGGTTGCGACCGCGGCAAGTCCGGATGAGAACGCGAATCCGCCGCAGGACGGATCGGCTGACTCGTCGATCTCCGACCCCTCGAGTCGTGCCGCGAGCCGCTCCCAGGCATAGCGCGTCGGATTGTGACTGCGCGTGTACTCGAACCCGCGGTGAACGCCCGGTGTCGACTGCACGTAGGTCGTGGCCAGTGAGACGGGCGGCATGACCGCGCCGGTGGAGGGATCGGGATGCTGTCCGCCGTGGATGCAGATGGTGTCGAGCGAGGCCGTGTGTGCATGCGCCATGGCCGGCATGATACGGACCCGCGAACGCCGCCGTGTCTCCCGGACCGGTGGACGCGCCCGCGTCAGAAGACCTGGTTGCGCAGGTGATTCAGCAGGTCGATCCGCGTGATCAGCCCGTAGAACTCACGGTCGTCGGCCACGATCGCAACCCGGTCCGCCCGGAAGATCGGCAGGAGGTCGTTGACCGATGCGGTGGGGGGGATCGTCTCCAGGCGCCTGGACATGAAGTCGCTGACCGGCCGCCGGAAGTTCGCCCGGTCATGGACGACGGCGAGCAGGATGTCGGATTCATCCACGATTCCGGTGACCGTGTCGTCGGCCCCGAGCACGACGGCCTGCGAGATGCCGTAGAGCCGCATGACCTTGAACGCCTGCATGACCGGCGTCTGTTCGCGGAAGACATGATCCTGCTGCTCGGTGTGGCGGCGCGAGATCAGGTCGCGGAGGTCGCCGTACGACTCCCGCGGCAGGAATCCGTTGTCGATCATCCAGAAGTCATTGAACATCTTGTCCGTGTACTTCGCGCCGCTGTCGCAGACGAAGGTCACGACGTTCTTCGGCTCGCTCTGCTCGCGGCAGTATCGGAGCGCCGCGGCGAGCAGCGTGCCCGACGACGAGCCGGCGAGGATGCCCTCGGCGTTGAGGAGTTCGCGGGCCGCGAGGAATGATTCGCGATCGGTGACCGTGCAGGCCCGGTCGATGAGTTCGAGGTCGAGGATTTCCGGAACGAAGTCCTCACCGATGCCCTCGACGAGCCAGGAGCCCGGCGTGACCTTCCGCCCCTCGTTGATGAGCGGGGCGAGAATCGATCCGGCGGGGTCGGCGAGGATCAGTTCCACGTCCGGGTTGCGCGAGCGCAGGAATCGCCCGACACCGGACATCGTTCCGCCTGATCCCACGCCGGCGACGAACGCGTCAACGCGACCGGCCAGCTGGCTCCAGATCTCCGGGCCCGTCGTCCGCTCATGGGCGTCCGGATTCGCGGGGTTGGCGAACTGGTTGATGTAGATGGCATTGTCGGACTCGGCGGCAATCCGCGCGGCCATGTCCTGGTAGTACTCGGGATGCCCCTTCTCGACATCGGATCGCGTCAGGATGACCTCGGCGCCCATGGCGCGCAGGTGGGAGATCTTCCCCTCGCTCATCTTGTCCGGGACGACGACGGTGACTGAATAGCCGCGCTGTCGCGCGACGAGTGCGAGCGCGATGCCGGTGTTCCCCGCGGTCCCCTCGACGATCCGGCCGCCGGGCCGCAGGCGTCCCGCGCGCTCCGCGTCGTCGATCATCGAGAGCGCGATCCGGTCCTTGATGGAGTTGCCCGGGTTCTGGCATTCGAGCTTCAGGAACAGGCGACACGGCCCGGTCTCGAGCCGCCGGGCCTCGAGCATCGGCGTGTTGCCGATCATCTCGAGTACGGACCCGAAGACGGACGGCGTCGCGTCCGGGGGTTCCGCCGACCGGTGTGGGGATGCGGTGTCCGAAGCTGAGGAAGCGTTGCTCTGCATGAGGAGGTCAGTTCCCGCCGGTGAAATCACGACCCCGGGCGCCGTCCGTCGTCAGGATGTGGAAGCTTGTCGCCGCCTGGTCGTATCCCGCGCCGATGTAGTAGCCGTCGGTGCCGAACGGCGTATCACGGCTCCAGAGACCGTGTCCCGACTGCACCTGGCTCCGCGCATCGTCCCGTTCCGCATCCCGGATGCCGACGGAGCGCACGCTTGCGTCGTAGAAGAGCGTCTGCGGCTGGGACTCGAAGCTGTGGTTGAAGAACCACGGCTGGCAGTCGGCGTAATAGCCGTCGAACGCCGGATTGCACGTCGTCCGCCGGTTCTGAAGCCAGTGGTGTTCGATCATGTGCGTCTTGAGTCCCGGATGCGCGATCTGCGCCATGGTCGGTGTCCGGAGCCCGGTGGGCAGCGACCACGGATCACGGAATCCGCCGGCGGCCGGATTCGCCAGGACCTGTGACGAGAAGAGCGCCGCCGGGCTCAGTGAATACGAGGACAGTCCGACGCGGCCATCCGGTCCTGCCAGGACATAGGCGGGCATGTACTCTGCCGGGCTGTCCAGTGCGGCGCGGACATAGTCCATGACGACCGTGTCCTTCGGCGCATAGAAGACCGGGTCATAGAACCGACCGCCCAGGTACTCGGAGAACGCCTTGCCGTTGTAGAGACGGAACCAGCCGAACCCTCGATGGCTGGGCAGTTCCGGATCGCCGGCGGAATTCGAGAACACCAGCGGCGCCAGGAGCGGGTGGTTCTGCGGGTAGAACTGGCTGAAGCGGTACGACCAGATCCCGGCGTCAGGGCCTTCGGACCACCGCCCGAGCACGAGCGGCGGCGGGAACCGCCCCTTCGACTGCTGGTATCCGAAGACGCACGCGGTCGGGGATGCGGGCGGTGGATTCGGCCCCGAGCCCAGCCCGTACGACACCATGTTGTCGTCCACGTACGTCAGCTGGCGGCCGTTCCATGCGCTGGCGTAGTTCGCATGCGCCGTGGCGAGATTCCGCAGGTTGGCCGCGGAGACCGTCTGTCGCGCGGTATCGCGTGCCCGGGAGATCGCCGGAATCAGGATTCCGATCAGGAGCATGATCACGCCGATGACCACCAGGAGTTCGATGATCGTGAATCCGCGTTCGTGGCGACTCTTCATGCTGGGGTCCTCGGTGGCTGCCGCCGCCGGCGTGGCCTGCGTTCGCGGCACAGCGGCAGTGTACGACGCCGCGGATCCGCCGGAACGCCGGGGCGGTGACCGGAGCCCGCTGCGGCTGTGGCGCGATGGCGCGACACCTCTGCCCGTACGCCCCTCGGCTCGTCCCGGATTCAGGTGAAGGGCCGGGCAGGACGTCGTCCTGTCGGATAGGGCGGCGTGGACGCAACCTCCCGGGTCAGCCGCCGGTGCCCGTGGCCGGCAGAAGCGAACCCTCCGAAGGGCGGTACCCGAGGTCGGTGGATCGCGGCGTCAGGCACCGTCCCTGGCGCGTCCGGGCGAGCAGTCCCTGCTGGAGCAGGTACGGCTCGACGACATCCTCGAGCGTCCTGGCGTCCTCGCCGATGGTCGCCGCGAGCGTCTCGAGACCGACGGGGCCGCCACCGTAGGTCCGCGCGAGCGTCGCGAGGTACGTTCGATCCAGGGCATCCAGGCCGTGTTCGTCCACCTGCTCCAGCGCCAGCGCTGCGGTGACCGCGGCGTCATCCACCGCGCCGTCGCCGCGCACCTGCGCGAAGTCGCGCACGCGCCTGAGCAGTCGAAGGGCGATTCGGGGCGTGCCGCGGGACCTTGATGCGAGCGTCCGCAGCGCGCTCGGCGCCACCGTGAGCGCCAGGCGGGTGGCCGCCGCGGCAAGAATCCGCTCCAGGTCCTCCGCCCCGTAGTAGTCCAGGTGGTGCACGATGCCGAAGCGGCTCCGCAGGGCACCGGTCAGAAGACCGGCCCGCGTCGTGGCACCGATCAGGCAGAACGGCTGCAACTGGTAGGTGACGACGCGTGCATGCAGTCCGCCGTCCAGCGTGAAGTCGATCCGGAAGTCCTCCATCGCGGAGTAGACGTACTCCTCCACGGCGATCGGCAGTCGATGAATCTCATCGATGAAGAGGACATCGCCCGCCTGCATTTTCGTCAGTGTGCCGACGAGATCGCCGCCCTTGGTCAGGGCCGGTCCTGACGTGATGTACGCGCGGGTACCCATCTCTGCAGCAACGAGATGGGCCACCGTTGTTTTCCCGAGGCCCGGCGGGCCGTGAAGCAGCAGGTGCTCCATGGACTCGCCCCGGCCCCGGACCGCTTCGATCGCGATGCCGAGTCGCTCGATGAGACCTCGCTGGCCGACGAAATCCGCCAGCCTTCGAGGGCGGAGCGCGCCTGTGACGACGGGATCGTCCGGCGGCTGCGCGTCGGCGGAGAGGATGCGTTCGCGAGGCACGCGGGCATGATACGGCCCGCGGGCCGGGGGAGATCACCGGGAGTCGACGTCCCGGCCGAGAATGCCGTCCGCGGTCAGGATGTGGAAGCTGGTCGCGGCCAGGTCGTAGCCGATGTCGATCATGTAGCCATTGCTCCCGAACGGCGTGCCGCGGTGCCAGAGTCCGAGGCCCGACTGCGCGGTGGCGCGGGCATCCGCCCGTTCAGCCTCCGAGACACCGACCTGTCGGACGCTGCCGTCGTACATGAGCGCCGCCGGCGCCGACTCCCATCCGTGGTTGAAGTAGAACGGCTCGCACGCGAAACCGTACGGGGTACCGCCCTCGAACGCCGGATTGCAGATGCCCCGGCGATTCTGGAGCCAGTGGTGCTCGATCATCTGGGTCTTCTGGCTCGCGTATCGGGCGTTGCCGAGCGAGGGCGACCGGAACCCGGTGGGCAGCGACCACGGATTCCGCCAGCCCATGTTCGGTGCCCCGGCGGACTGCTTCATGACGGCCGGGCTGTACATGGCGGCGGGGCTCAGGATGTAGCTTGACCAGACCGGGAAGTCGCCGCTTCCCGCGACGGTGGGACGTACGCAGTACTCTCCGGGATCGTCGAAGCACGAATACCCGGACATCGGATTCGCGACCGCGTCCCAGGCCACGGTGTCCTTCGGCGCGTAGAAGACGCGGTCATAGAACCGTCCATTGAGGTAGGACGTGAACTGTCGCGCGTTGCACAGGCGGAACGAGCCGATGTAGGGGCGTCCGTTCGCCTCTTCGAAGACGATCGGCTGCAGCAGCGAGACATTCGCGATCGCCTGCCCCGGTTCCATCAGGAATGCCCACCGGACATACACCGACGGGTTGTTGTACTGGTATCCCCAGCCCAGGCGGATCGGGGGGTGTGCATGGCCGGTCCTGTTCAGGAACTCCAGCACCGCCGCCGACGCGGTCGTGCCGTACTGCTGAATGTTGTCGTTCACCAGCGTGAACTGGCGATCGTTCCATTGGGCGGCGTACGCGGCATGGGCGACGCCGAGGCTCCGCAGGTTCGCGAGTGACTGCGTGAGTTTGGCCTGACTTCGCGCATGCCCGACCGCCGGGAGCAGCATGGCGAGCAGCAGGACGATCACCGAGATCACGACGAGGAGTTCGATCACCGTGAAGGCGCGGCGCGACGGGGACGTGGTTGCCCGGATCATGGCGGGTCTCTCCCTGGTGCCGGCGGACGATCGGAACGACTCCCGCGTGAACACGCGCCCGGGTTGCGCCGGGGCGTGGCTCTTTCGAGGAACGGCGCGCGTGCCGCGCAGAGTCCGTCGACGCCGACTGCTGAGATGCTCTGTCTGGGGGGGTTCAGTTCAGACGCGAAGTGTTCCGCATCCCTGCGGTCCTCGGAGCGAACCCCATCCGTGTACGGTGCTCCACCCGGAACGAACACTTCGACGCAACTGCCACTGTACGAAAGGCAGCACGGAAGTCCAGTTGAGAACCGGGAGAAGATGGAGAATTCCCGCAGACTTCATCGCGGCCGCGCGTGCGCGGGCGCGCGCGGTGGCCTGTGCGTCGGCGCTACGTCCGAGAAGTCGGTGCATCCCTGAGCCGGCGCGTGACCGTGCGCTTCAGATGAGTCGCAGAGACCGCCGGTGAGACGAACGACAGAAACAGCACGGGCGGCCCGAAGGCCGCCCGTGCGGAAGAATCGATACGAATCCGGAGCCGGGCTCCGGCGCCAGATCACTGCGAGACGAAGTCGCGACCGAGGATGCCGTTCGCGGTCAGCACATGGAAGCTGGTGTTGGAGAAGTCGTAGGAGGCATCAATGAAGTAGCCGTTGGTGCCGAAGGGGGTGCCGCGGTGCCAGAGGCCGATCTGGTTGTTCTGCTGGCGGGCACGCCCGTCGGCCAGTTCGGCCTCGCGGACGCCGACCTGTCGGACGCTGCCGTCATAGAAGAGCGCCGCGGGAGACGATTCCCAGCCGTGATTGAAGTAGTACGGCTCGCAACCGTAGCCGTAGGGCGTGGGGCCCTGGAACGCCGGGTTGCAGTCCGCGCGGCGGTTCTGCAGCCAGTGGTGCTCGATCATGTGGGTCTTGAGCGTGGGATACCGCGCCTGTCCCATCGCGGGCGACTTGAAGCCGGCCTGGGTCAGCCACGGGTTCTTCCAGCCCTGATTCGGCAGTCCGGCGACGTTCCGCATGATGTCCGGGTTGAACATCGCGGCAGGGCTCATGACGTAACTCATCCAGACCGGCACATCTCCCTGCCCGGTGACCGGCGGCCGGTCACAGAATTCGCCCGGGTCATCGAAACAGGAGTACCCGAGACCAGGAATCTCCACGGCGTTCCATGCGACGGTGTCCTTGGGCGCGAAGAACACCTTGTCATAGAACTTCCCGTTCACGTAGGTGTTGAACTGCTTGACATTGCAGAGCCGGAATGAACCGAAGAACCGGATGCCGCCCTGCCCGGTGAAGACGATCGGCTGCAGCAGTGTGGCGTTGGGAACCCATGACATCGGGTAACGCCAGTATCCGTAGACGTTCGGGCTGTTGTATCCATAGCCCCAGCCGAGTACGACCGGCGGATGGTACGTGCCGTTCTGGTTGAAGAACTCGGGTACGGCCGAACTCACGCCGGTGCCGTATCGCGCGAAGTGATCATCGATCAGCGTGAACTGCCGATCGTTCCACTGCGCGGCGTAGTTTCCGTGCGCGGTGGCGAGGTTGCGCAGATTCCCGAGCGATTGTGTGAGCTTCGCCTGGTCACGCGCCTTGCCGATGGCGGGCAGCAGGATCGCGATCAGGAGCGCGATGATCGACACGACCACCAGCAGTTCGATGATGGTGAACGCGGTGCGTGGGCGCCCGGTCGACCGGGCGGATCGGGATGCATTGCGTGACATCGGCACGTTCCTTTCCGCTCGCAGACCTGCGGCGAGCAACGCGGCGGCGCGTGTCAGCCGGGAGCCCCGGAATGTTCCGGGCAATTCGGCGGACTCAGGGGCTCATCAGCCATGCGCCTCCCTGGAGACATGAGTCGGTGCCGCGGATGTGCCTGGAATGCGGCGTCGACGTGACGGCCTCCGCGACGGCGGGTGGTATCCGCCCCGCAGCCGCCGGGCCACGACCACATCCTGACGCGGTCCGGTCGTTCGTGCAAGCACGTTCCGCGGAAGGCGCGGTGGAGGCGTGTCTCCCCCCGGGGGGACCGGGATCGCCGGGCCCTTCCGCGACGTCGGTCAGATGACGACTTCCACGATCTCGAACCGCCGCGCCCCGCGCCGCAGGTCGACGCGGACCACCTCGCCGATCCGCGCCTTCATGAGGGCGGCACCCAGCGGCGACCCCGGGGTGACCTCGATGATCTCATCCGCCCCCATCGGGCCGCTCAACTCCCCGACAAGCCGGTACGACTCCTCATCGCCGTTTTCCACGTCGCGGACCCGGACGGTGGCACCGAGAAACACCATCCCTTCCGGGAGTTCCGACGCGTCGGCCACGATCGCGTTCGCGAGGCGGGACTCCAGGTCACGGATCCGCGCCTCGTTCATCCCCTGGTCCTCCCGGGCGGCGTGGTACTCCGCGTTCTCCTTCAGATCGCCCAGGGCGCGGGCCTCCTCGATCCGCAGCGTGATCGCGCGTCTCTGGTCCAGTCGCGTCCGGAGTTCCGCTTCGAGGCGCACCTTGTCGTCTGCCGTGATGTAGTCCATGGCATCTCCTGGTCGATGGCGCGGCGCTGTCACCCCGGTCCGGCGCACTTTCCGGAACGGTCCACGATCGGGCCGGAGGGCCGGCCTCCGGCCGGGTCCCGGCCGGTCTCTACGCGGTCGATCGCAGATAGCCTACCACCTCGCGCGCGGCGGGTGCATCCCGCGGGCCGGCGCGGAGGACAGGGGCGCACAGACCGGTTCCCGGGCCGCAGGCACCGGAGCGCGGGCTCCGACGGAACGCGCCCTGCGGAGGACCCCGATCGCGGGGAATCCGAGCGGCGCGGGCTGCTACGATGGGGCCATGCGCCTGTACCGCATCCTGCGGGGCATGCACGAGTGCAGCGTACTCGCCGTGTTCTGGCTGTATGTCGTGCTCTTCGTGCTCGCATTCGCGAGCATCTTCGTGTTCCCGCCGGTGGCCCTGCTGATCTTCTTCGCGGCCCTGGCACTGCTTCCGCTGCTCCTGCTCTCCTGCCGGATCGTCCGGTGGTCGCGGCATGCGTCCGCGCGGGGGGTGATGGGAGGCGGTCGGTGTCCCGCGTGCGGCCAGCGCATCCCGGGTGATCCCGGCCTCGCGGTGCGGTGGCGCTGCGAGTCCTGCGATACCTGCTTCCTGCCCGGCGGTGTCGAGGAGCCGCGGCAGATGGTGCAGTCGCACGCGTGACGGCTGCCGGAGGGGGGGATCCGGCGCACGGGCGTGGCCGCGATACGATGGCGGCTTCGCCCGAAGCACCCGAGCCGAGCGCCGATGAACTGCACCGATCCTGCCACCGTTCCTGCCGTATTCGGGGGTCGACGACCCGGCGCTGTCCTTGTGACCGGGGCGGGGGGCGAGGTCGGACACGGCCTGCTCGCCGCGCTGCACGCCGAAGGGCGCCGCGATGTCGTGGCGATCGACGTCCGGCCGCTGGAAGGCGAGGTGGCGTCGATGTGCCGCGAACGCCTGGTCGGAGACATCCGGGATGTCCAGATGCTGGAGCGGCTGCTCGCGGCGTGGGAGATCACCGAGATCTACCACCTCGCCGCGCTGCTGAGTACGCGCGGCGAGTTCACGCCGGAGACGGCACACGAGGTGAACGTGGGAGGAACCCTGCACCTCCTTCGCCTCGCGGCCGAACAGGCGCGATCTCACGGACGCCGCGTCCGGTTCATCTTCCCGAGTTCGATCGCGGTCTACGGCATGGGCGACCTGCAGACCAAGCGGCAGCACCCGCGTGTCCGGGAGGACGAGTTCCTCCAGCCGATCACGATGTACGGGTGCAACAAGCTCTACGCCGAGCACCTTGGACGCTATTACGCGAAGCACTATCGGCAACTGGCGCTGGATCGCGTGCCGGATGCCATCGACTTCCGCTGCCTCCGGTATCCGGGCCTGATCAGCGCGGACACGCTGCCGGCCGGCGGCACCAGCGACTTCGCGCCGGAGATGCTCCACGCCGCCGCATCCGGGACGCCGTACCGCTGCTTCGTGTCCCCGGGCGCGACCATTCCGTTCATGACCATGCCGGATGCGATCGAGGCGACCCTCCAGCTGGCTCGCGCGGAGGAGGCGTCCCTCACGCGGCGCGTGTACAACCTCAGCGGCTTCAGCGCCAGCGCAGGCCGGATCGCCGAACTCGTCCGGTCGTTCTTCCCCGGTGCGTCCATCTCGTTCGAAGCCGACCGCCAGCGGGAGGCGATCGTGGACTCATGGCCGGAGGACGTCGACGATGATGCGGCGCGGCGCGACTGGGGATTCGCACCTCGTCACGGCTTCCATAAGGCATTCTCTGAGTATCTTGTTCCGCGGATCCGCGCGCTCCACGCCGGCCGCTCCGGAGTACCGGCATGAGCATCACGGGCATCTCCCATCATGAGTCCGCGGGCCGGGCCCTGTTCGCCCGCCGCGCCGGCGACCTCGTGCGCATGCTTGAGGAGACGGGACAGTACAAGCGGCTGCAGACCATCGAGGGTCCGATGGGCGCGACCGTGCGGCTGCGCGGAGTCGGCGAGGTCGTGTGTTTCTGCTCGAACAACTACCTCGGCCTGGCGAACCATCCGGAGGTCGTCGAGGCGGGAGTCGAGGGTCTGCGCACCTTCGGAGCGGGCACCGCATCCGTGCGGTTCATCTGCGGGACATTCGAGCCGCACGAACGGCTGGAGCGCCGAATCGCGGAGTTCCTCGGGGTCGAGGCGGCGTACACGTTCGTCTCGTGCTGGAATGCGACGGAGGCGCTGTTTCCGACGCTCTGCCAGGGCGGTGACGTCATCGTCTCGGACGAACTCAACCACGCGTGCATCATCGACTCGATGCGGCTCTGTACGGCGATTCACAAGGACGTCCGCCGGACGGTCTACCGCCACCGCGATCTCGCGCACCTGCGGGAAAGACTTGCGACCCTGCGGGATGACCCGGAGGTCACCGGCGTGATCTGGGTGATCACGGACGGCGTCTTCTCCATGGAGGGCAGCGTCGCCGATCTTCCCGCGCTCCGCGCGATCTGCGACGAGTTCGGCGCGATGCTCGTCGTCGATGACTCGCACGGCACGGGCGTGCTCGGGGCGACCGGGCGCGGCACGCACGAGCACCAGGGCCTTCCCGGTGATGCGATCGACTTCTTCACCGGCACGCTCGGCAAGGCGCTCGGCGGTGCGGCCGGGGGATACGTGGCGGGATCGCGGCTGGGCATCGAGATGCTGGTCCAGCGGGCGCGGCCGACGCTTTTCTCCAATGCGCTTCCCTGCACCGTCGCCTGCTCGGCGGACCGGGCGATCGAGGTGCTGATGCGGGAGCCGGATCGCGTCTCCCGACTTCAGCGGAACGTCGACGTGGCGCGGCGCGGGATCCGTGCCGCGGGATTCGAGGTGATGGAGTCACCGACGGCGATCTGTCCGATCATCGTCGGTGAGACCGCGCGGGCGATCGAGCTGAGCCATCGGCTCCTTGAACACGGAGTCTTCGTCATCGGGTTCGGATACCCGGTGGTTCCGGAGGGTGCCGCGCGACTGCGGGTCCAGATCTCGGCCGCCCACACGGACGAGCATCTCGAGCGGCTGGTCGACGGACTGACGCGGCTGCGGCGCGGGCTCGGCTGAGCGCCCGCGTTCCGTCAGAGTCCGACCCGGATCCCTTCGGCGCGCAGCTTCTCGATGAGCAGGCGCGCCTCGCGCAGCGCAAGCTCCAGCCGGCTGCTTGCGTCCACCAGCGAGAGATAGAGCGTCGGGTCGTTGAGCAGCAGCGCCATCGTGCCCGTGCCCTCGCGCATGTCGCGCATCATCCCGTCGACGCGGCCCATGACCGTCGTCAGCGCGTCCGTCCCCTGCGCGATGCTCATCGTCAGGCGGGCGAGCTGGTCCTGCGTCGCCCGCGCGAGGTCGCTCGCGTCGCCGGCGGCCTCGGCGACGAGGCGAGCCGCGCTGCCCGTATCCGCGATCGTCTGCTCGACCGACCGGCGGAGCGACGCATCTTCCAGCCAGCCGCGGATCGCGGTCGCGGCCCGGCCGGTCTCCGTGATCGTCGCATCGAGGCGCGCCAGCATGTCGCCCAGCGGGACATCGCCGGGCCGGGACACGGAGGTGATGAGCTGCCCGAGTTCATCACCGAGTTCGAGATACGTGGTGCTCAGATCGGCGAAGCGCCGTGCGGCCTCCGCGAGCGGCTCGCCCAGGCGGTCGATCCGGTCGAGCGTCTCCTCGAGCAGGAGCGACCGCATCCTCCCGCTGATCCGAGCGGTGCCGTCCACGGCCAGCGGCGGCCCGTCCGTCGGGCTCGGGTCCAGTTCGAGCGTCGCCGCGCCGCCGAGCACGTTGGCCCGGACGGCGGGCCGGACGTCCCCGGGAATCCGCACGGTATCGTCGATGTGCAGCACGATCTCGACGGGGCGGGGACGATCGGCGACCAGGTGCATCGCCTGCACCGTCCCGATCGGGATGCCGTGCATCTCCACCGCGCTTCCCACGCGCAGCCCGGCGGCGCCGTCGGTCTCCAGGCGGATCTCGTAGCGAGGTGGTGCCAGGAGTGTCGACTCGCCGAAGCGGATGAGCAGCCAGGTGCCCGCCGCCAGGGCCCCGAGGACGGTCGCGCCGAGCAGCGTGTCGCGGACCGCTTCCCTCACGGCGCACCCCCCGCGGGCGTGCCCCGCGTCGCGTTCGGGACGGCGGGGGGATCGGGCCTGATCCAGTCCGGCTCACCGGCAAGGAACCGGCGCACGACGGGATCCGACGAGGTCCGGAGCGCCTGCGGCGAGCCGCGGAACCGGACGCGTCCCTCGTGCAGCAGGACGGTCTCATCGGCGATCCTGAGCGCACTTCCGATGTCGTGCGTGACGACGATCCCGGTGACGCCGCGCGTGCGGCGCAGATGCAGGATGAGTTCGTTGATCGCCTCGGCGCGGATCGGATCGAGTCCGGTCGTGGGTTCGTCGTAGAGCACGAGCGGGGGATCCAGCGCGATGGCGCGCGCGAGTGCGGCGCGCTTGCGCTGTCCGCCCGACAGGTCGGCGGGCATTCGATCACGCGTGTCGGCGAGTCCGACCAGGTCGAGCAGGTCGTCCGCCCGCGCCCGCCGTGCGGCGCGGTCCATCCGCGCATGTTCGCGGAGCGGGAACTCCACGTTCTCGCCGATCGTCATCGAATCGAAGAGTGCGCCGCCCTGGAACAGGAAGCCGATCCGCCGGCGGATCGGGCCCAGGGCGCGGCCCGACAGCCGATGCACCGGGGCGCCGTCCACGAAGACCTCGCCGGCGTCGGGGCGGACCAGGCCCACGATGTGCCGGAGCATCACGCTCTTGCCACAGCCGCTCGGTCCGAGGACGACCAGCGTCTGACGCCTGGGTACATCCAGGCTGAGTCCCTGGAGCACGCGCCGCGACCCGAAGCGCCGGTGTACGTCGACGAACCGGACGATGCAGTCGTGCGCCCTGGGGGTGAGTTCGACGGGATCGGCAACCACGCGTGGCTATCATCCCGGCCGTGCGATCGCCCGTCCAACCCGATGCCCGGCATGGCCGGGCGCGAGGCGCCCACGGCGTGGGGCGGCGCGATCGGGGTTTCTGCAGCAGGACGGGCGCGGGCGGTGCATGATCGAACGCCCGACCCGGAGCCGGGGGCCCGGGGCACCCGTCGCAGTGATGCCCGGCGCGACGCCGCGACGGCGCGCGGGCACGGCGACGCGGGCGGACGCTGGATCCCGGTGCGCCCCGTCGCGGAGAACCCGCTGTCATGGTCCTTCCCGCTCGGCACATGCGCCGGCGCCGGGTTGCGGGTGCATGCAGCGCTGCCCCTGTTCCTCCTGATCGAGATCGCCCGCGCGATTCCCGCGCCGGATCCGTCCGTCGTTGATCCGATCGACGTCCGGCTGGTCGGGCTGTCGCTCGCGTGCCTGCTGGTCTCCCTCGCGATCCACGAAGCCGGTCATCTCTCGGCGTGTCGTCGACTCGGGGGACGGGTGGGCGAGATCATCCTCTGGCCGCTGGGCGGCCTGGGTGGCTATCTCCTGCCGCGCGACTGGCGGTCACGGTTCATCGTGGCCGCCGCGGGTCCGCTGGCGAACTTCGCGCTCTTCCTTGTCATCGCGCCCGTGCTCTACCTGCTGACGGGTGTCGTGGAGACGGTGGCCCTGCCGTCGCCGCTCTCCCGGCCCGAGTTCGGTGTCCTCGCACTGCGGGGCGAGCACGGCGGTCAGCCGTGGTGGCTCCTGCTGCTCGCCACATTTCACCGCGTCAACTTCACGGTGATGCTGCTGACCCTGCTCCCGATGGAACCGCTCGACGGGGCGCGACTGCTGCGCGCCGTGGCCGGATCACGCGGCGATGTCGACGGCGCGGCGCGACGGGTCGGTCAGGTGGGGGTCGTCTTCGGTCCGATGGTCGCGCTCGCCGGCATCGTGCTCTCGGTCTGGACACTGACCGCGCTCGGCGCGATCGGCGCCGCCCTCGGGTGGCAGCGACTGCGCCACCAGGCCTGGATGGAGGGGCGGCTCGATGGCATGGGGCGCCCGCTCGCCCCAAGCACCGGTGGCCGCGCAGGCGTGGCGGAGGATGCGCGGCATGCGGACGCCGGCGCGGTGACCGGTCGCCGTGGTGATCCGGGACGGCGCGCTCCGCAGGCGCCGGAGCCCGACGAGGGTCCCGGCCCGCCGGACGCACGCCCGGTCGGGCGGGCCGACACGGCGGACGACGACGCGCTGCTCGACCACCTCCTGGCCCGGATCTCCACCGTCGGCCTGGCCGGCCTGACCGAGGCGGAGCGAGGGCTCCTGGCGCGCGAGACCGAACGCAAGCGCCGGCGCGATGACGCGGCGCGGTCCGGCCCCACGGGAAAGTCACCGCGCAGGGATGATTCCGCCGAAGGATGACCGACCTTTATGGGGCTGGCAGACCGTCCATATCTTCGTGAGTCCGGCGGCGACGGGCGCGCCTGGCGACCACCGTCCGGTGGCGGGTCGTGGTCTGCATTCCGATTCTGGTCGGTCAACACGTGGCTGATCGCGATCTGCGTCGCCGTGTTCGTGGTCGATGCGTTCCTGCCCCATCGGACGCTCCTCATGGAGCGCCTGTACTTCCCCGATCGAGCGGCGGCGGTGGATCCGGCGAGCATCGTGGAGGGACCGCGGGCGGTCGTCGGTGGTGATCGCCGGTCACCCGGAATTGAGCGGGGCCCGCTGCTCGGGCGGACGGCGGACGGCTCGCTGATCGAGGTCGGTCGTGTGACCTATCGGGAGATGCCGTTCCTCGAGAGCATCCTGCATTACTCGACCGAGCGCGGGTTCTTCGGGCTCCAGGTCTGGCGCCTCATCGGGTTCCAGTTCCTGCACTCGCGGGAGATGCTCGGGCACATCCTGCTGAACATGCTGGGGCTGTTCTTCTTCGGCCCGATGGTCGAACGACGGCTCGGTCGCCGGCGGTATCTCGCGTTCTACCTGCTCTGCGGCATCTGTGGCGCGCTCCTGTACACGCTGCTGAACGTGCTGGGGTACGTCGCGCAGATCCTGTTCCCGGATGCGCCGCCGATCCCCGGGCTGCTGTTCAACAACCCGATGACGCCGCTGGTCGGCGCCTCGGCGGGCGTCTACGGCGTTCTCATGGCCGGGGCCTACCTGGCGCCCAACGCGACCGTGCTGCTGATGTTCATCATCCCGATGAAACTCCGCACGCTCGCCTACGTGATCGTCGGTCTTGCGTTCCTGGTGATCCTGACCGGCGGGCGCAACGCCGGCGGCGAGGCGGGACATCTCGGGGGGGCGCTCGCGGGGTGGTACTTCATCCGGCACCCGCACCTGCTGCATGACTTCTTCGACTTCCTCGGTCGGTTCGACCCGACGGCCCGGGCGCGCCGGGCGGGCGGTCCGGCGCGCGCCGGAGCGCCGGCTCCGCGCGGTGACCGGGCGGTTCCGGAGGCGGAGATCGACCGCATCCTCGACAAGGTGCATGCCCAGGGGCTCGCCAGTCTGACGCCGCGCGAGCGGGAGACGCTTCGACGCGTCTCCGAGTCCGGCGGCGGTGGTCGCTGACAGAGACGGGCATGACTGCGCTGCGATTCGAGATCCTGGTCCGCTGCCGCAGTTCCCGTGCCCGTGCCGGCCGGGTGGAGACGCTGCACGGGTCCTTCGATACGCCGGCCTTCATGCCCGTCGGAACCAAGGCGTCCGTCAAGGGGCTGACGCCGGCGCAGGTTCGGGGCACCGGCACGCAGATCCTGCTCAACAACGCATGGCACCTGCTGCTGCGCCCGGGCGACGGACTCATTGCGCGGCGCGGCGGGTCGCACGCCTTCATGCGGTGGGACGGCCCGATCCTGACGGACTCCGGCGGGTACCAGGCGTTCTCGCTCGCGGACCGGTCGACGCTGGATGAGGACGGCGTCCTCTTCCGCTCCATCGTGGACGGGGCGCTCATCCGGTTGAGTCCGGAGCGCTCGATCGAGATCCAGCGGAATCTCGGCGCTGACATCATCATGGCCTTTGATGACTGCCCGCCCGCACTGCCGGCCGCCGCAGACGGGGATCCGGACCCCATGGCGTCCATCGGGCGCCCGGTCGGGTCGATCCGCGATGCCCCGCCGCTGACCGGCGCCGGCACGCCTCCGCGGTGGAGGGGCGGGCGGCGCGGGGGCCGGGCACCTCGGAATCGCGCTGAGTACGCACAACGGCTTCGCGACGCCCACGATCGCACCGTGCGGTGGCTGGCGCGATGCGTCGCCGCCCACCGGAGTGCCGATCGGCAGGCGCTCTTCGGGATCGTGCAGGGCGGGACCGACCTCGCGCTCCGCGAGGAGGCGGCCAGCGTGGTCACGACTCGATTCGATCTCCCTGGATATGCCATCGGTGGCGTTGCGGTGGGCGAGGGGCCGGCGCAGATCCGGTCCGTCGTCGCGTTCACCGCGCCGCGCCTGCCCGACGATCGGCCGCGATACCTGATGGGCGTGGGGTACGAGCGCGACATCGTGGCGGCGGTCCGGGCCGGCGTGGACATGTTCGACTGCGTCCTGCCGACGCGCAACGGCAGAAACGCCTACGCGTTTACGCAGACCGGCCGGCTGCACCTGCGCAACGCCGCCCACGCCGAGGACGACCGCCCGATCGAGTCCGGGTGCGACTGCGAGGCGTGCGCCGGCGGCTTCTCACGGGCCTACCTGCGCCACCTCTTCCAGGCCGACGAGATGCTCGGTCCCACGCTCGTCAGCATCCACAACGTCCGGCACTTCCAGCGCCTCATGCTGGACATCCGACGGGCGATCCGGGATGATGGCTGGTCTTGCTTCGCCCGGAGGTGGCCCGTGGCCGGGCTGCCGGCGGCAGAGGCATCGTGAGGGAAGCAGGCGGCCGGATGTTCGCGTGCGCGGAACACGGCCGGGCTGGAACCACGAATCGATCCCACGAATACACCTCCCATGACCGAATTCCTTTCGTCCCTCCTCGTGCTGGCCCAGGACGGCGCGGCCGGCCTGCCGGATGCGGCCGGGTCTTCCACGCCCGCCGCGGGACAGCGTCCCTCGGGCGGCCTCGACCCGTTCTTCATCATCATGTTCGCCTTCGTGGCGTTCATGCTGATCGTCGCGATGCTCGGGCCGCGGCGCGAGAAGAAGCGCCGCGAGGCACTGCTCCAGTCGCTCCGGAAGCACGATCGCGTGCAGACGATCGGCGGCATCATCGGATCGATCGTGGAGCTGCGCGATGACACGATCGTGCTGAAGGTCGATGAGTCGTCCAACACGCGGCTGACATTCGCACGATCCGCGATCCAGCAGGTCATCGGCTCCCGCGAGACGCGGGACTCGCGGGATGCCCGCGATGCGGCGCCGGCGCAGGTTCCGGCCGGCGCCGTCGACGAGCGCTGACGTCCTTGTCCGTTCCTGCACCGTTCCATCGATCTGCATGCCGCCGGCCCGCCACGTGACGGGCCGGCAGCCCCTCAGGGCGGTCTCCCACGATGAAGAATCAGATTCAGAAGCTCCTGCTGATCGCCGTGATCGTCGGCCTCTGCCTCGCGGCGATCCTCGGTCGCGATCTGCGCCTGGGCAAGGACCTCCGCGGCGGCGTCAGCCTGATCTATACCGTCGACATCGCGGCGAACGATCCGGACCCGTCGACGACGCTCCAGCGCGTGATCGAGGTCCTGAAGGATCGCGTCAACCCCCGCGGCGTCTACGACATCTCGATGGAGCCGCTGGGGCGCGATCGCATCGAGGTCGTGATGCCGCTGCCGACACCGGAGGTCCTCGAACTCCAGCGCGCGTTCGAGGGACGGCTGCGCGCGGTCGTGATCGAGGCCGAGATCTCCCGGGGCGAACTGGACGAGGCGCTGCGTGAGGGAACCGCGGTGGCGCGGTTCGGCGGCCGCGAAGGCTCGGCCCGGCGCACATCGATCGAGTCGCTGCAGCGGAAGTACGACGAGCGGGAGGCGGCCCGGCGTTCGCTCGCCGCGCTTCCGGCGGACGCGACGCCGGAGATCCGGCGGAGCGTCGAGTTCGACGTCGCGGAGACGACGATCGAGTACCAGGAACTGTACGAGTCGGTCCTGCTGGTGAGCCTGCCGGAAGCACGGCTCCGCCGGACGCTCGCGCTGCCGACGACGCCCCAGCGGACGCTGGATCCGGACGGGCGGCCGGTCCTCGATGAACGCGGCCGGTACGTGATGCGCGAGAGTCTCCGCGAGGAGGCCGTCACCGTCCTGCTTTCGGAGTACCCGGATCTCGCCGATTCGCTGCGCGAACTGGTGACCGCGCATGACGCATACGCAGCGCGCCGGACCGGCCTGGATGATCCGCAGGATCTCGAGCGGCTCCTGCGCGGTGCGGGTGTGCTGGAGTTCCGGATCGCCGTGCAGGCGGCGGACACGGAAGGTGTTGACGCAGCGCGCCTCCGGGAGCGGCTCCTCGAGGGTGGTCCGGAGAACGTCCCCGCCGGCACCGCCCGCTGGTATCCGATTCACCAGATGGAGCAGTGGTACGACACGCCGGCTGAACTCGCCACGATGGAGCGGGATCCGGCATCGTATTTCGCCAGCCGTTACGGCCTGATCGCCGAGCGCTACGACGGGGGGATCTACCTGCTGCTCTGGACCACACCCGCGCGGTCGATGGTGCACGGCGGCGCGGTCGAGTGGTCGCTCACGCAGGCCTTCCGGACGATCGACGAACTCAGTCGCCCGGCGGTCGGCTTCAATTTCGACGCCGCCGGCGCCGGCATGATGGGACGCCTGACGGGCGGCAACATGGGCCGGCCGATGGCGATCCTGCTCGACGGCATGATCTACTCGGCGCCGGCCATCCGGGGCCAGATCACCTCCAGCGGCCAGATCACCGGCAAGTTCACCCAGGCGGACATCAATTACCTCGTCAAGGTGCTCGGCGCGGGTTCGCTTGCGGCGCGTCTCTCGGAGAGCCCTATCTCCACCAGCGTGCTCGGTCCGTCGATCGGTGCCGACAACCTGCAGCGAGGCCGGGAGGCGTTCATCCTCGCGATCATCGCCGTCGCGGTGTTCATGACGGCGTACTACTTCGTGGCAGGTCTCGTCGCGAACCTGGCGCTCGTGCTGAACGGCATCATCATCTTCGGCGTGATGATGGCGATCGACGGCACGTTCACGCTGCCGGGACTCGCCGGGATCGTGCTGACCATCGGCATGGCCGTCGACGCCAACGTGCTGATCTACGAGCGCATCCGCGAGGAACTCATCAACAACCGGGAGGATCTGCGCACGAGCGTCCGGCTGGGCTACTCCAAGGCGCTCAGCACGATCATGGACGGGAACATCACGAACCTGATCGTGTGTTTCGCGCTCTTCCAGACCGCGACGACCGAGGTCAAGGGCTTCGCGCTCACGCTGACCATCGGCATCCTGGCCACGCTCTTCACCGCCCTCTTCGTGACGCGGCAGGTCTTCCATATCTACGTGGACCGTCTGAAGATCCGCCGGCTCTCGATGCTGCCCATCGCGATCCCGTCGCTCCACCGGGCGCTGGAGCCGGCGATCGACTGGATCCGGCTGCGACCGGTGTTCTTCGTCGCCAGCGGCGTGGCGATGCTGCTCTCCGTCATCGCGATCACGTCCCGTGGCGCGGACCTGCTCGACACGGAGTTCCGTGGCGGCGTCTCGCTGGTGATGCGTACGGCGGTGGAGGGGGACGGGCGGCGCATACTGCCCCATGTCGGCACCGGCTCCGTACTCTCCCGGGTGCGTGCCATCGGCGCCCAGGCGCCGGATCCGGCCGCGGCCACGGATGAGCGGGAACGCGTCCGGCGCCTCATCCTGCGCGAGATGGCGAATGCCACCGTGTACACGGTCGGCGACACCGCGACGGGTCCCGACGGCACGCTCGGCGCGTCGGCGTTCCAGATCAAGGTCGCCAGCCCCGAGGGCATCGGCGATGAGTCGACGAACGCGGCGGTCGTCGTCGAGGCGATCATCGAGGCATTCGGCGGCGACCTGGATGTCGTGCCGCCGATCCGGTTTGCCGGCGCGGAGAGCGACTCGCCGTTCGGCGGGCCGACGCGCGTGTATCCGATCTCGGCCGGGCAGTCGGAACTCGGGCAGGTGATCGGCCGTCCGGGTCTGCGCCAGCGCACCGCACCGTTCATCGGCGGCGTGGCGCTGCTCCTGCAGGACGTGCAGCCGGCGGCATCGCCGGCCGAGGTCCAGGGCCGGATCGACCGGATGCGGAACCAGCCTGATTTCCAGCGACTCGCGGGCCGGCGATGCGAGGTCGTCGGCGTGACGGCGGTCGACCCGGAGGATCCGCGCAGGGGCTACACGGAACTGGCCGTGCTGGTGCTCGACGCGTCGCGCAGCTACCTCGATGTGCCCGGGACGCTCTCGCTGGAGGTATGGCAGCGCGAAGTCGCGACCGCGGAATGGGGGCTGGCGCGCCGCGCGCTGCTGCAGCCGTCGAGCCTGGACCAGGTGAGCACGTTCTCGTCGGCCATCGCGCAGACGCTGAAGGCGAACGCGGTCGTCGCGGTGAGCTTCTCGCTGTTCGGCATTCTCATCTACATCTGGGTCCGCTTCGGCTCGCTCCGCTATTCGCTGGCGGCGGTCGCGGCCCTGGGCCACGACGTCGTGATCGCACTCGGGCTGCTGGCATGGACGGGCACGCTGGCGGAGACGGGAATCGGTCGTGCCCTGGGCATCGAACCGTTCCGCATCGAACTCGGCGTGATCGCGGCGCTGCTGACGATCATCGGGTACTCGCTCAACGACACGATCGTCGTGCTGGACCGCATCCGCGAGAACCGCGGCAAGCTCCCGCTGGCCACGACGCGCGTCGTCAATCTCTCGATCAACCAGACGATCAGCCGCACGCTGCTCACGTCCGGCACCACGCTCATCGCGGTCGTGATCATGTACGCGGAAGGCGGCAGCGGCATCCGGCCGTTCACGTTCTGTCTGCTCACCGGAATCATCGTCGGCACGTACAGTTCGATCGCGATCGCAGCGCCGCTGGTGCACGGGCGAGGACCGGGCGCAGGACCTGCCGCATCCGCGGCATCGGGAGGCACGGCGTCGCTTCCGGAAGCGACCTGACGGTCACCCGCGGCCGGTCACGGCCCGCGCGGTCGGTGATCACCGCGAGACCTCCGCGGCGCGGCGCGGCGGCCGTCGGGCGTGTACGATCCCGCCATCGTCGGTGCCGGCGCCGTGTCAATGGACGCGGGCGCGCCGGACGACCGGCCAGGGTGACGGTGTCGCCGGGCCGGCAAGGTGCATGCGGTCATGGAGGACCAGCAGTCATGCAGCGAGGCACCCGGGTTCTGCTTGCCGCGGCCGGCCTTCTGGTCGGCGCGATCGTCGTCTACTACGGTGTGCTCTCGGGCCCGGTGACCTTCACCGGCGATCCCGGCGTACCGGAACCGCAGCCCGCCGGCCAGGCGATCGACGGCACCGCACCGCCGCCCGTCCCGGAGTCCGCCCCTGGACGGATTCGCCCGGCGGTGACGCCGGCGCTGGGGCGGGCCGACGACCAGGTGCCGGTCGGCCCTGGCCTCGATGCGGAGGCTTCAGGCGACCGTGCACCGTCGCCCTTCGCCGATCCCTGGCGGGCAGGCGGCAGGATCCTGACGCCAGGACCGGTCGGCGATCCGACGGCGGGAGGCGACGTCTCCCCGCGGCCGATTCCGGCGCGCGAAGCGCCGGAGTCCCGCCAGGTCGCGATGCAGGCTGGCGGCGGCGCCGGCGACGGCACGCCCGTGCCCGGCGATCAGCGGGTCGACGGCGCCCCGCGCATCCCGGAGGCGTCTCGCACCCCCGCGGCCCCGCCGCTCGACGAGCGGGACGAGCCCGGATCGGTTCCCTCTGAGCCCGCGGTCCACCCCCGCGCCAACGTCCCTGCACGCGTGGAAGACGCCACACGGCGGCCCACCGCACCGTCGAGCGGGCGCGATCCCGCGCGGTCGGGCGGTGCGAGCCACGTGGTGGGCGCGGGCGAGACGCTGACATCCATCGCCGCGGCCTGGTTCGGCGACGGACGCCACTGGTCGCTCATCGCCCAGGCCAACCCCGGCATCGATCCCGATCGACTCGGCATCGGGCAGCGACTCGTGCTTCCGCCGAAGTCCGCCGCGTCGGCGTCCGCGTCCGGCGACACGTCGACGCAGGCGCGATCGATCCGGACCCATGTCGTCCGATCGGGGGAGACGCTTTCCTCGATCGCCAGGACATGGTTCGGTGACGCCACGCGCTGGCGCGCGATCTACGACGCGAACCGACGTCTCATCGGCGCCGATCCCGGCCGGCTGGAGGTGGGCATGGCGCTCACCATTCCACAGGCGGATCGCTGACGACGCAGCGGAGCGCGGCGCGGTCACACGCACCGGGCCGCGATCGCCACGTTCTCACGGACATGGGCGGCGTTCAGTCCGCCGAAGATGATGGACCCCACGCCGCGCGTCCGGAGCAGGAAGGGGAGTGCTTCGGACGGCGGGATCCGGCCGGCCGCCAATGGCTTCTTGACGAGGATGCCGACGCCGGCGTGCGCGGCCCGGCGGATCACATCGGCGTGCGAGGCGTCGGCGGGGTGGTACTCCACCATGAGCACATCCGCCCAGGTGAGCGCCGCGTCGGCGCCCTCGACGGTCTTGCCGGAGAAGCCGATTGCCCGCGTGAACCCGGCGTCCCGAAGATCGTGCAGGGCCGTGACCGCATCCGTCTCCGCCTGGATCCATGCATCGCGCCCGTCGGAGTGCAGGAGCAGCAGGTCCACGTGATCCGTCCGCAGGCGTCGCAGGCTCTCGCGCACGGAGCGGCGGATCGCGTCGCCGGAGAAGTCGTAGCAGGACCGCCCGTCCTGGAACGTCTCGCCCGCCTTCGTGCAGAGACGGAACTCGCCGCGCCGTGATGCCAGTGCGTGCCCGATGCGCTCCTCGGCGAGTCCGTAGGCGGGCGCCGTGTCGATGAGCGTGATGCCGAGGTCGAGCACGGCATGAAGCAGGCGCGAGGCCTCCGCATCATCCGGCAGGTCGTAGCCGCGCTCGTATCTGATCCCCTGGTTCCGGCCGATCTTGAAGGCGCCGAAGCCGAGCACGCTCACGTCGAGACCGCAGCGCCCGAGCGATCGATGTTCCATGCGGTCATGTCCTCCCAGGGGGGGGCGGCGATCGGGGGTGTCGGCCAGGCCGGCGGCGCGCCGGTGCCGTGGGTCCCGGTCCGGCCGGCGGGAGCGCTCCTCTGCGTGATCACCCGGACGACATCATCGGCGAGACGCGGCGCAAGGGCCATCTTCGTCGGCCAGAGCGTCAGGCACGGACCCTCGCGCAGCAGCGCCGCTTCGTCCGGTCGGCGCCCGCCGGGACGGGCCGCTTCGGCACGATCCACGCGATAGGCACCGAACGCGCACGCGCCGAGATCGACGCCGGGGAGGATGGACGCCAGTTCCATCCGCGCGAGGGCGATGACCCCGGCGGGCTCGAGCCCGACCCCGGCCTCGGCCACGCGGCCGCCGATCTGCCAGACGCACTGCCCGGTGCGGTCGGTCGACGACGTGATCGTGGCGCGCGTCGCCATGCCGTCGATGCAGTGACCGAACAGCGGGGGCAGCGGGCCGCGGATCATCACCATGTGGAGGGGCCGGCGCTGCATGCGACCCGCGGGGAGTCCCGCCGCGGTCCGAAGGGCCTCGTTGCCCGCGCCGGCGGCGAGGATGAGCCAGCGCGTCGTGCAGCGCGCCGCGCGAGCGCCGTCCGGTGCGCGCACTCCGACCGTCACCCCCCGGTCGTCCACGTGGATCGCGCCCGGCTCCGCGTCGACCAGGGCATGCAGTACCGAGTCCCGGACCGGCGCCGCGAGATCCTCCAGGACGGCGGCGGGGTCGAAGACCGGCTCGTCGACCCGGTAGCAGTCACCGGCGACGGACGCGAGGGCGGCCGGTCGCTCGGACGCGGACAGTGCGATCGCCTTCGTGCGCAGCGCGGAGCGTGCGGCGGTGATGCCGAGTCTTCCCCGCAGTGTCCGCGTCCGCCAGAGCACGCACGATGCACTCCGCAGTGACGCCGGCCGGAGCCGGGGCGCCGCGGTGCCCGCGAGCATCGCGTTCCATCGACCCGGCATGTCACGGATCGCCCGGGCCGATGCGGTGACCGCGCCGTCGAGCGCGTACTTCAGGCCGCCGTGGACGATGCCCTGCGCACAGATCGTCTGGCCGGCGCCGAGCGCCCGGTGTTCGACCAGGAGCGCGTCGACGCCTGCGGCGCGGAGCTGCGCGAGTGTCATGAGGCCGGCCACGCCGCCGCCGATCACCAGGACCTCGCACGCAACCCGTTCCGGGAAGTGACCGCCGATCATGTCGCCATGGTCCGGGGAGCCGCGGTCAGGGTCAACCGGCGCGGCTGCTACACTGCGCGCGATGCCGATGTCGGATCCGCAGATGGGGACCGGACCGTCCGGGATCGCGGCGCTGCGTCGCGCGATCGCGGCGGCCCGGGGCGACGTTCCGGGCGACCTCCTCATCCGGGGTGGCCGGGTGATCGATGTCGTGCATGAACGGATCGTCCGTGCGGACGTGCTGATCGCTGATGCGCAGATCGTGGCGATCGGAGACGGTCCCTTCCGGGCCGATGTGGTGATGGACGTGCCGGACGCCTTCATTTCGCCGAGCCTGGTCGATGCGCATCACCATGTGGAGAGTACGCTCCTCCTGCCCGCCGCCCTGGCGCGCGTCGTCGTGCCGCGCGGGACCGGTGCGATCATCGCCGATCCGCACGAGATCGGGAACGTGCTCGGCGCGGCGGGCGTCGAGTTCATGCTGGCGGCGAGCGCAGGCCTGCCGATCGACTTCGCGTACATGGTGCCCTCATGCGTCCCGGCTTCCCCGTTCGAGCATCCCGGCGCCGCGATCGGTCCGGCGGAGGTGCAGGCGCTGCTGCGCGACGGGCGCGTCCGTGGCCTCGCGGAGATGATGAACTATCCGGGCGTGCTCGACGGTGATCCGGAGGTGCTGGCGAAGATCGTCGCCGCCCGCGCGGCCGGACGCGTGGTGGATGGGCACGCACCGTCGCTGCTCGGGCGGGACCTTGCCGCCTATGCCGCCGCGGGAATCACCAGCGATCACGAGTGCACGACCGTCGAGGAGGCCATGGAGCGTGATGCCGCCGGCATGCTGGTGCAGGTGCGTGAGGGGTCGATGGCGCGCAACCTGGACACGATGATCCCGCTGATCCGGGACGGCCGGCTGCGCCACTGGTGCCTCTGCACGGATGACATCCTGCCGGG
The DNA here is from genome assembly GCA_019636755.1 of Phycisphaeraceae bacterium. Classification (GTDB taxonomy): domain Bacteria; phylum Planctomycetota; class Phycisphaerae; order Phycisphaerales; family SM1A02; genus JAHBWZ01. The sequence continues at coordinate 350,029 of JAHBWZ010000003.1, read as the reverse complement.
CGACCTGCTGCGCACCGGACACATCGACGCGCTGCTCGCCCGTCTGGTGGCCGCCGGCGTGCCGCCGGCGAAGGCACTGCGGCATGCGACCTGGGTGCCTGCCCGGCACTACGGGCTCGCCGGATCCGCGTGCGCGGACGGGGCGGGGCCCCCGTGTCCCCGCGGCGCCGTTCTGCCCGGATACCGCGCCGATTGCGTCATCCTCGAAGACCTGGCGGACTTCCGCGCGAGGGCGGTCCTCTTCGGCGGGCGCGTCGTCGCGTCGGAGGGTCGGCTGACCGTCGACCTTCCACCGCCGCCGGTGCCGCCGACGGGCACGGTCCGGCCGGGCCCGGTCGACGCCGGACGCTTCCGCGTCTCCGCGGGTGACGACCCGGTGCCCGTGATCGAACTGGTGCCGTCGCAGATCGTGACGCGGCGCCGCGATGGGCGCGTTCCCGCCCGCGACGGGTGGTGGACATTCGATCCCGCGATCGATCTGGCCCTCGTGTCCTGCGTCGAACGCCATCATGCGACGGGGCGCCTGGGTGTCGGACTGGTGCGGGGATTCGGCTTCTCCGCGCCGGGCGCGATCGGGACGAGCGTCGGCCACGATGCGCACAACATCCTGGTCGCCGGGACGAACGGCGCCGACATGGCCGCCTGCGTCACGGCGCTGGCGGAGACCGGCGGTGGCTGCGTGGTCATGCGCGACGGCATCCTGGTGGCACGCCTGGCGCTGCCCGTCGCGGGCCTTCTCTCGACCGACGACGCGCCGAGGGTGCTGTCCGGCCTGGAGGCCGCGGAGGCGGCGGCGGCCGCGCTCGGCTGTCGCATCCCGAGCCCCTTCGGGATGCTGTCGTTCCTTGCCCTCTCGGTCATCCCGGAGATCCGGATCACGGACCGGGGGCTGCTCGACGTGACGCGCTGGTCTCTCCTCGGTGATCAGGCGGCGGGCGCCCGGCCATGAACGTCGACGCACCGTCCCTGCTGTCGCCCGAGGGACCGGTGGCGCGCCGCCTCACCGGGTTCGAGGTGCGCCCGGCGCAGGCCGAGATGGCGGCGGCGGTGGCGCAGGCGATGGATGCGGGACGGACGCTGCTGGTGGAAGCACCGACGGGCGTCGGGAAGTCCTTCGCCTACCTGATCCCCGCCATCCAGCGCATCGTCGCGAAGCGGGAACGGGTGGTCATCTCCACGCACACGATCAGCCTCCAGGAGCAGCTCATCGAGCGGGACATCCCGCTGCTCAACGCGGTCATCCCGGACGAGTTCTCGGCGGTCCTCGTGAAGGGGCGCGGCAACTATCTCTCGCTGCGCCGCCTCCGCCTGGCGAGCGAACGACAGGATCGACTCTTCCCGGACGAGGAGGTCAAGCACGCGCTGCATCTCGTGGAGGACTGGGCGTACGGGACCGCGGACGGAACGATCTCGTCGCTGCCGCAGATTCCGTCGCCGCTGGTCTGGGATCACGTGCAGAGCGACGCGAACAACTGCATGGGCCGCAAGTGCCCGCAGTACCGGGACTGCTTCTACCAGCGATCGCGCCGCCGGATGGAACACGCCGACCTGCTGGTGTGCAATCACGCGCTCTTCTTCTCAGACCTCGCACTGAGATCCGCCGGGCGAGGATTCCTGCCGGAGTACCAGCACGTCATCCTGGATGAGGCGCACACGGTCGAGGAAGTCGCGTGCGATCACTTCGGGCTCTCGCTTCCGGAGTCGCGCGTGATGCACCTGCTCCGGACGCTGTACGAGGTCCGGCGACGACGCGGATACCTGGCCGGCGCGTTCGTCGACGGGCGCGGCCTGGGCACCGGCGGCGAACATGCGCTGGGCGGCGCGATCGAGGCCGTGATGGAAGCGGAGCACGCGGCCCGGAGCTTCTTTCTGCGCCTGCATGACTGGCTGCACGACCAGGGCACGCGCGGTGCCGGCGGGACCGGCGCGGGTGAGCGCTGGTCACCGGACGGCGCCGGGCCCGCGACCGCGCGGATCCGGGAACCCGGTCCGGTGGAGAACGACCTGGCGCCGGCCTTCGCGCACCTCGCCGGCCGGTTGTCGCTGCTCCGGGACAGTACGACGCGCGAGGACGACCGCTTCGAACTGACGTCATTCATCGGCCGGGCGCAGTCGATTGCCGAGCAGTCGGACATGCTGCTGGAGCAGCGGCAGGCCGGCTGCGTGTACTTCGTCGAGTCGGGTGCCGCCGACAGCCGGCGCGGCCGTCCTCGCCTCACGTTGCGCTCCGCCGCGGTCGAGGCGGCGCCGCACCTTCGGGACCTGCTCTTCGGCGGGAAGACCTCCGTCGTGCTGACCAGCGCCACGCTGACGACGCAGCCCGGTGACTTCGCGGCACTGCAGCGCCAGCTCGGGTGCGAATCGGCCGGAACGCTGGCGCTGGAGAGTCCGTTCGATCTCGTCCGCCAGATGCAGGTGCTGGTCGATCCATCCATGCCGGAGCCGGGGAGTCCGTCCTACGCGGCCGCCCTCGCCGACCGGGTGGTCCGGGCCGTGGCGCGCACCGATGGCGGGGCGTTCGTGCTCTTCACGTCCTATGCCCTGCTGCGCGAGGCGGTCGCCGCCGCCGAGCCGGCGCTGCGCGACCGCGGGCACCCCGTCCTCGTCCACGGTCGCGACGGTCCGCCATCGCTGCTGCTCGCCAGGTTCCGCGACGACACACGCTCCGTGCTCTTCGGGAGCGCCGGTTTCTGGCAGGGTGTCGATGTCCGTGGCGACGGACTGCGCAACGTGATCATCACGCGGCTGCCGTTCGATGTCCCGGACCGACCGATCGTCGAGGCGCGCCACGAGCGACTTCGCGCCGCCGGACAGGCGCCGTTTCACGCCGATCAGCTGCCGCGCGCGCTCGTCCGGTTCCGGCAGGGCGTAGGACGCCTCATCAGGTCATCGACCGATCGCGGCGTCGTGTGCGTGCTCGACCCGCGCATCGTGACGCGGCCGTACGGCCGACTCTTCCGGCGCGCCTGGCCGGAGGATGTCCGGATCATCCGGATGGATGCGCCGGAGGACTGACACGAGCGGACGTTCCGGCGCACCGGCGCGGTATCATCGCACCCGGTCCGTGAGAGACACCGCGACGCACCCGGACGGGCGGCACCAGGGAAGGACTTCATGCTCGGCAAGGTCTTCAAGGCGTATGACATCCGTGCCACGTACCCGAAGCCGCTCACGACGAAGCTGGCGTGGCAGATCGGATACGGCACCGCGCGGCACCTGCTCGAGCGGGCGGAGGAGGCCGGCTTCGACGACCCGATGATGCGCCACATCGTCGTCGGCCGGGACATGCGGAAGAGTTCGCCGGAGCTCTGCGACGCCCTCAAGCGGGGCATGCGCGACTGCGGGGCGAGCGTCATCGACGTCGGGCTGGTCGACACGCCCTTCATCACGTTTGCCATCAATCACCTGGGCTGCTGCGGCGGCGTGCAGACGACTGCGTCCCACAATCCGGCCAACTACAACGGCTTCAAGATCTCCGGGATCGGCGCCAGGCCCGTCGGCGAGTCGACGGGCCTCGCGGACATCCGGCGTCACGCCGCGATGACGGGTGCCGAGAAGATGCACAAGGGCGGCGGCCGTGACGAAGCGCGCGATCTCTGGGCGCCCTATCGCGAGCACGTGCTGGCCTTCCTGGATCCGGCGATTCTCTCCGGCGAGCGCCGGGTCCGCGTCGCCGTCGACGCCTCCAACGGCATGGCCGGAACGATGATGCCGAAGGTCTTCAAGGGGGTGAAGGGGCTGGACCTGGTGGAACTCAACTTCGACAACTCGAAGGGCGAGTTCCGCCATGAGCCGAATCCGCTCGTCGAGGAGAACCTGAAGGACCTGCGCGAGGCCGTCGTCGCGAAGAACGCACACCTGGGTGTCTGCTTCGACGGTGATGCGGACCGCTGCGTGGTCGTGGATGAGTCCGGGGCCACGATCGGCTGCGACATCCTGACGGCGTGGATCGCCCGGCACCTGCTTGCACGCGAGCACGGCGCGATCGTGTATGACCTGCGATCCTCGCGCGCACTCGGTGAGATCGTGACGGAATCGGGCGGCGCCCCGATCCGCAGTCGCGTCGGCCACGTCTTCATGAAGCAGGTGATGCGGGAGCACAACGCCCTCTTCGGAGGCGAACTCTCCGGGCACTTCTACTTCCAGGAGAACTGGTTCGCGGATTCAGGCGCCATCGCCTTCGCCACGGTTCTCGGCGTCCATGCGGCGGGCGAGGGACCGCTCTCGGCGCGGATCGCCAGCCTGCGACGGTATGCGCAGTCGGGGGAGATCAACTTCGAGACCGAGAACAAGGAGGCCGCGCTGGCCGCGCTCCGCGCGGCATATCCCGATGCCGAGGTGGAGACGCTGGACGGTATCACGCTGTCGCTCCGGGACTGGTGGTGCAATGTCCGACCCAGCAACACGGAGCCGCTGCTGCGCCTCAACCTGGAGGCACGCACCGCGGAACAGGTGACCCGGCTGGTGGGAGAGGTCTCGACGTTCCTGGGCAGGCGCGTACGCCACTGAACGCCGGCCGACGGGCGCGCCCGATCCCGCCTTTGCAGGCGCCGGTCGCCGGATCGGTCAGTCGATCCGGCGGCGGATGATCACCGGGGCGCGGCCCGGCGCGGCGGCACCCGCCGTGCCGGGCGCCTGGGGAGCCCGGCGCATGCCCGACGCACCGGGCAGGGAGGCGAAACGATCGCTGCCGATCAGGTTCTCCAGCCCGCGGCGATACTCCATGGCCATCGCGGATCGCGCGTGCAGCGCGGCGATCATCGGATCGCTGTCCTCCAGCCCCGGCAGCGGCGGCAGCGACTCCATGAACGAGGCCGCGCCCGGCACGGCCGTCCGGATCCGGGGGCCGATGATCACCTCTTCATCGGCCTGGATGCCTGCCGCGATCTTCTCAGCGGCTTCACGGGCGCGCCGGGCGGCGTCCCGCATGTGCGCCCGGACGGTCGCCATCTGCTCCATCATGCGCACCTGGGCCAGCGGCTCGTGCTCGCGGGTGATGCGAAGAAGCGCGTCGTTCGAGTCGTCCAGTCGCGCTGCGTATTCGTCACGGCGTGCCACGATGGCGCTGCGCAGGTCATCGTCAAGATCCGGAAGCGCGAGGGCCTGGTCGTGCAGCCTGATGACCTGGGACTCCCGGAAGATCTGCGGGTAGCCGCGGCGCAGCGCCTCGGCGCGAAGCGCGTCGTTCTGCGGCGCCGGCAGCAGGTGCGTGAGCGCGTCCGCGGCGCCGTCGTTGAGGTCCCGTATGGCGCGGCGCACCTCGGCAAGTCGCTTCGCGCGGGCCAGGGCGTCGTCCTCGTCGGGGGACTCCATCTGCTCGATCCGCGCGATCTCGCTGTCCACGAGCATGGCGGTGCGCTGGTGCAGCAGCGCATCCAGCCGTGTCTCCCAGTCCGCGAGCGCCTCCTCGGCCGCGACCTCGTCGAGCCACGGCGTCTCCAGCGCACGGGCCAGCGCGTCGATGTCGGTCCGCTCGCCGGAGATCGCGCCGGCCGGCAGATTGCGGTCCCGGCGGACGGCGCGGAACGCGCGCTCGAGGTCGGGCCTCTGCGATTCTGCCAGGATCAGGCGGACGTCTCCCTGGAAGCGGTCGGCGAGTCGCGCCTTCTCGGTGCGAAGGGCTCGCGCGAGTTCGACGACCTCCTCCGGCGTTGCCGGATCCTCGGACTCCCTCTGGAGTCGCGCCAGCAGTCGCTCGCGGATGCGGCGCGTGCGCTCCCGGATGTCATCGATCATGCGCGCCGCATCCTCCGGATCGAGCAGGCTGTTGCCGTTGCCGTCGGTCACGCTGATGGCAATCGACTCCCCGTCCTGCTCCACCGCGAACGTCATCCGCTGCCCGGCGGGCGCGCCCGGGCCGCCCGACGCCGGCGCGGCGACCGCGATGTCGACGCTGACGGCCGCGCCCTGGGCCTCCCCTGCACCGCCGGCCGCGTCGAGCGCGGGGCTGATCGCCATCGCGATGGCGCCGACTTCACCATCGGCGCCCATCGGCAGTCCCCGCGCGATGACCATCGGCGGCGCGTCTCCGTCGCCGCCGAGAACCTGCAGGAAATCCGCGTTCTCCAGCATCCCCAGGTGGCCGGTGAAGGGATCACCACCACGCCGGCGAAGTCGCTGGAGCGCATCGCGCAGGTCCGCCGACGCGGCGTCGAACGCGGTCCGGTAGTCCTCCAGGAGGAGTTCGATCACCGTTGCCTGCGCCTGGTCCATGCCCAGCGTCGAGGAGAGCCGCTGGAGATCCCGGCGCTGGAAGTCCGGCCGAAGCAGTTCAGGCATGCGGCGCGATCCGGGCCCGAATGGCATGGCGTCGCCGATGGCCGAGGCCGGGAAGAACCCCATGTCCTCCCCGTCGGTGCCGGTGAACATCATGCCCGGGCCGCTCCACTCGATGGAGACGCCGCCGTCGGAGGGGACGGCGATCATGCTCTGCCCCGACACGGCCGGCGGCGGCGGGGGCGCGGGTGCGGCCGCCGGTGCCTGGGCGCCGGCAATGGCGAACGGGAGCACCCACGGGAGGGCGAGGGCGGTGCACACTGCGGGCCGGAGAGAGGCGGCCTTCCCGGCCGGAGCGATCGTCGCGGGCAGGCGTGTCATGTGCGTCATCGGGTGCAACTCCGTGGGGCTCGTTGAGTGGCTCGGTCCAGGTACGGCCGGCAGGGATGCGCTGCCGGCGGACCTCTGACGGCAACGCCGGTGAACGGGTCGGACTTACTCGCCTGGAATGGTGGCGACCCGGCCTTCCCACGGACTGGATGCCGATGCGTACAGGCGCGCGGGAATCCGGCCCGCGCGAGCGCCCAGGTACCCGGCCTCGCAGGCGAGTCGCATCGCCCGCGCCATGCGGACGGGGTCCGCCGCATGGGCGATGCCCGTGTTGAGCAGGACGCCGTCGGCGCCAAGTTCCATCGCGGCGATCACGTCGCTGGGCGCGCCGACGCCGGCATCGACGATGACCGGGTACTCCGGATCGCCGCCGGCATCCTTCGACTGGAGCAGTTCCAGGATGATCCGGATCGCCGCCGGATTCGCGATCCCCCGGCCTGATCCGATCGGCGATCCGGCCGGCATGACGCTGGTCGCGCCCGCGTCCCGCAGGCGCAGCGCCATGATCGGATCATCGCTCGAGTACGCCAGGACATCGAAGCCGTCCGCGACCAGTTCTCCAACGGCCTCGAGCGTGCCGACCGGGTCCGGAAGCAGCGTCCGGCGATCTCCCAGGACCTCCAGTTTGACCCAGTGCGCGCCGGCGTTGCCGAGCTGCTCCAGCAGGTCACGACCCAGCCGCGCCACGCGGACGGCATCCGAAGCGGAAAAGCAGCCGGCGGTGTTCGGCAGCACCGTCAGGCGCGTGAGATCCAGTTCGTCCAGCAGCGAGCGCCCTTCGGCGTCCAGCAGCCTCTCGCGACGGACCGCGACCGTCACGATCTCGGCGCCGGAGGCCTCGATCGCGGCCCGCATCGTCTCCGCGTCCCGGTACTTTCCGGTGCCCACGAAGAGCCGGCTGTGGGTGGTGATCCGGCCGATCCGCAACGGGGCATTGCCGGTCTCGAGGGTCGCCGGGCGATCCGGGCTGGTCGGGTGAAGCGCTGGAATCTGCATGGCTGGAGGTCCTGAACTGGCCATCTGTGGATGCCGGTCGATGATCAGCCGCCGCCCACGAGCGTCACAATCTCGATTCGATCGCCATCCAGGAGGATGCGTTCCTGCCTGTGCCTGAACGGAACCAGGCTTCCGTTGACTTCCACCGCGCAGGGGCGACCGGCCTGACCGAGCCGGTCAAGCAGTGCCGCGACCGTCAGACCGGGCGTGATGCGATGCGTGGAGCCATTGAGCCGGACCGAGGCAGGCGCGTCCCCGGAGGTCTCGATGGTGCCTCCCGGCGGACGGCGCATCGAGGGGTCTGACGTGGGGGGGCTGGTCGGGCTCTGGGCGTCGGGCGTCATCGGGGGTGTCAGGGGAATGCCGGATCTCCGTCTCGGGGCGTCGCCGGGACCGACCTGGCATCGGGCGGATCGGCATCGGCCGGAACGGAACGGGGCGGATCGAGTGGACGGCGATGGAACGCGTGGACCGGCGGCGAGCGCACGCGTTCATGCGAGTCCGGATGATACGGCGGGTCCGGCGCGACCTCGTGGACACGCGCCCCGCGTCCGATGGTCGAACCGGGCGCCGCGCGTGCCCGCCGGTCAGGTGGTCATCCCCGGGGCGGATGTGACGTTGACAGTGCGCAGGGGGGGCCGTACATTGGCCGACTCGACTGAGCGTGGACACCGCCGCGGGGTGGCTGCGCCTCAGACGGCCGTCCGCAGGGTCGGTCGCGGCTGCCCGGCGGCCGGACCGGATCCGTTCGCCGCCCGGGACGGACACGGATCACGACGTGTGATCCGGGAGCCGGTCCGTCCAGCGACACCCGCTGCCCTCCCGCACTCGAGCCGCGCCGCCCGGCGCGATCGAAGGATTCCCTCCCATGCCCGTTCCTGCATTTCGACAGTCCCGAAGCCGCCAGGGAAAGCGACGATCGCATCACGCCATCAGCGCCACCCGTGCGGTCGTCTGCCCGAACTGCGGCAATCCGAAGCTGCCGCATGCCGCCTGCCGTTCATGCGGCTACGTGCGGCCCGGCCTGCAGCTGACCAAGGGCACGCGGGACGAGTGATCCATGCGGATCGGCCTCGACGTGATGGGCGGCGACCACGCCCCCGAGTCCAATCTCGAGGGCGTTGCGCAGGCCATCGGCCATCTTGCACCGGATGATGCGCTGATCCTGTTCGGCGTGCGACCGGTGATCGACGAGGGCCTTGCCGCGCGCGGCATCGCCGATCCCCGCATCGAGGTCGTCGACTGCCCGCAGACGATCGGCATGGCCGAGTCCCCGGTCGAGGCGGTCCGGTCGAAGCCGGGGAGTTCCATCGTCATGATGCACGAGGCCGGCAGCGCGCGGCGCGCCGAGGCGCGCGGCCGGACGCCCCTTGACGCGGTGATTTCTGCGGGCAACACCGGGGCGTGCGTCGCCGCTGCGCAGATGCACATGCGGCGCCTGCCTCATGTCCATCGGCCGGGGATCGCGGTCACGGTGCCGACGTTCGCCGGACCGGTCGTGCTGATCGACGTGGGGGCGAACATAGAGCCGAAACCGCATCACCTGGCGCAGTACGGCGTCATGGGCGATGTCTACGCCCGGAAGGTCCTCGGCATCGAGCGCCCGCGCGTCGCGCTGATGAACGTCGGCGGCGAGGAGCAGAAGGGCACCAGCGACATGAAGCAGGCCCGGGATCTGCTGCGGAACGCAGCCGGACTCGAGTTCATCGGGTACGTGGAAGGACGCGGTGTCTTCGACGGTGAAGCGGACGTCGTGGTCACCGAGGGCGTGGTCGGCAACGTCATGATCAAGCTCGCCGAAGGACTCTCCGCGGGCATCTTCCGTGCCATCGGGCGCGAGGTGAAGTCCGCGGACCCGGAACTGGCGCAGCGGTTCGGGGCGGTCGTGAAGCGGATCTATGCGCAGCACGATTACGAGGAGTACGGCGGGGCGCCGCTGCTCGGTGTCGGCGGACTCTCGCTGATCGCCCACGGGTCGAGCGGACCGAAGGCGATCGCCAGCGCGATTCTCCGCTCGCGGGTGTTCGTGGAGTCGCGCGTGAACGAGTCGATCGTCGAGCGACTGGGAGCGATGGAAGAAGCGGTCGCATGAGCCTGTCCACGGCCTTCGGCGTGCGGATGAGCGGGATCGCTTCGGCCGTCCCCGATCGCGTGCTCACGAATGCCGATCTCGAGCGGATTCTCGATACGAGCGATGAGTGGATCCGGCAGCGCACCGGCATCGTGGAGCGCCGGGTCGTGGACGGAGAACGCGAATCCCAGGCCTCGCTCGCGATGCGATCGCTGCGCACATCGCTCGACCGCGCCGGGCTGAAGCCATCGGACCTCGACCTCATCATCAACTGCACGGTCACGGCGGAGATGACCTGCCCGTCGAATGCGTGCCGGATCGCCGCGGAGATCGGGGCGACGCCGGTTCCCGCGTTCGACCTGGTCGCGGCGTGCTCCGGGTTCGTTTACGGGATCAATGTCGGTGAGAGTCTGGTCCGGTCGGGGCGGTTCCGGACGGTCGGTGTGATCGGCTGCGACCTCATGACGCAGGTGGTCGACTACGAGGACCGCAGTGTCTCGATTCTCTTCGGAGACGCGGCGGGGAGCGTGATTCTCCGGCGTGACCCGGACACGCAGCGGGGCTGCCTGTACCAGGCGATGGGCGCCGACGGGCGAGGCTGGCATTCGCTCTACCTGCCGCGGCGTGCGCGGGAGATCCCGCCGGAGGACGCGGACAACCCGATCCGGATCGGCTGCCTGCGCATGCACGGCCGCGAGGTCTACAAGTTCGCGGTCAACAAGTTCCGCGAGGTGATCGAGGACGCGCTGGAGAAGACGGGGCTGAAGGTCGACGATGTGTCCCAGTTCGTCTGCCACCAGATGAACGTCCGGATCATCGACGCGGCCATCGAACGCATCGGGCTGCCGCGCGACCGCGTGCGGATCAACATCGACCGGTACGGCAATACGTCGGCGGGATCCGTGGGCGTGGTACTCGACGAACTGCGGGGAGACGGCGCCCTGCGCGAGGGCGACATCGTGATCATCGTGGCGTTCGGCGGCGGACTGACCTGGGCAAGCAGCGTCTGGCGGCTCTGACGCCCGCCGGCGGAAGTGAGGCGCGCGGTGCACTCGCGCGGAGACGCATGAATCGGATCTTCGTGCTCGGACCGGGACAGGGCGCCCAGGCGCTCGGCATGGGCCGCGCGTGGGTGGCGCACTCCGATGCCGCGCGTGCCGTCATGAACGAGGCGGACAGGCTGCTCGAGGGCGAGCTCGGGGAACCGCTGAGTGCGATCATGTTCGAAGGGCCGCCGGAACGCCTCAACCGGACCGACGTGAGTCAGCCGGCGATCTTCGCGTGTTCGATCGCATGCTGGCAGGGGCTCCGTGCGCGGTATCCGGAGTTTGCGAAGCCGGGCAGTCTCGCGGGTGCCGCGGGCCTGTCGCTCGGCGAGTACACGGCGCTGTGCATCGCGGGCGTGTTCGAGTTCGCCGCCGGCCTTCGCATGGTCGCGGCGCGCGGCCGGCTGATGCAGGAAGCCGCGGAACAGTCCCGCGGCGGCATGGTGGCGATCATCGGTGGAGACGATGCCGCGGCGGAGGCGCTCGCGCGCGACGCGGCGGAGTCCGAGGTCCTCGTCTGCGCGAACTACAACGCGCCGGGACAGGTCGTTCTCTCCGGAGCCGCCGCGGCGTGCGACCGGGCCGTGGCGCTGGCGGAGGCGCGGGGGCTCCGCGCGACGCGCCTGGCCGTCGCGGGGGCTTTCCATTCGGCGCTGATGCAGCCGGCGGCGGACCGGATGGCCGCGGTGCTGGCGGACGTCGAGTTCGCCCGGCCGACGGTGCCGGTCTGGTCCAACGTCCTCGGTCGTCCACACGACTGCGGAGATGGGGAACTCATGCGCCGGAGACTCGTCGAACAGATCGTTCAGCCGGTCCGCTGGTCGCAGGGGTGCGCCCTGATGCCGCCAGCCGGGTCGGTCGAGTACCATGAACTTGCGCCCGGATCGACGCTTCGCGGTCTCATGCGGAGAATCGACCGGGAACGGAAGGTGACCAGCCATGACCAGCCAGCCGAATCTGCCGAGCCAGCCGGATCAGGGACCTCCTGAGGACCCGGGGCCGTGCGTCGGGAGGCCGTCAGCCGCGGCCTCCCGTTGTCGTCTCACCGCCATCCTGGGGCTTTCGGTCCTGGGCACATCCGCCGGCGTGCTTTCCTCGCTGATGCTGGCGGGCACGGCGGCCATCGTGCTCGCGGGGTGTGGCAGCGAGCCGGAGCCGCCGCCGCCGCCCCCGGTGCGACCGCAGCGGGAGGAGGCGCCGCCGCCGCCGACTGTCGAGTCGGTCGACTCGATCATCCGGCAGCGCGGACTGAGCGACAAGCTGGTCCTTGCGGATGAGCATGCCCCGGCCTCGACCGCGGAGCGGGTCGCGATCCTGGAGTTCTTCGACGCGTTCGCGCGGAGCGACGACCGCGGTCTCGCCGAGATGCTGACGCCGCTCGACGAGCAGGAACTCCGCTCGATGGTCGAAAGCGGCGTCTGGGCCGCGTCGACCTCGAAGATCGAACTCATCGAACTCCGGACCGGCGCCGGCCCGGACGGGCAGAGCTGTGTGCTGGCGATCTTCCTGGTGGACGGCGTCGATCAGCCTCAACTGTGGTACTACTCCGTCGAGGGCGGCGTACCCGAATTCGAGTCGGTCGCCTGTCCGCCCGGCCTGATGAAGAAGCTCTACGGCGAGGACCTCATCACGCTCTGGCACAAACTGATCGATGAGGAGCGCATGCTTGCGTCGCTTCCCGATGAGGATGTGACGATCCGGCAGGTCGACCTTTCCTCGGAGTCCGACGACGGGTCGTTCGGCTCGGGCGGCTCCACCCCGGCGGGAGCGCCCTCGCCCGGCGGTCCGGGTGGGAGGCGGCCGGTGCCGCCACCGCGCGCGCCGCCGGGTCCGGCTGCACCGCGCCCCTCGGGCGGCCTCTGATCGCCCGCTGCCGGGGACATCGGCATCCGCCGGTGCGACCCGACATGAACATCCGGTACGATCCCGCACCCGCTCCGGCGGGTGCGTTTTCATGCAGGAATGTCAGCGCATCCCGGAGCCGTGCGGCATCGGGCGCGGGAAGGCAGGTGCGTCATCAGCCAGAGGATTGCCATCGTCACCGGTGCGAGCCGCGGGATCGGCCGCGCGATTGCGGAACGGCTCGCTGCCCGCGGGTGCCACGTCGTCCTGGTCGCGCGCTCGGAAGCAGGACTGGCGGAGGTCCGTGATTCGATCGCGGCGGCCGGCGGGTCCGCGGAGGTGTGTCCCTGCGACATCGGCGACGGCGCGGCGCTTGCGCAGGTCATCGATTCGACGGCGGAGAGGGCGGGACAGCTCGACATCCTGGTGAACAATGCCGGGATCACGCGCGACGGCCTCCTGCTCCGGATGCGTGATGAGGATTTCGATGACGTGATCCGGGTGAACCTCCGCTCCGCGTTCATCGCGTGCCGTGCGGCGGTACGACCGATGATGCGAGGCCGCTTCGGCCGGATCATCAACATCGGGTCGGTGACCGGCATCATGGGCAACGCCGGACAGGCGAACTACGCGGCGGCGAAGGCCGGGCTCATCGGCCTGACGAAGACGGTGGCACGCGAGTTCGGATCGAAGGGGATCACCGCGAATGTGGTGGCGCCGGGCTTCGTCGAGACCGACATGACCGAGGCGCTCCCGGCGCCGCTCCGCGAAGAGGCGGTGAAGCACATTCCCGTGCGACGATTCGGGCGTCCGGAGGAGATCGCGCACGCCGTGGCGTTCCTCGCGAGTGATGAAGCGGCCTACATCACGGGCCAGGTCCTCGTCGTGGACGGCGGTCTCCTCGACGGCTGACCCCTGTGAGGGCCGGACGGCGCGGCCCGCGGCGGCCGGCGGGGCCGTTGCAGAGTCTTCGATTCCCGATATAGTGCGTCGCCGCCCGGGCGACGGGTCGCAGCCGTCGGCGATGCGGGCGGCCACCATTCCCAGGAGACCTCACCGTGACCGATGCCGAGATCGAAACCAAGGTGGTTGAGATCGTCGCCCACCACATGAAGGTGGACAAGGCGCAGATCACTCGCGAGACGAACTTCACGACCGACCTGCAGGCGGACAGCCTCGACACGGTCGAGCTGGTCATGGAGTTCGAGGACGCGTTCGATACCGAGATCCCGGACACCGATGCGGAGCGAATCCAGACGGTCGGCCAGGCGATCGACTACATCATTACCCATCGGAACGCCTGATGTGAGCCCGTCCATGCCTGCCGTCCGCGGGGCCGGCTGCGGTCCGGCGTACGGCATCGGTCGAGCGCCGGCCACTCTTCCCGTGCCGTCATGAAACGGAGCTGCCAAAGGCGCGTCGTCGTCACCGGTCTCGGCGCGGTGACCAATGTCGGCCTCACGGTCCGGGACATGTGGTCATCGATCCTTGCCGGGCGTTCCGGGATCTCGCAGATCACCGTCTTCCCGCAGGACGACCGATGGTCGGTCCGGATCGCCGGCGAGATCCGTGGATGGGAGCCGACCCCGATCGTCGACGAGCGGGAGGTGAAGCGCATGGACCGCTTCTGCCTCCTGGGCGTCTGCGCTGCGGACGAGGCGGCGCGCGACAGCGGGATCGATTTCACCAGCGGTGACCCGGGTCGCCGCGGGGTGGTGATCGGATCCGGCATCGGCGGGATCCTGACGATCGAGGAGTGGCACACGAAGCTCATCGCGCACGGGCCGCGCAAGCTCAGTCCATTCATCGTGCCCAAACTGATGGTGAATGCCCTCGCGGGCAACGTCTCGATCCGGCACTCGCTGCGCGGCGCGAACTCGGCCGTTGCGACGGCGTGTGCGACCGGCGGGCACGCGCTCGGGACGGCGTTCCAGATGATCCAGCGCGGTGACGCCGAAGTCATCCTTGCCGGCGGGAGCGAGGCCGCGGTCAGCCCGCTCTGCATCGCCAGCTTCGCCGCGATGCGGGCGCTCTCGACGCGGAACGATGAGCCGGAGCGAGCATCCCGGCCCTTCGACCGCGGGCGGGACGGCTTCGTCCTCTCGGAGGGCGCCGGGATCGTCGTGCTGGAGGAACTGGAGCACGCCAGGGCACGGGGCGCCCGGATCTATGCCGAGGTCCTCGGGTACGGATCGTCCGGCGATGCGACGCACATCGCCGCGCCGGACGAGGAGGGAACGGGGGCCCAGGCGTCGATGCGGGTCGCGCTGGCGGACGCGGGCATCTCCCCGGACGAGGTCGGCTACATCAACGCCCACGGAACCTCGACCCCGCTGGGTGATGCCGCTGAAGTCAACGCGGTCAAGCGCGTGTTCGGAGACCATGCGCGATCACTGGCCGTGTCGTCGACGAAGTCCATGACCGGTCACGCGCTGGGCGCGGCTGGGGGCATCGAGTCGATCATCACGATCCTCGCCGTTCACGAAGGCGTGCTTCCGCCGACGATCAACCTCGAGGATCCGGACGACGGATTCGACCTCGACTTCGTGGCAAACGAGGCCCGGCCCAGGGCGCTGCGCGCGGCGATCAACAACTCGTTCGGGTTCGGCGGACACAACGTCAGCATCGTCTTCGGGCCGCTCCGCTGAGCCGGGTCGTCGGGTGCCGGCATCGAGCCGGGGCGCCGTTGCCGCGCGCGATCACGGGCGGTACACTCGCCGACCCGCCCCGGTCCCACCCCTCCCGTCGGAGCTCGTCAGTCGTGAGCACGTTCCGCTGCATGGTCGTCACCCCGTCAGAGTCGGTCTTCGACGCCGAGGTGACCTACGCGTCGATCCCCTCCTGGGACGGACAGCTCGGCGTGATGCAGGGTCGCTCGCCGCTCCTGGCCCGGCTCGGGATCGGGCTGCTCCGGCTGGACCTCCCGGGCGGCGGGTCGCAATGGATGGCGGTCGACGGTGGGTTCGCCCAGATCGATGCCGGCGGCCTGACGATCCTGACTGAACGGGCACTCCCGCCGGACCGGGTCGACCGGGCCACTGCGAACCAGGCGCTGGAGGCGGCGAATGCGCGGGCGCTGGAGGGCGGCATCGACCGGAGCGAGGCAGAGGCCGGACAGGCCCGGGCACGCAGTCACCTGCAGTTGCTGCAGCACGCCTGAGCGTCAAGGCTCGAACGGTGCATCGGCATCGTCACGGAGCGCAGGCGCGCCGTGGAGACGAACGCCCCGCGGCGCGGCGGCGCCCGGCCGTGATACGCTGTCACCATGCCTGCCCGTCCAGACGCCGCACGCGCCCGCATCGCTCCCGGGATGACCGCGCCGGAGCAGTCCGACGCCGAGCGCCCCGGATCGGACGATGTCCGGCGTCCCGATGGGCCGTCCGACTCGGGCTCCGACTCAGGCTCCGACACAGGCACTGGCGCTCGTCCGCGCGCCCCGCGCCGGCGCGCCGGTCGTGCGTCTGGGGAGTCCGCCGCGTCGACGGACGGAGCGCCTGGGCCCGGTCCCGCGCCGATCCCTGCCACGGATCATGCGGATCCGTCCACTGATGCGGATGGCGTGACACCCGAGGAACTCCTTCCGCACCTGCCGCTGACCGCCCGCGTCGAAGCGGTGCTGCTCACCGCGGATCGTCCGCTCTCCGATGGTCGGCTCGCGGCGCTGCTGGGCCTGCACGGCAAGGGGGCGCCCGGGCGGCTTCGGGACGCGGTCGAGGCGATCAACCGCAGCGCGGACGACACCGGTCGTGCCTTCCGCATCGAGCGCCTCGCGGGCGGGTGGCGCATGCTGACGCGCCCCGAGTTCGGCCCGCTGCACCTGCGCCAGCAGCGAGACCGCCAGCAGTCGCGGCTGTCGAACTCCGCGATCGAGACCCTGGCGATCATCGCGTATCGGCAGCCGGTCCTCCGGGCGGAGATCGAGGCGATCCGCGGTGTCGCCTGCGGCGAAGTGCTCCGGGGGCTCATGGAACGGCGACTGATCCGGATCGCCGGTCGCGCCGAGGAACTCGGGCGCCCGATGCTGTATGGCACCACGCGGGAATTTCTGAAGGTCTTCGGACTGGCGTCCCTGGATGACCTGCCGGTGGTCGCAGGAGCGCCGGCCGATCGACCGCGCGTCCTGCCCGCGACGGCGGACGCCGGCGCCGCGGCGACGGCCCGCCCGGATCCGCCGCTCCTCGAAGTGTCGCGCGCCGAGCCGCGTGCAACCGGATCGGCCGCGCCTGCGGATGCCGTCGCGGAGTCCGCGGACTGACGCCGCGAGACCGGATCGAATCGCATGCCACGACCGCACACCAGCGCTTCTGCGATCGCCCTCTGCATCCTGCTCACGACCCTGCCCGGCGGGTGCGCCTCGTACACGCTGGAAGGGCGCGTCGTCCGTGGCGACTTCGGTGACGTGCTGTTCGTTGATCCGGGCCGGGATCCATACGCCGAGGCACCCGGAATCCCGGGCGTCGCCATCCGCGTGATCCGGGATCCCGATCGCCTGAGCAGGAAAGTGGCTGCCGGCGGGCGCAGCGGCCCTTCGGGAGATCTCTCGATCCCGATCGGGGAGTTCGGCGCCGGGTGGATGCAGGAACTCTGGCTTGTCCAGGCCTCCCGCGCCGGCTACGAGACGGTCGAACAGATCGTCGCGTTTCCTTCCGGGCGGAAGCGGGTGGTGATCGTCATGCGCGACGGCGAGTCGACGGAACTCCAGACGCTTGATCCGCTCCGCGAGCAGTTCGAGCGGCATCGGTGAAGCCAGCCATGCGTCGGAGCCTGCGCGTCGGACTCGTGTTCTGGATCTTTCTGCTGCTGGCGGCGGCGGTCTGCATCGCCGCCATGCTCACCGGTCTCAACCTGCTCTTCTGGGTGTTCGGCGCGATGTCCGCGGCGCTCATCCTCTCATGGGCGGTGCCGGCGGTGTCCCTGCGGATCGTCTCCGCGCATCGGATTCCCGGCGATCACGCGGTGGTGGGCGAGCCGTTCATCGT
Source organism: Phycisphaeraceae bacterium (assembly GCA_019636755.1). Classification (GTDB taxonomy): domain Bacteria; phylum Planctomycetota; class Phycisphaerae; order Phycisphaerales; family SM1A02; genus JAHBWZ01. The sequence continues at coordinate 332,489 of JAHBWZ010000003.1, read as the reverse complement.
GCGCTACGCCGTGCGCCATCACGGGCGGTTCATTCCCGTGTTCGGGCTCCGGATCGAGGAACTGCCCACGGGCATGCCCGACGGGTGGGAGCGGTCCCTGAAGGCCGCACCGGCGTGGGTCATGCATGTCGGCCCGGGCGAGGAGGTCCACGGCGAAGCGATCTTCGTGCCGGCTCGACGCGGCGACTTCCGTTTCGAGCGCATGCGGCTGAGCACGGACTTTCCGTTCGGTCTCCTGCGGTTCCGCGGGATCTCCCTGCAGTCGCAACGGCTCCGCGTATGGCCGCAGGTCCGGGCGATCCGCCGTGGATTCCTGACGCGGCTGATTGCGGCCGGGCCGACCGGCATGCGCGCGGCGCGGCGCGCGGGACGCGGTGAGGACTTCTTCGGACTGCGCGAGTATCGACCGGGAGATGAACTCCGTCACGTGGCGTGGAAGCGGACCGCGCATCGCGATCCGATGCTCGTCATCGACCGGTCGCCGCCGGCGCCGCCGCGGCTCAGGCTGGTCCTTCGGCTGGTTGATGCGCAGGGGGCGCGTGCCGCCGGATCGGACGCGGAGGAGGCCGCGATCTCCCTGGCCGCCTCGCTCGCGGCGGCGGCGGATGCCGACGGATTCGAAGTCGGACTGACGATCCTCGGATTCAACGAGCAGCCGGTGCCGCTGCGCCGCGGCGCACGACACTGCGCGCGGATCATGTCCGCACTCGCGGCGATCGACCTCGAATCCCCGCGGGTCCGCGCGACCGAGCAGGTACGCCAGGATCAGCGCGAATCCGCCGGCATCGTGGTGGTGCATCCGGGAACAATTGATCCGACGGTGGTCCCGGAGGACGCCATTCATCTCTCCTCGGCGTCCACCGAGCGGATCTACGCGGGAAGCGATCCCCTCCGCGCGGAGCCCGCGGGTGACGGCCTGCGCGCATCGGTGCCGCCCGGCGGACTGCGGGCCTCGGTGCTGATCCAGCGCCTGCTCCGCCGAACGCCCGCCGGCGCGGCCCGACCCCCGGGGGCGCCGCGGTGATTCTCATCCGCCGATTCACGCTGCTCTGTCTGCTGACGGTCATCGCGGCGATCGCGACGTTCGCCATGACGCGCAGCGATCCCGGCGCGGTGCTCGTCGCGGGTGTGCTGGCCATCCTCTCCTGGTTCATCACCGAGGGCCCGCGCGGGCGCACGCTCCCGCACTGGGTATCCAACCTGCTCGTCATCGCGGTGACCGGCATGATGTTCGCGGAGTTCCTTTCGGCACGCCGCCACCTGCCGGACCTTCTCGGCCAGTTCTGCCTCTGGCTGATCGTGATCAAGCTGTATGACCGCCGCTGTGCCCGCGACCACGCGCACCTGCTCAGCCTGAGCCTCGTGCTGGTCCTTGCGTCCTGCATGACGTTCTCGCCCGGCCTGCTGCTCGGCTTCCTCCTGCTTGTCTACGCGATCCTGTTCGTGCAGGCCGCGCTGCTGTATCAGCTGCATCGGGATCACGAGGATCTCGTGCTCGTGCGCCGGCGCACGGGGCTGGATGACGGCGCCCAGGCGATCACTGTCGGATCCGTGCAGCCCACGACCGGCCGTCGGTTCCAGGCGCAGTTCCGCGGGCTCTCCGTGGGCATCACGGGCGTCGGCCTCCTCATCAGTCTGATCGTGTTCCTGTCGGTGCCGCGCGGCGTGGCGATCGGGATCCCGGGACTCGATCGCGGCTCCGATCGACAGCAGGTGACGGGCTTCAGCGAGGATGTCAGGCTTCTCAGCAGTTCCCGGCTGTCGGTCTCCAGGCGCCCGGTGTTCTCGGTGCGCCTGAGGGAACCGGACGGTCGCCCGGTCCGGCTGCCGACGCCGATCTACTTCCGCGGCGCCGTGCTGGAGGTCTACGAACGCGGCATCTGGCGGGCGCGCAGCGTGCCGCACGAGGAACTCCAGACGCCGGCAGGGCTCGTTCTGCCGATCGGTGAGCTCGCCGCCGCGTCCTCGGGCGGACAGGTCATCCGGCAGGAGTTCAGGTTCGAACGCCCGACGCCGAACCTCTTCTCCATCGCCCATCCTGTCGCGCTGCGGTCGGAGACACCGAGGACCGTCCGGTTCGCCGAGGAGTCCGGGGTCCTCCGGTTCCCGCGGCGGAGTCGCTGGATACCGACGATCGAGATCGACGCGTGGATCGATGTCCCCCGTCCGCTGCTGGCCGATCGCGCCCGCCGGTTCCCGCCGGCGCCGGCATCGGCCGCGAGCGTGTTCGCCGATCCCTCCCGCGACGAGTACCAGGCGCTGCGCCCGGTCGTTGAAGAGATCCTGCGCGACAGCGGCGTGCCGCCGGCGCCGACCGGTGATGAACCGGAGTGGACCGAGTATGCCGCGCATGCCATCGGATGGTGGCTTCAGAGCGGTCGATTCCGGTACACGCTCGATCTCAGCGGAACCGCGATCCGGCCCGGGATCGATCCGGTCGTTCAGTTCGTCCTGGAGACGCGCGCCGGGCACTGCGAATACTTCGCGTCCGCGTTCGCCGCGCTGTGCCGCGTCGCCGGCATCGATGCGCGGGTCGTCACGGGATGGGTCGCCCATCGGTTCGATCCCGTCGCGGACGCGTACTTCGTCGATCAGTCGGCGGCACATGCGTGGGCGGAGTTCCGTGCGGCCGATGGCGTCTGGATCGAGGTCGATCCGACGCCGCCCGGCGCCATCCTTCCGGCCGGAACGCCCGATCCGACGATCGCGGATCGATTCGGCCGGTTCTACTCCGTCCTCGAGGGCGCCTGGCAGCAGCACTTCGTCGGCTACGACCGCGCCGCCCAGGCCCGGCTCTTCGAGGTCATCGAACCGCGCCCCGGCCGGGGCGTGCTGGCGGGCGCGATCGAGGTCCTGCGGGAACGACTGGACCGCATCAACCGGGCGTTCCATTTCGGGAACGTCGGATACATCTGGATGGCCGTCGTCTCGCTGGTGGTGGTGACCTCGCTGGTCATCCTGGTGCGCTGGAGCCTGCGCCTGCGGTCGCTCTCGCAGCTCTTCGGCCTGGGTCGTCTGCCGCTGCGCCATGCGCGGCGCCGGCTTGCCGAACTCGCGTTCTATCCGCGCGTCCTGCACCAGCTGGCGCGCATCGGACGTCCGAAGCCGCCGTGGATGCCGCCGGACGCGTTCGCGGAACGACTGGCCGTCACGGATCCGGGGCTCGCGGCGCCGGTCCGCGAGATCGTCGCGGTGTACTACGCCGCACGATTCGGCGGCCGTTCGCTGACCGACGAGGATCGGATGCGCGTCGAGGAACTCCTCCAGCTGATCAGCCGGTTCAGGTCCGCCCGTCCCCCCCGGTAGCCGTCACCTCGACCACGCGGTCGTGCGCCGGGCCGCGCCCCTCGGGAAGCATCGCCGGAACCATGCATGACGGAAGGGAACCTGCTCAGCGAGGATCGACCGTTCACCGCCGCAGAGAGCCGGCGCCAGGTGGCGGGTGTCCTGCGGCTGCTCGGTTCACGCCGGCGGCGCGTCCTGGAACTCGGATGCGGCGCGGGCCGCGTGCTGCGCGCCGTCGCTGCGGCCGGCCACCGCTGCCACGGTATCGACCGGGACGCGAGCCGCCTGGCTCGCTGCGCCGCGCCGTCGCCGGGGTCGCCGCCGATCGTCGTCGCTCAGCAGGACGTGCGTTCGCCCTGGCGCGGTCTCCACGGCATCCGGTTCGACGCCGTCCTCCTGCTCGGGAACACGCTCATGGAATTCGCGGAACCCGGCGAGGCACGGCGACTGGTGCGCCGTGCCTGCGCGCGACTCGTGCCGGGCGGGCGGCTGGTGATCGACGATCTCCCCTCGTCCTTCTGGCCGCTCGTCGCGAGCGGTGACTGGTGCGCCGGGATCGACGGACGCGGTGAGGTGCAGATGGCCTGGTCGGCCACCGATGAGACGTTCACGCTCCGGTCCGGCGCGGAGGTCGATCCTGCGCGCCCGCATCCGGGGCCCGGCGAACGGCTCTTCCGTCTCTGGACGGACGGATCGCTGCGACTCCTCGTGGACGGACTCCCGTTCGGTCCGCCGCAGCGGGATGCCAGGTCGAACCTGCTGTGGTGGACACGCCTGCCTGCCTGAGTGCACGCGGGGCGGCGCCGTGGGCAGACGCGCCGGGCCGTCTCAGCCGACCAGCTTCCGGAGATCCTGGAGGACATCCGAGGCGTGCTTGTTGCTGTCGGGCTGCTGCGACGCCGAGAGGACCTTCCCATCCGGCCCGAGCAGGACCGCGTGGGGAATTCCCCGAGCCGCCCATTTCGCCTTGATGCCGGTCTCCGGGACGCGGGCATACGGCACGGCAAGCCACGGCATGCCGGATCCCTGCATGTACTGCGCCATGTCGTCGGCGCTTCGGTCGGACGAGATGAAGATGACTTCGACACCCGCCTTGGCGCCACGCTCGGTGTAGAACTGCGCGAGCTGCGGCGTGAACGCCTTGCAGGGTCCGCACCAGCCTGCCGAGAAGTACAGGAGGACGTACCGGTTTCCGGCGATCCGATCGGCGGGCACCGTGCTGCCGCGCGCGTCGACGAGCGTGTCGCCGATCATCCGGCGAAGCTCGACGAACCCGGCGGGCGCCGGAGGCGGACTGGCGGGTGCGGCGGCCTGCGCAGCGTCCGGACCGGGGGCCGCGGTCGAGGCGATCGCGTCGCGCAACTCGGTGCGGAGCGACTCGGCCGTCTCGGTGTCGCCCCGGCGCTCGCAGCGCTCGATGAGGTCCGCGTAGGCACGCTCCAGCGCGCGGTTGGCACGATCGACGTTCACGCGCCACGCATTCGTCGCACGCTCGACCTCGGCGCCGTGCGTCTGCCGGGCGGCGGCGAGACGGGTTCGATCCCGTTCGGTGATGCTGCCGGACTGGATGACCGCGGCGAGCGCCGCGGCGGAACAGGCGAGAACACACAGGACCGTGGTCGAAGGCTGCAGGCGCATGGCGGGAACTCCCTGTCGGAGTGCCGCCCGGACGAGGCGGCGCGGGCCGACAGGATGCATCGTACCGTCGCGCGCCCCCGGGAATTCCACGGAATCCTGACCGACGTCCCGGGTGCGTCCCCGGGATGCCTTGTTCTGCGCCGGCAGGCGGGTCACACTCTTATCGGAGGGGAGGCTGGGCGACCGGTGCGGGTCGTGCCGATCCGCTCTGACCGTCCTTCGCGCAGAGCCGAACCCGGCGGTCCTCGTCTGCCGATGGAACCGGATCGAGGCGCCCCGCATCCGGCGGCGGCCGCTCGACCCGGAGTGCATGGAGTGCCGGCCCGACGACTCAGAACCCTGCAGTGGCGGCGGTCCCTCGAGGAGATCCAGGAGCGCGCCGGGTCGCTCGAGATGGCGGTCGCCCGCGACTACGACGACGCGGAGGCCGGCGCCCACCTGATCTTCCGCGTCCCGTTGCGGCAGATCGGCGAGTCGGAGATCGTCGTTGAACATCCGGTCGCGCTCGGACGTCATCTGCCGTTCGAGGATGCCGCCGAACTCGTGGCGATCTTCGCGATCGGTCAGAACCGCTGGAGCTTCCGGACGCGCGTCGTCGGCCGGGGTGCGCTCTGCGACGGGCGCGGTCGAGAGGTCGCGATCCTCCGGCTGGCCATGCCTGACCGCGTCGATCGATGCCAGCGGCGCGACTACTACCGGATGAACACCGCGCACCTGAGCCTGCCCGACGTCGACCTGTGGCCGCTGCTGGATCTGCAGTCCGTGGTGCTGGCGGAGCGCGCCAACGAACTCGCCATCGAACTGGAGCGATCGGGCGACGGCATGCCTGCGGTTCCAGCCGGATCCGACATCCGGCCGGAGGTCGGGCCGCCGATCCGGGTGACGCTTCTCAACGTCGGCGGCGGCGGGATCGGCGTCGGCGTGCCGCAGGAGCACGCCCAGATCCTCTCCCGGACCCGCTTCTTCTGGACGAGCCTGTCGCTCGCACCCGAGATCCGGACGCCGTTCTGCGCGACGGCGCGCGTCGTGCACACGCACCTGGAGGGCGGGAACACGGTGTACGCGGGCATGGCCTTCGAGTTTGCACACAACCCGGTGCACCAGCGGTTCGTGTCTGAGCAGATCTGCCGCTTCATCGCGCTGCAGCAGCGGGCGAATCACGCGATGCGAGGCGGACCGGCCCCTGTCCGCCAGTCGGCCTGACCGGCCGGACCCGATCCGGCGCGATGATCCCCGCGCGATGACCCGGCGCACCGCGTGCGCCCCCGTCCGCCGCGGCGGCTACCCGGCCGTCACCGGTGTCGTTGCCTGCGCGGACTCGAAACGCGGGGCGGCCGGCGCCTCACGCGGACTCCAGCGCAATGGACGCGACCGTCACGTCGTCGGTCCAGGGCACATCGCCGGAGAACTGCCGAAGGGCGAGAAGGACCGCGCCGAGATCCTCGTCCGGCGTCGCCGTCGACCGGAGGACCCGGGCAACGCGTTCGAGCCCGAACTCTTCGCCATGCGCGTCGGTCTGCTCCACCAGGCCGTCCGTGTACAGGATCAGCCGTTCGCCCGGCTGAATCGAACAGGTCTCCGCGACATAAGTGAACGACGGGTCGATCCCGATCGGGATGCCGCCGCGCAGCGTGATGCGTTCGAGTGTGCCATCCACCTGTCTCCGGACGCAGTGACCGTGGCCGGCGTCGATGGCGCGGATCGATCCGTCGGTGGAGATCACGCCGACCCACAGGGTCACGAAGCGATTGGCGCTCGAGCGGTGCGCCAGGTATCGATTGACCTGGCCGACGGCGTCGGCGAGATCGTGATGCGCCAGCAGGGCGTGCAGGTGTGACTGCGTCGCGGCCATGAGCACGCCTGCCTCGACGCCCTCGCCGGTGACGTCGCCGATGACGACGGCGACCGAACCGTCGGGCAGCGGCAGCACATCGAAGAGATCGCCGGCGACGAATCGACCGGGCTGGGCACCGACGGCCCAGCGGACGCGACCACGGCGCCCGCCGCTCTCCGGCATGAGCATCTGCTGCGCGCCGCGCGCTGCGCTGAGTTCCGCCTCGATCCGGCTGCTCCGCCGCTCCAGGTCCGCACGGCGCAGATTCATGACGCAGAGCGCGTGCAGTCGTGCAACGGCCGTGCAGAAGCCGTGGGCGCCTGCCGCGATCTCGCGGCCGCCTGCCTGGTCGAGGTACAGGAGCGACCCGACAGAGTCCCGGGCGGCGACGGGAATGCACATCGCCGCGGTGAGGCCGAGCTCGGCGATGCTGTGCGCGGCACGGATGTCGGGCTCCGCGGAGGCAGTCAGTTCCGCCGTCCGGCCTTCCGAGGCGGCGCGCACGAGCGTCCGGCTGAACCGGGGAGCCTCGGTACCCTCGGACGGATCCAGCGGTGGATCGAGTGCGATGAGATCGACGGCGTCGCCGCCCGTCAGGCGGAGGAGTGCGGCGCGCGCGAATCCGCTGCCCTCGCGTGCCACGCGGACGGTGATCCCGGCGGCGGCGGGTTCATCGGGAATACCGGCCAGCGATGCCGCGAACTCCAGCAGGAGCCGAAGCTGATGCTCCGGCATCGGGAGTGTCCGCTCCGGCGCCGTGCGCACGCGACTCGACGAGTCGGCGGTGTCGTCCACGGTCGCAAGCAGCGTTCCGGAGGTCGACCACGACTCCGCAGACGCGCCGATCCCGACACGGAGAACCCATGGACCGAGTCGAAGAAGGTCACCGTCGGCCAGCGGCGTCTGGATCCCGGGCGTCAGTCGGACGTCGTTCAGACTCGTGCCGTGCCGCGAGCCGCGATCGATGAGCAGCCAGCGCCGATTCCGGCAGACGACCGAGGCATGGAGACGCGAGATCGTCGGATCGGCGAGGAAGACCGATGCTTCATTGCCGCGGCCGATGATCGCTTCGTCGGTCGGGGCGATCTCGAAGGGTTGGACGGGCGGGCCGCTGATCGCCGCCAGGCGAAGCTTCGGGCCGCCGCTTTCCGCGTTCATCACGGCACGATAGCGAACCCGGCGCGGTCCGACGGGGCGGCGGGCTCGCGCGCACGGCGGCGCTGACCCGCACGCCGGTCCGGGGCCGCGGGGTGCCCGGGCGTTCCCGCGGCCCCCGGCGTCGGCTGTTCAGCGCGGGCCCCCGCCCGGCGCGCATGGCGCGGTCCCTGCACCGCCGTGACCGCTCACGATCCGGTCGCGAGCCGGCCCCGATGCTCCGTCGTCAGCGGTCCACACGCACGATGCGTGCCCCGACCCACCACGCGCCGTCCGTCGCGATGGCGATGGCGGCCACGACGGTGAGACGATCACCGCCTGGGCTCCCTGAGCCGAGGGGCATGTCGAGGACGGCGGTGACCGGCAGCGTGAACGTGCTGGGCAGTTCCATGGCAGGGACGCCCTCGGTCTCGAAGGTGCGCAGCGTGACGCGTGACACTGCACCCGTCATCTCCAGTCGCACGCGCGCGGGTGCCCGCGGCGCGCCCGGCGTGGAAGACTCGCTCAGCGTGGCGGCGAACTCGACGCCCTCGTGTCGCAGATCGACGAGGGGCAGGTACCCGACCACGGTGTGCCCGACGATCGGCTGCCAGCCGGCAAGGTACTGGCGCTCATGGAGCGCACTGATCTGTGCGGAGCCGTCCATCGTGCAGGTGCCTCGGGCGACGAAGACGGGCTTCACCGGCGGATCCATCTGCTGCCCGATGCGCGGCAGCGCGGCGGGGTCGACCGGGGCGACGACGACCTCGATCTCGAAGACGGCACCGTTCTCCTGCTGCATCGTGCCCGTGGCGGGCAGGGGCGTCACGGCCGTGGACGCGGCGGTTCCCAGGAGGGCGATGACAAGTGCGCGGGACAGAGTGGTGAGCATGGTCAGGTCTCCGATGTGAGGGGATCCGTCGGGCAGGAGGTTCGTGGTCAGCGCAGTCCACGGGCGCGGTGGGCGGCTCGAGACGCCGGGGCGCCCCGCTATCGCCCGGGCTCGTGCAGTCCGTATCCGATCGCCCACGGGCGCAGCGACGGATCGCCGTCGACACGTGCCACGAGTCGAGTGAGTTCATCCGTCCGCCCGGGCTCCGCGCAGAGCAGGGCGATGTGCTCGAACACGACCGCGCGCATGGACGCGTCTGCAAGCATCTCATCGATCGCGATGACAAGCGCCTGGTGATCGAGCCCGCTGAGTCGTGCGTACGCGAGCTCGATCGACCGACCACCCAGGGCGGCAGCCGGCGGCGCCGAGCCGGGCGAGGTCCGTGCAGCGGCGCGGCTCGACGCGACCTGGTCGGCCAGCCGGAGCGGTGGGGCGCCGCGATGGCGACTCGCAGACGCGCTCGCCCCGGTCCGCAGCGCGCCGTGCGCGATGCGGCGGGTGAGCACCTGCGACTCGAGCGCAAGGCGACGGGCAGGCGCGACTCCGGATGCATCGGTCGCATCCGCCACACGTACGCCGGGAACCGGGAGGTGCCGCGCGCCCGACGACTGCTCCGCATCGATCCGGGGCGCGGGCTGCGGCGCCGGAGAGATCATCCGCGCCGTCACGATCGCGGCGATGAGCAGTCCCGCGGCCCGCGGCCAGGCGATTCCTCCGCGATGCCGCGGGTTCCGATCACCGGTCGACGCGCGTCGCGGGGGGGTCGCCTGCTCGCCGCGAAGCGCCTGCGCCACGGCGCGGTCAAGGGCACGCACCTGTCCGAGCCGGTCGCGCAGCGCCGGGTCCGCGCGCAGCGCCATGGCCAGTGCCGCCGAAGCCTCGGTCGAGAGGTCGCCATCCAGGAATCGCTCGAGGTCGGCGCGCTGCCACGATGATCTCCCGACACGGCCGGTCATGGCGCTGAGTCCTCGGGCAGGGAGGCGCGCATTGCCGCGCGCGCCAGGTGCAGGCTGGCACGCACCGATGCGACGGTGGTATCCAGGGCCTCGGCGATGGCGGGGTACGGGAGGTCCTCGACCAGGCGAAGAACCAGCACCGCGCGCTGCCGGGGCGGCAGGCGGTCGACGGCGGCGCGGATCAGCGCCTGCGTGTCCTCGGCGAGCGCGCTGGATTGAGGTGCACCTGCCGCGCCGCGGCGATCGATGAACCCGTGGGCCATGCGAAGGAGCCGCGCCGCCCGTCGGCGCATCGATCGCTGGCGGTCCAGCCAGCAGCGCGTCAGCACCTGCCGGGCATACCCCGCGTGGTACGCCGCCTCCGGGCGATGCACGAGAATCCGGGTGAGCGCCTCCTGCACGAGTTCATCCGCCTCCTCCGCCCGGCCCGTCAGGGACGTGGCGGTGACGAGCAGGCGCCGGCGGAGGAGCGTCCAATCACCCGGAAGGGACGCGGCAGCCTGGGTGTCCGGCGGATGCGACATGGGCAAGGCGGTCCTCATGGCGTGGCCACGTACAGAAGACGCCACCGGGGGCGATTCATCAAGCGCCTTCATCGGGACCCGCGCCTGCGCGGAACGTCCGGCGGGCCCCGGCACCAGGTGCCCGGTTCCTTCCGAACGGCCAGGTTCGAGCGTGGAGTCAGGCGGTCGCCCGTCACCGAGGCCCCGGCCGCTGCCCGCGGCCCGCGCGGGACGGGGCTGCCGGCCGCACCCGGGCCCGCGGACGCCCCGGTGCCGTGCACGGCCGGTGTCTCCTTTACCGTGCGCCTGACGTCCATACGGCGGGCACACGACGGGAGACAGGCACATGCCTCGAGCCCTGCCGGACCGGCATCCGTACGTCACGCTTCGACCGACGTGCCGCACGCCTGTCCAGGACCGGGGAGGGTCTCTTCGCCCCCGAACCGAGGATCGAGTCACGCCCGCGGCAGCTGGTCTCGATTTCGCGGCGCTGCGCTCGACGGGTCGAGCACTACCCGAGTGGAGTCTGTCCCGTTCACCTGGCACCGAGGTGAGGTGGTGGCAGTGTCGTTCAGGCCGCGTCCTCACCACACTCCGGACAGCAGGGCAGCTTCCGACGGTCGTAGCCGCAGTTGCTGCATCTACCCTCCTGTCGCCGTTGGCGCCTGACGATCCAATGCGGAATCCTCGGCACGGCAGGGATCAATCCGGCGTACGCGAGCATGGTGACGGCGGATGGAATCGTGAAGAGGCGCAGCCCGGGAATGAACCTGGGTATGAGATCGCCCAAGAGCGATCCTTGATCGCGGGTTCTGTCTGCGTAGACGCGTAGACGACCGGCAGATCGCGGCGCTGGTCGGAGACCCCCCAACACGGACACCTGGGCCTGCCGCGATACAATCGGGAGATCTGACTCCGGAATATCGTCGTGTCCGGGACGTTCGGCATCGGGTGCCTCACGCCCGCTCCCGCACCACGGAGAGTCGACATGAACCCGGTCCTCATCTGGGACTTGCCCACCCGCCTCTTCCACTGGCTGCTCTCGGCCGGATTCATCGCCGCCGCGGTCATCGCGCTGGCCATGGGCGAGCACAGTCCGCTGTTCCCATACCATGCGATCATCGGCCTGACGATTGCCCTGATGGTCGTCCTCCGCATCGTCTGGGGCATCGTCGGGACGCGCTATGCGCGGTTCGGCTCGTTCATCTTCGGACCAGGCGCGGTCGTCGAGTACATGAAGGGAGCGCTGATCGGTGGCGGTAAGCGCCACCTCGGGCACAACCCGGGCTCGGCGGTCGCCATCTTCGCGCTGCTCGCCCTCCTGCTCGCGCTGACCGTCACCGGGTTCATGATGGGCCAGGGTAATGAGGCGCTCAAGGACGTCCACGAGATCCTCGCGTGGACCACCGTGAGCGTCGTGGTCGTGCATGTGCTGGGCGTGGCGTTCCACACCATCCGCCACCGCGAGAACATCACGGCGAGCATGTTCCACGGCAAGAAGCGTGCCGATGCATCGGATGCGATCAGCTCAGCCAGGCCGATTGCGGCTGTGCTCTTTCTCATCATCGCCGGGGGGTGGGCAGCTGGTCTCTTTCGGAACTACAACCCCGCGACGCAGACCACGACACTCCCGCTCATCGGCACCTCGCTGCAACTCGGCGAGAACGGAGGCGGTGAAGGCAGCGACCGTGGTCAGCGACAGCGGCACGATGACGACGACTGACGCGGGCTGCGACGTGTCGGTTCATCGCTGCAGACATCGGCTGCAACAGCCCTCAGAACCGCGCGCCGAAGAGTGCGCCGACGCCCGCGGTGAGTCCCATCGCCAGCGCACCCCAGAACGTGACTCGGACGGCCGACTTGAACACGAGAGAGCCGCCGGCTCGCGCGGCGACGGAGCCGAGCAGCGCGAGAAAGCCCAGCGAAGCGATCGAGACGCCCCACACGACCCACTCCTTGGGCAACACGAGCACGAGGACCAGCGGCAGAGCGGCACCAACGGTGAATGTGCCCGCCGACGCGAACGCCGCCTGCACCGGCCTTGCCGCCAGCTCGTCTGTAATCCCCAGTTCGTCGCGGGCGTGAGCCGCGAGGGCGTCCTTGGCCATGAGTTGCGTCGCCACTTCGGCCGCCAGCTTCTCGTCGAGCCCACGCTTGACGGGCCCGTGTGTGGGACAGGCACTCGCGCCAGCAGCGCCGGACCGGCGAGGGGACCGGCGGCGAGGGGGACCGGCGCGGGAACGTGGGTCAGGGGGGAACGTGGGTCAGGCACTCGCGCCGCGGGGCGACGGGGGGCGACGGGGGCGACGGGGGACGGGCACTCGGGGCGACGGGGGACGGGCACTCGCGCCGGACGGCACCGGGGCGACGGGGGACGGGCACTCGCACCGGACGGCACCTGCGGACGAGGGACATGCACTCGCGCCGCGGCGGACCGAAGGGACCGAAGGACATGCACTCGCGCCGGACGGCACCGCGCCGTTCGAGCCCGGCCGATGCACCGGACCGGCTCGCGCTCGCCGCGGCATGGGGCCGACTGTGGGACAGGCACTCGCCCGGGGCGGGGCACTCGCCCGGGAACCGGCACTTGCCCGGCGCTCGCCCGTGCGTGGGCCATGCACTCGCACCGGGCGCACCTGCGGACGAGGGACAGGCACTCGCCCCGGGCGGCACCAGAGCCGTGACTGCCCAGCCGCGGCACGGGACCGGTTCGCGATCGCCGTCCGCGTTGAGCGCCGCACTGCGCCACGTCGCCTCCCGGCACTTTCATCACCTCTTCCGGACACGCCCTGCGCGAGCGGTAGATTCGCCGGCGTGCGGGCGCCGGGCCTCGCGCGGCTGTGGGCCGCGCGCCGTCGCGCACGCGCATCCGGTTCGAACCCTGGGGGACTCTTCATGCGACCGCGACGAGATCAGGTCGACCACTCCGTCGTCAGCACCTACCACTGCACCTCACGCTGCGTCAGGCGTGCCTCGCTCCTGGCCGCGACCGAGGATGGCCTCCTCGCCCGCAAGCCGTGGATCGAAGCGCGACTCAGGCACCTGGTCTCGATCTTCGCGATCGAACTGGACACCTTCTGCATCATGGACAACCACCTCCACCTCGTCCTCACCATCCGGCCCGACATCGTCAAGGAATGGTCGGACGAGGAGGTCGCCGAGCGATGGCTCAGGTATCTCCCGCCGAAGAAGCGCGGTGTTGAGCGTGAAGCCACCCTGGAGGACATCCAGTCGCTGGTGCGTGACTCCGCCAGGGTGGCCAGTTGCCGGCTCCGGCTCTGCCAGCTCGGCGAGTTCCACAAGGCGGTCAAGGAGCCACTTGCCAGGCTGGCGAATCGCGAGGAGAAGATCACTGGACACTTCTGGGAAGGCAGGTACAAGTCACGACGCGTGCTTGATCCCGCGGCGCTGCTCTCGACCATCGCGTACGTCGATCTCAATCCCGTTCGCGCCGGGCTGGTCCAGACACCCGAGCAGAGTACGTTCACCGGTGTGCAGCACCGGATCGGCGCGCGGAACGACGCCCTGCTTGAACTCGCCTCACACGAACACGGTCGCGTCGGGACGCGTGCGAAGTGCCTTCCGGAAGAGCAACCGGGGCGCATCGCGTTCGCGCAGGAGCCGGCACCGGCATTCCTGACCCCGATCACCCACACACCGGATCGCCGGGGCCTCTTCACGAACCTGACGCTGGACGAGTACCTGGTGGTGGTCGACCGGATCGGACGGAAGGTCCCGCAGAGCCCGCAGGGCCCGCGTGGCGCGATCCCGCACGACCTGGCGCCGATCCTCAGTCGGATCGAGCTGGACGAGGCGCCGTTCCTCTCGCAGATGACGTCAACGGCGACGTGGATCGGCAGCGTCGTCGGGAAGGCGGCGTCGTGCGCTGAAGAATCGCAGCGTGTCAGACGGAAGTGGCTGGTCTCGACCCTGGATCTCGACCAGGCGGCACCCGGACAGACAGGCGACAGCACGGCCGCAGCACGCTGACCGCGTCGACGGTACGCCGGACAATCCGGACACCTCGGGATCACCGCGACCTCCGCGGCGAAGCGCCGCGGGGCGATCCATGCGCGCCGAGCGCAGGCGCGCGGTCACATGCAACTGATCCACCGCCGGACTCGCGGCGTATGCGCCGCGATGCGGCGATGGCGCGCGCTCAGCCAGGCGTGCTGATGGTGCCACGAGGGGCACGGGAGCCGCAGAACGACCAGCAGAACGACCACATCGGGGCGCCACGCCCGGGCGAGTGCCTGTCCTACGCCGTCCTACGCCGGGCTACGCCGGGGCTACGCCGAGGCGAGTGCCTGTCCTACGCCACGTGTCCTACGCCACGCCCTACGCCACGCCTCCGTCCTACGCCTCTGTGCTACGCCTCTGTTACGCCTCTGCCCCTGTCCTACACCTCCAGCCGCGTCGCGCCGCCTGTGGCCGGGGACTCCTGCTTGCTCAGTACTCAAGGGGATTCAAGTGAGGGCGCTGCCCTCGATGGAACGCACTCAGAGGTTGCCGGGGCTGCTGTACCACCCTGAACGTGGCTCGACCTGTACAGCCACGGTCCATCGGCTTCGGCTCGAGGCCGCCGGGATCGAGTACAGCATGAGCCGCCTGGGCAACTGCTGGGACAACGGCTGCGCGGAACGCTTCTTCGGCTCGTACAAGAACGAATGGATCCGGCACCGCCGCTTCGCCGACGTGGAGTCGGTCCGGCAGAGCACATGCAGATACATCAAGTTCTGCGCCAACCGCCGGCACATGCACCTGGCGCTCGGCTCCCTCACACCCACCGCGCTGCACCTTCATCACCGCCTCCTCACATGCCCCGCGCGAACAGTGGCTTCCCCGACACACAGGCACCCCACGCGACCGGCTGGCCGTCGAGTTGTGCGCCGGACCGTGCGCCATTCCGCCACAGGATCCCGTCGGACGACGCGGGGCACATACCCTGCACGCGATGACGCTCACAGAGGACTTCCGCTCCTGCGACGAGTACCAGCGTGCCCGGTCCCTCATCGCCGGCGTCTACGCCCTGCTCGCCGCGCGCCGTCCGCTCCCGACGTTCCCGCCCGACGAACGCTTCGCGCTCGCGCTCCAGTTGCGGAAGGCGTCGATCTCGATCGCCGCGAACATCGCCGAGGCAACCGGGCGCTCCCTCCCGGTCGACCAGGCTCGCTTTATCGACATCGCCTGCGGAAGCGCCGCGGAGACCGAGTCACTCCTCGAACTGGCGCAGGACCTGGGCTACGCCGACCCGGCGACCGCCGGACGCCTCATGCAGCAGGCGCGCTCGCTCGCCCGTCGCCTTGCCGTCCGACGTGCTGATCTTCGCCGGCCCTTCCGGTCGCGGGCGTGATCACGGCGCAGCGTGCACCGTCACGCAGATCCCGGCGCACGCACGTCACCGCGCGCACTCCGCGCGGTCACTCCTCGCACGACCCCCACGCGCCCAGGAGTTCCAGCAGGTCATTGAAGTCGACCACGCCGGAGCCGTCCAGGTCCTGGGGACACGGCGCCTTGCACGGACCCCAGGCGCCCAGAAGCACCAGGAGATCGTTGAAGTCGACGGTGCCCGACCCGTCAAGATCCGCCAGGCACTCGATCACCGGGAGTGCACAGCCTGACCACTTCGCCAGGAAACTGTCTCCCGCGTACTCGCCGGTGAATGCCCCGCCGACGAAGAGCGACGGCGCGTCTTCCAGCCCGTCATCGAAGACGGTCAGCGCGAAGACGTCGTCGTCCACGCCGTCGCCCAGCGACGACCATGTCGAGCCGTCCCAGCGCGCGATCCGCGACGCGGGCCCATCGCCGGTCATCGTGAACGTGCCGCCCGCGTACAGCGCCGGGCCGTCCCCGGTGCCGTCGTTGAAGCGCGCGAGTGCCTGGACGGTCTGGAAGCCCTCCGGCATGCCGCCGCCGACGGGGAACCACTGACCGTCTTCCCACCGCGCGACACGCAGCGCCGGCGCTCCGCCCGCGGTCGTGAAGCTCCCGGCCACATACAGCGCGCCTCCCGCGCTGTGCATCGCACTCACCGCGCTGTTGACGCCGCTCCCCAGCGGCGACCACTGAACGCCGTCCCACTTCGCCACGAAGTTCGCCGGGCTGCCTGCGGCGCTCGTGAACCACCCGCCTGCATACAGCGCCGGACCACCGCCGCTCCCGTCGTCATGAACGGTGAGCGCGTACACGAACGCGGCCGCTGAGGTGATTCCGCCGCCGACCGGCGACCACGCGCTCCCGTCCCATCGTGCGATCCGATTCGCGGGCACGCCGCCCGCATTGGCGAACGACCCGGCGGCGTAGAGTTGCGGGCCTGCGCCCGAGCCATCGTCGAACATCGCGAGTGCCAGCACCGCCCCGGTCATGCCGCTGCCCAGCGCCGACCATGCGGATCCGTCCCACCGCGCGATCCGATTCGCCGGAACGCCTCCCGCGTTCGTGAAACTGCCACCGGCAACGAGCGCGGGGCCGCCGGGTTCGTTCTCCGAGACGGCCACCAGTGCGAAGACACTGAGGTTCATGCCACTGCCCAGCGGCGACCACGCCGCGCCGTCCCATCGCCCGATGCGGTTGAGGAGGACACCATCCGCACCCAGGAAGGATCCACCGGCGCAGAGCGCTGGACCACCGCCTGCTCCATCGTCGAAGACGGTCAGGGCCAGCACCGTCGAGTCGAGACCCGAACCCAGCCCATCCCACGCGGAACCGTCCCATGTGGCGACGTTCTGCGCCGGATGGCCTCCCGCCACCGTGAAATACCCTCCGGCATAGAGCACCGTCCCATCGGGGCCGCTGAACGGGACCAGCGCACCGACCCTCTGCTGACTCCCGTCACCGACGCCGCCGCCGACGGACGACCACGTTCCCGAGAAATGTGTACCGCTCCACCGCGCCACACGTGAGACTGCCACGCCTCCGGCAATCGTGAACCTGCCGCCCGCATACAGCGCCGGTCCAGTGCCGTCGTCGTACACCGCCAGTGCACGCACCACGTTGTTCATGCCCCAGCCACTCATCGGGTTGCCCATCGGGAACCACTGATTCAGACCGCCGTGACCACCCCACCGTGCAATGTGGGTCGCAGCGACGCTGCCGCTTGCCGTTGTGAACTCTCCACCGGCATACAGCGCAGGACCATGGCCCGCGCCATCGTCGAACACCTCCAGCACGCGTACCGCCATGTTCATCCCGGTGTGGAACGCCGACCACGCCGTACCGTTCCATCGCGCGATGGCGTTCGCCAGGACGCCGCCCGCCTGCTGGAATGCGCCGCCCACGACCAGCCCCGGTCCGAAGAACGGGTCCATGAACGCCTTGAGAGCAAAGACCGGTCCGTCGGCCCCGCCGCCCACGGGCGACCAGGATGTGCCATCCCACCGCGCCAGGTACGCCGCCGGCACTCCACCGGCGGTGTGGAAGATCCCACCCGCATAGAGCCTGGGGCCGCCGCCCATGAAGTCGTCAAAAACGGTGAGCGCGTGCACCGGGCCGTCTGTCCCACCGCCGACCGGCGACCACGTCGAACCATCCCACTTGACGAGATACGGCCAGGACTCGCCAGCAGCAGACTTGAATTCGCCGCCGACGTACAGGGCCGGACCCGTGCCGTCGTCGAAGACGGCGAGCGCATGCACCGGATCCAGAATGCCGCTGCCGATGGACGACCACGATGCACCGTCCCACACCACGACACCCAGCCAGGAGTCGCCCGCGGCGAAGAGCCGCGCACCGGATCCATCATCGAAGACGGCAAACGCGTTGATGTCGACATCGATCCCCGGCCCGTGCCCGAAGGTCGGCACCCACTGCGGCGTGCATGTCCCCGCGGCCCGATGATCCTGCGCCGCAGCATCGCCCGCCGGCGCGACCGGACCAGGCGCCCGGTCCGATCGACCGTCCGCCACCGGGCGCTCGGCAGCGGCGGACCGGGCGTTCAGGCCTTGCATGCATGGGACCACGGCGAGCGCGCACACCGCGGCTGCTGCGGCTGAACACCGTCGGTGACGGTTCGAGATCGTCGGTCGCATGGATCAGACCTCCGCCTGGACTCGTGAACGGATCTGGAATGCGGACCGTGACCCGTGGGTCCGCCCCGCGTCGGCGACCCGACGGTCGGCCGGGCCATGCCCCCCCAAGGTACCACCCTGCCGGTCGGGGGCCAGCCATCGATGCGGGAAAATCGTCGCGGATGCGATGCATCCGCCCGCGACATCCCGTCACGGCGGTGGACGGACCGTGACGTATGGACAGCGCAGGCGCGACCGCGTGCCGCCGACATGATCCGCGCGATGCACGCATGTCGCCGGAGGCTGGGTCCTGCGACTCAGGCGCCGGCGCCGAGCGCCAGGTCCAGGACACGTCGCTTGTGCTCTGTTTCGAGGAACTCCGCCGCGGGTTCAGAATCCGCGACGATGCCGCCACCCGTCCCGTACACCAGGGCACCCCTGAACCCGCCAGGCGCCCCGCGCGTGCGCGTCCCGGACAGAACCGCCGTCCGGATGGCGACATTGAGATGGACGCCGCCGTCGTCGGTCACCACGCCGATCGCGCCGCAGTAGAGCCCGCGCGGTGTCGGTTCCATCGACTCGATCACCTGCATGGCGCGGATCTTCGGCGCGCCTGTGATCGATCCGGCCGGAAACGTTGCACGGAGCAGGTCCGCGGCGTCGGCGTCAGGGCGGAGCCGGCCCTCGATCTCGGCCGCGGCATGATGCACGGTCGGGTGCGTCTCGATGAAGCGTTCCCGCGAGACCCGCACGGATCCGGGAGCGCAGACGCGTGCAAGATCATTGCGCATCAGGTCGACGATCATCGTGAGTTCCGCGGCATCCTTGTCGGAGTGACGCAGGTCGCGCTCGCCGGCATCGCGATCCTCGGCGCGAGCCGCCGCCGGGCGGGTTCCCTTGATCGGTCGCGTGCGCACACGGCGCGACTCCGGATCCAGGTCAAGGAAGAGTTCCGGGCTCAGCGAGACGACCACGCGCCCGTCGGGCAGTTCGAGGACCGCACCGTGACGCGGGTCGGCGACATCGAACGCCGCCGCGGCGAATCCGCGGGTGGAGCCGGAGAAGGGAATCGTGACGCGCCTGGTCAGGTTCACCTGGTAGACGTCACCCGCGCGAATCAGGCCGAGGATCGAGTGCGCCGCGTCGAGGTAGGTCGGGCGATCCGGCGTGCATGTCTCCGGGCCCTCGGCGCGCCAGCGCCATGCCGTGCGCGCCGGTGCCGGTGTCGTGCTCACCGCGCGGAGAACGGCCGTGCTCTCATCGCCGGTGGCGCACCAGGGCCCGTCTCCGTGGCGGATGAGCAGTTCCCGGCATCGGATCCAGACCGCAACCGGGTCGGCGCTCGCCGTGGGGCGGTCCGTCGCCTGAGCGCCGCGGTGTGCCGCGGCCGGCTCGAGCATCCGCCCCAGTTCGTACGACAGGCCTCCGAACCACGCGCCGACCGGCTCCGGGATGCGAGCGCGGTCGCCGGTCGACCGTCGCGGACCGGCCGTGTGTCCCGATGCGATCCGGGCGGTCTCCCCGGGTGGCCCGACGGCGGCGTGCCGGCCGACCTCCCGCGTGAAGACCGGGCGGAGCGCCGCGAGGGGATCCGGATCGCCGGACCGGACCGTGATGACCTGGCCGGGCGTCACGCCGAGCGCCTCGACGGGCGTGTCCGTGGAGGAGAGCCACCGGGCGCAGAGCAGGGGCCGGTTCCTCGGCCATCGCCGGATGAGATCGGCGAGCGACGGCGGCGATGCCGGGCGCGGGGGATGTTCGATCCGGCCGACCGGTTCCGGCGGCGGTCGAAGGACGTCGGCACCATGCGGGCACATCGGAGGGTCGAGCGTAGCCGAACACGGGTCGACGCGCGTCGACCCGGCTCCGTCTCCCGCGGTCCTGCCGGATCCGGCGGCCGCGCATCGGCTCCCGGCACGGGACAGGTGCGGGCACGGGACAGGCACCGTCGGCTCGCTACAATCGCCGCTTCGGCGCTGATCGGTCCCCGGTCGCCGGCCGCGTCCGCTCCGGCGATGCGCGGCCGGAGGGTCCGGATCATCGACAGCAGCCGGAACGCCCCCACGACCGATACACCGATCGACACCATGCCTGCGGCCGCGCAGAGACGGCACGCAAGGGAGATTGCGCCGATGACCGCCACACCTGCCCAGCGCGTCCGTTCGAGCGGACGAAAGGGATCCTCCGTCCGATCGAGTGCCTCCGGTGAGCCGAAGGCAGACAGCCCCGCGGGTGCCGGCGGCCGGATGGTCTATTCATTCGGACCGTCCGGCTCCGAGGGCCGCGCCGATCAGAAACTGCTCCTCGGCGGCAAGGGCGCGAATCTCGCCGACATGTGTTCGATCGGTCTGCCCGTTCCGCCCGGCTTCACGATCACGACCGAGATGTGCGACGCGTACACGCGCGGCGGGGACGTGATGCCGGACGGTCTCATGGAAGCTGTTGCGCGGGCGATGCGCCGGCTGGAAGCGGAGACCGGCAAGCGATTCGGATCGGGGGATGATCCGCTGCTCGTCTCGGTGCGGTCCGGCGCGGCCGTGTCGATGCCGGGCATGATGGACACGGTGCTGAATCTCGGGCTGACCGACGAGACGGTCCTCGCGCTCGCGCGGCGCACCGGCAATGATCGATTCGCCTACGACGCGTATCGCCGGCTCATCAACATGTTCGGCGGCGTCGTGATGGACGTCTCCCACGAGGTGTTCGAGGCGGAGTTCGACCGGATCAAGCGGCAGTTCCACGCGAAGGCGGATACCGATGTCCCGACCGAGGGGCTGATCCGTCTCTGCGAGTCCTATCGCCGGGTGTACCGGAAATTCGTGGGCGAGGACTTCCCGCAGGACCCGATGCGCCAGCTCGAACTGGCGATCGAAGCGGTCTTCCGGAGCTGGAACAGCGATCGCGCGATCGTCTACCGCCGGATCAACGAGATCACCGGCCTGATCGGAACCGCGGTCAACGTGCAGGCGATGGTCTTCGGCAACATGGGCGAGGACAGCGGCACGGGCGTGGCGTTCACCCGGAATCCCTCCACGGGCCAGAACGAGTTCTACGGCGAGTTCCTCATCAACGCCCAGGGCGAGGACGTGGTGGCCGGCATCCGCACGCCCCGGCCGGTCGTGGAGATGAAGAAGTGGAACGCGAAGGTCCATGCGCGGCTGCTGGAGATCAAGGACATCCTTGAGCGCCACTACCTGGACATGCAGGACATCGAGTTCACCATCGAGCGCGGCACGCTGTACATGCTCCAGACGCGGAACGGCAAGCGCACCGGCGCCGCCGCCGTGCGCATCGCGGTGGACATGGTGAAGGAGGGACTCGTCACCGAGGAGCGGGCGCTCAGGCGCATTCCGGCCGAGGACCTCACGCAGCTGCTGCTGCCCAGTTTCTCGCCCGCGGCCAAGAAGGGCGCGAAGGTGATCGCCCGCGGCCTGCCGGCATCGCCCGGCGCCGCGACCGGAACGCTCGCGTTCACCGCGGAGGATGCCGTCGAGCGTGCTCGCGCCGGGGAGAAGGTCCTCCTGGTCCGCAAGGAGACGAGCCCGGAGGACGTGGAGGGCATGCATCTGGCCGTCGGCATCCTGACGTCGACCGGCGGCATGACCAGTCACGCGGCGGTCGTGGCGCGCGGCTGGGGCAAGTGCTGTGTCGTCGGCGCGGGCGAACTCCAGATCGACGTCAAGGCGCGGCGCCTGTCGGTGGGAGGGAAGACGTTCGGGCCCGACGCGGTGCTTTCGATCGACGGTTCGACCGGGGAGATCATGGTCGGCGCGATCGAGAAGACGACGCCGAAACTCACCGGCGACTTCCAGACCATCATGAAGTGGGCGGACAGGTACCGGAAGCTCGGCGTCCGGACGAATGCCGATACGCCCGCGGACGCGAAGCGCGCCCGGGAGTTCGGCGCGGAAGGCATCGGTCTCACGCGGACCGAGCACATGTTCTTCGAGGGCGATCGCATCAAGGCGATGCGGAAGATGATCCTGGCGGAGTCCGAGCACGATCGCCGCGTCGCCCTGAAGTCCCTGCTTCCCTACCAGCGGAAGGACTTCATCGGCATCTTCACGGCCATGAACGGGCTGCCGGTCACGGTGCGCCTGCTCGATCCGCCGCTGCACGAGTTCCTGCCCAACGAGCCTGCCCAGCAGAAGGAACTGGCGGCGGAACTGGGTGTCCCGGTGAAGAAGATCCAGCAGCGCGTGGCGATGCTGCACGAACTCAACCCGATGCTCGGACATCGTGGGTGCCGGCTGGCCGTCACGTATCCGGAAATCCTGGAGATGCAGGTGACGGCGATCGTCGAGGCGACGATCGCGTGCCGGCAGAAGAAGATCGACGCCCGGCCCGAGATCATGATCCCGCTCGTCGGGATGCGGTCCGAACTGCACCTGCTCCGCCGACGCACGGAAGAAACGATCGAGCGCGTCCGCGCGGCGAAGAAGTTCACCGGGAAACTCGACATCCCGATCGGCACGATGATCGAGATTCCGCGGGCGGCGCTGCGGTCCGACGAGATCGCGAAGGACGCGGACTTCTTCTCGTTCGGCACCAACGACCTGACGCAGCTGGCCTTCGGCTTCAGCCGCGACGACATCAACTCGTTCCTGCCGCACTACCTGGAGCAGGCGGTGCTGGAGAGGGACCCGTTTCAGGCGATCGACCAGGACGGCGTGGGCGAACTGGTGCGGATCTCCTGCGAGCGCGGCCGCGCCACCCGCCCGGACCTCAAGGTCGGGATCTGCGGTGAGCACGGCGGAGATCCCTCCTCCGTGCGGTTCTTCCACCAGGTCGGGCTGGACTACGTCTCCTGCTCGCCGTTCCGTGTGCCGATCGCGCGGCTGGTGGCGGCGCAGGCGGCGCTGGGCTGAGCGAACACGACCGCGCGTCGACCGCGGGACCGGGGCGGGCTGCCACGCCGCGGCCTCGCTGTCCCGTGGGATCGCGATGCCCGTGGATGGGGCCCCTCGGCGCTGGCGCTGCGCCGCGAGCGGGCGCCGTCCGAAGGTGACGTCGGCCCCGGGCACCCCGAGCGGCGCGGGTGACGCACTTGGCAACCAGTCGCAAGTCGATGCCTGACAGTGGGTTCGATACGCACTGCCGAGGCGGTGCGCCGACCCGCGCACCCGTCCGGAACGATCGACGCGATCCATCTCCGAACCGGGCTGCGGGCGACTGAACGCGGAAGTCACCACGCGGACGCCGGTTATCCACAGTCGACGGCGCAGGCATGTCGGGCGCGCAAGTCGAGTGCGATGGCGGGTCGCATGCGTCGTAAACATCTGTTCAGAACGGGCTTGCATCTCTCATTGCGAGTCGACTCATGCAACTTGCGCGACAGCGTCGCAGATCCTGCGCAAATCGGCCGGATCGCGCTTGGCGCGTCGGCGGCGCTGCGCGCACCATATGCCGCGGGTGAGAAAGGGTTTCCGGCGTTGCAGCGCTGATCGCTCCGGCGGCCCTCGAAGTGACGTGAAGCGCGACTTACCAGGTCAGGTGCGCGGTCGGGTGGATGACCCCGGGACAGCGCGCGACGCCCGGAAGGGCGGGGAGAACTCGAAATGACAGTGCGCGAGAAGTTGGCGCGTTGCCTCGTGCGCGGCGCGACGCAGCACGGCGGTACGGCTCGTCGCCCGGCGGCGAGCTCGGCGGCGGCGGGCGCGGTACACCCGGCACACGCCCGGGGTGCGGCGTGGCACGTCGTGATCGTGGCGTCGGTCCTGCTGTTCGGAGCATCGGCCGCGTTCGCGGATCCGGTGCCGCCGAAGACGGGGTCGGGTTCCAGCGCGGGCGGCGCGAAGACCGGGACGGTGCCGGGCATGCCGGACGTTCAGCCGACCGGGCAGAACGGGGCATGCTGCCTCGACGACGGCCAGTGCATCCTGACCGCGGCCGAGGCCGAGTGCCACAATCGCGGCGGGGTATACCAGGGCGACGGCACCACCTGTCCGCCGCCGGGCGGATGCACCGGGCGCTGCTGTCTGCTGGACGGCACGTTCGTGCAGACGAGCGAGTTCGTGTGTGTGCGGCGAGGCGGTTTCTTCCAGGGCAACGGTGTTGCACAGCCGTGTCGCTTCGCCTGCTGTCTGCCGGGCGATGACTGCGACGGTCTGACCAAGGCAGAGTGCGAGAACAGCGGTGGCGTCTTTCTCGGCCCCGGGTATACCTGCGACGGTGATGTCGGCCCGAACTACCGGTTCCCCTTCTGCCCGGACGATCCGATCGCGCAGCCCTGCGTGAGGCCCGGAGGATGCTGGCGCCCCGACCTCGGCACCTGCGTGGACATGACGGCGTACGCGTGCTTCGCCGCGGGTGGCGAGTTCTTCGGCCCGGGGGTGCTGTGCGCGGATGTCGTGCTGGCACCGGATTGTCCTGCCATTCCGGCGCCGCACCTGATCGAGGCGCACAGCGGTCTCTTTCACTTCGTACTGCCTGAAGATGGGCAGCCCATTCCAGCGGGCATGTTCCAGTTCGTCTGCCTGCCTCGATTCGACGATCAGGGCGGCTTCCGACGTCTCGAGCGCATTCGGACGCTCGTGGACGGGCGGGTTTCCACGGACGGTAGCTTCTGTGCGAATGTCGGCCAGTCCGTCGTTGTGCAGGATCTGCTCGAGCGCATCCGCCTGGTCCAGACGACGCCGGCGTTGCCCGGACTGGTGTTCCCGATCACGGTCGTGGAGTTCGACGCGCAGGGCGATCCGAATCAGTTCCGTGTGTTCCGGTTCTGCGAGGATCCCGCGAACAATACGGGGCTTGGCGGGACCTGCGAACTCATGCGGAACGAGTGCGACTTCCTGGTGAACCGCTATCAGGTCGGTGGAGTGGGCATGGTTCAGGGGCCGGGCGGCCGACCGATGATCTGCGATGAGGGCTTCTTCGGCCCGTACTGCGTCAATGCAGGTCTGGCGCCGTTCATTGTGAATGCGCCACCCGCCTGCGGTGGCGCCAGTCCCTCGGCCGCCTGCCCGGGCGCCGGCGCTGCCGAGTGTGTTGTCTTCGAGTTCGATGGCACCGCTCAGGTGCTCGGGGCCGGCGTGAACTTCGACTTCCGCGACTTTCCGCATGTCGCGCGAGGCACGGTCACCCTGCTCTACGAGTGGGTCCCGCTCGGCGCCTGCTGCTTCTGCCCGGATGACATCGGAAGGCCGGACGCGATCTACTGTGTCGACGGTATCAGCGAGGAGGAGTGTTACGACCAGTACGGCCTCGACGCCATCTTCACACCCTTCGTGACATGTGATGATGTCGAGACCGACCCGAAGAGCGAGTGCTACCTCGGTTCCTGCTGCATCCCGGAAGAGCCGTACTGCATCTATCCGATCTCGATCTACTGCTGCGAGGAAGTCCTCGGCGGCCAGTTCTACGACGGCCCCTGCGGCGACGACGGCGTCTGCTGCATCGAGATGCCGGACGGAACCTACGACTGCGTCTGCCCGATCACCGAGGTCTGCTGCGACTACCTGGCGGGCACGCTGGGCGGGACCGTGATCTCCTGGACCGCGGTCGAGAACGACTCGTGCATCGATCCCGATGACGACCTCAACCGCGAGTACTGCGACATCATCGGGTACTGCTGCGTACAGGTCGGCACGACACCGCAGTATCTCTGCCTGTCCGGCATCTCGAAGTACTGCTGCGAGAACATCACGGCGGGAGGCGAGTACGTCTTCGTCTACTTCTCGGAGGAGCCCTGCCCGGACGAGCCGTGCACGTTCGACTGCCCCGACTGCCCGCCCAAGGAGACCGTGGACTGCAACTGCGGTGACAAGGGCTCGATCGTCGTGTTCTCCAAGATCGAGGTCCGGTGGGATGCCTCCGGGCGCCTGCTCCAGGACACCTTCGTCACGCTTTCGAACGACTGGCCGGAGGACGTGCGCATCTACATGATCTTCCTGAACGGCGATCCGCCGCTCGAGGAGGACGGCGACGAGCGGGCGCACCCCGGCTGGAACTTCATGGACGTGGAACTCACGCTGACCGGGAACCAGCCGGTCGTCTGGGCGGCCTCGAGCGGCGCGCCGTACGACGTCGCGCCGTGGACGTCGCTCGATCCGGGGCCACCACCCGGGCGCCCGGCCGACGACGGCAGCGACGAGCGCATGCTGCGCGGCGCCATCTACGCGTGGGCGATCGACGGCGATGGCCGGCAGATCCGGTGGAATCACCTTGCCGGCCAGGCCACGCTGGTGCGCTATGACCGGCAGACCGCGTGGGAGTACAACGCCTGCGCGCTCCAGTCGGTGGCGAACGTGGAGCATGGCTCTCCGGTCGGCGTGCCGGAGACGATCCTGCTGAACGGGATCGAGTACTGCCTGCCTGCCGAGGCGCTGCTTTTCAATTTCCAGACGGTGGGCTCGCTGGCGTGGACGCCATCGGATCCGCCATTCGCGCCCGCGGTCACCGTCGACACGGACGTGACGCTGCATCCGCTCTCCGCGGATTTCAGGCTCAATGAGCCGATGCCCGACCCGCCCGCACCACCGACCACCGCGGTGATCTTCGAGATCTACAACGAGAACGAGGACAAGTTCTGCTACATCCGCTGTCTCTCGTGCTGGGAGCAGCAGGTCCTCTCCCGGTATCTCGGCAACCCGCTCGGCATCGTGTTCCTCCAGACGGACCACGCCAAGGCACGGCTCTGCGGGCGCGCGAACCCGCTGTGCAACGTGAAGGGACTGGTCAGCCAGGACCTCGCGCTGCTTGGTGTGTATGCGCGGGAGATTTCCCTTCCCCTGGTCCCGCTGGGCGAGGATCCGACCATCCCCGGGATCCCGTTCGCGAAGGCAGGCAGCCACATGCAGGGGCAGGGCGGCATGCCGGCGGTGATCCGCTGGAGCCCGACGGTGCCGCCGAAGGAGTCGCCCGCGCGGTACGCGATGCCGGAGCGGAGGCCCTTCGAGGTCGCGGATGACTTCATCCGGGACGCCCTGCAGCGGGCGCGGCGGCGGGCGGTGACGACCGGCCGGTAACCTCCGCGGCTGAACGGGAGTACGGCGCGCCATGGCGCGACCGCTGACGGTTAATCTCCTTCGGAGCCCGGTCCCCACGTGGGGCCGGGCTCCTTCGATTCACGGCCCTGCAGTCCCGAGGATGATCGGACCTTCCCGGGAAGTCGACCTTCATCGAGTTCGAGAGTCGCCCTGCTGAGGCTCAGCGACGGCATTTCAGCGCGCCTGGACCGAGAACCGGGGCGCACCACCCACACACTTTGCCCCGCTGGAATCCGTGTGGAACTCGTTGTCTCGTAACGCCTTGCCTCGATCCTCCGGCTTCGCGATCCTGCCCCATCATCGTACGGTGACTCCGTCTCGCACCCGGATGACTCGTGTGGTCGTCCGGCGGCAGGAGGAAACCGCCATGCGAAAGGGAATTCCGTCGGCAGGCGTCGCACTGCTTGCCGCACTGGTGACGGAAACGGCGTTCGCGAACACGGTCGTGCTTCGCGTTCCGTCCGAGTACGCAACGGTCCAGGCGGCGATCGACGCGGCGCCGCCCTATGCGCGGGTCCTTGTCGCGCCGGGTACCTATCACGAGAAGGTCGTGATCGAGGGAAAGAACCTGGAACTGGTCTCGGAGGCCGGGCCTGCGTTCACCACGCTCGATGCATCCACCTTCGAGACCGGGAGCGTGATCCGCATCGCCGGCGGCGCCACCCGAGCCACGATCGTGGAGGGATTCACGATCCGGGGCGGCAAGGGCTCCTCGTTTTTCCGGGGTCCGCTGGGTGGAGGCGTCGCGATCTACGGGAGCCGTCCGATCATCCGTGGCTGCATCATCACGGCGAATCACGCATCGTGTGGTGGAGGCATCGGCGTCAGCAGCGGCTCGTTCGCCGAGGGTGCGCTCATTGATCGATGCCACATTCACGGCAACACGGCATGGGGGGGCGCCTATACGGGTGGCGCGGGCATCTACGCGTGGGGGCACTACTCCCTCGCGGTGCAGGACTCCATCGTGTCTTCGAACGACAGCAACTGGAGTGACGGTGGCGCCCTCTTCCAGCAGGGCGGGGCCACCACCGTGCACAACTCCCGACTGTCCTCGAACGCGGGCGGCATCGGCGGGGCGGTCGTCGTGTGGGGCGGCCCGTTCGCGATCGTCAACTCATCCGTCGTGCGCAACATGGCACGTTGGGATGGGCCGGGAGTCGCCGGGGCCGCCAACGCGGGAATCCTGGTCAGGAACGTCGTTGTTCACGGCAACTCCTTCGAGGGCGGACCGCCGACGGTGCATCCGTTCAAGGTTGTGAGCACCGGCTTCATCGACGCCCAGCACTCCCTCATCGAGTTCGGCTGGCCCGGCGAAGGCAACCTCGACGCCGATCCGCGCTTCGTCGACCCGGACAATGGCGACTACCGCCTGCGCCCCGACTCGCCGTGCATCGATGCGGGCAACAACGCGCTCGTGCCGGCCGACATCCAGTTCGATCTGGACGGGAATCCCCGCTTCGTCGCGAGCGTGCCCGGCATGGAACTCCTGGTCCCGGTGGTGGACATGGGGCCGTACGAGTTCCAGGGCGTGGCCGAGGGCGGCGATGATGAGATCTCGCTGCCTCCGGCGTGTCCCGCGGACGTGAACGCCGACAGCGTCGTGGACTTCCACGATCTGCTCGCGGTGCTCCAGGCGTTCGGCATGACGTGCAGCGGCTGCCCGCAGGACGTGGACGGCAGCGGCGCCGTCGGCATGAACGATGTGCTGGAACTCATCTCCGCCTGGGGCGCCTGCCCGCAGTGACGGATGGTCTCGCGTGATCGTGTCGACACTCCCCGGCCCCGGCGTGCACTCCACGCCGGGGCCGTGTCATCGTGGCCTGAACGGGTGTACCCGCGTGGGCCGGGTGCGGTCTGCGGCATGGTGGTCCGGTGGCATCGCTGTCTCGGGGGCGATGGGTTCCGTCCCTGTCCCCGCCGAGTGGGGTACAGGGGCGCATGAGGTGTCGGTGTGCGGCGGCATGCGCGCTGTTCCGGAACCGGTCCTGCTGGCTGCGCCCATCGCGGTCGGGATCGCGACGCCACGGACGGCGCGATCGCTGCACAGCGCGATGGCGCATTGTGCGGCGCGCTCGCGGACCCGTTCACGGCCGGCGCCGGACAGCGCATCCGTCATCGACATGCCCGAATCTCCGGATCTCCGGCGCTTGCGCATGGGGCTCCGCCCCCTGCAACCCCCGTGCGCGCACGGGGACTGTGAGCGGTCGGTCCGGCGACTGGAGTCGTGCATCGTGCCTCTGGACGGTCGAACCGGCGGACGCACGCGCCGCGGCGGCGCGGGTCGTCCTCTCACCAGCGCCAGGTGCGCATCTGCCGGCGGGACTCGGCGCGCAGCATCCATGCCACGATGAGCACCGGGACGAGGATGTGCAGCAGCGCGGCGGCGCCGACCAGGCCCTGTCCGATCGACATGACCGCGCGCACCCATGCCTCGCCGGCGCGCAGGGCGTCGTCGGAGGGGTGTGCAGGGTCCGCTGCGCCGGTCACGGCGGCGTCCCGGAGGACCCTGAGCACGATCCGGCTGAGAAGCGCTGTTCTCAGCACGACCAGGCCGGCCCAGGCGAGCAGGACGGGCAGCGCCGACCGTCTTCGGCGCAGGAGGAGCAGGGCCCCGGCCGCCTGGAGCCCCACGACCACGACGGGCCATCCCATCCATCCCATCCATTCCCGCCACGTGGTCGATGCCGCTGCCCAGGCCGCCCATCCGCCCGGGCCGGCCCCGGCACGGCCGCCGCGCGCGCCGTCCGGCAGTGCCTGGAGGCCGAACGCGATGGCGGTCTCGGAGGCCGCGGCGACCAGCAGCCATGACCCGAGCAGCGCGGCCAGCACGATGGGCCAGCGCGGGCGACCGGCACGGCGCTGCGGTGCCGGCATCATCCGATCCGCGCCATACTCTGGTGCATCACGTCCAGGATCTCCGCCACGTCCTCCGGGTCCAGGCGCCCCGGCCGCCATGTCCTGCGCAGGCCATGGTCGCCGACGCGCGGAATGACGTGGAAGTGCACGTGCATGACCTCCTGGCCCGCGTCGGCGCCGTCGTTGCAGAGGACGTTGCAGCCGGTGCCACCGCTCGCCGCCATGGCCGCACGCACGATTCGAGGCAGCACGCGACCGATGGCCGCACCCGCGTCGTCGGAAAGATCGCGCAGCGACGCGCAGCGCTCCTTCGGGATGACGAGCGTGTGTGCCCGGCTCAGCGGATTGATGTCGAGGAACGCGAGTACGTGCGCATCGTCGTAGACGCGGTGGCAGGGGATCTCGCCGGTGATGATCTTCGCGAAGAGTGTCATTGCAGAATGATCCTGTCGTCCCGGTCGCTCTCCTCGACGTCTGCGTCGTGTTCGCGTCGCGGATCGATCTCCAGGTACCGGCTGAGCCAGCTGACGCCGAGATAGAACGGGATCGTGTCCAGCAGCGCGACGACCAGTTTGAAGGCATAACCGCCCGCGATCCACGTCATCACCTGCGTGAACGGCACGTCACCGGCCGTGATCTGTGCCCAGAACGTGATGAGGACGACGCAGGACGTGTCGACGAACTGGCTGACCAGCGTCGAGCCGTTGTTCCGGAGCCAGAGATGGCGGCCGCGCGTCAGGCGCTTCCAGAAGTGGAACAGCCAGACGTCGATGAACTGCGCCGCCAGGTACGCGATCATGCTGGCCAGCATGGCCTGCCGCGTGGTGGTCGAGATCCGCGAGAAGAGGGACTCCTCCCGGATGATCGGGATGCCCGTGTCGGCATCGACCAGGCGGAGCGCCCGCTCGTCGCCGCCGGGGACCGGCTCCAGGGCGAACCGATCCACCGCGCGAAGGCCGCCGCGCCCGTCGGGCACGGCGGGCCGGACGAACGGCGCGCCGCTGGCGCGATCGATCAGCGGCGCCCCGTCGATGCTGCGGAGATCCACCGAGTCCATCGTCACGATCCGCTGGACCGGTGTGCGGAACGGGATCGACTCCGTGTTCTCGCCGATCCAGATGAATCCCAGCACCATCACGTTGATCAGCAGGCCGACCAGGACCACGAAGTTCGCCCGGCGCCGACCGTAGAGTTCGCTGATGAAGTCGGTGCAGAGAAACGTGAGCGGGTACGGCAGCACGCCGACCGCGAGTTCGAGCGGCCCGAAGTGGATGAACTTCGTGATGCCCAGGATGTTGAGCATCGCCATCGCGCCGATGAAGATCCCCGCGAGCACCAGGAACACACGCTCCCGGCGTGCATGCAGCTGGGATGCCTCGATCGGATGCAGGTGCGCCGGTCGCCGCATGCCGCGGAGAATACAGGGCGATCCGAGCGTCGCGCGGTGGTCGCGCGGCGCATGAAGCGGCCCGGACCATCCTGAGCGACTCAGTCCGGTCCGGGCCGTGCTTCGGGCGTGCCGGGTCCGTCGGGGAGGGGGACGCCGGGACGCGCGGAGGAAGGAGAACGATGCGCGGGACGCGCCCTGGCGGCTGCGGCGCCTCAGTCCGGGCTCAGTCCCATGCGGTCAGCAGTGCCAGGAGGTCGGCGAAGTCGACCTCGCCGCTGCCGTCGATGTCCGCGGGGCAGTCTGCGCAGGGGCCCCATGAGGCGAGCAGCACCAGCAGGTCCTGGAGGTCGACGGTGCCGTCGCCGTTGATGTCCGCGGGGTTGGTGGGCTCCTTCATGATGTCGATCCGCGGATTGTCGAGTCCCACGTGCCACATCTGGAAGATGTAGAAGAACTCGGGGTGGCCGTAGAGGATCTCGACGCGGCTGACGGACTGGACCACCTGCGACCAGGTGTGCGCCGCGGGTGCGCCGGAATCGCCGAGGTTCAGCAGTGCCCATCCCGCCGGAAGGACGTCACTGTCGGCGGGCAGGGGATAGTCGAACGAGACCCAGCCGTCCCCCGGGACGGGGACATCGGGTCCGACGTAATACGCCGCCGTGTCGTCGAAGACGTTGCCGGGCGTGCCGTTGTCGTGGATGAGCATGAGCGTCGCGGG
This sequence comes from Phycisphaeraceae bacterium, assembly GCA_019636755.1. Classification (GTDB taxonomy): domain Bacteria; phylum Planctomycetota; class Phycisphaerae; order Phycisphaerales; family SM1A02; genus JAHBWZ01. The sequence continues at coordinate 300,290 of JAHBWZ010000003.1, read as the reverse complement.
GCGGCCGGCGGCGCTGAAGTCCACGTAATCGGTGCGCAGGTCGAACCCGAAGGCCGTGACGCCCTTGGCGCGGTAGTCACCGACGAACGTGCTCAGGGACGCGGTCGTCCGGGCGCGCGGTGCGAACGTGTCGAGGTTCTGCGACCGGAGCCAGGCACCCGGGTTGCCCCCGGCTGCGGGGAACGAGTCCGTGCCGAAGAACTGCCAGGCACCGTCATTCGCGGCGCCGCTGTCGAACGACTCCTGGTGGAGCGTGGTGCCGAGCGCCGTGGCGGCGCAGGCGAGCATGGTCGTGGAGGTGAGGAGGGCTCGTCGAAGGTGGTTTCGCATGAGGGTCGATCCTTCTGAAGTCGCGGGTCGAAGCGGCCCGGGGTCATGGTTGGTCGGCGGACGGTCCGTGAGCGGTCCGCCGGTCACAGTATACGAGGTTCTTCAAGGAAGTTTCCCGGAAACTTCCGGAATCCTTTGCTGAATCAATTCCACGGCGGTAGAGTGGATGGTCGGGGGCCCGTCGAGCAGGAGAGGCGCCGACGGCGTGGTGCAGGTGCCATGGAAAGGGATGCCCGATGAGACAGGACGCCACGACGACCGACCGCAGCCGGGGCACCACGCCCGTGGCGGAGCCACCGATCGGGTCGGCCGGTGCCGCGACAGGGCTCGAGGCGCGGGTCGTGGCCCTGGGACAGGCCCTCGCCGACTCCATGGGAGGGGTCCTGGCGATGGTTCCGGGGGCGCCGCGCGGCCCGCAGGCGCTGGCCGGCGCGCTGGGACTCGACAAGGTGCTCGCGAGCCGGGTGCTGAAGGCCATGCGGGCCGGCGACCCGATGGCGGTGGTGCACCACCTTCCGGGGCCGGAGCCGCTCCGCCGGCTTCTGCTGGCGGCCCGCCGCACGGGGGTCCCCGTGGATCGGGTGGACCCCGCGCTCGCCGCGGTGGATCGGTTCGAGGCACTGATCCGCTCAGGCGCCGGCGATCGAGCGGGGCTCGACGCGGTCATCAGTGCGTGGCTGCCCGAGGCCCGGCGCGAGTTCGAACTCCGTCGCAAGCAGTCGGCGTTCCGCGCCATGAGCCAGCTCAAGGGCGTCGAAGCACGCGTGAACCTGGCGACCGCCCTGCTGCACCCCGGCGCCAGCACCGATCGGATCGATGTCGTCTGGATCATGGGGCATCTCGGCCTGCAGCGGCTTCGACCCGGTGCCACCGCGCGGTTCGCCACGCGCCGCCTGGACCAGGACGAGGAAGCGCGGCGACCGATGACGCTCAGCGGACTGCCGATCGAGTCGATCGAGGATGCGATGCTCCCCGAGTTCTGCGTCGACCCGCTGCCGCGCATGGTCGTCGATCGCGCGGGCGCCTCCGTCCATTACGCGCTCGCAGGCGATGCGTTCGGCCCCGAGTCGTCGGTGGACTTCCTGCTGGCCGAGGTGAATCTCAACGAGATCCCCCGGTTCGTGCCGCGTGGATCGGGTCGCCGAAGCTACGTCTTCGCGTCGGTCTCGATCCCGGTGCGCACGCTCGTGTTCGATGCGCTCGTCCATCGTGACCTGTACGACGGGCGCGATCCCTCGCTCGTGATCTACGACACGGCGATCGACGGAATCGCGAGCGTGAATGATCGCAGCCGGGACATCAGCCGCCTGGACATGATCGAGACGCTCCAGTCCATGGGGTCCGGCATCGCCGGTCTGCGGACCGGCGTTGTTCCGCGATACATCGACATGCTTCGTGCAGTCTTCGCACGGACGGGATGGGATGAGCTGGCGTTCCGCAGCTATCGATGCGCGATCGAGTATCCCGTGTACGGATCACAGGTCGTCATGGCATTTGACGCGTCGGAAAGGTCCGACGACTGATCGCCGGATGCGGCGTCCCTGCGATCATCGTGGCGCGTCCGCGTGCGTCCGCGCCGAGGTGCAGCGGATGGGGGCGTCGGACGGAACCGTTGCCTGGGCAACGGGTTCGATGACGGTATTCCGCCGCGCTTCCGGCCCCCGGAACCGCCGGGGCCCGCAGCGCCATGCCTGAATCCGCGATGAGATGCGGGGAAGGCACCCCCTTCGGCTCCTTGACACGGATGGGGGGGGCCGTAGACTCGCGGCCATTCAGATCCATGTACGGAGGTCCGCGTGCCCGGGTGTCACTGTGCCGCCGGACCTCCGACCTTCAAGGAGAACATCGTGAAGACCAGGCATCGTTCCATCATGACGGTCGGGCTGGCATGCGCGGCGCTCGCCGCCGCCGCGGCCGGGACGGGTTGCACATCGGTACAGAAGGAAGAATCCAGGCCGGCAGCACAGGCGGCACCGCGAGAGGAGGCGCCGCGTCGTGCGGGAGTGGGCGCGGAGTATCGGCCGCAGGTTCCGCGCGGACACAACGTGGCAGCGCTCGCGTTCCCAACCGGTGAGATCCAGTCCAGCGCGCTCATGATCCACCAGGTCATTCCGGCGCAGGTGCGTCGTACGGTGCCGTACACGTACGAGCTGCATGTCACCAACCTGACGCATGGGACGCTGCAGAACGTTCTGCTGACGACATCGAGCCTGCAGAACGCGGAGGTCACGGAGTCCCAGCCGGCGGCGAACCGCGGAAGCGATGGTTCGCTCCAGTGGTTCATCGGCGACCTCGGCGCCCAGAAGACCGAGGTCATCCGCGTCTCCGCGAAGGCGGACAAGGTCGGCACGAGTTCCAATTGCGTGAGCGTCTCGTACAACAACGCGCTCTGCGTCGCGGCGCAGGTCGTGGAGCCCGGCCTGACGATCGTGAAGAGCGCCACGCCCGAAGTCCTCGTCTGCGATCCGATCACGCTGCGCTACGAGGTGCGCAATCCCGGGACGGGCGCGGCCGAGAGCGTGCGTGTGCGCGACCAGCTCCCCGCGGGCCTCACCACCGTCGAGGGCAATCGGTCGCTCGTCGAAGCGGAGGTCGGCACGCTCGGTGCCGGCGAGTCGAGGGTCATCACCGTGCAGGCGAAGGCGGCCCGGACCGGAACGTTCCAGAGTCCGGCGACCGCGGTCGCCGCCGGGAATCTCACAGCGGAGGCGCCGCGCGCCGGCACCGTCGTCAGGCAGCCGGTGCTGACGATCGAATGCGCGTCGCCCGAGCAGATGTTCCTCGGCCGTGAGGGTTCATTCGAGGTCACTGTGAAGAACACCGGTGACGGCGACTCCGCCGACACCGTCGTCGCGATGCCGGTCCCGGCCAACGCCCGCTTCGTCCGCGCCTCCGCCGGCGGCGAGGTCGCCGCAGGCCGGATCACGTGGCGCGTCGGACGGCTCCGCCCGAACGAGGCGCGATCCGTGTCGGCGAGCTTCGCGTCGGACGCGGCGGCGGTCATCCGGTACACCGCGACCGCCGAGGGCGTCTGCGCCGCACTGGTGAGCACCGCCTGCCAGACTGCATTCGTCGGTATCCCCGCGCTGCTCCTCGACGGCACGGACGAACCGGACCCGGTGCAGGTCGGCGAGACCGTGACCTACATCCTCCACGTGACGAACCAGGGAACGGCGCCGCTGACCAACGTCCGGCTGGTCTGCACGATGGATGAACTGACGCTCATGGAGTACGTCACCTCCACGGGGCCGACGGCGGCGGCGGTCAGCGCCCGCACCGTCCGGTTCGAGCCGATTGCGCGACTCGAGCCCAAGGAGCGACGGACCTATCGCATCGTGGTCCGCGCGAAGGGTGATGGCCAGGTGCAGTTCCGTGGCGAGGCGTCGAGCAACGAGATCACGCGGCCGCTGGTGAAGGTCGAGACGACCAACTTCTACCGGTAAGCAGCGGGTCTCCGGCACCCCGTCCGGACGATCGGGCCGGACCGGCTCGACATCACGTTGCACGCCAGCGCGGGCGGGCCTTCGGGCCCGCCCGCGATCCTTGTGACGTCGGGCCTGCCCGGCCGCGGCGAGGCGCCCCGGGCTGGCGCCCGCCGGAGACGGCGCCGGACCGCGTCTCTGGCACATCGGCCGCACCGGTACACTGGCCTCCGTGCCGCAGACGCCGTTCGACGATCCGGGGCAACTCATGCTGCCCGTTCTGCGCGATGCATTCCAGGCACGCTGCCCGGACGCGCTGCTTGCGCCGCTCATGCACCTGGCGATGCAGGAGGACCTGGGCGACCGCGGCGACGTGACGACCGACAGTCTGCCCGATTCGCGCCGGCACGTGACGATGTCCATCGTCATGCGGGAGCCAGGCGTCCTGAGCGGGCTCGCGATGCTTCCCGCGCTGGCGACCGAGTATGAACGGCGACTCGGCGGATCGCTGCGCGGGACCGTCCGTGCGCAGGACGGCATGTCCCTGGAGGCGGGGGCCGTCGTGGCGCACCTCACGGCGCCGCTGCATCTCCTGCTCGCGATCGAGCGACCGCTGCTCAACTTCATCGGACGACTGTCCGGAATTGCGACGGTCACGCGGCGATTCGTCGACCGCATCCGGGGGACACGGGCGGTGATCTGCGAGACCCGCAAGACCACGCCGGGACTGCGCGGTCCCGAGAAGCACGCGGTGGCGTGCGGCGGAGGCGTGCCGCATCGACTCGGGCTCTTCGACGCGGCCCTCTATAAGGACAATCATCTCGCCGCCCTGCCCGCGGCGTCCTGGGCGGGGAGCCTGTCCGATGCGATCCGTCGCGTGCGCGCGCCGGCGCCGCTGCAGTTCGTCGAGGTCGAGGTCGATCGACTCGATCAGCTCGAGGCGATCCTCGGCGCGGGGCCGGGGCTGGTGGACATCGTCCTCCTGGACAACATGCCGCCGCCATGCCTGCGTGCGGCGGTGGCGCGCCGCGATGCCCGGGCGCCCGGGATCCGGTTGGAGGCATCCGGCGGTATCACCCTCGAGAACGTCCGGGAGGTCGCGGAGACCGGGGTTGATCGAATCTCGGTCGGGGCGCTGACCCATGGCATCCGCTCGCTCGATGTCGGCCTGGATGCATGACCGCCACGGCTGCGCCGTGATCCGGTACGCTGTCGCCCCGGCACCGCGGCGTCGGTGGCCGCCGTCGGCGTCCCGGCGGCGGACATGGCCCGCTTCGCCCGGCCACCGGCAGGAGACAGCGACCGAGTGACAGCCACCCGCGTGACCAGCCTCGTGCGCCCGATCGAGCGTCGGGCGTGGACGGCGCATCCGGCGCGGGAGCATCCACCCAGGACGCTGCTCGCCGTGACGGTCATCGCCGGTCTGGCGCTCCTGATCGCACGCGTCGGAGGCGATCCCGGGTGGGGGCTCGCGTCGGCGGGCGTGCTGGCGGCCGTCCTCCGCCGGTTCTTCCTTCCTTCGAGATACCTGGTGACGGATGACGGCGTCGAAGTGACGACGCCGCTGACGCGCCGTTCGATCCGGTGGCAGGAGGTCGGTCGGCTGGACCTGGGGAGCCATGCGGCCCTGCTCGCGCGCCGACCGGCGCGGCCGCGCTTCGGCCCCGATCCCGGTCTTCATGTTCTTCTCGGCGCCGATCCGGCGACGTCGAGCGGATGGCTCGGCGCCGCCCATGCCGCGGTACACGCGCGCAACACGGACAGCGCCGCACCGTCCGTCGACCCGCCGGTCGCGGCCGCGCCCTGCGCGGGAGATCCTGCCCGATGAGCAGGCTCCGCACCGCCCTCCGGCACGCGTTCGCCATCGAGGCGCCGGGGCCGCACGAACCGACGCCTGACCAGGCGCCGGTGGTCGATCGACTGTGCCGCGCCCTGGCCCGGCGACGTCTCACGGTGCCCGGGCTCGTGGCGCTGGAGATGAGCCGGCCGCTCGGCTACCTCGCAAGCCAGGCGATGCATGCGCTGTCACCGGTCGTCTGGTCGCTCGCGCGGCGCGAGAATCACGAGGCGTACCGAAGGCTCGCCGAGTTCCTCGAGCATCGCGGCGCCTTCGAGTACCTCAGCCGGCGCATCGAACACTTCGAATCGGAGTCCGCCCGTCCGCCGGCAGGCGACGCTGCGCAGGCGGACACGGCCCCGGAACCGGATGCATGACGCGAATCGAACCAGAGAAGGTCACGGTCATTCTCGCCACGGACTGCGGCTCGACCACGACGAAGGCGATCCTCATCCAGCGCGTTGAAGGGGTGTACCGACAGACACACCGCGGCGAGGCGCCGACGACCGTCGAAGAGCCGTTCGCGAACGTGACCATCGGCGTGATCAACTCGGTGACGGAGATCGGCGAACTCGCCGGACGTCGCCTGGTGGACGGGAACGGCCGGATCATCCAGCCGGCCCGCACCGGGCCCGACGGACCGGAGGGGTGCGACCTCTACATCTCCACGTCGTCGGCGGGCGGCGGTCTCCAGATGATGGTCGCGGGCGTCGTCCGGGAGATGACCGCGGCGAGCGCGAAGCGCGCGGCGCTCGGCGCCGGCGCGATCGTCATGGACACGATCGCGTCGAACGACCGGCGCCGGCCCTACGAGCAGATCCAGCGGATCCGTGAACTGCGGCCGGACATGATCCTGGTCTCCGGCGGCACCGACGGCGGCGACGTCAAGAAGGTCGTGGAGATCGCCGAACTCATCGGCCCCGCCCGCCCGCAGCCGCGATTCGGCGGTGAGTACCGGATGCCGGTCATCTTCGCCGGCAACCGGGATGCAGCGTCGCTGGTGGCGAAGGCGTTCGAGGACGAGCCCATCGACCTCAAGGTGGTCGACAATCTCCGGCCGGTGCTGGAGCGGGAGAACCTGGGCCCGGCGCGGGACGCGATCCATGACATGTTCCTGGAGCACGTCATGGCGCATGCGCCGGGCTACGACATCCTGATGAACTGGACCGATGCGCCGATCATGCCGACTCCCGGCGCGGTCGGCAACATCCTCCGGACGATCGCGGAGCGACAGGGCATCAACGCGGTCGGCGTCGACATCGGCGGCGCGACCACGGACGTGTTCTCGGTCTTCGACGGAACCTTCAACCGGACGGTTTCGGCGAACCTGGGGATGAGCTACTCGATCTCCAACGTCTGCGCCGAGGCGACGATGGCGAACGTTCTCCGCTGGGTCCACTTCGACATGGACGAGCGGGAACTCCGGAACCGCGTCAAGAACAAGATGATCCGTCCGACGACGATCCCGCAGTCGCTGGAGGCGCTGGTCTTCGAGCAGGCGGTGGCGCGGGAGGCGCTGCGGCTCGCGTATCAGCAGCACAAGGAGTTCGCCACGACGCTCAAGGGTGTGCAGCAGCAGAGGACGGTCGGCGACACGTTCAGCCAGCAGACGAGCGGCCAGACGATCGTCGACAACATGAAACTCGACCTGCTGGTCGCATCCGGCGGAGTTCTCTCGCACGCGCCGCGGATGCAGCAGACCGCGCTCATGCTGATCGACGCCTTCGAGCCCGAGGGCTTCACGACGCTCGCCAAGGACAGCATCTTCATGATGCCGCACCTGGGTGTGCTGGCCGAGGTGCACCCGCAGGCATCGCTGGAGGTCTTCGAGCGGGACTGCCTGATCTACCTCGGAACGTGCGTTGCCGCGAAGGGGGCGGGGAAGGCGGGACGCACCTGCTTCCGGTACGAGGTCACCGGCGAGACGCTCCGGGAGTCCGGAGAGATCACCTGCGGCGATCTGAAGCTCCTGCCGCTGGGACCGGGCGAGAGCGCCACGGTCACCGTCGAGCCGGCGCGCGGGTTCGACCTCGGGAACGGGCCGGGCAAGCGGGTGGCGCGGAGCGTCCGCGGAGGAACGGTCGGGCTCCTTCTCGACGGGCGCGGGCGTCCGCTCGTACTCCCCGAGTCACGCAATGAATGTCGCGCGGCGATGGCACGCTGGCTGAGCGCGGTCTCGATGTACCCGGATCGCGAACTGCACGCCGTCGGCGGCGCGGACAGGAGACGAGGCTGATGGCCAAGGCGTATACGCCGGGACTCAAGGTCACCGGGCGCACCGTGCATCGCTGCCGGCGCATCCTCCCGATCCGTGGCGAGGTGCTGGTGGCGCAGGGAGACCGCGTCGAGGCGGATACGCCGGTGGCGCGGACGTTCCTGCCCGGTGACGTGATGCCGGTCAACATGGCCAACCTGCTCGGCGTTCCGCCGGCGGACGTCCATGGCTGCATGCTCCGGAAGGAGGGCGAACGCGTCCGGCGCGACGATGCGATCGCGCAGACGCGCGGCATCTTCGGCATGATGCGGCGGACCGTGAAGAGTCCGCACGGCGGCACCATCGAGACCATCTCGGACGTGACCGGGCAGCTCATCCTGCGCGGCGAACCGATTCCGGTCGAAGTGCGCGCCTACCTGTCGGGGACCGTCGCCCAGGTGCTCCCGGGCGAGGGCGTGGTGGTGGAGGCGGAGATCACGCTCATCCAGGGCATCTTCGGCGTCGGCGGCGAGCGATCCGGTCGCGTCGTGCTCGCCGTCAAGGACCCGTCCCAGGAACTCGTCGCGGACATGATCACGCCCGACATGAAGGGATGCGTGGTGGTCGGCGGCGGACGGGTGTGGCACGAGGCCGTCGCGAAGGCGATGAAGGTCGGCGCGGCGGCGGTGGTCGCGGGTGGCATCGATGACCAGGATCTGCGCGAGATCCTGGGCTACGACCTGGGGGTCGCGATCACCGGCAGCGAATCGATTCCCACGACCGTGATCGTCACCGAGGGATTCGGCGACATCGCCATGGCGGACCGCACGTGGCAGCTCCTTCGCGCCCGTGCCGGATCGCTCGCCTCGGTCAACGGCGCGACGCAGATCCGGGCCGGTGTCATGCGGCCGGAGATCCTCATCCCGGTCACACCCGACGCGGTGCTTCCCGAGTTCGACCGCCGGTGGCCGGAGGGACAGCTCGAGCCCGGTCGTCCGGTCCGGATCATCCGCGATCCGCACTTCGGACTCATCGGCGCCGTGAGCGCGCTTCCGCCTGAACCGCGGATCCTCGACTCGGAGTCGAAGGCCCGCGTGCTGGAAGTCACGTTCGACTCCGGCGAGAAGGTCATCATCCCCCGCGCGAATGTGGAGCTCATTGAAGCATGAACAGTCCTGAGCGGCTCGGACGACGGGCGGCGGCCTGCCGGCTCATCCCGATCGTCAGCGTACTGGTCCCCGGGCTGGCCCCCGGGCTGCTGCTGGTGGCTCTCACGCTGCCGCTGCTGGCCCTCACGCGGCCGCTGCTGGCGGCGCCGTCCGACGCGCCGCCGGCGGTCACCGGGATCACGGCGGCCGATCGCTGGGGAGACGGCGGAACGGCCGTGGTTCTCGAGTGGACCGTGGCGGCCGGCGCGGTTCCGGAGTTCTTCATGATCGAACGCGCGATGTCCGAGGCGGAGGTCGCCGGCGATCTCGCCACCGCCCGCCTGGAGCGCCGGCGCGCGGCACAGCGGACGGCGATGCAGGCGGTCCTTGCCGACCGGGGACTGGATGACTCGATCCTCGCCCGGCCCATGGCCATCGAGCCGGGACTCGCGAGCCGGCTTCGAAGCGTCCGCGCGGAGGCGGCGGCCGGGATCGATGCGCTCCCGGATGACGCGTTCGACGTCGCGCGATGGATGTTCGTCGACCGCGTGGAGGCGGACGCGGCGCAGACGGAGTACCGGTTCGTGGTCGATCGCCTGGTGCGCGGCGAGTCCTACCGGTTCCGGGTGATTCCCTGGACGGGAACGGCGGCGGGCACGCCCGCGGAGGCCGCGCCGGTCACGACCACACTCGAGCCCGTCGACATCAGCCGACTCTGGTTCTTCGGCATCGCACTGGTCTTCTGCGGCGCCGTCGTGGCCTTCATTCTCATCGCCCGATCGGGTCGGCCGCTCCGCGTCCGGCGGATCGCCGGGCTGGAGGCGATCGACGAGGCCGTCGGCCGCGCGACCGAAATGGGACGATCCGTTCTCTTCGTGCCCGGCATCCAGGACATGAACGAGATGCAGACGATCGCCGGCATCACGGTGCTGTCGCGCGTGGCGAAGACCGCCGCGGAGTACGACGCCCGCGTGGAGGTGCCGACCGCACGCTCGCTCGTCATGACCACCGCGCGGGAGACCGTGCAGGCGGCGTTCCTCGCCGCCGGGCGTCCGGACGCGTACAACGAGGACCTCATCTACTACGTGACGGATGAGCAGTTCGGCTACGTCGCGTACCTCTCCGGCATGATGGTCCGCGAGAAGCCCGCGGCATGCATCTACATGGGCATGTTCTACGCCGAGTCGCTGATCCTCGCCGAGACCGGGAACTCGATCGGCGCGATCCAGGTCGCGGGCACGGCCCAGCCCGCGCAGCTGCCGTTCTTCGTCGCGGCGTGCGACTACACGCTGATCGGCGAGGAGTTCTTCGCCGCGTCGGCGTACCTCTCCGGATCCGCCGAGGAACTTGGAAGCCTGAAGGGGCAGGACGTCGGCAAGATCATCGTGGCGGTGGTCCTGGTGATCGGCGTGGTGCTCGCCACCGCCGGCGCCATGGCCGGCGCGGACAGCGACCTCGGAAGGACGCTTGCCGCCTGGGTCGGCTTCCTCCGTGACACCGTACTCGCCTGAGGAGCGCTCTTCCGATGCAACGGACCGTCCCTCTCCTGATCGCCATCGTCTGCGGGTTCACGATGATCGTGTCGTTCTTCATACCGGCCGCCCAGCGGTCGGGCGATGACGTCGCGGAAATCTTCAACATCCTCGCGGCGGTCGCATTCGTGCTCGGCGGCGGCAACCTGCTGAAGATCCATCTCAAGAAGGTCTCCGACCAGGCCGCGGGCTGGGGGTACTCGCTGATCACGGTCACCGCGTTCCTCCTCACGCTGTGCGTCGGCCTGTTCAAGATCGGCGCGAACCCGGCGGACCGGTACCCGGGCCATGCATGGTCCGGCGAGTACTCGGAGACCGGCAGTGCGTTCTGGTGGATCTACGAGTTCGTCTTCAAGCCGATCACGGCCACGATGTTCGCGATGCTCGCGTTCTACGTCGCATCGGCGGCATTCCGGGCATTCCGCGCGAAGAACACGGAGGCGGTGCTGCTGCTCGGTACCGCGTTCATCATCCTGCTCGGGCGGACCTATGCCGGCGTCATCCTGACGGACTGGCTGCCCGACAGTCTCTCGGGACTGCGCTTCGAGAATCTCACGATGACGATCATGAACGTCTTCAACACCGCGGGCAGCCGCGCGATCATGATCGGCATCGCGCTCGGCACCGCGTCGGTCTCCCTCAAGATCCTGCTCGGGGTCGATCGGTCATACCTCGGCGGAGGAAGGGGCTGAGCCATGTATGAGTTCTTCCGTGACCTGGACCGGCGCTGGATCTTCCTGCTGATGTTCCTCGCCGTCTCCGTGCCGATCCTCGCCCAATTGCAGTTCCCCGAGAAGCCCACCGGGCTCGCGGAAAGCACGTTCCGGGAAATCGACGATCTTCCGCCGGGATCAAGGGTTCTTCTCGCTTTCGACTATGACCCGGCGAGCGAAGGGGAACTGGGACCGATGGCGACGTCCTTCGTCCTGCACTGCGCGGCGAAGGGCCATCGGATGTACTTCCTCGCCCTCTGGCCGGTCGGGACGCGGATGATCGAGCAGAAGATCGACAGCGTGCTCCGTGCGGACTTCCCGCACCTCGTCTACGGACAGGATTATGTGAACCTCGGGTTCAAGACCGGCAACGAGGGCGTCATCAAGCTCATCGTGAGCGACTTCCCGCGGGCATTCCCGGCGGACATCCAGGGCACGCCGGTCTCCGACATCCCCATGATGCAGGGCATCCGGAACCTGCTCGACCTGGACCTGATCGCCAACGTGTCCGCGGGATATCCGGGCACCAAGGAGTGGATCCAGTACGCGGTCACGCCGAACCCCAGCGACATCCGGATCGTCGCGGGCTGCACCGGCGTCCAGGCTCCGCTCATGTATCCCTATATCCCGTCACAGCTGCCGGGACTTCTTGCGGCGATCAAGGGTGCCGCGGAATACGAGAAACTGGTGATGGACAGGTACGGGCACCTCGTGCACGCGGAGGACGGCCGGGTCTCCGGCATCTATGCGGAAGGACGCCGGCGCATGGGGCCGCAGCTCATTGCCCATGTGCTCATGGTCATCCTGATCATCGCCGGGAACGTCATCTACTTCGTCGGTCGCCGGCGGGAGGCGCGGTCGTGAAGCGGGAAACCCTGGTCTGGACCATCGTGTTCGTGATCGGCGGCGTGATGCTGCTGGCCAACGCGTTCCTGCGGGGCGCGGGAAACCAGTACGTCCGGGTCGATGAACGCGCGTTCGTGAACGTCGGTACGGACGACGACCCGAAGTGGGTCAACGCCGGTTCGGATGACATCCTGGATCACGATGCGGCGACCATCTCCGCCGACCGCCGGGTCTCATGGAAGACGTCCTCGACCGTGGATGCCCGCGTGTGGGCGGAAGCGGAGCGGGCAGACCCGGGCCAGCGCACCATCGTCTTCAGTCTCTCCCGGACGGTGGGGACCTGGCTGGCCGCGCTGTTCACGCTGGCGATTCTCTCGTTCCTCTATCGCGACAACCCGTTCTACAAGTCCGCGGAGTCGATCATCGTCGGCGTGTCGGCGGCCTACTGGATGGTCGTCGGGTTCTGGGACACGCTGGTTCCCATTCTCTTTGCGAACATCGTGCCGGAACTCGTGAAGGGCACGGTGATGCCGGGAATCTCTGATTCGCCCGCGATGGACGCGCGGATCAAGGCGCTCGTCGCGCTCGTGCTGGGAGCGCTGCTGCTCTGCCGGCTCCTGCCGAAGGGTGGCTGGATCTCGCGGTGGCCGATGGCCTTCATCATCGGTGCATTCTGCGGCCTTCGACTCATCGCGTTCCTGCACGCGGACTTCCTCAGCCAGATCAGCAACAGCATCATCCCGCTCTGGGTCGTGGACCCGGCGACGCAGACGTTCGACATCTGGTCGTCGCTGGAGAACATCACGCTCATTGCCGGCGTGCTCGCGTGCCTGGTCTACTTCTTCTTCTCGATCGAGCACAAGGGCGTCGTCGGCCGGACCGCGCGTGTCGGCATCTGGTTCCTGATGATCACCTTCGGCGCCGCATTCGGGTACACGGTGATGGGCCGCATCGCGCTGCTCGCGATGCGTCTGGAGTTCCTGTTCGAGGACTGGCTCTGGCTCGTCGACCCCGCGGGACGCCACGCGATCGGATGAGCCGGTCCGTCGCGATCCCGTGCGGGCGAGGGCGGGGCGGGGCGGCGAACCCCGGTCATCGCAGGAACAGCATCGACATCAGCGCGAAGACCGGCACCAGGATCGGGATGCTGTAGCGGAACACGTAGCCGAAGAACGTCGGCATGCGCACGCCCTGCTGCTCCGCGATCGCCTTCACCATGAAGTTGGGGCCGTTCCCGATATAGGTCATCGCACCCATGAATACGGCGCCGAGGCTGACCGCCGTGAGGACCGCGGCGGGGATGGCGCCTTTCGCGCCGGCTTCCCCGAGCGCGACGACGTCCGCTCCGGCCGGGCTGAGCCTGCCGAGTTCGAAGAACACGATGTACGTCGGCGCGTTGTCGAGTACGGAGGAGAGCGATCCCGTGCTCCAGAAGAACTGGGCCGGATGGGAGAGGACGGACTGGAGCACATCCGCGTTCGACCGCAGCAGGGCGATGGGGACCTGCATCGTGATGAAGATGCCGCAGAAGAGCGCCGCGACCTCCGCGATCGCGGCGTAGGAGTATCCGTTCGCTTCCCGGACCGGGCGCGGCGTGAACCGCAGCGACGCCGCGGCAAGCATGAGCATCACCAGTTCACGAAGGTACGGGAACGGGTGCACGCCCAGAAGCGGGAGAGGACGGCTCGGCTCGATGAACGCGACCGCGCCGATCACACCCACGAGCAGCGGGACATTCCACAGGCCCGCGGCGCGGAGCGGTTCGCGCGGCGGTGGCGTCCGCTCCGGGTGTCTCCGCCGCTCGTCCCGCCACGCGACGGTGTCCCAGGCGACGTAGAGCGCCAGCAGGACGACGCAGGTCAGCAGCCACGGCTTCCAGAGCCCCAGCGTCCAGAAGAACGGGACACCGGCCAGGTATCCCAGGTAGAGCGGCGGATCCCCGACGGGCAGCAGCGTGCCGCCGATGTTGCTCACGAGGAAGATGAAGAAGACGAGGGTGTGGCCGACCCGGACGCGTCCGCGATTGGCGCGGAGGAGCGGACGGATGAGCAGCATGCTGGCGCCGGTCGTGCCGACGACGCTGGCGATGCCCGCGCCGAACGCCAGCAGCGACGCGTTCGAGAGCGGTGTTCCGGTCAGCCCGCCCTGGATGTGGATGCCGCCGGTGACGACGTACAGGCTGAAGAGCAGCACGATGAACGGCACGTACTCGCCGGGAATCGCGTGCTGAAGCGTGGGCGCGACGAGCGCGGGCCCCTGGACCAGGGCGATGTAGAGCAGCGTCGCCCCGGAGAGCGTGAGCGAGAGCAGGAAGCGGTTTCGATTGTGTTCCCACCAGTGCCGCGTGCGCGGGACGAGCGGCATGACGGCGATGGCGGCGAGCAGCAGCACGAACGGAAGGATGCCGATGCCCCAGAGCGGGGGTGGCCCGGCGTCGCGCGCGGGTGGATGCGCGCCGTGATGCAGGATGTCCTCGAAGAGCAGCAGCAGCACGACGAGCCCCGACAGGGCGATCGTCGTCCTGAAGAGCCAGCCGGTTCGCGGGCGGCCGGAGGATGCGGGAGTGTCGTGCATCGCTGGCGGGCGACCGCGGGCATTCCGCGTGCGCCCCGGCGTGCATGCCGGTGCCGGGGACATCCCGCGGGCGGTGCACACCGGGCCGGGGAAGATACCCGCGCCGAGCGGTCGCGTGCGTCACCGGGGCCTGCCCGGGGTGCCGCAGATTCGGGGCGGGGTTCCTGAACCGGGCGGGTGTGGTGCGCGGGCGGGGTTGGCGTATGCTCAGGAGCCATGCCGATCCGGATGCAGTCGCGCCCGGTCGGGACTGCTTCACGGAGGCCTCCTGCATCGATGCCCGCCGCCGCTCCCGCGTCCATCTGCGCACTGACCGTCGCGGTGGTGTTCGCACTGCCGCCGCTCCTGCTGCATGCAGCCGCGCAACAGACCGTCGGAGCGCCGCGCGATGCGCCGGCCGCCGGGGCTCCGCCGACGGCGCCAGGATCGTCCTTCCGCCCCGGCGGCTATGAGCGGACGCTGGACGGATTCGTCGAGCCGCTCGGCGTGGCCATCGATCGCACCGGGACGATCCTGGTGGCGGAAGCGGGGGCCGCACGCGTAGCACGCGCGGCGCGGGACGGCCGTCGGCTGGAGGCGCTGACCGGACCGCTCCGGGAACCGGTGGCGGTCACCCTCCTGGATGACGACCGCATCGCGGTCCTGGATCGAGCCCGGCGGCGCGTCGAGGTCTTCCGGCCCGACGGCACACACGCATACGGATTCGGCGGCCGCGGCGAGTCCGCCGGTCGCTTCATTGCCCCGGTGGCGATCGCGGCGTCCGGCGATCGGATCGCGGTGGCGGACGCCGGCGCGCGGCGCGTGTCCATCTTCACCGCCGCCGGCGAACCTCTCCTGACCATCGAACGCGCGGGTGATGCGGCGCTCGGTCGCCCGGCCGGCTGCGCGTACATGCCGGACGGAACACTGCTGGTCGCGGACGGGTCGGCGTCACGGATCCTCCGGTTCGACACGGCCGGACGGTTCACGGGCGCCTTCGGAGCCTACGGACCCTTCGACGGGCTCCTCGATGACCCGGCGGGTCTGGCGTGGCACGGCGTGCTCCTGGTCGCGGACATGCGCAACCATCGGATCGCCCTCTTCGACGACGACGGGGGCACGCTGGGCTCATTCGGTGTACATGCGCTCGTCCCGCGCGAGGGTGAAGGTCGCTTCCACTATCCGGAGTCGATCGCGGTGGCGCCCGACGGTTCCTTCGCCGTGATCGGCGAGTCGTTCGAGGATCGCCTCCAGGTCATCCGGGCGCTCCTGCCTGGCGAAACGCCGCCGGAGGCGCCGTGGGAGCCGGGGCTCATTCCGCGCCAGACGCACTTCGGCCAGTACGCGAGCGCCGACGGTCCGCTGCTGGCGATCACGGAGCCCGAGGCCCACTCCGTCTGGCTGTTCCACTCGGCGCGGCGGATCCCGATCGGGATCGCCCAGTTCGGTGAACGCGGAAGCGGCGCGGGGCTCTACGTGGATCCCATGTCGCTGGCGCTGTGCACGGACAGCCGTGACCTGTTCGTGGTCGACGCAGCGCAGCGGAGACTCGAACGACTGACGTTCGATTTCGACGCGACGGCGCCGATCGGATTCTCGACGAGGCGCCTGCGGCTTGTCGAGGCCCGATCGTTCGACCAGCTCGAGGGCGCGGGCGTGCATGAGCCGCTGATTCTCCGCGACGGCGGCGCGGGCTCGCTGTATGCACTCGATCCGCGTCGCGGACGCCTCCTCCGGATCGACCGCGCCAGCGGGGCGACCCGTGTTCTTGGCGGCGAGGCGCCGCCGTTCGTCCGCGCGACCGACTTCGCCGTCGATGTCAGCGGGGTCCTCGCCGACGCCGAGGCGCACATGCTGGTGGTCGACGGCGCGGCGCGATCGGTGCTCCGCATCGGCGCCGATGGACAGCCGCTGGGGGTCTTCGCCGGCGCCGAACACCTGGGGGATCCGTTCGGCGTGTCGATCGGGGCCGACGGCCTGGTGCACGTGACGGATCGCGCGGCCGGTCGTGTGCTCGTCTTCGACGCCGATGGTACCTGGCGCGGCTCCTTCGGTTCGCGCGGCGAGGATCCGGGACAGCTCTGGAAGCCGGCAGGGATCGTGCGCGACGGCGACGGCCGCGTCCACGTGATCGATCACGGCAATCACAGGATGCAGATCTTCTCGCCCGACGGAACGTGGCTGGTGATCTACGGCACGGGACGCGCCTATACGCCGGAGTCGCCGCCGCCCGTGCGCCGTCCGGAGACGCGGGGACCGCTGCCATGAGGCGCCCTGCCGCCGCGGGCATGCTCCTGGCGGGCGCCCTGTCGATCGTGCCCGGATGCGAACGGCCGGGCGCGGCGCCGGGCGCCGCGGGTCCGGCCGCACGCACCGGCGAAGAGTCGCCGCAGCGCATGTCGCCCGGGTCCGGCGCGGTCGATGCGGTGACGGAGCCGGTTCTCTCGCCGCCCGGCGCGGGACGCATCGTCAGCAACGGCGGCGGGTGGATCGTCGTGTTCACGCCGGACCCCGATCCGATACCGCTCAACACGCCGTTCTCGCTGGCCGTGCAGGTCAGTCGGTCCGGGGAGGACGCGGGTGATGAAGGCATCTCGCTGCAGGTCGATGCGCGGATGCCGGAGCATCGTCACGGCATGGTCGTCCGTCCCGCGATCGAGCGGCTCGGGCCCGGCGTCTTCCGCGTGGACGGGATGCTGCTGCACATGCCGGGCTACTGGGAACTCACCTTCGACATCGCGAGCGGCACGCGCGTGGAGCGGGCGCAGATCGCGCTCGTGATCGACTGATGCGCGCGCGGCCCCGACACCGGTTCCGGCGACTCGGCCTGCCGTTGCTGCTGGTCCTGACCGGCGCCGCGTTCGTCGGCGCCCGCCTGGCCGCCCCGCCGCGCGACGCGGGGGCGCCGCCGCGCGACCCGGGGGCGCCGCCGGGCACCTCGGGCGATGTCCGGGCCGGCATCGGCGCTGCCGCTCTGGAGGCGCCGCCGCTCACCGGGGAGGAGATCCGGCGGATCCTCTCGCTCGGCCCGCTTCCGGACGTCCCGCCGCCCGACCCGACCAATCGCGTCGCGGATGATCCACGGGCGGCAACCCTCGGGCACCGGCTGTTCTTCGAACGCGCCCTTTCGCAGACGGGCACGGTGTCGTGCGCGTTCTGCCACGATCCGTCCATGGCCTTCACCGACGGCGTCGCCGTGGCCGCCGGGATCGGCGGGCTCGACAGGCACACGCCGACGGTGCAGAACGTCGCGTGGCACCGCTGGTTCTTCTGGGATGGTCGTGCCGACACGCTCTGGGGACAGGCACTGGACCCGCTGGAGGATCCGCTGGAGCACGGGTTCGATCGCATCTCGGTCCTCCGGGTCGTCCGCGATGATCCGGTGCTCCGGGGGAACTACGAGGAAGTCTTCGGGCCGCTGCCCGATCTGGACCGACCGGGCATTCCCCGTGCCGCGCGCCCGAAGCGTCCGAAACCCGCCGGTGACCACCGCGATCCCCGCGTGATCGCCTGGGATGCGATGGCGGCGGACGACCGGCGCGAGATCAGCGCGGCGTACGCCAACATCGGCAAGGCGCTCGCGGCCTACCAGCGGCGGCTGCGAAGTGGCGAGTCGCCGTTCGACCGCTTCGCCCGCGCGCTACGCGACGGGGATGCGGCGGGGCTGTCGGCGCTCTCGCCGGCGGCACGCCGCGGACTCGCGCTCTTCATCGGCGACGCCGGCTGCCGCAACTGTCACTCCGGTGTCCTGCTCTCGGACAGCGAGTTCCACTCCACCGGTGTTCCACCGCTCGGCGGGGGGCCGCTGCGGGATCCGGGACGGTTCCGCGGTGTCGAACGGCTCCGCGCGGGTGAGTTCACCGCATCCGGTCCCTTCAGTGACGACCCGGACGGTCCGCGCGCCGCGCTCTCCCGCGGCGTGGTGCACGATCCCTCGCTCTGGGGCGCGTTCCGGACACCCTCGCTGCGCGGTGTGGCGGGAACGGCGCCGTACATGCACGAAGGACAGTTCGAGACGCTGCGCGAGGTCCTGCGGCACTACAACACGCTGGAGGGCGCCGTGCTGCCGTCGCATCACCAGGAAACGGTGCTCCGCCCGCTCCATCTCACGGATGATCGACTGGAGGATCTCATCGCATTCCTGGAGTCTCTGACGGGTGAACCGCCGCCCGCGGCGTGGCGTGAGGCCCCGGATCCGGAGTGACGGCATCAGGCGGTCCGCGCCCCGGGCCGGCGCGGTGCCGCTCGACGCCGGCCGGCGCCCGCGCTCCGGCTTTCCGGACGTGTGCCGGCGTCGGCGGACCTCCGGCCTCCCTGCCGGGGGAATCGGCGGTCCGCGTCCTTGGCGCCCCGGGCATTCCGGCTTACGCTTGCCGGCGGGGTTCGCATTGGGGGGTGTTGCCAGAGGGAACACCATGCACCGGACTCAGCGGCTCGTCGGATTGCTTCTCATCGCGTGCGTCGCGCATTCGCTCGTCGGCAGTGCGCACGCCCATCCCGACGATCCGAAGGTCCGGGATCGCCGTCCCGGGTACCAGGGCGCCGGCTGGCGGGCCTCGACCGCCGCACCCGGCGAGCGGGCGCAGGCGGGCGGCATGGCGTTCCCGTCGCAGAACCTGGCGCTCAAGTCATGGATCCCGCTCTCGCAGCTGGGCGGCGCCGCCAACGGAAACGACTGCTGGGGCTGGACGTCTCCGTCCGGGCGCGAGTACGCGATCATGTGTACGTCGTCCGGCACCGGTTTCGTCGAAGTGACCGATCCCGCCGACGCGCAGGTCATCACCTTCATCCCCGGACCGGTGAGCCTCTGGCGGGACGCCAAGGTCTTCCAGCACTACGCCTACATCGTGACCGAGGGCACGGATGCCGGGATCCAGGTGGTCGACATGTCGAACGCCGACAACGGCGTCTTCACCCTGGTGAACACCGTGAACACGGGCGGTTCGACGCGGACGCACAATGTCGCGATCGACGAGACGAGCGGATTCCTGTACCGCTGCGGCGGCCCGTCGCTCGGTCTCCGGATCTACAACCTCG
The DNA here is from genome assembly GCA_019636755.1 of Phycisphaeraceae bacterium. Classification (GTDB taxonomy): domain Bacteria; phylum Planctomycetota; class Phycisphaerae; order Phycisphaerales; family SM1A02; genus JAHBWZ01. Next base: position 280,678 of record JAHBWZ010000003.1, on the reverse strand, counting down.
GCCTCAACCCGGTCAATCCGCCGCTCGTCGGCGAATGGCATTTCCGCTATGTGCATGACGCACAGGTGGTGACGTACACCAGCGGGCCGCTGGCGGGAAGACAGATCGCGTTCTGCTGCGCCGGGTTCAATGGCGGCTCCGTGGAGACCGGCCTGACCATCCTGGACGTGACCAACAAGGCGAACATCGTCGAGATCGGGCACTGGTTCTACGCGAACACGAACTACTCCCACCAGGTCTGGCTCTCCGAGGATCGGACGTTCGCCTATCTCAACGATGAACTGGATTCCAGCGAGGTGATCTATTCGCGGACGCACGTCTTCCGCGTCGACGACCTGAACAGCGTGCAGTATCGCGGCTGGTACGCGAACCAGAGCACCGCGGTGACGCACAATCTCTACACGCTCGGGGACTACATCTTCGCGGCGAACTACCGCAGCGGTCTCCGTGTATTCGACCGGTCCGGGGATCCGGAACATCCCGTGGAGGTCGCGTACTTCGACACGTGGCCGGCGGACGACAACCCCAATTTCAACGGGCTCTGGAGCGTCTATCCCTATTTTCCAAGCGGGACCGTGATCGGGAGCGACCTGGAGAAGGGGCTCTTCGTGTGGCGGCTGGAACTGCCGCAGATCGCCTTTGAACTGCCGGATCCGCTGCCCGGGATGATCTCGCCCGCCGGCGGGTCGCTGACCGTGGACATCCTGGAGGACTTCGCCGGCGCCCTCGTCGCGGGAAGTCCGAGAGTTCACTGGCGCATCGACGATGACGCGTTCGACGCGCCCATGTCGCCGGTCGGGGGAGAGCCTGGCCGGTTCACCGGCGTGATTCCGCCGCTTCCCTGCGGCGCGCTCGTCGACCTCTGGTTCTCGGCGCAGCAGTCGGACGGGCTGACGATCACATACCCCGCCGGCGCGCCGCAGAACACCTTCGACGCGGTCATCGCCTGGGATCTTGCGATCGACCTCCGCTACACCATGGAGAGCGGCTTCGACTGGTCCGTGCAGAACGTGCAGCTCACGGACGGCGCGTGGGAACGCGGCGTTCCCGCCGGGGATGGAACGCGCGGTGATCCCACCACGGACTTCGACGGTTCCGGGGCCTGCTGGCTGACGGCGAACCGTCCCGGGAACTCCGACGTGGACGGAGGTCCGACGCATCTGCTGTCGCCGGTCCTCAACCTCGCGGGTCTGGCGGATCCGACCATGTCGGTCGCGACTTGGTTCTACAACGACGACCAGGATCAGGATCGACTGACCATCGCGGTGTCCGTCGATGCCGGACCGTGGATCACGATCGAGGCGATTCCGCATCAGGGCAACCTCTGGGTCGAGCGGACGTACCGGCTCCGCGACTACGTGGTGCCGACGGCCGCGACCCGGTTCCGGTTCTCCGCGGTGGACAACCCCAACGACTCGGTGACCGAAGCCGCGATCGATGCCCTCCGCATCGTCGACCTCGACTGCACGGCGCCGCCCGCGACCGGTGACCTGAACGGGGACGGCACGGTCGGCTTCGACGACCTGCTGATCCTGCTGGCGGCCTGGGGACCGTGCACGCCTCCCTGCGACGCCGATCTCAGCGGTGACGGCACCGTTGGCTTCGATGACCTGCTCCTCCTGCTCTCGAACTGGGGCTGATCGTCCGATAAGGGGCGGCGCGCGGCCTTTGGTCCGGTTTCACTGGAGCGGGCCCGATCCGCGGCTATCCTGAATCCGCAGCACGCGGCAGAGCGATGGCCCGGTGGTCGCTGCATCGCTGCTGAGGGCCCGCTGTCGAGATGCCTGGAGGGAGTCGCCGTGCGGATTCGTGAGATCGCCCGTGTCCTGTGCATCGCCGCATGCGCGGCCGGTGCGTCCGCGTCGGACCCGCAACCGAACCCGGTTCCGCACTTCGAGATCCCGGTCGACGTCGACTCCGGCTGGGTCAAGGCCCCGCGGAAGGCACGCGCCGTCACGTTCGCGACCGTCGTGGGTGACGAGGACGCCGCGTGGCTGCGCCTGCGGTTCGGCGAGGTCGTCCTCGGCGCAGCGCCGATCGGGGGCGCGCCCACCCTGCTGCGGATCACATCGCTGCTCGACGGCGGCGTACAGACGATGCAGCAGCACCACGTCGAGCAGTGGCGGAACACGAGCGCCTACTTCAACGGGCCCGCGGTGCTGGTGGAGATCGTCTCGGACCCCGGCGCGGCGCCGAGCCGCGTGGTCGTCGACCTGGCGTGGATGGAGCCGTCGGACGGCGGGATCTCCGTCTCCTCGATCTGCGGTGGCGTGGATGACCGCGTGCTCGTCTCCGATCCGCGCATCGCGCGGACGATGCCGCTGGGATGCACGGCGTTCATGATCGATGACTGGCGGCGGTCGTTCCTGACCGCCGGGCACTGCGGTGCCGCGGCGCAGCTTCAGACCGTCCAGTTCAACGTGCCGCTGTCGACGCCCGGGGGCGTCTACCAGCATCCCGGGCCGGAGCACCAGTACGCCGTCGACGCGTCCTCCATTCAGCGACCGCCGGCCAACTCCACGGGCAACGACTGGACGTACTTCGGCGTCTTCGCGAACAGCGTCACCGGATTCCGGCCGTACGTCATCCAGGGCGCCTGGTTCACGGCGCAGTACGTCACACCCGCGCCCGGAGGCACCGTCCGCGTGGCGGGGTACGGCCTGGTGTCGCCGCCGATGCCGGCGACGTGGAACGGTGTCCTGACGGAGCACAGCGGACCCTACACCTCGCTGCTCGGCACGACGATCCGTCACCAGGTGGACACCACCGGCGGCAACAGCGGATCCCCGATCGAATCGACGTCGACCGGCGAGGTCATCGGCGTGCACACCAACGGTGGCTGCGACACCGTGAGCGTGAATCTCGGGACCTCGCTGGGCAACCTCAACCTCCAGAACGCCATCGCGAATCCGCTGGGCCAGTGTCAGCCGTTCGCCGAACTCTCCTTCTCCTTTCCAGACGGGTTCCCGGATGCGCTGCATCCGGACGGGGCCGTGATCCGGGTCCACGCGACCGGAATCAACGGCTCCATGCCGAAGGCGGACAGCGGGCTGCTCGCCTTCGACGACGGCAGCGGATGGGTGGAGATTCCCATGACGGGGATCTCCAGCGGTCTCTATGACGCGCACTTCCCGTCGATGCCCTGCGGCACGCAGGTCCGCTTCTACTTCACCGTGCGCGCGGCGTCCGACATCCCGTACACGCATCCGGTCGGCGCACCGGTGTCCGTCCACCAGCGCGTGGTCGCGTCGTCCGTCGCGTTCGCGCTGCGCGATGACATGGAGGCGGACTTCGGCTGGACCGTCGAGGACGACGCGTTCATCACCGATGGATCATGGGAGCGGGGGGTCCCCCTGGGAGATGGCACGCGCGGCGATCCGACGCTGGATGCCGATGGCAGCAGCCGGAGCTACCTGACCGCGAACCGGCCGGGGAACTCCGACGTCGACGACGGCGCGACGACGCTCATCTCGCCCGTCCTGGACGCCACGCATCCCGACACGGAGGTTTCCTATTTCCGCTGGTTCAGCAACAGCGCCGGTCTCAACCCGTTCATGGATGAGTTCGTCGTGGAGGTCAGCGACGACGGCGGATCCTCCTGGGTCACGCTCGAGATCGTCGGTCCGGATGGTCCCGAGGTCAGCGGCGGATGGATCCACCGGGCGTACCGCGTCGGCGACATCCCGGGCATCACGAACACGGCGGCCTTCCGGATCCGGTTCATCGCGTCGGACTTCGCGCCGGCGTCGCTGGTCGAGGCCGGTGTCGATGCGGTGGAACTGCGCATCCCGGTGTGCACGGCCGCGGTACCGGGTGACGTCAACGGCGACGGGTACGTGGACTTCGCGGATGCGCTGGAGATCCTGGCCTCGTGGGGTCCGTGCCCGGGCTGCCCGGCCGACCTTGACGGCAGCGGCACGGTGGACTTCCTGGACCTGCTGGAAGTGCTGTCGAACTGGTCCTGAGGCCGGTCGCCCCCCGCCCGGCTGCCCCGACAGCCGGCGTATCGGCGCTACCGCATCCCCTCGGAGACGTCGCGCTCGACCCGGATGACCGGGTCATTCCCGGCGTCCACCGGGACCGGCAGGGATGCCGCGATCTCCGGAGGCACGATGGCGCGGAGAGTGCGGAGCGTACGGAGGTCAAGCGCTGACTGTCTCTGCCGCGCGGCGGGGACCGGATCGGTTCCCGCCGCCATCCGATCGGCGCGCTCCGGATCGAAGGATTCGACGATGCCGCGCAGCGACGCACGTCGCTCGGCCGGCTGGGACCGGAGCGTGGCCCGCATGACGGAGCCCCGCGCGTCGCTCCACTCCACCGCCCACGCCGCGCGCATCTCCGCGAGAGGATCATGCAGTTCCGGCGGCAGTCCATCGATGCCGGCCAGCCGGTCGAACGCCTCGTCCGACAGTCCGCGCCAGCGGATGTCCGGGAAGGCGGCTTTCATCACCAGGGAGCGCCACGCTTCGCCGAACTCCGTCGACGCGTGCGTGATCGCCTCCATGTACCGGAGATTGATCTCCCGGACGCGCGTGCACGCGGCGATCGTGGTGTCCGCCGCACGCACGATGCGGGCGGCATCGCCGTCCAGGATCGCGAGGTCGATGTCCCCGTCCACGGAATCGAGCGCGGCGTTCCGGGCGATCAGGGCCGGATCCAGGTCGAGGTCGTAGGACGACAGCAGGTCCGCGACCGGCGGCGGGAGTGCGCTGTCCCCGGTGAACGTCGTCGCCAGCGCGACGAGATCGACCGACTCTCCGGACAGTACGCCGCGTGAGATCGTCTGGCGCCGGCGGAGCAGTCGCTCCAGCGCCGGCCACGCCTCCCGCTGAGACTCCGCGAGAATCGAGTGCGCATCGGCGACGAACGACGAATAGAGCGCGTCGTGCGCCCGTCGATGGGCCCGCACCGTCCGGTGCATCTGCTCGATCTCCGCCCGCATGCGCTGCCGGCGATCGCTCTCGCGCTCACCGGCTCCGTCGGATCGCTCCGCAATCGGACCGGTGTCACTGAGCAGTCCGGACCGGTCCAGTGCATCCGCCAGCCGCTCCGCGGCGGCGGCCAGTTTCGCCCGCTCCTCGGCCGAGATCAGGACGCCGTCGCGCGGCCCGATCGAGACCTCGACGCGCGCGTGCGCGGCGTCGCTTCCGTCCTCCTGCGAGATCGATACACCGATCGAGAGATCCAGATCGCCGCCGCGCACACGCTTCATCTCGATGCCGGCCGCACCGAGTTCGCGCTCGATCAGCTGCATGAACTGCTGCCGGCGGTCCTGGTCGGTTCCGGATCGCGAGGCCCCGGGGCCGCGCTCGACCAGCGTTCGATCCCACTCGATTCCGGCGAGCCGCTCGAGGTACGTCTCGATCATCGCGCGCAGGGCGCCGACCTGGTCCTCGCTCAGCAGGAGAAGGCGGGACGCATCCGGCAGATCGGGCCGCGAGATCCGCGGGGCGGTCACCACCCGGATATCCGGCTGTACGAACGAGAGGACGGTGCGGCCTTCCGGCCCGTCGGATGTCATGGTTGAACGCGGGCCGAACTGCGCCGGCGCGGCCTGTGTGACGACGCCGATCATCGCCAGGGCCGTGATGCGCGAGAACACGCTTCGAAGTGGCATCATCCGGGGACTCCTTCCGGCAGCGGCCCCGGGGTACCGTCGCGCGGCATGTCCGTCGAACGGGCAGGGGCTCCGCACACAGGACGCCACGCGATGCGATTAATCAAGCGCCGTGCGGAGAGAACCGCCCGCGACCGGGTCGACCGGCGGGACGATACCTCCGGGACCGTGCGCGATCCAGCCGTCAGGCGGTCTTCGACCGGGACCGCGCCCGGCCCTTCCCGCCGGTCCGCGCCCGCCGGCCCGCGCCGGACGGGTAGACTCCTCGCATGTCCCCGAACCGCCGACGACGTCCGCGCGTGCTTCCGTCCTGCCTCCTGTCCGCGGTCATGGTCCTGGCGGGGTCCGGATGCGAGGAGGAAGGGGGGCCGCCACCGCCGGCCGCACCCGATGCGCCGTCCTCGGACGACTCGACGTCGAGCGGCCTGCAGCGGCAGTCGACGCTCGGGAAGGCGTATGACGCCGGCGAGCGCACGCGGGATCGCATCCAGGACTACAACCGCGCGGTCGAGGATGAGATCGACAGGAAGGACTGACGCGGGCGGGCCGCACGGCTCCGTGGTCCGACGGGCGATGAGTCACGCGTGACCTCCACCGCCACAGTTCCACCGGCCGCGCACGCCGATCCGACGGAGATCCGCGCGGCGCGACCCCGTCGCTGGCGCATCAGCGTCGACACGGGCGGCACGTTCACCGACTGTGTCGCCGTCGATCCCGCGGGCCGCGTCGAGACATTCAAGGTGCTCTCGACCGCCGCGCTGCGCGCCAGGCTCATTCCGCGATCCGACGGTGCCGCCGGCCTTGCCGATGCCTGGTGGTCCGACCGGCTTCCGGTGCTGGCCGGACTCCCGCTCTACCGGCCCGACGGGAGCGCGGTGATCGGGCGGATCGATCCGGCCGCGCCGGGAGGCATCAGCGGCGCGGCGGTGCGGCGTCCGGCATCCGGGCGCGATGCGGGCGATGTCGTCGAAATCCGCGCGCCGGTGCCGGCGCCGCTGCTCGCGGTCCACTGCGCCACGCGGACGCCGCTCGGCGCGGCGCCGCCGCCGCTGGACCTCCGACTGGCGACGACCCGCGCGACGAATGCGCTGCTGGAACGGCGCGGTGCATGCACGGCGCTGGTCACCACGCGCGGCTTCGCCGACATCCTCGCCATCGGCGATCAGCGCCGGCCCGCACTCTTCGAGCCCTTTCTCCCGCCTCCGGCACCGCTGCCGGCGCATGTCGCGGAGATCCGCGGTCGAGCCGACAGCGCCGGCGGGATCATCGAGCCGATCGATCCTGCGGAGGTGCGCGCCGTGGCGCAGGCGCTCCGCGCGGCCGGTGTGACCGCGGTCTGCGTTTCACTGCTGCACGGCATCCGGGCACCGGGCCTGGAGGCGGAGGTCTGCGGCCTGCTCCGATCGCACGGATTCGACCCCGTCGTCTCTGCCGCGGAGATCGCGCCGCTGACGGGACTGCTCGGGCGCACCGAGGGCGGCGTGGTCGAGGCCTATCTCCGGCCCGTCCTGGCGTCGTTCCTGGCCGACGTGGCCCGGGGGACAGATCGACTGCACGTGCTGACGAGCAGTGCAGCCCTGCGGCCCTGGCGGCGCCTCGCGGCGACCGATGCACTCCTGAGCGGGCCGGCGGGCGGCGTGCTCGGCGTGGGCATGATCGCACAGTCGGAGGGATTCGCCACCGCGATCGGCTTCGACATGGGCGGCACGAGTACGGATGTCGTGCGCTGGTCGGGTGAACCGGAGATCCGGCCGGAGCACACGGTCGCCGGCCTCCGGGTGGCGCGGCCCGCGCTGGCGATCGAAACGGTGGCCGCGGGCGGCGGATCCCTCTGCACGCTCCGTGAGGATCGCCCGGAGGTGGGGCCGCACAGCGCGGGCGCGTGTCCGGGTCCGGCGTGCTACGGCGCGGGCGGACCGCTCACGCTGACCGACGTCAACCTGCTGCTCGGCCGGCTGGAGCCGGGGGAGTTCGCGCTGCCCGTCAGCGAGACGGCGGCGCGCGCGGCACTCGCGGCGGTGGCGCGCGAGCGCATCGACGACGCGGGCGAAGCGCTGCTGGAGGGATTCGTCGAACTCGCGAATGAGCGCATGGCCGCCGCCATCGAGCGCATCTCCGTGCGCCGCGGTTTCGATCCGCGCGCGTCGGCGCTCGTCGCATTCGGCGGCGCCGGCGGGCAGCACGCCTGCGCGGTCGCGGACCGGCTCGGCATGCGGACCGTCCTGGTGCCCTCCGCGGCATCGGTCCTCTCCGCCGTCGGCCTCGGCACCGCGCGCGCGGAACGGCGCTCCGTGCGCGCGGTCTCGCTGCCGCTTGCCCGGATGGCGGTCGAGGGTGCCGGGCTCTTTGCGGCGCCGGAAGCGGAGGCGCGGGCGGACCTTCGCGCCGACGGGGTCGTCGAGGCCCGCATGATGCCGGTCCGGCGCCGCATCGCGGTCCGGCTGGAGGGCGGCGATGAACCCATCGGACTCGCGTGGCGCCCCGGCGCCGATCCGGTCCGCGCGTTCCACCGCGCGTATCGCCGGATCTTCGGGGAGCCGCCGCCGGCGCGCGGGCTGGAGGTGATCCGGCTGGAGGTGGTCGTCCGCGAGCGCGCGCCGCGGCGGCGCAGGCGTCCGTCGGGTCACGGCGACGGGACCGCGCCGGTCCGTGATGCGTCGCACGGCGTGTCGCGACGCCTGCGCCTGGCCGGGCGCGTGGTCGAGGCATCCGTCCGGCGCGGCGAGTCGATCGCGGCCGGTGACCGCGTCGACGGACCGGCGCTGATCACCGCGGCCGGGACATCGCTGCTGGTCCCGGTCGGCTGGCACGCGACGCGGACACCGGCCGGCACCATCCGCGCCGATCGGGACGTCGCGGGGGCGCCTCCGGTCTCCGCGGGCCTTGCGCGGCGTGCCGATCCCGTGGCGCGCGCCATCTTCGCGGCACGACTGGAGCACATCGCGCTCGAGATGGGAGAACTGCTGCGCCGGCTCGCGCTCTCGACGAACATCCGGGAGCGGCTGGACTTCTCCTGCGCCGTGCTCACGGCCGACGGCGCCCTGCTGGTCAATGCCCCGCACGTGCCCGTGCATCTTGGGGCACTGGGCGTCTGTGTCCGGACCGTGAACGGTGTGCTGTCACTCGGCCCCGGCGACATCGCGGTGGTCAATCATCCGGCCTTCGGCGGATCGCACCTGCCGGATGTGACGGTGCTCGCACCGGTCTGCGTCCGGCAGGAACGGGTCGCGTGGGTCGCCTGTCGTGCCCACCACGCGGAGATCGGTGGGCGCACCCCGGGCTCGATGCCGCCGACCGCCCGCGTCCTCGCGGACGAGGGCGTGGTGATTCCGCCCACGCGCTGTGCCCGCGCCGGGCGCGTCGATCTCCGCGCCATCGACGCCGGACTGCGCCGCGGTCCCTTCCCCTCGCGCTCACCCGCGGAGAACCTGGCGGACCTTCGCGCGCAGATCGCCGCCATCCGGCTTGGAATCGGGGCGGCGGAGCGATTCGCGTCGGAGATCGGGGCCGCGACGTTCATGGAGCGTGCGGCCGATCAGCTCGATCGCGCCGAGGATGCCGCCGGGCGCGCGCTGAAGGGCCTGGAGGGATACGCCGGTGCCGCCGAGGAGACCTTCGATGACGGCGCGCGGATCGCGGTGACCGTGCGGGTCGAGTCCGGTCATGCGACGATCGATCTGCGGGGGTCAACGCCGCCGCACCCCGGCAATCTCAACGCCGCACCCGCGGTCGTCTCCGGCGCGGTTCTCTACGTGCTTCGGCTGGTCGCCGGCCAGGACCTGCCGCTGAGCGAAGGACTGCTGAGACGCGTGCATGTCCTGGCGGATCCCTCGATCGTCGCGCCGCCCCTCTCGGCGGACCCGGCGGCGTGTCACGCGGTCGCCGGCGGAAACGTGGAAACCAGCCAGCGACTCGCCAACGCGCTGGTGCGCGCGTTCGGACTGGCGGCCGCGTCGCAGGGCACGATGAACAATGTCCTGTTCGGTGGCGCCGCGGCCGTCGGCGACGCGCGCTGTCACTACGAGACGATCGGCGGCGGCGGCGGGGCGGGCGACGGACATGCCGGCGTGCACGGGCGCCACGTGCACATGACGAACACGCGCATCACGGACCCCGAGGTCCTGGCGGCGCGCTTCCCGGTGGAGATCGAGTCCTTCGCGATCCGGCGCGGCTCCGGCGGGAAGGGTCGCTGGCCGGGTGGCGATGGTCTGCGACGCGTGTACCGGTTCCTCGCGCCGATGACGCTGTCGCTGCTGACACAGGATCGCGTCCGGGGTCCGGCCGGCGCCGCGGGCGGCGCGTCCGGAGCGCCGGGAAGCCAGCGGATCATCCGTTCCGGCGGCACGATCGAACCGCTCGCGTGGTGCACCGTGGTGGAGGTCGGCGCCGGTGATCGACTCGAGGTCGCGACACCGGGCGGCGGCGGATGGGGCGTTCCCGTCGGCGCATGAAGCCGTCCCCGGTGCAGGTATCATGGCGATATGACACAGGTGACTGCATCGGGGGCCGGTGGTGCAGGCACGATGCTGCCGTGCAGCACGGCGGCGGCCGGTGCGATCGAGAATGTCCTGAACGATCTCGCGCGGCGCCTCGGTCATGAGACGGAGTTTCTCCAGGCCGCGGAGGAGATCCTGCGCACCGTCGGCCCGGTGCTGGACCGCCACCCCGAGTTCCTTCGCGCGCGGATCCTGGAGCGGCTGGTCGAACCGGAACGCGTCGTCATGTTCCGCGTCCCGTGGATCGATGACACCGGCCGGTACCGCGTCCATCGCGGGTATCGCGTCCAGTTCTCCAGCGCGATCGGGCCGTACAAGGGGGGCATCCGGTTCCATCCCACGGTGACCCTGAGCGTGCTGAAGTTCCTCGGCTTCGAGCAGATCTTCAAGAATGCGCTGACGACACTCCCGATGGGCGGCGGAAAGGGCGGCAGCGACTTCGATCCCAAGGGTCGGAGCGACGACGAGGTCATGCGCTTCTGCCAGTCCTTCATGACGGAACTCTTCCGGCACATCGGCGCGGATCGCGACGTGCCCGCGGGCGACATCGGCGTCGGCACGCGCGAGGTCGGGTACCTGTTCGGCCAGTACCGCCGCCTGACCGGCACGTTCAACGGGGTGTTCACGGGCAAGGGACTCACGTGGGGCGGCAGCCGGATCAGGCCGGAAGCGACGGGATACGGTGTCGTGTACTTCGCGCAGAACATGCTGGAGCGGACGGGCCGGCATCTTGCCGGGATGCGCTGCCTGATCTCCGGATCGGGCAACGTGGCGCAGTACACCTGCCACAGGCTCCTGGACCTGGGCGCCGTGCCGGTCACGCTCTCGGACTCGGGCGGATTCATCCACGACCAGGACGGCATCGACCCGGAGAAACTTGCCTTCGTCATGGACCTGAAGAACCGCCTGCGGGGTCGGATCTCGGAGTACGTGACGCGGTATCCGCGCGCGACGTTCACGGCGTCGGAGGGCACCGGCAGCGGTCCGGGTCAGTGGCAGGTGCCGGCGGATGCGGCGTTTCCCTGCGCGACGCAGCACGAGATCGATCGCGCCGGCGCGCGGGCGCTGGTCGCCGGCGGCGTCCGGCTCGTCGTGGAGGGTGCCAACATGCCATGCACCCTGGAGGCGGCCCACGATCTCATGGCGCAGGGCGTGCTCTTCGCGCCGGGCAAGGCCGCGAACGCCGGCGGGGTCGCGACGAGCGGGCTCGAGATGAGCCAGAATGCGCAGTGGACCTCATGGACCGCGGAGGAGGTCGATCGACGGCTGCGCGAGATCATGCGCCGCGTGCATGACCAGGCGTGGGACGCCGCGGAGGCCTTCGGTGTCCCGGGGAATTACCTCGCCGGTGCGAACATCGCGGGGTTCACGAAGGTCGCGCAGGCGATGCTGGAGCAGGGGCTGACCTGACCCGGCGGCGCCGGCCGCTCACACGCGGGACGTCTCGCGCGGCTTGATCTCCGTCAGGATCGACTGCACGTCATCGATGCCCAGGTGTCGCGCGACGCGCCGCCCGTAGTCCTCGTCGGCCCGGAAGAAGTGGCACAGCTGGCGGAGCCGGACCTCGCGTCGGGCCTGTCCGAGCACACCTGCGATGCGCTGCGCGAGCCGTTCCCGATGGCCGTCGTCGAACAGCCGGTAGAGATTGCCTGCCTGCGTGAAGTCGTCGTGATCCACGGTGGAGTCGTACCGGTCCACGACCGTCGCGCCCAGGTCCCACGCGGGATCCCGGACGGACGGATCGGGCATCGGGGTTCCCGCCAGCGAGTTGGGCCAGTAGTTCGGCCGGCCGCCGGAGTTCGCGGCGTCCGCCTGCCGGCCGTCCCGCATGTAGTTCATCACGGGGCAGCGCGGCCGGTTGACGGGGATCTGGTGGTGATTCACGCCCAGGCGATGCAGGTGCGTGTCCGCATAGGACATGAGACGCGCCTGCAGCATCCTGTCCGGGCTGGGACCGATGCCCGGGACGAACGCACCCGGCTTGAACGCGGCCTGCTCGACCTCGGCGAAGTAGTTCTCCGGATTGCGGTTCAGTTCCATGACGCCGACCTCGATCAGCGGGAACTCTCCGTGCGGCCAGACCTTGGTCAGGTCGAAGGGGTTCCAGCGGAAGGTCCGGGCCTGGGCCGCCGACATGACCTGGATGCAGACGCGCCACTTCGGGAATTCTCGCCGCGCGATGGCCTCGTAGAGATCGCGCTGGTGACTCTCCCGATCGCGGCCGATGAGCGCGGCCGCCTCGTCGTCGGTGAGATTGCGGATGCCCTGCATCGACTTGAAGTGGAACTTGCACCACGTCCGCTCGCCAGTCGCGCTGACGAGCGAGTAGGTGTGACTGCCGAAGCCGTGCAGGTGCCGGTACGAGGCGGGAATGCCGCGATCCGAGAAGAGGATCGTGACCTGGTGAAGCGATTCGGGGCAGAGCGACCAGAAGTCCCACTGCATGTCCATGTCGCGCATGTTGGTCTGCGGATGGCGCTTCTGCGTGTGGATGAAGTTCTGGAACTTGTACGGATCACGGACGAAGAAGACCGGCGTGTTGTTGCCGACGAGATCCCAGTTGCCGTCCTCCGTGTAGAACTTGATCGCGAAACCGCGGACGTCGCGCTCGGCGTCGGCCGCGCCGCGTTCTCCGGCGACGGTCGAGAAGCGCAGGAAGAGGTCCGTCCGCTTCCCGACCTTCTCGAAGATCCGGGCGCGCGAGTACTTGGTGATGTCGCCGGTCACGGTGAACGTGCCGTAGGCGCCGGAGCCCTTCGCGTGCACGACGCGCTCGGGAATCCGCTCGCGATTGAAGTGCTGCATCTGCTCCAGCAGCGCCACGTCCTGAAGGAGGACCGGGCCGCGGGGGCCGGCGGTCAGTGCCTGCTGCTCGGCGATCGGGGCGCCGTCGGCGGTGGTGAGTCGGGGACAGCCGGCGGCGGGCGGTACGGGGGTCTGCGTCATGGTTCTGGCTCCGGAGGGGTGTGCGTCCGACGGTTGATCGGTCGCGGTCAAGGGGCAAGGTAGGGCGGCAGGCCAGAGGCGTCAAAGATGGCTATCCTCACGCTCCCATAGGGAAAACGTATGGACATCCGCCAGCTCCGCGTCTTCGTGGCCGTGGCCGAGAGCGGGTCCGTGACCCGGGCCGCGCACGTCCTCGGCGTCGCGCAGCCCTCGGTCAGCCAGCACGTCCGGCGGCTCGAGGAGGACCTCGGCGTCCGGCTGTTCGATCGGACCGCACGCGAACGAGGCTGACCGACGCCGGGACGGCGCTGCTGCCGCGCGCCCGCGCGATCCTGCGCGTGATGAGCCGGGTCCGCGCGGACCTGTCGCACGGACTCGAGCGCGGCGCGGGCTCGATCACACTCGGGGCGATCCCGACCATGGCGCCGTACCTCCTGCCGGCGGCGATCGGGTCGCTGCGACGGGAGATGCCGGACCTTGCCGTCACGATCCGCGAGGCATTCACCGCGGACCTGGTGCAGGCGGTGATCGATAACGAACTGGACCTGGCCATCGTGAGCACGCCGATCGATCATGAGTCGATTCGAATCACTCTGCGCGGCGGGCGGCGTGCGTCGATCCGTGGTCTGCCGGACGGCGCAGCTTGCGACGATCTTCGAACTCGTGGCGGTGGGACTCGGCGTCTCGATCGTGCCCGCGATGGCGGCGCGCGCCGGCAGGTCGCGCGCGATCCGCGCGGTTCCGCTCGCGGGCATTGCTGGTTCCGCAGAGCCCGACGGTCATGCCGGTGCCGGGTCCGGGCCTGCCCCGTGGCGCGAGATCGCGTGCATCCGGCGCCGCGACCGGTCGCTGTCGCGCGGCGGCGCGCGGCTGACCGCGCTGCTGCGCCACCGGCTGGCGGAGGCGTCGCCCTGAGACCGGCCGATCGGCACACGGGTGCTCCGGATCGACCTGCCGGGTGCGACCGCCGGGGGCTCGCGACCGGCCGCACGGTGCGCTGACGCGTGACTCAGCGGTCCGGCGCATGCACCCCGCCGGTATACTCCCGCCCCTCCCGGCGACGTGCATGCATGCGTCCGGGAGGGAAACCTGCCATGATCGCCGTGCACGACGTCACCAAGCGCTACGGGCCGACGCTCGCCGTCGACCGGGTGTCGTTCCGGATCGGCGCGGGGGAGATCGTCGGGTTCCTCGGCCCCAACGGCGCGGGCAAGAGCACGCTCCTCAGGATCCTCTCGACCTGGCTGCGCCCGACTTCGGGGCGCGCCGAGGTTGCGGGCTTCGATGTCGAACGGCATCCGCTGGAGGTCCGGCGCCGGCTGGGGTATCTGCCCGAGCACAGCGCACTCTGGGAGGGGATGCGCGTCGACCGGCTGCTGCGCTTCGTCGGATCCATGCGAGGACTGACCGGACGGCGGCTGGACGACCGGTTCGCATGGGTGGTCTCCGGTCTCTCCCTGGAGACGGTCCTGCGCAAGCGGCTCAACGAGTGCTCCAAGGGGTTCCGCCAGCGGATCGGCGTGGCCTCCGCGCTGATCCACGACCCGGCGGTCATCGTGCTCGATGAGCCGACGCACGGGCTCGACCCCCGGCAGGTCGTCGCCTTCAGGAATTTCCTGCGGTCCCTGCGCGAGGCGCGGACCATCCTCTTCTCCAGCCACATCCTCAGCGAGGTGGCGTCCATCTCCGATCGACTCCTGATCATCAACCGCGGCCGGCTCCTGGCGGATGCGCCGCTCACCGAGATGCGGGACCGTGCGGCACGGAAGGGGACGGACCTGGAGGGCATCTTCCTGGAGATGGTGGGCGGGACGGGGATGGAACGCGAGGAGGCGGGCGCCGGCGCTGCGGTCCGCGCCGCGGGAGGGCCGGCATGAGCGCGTCGACGGTCCCGGCCGGTGCCGCGCACGCGGGATGGTTCCGCGCGATCCTGCTGGTGGCGCGACGGGAACTGGGCGCCTACTTCGACTCCAGCATCGCGTACGTGTACCTCACCGGGTTCATCGTGCTGGCGAACGCGGTATTCATGAACGACTTCTTCCTCGCCGGGCGGGCGGAGATGACCGCATGGTTCGAGTCGCTGCCGCTCATGCTGGCCGTGTTCCTCCCGGCGGTCACGATGCGTCTGTGGGCGGAAGAGCGCAAGCAGCGCACGCTGGAGTCGCTGCTGACGCTGCCGATCGTGCCCCTGCAGGCGATCGCCGGGAAGTACCTCGCGGCCCTCTCGCTGCACTTCGTCTTCCTGGCCGGATCGCTTCCGATCCCGGTCATGCTCGTCGTGCTGGGTGAGCCGGATCCCGGCCTGATCGCCGGTGGATATCTCGGTGCCATCCTGCTGGGAGGACTGCTCATCGCGCTGGGCATGTGTCTCTCCGCGCTCTCCGGAGACCAGATCGTCGCGTTCGTACTGAGCACGGTCATCGGCGTCTTCCTGGTGCTGCTCGGTGATGATCGCGTGGCCACGATCCTGGACGGACTGGTTCCGGCGTTCCACGTCGGTAGCATCCTGCGGGACGCGATCTCGGTCACGCCGCGATTCGAGGCGTTCGTCCGCGGCCTCGTCGAGCTCGGTGCGGTTGCCTGGTTCATCCTGCTCGCCGCCGTGCTGCTCGCCCTGAACGCGCTCCTGCTTGAACGGCTCCGCGCCTGATGCGACGCCTCACCACCGTTGTCGCCCTGGTCACGATCGGCGTCTGGCTGGCCGCGACGCTGGCCGTCGTCCGCCTGGCCGACCTGCTTCCCGGGGCGCGGATCGAGATCGCCGGCCGTCGCGCCTTCACGGTGGACGCCGCGACGCGGGAGCGGCTCCGCGGTTCGACGGAGACGATCACCGTCACCTACCGGGTCAGTCCGCCGGAGGCGCTTCCTGCGGCGATGCGTCACATGGCGCGGGACGTGACGCGGATCCTGCAGTCGCTCGCCGCCGCATCCGGCGGCCGGCTCCGCTACGAGGTGCTGCATCCCGCCGACGGCGGGGACCAGGAGGCGCTGGCGATCCGCGACCGCGCCGCGCCGTACCGGATGCGCACCGTCACGCGCGACGGGCACGATGAGCGGCTTGTCTGGTCCAGCCTGACGGTGGCGCACGGGCCGAGGCCCGTCGCCACGATCAACGGCATCGAGCCGCGTCACCTGCCGCGCGTCCAGTCGCTCATCCTCGCCTGGGCAGACCGCGCGGACGCGCCGTCGCGCCCGACCTTCGCCGTGGCCGGCGCCGGCACGGCGCAGCTCGCGGCCGCGCTCAGCCGGTCCGGAGAGGTCATCGAGATCGAGTCGCCACGCGCCGGGACGGCCGATACCCGGTCGCTGCGGATCCCGGATCGCGCCGACGTTCTCTTTCTGGTGGATCCGGAGTCGATCGATGCCGCATCGCTGCGCGAGGTCGAACGGTTCGTCGATCGCGGCGGGAGCGTCGTGGTGGCCGGGAGCCGGCGCTCGCTGCGCACCGCACCGGCAGCCGCGCCGATCTCCGCGGACGAGGCGGCGCCGCGCCTGCTCGATGCGGTCCGGGTTCCATACGGCCTCGAGTCGCTGCTGGCCGCGTTCGGCCTCGAGAGCGTTCCGGATGTCCTGCTCGACACCGTCGCCGGGCGTCTCGAGCGTGCAGGCGAGGGTGAGCAGCCGTTCCTGGTCCGCGCGATGCCGTCGAATCTGCGCTTCGATCAGCTGGCCGAACCGGTGAGCGGCAACCTGCTCTTCGCACTGCCGACGCCGATCGTGCCCTCGTCCGAACGGGGCGTCCGGGACGGCTGGAACGCCGTCGTGCTCGCCACGAGCAGCGACCGATCCCGTCTGCTTGCCGTCGACACCGAGTCGATTCCCGCCGAGCGCCTCGCGTCGGGCTTTGCCCGCGCCGCCCCGGCGCCCAAGCAGGCGATCGCGATCGCGCTGCGCCCGGACGACCCGTGGCGCGGCACGATCATCATCCTGGGCGCGAGCACGCCGCTTCGCGACGAGGGCCTGGTGCTGGAGGGATACGCGCACCGGCGCATGCTGGAGGTGATTCTCGGCGCCGTTGCCTCCGAAGAGCGGCTGATCGCCGCCGAGGTGATCGCGCAGCACGCGGTGCCGCTGGAGGAGTTCCCGGCCGGGACCCGCGCGCTGTGGCGCGGGATCGGCGTCGGACTTCCCGCGGCCGCGCTGATCGTGGTCGCGGTGGTGCGGATGCGGCGCCGTGACCGGGATCGGCGCGAGGACCCGCGCACACCGGCGGGTGCCGGCCGCCTCGCCGTGCGGCGCGCCGCCGTCACCGCCGCGATCGCCCTGGCGGCGATCGTGACCGGTGCGGGACTGGCGCAGGTGCCGGGGCGGATCGACCTGACCGCGGCCGGCATCCACACGATTCCCGCCGGAATCGTCACGCTGGCGCGCGAGGTCGCCGCGGAGAATGGTCGGATCCGCGTGATCTTCTCCGACCCGGCGTCCCTTCCGCCGCGCCTGCGCGGACCGGTGCGGGAGGCGGAGTCCGTCATGCGGACCATCGCGCGGCGCGGCGGCATGCGCTTCGAGCGTGTGGCACCGCGGTCGCTCGACGCTTCCGGAATCGCGCGGCTGGAGGCGATCGGCGCCGGACCGGTGGCATTCACCGACCGGGAAGAGGAGGTGACGCGCGTCCGTCACGCCTGGTGTTCGGTCCTCTTCGAGTCGGGCGGCAGGACGGCGGCCGTCCGCTTCGCGGACCCGTCCGCGCTGGCGCAGGTGGAACTGCGGGCGATGCTGGCGCTGCGCCGCGTGCGTGACGGCCGCGCGCCGCTGGTGGCGCTGGCCTCCGATGTCCCGAGGCTCACGCCCGCGGAGGCCCACGAACTCTTCCAGCAGCGGGGGCTGATCGCGCCGACCGGCGCCGATCCCTACGCACGGGCGCGACGCCTGCTGATCGATGCAGGCTTCGACGTGGTGCATCCAGATCCCGCGGCGCCGGAGATTCCGGAACAGGCTGACTGCGTGGTCTGGCTCCAGCCGCGCCGTCCGGCGACACCGATGCTCGAGGCATTCACGGGCGCGCTTTCGCGCGGCACGCCGGGCATCATCGCCCTGCAGCATTTCAACATGCAGGCGCGGCAGTATCCGGGTCGCGGCCATGCCATCGTCTACTGGCCGCAGCCGCAGTTCCCGGAGATCGACACGCTCTGGCTGGAGACGATCGGCCTGGTCGTTCCACGTGAAGTCGTGTTCGATTCGATGCGACTGGCGCTCCGCGCGGAGTCCCAGGTCTATCGCGGCAGCGCGCGGATGGAGCAGGTGCAGGACTCGGCCGAGAGTTTCCTGATCCGCGCGGCGAGCGCGAACATGGAGGCGCCGTCGGAGATTGTCCGGGGAATCGGCGACCAGGCCTTCATCTGGCCGTCGTGGATCCGGCTGGATGCGCCGGCGCTCGCGGCGGCAGGCCTGGAAGCGAGGGCGCTCGTGCGGACGTCGTCGCACGCCTGGACGTACCCATGGGCGCGCGGCTTCCTCCCGCCGGAGGTGCTTGAAGGTCCCGTGGCACCGCCGGCCGACGGCGACGACGCGCCCGCGCCGACCCGCGGATCACGTCCGCTCGTCGTCCTCGCCGAGGGGCGGTTCGGTGCGTGGTCGCCGCTGCCCCCGGACGACAGCGGCGTGCCGCGCCAGGGAGGCACCCTGGCGCCGCCGGATCCGTCGCAGCCGGCCTCGGCGCTGCTGCTCATCGGCTGCTCGGAGATGTTCAAGGACCATCGCCTGACCGATCCGGACTTCCGCGCCGATCATCTGCTCGTCAACGCGGTCGCCCACCTGGGGGGCGGTCCGGCACTCGGCGCGATCGCGGCGCGCCGTCCGGAATCGCGCGGATTCGATTACGTCCCGCCGGCCGATCGTCTTGCCTGGCGCACGCTGATCGTCGGACTCGGCCCGGTGGCGCTGCTTGCCGGCGGCCTGCTCCGGTGGCTGCTGCTGCGCCGGGATCGGTCGGCGGCCGCGCGGCGCCAGGATGGCCTCGACCGGAGGCGCGGGTCACCGGCGCCGGAGGTGGCGGCGTGATGGTGCGCGCCGGTGTGCTCCTGGCCGGGGTGATCGTGCTCGTCGCGGCGTGGTCCGCCGGCAGCCGGCTGGAGGAGCGTGCGCGTGAAGCGGCCTCCGCGGCAGCGCCGCCGGCGCGCCTGATGGAGCGACTGGCGCCCGGCGAGCGCGGCATCGGCGCCATCCGGCTCTATGACAGCGGCGGCGCGGACCTGATCTACAGCAATCGCATCGACGGCGTGTGGCGCTGCCTCACCACGACCGGCGCCGTCGTCGACCTCCGCATCATGAATCGTCTCTTCGACAAGATGCTGACGGCGCCGGTGCGCCTCCGGAGTGATCGGCCCGCCGACCCCGGCGCGTACGGTGTCGGCCTCGACCAGACGCCGGTCATCGCGCTGTATCCGCGCGCGGGCGACGGGGAGCGCGCGGAGGACCTGCCCGCGCTGCTGGAGATCGAGATCGGCCATGCGCTTCCCGACGAGGACCAGACGTTCCTTCGGGTCGTCGGAGAGACGGCGGTCCTGGTGCTGGAAGCGGACCTGGACGCCGAACTCCGGACGCCCGCGCCGGGCATCCCGCCGCTGGTCGATCCGCACCTTGTCCCCGCGTCCTGGCCCGGCGCCGGCGGGGCACCGAGGCAGGTCCAGGTCCGGCCGCACGCCGGTCCGGCGTTCGACCTGCGCCGCATCGACGCCGGCGATCCGGCGGAGTCCGGATCCCGGTGGGTGGTCCGACATCCCGATGGGCGGGAGGTGCCGGCGATGAGCATCGCGGCGATGGCCTACAGCATGTATCTGCTCCGGACGCCGATCGTCTCGGTCGTGGATCCCACGCGGGTCGGCGAGCACGGACTCGGCGGCGATGGCGTGTCGCGCCTGCTCATCGAGGGTGAGGGCGGGGCGGTGCTCGAAGTCCGGATCGGAGCAATGCAGAACTGGGGACTGCCCGCCTGGACCAGCTTCGGGCGCTCCCTGCTCGCGCTGGACCCGTCGCTGGAGAGC
Organism: Phycisphaeraceae bacterium; assembly: GCA_019636755.1. GTDB lineage: Bacteria > Planctomycetota > Phycisphaerae > Phycisphaerales > SM1A02 > JAHBWZ01. Next base: position 260,636 of record JAHBWZ010000003.1, on the reverse strand, counting down.
GTCCTCTTCCCCGATCCGGCGCTCCTGACCGAGGAGGGTCGGGAGAGTCCGTGGCTGCGTCTCCTGAATGCCGCGCGACCGCCCGACCTTCCCTGGCGTTTCGGTCCCAACGTCCAGGGTCGATAAGGCGCGCCGGGGCCTGCCCGGGCCCGCCGGGATCGGCGCGCGGGCATCGACGTCGCCCGCAGTGGCGCAGGCCGATGCGGGGGACTCCTGCGAACGGCGGCACTTTCCGTCAGGAATCAGGCCACCTCGCGTCCGCGTGCGCGTATGTTGTCCTCGGAAGCCGTGGGATCGGGTCACGCCCGGTCCAGGACAGGGACACATACGGGGGATCGAGACACGACGGGGTGCCGGTCGCAGGGGTGCGGCCGGACCGTCCTGGGTCGATCCACCAGGCCAGAGACATGCAGCGAGGCATGCAGCGAGGAATGAGCATGATGCGGATGCGCACCCGTTCCGGGGTCGGTATCGTTCCTGCGGTCATCCTGATGGCCGCCGGACTCGCGTCGGCCCGGTTCGGGCAGGATCCGCTCGCCGATCCCGGCGGACGCCACGGTCAGCCCGGATTCGACGAGGGCGCGATGGTGGTGGACCTGAGCGGACCGATCGAGCCCGGGCGGCTGTACCTGCGGGTCGGCGTGCAGGACCTGGCGATGCGAGGCGATCTGCGGTTCGGCCCGGCGGATGCGCTGCGCGCCGTCCACCGCGGCGTGATCGCGCTGGACGGGCCGATGACCCCGGCCCGTGAGCGCATGCTGCAGCAGGCGGGGGTGGTACCCGGGGCGTATCTCCCGGCGTTCGCCTGGCTGACGGACTTCCGCGCGGCCGACGCCGCGGCGCTCCGCCGGATGGACTTCGTCGTCTGGGCGGGCGAGTACGACGATGCATGGCGGCTGGACCCCGAACTCGGGCGGCGCGCCGGCGTCTCGGACGCGCGGCAGGCGCTGTACGACGCCGGGCTCATCCCGGTGGACGTGACCCTGTTCGAGGATGTCGATCCCGGGTCCGCCGCGGCGGAACTGGCGGCGCTCGGCGCGGCGGTCCACTTCACCGACTCGATGGGCGGGACGCACATCGTCGCGGCGACGATCGCGTTCGAGCAGCTGGAAGCGCTGCGGTCCGTTCCGTGGATCCAGTACGTCGAGGAAGGTCCGGACATCACGCTGCGGAACAACAATGCCCGCTGGATCGTGCAGAGCAACCAGAGCGGCACGTTCCCCCTGTACACGAACGGACTGCGCGGCGAGGGGCAGGTCGTCGGCATCCTCGATACGCGCGTCGACCGCAATCACTGCTCGTTCTCCGACACGCAGCCCATCGGGCCGCTCCACCGGAAGATCCTCGCGTACAACGCGTCGGCCGGCGCCTCGTCGCACGGAACGCACGTGGCGGGAACGGCGGTCGGTGATGCGAACTCGAACGCGAACACGCGCGGCGTCGCGTATGCGGCGAAACTCGTCTACAACCTGACGCCCTCCTACAACGAGACGTCGATCCGGAATGCCCTGATCACGCACCACAACCAGGGGGCCCGGGTGCACACGAACTCGTGGGGCGATGACTCGACGACGGCCTACAACAGCCTGGCCCGTGGGTTCGACACCTTCTCGTGGGACTACGAGGATTCGCTCTGCTGCCTCGCCGTGACGAATACGAGCACGCTGAAGAATCCGGAGAACGCGAAGAACCTGCTGGCGGTCGGCGCCACGAACCCGACGCCGAACCAGCATCAGCACTGCACGGGCGGGGCCGGACCCACCGCCGACCAGCGCCGCAAGCCCGAGGTCTACGCGCCCGGGTGCAGCACCAATTCGTCGCGTTCCGGAACGTCGTGCAGCACGATCTCGGAGTCCGGCACCTCGATGGCCAGCCCGGCGGTCGCCGGCGCGGGCCTGCTCATGCGGCAGTACTTCGTGGACGGTTACTACCCCACGGGCGTGGCGACGCCCGGAAACGCATTCACGCCGACCGGGGCGCTCGTCAAGGCGATGCTCGTCAACTCCGCGACGGACATGACCGGCGTGTCCGGGTACCCGAGCAACCTGGAGGGATGGGGCCGGATCCTCGCCCGTGACGCGATGACGCTTCCCGGCTCGTCGCGGCAGGTGGTCGTGCGCCAGCGGCGCAATGCGGACGGTTTCACGACCGGCCAGCAGGAGGATCACCAGGTCCAGGTCCTGGGATCGGCGCAGCGCCTCAAGGTGACGATGGTGTTCACCGACCGTGGCGCCACGGCGGGTGCCTCCTTCACGCCGATCAACGATCTCGACCTGGAGGTGTACTCCCCGTCGGGCACGCTGTACCGCGGCAACGTCTTCTCCGGAGGATCCTCCACGACGGGCGGCAGCCGGGATGACCGGAACAACGTGGAGCAGGTCCATCTCAACAGTCCGCCCGTGGGCACGTGGACGATCCGCGTCCGGGCACACGCGGTCAACCAGCTCAAGCAGGGGTATGCGCTGGTGGTCAGCGGCCAGATCGAGGACATCGGCAGCGAACCGCCGCCGCCGCCGCCCGCGAACAACGCCTGCGCCGCGGCGCAGGTGGTCGGTGCGGGCAGCCACGGCTTCACGACGATCAGCGCGACGACCGATGGTCCTGATGAGGTTCTCAACTGCACCAGCCCGACGCTCATCCAGCAGGACATCTGGTTCCTGTACGCGCCGGACTGCGGCGGAAACGTGACGATCTCGCTCTGCGATGTCGACTACGACGCACGCATCGCCGTGTACTTCGGCGGCTCCTGTCCGACGCAGCCCGGGCAGAACGTCGTCGCGTGCGGCACCGGATGCGCGACGCAGATCGTGCTGCCGGGTTCGGTCGGACTGACGTACCTGATCCGCGTGGGCGGCAACGGCAGCGCGACGGGTTCCGGCACGCTGGTCATCGAGTGCGAGGCACCGCCGCCGCCGTCGTGTCCGACCGACATCGACGGAAGCGGGACCACGGACTTCAATGACCTGCTGGCGCTGCTGTCGGCCTGGGGACCGTGCCCGGGCGGGTGCCCCGCGGACATCGATGGAAACGGCACGGCCGACTTCAATGACCTGCTGGCGCTGCTGTCGGCGTGGGGGCCGTGCGACTGACGGCCGCCGACCCGCGGTGACCGGGACGAGTGCAGTGCGGGAGCCCGGAGGATCACTCCGGGCTCCCGCGTTTCCTGCGCCATGGATGGCGTTCCGCGGGCCGCAGGGACACGGCATCACCGCGCGTTCCGGAGCGTTGACGGATCACCCGGCATCCGCGACAATCCCCGACCCGCCCGGACAGGTGGCAGAGCGGTTGAACGCGCCGGTCTCGAAAACCGGTTTACCCTTCGGGGTAACGTGGGTTCGAATCCCACCCTGTCCGCTTGTCAGCCCCGCGCCCGACCCGGGCTCGGGGCTGCTTCGTCGCCGAGTGCGATCGCGCTGCACCGGAAGGGCGCTCGGACGTACGGTGCAGCTCGATGGACTGCCGGCGCTGCGTGGGTGCGGGGGGACGCAGTCCCCTGCGCATGCATGCGTTCCCGTGTGGTCATGCGCGACCCTCGCGTCGTGCGACTCCCGGTCGTCATGCGCTCCCTCGTCGTGCCGATCCGATCCAGGACAGGGTGCATGTACGCTCGCGCCAGGCCCGGCACACGCGTGCAGCCGCAGGGCTCGATGTCATCGCCGCAGACCGGTGCGCCTCGCCGGACGGGCACACAGTCATCGGGGTCTGGCGGCACCATCAGCGCTGCGGCGCCGGCGCTCCCGGGTCGCGCTTCCCGCCCGGATAGAACAGCCCGAGCAGCACCAGGCACGCGATCGATGCCCACATCGGGAACGAGAAGAGCCGGACATAGTCGAGCGTCGTCTGCACCGCGCCGTTCTCGCCCAGGATGGGAGCGCCCGCGTCGTCCAGGCGGGGGACGGTCGCCCAGGCGCCGATGCGCGTCGCCACCATGGAGCCGATCGCGATGCCGATGCCGACGATGACCATGTTGAAGAGGTTCTGCGCGGTGGCGCGGACGTCCGGCGTGGTCTCCTCGTCGACCACCATGAACGCCACGAAGATGAAGCAGCCGAAGCAGAACCCGTGCAGCGCCACGCCCAGCAGGACCGGGCCGATCGACGGAACGAAGGCGAAGATCGCCATGCGGAGTGCATACGCCGCCAGTCCGACCGCCAGCAGCTGCTTGCGCGAGAGGTGCTTCGCCAGGATGGGGATGAGCGCCAGGACGGCGATCTCGGACATCTGCCCGATCGTCATGAGCCCGCCGCCGCCGACGCCGAGGATGCGCCCGATGGCGTCGGCGAAGGCGTCGGCGCGGGCGCTCCCGGCCTGCAGGCCGGAGAGGAAGTCGGAGGTGTAGACGAAGTAGAACTGGTGGATCATGCTGACCGGAATGGCCAGCAGGAAGAGGATGATGAGCGGACGGCGACGGATCTCGCCGAGCGCCTCCAGCGTGGCGTTCCGCTGCGCGGCGTCCGCTGCCGGCGGCGTATGCGGCAGCGTCATGCAGTAGACGGCCATGATCACGCCCAGGACGGCCGAGAGTCGGAACGCGTCCGCGCGACCGGCGTTCCACGCGGCCGTCAGCGCCTCGCCTTCCGCGGCCGCCGGGGAGTGGGCGTGCAGCAGCCACTGACCCACCGCGATCCCGACGGCGATCCATCCGATCGTGCCCCAGAGCCGGATCGGGCCGAACTGCCGGTCGCGGTCGGTGAGGTGGTGGAATGCCAGGGAGTTCGTCAGCGCGAGCGTCGGCGCGTAGATGATGCCGTAGAACACCGACACCACCAGGAAGGGCGTGTACTGGTCGATCGTGGCGAGGAACCAGACGAGGATCGCACCGGCGAAGTGGCTCGCGGCGAGGAACTTCTGCGTCGCGAAGTGGCGGTCGGCGATCTGCCCGGCGATGAACGGCCCGAGGATCGCGCCCGCGGCGCCGGCGGCGAAGATGCCGCCTGTCTGCGCCATCGAGAACCCGCGATGTCCCAGCAGGAACGGGAAGAGGATCGGCAGCCACGCGCCCCAGATCGCGTACTGGAGGAACATCATGAGCGACAGCCGCCAGGTCAGCGACGGCGGAATGGTCGCGGCGGATCGGTCCATGCCGGGGGCGGCGTACATGCTCATCGGGTGACTCCGGGTGCGGATCCGGTCTGAAGGTCACGTGACGGACCGGGTGACAGGTCGTGAGGGACGGGCGGCACCTCGGTCCAGGCGCCGTCGCGCGCGGCGCTGGCGGCGACGCACTCGATGAACCGGACGCCCTTCGCACCGTCGACGCCGCCGGGGAGCAGCGGATCGTGTCCGCCGCGCAGCGTGCGCGCGATCCCGCGGTAGAGATTCGCGAACGCGTCCAGGAACCCCTCGGGGTGTCCGGCCGGGAGAGACGACGCGTGCGCGGCCTCCGACGGCAGCGCCGGATCGGCCCGGTGCAGGTGTTCCTCCGAGCCGCCTTCGCGCCGCAGGATCAGCGTCTCCGGCGCGTCATGCCGCCACTCCAGGCCGCCTTTCGTCCCCCAGAGGCGCAGGACCAGGTCATTGCGCTGGCCCGTGCAGATCTGAGAGGCGATCAGGACGCCGCCCGCGCCGCCGTGGAAGCGCAGGAAGACGTTCGCGTCGTCATCGAGTCGGCGACCGGGGACGAAGGCGCGCGTCATCGCCGAGAGCGAAGCGATCTCCAGTCCCGTCACGAACCCGACCAGGTTTTCCGCGTGTGACCCGATGTCGCCGATCGCGCCGCCGACGCCCGCCTGCGCCGGATCCGTGCGCCATGCCGCCTGCTTCTGGCCGTCCTGCTCGACGGGTCGGGAGAGCCACCCCTGGTGATACTCGACGAGCACCTTGCGGATCGTGCCGAGGGCGCCGTCCCGGACCAGGGTCCGGGCCGCGCGGATCATCGGGTATCCGGTGTAGTTGTACGTGACCGCGAGGAGACGCCCGGTCGCGCAGGCGCGCCGGGCAAGGTCGAGGGCGTCGGTGCTCGTGGTCGCGAGCGGCTTGTCCACCACGACGTCGAAGCCGGCGCGGAGCGCGGCGTCGGCGGGTGCGTGGTGGAGATGATTGGGCGTGACGATGACGACGAGCCGCGCCCGGTCGTCGGCCGGCCGCGCCGATTCCGAGGCCAGGAGTGATCGCCAGTCCCCGGACGCGCGTCCGCGCGGAATGCCGACATCCGCGGCGCCGGCGACCGCCCGCTGCGGATCCGACGAGAGCGCGCCCGCGCACAGGTGGAAGCCGCCCGCGAGGCGCATCGCGGCCCGGTGGACGGCGCCGATGAACGCGCCGCGGCCGCCGCCGATCATGGCCACCCGGAGCCTCGCGTCATCCACCCGCCCATCGAGCATGGGCGGCGAGTATACCGGCGCGATGCGGCGGCTCCGGTGGCCGGCCCCGGCATACGCGGGGACTGCCGGAAACAGACCGCGGGCCGGACGATCGGTCGTCCGGCCCGCGGCATGATCAGGCATGATCAGGCATCGGGATGTCATCGGACCGGTCGGTCGACCGGGCCGGCGGTTCAGTAGTCGTAGTCCTCCATGCCGCCGCCCGCCGGCGCCTTCTCCTTCTTCTCCTTGATCTCCGTGATCGCGCAGTCGGTGGTCAGGAGCAGTCCGGAGATGGATGCCGCGTTCTGAAGGGCGATGCGCTCCACCTTGGTCGGCACGATCACGCCGGCCTTGACGAGATCCTCGTAGGCATGCGAGACGGCGTTGAAGCCGAAGTTCGTGTCCTTCGCCTCCTCCACCTTCGAGGCGACGATCGATCCCTCGAGGCCGCAGTTCGTCGCGATCTGGCGCAGCGGCGCCGCGAGCGCGCGGTGCACGATGTCCACGCCCACCTGCTCATCGCCCTTCGACTTCTTCCGCAGCCCGTCGAGCACGTTCCTCGCCCGGAGCACGGCGACGCCGCCGCCGGGCAGGACGCCCTCCTCGACCGCGGCGCGGCACGCGTGCAGCGCATCCTCGACGCGGGCCTTCTTCTCCTTCATCTCGACCTCGGTCGCGGCGCCGACGTTGATCTGGGCCACGCCGCCCGCCAGCTTCGCCAGTCGCTCCTGGAGCTTCTCGCGGTCGTAGTCGCTGGAGGTGTTCTCGATCTGGGACTTGATCTGCTCGATCCGGCCCTGGATGTCCTTCGTCTTCCCGGCACCCTCGACGATGGTGGTGCTGTCCTTGTCGATGGTGATCTTCTTCGCGCGGCCGAGATCGTTGAGGCCGATCGACTCGAGGTCGATCCCCAGTTCCTCCATGATCGCCGTGCCGCCGGTGAGGGTCGCGATGTCGCCGAGCATCTCCTTGCGGCGATCGCCGAAGCCGGGCGCCTTCACGGCGGCCACCTTGAGCACGCCGCGGAGCTTGTTGACGACGAGCGTGGCGAGAGACTCACCCTCGATGTCCTCGGCGACGATCAGCAGGCTCCGGCCGCTCTCGGCGACCTTCCCGAGAATCGGAAGCAGGTCCTTGGCGGAGGAGAGCTTCTTCTCGTGGACAAGCACGTAGCAGTCCTCGAGCACGCACTCCATCTGCGCGGGATTCGTGACGAAGTGGGGGCTCAGGTAGCCCTTGTCGAACTGCATGCCCTCGACGAGTTCGACGGTCGTGTCCAGGCTCTTGCCCTCCTCGACCGTGATGACGCCGTCCTTGCCGACCTTGTCCATCGCCTCGGCGATGATCTCGCCGATGCGACGATCCTGGTTGGCCGCGCACATGCCGACCTGGGCGATCTCCGTCGAGCTCCTGACGGGCTTCGACATCTTCTTCAGTTCGGCGACGATCGCGTCGACGGCAGCGTCGATGCCGCGCTTGACCTCGTGGGCATGCGCGCCGGCGGTGATGTTCTTCAGTCCCTCGGTGAAGATCGCTTCCGCGTAGACGGTCGCGGTCGTCGTGCCGTCACCGGCATCCTTGGACGACTTCTGGGCGACTTCCTTCACCATCTGGGCGCCCATGTTCTCGTAGGGATCGTCGAGTTCGATCTCCTTCGCGACGGTGACGCCGTCCTTGGTGACGGTGGGCGAACCGAATGACTTCTCGAGGATGACGACGCGTCCGGAGGGACCGAGCGTCGTCTTCACCGCCTTGGCGAGCTTCTGGATGCCGCGGAGCATCCGCTCGCGGGCATCAACGTCGTAGGCAATCTGCTTGGCAGCCATGATGTACTCCTGGTGTTCTGGCCGTTGGTGTTCTCTGTGGGTGCCGGGTCAGGCCCGAAGGCCGCTTCCCAGCGCGGGGCCGATCTCGATCCATGCGACCCGCTGCACGTCGATCAGGTACTCGCGTGCGCCGTCGGTCAGCTTGAGCAGACGATCCTCCTCGAGCGGCACGACGAGCGCCTTCGGGATGATGCAGGAATCGGCATGGTCGAACTGGACGCGGACGTCCCGCTGACCGTTGAGGTCGTGAAGGGCGGCGCGGAGCTGTTCGGATGAGATGGCCATGGATCCAGATACCTTCTTCCGGTCACTCGTCCGTTCAGATGTCCGATCGCGCCTGCCACGCCGCGGAGACGTGGCTTGCGTCGACCCAGATGTAGTTCTGCTTCGTCGTGATCTTGATGCCGTGGGCACTGTGCAGCGGCTCGGCGTCGACCACGTTGCGGATCTGGATCGGATGATCCTCGCCCATCAGGATCAGATCGAGTTCAAGGTTCGTGTCCTTCATCGATCGGAGGATGTCGAGGAGGGGGCCTCGTTCCATGTGGCGTATGTCGCTTTCCTGGCGGCGCGGCCGCGAAGATCGGGCCGCTGGTGTCGGAGCATGTCCTGGTGACGGTCGGCGGCGCGTGTGGTCACGCGCTCAGTCGACGATGCCCAGGACGTCATCCTCGGTCATGATGAGGTACTCCTCACCGTCGATCTTGACCTCGGTGCCCGAGTAGCTGGTGAAGAGGACGGTGTCGCCCTTCTTCACCGTGAACGGCATGTACTCGCCGGTATCGCGGTTCAGCAGACCGCTGCCGGTTGCCACGACCTTGCCCTGGCGCGGCTTGTCCTTTGCCGTCTCAGGGAGGAAGATGCCGGACTCGGTCCGGGACTTTGCCTCGTCCCGCTTGATGAGGATCTTGTCGCCGAGGGGTCGAACCTTCATGGACCTCAATCTCCTTGCATGCGCCCGCCGCGTCAGGCGGCGGGCCAGTGATTCCGGTAGTGGCGCCGGACGATCCGGCGCAGGACTTCGAGCAGAGTTTCCGGATGGACCGGCCGGTCGACGACCGCGAAGGCGCCCTCGCGCAGCGCCTCGCTGAGGCCGCGGGCGCTGTCGCGCGCCACCGGCTGCGGCGGGCGGACGAGAACGACCGGCGGGGCGGGATCGAGACGGCGGAGAAGCTGGAGGACGCGCCCGCCGGCCGGGGTCCCGGGCTGCGCCTCGCGGCGCATCGGGATGCCCCAGTCCACGACGGCGATGTGGATCCGCTGGCGCTGAATGACCTGGGCCGCCTCCTCGCCCGAGCCGGCGACGACGCTCGCAATCCCGAACGGGGCCAGGAGCATGGCCACCTGCTCGACCGCATCGGCGACCGTCCGGGCAGGATCGCCGCCGGTATACGACAGCAGGAGCGTCAGGCGGGCGGTTGATGCCGCCGGACGCTCCTCGGAAGCGGGGTGGTCGAACTGGTCGGTGCACAGGCCCATGGCGCGAGGAACGCCGCACATCGCAACTGCCGTGCCGGGCTGGATTCGACCACGTCGGGCGGTGCGGTGACTCCGCGCGTGACACGCGGTGCCCGCCCGTGACCGTCTGCTGCCAAATTGGCGGCGATGAACGGCGGCGCCGACCGGGCGACCGGAGGGGCGTGCGGCCGAGGGGCCGGGACGCGCCCGGACACGGGCGGACGACAGCGACGAGGCCGGCCGGCCTTCGAACCCGGTGGATGGCGATGCCGCCGCGTGCGACCGGCGCCTGCCGGGCCGCGGGCGCGCTGCGGCGAGGCGCGATCCGGACGGCGGTGCGCGGTATGCTCGGCGGCTTCGGCCTGATCGACGCACCCCGGTGGGTGCGCATGGTGCGCGGTCCGGGCGAGGCTGGGCGGCGCGGCGGCAGACCCGCCGGTACCGCGTCCGACGCGCGCGTCGTCACCGGACGAGCGCGCTGAGACCTGAGGAGCACTCCCGCACATGGCCGGAGTTCCCACCGATCGACTGGAGCCGCAGCTCCTCACACTCCTCCGCGGCGGCGGGTACTCGCTGGACCGGCTCCGGCGGGACCTCCTGGCCGGCATCGTCGTCGGCATCGTGGCGCTTCCACTGGCGATCGCCTTCGGGATCGCCTCCGGCGTGCGTCCGGAGCAGGGGCTCATCACCGCGATCGTCGCGGGGTTCCTGATCTCCGGACTGAGCGGCAGCCGCTTCCAGATCGGCGGCCCGACCGGCGCGTTCATCGTGATCATCTTCGGTGTCGTGCAGACGCACGGCTACAGCGGGCTCGCGACGGCGACCATGCTCGCGGGCTTCATGCTGATCCTGATGGGCGCCTTCCGGCTCGGCGGCATCATCAAGTTCGTGCCGTATCCGGTCATCGTCGGTTTCACGAGCGGCATCGCCGTCATCATCCTCGCGTCGCAGGTGCCCGCGTCGCTCGGACTCGTCATCGAGGAGGCATCGGCGCACCTGCCGGGACAGGTCGCGTCCTGGTGGCGCAACATCGGTGAGACGAGTCCGGCCGCCGCGCTCATGACCGCAGGCGGCGTCGTCTTCCTCGTCCTCTGGCCGCGGGTGACGACGAAGCTGCCCGGTCCGATCCTCGTCGTGGTCGGCGCCACCGTTGCGGCGAAGCTGCTGGGCCTCGACGTCGAGACGATCCGCGGTCGCTTCGGCGAGATCCCGTCCACGCTGCCGGCGCCCCGGCTGCCCGACCTCTCGCTGGAAACGATCCGGCAGGTCTTCTCGCCCGCGGTGTCGATCGCGCTGCTCGCGGGCATCGAGTCGCTGCTCTCGTGCGTCGTCGCGGACGGCATGACCGGCGGCCGGCACCGCTCGAACACGGAACTGGTCGCGCAGGGCGTGGCGAACGTGGCCGCGCCCATCTTCGGAGGCATCCCGGCCACCGGCGCCATCGCGCGGACCGGGACGAACGTCCGCAGCGGCGCGACCTCCCCGGTCGCGGGCATCGTGCATGCCCTGTTCGTGCTGCTGGTCGTGCTCTTCGCCGGCAGGTGGGCAAGCGAGATCCCGCTGTGCGCGCTCGCGTCGATCCTCCTGGTGGTGGCGTGGCGGATGGCCGACTGGCATCTCTTCGCGCGGATGTTCCGCGGACCGCGCAGCGATGCGCTGGTCATGCTGGTGACCTTCGGCCTGACGCTCTTCGTCGACCTGGTCGTCGCCATCCAGGTGGGCGTCGTGCTCGCGTCGCTCCTGTTCATGCACCGCATGAGCGTGACGACCCAGGCCGGCTTCATCACCCGTGAATTGCGGGAAGGAAACGGCAGCGATGACCCGGACCGGACGAGCGCCCACCAGATTCCGCACGGCGTGGAGGTCTTCGAGATCGACGGGCCGTTCTTCTTCGGTGCGGCGGAGCGGTTCCAGAACATGCTCTTCGAGATCGAGCATCCGCCGAAGGTGCTCATCCTGCGCATGCGGCACGTGCCCGTGGTCGATGCCACGGGCCTGCGCGCACTGTCGGAGATCCACGAACGCTGCCGGCACCAGGGGACCCACCTCGTCCTCTCCGGCGTGCAGCCGCAGCCCGCGCGGGCGATCGGCGCCGCCGGCCTCACCCTCCGGCTGGGTCCGGCGAACGTATGTGCGAGCTTCGCGATGGCGCTCGGCCGCGCCCGGGCGATCCTCGAGGGATGACGCTCAGGGCCGCGCGCTTCCGGCGACGCCGTGCGTCGCGCGGACGGTCACGGGGTGCCGGTCCGGCGATTGCCCGGCCGGCGGAAGGGCGGTCGGGCGGCGCGCAACGCACCGGTATACTCCGCGCCGGATACCGGGCATGGAACGCCGCGGCCGGCGATGATGACACCGATGAACACGACGACACCGACGACGATGCAGACGACCCCGGTCACGGCGCTCCTGGCCGGCCGGATCCCGGTGGGAACAGCCGTCCGCGTGCAGGGATGGATCCGGACGCGCCGGGACTCGAAGGCGGGACTCTCCTTCCTCCACGTGCACGACGGGTCGTGCTTCGATCCCGTGCAGGTCGTCGCGCCGTCGGACCTGCCGAACTACACCTCGGACGTGCAGCGTCTCACGACTGGCTGCTCGGTCGACGTCACCGGAACCGTGGTGGCGAGCGCGGGCGCGGGGCAGTCGGTGGAGGTGCAGGCGGCGTCGGTCCGGGTCGTCGGCTGGGTGGATGATCCGGAGACGTACCCGGTCGCCGCCAAGCGGCATTCGTTCGAGTATCTCCGGGAGATCGCCCACCTCCGGCCGCGGACGAACACCTTCGGCGCCATCGCCCGCGTCCGCAACTGCCTCGCCCAGGCGGTCCACCGGTACTTCCACGAGCGGGGATTCTGCTGGATCCACACGCCGATCATCACCGCGAGCGACTGCGAGGGCGCGGGCGCCATGTTCCGCGTCTCGACGCTGGACATGCTGAATATTCCGCGGACGCCCGCCGGCGGTGTCGACTTCTCGAACGACTTCTTCGGGAAGGAGGCGTTCCTGACCGTCTCCGGCCAGCTCAACGTGGAAACGTACGCGTGCGCGCTGTCGAAGGTCTACACGTTCGGCCCCACCTTCCGCGCCGAGAACTCCAATACCACGCGACATCTCTCCGAGTTCTGGATGATCGAGCCGGAGATCGCGTTCGCGGATCTCGCGGCGGACGCCGATCTTGCCGAGGACTTCCTGAAGGCGATCTTCCGGACGCTCCTGGAGGAGCGGGCGGACGACATGAAATTCTTCGCCGACCGCATCGACAGATCGTGCATCACGCGGCTGGAGACGTTCATCGACGCCTCGTTCGAACGCATGGAGTACACCGAGGCGATCCGCCGGCTCGAGAAGGCAGTCTCCGACGGACGGGCCTTCGAGTTCCCGGTCCGGTGGGGCTGTGATCTGCAGTCGGAGCACGAGCGGTACCTGACGGAGGAACTCGTCGGGCGACCGGTCGTCGTCATGAACTACCCGAAGGCCATCAAGGCCTTCTACATGCGCCTCAATGACGACGAGCGCACCGTCGCCGCGATGGACGTCCTGGCGCCGGGCATCGGCGAGATCATCGGCGGATCGCAGCGCGAGGAACGGCTGGACGTCCTGGACCGCCGCATCGCCGAGATGGGTCTGGATGCCGCGCCGTACTGGTGGTACCGCGACCTGCGCCGATACGGCACCGTACCCCATGCCGGGTTCGGCCTCGGCTTCGAGCGGACGATCATCTATGCGACGGGGATGGCGAACATCCGGGACGTGATTCCGTTCCCCCGCGCGCCCCGGACGGCGGAGTTCTGACGGCCTCGCCGGCGCCGGGCCGCGCCCTCACACCGCGGTGCCAGTCAGCCGCGCAACCGCCGCGGCGAACGCCTTTCCGCGCGCTTCGAAGTCCGTGAACTGGTCCCATGACGCGCAGCCGGGGCTGAGGAGCAGGACGTCACCGGCGTGCATCGCGGCGAGCGCCTGTTCGACCGCGCGGTCGAGCGAGCCGCACTCGACCGGGGTCGCGCCGGCGCGCGACGCGTGCGCCGCGATCGTGCGGCCGGTGGTGCCGATGGTGTACAGCCGGCCGACCCGCGACGCGAGCGCGCCGATCGGCGCGAGGTCGATGCCCTTGTCATAGCCGCCGGCGATGAGGTGCACGCGCCGGACATCGTCGAAGGCTTCGACGGCCAGGCATGTCGCCTCCGGGACGGTGGACTTGGAGTCGTCGAAGAAGCGGCGCCCGTCGTGTTCGAGAACCAGCGCGAGGCGGTGCGGCAGGCCGCGGAAGTCGCTGAGCAGCGCCCCGAGCGGCGACTCGTCGGTGTCGAGGTGCATCGCCACCGTCCGGACCGCCATCGCGGCGTTCCGCCGGTTGTGCGGACCGGGGATGCCCAGGGTGATGCGTTCCGCCAGCGCGTCCAGCCCGGCCTCGGTGTCTCCGCGAAGGGCGCGGTCATGCGCCTGCTGGCTGCGGAAGATCTGCGCCTTCGACGCGCGGTAGTGCTGCATCGAGCCGTGCCAGTCCAGGTGGTTGGGTGCGATGTTCGTCAGCAGCGCCGTCCGCGGTGACCACCCGGTCGGGTGCGCGGGATCCGCGGCGTCGCCGAGCCAGTGGAGCATCGCGCTGGAGAGTTCCAGCACGACGTCGTCCTCGGCGCCGATCCGGGGCAGGGCCGGCAGGAGCGATCCGCCGATGTTGCCGCCGAGATGCGCGGAGCGGCCGAGCCGGCGCAGGATGGCGTGGATCATGGCGCTGGTCGTCGACTTGCCCGCGGAGCCCGTCACGCCGATCGCGCGCGACCTCGGAATGCGCTCGGTCACCAGCCGGATTTCCGTCGTGACAGGCACGCCCGCGGCGCGCGCGGCGCAGAGCAGCGGGTGGTCCCAGGGGCGGGGCAGCGCCGGATTGGCGATGACCAGGTCCGCGGAAGTGACGATCAGCGGCGCCTGCGCGTCGTGGGACGCCGCGCCGATGACGGTCCGGACGCGCGCCGCTGCGATGAGGTCCGAGATCGACTCGATCGACGCGGCCAGGGCTTCCGCCGGTGCCGGATCGAGGACCGTGACCTCCAGCCCCTCGTCCGCCAGGAAGCGCGTCACGCCCGCCCCGCCCCCGAAGCGGCCGAGTCCCAGCACGACGGCACGCCCGTGGCGCGGGAGTGATCGTGGCGTCGGCGCCTCGGCCGCGCCGCGCCGGTCCGCGCTCGGCGCGCCGACTGCGGCCGTTGCCGTGCCGAGGGGCGATGGATCGATGCGGCGGGACGCGGGCGTCACGGCGGCGAGTGTATCCCGCAGGCTGCGCGACGCGGGGGGTATGCTGGCGTCCTCCTCCCGTGGTGACGCCGAATCCGAACGCACCGTCTGACAGGGCGCCATCCGGCCGGCCGGACCGCGGCGGATCGCGTGCGCGCGCCGGCGCCGATGCCACCGCCGCCCCGGCGCCGAGGTCCGTCCTTGCCCTGGCCGCGCTCATCCTGGCGCTGATTCCCTGCTGCCCGCCCGTCGGGCTGATCGGGGCGTTCCTGGGCATCGTCGCCCTCCGTCGGATCCGGCGCAGCGGCAACGCGTTGCGCGGTGAGCGGATCGCCCTCGCGGCGATCCTGATCGGCTGCGCCGGATCGATCCTCTCGTCCGGACTGATGCACGCGTTCGCGCAGCGGCAGGCGGAACTCCAGGCCGAGGAAGCGTCCCGGATCATCGGTGGCCTGCTGGATCCGGACGCGCCGCTGACGGCGATCCGGTGGACGTCGGGCGTGGCGCCCCACGCCGGCGACATCCAGGCAGCGCGCCGGCGCGTGCACGAGCGGTTCGGCGCGTTCCGCCGGTTCCGCACGGTTTCGTCGGACGCGACCGGGTCGTGGCTGCGGCCGACGCTGACGATCGCGGGCACGCTGGAGTTCGACCGCGGTTCCGCGCTGGCGCACGCCGCGTTCGACATCACGGTCACCCTGCCGCTCATGGCGCCGTCGCTTCATCTGCGCCTCATCGAGATCGGGACCGGGCCCGCGGCAGAGGAGCGGATCAGGCTGGAGGTCGGCGGTACGGCGCTCGGGCCGGCATCAGAGGCCTCCGCACCGGACGAGGCGGATCGGACGCAGCCCGCGGGGGAGGTCCCGGCGCCGGGAGAGCCGGACGGTACCATGCCGCCATGAGCGTGTATGACATGCGGACGATGGAGGAGACCGACCCCGGCCAGCGGCCCCGGACGAGCGGGCTTGCCATCGGTTCATTCCTCTGTGCCATCTTCATCTGCTGCCCGATCGCGACCGTGATCGCCCCGTTCCTCGGGATCTTCGCGCTCATCGGCATCGGGCGTCAGGGCGGGGCGCAGCGCGGGCGCGGCTTCGCCATCGCCGGCATCCTGATCGGCGCGGCCGTCACGGTCCTCTGGGTCATCGTCACGGTGTGGATGTTCACCCTCGCGGCCCGCATCACCACGCTGCCGCAGACGATGCTGATCGCCGGGCAGTCGGGCGACCTCAATGCCTTCCGAGGCGAGTTCGACGGCGCCGCGACGCGTGCGGGAGACGACGAAGTCCGGTCGTTCTTCGACGAACTGACGGCGCGGTACGGGCGGATCCTGGCGGTGGACCCCATGCCGGGACAGCCGGCCGCCGCCACGCCCGATGGCCGACTGCTGCAGCGATACACGCTCCGCGGCGAGAAGGGGATCGTCGACGTGGAGGTGGACTGGCTCATCGTCGACGAGGCCAGCGGCCGCGTCCTCGTCATGCGGCCGGTCGCCCTGCAGGTGATCGACCCCGACCGTCCGCCGCTGCGCTTCCCCGCAGGGGCGGCGTCGCACCATCCGGAAGACGCATCGCACGGTGATCACGAGGAGATGGACGAGGACCCGTGAGCGACGCCGGTTCTCCCGTGCCCGTGACCGGCGACCGGCCGGATCGCGGCGCGCCCCTGAGTCTCTGGGCGCTCTTCTCCGTGCCGGTCTCCGCGCTCGTCTGCATGCCGCTCGCCGTCGTCGGCCTGGTCCTGGCGCTGGTCGGGCTCGTGCAGACGCGCGGACGGGGCGCCGAACCGCCGCGCTGCCGCGGACGGGGACTGGCGATCACCGGCTGCGTGATCGCCCTGTCGGCGATCGGCGTGCAGGCCGCGGCGCTGGCATGGTGGGACGCGCGCGTGCGCACGCCGATCCTGGAGGGACCGGTCGCGCCGCTGCGCGCGGGACTCTCCGGCGATCTCGACACGTTTCTTGCGTCGTTCGAGCGCGGCGGAGACCTTGATCGCGCCGAGGCCGACGCATTCCTGCAGGCGATCGGAGCACGCTACGGCGGCATCGCGACGATCGAACAGGATCACTTCGCCGCTCCGGCGCCGGTGCCGGGGACGGTAGCATCGGGCGGCGCCGGGCGTGGCGTCGACCCGTCGCTGGCGGTCGTTCCGTACCGGTTCCGTTTCTCGCGCGCCACCGTGGGCGGGCGCGCCGCCTTCCGGACGTTCGGGGCACCCGCCGGCCTGCTGCCGGCACCGGTGTTCCGATGGGCGTGGATCCGGCTCGAGCCTGATGAGGGACCGGCGATCGGCTTCCCGGCGGAACGCCTCCCCGCGCCGTCGACCACGGTCGACCCGTCGGTGCAGAACGATCGGCAGGCGCCGGGGGAAGCCCCATGAGTGACCCGACCCCGGGACCGGGCGTCCATCCGGCGACGGACGCGCCGCCGGTCATCGTCGTCCGTGACGTCGTCAAGCGCTTCGGCGATCAGACCGTGCTCGACGGCATCGACCTCGAGGTGTCCCCGGGGGAGACGATGGTGATCATGGGCGGTTCAGGCTCCGGCAAGAGCACGCTGCTCAGGGTCATGATCGGATCCATTCCGCCGGACCAGGGGGAGGTATTCCTCTTCGGACAGCCGATCACCCGGCTCGACGAGGATGGCCTCAACGAAGTGCGCAAGCGGTTCGGCATTCTGTTCCAGTCCGGCGCGCTCTTCAACTCGATGACGATCGCGGAGAATGTCGCGCTGCCGCTCCTGGAACATACGCCGCTGGCGAGGTCGATCATCGACATGATGGTCAAGATCAAGCTGGAGCTGGTCGGCCTGCGGGAGCACGCGGACAAGTACCCGGCCCAGATCTCCGGCGGCATGAAGAAGCGCGCCGGGCTCGCCCGGGCGCTCTCGCTCGATCCGCGGATTCTCTTCTACGACGAGCCGTCCGCGGGCCTGGATCCGGTCACCAGCGCCGAGATCGACCGGCTGATCGTCGACCTGACGGAGAAGATGGGCGTGACGAGCGTCGTCGTGACGCACGAGATGGACTCGGCATTCACCATCGCGAACCGGATGGCGATGCTCGACAAGGGGCGGATGCTGCGCGTCGATTCCCGCGCGGCCTTTGAACGACTCCGGGATGTCCCGGCCGACGAGGTCGCGGCGCTGCCGGAGTCCGACCAGCTGATCCGGCAGTTCCTCCGCGGAGATCCCGAGGGTCCGATCACGCGCCGGAAGGCGGCAACGAACTATGCGGAGGACCTGCTCGGCTCCGTGGAGAACGAGCACGAGCGGACGCCTGCGGTCGAGCCGAGCCGGATCGCCCGGTAGCGGACGGGAGACCGATCCGCGAGAATCCCGCAGGTTCGACCCGGGCAGTCAGTCGGGCGAGGAGTCGGAATGTCGAGTCCCAGAGAACGTCACCGCAACAATGTCCGCACCGGCGTCTTCATGAGCGTCGCGATCCTGCTTGCCGTGGCGGTCATCGCGGTGCTCTCCGACGCATGGACACATCTCTCCCGCGCCACGCATCCGTACACGGTGACGTTCCGCGTGCTCGACGGAATCGGGAACCTCCGCCCCGGTGCGGAGGTGCGCGTCGGCGGCGTGCCGATGGGGAGCGTCCGGCGCGTTGCGCCGATGTACGACACGGCGGATGCGATCGAGAAGATCGAGGTCGAGATGCGGCTCGATGCCCGCGTGAGGCTGTACCGGGACGCGGTCGTTCAGGTCCGGGCGCCGCTCATCGGGTCCGACGGGTGGATCGAGATTCCCAGCGTCGGCGGGAACGACGCGGTCGTCGAGGCGGGGGAGCGGCTCACCGGGGCGCGGACCGCCGGCATGATCGACGCGTTCCTCGGCGCGGAGAGTGCCCAGGCCGTCAACCGCCTGCTCGGTCGACTGGTCGAGAGCGAGACGCTGCTCGCCGCGATCGTGGGGCCGGAGCAGGAAGCCCGGTTCGGGCGGATCATGAGCAACGCCGACGACTCCGTCGTGCAGGTCCGGGACTTCACGGCGTGGCTGGCGGGGCTGCCCGAGGAGTACCGCGTCCGGATCGTGCCGATCCTCGACGACGCGGGCGAGACCGTGCGCGGCACCCGCGCGTTCGTCCGGGACTTCACGGAAGTCCGCTGGCCGGTCTGGTCGGTCCGCATCGATGAGACAGTGGACGGATTCGCGGAGGGCGTGGACCGGGCCGGCGAACTCGTCTCGACGATCGGCGCCGTGATCGACGAGAACAGGGAGGGCGTGCGCTCGATCGTCACCGGGACCGATGACCTGATCTCCGCGCTCCGGACGGATTCGCTGGAGCGACTCAACCTGGCGTTCGACGCGATGGGCGATCTCATCGGCGGTGCCGAAAGCCTGGTCCGCCAGGTGGACCGCGATTACCCGCAGTGGTCCAGTCACATCGGTGAGACGCTCGGCGGGTTCTCGCTCGCCGCCCAGCAGGCGAAACTCGCGCTCATCGAGATCCGCCGCAGCCCATGGAAGGTCCTGTACCAGCCGGGCGCCCGGGAATTGGAGCACGAGTTCCTCTACGAGGCGGCCCGCTCCTTCGCGCTGGCGGCGGGCGAACTCAAGGCGGCGACCGCAGGTGCGGAGCGGATGCTGGAGCGCTATGGTGACCGCCTCGCGGAGGACCCGGAACTTCTCAGGCAGCTGACGCGGCAGGTCTCCGGGCCCATGACGCGATTCGAGACGGCACAGCGCACCCTCTTCGATCTCATCCTCGCTTCCCCACAGTCACGCTGAGCCATGTCGACGCCTTCCTTCCATCCCGAGTCCGCGCCCCGTCCGCCGCAGCCGCCGCCGCCGCCGCCGCCGCCGGTGTCCGGTTCGACGGCGCCGCGCGTCGACGATCGCTATGCAGCGCCGATCGAGGCGCTCGTCGCGCTCGCCGGCGGCGACTCGCGGTCGTTCGACGGCCGGCTGGTCTCGGAGATGATCCAGACGTGTCTCCGGCTGATCAGCGACGGGCAGGACACGGGACAGCTCAAGCTTGTCAACAGCGCGCTCAAGGAGATGCGGCACGCGTACCGGGTCTTCAACCGGTACCGCGGTCGGCGCAAGGTCAGCATCTTCGGATCGGCGCGGACACCGGAAAATCATCCGGACTACGTTGCCGCACGGGACTTCAGCGCGATCCTGGCATCGCACGGCTGGATGTCGATCACCGGTGCGGGCGACGGCATCATGAAGGCGGGACACGAGGGGCCGCAGCGTGAATCGTCGTTCGGACTCTCCATCCGGCTGCCGTTCGAGACGACGGCGAACGAGGTGATCGAGGGCGATCCCAAGCTCATCAACTTCCGCTACTTCTTCACGCGGAAGCTCATGTTCATGAGCCACGCCGACGCCTTCACGGTCCTTCCCGGCGGGTACGGAACGCAGGATGAACTCTTCGAGGCCCTCGTGCTCATCCAGACGGGCAAGAGCAACATCGTGCCGGTGGTCCTGCTGGAGGGGGAGGGCGGCGACTACTGGACGCGCTGGCAGGACTACATCTCGCGCAGCCTGCTCGGCAACCGCTGGATCAGTCCGGAGGATCCGTCCATCTTCCACCGGGCGTCGTCGCCGGCGGAGGCGGTGGAACACATCCTCGCGTTCTACCGCGTATTCCATTCGTATCGGTACGTCGGCGACGACCTGGTGATCCGGCTGCTTCATCCGCTCTCCGATGCGGACCTGGCCGTCCTGGAGCGGGAGTTCGCGGATCTCTGCGCCTCCGGCGGCCTGCGGCAGGCCGGTGCGCTTCCGCAGGAGACGGATCACCTGGAACTCCCGCGACTGGTCTTCCATCACACGCGGCGCAGTTTCGGGCGCGTGCGGCAGCTCATCGATCGGATCAACCGTCCCGGCGGCAGCGCCGGACCGGCGCCCGGAGGGGCGTCGTGAGCGCGGCCGTCCGGTCGACCCGCAAGCGGCGCGACGGTTCGCGCCCGCGCGGCCGGGGTCGACGGACGCGCGTCGCGCGGTGCCTGCTCCTGCCCGCGATGCTGTCGGTGTCCGGCTGCGCCTCCGACGCCGGGACGCGCGCCGCAGGCGCGGGGCGATCCGCGCCGGACCCGCTCACCGTCGCCGATCCCGCGGCGCGATTCGCCCACGCCGAGTCGGGGCTGCTGGTGCAGATCCTGCGGGTTGCGGACGATCCCCGCCGGATCCCCGTGCTGCTCAGTCGCGCCGCGCGCCGCGACGCGGATCCGGCCGCATCCGCCGCGGTGATCCACGCCCCGCTGGACGCCGCCGGGGTCCGTCTCCTGCGCATCGCGGAGTCGTCGATCGTGCCGCTCCTGGCGGAGTTCGGCGAGGTCGAGCGCGATGCCGCCACATGGCACGGGGAGGCGCCGGACTGGCGACCGATCGCCCTCGGCCTCCTCGGGCGCGAGGGTCCGGTGGACCTGGACGGCACGGCGCGGCCGTTTCCCCCCGGCGAGTTCCGCCTGCTCGTGCGCGCGTGGACGATGCCGATGGAGGACGGCCCGAGACTCCAGGTCGAACTGGTTCCGGAGTTCGAACCGGCGGGCGCCTCCGTCGAACTGCTGCCGGCGGCGCGATCGAAGCGGCGCCGTCCGTTCCTGCCGCTGCGCGCGGAACTGATGCTCGACGCGGGCGAGGCGCTCCTGCTGACCGTGGTCCGGGAGGACGACGTCTGGGACGCGGACGCCGTGCTTCCGCCCGCAGGCCGTGCACCGCTGTACGCGACGATCACGCCGGTCCCCGACCCGGACGGCGCGGACGCGGCGCGCGAGCGCGTGACCGGCGCGGTGCCGGACGAGGACGGATCGGCACGGTCGCCGGATCCCGCGGGATCGCGGCGGACACTGGGGCGGCTGCTGTTCTCGCCGCGCGCCTCGTCGCCCGTGCGCGAGATCGTCCTGCTGCGGCCGCGGATCGCAGATCTCGCGACGGTCGCCCCGCGAGGTGGCGGATGAAGCGCGCCGTGCGGCCGAGGGTGGAGCGTCATCGTGCCGGTCGGCGGACGCGGCTCATGCGTCGCCCGCTGCCGCCGCTCTCGGTCATGCCGACGCTTGTCACGCTCGGCAACCTGGTCGCCGGCTTCGCGGCGATACATTTCGCATCCAGGCCGATGGACCTCACCACGCGGTGGGGCTGGTCCACGCTGACCGTCGCCGGGGCGCTCATCTTCCTCGGCATGTTCCTCGATGCGATCGACGGCACGATCGCGCGCCTGGTGCGATCGACCTCCGCGATCGGCGCCCAGCTCGATTCGCTGGCGGACCTCGTCACCTTCGGAATCGCGCCGGCGTTCCTGATGCTCCGGCTGGTCAGCCACTATGCCGGGGCGGACCCGCTGGAAGAGGGCGGACATCTGCTCGGTCCGGAGGCGGATTCGACGCTCGCCCGCGCCGCCTGGGCGGTGGCCGCCGTCTACGTCTGCTGCACGGCGCTGCGCCTGGCGCGGTTCAACGTGGAGACGCCGTCCGCCGCGGCCGAGGATCATCGCGTCTTCCGCGGGCTGCCGTCGCCGGCCGCGGCCGGGACCGTCGTTTCTCTCGTCCTGCTTCATGAACGATGGCTGTACAAGCCGCGACCGCTCCCCGGCGATTTCACGCTGTCGCTGGACCGGATCACGGCCCTTGGCGTGCCCGCGGTGGCGCTCCTCTGCGCGATCGCGATGGTGTCGTCACTCCCGTACGTGCACCTGGTCAATCGGTACCTGCACGGTCCGCGCAGCTTCGCGTACATCGCGCGCATCATCATTCCGCTCGTCTTTGCGCTGTGGTGGTTCCAGGAGACGCTGGCGCTCGGATGCACGATCTACGCGTGCTCGAGCCCGGCGCGGCGCCTCTGGAGATCCCTGCGACGGCGCACGCCGGATGGAGGCGTCGCGGCATGAGCGGACCGCGTCCTGCACCCGCCGGACCGGGCGCGTCGAAGCGCACGGGCCGTCGGATGGCGGGCATTCCGCGGGCGTGACGACGAGCGCGGCCCGGACGCGCGTCGGGCGGTGGCGCCCCGGTATGATCCGGCCCATGTGCCCCACGCCCGGAGCCGAAGTCGTGCGAACGCGGTTCGCCCCCAGCCCTTCGGGGCACCTGCACGTGGGGGGGGCGCGCACCGCGCTGTTCAACTGGGCGTTCGCGAAGCATCACGGCGGCGTCTTCATGCTGCGGATCGAGGACACGGACCAGCGGCGGTCGTCGGAGGCCGCGGGCCTGGCATTCCTCGCGGACCTGGCGTGGCTCGGCATCGACTGGGACGAGGGGCCCGAGTTCGAGGGTCGCGGCGGCGGCAGTGCCGGACCGTACTTCCAGTCGCAGCGGCTGGATCTCTATGCCCGCGAGATCGAGCGGCTGATCGCCGGCGGCCACGCCTATCGCGCCTTCGAGACGCCGGACGAACTCGAGGCGAAGCGCCAGGCGGCGCGGACGGCGAACGTGCCGTATCGCTATGACCGCGCGGCGCTGGCGGTGAGCGACCGGGATGCGGCGACCTGGCTGTCCGAGGGTCGGCCGCACGTCGTCCGGCTGCGCGTTCCGGATGACCGGGAGATCGTGGTCCAGGACCAGGTCCTCGGCGAGGTGCGCATTCCGCCCGGAGAACTCGACGATTTCGTGATCCGCAAGGCGGATGGCTTCCCGACCTACCACTTCGCGGTCGTCGTCGATGACGAGGCCATGGGCGTGACCCATGTCCTGCGCGCGCAGGAGCACCTGTACAACACGCCGCGGCACGTGCTGCTGCAGGACGCCCTCGGGTACCGCCGGCCGGTGTACGGTCACCTTCCGCTCATCTTCAATGCCGACGGATCGAAGATGTCCAAGCGTGACAGGGATCGCGCGCTGCGTGCCGCCGTCCGGGACCGCGGCGTCACCGGAGCGCGGTCCATCCCGGCAGAACTGTTCCGGACGTGGCTCTCGGAGAATGAGCGGCAGCTCGACCTGGATTCCGCGGTGGCGCTGGCGGAGGAACTCGGCGTCGAGCTTCCCGAGATCAACGTCGACGATTTCCGCCGGGCGGGGTACCTGCCGGGTGTCCTGGTCAACTACCTGTCGCTGCTGGGCTGGTCGCCGGGCGGGGACATCGAGAAGTTCTCGATGTCGTTCCTGGTCGAGCGATTCAGCCTCGACCGGATCGGCCGGTCGAATGCCCGTTTCGACCGGGAGAAACTGAAGGCGTTCAATCTCGACGCGATCCAGGGCATGGGGTCGGGTTCGTTCGAGGCGGCGCTCCGCGGGCACGCGGCGGCGTTCCATCCGGCGTTCCTGGCGCGGCTGGACGACGCCGGCTTCCGCCTCTTCGCGACGGCGAATCACGAGCGGTGCCGGACGCTCGAGGAGCCGTTCCGGCTCTGCCAGTTCCTTGTCATCGCGGATGATGCGATCGTGTACGGTGCAGATCGCGCCGTGCGGAAGGCCCTCGGCGCCGATCCGGAGACGCTGGTCAGGGCGGCGCATGACGCGCTGGCGTCCGCGGCGTCGTGGGACGCGGAGTCGATCGCCGCGGCGCTGGCACTCTGTGCCGCGCAGCACGCGGAGGGCAAGCTCGGGAAGGTGGCACAGCCCATCCGCGTGGCCGTGACGGGGACGACGGTGAGCCCGCCGATCGACGTGACGCTCGTGATGCTGGGCCGCGCCTCGACCCTGGCCCGGCTGCGGCGCTTCCTCGAACACCTGCCCGCCATTACGCAGCAGGCGACGGCCTGAACGGAAGGAGTGTCGGGATGGCGATCTCCTCGGCCGACGTCACGCCGCGGACCCTGCGGGAACTCCTGCGGAACCTGGTCGACTACGCGGGGCTCTTTCCGCCTGCGAAGCTGGACATGGCCACCACGGTGCGCAATCACGCGTCCTGGCTGGACGGTCCGGATGCGTGGATGCTCGGACGACTGATCGTTCCGGTCGGACGACTGGCGGAGTTCGAGTCGGTGGCGGGCGCCTGCCTCCCGGACCGGGAGAGCGATGAGCCGTGGTTCATCTCCGCGCTCTGCGCGCCGGCGGGATCCGACGGCCTTCGTGCCGACCTCGAGAGCGTGCTCGCGTTCAATGAGCGCCACGGATCCGTTGAGGCCGGGGCGGCGGTCATCGACCAGATCGAACTGGTCGGCGCCGAGCCCGCCGCGATCGATGACGCGCTGGATCTCATCCCGGATGAACTCTTCCCGTTCTTCGAACTGCCCGTGATGAAGACCGACACGCGCGGTCACATCGCGGTGCTCGCCGGATCGGATGCCGGCGCGAAGATCCGGACCGGCGGCATGACGGCCGACCTGTTCCCCTCCGCGGAGCAGGTCGCGCGGTTCATCCTGGACGTGGCCCGCGCGGAGGTTCCGTTCAAGGCGACGGCCGGGCTGCACCATCCGCTGCCGAACCTCGATCCGCACGCGGGGTGTCCCGCGCACGGCTTCCTCGGGGTCCTCGCGGCGGCGCTGCTGGCGCACGGGGGTGAGGAGGACCCGGCGAGGCTGGTCGACGTGCTGCGCCTTGCCGATCCGCATCGTTTCGAGTTCGGTGACGAGGACGCGCTGATCGCGGGCCGCTCGATCCACGCGGATGCGATCGACGCGATGCGGATGTCGCTGATGAACAGTTTCGGATCCTGCTCCTTCGATGAGCCTCGCGCCGATCTGCGCGCGATGGCGATGCTGCCGCCCGCCGACCATGACCGCTGACACCACCCGACTCGATCCGTCCCGCGATCCCACGCTCGACCCCGCACGCCGATCGTGGGTGGAATCGGCGGACGACGCGGAGACATCATTTCCGATCCAGAATCTGCCGCTCGGGGTCTTCCGTCGCGCGGGCAGCGCCGAGACGTTCCGGATCGGGACCGCCATCGGCCGGGAAATCCTGGACCTGGCCGGCGCGGCGCGGTCAGGCATGCTTGGTGCCGCCGGCGCGGAGGTGACCGAGGCGCTGCAGGCGCCGGCGCTCAACGCGCTGGCGGCACTCGGGCCGGCGGCATGGTCCCGACTGCGCGCGGCGACGGGCGATCTCCTCAGCACCGGGAACGCCCGCCTGCGGGACGACCGCACCGCGCGGTCGAGCCTGGTCGTTCCGCAGGATGCAGCGGAGTTCGATGTGCCGATGCGGATCGGCGACTACACGGACTTCTACTGCTCGATCCACCACGCCACGAACGTGGGCTCGATGTTCCGGCCGGACAATCCGCTCATGCCGAACTGGAAGCACCTTCCGGTCGGGTATCACGGGCGTGCCAGCTCCATCGTGATCAGCGGGCGGCCGATCGTGCGCCCGCGCGGACAGGTGTGCCCGGTCGACGGCGAACCGCCGATCGACGCGCCGTCACGGCTCCTGGACTACGAACTGGAGGTCGGCGCATTCGTCGGCCCCGGGAATCCGCTGGGCTCGCGACTGACCGCGGCGGAAGCGGAGGCGCACATCTTCGGCCTCTGCCTCGTCAACGACTGGTCGGCGCGCGACGTGCAGAAGTGGGAGTACCAGCCGCTGGGCCCCTTCAACGCCAAGAACTTCGCGACGACCGTCTCTCCGTGGATCGTGACGATGGAGGCGCTGCGCCCGTTCCGCTGCCCGCTGACGGCGCGCGCCGCGGACGATCCGGAGCCGCTTCCCTATCTCCGGCACGCGGACGGCGCCGCCTCGAGCGCCGGCGTCGACATCACGCTGGAGGTGCTGATCGCCTCCCGCGCCATGCGGGCGCAGGGGATGGCGCCGATGCTCGTCAGCCGGGGATCGTTCAGGGACATGTGGTGGTCGTTCTCGCAGATGCTGGCGCACCACACCTCGACCGGATGCAATCTGCGCCCCGGTGACCTGCTGGGCTCCGGGACGGTGTCCGGCGCGGACGCGGGGTCGCGCGGCTGCCTGCTGGAACGGACCTGGCGCGGCACGGAGCCGCTGACGCTTCCCGACGGCTCGGCGCGGACGTTCCTGGCCGACGGAGACGAGGTGATCATGCGTGGCTTCTGCAGGCGCGACGGCTGGGTCACCATCGGCTTCGGCGCGTGCCGGGGCGAGATCATCGGGCCGTCCTGAGCACCGGCGCCCGGCTCCGGCGGCCCGCGCCGTCCATGGCGCGGCCGTCGACGGCAGACCGCGCTCGCGCGGCCCATGGCCTCAGCCCGTCGGAGCGGGCGCGGCGAGCGAGACCTCGTCCGCCAGCAGGACGCGGTCTCCGATGCGGATGAGACCGGTCGGGCGGCCCATGGACTCCAGCAGATCGAGCAGCGCCTCGTCGTCCAGGCGCGGGATGGAGTCGCTTGTGCGCGCGTCGACCGAGATGCGTGCCGGCGTCCACGCCGCGACATGATTGACGGGCGCCACCGGGTGCATCTCCGGGTGCACCAAGGGCGCCGGGTCCGGCGCGGCCTCGACCAGGACCGGGGGAGCCTCCCCGGGACCGGCCGGTCCTCGTGTCGTCGTTGTCGCCGGCACGATCGCGGCCAGCGCCGTGCCGCTCGCCGCGAGGAGCATCGCCGCCGCACGGGCGCGCCGGCGCCGGCGCCGCGCCGCATGATGGGCACGCATCGACGCCAGCAGTGCATCGAGCAGCGATTCCCCGGCCGGCGGAAGCGGGCCGGTGGGGACCATGGTCTGACGGTGTTCATGCATCGGGATGACCCTCCGTCGGGGTGCCGGACCTGAGCGCGGCGACCGCGCGCCGGATGCGACCGTCGACGGCGCTGCCGGAGAGTCCGATCGACCGCGCGATGCGATCGAGCGCGCGGCCATGTCCGAACCGCAGCATG
Organism: Phycisphaeraceae bacterium; assembly: GCA_019636755.1. Classification (GTDB taxonomy): domain Bacteria; phylum Planctomycetota; class Phycisphaerae; order Phycisphaerales; family SM1A02; genus JAHBWZ01. The sequence goes on along the minus strand of JAHBWZ010000003.1, from coordinate 233,149 downwards.
AGGAGACCACGGGACTCCTGGTCGATCCCGTCGAGCATCCGCTGCACGGCTTCCTGCCGCTCGATTCCGTCTGCCCGTGGGTCGCCTCCGGGCAGATCGCGGCCGCGTTCGCGGTCGAACCGGCGGCGTTCTCTGCGCAGGTGGTCGAGCGCGCGGTGCAGCACCGCGCGACGGAGCCACGCGTCGAGCGCGCCGGCATGGGGCAGTTCGGGCATGGCTCGGATCACGTCCAGCATGGCATCGTGGAGGACGTCGTGGGCGAAGGCATCGTCGCGGCCGCACGACCGGCGGATGAGCATGAGCAGCGGCGCGTACCACGCGCGATACAGCCGCGCGAACGCCTCGGTGTCACCGAGTCCGATCGCGCGGCTGAGTGCTCTCGCGTCATCATCCGTCACGCGCATGGCTCCGGGATGCCGTCAGTCAGTCGCGCGGGGCGGACTCCGCAGCCGTCTCGTGCCGGCGCAGCCGGGTGAGACAGTCCGTCACCTCGGCATGGAGCCTCGCCACGGTCTCATCGAGCGCCGCGATCCGCGCCTGGAGTTCGGCGATCCGGGGCTCCGCGGCCGCCGCCTCCTCCGCGCGCCGTCGTGCCGCGCGACCTTCGGCGACGGCCGGGCTGGAGGCGATCGCCAGGTCGATCGTCTCCTCGATGAGGCGGATGCGGTCCGGAAGGCCGCGGACGAACAGCATCTTCGTCGGCTCGTGGTACCGCAGTTCCGTGTGCTGCTCCGATCGCTCATCCGCGAATAGGGCGGCGGCCTCGACCACGGCGAGAAGTTCCTCCACCGGCGCATGCTCCGCGTAGAGACGCAGCGGCCAGGCGCGGAAGACGACCTCCGGCCCGGACAGGCGCGCGGGTGAGATCTGGCCGCGCGCCCCGGCCGCCGGCGGGGGGGCGGACGGCCGGTGCAGCACCTGCCGGACCTGGATCGACAGCCCGTCGTTGGAATCGGTGATGTGCCGGATCGCGATCCGGTGGACGCCCGCCGGGGACTGGATCTCCGTCTGGTCCAGGACCGCGAGGGCGCCGCTGAGCCCGACGTTGCGGAGGGTGATCGAGGGCAGGATCGCCTCCTCGTCGTCAATGGAGAGCGCGATGCTCGCGGTGGGAACGGCACGCTCGAGGGCACGGATGTACGCGCGGAGCGGCCCGCCCGGGAACTCGAGGGAGATGAGGTGCGCGGGTCCGGCGGCGGCCCGATCCTGGTCGGCCGCCTTCACATCCTGTGACTGACGTGCGCCGGAGGCTGGTGCATCGGCACCGATACAGAGCAGGAGAGTCGCGGCCAGGGGAAGCAGGTTCCGGTTCATGTGGTGTGGCTCCTTGGGTCCACGACCAACGCCGCCGGCGCGTGAATCTCTCGCGTCCTGCCGGATTTCCCGGACGACCGCGCCGGCCCCGCGGCGCGGACGGGTCACTCCCGCGCGGGTGCCGGCGGCTCGGGTCCGTCCGGCGGACCGACGGACAGGGCGCGTCCGCCTCGTCCATCCGGGTCCGGGACGATGAACCATGGCGTCGTCGTACCGGGCGCGAGGAGTGGTTCGGGAAGGAAGTCCGGGACGAGATCGAGCGTCGAGACCGGCTCACGGCCGTGGAGGCGTGCATATCGCATCGCGGCGAAGAGCGCGCGATCGTGCAGGGCCGACTGCTCGATCCTGTCCATGGCCGGTCCGGATGCACCGGGACTCCAGCCCGCGAGCATCCGGAGGAAGAACGCGCGCCGTGGCAGCGACGCGATGAGGTCATCGGAACCGGGGCCGGCGGGCGGCGAGGCCAGGATGCGGTCCAGCATCCGGAGCGTCCAGCGGCGTCCCGGGTGGATGCCCTTCAGGACGCCGGGCTGCAGGCCGTCATGGTCGTACAGCACCAGGCTCTCGCTCCGCAGCGCGCCGTCACCGTCGCCGTCGTTCTCGAAGCACGATCCGATCTCGGCCAGGAAGGCGAGCTGCATGCCATGCAGGGCGCGCGACTGGTCGGGCGGATCGGCCTCGAAGTGCCGTGCGAACCCGGCAAGGACGTCGTGCGCGGCGCCCGCCGCGCTGAGCCCGTCGAGGAGCGTGGCCCGGATCTGCTGCGCATTCGCGCCGTGGACGAGTTCACCGATGACGGAGGGGCTCATCCGCCGCACGGCGTTCGACAGGGCCGCAATGCGTTCCGCATCGCGGTTCGCGTCCGCCCACCGGCCTTCCGCGAGGCGCATCCGGAGACGGAGTGCGAGCATGCGGACGATCCGCCGCGCCGTGCCGAGTTCCGGCAGCAGGAGCACGTACGGCGGTCCGGCGGCGGCGTCAGTCCACCGGTGGGAAGAATCGACGATCGCCCGCGGGGCCGTGGCGAGCCGGTCGAGGCGCGCATCGAACTCCGTCGCTTCGAGCTGCCGGCACACCATCCGCTCAGGCAGCAGCGCGAACAGCGGTTCCGTCGATGGGAATCCCGACCACCATGCCAGGCTGAGATCCTGGGAGATTCCCAGGTCCCGGCGGAGTCGCGTGACATGCGCCTTGAGGTGCGCACCTGGCGGGAGCGCGGCGATGATGGTCCACGTGGGGTCGGATGCTGACTCGGCCTCGTCGAGCAGACTGCTCAGTTCCCACAGGAGATCGGCGGCATTCTCGCCTTCGGCCGGCTGGTCCGACTCGATGAACGCCCGCCACGCCGCGAACAGCGCCTCCGCGTCGTCCGGAGGCGGTGAAAGCAGCACCGCCCGCACGCCCGCACGCAGCAGCAGCAGCACGATCACGCCCGCCAGCAGGCGTGCCGGCCACGTCCAGCCCGGATGACTGTCCGCAGCCACGACGGGTCTCAGCCGCTGGTGTCGACGGCGGTGTGAAGGATCCCCGCGGGCCGCCCGTCGGGCAGGTGTCTGCCGGCGCCGTTGCTCGCGGGACCGCCCGGTCCGCCGAGCGACTTCGGAAAGTGCTCGCCGGTCCACGACGCCGGATACGCCTGGTCATCCATGTCGAGCGCCGCCTTCGTCGGGTGCAGCGGGCGGAAGGTGTCGCACATGACGGCGAGTTCGCTCGTCCACGTGGCGCCGAGCGACTTCTCGATGGTGCCCGGATGGGGACCGTGCGGGATGCCCTGGGGGTGCGCGGTCAGGGAACCCACCTCGATGCCCTTGCGCGCCTTGTAGTCTCCGTCCACGTAGTAGAGCACTTCGTCCGAGTCGAGATTGGAGTGGTTGTACGGGACCGGGATCGCGTCCGGGTGGAAGTCGAGCACCCGGGGGCAGAACGAGCAGATGACGAAGTTGTGTGCCTCGAAGGTCTGGTGCGTCGGCGGCGGGAGGTGATGCTTGCCCACGATCGGGCTGAAGTCGTCGATGTTGAAGATGTACGGGTAGTAGCAGCCGTCCCAGCCCACCACGTCCAGCGGGTGGTAGTCGTAGATGTATGAGTGCACGCAGTCACGCGCCTTGATGCGGACGTCGAACTCGCCGGACTCGTCGAACGTCAGCGGGAATTCCGGGAGCCGGAGATCGCGCTCGCAGAAGGGGGCGTGTTCGAGGAACTGGGCGGTCTTCTTCGAGAGGTAGCGCGGCGGCGGAAGGATGTGAGAACCGTTGGCGGTCTCGATGACCAGGAACCGCGGCGGGGGATCGCCCTTGGCGGGCGCGTCAAACGCCATGCGGTAGGTGACGCCCTTCGGCACGATGATGTAGTCCCGCGGCCGGAACTTCAGCGTGCCGAACGACGTGAACATCGTGCCCGACCCGAAGTGGATGAAGAGGCACTCGTCGCCCTGTGCGTTCTTGTAGTGGTAGGACATCGGGTCCTTCGGGACGCAGATCGCCATCTCGCAGTCGGCGTTCCCGAAGAGAATGATGCGTCCCGTGATCGGGTCGCCCTTCGCCGGGAGATGCGCGGTGCGGACATGACGCATCCGCATGACCTCGGTCTCCACGTACTCGGGTCGCGTGGTGTACAGCGTCTTCCAGCCCGAGACCTGGGTCGGGGGATGAATGTGATAGAGCGTCGAGGTCGGGCCCACGAACCCCTCGGTGCCGAACACTTCCTCGGAATAGAGCGCGCCGTCGGGACGACGGAACTGAATGTGCCGCTTCGCGGGCAGCTGGCCGAGTCGGGCGTAGAACGGCATGGTGTGATCTCCGGGAACGCGTGTGGGGGTCCCGCATCGGGGGCGTCGAGATGATTCCTGGGGCCGTCCGATGACGAGGCACGGGATGTGCGGGCCACGGCCGCGGCCGCCCGGGGCGATTCTACCGCGCGGTCAGCGCGGGACCGCCGGTTCCGGCAGGTGGCGGGCAGGGCGACGTCGTCGATCCGCGCGTTGTGATCCGCGACTCAGGTCCCTGCCGATACACACGGAACCTGCACGCTCCTCCTCCCGGCCGGCCGCCGTCGCCCTCCGACATCACGAGCGACGGAGGCCGGTCTTTTCTCCGGTCCGGTCGCATCGCGGAGACGTGTCCGTCCCGCGGTCGCCCGGATCAGCGCGCGGCGGTCGGATCTCCGGGTCCCGGGTCGTGGGGGCGCGTGAGTCCGGCGAGTCGCGGCAGATCCAGAATGAGCCGTGCCAGGCCGGCCTCGCTGACGCACGCCGCGGCTTCCGCCACCGTCATCCAGTGACGGGCCCGGACCGCGGACTCCGGCCACCGGTCGGCGGCGAAGTCCACGTCCATGAGATGCACGGCGACGGTCCACTCCCGTCCCCACTTGCCGTACCGGTAGCGCCCCACGGCGCGCTCGCTGACGGTGCCGTGCAGGCCCGCTTCCTCCCACGCCTCGCGCCGTGCGGCCTCGAAGGCGGTCTCACCGGGGTCGATCAGGCCCTTCGGAATCACCCAGCGAGCGCTGCGCCGACTCGTGATCAGCGCCACGAACGGCCGGCCGTCCCGCACTCGGAACGGGATCACGCCGGCCTGGTCGGCATCGGGAACACTGGACGCGGGAGACTCCATGCGCGCGAGGTGGCGGGGCGGAATCGGATGGTACATCGCCCACCGACTACCATGCGGCCACATCCGCCGGCCCGGACCGGTCCACATCCAGCCCGAGGGATACGCACCATGCCACGCATCACCGTCCTGACCGGGATCTGCCTCGTCGTCCTGGGCCTGATCGCCTACCTCTTCCTGCAGTCGGATCAGCGGAGCGTCACCGCCCTGATCCCGGCGTTCTTCGGCATCCCGTTCGTCGTCCTGGGCGGTGTCGCCGGGCGGCACGCGGGCTTCCGCAGGCACGCGATGCACATCGCGATGCTCATCGCGGTTCTCGGGATCCTGGGCACGGTGCGCGGCGTGACCGGCACGATCGACCTGGTCCGGGGCGCGGAGGTGGCGCGCCCGACCGCGGTGGTCGTGCAGACGATCATGTTCGCCATCTGCGCGATCTACCTCGGCGCCGGCGTGCGCTCATTCGCGCAGGCACGCATGACGAAGAAGGCGTGACCCGTCCGCCGGGGCGTCCGCCGCGCCGCCAATGGCGTGCGGCCGGCGAGGCGGACGCCCCGGTCCGGCGTCCAGGCGGACTCAGAGATTGCCGCGCCGTTCCTGCTCGATCTCCAGCGCCTCGAAGAGCGCCTTGAAGTTGCCCTTGCCGAACGACTGCGAACCGCGGCGGCAGATGATCTCGAAGAAGAGCGTCGGGCGGTCCTGCAGGGGCTTCGTGAAGAGCTGGAGCAGGTAGCCCTCGTCGTCGGCATCCACCAGGATGCCGAGGTCGCGGATCCGCTCATGATCTTCGCGCACCGGCTCATGGCCGTAGCGGCGGAGCGTCGTGTTGACACGATTCCAGACGATCTCGTAGTACGAGTCCGGCAGGGCGAGGAAGTCGACGCCGCGCCGGCGGAGTTCCGCCACCGAACTCAGCTCGTCATCCGTCCGCAGCGCCAGGTGCTGGACGCCCGGGGTCATGTCGTGCCACTCCAGGTACTCCAGGATCTGGCTTTTCTTCTTTCCGGGGGCCGGCTCGTTGATCGGCATCTTGATGAGGTGATTGCCGGAGGCCATCACCTTGGACATGAGCGCCGAGTAGTCGGTCGAGATGTCCCTGTCGTCGAAGTGCTTGAACATGGCGAAGCCGAGGACGTCCTCGTACCACTTCACCCACGTATTCATGCGCCCCTCCTCCACGTTGCCGACGCAGTGGTCGACGTACTTGAGGCCGCAGGGATGGCGCTCGTTGTGGTCATTGACCGACAGGCCCTCGATCCGCCGGAAGCCGGGAAGGAAGAGCCCGCCCCGCTTGACCTCGGGCAGGGCGTAGCCGCCGTGCCGGCTGACGAACGAGTGCACGGCCCGGCCGTACGCCTTGACGCCGGCCATCACGACCGTGCCGCGCTCATCGCGGTACTCCCTCGGCTCGTACGCCGACTCGCCGCCGTTCCGCATCGCCTGGGACCACGCCTTCTCCGCATCGAAGACCGTGAGCGCGATGTCCTTGACGCCGTCGCCGAAGCGAAGCACTTCCTGCTGAGCCGGGTGATCCTTCGAGAGCCCTGTCGTCAGCAGGAGGCGGATGTTGCCCTGCGTCAGCAGGTAGGACGCTTCCGTGCGGCTCCCCGTCGTGAGGTCGCTGAACTGGTCGATGCGGAAGCCGAAGGTGCAGGCGTAGAACATCGCTGCCTGCTTCGCGTTCCCGACGTGAAACCGGACGTGGTCCACGTCGATCAGGGCAAGAGGATCGCGGGTGGCGTCGATGTCGGTGGCTCGGGCGGTTCGGCTGGCGGTGGACATGGTGTACCTCGTCCGGCTGGGGTGGGCGTGGTCGAGCGCCGTCCGCCGCGCGCGGCGACGGGGTCGGCGAACCATGCATGATACCTCGCCGTGCATGACCCTCCGCCCTCGGAATCCCCGGAATCAGCCCCGGATGCGGCCCCGGATGCAGTTCCCGAGGCGCCCGCGCAGGCTCGCGCCGACGCGGGGATGCACGCGGACCGGGTCCGCGCGGGACGGCGCCCGATCCTGCACCGCCGCGCCGGCGGGGCGCCGGCCGCGCGCGGGACCACGGCGCCACTGCCGCTATGATCGGCGTCATGACCAGTCCGAAGTCGCGCCCCTCCGCGCCGCCGCTCGAAGTCGTCGAGCCCATCGGGAAGCGCGTGCTCATCCGGAAGGATGAGGACAAGAAGCAGACGAAGTCGGGCATTCACCTTCCCGACAAGATCGAGATCCCGACGATCACCGGCAGGGTCGTCACCATCTCGGCCCAGGTGGCGAACGATCCGGACTACCCCATCCGCCAGTACGACCGTGTGCTCTTCAATCCGAAGCACGGCATTCCCGTCGACTTCGAGGGAGACAACCGGCTCTTCGTGGTGCCGGTGGAGGACATCGTGGCGGTCTTCCGGCGCGCGGACGACGCCCATTGAGCCGCGGCGCCGCCAGACGTATCGGCAGAGGACGGACGCCCCGGGCCTGATGTCCGTGCAGCAGTCAGACCCCATCGCCGAGCAGCCGGATCCGCGGCCGATCACGCCGCTGTCCGACCCGTTCGATGTCGCGCTGCGCGTGCCCGGCTCCAAGAGTCTGACGAACCGGCACCTGGTCCTGGCCGCGCTGGCCCGCGGAACGACCGTCCTGGAACACCCGCTGCGGGCGGATGACTGCGACCGGCTGTGCACCGCACTGGCGCGGATCGGTGCCCGCGTCCGGAGGGAGGCGGATCGTGCCGTCATCGAGGGCACGGGCGGGCGATTTCCGTGCGGGGGCACGATCGACCTGGGCGACGGGGGAACGCCCTCCCGGTTCATGATCGCCGCCGCACTGCTGGCCGCGGCGCCGGTCACGATCGACGGCAGCCCGCGCATGCGGGAACGCCCCGTCGCGGAAGGACTCCATCTCATCCGGCAGCTCGGCGCATCCGTGCAGTCGCTGGGCGCGGAGGATCATCTGCCGGTCCGGATCACGCCGCCGGCACGGTGCCGCGGCGGCGTGGTCGACGCGCCGGCGATGCGGTCCGGCCAGTTCGTCAGCGCGCTCATGCTGGTCGCGCCATGGCTGGACGACGGCATCCACATCCGGCTGCGCGGCGGGGTGACCAGTCCCTCCTACATCGAACTCTCCGCGGCCGCGCTGCGCGAGCGCGGCGCCGTCGTGGACCTCGCGCTCGACGCGCCGGAGCCCTTCGTGCGCGTCGCGCCGGGTCCCGTCGTCGGCGACGGCACGGTCGCGATCGAGCCCGACGCCAGCAGCGCCGCGTACTTCGCGGTGGCGGCGGCCATCCACCGCGCCTCGCACGTGACGCTGATCGGTCTGCCGCGGACGTCGATCCAGCCGGACGCGGCGGTCCTGGGGATCGTCGAGCGGGCGGGCGCGGTGGTCGAGTCCGGCGGCGACGGACCGGTGCCGTGGACCCGTGTCTCGCATCGGGCCGGCCCGCGCCCGCTGTCGTTCGATGCCTCCCGCTTTCCCGACGGGGCACTTGCGTGTGCGGCGCTGGCGGCGCGGGCGACCGGACCCACGCGGATCGACGGTCTGCACACGCTCGTGCACAAGGAGAGCGACCGGCTCGCCGCGCTCTCATCCGAGCTCGCACGGATCGGCATCCGGACGAAGACCGCGGGCGACTCGATCGAGATCGACCCCGGCGCCGCCCATCCGCATCCGGCGGTCATCGAGACCTGGAACGATCACCGGATCGCGATGACCTTCGCGGTGATCGGCCTGGTCCGCCCCGGCATCAGCATCCGCGATCCCGGGTGCGTCGCGAAGTCCTATCCCGGATTCTGGTCCGACCTCGACCGGCTCGTCGAGAGGTGATGGACGCGACATGAACCACTTCTGGCGCATGGCCTTCCACCTGCTTCATCCCGCGCGGAAGCGCGTCGCGATCGCCATGGTCTTCGCGTTCATCTCCGCGGGCGGCCTGGGCGCGGGGCTCGTGGGCCTGGGGCCGATCTTCCGCATCCTGCTGGACCCCACCGGCGAGGGGTCGCTGCGGACGGTCGCCGCGGAATGGAACGCCGAACCGGGCCGGTGGATCGTCGTGCCGACGGAACTCGTCGAGCGGCTGCCCGCGACACCCCTGGAGGGCGTCACGCTGGTCCTCTCCGCGCTGATCGTGCTGGCGGTGATCGGTGCGGCGGCCAATTTCCTGCACCAGTTCATCGCGCAGACGCTGAGCGCCCGCGCGGTGGCCCGGATCCGCGCCGAGGCATTCTCGCGCGTCGTCGAGATGCCGCTCGGACGCGTGATCTCGCGCGGGCCGAGCGAGTTCGTCGCGCGGATCGCGAACGACGCGGAGCTGATCCAGAACGGCATCATCGCGCTGGTCAGTCGGTCGGTGACGCAGGTGACGAAGGGTGTCGCCGCCTTCCTCGCCGCGCTGTGGTTCGACTGGCGCCTGGCGATGGCGGCGGTGCTCATCGCGCCGCTGCTCGCGATCGTCCTGCGCAAGCTGGGCAAGCGCATCCGGCGGGGGACCCGCCGGAGCCTCGACGCGCGGGAGGTCCTGCTGCGGATCGCCACGGAGTCGCTGCAGGGGCTGCGGGGCATCAAGGCGAACGCGGCGGAGCAGCACGCCGTCCGGCGCTTCGAGCGGGTGAACGACGATGTCGTCCGGCACGAGCTGCGCATCCGGACCGCCCGGGCGGTCTCGACGCCGCTGGTCGAACTCATGGCGGTCGTCGCGCTGGCGGTCCTCGCCCTGCTGGCGGCGCGCAGCATCGTCCGCGGACAGATCGCGCCGGACACCTTCATCCTGACGCTCGGCGCGCTCGGCGTCGCGGGAGGATCGTTCCGGCCGCTCACCGGAATCATCAATGAACTGCATGCCGCCGCCGCGCCGTGCGAGCGGGTCTTCGACCTCCTCGCGGAGTCGCCCGAGCCCGACGGCGCCGCGCGGCCGGCGCTGGCGCCGCTGGCGAAGGAGATCACGTTCGATTCCGTCTCCTATGCCTATCCGGGCGCGGACCGTCCGGCCCTGGACACCATCTCGCTGCGGATCCGCGCGGGGGAGCACATCGCGATCGTCGGGCCCAACGGCTGCGGAAAGACGACGCTGGTGAGCCTGCTCCCGCGCCTGCTCGTACCGACGCAGGGGTGCGTGCGCTTCGACGGCATCGACATCGGCGAGGTCACGCTGCGCAGTCTGCGGAGCCAGATCGCGGTCGTCACCCAGGAGACGACACTCTTCCGGGGCACTGTCCACGAGAACATCGCCTTCGGCTGCGAGGACGTGACCGAGGCGGACGTCCGGGCGGCGGCGCGTGCCGCGTTCGCACACGAGTTCATCGAGCGGCTGCCCGGCGCGTACGCGGCGGACCTGGCCGAGCAGGGGGGCTCGCTCTCCGGTGGACAGCGGCAGCGGATCGCCATCGCCCGCGCCATCCTCCGGCGCCCGGCGCTGCTCATCCTGGACGAGGCGACCAGCCAGATCGACTCCGAGTCGGAGGCGCGGATCGGCGAGGTGATCCGGAGCGAGTTCGCCGGACGGACGGTCGTGGCGATCGCACATCGCCTCTCGACGGTGCTCGCGGCGGACCGGATCGTCGTGATGGACGGAGGCCGGATCGAGGCGGTCGCGCCGCATGCCCGGCTGCTGGAGTCGTCGCCGCTCTATCGCCGGCTGGTCGATACCCAGCTCGTCGCCGCCGGCTGATCCGGCGTGACGTCGGTCACCGGAGCAGGAGCGTCAGGCCGATGGCGGTCGCGGCGGCGCCCGCCAGCGCCGAGAGCAGGAGTGCCGCGATGATCCAGGCGTGCAGCCTTCGGAGGCCGACCGATGTCTGCTGCCCCTGGGACGCGATCGCCTGCGCGGCGCGGGCGATCGCCTCCGACGCGGCGGCCTGGCTTCGGCTGCTCGCAGTCATGGCGTCACGGAGTTCCTCCGCGGCCCGCGCGATCCGGGCCGTCTCCTGCGCCTGCGACTCGACGTGCCGGACCAGTGATTCCGACGTTTCGGCGTGCCGCGCCGTCTGCCCGGCGATCCGCGCCAGCGACTCGGCGAGCCGGTCGTGCCGCTTCTGCGACGATTCGCTCATGTCGCCGATCGCCTCGAGCAGGCGCGCGTGGGCGCGACTGATCTCCGGGAGCGAGCCGAGCGATCCGGGGAGCGACTCCATCGCATCCGCCAGGCGCGCCGAGCGCTCCCCCTGTGCGGTCATGTGCCCGTCCAGGCTGCGGACCAGCCGCGCAACCTCTTCGACGGTGGATCGGATCTCGACCTGGCCGCGCGGCTCGACCAGCCGGGGCGTGTGCGGTGCGGCGCTCCCGCGCGCCGCCGGCGCCGTCTCCGGCTCCATGCGCAGCAGGCCGTCGGCCTGGGTTCCCCGGAGCGGCGCCCGATCGGTGGCCGCGCTGCCCTCCGGCGATCGCGGTACCGCCGCACCGCCGGGCCGCACGGCGGTTTCGCGGGATCGCGGGCGGAGGAAGCGTCTGAGGTCTCGGAGAATCGGCATGGCACTCCACCTGGGCTCCCGGCCCGGCACGCGGTCGACTCGCGGTCGCCGACCGGTTCCGATGTATCGGCAACCCGGGCGTCGGAGGCTGCGGAATCGCGGCACTCGGGGTTGCCCTCCCGGCGGTCACGCGTCACACTGGGGCATTGTCAGGCCGGCGCATCGTGGGGGAACCCGCAGCAATGGGGCGGGTTCATGCAGAGTGCGTCGGGCCTGGAGTGCGCCGGCCCCCCTTCATCACGTTCCGGGGCCGACGCCGGCGGCCGCGGATGTCCGTGGTCGCGGATCCGGTCCGGGCGTGGTCAGGTGAAGGCCGGCCTCATCGCAGGTCGGGCCTGGCCGGACGGCTCCGATCAGGTGCGTTCCATGCCATGAAGGGAACCGAAGGATGAGATCAGTCTACAGGGCCGGCTTCACGATCATCGAACTGCTCGTCGTCGTCTCGATCATCGCGCTCCTCATCGCGATCCTCATGCCGGCGATCGGCAAGGCGCGTGACCAGGCGAAGATCACCCAGAGCCTCGGCAATCTGCGGCAGCTCGGCGTCGCCCACAACAACTACGCATCCGCGTTCGCAGGCAGGCAGTTCACGCTGGTCAATGACTCATGGTCACGCTACGGCGCGAACGCGATCGCATGCGGCCAGCAGTACTACAACGAGAATGCGAACTGGCATCCGCCGATCATCCTCGGGTGGGCGGCGGGACAGGGCGGCAACAACGACTCGGGCGGCAACCGGTTCTGGGCCTACTGGATCCAGCCCCCGAACATGGGAAACGCGTACCGCCTGGAGCCGATCTCGTTCTCCGGGACGCTGAAGTACTTCGGTGCGTTCAGGATCCCCAACGCGAAGCAGTTCAGGCAGTACGTCTCCGATCGGTTCTATGACCCGGTCTTCTATGCACCGAAGGACGTGCTGGTGGTCCACGCCATCGACCGCTGCCTGGAAGCGCCGTACGAGTTCTGCACGGAGGTCGCCGGCGTCAACGGCGGCGTCGGCTGGTCGAGTTACTGCCTGTCGCCCGCGGCACTCTTCGCCGCGGACATCCTGCGCAACGACGTTGCCGGCGGCTATCGCAATCCGTACATGACGCAGACGGGCTTCAAGGTCCCGCCGCTGTCGCAGGCGCGGTATCCCACGCTCAAGACGCACATGCTGGAGCATCACTGGCTCCAGAACCGGCCGACGCAGTGCAATCCCGCGTTCCAGCCCGGGAATTACTCCGGATGCGAGCCGTACTACTTCAACCACGGCTGGGAGTCCCAGCCGAACACGCTGTTCTTCGACGGCAGCGTCCGCTCCGTCGGCACGCGGCGGGCGGAGCAGGCGGACGGTCGGTCGATGTCCCAGTCCGGGCACGGGCTGTGGGTCCGCAACACGCCGTTCGGCACCGACGGGTATCTCATCGGGAGCGGCTACGACTTCTCCAACACCAGCTATCACATCCTGACGGCGGACGGCATCCTGGGCCGTGACTTCGTCGCGGACTGACGCGTCCGGGGCCGGGCCCCGCGGCGCGGCCGCGCGCGGGACGTCGGCGGAGCGTCGCGTATCATCCCGCCGTCATGGCACGGGCGGGCGCAACTGTGATCCTTCTCGGGGCGATGCTCGCCGGCATCGCCCTGTTTTCTGCGCCGCGCCTGAGCGCCCCGGAGCACCGCGCCGGTGCGGGCGCGGCGGCGGAGATCGTGACCGGCACGACCGGTGCGCGTGCCGTCGCGCGGCGCATCATCAGCCTGAGTCCAGCGCTGACACGGATCGCCGCGGACCTGGGCGTGCAGGCCGAGATCGTGGGGCGCACCCCGTGGTGCACGGCGGCGCCGTCGACGGCGGTCGTGGCCGGCGACCTCCTGCACGTCGACCTGGAGCAGGTCATCCGGCTCCGGCCGACGCACATCCTCCGGCAGGCGGCGGCGGCAGGCGATGACGCGGCGCTCCTGGACGTGGCGCAGCGATGCGGTGCGTCGCTCCTCGTCCTCCGCGGTGTCGACCGGCTGACCGACGTGGAACGCGCCATCGATGCGGTGGCCGATGCGCTGGCGACGGATGACACGCGGGCCCGCCTGCAGGCGCGGGCGGCGATGCTGCGTGAGCGCGTGCGCGCGGCGCTGCGCCCGGCGCCGCACGGGTTCCGTGGCCCGGTCCTGCTCGTCCACGGCGTGGACCCGGTGACGGTCTCCGGCCGTGAGACGTTCCTCGGCGACCTCCTGGAGGCGCTCGGCGGCACGAACGCGGCGCCGCTGCCGGGATGGGGCGCGATGACGCTCGAGGATCTCGTCCGGCTGGATCCGGAGGCGATCGTGCTCGTCGCACCGGGGGATCCGATGGCGATGGACCGGCTGGCGCCGCTGCGCCGGCTCGGGCTGGCCGCGTTCGATTCGGGACGGATCGACGTCCTGACGGCGCCGGACGCCATGCTGCCGTCCACCGCGCTCGACGCGACGGCGATCGAACTCGGCCTGATCCTGGCACGCCTTGCCCGGCGCGGGATCACGGGTGACTCGACGTGACGCGGCCTGCCGCACGCATCGGTCCGGCACTGGCGGTGCTGGCGCTCCTGGTCGCGGCGGCGGCGCGGATCCTCGTGGCGCGACCGCTCGGCGGTCCGCTGCAGGTCGAGTGGCCGGACGGCATCCTCATGGATCTCCGCGTGCGCGCGCTTGCCGCGGGCGCCATCGTCGGAGCGGCGCTCGCGACCTCGGGGGTGCTGCTGCAGGCGGTGCTGCGCAATCCGCTGGCATCGCCCTCGATCCTCGGCGTCAGCGCCGGCGCGGCGCTGGGGGTCATGGCGGCGCTGGCGATCGGTCATCACCTGGGTGCCTCGCTGGTCGGCGCGGACGGCGGGATGGTGCCGGCGTGCCTGGGCGGCGGCACGGTGCTGGTGATCGTCTTCGGGCTCGGTCGCATCCGCGGCTGGCTGGATCCGCTGGGCGTGCTGCTGGTGGGGGTCGTCGTGTCGTCGATCTGCGGCGGTCTCATCCTGCTGCTTCAGCACCTCGTTCCGCACGGTCTGCGCGGTGATCTCGTCGCGTGGATGGCCGGGACCATCCGCCAGGGGACGGAGACGCGCGCCCTTGTCACCGCCGGCGGCATCGCGCTCGTCGGCGCCGCCTGGACCGCGCTGCGGGGACCGGCGCTGGATGCACTTGCATTCTCGGATGACGAGGCGCGCGCCATCGGCGTGCAGGTGGGACGTGTCCGTACGACGGCGTTCCTGTTCGCGGGCGTCCTGGCGGCCGCGGCGGTGGCGATTGCCGGGCCGATCGCATTCGTCGGGCTCCTGGCGCCGCACCTCGCGCGGATGATCGTGGGCGAACGGCAGCGCACGCTCGCGGTGATGAGCGTGGTGATCGGCGCCGCGGTCGTCGTCGGCGCGGACGTCCTGGCGCAGTGCATGTCGACCGAGGTCGGACGGATCCCGGCGGGCGTCTGCACCGCGCTCCTGGGCGGACCGCTCTTCATCTGGCTGCTCCGACGGAACCGGCGGGAGATGGTGTCGTGATCGAGCTGCGCGCCGCGGACCTCGGCTGGTCGGTGGCGGCGCCGGTGCTCGCCGATGTCTCGGCGGCCGCGGCGCGGGCCACCGTGACCGCGGTCATCGGGCCGAACGCGGCGGGCAAGTCGACGCTGCTGCGGAGTGTGCTCGGGGCCATCCGGCCGCTGCGCGGCCGGGTGCTGGTCGATGGCCGGGATGTCTCGGCGCTCGGCGGCCGGGCGCTTGCCGAGCGCATCGCGTGGGTGCCGCAGCGCGGGATGGTCGCCACCGGGCTGAGCGCGGAGGAGATCGTGGGGCTGGGGCGGTTCGCGCTCCCGCCCGATCGCGGCGCCGTGCGCGCAGCGCTGTCGGCCGTGGGTCTCGACGATCGACGGGCGCAGCCGTTCCGTGAACTGTCCATGGGGCAGCAGCAGCGCGTGCTGCTGGCGCGGGCGCTGGCGCAGCATCGTCCGGGCGGCGTTCTCCTGCTGGACGAGCCGACGGCGGCGCTTGACCTGCGGTGGGCGCCGCGCGTGCTCTCGCTGCTGGCAGCCCTGGCGCGCGACGGCGCCACGGTCCTGGTCGCGCTCCACGACCTCGCGCAGGTGGCGGCCGTCGCGGACACCGTCTGGCTGGTCGCGGATGGACGGCTCACGGCGCGCGGGCCGTGTGATGAGGTCCTCACACCGTCCATCCTGGAGCAGGCGTTCGGTGTGCCGTTCGCGATGGTGGACATCCCGTCGCCGCGCGTTGCCGTCGACGGGAGGGGCGACCGCGCGGACCCGTTCAGCGCCGGTGGAGCGACCGCCGACGGGCCGGGTCTTCGTGTCCCGATCGCGCTGATGCCGGTCGCGACCGGACGATCGTGGCCCGCCCCGGGCGCGTCACCGGGGTCCGCGTCCCGTACAATCGTGCCGCCATGACCCGGTTCATCGTCCTCGCCGTGCTCGTCATCACCGTCTGGCAGATGGTCGCGCAGGTCATCGCCGCGCGGGAGCAGGAGAAGCGGCGCAGCGCCGGGCGCGGCGTGCGCCAGCCCGGCGGGGCGGTGGGCGGCGGAACCGGTGGCCCGGCCGCGGGTGGCTCAGGTCCGGCGCTCGACCCGCGCTCCGAGGCCGCGCGGCAGCGGCGTGTGCAGCTCGAAGAGTTGCGCCGGCGCCGCGAGATCTCAGCACGGCAGCCGGCCCCCGGCCGGCCGGTCGCGCCGGGCCGGACCGCGCCCGTTCGATCGACCGACACGGCGCCCGTGCCGGTTCCTGCACGTCCCGCGACCGCCCGTCCCGTCGGCATGGCACCGACCCGGGGAAGCGCCGACCCGGAAGCAGCGCGCCGACTGCGCGAGGCGGAGGCCACGGCACGCGCCGAGGCGCGCCGCCGCGCGATCGTGGGCGAGGAACGCGAAGAAGCGGCGCGCCGCGAGGCGCGACAGCGCCGCCATGCGCAGGCCGAGGTCGCCGATGCCGCGGTGCGAGAGGCCCCGTCCCGCGCCGATACCGGCTCGGCGGCCCATCGTGCCGGTCGCGCGGCGGCGGTGGCGCGGCTGGCGCCCGGGCCCGATCGCGCGCCGCGCCGCGGCACGCCGGACCCCGTGCTTCTCGGGATGCTCCATGATCGGACCGCGCTGCGCCGGGCGATCGTCCTGACCACCGTGCTCGGTCCGCCGGTGTCGCTCACGGGCCCGGCCGATCCAGCCTGACGCTGGCACAGGCGGGGGGCTGCGGGTACGATCGCCGCCCGCGCCGGATCCGAGGGGGTTCCGCAGTGTGCCGGGTGGGGCAGCGATCCATGATTGATATCCGCAAGCTCAAAGAGCTCGTCCGGCTGATGGTCGACAACGAGCTCACCGAGATCGACCTCCGGGACAACGAGGAACAGGTGACGCTGCGACGCGGTGGCGCCGGGGCCGGTCTGCCGATCGCGTATGCCTCGGCGCCCCCGATGCTGGCCGGGGCCGCGCCGGGCACGGCGGCCGGTGCGCCCGGAGCCGCGGGGCGCAGTGCCGGGGACCCGGGCGACGGTGCGCCGGCGGACGACGGCCTGGTCCGCATCGAGTGCCCGATGGTCGGCACCTTCTACGCCGCCGGAAGTCCCGATGCCGCGCCCTTCGCCAGTGTGGGCACCGTGGTTTCGCCGCAGACGACGGTGTGCATCGTCGAGGCCATGAAGATCTTCAACGAGATCAAGGCCGAGGTCTCCGGCACGATCGAGAAGGTACTGGTCCGGAACGGGGAGCCGGTTGAGTACGGTCAGCCGCTCTTCCTGGTCCGTCCGGCGTAAGACGCCGGCACAGACGCCTCCACCATGTTCTCACGTATCCTCATCGCGAACCGGGGCGAGATCGCCCTGAGGATCATCCGGGCCGCCCGCGAACTCGGGGCGCAGACCATCTGCGTGTACTCGACGGCGGACCGGGGGGCCCCCTGGCTGGAGCAGGCGGACGAGACGATCTGCATCGGCGGCGGACCCTCCACCGAGTCCTACCTGCGGATCGACCGGATCATCTCGGCCGCCGAGGTGGCCAATGTCGATGCGATCCATCCCGGATACGGATTCCTGTCAGAGAACGCGCACTTCGCCGAGGTCTGCCGGGACTGCCGGATCGAGTTCATCGGCCCGAGCCCGGAGGCCATGGCGCTGCTGGGCGACAAGATCTCCTGCAAGCGGCTGGCGAAGGCGACGGGAACACCGGTCTTCCCCGGCAGCGACGGCGCGATCGAGGAGGAGGAAGAGGCGATCACCGTCGCCCGGGAGATCGGATACCCGGTCATCGTGAAGGCGTCCGCGGGCGGGGGAGGCCGCGGGATGCGCATCGTGCACAACGAGCCTGCGCTGCGCAGCGCCCTGCAGTCCGCCCGTCAGGAGGCGGCGCGGGCATTCGGCAACGGCGCGGTCTACATCGAGAAGTTCCTCGAGCGCGCGAGGCACGTGGAGATCCAGCTCCTGGGCGATCGCCACGGCAACGCGGTGCATCTCTTCGAGCGCGACTGCACGAGTCAGCGCCGCCACCAGAAACTCATCGAGGAGGCGCCCGCGCCGGGCGTCGATCGCGCCCGCGTGGACGCGGTGGCGCGGTCCGCCGCGGAACTGCTGCGGCGGTCGTCCTACGCCGGTGCCGCGACGTGCGAGTTCCTGATGGACGAAGCCGGCGGGTTCCACATGCTCGAGGTGAACACGCGGGTGCAGGTGGAACATCCCGTCACCGAACTCGTGACGGGCATCGACATCGTGAAGTGGTCGATCCGGATCGCCGCCGGCGAGGCGCTCGACTTCGAGCAGGGCGATGTCCGGATCCGGGGACATGCCATCGAGTGCCGGATCAATGCGGAGGATCCCGACCGCGGGTTCATCCCTTCCGCGGGCCTGATCGAGGTCTGCGACCTGCCCGGCGGACCCGGCGTGCGCGTCGACTCCCATGCCAGAGCCGGCTACCGCATTCCGCCGACGTACGACTCGATGATCGGGAAGCTGATCGTCCACGGCTCGACCCGCGCGGAGGCGATCGAGCGCATGTTCGGCGCCCTGGGCGAGTTCCGCATCGGGCCGATCCGGACGACGATTCCGCTCTACCGCCGGCTGCTCCGGAGCCGTCCCTTCGTCGATGCGACGCACGACATCCACTACGTCGAGCGGCTGCTGCGCGACGAGGGGGGGTAACAGCGACCCGGGAGGGGGACCGGCACGCGCATCCCCGTCATCCTGCGCGTGCCTGCCGCCGTGCGGTTTCATGTCGAGACGATCCGAGCCCGGGCAGTCTTCTGGTGCTTGTGCGCCGGCGCCGGTTGGCGCGCGTGCGTGCGCGTGCGCCATCGCCTCGCAGGATCCTTCTACGTCATCGCAGCCGGACGGTCTTGCTGGCTGCGAAGTCTGCGCATGCAGGCGCTCTCCCGCCAGTATGCGTCATCTTTCCTTCAGGGTCTTCCGGCCTTCGTGTGGGTGGACCGGCCTTACGAGCGACGTGTCTCGTCGGCGACAGGCGCACCCGTATCGCCTGCAGCCCAGCACGCCTTCGGGATGGTGCGGACGTGCAGTCGCATCAGAGATCCATCGGGCAATCTCGCTCGCCACCGGGCGATCCTGGACGCGCCGTGCATATCAGAAGCGCCTCCCGGGACCGACCTCCTCGGCGCGACCCGATGCGCGCAGCCCGCACCACTCGTGCGCCGGCTGATCCAGACCCACCTTCATGCGCGCGAGGGGGTTGCAGGGGGGGCATCAGCCCCCCCTGCGCTCGCGCACACGTACGGAAGACAGAGTGATCAGGGAGTCCGGACGGCCGTCGCGGTCCTTCAGAAGACGTCGAGCGATCGAGCACGCGCGCGCGTACGCTCGAGCCAGCGACCCTGACGATGCGCCCGGTTTCTGCGCCGCCCGGGTCCACGTACGCGCCAGGCGCGAGGCAGGACCGTTGACGACGCGCCGGCACGCGAGGGGGGGGCGGGGAGGCGCCGCCCCCCTGCGCACGCAGGCGTTCTCCTGGCGGTATCCGTCTTCCTCCCTTCAAGCACGCTGCGGGCGTTGTGATGCGATCGTGGACAGGCGCGAAGACTCTCGCGCGACGATCTGCGCGCGCGCGAGCGAGAACGTGCGCCATCACCATCGCATCATCACTCGTCGTCATCGCCGCATGACGGACTTCCTGGCTGCGAGGTCTGCGAGCGCAGGGGGGCTGCGCCCCCCCGCACCCCCCCTGGCGTGCTGACGCCCCGTGCCGGTTCGGCGCGGCGCATCTGCGACGGCCGACCGCGCGCGGGAAGGAACGTCGTCGATGCAGTTGCCCATGTCGCGCGCGTGCGAGTCGAACGTCGGGGTGCAGGCGCCCGGCGCCCAGCCTCGCACACGCATGGCGCGCGGCCGGCTCGTTCACGACGCGCCGCCACGCGAGGGGGAGTGCGCAGGGGGGCGCAGCCCCCCTGCGCACGCAGACGCCATCGTCTCGCCACGCGACCGGTCGTTGCCACGCGCTTCCCTGACGTTCCCGATGCGAAGGGAACTCTGCTGATCCGCCCTGATCCGGGACAGACCGCCTGCCGGTCGGGCCCGGGGATCAGTTCCGGCCGCGCGTCGGCACCACCACGTTGCACTCGCCGACGGTCAGTTCGCCGTACTTCATGCCGGTGATGGTCATGCCCTCGGTGACGTGGAAGATCATGTAGAGCCGCTGACCGCCGGCGCCGGAGATGTTCGGGAAGCGCTCGATGGTGACCAGGCGCTCGGCGGTGTCGATCTCGACCTCGACCGTGCCGTCGCCGCGCTCCAGCTGGTAGCCGACGGGTGTGTAGCGATTCCCTTCGACGTCGAAGATCGCGATCGCCGAGCCGAACGGCACCAGCGGCATCATGCCGAAGAGGGGGAACGGCGGCGTGACGTCGATCTGGACCACGCGGGCGCCCGGCGGTTCGTAGAAGGAATCGACGCGCAGGCTGGCCGGCGGGATACCGCCGGAGCGCCGGCTGATGATGCCCTTGCCGCCGGAGACCTTCCGATCGATGTGCGAGAGTCCGCCGGGGAACTGGTTGAGGTCGGTCTGGGTGCGGAGCCTCGCCTCGATCCGGATGGCGGTGTCGATCCGGACACCCGCACCGTAGCGGACGGTCGTCGCGATCTCGTCCGCGGTCTGCGCCCGCATCAGGCCGGCGACCATGAGCGGCGGCTCGCTCTCGGCGGGAAGCCGGAGCCGCGTCCCGCGGATCTGGATGAACGCCGGCTGGAAGGAGTCGCGCACGTCGAACGCGAGATAGCACTCCAGACGCTCCTGGCCGGAGCGGCTGGTGATCATGCTCTGGCTGCCGTCGAAGCGGTAGCGGTTCCACGTCCCGTGGTTCTGGGCGAACTCCGTCGGATGCACCACCTCGGCCTCGGCCTTGCCCTGGGCGCGCCCGATCAGGCGCACCTGAGACGAGGTGAGCGAGAGCTGCATCGCGCGGCCGTCGAAGGCTTCGCGGTTGAAGTCGACGCGGACCACGACGCGGTCCCGTCCCGCGCCGCCCTCGATGCGATGGACCTCGCCGAGGATGACGCCCCTGGGGTTGAGCGATGTCCGGCCCGTGCCGGCGCCGGCGGAGTCTCGGATGAGCGTCGCCTGCCGGTAGAGCTGCGGATACCAGGTCCGCAGCGGGCGCCGCGTGCTGAAGGCGCCGACGCTCAGTGACGAGTACAGGCTGTCGGCGATGCGGTGGTAGGGGATCCAGAGCGAGTTGACCTCCACGATCTGGCCGCTGTTGATGTCACGCTGCCACCCGTTGAAGCCCATGATCTGCCGGTGGGAGTGGATGAAACCGGCGCCGATGACGAAGATCCCGATCGTGACCACGCCGGCAACGAAGCCGAGCGAGCCGCCGAACACCAGGTTCGCCCAGTGCGGGAAGCGGACGTTGTTCGGTGCCACCTTGTCGAAGGTCACGCGCAGCACGAACAGCGACACCACGAACAGCACCAGCAGCGAGACGCCCCACGCGATGTCGTCGTACCAGGCGCCGCGGATGAGCATCGTCGCCATGGGCTCCCAGAAGCCGAGCGCGATCGCGCCGGCAGCAACGACGCAGAGCAGGTGCAGCAGTGCGCTGAAGACGCCCTGGTTCGCCCACCAGTAGGCGATCAGCAGCACGATCAGGAAGAGCATCAGGTTGAAGACGGTGAACATGGTGGAGCGTCTCGGTTCGTCGACCCGTCGGGTCGCGTGCGTCTCGGGCGTCCGGAGGCGCCGGAATCAGGCGGCGTCGCTCTTGCGGTTCGGGGCGGTGACGCGCACGATCTCTTCCGGAGTCGTGTCGCCGGCGGCGAGCCTGGCCAGTGCCGCCTGCTGGAGAATCGGCATGCGGTTGCGCCGCGCGTGGAGGAGCGCGTTCTTGATGTCGCCCTTGGCGAGCAGCTTCCGCGCCTCGTCATCGATTCCGAATACTTCGAAGATCGCGGTCTGCCCGAAGTAGCCGATCCCGTTGCAGACCGGGCACGGCTCGATGCGGTTCTTGACCTGTACCTTGCCGTTGGCGCGGTAGAGCTGAGTGACCTTGCCGGCGGGCAATCCAAGCCGGGCCAGCTGTTCCGCCGTCGGCTGGTAGGCCTGCCGGCACTGGGGGCACAGCGTGCGGACCAGCCGCTGGCAGGTCACCGCCTTCAGGCTGCGGACCGCGCGCTTCGGATCGCCCACCGTCTGCATCCAGAGGTCGATCGCCTCCGCGGTGGAGCCGGCACGGATGGGAATGTAGATGAGCGGCCCGTCCGGGCCCGGGTCGGTCACGACCCGCGCCGTCTCCGCGTCCTTGATGAAGTCCGTGAGCACGATGTCCGGATCGCGCCGGAGAATGGACTGGAGCGCGGTCGCATACTCGGGTTCACCCGCCAGGCCGGTCCACTGCTGGTGATCGATGCCGTCGTGCCGCACCATGACCTCGCGCTCGAGCGTCTTGATGTTCGACGTATAGGCATCGTGCCGGCCGAGCAGCGCGTAGAGCGTGGAGGAGAGGCCGTGGCCGGGCGGGGACGACACGAGAACGATGCCGCGCCGTCCGGGTCCGGACTGGAGTTCGTCCAGGACCTGCTTCTGCGGCGGCAGCAGACCGAGGGTGTCGTAGGCGCGGTTCAGCCGTTCCGCCCGGTCGAAGTCGAGGCGGAGCACGATGCCCTGCGATGAGCCCTGCGTGGTGAGGTTGACGATGGTCCGGCCGCGCGGCCCGGTGAGGGAGAAGCGTCCCGTCTGCCGGCGACGTCGGTCGGCCACGTCGCAGCCGGAAAGGTCCTTGAGGAAGTCCAGCAGCGAGAGCGACGCTTCCGCCGGGAGCGGGTCCCGCTTGTAGCGGATGCCGTCGATCGACTGCCCCACCTGCGCCCCGTCCTTCGCGATGAGCATGTCCAGGAAGCCGGCGCGGCTGTCGAGCGCGGGCCCGATGAGATCCTCCGCAAGCATGTGCACGCGGTGCAGCGGATTGTCGCTGTCGGGGGGCGTCCGCTGCCTGTCGGCACTGTCCGTGAAGCGGAGCAGCGCCTCGCGCGTGAGCTTCGCCGAGCGGCGACGCTCCAGTGCCGCACCGATGCCTTCGCCGGAGAGCCGGAACTTCTCTTCCTCAGGCACGCGATCATTGCGGTACTTCCAGTACACCAGCACCGGGCCCAGCAGCACGAGCAGCGCCACGGGCCAGCCGATCCAGAAGATCGGGATGAAGAGCCCCGCGGCGAGCGCGGCGGCACCGGCCACGAGGTGGGCGGTGTTCCAGTGGGTCACCGCGAAGTGGTAGAACCGGGCGTCCTTGTCCAGCTTCGACGAAACGAGCCACGCCCACGGCAGGAAAGTCACCGCGAGGAGGATCGGCTTGTAGATGCTGACCAGGACGGCCGATTCCTGCGAGGCGAGGGTCAGGAGTGACAGCGGCATGGTGTGCGTCCCCGGGGGAGAGGGGGGAGGGATCCTTGTCCGGCCGCGGCGGCCGGGAGAACGTCGATGCGGCGCGGGAGGGCCGTCGGATGTCTCAACTGATGCCCTTCAGGCGCATCTTGAGTTCCTCGGGGCGCGGCGTCGCCTCCATCGCCACGCGGTGGTGAATCCATTCCTTCTCGACAAGTTCGACCAGGGCGGTCGTGAAGTCCTGCATGCCCTCTTCCCGGCTTCGCTTCAGGACTTCCAGGAGTTCGCCTTCGCGGCCCTCGAGAATGTACTTCTGCACGATCGGCGTGTTGAGCAGAATCTCCAGCGCCGGGATGCGCGCCACGTCGGGGCGGAGCGTCGGGAGGAGCTTCTGGTAGACGATGGAGCGGAGGTTATAGGCAAGGAGCTTGCGGATCTGCTCCCGTTCGCCCTCCGGGAACAGGTCGTAGATGCGGCCGAACGTCTGCCACGCCGACGAGGCATGGATGGTTCCGAAGACGAGGTGGCCCGTCTCCGCGGCGCGGATCGCGGCCTCGAACGTCTCGTAGTCGCGCATTTCGCCGACGAGCACGACGTCCGGGTCCTCCCGGACCAGGGCGCGGAGTGCCTCGTTGAAGTTGAGGCAGTCGATGCCGACCTCGCGCTGGTTGATCGAGGCCTTGTCGTCCTTGAAGATGTACTCGATCGGGTCTTCGATCGTCACGATGTGTACGCGCCGCCGCTCATTGATGTACTGCAGCATCGACGCGATCGACGTGCTCTTGCCGGATCCGGTCACGCCGGCGAAGAGGATGAGGCCCTGGGCGCTCAGCGCGATCTCGCCCAGGACGTGCGGGAGGTGGAGATCCTCGAACCGCTTGATCTCGGACGTGATGCGCCGGGCGGCGATCGACGGCTTGCCGCGCGCCATGAAGAGGTTGATCCGGAAGCGGGTGTCGTCGTCGTAGTCGTACGCGAAGTCGATCTGTCCGTGGTGGTGGAAGTGCCGGTACTGAGACTCGTCCAGCACGTCCTTGGCGATCTGGAACATGACCGCCTTGCTGATCGGGTCCGTCTGGAGGCTCTTGAGGGCGCCGCGGACGCGGATGCGGGGCTGGAGGTCGGCCTTCAGGTGGAGGTCGGACGCCTCGAACCGGATGCATGCCTCGATGAACCGGGTGAATGCCGTCCTGCCTTCGCCGGGCGTGGTGCCGAGGTCATGATGGACCGGGTCGCCGAAGATCGCTTCTGTCGAGGAGGGCGAAGGCAGTTGGGTTGCCACGTCGAATCGCTCCAGTCGCCGGGTGGGGGTGTCGGATCGTCGCCGGTGCCCGGGACGCGCCCAGGAGGTGCGCCGGACGGCCGGGGACGATTCGAAGCCGGTTGCTCCGAACCCGACAGCGTATCACAAGGATGGGGCGATTGAGAATGCCCTCGATCGCCCGGCGCGACCGCCGGGCGGCGGTCCCGCGCTCCCGTCGCGCGGTCGCCGCGCCCGGCCGGCCGGAGGGGACGAGTCGCGTCGAAGCCTCGTCCGCTCGATCCCGCGGGCGGTGCCGGCGATGCCGGGCGGGCGGGCCGCGCTCGCGTGCCGCCGGACGGACGCTCCCGGAACAGGCGCGATGGACGGCGCGATCCCGTGGCCGGGACATCGCCGTCGGCGGCGTTGACATGCAGGGTGGCCCGCGGCGAAGATCCGCCATGGACAGCAGGTTTCTCCAGGAAGGGATCACGTTCGATGACGTTCTCCTCGTCCCCGCGTACAGCGAGGTGACGCCGGACCGGGTCGAGACACGCACGCGGCTCACGCGCAACGTGCACATCAACATCCCGCTTGTCTCCGCCCCGATGGACACGGTGACCGAGGCGCTGCTCGCCATCGCGCTGGCGCAGGAGGGCGGCATCGGCATCATTCACAAGAACATGACCCCGGCGGAGCAGGCGCGCGAGGTCGTGAAGGTCAAGCGATCCGAGAACGGGGTCATCACCGATCCGATCACGCTCCGGCCCGACGACACGGTCGCGCGTGCGATCCGGCTCATGGATGAGCAGAACGTCTCCGGGTTCCCCGTGACCGAGGACGGGTCGAGCCACGGACCGGTCGCGGGCATCCTGACGAAGCGCGACATCAAGTTCGTGGACGACTCCACGTCGCGCGTCCGCGAGGTGATGACGCGGGAGCACCTGGTCACCGCCCCGCCGGAGACGACGCCTGAGCAGGCGGAACTCATCCTGAACCGTGCCCGGGTGGAGAAACTGCTCCTGGTGCGCTCGGACGGGACGCTTGCCGGCCTGATCACGATGCGGGACATCGAGAACATCAAGTCCCACCCGCTTGCCTGCCGCGACGCCCGCGGGCGGCTGCGCGTCGGCGCCGCCGTCGGCGTGCAGCAGCAGGAGCGCGTCGAGGCGCTCATCGAGGCGGAGGTGGATGTCCTGATCGTCGATACGGCGCATGGCCATTCGAAGAACGTGATCCAGAGCGTCGAACAGATCCGGCGCCGCTTCGACATCGATGTCATCGCCGGCAATATCGCCACCGCCGATGCAGCGCGGGCGCTCATCGACGCCGGGGTGGACGCGATCAAGGTCGGGATCGGTCCCGGGTCGATCTGCACCACCCGAGTCGTCACCGGCGTCGGGATGCCGCAGCTCACGGCGATCATGAACGCGTGCGAGGTCGCGAATGACGCCGGCGTGCCGGTGATCGCCGACGGCGGTATCCGGCAGAGCGGCGACATCGGCAAGGCGATCGCCGCCGGCGCGAGCAGCGTCATGATGGGATCGCTCTTCGCCGGACTGGACGAGTCGCCCGGCGAACTGGTCCTGCACCGTGGTCGCCGGTACAAGACCTATCGGGGCATGGGTTCACAGGGCGCGATGTACGCGGGCAGCGCGGACCGGTACGCCCAGGGCGCCGTGACCGACACGCGGAAGTTCGTGCCGGAGGGCGTCGAGGGCATGGTTCCCTACCGCGGCCCGCTGTCGGACTTCGTGTACCAGATGGTCGGCGGCCTCCGGTCGACGATGGGCTACCTGGGCTGCGCGACGATCGACGCGCTGCGCGAACGCGCCCGCTTCGTCCGGGTGAGCGCCGCCTCGGTGATCGAGTCCCACCCGCACGACATCACGATCACGCGCGAGGCACCGAACTACTCCATCGGGGCGGAGTCGGGCCGGGACGGTTGACAGGGAGCGGGGGAGCGTGGGCGTGTCCCCGGGGTCGTATCGACATGCCCGCAACGTGCTTGAAGGAATAAAGGCGCGTACCGGAATGACGGCGCCCGCGAGCGCAGGGGGGCTGCGCCCCCCCGCACCCCCCCTGGCGTATGGTGGCGTCGTGAACAGGTCGGCGGCGCCCCTGGTGGTTCTGCTGGCAGGCGTCCGACGCATGGCGCCGCAACGTCAGTCGACCACGCCCGCGACACGGACAGTCGCAGCAGACGCGGCATCGGCCTGGTGTGCAGGGCAGTCGCCGACGTGCCGGACTGCGCGCGCACGGGTCGCCGGCACGCAAGGGGGGGTGCGGGGGGGCGCAGCCCCCCTGCGCTCGCGGACCGGGGGACCGATGCGGATGACCTGCTGCAATTCCATTGCGTCACACCGTTGCGCGCGCTGCACTTGGCGCGGCAGTACCGGGCGTCTTCCCCGGGTCGGATTGACCGGCCCGGAAGGTGCTTGAGGGGAAGGAGGCGCGTACTGCCAGGCGGGCGCCTGCGCACGCAGACCGAGCGATCATCAGGTACGTGCCCGCGTCGAGCGTCTGCCCGGACCCGGAGGGGCTCTTCGGCTCCGATCTGCCGCGGTGCCTCGGTCATTCATGTTGGCGCGGAGGGGGCATGGAGCGGGCACGGAGCGGGCACGGCGGGGTTGCCCGCCGGTTGACACTCTCCACGGGCCCGGTACACTCCGCGGTCTCCCGCAAGGGGCCATTGGCGCAGTTGGCTAGCGCGCTTGTATGACACACAAGAGGTCACTGGTTCGAGTCCAGTATGGCCCACTTCTTCAGCCTGGAAGCCGAGGGCGACGCCCCCGGCTTCCGTCGCGCATGGCCGGCGGCGGGCCACGTGGGCCCCGGCGCGGCCCGCAGGCGGCGGCACCGCGGGGTCGGGGCGTGCGGGGACCTCGGCGAACGACCTCGGCGCGACGGCCGGGGATCGCGGCGGGCCGCCCGTTCCACGGGTGGTGCGGCGCCGGGCGGGCCGGGCCGGAGACCAGGAGATGGATGCCATGACCGGATCACCGCGCGCGGACACGTTCGATCCGGCGGCGATCACGCGCCCGGCGCCGCAATTGCTGAAGTACTACGTCACCGTCTCGGCGCTCGCCTCGATCGTCTTCCCGCCGATCTTTCCGTTCATCTTCATCCCGCTCCTCCTCCGCTATCGAACGCTGCGCTATCGATTCGACGACGACGGGATCGCGATGTCCTGGGGGTTCCTCTTCCGGCGGGAGATCAACCTGACGTACCGGCGCATCCAGGACATTCACGTGACGCGAGGTCTCGTGCAGCGCTGGCTGGGACTGGCGTCGATCTCCGTCCAGACCGCCTCCGGGACCGCCGGTGCGGAGATGGTGATCGACGGCGTGCTGGAGGCCGATGCGCTGCGCGATCACCTGTACCGGAAGATGCGCGGTGCACGCGCGCTCCGCGTGCCTGGCGGTGCATCCGCCGACGGAGCCGGCGACGGACACGAGGAGCACCCCGCCGGCGCGGCGCTGCCCGCGGGTGATGCGGCAGAGATCCTGCAGGTCCTCTGCGATATCCGCGACGCGCTGCGCGACGCGGTCGAACGTGACGGCGCCACGCCGCCCGCGGGGAACCGCGGATGAGCGGCGTGCAGGCGCCGCTGCCGTCATCGCCCACCGCCGCCCTGGAGCGCGGCGTGTGGGGCATCCTGGTCCGGCTCTTCCGGGTGCCGGACGACCCGCCCGGCCTGCCGCCGGACTCCGGCACGCAGCGGACGATGCGCCCGGCACCGGGCTACCTGCGCTGGCAGCGGATCCAGCTGGCGATGCTCTTCGGTCCGCTCGTCGTGCTGCTGCTGGCGGGCGGCGCCGTGGCGGCGATCGCATCGCTGACGGCCGGCGCCTGGTGGACCTGGCTCATCGTCGTTGCGGCCGTCCCGCCGGTCGCCCTCCTCGCGCTCGTGAGCTGGGTGGCCGTGCACCTCCGCTACCGGGCGACGTGGTACGTCATCGGCGGGAGCGCGGTGCGCCTGCGCCGCGGCATCTGGATCATCCGTGAGACCACGATCACGCTGGAGAACGTGCAGAACTGCTCGGTGCGGCAGGGACCGCTTCAGCGCATCTGCGGCATCTCGGATCTCGTGCTCGAGACGGCGGGATCCGCGGCGCCCGCGCCCGGGAAGAACCCGTTGACGCTGAACGAGGCCCGCTTCGAGGGGCTCACCGACGCATCCGCCCTGCGTGACGAACTCATGCGCGCGGTGCGCGCCTCCCGATCCGCCGGCCTGGGCGACGACGATGCGGTCGACGTGGTCGACGCCGGCCGGCGCGCGCGGCCGTCGTCCGCCGGGGTCGACCACCTGGCCTTGGATTCCATCCGGCTGGGACCGGCCCACCGTGCCGTGCTGGAAGACATCCGCGCCGCGGCCCGCGCCCTCGCCGCGCGGGGCCGCTGAGGCGCCGCCGTTCCGCCCGGGGTCCCGCCGGGCGGCCGCCCGGGGACGGGCGCCCGCCCCGCGTGGGGCGAAGCCGACACAAGTCTCGTGAGACCACGGGGTTCTCGCCCGGTGGCGAACGGCGCGGTGTGTCCCGCGGCGTGGCGGCGCCCTGTCCCCGCGCGGGCGCGGCGGCCGCCGCGCGGGCCCGGACCGGCGGCTCCGGACATGGTCTGGCCGAGGTCGATCGAATCAGCCCGGGCGTGGCGTATCTCTCTTCAAAGGAGCCCGCCATGCCACATCCGTCCCGACAGGATCCCACGCGATGGACCGTGCCCGCCGAGCCGTCCCGGACACGCCGGGCGCACGGGAGCGGCCCGCCGCCGCGCCGGACCGGGCCCGCGCTGCTGGCGGGACTCATGCTGCTGCTGTCGGCGCCTGCACGGGCCGGCGTGCTGTACGTCGATGCCGCCGCACCGCCCTGGGGCGACGGGCTGGCCTGGTTCACCGCCTACAGGCATCTCAGCGAGGCGCTTCAGTACGCCGCGCTGCCTTCGTCCGGGATCACGGAGGTGCGTGTCGCGCAGGGCCGGTACGTGCCCGACACCGGCAAGCCGGCCCCGGAGGGCAGCGGCGATCGATTCGCTTCGTTCCTGCTGCCAGGCGGCGTCGTCGTGCGCGGAGGCTATGCGGGGTTCGCCTCGTCCGAGCCGGATGCGTGGGATCCGGAGACGTTCGTCACGGTGCTCGACGGCGACCTGGGCGACAACGACCACGCAGGCATCCGCAGCGACAACGCGGCGCATGTCGTGCGGGCGACCGGCACGGCGCCGGGGACGCGGCTGGAGGGGGTCACCATCCGGGGCGGCGCCGCGGGGTACTTCGCGCAGCACCCGGGGGTGGCCTGGTTCTCGCGTGGCGGCGGCGTGCTTGTCATCGGCGGTGTGCTTGAACTGGTCCGCTGCACCATCGCGGACAACACCGCTGCGTCACGCGGCGGCGGCGTGGCGGCGACGCAGTCGGCGCATCTCATCGTCCGTGACTGCCTGTTCGAGCGGAACGACACGCATGCACCGGGCAACTTCACGTCCGAGTTGCGACGCGGCGGCTCACTCGCGATCGACGACGCCAGCATGATCCTGGAAGGAACGATCATCCGGAATTCCTCGTCGATCGTGGGCGGTGCGATCGGTGCCGAGAACGCCACATCGCTCGTCATCCGTGATGGCTGTCTGCTTGCAGACAACTTCGCCGAAGTGGGCGGTGCCATCCGGATCCTCGACTCCGGCACGGTGACGGTGACCGACGCGGAGTTCGTCGGGAACTTCGCGCTGGCCGGCGGCGGCGCCATCTTCGTGGTCGAGGTTGCGGACTTCTCGGCGCAACGGACGGGCTTCACGATGAACACGACCCACGGGGCCGGCCTTGGCGCGGCGGTCATCGCGGGATCGATCGGCCAGGGGGCCGTCGTCTATCGATTCCGGCATTGCCGGTTCGTCCTGAACGAGGGTGGTCAGCAGGGCGCGACGCTGGCGTGTGACCGGGTCCGACTGGAGAACTGCCTGTTCTCCCGGAACGCGGATCTCGCCGGGTCGGGCGACGTTCTGTATGCGGATGTGTCCGTCGAGGCCGTGAATACCAGTTTCTTCGGTCATGGAGCGCCGGTTCTCCGGGGCGGTAGCGGGGTCGCCGGGTTCCTGCGCAACTGCATCGTGTGGGGCGTCACCGGCGGGTCGTTTGCGCCGCAGCTGCCGCTGACCGTGAGTCACTCGATCATCGAGGGCGGATGGAACGGACCCGGCTCGGCGATCTCGGTGGATCCACGCTTCCGCGACCCCAGCGCCGATGATCTGCGGCTTCTGGAGGAATCGCCGGCCATCGACGCCGGCGGAAACATGTGGCTGCCTCCCGGACTCACACTGGACCTGGACGGCAATCCCCGCGTCGTCAACGGCGTCGTCGACATGGGCTGCTATGAAGGGAGCAGCGAGCCCGTACCGCAGTCCGTATCGATTCCCTACCTCGCGCCGGGTCAGACCCTCGGCGTGGTGCTCGGTGGCGGCGTATTCGATCCGTGGACGAAGGCGACCATGGTCGTGCAGAACGTCTCGCCGCATCCGACGGGCGCCACGGTGCTGACACAGGTCCCGCCGGGCGGCGCGCCGGGCGGGTTCAACCTGCCGCAGGGAAGCGTGTGTCTTGACTCGCTCCTGCTGCCGGGCCAGATCAAGGCGCGGATCACGGTGCCGTTCACGCAGGCGGATCTCGACGGCGAGATCCCGGCGGCGGCGGATCTCGCGGTGGACCACCCGGTGCTGGGGCGCTGGGTGCGCGCGGTGCTGGGGAACGTGAGCGGGTCGTACGGGTCGCGGTTCGTCAGCCTGAACGGCCAGTCGCCGCCGATACCGTTCGAGATCGGGAACTACGGCATCGCGTGGGATCCGGCGCTGCAGCGCGGATACGTGGTGGCGGTGGTGGATCGGACCGGCGACTTCGCCATGGGTCTGCCCACGTGCCCGGGCGACGTGGCGCTGATGCCCGACGGGTCGGTGTCGATGCCGGACGCGCTGTTCGTGCTGGCGAGCATGGGCGCCGGCTACGGCTTCGCGGACGTGAACCACGACGGGATCGTGACCTTCCAGGATCTGGCGCAGGTCCTGGCGTGGTGGGGGGCATGTCCGTGACGCGACTCGTGAGAAGGCCGGCGCATGACCGCGACGAGGCGTCGGGCGCACCGGCGCGTGCCGACCGCTCGCGGCGTGCCGGGACGCCGCGCGCCGGGCGGCGCCGGCAGGCGATTGTCGCCGGGCACGGGATCCGGGCACCGCCCCGCGGACGGACATGCGATTCGTCGCACACGTGCCCGTACGGTCTGTGGTATCGTGGTGTGGTCGAGCCTGCACAGGTTCACGCAGTCGCGGTACCGGCACCTTCACGTCTTCGCCGGCACCGTCCGCCCCGGAGCGATGCTCCGGGCGAGGAGTTCAGTCATGACGAGCATGTTCCAGTACGGGACGCGTTCCGCGGCGCACGTGGTGCGCGCGTGACGACATCTCGCCGCGCGATCGGCGTCGGCGACGGTGGTGTACGTGGACGCGTCGGCGCCACCCGTGGGCTCGGGCGCGTCGTGGTCCGCGCCGGTCCGGTTCCTGCCGGGATCCTGCCCGTGAGCCGCAATGATGCGTGACCGTCGTCACCCTGAGGACTCTGCAGCGCGGGCGAGGCCGCCGCCCCCGCACCGGGGAATCCATGCATGGATGCTCCGCGGCGATCGACCCGCCTGTCCGAACACACGAGATGGCGGGCATGTGTCGCCTGGTCCACTTCAACTCAAGTCGCGGTACCGGCATCATCACATCTTCGCCGGCACCGCCTGGCCCGGAGCGATGCTCCGGTCGAGGAGTTCAGTCATGACGAGCATGTTCCAGTACGGAATGCGATCCGCGGCGCGCGTGGTGCGGACGGGACGATGTCTCGCCGCGCGATCGGCGGCGGCGTCGGTGGTGTGTGTCGCGTCTGCCGCATCTGCGGCGGTCGCATGGGTGTCGTCGCCGGCGTCGGCGACGGTGGTGTACGTGGACGCGTCGGCGCCGCCCGGTGGCTCGGGCGCATCGTGGTCCGCGTCGATCCGCTTCCTGCGCGATGCGCTGGACGAGGCCGGGGCGCCCGGCTCGACGGTGACGGAGGTGCGCGTGGCACAGGGGCGGTACGTGCCGGATCGATCGGAAGCGACTCCGAACGGGACGGGGGATCGGGAGGCGTCGTTCCGGATTCCGTCGGGGGTCGTGCTGCGCGGCGGATACGGGGGGCTGGCGTACGGCAACCCGGATGCGTGGGATCCGTTGACGTTCGAGACCATTCTGGACGGTGACCTGCTGGGCGACGATGCGAGCGGCGGGTCGATCGCCGAGAACGCGTACACGATCGTGACGGCCATCGGTACGGCACCGCCCACGACGCTGGAGGGAGTCGTGGTGCGCGGCGGTGTGGCCGACGGACCGATGCCTGACGGAGAGGAGGACGAGACGCCGTGGCGACGCCGCGGCGCGGGCATCTGGGTGACCGATGGATCGCTGCGGGTGGCGCGGTCGCGCCTCACCGGCAACCTGGCCGTGAGGTCCGGGAGCGCCATCGGGGGCGTGGCATCGACGCTCGAGGTGGTCGACTGCATGTTCGAGCGGAACGGCCAACACGTGGTGGGCGGGCATCCCCACAGCGAAACGGCGGGCGGTGCGATCGGCATGGACGACTCGTCTGTGGACTGCTCGGACACGCTGTTCCTCTCGAATCGCGCGATCGGCAACGGAGGAGGTGCGATCTCCATGGAGGGCGGAAGCTGCCGTCTCCGCGGGACGGTCCTTCAGGACAACACCAGCGGCGTGGGGGGCAGCATCCGGATCCGGAATGTCGAGTTGTTCGAGGTCCTTGATCACTGTGTCTTCAGCGACTGCTTCGCCGGAGCCGGCGGTGCCATCCATGCCGTTGACACGGCGGCGTTCCGCATCCAGGACTCCAGCTTCGTGCGGAACAGCGCCTCGTCCGGCAGCGCCGTGATTTCCATCGACCACGGTCTCTTCCGCGTGGAGCGGAGCGACTTCATCATGCACATGAGCGATGTCGCTGGCGCCGTTGTCGGTGGCGTCACGGACAATCCCGGTGCGCAGATCTACATGGAGTTCCAGGACTGTCGGTTCATTCTGAACGAGACGGGGCACATGGGGGGTGCGATCGCCGCGGACAGACTCCGGATCGTGAACTGCCTCTTCTCCCGCAACCACGCGGACACCTGGGGGTCCGCGCTCTACGTGGACAGGATCCTGCAGGCAACCAACTGCGCCTTCTCTGATCACAAGTCACCGACGGTCCACGCGGTGGTGGGCAGTTCCTACATCCGCAACTGCATCATCTGGGGTGCGACCGGCGGGTACTCCCTCTACGCGTCGACATCGCTCACTGTCCGCGACTCCATCATTCAGGGCGGCTGGAACGGTCCCGGCTCAGGCGTGCTGAACGTGGATCCGCGCTTCCGCAGTCCGGGGACGGACGACCTCCGCCTGCTCGCGGATTCACCCGCGCTCAATGCGGGCGGCAACCAGTGGGTGCCGCCGGACCTGCTGTATGACCTCGACGGCCTGCCGCGCATCCAGGAGGGCATCGTGGACATGGGCTGCTTCGAGGGCCCGGCCGATCCCGCGCCGCCCGCGGTCTCGATCCCGCATCTCAGTCCCGGCCAGGCATTCGGCGTCGTGCTCGGCGGCGGCATCTTCGACCCGTGGACGAAGGCGACCCTGATCGTGCAGAACGTCTCGTCGCACCCGACGGGTGCGACGGTGCTGACGCAGCTTCCGGCGGGCGGCGCGCCCGGCGGATTCAGTCTCCCGCAGGGGCGCGTCTGCCTGGAGTCATCGCTGCTTCCGGGCCAGATGAAGGCGCGGATCACGGTGCCGTTCATGCTGGCGGACCTGAATGGCGAGGTGCCGAGCGCCGCGGATCTTGCCGTGGACCATCCCGTGCTGAATCGGTGGGTGCGGGCGGTGCTCGGAAACGTGAGCGGACCGCATGGCACGCGGTTCGTGACTCTGAACGGCCAGGCGCCGCCGATGCCGTTCGAGGTCGGGAACTTCGGCGTGGCGTGGGATCCGGTGCTCGAGCGTGGATACGTGATCGCGATCGTGGACCGGACAGGCGACTTCGCGATGGGTCTCCCCTCGTGCCCGGGCGACGTGGCGCTCATGCCGGACGGGTCGGTGTCGATGCCGGACGCGCTCTTCGTGCTGTCGAACATGGGCGCCGGCTACGGCTTTGCGGACGTCAATCACGACGGCGTGGTGGATGTGCTGGACCTCACGCAGGTGCTGTCCGGCTGGGGATCGTGTCCGGATGACTGACCCGGGACGCCGGACCTGTGCACGATGACACCGACCCGCGGATCTCCGGCGGCGCAGGCCGTCCGGAGATCCGCGGGCGCGGGGGCGCGATCGCCGCCCGTGACGGATCCCGGCGGGCCGAGGTGCCCGCGCGGCGCCTCGGCCCGCCGTGGGCCTTGTGCGCTTCCTCGACACGCTGGTACGCTTCCGCTCGACGCCGATCGATGTCGCGCTGGGCTGCGCGGGGATCGGGCGCTGCTGAGGTACGCCGGGGCTCTCGTGCTCAGCGTTCCGGGCGCGAGCGGCGAAGGGCCTGGCACGTTCGAGGAGATGCTTCCATGACGAGCATGACGAGGCGACGCTGCTCCGCATTCCGGGCATGGGCGATGGCGATCGCATGCGCGCTTCCGGGCGCGCTCGGTTTCGACGCGCAGGCGGACATCACGGTCAACGATCGCGTGCCCACCTGGGCGCCGGATGTCTTCGGTGGCTACTCGACGGAGTGGGTCATCGCGCAGGCTCGACCGGATGTGATGCCGATCGATCGGGCCGACGGCCGTCCCGGGTTCGCAGTCCTCGGTGCGCGGGCGCAGGATGCCGTCGTCGCCCGGCAGTCCGACGAGACGGCCCGGCTGCTCGCACTCTACGGCGCGACGCGCATCGAACGCGCCACGCCGTTCGAGCCGGCACACGCGGCGCTGGCGCAGGAACTCGGGCTGGACAGGTACTACCTCGTCCACGTCCCGTCCGGCACGGACACGCCGTCACTCGTGGCACAGCTCTCGCTGTCCGACCGGATCTTCGAGCGCGTCGAACTGGACGGCGTCGGCGGCGTGGCGGCGCCGGTGTATCCGAACGACACGTACTTCTCGCTGCTGTACGGCATGCACAACACCGGGCAGACGATACAGGGGCAGGCAGGGACGCCGGATGCCGACATCGATGCGCCGGAGGCGTGGGAACTGCATACCGGCGGGACGTGGGTCGTCCTGGCCGTCATCGACAGCGGTGTCAACGCACACGGTGACCTCTCGGGCAAGCTCGTCCCCGGTCGGAACACGAACAACAACACGAATGACACGTCGGATCCACTCAATCACGGGACCCACTGCGCCGGGACCGCCGCGGCGAACGGGAACAACGGGCTCGGCGTCGTCGGTGTCTCCTGGGGCGCACGCGTCATGCCGATCCGCGTGCTGAATTCGAGCGGTTCGGGGACGGAGACGCACTGCGCCAACGGCATCATCTGGGCCGCGGACAACGGCGCTCATGTCGGCACGATGAGCCTCCAGTACTACAGCGGAACGTCCTATTTCCAGTCCGCGGTGCAGTACGGCTACGGCGCCGGCATGGTCCTGGTGGCGGCCACCGGCAACAACCAGGGCAACGTGGTCGCGTTCCCGGCGCGCTGGCCGGAGACGATCGCGGTCGGCGCGGTCGACAACCGGGACATCCGGCCGTCGTTCTCCAACTACGGACCGCAGATCACGGTCTGCGCGCCGGGCGTGAACGTGGCCTCTCTCTCCGGCACGAGTTCCTACGCGTACAACTCCGGAACCTCCATGGCGACGCCGCACGTGGCGGGCCTCGCCTGCCTCCTCAGGTCGTACGGCAGTTCGCTGACGAATGCGCAGATCGCCGACATCATCCGGACGACCGCGGAGGACCGGGGTGCCGCGGGATTCGACCAGTTCTACGGGTGGGGGCGGATCAATGCCCGCGACGCGCTGCTGGCCGCCGGCGGAAGCCCGCCGCCGCCTCCTCCGCCTCCGCCCGGTCCGCAGCTGGCGCCCCTGGGGTCGTATGCGGTGGAACAGGGCAGCGCGCTCAACAGCGGACTCGCACGGCTGACCTCGTCGGACAACCAGTGGCTCTCGATCAACTCGGTGTGGAACGCATCGCGCCATCGGACGCGCCTGCGCGTCAACGCGACCAGCCCGGTGACCAGCGTGAGCCGCCTCGACCTGCGGTTCGAGACCGGGGCAAGCAGGAACAGCATCCCGGTCCGGATCGACCTGATGCGTCAGGACTCGGGCGTGTGGGTGCAGGTCGCGTCGTACACCCAGAACGCGCCGGACACCATCTGGCTGCTTCAGAACGTCCCGAATCCGCAACTCTATGTGAACGCGTCGACCGGCGCGGTCTCCGCGCGCTTCCGGACCGAGGCGACGAACAGCGTCGGGTCGTACACCTTCCACGTCGACTTCGTGGAGGTGATCGTCACGCCCTGAGGCGGTCCCGGTGCGTGCCGCTGTCCGATGATCCGGTGACGTTCGGGGCATCTTCGACCCGCGTCGGGTCGAAGATGCCCCGCGCTTCCACCGGGATGCCGGGACCGGGGCGGGAGGGCCGGCGCCGGAGGGAGCAGGAGACATCGATGATCGCCGGATCCGCCGCCACCCTCGCTGCCCTGTGCACGCTGTTCCTCGCGCCGGCCGTTGCGGCGCCGCCGGTGGACCCGGCGCCCCCGGACACCCGGGAGGACCCGTCGCGCCAGGCGCCGGATGCCGGCGGGGCGGGCGCGGGCCAGGCGACCGGGACCGGCGGGGACGCTCCCTCCGGCGCCGCCGGGAACGCCGGGCCACCGGGCGCCGCGGGGCCGGCGCCGGGCTCCCGCGCGCGGGTGCAGCGCAACGTTTCCTACGCGGGAGCGCCTGGTGCGAACGCCGCCCTGGAGGCGCATCCGCGCCGGAGGCTCGATCTCTTCCTGCCGGAGGGCGACGCGCCGCCCGACGGATTCCCGGTGCTCGTGTTCATCCACGGCGGCGGCTGGCGCATCGGCGACAAGGCGCTGGTCCAGCGGAAGCCGGTGTTCTTCAACGACGCGGGCTGGATCTTCGTCTCCGTCAACTATCGCCTGACGCCCGAGATCATGCATCCCGGCCACGCGCAGGATGTGGCCGCCGCCGTCGCGTTCCTGCACGCCGCCCTGCCGTCGATCGGCGGAGACCCGACCCGGATGGCGCTCATGGGGCACTCCGCCGGGGCGCACCTCGCCGCGATCGTCGCGACCGATCCGGACCTGCTTGGTGCCCACGGGCTCTCGCCGCAGATGCTCGCGGCGGTGGTCCTGCTGGACGGCGCGGGATACGACCTTGCCGCGCGCCGGCGCCTCATGGGCACGGCGCGCTGGCGCGACAGCGTCTTCGAGGCGGCGTTCGGACAGGACGAGGCGCTGCTCCGCCGCGCGTCGCCGGTGACGCACGTCACGCGGGAGCGCGGTGTGCCGCCGATGCTCGCGTTCTACGTCCCCTCCCGTCCCGACGCGCGGCTGATCACGAATGACCTGGTGGACCGGCTGCTGGCATGCGGACATCGGGCGATCGCGGCGCCGGCGGACGATCGCGATCACGGATCGATCAACCGGCGCTTCGGGGAACCGGGCGATCACGTCGCACGGCGGACACTGGACTTCCTGCGCGACGTCCTTGCCGAGCGTGGCCCGGCGCGCGCCGTCGATCCGCGCCGCGGGCCGGTCGGATCGTGGCGGTTCGAGCGCGTCCTCGACAGGGCGGTCCCGGCGGACGCGCGCGCCGCCGGCGTCACGATCGGCGCGGACGGGTCGGTCGCCGGGTCCACCGGCGTGAATGCGTTCGGCGGCGAGGCCGACCCCGCCGGCTTCGTCGACGGCATGCTGAGGCTCGGGCCGATCATGTCCACGCGCCGCGCCGGTCCACCGCAGGCCATGGCGCTGGAGCGCGACATCCTGACCATGCTTGCACGTGTCCGGGCGTTCCGCGTGGACCACGGTGTCCTGATCCTGCTCGAGGGGGAGACCGAACTCGCCCGGCTGATCGCCCGCTGATGAAAGCGCACTGGTCGGTCACGGTGCGGGCGCCGGCGGCAGACGACCGCCCCGCGGCGGCGGGCGCAGCGCATACACCCAGAATCCCGGGATCTCCCGGGCGATCGCCCAGGGAAGCAGGCGTCGCATGCGCGTGTGGCGCGCGGGTGCGGCGCGGGCGGGAACACCCAGCCGATCGCAGGTCACCATGATCCGCGGGAGATGGAAGACGTGGCTGACCATGAGGAACGGCTCGGCGCGATCATCGGCGCCGTGCGCCGCGGCGACACCGAGGACCGTCGCCCATGAGTTGACGCCGAGCAGGTCCAGTGCGATCGCATCCTCCGGCACCTCCAGCGACCGGAGCAGGCGATGCATGGACACGCTCTCATGGATGTCGCCGTCGCCCGGGCCGCCCGAGCAGATGATGCGCGGCGCACGGCCCTGCCGGTACAGCGCCGCCGCCCAGCGCGTCCGATCGGCGAGCGCATCGCTCGGCGTGCCGTCGGCGCAGGCGCGGGCCCCGAACACGACGATCGCCCGACCGCTCGCGGTCGGATGGTGGACGAGATACCACGCCATCTCCGTCAGCGGGACCAGGGCGAGGACGCCGCCGGCGGTGACGGTGATGGCGGCGGTCATGGGAAGTCGGCGCGCCGGAGCGCCGTGCAGGGTCCGTCCCGGCAGGCCGACCAGGACGGTGGCGACGGCGAGGAGCCACGGGCTGGTGGCCAGGGGCGGGGGGCACGCGGTCATGCCGAGCAGGCATGCCGCGCCCAGGCCGAGGGTCAGCAGCGCGCAGGCGATGTCGTCGCCTGTCCTGCGGCGCTGATGGTCGACGCCGCCGCGCGGGCGCGGACGGAACCGTGCCTGCACGGTGTGCGCCGCGAGGATTGCGATGCCGAGAAGCAGCAGCGGCCGGAGCCAGCGTGGTCCCGGCAGGGGGCCGACGAAGACCGAGGTCGGATCGCCCGAGCCGAGCAGCCACGCGAGGACGCCGGCGAGGCAGACGCCGCCGATGGCGACCCCCACGCCGGCGCGCAGCGGTGCCATGCGCGGCCGCGCGGGCCGTGCCGCATCCGCCGGTCGTGCGCCGGATCCGTCGATGCGCCGGGAGGGAATCACAGACTCTCCGGATCGGCTCGGTCGCGCGGAACGCGACAGAAGCGCGGACGCGGAGGCCCGGTCCGCACGCGACGCCATGATGGGAATCGGTGCGGCGCGACGCGGGTCTCCCGGTGCCACGCTGCTGTCACCGGGTCACACGCACGGTGTCGCCGCGGATGCCAGAATCCATGACCTGCCTCCGGGACTCCTGTCGGGCTGCACCCGGCGCCCAGCGGGGAGGATGGGCAACCCTCCGTATGGAGACGAGATCATGCATGCAGAAGGACCGGTTTCAGTGCACCACGGAGAACACGTGTCCGACCCGTCGCGCCCTGCCCATGACGCCATCGATCGACTCGTGATCGCGGTCGCAGAGGTCCTGCGGGAGCGACCGCACCTCTTGCGCATCCTGTGGAAGGCCATGGCGCCGTACGTTGTGGCGGACGCGGCGGACGCCGGAACGGCGGCGCCGGTGCCGCGATCGACGGTGCAATCGACCGAGGTGTCGGCGGCCGCGCGGGATCGCGAGTCACCGCGTGACGAGGTGCCGGCCACGGATGAGCCCGCACCGCGCGCCCCGTCCCCCTCGATCATGAACCTGAGGATCGGTGACGCGGTGTCGGACGTCGCGGTCAGGCCGGCCGAGGCCGGGCAGATCGCGGACCCGGCCGGACCTCTGCCGGAGCGCCCGCGCGGTCTGCTGCGGCCGGGCGAGACGCTGATCGACGTGGACCGGGTCGCGGCGCCGGTGACCGCGGCGGGAACGGACGCGCGCTGGTGGAT
Organism: Phycisphaeraceae bacterium; assembly: GCA_019636755.1. Taxonomy (GTDB): domain Bacteria; phylum Planctomycetota; class Phycisphaerae; order Phycisphaerales; family SM1A02; genus JAHBWZ01. The sequence goes on along the minus strand of JAHBWZ010000003.1, from coordinate 192,805 downwards.
GCAGGAGTCCGTCAATCTCCCGGTGATCGCGCAGCGCACACGACAGAAGGCGCAGAGACTGCTCGCCGCCGTCGACGGTTCCCGCGCGTCGCGCGACGATGTCGACACGCTCCCGAATGACGAGCGGCAGCGGGTCGATCGATTCGTGTCCAGGGGGGCGGGACCGGAGCCGCTGCGGTGCCTTGCGCACGCGTATGCCGCGGTCGCGTCGCTCGCGAGGCTGGCGCACGACTGCGATCACGCGCTCGACCCGGCCGTGGACCGCGCGGAGTTCACGGCGATGCTCCGCATCGCCGCCGAGGCATCGAGCACGCTCTTCGCCGCCGAGCGCGCGGTGACCGGAACGGATCCTGCCGACCCGGACCAGCGGGCATTCTTCGCATGGATCTCCCGGCAGACGGATACGCATCGGATCCGTATCGATCGTTTCATGCGGCTGGACGATCCGGCGGACTGGCGCAGCGCCGGGGCGATGGCGGAGAGCGTGGAGCCGGAAACGGCCGTGCTTCGATCGCGACTGGAACTGCGGCGCGAACGGAAGTCCCGGCGATCGAGGATCCGGTATCAGGTCCGCCGGATCCTGACCGGTGACGACGGATCCGATGCGACGATCGAGTCCTGGCATCGACTGCTGGAGGAACTGTCGGGCTGGTGCGCGCGGGGCTTTCCGGTGACGGAACCCGGACTCCTGGAGATCATGCTCACGGTAGCGCCGCTGCTCCCGGACTCCATCGTGCCCGGGAACGGCGCGCAGCGCGTGCTCGATGCCGTCGATGACCGCATCCGGATCGAGCACGAACGCGAACTGCGCGAAGAGGCGGACGAGGACGCCCGCGGCACCTCGTCTTCCGTGGCGGAGGCGGCGGCTCGGCTCGACGGCCGGACGATCACGATCGTCGGCGGCGAGGCCAGGCCGCACGCGGTTGCCCGGCTGCGCAGCGCCTTCGGGACCGAGGTCACCTGGATCGGCATGCGCGATGCCGGCCGCGTCCGGGATCTCTCCACCATCGCCGGTGATCGACGGACCGTGGTGATCGTGCTCGTGCGCTGGTGCAGCCACTTCGTCACGGAAGAACTTCCCGGGCTCTGCGCCCGGTCCGGGACGCCCTGCCTCCTTGCGCCCGCGGGCTATCACCCGAACCAGGTCGCCCGCGTGATCCTGGACCAGGTCCGGCGATCCGGAGTGCCGGACAGCGCGGCGTGACCGGCGGAGAACGGGCCGCGGAGGGGTCTCCTCTCCGCGGCCTGCCCGTCGCCGTCAGCCCGCCGGCCTCTCCATGCCACCGGGCATGGTCTGCATCTCCACCATGGCCGCATACCGGCCGGCCCGGGCGAGCAGTTCCTCGTGCGTGCCGATCTCGGTGATGCGCCCGTGTTCGAGCACGATGATCCGGTCGGCGTGCATGATGGTGCTGAGACGATGGGCGATGACCAGGCTCGTCCGGCCGCGCATGAGTCCGCGGAGGCTGCGCTGGATGAGTCGTTCGTTCTCGGTGTCGAGACTGCTCGTCGCCTCGTCCAGGATGAGGACCCGCGGATCGGCGAGGATCGCCCGTGCGATCGCCAGTCGCTGGCGCTGGCCGCCGCTCAGGCGCACGCCGCGCTCGCCGATGAGCGTGCCGAGGCCGCGCTCCAGCCGATCGATGAACTCCGTCGCCTGGGCGCGCTCCGCGGCGCGGCGGATCTCCGCGGCGGTCGCCTGCCGGCTGCCGTAGGCGATGTTCTCCGCGATCGTGCCGTCGAAGAGGAAGACGTCCTGCTCGACGATCCCCAGCAGCCGTCGATACGACTCGACGTCGATGTCGCGCAGGTCGATGCCGTCCAGACGGATCGTGCCCTCGTCGGGATCATGGAAGCGGGCAACGAGATTCGAGAGCGTCGTCTTTCCCGCGCCGCTGGGACCCACGACGGCCACCGTCTCGCCCGGTCGGATCGTCAGCGTGAGCGCCTCGATCACGCGCTCGGCGCGGCCCGGGTAGGCGAATGAGACCTGCTCCAGCCGGATCTCGCCGCGCACCTCGCGCCGGTCGAGGCGCCGCCCTCCGCGGGACCCGCCCAGCTCCGTCGGTTCGTGCAGGAGGTCGAGGATGCGATCGAGCCCGGCGAGGTTCGTCTGGAACGAGGTCGCGCTGGAGGCGAGCATCGCCAGCGGCTCCAGGAGCAGCGCCAGGTAGAAGAGGAACATGATGAGGTCACCGGTCGTCAGCGACCGGGCGGGATCGAGCGTGCCCTCCGCGATCCGGGCGCCGTCGGCCAGGATGCGGGAACCGCCGTACCAGAGCAGCAGGGCGGTCGCGAACGGGACCAGCAGGCTCCACGCGATGTCGACGACGCGCGACCACCACCACGCCAGCAGTTCCTGCCGGATCATCAGGTGGTTGTTGCGGATGAACCGCGCCGTCTCCGAGCGCTGGCGGCCGAAACCGCGGACGACGCGCATGCCGCCGAACGCCTCGGTGGCATGCGCGTCGATCGATTGCCGCGTGGCCCGGATGTCCCGGAAGAGCGGGCGGATGCGGGCGATCCACGTCCGATGCGAGATGTAGACCGTCGGCACGACGACGATGGACCCCAGCAGCAGCCGCCAGTCGATGAACGCGAGGATGATCAGCGTTCCCGCGAGCTGCACGACCGCCCGCCACGGGTTGTAGATCATGCTGAAGAGCAGGTCCGCCACGCCGCCCGCGTCCTCCCGCAGCATGCTCGCCGCGCCGCCCGACCGCAGGTCGTGGATCCGGTGGAGCGGCAGGCGCACCGCGTGCGCGAAGACGCGGCGCCGGATGGATGACTGGAGCTGCTTCGTCGTGCGCGTGTTGAGCGTGCGCCCGGTCATGCCCACGGCCACGGAGACCATCGCGAAGAGCGCCAGGCCGAGGCAGATGTCGCGGAGCAGGATGGCGGGATCCGACGGGAACCAGCCGAGTTCCTGCAGCACGGGTGGAAGCGGCCGGCTGCCCAGGATCGTGTCGATGATCAGCCCCGTCGCGGCCGGCGGCACGAGCGCGAGACCGGTCGAGATCGTCACCGTGACGAGCGAGAGGACGATCGCGGCGCGATACGGCCGTGCGAATCCGAGGAACGCGCGGAACAGTTCGGTGAACCGGCGCTGGCGCCGCTGCTGCCGGCGCCGCTCGGTGGCCAGGCCCTCGGCGGTGACGCGCGAGCCCTCGGTCCGGTGATGTCGGAAATCCTCGCGGTACTGGCGATAGCGCGATCGGCTGCTCTCGGGAAGGAAGTCGAACGCGGCGGCGGGCCCCGGCCCCGGGAGCCCGGTTCTCCCCGGGCCGGTGCTCCCCGGGCCGGTGCTCCCCGGGGTGGATGCCTTCGGGTCTTCGGTATCGGACGGGGGCATGCGGCGGCGATGGTAGGGCAGGTCGCCCGGCGATGCGGCGCGCATCACGTGCACGGACGCGATCCGGCGCGCGCCGGCACCTCGCGCCGTGCTACCGTTTCCGTCTGTCCTCCTGGACCCACCCGCGCCGCCCGAACATGCCCGGATCTCCCGACACATGGCCGTGGCTCGTTGCCGGCAAGCCCGTCACCGCGGCGGTCGCGCTGGCGGTGCTCTGGCTCCTGGAATCGGTCGTGCCGATGTTTCCGGGACGCGACCGCCGGGTCAGTCACGACGCGTCCAACCTGGCCCTCGGCGTGCTCAACGCGATCGTCGGCGCGCTGTGCTTCGCCGCTCTGGTCCTTCTCGTCACCGAGTGGGCCCGCGAGCACCGGTTCGGCCTGCTGCACTGGCTGGACCTGCCCGCGTGGGCGGCGTGGCCCGTGGCGCTGGTCCTCTTCGACGGCTGGATGTACCTCTGGCACGTCATCAACCACCGGATCCCGCTGCTCTGGCGATTCCACGCCGTGCACCACGCCGATCGGGAGATGGATGTCACGACCGCCCTGCGCTTTCACACGGGCGAGATCCTGCTCTCCGGCCTGGCCAGGCTGGCGGTGCTGCCGCTGCTCGGCATGAGCCTGCCGCAGGTGCTGGTGTACGAGTCGCTGCTCCTGCCGGTGATCCTGCTGCATCACAGCAACGTGCGCATGCCGCGCCGACTGGACGCGGTCCTGCGGCTGGTGATCGTCACGCCGTGGATGCACTGGGTGCACCACTCACGATGGCGGCCGGAGACCGACTCCAATTTCGCCAGCATCCTCTCGGTGTGGGACCGGCTCTTCCGCACGTTCCGCCTGCGGGACGATCCCGGATCGATCGTCATGGGCCTCGACGAGCACGCGGAGACGAGGCACTGGCGCACGCTGCGCGGGATGCTGCTGCGGCCGTTCCAGCGATGGTGACCGGCCGGGCCGTCGCGCCGGGGCGCGCCCCGGTGATGCGCCGGGCCCGCCGCCGCCTGGCCAGCGCGCGCCGCACGGCCGCGACGCGGCGCGGTCGATGGTCACCGGGTCGGCGCAGGAAAGCGGGCGAAGGGACTCGAACCCTCGACATCAAGCTTGGAAGGCTTGCACTCTACCAACTGAGTTACGCCCGCACGGGGAGCGGGAAGGATACCGGTCGACACGCCGGGAGGGAAGTGGCCGTATCGTCGGCCCGCGCTCGCGGTGGATCCCGCGGGTGAACCGCGGTGCGTCCGGAGGCCGTCCCGCGGATCGCGTTTCCCCGGGCGGAGGCGGGTCGCGGCATAATCCCCACCGCATGATCGGTGATCAGGATGAGCGGGATCGACTCTCTGCGGATGTCGGGGCGGGCGAGGCCGACGGCGCGGGCGTCGTCCCGGCGGAGCGCGCCGCCGAGCCCGCGGTCCTGTTCTCCCCGGTCGGCGCCGTGGTCGCGCCGGAGATCCAGGACCTGATCGCGCAGCGCCGCTTCCGCGAGGTCCGGACGGCGCTCGCGGACCTGCCGGCCGCCGACATCGCGGAGGTCATCGACGAACTGGAGCCGGAGTCCGTCGCCGTGGCGTTCCGGCTGCTCCCGCGCGACGTCGCCGGCGACGTCTTCGCCGATCTCGACAACGCGCGGCAGGAAGCGCTCATCGAGAAACTCGGCGCCCAGCGTGCCCGCACGGCGATCGAGGCCCTGGAGCCGGACGATCGCGCCCGATTGCTGGACGAACTGCCGACCGAGGTCGCCACGCGGCTCATGGCGTCGCTCAGTCCGCAGTCGCGCCGGGAGACGCTGGCGATCCTCGGGTACCCGGCGGAGTCCGTCGGCCGGCTCATGACGCCGAACTACGTCCGCGTGCGTCCGGACTGGACGGTCGCGCGGGCGCTGGACCACGTCAGGCGATGGGGGCGGACCGCCGAGACGATCGACTGGATCTACGTGATCGACGAGAAGCAGCGGCTCATCGGGGATTTCCAGGTGAGCGACCTGCTCTTCGCCGAGCCCGACCGGAGCGTGCGCGAGATCATGGTCGAGCGGACGGTGGCGCTGGAGTGCACGGCGGATCGCGAGGACGCGGTCGTGCTCTTCGCCAAGTACGACCGATTCGCGCTGCCCGTCGTCGATTCGCGCGGCACACTGCTGGGCATCGTCACGGCCGACGACGTCGCCGACGTCGCCGAATACGAAGCGACCGAGGACATCCACAAACTCGGCGGCATGGGCGCGCTCGCGCAGCCGTACCTGCAGACCGCGCTGGCCGGCATGCTCCGCAAGCGCGGGCCGTGGCTCGCGATCCTCTTCCTGGGCCAGAGCATGACGGTGTTCATCCTGAGCGGGTTCGAGAACCGCCTGGCGCAGGCCGTCGTGCTCACGCTCTTCATCCCGCTCATCATCGCCTGCGGCGGCAACAGCGGGACGCAGACGGCGTCGCTCATCATCCGCGCGCTGGCGCTGCGCGAGATCGAGCCGGCGGACTGGCTGCGCATTCTCCGGCGGGAACTGGCGACCGGCATCCTCCTGGGCTGCGGACTGGGCGCGGTCGGGCTGCTCTGCGTTGCCGCCTGGAGCCGGCTCGGAATCATCGAGACGCCGCATGTCGGCGCACTGACGCTGGCCGTCACGCTGGCCATCCTGGGTGTCGTCACCTGGGGGACGCTGCTGGGCGCGACGCTTCCGCTGCTGCTCCAGCGGCTTGGGCTGGATCCGGCCACGTCCTCCTCTCCCATGATCGCCACGCTCATGGATGCCTCCGGGATGATCATCTACTTCTCGATCGCCGTCATCGTCCTGCACGGAACCCTGCTCTGACCGGCCGCGCGGTGCGTGCGGCCGCGCTGCCTGACTGCCCCTTTCCGGAATCGGAGGTATCCCGTCCATGATCGTCGTCAATACGGAAACAGTGCCCGGGCGCGAGATCGCATCGGTGCTCGGCCTCGTGCAGGGAAACACGATCCGGGCAAAGCACCTCGGTCGTGACATCGCCGCCAGCTTCAAGAACCTGGTGGGTGGCGAGATCCGCGGGTACACCGAACTGCTGACCGAGGCACGAAGGCAGGCGATCGAGCGGATGGTGGGGCAGGCGGCGGAGCTCGGGGCCGACGCGGTCGTGAACGTCCGGTTCACGACCAGTGCGGTGGCGGCCGGTGCGGCGGAGCTGTATGCGTACGGCACCGCGGTCCGCCTGGTCGGCGGGGCTGCCGGAGCGGTCCGGTGATCGTGCAGCTCTTCGATGTCATTCTCTTCGCCGCCGGCCTGCTCGTCGGCCTCATGTTCGGATCGCTGAACGAGCAGCGGCATCTCCGCTCTCTCGTCGTCCGGGAGGCGTCGGGTGAAGACGTGATGCTCGTCAACCTGCGGCACGTGACCGATCCGGAGACCGTGCGTGACGCGCAGATGATCGTCGGCCAGGTGGTGATCGCGACCGACTACTGGAAGACGTTCATCACGTCGCTGCGCCGGCTCGTCGGCGGCGAGCTGGGTGCCGCGCGGCGGCTCATGGACCGCGCGCGGCGGGAAGCGACGCTGCGCCTGATCGAGGAAGCGAGGATGCTCGGCGCCGGCGAGATCTGGAACGTGCGATACGAGTCGACCATGATCTCGCAGATGCGGGATTCGAAGGCCGGCGCCATGCAGGTCGAGATCCTGGCCTGGGGGACGGCGGTCCGCCGCCGGTGATGGCCGATCGGCACGAACGGGACCAGGGCATCGGACGCGAGCCGCACCTGCGGCCGGACGGCGCCTCTGCGCGCGACGGCGAGGCGACGCGGCGCACCGAGGCGCACGCGGAGGCGCGGCTGGCGCGGGAGGCCGCCCGGCGACCGGACCACGATCACAGCGTCTTCGACGAACCGGGCGGGATCTTCGGCGCCGATTCGCCGGCCGGTCGCCGTGGGCCGATCGAGCAGGACTGGACGTGCGAGCACTGCGGATACAACCTCCGCGGTCACGAGGTGCTGGCGGCGTGTCCCGAATGCGGCCGGGTCTCGTGGACGCAGCCGGGGCCGCATGCGCGCGGCCGGTACGCGCAGCGGATGCGCGAGGATCGTGCGCGGCCGCGGCCGTCGTGGTACCTGCCATCGGCGTTCGCCGCCGGCGCCGCGCTCGCGATCGTCTTCGGGGTCGCCTGCGCCGTGGTGTCCCGCCTGCCCGGCGGACTGTCGATCGTGGTGCTGCCGGTCGTGGCGGAGGTCGCGAAGGTGGCGGTCGTTCTGCTGACGATCGAGAAGCGACCCGCGCTGCTCCGCCGTGAGAGCGAACTGCGCGCGATCGTGCTCACGACCGCGCTCCTGGTGGCGCTGGTCGAGGGGGTCAGCGGCGCGGCGATCCTCGGAATGACCATCCCGGCGGGGGGACCGATCGACCTGTGGCGGGTGGTGCTGCCGTTCGTCGTGGCGGCCGTGGTGCAGGTGGGCTGCGCGCTCTGGCCGCTCCCGGCGCTCGTGCGCGCGTGGCGCGACGCGGTCGACGAGGGACGGCGCCCGCGGATGGACCCCGTGTACCGGCGGCTCTTCGAAGCGGCCGGGGCGCACGCGGTCATCCGGGCGGCGGTCTTCCTGCTGCTCCTGGTGGCGCGGTGACGGATCCGCCGTCTCCCCGACGGTGTCGGGATGCTCACGAGATCACGCGGAGCGCCAGCCAGCTTCCCAGCAGCGTCACGACGCCGATCCCGATCACGTTCAGGAGGATCCCCGCGCGGCACATGCCGCCGACGGTCAGCCGGCCCGCCGAGAAGACGATGGCATTGGGCGGTGTCGCCACCGGCATCATGAACGCGCAGGACGCGGCGATCGCGGCGGGCATGGCGAGGGCCAGCGGTTCGACCCCGAGTGCAGGCGCGACGGCGCAGAGGATCGGCACCAGCGTGGCGACGGTCGCGGTGTTCGACGTGAGTTCGGTCATGAAGATCACGACGGTGGTGACCACGGCGGCGACCAGGAGGGCGTGCCAGCCGGTCATGTGCCCGGCATACGCGGCGAAGAACTCGGCCACGCCGTTGCGCTCCACCGCGGCGGCGAGGCTGAGTCCGCCGCCGAAGAGCAGCAGGATGCCCCACGGCAGATCACGTGTCGCCGACCACGTGAGCACGCGCTCGCCCCGGCGCGCCGGCAGCAGGAAGAGCGTGATGCCGGCGGCGATCGCGATGCCGGCATCCGTCAGGCCGGCAAGCGGGCGCGGCGCGTCCGGCCCGCTTCCGAACGGGATCTTCGCCAGCCAGGGGCGCGTGATCCACGTCACGGCGGTGAGCGAGAACGTGAGCATGACGAGCCACTCCGGCCGCCGGATGTGTCCCAATTCCTGCATCGCCGACCGGATGTAGGCGCGGCCGCCCTCGATCTCCCGGGCCGGCACGCGGAACAGGACGCGCGTGAGCAGCAGCCAGGTGATGGGCAGCATGACGAGCGTCACCGGCACGCCGACGTACATCCACTCGACGAATGAGATGTCCATGCGATGCTGCTCGGCGATGCCGCGCGCGAAATACGAGACGAGGAAGACGTTGGGCGGTGATCCGATGATCGTCGCGATCCCGCCGATCGAGGCGGCGTAGGCGATTCCCAGCAGCAGGGCGCGTGCGAAGGCATCGCTTCCGCCGCCAACGGCGCCCTCGACGGCGTCCGCCCGGCGGTCGGCGGCGGTGCGATCGCTGAGCGCGATCACGCTCAGGGCGATCGGGAGCATCATCGCGACCGTCGCCGTATTCGACACGAACGCGCTGAGGACCGCCGTCGCCAGCATGAAGCCCCCGATCATCGGGGCCGGTCGAGTGCCGACGATGCTGATCGTGGTCATGGCGATGCGCCGGTCCAGCGACCACCGCTGCATGGCCAGAGCCAGGAGAAAGCCGCCGAGGAAGAGGAAGATCGTGTCCGCGGCGTACGGCGCCGTCGTCTCCGTGATCCGTCCGATGCCCACGATCGGGAAGAGGACGATGGGCAGGAGCGAGGTGACCGCGAGGTCCACCGCCTCGGTCATCCACCACGTCGCCATCCAGGCGAGCGCCGCAAGCGTCGCGCGGCCGGCGGGGGTGAACGGGACCTCCGATCCGTCTGCCGCGATCGCGTGATCAGGAAGGACCCGGATCAGCAGGAGAAAGAGCAGCGGCCCCAGCGCGAGACCGATGCGGGAGATCGTCGTGGCAAGGACCGGCGGCTGCGTCATTCGAATCGGCGGATCCTTCCGCCATCGGCATCGTATCGCCCGCGCCGGCCGGTCGACCGTCCGTACCTGCGCGCTCCGGCGTCCCGCGGCGAGCCACGGCGCTGCGCGCGGGGGTCGAGGCCGGCGGTACGATACCGCCTGACGATGCAGCAGGCATCGCGCCGCGCAGACCCGGGCAGAGCCCGAAGGACCTGGACCATGCAACGCCACCGGCTCACGCACGTCATGCAGGCTGTCACGTTCATGCCCGTCATCGTCATCATCGGCGCGGCGATGGCCGGCTGCTCGACGGCGCCGCTCGGTGGGACGACGTGGCGCGCGGAGCGCATCGTCACCGGCGAGTCCCCGGAGTTCCGGGAGATGGTCGTGGAGTTCCGCCGATCGGGGCGACTCGTCACGACCACGCGGCTCGTCGACGGGTCGACGGAAGTCAACGATCAGGAGCGGTTCAGCGTCTCCGGCGGACTGCTGCGCATCGTGGGGCCGGACCGGTCGTTCGATGCGATGTATCGCCTCGAGGAGGATGGGGACATGCTCTCGATGGTGTCGTGGGACTTCTTCGCGGTCTTCCGCAGGCACGGCGGCCGGTGACGCGCGGGCGCCAGGTCGCCCGCCTGAAGAGGGACTGATAACGCCGGCGCCGTGCGCGGCGACCCGGTCGCGCGCACGCCTTCCGAAGGCTGGCACGCCTGTGCGGGCGGTGCGCGCGCAGTCACGGCGCGCTCCGTGCGGGCCGGACTCGTCATTCCCGGCGTGCCTGCCGATCATGGATCAGCGATTCATGGATCAGCGATTCATGGATCAGCGATTCATGGATCAGCGATGCCCGCGGCCGGGCACGGGCGTCGATGCGAGCAGGAGGACCGATGCGGAAGGGTGAGCGTCCGACGCGGGGCATGCGTCTGCTGCGGATTCAGCCGGGCGATGAGAACGAGGTGCTCAGCCGGCTGGAAAGTGCGGCGAAGGAACCCAGTGTCTCGCGCCGGAAGCATCGGCGGTACCGGTATCAGCTGCCGACGCTGGAGGTGAACATCCGCCAGCCGGGCGACGCCACGGGCCGCTGGTTCGAGGTGACGCCCAGGAACCTCGGGGCACGCGGCATCGGGCTCCTGCACGGGAGTTTCGTGCACGCGGGATCGTCCATCCTCGTGCAATTGCGGACGCTCCATGGATCGGTCGTGAACGTGGCCGGAGTCGTCTGCACGTGCCGATACATCCGGGTCGGGATCTACGAACTCGGAGTCCGCTTCGCCGCGGAGATCTCTCCGGCGGACTTCTGCACGGACGCGCGAAGCGTCTCGGTCGCGGTCCTGGAGGCCGACGAGATGATCGGCGGGCTCATCGCGCGTCACCTCGAGGCCGTGAATGCGCGTGTCCATCGCGTCCGGACGGGTCAGGCGCTCATCACGGACGCGATCGAGAGGCGATTCGACCTCCTGCTCGTCGACCTGGACTCGACGGTGATCGGCGGCGGCGAGGCGGTCCGGCAGCTTCGGGCCCGGGGCTACCTCGGACGGATCGTCGGCATGACGGCGTTCGAGGATGCCGCGGAACAGGAGGCGCAGATCGATCTCACCATACCGCGGCCTGCGTCGCGCGAGGAGTTCGTGTCGCTCGTACAGGACGAGCTGCCTGCCGCGATCACGAGCGCGTACCAGGATGATCCGCAACTGCGTGACCTGATCCAGGCGTTCGTCGCCGGACTGCCCGGCCGGGTCCGCGACCTGGAGGGGCTGCTGGTCGCGGGCGATCTCCGCGGACTCGCCCGCGCGGCGCGCGCGCTCGGCGTGAGCGCCATGGGCTTCGGATTCCCGCCGGTGACGGCCGCGGCGGTGGCGCTGGAGTCCGCGTGCGCGGACCCCGGTTCGATCGTCGACGTGGCCCGGCGGCTTCGCGCGCTCTCGCGCCTGGTCCAGCAGGCCCGCCCGCCCGCGTCGACCGCGGCGGCGTAGGTCCGGCGCGGGAGGTCCGGGAGCCGCATGGCCGGTTCCGGGACGCGGTGCCCGCGCGACGGGCGGGATCCCTGCGGGCGCGTCCACCCCTTCGGGGGGGAATCCGCAGGCCGGGCGTCAGATTCGCCTGAGTCGGCCGGCCGGCGTGCCGAAGAGTGCATCGGCTCAGTCAACGGCGCCCCGGACACGGGGCGGGGGCGGTGGCTGGCGCGCAGGTTCAGGGTCAGGGAATGCATCCGGGGGGCTCAGCAGCCGGGGGACACTGGAGCACCGACGATGCGTGAGGGGCGACCCCCGGGAAACGAGACAACCCGTCTGCTGCGTCTCGGCGCGAACGAGATCAGCGATGTCCTCGGTGGGCTCGAAAGCGCCGCCATCGACTCCACGCGTTCACGGCGACGACATCGCCGGTATCCCTATCGCCGCCCGACCATCGAGGTCGACCTGCGGCAGCCGGGTGACGCGTCGAGCCGACGGTACGAGATGACGCCGCGCAACCTGAGCGCGCGCGGCATCAGCATTCTGCACGGGGCCTTCTCGCACATCGGTGCTCGCGTGCTCGTACACCTGCAGTCGCTTGCGGAGGACTGCCGGCCCGTGGAGGGGACGATCAGGAGCTGCCGGTACGTCCGGGTGGGCGTGTATGAACTCGGCGTGGAGTTCGACACCGAGATCGTGCCCGCCGAGTTCTGCATGGAAGCGAGGTCGGCGTCGGTTGCCGTCCTCGAGCCGGACGAGGTGCTGGGGGCGCTCGTTCTGCGGCATCTCGCGGCGCTCAATGCGACGGCGGAGCGGCTCGTCTCCGGTCACGAGCTGATCAGGACGGCCATGCGAAGCCGGTGCGAACTGCTCCTGGTGGACGTGGATTCCACCGAGGCGCGGGGGCTGGACACGATCCGGGCGCTGCGGAGCCGCGGGTACATGGGCCGGATCGCGGCCATGACGGCGTTCGACGAGCGGACACGCCACGAACCGCAGATCGACTTCACGGTCTGCCGACCGCCGGCACGCGAGGAGCTCGGACCGATCGTGCAGAGCAATGCAGTCAGCGCCATCACGAGTTCCTACCAGAGCGACCGTCACATGCGGGACCTCATCGCGTCCTTCGTGGACCGGCTCCCGGCGCAGATCTGCGCGCTCGAGGCGCTCCTGGCATCGGGCGAGACGGTCCGACTTGCCGAGGGGGCCCGCGCGCTCAGTGCCGGCGCGACCGGCTTCGGCTTCGCGCCCGTCGCGGCGGCGGCCACGGCGCTGGAAGCATCGCTCGCGTCCGCCCATGATCTGACCGACGCGGCGCGGAGCCTCCGGGAACTGTCCAGGCTCTGCCGCAGCGTTCGACCGCCGGGCTGATGTCGTCGGTGCGCCGGCGCCGTCGGGGTTCGACACGACGCCCGCCGCCCGCGCCGCCGCCGGCGCCGATCAGCCGGCGCCCGGTCCACGCGCCGATCGTCGTCGGCGCGCCAGTTCCCGTTCCAGAAGATCGATCTCGCGCCCCGTCTGTCCGCCGGTGATCGACATGTTCTCTTCGGCCCGGCGGATGAGGTAGGGAATCACCTGGCGGACAGGGCCGTACGGGACGTACTTGGCCGCATTGAATCCTGCCTCCGCCAGCGCGAACGTGAGATGGTCGCTCATGCCCAGGAGCTGCGAGAACCAGATGCGAGGGTGGGCGCGATCGATCCCGCGATCGATCATCGCCTGCGCAAGCTGGCGGCAGGAAGCCTCGTTGTGCGACCCGAGGCAGAGCGCGCACCGGTCGATGGCATGCATGCATCGCGCCACCGCCGCGTCGAAGTCGCGATCCGTGGCGGCCTTGTCAGGCTGGATGGGATCGGGTACGCCGGATTCGCGGGCGAGCCGGCGCTCCTCGTCCAGGTACGCGCCGCGCACCAGTTTGAAGCCGGGAAGGAACCCCTCGGTCCGCCCCTGCTCCAGGAGCGATTCGACCTTTGCCAGGCCGTCCCGCCGGTAGAGCTGGACGGTCGTCAGGACGAGCGTGCGCTCCCGGTTGAACCGGCGCATCGCCTCCAGGGCGATCGCGTCGATGGCGTCCTGGTGCCGGACGCGCTCCGCGTCGATCATGATCGGGATGCCCGCGCGGTCCGCCTCCCCGGTGATCCGGTCCACGCGGGCGCGGACGCGGTCGTACTCGCTGCGGAGCGCGGCGGTGCCGAGCGGTCCCCGGCCCGAGGCCTCGAGCAGTCCCTCCCGCGCCACGGCCGTCATCTTGAAGACGGCGAACGGGATGGCGCGATGCGCGGCGGCGAAGCGTGTCGCCCGGACGAGTTCATCAGTCACCTGGTCGAAACCGGCTTCGTCGTGGGCGGACTCGACCGCGTAGTCCAGGATCGCGCCCGCGCGCCGGTGGGCCAGGCGGTCGAGCGTCGGGCGGCAGGTCTCCAGCGATGTCCCGCCGACGAAGTGCGGGAAGATCGTGCGCCGGAGCAGCCACTCGATCGGCAGGCCCAGCCGCAGCGCGACGCGGACGGCCCGTGTCCCGCACGCGACCAGCGTCGGGTGCGCAATCGTCCGGAAGAGCATGGCGGCGCGCCGCAGTTCAGCGTCGCTCCGGCCGTCGAACGCGACGATCGTGTCTGAGAAGTCCGGAACGGCGGATGCGACGGGAACGACGGCGTGCGGGGCAACGATCATGGACGGGGTCTTCGTGGCGGGGTGCGTCAGGGGGATCGAGCCCGTCTGACACCGGATCCTTCGCATCGCGCGGCGCCGCGATGCAGCGCGGGGCGTGTTCACATCACCGACGGGAGTCCCACGGCACGGCGCCAGGCGCTGACCTGTCCGAGGTGCATCATGAGGTGCGCGCCGGCCATGAAGTTGACCGCGATGCCGACCGTGGGGAAGAGTTCGCGGATCCGGCCTTCCAGCGGATTCGGCATGTGCAGGCGCTCGTCCCCGGCGCCCGCAAGCGCGATCCCGGCGCGGTCATAGCCGTCCCGGAAGGCGGCGAGAATGACATCGCGCGCCGGATACCGGGCGGGGTCGGGCACGCACGCGGCACCGGCCCCGAAGAGCGCGCCCCATCCGTCGATCGGCGCCACCAGGTCGTCGCGCCCGAGGAGCGTGCAGATCCGGTCCGGATACAGGCTGAGATGCCCGAGGCAGAAGGCCGGGTGGTTCATCGTCGGATGCGGCATGTGCGTGAACTGCACCGCGGGAATGTCCCGCACGAGAAGGTCGGCGTAGCCGACGGCGCGGCGCATGCACGGGAGGATGACGGTGCCGGCGAAACCGGTGGCGATGGCGGTGGCGTTCATGGCGCCAGTGTATCCGGCGCCCGGGCGGACCCGGCCCCGGTGCGGCGGCCGCTCACACGTTGAAGAGGAAGTGACAGACGTCGCCGTCACAGAGGACGTAGTCCCGTCCCTCGGTCCGCAGCCGGCCCGCCTCCCGGATGGCCCGCTCGGATCCCAGCGATTCGAGGTCCGCGATCGTGAACACCTCCGCGCGGATGAAGCCGCGCTCGAAGTCGCTGTGGATCGTTCCGGCGGCCTGCGGCGCGGTGGCACCGATGGGAATCGTCCAGGCCCGGATCTCCTTGGGCCCGGCGGTGAAGAACGACTGGAGTCCCAGCAGCCGGTACGCCGCGCGGGCGAGGACGGCGAGGGCCGGCTCGGCGAGCCCGAGGCTTTCCAGCAGGTCGTCGCGATCGGCCTCGTCCAGTTCCGAGAGTTCGGACTCGATCCGGGCGCAGACCGGCGTCACGGACCCGCCGTTCGCCTCTGCATACGCGCGGACGCGGTCGACGAGCGGACTGTCGCCCGAGAGATGGTCCTCATCGACATTCGCGACGTACAGGACCGACTTCGCCGTGAGCAGCGTGAACCCGCGGAGCGCGCGGCGCTCGTCCTCCATCGTCCACGTGAGCGACCGGACCGGTCGTCCGGCAGAGAGGACGTCCCGGCACCGGGACAGGACATCGGCGCGGAGCTTCGCGTCCCGATCACCCGCGCGGGCGGCGCGCTGGGCCTTGTCCAGCGCGGATTCCACCGTCTGCAGATCGGCGAGCATCAGTTCCGTCTCGATCGTCTCGATGTCGCGGATCGGATCGACCGCACCCTCCACGTGGAGGATGTCGTCATCCTCGAAGCAGCGCACGACATGCAGGATGGCGTCGACGTTGCGGATGTGGGAGAGGAACTTGTTGCCCAGACCCTCGCCCTCGCTGGCGCCGCGGACGATGCCGGCGATATCGACCAGCCGGAGAATCGCCGGGACGACCTTCTCGGTGACGATGTGCCGGTTGATCTGCGCCAGGCGCGGATCCGGCACCGGCACGACGCCGACGTTCGGCTCGATCGTGCAGAACGGGTAGTTCTCGCTGGGAATGCCGGCTGCCGTGAGCGCATTGAACAGCGTTGACTTGCCGACGTTGGGCAGACCGACGATCCCGCATTCCAAGGCGTGAGGCTCCGGGCGGTGCGTGACAGGGCGACTGGTGAGCGCTCTCCGGCATCGGGACCGGGGGACCGGCGGCGACGGCGCGTCGGCCGTCCGGAGGCGGATCGACCGATGGCGGCGGACCGCGGCGCGGGACGCCGTGGCCCGTCCGGAGGGGCGGGGATGGTAGCGGCTTGCCGGTCGGCGCGCGGCGGAATCGTGCGGTCCCATGGTTGCCCATGACCGACCGACCTGTTCCAATGAGGTCACCGGAATCACGCCGCAGCGCGGCCGCCGGTGATGAAAGGAGCGGTCGGAGGATGTCCCATCCGGATCACGCGCGGCACCGCAGTCGCAGGGCGGCCCCACGGTCCGTCGTTCTCGCCGGTGCCCTGTGCCCGCTGGTGCTCCTGGTCGTGCTGCATGCATCCGCGGGGTCGCCGCCCGCGGAGCATGCCTGGACCGGGCCGGCCGGGCCGGCGGTGATCGTCGGCGCCGATGACGGCCCGGCGTTCGAGGCACGGGCCGGATCGATGGAGTTCTCCGGCCGGCTGCTGGTCCGACCGCTGCCGGTGAGCGTGCGGCAGGCGCGCGGCGCGGTGCCGGAGGTCGCGGAGCGCGCGGACAACCGGGCGCGGGCGCGGCTGGCGGCGTTCGGGATCCGGTCCCATAACGCCGGGGCCGACCTCTACTCGGTCCACGTGCCTCCGGGTGAGGACGAGACCACGTTCGCGCGCCTGCTCGAGGCGACCGGGGACTACGACCTCATCCATCCGGACTGGATCTGCTTCCCGGCCGGAATCGAGCCGGACGATCCGCAGTACGGACAGCAGTGGCATCACCCGGTGATCGGCGCACCGCAGGCGTGGTCGATCTCGACCGGTCACCCGCACCTGATCGGCGCGGTGGTGGACACGGGCATCGATCTCGCGCACCCGGACCTGGCGCCGCGGCTGGTCTCCGGCTACAACGCCGCGAGTCGCGTGCCGCAGGCGCTGGGGGGCAACGTCAGCGATCTCACGGGCCACGGGACCCAGGTCGCCGGCACGCTCGGCGCCACGGGCAACAACGCCACCGGTGTCGCCGGCGCCGGATGGCAGTTGTCGATCATGCCGATCCGTGCGACGAATCAGTCGAGCGGCAATGCATCGATGTCGGACATCCTGCACGGCGCCGAGTGGGCCGCGCTGAACAGCGCGAAGGTGATCTCCGCCAGTTACACCGGCGTGCAGGCGCCGGCGGTCGGTGCGACCGGGTCCTACATCGCCTCGCTCGGCGGGGTCTTCCTCTTCGCCGCGGACAACAACAACCAGAACCACGGCGGCTTCTCCTGGCCGGATGTCATCGTGGTCGGCGCGACGAACCAGTCCGACGTGAAGGCCGGCTTCTCCAGCTACGGTCCCGGCGTCGATGTCTTCGCCCCGGGCGTCGACATCCGGACGACCTCGCTCGGCGGCGGCTACTCGTGGGCGACAGGGACGAGTTTCGCGACGCCGCTGGTCAACGGCGTGATCTGCGTGCTGCGCTCCATCAATCCGACGCTCCAGCCGGCGCAGCTCCGCGACATCCTGTACCAGACGTGCGTGGATCTCGGGGCGCCCGGTCACGATCCGGTCTACAGCCACGGCCGGGTCGATTTCGCGGCGGCGGCTGCGCTGGTGCATGCGACCACCGGGCCCCAGCCGCCGACGTGTCGCGATGACCTCAGCGGGACGGTGGCCGGCGCCGCGGTCCGCATCGACGTGCTGGCGAATGACACGGACGTGAACGGGGATCCGATCGAGATCCTGAGTTTCGACGGCGGGACGGTGCACGGCGGCTCGGTGGCCCGGCTGGCCGGCGCGGGTGCGGGCGGCCGCGACGAACTGGAGTACACGCCCGCCGCCGGCTTCACGGGGACGGATTCATTCACGTACGTCGGGACGGATCCGGGCGGCCTGACCGACGCGGCCACGGTGGTGGTCGAGGTGTTCGATCCCGCCGGCGTGCGTGCCCAGGATCCGCCGGCCGCATCCGCGCCGGGCGTCAGGGGCGCGTACTACGCCCTGACCGACCCGGTCGTCCTGCCGGACTTCGACCTGCTCACGCCCTATGCCGAGCAGGTGGTGCCGCTCATCAACTATCCGTCGACGAACGGGAACTTCGCAGGAAGCGGGCGGGCGGACGAGGTCGGCGCGGTCTTCCGCGGGTATCTCGCGGTTCCGGTCACGGGCACCTACACGCTCTTCACCGAGAGCGACGACGGGTCCCGGCTGTGGATCGGCGATGCGATGGTGGTCGACAACGACGGCCTGCACGCGATGGTGGAGCAGTCGGGGAGCATCACGCTGGAAGCCGGACTGCATGCGGTCCGGGTCGACTTCTTCGAGCGCTTCGGCGGGGCGGGCCTGATCGTCCGCCTGCAGGGCGGCGGACTGGCGAAACAGGTGGTCCCCGCGTCGGCGTGGTACCACGCGGTGGCACCGCCGTGCCCCGCGGACATCGACGGAAACGGCGAGGTGGAGTTCACCGACGCGCTGCTGCTGCTGGCCGCCTGGGGAACGTGTCCTTCGTCCACCTGTCCGGCCGATATCGATGGCGACGGCGCGGTCACGTTCCTCGATCTCCTCGGCGTGCTCGCGCAGTGGGGACCGTGCCCCGGCGCGCCGTGACTGTCTCCGGCGTTCCGCCCGCATGCTCCGACCGGTCTCGATCCGCTCACGCCTGGTCCTCGATCTCTCGGTCACGATCGGGCTGCTCACGATCGGCATTCTGACGGTGCTGGTGATCGGCTCGCGGCGCGGCATCGAACGTCTGTCGGCGCTGGTCATCGACCGGACCGTGGCGGAGGTCTCGGGCCGTGTCCGCGGCTTCTTCGACGATGTCGCGCTCGAACTCGGCGAGATCGAGGCCCAGGCGGCTGCGGGCGACCTCGATGCGGCAGGACAGCCCGGGATGCTGCGCGCGATGGCCGTCCGGATGGATCGGATCACCGCGGCGTCGGGCATACTCGTCGCCGATGCCGAGGGGCGGAGCGTGCGCGTGCAGCGCGACGCGGGCGGTGGACTTGCGGCGCGCACCGGCTCGATCGCGGCGGATGGCGGCATCCGGATGACCCGTCGGGCGGTCGAGGCGCGCACGGTCGGTCCGGCGAGCGACGATCCGGACCGGTTCGATCCGCGCACGCGCCCCTGGTATACCGAGGCGATGGACCTGCTCCGGCGCGGATCGACCGGGGTGCACTGGACCGAGCCCTACACGTTCCATCTGACCGGCAAGCCCGGCATCACCGTCTCGAGCGCGGTGGACGGGCCATCGGGCAGCGTCGTGGTTGCGATCGACATCCTGCTGGAGTCGATCTCGTCGTTCACCACCGCCATCCATCTCGGTGACGGCGGCGGCGCACTGCTCATGACGCATGACGGGCGCGTCGTGGGATTGCCGTGGGATCCGGCATTCGCCGATCCCGCGTCGTGGGAGGCGCGCCTGCTGCGCGGCGCCGACGAGATCGGGCTGGACGTGGCGCGGGACGCGCGGGCGGCGATCATCGCCGCCAAGTCCGCCGGGCCGGTCCGTTTCACGTCCGGCGGCGAGGCGTGGTGGGGCGTTCTCCAGCCGCTGATCCTGGAGGGCGATGGCCGGTTCCAGGTCGCGGTAGCGCTTCCGGAGCGCGAACTGCTCGGTCCCCAGCGCGAGATCCGGCTGGCGACCGCCGCGGTCATCGGCGCGGTTCTGGTCCTCTCGGTGCTGCGCGCGCTGCTGGTGGCGAGACGGTTCTCCCGGCCGATCGAATCCCTCGCGGAGGAGAGCGATCGCATCAGTCACGGTGACCTGGAACCGAGGAGCCGCCCGGACACCTCGGTCCTGGAACTGCAGCGGCTCGGCCGCGCGCACGACCGCATGCGCGACGGCCTGCGTCAGCTCCTCAAGCTGGAACGCGACCTCCAGGTGGCGCGGCAGATCCAGCAGGAGTCGTTTCCGCGCCGTCTTCCGGAGCCGCCGGGATACGTGCTCTCGGCGTGGAATGAACCGGCCGACGCGACCGGCGGCGACGGGTACGACGTGATCCCGCGCACGCCGCCGCAGGCGCGCGGCACGGGCGGCGACGGCCCCACGGGCTTCCTGGTCGCGCTCGCCGATGCGACCGGACACGGCATCGGCCCGGCGCTCGCCGTGGCGCAACTGCACGCGATGCTCCGGATCGCGTTCGAGGCCGGTGCGCCGATCGAGTCGATCGCGGTGGACATCAACCGCCTGCTGGCCGACCGGCTGCCGGAAGGCCGGTTCATCACGGCGTGGATGGGCGAACTGGACACCGTCGCGCACCGGATCACGTCCATCGCGGCGGGGCAGGGGCCGATCCTCGCGTACGTGTCTGCGCGCAGCGCCGTCGACGTGCACCCCGCGGACACGATTCCGCTGGGTGTGATGCACGAACTCCCGGACGCGTCGACGACCGTCCTGCCGATGGCGCCGGGTGACATCGTGCTCGTGTGTTCGGACGGCGTCTTCGAGGCGCGCGACGGGCAGGGCGCCATGTTCGGCATCGAGCGCACGTGCGAGATCCTCCGCCGCGCGGCGGGGGAGCCCGGACAGGTGATCGCGGCGCTCCGAACGGCACTGGACGCCTTCACCGGATCGCGCCCGGCCGAGGATGACCGGACGGTGATCATGGTGGCGCGGCGGATGGCGTGGTCCTCCGAGACGCTGCGGCCTGCGAGCGCAGGGGGGCTGAAGCGACCCCCTGCAACCCCCCTCGCGGATGGATGATCGCGGGCGCGCCTTCGCGCGCGAATCATCGGTCGCGGACGCGCCGGGTCGGACGCATCGTCGTCGCCAGACATCCTCAGCGCGCGACGCAGGACCCCATGCGTGCAGACTCCATCACCCGCGCGCCGGCTGGCCACCGCCACCCTCATGCGCGCAAGGGGGTTGCAGGGGGGGCCTCAGCCCCCCCTGCGCTCGCGCACCCGTACAGAGCACGGCATGATCAAGGAGGCATGTGGTCGCCCCGCGTGCTTGAAAGACCTCGAACGAGCCTGCGCGCGCACGAGTCAGCATCCATGGCGATGCATCCATCTGATTCGTGGGATCGACCCATGCGCGCCGACATTCTCTGGACGCGCGAGCGCAGGGGGGCTGAAGCGCCCCCCTGCAACCCCCCCGGCGAATGGACGGTCCCGGGAGCGCCTTCGCGCGCGATCGGGCGCTCATCGACGCGCCGCGCATGTCAGAAGCGCTTGCCGAAACCGACCACCTCGGTGCGACCCGATGCGCGCCGCCACGACCACTCGCGCGCCGGCCGGCCACCACCACCGTCATGCGCGCAAGGGGGCTGCAGGGGGGCCTCAGCCCCCCCTGCGCTCGCGCACCCGTACGGAGCACGGCATGATCAGGGAGGCCCGAGGTCAACCGCATGCCTTGAAAGACATCGAGCGATCGAGCGCGCGGCCCCGGAAGCCCTACCGGGGATCGTCCTCGCCCCGTCCTCTCGAGGTCAGGTTGATCCGGATGTGCTGCTCGGGCGCCGGGGGCGTGTCCGGGCGCGGATCCCACGCCCAGATGGCGGCGGCCTGCGGGACCTCCAGCGTGCGCGGCGGGATGAAGTGGTACGCGAGCGGCACGCGCCGGTTGAGGTGTCGCATCGTGCCGAAGCCGGTCCACGACTGGTCGAACGGGCGACCGCCGATGCGGCCGCGCATGTCATTCGGATCGAACGGGATCCAGCCGGCGCCGGGAAGCCAGAACTCCGCCCAGACCGCCAGGTTGGCGGGCTGCTTCTCGCCGCGATGGTCGTAGTTCGTGACGCCGACGACCGGGCGCGTCGGGACGCCCGCCGCGCGCAGGACGGCGACGCAGAGGCAGACCAGGTCCGTCGGCGTGCCGATCCCGTCGTCCAGCATGGCGCGCGCGCCGCCGATGTCATACCCGTGCAGCGTTCCCGCCCGGCCGCGCAGGACGCCGGTCCCGGCGAGTTGTGCGTCGGTGACGACGTGCCGGAGGATCTCCTTGACGGCGAAATACGGCGGCACCAGCCGGTGCCGTCCGCCGGTGATCCGGTCCACCATCTCGCGCAGGCGCGGGTCGTCCGACTCGATGAACCGCTGCGGCGCCAGCGCCTCGCGCACCTCGGCGGGCCAGGCGTCGGGCCAGGTGAGTCGGCCCGCTTCCGCGTCATCGATCCGGCTGGACCAGGACTGCGTGGTCAGTTCGACCTCGAACGAGAGTGTGCGACCGCGGAATTCGCGGATCGGGATCACCAGCGCATGTCCGCCGTACGGGTACCCGGAGTCCAGGCGCACCAGGTCGCCGATCGACTCCTCCCGGCCGGTGGATCCGAAGCGCAGCGTCGCCTTGATCGAATCATGATCGACCCGGCTGTACGCGCCGTTCAGCAGCACCGGCATCACGATCGGCGTGTCGGCCAGTTCCATCACCGCCTGGTAGGCGACGACCGCGGGAAAGAGTTCGCCCGACCGGCCCCGCGGAAGCTGCCCGGGCTGCCGCCGGTCATCGACGATCGCGTAACTTCGGATCTCCGTGCTCAGCGTGACCTCGAAGCGCAATTCGATGAGCCGGGGCTCGATGCGTTCGAGGGGGCCGACCGGCGGGCGGCCCGACTGTGCGATCGCGGTGACGAGGAGTGCGGCAAGCGCGGCGGCTGTGGGCATGGGGATCTCCGCTTCCACCCGGATGCGTCCCGGACCGGCGTCCGGCACCTTCGGGCGCGCCGGATGGGTCGAGTCTACACCACCGGCGGGCGCCCGCGGTCGATCGCCGTGGTCCCGGATCCCACGGATTCCCCGCGGGCGGGACATGGTCAGCGCGGCATGATTGACTCTCCCACGGCATGCAGCAGGCGCGCGAGCAGCAGGTTCAGCATGATGATCGCGATGAAGGCGCTGACGAACGCCTCGGTCGACGCCCGGCCGACGCCCGAGGCGCCCGGCCCGCAGGAGAGGCCCTTGAAGCACGCGAGCAGGCCGATCGCGGTGCCGAAGAAGACGCTCTTGATGACGCCGGAGGCCGGCTCCCACCAGGTGATGAGTTCGGCGGTGTATCGCCAGTAGTCCCCGGTCGGGACGCCGAATCCCCGCACGGAGACCAGCCAGCCGCCCGCTACGCCCAGCAGGTTGGAGTAGATCGTGAGCAGCGGCGTCATCACGATGCACGCGATCACCCGCGGCGCGACGAGGTGGGAGGCGGGGGAGGCGTCCATGGCCGTCAGCGCATCCACCTGCTCGGTCACGCGCATGGCCCCGAGCTCCGCCGCCAGCGAGCCGCCGACCCGACCGGCGACCATCACGGCGGCGAGGACCGGCCCGATCTGCTTCGTCACCGAGAGATTGATCACGGACCCGATCCGGCCCTCCTGCCCGATGCGGGCGAACTCGTGCCAGGTCTCCAGCGCGAGGACCATGCCGATGAAGGCGCCGGTCAGGGCGACGACCGGGATTGTGCCGACGCCGACCAGCCAGAGCTGCGGACGCAGCCGGTGCCAGGCGAGCGAACGCGCCGGGGAACGCAGGAGTGCGTGCAGGAGTTCTCCGACGAACCGGGTGAAGCGCCCGGTCTCCTCGAGAAAGTCCGGTATGCGTCGGAGGAACGCCGGCGGACGCGGGGGCCGCGCGGGATTGTTGCCGATCTTCCTGGCGGAGGCGGGCATGGCGCGCCGTATCATGGCCGATCTATGGCCAGAGAACGAAACGCGCGTCCCGGCGGTGTCGTCGCATGGGCGATGACGGCGCCGATCCTGCTCCTGGCCGCCTGTGACGGCGGATCGTCCGCCCCGCCCGACCGCGGGGGACAGGATCCGGACGCCGCGGCGGCCACCGTGACCAGCGCGGGCGGCACCGCGTCACCCGCGCTCCCGCCGGCGACGCCGCCGTCGGTCGAAACTCCGCGTCCGGCGCCGGGAATCGCGGGGCGACCCCGCATCGAGTTTCCGCGGATCGCGCATGACTACGGCGATATCTGGGACGTGGGGCGCTACGAGACGCGATTCGAGTTCGTGAACCGGGGAGACCGGGAACTGCGGATCCTCGAGGTGAAGGCGGGGTGCGGCTGCACGACGACCACGCTCCAGAAGCGCGTCTACGCGCCTGGTGAAGCGGGCGAGATCGGGCTGGTCTTCTCCCCGCAGGGGACCGGCCGGCAGACGAAGAAGGTGACGGTCGTGACCGACGACCCGCTGCACCAGCTCACCGAACTCTCGATCTCCGCGAACATCCGGGAGTTCATCACGCCCGTCCCCCGCATCGTGCGGTTCGAAACGGTGCCGCTGGGCGGACACGCGGTGCGGCGCGTGCTGCTGACATCGCACGATCCGGACGCGAAGGTGCTCCGCGTGGTGCCGGCCGGCCTCCATCCCGGCGGCGTGACCGCGCGGTTCCTTCCCGACGAGAAGAGTGACGGTCGGCTGACGGGCATCGGGACGGTCGAGATCGTCGTCCACGAGCGCAACCCGTGGGGCGCGGTCTACTCGTCGGTGGAAGTGCACTCCACCGGACTGACACCCGAGGGCGAGAGCATCGAGCACGTCGCGCGCATCACCTGCGCGGCGAGCGTGTACGGATCGGTGCACGCGAGCGACAACATGGTCCGCGTGGAGGTCGTGCCGCCGCGCGGCTCCTTCGAGAAGACGGTCCGGTTCTTCAGTCCGGACGGCAGGCCGTTTGCGCTGACCGCCGCGGAGGTGATCGAGACGACGGTCCCGATGGTGGTCGAGGTCCTGCCGGTGACGGTGCCCGGCACGTTCGGATACGACGTCACGGTCCGCGGGTCCGTGGGCAGCTACATGGGCCTCATCCGCGGCATGCTGGTCGTCCAGACCGACGTGCCGGGGGAGGAGACGCTGCGCATGACCGTGCAGGGCCTCGTCCGGGACCTGGCGCCGCCGGCCGGCGCTCACTGAACACGGGATCGCGTCAGGCCGGTCCGCTGCGGACCTGCGCAGACGACCGCGGCCCTTCGGAGTGCTCCGAAGGGCCGCGGCGTGCGTTCATGGCGACCCGGCGATGCCGGGTCGATTCACGATCCGGATCTCACGGGCACGGGCCCCAGTTGGAGAGCACGACCAGCAGGTCGGTGAAGCCGACGTTGTTGTCGCCGTCCAGGTCGATGGGACACGGCGGGCTGCACGGTCCCCAGTTGGAGAGGATCAGCAGGACGTCGGTGAACCCGACCTGACCGTCGTCATCCAGGTCCGCCGGGCAGGGCGTTCCCGTTCCGCAGGACTCGTTGAGGCTGCCGGGCGTGTCGACGCTCAGCGACGGGTCGAAGGCGCCGATCGTCCATGTGCCCGCGCTCTCGCAGCGGTAGATGTGTCCGGGGACGAAAGTGCCGTCGGGGCCGACGTCCTCGAAGCCCAGCGCCGCGCCGTAGGCATACTCCGTGGAGGACGGAGGATTCGGCTGCACGATCAGCCCGACCGCATCGATGACATGCGACCACGGCGTGATGTCCAGCACGCCGTCATCGTCCAGGTCGAGGTCCTGGCCGAGCGAGCCCGACCAGTTGGCGACCAGGAGGTGCGTGACGTTGTCGCTGTTCTCGAAGTTGAGGATGTTCTGTGCCGCGTCGAGCACCAGGTTCGCGGCCGCCAGGGGGGCGAGCGTGAACGTGGACTCCACGGCAAGGAAGTGACCGTCGAACGGGATCAGAAGGTTGTCGAGGTTGATCACGGCCTCGACGACGCCGCTGTTCCCGACGATCGCGTCGTCGCCGAGGACGATGTACCGCAGGCCGGAGAGCGCCGTACCCGAGTTGCCCTTCAGTTCGAAGTACTCGTCGTTGTCCACGCCGGTCTGGTCGATCCGGATCTCGTTGATCCGCAGGCCGGTGGGCGGCGTCACGAAGCATTCATCGGCGATCCCGTCGCCGTTGCCGTCGGTCAGGATCCCTTCCGCGAAGTCGCAGGAGTCGGGGATGCCGTTCTGATTGCAGTCATTCTCGAAGCCGGAGGCGATGTCGCACTCGTCCGGAATGCCGTTGCCGTTGCAGTCCAGCGAGAAGCCGAGCGCGATCGCACAGACGTCGCCGATGCCGTCGTTGTCGCAGTCCGCCTGGTCGGGATTCGGGTGATCCGGGCAGTTGTCGAAGTCGTCCGGGATCCCGTCGCCGTCGAAGTCGAGCAGGCAGTCCGCGTTCGCTTCGCCGGGCGTATCGAGACCGACGATGTCGAACCGGCCGATCTGCCACGTGTCGTCCGGGACACAGCGATAGACGTGCACCGGGTGGAAGACGCCGTCGGGACCGATGTCCTGGAATCCCAGGGACGCGCCGTAGACCCAGTCCTCGCCCGCCTGCGTCGGCGGGAACTCGCGGTAGACGCCGATGGCATCCAGGACGTCGGTCCAGGGCGTGCTGTCGAGCACGCCGTCTTCATCCACGTCCAGGTCCAGCCCGCTGGTCCCGGTGAAGCCCGCGACCAGCAGGTGCGTGACGTTGTCCGTGTTCTCGAAGTTGAGCGGATTGGTGCCGGGCAGCATCAGGTCGAAGTTCGCGGAGAGCGTGAACGTCTCCTCCACCACGAGGAAATAGCCGTTCGCATTGATCTGGTATCCCGTGAGCGGGATGACGGCCTCGATGACGCCGCCGGCCTGCGCGCCGGAACCGTCACCGATGACGATGTAGGTCAGGCCGTCGAGCGATGCGCCGGGCTCGCCGCGCAGTTCGAAGTACTCGTCGAAGTCCGTGCCGGGCTGGTCGATCCGGATCTCGCTGATGACGATGCCGGTCTTCGGCACGATGCACGCGCTGTTGTCGGCGCCGGGCGTATCCAGGCCGGTCAGGTCGAAAGTCCCGATCGACCAGCTGCCGGAGGTCTCGCAGCGGTAGACGTGGCCGGGCACGCCGACGCCGTCGGGCCCGATGTCCAGGAAGCCGAGCGAGGCGCCGTACGCCCACTCGGTCGTCGACGGCGGGAGCGCCTGCTGCAGCATGCCGATGGCGTCGAGCACGCCGGTCCACGGCAGGATGTCGAGTACGCCGTCGTCGTCGAGATCCAGGTCGTCGCCATTGGCGCCCGTGAACCCGGAGACCAGCAGGTGCGTGACGTTGTCGCCGTTCTCGAAGTTGAGCCCGGTGGCGCCGACCACGAGGTCCGGCGTTCCGGAGAGTGAGAACGTGGACTCGGTCACCAGGAAGTAGCCGTTGCTGTTGATCGAGTTACCGGTCAGGCTCACGACCGCCTCGATGACGCCGCTGCCGCCGGTGCCGTCACCGATCACGAGGAACGTCAGCCCGTTGAGCGACGCACCGGGCGGGCCCTTGAGTTCGAAGTACTCGTCGTTGTCGGCCCCCGGCTGGTCGATCCGGATCTCGTTGATGCGGATCGAGCTGCCGGCGAAGGCCGGCCCCGCGAGGGCCGCCGCGCCGACCGCACCGATCAGGCAGGACAGGAGGTGGGTTCTCTTCACAGCACGTCGCTCCATTTCTTCGTTCGTTCTCGTCGTGTGTCGTGCGTCCGGGATCGGTCGGGGACCGCGGGTCTGCGCCGTCGGCCGGGCCATTCCGGACAGGTGAGCATGGTCAACTCGAGTGGTGTTCGTCGCGGGCACATCGCCGTGCCGTGCAACCGGCGGATCCGGGGCATCGCGGTGCGTCACCGGGCGCATGAACCGCGGCCGGGCGACCGGGTCACGGGTGCATGGGCGGCGGGCGGCCATCCGGTCGCTCCACCGCGACCCGCAGCCGGTGCTCATGGGCCGCGCCCGCCTGGATCGGGGCATTCTCCTCCAACGGCCACCAGTCTACCCGGCGGCGCATCGGATCGAACCGGCGATCCTTTCAATGTGCGCTCAGAACGCCACCTGCACCTGCGACCGGACGACCGTCTGTCCCTCGGTCGCCAGCGGGTCGATCCCGTTTCCGGTGGATCCCCAGAAACGGCCGGAGCCCCCGGGAACGCGGGTGACGTCGGTCGTCCACTTCAGTCGGTGGCCATCGATGAAGCAGGTGATGCCCGCGGTCACCGCGAGGAACCGGTCCGAGCCGTCCGCGGCATCGCCGCCGCACACCTGGCCGAGGCGTTCGATCCCGGGTCGGACGCGCCAGCCTGCCTGGACCATCGCCCCCCACAGGCGTGCGCTTCCCGCGGATCGCGTCTCTTCACCGGCCGCGGTCTCCAGCAGGATCGACAGGTCACCCCACTTCACCGTGCAGTCGATGGTGGCCAGCGTCCGCCGCCGGGCCTGCAGCGGGCCAGCGCCGCCGCCCGGCGGCGCCTCGTGACGCAGGAGCGCCGCGCCGAGCAGCACCGTGGTCGCCGTAGCGGAATATGCGTTCATGTCGCGAACCGCGTGCCATTCGCCTGCAGAAAGCCACTCCGCCCGCACCGAGGCCAGGCGCTCCTCGGGTGACCCCGGAGCCACCGCGCCCATGGCGGTGAGGCGCCCTCCGCCACGTACGAACTCCAGCGCCGCACCCGTCCGCCGCGCCTGCCCGAAGGCCTGCGAGAGCACCGAGCGATCGGCGAGCTGCAGTCGTCGCGCGGAGACCACCTCTTCCCGCAGGAACGCCGGCCGGAAGCGTCCGATCCGCCACGTCAGTCCCTCGGCGAAGGCGTGCTCAACGAACGCATCGCTGAGTCCCAGGGTGCCGTCGCGGGTCGCGAAGGCACCGCCGATCTCGACTCGCGGGCCGTCCGATCCGAGTGCACCGCGCAGGCGCAGGCGTCATCGGGCAGGCGCGCGACACCGCGGATCTGCGTGAATCCAGTGATCTCCAGGCGGACCCGATCGGCGGTGTCCGGCATCCAGGCATCGCCGCGCAGAAAGAACGCGCCGTCGTGCCCGCCGGCGCCGCCGATCGTGGCCAGCGCGGCGATCGCCGTGTCGATCAGCGCCGATCGCGCGCGCCCGATGTCGGAGACATCCGCGGCGCGCGCCGTGTACGCGGCCGCCGAGGTCGTCGACACGTGCGCCGGCGCCGCCGGAGGCGAGGTCGCGACGAGACACAGCAGCGGCGGCATCGCCGCCCTCCCGGCGCGACGGGCGTGCGCACGGACCCTGTCCATCGGCGCCGGCCGCAGCGAGCCCCGTTACTTCCGCGGCTCGGGCCGGGAGACGGCGGCCGGTGGGGCGACGCGCGGTTCCGGCGTCGCGACCGCGGGCGCGCGGACGCCGCCGTCCGTCCGCGGCGCGAGGTACACCTCGACCCGGCGATTGGCGGTGGCACCGGACTGCCCCTGGTTCTGCACGACCGGCCGGAATTCGCCGTATCCCGCCACCTGGATCCGATCCGCCGCGCATCCCGCGGTGACCAGCGCGTCACGCACGCTGATCGAGCGGTGCACGGAGAGGTGCAGGTTGGTCGGATGGTTGCGTCGGGTCTCCGGGCGGCCGATCGGGACGTTGTCGGTGTGGCCGACGATGCGGACCTCCAGGTCGCGCGCCTTCGCGGTATTCAGGATCTGTGCGAGCTGGGTCAGTGTGCGCTGCGCATCGCTCCGCAGTTCCACCGAACCCAGGTCGAACGTGAAGTCGCTGGCGAATCGGAGCATGCCCTGCTTCGCGTCGAACGTGAAGACATCCGGGTGCTGCCGCGCGAGTGCCATGATGGCCTCCTCGACCTCCGGCGGAAGCGGACCGACCTCCAGCGACGCGATGCGGCGCAGGTACGCCTCGTTGTCCGCGGTGGCATCCCGGAATCCGCGGGCGAGCTGGTCGTAGCGGCTCTGCACGTCATCGAACGCGCTGCGCAACTGCGCGAGTTGCCCCTGCAGCGTGCGGACGTTCTCGCGGGCGCCGTCCCGTTCGTCCTCCAGCGCGACGAGCTGCTCCTCCATCGAGCGGTTCGCGGTGAGCAGGGCGTCGTACCGATCCTGGGGCACGGTGCCGCAGCCGACGATCGAGAGCATCGGAATCCCGATCAGGAGAGCGGCGGGAGAGAGGCGGATCGGGCGGCGGGTCGCGCGCATGGCCTGCGTTTCAGTCACGGTCTGCGTTTCAGTCATGGCCAGCGTCTTCGTCATGGTTGGATATCCTCTGGATCGGCACGGTGTTGAACGGCGGCGGACAGTCTACGAGATCCGGCGCCCCGACTCGGCGGCGTGCGGGTGGCGCACGGTAAGCGCGGGCCGGATCGCGGTTCCGGCCGCCGTCCGGGCCTCCCGGAGGGTGCGCGGAGAGGGGACCGATCGACGGCGGTGACTCTGGACGATGTGTGGAGAAGTGAACCAGGGACGATGGGCGCTTCGTGCGGCGGCCGCATTCGATGCCGGGGGCCGTCGCGCCGCGCCCGCGGTGGTGATCATCGAGGAGGGGCGCATCGCCGGGATCGGTGACCCGGGGACGATCGGTCCGGTGGATCACATCCCGGTCAAGGCACGGCCGGACCACGTGCTGGTTCCGGGGCTGGTCAATGCGCACGGCCACCTGGATCTCAGCACGATCCCCGCTTTCGCGGCGCCGTCATTCGGTGCCTGGCTGGGCGAGGTCCGCGCGAGGCGTCCGCGGGACGCGCACGCCGTCGCCGCGGCGATCCGCCAAGGCGCCCGCCTCTCTCAGGCGGGCGGCGTGGCGGTGGTCGGCGACATCGTCGGCGGCGCGGTGGAGTCGGCGATCGACGCGCGGCGCGCCAGCGGGCTGCCGGGGGTCGCCTTCGCCGAGGTCTTCGGCTCGGGCGCGACGGAGCCCGCGGGCATCGCCCGGATCGACGGGATCCTCGGCGCGGTCCCGCGGCACCAGGCCGGCGTGCGCCTGGGCCTTCAGCCGCATGCGCCCTACTCCTGCGGTCCGTCCGTGTACCGGCACGCCGCCGCGTGCGCGCGCCGGCATGACCTGCCGTTGTCCACGCACCTGGCCGAGTCGGTCGACGAGACGCGCTTCGCGCGCTTCGCCGACGGTCCGATCGCGGAAGCGATCCGCGCGTTCGGCGCGTGGAATGAGGGGATCCGGCCGCGGGGGCGCCGGCCCGTGCCCGCGATCCTCGACGAGGTCGCCGGCACCCCGTTGGTCGCGGTCCACGGCAACGACCTGGACGCCTCCGACATCGAGCGCCTCGCGGCGTCGCGCGCCACGGTGGTCTTCTGTCCGCGCGCCGCGCGATTCCTGGGGCATCGTCTTCCGGCGCACGCACGGCCGCGCCCCGGCGATCCGGCACGGCCGCATCCGTGGCGCGCGCTCCTGGCCGCGGGCGTCGCCGTTGCCCTTGGAACGGACGGCATGCCGGCGCTTCCCGGCGCGACCGCGCTCACGGTGCTCGATGATGCGCGGCTGCTCCTGGAGGAAGAGGGCGATATCGATGCCCGGGACCTCCTCGCCATGATGACGACGGCTGGCGCGGCGGCGCTCGGCCTGCCGCGGACGGCGGCGCTGCTCGGCCCGCAGGGACGGACCGGCGCGATCCTGCTCCGTGCCGAGCCCGGCGCGACGGACCTGCTGCAGTCGGCGCTGCGCGGCGGCCAGGCGATCGAGTGGGCCGTCCCGCCCCGGGAGGATCCCTGGGCGTGAACGGAATCGGCGAACGATTCCTCGACTGTGCACGGGACCCCGAGACCGTGGCGCGACGCCTGCTCGGGCAGCGCCTGGTCCGGATCGTGGACGGGCGCCGGCGGAGCGGCATCATCGTGGAGACGGAGGCGTATCTCGGCACGATCGATCGCGCGGCGCACTCGTGGAACGGCCGCCGCACGCCGCGCGTCCGATCGATGTACCTGGCGGGGGGCCACGCCTACGTCTACCGGATCTACGGGCTGCATGACTGCTTCAACGTCGTCTGCGGCCGCGACGGTGACCCGGTGGCGGTCCTGGTCCGCGCCCTCCTCCCGGAGGAGGGCATCGACGCCATGCGCGCCGCGCGGGGCGGGGCGGCGGAATCACGCCTCTGCGCCGGCCCGGGCATGCTCACGGCGGCGCTCGCCATCGATCGATCGCTCGACGGCGCCGACCTGCGCGATGATCCGCGCATCGCCATCGAGCGGGTCACCGCCCGGGCGCTGCCGGCGCGTCGGATCCTCCGGACGCCCCGGATCGGTCTCGGCGATGTCGGCGCCTGGGCGGCGGCGCCGCTGCGGTTCGTGGTCGCCGGCGGCGCGGCGGGCGGGGACCGCCGGGCCATCCCGTTTCCGGACGCGCCACGGTGCGGTCGGCCGTCACCGGGCACGGGAACCGGCCGCGCCGGGCGGCGCGGTGCAACTTCTTCGGCGCGATGACGCGACGGCGGCTGGAAACGCGTTACGATTGCCGATGACCATGAGCGCGGGATTCGACCAGTCCGGTGTGCAGGATCTGACGGCGAACGTGCCGTATCCGCTCGACGCATTCGAGTTCGTGCGAGAGGGCCTGGGCTTCACCGTCAGCCGCGTCCACGGTGTCCGCGAGGCGCAGGCCGGTGCCCGGTCACGTGACGACGATCCGGAGTCGTCGGAGTCGGACCTGCATGTCTCCGGCCAGCAGCTCTGCCGCGGGCTCCGGGAATTCGCGATCGAGCGATGGGGACTCATGGCGCCGGTCGTCCTCCAGTCGTGGCGGATCCAGCGCACGGACGACTTCGGTCGCATCGTCTATCGCCTGATCGACGCCGGCGTGCTGAGCCGGACGCAGGAGGATTCGATCGACGACTTCCGCGGCGTCTACGACTTCTCGGAGGCGTTCTCGCGGCGCGCGATCCTCAGCGAACTCGGACAGCGCCGGGCCGGGCCGGTCCGCAGGTCCTGATTCCACGCGCCTTCTCCGGGTGCACTTCCGGGTGGATGGACGCCGGCGCGGCGCGATCCCGCGCGGACGCGCGGCAGCGTGCTCAGGGCACCGCCCGCATCACGGTCAGGACCTGGTTTCCCGCGACCTGCTGCCGTCGTTCGACGGTGCCGTCCGGCCAGTGAATCACGATCTCGTCCGCGAACGCAGCGTCACCGAGCCCGAAGTGCAGGTCGGACGTGTCCTGGGAGAGATACGAACTCCCGGCCAGCACCTGTGCCACCTGCGTCCGGTCGCCGCACCGCAGGTGCACGCGGGCGCCGATCGCGTGCGTGTTCAGTCCCGGCTGACGCAGGCGCAGCGTGATCCGGTTCCCACCGCCGATCCCGGTGTTGCGAAGGAGGATGGCGCGGCGGCCGTGCTCCAGGATTGCCACGTCCATGAAGCCGTCCTGGTCGAAGTCGGCGTGCGCGCCGCCGCGGCCGACCAGCGCGGGCGTCTCCGGCCAGGCGAAGGCCCCGATCTCGTAGAAGCCGGCGCCGGGCCGGTGCCAGTAGAAGTGGGGGGCCTGTGCCCGCAGTCGCGCATGATCATCGCGCTCCTCGAACGTGTGGCCGTTCACGATCCAGAGATCCTGCCAGCCGTCGTTGTCGAAGTCCGCGAGCCCCGTCGCCCATCCGACTGCCCGGAGCGAGATCTGCCCGAGTCCGAGCGATTCGGAATTCTCCATGAAGAGGACGCGCCGGTGGCCTTCCGCGTCGGTCCACCCGGAGGAGAACATGTTCTCGAAGAGCGCATTCTCCTGCGCGATCCAGTGCGTGATGAACAGGTCCAGGTCCTCGTCCCGGTCGAAGTCGCCGACGGCGAGCCCCATCGCCCCGCGGTAATCCGCGGCGAGCGAACTCGCGCCGATGTCGGCGAAGGTGCCGTCGCCGGCGTTGTGGAAGACCCCGTTCGCGGACACATCGTTGGCGACGTAGAGGTCGGGATGCCCGTCGAGATCGAAGTCGAACCAGACGCTCTGCAGCGAACGACCGGACGTGTTCTCGACGCCCGCCTCCGATGCCGTGTCGACGAAGCGGCCGTCGCCCAGGTTCCGGTAGAGGCGGTTGGCGGCGGCCGGGTAGGCGGAGGGATTCAGCGTGTACGGGATCTCGGAGCCGTACTGCCGGCTGCTTCGATGCCGGTCCGCCGCGCGGTACTCGAACCGGACGTAGTTGGGGACCGAGAGGTCGATCCATCCGTCCAGGTCGTAGTCGCCCCACGCCGCGCCGGTGCTGAAGGAGGGATCGGCGACGTCGGCACGCGCGGTCGCATCCGCGAAGGTGCCGTCACCGCGGTTGCGAAGGAGCACGTTCGGACCGACCGCGCTGACGTGCAGGTCGAGCAGGCCGTCGTTGTCGAAGTCTCCCCACGCGGCGCCCAGGCCGCCGAGCACCAGGTTCGTCCCGGAGGCGCGCGACACGTCCTCGAACGTTCCGTCCCGCCGGTTCCGGAAGAGCCTGCACCACGCCCGCTCGTCATCCGGTCGTTCCCCGGCATCCGTGGCGAAGTTCACCAGGTAGAGATCCGGGAACCCGTCGTTGTCGAAGTCCCCCCACGCGACACCGGAACCCATGTCCTCCGGCAGCAGCGACCGGCGGGCCTGCGGGAAGTGCCGGAAGTCGATGCCGGCGCGCGCCGTCACGTCCTCGAAGGCGAAGCGGTGCATGTCCGAGGAGACGGTGCGCGACAGGATGCTGGTCAGCCCGGCGATCGATCCGTCGGCGGCCGGTGCCAGCGGGTCCGGTTTCCCGCTGCCGCGGACGACGACGTAGCCCAGGATGCCGATCACCGGGACCAGCGGCAGCGTCCAGCGGATCATCAGCCGGTGGCGGTTATTCAGTGGACGCAATGCGGTCCTCCAGGATGCGGATCGTGGTCGATGCGCGGGCGATGTCGGTCAGCGGAGAACGGACGGGAGAGTCCACGCCGTACACGCGGCGGACGAAGGCCGGATTCGCCTTCCGGTACCAGAGGACGGCCTCGACATGGAGCACGCCCGGCTCTTCCGCGGGGATCCGCAGGTGCTGCTCGCGCTGGCCGGGCGGGTGGCGCACATCGGCCGGCGAAACCCGACCGCGTGCCATGGATGGACAGCGCAGCGACACCTCCAGCGTGTCGGTCATGCCGGGATAGAGACTGCGCGCGTAGCTCTTGCCGACGAGATCCCAGAGGTTGTGGCGGTCGATGAGTCCGCCCGTGCGGTCGAAGCCGTCCGCCTTGAACCAGGCGAGCGAGTCGGCCGGCAGTTCGCCCTCGTCCAGGCCGCCGCTGTGATGCAGGACCCGGCCGTCCTCGCTCCGCACGATGATCTCGACCCAGCTCTCGATCATGTCGAGCGGGCCGGTCGGGAAGTCATGGCCGGTCTTGTTGTT
The DNA here is from genome assembly GCA_019636755.1 of Phycisphaeraceae bacterium. Lineage (GTDB taxonomy): Bacteria > Planctomycetota > Phycisphaerae > Phycisphaerales > SM1A02 > JAHBWZ01. The sequence goes on along the minus strand of JAHBWZ010000003.1, from coordinate 157,917 downwards.
GACCAGCAGGACCTGGATCGGGATCTCCTCGCCCGCCCGCGCCGACTCCGGCGCGTCGATGATCATGCGGACGACCGGACCGTCCGTCCACCGGCCGGCGATCTCCGGAATCGCGATCTCCCCGCGGAGCCACGCCTCGGTCAGGCGGACGTGCTCCTCGGCGCCCTCCAGTCCGTGGACCAGCGGGATGTACTGGTTGCCGCCGAGGAACCGATGGCTCCGGTGCCGGCCGTCGCGCGCGGTGCGGTTGACGTCGGTCCGATCGCCGCGGGCCGGATCCGCGCTCTCGTGCAGCGGCATGTGGCACTCGCGGCAGTTGACGGTGGCGTCCGGGTGGTCCGGGACGTGCCAGCGGCTCTGCAGCCAGCTGTCGTACTGGTTCTGCCCCTGGACCTTCCCGATGTCCGTGTTGATCTCGACGTCCATGTACTGCTTGTGACATGCACCGCAGTACTCGGCGGTCCTGTAGAGCGGCCGCGAGTAGGACCGGACGTGGTGCTGCGGATGCGTCCGGATCAGGAAGTCACTGACGAACCGGGCGACCGGATGCTCCGAGAGTTCATAGAGGTAGTGCCGCGGCGGCTCGATCGTGTAATCGGCGTTGCCCTGCACGTCGGCCTGCACGATGCTGTGGCAGGTGATGCAGGAGATGCCTTCGTGCGCTCCTTCCGCGCTCAGCGTGATATTCCCGGAGTTCTTGGCACCGCCGAACAGCGAGATCGGGTCATGGCATCCGGCGCAGTAGCGTGTCGCCTCCGCTGACGTCTCCAGCACCATGAGTTCCTGCACCTTCTGGAAGAGGTCGTCCATGGAGGAGTAGCGGTGTGCGCTCGGCAGCCATTCCTCGTAGATCTCGCGGTGGCAGGATCCGCAGCGTTCGGAGCCGGTCAGGGCGCGCGAGTCGATCGCGCCATGGGACCGCATCCACGCCGATTCCCGCTCGAAGATCCTGGTCACCTCCGCCAGTCGATCTTCACCCAGGTCGAGCGACGCCAGGCCCGCCCGGATCTGGGCGAAGAGGCCGATCGGTTCCTTCTCGACCTGTCGGAACCCGGCCAGGAACGTGGAGCGTTCCTCGCCCCTGAGCATGTCGAGGACCTGCCGCTGCACGCCGTCGCGCCAGCGCCGGTCGTCGGTCCGTGCCAGGCTCGGCGAGAACGGGCGGTCTTCGCCGAACGTCCAGTTGTAGTCCGCGGGGAACGCGCGGCTGAGCGGCGGCTCGGCGGCCAGCATCGTCCACGCGATCGTCACCGCCAGGAGCGCGCCGCCGCCGGCGAGCGAACCCGCGTAGAAGCGCCGTCGTGCGGCGAGGACCGCCTGCTGCGACGCGCTGCCGGTGACGCGGCGCACGATCAGCGTCAGCAGGTGCGCGGCGAGGAGGATCGGCATCCCGATGCCGGTGAGCAGGTGCGTGAGCTGCCAGGCATCATGCATGCGGGCGCCGAGCGCGCCCTGCCACGTGATCACGATGCCGCTGATCGAGCATGCGGCCAGGAGCGCCACGGCGATGTACCCGAAGAGCTGATAGTGACTCAGGTTGCCGTGCCGCCGGACCAGCCAGTGCCGCACTGCGTACCACGCGGTCGGCATCAGCAGCAGCAGCCCGGCGAGGGTGTGCGTGAGGACATTCACCTGGCTGAAGCGGCTGAACGGGAGCAGGTAGATCAGCAGGCCGCTCGCGGTCAGGAAGAGCACGCCCGCGCAGGTCGTGATCGTGAGCGGTGACCGCCATTCGGCGGCGGCATCGATGCGGCGTGCGGGCGCGGGTGCTGACATCCGGGATCTCCGTCGGGTGGCCCGCCGGCGGCGGGTGGCGCGGTGGACGAAACGGCGCGATTCGGACCGATCCTCGTATCGGAATGGCGGACCTTCATATCCAGTTTAACCCGGGCTCGCGCCGGTGCCACCCCGGAATTGCGCCGTGGACAGGAGATCGGGGGAGGGGCCTCGGGAGGGGCGCCGCGGGGCACCGCGGGGCACCGGCGGGCCGCCGGGGGAATCGGGGCCCGTGCGACCGGCTCAGCGTCCGCCGTACATCGCCCGGTGCCACGCCAGCGCCGATCGGACCTCTGCGTCGTCCGGCCGCCGCTGCAGGTGGGCGACCAGGAGCTGCTCGGCGGCATCCGCGCGCCCCCGGCGCCGCAGCACTTCGCAGAGCGCGCCGAGCGTGCGCACGAACGCAGGATGCGCCTCCCGGACTGCGGCGAGGTACGCCTCCGCCCCGTCGGGATCGCCGGCGAGCAGGATCGCGAGCCCGATGTCGGCGCAGACGGCGTCCCGGGGACCCAGCCGATCAAGCGCCCTTCGGAACATCGTCTCCGCGCGCCGCGGTTCGCCGAGGACCAGATGCAGCCAGGCGGCGCGGAGATCGTGCGCAGGCGTGCGCGCGAGCCCGAGTCCGCCGTCGGTTGCGGCCGACGCCCGCCGGTAGTGGTGCAGCGCCCGTGCCGCATGGTGCTTCGCCTCCGGCGGCACCGTCTCCGGCGCCGTGAAGACCGTCTCCCGGGACACCGTGACGCGACTGTCATGACGGTCCGCGGACCAGGCGTGCATGCGCACCGAGGCACTCTGGACGATCACGAGTCCTCCGAGTGCCACCAGGCCCAGGAAGACACGTCCCGACGGCGTCATCCGACCGCGCCTTCGGAGCTGGAAGCCGAAGCGCCGGACATCGTCTGCGCGGACCATGCGCCATGTCGTCCACGCCGCAGGCAGCGCACAGACGCCGAGACCCACGGCGAAGAGCATCGGGATGACGCCATAGAGTCCGCGGGTCGACCAGAACACGAGCGCGAAGAGCGCCAGCAGGCCCAGTTCCGCGACCAGCGGGGGATCCGCGCGGTGACGGTCGAAGCCGATGCCGCGACGATGGCGGACCGCGGGCGTCGTGAATCGAAGCGTGAGCGCATCGTTGGGGCAGGCCTCCACGCAGTCGAGCGTGCGCACGCAGTGCGCGCTCACCACCTGGCCGTATCGGCGGAGTTCGTCGAGCACGGGGACGTTCGACCCGCACGCGGCGGTGCATCGGCCGCATCCGTCGCATCGCGCGCTGTCGACGGTGAGACGCAGTGGCGACAGTCGTTCGATCGGCCGAAGCAGTCCGCCGTAGGGGCAGCCGTAGTTGCAGAAGCCGCGGGCGCCGAGGAACCAGACGGTCGCGAATCCGCAGACGAGGAGGAACGGGATGGCGACGGCGACACCCGGAAGGCCCGCCCAGAGATCGTCCGTTGACCAGGCGCCCCTCCAGCCGGGGAACGGCGCGGTCGGTGCGGCGACCGTCGATTCGGGCCACCACCGCGCCAGCAGTGGCTTCACCAGGAGCCGGTCCGCGGTCGGCCAGAGGAACATCCAGCCGGCAAGCCCGACCGGGATCCAGGGCAGCAGGCGGCTTCGGAAGGGCGCCGGGCGCATCCCCAGCCGGCCGAGCGCCCATGCGCACAGGTCCTGGAGCGCGGCCATGTGACACGCCCACCCGCAGAAGAACCGGCCGAAGAGCAGGGTGGATCCAAGCACGATGGCGAAGAGCACCGCGGCGGGATTCACCTGGCCGAGTTCAAGCGTGTGCATCGCGTTCGACAGCACCACCGGCGCCATCGTGCGGCCGTTGATCAGCCAGTGCACCACGTGTGCCAGGATCAGCACGTGGACGACGACGAGCGCCGTGGCGCGCCACGACGCCATCTGCCCCTGCGGGCGCCGGGCGCGGCGCGCCGCCTGCAGCACGGGCAGTGCGATGTGCAGGGAGTCCGCCGGCGGCGCTGCGCTGCGGTGGCCGGGCACGGTCAGCCCCACAGCGACAGCAGCAGGAGGAGATCCACCAGGCCGACGAGGCCGTTCCCGTCCAGGTCGGCCGCGCACGGCGGCGCCGGCGGACAGGGGCCCCACGCCTGGAACAGCAGGATCAGGTCCGTGGCGTCGACGTGACCGTCTCCGTTGAGGTCGCCCAGGCGCGGCGGGATCAGCGCCAGGTCGGCGCTCACCATGGCGATCGGCGGTGCCTTGTCGGTCGCGAGCCAGAGATCGTAGAGGATGGTGCCCCAGTCGTCGGTGTGGTTGTTGTCGCGCAGGACCTCGACGTAGTGACGCGGCATCATCTGGTAATTGACGGTCACGACGGCCGTGGCGGCACCGACGGGGATCTCGAAGTGCTGATCATCCCAGTACTGACCGTCGGCGTAGGCATGCCCGACGACCGGCGCCCCGGCCGCGGCGAACGCGGCGTTGCTGAATCCGCGGGGCGGGATGCGCGTGTCCTTCTCGATCGTGTTGGCGAGCGCCATGCGCGTGGTCGGCCCCGGAGGCAGTCCGAGTGCCTCCGCCGCCTCGACACTCAGCCCGACGTGCATCTCGTAGATCCGCGTGGACGGCTCATCGAGTTCCGCTTCCTCGAAGTCGTAGTGGCCGTACTCGCGGATGATCGCGCCGCTCGAATCGAGGAACCGGACGTTCGCCCACACGCGCCGCCCCTCGATGTGGCCCGTGGGAAGCTTGTGGCCGGTCTCATTGATGATGCGGACGCGGAGCGACCGGCCCTCCTGGGCCAGTTCCAGGGAGGCCGCCCGCTCGAGCATGGAGCGTGCGTGATCGATACCGCGGGCGATCGCATCGTGGTCGACACCCGGATCATCCGCGCCGTGGATCGCGATGATCTGAAGCGCCCAGACGCTGGAGCCGGCGAACTCGTGGGTCGCCAGGTCCGGACGCCATTCGCCGAACGGCGACGCCATGCCGGCCGTGCGCGGCATGTGGCAGTCCTGGCACGAGTGCATGATCCCCGTCGGGTGACCATCGCCGCCGAAGCGGCCGGCCATGTCGACGCCGCCCTGCGCGAAGGCGCTCAACTGCCACTCGGAGAACGTCCGTTCGAGCGGGAACTGCGTATGCAGGTTCTCGTCCGGCGCCGGCGTGTCGAGCGCGTTGTAGAAGTAGGTTCCATCCTTCCGGAGCGTGACCTGCACGTTGCCCACGTCGTGGCATGTCCCGCACATGGTGCCGCTCCGGTGGAACGGCGAATGAATCGTGTCGTGGAATGCGGCCGATCCGCGTGCACCGCGCCGTGTCCCGGTCGGATCGAGCACGAACATCGAGTTGCCGTAGTGACCGGGCACCTGGTCGAGGCCGCCCAGGATGCCGGCGTCCTCGGGCGGACTGATCCCCTCGACGTAGATCGGGTCCACCATGGCGTGGCAGAAGTGGCAGGAGACGCCGTCCATGTCAGTCAGTCCGATGCTGCCGCCCGACGGGTCGTACGCCGCGCCGGTCACGAACGACATCGGCACGTGGCAGCGCATGCAGAAGTAGCCGGCGTTTTCGACGTCCTGGTTCGCGAGGGTCATCTGCGCGAAGAAGAGCGGGTTCCGCCCGGCATGCGCCATCTTGCTGCCGGCCCACGTCGAGTGCGGATCACCCGGATCGTCCGGGCCGTGGCAGTAGAGGCACTGCGACGACGTCCAGATGGCGTCGGTCCCGACATCGAGCACCTGTGTCCCCGCCAGGTGGAAGTCATTGAACGTCGTCGGAACCGGCAGCATCGCCGCCGCGGCGAGGCCCGATGCGGCGATGAGCCCGACGAAGAGGATGCAGCGGCGGCGGGCGATGGCGGGGCGGGTGGACATCCGGGACCTCCGTGGCGGAATATGGATACAACTATCCAGAATACACCGGTTCCGTTTCCACGCAAGTCCCGCGTCGGGCGGCCGGCGGCGGGGTCGGAACCTCGCCGGGGTCTCGCCGCCGAGGCTCCCGGACGCGTGCCCGGTCCGCTGGTCGCTGCCGGACGGGGCCGGTAGCCTGTGCCCCCTATGTCCGATCACGAGGGTTCGCGCGGGCGGGACACGGAGGCACGGCGGTTCGATCGCGTGCATCTCTGGCAGGTGCAGGCGGTGCGGGACGTGCTCGTGGTGGCGGCCGCGATCGCGCTCGTCTGGGCGGGCTATGCCCTGCGGGCGGTGACGGTCCCGCTGCTGACGGCGCTGCTGCTGGCGTACCTCTGCGAACCGTTGATCGCCCGCCTGGCGGCGGTGCCGCGGATCGGACGCATGCGCGCCGTGACCGGCGTCCTGCTCGCGGCGATCCTGGTGTTCCTGCTCGCGCTCGCGATCGCCGTGCCGATGCTCGTCACCCAGACGCTGGCGCTGACCGATGCCGTGGCGCAGGGTCACATGCGCAGCCGGATGCTGCGGATCGAGGCACAGGCGCCGGAGATCATTCAACCGCAGATCAGGCGCATCGCGGAAATGCTGCCCGTGGGCCCGGTGCGTCTCGCCCTCGACGACGATGATGAGGACGCCGACGTCGTGCCGGGCTCGAGCGGGGACGACGGGCGTGACGGTGCTGCAGGGGCGCCCGGAGCGGACGCTGCCCGTGCCCCCGTCGGCGATCCGGTGGCGGCGCCGGCCATGGACGAGGCGGCGCTCGCGCGACTGATCGACGAGCGCGTGCATGCGGCGCTGCGACATGCCGCGCCGGAGCCGAGGCGGGACTGGCTCACGCTGGTGCGCAGCGGATCCGAACTCGTCACGCAGGTCGTCGGTGGCGCGGTGCGCATCGGCCTGGTGCTCTTTCTGATCCCGTTCTACTTCTGGTTCTTCAGCGTGTGGTACCCGGGCATTCTCGATTTCGGGCACTCGCTGGTGCCGCGTGCCAACCGGGCTCGCTGGATGCAGCTCCTGGAGCGGATGGATCAGGTGATTGCCGGGTTCGTCCGCGGTCGCATCCTGATCAGTTTCCTCATGGGTGCGGGGTTCGCCCTCGGCTGGGTGCTCTGCGGCGTTCCGTACGCCGTGGTGCTGGGCCTGGTCACCGGGATCTTCTGCGCGGTGCCGTACCTGGGCATCGTCGGCCTGCCCATGGCCATCGGACTCCTCTTCATGGATCAGCTGGCGCTGCCAGAGGAGATGCGGATGGCGTGGTGGGGGATCCTGCTGTGGCCATCGCTGGTCTTCGTCGTGGTGCAGACGGTGGAGAGCTACTGGCTGACGCCCGCCATCGCCGGCAAGGCGACCAATCTGGATCCGGTCACGGTCCTCGTCGCCGTCCTTGCCGGCGGCTCGGTGATGGGGGTGTACGGCATGCTGCTCGCGATCCCGGTGGCGGCATGCGGCAAGATCCTCCTGACCGACGTGTTCATGCCGCGGATCCGGGCGTGGCTGGCCGGTCGAGCAAGCGATCCGCTGCCGTTCGACCGCTAGCAGGCTGTTGAAGTACTCCGCCGGGCCACTCGGAGCCCGGCGGAGTATTTCAGAAGCCTGCGAGAGATGCGGATCGAGCGTCCTGGCATCACGTCCTCTGCCTTGAGCAGGCCGGGTGGGGCGCGGTCACCGGCCGGCGCCGACGCCGATCCGGGCGTCGATGTGGTGGATGGAAGGCCGAGATGTCGGTGCGGTCGGTGCGCTCGGACTGATGCATGGAACTCGGAAACGATCGCACCTCCACTCCATCCCGAAGGGATGATCGTGTACTGCCGGGGACCGGGCCGAAGCCCCACGGCCGCCCTTGTCGTTGAGCACGGTTGGCGCTGCGTCTCCTGGATCACTCCGTCTTCCGTCCGGGGGCGCGAGCGCAGGGGGGGCTGAGGCCCCCCCTGCAACCCCCTTGCGCGCAGGATGGTGGCGGTGGTCAGCCGGCGCGCGAGTGGTGCAGTCTGCGCGCATCGGGTCCAGGGTCGCGCGCTGAGGACGTCTGGCGACGACGGCGCGTCCGGCCGGGCGCGTCCGCGGCCGATGCGTGGCGCGCCCAGGCGCTCCCTGCGATCGTCCATCCGCCAGGGGGGTTGCAGGGGGGCGCTTCAGCCCCCCTGCGCTTGCGCGTCCCGAAAGCGATCGCGTGCACGGAGCCATGCCCGAGCGCATCGTCAAGATCGCGGACTCATCCGTGCTCGGGCGCGCGCGCTCGATCGATCGCTCGCTCGATGTCATTCAAGGACCGAGGTTGACCTCGGGTCTCCGTGACCACGAGATTCTCCGTTCGGGTACGCGAGCGCAGGGGGGGCTGAGGCCCCCCCTGCAACCCTCTTGCGCGCATGCCGGTGGCGGGGGTCAGCCGGCGCGCGAGTGGTGCAGTCTGCGCGCATCGGGTCCAGGGTCGCGCGCTGAGGTCCTCTGGCGACGACGGCGCGTCCGGCCTGGCGCGTCCGCGGCCGATGCGTGGCGCGCCCAGGCGCTCCCTGCGATCATCCATCCGCGAGGGGGGGTTGCAGGGGGCGCTTCAGCCCCCCTGCGCATGCGCTTCCCGAATGCGATGGCGTGCACGGCGCCATGCCCGAACGCATCGTCAGGATCGCTGACTCATCCATGCGTGCGTGCGCGCGCGCGCGTGCGAGAGCCCGACCGTTACCCGTCGCGCCGCCGCCGTCGGCGTCCGCCGACGAGCGGCGCCAGCGTCAGCAGGGCGAGCGCCGCCGGTGCCGGGACCGCCGCGCCGCCGAAGTGCAGGTCGTCGACGGGAAGGACACCGGCGACAGGGTCCCGCAGCACGACGTGGTCGAACGGTGTGTCGGACACGAGGGCGGAGAAGAGGCCGACGCCGTTCTGGATGAAGTGCTTCGGAGGCGCGATGAGCACACCGCCGCTGTAGAGCGAGACCTCCAGGTGCCCCGCATGATCCACCGCCAGCCAGCGCTGCGGCGTGGTGAACGAGAGGAGCAGCGGCGTCCCGGTGAAGTTGGGCATCGCGCCGAACCCGTCGTTCACGAACGTCAGTGAGTCAACGATCGAGTACCCCGGGCTGAACTCGATCCCGTGACTGGCAAGGTACGCATCCACGGCAAGAACGCCCGGCGGATGCTCGGTGAAGGTGATCGTCTCGAACGCACCGCCGACCGCGGACTCCCACAGGGCGCGGTCAGTGAAGTACGTGACTTCGGCGCCTGTGGCCGTGCCGACAGGAACGAGTGCGATCGTGACCGACAGGATCGAGCGGACGAGGGTGGTTCTGGTCATGGTGCACCGCCTCCCTGGAAGTGGAAGATACTCTCGATGCAGGCGGACAGGGCGATCGGGTCCAGCCCCACCCGGGCGATGCAGTCGGACACCGACTGCGGCGGGCCGAGAATCAGACTGGCGCATCCCGCTTCGCGCCAGTTCGCCAGCACTTCGAGCAGGTCGCCCATGCCGATCGTGCCGTTGCCGTCCAGGTCCGGCAGGCAGGTTCCGCAGGTCGCGCCACCGCCGGGGTGCGGCGCACACACGGCATCCCAGAGCGCGAGGACCAGGAGCATGTCCTGGAAGTCGACCGTGCCGTCGCGATTGATGTCGCCGTGGCAGGTGCGGGGGATCAGGATGAAGGCATGCGGCTCAATCGGGCCCTCATCGTGTTCGGCGAACCCCCAGGCGACGATCCAGCCCTTGTCATTGACATCCAGCAGATGGCGTACCTGCACATCGTCACCACAGTGTCCACCCGGGAACTGCCCCAGGTCCGCAGCATCCAGCACTTGCGCAGTCCACGGCGGATTCTGGAGCGGGGCTTCGGTCCAGAGGATGGGGATGTTGGTCCCTGGCGCGAAACCCACAATCTCGCGTGGCACGCCGCCGGACACGGCCTCTGCGCGAGTGCGATTCAGTCCGGGTTCCGTCGGCACCACCGCGTGCAGGTCGACCCGCGTGCCGGTGCCCGCCGGCCAGAGCGCCGCCTGCTCCAGGCACTGCGCGCCCGATGCCGCCCACGCGTATCCCACCGTGTCCAGGCCTGCGCTGATGCCGCGCGCGGCCGCTCCCTGCGGCGGGGGCGAAGGCGGGCAGGGCGGTGGCGGGATGGAGGCCAGCCGGGTCAGATCCTCCGGCGCCGCGGATGGCGGCACCATCCAGTGACCCGCATGCGTGTCCTGCCCGCAACTGGTGCAGAACGCACTCTGCACCGGGCAAGCGGGATCGTCCTGCTGCACCACCTGCGCGAGCGTGCCGGCGATCATGCCCTGCCCCAGGGCGTTCAGGAATACATCGCCCGGGAGGACGCCGGGAACGCACTCGTCGACGCCCGGCAGTCGATTGGGCAGCACCGCGCCGGTCCACATCTGCGAGGCGGCGTCGAAGTACGCGGCGACCGCGGTCACGAACCGGCGGCACTCCGCGGTCCGGTCTTCGCAGAAGTGCCCCTGCCTGCACTCGGTGACGCACTGGGACTCGCGTGATTCTTCGAGTGCCACCAGCAGTCCCGCAGAAGACTCCGACGCCGCGATCGCGCGCGTCCACTGCGACTGCGGGTCCGCGACGCCGGGCTGGAACAGCGTGTATGCCAGCGGCTGCGGCGGATCGGCGCTCCCGTTGAACTGTGGCAGGTGCCACACCGTCGCGCGTCCCGTGCCGGCCGTGATGCCGCCGCTCTGTCCCACCACGGTTCCATGCGCCGTGACGTCGCGCGCGATCGACGGTGCATCGGACCCTGACAAGGCCGAAAGATCGTGGATCCCCGGTCCAAGCCCGAAGCCGCCGAACGGCAGCCAGACGGCTGCCCTCGGAACGCCGTTCACTCTGACCGCGAACGCGACGATCCCCTCGCCGTTGATCCCGAATGTCCCGGTGCCGAGGTCCAGCGACATGAGCCCGGTGACGGGGTCGCCCGGTGTCACGATGAAGCCGATCGGTCCCGCGTCGATCAGGTCGTAGGGCGGAGCGGCTGAACCGGTCCGAGGATCACTGTGCAGCGCGGCCATGCAGCACACCACGCACAGGCGCCCCGCCGGCCGGCGGAGCCCCCGTGCCCGCTTGCTCAGCGCGCAGGATGGGCCGTGGGCCGTGGGCCGTGGGCCGTGGGCCATCACGAATTCACTGGAGCAGGCTGTCGATCGCATGCGGGACCTCCGGGATAACCGATCACTCTACCACGGGGTTCCAAGCAATGCAACGGATCCGTGCCGATGGTCCCGTGAACGGGAGCACTGTTTCCCTGATCGAGTGGAGGAGCAGGTTGGGAACATACAAGGCACGCACCATGCACAGCGGCGGCATGGAGTCGCGGGGGACGCGCCGCATGATCGCGCGTGCCACCATGTCCCCGCGGACGCGCGCGAGCCACGCATCACGCCGGCAGCGACGCCACCACCCGATCCACCCATGCATCATCCAGAGTGCCTGCCTCGATGGCGTCGTGCACGCCCGCCCGCGTGCGCAGCCGGACTTCTTCAAGGCTGAGCGGCGAACGGTCGGGAAGCCATCCGTTGTCCGCCAGATACCGGCGGAGTTGCTCCGCGCTCTCTGTGCGAAAGCCCTTGAGCCTCTCATCCGAGCGCGCCTCCATCGCCTCGATCAGCCGCGCCGGGTCGTCGTGCAGGTCGCGAAGGACATCGCTGACCCGCTCTTCGAACACCCTGGAGATCGCCCCGCTCTCCAGCAGGTCCGCCATCGTGATCGGACGGGCGCGGCCATGTCGCCACGCCGTGCACGCCGCCTCGATGCCGTCCTTCGCGGCGGTCACGCGCCGGACCGTCTGCGCGTCCGACCCGGCCGGCGGCGCACCGGCGACCTCGGCATACGCGAGGAACGGGCCGATCTGCGTGATGCCCGATTCGAGGACCCGGTGCAGGACGATCGGATCATCGATCGCGTACCAGAGATGCTGAGACGCGGCGCCGCCGCGCGCCCATGGATCGAGCATGCCGATGCCCAGGCGTCGCCCGTACCGCGCGTGATCCTCGCCGGCGTCCGGCGCGGGAACCCGCGGTCGCTCCACCGGCACCGCGGGCAGCGGGCGCATGCGCCCGGCCTCGCCGCCGCGGATCTCGCCCAGGTCGACCTCGCTGCATCCGATCCCGGCCGACTCCAGGCCCGCCCGCCACTTCGCGCGCTCGTCCTGCTGCGCGGTGAGGATGATGACCTGCCGCCCGCCGCGCACGATCTCCTGCACGGCGGCCATGATCGCGGCGGCGCGCTCGTCGTCGCTGGTCGCCAGCACCTCATCGAGCACCAGCGGCAGCCGGCGATCCCGCTCTTCGTGATCCAGGAACGCCAGGCGGACGGCGAGCAGCAGTTGCACGCGCTCACCGCTGGAAAGCACGTCCAGCGGCTTCCCGGTGCCGTCGGCGCTGTCGAAGGCACAGAACGCGGCACCCCCGCCACCAGCCGGATCCGATCGAGTCGACTCCGACCGTGTCAGCGCGAGCCGATACCGACCGGCGGTGAACCGCGTGAAGAGCGCCTCCGCGCGGCGGGCCACGCCCGGCAGCGTCGCCTCGCGCGAGAGTCGCTCGATCCACCGCAGCGCCACGCGCGCCGCGGCCCGGCGGACCGCCTCCGCGCGCAGGGTCTCCAGTTCGCGCATCGCCACGTCCACGTCACGGTGGGCGTCGGCGATCGCATGACCGCGCCCGGCCTCGTCCATCGCGGCGCGGATCCGCTCGCGTTCCTCGACCAGTGACTCGTAGACCTGCTGGCGCGCACCGGCCTCGTCGATGCAACGGGCAAGCGCCGCCGCGTCCAGCTCGAGCAGCGCGGCGCCGCCGGTTGCTTCCAGTTCCTGCGCGAGCGCGGCGCGGCGCACCTCGAGATCCCGGATCTCCTCCGACAGCCCCCGCCAGCGCCGGGCGCCCTCGATCAGGTGCTCCAGCGATTCGAACCGACCGGGCTCGACGCCCCGTTCATGCCAGAACCGATCCCGCGCCGACCGCGCCTCCGCCAGCCGGCGCTCGGCCCCGCGCAGCGTTTCCTGCTGCTGCCGATGCTGTGCCGCGGCGCTGAGGCGGGTGCGGAGCGACTCGGTCACCTGTTCAAGCGCGGAGACGTTTTCGACGGCGCCCGCACCGGCCGCTTCGAGCAGGCCGTGCACAGCCTCGATCACCCGGCGCCGCGCCGCGCGGGCGTCCTCCAGGGCGCGCGTCTTTCCGGCCACCTCCTCCGTTGCCGCGTGCCATCGGCGGATCGCGTCGGCCACCGCCGGCAGCCAGGCGGGGCCGAGCAGCCCGTCCGGAAGCCGGACGCCGAGCATCGGCTCCAGGGCGCGGCGCTCGTCGTCCAGCGCCGCCGCCTGTGCGGTCGCGCGCTCACGCCGCGCATCCGCGTCGCGTCGGTGCGCCAGGTCCGCCCGCGCCGCCGCGACCGCCTGCGACTCGGTGAGCAGCCGCTCGAGGAGCGCCGTCACCGCGACGCGCTGCCAGGTCTCCGGCGCGGGCAGATCACGTCCCCGGTAGCGCTGTTCCGCCGCCGCGCGAAGCACCTCGCCGGAGTCGGCGCGGGTGCCGGACGGCAGGGACACGCTTCGACGCCGCAGCAGCCACCACGTCACCCCCGCCCACGCGCACGGCAGGAGACACGCGAGCCACCAGGACCCACCACCGGTCACGCCGAGCGCGATCGCGAGCAGGAGCGTGCTCATGACCGCGCCGCTCAGCACGACGCGAAGTCGGCGGCGACCGTCCGCGGCATCCCCCGTGGCCGCGGGCGCGGTTCCCGACTCGAGCGGCGCCGCGGCGAGCCACGCGGCCAGGTCGTGCATGCCCAGCCGAAGCGCCTCGGCGCGCGCCGCCGCGCGCTCCAGGTCGGCGCCCGGTGCGAGCCCGGCCGCCAGTCGTTCCGCGGACGAGAGTTCCGCCTGGATCTCGATCGCGCGCCGGGCCAGGTCGTGCACGCGCTCATCGATCTGCACGCCCGCGAGCGCCGGCGACCCGCCGGCCGTCGGACATCGACGAAGCACCTCCTCCGCGCGGCCGCGGGCCTGGTGGATCTCGCGCTCCAGGCCGGCACACGCGTCATCCAGGTCGCGCCAGCGGGAGGCGTATTCGATCAGCCGCGCCGGAAGCGCGGGATCCGGCGCGCTCGCGCCGTTCCGTCCACCATCGCCGATCGCCTGCTGCGCAAGCCGCGCCACCTCGTCGGCCAGATGGCGGCACTCGACGTCGGCCGCGTCCACCCGCGCCTCGAGGCCCCGCGCGGTCTCCAGGTCGCTGTCCCGGACCCTCTCCACCTGGTCCGCCGTGATCCCGAGCGCTGATCGTGCCGCTTCCAATGCCGCCAGGTGCTCCGCGTCCTCGCGCGCGGACTGCACGCGCCGAAGGCGCGGCAGGTCCAGGCCGGCGCGCCGTGCGGCCTCGATCTCCCGTTCGATGACGGGAAGACGGTCCCGGACCTGGCGGTCGACCTGGTCCGCCCGCTGCTGTTCATCGCGGAGGCGACGCAGCGCGGCCTCGACGGCGCGCTGCGCCCGCTGCATGCCCTCGGGTCGCTTCTCGACCTGGAGCGCACGACCGACCGCGGCCAGGTCGAAGCCCCCGGCCATCGCCCGCGCCACGCGCTCCGCCAGCGGATCGCGCCCATCCGCCATGGGGACGAGCAGGTCCGGCAGCGCGATCCGGTGCAGACCCGCGGACTCCGGCGCCGCCAGGTCGGGCGCCGGCTGCACGCGTCCGTCCACGGTCCAGGATGCGGACCGTCCCTCGATCTCCACCCGCCACGCGACATCGTCGATGCGGAGCGTCGCGGCGATCGCGCCGCGGGCGGTACGCTCCGTCGCGCCGATCACCGCCTCGATCGCGCGCCCGCTCGTCGTCTTGCCGCTGCCGTTCGGCCCGACGATGAGCGTGACACTCGGATGAAACGCCGGCAGCACGAATCCCGGATGCTCGATCCCCGGCATCCGCCGGATCTCCAGCCGCTCCAGCCGGACCGTGGACCCGGGCGTGCGCGCACTCATGCCGCCGGCTCCTGGTCGTGCAGCGCCTCCAGGATCACCTGCAGCCGATCACGCAGCAGCGCGGTCAGTGCATCGCCGTCCGGTGCACCCGTCGGGTCGGCGTCCACGCGATCCCGTCCGCCGCGGATCTGCCCTGCTTCACGGCGAAGTTCCTGCAGGAGCGCTTCGATCTCCGCCGGCGCCGGACCGGCTTCCAGGTCACGCAGCAGGCGCGCTGCGATCGCCAGCGGCGATCCGCCGCGCGCGGTCTCCTCCAGGTCCAGTGACGGGCGCAGACGACTGACGACATCATCGATCCGGACGGCGAGCGCGCCCGATCCCTCGTAGCGTGCCAGGTCCTCGCGCAGGGCGTCGACCGCGACCGTGCACGCGGCGCGGCCCGTGAGCCAGAGGCGCACGGTGAGCGCGGAGAGCCGATCACCTCCATCCGCGATCGCACGCTGCTCCAGGTCCCTGATCGCGGCGTACAGGCGCGCCGTCACCTCGTCCGCGTCCGCCGCACCGGTCAGGTCCGCGTCCAGGTCCTCGTACCGGATCGTCGAGAGCGCCACCTGTCGTGGCCGTCCGATCCGCCCCGCGTCCACCTCGACCAGCCAGGCGCCGTGCGTCCCCGGTTCACCGGAGTCCAGCGCCTGCGGCGATCCCGGATAGACGGCCCAGCGCGCCGGCGCGAGGTCGATCACCTGCGGTCGATGCACGTGCCCGAGGAGCCAGGCGTCGACCGGCGCGGACCGCAGCCGCGCGCCGGTGAGCGGCGCGTACATGGACGCCGGCACGTCGAGGTCACCGTGCACGACGCCGAAGACCGGCACACCATCACCCGGCGGCGGCGTGTACGTCTCCACCGGATCCGTGGACACATGGCGCCCGGGGAACGACCAGCCGTCGAAGTGGACGAGCGCCCGTCCGTCTCCGTCACGCAGAGACCATCGCGTCCAGGTTCCGCCTGCGCCGAGCAGGTGGAACCGCGGCTGATCGTGCAGCAGTCCGGCAAGACGCGGCAGCGCCTCGAAGTCGTGGTTGCCCGCGATCGCGACGGTGTCGATGCCTGAGGCGGCGAGCGCCTGGATACCGTCCCGCAGCGGCCCGATCGCCTCCCAGGCGCGATTCGACTCATCGGCGATGTCGCCGGTCAGGACGCAGACCCGGACGCGCTGGGCGCGGGCCGCATCGACGACGGCGTGCCAGCCTTCCACCGCGCGCATGCGCTCCGCGACCGACGCGCCGGCCGAACCCGGGACGCGCGACGACACCCGGCCGATGTGGATGTCTCCCGCGACGAGAACCCGGACGGTCATGCGGAGCGAGGATACAGGCTCGGGCGCACCGACGGGCGCGATCGGGTCCGCCGGAACAGGGCGCCGCGTCACGACGCCGTCACCGGCCGCCCGTCACCCGCCTCCGAGTCGCGCTTCCAGCCGCTCGAATGCGCCGCGGAAGCGCGGGCCGCCCAGGTCCGGATCCGCCAGTCGGAGGCGCCGGATCCGCGGGCCGATCTGATCCACGCCGCGTCCCTGCCGGGCGACGATCTCGAGGAGTCGCAGGTTCGCCAGCCAGTAGTACGCAGGCTCGACGGCGGACCCGCCCGCGGCGAGCCTGCGGTAGAGCGGCATGGCCTCCGCATCGCGGTCACCGATCCGGAAGAGCGCCTCGGCGCGACCGGCGATGAGGCGCGCCGCATCCGGCTGCTCCGCCAGCAGCGCGTCCAGGATCGGCAGCGCCTCGGCAGCGCGATCGAGCACCAGCAGCGCCTCGGCAAGCGCGATCGAGGCGGCACGACCGGACGCGGGACCCTGCGGCGCGGCGCCGGCACGGGACGCGCGACGTGCGGACAGCACCTCCGCGAGCGGCCTGAGTTCCCGCGCCGCGACGCGCTCCGCGCGCTCGCGGTCGCCTTCGTCCCCGGCCTCGCGGACCGCCCGCAGCGCCGCGTCCAGCAGGTCGACCACCAGCGCCTCGGCCTGCGCCGGCGCTCGCTCCAGCAGCAGGGCAAGGTCGCGCCGCGCCGCGTCCGCGTCGCCCGACTCCGCGTGCGCGCGGATGCGGACCTGCATGAGATCCGCGAGGATCGCAGGATCCGCGGCCGCGTCCTCGATGGCATCGAGCGCGCGGAGCGCGGAGCGCGCCCCCTCGTACTCCAGCAGCAGCGCCGCCTCCTGCACTGCGAGGCGCCGTCGGACCGCCGCTGCGTCGGCCCCGGACCGATCCCGCACGGCGTCGAGCGCCCGACGGACCTCGTCGAGCGCGACGGCCGCCGCGACCGGCTCGCCGCCCGCGCGACGGCGCAGGAGCGCGTCGGTCGCCAGCCGTGCGCGCTCGACGGCGTGCGGGCCGCGCGGATCCACGGAGGCCAGGCTCTCCGCGGCCTCCGCCGGCCGGTCCTGCCGGAGCAGGTGCGCCGCAAGCGCGAGCGTGAACCGGGCGCGATCATCCTCCGCGCCGGAGTGATCCGCGGCGCGGCGCAGTGCCCGCTCGACCTGGGCCGCCGTCACGGGCTGCGCGACGTCGGCGTGCGCCTCCCACGCCAGCGCCAGTCGCGCCGCGGCGTGCGCGGCCGGTCCCGACAGCGGCCCGGTCCCGGGTGCCTCCGCGAAGGCGAGCAGACGCTCGACGCCCTCGCCGGGTCGCCCGTCCGCGGAGAGCGCCTCCGCGACGCGCGTGTGCGCGTCCATTCGCTCCTGCGACGCCAGTCCCGGCCCCTCGAGCACGGACTCCAGGAGCGCGCGCCCGCCCTGCCGTTCCTGCGGATCTGCCGACATGGACCGATGCAGCCCCGCGCCGAAGCGGGCCAGGTCCGGCAGGCGCTGCGCGTCGGCGGCGTCCACCGGCACGAGCACGCCCAGGCGTCGCGCCACGGAGAGCCGAAGCGCCTGACGGCGCACGACCGGCTCGTGATCGGCGACCCGGATCATCGCCTGCATGGCGGCGATGACATCCGGTGCCGTCGCGCTCCCGCGCGCTTCGACCGCCCGTCGGACCGCGGCCTCGGCGCTCAGCATCCGGTCGAAGATGCCGGCCTGCGCCTCCGGCACGGTGCCGGTAGGCATCCCCTGGTCCGCGACCGGCATGAGCGCCATCAGGAGACGCGCCGTCAGTCGCTCCAGCGGCGCGGCGTCCGGCGCCTCCAGGATCCGCCGCAGGACCTGCGCCGCGCGCGCGGCGTCGCCGCGCTGCCGCAGTCGATCGGCAAGCAGGAGCCGGGCCAGGTCGGCGGTGCGCGCCGAGCCGCGGGCGGCCGCGCGCTCCAGTTCTGCGTCGGTGACCGCGGCGCCGGCGGCCGCCCGGGCGGTCGGCAGCAGCGCATCACGGATCTCCTCGGCGAGCACGCGGGCCTCGTCGCGCACCTCGGCCGGCACACGCCCGGCGTGCATCGACTCGATCTCCCGAAGACGCCGCTCGAGGGCGATTTCAGCGGCGTCGCTCCAGGGCGCGACCCGGTCGCAGAGCACCCGGAACCGCGCGGTTTCCTCGGGAACCGGCAGGCCCACGAGCACCCGGGCAAGCAGCCCCTCTCCGACCAGGCCCTCCCACACGCCGTCGTGCAGCCGTGCCGCCGCGCGGCGGGCGCGTGTCGCGTCATCCTCCGCCGCTTCCACCGCCCGATCGTGCTCGGCCAGCAGCGCGTCGACGCGCTCACCGCGCGCCCCGGACAGGTCGAAGCGGAGCGCGATGCGCGCCAGTGCGACCTGCACGTCCGGCGCCAGCCGGACACGCTGTGCCGCATCCATCTCCTCCAGCAGCGCCTCCAGCGCCGGCGCCAGGCCCAGCGATTCCAGTTCGCGCACGAGCCGTTCATCGCCGGGCGGAATTGCCCGGGCGCCCGCCGCTTCGGCCCACAGCGAAGCGCCGATGATGAGCGGCGCCGCGGCGACGACGATCGACACCGCGCCGATGGCGAGCCGCGCTGCGGCGACGACCGGCGGCGCCGCGGAACGCGCCGGCCGGAGGCGCAGCCGCGCGCCGCGCCGGCCGGACCGCGCGGCGCGGACGGGCGGCTCCGTTCCTCGATCTGGCGGGAGAGGCGTCATGACGGTGGCTGCAGGGTGATGTTCGAGTAGCCCGCGCGCGCGGCCGCGTCGAACGCTTCCAGCGCGTGCTGCCACGCCGTGGTACCGGTCGGGTGCACGATGATCGGATGATCCGCGGCAAAGAGCCCGATCGATCCCGGTGCGCCGATGCGCCGGGAGCGCAGGAAGTCATGCAGGCCGGCGGTTCCCGTGGGCTGCGGCCACGGTCCGTCGATCCGGATCCGCACACCGGCGTCGGCGCCACCCATGCCCGCCACCTCGATGCGCAACGGCTCGTCGTCCAGCTGGAACGGATCCGAGGGCTGGTCCCGCCCCTCGGCGCGCTCGGGAAGGTCCAGCCGGTAGACCTCCTCGCCCGTCCGGAACTGCGTCACCGTCATGAAGTAGACGAGCAGCAGGAACGTGACATCGATCATCGAAGTCAGGTTGAGCGAGACGCCCGCCGCGGGTCGCGGTCGGCGCAGGGAAAGTCGCGCCTCGGCACTCACAGGCGGCTCTCCGTCACGACGACGAGGTTCAACCGGGGTGTCACGGGCTGCCCACGCACGGCCGCGGCGTCGCGCGCCGCCTGCGTCAGGGCCTCGATGGCGGGGTAGACACCCTCATACCGGGTCTCCCGATCCGCGCGAAGATTGACGCGAAGCACGGGGTTGCCCGCCAGCGCTTCCGCGAGCGCGGACCGGAGCGCCGCGCGCCCCGCCGCGTCTGCGCTGAAGGCGCGGGTGCCCATCCGGTACTCCGCCGCGCGCCCGGCCGGACCGGGCACGATGTTGATGACCAGGCGCTGCTCGTCCTCCGGCGCCGCCGTTGCCGGCTCGATCAGCGTCGGAAGCCTGAGATCGACGTGCTCCACCTCCACGATCTGCGACACGAGCACGAAGAAGATGATGAGAAGGAACGTCACGTCGATCATCGGCGTGAGGTTCGCATGGACGCCGGGCGCGCCCCATCTGCGCAGCCGGCCGCTCATGCCGCACCGTTCTTCCGCGGGCGGAAGATGCGCAGGAGGTCGGTGGCGACCACGGTCGCCTCGGTCGTGAGCGCGTCGACGCGACCGCGCACGATGGCGTACCCGGCGAGCGCCGGGATGGCGACGACCAGGCCCCAGAACGTCGTGGTGAGCGCCGTGCCGATGCCGCCTGCGAGCAGGACGGGATCGGCGGCGCCGCCCGCCAGGACGATCGAGTGGAACGCGAGAATCATGCCGTACACCGTGCCGAAGAGCCCGATCATCGGACTGACCTGGCCGAGCACGTTGAGCAGCTCGATCCGGCGCAGTCGATCCGCCGCCAGTTCCGCCGCGACATCCTCCAGGTGGCGGAGCATCGCATTGTGGCCGTGCGGCGCCTCGCGCAGCGCCGCGGCGAGGATGCGCCCGAAGAAACTCTCATCCCGACCCAGCAGGGCTACCGCCTGCGGGAACTCGCCCGCCTGGAGCAGGCGGCGCGTCTCCGCGACGGCGCCGGGCGGCAGGATCGTCCGGCGCTGGTTCAGCATGGTCGTCATCCCGATCATGCCCATGCTCACGATGGAGAGCCCGAGCAGGCCCCAGATGATGAGGCTGCCGAGCAGCTCGACCTCCTTCTCGCCGGTCACCGCGTCGGTACGCATCGAGATGAAGAACGCACCGGCGAAGCTGCCTCCGGCACCCGTGCGCTCTCCGCCGCGCAGGGCACCGCCCGGGGCGGCGAACGCCAGCGCGGTGATCGCCAGCAGGACCGCCGCCGGAAGCACGAGGAACAGGAGGGCCCGTGCACTCCCTCGAATGGTAGTGGACGCATGCATGTGGTCTGGATCCCGGGAAGACTGGTGGAACGGAGTGTGCATCATCAGGGATGGTCTGCGTACTGCGCCAGGATCGGGCGGATCCGCTCGGCCGCGCTTCCATCGCCGGCCAGTTCGAGCGCGCGGCGCAGGAGTCGTGCAGCACCGGCCCGATCGTCGAAGGTCTCACCGTACAGCACGGCGGCGCGCGCGTACGCATCCGCCGCCTGCGTGTGCGCGCCATCGGCACCCGCGGCGGCCGCCGCCGATTCCAGCGCGACAGCCACGCGGAGGCGCATCAGCACCGCGCGCACGCGATCACCGGCGCCCTCCAGCGCCTCGGCGAACTGCCGCAGCAGGCGCGGCGCGTCCCGCGCTCCCGGCGCCCGTACCGCCGCCTCGCACGCGGCGATCGCCTCGGTGAAGCGCCCGGCGCGGAGCAGGTCGTCGATGGTCTCCTGCGTCGCGGGACCGCGCGGGGGCGGCGCGTCCGGCGTGCCGGCCTCGTCCGGGCGCTGCTCGGCGGGCGGCAGGACCGGGGCGCGCCCCGTCGCCGTGGCCGGCGCATCGCGGCGCCCGGTGGTGGCGTCCCTGGCGGCGCGGTCGCCGACCGCGGCCGGCGCCGGGGCGCGCCCGCTCGAGTCGGGTGCGGACGGACGGGGCGTGCCCGAGGCCACCGGGCGCTCCGCGGCGCGCGGCTGCCCTCCCGCGCCGGGTCCGGGCGATGGCGCCGCCGGCGCGTCCGGCACCACGTCCAGCGCATCCAGCAGCGCGCGAAGCCGATCGAGGAGGCGGAGGACGTCCGGCGCACGCGCTCGCTCCCGTGCGTCCCCGAGTGTCCGGCGGGCGCGCTCGATCGCCGTCGCAGTCGCGCCGGCACCGGGGCGCGGGCGCGGTTCGAGCGTGCGCCACCACGCGTCCTCGCGCAGGGCGATGAGCGCCGCAAGGTGCTCGACCTCGCCCGCTCCGTCCTGCTGCGCCCGCGCCAGGCCGTGAAGCCGGAGCCGGACCCAGACCCGGACGAGGTCGCGCCGCGTCACTCGGAGCACATCCCGCAGCCGAGCCTCGCCGGCCTGCACGTCGCCCTGTGCGATCAGGGTCTCCGCCTCCGCGAGCGCCGGCTCGCCGTCGAATCGGATCGCCTCCAGTTCCTCGACGCGCCGCCATGCACGCCGGGCGCCGGCGACGGTGTAGAACACCTGGCCGCTCGCGATGTCAGTCACCTCGACGTCGCGCAGGGGAATCGTGCCGCCCCGCACCAGGATCGAGTCACCTTCGGCCCCGGCGCGCGCGGCCGGCGCGGCCGCCCCGGGCGGAGAGAGCACCGCGATCACCAGGCAGGCGAACAGTCGCGCAAGGGCATGCACGTCAGCGACTCCCCAGCCCGAGTTCCACGCGGCCGAGAAACCGGTAGCCGCGCTCATCGCCGTGGGCCTCGGCGATGCGCTCGAGCGTCCGGAGCGGATCAGGATCGAGGAACTGCACACAATTGATGCGGGCACGACGACGACCGGTCCGTGGATCCACCGGATTGACGACATCCAGGCGCGCCAGGAGATCGCGCTGGTCGATCTCGAACTCACCGGATCCCGTGATGTCCTCGCTCAGCAGGAAGATGACGTCCGGGCGGAGGGAGAGCGCGTACTCCAGCGCGGCAAGCGGATTCGAGCGACCCTCGGGCAGGATGCTGCGCTCGATCCATGCGAGCGCTCGCGCCTTGTCCGCCTCCGTCGCCGGCACGAGCCGTCCCTGGGGCGGGACCACGATCGCCTCGCTGCGCCGGAAGAAGACGATCGCGAATTCCTGGCGCGGACCGAGTGCGGCAAGCGAGCGCCGGAGTTCGTCGATCACGATCGACATCGATCGGACCATCGACCCGGATGCGTCGAGGACGAACACGATCCGCCTGGCATTCGTCGCAGGAATGCCGGCAAACGCGACCGCGGGCGGCACATCCGCGGCGGTGCCCGGCATCTCGACCGGCGGGAGGTCGATCCCCTGCGCCGATCCGGCACCGGGCGCGGCCGGCAGCGCCACCGGCGCACTGGGTGGCGGCGCCACCGGAACAACCGCCTCGTCCCGCGCCGGCTCCGTCGCCAGTTCGGTCACCGGCCTGTACTCGAGTGCCTCGAAGTCCGCGACGACGACCACCGTCTCCCGTTCCTCGACCAGCCGCGCTACACCCCACGTCACGGCGAATCCCAGCAGGATCAGCGTCAGGTGGAGCACGATCGAGATCACCCAGGGACCGACGCGGCGCACGCGCATCGCGGACACGGCGTCCGGACCGGCGGTCGTTGCTGCGGATGGTTCGGATGGCGAATGCATGACGATCCGGACCGCGGCGCGGCGACGCAGCGGACCGGGGGAAGACTATCCCCACGCCCGGGTCGCCCCGGGAGAGCCCGCCGAAATGCCGCTCGATCCGCGCGCTGCGACGCGGCGCAGACTCAGATCGGCCGTTCATGACTCCGGACCGGGTCTTTTCGGGCCTCGACGCCCGCGCCCGGGCGCCCTGCGGGCGCGCCCCCGCGGACCGGCGCGGGCGGGATGTCCGGGCGGTCCCCGTGTCCGTCGTCGTCGTCGTCCCCATGGTCGCGGCCATCGCCCGACGGTCGCGCGCCGGGTGGCGGCGGCGCCGCGTCGATCGGATACCCGAGGGCGTCGACGGGCCGGGGCTGCCGCCGCCGGAGCATGTGATCGAGACTGAGCGGACCAGGACCCGTCAGCGCCACGCCGAGCGCCAGGACGCCGAGTCCCAACTGGGTGAAGACCTGGTTGAAGAGCTTCATGCCGTCGGCGCCGCGCGCCGCCTCGAAGGGACCGGTCGCGAGATAGGGATCGAGTGTCGTCAGGTAGACGGCCGTGGCCATCGCAATGCCGAGCCCCAGGCCGAAGACACGGCTGAGCAGACCGAGCAGGAGGAAGGCACCGCCGACGAACTCGGTGACCGCCGCGGTCCACGAGAGCCAGAAGGCCTGCGGCATCCCCCTGCTGTCGCAGAGCAGCGCGATGCGGTACAGCGAAAGCGCTTCGTAGCGGCCCTCGGGCAGCGGCTCCACGGTCCGTGCGGGCACGGGCGGGGTCCGCGCTGGCGCGGGCGGTTCGGCGACGACGGGCGCTGCGGACGGCGGCGCGGCCGGCGGCGTCGGCGCGGCTGAGTCCGCGGCCTCTGCGGCGGGTGCGTCATCCTGTCGCACGATCAGGCGGGCCGGACGCACCTGCCCAGGGCCCCCCAGACCGACGCGATCATCCACCCGCCGGACATCGGCGCCGAGTTCCAGCAGGCGCGTCGCCTGCGCGGCATCGAACTCCGACCACCGGAAGAGCTTGTTGTACCCCGCGGTGACAAACGCGAGCGCCAGGACCAGCCGCGCGAGCGTTGGAACGATCGTGATACCTGCGTAGGCAGAGAATCGCATGAGCGGACTCCCGAGTGGTCTGAATACGCCGGCGGGGCAGCGTTCCGCCGCGCACGCGGCCGTGCGGGCGAACGGCCCGGATGCTACGCTTCACGGCGGTGATCGTACCGTCCGCGGGCGTGGCGGAACTGGCAGACGCGCCGGATTTAGGTTCCGGTGGGAGTCTTTCCCTTGGAGGTTCGAATCCTCTCGCCCGCATCTCCTGCGCCCCCGGCCGCGCCCCCGGCCGCGCACCCCGGCGCTCGATCACGCGTGCAGAAAGTGCGCCATCGGTTCCCGGACGCTTCGATCGCGGCCGGTGTGCTGCCGCCCGGCCGGGAATCATGCCGCGGACCAAACCGGCCACGGGTCTCCGCCGATGGACCGATGAGGTCCCGCAGATGTTCCGCCCCCGCCCGATCGTAGAGCCGAACGCATCCATGCAGGCCCTGAACTGGTCACCAGCCTCCTGGCGCGCGTATCCCGCGTCCCAGCAGCCCGCCTATCCGGAGCCTGCGCAGCTCGATCGCGTCCTGCGCACGATCGCCTCGCTGCCGCCGCTCGTCACCTCGTGGGAGATCGAGTCCCTCAAGGCGCAGATCGCCGAGGCCGCGGAGGGTCGTCGCTTCCTTCTCCAGGGCGGCGACTGCGCGGAACGCTTCGACGAATGCACGCCGGGTGCCATCACCAGCCGTCTCAAGATCCTCCTGCAGATGTCGCTCGTCCTGGTGCACGGCGCGAAGAAGCGGGTGATCCGCGTCGGCCGATTCGCGGGTCAGTACGCCAAGCCGCGCTCCGAGGACACCGAGACGCGCCACGGCGTGACCCTCCCCGCCTATCGGGGCGACAACGTCAACCGGATCGGGTTCACCGCGGAGGAGCGCCGACCCGATCCCGAACTGCTGCTGCGGGGGTACGAGCGGGCGGCGCTCTCTCTGAACTTCATCCGGTCGCTCATCGACGGCGGTTTCGCGGATCTCCATCACCCGGAGTACTGGGACCTGGACTTCGTCGAGCACTCGCCCTATGCGGCCGAGTTCCGGCGGATCGTCGAGTCGATCGGCGAGGCCGTGCGTTTCATGGAGACGATCTCCGGCGCACCGATCGGCCATGCGGCGCGGGTGGACTTCTTCACCAGTCACGAGGCGCTGCATCTCTCCTTCGAGGAGGCCGTCACGCGCCAGGTCCCGCGACGCGAAGGCTGGTACAACCTCTCCACGCACATGCCGTGGGTCGGGCTGCGCACCGCGCGGCCCGACGACGCGCACATCGAGTACCTGCGCGGACTCCGGAACCCGATCGGCATCAAGATCGGCCCCGGCATGACACCGGCCGCGCTGCTGCGGATCCTGGACATCCTGGATCCCGATCGTGAACCCGGCCGGTTGACGCTCATCCATCGCTTCGGCGCGCACGGCATCGCCGAGGGGCTGCCGCCGATCCTCCGCGCGGTCCAGGCGGAGGGCCGTACGCCGCTGTGGTGCTGCGACCCGATGCACGGCAACACGGAGAAGACCGCGGACGGACTCAAGACGCGGAAGTTCGAGCACATCCTGGCCGAACTGGAGCAGGCGTTCGAGATCCACCGCGCGCAGGGCACCATCCAGGGCGGCGTCCATTTCGAACTGACGGGAGACAACGTGACCGAGTGCACCGGCGGCGCCCGCGGCCTGAGCGACGCCGACCTGAACCGGTCCTACCGGTCACAGGTCGATCCACGCCTCAATTACGAACAGGCGCTGGAGATGGCCATGCGGATCGCGCGGCGGATCGGGTGAGTCGACGCACACCTGCTGCCGGAGCCCGCGTGACGGCATCGTCCGGGCGCCGCACATGGATGCGGACAGGCGCCGGCGGCGCAGGATGGGACCGGTGAGGTCAGGGAACGCCGGCCACCGGTCCGACCGGATCCACGGGCAGCCGACCGGAGCCGGCGACGCGGATCGGTATACTCCCCCGCCCATGAGCAGGCGCATCGTCGTGACCGGTGTCGGTCCTGTGACCGCGTGCGGCGTCGGAATCGATGCGCTGTGGTCCGCGCTCTGCGAGGGACGCACCGCGATCGACCGGATCCGCGGATTCGACGCCTCCGGCTACGCGTGCGGGATCGCCGGTGAAATCACCGACGAAGCGCTGGACATCAGGCAGCATGTCCCGAAGTCCTATCGCAAGAACCTGAAGGTGATGTGCCGGGACATCGAACTGGCCGTCGCCGGCGCGGCCGCGGCGATCACGGACGCCGGTCTTGTCACGCGCGGGACCGATCCCGACGCGACGCCCACGATCGCGCCGGATCGGTTCGGCTGTCACATCGGCGCGGGACTGATCGCGGCCGATCCGCACGAACTGGGACAGGCGCTCATCTCCAGCGCCGCCGCGGACGGCACGCTGGATCTGCACCACTGGGGCGCGCAGGGCATGCAGAACCTGACGCCGCTGTGGCTGCTCAAGTACCTGCCCAACATGCTGGCGTGCCACGTCACGATCATCCATGACTGCCGCGGTCCCAGCAATACGATCACCTGCTGCGAGGCATCCGGGGCGCTGTCGATCGGTGAATCGATGCGCGTGATCCGCCGCGGTGCGGCCGACGCCTGTCTCTCCGGCGGCGCCGAGGACAAGCTCAACCCGATGGCGTTCATGCGCCTGCACTTCGCGGACCGGCTGGCCGCGACCGCCCCGGAGGACGACCCTGCATCGATCGTCCGACCGTTCAGCCCCGATGCCCGCGGAACGGTCGCCGGCGCCGGCGGCGCGATCCTGGTCCTCGAGGCGCTGGACGCCGCGCTGGGCCGCGGTGCACGCCCCGCTGCAGAGATCGTCGGCTTCGCGGCCACGCAGAACGTGTGCCCGGACACCGTCGGCCTCCGCATTCCCGCCGAGGGCGAGACGCTCTCCGCGGCGATCCGGCTGGCGCTGTCCCGTGGCGGGATCACCGCCGACGAGGTCGACGCGATCGTGCCGTTCGGATCGAGCATTCCCGCCGTCGACGCCCTGGAGCGCCATGCGCTTCGAACGGTCTTCGGCGCGCGGACACCGACGATCCCGCTCGTGACCATCGTGCCGACGATCGGCAACACGCATGCCGGATCCGCGGCGGTCTCCGTCGCCGTCGCCGCGCGGATGCTTCGCGAGCGCATGCTTCCCGCGCGACTCAACACGGCGGGGATCACGGACCTCGATGCGAACGCCACGGCCGCGCGGACGGCGTCGCTCGAGCATGTCCTGGTGCTGTCCACGAGTCAGGGCGGACAGAACGCGGCCGTGCTCCTCCGCCGCTTCGACGCATGAACCCGGGCACGGGAAAGGATCGTCTGAACGCCATGAGCAGGAACCGCGTCGTGATCACGGGCATGGGATGGGTGACGCCGCTCGGTCACGACCTCGACGGCGTCTGGCGCCGCCTCTGCGCCGGCGAATCGGGTGTCCGTCCCATCGACCGGTTCGACGCGTCGACGTTCTCCACCACGTTCGCCGCGCAGGTCCGCGAGTACGACTTCCGCAGGTTCGTCCGGGATCCCGTGACGCACGCGAATGCGGGCGCCAACAGCCGCTTCGCGCTGGGCGCCGCACGGCAGGCGTGGACCCAGGCGGGCCTGGACGGCGCATCGCTGGACCCGTCACGGGCGGGGATCTACCTGGGTGCGGGCGAGGGCGTGCTGGACTTCGGCGGCTTCGCGCGGACGCAACTGGCGTCCTGGGACCCGGCACGTTCGATGATCGATACGCGGCGCTGGGCGGAGGCGGCGGCAACCTGCCTGGACCCGATGACGGAACTGGAGCAGGAGCCGAACATGCCCGCCGCGCACCTCGCGCGGGAGTTCGACCTCCGCGGCCCCGTGTTCAATTGCCTGACCGCGTGCGCCGCCTCGACGCAGGCCATCGGTGAAGCGTTCACCATGCTTCGTGACGGCGAGGCGGACCTCATGCTCTCCGGCGGCACGCACACCATGATCCATGTGCTGGGCCTGACCGGCTTCATCCGGCTGACCGCGCTCTCGCGCCGCAACGACGAGATGCAGCGCGCCTCCCGGCCGTTCAGCCGCTCGCGCGACGGATTCGTCATGGGCGAAGGCTCCGGAATCGTCGTCCTGGAGACGCTGGACCACGCCCGCGCGCGCGGCGCCACGCCGTATGCGGAGATCACCGGCTACGGCTCCAGCGCCGATGCGTTCCGCATCACCGACATGCACCCGGAGGGGCGCGGGCCGGCGGAGGCCATCCGGCAGGCACTCGCCATGGCCGGCATCGACCCTGCACGCCGCGGCGCGGACGGTCGCCCGCTCGTGCACTACATCTCCGCGCACGGCACGGGAACCAGCGAGAACGACTCCATCGAAACGCTGGCGATCCGCACGGTCTTCGGGGAGAACGCGCCGTCGGTCCCGGTCTCGTCGATCAAATCGATGATGGGACACCTCATCGCCGCGGCGGGGTCGGTCGAACTCATCGCCTGCGTGATGGCGATCCGACACGGCGTCGTTCCGCCGACGATCAATCTCGACGATCCGGACCCCGACCTGCCGCTGGACTATGTCCCCAACGTCGCGCGGTCGTGCGCCGTCGACGTCTGTCTGTCGAACTCGTTCGGATTCGGCGGACAGAACGACGCGCTGGTCGTCCGACGGTTCATCGCATGACGCGAGCCGCCGGCCGCGTCCGGCCCGACCCCGTCAGGCGCTGAAGCTGGAGCCGCAGCCGCAGGTGTTCGTCGCGTTCGGATTGTTGAAGACGAAGCCGCGCCCCATGAGCTCGTCCTTGAAGTCGACGGTCGTGCCGTTGAGGTAGAGGTAGCTCTTGGGATCGCAGATGACGCGGAGCCGGAACGACTCGCCGCCCACGGACTCCGCCTCGGCACCGGCGCCGACGGGCTGCGGAACGGGGACCTCGTAGTCCCAGCCCTCGTCGGTGTCCTTCTCATGCTCGGTCAGGTCGAGGATGTAGGAGAAGCCGGAGCATCCACCGCCCTTGACGCCCACGCGGAGACGGACCTTCGCGGCGTCGAGGCCCTGCTGACGGACGATGGAGGCGATTTCGCGGATGGCGGAGTCGGTGACGAGGACGGACATGGCGGGGTCGTGCTCCTGGACTGCGAATGCGTCGCAAGTGTAGCCGTGGGGCGGGCACGGCGCCGACTCGTCGGGGTGCCGCGCGCTCGGAATTCTCCGGTCCCGGACGAATCCGGGCCCGCCCGTGACGCGATCCGTCGACGTCCGCACGGCGACCCGACCCACCGCGCCCGGAATACCCGGCCCGGCGGCAAGGGTTCCGGGACGTGCGGCGGCCGACCGATCGCCCGACCAGACACATGAAGCTCGACATGTCTCCGACCCGCGTTCCCCACCAGCGCCTTCACCTCGCGCCGACACCCGCCCCGGCGGGCACCCACCACAACGGCGAGACTGACCTCGCCGCGCCACCACCGATCCAGGTTGCCGTCGTGGATCCGGGCCTTCGGGCCGTCGTCGAAGCCCTGCGCCCGTCCCTTGGTGGCGATGTGCGGCTGCACGACACCGGCCGGGCGCTCCTCGACGCGCCCACCGACCGGACCTTCGGCTGCCTCGTGCTCGAGCCGGTCCTTCCCGACATGAGCGCGATGACGCTGCTCAGCGAACTGGGCCGGCGGCACGGCCGCACGCCGACGGCTGTCCTCACCGCGACGCGCATCGACATCGGCGCGGCGGTGGCCGCAGTGCGAAGCGGGCATGTCGTCGACATCCTGACCGCGCCCGTCCAGGGAGCCCGCCTGCTCGCCGCCATCCGTGACGCCGTCGCCGAGGATCGACTGAAGTTCGATCGGTTCGAGGCGCGGCGCCGGTTCCGCGAGCGCCTGGACCTGCTCAGTCCACGGGAGCGACAGGTCCTGGACGCGCTCGCCGCCGGGAGGTCCAACAAGTCGATCGCCGGCGAACTCGGGCTCAGCCACAAGACGATCGCCACGCACCGGGCGAACGTGATCCTCAAGTTCGGCGCGCAGACCATCCTGGATGTCGTGTGCCCGCTGCGCGCGGGACTGTGAGCCGCCGGCGGGCGATGGCCGATCACGCGCACCGACCCGCCGTGCCGACCCGCCTTGACAGGGTCGACCGGGGCGTGCGAGCGTACGGGCCAGATGCGCCTTCTCCGCACCGCCGATGAACTCAGGCCCATGGCCGGTGGGGCATTCGTGCCGACGATGGGCGCGCTGCACGCCGGCCACCTGGCCCTCATCGACGCCGCCCGTCACCTCGGCACACCGACGATCGTGAGCATCTTCGTGAACCCGACGCAGTTCGCGCCGGGCGAGGACTTCGACCGCTATCCGCGCCCGGTGGACCGCGATCTTGAACTCTGCCGGGCGCATGGCGCCGACGCCGTCTTCCTTCCCGCGGCGACGGCGATCTATCCCCCGGACCTCGAAGTTCCGGTCCCGCCGCTGCCGGCGGTGGCGACCGCGCCCGGGCTGGAGGATCGCATTCGACCCGGGCACTTCGCCGGCGTCTGCCAGGTCGTGGCGCGCCTGTTCGACCTGGTCCGCCCGTGCGCGGCCGTCCTCGGTGAGAAGGACTATCAGCAGCTTCGCGTGATCACGGCCATGGTCGAGGCCGCCGGGAACCGCTGGCCGGGTCTGCGGATCGTCGGACACCCGACGGTACGGGAGCCCGACGGTCTCGCGCTGAGCAGCCGCAACGCGTACCTCGGGCCGGACGAGCGCGGGGACGCCGTGGGACTGTTTCGCGCGCTGCGCAAGGCCACCACCCTCCCCACCCCGGACATTGCCGAGTGCATCATGCTCGACACACTCCAGGTCCACGGACTCTCGGTCGAGTACGCGGTGGTGCGCCGGGCCGATTCGCTGCTGCCCGCCGAGTCTCTGTCCGTCCCGACCCGCGCCCTCATCGCCGCGCGGCTCGGCGCGGTGCGGCTGATCGACAACATGCCCATGCCGATCCATCCCTCGCCGGCTGTCGAGATACTCGGCCGGGTTCCGAGCAGCCCGGATCCGCCCTGACCGGGTCGTCGGAGCTCGACCGCCTGCTCGATCGCGCCGGCCACCGATGCCCCGTCCGGCACCTCCCACCGCGATGCACAGCGCCTCTTCCAGCCCCGCACCGCCCCTCCTGCTCTTCGGTGGCACCTTCGATCCGCCGCACCGCGCGCACCTGGAGATCGCCGACCGCGCCCGGCGCGCGACCGGCGCTGCCGAGGTGCTGTTCATCCCCGCGCGACAGAATCCGCTCAAGGACGGCGCACCGGGCGCAACGGCCGGGCAGCGCCTCGAGATGCTGAGCCTCGCGCTCGCGGGGATTCCCTGGGCACATGTCTCTCGGATCGAGGTCGACCGCCCCGGGCCCAGCTGGTTCGTCGAAACGCTCCGCACGCTCGCGGCGGCGCATCCCGATCGCACCCACCGCTTCATCCTGGGATCCGACCAGGCAGCGCTCCTGCATCGCTGGCGCGAACCGGAGGCGATCCTCGCGCTCGCAGACCCCGTGATCGTGCTCCGCCCGCCGCACGATGACGCCGCGTCCTTCCTGCGCGACGCGCCACCCCTGCGCTCACCCGGGTGGTGGCGGCACCGTCTGCTCGACGGCGAACCGCTGCCGCACGCGTCGACATCCATCCGGGACCTGTGCGCGAGCGGCCACACCGACCAGGCGTCGGCGTGGCTGGACCCATCGGTGCTGGCATACATCGAGGCACACGGGCTCTACCGGGCGCACGGGGCCTGACGACCACAGGCTGGCGCGTGTTGCGCCAGGGTGTCCTGCGCGCGACCGTGTCCAACCGCGGCCGTTGCGTCGGTCGAGCAGTCAACGCTCCATGCTCGCGCTGGAGCCGGACCGGTTCACCACGAAGCCGGACCGGTTCACCACGAAGAACACGAATGGCACGAAGGGGTCGACTGGGCAGGAACGGTCGGGATCCTGCTCGACTGGCACGAGCGCGCTCATTCGAAGCACGGTCCTGATGCCGCAGGATGGTGTGGACCTCGATGACGCTTCCGATCACACCTTGACTCGATCTGATCTGATCTGACCTGGCCTGCTCTGCTCTGCGCCCTCTGTGCCCTCTCTGTCAACTCTCCCGTATGCAGCGAATGCGCGCACGCCGAGGACGGCGCTTCATGCACGCCTTCGTGTCCTTCGTGCACTTCGTGGTGAATTCATCTGCGTTCGGAGAGAGGCCCCGAAGTGAATGGCGCGACTGACCGTGGCGCCGTCGGGACCATGGGCGCGCGCCTTGGGCCCCGAAGGGGCCACGGTCGGTAGCCACGAGTGCAGCGCAGCGGAACTCGTGGACAGCGAGCGACAGGAACAATCCTCGCCCGCAGGGGGGAGCGGAAACGCACGACGTCGAACGCCTCCGCCGCCACTCGCGGGGCGGGGAAGATTTCGGCGCCGCAGCGGCCGGGGTGCGGGCCTCATCTCGATCTCCCCCCCGCCGCCCTGTACCGGACACGCGCTCGCTGCTCGAGGCTGCGGCCGCTGCGTGCGAGTGCCTGTCCGAGCGCCCGCCCGATCCCGGGCGCCCGATGACGCGCCCGGCGGCCCCGGAAAAAATTCTGAGATTCTGCGCAGAGTCGGCGCCGGATGGGCATATCTGTCTCTGGCGGGGTCCATCGGCCGCGGGATCCGGGTCGGTCACGTGCGACGGCGCCGGCGGTCGGATCGCGGATGCAGGGTTCCGGGGTCGGAGGTCGGGGGCCGGGGTCCGGGGGTCCGGGGGTCCCCGGGGTCCGGGGGTCCGGGGGTCCGGGGGTCGGGCATGGCCGTCGTGCCCGGGACGGCAGGTGGCGGCATCATCGACCGCGCCCGGCATCGGGCCGACGCGCGGAACGCCCGATCCCGGCGGTCGGGAACGGGCAGAAGTACAGCGAGGCACCGTTTCACGGAGTCTTCATCCATGACAGTACAGACGGACCTGACTGACCACCGGGCGCGCCGACGGGCGCGCAGCACCGCGATCCGCGATCCGCGATCCGCGATCCGCGATCCGCGATCTGAATTCTACCGATGCCGAACTTCACGGTGCACGCTCAGCGCGCTGACGGCGATCGTGGGAATGACGGCCTGTCTCTCTGCCACCTCGCGCGCCGTCTCACAGACGCCGCCGCCGTCGCATCACCTCATCGATCTGGGGCGGATCAGCACCGCGCCTGGTGCACAGTCCAGAGGACTGGCCATCAACGGCAGCGGACACGTGGTGGGATTTGTGCACGTGGACTTCGAGATCCCGGGGCGAGGCATCGTGCCCGTTCCGCGGGCGTTCTTCTGGACGCCGTGGGATGTCACGTTCGCCGGCGTGCTCTACGCCGCCGGGCCGCTCCATGTGCTCCGCCATGAGGGCGAGGAGGGTTCGCTGATGCCGTGGGCAAGCGTGGCGCGGGACATCAATGACCAGTCGTTCATCACGGGCGCGGTCTCGGCCGACGATCGACTGTCGACGCCACACTACGGCGAGGCATTTGTCTGGGCACCGGTTGCGGGCCTCTTCTCACCGGATCCTCCCGCCTGGACCATCCAGCGCATGCAGGTCCTCTCGTTCCAGGGAGGGTCACCAGCATGGTCGGATGCATGGGCGATCAGCGAGACGTCGGGCGATGACCTGCGGGTGGTGGGCATCCTGGCCAACCCGCGATGCGGGTCGGGGATCGACGTCCCGCCCAGGGCGTTCGTATGGGAGAGCCACACCCGCGGTGAAACGCGGCTGGACAGCCCGCATCAGCAGATCCCGGACACGATCGCGATGGCTGTGCCGGCCCCGTACATCGCGGCCGGCAACGGTGGTCGCGTCGGCGGCGGGGCGCTGGATGCGTGCGAGATCAACTTCCTCCTGTGTCAGTGGCGCCGCTTCCCGTCCAGCACCATCGGCATCGGGCAGATGAGTGTCCCGTACACCGAGCCGCTGCCCGGCAGTCGCGGGGTCGCCTGGCTTGGTGGTCAGGGCGGATGGCAGCCATGGATGACGCAGCTGCCGTTCTTCTTCAACGCCCCGCCGGACATCCGCGACACGCTCCAGTTCATCCGCGGCATGGCCGGCGCCGACACCTACGCGGTCGGGGGCGCCGCGGCGGAGACGACGATCCCGGGATTCACCCACTACTCCTGCCGTGAAGTCCCGGTCTTCTGGCTCGATCCGGTGCAGACGACGCCGCAGGTCCTGCCGGTGCCGTTCACCCTCGGACTGCCTGACCAGGGATACGCGAACGCCATCAACGACTTCCTCGCGTCGCCGGAGGGCCGGCTGATCGTCGGGCGGAACATCGAGATGGAGGCCGCGGTGCGCTGGTCCTCGACCGGCGGCGCGCCGTGGGCGTATGAAGACCTCAACGACCCGGCGCTCTGGTTCGCCGACCTCTCCGCGTGCGGATGGTCCGCGCTCCGCGAGGCGTTCGACGTCAACAACGGCGACTGCGTCGTCACCTTCGAGGATCTGGCGCTGGTCATCGCCAACTACGGGACCTGCAGCCAGGGTCTCATGATGGGACCTGGAGAGATGGAACTGCTGCACATCTGGCTGGAATCCGGCGGCGCGGCGGCGATCTCGTCCGGACTGCTGGGAGAGGCCGAACTGGACGAATGCCTTGCGGATGCCGCAGGCCTGGATGCGGTGTTCAGCCTCTATGCGGCACTTGCCGCGGCACAGGCGGAGGAGGTGGTGGAATGAACGCATCCCTCCGACTGCTCGCGCTCATGACGGCGGTCCTCGCGACCTCACGCGCCCATGGTGACGGTGCGGTCGTGCATACGTGTTTCGACCTCGGATACTGCGTCTTCCGGGGTCACCATCAGAAGGCATTTGCCGCCTGGTCCGATGCGATGGACAACGACATCGTCACGATGACGTTCACGGAGGTGCCGATGTGGACCTGGCTCAGTGATCACTACAACGCCATCGGCGTCTGGTTCACGGACGGGTACGACCAGGTGGTTGTGCAGGGGAACTACCTGAATGACACGGTGGGCGTGTCAGGCCACGTGGAGATCATCATGGAACTCGACGCATCCGTCCATGGCGTCGCGATGCACACCAGGCAGGAGATGCAGGCGTGGTTCTACGACGGGAATCGGCTGCTGTTCCAGACGTACCTGCACAGTCCGCAGGTGACCGGGCCAGGTCCGGACGAGCGCTTCGTCGGCTTCATCACGGACGTTCCGTTCAATCGTGTGCGGCTCCGGCGAGACGGCTGGGGCATCAGCGTCGACGACATCCATCTCCAGCGTGTCATCGATCCGGTGCCGGCGGATGTCAACGGCGACGGCGTGGTGGACTTCATGGACCTGCTGCTCGTGCTGGCGTGGTTCGGGCCGTGCCCGAGCCAGGATCTTCTGCCCGGCTGCGCGGCAGCGGACCTGGACGGCAACGGCGTGGTGGACCTGGCGGACATCGTGGCGGTGATCTACACGTGGACAGGGTGAGTGCAGGGTGGCGGTGCGCGGCTGCGTGTGCGAGCGCGTGTCCCACATCCGCCACTGGCGGGTACTGACCGTGGCGCCGTCGGGACCATGGGCGTGCATCCGGCGCCTGCGCCGCGATGCGCCCGCCTCCGGCTCCGAAGGAGCCAGGGTCGGTAGCCCTGAGCGCAGTCGAAGGGAGCGCAGTGGAACTCGTGGAAAGCGAGCGACAGAAACAATCCTCCTCCGAAAGGGGGAGCGGAAGCGCACGACGTCCAACGCCTCCGCCGCCCCGCGCGGGGCGGGGAAGATTTCGGGCGCCGCAGCGGCCGGGGTGCGGGCCACTTCTCGATCCCCGGGGTCACTCGACGAGGACTCCGGCGAATCCGCGCCGGGCCGTGCCGGGGACGGCGTATCTGTGGGCGGGCGATCCGGGGTCGGCGGGACCGCGGCAAGCCATCGAGACCAGGACGGAGACCAGGACGGGACACACCCATGCACCAGATCACCATGACCATCTTCACCATCACCGCCATGCACCGGCTCCTCGCGCTGCCGGTGCTTCTCGCCGTACTCTCGCAGAGCGCGGCCGGCGCGATCACGTACACGGACCAGAAGGATCTCTGGCTGAGCCAGACGACAGACGTGGAGGTGATCACCTTCACGGAGCACCCCGTCGGCACGTGGCTGGACGACCACTACCACGAGTCGCACGGGCTCATCTTCGCGGGACCGACGGAGTTCATCACGCACGACACGGCGTTCCACGATCTTCAGGGCATGAAGACCTTCACGGGCGTCGCGGACCTGCGCTTCGACACGCCGATCACGGCGTTCGCGTTCGACAACTACTTCGGGACGGTCTATGTACGACTCTTCAGCGGGACGGACATGATCGGCGAGTACCCGTTCTGGGGCCTCATCCCCAACTTCGGCGGGATCCTCTCGACCATCCCGTTCGACCGGATCGTCCTGTGGGACCCGTCGGACGCGGTGCTTGCGATCGACGACATCATGTTCACGCACCACGCGCTGGTGCCCGGACCCGGCGGCGCCGCGATGGCGCTCCTGGCCGGGTGGAGCGCGGTCACCGGTCGGCGACGGCGCCGATCCGGGCGTCCACGTGATGGCTGGAGATCCGCGATGTCGGTGCGGTCGGTGCGCTCGGATTGCTCGATGAGTCACTGAAGCGACTGCACGTCCGCGTTCTCCCGACGGGATGATCGTCAATCGCCGGGGACCGGGCCGAAGCCCCACGGCCACCCTTGTCCATGAACACGGTTGGCGCTGGGTCTCCTGGATCCTCATGATCGCCGTTCGGGGGCGCGAGCGCAGGGGGGCGCTTCAGCCCCCCTGCGCTCGCGCGTCCTGAACGCGATGGCATGGACGGCGCCACGCCCGGGTGCATCGCCAATGTCGCTGACTCGTCCATGCGCGCGTGCGTGCGCGCGCTCGATCGCTCGCTCGATGTCATTCCAGGACCGGGGTTGACCTCGGGTCTCCCTGACCACGGGATTCTCCGTGCGGGGGCGCGAGCGCAGGGGGCTGAGGCCCCACACCCCGCCCCCGGCCGCCGGTGTCCGATGCGGCCGGCAGGTTGGATGCGCCCGCCGTCGCATGATGCACACAGACCGCACAGACCGCGCCGTACCAGGGCGGTGGTCTGCCCTGGCGCTCAGGGTCCCCGCCGCCGCGGCCGATCGCTGGGTCGGGCGATGTCATCGCTCGCCCGGTGGAGCAGGTCAACGGCGGCGGGAGAAGTCGGAGGGGCTTCTCCCGCTGTCTCATGCATGCGTCCCGATCCTCCCGCGGCCCCGCGCCGCCGATGTCCGCGCGGGCCCGCCGGGACCGCGCTGGGTCGCCTGGAGCGCGCCGGATCGCTCCGGCCCGGTCGCCCGGCGATAATCCCGGCATGCTCCAGTCCACCCACCACCGTCGCACCGCCTCTGCCCTGATCGCGCTGGCCAGCCTGCTGGCGGCGTGCGAGAGCACGGAGAAGATCCTCCCGCCGGTCGTCGCGCAGACGCCGCTCTCGCTGGATCCCACCGACGCATGGGAGGTGGTCCGCTGGTGGAGCAACGGCTCGGAGATGATCCGCTTCGACGAGAACGGCGCGTACGCGCTCTTCGGATCCATGAACCGATACCACGCACCGATCGAGGTCGGCCGCTGGTCCAAGGAGTCCTACGCGCGACTCCAGCTCGAGCCGTACCAGGCGCGGCGCGTGGAGTACGTCCGGGTCGGCGCGGAGCGCCTCGACGGACGGATTGCGCTGCGGCGGCCGCCGCTCGCGCCGTTCTTCGCCATTTCGCGACCGCCGGTCGTGGCGGAGGATGCGCTCGTCGGGCGCTGGCTGGGCGACGCCGTCGAGATCGACATCCGACCGGACGGCCGCTTCCGGATCGCGCGCCGCGTGGTCGAGGCGTCGGCGCTGACCGCGATCGCGCGGCACGAGGGCGCCTGGCGACTGGACGGCACGCGCCTGCTGCTCGAGCCCGACGGGCTGGGCATCGAGCGCCTGGTCGTGGATGTCGCGGAGGACGAGGACGGGCTGCGGCTCCAGCTCGGGCCCGCGCTGCTCGTACAGCAGCCGACCGAACCGTGACCACGTCGCGCGATCACGTCCGAGCGGACCGCGACCATGCCTGAACTCCCGGAGGTCGAGGCGGCGCGCCGCGCCATCGAACGCGCGGTGAACGGCTGCGTGATCACGGCGGCGCGGGCAGCGCCCGATCGACTGGTCTTCGATGAATCGGCCCCGTCCGCGCTCGCCCGCGCCCTCGTCGGGCGGCGCGTCCTCGACGTCCGACGGCGCGGGAAGTACCTCTGGTGGTGCCTGGATCGCGCGCCGCACCCGGTGTTCCACCTCGGCATGAGCGGCGGCTTCCACGTGGGCGGCGCCGACGCGGTGCACCTGCGATCGAGCGGAGCGCGCGACTCGCGCACCGCCCGGTCCGTCCGGTTCACCGCCCGGTTCGACAACGGAACGGTGCTGCGGTTCACGGACCCGCGTCGCTTCGGCCGGATCCGCCTGCGCGAGGCGCCGATGGAGGAGCCGCCGATCAGCACGCTCGGCTGGGATCCGCTGTCGGATCCTCCGGCACTCCCGGCGTTCAGGCGCGCCCTCTCCGCCCGGTCGGCCCCCGTCAAGTCCGTGCTGCTGGACCAGTCCGTCGCCGCGGGCGTCGGCAACTGGATCGCGGACGAAGCGCTGTACCACGCGGGCATGGATCCGCGCCGCGCCGCGGACACGCTCACGGCACCTGAACTCGCCACGCTCCACCGCGTCCTGCGCCGGATCGTGCACCGGGCGGTGGCGGTCGACGCGGACAGCACGCGCTTCCCGCGATCCTGGCTCTTCCACCATCGCTGGGGCCGCCGGTCGGACGCGCGCACGTCGGACGGCGCCGCCATCGAGCACGTGATCATCGGCGGCCGGACGACCGCGTGGGTGCCGTCGCGACAGCGCTGAGCAGCACAGCCGCCGCGTGCACCCCGGGACAGGGCACACGCGGCGGTGTCTGGTTCAGGCGCTCGCTCCGGGTAGTGCGCCCGCGCACGACGGACTCAGTCGGTCTGCGGGCACGGCCCCCAGTCCGAAAGCAGGATGAGCAGGTCCGCGAGATCCGCCACGCCGGAGCCGTCGATGTCCGCACGCTGGCCTGCACCCGCGCCCCACGATCCCAGGAGCATCAGCAGGTCTCCGAAACCCACCTCGCCGTCCAGATCGAGATCGGAGCGGCACCACGACTCGCACACGTCGCCGATACCGTCACCGTCCGCATCGG
This sequence comes from Phycisphaeraceae bacterium, assembly GCA_019636755.1. Classification (GTDB taxonomy): domain Bacteria; phylum Planctomycetota; class Phycisphaerae; order Phycisphaerales; family SM1A02; genus JAHBWZ01. The sequence continues at coordinate 118,939 of JAHBWZ010000003.1, read as the reverse complement.
CCTGGTCCGGGTTGAACCGCAGCGGGCAGTTATCGTCCGCGTTGAGAATGCCGTCACGGTCCCAGTCCTCTGGATCGGGCATGGGCGAATCCCAGTCGGCAGGAAGCTCCGGCGCGAACTGCGACGAGCGCCGGTCGACGTTCGTGTTCCATGCCAGTCCGTACGTCACCGGCTGTGCACCGGGCGCGCCATTGTGGATCACGCGCAGCCCGAAGAACTGTCCGCCCGCCGCGAAGTCCACCACGTGTTCCGCGTTATCGACGGTACTCCTGGATGCATAGACCAGGTTCGCCGCGGGCCACGGCGGCGCGGGCGGCGCCGCCGCGAAGAGATAGAGTTCGAGATCAAGGTCTTCCAGCGCGCGGAATGTGCCGGTCGCGGCGTTCCAGACGCGATCCCAGCAGAGCGTCGCCTGGATGCCACGGAACAGTGGAAGCGGCATCGCGGAGCGGTAGTAGCGTGACGTGCCGGGCATGATCGACTGGATGTCCCACGCCGACGACGCCGGCACGACGCCCGGGTTCTTCTCCCCCGCCGTGTAGATGTCGTAGACCTGGCCGGCATCGACGATGCCCGTCCCCCGCGTGGCGTCGAACGGCTCCAGCGCGACAAACGGCGGGCCGGGGAAACTCACGCCGACCGTCCAGTCGAACGTCTTGATCGTGCCCGTCATGATGGCCGCCTTGAGCACACGATGATCCACCGCGTCCATCGCGGGCCGCCCCGGCTCCGTGATCAGCGCGGGATTCGCGAGTCCGTACTGCCGCATGCAGGCCGCAAGACCGGTGATGTGCGGCGTCGCCATGCTGGTTCCGGACATGCGGACGATGTCCCATTGCGCCGCGGGCGCCGTCCCGTCGTCCCACGTGCGATCCGCGCCGGCAGCCGGTGCCGCGCCCGGCCACTGCACGCCATGGGCCGCGTGGATGCCGCCGGCGGCGGTCCCGTCCCCGCCGTATGACTGCACGTGGATGAGCTGGCGCTGCGTGGCGGCGCCGGCGGCGAGCGCGCGGCCGAACGACTGGTAGGCCACCGTGCCCAGGTTCAGCGCCACCGAGCCGACCGTGAGACCGTTGAACTGGTCGGCGGGTGACGTCGGCGTGTGATGGCCGGCGCCGAGCGGCGCACGCATGCCCATGTTGCCCGCGGCCACGCAGTTGAGCACGTTCGTTGTGCTGGCAAGTTCATCGAGGGTCCGACTGACCACGTTGGAACCGTCACGCGGAAGCGCCACGATGGGCATCCTCGGCACCCACACGCCGAGCACCCGGTTCCAGTCGCCGGTGGGGATCCCGTACGAGTGATTGATGATCCGCGCCGGGTTCGCCGCCGCGGTCGCAATCGCCCGCGTGTTCGCCGCCGCTGCGGCGAACGTGCTCTGCCGCACCGACGCGCCGGGGGCCATGCCGATGTACGGTCCACCCGGCGCCTCCGCGAGCATCCGACCGAGCACAGTCCCCGTGACGTGCGTGCCATGCCCGCTCGTCTGCGCGTACGGCACGTCCGCCGTGGACTGGAACACCAGGGCGGCGCCGGGCATCGCCGGATGCGTGGTGTCGAGCCCCGTGTCGATGATGCCGACGACGATGCCCGCGCCGTTCCACGGGCCGCCCACGGCACCGTGCCACCGGCCGATGCCGAACTGGCCGTACGACTGATCGATCGCGAGTACCGATGCCACGTTCAGAAGACCCAGCCCTCCGGCCACGACCATGGATGCACGAAGACGCATGTTGAGACTCCGATTCGGGACCTGGGCGGGCGCCGTCCGGACCATCCGGGACAGGCACCGCCTTCCCTGGTCCTTCCCGCCCGGGCGTCGGATCTCACACCCCGATCCTGCGGTATCCTGAAGATTCCTCTTCCGGGCGAGGAGTCCGCCGCCGGATGCACCTCAACACCCGGACGACGACACAACTGCTCGAAGGACTCCGCGATCCTGCCAACCAGGCGGCGTGGGGACCGTTCGACGAGCGCTACCGCCCGATCCTGGAGGGCATCGGGCGCCGGCTGGGACTCGATGCCGCCGGCGCCGCGGATGCTGCGCAGGAGTCGATGACGGCGTTCTTCGAGGCATACCGCGCCGGGCGGTACACGCGGGAACGAGGGCGTCTGCGGTCGTGGCTCATGGGCATCGCGCGGCGCAAGATCGCCGATCAGCGCGCGCGGACGAGGGTCGGCGACGGCGGAGGCCGGATGGACGACCTTCCTGACGACGACGAACTGTCCGCCCTCTGGTCGACGCAGCGCCGCGCAGCGATCCTTCGCAGCGCACTGGCGGAACTCCGGAGCGAGAGCGGGCTCCACCCGCGCACCATCGACGCGTTCGAACGGCTGGCGCTCGGGACGAAGTCCGCGGCGGAGATCGCCGCCGAACTCGGCATGACGCGCCAGGACGTCTACATGGCGCGCCATCGTGTGACGGAACGCGTGCGCCCGGTGATCGACCGGCTGGAAGCGCTCTACGACGCCGAGGAGTAGACGCATGACGCACGTGGTGCATCCGGGTGACGAGGCGATGGAGGACGCGGCCGCGGGACACGCGGACCCGGACACCGCGCTGCACCTCGATGCGTGCGAGGACTGCCGCCGTCGCGTCGCCGCGATCCGCCGGGACCTTGCCCTGCTGGCGGAGTTCGGCGACTCGATCCGGGAGGCCTCTCCTCTACCCGCGGACGTCGCCGGCTGCGAACTGCTGGAGGAGATCCACCGCGGCGGGCAGGGCGTCGTCTACCGCGCGCGGCAGCGGGCAACGCGTCGCACCGTCGCGGTCAAGGTGCTGCTCTCCGGCGCCCTGGCCACGGCGCGCCAGCGCGCCCGGTTCGAGCGCGAGATCGAGATGCTCGCGGCGCTGCGGCATCCCGACATCGTGACAGTCCACGACGGAGGCATCGACGCCGACGGCCGCGCGTACCTGGTCATGGCGTTCGTCGAGGGCACCACCCTCGATCGGTGGGCAGCGGAGGCGCGTCCATCCACCGACTCCGTACTGCGCCTCCTCGCGCGCCTGGCGCACGCCGTGCAGCACGCGCATCAGCGCGGGATTCTGCACCGCGACCTCAAACCGGCGAACATACTCATCTCCGCCGACGGCGCGCCGACGATCGTCGACTTCGGACTCGCCCGCGCGGCGGACGAGGGCCGCGACCGCGACCCTGCGCAGACGATCGCCGGCTCGCTGCTGGGGACCGTGCCGTACATGAGTCCGGAGCAGGCAGCGGGCACACCGGAACTGGTCGACGCACGGTCGGACGTCTATGCGCTGGGCGTCATCACGTATGAACTTCTTGCCGGCCGGCATCCGACGCCGCTCGATGGCCTGCCGCTGCCCGACGCGCTCGCGGCCATCCGTGACCGCGAACCGGCCAGGCTGGGCTCGATCGACCGGCGCCTGCGCGGCGACGTGGAGAACATCCTCGCCAGGGCGCTGGCGAAGGAGCCGGCGCGGCGCTACCAGGGCGCCGGCGAGCTCGCGCTGGACATCGAGCGGCACCTGCGCCACGAGCCGGTCTCGGCCGTCGCGCCGGATCCGTGGTACATCATCCGGCGCCTGGCGCGCCGCCATCGGACGGCGACGGCCGCGCTGGCGCTGACGGTCATCGTGGTGCTGGCATCGTCCGTCGCGTCCACGTGGTTCGCCATCGAGCGGACGCGCGCCTCGCGCGCCGCCGAGCGCGCGCTGGCGGAGGCGGAGGGCGTCACCGAACTGCTCGTCGGAGCCATCCGCAAGGTGAACCCGGAGGAACTGGGCCGCGATGTGCTGCTGCGTGACGCGCTGCACGCGGCATCCGAGGACCTCCGCACCTCGCTCAGTCACTCGCCTCGCGTCATCGCCCGCGTGCGTTCGGCGCTGGGCGCCGCGTTCGAGACGCTGGGTGATCACGCCGCGGCCGAGTCCGAACTGCGCGCCGCGATCGCGCTGGCGGAGGAGACCGGGGATCCGGCCGCGATCGTCCGGGCCCGGAGGCAGTACGGCGCGTTCCTGACCGACACGCACACGCGGTTCGACGAGGCGACGGACGTCCTGGGCCATGCCGTCGCGCTGGCCGAGCGTTCCCTGGGACCGCTGCATCCGCTCACGCTGGAGTCGCTCGCCGCCCTGGGCATCGCGCAGTACGAGCGACAGGATCTCGCGCAGGCGCTCTCGCTGCTCGAGCGCAGCGCCCGGGGATGGCGTCGTCGCGAATCGCCGCTTTCGCGCAGCGCGCTCGACTGCATCTCCGACCTTGCGCTGGTCCTGTACGCCTCCGGCCGCATGGACGATGCGGAAGCGGTCCTGCGCGAACTGGTCGACGGCTACGGCCGGATCGGCGGGCCGGAGAGCGACGACGCACTCATCGCCCGATTCAACCTGGCGCACTTCCAGATGGAGATCGGCGAGCGCCGCGCGGGCCTTCGGGAGATGGAGGCACTCGTGCACCACCTCCGCCAGCGCCCGATGACGATCACGCTGGAGCAGATGCTCGACGTCGTCTGCGTGTTTCTCCGGGAGGACTGGCGGGTCGACGACGCGCTCCTGCTGAACGAGGAGGCGGAGGCGCTCGGCAGGCGGTTGCGCGGCGACGATCACCCGAGAACGCACGAGATCCTGCTCACCCGCGGCATGCTCCTGCTCATGCGCGATGGCGCAGCGGCGGCAGCGGAGGCGGATCGGCTCTTCAAGGAGGCAGGCGCGATCTTCAGGGCGCGGTTCACCGGCGATCACGCGCTCGTCGCCCGGGCGATGGAGTCCCGCGCTATTGCCGCCCGCGTCGCCGGCGATGCCGCGCAGGGCGTCGAGTTCGCGCGCGCCGCCGTGGCCGTGCGCCGTCGCATCCACGGCGGCGCCTGCCACGAGGACGTGGTCCGCGGCACCGGCCTGCTGAGCATCGCCCTCGTCGACGCCGACCGCGCCGATGAGGCGCTCGCGGTGCTCCGTTCGCTTCGCGCGGAACTGCGGCACTGCCAGGATGCTGCGCCGGCTGCGCTCCGCTGCGCAGAGTTGTGCGAAGCGTCCGTGCTGCTGGCGATGGACCGCGCCGGGGAGGCCGTGCCGCTGCTTGCGCAGGTGGGCGACCCTGACGGAGACGCGTCACCGCGTGACCGCGCGGTCGCCCGGCACGCACACGCGATCGTGCTTCGCCAGGTCGACGCAACGGCATCGCTCACGCTCGCGAGCCAGGCGCTCGAGGATCCCGCCGTGTCGACGGGCTGGCTGGGTGCCGCCTTCCGCGCGGGCGTGGGCGCCGCGCGCGCGGCCGCCGGAGACCCCGCCGGTGCCGACGATCTGCGCACCGCGCACGGTGAACTGGCCGCGATGCTCGGTCCCCGCCACCCGCGGACGCTGCTCGCGGGCGCCATGCACGACCGGGTGCGCCGAGGCGAACGCGCCCTGGAACCGGACCCGGCCGAACTGATTCTCGACCAGTCAACGGCGCGCGGCGGTTCGATCCTGGGACGGTAATCGCGATGCGGTGGCGTCGTTCCGGTGGTCCAGGCTGGACGCGAGCGGGCTTCGGGGCACGTGTTCCTGTTCGAGGGAGCGACCGGCGCGGTCGTAGACAGCATCGCGCTGCCTTGAGGAACGCCGCGCGTGGAGTGAGCCATGACACGCGTCCCCAGCGGCATCCCCTGTCCATGTCGCTGCGCCGTGAGACCGCGCCGCGGAGAGCCCGAGCGTCCGATCGCCGGAGCACCGGAACATCGTCGCATCGGCGCGAAACCGCCCGCGCCGAACACAGGACACGCGCGCGAACGGCTGGTTCCGCGTGCGCCGTGCAGGCCCGCTCCATCGCGCCGCCGCGGCAACGTCGACCTGCTGGACCTGCTCATCCTGACGGGACCATGGGGACCGTGTGAGGGAACATGCCCCGCCGATGCCGGCGTCGTCGGACCCGATGACATCGCGGAGAGCCACTTCGTCCACGGCCGCACTCGGGCGGCCTCGGGTGATGGCTCGCTCCTCATCCGCACCCGCCCCGGCACGCCCTCCTGACCTGTTCGGAGGCGGCCGTATCGCGCGCACCCGGGACGCTGTGAACGGCATGCGATCGCTGACGCACCTGTGGCCCGACTGTGCCCGGCGAGCCCGTTCCCTGCGCGCCGGGAGAGGCCATGGGATCGACCACGGCAGAGTATCTTCCCGGCCATGTCGACCGGACGATCCGCGAGCCGCTGGACCGCGCGTTCTTCTGCCACTCTTCTTCTTCTCGTGCTGGCCGGTGCGCTGGCCTCCTGTGACCGGCACCCCGCCCGCGCGGATGGGGACGGACGCGGCCGCGATGATGGTCGAGTGGCGAGCGCAGCAGCGAACGAGGCGCCCGACGCGCCCGCGCCGCCGCCCGACACCGACCCCGTCGGCGCGGCCTCGGGCAGCGCCACGTCGCCCGGCGCGCCCGCGGCGGCGACGCCCCCGCTTCCGGACCGGCAACCACCGGCGGATCCACGTCTCGATCGGATTGCCCGGTACATCATCGACGCCGCGCCGCCCGCAAGCGCGCGTGACGCCCGGGCCAGGGACGCCGCTGTGCATCGCCTGTCCCGGTTCGGTGACCTCCTGGACGCGATCGGCGATCGGATCACCTGGGGCCATTCGGACGTCGCTCGATCGAAGGATGATGCGGCGCACGACCCGTCCGCGGCCATCCCGACCATCGGCCTCGCCGCGGAGGTATGGGCCGGGCTGTACCTCACCTGCTTCATGTTCTCCGACCCCCACGAGGTGCGCCAGGAGGGAGCGTTCACGGTCCTGCTGATCCCGGCGAGATTCCGCGCCGGGCTTCCGGACGGCGACTATCCACATCCCTTCTGGCATGATCCCGCGGAGTGGAAGGCGTATGTCGACGCCACCGCGGTACGACTGGTCTTCCGCGACGGGCGGCTCGTCGCAGGGTCGTTCACGGTGCCGGCCGACGGCCCGATGGAGGGCCGGTATCCGCCGTCACCGCCCCCGGCCGACCGGACGTGGCACGGGCAGTGGACCTGGACCGATGCACGCGGCGCCTCGCAGCCGCGCGTCGCGCAGTTCGACTACCTGCTCGATCCGACCAACCCGCATGCACGAACGCTCGGTCATGCATACCGCGAACTCTCCGCGCACCTCGAGCAGCACGATTGCCTTTCGTGCCACCGGCCATCGAATCCGGCCGCGGCCCGCGTGCTCGAACTGCTCGGCTATCCCGGCCAGGCGCTGGGATCCCGTGAGCGCATCGTCGAGGTGCTGCTCGCCAGCTCGATGCCGCCCGCGAGGCCCGGCGTCCACGAAGCCGGCATCGCCGACGATGCTGCGCGGGATGCCATGCTCCGCGCGGCCAGGCGCTTCGTGTCCGAAGGGGACGCGGCACTCGCCTACGAGCACATGCTCACCATTCGTCCGGACCAGCCTCCGCGGAAGTGATCCGCGCAGGCCGCTCCGGAACCCGATGACCGCGGACCGTGCGAACCGCGGGTGAGTGCGACGGCCGTCAGTCGTCCTGGAGCGGTCGCGAGGCTCGCTTGAGCTGCTCATACGCCATCGCGGCGTCGGCATCGCGCTCGAAGATCCGCGCGAGACGGACGAGTTCCTGCTGGACCGCGGAATCCCGCAGTCCCGGCTTCGCATGCGCCAGGGAACTCCCCGGGGGCATCTCGTTCGCCTCGAGCACCGTGACGAGCGTGCGCCGCATCACGAGCGCCTGGTTCGGATACCCGAGCAGCAGGAGGTCATTGATGCGGCTTCGATTGTCCGGCTCATGGCAGAGCACGCAGTTCTGGGCGCGGAACTGCTCTTCGAGGGCCCGGTAGCTCGCATCGAGCGCGGCCACGTGGGGATTGTCCTCGGAGAACAGGTAGCTGAAGAGCGCGACGCGGGGCTGCGGCAGGCCGGCCTCGTCCGTCCATGACCACTGGGCATCCCAGCGTCGCCTGATCAGGTTGAGCGCCTCCGGCGGCGGCGACTGCCGCATGCTCGCCACCAGGCGCCCTGACCGGAAGATCAGCAGGACCTTCCTGGCGTTGACGTACGCCGTCCACTTGTTGGGCGAGTGCCAGAACGGGTAGGGGTAGTCGCCGGGAAGCAGATCGCTTCGGAACTGCGCGTCGAGCGCCAGGACGACGACATTGCCCTCCTGCCTGACCTCGTACGTGCCGGGAAACATGAAGGTCGACAGGTAGAGTCGCGCCCACACCGAGGGCTCGAACTCGGTCAACTGGAAGTATTCGATCGGGCTGTCCGGGTCCAGGCGATAGGCGCGGGGGTCGTAGCCCTGGTCCGGGTTGAAGCCGCCCCAGAGGATCCGCCCCTGCGCCGCATCGATCAGGTCGCGGCATGCTCCCAGGCGCGCCGCGGCGCGGTCACGCTCGGCGGCATCCGACGGGTCGGCCGGCGGGCTCGCTTCCACGAGTTGCCTCGCGATGCGGACCGCCAGCATCTCGTCCACCGACCTGGACAGCACCATCGGCCTGACCGGGTCAGTCGACGCGCCGCCGCCGGATCCACCCGGCGGTGGCGCGGTGCTCGAGGGCAGGCTGAGCGCCGCGCCTGCAGAGAGCAGCAGACAGGCGGCCGCGAGGAGCACAACACGTGTGCGAAGGATCAGAAGCAGCCCTCCCACATGGAGAGGAGGTGGAGCACGTCCTCGAAATCCACGTGCCCGTCGCTGTTCAGGTCCGCCGGGCAGCCCTCGCATGAACCCCAGCTTCCCAGCAGCACCAGCAGGTCCGGGAAGCCGATCTGACTGTCACCATTCAGATCCACGGCGACACATGCCAGCGGACGAAGATGGTGCGCGTAGACGTAGTCGCCGAGCGCGGTTCCCGCGTAGTACGCGGTATCCGCGTCGAAGCGGAAATGGACCCCGAGGTAGATGCGACTCAGGCCGTTCTCGCGACCCGCCTGCGTGAAGTTCTGGAACGTCCGGGTCACTGAACTCACGATCGGCTCGTCGGTGCCCACGGTGAACACGATGTCGTCGGTGCCGTAGAAGTTCCGCATGATCGCCGCGTGCACCGCTCCGAAGGTCGCATGTCCGGATGTGTATGCCGGGAAGGGCGGCGAGAACTCCAGAAGCGGAAGCCAGTCCGGATCCGCCACCGTCAGCGGATTATTGTCCGTGTGCGCCTCGCGGATCGCCGACACCGGCCGCCAGAGGTCCGTGTCCGTCGCGTACTTCATGTCCCACGCCGCCAGGCCCGCATCCGCCATGGCAATCGCCGCAAGCGCGAACAGCCTCGCACGCTCATTGAACGACACCGGCGCGAAGTCCCGCGCGACCACCTGCGTGATATGCATCAGGTGCCCCGGCGGCTTGTACGTCCCGTCCCGGTCGTTCGCCCAGAACCACGCGATCTCCGTCATGTCCGGCGTCCGCGACGCGCTCACGCGCGCACCGTAGTCCTTCACCTCGTTCAGCTGCCGCGCGTACCCCACCGTCGGCAGCAGCTTCGAGAGCTGGCTGTATCCGTTCGGCCCCGGCGGACGGAACTGCGAGCCCGTGATCATCGACCAGGGCTGCGTCGAACCCCATCCGGGATTGAACGGCGGCGACGTGAAATCCGGGGGCGTCGGCCGGTAGGAGCCCGGAATGTCCAGGTAGATGTACGGCGGCTCGGACGCCGTGCCGTCCTGCGCGCGGGCGTCCATGACCTGGTCCGCCGCGGCCACGCCCACCTGGATGCCGTTCGACTTCGCCGGACCGTCCGGCATGCTCGACAGCTGGAGCTGGTACAGGGCGTCGTAGACCGGCGTGCGCGCCGGGTACAGCGTGACGAGCGCCCGGTGCGCCGCAGCCGCGGCCGCCGCATCCGTCAACGCGGGTTCCTGGACCGGAAGGAACCCGATATAGGGCTCGTACGTCGGCTCGATCGAGTTCACCGCCTCGTACATCGCCACGTACAGGATGGCCCCGTTGCGGGCGATCGGGCAGGGCGGACCTCCGATCACGCGGATCGTGTCCAGCCACGCTTCATTCCACTGCTCCAGGACATCCAGGCCCGCCCACGCCGACCTGTCCACGACCGCGCCTGCAGCCAGGCCCGCCACCCCCGCCAGTACAACCACGCCTCGCCGGATCATTTCAGTCCCCTCAACTCGTTGATCGAAGCACTCAAACCAAGGGCCCATCATACTTTGAGCGAGATTCGCGCCAATGGGTCCCGCTGTGGTTATTCCACGGGTATTCTCGGAGTATTCTGAGCATATTCATGGACCACTTTCCGCGTTCCCGCCCGCACGGGAGCGATGCGAGTCTCCTGTGCTGCCTGGCAGGGGGTGGCGACCAGATCCAGTTCCGACGACTGCGCGGCGCCGGGAGACCGCAGGTATTCCTGGAGTATTCATGAACCGCTCCTCGCACATCGTGCCGTGCGGAAGCGATCCGAGGCTCCCCTGTCCGCCGTGCCGAGGCATGCAGGGGCAGGCCCGGCGCATGCGTGATCATGCTCACGGCGCCTCACCCTCGGCGAGGATCGCGCGGATGCGTGACTGCCCGGGTGCGAGCGCCTTTCCCCCCTTCCAGGGCGGGAGCCCCGGACCCGAGCCCGCGTCATCGGGACGCGCGACGCGTTGGCAGGCCGAATGGGGGCGTCGGGCCCTTGACCGTCCCGTTCAACGGCTCGGTCGCGATGAGGGGCGCGGCGCCACCGCCGGCCTTCGCGCGGCCGGGGGCGCGTGCCTCTCCTCTGTGTGATCCCGAGGCATGCCGGTGGTGCCGGAAGGAGGATGGCCTGGTACGCCGCCGGGTCGTACCTGTCGACTGTGCGATCCCGAGGCATGCCGGCGGTGCCGGAAGAGCATCGCGCCCGGCATCACTCTCCCGGCCGTTCCCCGGACGTCGCCCCGAGCCTGAACACCACCGGGGCCAGTGTCTCGTACGCATCCTCGCCTTCGGTGATGCGAATGAAGCTGTCCACCGGGACACTCGTGAACGTCTGCCTGGTGCGCGAAGTCGGCCACCAGACTTCGATCGATTCGATGACCGTGGCCCGTTCGAGGCCGACCTCGATCCGTCGCGGTGAGCCGCCGAAGCTGCTGACGCTGCCGGCGGCGCGGTGCAGTTCACGGCGCCCGTCGGGGGTGACGATGGTCACCTTGACGCGCGCGCCGACCGCCATGCGGTTGGATCGCGTGCCGACGAGATCGATGGCGACGAAGCGGTTGCCGTGGCCGGGGTTGACGTACAGCCCGTTCTTGAACTGATCGCCTGGGTAGAACGCGCCGAGCTGGTGATAGATGTCCTGATCGCCATCGTTGTCGATGTCCGCGAAGGCAATGCCGTGGCCCTTCTGCAGGTGGCCGAGGCCGGAAGACTGCGTGATGTCCTGGAAGTTCAGACCGCGATTGCTGCGCAGCGCGATGTTCGGCATGAGTGATTCATAGCCCGGATCGCCCGTGCCGAGGTACATGTCGAGCCAGCCGTCGTTGTCAAAGTCCCCGAAGTTCGCGCCCATCGGCAGCATGGCCCGGCCGAGACCCGTGGCGTCCGTGACATCCATGAACCGGCCCTCGCCCAGGTTTCGATAGAGCCGCGGCCGAACAGCGCCGTCGGATGCGCCGAGCGCCTGCACCGTGAGGTGTGCGATGCTGGCGCTGTACCCTGCAACGAAGATGTCCAGCCGGCCATCGTTGTCGTAATCGAAGAACCACGTGGCGAAACTGCGACCCTCCGGATGGGTGACTTCCGCCTGCGGAGCGACGTCGGTGAACGTCATGTCTCCGTTGTTTCGATAGAGGCGATTGACGCCGATGTTCGAGACATAGATGTCCATGTGACCGTCGTTATCGAAATCGCCGGCGGCAACACCCTTGCAGTAGCGATCGTTGGCGACCCCGGCGGATGCGGTCACATCGGTGAATGTACCGTCCTGATTGTTGCGATACATGACAGACGAGTACGGCTGGCTGCTCCCGTCCATCAGGGTCCTGGCTTCATGGCCGATGTACACGTCTAGCCACCCGTCATTGTCGAAGTCGGCCCAGGCCGAGGTCTGCGTCGGCGCGACGGGCTTGAGCAGGCCGGCTTCGCGGGTGACATCGGTGAACGTGCCGTCGGCGTTCTGGCGCAGCAGCGAATTGCGCACTTCGCCATCCTGGAAGAGCCATCCTCCGCGCAGCACGAAGATATCGAGCCGCCCGTCGTTGTTGAAATCGACGCCGACAAGGTTGAGTCCGCCGAGCTGCTCGTCCAGCTTCCACCTGGCTGCAACATCCTCGAACGTGCCGTCGCCGCGGTTGCGGAACGCCTTGAGCGGGCCGCCCGGGTCGCAGGTGGAGGAGACGATGTCGAGCAGCCCGTCGCCGTCAAAGTCGTCGACGATCGTCCCGCCCGCAAGGTCGAACGTATCGACGCCGAGCTGCGGCGCAACGTCGACGAACCGGCCGATGTCATACTCTGACTCGAACGCTGCGGGAGGAATGCGGTACTTCTCCGGCACGCCCTGCGGATATTCATCCAGCGCCATGCAGACGATGTTGAGAAGCCAGACGCCTGATGCGACGCGCTCCTGTCGCTGCGGATCCTGCTGGATGCCCGGGTAGAGCAGGTCGAGATAGCGCACGAGATCCTGCTTCGCGCTTATCGCCGGCTCGCGCACCGTATGGATCGCGCCGCCCCGGAGCGGGAAGATGCAGCAGTCGCGGTTGTGCCGCTGCACGCAATTCTGGACTTCTGCCTGGCGCAGGTGGGCGCGTGCGCGGATACGGAGCAATTCCGCGGTACCGATCGAGATCATCGAGGTGATCTGGACTGTATCGATGGCTCGGTTCACGGACTCGATGGCCGCCTCGATGTTGCCCAGCCGAAGCTGCTCCACCGCGATCTTCGCATGCAGGTTGATGAGAACATCCAGGCGCACGCCGGTCTGTGCGGCCTGGCGCTCCAGTTCGGGCAGTTCACCGTATCCCCAGAAGGGGTTGTCGCTGTTCCTGATCCGCTCCGCGAGGGCGGAGAACTCTTCCCGGGGCGATTGGACAGACGTGTCGGGAACGGAGCTGACCTGCCCGGTGATGCGAGCCGGCCCGCCCGCCTCCGGAGTGGACACTGGATGCGGGTCGTCCCCGCGTCCGCTGAAGACGGCAATCGATCCCACCACGACCGCCGCAAGCAGCACCAGGCCGACCAGCATCAGAAAGACTGTTCTCATCGTTGCAGCTCGATCCTGCGTGGCGTCGCGATCTCGACCGCCAGCGTGTCCGTCATGGAAACCCACTCCACGGAATCCTCGGCGAATTCCGGGCGGAGCCACTGCATGAGTGCATGAAATCGCGGTTCGCCTGCACAAGGAACCGCGATCCGGGTCCGCGAATGGTACCCAGCCCGACTGACCGCGTTCCCGAGGAGGTCGGAGGATCCCGGAGGAGTCTGGAGGTGTCGACGTCGACTCCCGGCGGGGCCGGACCAGGCGCGCCCGATCATAGAGGCACGGCGCCCGCCGCCCCTGTCGGGCTCGACCTCGAGCCGCGCGATCACCTGGCGCGTGTCCATGCCCATCTTGATGATCTTGAGCGCGACCCTGCGCTGCACCGGCTGCGCCGGCTCGGCCAGATAGACCGATCCGAATCCGCCCTCACCGATGAGCTGGAGCAGCGTGTGTGCGCCGATGCGCGAGCCCGGATGTTCGCGGAATGCCGCGGCGTCCACGCTGGCGCCTGACGCCAGGTCCGCCGTCGCATCCCCCGTCGGTGAAGTCGGCACCCCTCCGGCCTCCCCCTCCGCGCGCAGCAGCCTCTCGACCTCCGCGCGAAGCACCGCGTCACCGCCGCACGCACCGTCGATCGCCTTCGCCTGCATATCCGATGGCAGGTCAGCCACCGCCACACAGATCCGTCGCGCCCGCTGTCCGATCGTCTCGGCCATGGAAGTCCCTCACCCCGGTTGTCGGACAGGATACGGACGAGGACCACCCTTGCCACGTTCACACGCGGCGGTCAGACCGAGCCCGGAGGTGCGGTCGCCGACCCACGGCGTCCACGTCACTCCGGCTGGCGCGATGCCCCCCAAGGCAGCCGCGCGACCGATCGGTCCGCAGCGATGCCGCGTCTGCCGGAGCCCGATGATCACGGGGCCCGGCTGCGGATGACCCGCCGCGTGAACGGACGCCGCGTGAGGCAGGTGCACAGGCGGGTCACGGACGGCCAAGCCGATGCACGATCTCCTGCGCCAGATGGCGCGCTCCATCGACGAGGCGTTGCCGCACGATCGCCTCGGCCGACGGGTCTGCGAGTTCATCCAGGTGAAGCACCGGCGATTCGTGCGGTATGGGCCGCAGGTAGATCGATGGCTCGCGCTTCGCCGCCGCGTTCGTCCACACCATGTACTCGTCGAACGCCCAGCGCTGTTCGTCCGGGTCCCAGAGCCGGACGCGCGCCGTCAGTTCGAAGCAGAACGTCCGTCGCTCAGCGCACTCGCGCAGGAGCAGCGGCAGCATCCGGACCACGAGCGTCCGTCGATCGGGATGGAGCCCGTCCTCGACCTGCGTGTCGGGCTCGATGTGCACGTCGATCGCACCCGGCGATGCAGCCGGCATGATCGACTGCAGTTCCTCCGCGATCCGGTGCGGCAGGTCGGCGGCCCGGACGGCCGCCGCGGCCTCCTCCAGGTGTTCGCGCCAGCGGGCCTCTTCGGCGGCGCCGGCGATGGACCCGGCGACGGCGCCGAAGGACGCGATGGCGAGCCCCGCGACGAACGTCGCACCCACGATGATCGCCCCGAGGGGGTCGTTCGGCGCGGCGCCGCCGGCCTGCAGTGCAGCGCCGCTGATCGCCAGGCCGGGCGCCGCGCCGCGCTCGGCAGCGCGGCGCCGCAACTCGTCGACATCGACCGTCAGGCCGCCGGTGATGAGCAGGCCGTCGAGCGGCCTCGGATCCGCCGCGCCTTCATCCGGCGCGCGGCCGTAGACGCGCATGAGCACCACCCGCGGGGCGGGGTACTGCGGCAGGCTCGCCGCGGCGACCGCGAAGGCGTGCTCCCGTTCGTCGGAGACGCGCAGGCCACGGGACGTCGCAACCGTCGGCACGTGGAGGAGCTGTCTCTGCCCACGATCCAGATCGACATGCAGATGGCCGGCGTAGATGACGGGAACGCCTGCGGGTACCTCCAGCCGCACGGCCGGACAGGACGCGTCGAATGCGGCGCGATCGGTTCCGCGCAGGACGAGGATGTGCTGGCCCGGGGGCAGCAGGAAATACACCCAGCCCGTCTCGCGCGACTCCCGCGTCAGGTGCCGCTGGATGTCGAAGCCCCGGATCGGCGCCAGCGTGTCAAGATTGCCGAGGCTGGTGTAGAACCGGTTGATCAGCGGTCCGGCACCGGCCGCAGCCGCGAAGGGCTCACCCTCGACGGTGCCTGTCCAGCGCATCAGCAGCACCGCCATCTCCCCGCGCTCGATCGCCGACTGCTCGGAGGCGCCCGGCGGGCCGACGCTGACGCAGCCGCCCAGCACCAGGAGCGCGACGCACCAGGAGACCACCGATCGTGACGGCGCCCTGATCGATCCGACCGCGGATGTACCGATGCGTGGTGTCACTGGAGCGCTCGACCGGCGGCAGCGGCAACGGCCACAGTGTATCCGGAGGACCCGCCGGGTACGGGTGTTCCGTCGCGCCATGATGCACCGCCTGCTCCGATGTGCCGTCGCCGTGCGGACATGCGCACCCGTTGAAGCCGCCATCAGGAGCGCAGCGCCGCGGCTTCCCGGCGTTGGAGCATCCGGTACTCTGCGTCGCCCGTCTCCGCGGGAGTCTTCCATCCGCATGGTGGCACGCCGTCGGCCGCGCTTCGCTCGAGGCGCCAGCGTGGATGCTCTCCCGCGATCATCCGCCGCGCGAGGTCGATGACGGTCTGCCCCCACCGGTCGCGCAACCGCGGATCCGCGCCGCGTTCAAGCATGAACGGCACGACCTGCTCATACTCGGAGAGCGTCTCGTACGAGAGATGCAGCGGCGTCGCGCCGCCGTCACCCCGGTGGTTCGGATCGTCATCCGGCCCTGTCGCTTCAGAGAGTCGCTCCTGAAACGCATCGTTGCCGAAGCGGCTCACGGCGTGCACGTCGATGCCGGCGGTGATGAGCGCCTCGTCCGGCCGCAGGATGCAGGGGGATTCCGTGCGCCCAGGAAGCCGTGCATTCGCCGCCGAAGGCCGCGAGCATCATCGCTTCGATGTCCGGCGGCATGTCCGTGCGCGGACTCGACTCATCCGGCCGGGTCGCGTGCCGCCCGAGCATCTCGATCGTCTGCCGATACCTCGCGGCGCCTTCGACCGGATCCCACCATCCATCGGGCGATGCACCCTGACCGAGGCACCGGCGAAGAAGCGCAGCATCGCCGCGCCTGATCGCATCGAGCACCACGGCCGCCAGTGACTTCTGCGCCGGTTCGCCGTCCATCGGACTCGCTCTCCACACAGGTTTCCCTGCGGCCGTCCGGGGAGGGACGAGTGCGGTGCCTCCGGGCGCGCCCAGTGCGGTATCGCGGGACCGCCACAGTCGGAGAGAAGACCGCTTGCCCGGCGCTGACTGGTGACGCGTCCGTACAGGCCACACGGGTGAGAGGTCGGCCGCGGTCGGACACCCTTCCGCGGCATGGACCGGTGGGAGACCCGCAGCGCATCAGACCGGTGTGCACGGACCCCACGACGTCAGGAACAGCAGCAGATCGTCGAAGTCCACCGTGCCGTCGTTGTTCAGATCCGCGCGGCATGACGGACATGGCCCCCACGCGCCCAGCAGGATCATGAGGTCGCCGCTGTCGACAGTGCCGCTCTCATCGAAGTCCTCGCGGCAGCATGGCGCGAACTCGAACCAGCCGACGTCGCGCAGTCCGAGTGTGCCGGGGACGATCGTCGACAGCGGAGCCGGGCCCGCGACGAGGAGGCCGTTGACCAGCACGTGCACTTCCGGATCCGCCTGATCGGCGGTGTAGTCACCCAGGATCTCCACGTCGGTCAGCGATGCACCGGCGTCGTCGACCAGGATCGGCAGCACGATCGGCCACGCACCGCTGGACCAGACCAGGTCGAATGCGAACCGCGTGAGATTGCTCGCATTGTCGGAGTACTCGTAGCCGGGAGTTTCGCGCACCGCGCCATCCGCGGGCACGGGAAGCCACGCGGCACTGACGGCCGACCCGGGGCCGGTGATCTGGACGCCGATGATGCGATCGAAGAGGTTGATCCCGTGCGTCGGTCGCCAGAGCCCGCGGCGCACGTCGAAGAACGATGACTCGCGGGTCAGGACCCGGACGCACCAGTTGTACACGCCCATGTCCGCGACGCCGGAGAGCAGCAGCGCCGTCACGATGCCGATCATGATGTCGATCCTCCTCCGTTGTCCCGGACGTGTGCCCCGGAACCCGGCTCGGCACCGGGTCCGGACGGCGCGTTCAGGGGCACCGTCGCGGGCAGACCGTCTCCACAGCCGGCAGCGTACCGCCGAGTCGGGCGGTTCACCATCCCCGTCCGTCGGCAGACCCGCACGTCCGCGCCCGTCGCTCCGTCGCGGGTCGGGCCGGGAACCCCTCCGGGCGGTCTGGCGTAGTGTCGCGCGGCGCTTCGTCCGGCCCACGACGGCCGCACCGGCGAACCGCACCGTCCGGTCGGATGCGCCCGGCCCGGCAGTCGCAGGCGAACGGCGTCACATCGGCTTCTCGCCGACCGTGCGGTCGTAGACCTCAAGCAGTTTCGACTTGTCGAAGATCAGTTCCTGGCGCGAAAGCCCGGTGATCTCGTAATGAGGCGTGAGTTCGATCGCGTCGCACGGGCACGCTTCTTCGCACATGCCGCAGAAGATGCACCTGAGTTCATCGATGTCGAACTGCTTGGGGTACTTCTCGCGATCCGGCCAGGGAGATGCCTCGGCGACGATGTGGATGCAGTTCGCCGGGCAGGCCGTCGAGCACATGAAGCACGCGACGCACCGGACGCGGCCGTCCTCGTCCTTGTTGAGCCGGTGCACGCCTCGGAAGGTCGAACGCTCCTGCCCGCCCTCGAGGACCGGCCGGTCGTCCCGCTTCTCCTCGGGGTACTGCACGACGTAGATGTTCTTCTTCTGCTTCCCGTCCCGGCCGACGTTCTCGAACAGGTGCCGGAACGTCGTCCCCAGGCCCTTGAAGATGGCGGGGATGAACAGCTGCTCGCCCACGCCGAGACGGGGGGCACGGATCTGGATGATGTCTTCGTCTCGGATCGTCATGGCGGCACGCCGCGGCGGGCGGGCGTCGGCGCCGCCGCGGGGCCGCAATGGTACCTTCCGCGCCGGGAACGGCATGGCAGGTCAACCGGTCAACCCCGAACTCCAGCGCCTCATCCGGCTCGCCGCGATGGGCGGATCGCTTGCCGCGAAGATTCTGGCCGCGGGGGTCATCGGCTGGCTGCTGGATCGATGGCTCTCGACCGGTCCCTGGCTGCTGGTCATCCTGCTCCTGCTCGGGACCACGTCCGCCCTGATCCAGTTCATCCGCGAAGCGCTGCGCGAGTCCGGCGGATCGGCCATCGGCGCATCGCGGGGCAGCGGCCCGGGCCCCGGGGGTTCTTCGCCGCGCCGGGCGACACCGGCCCCGGGCGAGACGCGGCCATCGCCGGCAGCCGGGAAGAAGGACCGAACAGGATGATCGCACGCGACGGCGCACCGGCACACGAATCGATCGAGGGTGATGGAACGCCACCGGTCGGCGTGCCTCCTCCATCGGGTTCCACGGGCCGCGACGGCCGCCCGGGATGGCGCCCGCCCGAGTTCGCGCTGCCCACCGCCCGGCTGGTCGCGGTCGTGTGGACCAGCACCGCGTTCGCCGGCGCGGCGTGGACGCTCGTCATGCTGATGCGCGGGGCGACCGGCTGGGATCTCGCCACCGGCGCGCTCGGGGCGCTCGTCGTCGGGCTCGGCGCAACCACCGGGCTGCTGGCCATCCGGCCGTGGCGACCGCGGCCGCTGGATCGGTGGCCGGCGGTCTGGATGGGCGCGTCCGGCGTGCGCCTGCTCGTCACACTCGGAATCGGCCTCCTGTTATACTCCGCGACCCCGAGCGGGACGGTCCATCTCTGGTTCTCCGTGGCGATTGCGTACGCCGCCACGCTGGTCGGAGAGACCCGGGCGTATGCCGCCGCGATGCGGCCGTACATCCCAGGCAGGACCGCCGATCCCCACCCCGCCGACCGCGCTCGCTGAACGGAGCCGCTTCTCGGAGTAGCGTCCCCACGATGGTCCTTCTCGCTGCATCGGACAAGGTCAATCCCCTCGGGCATGCACTCGACATGCCGGCGCTGGACGGCGCTCTCGGCGGCATCACGATCCACTTCTTTCAGCTCGGGCTCGTGGTCCTGCTGCTGCTCCTGGTGATGACGAAGGCCGCGGCCGCGATCGGGACCGGACCCGCGTCCGAAGGCAACGATCGATATCTCACCCGGGGACGGTTCTTCCAGCTCCTGGAAGTGATCATCCTCTACCTCCGGGACAAGGCGATCCGGCCCGTCCTCGGGCATGCGACGGAGCGCTGGCTGCCGTTCCTGCTCTCGGTCTTCTTCTTCATCCTGTTCGTCAACGTGCTGGGACTCGTGCCGCTGCTCGACCTGCAGCACCTGCTCGGGACGCCGTTCGGCAACAGCCACTTCGCGATCCTGGGCGGGACACCGACCGCGAACCTGTCGGTCACCGCGGCGCTGGCACTCTGCGCGTTCGTCGCCATCCAGGTCCATGCCTTCCGGGAACTTGGACTCGGCGGCTGGGCCCATCACCTGCTGGGCGGCGCCCCCTGGTACCTCGCGCCGCTGATGGTGCCGATCGAACTCATGGGCCTCATCATCAAGCCCGCCGCGCTGGCCATCCGACTCTTCGCGAACATGCTCGCCGGGCACACGCTGATGGCGACGCTCGCGCTGTTCGGGCTCATGGCGCTGCAGGGCATCGGCTCCTGGATCGCGGCCCTCGGGATCTCGGCCATCGCGGCCCTCGCGGCCGTCGCGATCACGTTCCTCGAACTCTTCGTCGCCTTCCTCCAGGCGTTCATCTTCATGTTCCTGACCGCGGTCTTCCTCGGCCAGATGAATCACCACGGCGACCACGCCCACCACGCGGAGGCCGAGGCGCACTGAGCCAGGATCCGCGCCGCGCCGCGCGTGCCCCGTGCCATCCCGCGTCGCGGCCCCCGTCATCACCCCCGCCATCCTCGCCCGACGCCGCGCCCCGTACGGGCCGTGCGCCCGGCACCACGACACCGAACCCCCCCCGCATCCAGCAGGAGAGTGAATCGATCATGAAGCGTCTGCTTTCCATCGCGACCGTCGCCGCCATCGCGGCCCTTGGCATGTCCGACCAGGCGCTGGCGCAGGATGCCGCGTCGAGCATGACCGGACTCGGCAAGGGCATCGGTGGCGGGCTCGCCGCCGGGCTCGCCGTCATCGGTGCCGGGCTCGGCATCGGCCGCATCGGCGGCTCGGCCGTCGAGTCGATCGCCCGTCAGCCCGAGATGTCGGGTCCGATCGGCACCAACATGATCATCGCCGCCGCGCTCGTCGAAGGTGCCACGCTCTTCGCCGTCGTCGTCGGTCTGCTCGGAATCCTCGGCTGATCGCGCCGGTCGTGCGAGCGGCCCTCGCCCGCCGAGCGCGGGCGGGGGACGTCCCGCGCGAATCGCCTGCGACCTGCATGGGAGCGCTTTCCCGATGACGCCAACACTGCTGCTCGCCGCCTCGGACGGATCTCCGGTCTCATTCCAGATCCTCCCATTCGTGACGACCCTCGTCGTCTTCGCGATCGCCTTCTTCGTCCTCGCGACGAAGGTCTGGCCGAAGATCCTCGGAGGACTCGAGGACCGTGATCGGAAGATCCGCGACGAGATCGCCGCCGCCGAGGACGCACGACGGAAGGCGGAGTCCGCCATGCGCGAGTACGAGCAGTCGCTGGCCACCGCGCGCCAGGAGGCCGCGGACATGATCGCGAAGGCCCGCAGTGACGCCCGTGCCGTCGCGGACGAACTCCGCGCCCGGAACGAGACGGACCTCGCCGAGATGCGGCAGCGGGCCACGCGCGACATCGATTCCGCGAAGTACGCCGCGCTCAGCGAGATCCACGCGGAGGCGGCGGTCCTCGGTGCCGCGATCGCGTCGCGGATCCTGGAGCGGGAGATCAACGCGGACGATCAGCGTCGACTCGTCGAGGAGTCCCTCAAGGAGTTGCGCACCGTCGGCACGCGCTGACCTGTCCGCAGGACCTGTCCCATGGCCATGCACATCGATGCCGTCGCCCGCGTCTACGCCCGAAGCCTCTTCGAGGAGGCACGGAACGCCGGCGGCGCCGAGAAACTCGCCGAGGTCGCGGGCGAACTCGAGACGATCTGCGAGATCGGGCGCGGCGACCGCCGCTTCCGGGAGTTCCTCGCGTCGCCGATCATCGGCACGGAGGACCGCGGCCGCTCACTGAGGCAGATCTTCGCGAACCGCGTCACCGATCTCACGCTCCGGTTCCTGCTGCTGCTCAATCGCAAGCATCGCCTGGGAAACCTGGAGTCGATCAACGCGGCGCTCGATCAGCTGGTGCAGTCGTCGCTCGGTCGGATCGAAGTGGATGTCATCACCGCCGCGCCGCTGGGCGACCAGCAGCGCCAGTTCATCGCCGAGCGGATCCGGGCGGCCCTCGGGCAGGAGCCGGTGCTGCACGCGTCCACCGATCCGACGATGATCGGCGGCATCCGGCTCCGCGTCGGCGATCGCCTGATCGACGGCTCCATCGCCACGCGCCTCGGTCGCCTTCGCACGGGGCTGCTCACTGGCGGCGATGCCGCCGTGCGCGCCCGCGCAGCGCGGATCATCGAGGACCGGGAGCACTGACCGATGCGGACACGTTCACCGCGGTCCCACGCTCGACCCGCTGACACGCAGGCGTGCCGCCACCTGGCGGCGCTCGGCGCGACAGCACTGCTCTGCCTCCTGTCGCTCCCCCTTCGCGCGGCGACGGCGCAGACGGCGGCGCCGCAGCCGGACCCGGCGGTCCTGGTCGTCAAGGGAAGCGCGGAACTCCGCCGGCCCGCGGACCGCGCGAACCTGGCCATCGCGGTCGTCACCGAACACGCGGAGGCCGGAACCGCGCTCGAGCGCAACAACGAGGCGATGCGCCGCGTGGTTTCGGCACTGGTCGCCGTCGGGCTGGAGGAGCGCGAGTACGAGACGGGGCGGTTCTCGCTCCGCCCGACCTACTCCCGGCGGCCTCGCCAGCCGGCCGAGGACTGGAAGCCGCAGATCACCGGGTATGAGGTCACGAACTCGCTCACGGTCCGCACGACCCGGCTGGACCGCGTCGGCGCGATCGTTGAAGCGGCGAATCGCGCCGGCGCCAACAGCGTGAACGTCGTCGGGTTCGACCTTGCCGATCCGCAGAAGTACCGGCTGGAGGCGATCCGCGAAGCAACGCGCCAGGCGCGATCCGAGGCGGCCGCACTCGCCGCGGCGGCGGACGTCTCGCTGGTCCGGATCCTCCGCATCGCGCTGGATGCCTCGGATCCGAAACCGGCGGAGATGGCGTTCACGATGGCGGCACGATCGGCGGAGTCGGCCGGTGGACCGCCGATCGTCGCCGGTGACGTCACGCTCAGCGCGAACGTCCACATCAGTTACGAGATCCGCGGGCTCGCGCCCGCATCCACGGCGGCGTCCACGCCGCCGGCATCACCAACGCCATCACCAACGCCATCACCCCCGCCATCACCAACGCCATCACCCCCGGGCGGCCGCGCCGAGTAGACCGCACGCCCGATGCCCCCGGCGCCGCCCCGCGGGCCCGGTCAGACGCCATCACCAACGCCCCCTGTCCGGGCCAGGCAGGCCCCGACCATCGCAGAGGAAACGACCGTGAAGATCCGGACCGAAGAGATCACCTCCGTCATCCGCCAGGAGATCGAGCACTTCTCCAGTGCCCTGGAGATCTCCGAAGTCGGCCGTGTCGTGGAAGTGGGCGACGGCATCGCCCGAATCTACGGACTCTCCAACGCGATGGCCGGCGAACTGCTGGAGTTCGAGACGAAGACCGGGCCGGTGATGGGCCAGGTGATGAACCTGGAACTCGACACCGTCGGCGCGACGATCTACGGCAACACGCTGGCGGTCGAGGAAGGCAACACGGTCCGCTCCACCGGACGCCTGCTGGAGATCCCGGCCGGCGAGGAGATGCTCGGGCGCGTCGTGGATCCGCTCGGGCGCCCGCTCGACGGCGGTCCGGCGATCAGCGCGAAGACCACGATGAAGCTGGACATCGTCGCCCCGGGCATCGCATTCCGGCAGCCGGTGAAGGAACCGCTGCAGACCGGCGTGAAGGCGATCGACTCCATGATCCCGATCGGCCGCGGACAGCGCGAACTCATCATCGGCGACCGGAAGACCGGCAAGACTGCCGTCGCCGTCGACACGATCATCAACCAGAAGCAGTACTGGGGAACACCGGACGCGATCGTCTGCATCTACGTTGCCGTCGGCCAGAAGGAGTCGACCGTCGCGTCGGTGGTCGAGATGCTGCGTGCCAACGGTGCGATGGATTACACGATCGTCGTCGTCGCCGGCGCATCCGATCCTGCACCGCTCCAGTACATCGCCCCGTACGCCGGCTGCGCGATGGGCGAGTACTTCATGTGGCAGGGCAAGGAGGGCCGGACGCCGAAGCACGCGCTGTGCATCTATGACGACCTGTCGAAGCAGGCCGTGGCATACCGGCAGCTCTCCCTG
The DNA here is from genome assembly GCA_019636755.1 of Phycisphaeraceae bacterium. Classification (GTDB taxonomy): domain Bacteria; phylum Planctomycetota; class Phycisphaerae; order Phycisphaerales; family SM1A02; genus JAHBWZ01. The sequence goes on along the minus strand of JAHBWZ010000003.1, from coordinate 95,288 downwards.
CTGCTTCGCCGCCCGCCGGGCCGCGAGGCGTACCCCGGCGACGTCTTCTACCTGCACAGCCGACTGCTGGAGCGCGCGACCAAGCTCTCCGACGAGAACGGCGGTGGATCTCTGACCGCCCTGCCGATCATCGAGACGCAGGAAGGCGACGTCTCCGCGTACATCCCGACGAACGTGATCTCCATCACGGACGGACAGATCTACCTGCAGCCGGAACTCTTCGCCGCGGGCGTCCGCCCCGCGATCAACGTCGGCATCTCGGTGTCCCGCGTCGGCGGCAACGCGCAGATCAAGGCGATGAAGGAAGTGGCCGGATCGCTTCGGCTGGACCTGGCGGCCTTCCGCGAACTCGAGGCGTTCGCCCAGCTCGGCACGGAACTCGATCCCGCGTCCCAGCGGCAGCTCGACCGCGGAGCGCGCATGGTCGAACTGCTGAAGCAGGGCCAGTTCATGCCCTTCGACGTCATCGACCAGTGCATCTCGATCTTCGCCGGATCCAGCGGCTTCCTGGACGACGTGCCGCTGAACAAGGTGCACGACTTCGAACGGGCGCTGCTGGACCACTTCAACGGCCCCGCGCGTGCGCTCCGCGACAGACTGAGCAGTGCCCGCTCCTTCAAGGGCCTGGAGGCGGACTTCCGCAGCGAGGTCGGTCGCTGCAAGCAGACGTGGAAGGGCTGACCCCGCCGGCCGCGCCGAAGGCCCGGTCCGGTCCGCGCCGCACGTTCACGAAGCCGTCAGCAACGCGACCGCGCGCTCGAGCACCTTGTCCCGCCCGGCGCGGATGCCGCCGATGGTCGGCGCCACCGGGACGGTCGGCGCGATGCCGATGCCGTGGTGCGCCGAGTGGTCGTGTTTCCGCACGCGCATTCCGGTCCACGACACGTGGAAGCCGCCGGGAAGGACCAGCGGATTCACGTTGCCGTTGGTCCCCGCGGTGCGCTCGCCGACGATCTCGCCCAGCCGGTACTGCTCCACGATGCCGAGGATCGACTCCGCGTAACTGATCGCACGGGCGTCCGTCAGGAAGGCGACGCGGCCACGGATGCGCGGCTCGAGCGGCGGCAGCCGCCAGCCCGGAAACTCCACGAACTCCCGCTGAAGCCGGTCCGGCAGGCTCGTCCGCGGAATGATCCATCGGGCGCTCGCCAGGACGTCGTCCGCGAGATGCTGGAGCGCCGCGGTCGCCGCGCTGTCGGGATACCCGCGGAGATCGAAGATGACGCCCTTCGCCTCGGCCATCGCGGGCAGGTGCGGCGTCAACGCGGCCAGTGGCGCGCCGCAGAGATCGAAGTAGATGATGCCGTCCGCAGGCCGATCGCCGTTCGCCGGGCGCGTCGTCCATGGGGCCGGTCGAAGGCCGATCGGGACACGGGAGACCTCGACCAGGCGCGTCGACGCGCCATCGCCCCGCACGCCGAGCAGGACCGTCGGGCGGGTCTCGAACGTGGTGACGATGGCCTGCGCGGACATGTGGCGCCGCCAGCCCGCCGTCGCCGCGGAGACGGTCCGTTCCACTTCGTCACGCAGTTCGAGGACGGGTCGCCCGTCGATCGCCTCGATGACATCGCCGACGGCGAGTGGGGCGGCATCGGCGACCACGCCGGTCACCACCAGCGCCTCCTCGATCCACCGGCAGTCGAACGGCAGCCTGGTCCGCTGGACGAGATGCGGCGCATGCACGCCTCCGTGGCCGTCGTGCAGGTGATGGACGAGTCGTCGAAGCGTCCGAAGGAACGCGGTGTCGTCCGGATCGGTCGCCGCGGATGCAAGCGCCTCGCGCAGCGCGGCGTCCCAGTCGGCATCCACTTCGGCGGGCGCCGCGTCGGTGCCGGGCCCGAAGTAGGGATAGAAGTGCTGCATGATGTTCCAGGCCGTCATGACCGCGGCAAGGCGCACCTCGCGATCACCGCTCGCAGGCGGGCGGTCATGCGCGAGGCGCGACGCCGCGTCTCGCCCGGCCGCGGCGCGCGGCAGGGTGGCGCCGTCCACCAGCGGCAGCGCCGCGGCGAACGCGCACCACCCGCCACCCGGCAGTCTTCGGACGATCCGCTCGGGATCCTGGACCGGTTCTGAGCGCGGGATGCGTGTGCTCCGATAGACAGACGATGCCTCCGGCGCGCCGGAGGGCCGGAGACCGACTCCCACGCCCAGGTGAACCCAGCGGATGGACCGCGCCGAGGCCGGCAGGTCGATGCGCGACGCCGCATCGGCGGGCGGTTCGCCGGTTCCGAGCACGAGGCTCGGCGCCACGTCGCGGAACGCGTCGGCCAGCCGCGCCACGAGCACCTCGGAATCCTCCGCGCGCTCCACGAGCGCCATGTGATCGATGAGCAGTCGCTCCCAGTCCGCCGCGACGGCCTCGTCGCTGGGATGGAACCAGCGGATCCAGCCGAAGAGCCTGGCGAACGCCTCCAGGTTGGCGAGCGCGCGGTCGGGAAGAGATCGGGACAGCTCCTGCGCAGGCCCGTCCTGCGCGGGCCCGCCCTGCGCCGATACAGATGCCGCACAGACGGGGCCGGACAGTGCGATCGCGAGTACGGTCAGGACGCTCATGCCGGAGGTCTCCTCACGTGCCGGGAAGTCCGCACCGTACGATCCGCGCGGCGCGATGGCCAGATTCCGCACGATGCCCGGTTCCGCGCCGGCCGACGCGCGCACCCGTCCGAACCGCCCCCGTATCATGCCGCGATGCCTGTCGACGCTGCCGAACTCGCCCGGATCGTCGCCGATGCGGGCCGGGTCGCGCGCGCGGTCCGCGGGGATCTGGAGCGACTGCGGCGGCTTTCGAAGGACGATCGTTCTCCGGTCACCGTCGCGGATTTCGCCGTCCAGGGCTTCGTGGCGCACGCGCTCCTGGCCGTCTCACCCGACATTCCGATCGTCGGCGAAGAGCGCGCCGACGCGTTGCGCGAAGCCGCCAACCGCCCCATGCTCGACGCGGTCGTCGAGGCGATACACCATGTCGAACCTGACCTCTCCGCAGAACAGGTCCTCGACGCGATCGATCGCGGATGCCACGACGCGACCGCCGGCACCTTCTACGCGCTCGATCCCATCGACGGCACCAAGGGGTTCCTGCGCGGGGGCCAGTTCGCCGTCGCGCTCGCGCTGATCACCCGCGGCGAGGTCATCGCGGGTGTCCTGGGATGCCCCGTCCTGGATCCCGCGCCGGACGGCGGCGTGTCGGTCTCCGCCGACGCGGGATCACTCTTCAGCGCCGGGCGCGGCGCGGGGGCGTGGCAGATCGCGGAACAGTCACCGTTCTCCGACGGCGCCACGCGCCGGCGCATCCGCACCGCGCCGCCCGACCATCCCGGCCCGGTGCGGATCTGCGAATCGGTCGAAGCCGCACACAGCGACCAGCACGCCGCCCACCGCGTGGCCGATGCGCTCGGCCGGGGGACCGCGTTCGTCCGGGTCGACAGCCAGTGCAAGTACGCGCTGGTCGCAGCGGACCGCGCCGATGTCTACCTCCGGCTGCCGACCCGGGCCGGCTATGAGGAGCGCATCTGGGATCACGCTGCCGGATGGCTTGTCGCAACGGAAGCGGGCGCCGTGGTTCTCGATACGGTGGGTCGCCCGCTCGACTTCTCCCGCGGCATCACGCTCGCGGCGAACCGCGGCATCCTGTGCTGCCGGAGCGATCTCGCATCGCCTCTGCTGGCGGCGCTGCGGATCGACCGCGATCCCGCCCATGCCCACTGACGTCGCCAGACCCGCGCCGCGCCATCGCCGGTCGCGGCTCGACACGATCGTGCGGATGCTGCGTGGCGCGTGTCTTCTTGCGCTGCTGGGATGGTGCGCCGGTCGCGTGCTCTCGGACCGTTTCATCGTCACGCAGTGGATCTCGTGGATTCCCTCCTTCGTGCCGCCGCTCGTCGCCGCGGCCGGGCTCGTCCTGGTCGCCGCTGAGTCGCCGCGCCGGAAGCAGCCGCGGGCCGCCCGCGCCTGGAGCGCGGCGCTGCTCGGAGCGCTTCTCTTCTGGCTGGCGGTCGACAACCGCGTGATCACGCTCTCGGCACGCCCCTCGACCGGACTCTCCCTGCTTCACTGGACGATCGCCACGCCGGTCCGCGGGCGGACCAGCCTGGTCGCGGACGTGATCCTCGGCGCGGATCCGGACATCGCCATCCTGACCGACAGCGCCGCCGCCCATCGCGACCCCGCGATCCTGGCGTGGCTGGGACCTGACCATCGTCCACGGCGCGCCGGCGGATTCGTGATCCTGACGCGGCTGCCTGTCCACGCGTTCCGCACGCTCGTGGAGTCGGAGGGAATCACCGCCGCCTGGCTCAGCGTCCAGGCGGCGGCGCCGGTGGGCACGCTCGACATCCTGGTCGTGGATCTTCCGTCGGATCCGAAACTCCCCCGGAGCGCCGTGGTCGCGCGACTCACCGCCCTGCTGGAATCGGCGGACGCGCCGACGCCCGACCTGGTGGTCGGAGACTTCAACATTCCGCGCGGCGCCGCGTCGATCCGACGCGCCTTTCCCGGCGCGCGGCACGCGTTCGACGAGGCCGGCACAGGGTGGGCGGGAACCTACCCGCGCACGCGCCCGCTCGTGCACATTGACCATGTTCTGCTGCTCGGTGACATGGCCTGCACCCGGAGCGCCGTGCTTCGCGCGGGGATCGGGCGGCATCGTCCCACGATCACGCATCTCTCGCGCCGCGCGGACCCCGCGCGCGGCGGGGAGCGCCGCCAGTCAGCGCTGCTGCCGATACCACGTCCACTGGCGCGCCAGCCCCTCCTCGAGCACCACCCGAGGCGTGAACCCCAGTTCGGCGTGGCTTCGCGTGGTATCGGCGCAGGTCCGGTCCACGTCACCCATCTGCGGCGGCGCCCACGTGATCTCCGCGCTCCGGCCGACGACCACCTCGATCTTCCGGACGAGATCGAGGAGCGACACCGGCCTCGAACCGCCCAGGTTCCAGATCCGATGCGACCCGGCCGCGGCGCCCGCGACGACCTCGCCGGCGGCGAGCACACCGCGGATCACATCATCGACATAGGTGTAGTCCCGGCTGGTGGTCCCGTCGCCGAACAGCGTGATCGGGTCCCCGGCCGAGACCCGCGCCAGGAACTGCGCGATCGCCAGGTCCGGCCGCTGTGCCGGGCCGTACACCGTGAAGAACCGGAGGGATCCGATGGACATCCCGAAGAGTTGTGCCCAGGTCCCGCAGAGGAGTTCGCCCGAGCGCTTGGTGGCGGCATACGGGCTGATCGGCTCGGTGCAGGCGTCGGTCTCCCGGAACGGCACCGCGCTGCAATTCCCGTAGACACTGGAACTGGACGCGAAGACCACGTCGCGCACCCCCGCGGACCGTGCCGCCTCCAGCAGATGGACGGTGCCGGTGACATTGACCTCCGCGTACGCCGCCGGCCGCTGCATGCTCGGCCGGACGCCGGCCAGGGCCGCGAGGTGGAAGATCCGGTCCGGTTTCGCCTCGACGATGACGCCGCGGAGCGACTCCGCGTCGCGGAGGTCGACCTCGTTGAACGCCAGTCCTCGTGCCGTCAGCGGAGCAAGGTTGCGCTCCTTCAACCGGCGCGGGTAGAACGGGTCGAAGTTGTCCAGACCGACGACGACATCACCGCGATCGAGCAGCGCACCACAGAGATGCGACCCGATGAAGCCGGCCGCTCCGGTCACGAACGTGCGGATCTTCGTCAATCCTCCGGCCCGGATTCGATGGTCCGGAACGCCCGGACGATCGACTCAAGATCCGCGGGCGGAGGCGCGTGGACCGAGATGTCGATCGGCAGGGAGTCGTAGATCGAGTTGTCTTCGCGCCAGCGGACGGAGCCGTCTCCTCGAAGCTGGTTCATACCGACGCGGTGGTTGAAGTCGCTTCGGGTGCGCAGACCGTCGGTCGCGAGCAGAATCTCGATTCCGGAGGCAAGCGATCGGCGCCGGGAGACCTGCAGCCAGTCCACATCACCACCGTAGTGGTAGTTCATGTAGATCCTTGCGCCGGTCGGCGACATCCACTCGGACGTGTAGCGGGCGAATGGATGAAGGCCCCGGTGGCTCGGTGAATAGAACACCTCCGGGCTGCTGACATAGTGCCCGCTCCAGAGCCGGCCCAGTCCGTCCCAGCCGGTCTGGGTGCCCGCCCACGCCGCCATCAGCTCGTGCGGGCGATGGAACCGCAGTTCCCTGGAGTACGGCAGGACGTTGTAGTCCCGGTCGTACATCGTGACACCGAGTCCGATCTGCCGGAGATTCGAGGCAGAAAGCACGCGATTCACACTCTCACGGACATGCGTCAGCGCGGGAAGCAGGAGGCCCGTGAGGAGGACGACCACCGCGAGGACGGTGATCAGTTCGATCAGGCTGAAGCCGGCGCGCGTCGACACCCGGGCGCGCCGCGACGCACCGCCTGGATCTCGTTCGTGTCTGAACTCCCTTGGCACGCAGCAGCCCCACGCGCTGCGAGGACGCCTCTCGCTGGCCCCCCGCGCCACGGCGGGGAAAAGGCCGGCCTGATTGTGTCCTCTCCCGATGAACCAGTTTCCTCGAGCCGCAGCCCCCGGCGCATGCCCCGGAACCCCCCCATGGTCCTCGAACCGACACCCGAGTGTACATCGGAACGGACGGGGCCGAGGAGGGAAACTTCCGGGTTTGTGACGGCCTCCCGCTACACTGCGTGGACCGGAGTCCGCGTCGTCGCGCCCGGTCCGCATCGCATCGGACCGACGGATTCACCGATGCATGGGGAGGGCCGTCGCGGACCTGCCGTCGGCCGGCAGGTCATCGGCGGATACGTCACCGATGGTGCCCGGTCCGCCGGGACGGCCCGGTTTCACAGCGCCAGGGAGTTGCGCCACGACCGATCCACAGGGCCAGCAGGACTTGATGCTCATGCACCGGATCGCGGCCGGCGACGAAGCCGCGGTCCGGGAGCTGTACGACCGCTTCGGGTCGCTGGTGTTCAAGGTCGCGTGGCAGTTCCATCCCACGCAGCAGGAGGCAGAGGACGCGGTCCAGGAGATCTTCATCCGGCTCTGGCAGACCGCGGACCGGTTCGATCCCCGCCGCGCCAAGCTGGTCACCTGGGTCATGCTCATCACCCGCCGGCACCTCATCGATCGGCTTCGCCGCGGCTCGGTCCGGCCCGCGGAAGGCGGCATGGAGGAGGAACCGGTCGCCCCGGGCGGCGGCGGGTCGCTCCACGGTCCGCCCATGGAGGCGGGCGACTGGAGCGATGGCCTGCGCCGCCGCCTCGCCGAACTCCCGGAACTGCAGCGCACGGTCATCGAGCGGACCTATCTCCAGGGCTTCACGCTCCGGGAGGTCAGCATCCAGCTGGACGCGCCGCTGGGAACCATCAAGTCCGCGCTCAGTCGCGGACTGGCACGACTCCGGGATCGCCCGGCAACGGACTGGGCGGGGTGACCGGCGTGCTCCCATAACCCGGTCGCGCACGCTGAATTCCGTCGGAAAGGTACGCAACAGCACCGCAGCGGATCACGAATAGAGCAGTCGACGGATGACGGACACGAACGCATGACCACGCCGCCCCCACTGACAAGCGAGCAGTTGCTCGAGGAAGCACCCCTCGACGCCCTCGCGATGCTGGACGACTACGGAGCCGCCCTTTTCACGCGATCGTTCCACCAGGCGACCCCCGCACTCCGTCATGAGATCCGGGAGATCCAGGCGGCCGTCGCCGGTGACACGACCCTGCTCCCGCCGGTCGAGCCGGGCCCCGCGCTGCGGGAACGGACCATCGCCGCCGTGATGCAGCGGGCCGTGACCGACGCGGCGCCGGCGCCGCTGGCCACCATCGGCCCGGCGGCAGGCGGCGTCCGCATGCGCCCTCCGACCCGCGTTCAGCGCCTGCTCGGCGGCCAGATGTGGCGTGCGGCGTCCTTCCTGCTCATCGGCGCCCTCCTGGTGTCACTGTTCTTCAACCTCCGCCTGCTGGAGCGCATCGGCGTCATCAGCGACGCCGCGCTCAACCACCGTGCCGATCTCCGGTTCGAGGAGATCGTCGGACGCGACGCCGTGACGCTCGCGAACGACCCGCACAGCCGCCGCATCCTGCTGCAGCCGCAGGCGCCCGGCGTCCACGCCGTCGGGTACGTTCTCATCGGCGAGCGCCACGATGCGACCAGCCTGCTCGTCCTGGGCGTTCCCCCGGGGACGTCACTGACCATCACCGCTCGTGATTCCGAGGGCGAGATCCTCTCACGCACGGTGGAGTGCCGCTCGTTCGTGACCGGGCTGCCGCTTCAGCTCCGGACCGATGAAGCAGCCCGCCTGGCCTCGGCGGTCATCGAGGTCCGCCGGCTCGATGGCACCCTGCTGCTCGCGCGTGCCTGACCGGACCTGCACCGCAGGTCCGATCCCGAGGGTCCACACGACATCAGGGAGCGTCAGACTGCTGCTCAGCGCGTCGAAGCCATGCGCCCTCGAGCGCCTCGCGCGTCCGCTCCAGTTCGTCCCGTCGTCGCGCGAGACTCCGGCTGCGCTCGTGGTCGCGGCACACGGCCGGATCCGCAAGGTCCCGGTCGATCCGGGCACGTTCATCGACCACGCCCGCGATGCGCGACTCGATCTCCTCGAGCGTCAGTCGATCGAGCGGATCGCGCGGACTCCTGGGCGCAGCGCCGGCCGTCGGCGCCGCGGCGGGCCTGCGAGCGGGGCGCGGGGCGCGCGACCGCGCGTCTTCCTCGGCCTTCGCCTCCGCCTGCCGTCGCGCTTCCCACTCGGACCAGTTGCCGGTGAACGACCGGACCGTACCGTGTCCGTCGAGAATCAGCAGCGACGTGCACACACTGTCCAGGAGCGCCCGGTCGTGGGTGATCAGCAGGACGGTTCCGTCGTACCCCCCATCCGCCGAAAGTGCCTGCTCCAGCCGCTCCGCCGACGGGATGTCGAGATGGTTGCTCGGTTCGTCGAGCACGAGAAGGTTGTGGGCGCCGGCCACCAGTCCGGCAAGCACCGCGCGCGACCGTTCGCCGCCGGATACGTCGGCGAGCGTCTTGTCCTGCTCGATCCCGGAGAAGAGAAAGGCGCCCGCGAGATCGCGCGCCTGCTGCTCCGAGGCTCGCGCGCCGCCGTCCAGCGAGACGATGACCGACTGCAGGTACTGCCAGACGGTCAGTGACAGGTCGATGCGCTCATGGGTCTGGCTGAAGTACCCGATGCTCAGGCGCGATCCGAGTCGCACCTCGCCGGCGTCCGGTTCGATCTCCCCGAGCAGACACCTCACCAGCGTCGTCTTGCCCGCGCCGTTCGGCCCGATGATGCCGATCCGGTCACCGCGGCTGATCGTCAGGTCGAGATCCCTGAAGAGAACAAGGTCACCGAATCCCTTCGTCAGGCCCTGGACGGAGACGACCTGGTCTCCGCTGCGCGGCGCCTTGGGGAGCTGCAGGCGCATGACATCGAGTTCGAGCGGGCGCTCGATCACCTCATCGCGGATGAATCGATCGAGTCGACTCTCCCGTCCCTTCGCCTGCCTCGCCCGCTGACCGGCGCGGTACCGGTCGATGAACTGGCGTTCCTGGCGGATCCGGTCCTGCTGCTTGTCCCAGACCCGGGCCTGGGTGAGCTGCCGTTCGCGCCGCAGTTCGACGAACGCCTGGTAGTTTCCCGGGTACTCGAGGATCACACCCCGATCGACCTCGACGATCCGGTGGACCACGCGATCCAGCAGGCGACGGTCGTGGCTGACCACGAGCACGGCGCCGGGGTACTCCGCGGCGAGGAACTCCTCGAGCCAGATCCGGCCGTCGATGTCGAGGTGATTGGTCGGCTCGTCGAGCAGAAGCAGGTCCGGCGACTCGAGGAGCAGCCGGGCAAGCCCGAGCCGCCCCTTCTGCCCGCCCGAGAGACTGCCCACGCGCTGCCCGAACTGGTCATCCGTGAATCCGAGCCCATGCAGGGTGGCGTCGATCCGGTGATCGATCGCGTACCCCCCCGCCGCCTCCATCCGGCCCTCCAGCCGGGCCTGCTTCCGGAGCAGCCGGTCCAGCGCCTCTCCCTCGGCGCTGGACATCTGCTCGAAGAGTTCATTGAGTTCGACGTGCAGCGCGTGGAGTTCGGCGAACGCGCCTTCGGCTGCGTCCCTGACGGTGTCGTCGAGGTTGAACTCCGGGTCCTGGCTCAGGTACCCGATCCGCGCCCCCCGCTGGACCTGCAGGGTTCCACGGTCCGGCGTCAGCCGCCCCAGCATCACCCGCATCAGCGTCGTCTTGCCGGTGCCGTTGCGACCGACGAACCCGATCTTCTCGCCCGGCTCGATCGACAGTGTTGCGCCGTCGAGGATGAGTCGACTTCCGTAACTGTGCTGGATATTGGCGAGCGTCAGGAGAGGCATGATCGAGGGCGGTGATGCGCCGGTACGGCGGACAGGCGGCAACTGTATCCTTCCCCGCATGAGAAGGCGGCGGCGCCGAGCCGGACCTCCGATCACGGCCTGTGTCGGTGCTCCTCCGGCGACCATCGGCACGTCCCCGCGCCGGCGCCGAGCGGCGCTGTGCCTTGCCCTTGCGCTTCAGCCGATCGTGTCCGCCTGCATGAAGCCCGGCCCGTGGCGCGACGAAGCGACCGGGACGCCGGCGCTGATCACCGACGCCGCCTGGCTCTACTGGCCAAGGGTCATGCGGATTCATCCGCTCTCCCGGATGCTCATCGTCCATGGCGAGACCCGGCAACTGGAGATCCGGGTCGAATTCCGCGATGGCGACGGTCACACCAGCCGGGCGATGGGGGTCATGACGCTGAGTCTCTTCGACGATGATGCGGGCCCGCAGGCCGGGAGTCTCGCGCAGTGGCGCGTTGATCTCCGTGACGGGGACGAGAATGCCCTTCGGTTCGACGAGGTCCTGCGGACCTACCTCGTCCGGCTCGAGCCCGGCGCGCTCCGCTTCCCGGCGCGACCGCTGATCCATGCCGCGTTCGAGTCCGCCGACGGCGCATTCTTCGAGCACCACCTGGTCCTGCGGGCGGGCGGCGAATGACGTGTGCGACAGCGCGGCCGGTGCGTGCTGCCGGCGTGGATCGATGCATCTTCACCCCGTGATCCCGGAGTGCCGCGGCCACACTTCCGCCGGATCAGCCCGTGGCCGATGACCCGCCGTTCACGGGCTCGACGACTGTGTACTGGTCGAGATTCAGCACGACGATCTCACCGTCGTCCAGGCGCAGTTCCATCCGGTCGAGCCAGAGCCGATCGTCCTTCGCGTGTGCGAACCAGGATCCCGTCATCGCCTGCTGGCAGCGCACGATGGTCCCCTCCACGGTCCTGGTCCAGACGCGATCCGTGTGCGGGATCTGCTGGGTCACCCGGACTCGAGTCCCGGGGGCGGGCAGTGTCGTCAGCAGCGGCATGGCACCATGAAACACGTCGGCCCCCGGCGTGTCAAAGCGCGTCCCTCGCCGACGGGTCCCGGCCCGTCACACGGCCAGGCCGGCGGGATGGTCCTCGTCGATCCGATCGATCGCCGCGGCGTCGAGCGTCACCGGGCCCATCGTCGCCAGCGAGAGTCGTCCGAAGCGGCGCCGTGCACAGAAGTCGTTGACGGCCTCGAAGGTCACTGCGTCGATCGCCGACGCCACCTCGGCCAGTGTCCGCGGACGTCCGAGTCGGAACCAGTCGGACGCGAGCCGGCCCGCGCGGGCGGGGACCGACTCTCCCGCCATGACCACGCGACTCTTCAGCCGGATGATCGCGCTCTCGAACTCCTCCTGCGTGACGCCCTCCCGCAGCCGACGGGCCTCGGCGAGGATCACGTCGAGCGTCTCCTGTGCCCGCTCCGGCGTCGTCCCGGCGTACGCCGTGACGATGCCCTCGTCCCGGCCGCCGCTGTACGACGCGCCGATGCTGTAGCAGAGGCCGCGTTCGACGCGCGCCCTGGTGAAGAGCCGGCCGCTGGAGGCACCGCCGAGGATCGAGACGGCCACCCGTTCGAGCATGGCGTCAGGATCGCGCTCGCGCGGAGCGTCCCACGCCAGGGCGAGATGCACCTGGGCCGATTCGTGCGGTACGGCGATCGCGCCGCGCGCGGGAGGGCCCGTCGGCGCGGGATCCGCGCCCACGCCGCCCCACTCCCGGAACCGCTCCTGGAGCGTGTCACGCGTCCGCTCCATCTCGAATGCGCCGGCGATGGCGATGATCGAGCCGTGCGCCGCGGCGCGCCGCGGCCAGAGTGCCCGCAGCGCGGGGCCGTCGAGGTGCTCCAGCGCCTCCGCCCTGCCCAGGCCGTGTCGATCGAACGGCGGCGGCCGATGCCGCGCCCGCAGGTGCAGCATCACGCGTCCCTGCGGATCGTCGTCCAGGCCCTCGAGTTCCTGGAGACACAGCGATCGCACGGCGTCCACCGCGTCGTCCCCGATGTGCGGCCGGCGCACCGCATCGGCGAGGAGTTCCAGGGCGGACGGCAGGGCGGGGCCCACGCACGTCGCGGAGAGTTCGATGTGATGGGCGTGGACATCGGAGCCGCGCTGCACGCCGAGCCGATCCAGCGCATCGCTGAACGCGCGGCTGTCCCGGTCACCGGCACCGCGCAGGACCAGTTCGCTGAGCATGGCCGCGGCCCCGTCCTCGGCGGACGCGTCCACGGCGTACCCGGCCGGAACCCGGATCGTGACCGCGGCGGATCGAACGCCGGGCACCGGCTCCAGGAGGACCACGAGCCCGTTGGGGAACTGTTCGACGCGGATCTCGGTCATGCGCGGATGATATCGGTCCGCGACCTTCACCCAGTCCGCGCGGCTGCACCATGCCGTGGATGCACCGCGTTCACCCGGCGCAGGGGCGCGCGAGAGCCGGTCGATGAACTCCCCGGATCATGCGCTTCCTGCAGGCACTGCTCATCGTGGTGATGGTCGGCGGCATCGTGGTGCTCATGCACGACAGCCGGCGCCGGGACGCCCTGTTCGATGCAGACGTCCGGGAAACGCGCGACGCGGTCGTCCAGCTCCAGCGGCTTCTCGCACTCCATGAAGTCCTGGAACAGCAGGGGCACGCCGACCGTGCCGTCGACCGCCCGGTCGCGACAACGATCGACCCCGAGTGGTTCCGGAGGCTGCAGCTCGGCGACGCCCCTCCCCGCAACGCGCTCCTGGACGGTCGCCGTCCGTGGATCGAGATCGCGGCGGACACGAATCGCTCGCTCGAACATCCGCCGAGGCCGATCGCCACCAGCGAGTCCGATGCGGCGTTCTGGTACAACCCCTACCGGGGCATCGTCCGCGCCCGCGTGCCCGCGGCGCTCTCGGAACCGGAGGCGCTCGACGCCTACAACACGATCAACGGGACGACGGTTCACTCGCTCTTCCACCTGTCAGCGCCGCAGGCCGTGGCGCGAACGACCGACCGACCCTGACCCGGCGACGCCGCCCACCGCCGCGCCCGGGCGCAGCGACCGCCGCCCCGCCGGCGCGGTCAGCCGGCGGCCATCGCTTCATCGATCGTGTACCGCCCGGGACGCTGCCGGCAGAGCCACGCGGCGGCGTCCACCGCCCCCTGCGCGAACACGTCGCGGGACTCGGCGCGATGGGAGAGTCGGAGGACCTGCCCGTCGCCCGCGGCGATGATCTCGTGCTCTCCGACGATGTCACCGATCCGGATCGAGTGCACGTGTGATGCATCCAGGTCGGTCCGCCCGGCCCCGCGGATCTTCTCCGCCAGGCGCAGCGCGGTCCCGGAGGGTGCGTCTCGCTTCCCGCGGTGATGCGACTCCACGATCTCGATTCCGAAGGTTTCCGGAAGCAATCGGGCGAGTTCGCCCGCCAGGTGCGCCAGCAGTGCGACCCCCCGCGACGTGTTCGGCGCGACCATCACCGGCACGCGCTCCGCGGCCCGCTCGACGCGCCGCAGCGCCGCCTCACCGAGCCCGGTCGTGCCGACGAGCAGCGCTGCGCCCAGGTGCTCCGAGAGAGAAGCACTCGTCTCGACGCCGCCCGGCGAAGAAAAATCGATGACGACATCCGGCTGCGCCGGGTCGCGGACGGCAGCGCCGATCGGCTGGTCCCGAGGCCAGGGAACAACGCCGGCGACGCGCGCATCCTGGCCGGCGATCGCCGCGATGCGCGTCCCCATGCGACCTCGGGCACCGACCAGGTGAATCCGGAACTTCGTTTCTTTCATCTGTTTGCGCACCTGGCCTCCGACTGTGCCGCGTCGCGGACACGACCCGTCACCGACGCGTCGCGCCCGGCGTCCGGCGCCGCGCGCGGACTCCGGCAGACATCGTCGGCGCGTGACAGCGGATCCCTGACGACATGGCGCGGACGATACCGCGCTCACATTTTCTGTGAAGTGACTTCACATGGGCATCCGATAGAGGGTACAACTACCACGGTGGCAGGTGGCTGCCACAAGCGCGATCTGCGCACATGCCGCTCCGACACGGCAATCAATCACAGGAGGTCATCTCAATGGCCAAGAAGAAGCGCGCCACGAAGAAGGTCGCCCGCAAGAAGGCCGGCCGCAAGAAGGTCGCCCGGAAGAAGGTCGCCCGCAAGAAGGCTACTCGCAAGAAGGCCACCCGCAAGAAGGCCACTCGCAAGAAGGCCACCCGCAAGAAGGCCACCCGCAAGAAGGCCACCCGCAAGAAGGCCACTCGCAAGAAGGCCACCCGCCGCAAGAAGGCCACCCGCCGCAAGACGGCGACCATGGCCGCCATGTGATCGGACCCGATCGCTGGCAGACAGCACACAGCGGGGTCGGCCTCCAGGCCGGCCCTGCTCTGTTTTTGGATCGGGCCGGCCGAGTCCCGGACATCGTGTTCCCCCGGTCGAACCAGCGTCGGAATGGCTTTCCAGGCCTGGCTACAATGGCCGCCCCGCGCCCCGACGGGCCCTGCTGAGATCCCGAGGAACCGCCGTCCCATGACGCACGTCATCGCTGAGCCCTGCATCGGAACCAAGGACACCTCCTGCGTGCAGGTGTGCCCGGTCGACTGCATCCATCCGACCTCGGACGAAAGCAGTTTCGGCCCGGCCGATCAGCTGTACATCGACCCGGAGACGTGCATCGACTGCGGCCTCTGCGTGGATGAGTGCCCGGTGCAGGCGATCTTCCCCGAGGAGGACCTCCCGGCGGAGTGGCGCGAATACGTCGCGAAGAATGCCGAGTGGTACAAGGCCGAGAGCCAGCGCTGACCGATGGCGGGTACCGGCGGTCGGCGCGCCATCGCGCCGACGCGGACCGGACCCGGACCGTCGGCCGGGCCGCGTCGCGCGTCGGCCTCACTCGGCCGCGGGCTCTTCCTTCCAGACGCCGCTGGGCGCGGTGGGCTTCTCCGTCCAGTCCTGCACGCGGCTGCCCAGGTTCAGTTCGGATGGCATCGTCTTTCGATACCCGAGTTTCCGGATCACCTCGAGGACGTCCGTCCACGAGGGGAACGTCTTGCCGTTCACCTTCCGGAAGGCCTCGATGGCCATGATGAACATGAACTGTTCCTCGGTCATCTCGCCCTCTTCGGCCGCGCGCATGAAGTCGGTGCGCCGCCGCCCGGGACCTCGTCTCCGCTCCAGGTTGGTCGCGTCCGACGCGTCACCGAGCCGACGACGATCGATGCCGGTCCGCCGATCCACGACGCTCTCACGCCGGTCGTCCTCGCGCGGCCGGGTACCGCCGGTTCCGGCCGCGTCCATCTTCTCGCTGTGCATCGTCATCTCCAGCCCCCGCCGCTCCCGCGGGTCCCGCGTCCTGCTCCGGTAGACTGTCCGGTCTCGCTCCCGCCCGGAACACTACTTCGGCACATTCGCGCCGAGGCGCTCGACACGATCCCGCCAGGAACCGATATGTCCGCCCATCCCGAGCCCCCCAGACCCTATCGACCGGATGCGGCGCTGGCCGCATGGCTCTGGCCCGGACTCGGCCACATCGTCCTTGGCGACCGTCGCCGGGGCGCGTACATCATGCTGGGGCTCCTGTTCCTGGTCTTCGTCGGGCTTCTGATCGGCGGGGTCGACGCGGTCGACAGCCGCAGCGACCGGCTCTGGTTCCTGGCGCAGGTCATCATCGGCCCTCTCGCCTTCGTCATCGACTGGCTTCGCAGCGGCCTGCTCGTCGACGGCCCGCCCGGCTGGTTCGGCGATCCGGCCTGGAAGAGCGCCTACCTGGCCGGCGCGGACGCGCCGATGAACTGGATCCGCCGGACCGGCATCAGCCACGTGAACGAGATCGGGACCCTGTTCATCGCCCTCGCGGGACTCATGAATCTCGCCGTGATGCTGGATGCCCTGCATCCGCCCCGAAGGGAGCCGGCCGATCGACGGAACGCGGCGGACGCGGCGCGACCGGATGACGGCGACACGGCGCGCCGGGGAGAGCGTGCATGATCACCGCCGCGCCCGGCTGGGTCCCGTTCATCACCCCGCTTCATGCCCTCCAGCCGATCTGGTGGCTCTCACTGCTGCCGCTCGCCTTCGGCATCGCGATCGTGCACAAGTCACTCCGCGCCGGGCGCTTCGACCGCTTCTGGCGGGAAGTCCTTGTCGCGACGATCTGGATCGTCGGCGGTGTCGTCGGACTGGGCATCGTCTTCGCGATTCTCGTCGAATGGCTGATCCCGATGGTCCCGGTCGGATGACACCGGTGGTCCGATCGGATACACGGCCGTACCACGGACCGGACGAGGGAGTCCCGCCACGATGAGCGCGCCGAAGCGCTTCCAGCCGCCGACCGGAACGCGGGACTTCTTTCCCGCGGACATGGCCGTCCGACGCCACGTCGAGCAGATCTGGCGACAGGTCGCCCTGCGGCACGGCTTCGACGAGATCGACGGCCCGACGTTCGAGCACCTGGAGCTCTACACCGTCAAGAGCGGCGATGAGATCGTGAGCGAACTCTTCTCGTTCCGCCGGGCAGGCGGCGAGAAGGACTACGCACTCCGCCCCGAGTTCACACCGACGCTCGCGCGCATGGTCGCCGCGCACGGCAGCGACTACCCGAAGCCGATCCGCTGGTACTCGATCGCGCCGATGTTCCGGGCCGAACGCCCCCAGCGCGGGCGGCTGCGGGAGCACATCCAGTGGAACTGCGACGTCCTCGGCGATCCGTCGCCTCGCGCCGAGGTGGACGTCCTGGCGGCGGCCGCGCACACGCTGGCGCTGCTCGGCCTGGACCCCGCCGAGGTCCGGATCCGGATCAGTCATCGTGACCTCGTCACCCTGCTGCTCACACGCCTGGGCGGCGTGGCCGAGGCGGCGCTCACCCCCGCGCTCGCGTGGCTCGACCGCCGCCTCAAGGTGGAGCCGGCCGCCTTCCGCGCGCGGGCCGGCGAACTGGGCATCGCGACGGAGGCCCTGGCATGTCTCGACGAGCTTGCCGGCGCCCCGCGCCCGGCGCGCGCCCTGCTGGGGCCTGCGATCGACGCGCTCGGCACCCGCTTCGGCGCGATCGCGGACGGACATCCGGCGCTCCGGCACCTCCGGGAGATCGCGACCCGCCTGGAGGCGGCCGGCGTGCTCGACTGGTGCGACCTGGACCTCGGCGTGGTGCGCGGGCTTGCGTACTACACCGGCACGGTCTTCGAGATCCACGAGGCGAGCGGCGCCGAGCGCGCCATCGCCGGCGGCGGACGATACGACCGCCTCGTGGAACTCTTCGGCGGACCGCCGACGCCCGCGTTCGGCTTCGCGATGGGCGATGTCGTCATCCGCCTCGTCCTGGAGGACCGGGGCCGCCTGGGACCGCGCGAGTCGTACCTTCCGCGCCCTGATGCGTTCGTCATCGACCTCGCCGCCGGCGCGCCCCGCCAGGATGCCGTTCTCATGCAGCTCCGTCGCGCCGGCCTCCACGCCCGCGCCTCCGGCCGGTCCTCGACGAATCTCGGGAAACTGCTCGGAGACGCCGCGAAGGCGCGCGCCCGGACCGCGGTCATCATCGGCAGCGAGTTCGAGCGAGGGGAGGTCGCCGTCAAGGACCTCGACCGCGGCGCGCAGCAGGTGATCCCGCTGGCGGCGCTCGACGGAGCGCTCCGGTCGATCCTGCACGGCGGCGCCGCACCGCACTGACGATGCCCGACCCGCGGCCAGTCCTGATCGTGACCGCCGTCGAGGCCGAGGCCCGTGCGATCGGGCTGCTGTCCGGCGCCCGGGTGATCGCGGGCGGCATCGGCCGGACCAACGCGGCCTGCGCCACCTGCGAAGCGCTTCTGGGCCCCGATCGCTTCCGCGCGGTCCTCAGTGCCGGCGTGGCGGGCGCGCTGCCGGGCAGCGGCCTCGCCGTCACCGACCCGCTCGTCGCGTCCGCGTGCATCTACGCGGAGGAGGGACTGGTCACGCGCGACGGCTTCGTCACGCTGGAAGCGATCGGATTGTCGCTCGGTGACTTCCCGGGCAACGCGGTGCCGGTGGACGAGGCGCTCCTCGACGCGCTCGGTCGCCTCTTCCCGATCGGCCCGATCGCCACCGTGGCGACCTGCTCCGGCACGGACGAAGCCGCCGCCGCCGTCCAGGCGCGGACCGGTGCGCTCGCCGAAGCGATGGAGGGCGCGGCCGTCGTGCACGCGGCGCGGCGTCTCGGCGTTCCAGCCATCGAGCTGCGCGTCATGAGCAACCTGACGGGCGATCGGGCGCACCAGCAATGGAACCTTCCCGGCGCCCTCGATCGCCTGGGCACCGTCGTCCGCGATGCCGTCCGGGCCCTGGGCGGGCGTTGACGGCGCGCTGGGCGGGCGCCCGCCGACCACGCCCGTGACACGCGTCCAGCGCCACCGCGCGCATGGCGTCGTTTCCGGACCCGCGTGGAACGGCGCAGGTCGAATCCCCCGCATGATCGCGTGACTCCGCCTCACCCGCCGGACGCGACGGTGCCGCCACTGAATCCGCCCGCGCCGGGCGCCGATGGTCGTGGGGCGTGTTCCGCTCCGGAACCGTCCCAGCGCGGAGCCCTGCATGGCGTTCTCGGTCTTCCAGAATCAGCTCTCGCCCATCGCGATCGACTTCGGGACGGCATCCATCAAGATGCTCCAGGTCTCCGTCGGCGAGAAGCCGCAGGTCGTCGCCGCCGGGGAGCTTCCGATTCCGGACGCCATCCGGGGCGACACGGAGAAGCTCCTGGCCTACTGCAACGACTACGTCCCGGGCCTGCTGTCCAGCGGGAAGTTCCGCGCGAAGCGCGCGGTCATCGCGCTGCCCAGTTCACGGACGTTCATCCAGCACATGCAATTGCCGAACGTCGAGGGCACGACACGACTGGACCAGGTCAAGGGGCAGCTCCAGATGCGACTCGGTGTCTCGCCCGAGGGCCTGGTCATCCGATACCGCGACGTCACGGACATCCAGCGCGGCGGCCAATTGCGGCATGAGGCGATCTGTTTCGCGATCGCCCGTGACACGGTCATGCACTTCGTCGAGATGCTCCGCCGTTTCAAGCTCAACGTCGTCGGCGTCCACCCGGAGACGCAGGCGATGATCCACGCGTTCTCGCATCTCTTCCAGACCGATGCGGACCGGGGACTGACCACGATGTTCGTCGACCTGGGCTGGGGCGGCGCGCAGGTCGCCATCGCGCACGGCGACCGGCTGGTCCTGGCGCGGTACATCGCCATCGGCGGACGACAGATGGATCAGCGCATGGCCGCGGAACTGCACTGCGACGTCATCGCCGCACGGACACAGCGCCTCGGCATGGGCGACCAGGCCCGGCGCGCCGCCCGCGGTGAGCGGTCGTCGCGCGACTCGGCCATCCTCTCCGCGGCCAGCGATGCATGGTCCCAGGCCGTGGGCGCGGGGACCGCGACGAAGGCGCCGCCCAGGGGCACCCCGAGCCTCGTCTCCGCGAAAGTGGATCTGACCGAACTCGTCGACACGATCGCGGATGAACTGGCGATGTGCCTCCGGTATCACGCGTCGCTCTTCCCCGATCGCGAGGTCGATCGGCTGGTCCTTGCCGGTGGAGAGGCACGGCAGCTCTGGCTCGGTCGGGCGATGGCGGAGCGTCTCGGCATCCCGACATTCCTCGGCGACCCGCTGCTTCGCCTTCTCGGCGACGCGGCACTCGAAACACCCGGTGTCGATCTGCGCGAACCGCAGCCCGGCTGGACCGTCGCATGCGGCCTCTGCAGTGCTCCGACGGATCTGTGAAGCAGGAGAACCCAACATGAGCAACAACGCCAGCTTCCTCCCGGAGGACTACCTCGCGCAGAAGGCGGAGCTGCGGACGAACGTGATCTGCATGCTTCTCTTCGTGGTCGTGATGTTCGGCGTGTTCCTCGCCTTCATGTGGACCAACCAGCGCTGGACGCAGGTGAAATCCGAGCAGGCCAGGATCAACGCGGAGTACCAGGCGGCCGCGGAGGACATCCGGATGCTGCAGGAACTGGAGGAACAGAAGACCGAGATGCTGCACAAGGCCGAACTGGCGGCGACGATCGTCGAGCGCATCCCGCGGTCCATCCTCCTCGCCGAGATCATCAACCGGATGCCGGACGGACTGAGCCTGCTCGAGTTCAATCTCGCCAGCGAGCGCGTCCGCGCGCCGGTCCGGCGCACCGAGCCCGAGCCTGCACCGGCGCCGCGAAGCCGCGGCGGTGCCGCGTCACGCCGCGCTCCGACCCGCGCGGAAGCCGTCGCGCAGGCGCCGCGCCGGATCGAGGCCCCCAGGTTCCGGACATCGATCCAGATGGTGGGCGTCGCGCCGACCGACCTCGAGGTCTCCCGGTTCCTCAATGAACTCAACGGCTACCCGCTGCTCCAGGACGTCGCGCTCGACTACTCCGAGGAGCAGGAGATCGAGGGAAAGCTGCTCCGCAAGTTCAAGATCGACATGCTGCTCGACACGGACGGCGATATCCGGTCCGTCGAACCGCTCCAGGTTCCGCGCCGCCTCCGCGATGCCCTGCACGCGCAGGGACCGGCCGGATCCTCCGTCGTCAACGCGCCCACGGACACCGCCGCGGGGAGGAAGTGAACCATGCGATTCGGATTCCGCGAACTGATCTTCTTCGCCGTGCTGCTTGCGGTGCCGGTGATGTCGCTCTTCTATGTCTTCAAGCCGCGGAACGGGGAGATCGAGTCCGCGCTTCGCGAGATCGACGTCAAGCGCGGTCGCCTGGCGAACCTCGCCGAGATCACCTCGAAGATCGATGATCTCGAGCTGATGATCATGGAGGGCCGTGAATCGATCAAGCTGGTCGTGGAGAAACTGCCGTCCGAGAAGGCGGTCGACGACATCCTGAAGCAGGTCTGGCAGATCGCCGACGGCAACATGCTCGCGGTCAAGAGCATCAAGAGCGAGAAGACCGTCCCGGCCGCGGAGTACATGGAACTCCCGCTCCGGATGAGCCTGGAGGGCGAGTTCGACGGCTTCTACCGGTTCCTCCTGGAGCTGGAGGCGCTCTCCCGTATCACGCGGATTCATGAACTGAAGATCCGCCGGATGGTCCCGCAGCGGACCGGCCACAACGCCGAGTTCCGGCCCGGCACCATGCGCGCCGACTTCATTCTGAGCATCTACTACGAGCCCGAGAGCCAGTCGACTTCCCGCAGCGCGGGTTGAGCGGACGAGGAGGACCTGCGCCATGAAACTCAGGAACGTCAATGACACGGACACCGGCGACGACACCCGTACGATGCCGCTCGGCACCGGCGAGTTCTCCGACGATGCCGCCATCGATCCGCTTGCGACCGCCGGGCGCCGGCGGAAGGTCAATGCCGGCGCCATCCTGATCGCCATCGTCGTCGTGGTTGCCGCCGGCGGACTCTTCTCGATGCGGAAACTGGCGCAGCTCACCGCCGCCACCGGCTTCGACCGGGAGGTGGAGAGTACGGTGGAGAACTTCCTCCGGCAGACGCTCGGCGGTGAGCCGGGGACCGGACGCGCCGCGATCCTGCGCACGGACGACGAGATCCTCAGCGCCCTGAAGGATGACCGGACCGATCGCCAGGTCCGGCCCGAGGACGTCCATCGCAACCCGTTCATCATCGCCGCCATCGACCTGGATCGACCCGCCCCGGCCGAACGGCCGACGGCCACGGGCCCGCGCGGCCCGAGCCTCGAACAGCTCCAGGAGAAGCGCCGTGGCGAACTCAGGGCCGCCGGTGAGGCACTCCGGGTCCGGTCGATCCTCGGCGGCGCGACACCGCTTGCCGTCATCGAGAACGAGATCCGCAACGTCGGCGACGCCATCCGCGCGCCGCGCAGCGATGCGGAGTTCGTCGTGAAATCGATCGCCACCGGGTCGGTCGAGCTGGAGGCGACCGACAAGGCGCTCGGCGTCACGGTCACCGTCACGCTCTACGTGCACTCGCCGAAGTGATGTACGAGCCGCGCAGCAGGAGGCATCGTGGGCAGGTTTGACATTGATGATCTGCTTGAGGATCTCTCGCGGCCGGATCCGCAGGCGCCGCGCGAGCCCGGAACGTCGCCCGCGGCGGCTCCCGCCGACGCGCTGTTCCGTCGCAATGATCCGAGCGAGACGCCGCGCCCTCCGGATCTCTCCGGTTCCGGCCTGGGCCGGGAGGTCGCGGCCGGCAGCGCCGCCCGCAAGGCGGACCCGCTCCGGGTCCGGCCGGGCGATGCGCTGACGGAGATCCACATCCCGTCCGACCGGCGCTCGTTCAGCACGCACACCCTGATGTCGGTACTCGTCGACCGCGGCATCGCCACCGCCGAGCATGCCGCGACCATCGAGCGCCTGCTCAAGCAGTCGCCCGGCGCCCCGCTGGTCCCGTCCCTGCTGGATCTCGGCATCGACGAGGTCGCCGTCCAGCAGGTCGTCGCCGGACTGGCGGGGATGACCTTCGAGCGCATCGATTTCGAAGGCGAGGCCGCCGTCGATGCCCGCAGCATGAGCCGGCTCGGTCCGGACTTCTTCCAGGCGTGCAACGCGCTGCCGCTGCGGCGCGAGGGCATCCGCCTGGTCGTCGGCACACCGGAGCCCTCGGACGTCTTCGTGCTTGACGAGATCAAGCGCCGCCTGGGCATCGCGTCCATCCGCCACGTCCTGGTCACGCGGTATGACATCCGCGGGTACTTCGAGCTGCAGAAGGAGGATGCGCCGGTCGAGGGCGACATCGAGAGCATGCTCGCGGAGATCGACGAGGACGAGGACGTCGAGGTCGTCAAGGAGTCGATCGAGGAGGCGACGCTCGACGAGGCCGACTCGTCGCCCGTCGTCCGCTACGTCAACCGGATCATCCAGACGGCCGTGCGCGAAGGCGCCTCCGACATCCACATCGAGCCGGAGGAGAAGTCGATCAAGGTCCGGTTCCGCATCGACGGCATCCTCTTCGAGATGATGAACCCGCCGAAGAAGATGCACGCGGCGCTGACGAGCCGTATCAAGATCATGGCGAACCTGGACATCGCCGAGCGACGGCTTCCCCAGGACGGCCGGATCCGCGCGACGGTCGGCGGCCGGACGCTGGATCTCCGCGTCTCCACGGTCCCGACGCCGAAGGGCGAGAAGACCGTCATGCGTATCCTGGACAACCGGGCGATCCGCGTCCGGCTGGACGAACTCGGGTTCAACGAGGACACCGCCACGGTCTGGCGCCACCAGATCGCGCAGCCGCACGGTGTCATCCTGGTCACGGGTCCGACCGGGTCCGGCAAGACGACGACGCTGTACGCCTCGCTGCAGGAACTGGACCTGCGCAAGATGAACGTCTCGACCGTCGAGGATCCCGTGGAGTACAACCTCCAGGGCATCACGCAGATCCAGACGCACGAGCGGATCGGCATGACATTCGCCGCGGCGCTGCGCGCCCTGCTCCGGCAGGACCCCGATGTCATCATGGTCGGCGAAATCCGCGACATGGAGACCGCCACCATCGCCATCCAGGCGTCCATGACCGGTCACCTGGTCCTCTCCACGCTGCACACGAACGATGCGCCGGCGTCGATCACCCGACTCATCAACATCGGCATCGAGCCGTTCCTGGTCGGTGCGGCATGCAACGCCGTCCTTGCCCAGCGCCTCGTGCGCCGCATCTGCTCCGGATGCGGCGCCGATGTGCCGGTGAGTCCGGACATGGTCGAAATCCTCTCCGTGCACGGGCTCAACTCGGAGACGCTCCGCAAGGGCAAGGGCTGCTCGAAGTGCCGGGAGACCGGGTACTCGGGGCGACTTGGTCTCTACGAACTCCTGGCGCTGGATGACTTCCTGCGCGATGCCATCGCCCGGAATCCGAACGTCACCGAGTTCCGGCGGCAGTGCTCCGAGCGCGGCATGGTCACGCTGCGCGAGGACGGATTCCGGAAGGTGATCACCGGCCAGACGACGGTGGAGGAAGTCCTGCGGGTGACGGAGTCGACGATCTGACGGGGGCGGGGCGGCGATCGTCGACCGACCGGATGCCGCGGCACGTGCGGATGTCGAGCGGCGCCCACGGCCGCCGCGCATGCCCACCCTGCGTGATCCGGTCCCGTGCGGACCGGACACCTTCAGCGTGCTCGAGCCCGGACCGGTACGGTGCGACGGCATCGCGGCGGGGCCCCCGTCATCGCCCGGGTCGCCGGGTCGCGCGGCCGCACCCGCGATCACCGCGGTCCGGACGGCACCCGCGCGCGCACACGCTGGTCCCCGGCGATACCCGGTCGAGGCTCCTGTCGCCCGCCCGCTGCTGCGACGGGGACGCCCGCCGGTCCGCCCGAGGCAGACGTCTCCGACGGTGCCGCGTACGCGGCGCCCGGCGGCGACCCCCCGCGGTACATTCACCCCATGGCACGCCCGCTCGACGGCCGGACCATCATCGTGACCGGCGCCAGCAGCGGGATCGGCGCCGCGACGGCGCGGGCGTGCGCCGGCACGGGCATGTCCGTGCTTCTCGTGGCGCGGCGGCTGGACCGGCTGCAGGCGCTTGCGGACGGGATCAACCGGACATCGCGCGGGCGCGCGGACGTGCTGGTCATCGACGTCGCGGCACCGGAGGCATCGACCGCGATCCTGGATGCCGCGGAGCGGGCGCATGACGGCAGGCTGGACGCGGTGTTCGCGAACGCAGGCTACGGCTACGCGCGGCGCGCCGTCGACGAGACGGACGCGGACATCCGTCGCATCTTCGACGTCAACTTCTTTGCCGCGGCGTCGCTGCTCCGCGAAGCGGGCCGGCGTCTGCTGGAGCGAGGAGACGCCGGCCACCTGCTCATGTGCTCCTCGTGCCTCTCCAAGTTCTCCCTCCCCTGCTACGGCGCGTATGCCGCGACGAAGGCAGCGCAGGATGCGTGGTGCGGGGCGATGCGGCTCGAACTGCTCGGCACCGGCATCGAGGTCGCCAGCGTCCACCCGATCACCACGGTGACCGAGTTCGGCGACGTGGTGGATCGGCAGTCCGGCGGCGCCGGGGCACCGTCGCTCTCGGACCGTGTCCCGCGCCCGTTCGTGCAGTCGTCTGATCGCGTCGCCCGCGCGGTCGTCCGCTGCCTGCGCCGACCCCGACCCGAAGTCTGGACCAGCGTGGTCGCGCGGGCGGCCGCTGCCGGCATGACCATCGCCCCGGGACTCGGCGATCGTGCGATCGCCATGTTCGCGCGCCGCGCCGGCGCCGTCACGGGGCCGCGGAAAGCTCATTGACGCGCTCCAGGCGGAGCCGATGCTGCTCCCGACCGGGCTCCAGGAGGATGAGCGCCTCCAGGTGGCGCCGCGCCTCGGACCATCGCCGCGCCTGCACCGCGATCGCGGCCGCGGTCTCGCGGAACTCGGCGCGGTACGGATCGATGAACACCGCCCGCAGCGCCTTCACATACGCTCGATCCAGGTCACCCTGGCGCCGATACAGGCGTGACAGTTCCCGCGCGAAGATCGCCGATCGCTCTTCGCGGACGTCCAGCGCCTCCAGGTGCGGGATCGCTGCTGACGGGTCATTGCCGGCAAGCAGGATCTCGGCGAGTCGCCGGTGCGGCCAGTCGTCCACGGGGCGGAGCGTGGTCAGGCGGCGCAGGTCCTCCAGGACGTCATCGCCGCGCTCACCGGAGTCCAGGCGGCGCCGCACATCGAGCAGCAGGATCTCCGGGTGATCGGGGAACCGCGCCCGCCAGGATGCGATGAGCGCGGGCGTGATGTCGACAGGCGGTCGCACCAGGTCCGGCCAGTCGATTGCCTCCAGCGGTCGTTCGCCGGGATTCAGCGGCCGTCCGATCGATCGCACGATCGCCTCCGCGATCGCATCGAGCCGCGCCTGGCGCGACGCCACCAGCGCCGTGTGGAGGTCCGGATCGGCGATGCGCACCTCGTCGGTCAGGGCCGTGAACGACGGCTCCGGCGCCAGGCCCCATGCCATGACCTGCTCGCCCGCCCAGGCGATGAACTCCCGGTAGAACGCATCCGGTGCGATGCCGAGCGCGCTGCCGAACGCCTCCACGTCCCGTCGCCCGTGCGCGTACTCGGTCAGCAGGTCGATGATCGCATCGGGGCCGAACCGCTCCTCCATGAACTCGAACATCCAGTGTGACTGCGCGTAGGCCTTCGACCGGTCACCCGGCCGCCGCGGCCGCACGAACCCCCACTTGATGTTCTCCAGCGTGAAGAGCGAGCCCTCCTCCAGCGCGCCCGCCAGCATGAGGCAGGTCTGCATCGTCCGTGGTGCCAGCTCCATCGCCACCGCCGCCGCCTCGGTCAGCCAGTGCGGAATCCGGTTGAGCGTCGCCTCCAGCGTGATCGTGTGTGTGTACTCGTGGCGAAGGACACGCTCCCAGTCGAAGACCCCGCGGTGCATCGCGGGACGACCCTCGCGCGGAACCTCCATCGCGATGATCGGCCCGGTGCACGCCGCGATGGTGTGGATATCCGGCATGCCGGCGATCCGGACCGAGAACCGTTCATGGTCCGGCATCACCTCGATGATCGTCCGCCGCTCCGGCGTGATGCGGAAGCGCCCGCCGACGATGCGGTGGATCTCCTCCAGCGGTTCCTCCATGAGATCGACGAGCACGCGATCGACGCCCGGGCGGTAGCGGATGATGAAGTGATCCGTCCGCCGCTCCTCCCAGGCGGCGATC
Organism: Phycisphaeraceae bacterium; assembly: GCA_019636755.1. Classification (GTDB taxonomy): domain Bacteria; phylum Planctomycetota; class Phycisphaerae; order Phycisphaerales; family SM1A02; genus JAHBWZ01. The sequence continues at coordinate 68,373 of JAHBWZ010000003.1, read as the reverse complement.
TCCTCCAGCAGCGCCAGGCTGTTCGCCGCGCGCTTGTTGAACGGATCCGACTCGATCGCGATGCGAAGCTGCGCGAGTGCTTCATCGTCCCGAGCCGCCTGCATGCCGAGGAGCCCCAGTTCGATGCGCGGCGCAGACCAGGTCGGCGCGCGCCGGATCGCCTCGCGCAGCAGATCGGAGGCCCAGTCGTACTGCCGGAACAGCGAGAGCATCCGCCCGGCGAGGAGCCATGCGTCCGGCGCGCCCGGCTGGACGCCGTCCGCCCGCGCCAGCGCCTGGAGGGTGCCCGGCTCGTCGAAGGCCACCGCCCGCGCGGCCGCGGCGAAGGCGAGCGCTTCACGATGGCCCGGGTACCGCCCAAGGAGATCCCGGACGGCCTCGGCCGCTTCGTCCGGATCGCCCTGCACGAGGCGCTGCTCCGCCTGCAGGAGCAGCGCATACGGATGATCCGGGTCCAGTCGTCGCAGGGCAGCGATGGCGCGCTGCGCCCCGTCGAAGTCGAACGACTCGATCGCCAGTCGTCCGAGCGCCCGCCAGCCGGCACTGCAGCGCGGATGCAGGGCCATCGCCTGGTGCAGCGCCTGCGCGGCGAGGACCCGGTTGTGCTTCTCCGCCAGGATGAGGCCCTCGGTCAGCAGCGCCGGCCAGTGCAGCCGATCGATCTCCTGGTGCACCATCGCCAGGAGTTCCATCATGCGCCGGTACTCCTCCGGACCCTGCGGTCCGAGCCGCGCCCCGATGGCGAGCAGGCGGACCGCCTCCACGGTCTCTTCCGGGTCCGGCTCATCGCGACCGGCCGCGGGACGGCGGCCCGTGCGGACCTGCGCCAGCGACCGCCGCACCTCGGCCAGCGCGTCGTCGCGACGGCCCAGGTCGATCAGCGCCTCGACACGGATGCGCGCCGCCGTCGGCGTCGCGGCGCTTCCGGCAAGTCCGAGCGCGTGCTCCGGTTCGCCGCGCTGCCGGAATGCCTCGGCGCGCAGCAGCGCCGGGATGCGGTCGTCGCCGAAGACGGGGTCGTCCCACCGGCCGACCTCGATCATCGCCTGCGCGTACAGCACCGGGTCCGTCAGGTCATCCGCGCTCCAGAGTCCGTGGAAGACGCGCAGCCGGCGCCGCTCCTCATCGGTGAGCCACGGCGCGGAGAGAAGGTCGCGCACCGGCTCGGCCGGCTGGAACCGCTCCGGCACCAGCGCGCCCGACTGCGCCGCCGCCCGGTCCGCCGTGTGCAGCAGGGCGACGACGACCGCGAGGAACGGAAGCCATCCGATCAGGTGTGCGCTTCGACGCATTCGAAACTCCTCGCCCGGACTCCGTCCGCCGTCACTGGTCCCCGAAGGGTCGATCGGTCACGATCCAGCCGGGCTCGGTGGGTGGCTCCACGGAGAGCATCGCGAGTTCCTCCGCGGTGAGCGCCACGCGCTGCTCCAGGTCCTCCAGCAGCGCGGTGCGCACATCGCCCGACGGCGTTGTCAGGTGCACGCCGAGCGGCAGGTCCGTCGCCGCGTCATAGACCAGGATCAGGGACTGCACGTCGCGCGCCTCGGCCGCACCGGGCCTCGGGCGGAGGTCCAGGACATAGGCATCGTCCCGACCGCGGAACTGCTGAAGCAGCGGATCATCCGGTGCCTCCGCGCGCGTCACGGTGAAGCGACGAAGGACCTCCGATCGCGGCTGTCCGACCGGGATGGGCACCGGTCCGCGCCCGATGGCCAGCGGATCGAACGTCTCTCCCGCCGCGACGATCTCCGCGCGGGAGAACAGGCGCTGCTCGCCGTCGATCTCGACGAACCAGCGGCCGCTGAACGTGTACCGCGTCGCCTGCGGGCGCATCCGGCTGCCTTCGATGCGCTGATCGAACACCACTGAGAGCGAGCGCGGCTCGCCCTCGGCACCCAGCCGGTAGATCAGCCGGCCGAGGCGCAGTGTCGTCTGTCCCGTGAAGTCATTGATCTCCCGCAGCCGGAGCCGCGCCACCAGGGCCTGGATCCCGTCGGCCGCCCGTTCGATGCGACCCAGCGCGGCGTGGACCCATGGATCCACGGCCGCGGCCGCCGACCCGGGGAGCGTGGAGGGCGCGCGGGATGTGTCCGCGTCGGCCGCTCGCTCATCGGCTGGCGCGGGCGGTTCATCGATCGGAGCCTCGGTGGACACCACGTCCACCGGCGGGCGCGGAGGCGATGCCGGCACAACGGTTGCGCCCGGATCCTTCGGATCACCCGGATCACTCTGATCATCCGGATCATCCGGATCATGGTGCTGCGGCGCGCCGCTGCCGGGATCACGCTCGTCCGTCGCATCCCGGCCACCGCTCCGCGCGACCGCGTCGGCCGGGTCTGTCGGCACGGGACCTGCGGCGAGTCCAGGCGGCGCCGCGTGCAGCGGGTCCTCGGGCATGGCGGTGGTGCCCTCACCCTCGCGAATGCGCGGTGATGGCGCTGGCTCCGGCGCCGGTGGAGTCAGCGCGGCCTCGGGCGCCGCGGACGCGGACGGCGCCGGCCTGGTCAGCGCGTTCCGGGGTTCGCGCGCCGGGGGCTCGGCGCGGCCATCGCACCCGGCCAGCGGAAGCACGACCAGCCACAACCATGCCGCCACGCGCACCGTCGAGCCCGGTGCGCGGCATGCCGGCGCGCCGGGCGGGGTCCGGCGGATCTGCATTCACGCCCTCCTTCCGGCGGCGTCCGCCGCGATCGCCGGCTCGATCAGTCCGCGGACGATCGCGGCCGCCCGCGCCAGGCGCGGTTCGTCCCCGGCGATCGCGAGGGCGCGATCGATCTTCGACCGGTGCTTCATCCGGGCCCGCTCGTCATGGGCGCTGAGGAAGTTGTCATACACGTCCGCCAGCTTGATGAGACGGGCCTGCCATGGGCCCTCCGCAAGCTGGCGGTCGTACGCCGCCTCGCGGACCGCGTCCGGCAGGCGCATGTCCTTGGACATCGTCGCGACGAACGACGCGACGCGTTCGTTGAAGACCTGCGCGATCTCGTCGAAGTCCACCGTGCAGTCCTCGATCGTGTCGTGCAGCATGGCGGCGGCGAGGATCTCCTCGTCATCCACGCCGAACACCACCGCGACCGTCATCGCCACGCTGGCGGGGTGCGCGAAGTACGGTGTCTCGCCGTCCTTTCGGAAGTGATTCTGATGGGCTCGCGCGGCGAAGCACGCGGCGCGCTGCCAGAGTGCCGAGGTCGTCATGCGGCGGGATCATACCCCCCATGCGCAGCCGGGCGAGACGTCCGGAGCGGGTTGCGAGGGCGGCACCGGCGGTTCGAGCGCGGATCGCGACGGCCGCGCACGGTGGACACGGACCGATGGGCGCCGTGCCCGGACGTCCCCCGCCGCGCCGGCCGGCCCTCAGGCCTGTGTGCGCGGCGCGAGTCCCCGCGGCGGATTCACCGTCTCCATGCCAGCAGGCGCCGGAACATCGCCTGCACGCGCGGCGTCAGCCGCGTCCGGTTGTATGCATCGGCCGCGCGCCTGATGCACTCCGCCTGCGTCGGATACGGGTGGATGACATCCGACAGCTTCCGAAGGCCGATGCCGTTCGTGATCGCGGTGGTGAGTTGAGAGATCGTCTCGCCGGCGTGCCGGGAGACCAGCGTGGCACCGAGGATCCGGTCCGTGCCCCTGCGCAGCACGATCCGGAGCATCCCGGAGTCGCCATCCAGGATGGCGCGATCCACCGTGTCGAGCGGGATGGTGATCGTCTCCGTCCGGATGCCCGCGGCCAGCGCGTCCTGGTCCGACAGCCCGACCGTCGCGATCTCCGGATCCGTGCAGGTGCACCACGGCATGACCAGCCGGCTCACCCGCGCCCGGCCGAAGAAGAGGGCATTGCGGATCACGATCCGCGCCATCGCGTCGGCGGCATGCGTGAACCTGTATGCACTGCACACATCCCCGGCGGCGTAGATCCGCGGATTGCCCGTGCGGAGTCGATCGTCCACGTGGACGCCCGTGCGCGCGTCGGATCGAACGCCCGCGGTCTCGAGCCCCAGCCCTTCCACGTTCGGCACGCGACCGGCCGCGACCAGGATCGCGTCCACCTCGAGCCGCGCGTCGCCCGCATCCGACCGGACGAGAAGCTCCGCGGCCTCGCCTCGACGCGTCACCTCCGCCACCGTCGCCCCGACCATGAACCGCACGCCGTCGCGTTCCATGGCGCTGACCACGAACGCCGCCGCCTGCGGGTTCTCCCGCGGCAGCACCTGCGGCGTCATCTCGATCACCGTGACCGCCGCGCCGAAGCGCGCGAAGCACTGGGCCATCTCACACCCGATGGGACCGGCGCCCAGCACGGCGAGCCGGCGCGGGAGTGCCGTCAGCGTGAAGATGCGCTCATTCGTGAAGACCGGCGCTTCGTGCAGCCCCGGCACCGGCGGAACGACCGGCCGGCCGCCGGTGGCGATGCACGCCCGCGCGAAGCGCAGCGTGCGGCCTCCCACCTGCACGGTGTCCGGCCCGGTGAACGCCGCCTCCCCGATGTAGACGTCGATCCCGAGCGAGCGGAACCGCGCCGCGGAGTCGTGCGGCGCGATGCGGGCCCGGATCGCCCGCATGCGCTCCATCACCGCGGGGAAGTCCGTGGCGGCGTCGCCGGTACCGACGACGCCCAGGCGCCCTGCATCGCGCACCTCCGCCGCGGCCCGCGCGGCGCGGATCAGCGCCTTGCTGGGCACGCATCCGAAGTTGAGGCAGTCGCCGCCCATGAGCCTGCGCTCGATGAGCGCGACCTTCGCGCCAAGCCCGGCCGCGCCGGCGGCCGTGACCAGGCCGGCCGTCCCCGCGCCGACGACGACCATGTTGTAGCGCCCGTCCGGCGCCGGGTTCGTCCACGACGACGGATGCACGGCGTCGAGCAGCCGCCGGTTGTGCTCGTCGAACGGCTGCAGATCGCGCAGAATCCCGGGGTCGTCCTCGCGTGACATGATGTCTCCATTCGGGGGCAGGCGCAACCGGGTCAGGCCCGGGCATCACGCGCACCGCGCCGTCATCGCGTTCACGGCCCGGCAGCAGTCGCACGGTTGGCGGTGCTGTTGAGCCGCCAGTCATAGTCAAGGAACCGGACGCGCGGCGCGCGATCCTCGGCGATCAGTGCCGCCAGGTCCGGCACATGCCGGGCGACGTACGCCAGGACCGGCGCGCCCTGCTGCTCGAAATCCCCCCTGTACCAGTCATACAGCGCCGTCAGTCCCACCTCGCCGCGCGCCGCGTCCAGTGTGAACCACCGCGGACTCGTATGGACGATGCGCGTCTGGTCGGCAAGCTGCGCCTCCAGGCGCGCCCCGGTGTACGCCTCCCGCCGCAGGGGCGGACAGCCGACGGCCGCGCAGACCAGCGCGAAGTGGATCCTGGGCTCGGCGAAGCGCGGCCGGATCAGTTCATGTTCGATCTCGTTCAGACTGACCGTCGCACCGGAAAGTCGCCAGCGGCGCGCGTCCCAGCGCTGGCCGCCGGGAATGTCCCGGATGGAATCGACAGGCATGTGATCCAGGATCAGCCGGAGCGTGAACGCGTTGTACGCGTTGATCAGCAGCGCCAGCCGCTCGTCGCGCCCCAGTGACTCCGGCTCGGCCTTCGCAAGCGACTCGATGTAGGCGTCCAGTGCCATCGTGTCAGAGCGCAGGCCGTCGTAGTCGACGAAGCCCTCCGGATCCACGCGGGCGCGCAGCAGCGCATCCAGGGCACTGTGATCGAAGGCGGCCGTCCCGCCCGCATCCGCATGCGCCTCCTGCATCACCACCCGGGGCGGGCCGAAGAGATTTCCGAGCCGCGCCCGGTTCACATGCGCGCAGGCGGCCAGAACGGCCACGGCCACGGCGATGACGAGCAGGCGCGCGGTCACGGCGCGATGCGAACCGGTCGAACCGGGTGCCGGCGCGTCGGCAACGATCGTGTTCAAGGCGGACTCCTTCAGCGCCCGACGGGCGAGCCGGGTGATGTACACGGTGACGACGACCGTCGCGGCCAGGCCCGCGACGAGCAGGACGGTCTGCCACGGATCTCCCGCCGCGGGACCGCCCCCGCTCCCGACGGCGGCTCGACCCGCCACGCCGAGGTACACATAGAGCAGGGTACCGGGCAGCATCGCGATCCATGACGCGATGAGATAGGGCCAGAAACGGACCGGCGTCAGACCATAGAGGTAGTTGCCGATCGAGAAGGGAACCGCCGGCGAGAGGCGCAGCAGCGCGATGATGCGCCACCCCCCCTCACCGATGGCCCGGTCGATGGCCCCGAAGGTCCGATGGGTCTGCGCGATGCGCGCCACCCGTTCGCGCGCCACGTAGCGCGCGATCAGGAACGAGACGCCCGCGGCCGCCGTGGAGGCGAGGGACACCGTGACCATGCCCACCCCGAGCCCGAAGATCGCGCCGGCGGCGAGCGTCATGGCCGAGCCCGGCACGAAGAGCACCGCCGCGATGCAGTATGCCGCGCCGAAGACCAGCGGTCCCCATGGTCCCAGCGCCGCGACGCGCGACTGCAGCAGGTCCAGTGCCGACCCGATCGGCAGGGCGCGCAGGATCACGAAGGCGCCGGCCACGATGATCAGCCAGGAGATCCATCGCAGGATCCTTCCCGTGATCGCCGATCCCGGGCCGCGCCCGGGCCCGCGCGGGCCCGCGCCGCGCCTCCGTTCCGGGTCGGTCGGCACCCCGGCGCCACCGGCGCCGCCGGATCCGGCGTCTTTCAGGTCGATCGTCATGTCCGTCGCCGCCGTGCCGCAGGCTCTCTCACGTCCCGTCGTCCGAGGCGGGACGGATGATAGCGGCCACCCTGCTCATCCCCGGATGCCGCCGACATAGAGCCGGGTCAGGTCGTCGGCCGGCTGTTCGAATACCTGCCGGGTCGGCCCCATCTCGATCAGCGAGGGCGCCCCCGGCCGGTGCCAGAAGACGGCGCAGTGGTCGGTCACGCGCCGCGCCTGCGCCAGGTTGTGCGTGACGAGGACGACGGTATAGCGATGCCGGAGCCCGCCGATCAGGTCCTCGATCACCTCGGCCGCCATCGGATCGAGCGCGCTGCACGGCTCGTCCATCAGGACGATCTCCGGCTGCAGCGCCAGGCATCGCGCGATGCAGAGTCGTTGCTGCTGGCCACCGGAGAGCGCGGTCGCCGGTCGTCGCAGCCGGTGCGCGACCTCTTCCCACAGTCCGACGTCTCGGAGCACGGACTCGAGCCGCGCGTCCCGTGCACGACGGTCCCCGAGACCGTGGTCACGCAACGGAACAAGGATGTTGTCCGCGATCGAGATCGGCAGCGGGTTGGGGCGCTGGAACACCAGCCCGACCCGCCGCCGCAGGGATCGCAGGTCCACGTCCGGCGCCAGGATCTCGGCGCGATCGATGCGGACGCTGCCCTGCACGCGACATGCCGGGATCGCATCCGTCATCCGGTTCAGCACCGCGAGCAGCGTGGACTTGCCGCACCCCGAGGGACCGACGATCCCGGTCACGCAGCCGCGCGGGATGGTCAACGTGACGCCCCGGAGCGCTTCGGCCCCCGCATACGACACCGAGAGCCCGGTGACCTCGATGTGCGGTGCCGCCACGCAGCAGGGCGGCGTGTGCTCCATCGGCGGCCACGGGAGGATGGTGTCGCAATCAGGATCAGCGGAGGTCATGTGATCACCAGCCGGTCTGCCCGGACCCGCCGGACGCGCAGCGGAACCAGTCCGATCACGAGGACCGCCGCGAGCAGCACGAGCGCGGTCGCATAGGCGTTCGGATCGCCGCCGGGGACGTTCATCGCGAGATCGTAGATGTGCACGGACAGGACGCGTCCGGGGTCCAGCAGCGAACCCGGCATGCGAAGCATGTACCCGGTCGTGAAGAGAAGCGCCGCCGTCTCGGCGAGGGCGCGAGCGAGCGAGAACACGGCGGCCGACACAATGCCTGGGAAGGCGATCGGGAGGACCACGCGGCGCAGGGCGGTCCGGCGCGTGAGCGCGAGGGCATCGACGGCGCGCCGGGTCCCGGCCGGGACGCCGAGGAGGGCGCTCTCGCACAGTCGGATGAACAGAGGCAGCACCATGCACGCCAGGGTCAGCCCGCCCGAGAGCAGGGAGACACGCAGCCCGAGGAAGGCGCAGAAGAAGGCGTGTCCGAAGAGGCCGAACGCGATGGAAGGCGTTCCGGCAACGATGTCCAGGCCGAGTCGGATGACCGCCGCCGTCCGGCCGCCGCGGCGGAGACACTCGGAGAGCCCCACGGCGGCGAGCACGCCGGACGGAATCACCACGATCATGCAGGTGCCGATGACGATCGCCGTCGAGACGATGACCGGCGCGATGCCGCCGTCCCGTCCGCTCCGCGCCGGTGCGTCCAGGAGAAACGACAGCGACACGCCTCGGACTCCCCGGAGCACCACGTCCCCGACGATCCAGCACACGCCCGCACCCAGCACGGCCATGCCCCCCCACGCCAGGGCGCGCAGCACGAAGTCTGCCCTCGACGCCGGGCGCACGGATGACGACGCGGCGCCGCGCTCAGGCATGCACGGGCTCCGGCATGAGGCGGCGCGTCAGCAGGATCAGCACTGCCGACACGACCATGAGCAGGACACCACATGTGTAGAGCATCGCGCGATGAGTCCCGGTCGCATACGCCATCTCCAGCGCGATGGCGGCGGTCAGCGTCCGGGCCGGATCGAACAGCGACCGCGGGATGGCGGCGACGTTTCCCGCGACCATGACCACCGCCATGGTTTCGCCCAGGGCCCGCGCGAGCGCCAGCACGGCACCGACCGCGAGGCCCGGTCGCGCCAGCGGCAGGACCGCGGATCGGATCGTCGCCCACCGGGAGAGCCCCATGGCGCGGGCGGCATCCAGGATCGGGCGCGGGACGCTGCGCAGCGCGATCGTCGACGCGACGTAGATCGTGGGTACGACCATGATCGACAGCGTGATCCCCGCGGCAAGCACGCTGGTCCCGGGAACCCGGAGGCGCCCGACGATCGGGACCACCGTTGTCAGGCCCCAGAGCCCCAGTACGACGGACGGAATCCCCGCGAGGACGTACATGACGACGTCCATCGCACGGCCGATGGCCCCGTGCGCGAGAAACGTCGCACCGAGCGCGGCCAGGACGCCCAGCGGCAGCGCGATCGTGATCGCGAGCGCGGCGATCGCGAGCGTGCCGGCGACGGCGGGAACCAGCGTGAACGACCCGGATGCATCCGGTGCAGGATGCCACGTGCCGTCCGTCAGCATGCGCCGCACGCCGATCTCCCGGAACGCCGGCATCGACGCCAGCGCCAGATGCATCAGCATGAGAAGGGAGAGCGCGCCCGCGACGATCGCCGCACTCCGCCCCACGGTCGCCAGAACGGCGTCACCTGTCGTCGACCGGGACAAAGGCGGCGTCCTCGATGAGCGGCCGGGCGTCCGCCGACCGGCAGTAGCTGATGAATGCCTGCACGCGGAGATCCGCCGCGGGCCCCGTCACCAGATTGAGTTCCCGCGAGAGCGGGAACGATCCATCGGCGACCCGCGCCGACGACGCCGGAACGCCGTTGAGCGGCAGCAGCCGGATCGCGACCCCCTCGGCGACGGCGGACTCGGCGGACCCGATCGAGACGTAGCCGATCGCCGCGGGCATCGATGCCACGCTCTTGATTCCCTGCTGATTGTCGCCGATCACGACGGACGCCTTCACGTCCTGTGCGGCGATGCCCAGGTAGCCGTTGAACACCTCCAGCGTCGACCGGCCCTCGGCCTTGGTGACGACGGTGATCGCGCGATCCGGCCCACCCACGTCGCGCCAGTTCGTGATCCGGCCGGTGAAGATCCCCGCCAGGTCCTCCCGGTCGATCTGCCCGACCCGGGTCTCCGCGTGGACGATCACCGCGACACCGTCGCGCGCCAGCAGGTGCGCGGTGAGATCGCGCTCCTCCGGTCGCAGTGCTCGCGACACCATGCCGATGTGCGCCAGCCCCGAGCGCACGTCGATGATGCCCCGCGCCGATCCGCCGGTCTCCACGTTGACGCGCACGCCCGGATGGAACTGCTCGAATCGGGCCCCGAGTCCGACCATCAGCGGCGCGATCGTGCTGGACCCGGTGACCGTGATCGTGCCGGAAATCGCTCCCGCCGCCGGCACGTCCCGGCCGCAGGCTGCAGTCAGCAGTCCTGCGGCGACGGCACCGAGCCCGGCGAGGATCCGCGCCGCGCCGCGCCTTCGCGCCCGCCCCGGCATGCAACGCGATCGCGCGGTCATCCGCATGACCCGTCGGTACAGCACGCCTCCCCGTCCGCGGGAACCGTGTCCCGGTAGTCCACGCCCTTGGTCCGGCGCGGATCCCGCAGCGCCTGCTTCTCACAGGCGAACCTCGGTGCGCGCGCGGGGTCGACCGGCGTCAGCGGTTCCACGCCGATGACCTGACCGGCATAGGGCCCGCGGGCATCGGTCAGGATCCGGTAGGTCTTGTCACAGACCGCCATCCGCTTCCCGCGCAGCAGGACATGTCCGTCATCGTCCACGACGCGCTTCCACGGACCGCGGTACACGACGGCCTGGTCGTGGTCGAAGCACGGCCCGGCCTTGCCCTTGAACGCGCGGACGGTCATGGATCGGAACTCGATCCCGTTGATCACCTGCCACGGCGCGGCGGCGCGCTCCAGGATCTCCACGCCGTGGAACCCGGCCCGTTCGAATCGCTCCAGGAACTCGTCCTCGCGGAACGCCCCGGCGATGCATCCGCTCCAGAGATGCGGGTCGCTGCGCATGCCCGGCGGCGGCGTCTCATCGCAGACGATGTCGCTGATGACCGCGCGGCCGCCCTTGCGCAGCACACGGAAGATCTCCGCGAAGAGCCGGTCCTTCTCCTCCGTCCCGACCAGGTTGAGGACGCAGTTGGAGACCACCACGTCGGCGATGTCGTCCGGGACACCCGGCGCCTCGGCGCGGAGGCGCTGCCGTTCCGACTCCAGCGCGTCGGCGCCGTCCAGCGTCGTCACGGGATGGCGCTCGAGCCAGCCTGCCAGCGCATCGAGGTCGAGCCCCATGTCCTGGATGCGGGCACGGATGAACGTGAGGTTCGCCCACCCGATGCGGCGGGCCATCTCGTCCTGGTACCTGCGGGCCAGGTCCAGCATCGCCTGGTTGAAGTCGACACCGATGACTCGACCGGTGGGGCCCACGCGCTTCGAGAGCATGTAGCAGATCTTCCCCGCGCCGGACCCGAGGTCCACGACCGTCTCGCCCTCCCGGACGTACCGGCCGGGATCACCACAGCCGTAGTCGCGCTCCACGATCTCCGGAGGAAGCAGGGCGAGCAGGGATGCGTCGTACTCGCCGGTCGGGCAGCAGAGCGCCGGCTCGGCCGCGCGCGACGCGTCCGCGTAGCGGTTCAGCACCGCCCGCTCGAGCGCGTCCACGCCGCCGATCGTTCCGTTCCTGTCCGATGCACGCACGTTCATGCCGACGTCACTCCTCGCACACACAGGTCGACCGGAATGCCCGGCCGGCAACGGCTCGGGTGACAGGATACTCCGGCCGGACGCGGGGCCCGACGGGGACGCGCGCCGAGGTCCGGGGAGCCAGCTGTCTCCGGCACACGCTGCGAGGCGACGCCATGCACGGACGGTCCTGCCGGCAGACGCATCAGCCCGCGGCCTGCCATACCACCCGGTACAGCGTCAGTGCCGCGATGACCGCCTGGAGCAGCGCGACGCCCAGCGGTCCGGCAAGGCAGAGGGCCGTGGGACGCGGCGCGGGCCCTCCCCGCGCCGCGTCGTCCGCGGGCGCCTGTCCGCGCCCCCCGCTGCTGAGCGCCACGATCCAGGCCAGCACGATGAGGACCATCGGCTCGGCATAGCGCTGCCACGCCTGCGCATTGGCGCACTGGGCGGCCAGCCAGGCCGCAAGCGAGAGCGTCATCACGAACGCCGGGCGCGGACCGGAGATCTCCATGACCCGTCGAACACCGAGCACCACGGTCACCGCACCCGCGATGACCAGCGGCAGCATCAGCAGCGAGACGTACGCGACCACGGGGAACCGTGCCGCGACGGTCCAGATCGCGCCGCGCCGGCCGGCATCGGCGTCCGGCGCGGTCGGGATCACGAGACAGAGCAGGATCGCCGCACCGGCGGCGGCGAGCGCGAGCGCGAGATCGGCGCGCGTGGGTCGACGGCGCAGGATGAGGGGCAGCATCGGCGCCCCGAATCCCCCGAAGAGCGCCAGCGCGAGGGGGATCGCCGCCGGATTGACCGACGATGCGTGCATGCCCTGGTAGCGCGGCGGCACGAGTCCGCCCCACCAGGCCGCGAATCCCGCGACGACCGCGACCGATGCGAGCAGCACGCCGAGCGCCGCAACGAGCCGGCGGCGCGGGACGGGCGGCGCCTGGACGAAGCGGAGCGGCCCGGGCAGGCAGCGCGCGAGCGCGGTCCCGGACAGGATGCACACCGCAACCGGACCGGCCGCCCAGAGATGCACCTGCCGGACGAGCACCGCGGCCAGCACGAGGGACGACGCACGGAGGACGGGAGCGCCCTGCGCGGTCGTCGCGGGGAAGAGGATCGCCGCGATCGCGAGCGACGCGAAGAGCCATCCCGCGTTGTCCGTCGTCAGCCAGATGGAGGCACCGAGCACATAACTGCTCAGCAGCAGCGGGAGCGCCAGGATGACGGCGGTGGTCGCGCCCGTCAGCGGCGCGATGCGCCGGTAGAGCGCCAGCACCAGCGCGAGCCCGAACAGGGCGCCGATGGACTGCAGGAGCCTGGCGTCATCCCGGATGAACCGCGCGGCACCCGCCAGCAGGAGGTGGTACCCGGGCGTCGTCGCCGAGGAGTACTGCGCCAGGTCCATCCGCGGGAAGTCATCGATGAGCGCGCGGATGAACGGCTCGTGGTGTCTGACCTGGTCGTGATGCTCGTTCGTGCCGCCGCCACCGGTCAGAATCACCGGGAAGACAAGCAGCCCGAAGAGAAGGGTCAGCAGCAGCGCGCCGGGCCGGATCGCGCGCGGCGCGATCGCGACGGGCTCGGATGGCGGCGGCGCGGCAGGCATCACGGCACTGCCGGCGCAGGTTGCCAGGCGGGGTGCAGGGCCCCTCCGCCCGGGCGGGCAAGGAAGACATGGTCAAGGACGGCCTGCACGGGCGGCACATAGATCGCCGCCAGGACGCCCAGCGAGAAGAGCCCGGCCGCCGCGGCCATGATGCGATCGGTCCGGATCGCCTCCAGCGGACTGTCAGCGTGGCCGTGGCGGGCCAGCCGGTAGAACCGGTGCATGCAGATCATCGGCAGCGGCACGAGCATGGCGAAGCCGATCGCGCGGGACTGGAAGAGCGCCCACGCGTGATCGGAGAGCGCGTACATCAGGTACGTGACGATCGACAGCACGGCACTCACGCCGAGCAGCCAGTCCAGTTCGCCCGGATCGTCGTACCCGGCGGGACTGCGCCATGTGCTCCCCGCCTCCCGGGCACTGGTCAGGTCGCACAGCCGCTTGATGAAGGCAAGGAAGAGGCAGAGGAAGAACACGCAGAGCAGCAGCCATGCGGAGATCGGCACGGCGATCGCCACCGCGCCGGCGGTGGCGCGCATGCCGAAGCCCGCGGCAAGGATGACCGCGTCGACAAACATCACCCGCTTGATGCCGACGTTGTACGCGATCTGCATGACCGCGTACGCCACCAGGACCACGACGAGCATCCAGCCGATGACGGCCGCCAGCAGCAGCGCGGCGGCGATGAGCGCTCCACCCAGCAGGAGCGCGACGCGGGCAGAGACGGCGCCGGACGCGACGGGGCGGAGGCGCTTCACCGGATGCAGTCGGTCGCGCGACGCGTCGATGACGTCGTTGATCGCGTAGAAGCCGCTGGAAATGCAGCAGAACGCCGCGAACGCGACAAGCGACCGGCCCGCGAGCGGCAGCACGGATTCGCCCCGCTCCAGCAGGCCGGGCAGGCCGAAGACGAACGCCGGAAAGACGAGGACGTTCTTGACCCAGTCGGCGGGACGGAGAAGACGGAGGAGTGGAAGAGACATCTCGGGCAGCCGCCGGGTGCCGGACACGCCGCGTTCCGGACCCGATCGATGGGTTGATCGGCACAATCCCGCCCCCCTCCGGAGTCTGCGCGCGTGCTATTCTCTGCACCCCGACGGTCCCACCCGACCTCTCTGGAGCACACGCGATGGTTTCCGATGCCGGCACGCCCACCCGGCCCGAGTCCGAGCGCCTCGTCCGGTTCCGGATCCAGCGACAGGCCACCCCGCAGGCCGCGCCGCGCTGGGAGGAGTTCGACGTGCCGGTGCAGTCCGGCGCCAACATCATCTCGTGCCTCCAGTGGATCGCCGCACACCCGGTGACCGTCGAGGGCCGGCAGACCACGCCCGTCGTGTACGACTCGGGCTGCCTTGAAGAGGTGTGCGGCGCGTGCACGATGGTGGTCAACGGCCACGTCCGGCAGGCGTGCAGTGCGCTCGTCGATCGGATTGCCCCGAGGCACGGCGACATCATCACCCTGGAGCCGATGAGCCGGTTCCCGACGGTGCGTGACCTGATGGTGGATCGTGCCCGGCTCTTCCACAACCTGGAGCGCGTCCGCGCGTGGGTGCCGATCGACGGCACGTATCACCTGGGCGCCGGGCCGAAGTCCACGCCGGAGCACCAGCAGACCCGGTACACGCTGAGCGAGTGCATGAGCTGCGGCTGCTGCCTTGAGGCATGCCCGCAGTTCACGCTGGAGCCGGATCGGTCCGAGTGGGATCGATCGTTCATCGGCGCCCACGCGATCAGCCAGGCTCGGCTCTTCAACGAGCACGAGACGGGCCGCGTGCTCGCGGGCGTGCGGCTGGAGACGCTCGCCGGGCCCGGCGGCGTCTCGGACTGCGGCAATGCGCAGAACTGCGTCCGGGTCTGCCCGAAGGCGATCCCGCTCACCGAGTCGATCGCCGCGATCGGCCGGGCGGTCACGATCCACCGGATCCGGACGTTCTTCACCGGGGCGAAGTGACCCCGGCCGTCCGATAACGGCCCCGCGGGCCCGGCGGGCGGTCCGCCCCCGTCGAGACTCCGTAACCCCTTGCAATTCAAGGAGATTTGGTCGCGCAGGGGGATCGGGGCCCCACGGTATAATCGGACCCTGCCCGCACTGAGGTGGGACCGACCGTCGCGGTATCAGCCCGCTGCTGATGCCGCCCGGGACGGGTGGTTCAAGGGCCCAGCCGGGGCGGGAGGCAGGAGGCAGCGGACATGCGAGCGAGAGGGCCTGGCTGGGGGTGGTCTGCCGCCGCGCCTGCGCTGCTGGCTGTCCTGCTGGTCCTGCTGTGCGTGTCCGCGCCGGCGCAGGCGCAGGACGGGGCCTGCTGCTTTCAGGGCGACTGTTTCGACGTTTCCGAGGGATTCTGTCAGAGCGCTGGTGGCGTCTTCGCCGGCCCCGGTACGACCTGCGACGACATCGACTGCGCCGCGCTGGGCGCCTGCTGCCTTCCTGACCTGCGATGCCAGGGCCCCATGACCGGCCCGGCGTGCGCGGCGCTCGGCGGCTCGTTCACGCCGTCGGCGCAGTGTTCCCCGACCACTGTCTGCCCGATCCTCGGGACGTGCTGCCTGCCGGACGGCGTGTGCGTACCGCATCGCTACCACGACTGCGGCGATGCCGGCGGACAGTACCTCGGGTACCCAGCGGTGTGTCGGAGTTTCGAGTGCACCGGCGCCTGCTGCCTGCCGGACGGTACCTGCCAGCCTGGCTATGCCTCGGACGACTGCGCGCAGGCCGGGGGGCTGTTCCTCGGCGAGGGACGCGACTGCCTCGATGATCCCTGCCCGGCCGTCGCGCACACGACGGCGATCCGCCTTGCGCCCAGCGGGAATCCGGCGAATCCGACGGTCGTCCCGCTGCCGGTCGAGCGCTTCGACGGCATGGACGGCCTTCGCGTCTTGCGCGGACTCTCGTTCCGCATCGACGTAGGCGTGCACGCGCTGGCGGTCGTGGAGAACGGCGGTTCGGGAGACATGGCCACCAACGCGCGCATCCAGGGCGTGGCCTGGGTAACTGCCGTCCCGCTCGAAGCGGGGCAGACGCCCGTCCTGTCCTTCGACGAAATCGTCACCTGCGATCCGCCGACGCTTCCGCCGGGCGGGTCCTGCCAGTACGGTGGCGCTCTCACGTATCGCGGCGACTGGTCCTACGTCACGCAGGATCCGGTCCTGCTCGCGCAGGTGATCCTGCCGGGGAGTCCTCTGCCGATGAGCGTCGGCGGCGCGGCCCGCTTCACGTTCGCCAGTTCGGGCGAATTCACGTTCACCAACGCGATCCTCGAACAGGAAGCCGTCGCCCGCATCACCTACTTCTTCGACAACGCCGGTGCGTGCTGCCTGTGCGACGGCGCCTGCGTGCTGCTGACGCCGCGGGACTGCCTGGCCGCGGGCGGCCAGTACACGGCGGACCTGACGCCGTGTACGTCCGTCGAGTGCATCCCGTTCGGCGCCTGCTGTCTCTGCACCGGCCAGTGCATCGTTTCGACCGAACTTGCCTGCGAGGCGCAGGGCGGACAGTACCAGGGCGACTGCACCACGTGCGACACGGCGACCTGCATTCCCTTCGGCAACTGCTGCCTCTGTGACGGCGCCTGTCTGCCCGATGTCACGGAGGCGGCCTGTGCCGCGGCCGGAGGCGCGTGGACCAGGTGCGGGAGCTGCGACTCGCCCGGCTGCGAGCCGTTCGGCGCCTGCTGTCTCTGCCCCGGCGTCTGCGAAGTCCTGACGGTCAGCGCGTGTGCCGAGGCGAACGGGATCTACCGCGGCGACTGCTCGGACTGCGATGACCTCGATCCGCCCTGCTTCCCGTTCGGCGCGTGCTGCCTCTGTGACGGCGCCTGCGTCGAGGTCTCCGGCGAGACGTGCCAGTCGCTCGGCGGCGTCTACCTGGGCACCTGTGCCGAGTGTGCGGACATGCCCTGCGCGCCGGGCTTCGGCGCCTGCTGCCATCCCTGCGACGGCACGTGCTCCATCCAGACCGCGGCGGCATGCGCCGCCGCCGGCGGCACGTACGCCGGCGACTGCACCGCGTGCGGGGACGTCGCGTGCGTGCACCTGGGCGCGTGCTGCCACCCCTGCGACGGAACATGCACCTACGTCTCGCCGGAGGCGTGCATGCAATCCGGCGGCGTCTACCAGGCCGACTGCACGCCCTGCGCCCAGGTCGACTGCCCGGAGGTCGGCGCGTGCTGCCATCCCTGCGACGGAACGTGTACCTATGTCACGCCGGAGGCGTGTGCGATCGCGGGCGGGCTTTACCAGGGCGACTGCATCCCCTGCGAATCGGCCGGCTGCATCCCCCTGGGCGCGTGCTGCCACCCCTGCGATGGATCGTGTGTCTACGTGTCACCGGATGACTGTGCCGCGTCGGGCGGCCTCTACCGCGGCCACTGCGTCACCTGTGCGGAGGTCGAGTGCGACCGGTTCGGCGCGTGCTGCCATCCCTGTGACGGCACGTGCACCTACGTCACGCCGGACGCGTGCAGCGCCGCCGGCGGCGTCTACCAGCAGGACTGCCTCGCCTGCGGGAGCGCCGGATGCCCGGTGATCGGCGCCTGCTGCAGCCCCTGCGATGGATCGTGCGAGTTCATCGAACAGGGCGCCTGCCTCGCCTCGGGTCGGATCTTCCAGGGCGCATGCCTGTCCTGCGCCGAGGTCACCTGCCCGCTGCTCGGTGCATGCTGCTTCTGCGACGAATCGTGTACGGAAGGCAGCCCGGAGGCGTGCGAAGCCGCCGGCGGCGTCTACCAGGGGCACTGCTCGACGTGCATGACCGTCACCTGCCCGGAGATCGGCGCCTGCTGCCTCTGTGACGGCGACTGTGTCCGGACGACGCCGGACGACTGCCTCGCGCAGGGTGGACGGTACCAGGGCGTCTGCACCGCGTGCACGGACAGCACGACCGTCTGCGAGCCGTGGGGCGCGTGCTGCTTCTGCGACGGCTGCATCGACGACCTCGAGGAAGACGAGTGCCTGGCCGCCAGGGGCGTCTGGCAGGGCGCATGCAGCGTCTGCGCCGGCATCGAGTGCCCGCCCATCGGCGCCTGCTGCTTCTGCGGGTTCGGCAGCGGCGTCTGCCAGGCGCTTCCGGAGGCGGACTGCCTGGCCCTGGACGGCATCTGGCACGGCGAGTGCACCGACTGCGCCACCACGGTCTGCGAGTATCCCGGTGCCTGCTGTCTCTGCACCGGGGAATGCGTCTTCGTGACCGAGAGCAGCTGCGCGGCGCAGGGCGGCATCTTCAACGCCGGCGGCATCTGCATCCGGTGCGAAGACATTCCGGAGCCCTGTACGCCCTTCGGTGCCTGCTGTCTCTGCGACGGTGGCTGCATTCTCGTGGAGAGCATCGTGGAATGCGTGCTGAACGGCGGCGTGATCTGGTCGGATGTCTGCACGAGCTGTGCCGATGTCTTCTGTGCCCCGTTCGCACTCTGCGACGGCATCGGAATCTCCTGCTCGCTCCCGGACTTCGAGTGCCTCCGCTGCGCCGGCAGGCCGGAGGAACCCTGCGATGTGCTGCCCTGCTCCGGCGACGTGTCGCAGACCGGGTGCTACCTGTGTGACGGCTGCTGCGTGCCGGCCAATCCGGTGTACTGCACGCTGATCCTCGGCGGCCGCATCGCCTGCAATTTCCTGCCGTGCGGCGCGGGCGCCGGGTGCGGGGCATACCCGGAACTCGCCGCGGGCGATCCACACGGGGCATGCTGCCTTCCCACCGGCGCCTGCATGCTGCTCAGCGAGCAGGAGTGCTTCGATCGCGCCGGCCGGTTCCAGGGCAACTGCACGAACTGCGCGCACCTCGCCTGCGATCTTGCGGGCGCGTGCTGCCTTCCCGACGGTTCATGCGGGCAACTCACGCTCGAGGGCTGCGATGCCTTCGGCGGCGCCTGGGTCGGGGCCGGCATCGCGTGCGGTGCCGGCGTATGCACGGATGAGCCCGACTGCCCCGCCGATCTCTCCGGCGACGGGTCCGTCGGCTTCGACGATGTCCTGCTGATCCTGTCCAACTGGGGAACGATCTGTCCATAGCCCACGCGCGGGCCCATGACGGCCCGCACACATGCCGCCCGGCGCCGTACCTGGGAGGGATCGGTCGGCCGGAGGAGGAGAAAGAACCATGTCGTCTCGAACACGGAGTGGAATCGTGCCCGCGCTCGGCGCCGTCGCGCTCGCCGCGCTGCTGGGCGCCGCCGGACCCGACTGCAACCAGAACGGCATCCCGGACGCCACCGACATCGCGAACGGCACCAGCCAGGACTGCGACGGAAACGGCGTTCCCGACGAGTGCGACATCGCCTCGGGCCTGTACCGGGACTGCAATGCCAACGGCATCCCGGACATCTGCGATGTCGTCTTCGGCGGAAGTGCCGACTGCAACGGCAACGAGATCCCGGACGAGTGCGAGCCGGACTGCGACGGCGACGGCGTGCCCGACCAGTGCGAGTTCCTGAACGGGACCGCGACGGACTGCAATCTCAACGGGATCCCGGACCAGTGCGACATCCTCTCCGGACTCTCGCAGGACTGCAACGGCAACGGACTCCCGGACGAGTGCGACATCGCCTCCGGATTCGCCAGGGACTGCAATGGCAACGGCATCCCGGACTCCTGCGACATCTCGGGCGGGTTCTCACAGGACTGCAACGGCAACGGCATCCCGGACTCCTGCGACATCGCGGGCGGGGTCTCACAGGACTGCAACGGCAACGGCATCCCGGACTCCTGCGACATCGCCTTCGGTCCGAGCAGTGACTGCAACAGCGACGGTATCCCGGACGAGTGCCAGCTCGCGGGCAATGACTGCAACGGCAACGGCATCCCGGACGACTGCGACATCGCCCAGGGCGCCTGGGACTGCAACGGCAACGGCATCCCGGATGAATGTGAGGTCGTGGCGCTGGAGTACACCTCGCCGGTGTACTCACCGATCGGGACCGGCCATTCGGCGACATGGGTCCTCAGTGGCATCCAGGAGCCGGGGACGGCGCTCACACTCACCGTTCGCGCGGTTGCTGACATCGGTTCACCGGTCGAGTTCTTCACGATCCGGGTGAACGGCACGATCATGGGTCGTGTCTTCGAGACCGTCGGCAGTGACTGCGCCAACCCGTACAGCGAAGACTCGATCACCATCCCGCCTGCGGTGTGGTTCGATCTGACCGGCGGCGGCGTCGCCTTCATCCAGATCCAGCCGTCCGCGGCGGTTGACGCCTTCCCGCCGCTCTGCACATCCTGGGTGGAGGCGGAGCTCTCGTTCATGCCGATCGGCGACGGCGACTGCAACAGCAACGGCATTCCCGACTCGTGCGACATCGCCACCGGCAACAGCCCCGATCACAACCACGACGGCATTCCCGACGAGTGCCAGGGCGCCGTCTTCTGCGATGCCGACCTTGACTTCGACGGGTTCATCGGATTCTCGGATCTGCTGCACCTGCTCGGTCGCTGGGGACCGTGCCCGGTCTGCCGCGCGGATCTGAACGGCGACGGCACCGTGGACTTCAGCGACCTCCTGATCGTCCTGGGCTCGTTCGGGCCGTGTGAACTCTGACGGTGCGACTTCCCTGACACGACACCGCCCCCCGGCTCCGACTCGCCCTCGCGGCGAAGCCGGGGGCGCTGGCGTACCGAGCACCCCACGCGACGCGCCGGTGCCGGGAAGGCGACTGATCCGCACCCGGTCGCGCCGCTCGGCACCACTGGGGCGGTGGTAGACTGCGCGCATGCGCCGTCGTCCCGTCGATTCCGTCATGCTGGAGCAGCGGGCGGTGTCGTTCACCCGGCGGTCGATCAAGACCGCGTCGAAAGTGCGCCTCCTGCGGACCGCGCTCTCGATGCTGGACCTGACGACGCTGGAGGGCAGGGACTCACCGGCCAAGGTGCGCGGACTCTGCCGGAAGGCGATCCATCCGTGTGACATCCCGCTCGATCCGCCGGTGCCTTCCGCCGCCGCCGTCTGCGTGTATCCCGCGCTCGTGCCGGTCGCCGCAGCGGCACTGCGCGGATCGACGGTGCGCGTCGCGTCGGTTGCGACCGGCTTTCCGAGCGGTCAGTACCCGCTGGAGATCCGGCTTGCCGACGTGCGCAGCGCGATCGACGCCGGCGCCGATGAGATCGACATGGTGATCAGCCGCGGCGCCTTCCTCGCCGGTCGCCGCCGCGACGTGGCCGAGGAAGTCCGTCACGTGCTCCGCGCCTGCCGGACCGTCGGCGAAGGCGGGCGCACGGCGCATCTCAAGGTGATCCTCGAGACCGGGGAACTGGAAACGTACGACAACGTCCGGATGGCCAGCGACCTCGTGCTCGAGGCCGTCGCCGCCGAGGGCGACGTGCACGACGGGGAGGTCTTCATCAAGACGTCGACCGGCAAAGTCCAGCCGGCGGCGACCATGCCCGTCGTGCTGATCATGCTGGAGGCGATCCGCGATCACCACCGCGCCACGGGCGTCCGGATCGGCATGAAACCGGCGGGCGGCATCCGCACGGCGAAGCAGGCGATTCACCACCTGGTCATGGTGAATGAGACGCTTGGGGCCGACTGGCTCACGCCCGGGCTCTTCCGCTTCGGCGCGTCGTCACTGGCGAACGACCTGCTCCGTCAGCTCCTCCGCCAGGCCACGGGGCGGTACATGGCGCAGCACGACTTCCCGGAGGCATGAAGGTCCCATGACGCACGATCACCACGACGATACGGCCGCCTCGCTGCAGTACGATGCATCCGCCGTATCCGCAACGATGCGGACGGCCCCCGCGCTGATCGACTACAGCCCGGCGCCGGAGACCGCCCGGACGCCCGTCAGCGAGTCCTGCGGACTCTTCATCAACGGCACCTTCGTCGCGCCGCGGTCGCGCCGGCGCTTCGAGACGATCAACCCGGCGACGGAGGAACGGCTCTCGCTGATCGCCGACGGCGGTGCCGCGGACGTGGACGCGGCGGTCTCCGCGGCCCGTGCCGCGCTTCGCCGCTGGTCGCGGACCAGGCCGGAGGAACGGGCGAAGTACCTCTTCCGACTCGCGCGCCGCATCCAGGAACGGGCGCGCGAACTGGCCGTGCTGGAGACGATGGACGGCGGCAAGCCGATCCGCGAATCGCGCGACGTGGACATCCCCCTCGTCGCGCAGCATTTCTTCCACCACGCCGGATGGTGCGACAAACTGCGCTATGCCTTCGCCGGCGCGGACCCCCGCCCCGTCGGCGTCTGCGGACAGATCATCCCGTGGAACTTCCCGCTGCTCATGGCGGCGTGGAAACTGGCACCGGCACTCGCCTGCGGCAACACCTGCGTCCTCAAGCCCGCGGAGACGACGTCCCTCACCGCGCTGCGCCTCGCCGAGATCCTTCAGGAGATCGAACTGCCGCCCGGCGTCGTCAACATCGTGACCGGGGCGGGCGAGACGGGGCGGATGCTGGTCGAACATCCGGATGTCGACAAGATCGCCTTCACAGGCTCGACGGAAGTCGGCAAGCGCATCGCCGCGGCGTGCGCCGGGACCCGCAAGCGACTGACCCTGGAACTGGGCGGCAAGAGCGCGAACATCATCTTCGAGGACGCCGCCATCGACCAGGCGATCGAGGGGATCGTGCAGGGCATCTGGTTCAACCAGGGGCACGTCTGCTGCGCGGGATCGCGCCTGCTGGTGCAGGAGTCGATCGCCGATGACGTCGCAGTGCGGCTGCGCCACCGGCTCGCCTCGCTGCGCGTGGGCGATCCGCTGGACAAGAACACGGACGTCGGCGCGATCAACTCCGCGGCGCAGCTCGCCACCATCCGGCGGTACCTTGAGATCGGTCGTGCCGAGGGTGCACGCCTTGAAGAGATCCCCGGCCCGCCGCTGCCCGAGCGCGGCTACTGGTGCCGGCCCTGCTTCTTCACGGACGTCGACCCCAGCCACACGATCGCGCGCGAGGAGATCTTCGGGCCGGTGCTGACGATCCTCACGTTCCGCACGCCGTCCGAGGCCGTCGAGCGCGCGAACAACACGCCGTACGGACTGGCCGCCGGCGTCTGGAGCGACAAGGGCGCCAGGATCTTCGACGTCGCGCGGAAACTGGAGGCGGGCGTCGTCTGGTGCAACACGTACAACCAGTTCGACGCGGCGTCACCCTTCGGCGGCTACAAGGAATCCGGCTTCGGCCGCGAGGGCGGCATGGCGGGGCTGCGGGCGTACGTGACGCTGTAAGGGAAGGCCATCGGGGATCGCCGGTGTCGTGCGTCAGCGCGCTTCCGATGTCGTCTCGGTTCTCCACTTCGGGGTCATGCCATCAGAACCAGCATCGCGCCAGCCATCCCTGCCATCGTCAGATCTTCGATGAGCGTCACCTTCGTCATCGGCAGGTTCAGGGCGGTGCCCAGGCAGGCACAGCGGATCTGCTTCCTGTCGAGGAGAGCCCGAAGTACACCCGCGGCCCCGACCAGCATGACGATGAGCGTGACCAGGTTCGTCGCCGTCGGCGCGATCGCGAGCAGGTACGCCACGCCCAGTCCCAGTTCCACGAATGGATAGGCCCACGCCCACGCAGGAAAGGCGCGGGCCGGGATGTCGTAGCCGCGATAGGCGGAGGCGAACCCGGGCAGATCAAGCAGCTTGAAGAACGAGAAGACAATGAAGAAGCCGGCCATGAAGTGCCCCATCATCGCTTCGACCGCCCAGTTCCCGGTCGCCAGCGCGATGAGGAGCACGACGCCGAGGATGTAACCGACGATGAGGACGAGCGGGTAGAGACTCTCGCGCGGCTGGGTTTCATCGATGTGAGCGGCGTCCGGTGCAGACCGCTCTCCCGGGTGCCGGTCGTGAGAGGCGACCGGATACACCTGGTACTCGCCCGCAGTCGCGACCTCCCGCCGGAGCCGATCCAGATCGACCGGCGTGTCGACCTCGAGTGTGGCGAGATGAGTGTCGATGGAGACATCCGCGTTGCGGACTCCCTCCATGGATCGGAGCACGCCGGCGATCCTGACGGCACAGCCGGCACAGTGCATACCCTGGATCTCGTAGCTGGTCTTCATGAGGTCAACTGCTCCGCACGCGTCGTGCTCAGTGCTGTGCGTTCCTGTCGGTGTGCGCGGCAGCCCATGCTTCGCGGATGGCCGCAAGGTGCTTCGCCGGGTCCTTCCTGAAGCCCGGCAGACATCCCTTGCAGCAGAAGCGCACCAGCGTTCCGCCGACGATGATCTCGTGCGGCTCGCCCATGGAGCCGAGTTCAGAACCGGCGACGACACACGTCCGGAGCGGGTACTTCTCCCGCTGCTGCCCGATGATCGCTTCGTCGAGCCTGGCCATGCCGCGGTCCGGGCTCTCCTTGAACCGGGGCGGGCACCCGGGGCAGCAGAATCGCACCAGCCGGCCTTCGTGGATCAGGTCCAGCACCGTGTCGGACCGGTCAAGTTCCCGGCCGGAGACGAGGCACACCTTGAGCGGGTAGTGCGCCTTCTGCTGCCTGATGAGCTCCTCATCGATCTTCCTGAAATGCTTCTCCCTGTCCTTCTCGAACGCGTCGATGCATCCGGCGCAGCACAGGCGCACTTCGCGCCTGCCGCCGGTCGGACCCGGGTTGTCGTACTCCTTCACGACCGGATCGCCCATGGAACCGAGCTTCTTCCCGGAGACGGGGCAGGTGTCGAGCGCGTAGACATTGAGCGACAGTGACCTGGGTCCCGCCTCGTCCTTCTTCGCCTGCCCGTCGGCGAAGCCGCCTGTGCCGGTCATGAACGCGGCGAGTGAGAGCACTGCCAGTGATTTCAGAACCGTGGATTTCATTGCGTTTCCTTTCGTGCACCTGGAACCTGGAGCGGGTCGCGGGAGCGCCTCCTGAGGCTCCACTCCGCGGCCATGCAGTATAGAACGGGGACCGTGAACATCGACAGCAGAACGAGTGACATGCCGCCAACGCTCGGGATTGCCATCGGCACCATGATGTCCGCCCCACGACCGGTGCTCGTGAGCACGGGGAGCAGCGCGAGAATCGTCGTGGCGCTGGTCATCAGGCACGGCCGCACGCGGCGCAGTCCGGCGGAGATCGTCGAGGCACGCATCTCCGCGACTGTCGAGGGCCGGTCCTCGGCGAAGCGCTGCCGCAGGTACGTCGCCATGACGACACCATCGTCGACGGCAATCCCGAAGAGCGCCAGGAAGCCGACCCACACCGCGACACTGAGGTTGATCGGGTGGAGCTGGAACAGTTGCCGCATGTTCACGCCGAAGATCTCGAAGTCAGCGAACCAGTCCTGGCCGTAGAAGTAGATCATCACGAACCCGCCGGCCCAGGCGACGGCGATGCCGCTGAACACGATGCATGACGTGCTGACGCGGCGGAACTGGAAGTAGAGAATCAGGAAGATGATGATGAGCGCCACCGGAAGAACAACGCTCAGCGTGCGCGCCGCGCGGAGCTGGTGCTCATAAGCGCCCGCGAACCGGTAACTGACGCCCGGCGGGACGGACAGCCGGCCGGTGCTGATCGCGTGCTGCAGCCAGGCCTGCGCGCGTTCGACGACCTCCACTTCGGCGATGCCCGGGTCCTTGCCGAAGGTGATGTAGGCGACGGGGAACGTGTCCTCGCTCTTGATCATGTCCGGCCCGCGCGCATACCTGATCTGCGCGACTTCACCGAGCGGGATCTGTCCCCCGCTCATCATTCCCCCGACGAGCACCCGTTCCATCGCATCGATGTCGTCGCGCAGTTCCCGCGGATAGCGCACGCGCACGGGATAGCGCTCGCGGCCCTCCACGGTCTGCGTGATCGTCTCCCCACCGATCGCTGCGCTGATGACATCCTGCACCTCCATGATGCTGAGCCCGTAGCGCGCGATGGCCTCGCGATCGATGTCGATCTCGAGGTAGGGCTTGCCGACGACGCGGTCGGCGTTCACCGTGGAGGCGCTGATGCCGGGCACCTCGCGGAGGAGCCGCTCGATCTGCACCGCCACGCGGTCGAGCGTACCGGGATCGGGTGCCCGCACCTTGACGCCCATCGACGCCCGCATGCCGGTCTGGAGCATGACGATGCGCGTCTCGATCGGCATCAGCATCGGCGCCGAGGTGGCCCCGGGAAGGTGTGCCGCCTCGACGAGTGCATCCCAGATATCCTGCGGCGATCGGATGTGATCACGCCACTGCCTGTATGGCCTTCCTCGGCGGGGGTCCGGGATGAGCGCGCCCGCCTCATCGCGCACGAATTCGCCCGCGGCACGATCGTACCGGAAATTGATGCGCCGACCGCTCTCGTCGGTGATGTATTCCGGCCTGTAGCTGATGACGGTCTCGACCATCCCGATCGGCGCGGGATCGAGCGCGCTCTCGGCTCGACCGATCTTTCCCGAGACCGACTCGATCTCGGGCACGGACGCGATCGCCATGTCCTGGTACCGCAGGATCTCGAGCGCCTCGCCGATCGACGCATGCGGCATGGTCGTCGGCATCCACAGGAACGATCCCTCGTCGAGCCGCGGCATGAACTCGCGCCCGAGCCCCGGCCACTCGTGCGCCGCCCACACCCACGGCCGGCTCAGCCGGATCTTCTCCCCGTCCAGGCCGACGCGGTCCGCGGTCGCCGGGAGAAACCCGAACACGCGGTCGAAGCCGAGCCACACGGATGCACCGAGCGCGATCAGGACAAGCGGAACGGACAGGAAGAGCGCCTTGTTGTCCAGGCACCATCTCAGGATCGGCTCGTAGATGTACTGGAACAGCACGAACAGGCCGAGGAGTCCGCCGATCAGGACGGTGACGAAGATGAAGTTCCGCACAACGCCGGACTCCGGACCCAGCGGTTCCCATACCCCCGTGAGGATCCAGGCCACCAGCACCGCGGCAATGGCACTCGTGATCCACCTGGCGCCGGCACCCAGCAGTTTCGGAAGCCGCGCGTTCAGCAGGTGAAACAGCGCGATGCCCGACAGGACCAGTCCGGCGCCCGATACCCACCACCATCCCCGGGTGAGGCCGTAGACGACGATGCCTGTGGATGCCACGCCCAGCCCGACGAGCAGCGGCCGGCGCAGCCCGGAATGCGCCCGGCCTGCCACGACCACGTGGATGGCCGCCGGAATGATGGTCAGCGCGACGACGACGGAGGCGATCAGCACGAACGTCTTCGTGTACGCCAGGGGAATGAACATCTTCCCTTCCGCGCCGGTCATGGTGAACACCGGCAGGAACGAGATGACCGTGGTGGAGATCGCCGTCAGGACCGCCGATGCCACCTCGCGCGTCGCTCGGAACACGACCTCGAGGCGAGGCTCTTCCGGTGGAGCGTCACGCAGATGCCTGAGTGCATTCTCGCTCACGATGATGCCCATGTCCACGATGGTGCCGATGGCGATCGCGATGCCGGCGAGCGCCACCACGTTCGCATCGACCCCGAACGCCTTCATCCCGATGAACGTCATGAGCACGGCCATCGGCAGCATGAAGCTCACGACCATCGCCGCCCGCAGGTGCATCACCATGACGATGATGACGATGATCGTCACCAGGATCTGCTGCACGAGCGCATCATTGAGCGTGCCGAGAGTCTCGTGGATGAGCCTGGTCCGGTCGTAGAACGGGACGATTTCGAGCTGGCTCGTGGTGATCCACTCCGGCCACGCTTCGCGCGGGTTGCCCCGCAGCCAGGTCATCCAGGCGTCCTGGTCAAGCCCGGGCCCTCCGGCTGCGAGCCCGTTGAACCCCTGCATGGCGGCGAATCGCTCAACGTCGCGCGGCGTCGCCCTGGACCAGTCGACAACGGCCCTGACCGGCAGCCCCGGACTGACCTCGAGGATCTTCCGCTTGACGTTGTTGATCGCTGCGAGGGGATTGAAGCCTTCCCGCACCACGACAACGCCGCCGACGGCCTCGGCGCCCGACTGCGTCAGTACGCCGCGCCGCTCCGCCGGTCCATGCGTCACGTGGGCCACGTCCCGGATGCGGATCGGGACATGATCCTCGCCGCCGCGGATCACCGCGTCCTCGATGTCGCCGATACCCCTGATGAAGCCGACCCCGCGCACGAGGTACTCGACACGGTTCATCTCCGTGACGCGCGCGCCGACATCGAGATTACTCCGGCGCACGGCGTCGATCACCTGCACGAGCGTCACGTCATAGGCGCGCATGGCGTCGGGATCGACGTCGACCTGGTACTCGCGCACGAACCCGCCGATGGAGGCCACCTCCGCGATGCCCTCGGACGCCAGCAGCCCGAAGCGCACGTACCAGTCCTGCACGCTGCGCAGTTCCTGGAGGTCCCATCCGCCGATGGGGTGACCATCCGGATCGCGGCCCTCCAGCGTGTACCAGAAGATCTGGCCCAGGCCGGTTGCATCGGGCCCGAGCCCCGGCTGCGCGCCGGGAGGAAGCGTGCCCTCCGCAAGGGACCCCAGCTTCTCGATGATCCGCGCACGCGACCAGTAGAACTCGACGCCTTCCTCGAAGATGAGGAAGATCGACGAGAATCCGAACATCGAGATGCTGCGCACCTCCCGCACGCCGGGTACGCCCATGAGCGCCACCGTCAGCGGATACGTCACCTGGTCCTCGACATCCTGCGGCGAACGGCCGGGCCACTCGGTGAAGACGATCTGCTGGTTCTCGCCAAGGTTCGGGATCGCGTCGACCGGGACCGGGTTCCGCGGAAGCCACCTGAAGTCCCAATCGAACGGGGCCACGGCGACGCCCCAGCCGGTGATGAGGGCCGTGAGCAGCACGACGATCAGCTTCTGCTCCAGGCAGAATCGGATGATGCGGTCAGCAGGCGAGTGGCCCCCGGTCATGGCTGACCTCCTGCAGGTCCGGTCCCGCAGCAGTCGCCCGCGTCCGATGCAGGCCTGGCGTCGATCCGCTCCCGGACACTCCCGCACCGCAGCATCGCGGCACCGAAGTACGGGTTGTTGATGCGTTCGTCCGCCTGCAGCCAGCTCGCGCCGCGCCAGTCGAAGGCCATCGGGCAGTGCGCCACGAAGTGACCCGCGGCTGCTGCGTGCCCGTACGTCCTCGACAGTTCGATCACCGTCATGGCCCAGCCCTCGAACACCGCGCGCAATGCTTCGATCTCCTCGATCGGTGTCTGCTCTCCGCCGGCCTCGAGGCGCTCTCGCAATCCGTTCCAGCCCGGCGGTGAGGCGTCCTCGTGAACTGCGCGAACGGTCTCATGGAACCGGACTGCGGCACGCTGCGAGCGGTCCAGGTCATCGGCAGCGAGGGCGTTCTGCAGCTCGAAGTACGACGCGTAGACATCCTCCAGCGCTGCAAGGAACTCGGCCGAGGCGGCGACGGGAGGCGCCGGGGCCTGATCGGGATCCGCGGCCTCGTCTCCGACGTGCTCGGCGACGTGCCGGACGACTTCTCCGCATCGGAACATGGCGGCGCCGAAGTACGGATTGGCGATGGCGTGGCCGACCTGAAGCCAGTGCGCGCCGGCATCGTCGAATGCCATCGGGCAGTATGCGACGACGAGATCGCGACCTCCGGCATAGCCGAGGCGCTGGCTCATCTCGATTGCCGCGTTCGACCACGTGTTGAATCGCCGGCGCAGGCCATCGATGTCCAGATGATCGACGTGCTCTGCGTCTGCGCGAAGCCGGGCCCGCAGGACGCGCCAGACGTCGCGGCCGTCACCACGCAGAGACCGCGCATCGACGTCTTCGACCGCCGCATGGAACTGTTTCGCTGCCTCGCGTGACGCGTGGAGATCATCGCCCGCCAATGCGACCTGGAGCGCTACGCAGGTCTCATACACCGGCGTCAGCGCGGCCCGGAACCCGTCCGGGACGTCTACGGCCTCACGGACGGGCAGCCGCGCCTGCGCGTGGGCGGCGTGGTCATGGATGACCGGCGGCCGGCCGACTTCGGACTGCATCATGCTCGGCCGACCGCGGATCTGAAGTTCGCTGTCGATCCTGAAGGCGCCGTGCACGACCACCAGTTCGCCTTCACGGATTCCATCCTGTACGACGTAGTAGCCGCCGGTCCCACCGACGCGCGGCCCGAGCGTCACCTGCCGGCCCTCGAACACGAGTCGCTCGTCATCGGGAACCTGCACGTACACGATCGCGCGCTTCCCCGTGATGAGCGGCGAGGTCGCCGGAATGACGATCGGCGACTCCCCGTGATGCTCGCGCACGGCGGCATGAACGGCTCCGCGCACGAACATGCCGGGCTTGAGACGGCCATCCTGGTTCGGCACGTCGATCCGCACGCGTACCGTCCGCCGCTGCGGATCCACCGATGGATCGATGAAGGCCACCGTGCCCTGGTATTCCTCACCCGGAAGGGACCGGGCGGTGAACACCGCTCGATCGCCCATGCGCAGCCAGACCAGGTCCGATTCGTACGCCTCCATGTTCACCCAGAGGTGCGACAGATCGGCGATCGAGTAGATCGGCTGACCGGTCTCGACGTACTCGCCTTCGGTTGCATGCCGCTGTGTGACGATGCCGTCCATCGGCGAGTGGACCGTCAGGTGCTCGCTCAGCGTCTGCCGCGTCCCGATCCCGTCGACCTGGCCCGGCGTCAGGCCGAGCAGGCGCAGTCGCTCGCGCGCGGCATCCAGCGTGGCCCGCGCGGACTCCCGGGCAAGGCGACTCTCCTGCCCGATCCGCTCGAGCCCTCGAAGCGCCTGGAGCAGTTCCTCCTGCGCGGTCACGAGGGCGGGGCTGTAGATCTCCGCCAGCGGCTGATCGCGGGCAATGGCCGTGCCGGTGACGTTGACGTACAGGCGATCCAGCCGGCCCGCAAAGCGGGCGGAGATCGTTCGCAGTCGTGTCTCGTCGGAGTCGAGGCGGCCGAACAGGCGGACCTCGCGATGCACGTCACGTCGCTCGGCCGGCCAGACCGCGACCTGCATGAGCGCGGCGGCGCGCGGGGAGAGGCGAAGCACCGGCTCATCAGCGCTGCCATCATCCGCATCAGCAGGAACCGGGATCAGGTCCATGCCGCAGATCGGGCACTTGTCTTTCGGGTCCGGCGAGCGGACCGCCGGGTGCATGGAGCACGTGTACTCCTGCGGTGCAGCAGCCGCGGACGGCGCTCCGGCATCACCATCGGCCGATGCACGGGCCGCGTCGTCGCCGGCGTGGTCCCTGCGCACGCTCATCCGCCCCAGCATGAACACGATCGCGATGACCAGCGCGATGGCGAGCCAGAGACCTCGCCTCAGCAGGGGTTTCCAGTGGAGTGTCATGGTGTGATCGCCTCCCCGGCCCGCCGGGCGGCCGGCAGGTCGTCCAGGGGCTGGTCGATGGAATCGATGGGTCTGCCGAACAGCCCCTCGATCTCCGCGATGCGAATGAAGCGGTCTGCGAGCGCCCGCTGGTGGGCGAGTTCGAACGCCAGAAGTTCCCGCTGCGCCTGAACGACGTCTGTGAAGGTCGCGTCACCCACCCGATACGCCGCCAGCGTTGCGTCCATCACCTGCTCGCCGCGGACCCGCAGGACCTCGCCGTACAGCTCGACGCGACGCCGGGCGTCACGGTAGCCGTAGAGCGCCATCCTCATCTCGGCCTCGAGGTCGTACTGCCGACCTGTCCGCATCTGAAGTGCGGCTCCGAACCCGGCCATCGCCTCGCGCAGCCCGGCATCGTACTTCTCGCGCCAGATCGGCAGGGTGACGGAGACCATTCCGGCGAGCGTGTCCCGGCCGCCGCCATCCATTCTCGCCATCCGTCCAGCGGTGTTCAACCCGTACTCGACTCCAAGCATGATGTCCGGGAAGTACTCCAGGCGCGCTACGCGCATCGCCGCTCGCTTCGACGCGACCTCCGCCTGCTGCACGCGCAGCTCGGGATTCCGCTGTGCAAGGCGGGCGATGAGGTCCTGCTCATCTGCGTCCAGGGTGACCTCAGGAAGTCGCTGTGCCTCGGGCAGGGTGGCGTGAACCGGCCGACCGAGAGCGCTGTTCAGACGCGCCCGCTGCGCGGTGATCATGTCTTCGAGGTCACGCAGCTCCACGTCGAGCTGATCGATCTCCGCCTGCACGCGAAGCACATCGGGCAGTCCGACCTCCGCTCCGCGGTACCGGATGCGGGTGACCTCTTCGATGCTCCGGACCAGGTCTCGATGCTGTGCGACGATCGATCGCGCAAGCGATGTATACGCGTACTCGGCGCAGGCTTCCTTCACGGCCCGTGCAACGCGTGCCTGCTCGGCAATCACCCGCTCGAAGGCAGCCCGCGCCGCCTCGGTCTGCATCCCGGCCTGTGCATCGAGTCTGCCGAACCACGGCAGCATCTGCGACACCCCGAACGTGTGCCCGATCGGGTCACGATCCCGGTCGATCTGCTCCACCATGATGCCGTAGGAGACCTGCGGGTCCGGCAGCGCGCGCGCCCGGGTGATGCGCTCCCGTGCCGCGGCCCACTCCGCGTGGGCGGCCTGCACGGCGGGATGGTTGGCGATGGCGAACGACACCAGGTCCTGAAGGGTGCTCTGCGCATCAGGCGCGTCCGCGGGAGCGTGCGGCGCCGGCGGGACCTCGCCTTGCCCATGACCCTCGGTCTCACGGCGCGGCGCGAGTTCAGCACGGTGTATCCCGTCCAGCCAGCGCGCGTTGACGCCATGCTCCCGTCGAGATGCGCCTGGTCCATCATCGAACAGGCGCGGGCCGGCGCAGCCGCCGGCGAGCGGCAGCAACGCCGCGCCGATCAACAGACGTTTCATGTATTGGTCCTGTGTTCATGGCCCTGACGCCCGCGTCCGGTGAGCGGATGCGGGCGAGTACACGGTGCAACTCGACGCACAGGGCGCGCACTGTCCCTGTGAAAGTCCAGGTGCTAGGTGAGCCAGACACAGAAGAACGGCTGTGGGGCCTCCATGGCAGGCAGGAGGACGACCGGTCTCGCGGGCATGCATGCCGAGAACCCGATGTCGTCCGCGGGCCGCAGGAACGCCGCCGGACACTGGAGCGCCACCAGGATCTGATCAAGCGAGCCCGAACGCGCTGGCGGTAGCGCGGGCTCGTCGCGCTGCGTATCGCCGCAGTTGCAGACAGCGGCGCCCGAGCAGCAGCCGGACTCCCGGACGGTCGTCGATGAAGGCGCGCACTGGCCGCCGGAGCAGCACCCACCGGCCAGTACTGCCGCCGTGCGGCTGTGCGAGCCGGCGCACGGCATCCGTACCAGCGTCAGCGGGTGCAGGACGAGGCTCAGGATGAGCAGCAGGCGCCACATACGTGCCGTCGATCGGACGCCTCCAGTGTACCGGGGCCGGTCGTCCGGACAAGCGGCGAGCCGCACCCACAGGCGACCCGACGGTCCGGCTCGAGGGAGCCCTGGCGGCGGGCCCGGGACAGGAGACGGCGGACCGGGACATGCCTCTGCCGGTGCCATTCGTCCAGGGACGACACGGACGTCTGCGCGACCTGATCGCGCACGCCCATGGGCACGCCCCCCGTGAACCCCCCTGGCGGAAGCGCGGTTTCCGTCGCGTTCGCGCCGGCGGATCGTCGCCTCCGCCACCCCGCCATCCCGGCGCCTGCGCATCCGCAGCATGACGTGCCGCGGGGCGCAGGCGCCGGAGGCGGGGTGATCGTGACGATCAGGGCCCTTCCCGACATTCATCCGCACGGTCCCCATGCCGCCAGCAGGCGCAGCAGGTCCATGAAGTCGACCGCGCCGTTTCCATCGAAGTCCGCGGGACACGGCGCCTCGCATGGGCCGAACACGCTCAGAAGACTCAGCAGGTCGGCGAACTCGACGTGGCCCGATCCATCCAGGTCCGCCGGGCACGCAAGCGCTTCGCACGCGTCCACGATGCCGTTGGTGTCAAGGTCGCCCGTGCCCTCGCTCTGCCAGGTCGCCGTCCACCGCAGGAAGCCGTCCGGACACTGCGCGCCATTGACGGCGCCGGACGGCTTCAGCCAGATCCATGCACGGTCCCAGCCGTCGTTCTCCACCAGGTCGTTCCACGTGTCACGCGGAATCACGAACGTGTCCGTCACCTCCGTGCAGTCGGCCGACCAGTCGGTGAACGCCCGGCCCAGCAGCACCGTGTTCAGGTGGACGTCCAGCCACTCCAGCGGCGTGTCCAGGTCGCCATGCGCGGTGAACGTGAGCGTCACGTCCGTCCCCGCCCGGCCCACGTCCCAGAGCGTGTGCACGTACCACTGGTTCGCCGCCGGCGGACCCCACACGGGGGACTCGCCGGAGCGCGGGTAGGAGATCTCGCATTCGTCCGGGACACCGTTCCCGTCGCAGTCCGCGCTCCACCCGCCCGCGATGTCGCACTGGTCGGGGATCCCGTTCCCGTTGCAGTCCGCCGCCAGTCCCGCCGCGATGTCCATCCAGTCCATCTGGCCGCTGCCGGTGCAGTCATTGCACTCGTCCGGCACGCCGTCGCCGTCCCGGTCCAGGCTCACACCGGAGGCGATGTCGCATTCGTCCGGCATCCCGTTCGCATTGCAGTCCGGCGCGAGTCCTTCGCCCACCTCCGGCGCGTCGGGGATGCCGTTGCCGTTGCAGTCGGTGGGGACGGTGGCGAAGTGGATGTTGTCACAGTTCAGGACAGGGTCCAACTCGTTCTCGATCCTGACGGTGTCGAACAGCTCGTCCGCAATGATGCCCCTGAATCCCATCACTGCGGCTCCGCCGCTCAATCCGATTGTCGACACAACGAGTTGCCCGTCACGATAGCACCGGAATCTGATCCGCTGCTTCGAATGCACAGCGATCGCGTTGATCGCCGCGTCGAAGGTAAGCAGCATGTATCCGCCAAAGACGTTCACCCCGCCATCGTCGGGACCATGGCCATAGTCAATGAGCCAGCCGTGGCTGACCTGTGCATGGCCCGGCTCGACGGCATCCACGCCAAGGTACTGGTACTGGTCTGACAGGTACGTCGCGAACGGCAGTTCAGTGAACCAGATGCTGCTCACGTACCTGACGGCCTCGGACCATGCATGGAACAGCGACATGTACGCGCCGCCGTAGTACGCGGTGTATCCATCCCATCGCTCGATCCACTCGCCGCCGGCGCGCGCAGACGATGCTGGCCCCATGAGCAGCACTGCCACGACCGCCGCGATGGCACCTGAATGCTGCCTGTTCATTCCGGCACCTCCATGCTGAGTTCATTGAACAGGGCGATCACGCCGTCGATGAGGGGCTCGGTGGCGAGCAGCTCCATGACGCGATCCATGTGAATCGACTCCGACTCGATGGCCTGCATGCCGCCCAGGGTCAGCCAGAGTCCCATCAGCGCGTCCTCCACGGGCATGCCGCTCAATGCCGACTCTTCCTCGTCGCATGCCCCCCACATGCCGAGAAGTTCGATGAGATCGGCATTGCCCACCGTGCAGTCACCATCGAGGTCCGCCCAGCAGATCGTGTTGGCCGGGCAGTCGCCCCACCTGCCGAGCAGGACCTGGTAGTCTCCGAAACCCACCCCAGGAGTCCCGTCCAGGTCCGCGTCGCACGGCGCGATCGGGACCAGGACGAACCCGCGCTGCGGAAGTCCAGATGCATCGCGACGTCCGTACCCGACGATCCACGGCAGCGACTCGTCGACGCCGCTGTTGACATCGAACGCCTCGATCAGTTGGATCCAGTCGCACGCGCTGGTGTTCGTGAACTCCGGATCGTTTAGATCGAGGTACGTCAGCGACGGTCCGAACGGATCGATCTCCCAGAGGACCGCGGCATTCCCGGTCATGTCCTTGCCGACGACACTTGGCTCACTCAGGTCGTTGATCGCGTTGCCGTATCCCTGGTTCGGCACGTCGTGGATGTTGAGCGGCGTGGGGAGGATGACCGGCATTGCCGTCAGTGTGGGCCAGTAGAGCGGGAGGATCAGGCATGACAGTTCCTCGGGGTCGGTCACCGAGCCCGTGCCGGCCCCGGTGGCCATGAGCAGATCACTGATCCCGCGCCCCGTGGTCCAGAGGTTCTCCTGGGGATCAAACGCCTCCGGCACGTCCATCGTCCTCAGCGTCCACGTCGGTTCCCACCAGGCGCTGCGGAACGACACGGACAGATCGGTCCACGGCGGGTCACTCGGATCGGTGTCTCTGCCGACGGGACTCTCCAGCGGAATCCCGCAGGTGAACACCTCGCACCGGTTGTCGACGTACCCGACGATCCGGTCCTGCGACGACGACGTCAGCGCGGTCGGCGCGATCGACATGGCCATCGAGCCTCGTGCGCTGGATCCGGTCGGGAGCGACGTCGACGCGCGCACGGCGCTGTCCCAGGCGAAACCGATCGTCGTCTCCGGCTCGCTCTGGCTGCACTCGACCACATGGCGCCGCCCACCGACGACGCGGATCTCGTCGCCCGTCATCTCTGTGAGGTCCCACGCGTCCGACCAGATGCCCGCATCGTTGTCCGGCAGCCCGTGCGGCAGCACGGTCATCTGTCGCGCGGGCCAGAGGTCATGCGTGCCATCTTCCGGCAGCGCCTCCTCCGGAATCCACAGGAACGCGAGCCCCACGTCGATGCCGCCCAGCGTGTCGTCGATCGCCACGGCGCCGGCAATCTGCATGTCCTCGTTGATCGCCCGGCCGACACTGGGGCGCGGATCGAGTTCCTCGATCGACTCGCCCGGGTGGAGCAGGATGATCAGCACGCCCGTCGGATAGACCACGCTGTCGATCGTCACCTCGTGCGGCACCCACAGGAACGCACGCGGGACGAGTTGCGAGTCGATCTCGAGGTGCACGAACCCCGTGACCTGCCCCTTGTTGTTGATGCCAAGGACGCGACACTGGGCGAGGATGTCCGTGCTGTCAGGCTCCAGCGGCACGATCCTGTACATGGGCGGATCGGCCTGCGCCGAGCGCGTCATGTCACGCAGCCCCGGCAGAAGGCATGCCAGCGCCATCAGCGCGCAAGAACCGCGAACCGCGAACCGCGAACCGCGAACCGCGAACGGGAATCGTGCCGGCCGACGCGCCGGCGTCAACGGAGATGGGATGTCGAGTGTTCGTCATGACGGCGGGTACTCCTTTTCGTGAGGTCTGGTGTCATGGACGGAAACGGCGGATCCAGTGAACGAGGGCGGGAGGCGCGAGCCGGGCCGGGCCGTCCTCTTCTTCTTCAGGTACGCCATCCTGCACGGGATCCTGCGGCCGTTGGCGGGG
The DNA here is from genome assembly GCA_019636755.1 of Phycisphaeraceae bacterium. Taxonomy (GTDB): domain Bacteria; phylum Planctomycetota; class Phycisphaerae; order Phycisphaerales; family SM1A02; genus JAHBWZ01. The sequence goes on along the minus strand of JAHBWZ010000003.1, from coordinate 31,332 downwards.
AATCAGAAATTCTTTCGGGTCCTCCGGCTTTCGTGCGGGCAGACCGGGCTGTTGACGACGCAGGCCCATGGGGGCTGGCGTCCTGGCAACCCACTTGCGCTCACGAGGGTGGGTGGTGGTCAGCCGGCGCGTCCGCGATCGATGATCCGCGAGCCAGGCCGCGCCCGGAACCGTCCATCCGCCGGGGGGGTTGCAAGGGGGGCGCTTCAGCCCCCCCTGCGCAGGCGCGTGCAGAATTCGATGGCGCGCACGACGGAGTGCCCTGATGCATCATCCACGTCGCTGACTCGTGCATGCGCGCTCGCGCTCGTTCGATTTCTTTCAAGGCATACGGCTGACATCGCGTGTCCGCGAGCACGATGTTTCCCGTACAGGTGCGCGAGCACATGGGGGGCTGAGGCCCCCCCTGCAATCCCCTTGCGCGCATGAAGCTGGTCGGGCTCAGCCGGCGCGCGAGTGGTGGTGTCTGCGCGCATAGCGGCGCGCCGAGGACGTCTGCCGACGAAGGCACGTCCGACCCGGCGCGTCCGCGATCGATGATCGCGAGCCAGGGCGCGCCAGAGATCACGCCACGCGCCGACCATCGGCCTGCACCCGGCCTTTCCCGCCCGGTTCCACGTGGTCCATCCCACGCCGCGTCTCCGCGCCCCTACAGCATCCGGTGTCCGCGCGCCCGCAGCGCCTTGACATCCGCCGGCTGGGGGAAGCGGAAGTAGGACGCCTCGGACATGTCCAGCGGCTTCGGACGGTCCGTCCCCGCGGCGATCTCGCGCAGTACGCGGATCATGAGCCGGGCACCCTCGCGCTTCGTCTCCACGATCAGGCGGTCCAGCGCGTCGCGCTCACGGATGGGCACCTCCAGCGTGCCGAGCACCGCGCCGGCATCCAGCCGCTCGGCCATCTCGTGCACGGTGACCGTCGCCGACCGCTCGCCGTGGAGCAACTGCCAGAAGTTCGGCATCATGCCTCGGTACTTCGGCAGTCGACCGGAGTGGATGTTGACGGATCGCTTGCGGGGCACCGCCAGGATCTCCCTGCGGAAGATCTCGGGCGCGGCGACCGAGACGATGACGTCGGGGGCCAGCGCCCGCGCCTGGGCCACGTATGCCGGATCGTTCACCGACGACGCGGGCACCAGCGGCACACCCGCCCGCATCGCGAGCGTGCGGATCGATGTCCGCTTCGCCCTGACCAGCGCGAAGCGCATCCCGAGCCGGACGAAGTCGACCGGGCCGTAGAAGCGCCACATCCGCCGCGCGGTCCTGGCGAGAGGCTCGTGAAACGCGTCCTGGATGGTGATGCCGACCAGGTCGAACGCATCGCGCGGATACTCGGCAAGGAAGACCTCGAAGAAGCGGATGACGTAGAGGGGGTCATCCTCGGTCACGAACAGGATGCGCAGGCGATCGCTCATGGCGGGTGCGGAAGACTCGCGGAAACCGCGCCGCGCCGCAAGTCGCGGCATGCACGCCGGCGCCCCGCCGGAGGCGCCGGCATCGCGCCGGGCGAGGGAAGGAGAGGGCGGGAGGCGGATCGCGCGCTCACCAGGGCTCGTCCGCCGGCTCCGGCGGTGCGGCCAGCAGGAGCGCATACAGGACGGCGATGGTCGGAAGGGCGAGGCCCGCCGCGATCCGGAGCGCCCAGCCGCGCCACCCTGCCATCCGGAACGGCGGCGCCTGCACGATGAGCGGAAACGCCAGCGGGGCGATGCCCACGATGACGAACGCCATGACCGGCACGGGGCGCTGGTCGTAGAAGTGCCCGACCGCCATCCACGCCGGCACCAGCGTCACGAACACCGCCGTCGCCGCGTGGTCGGACACCGCGGTCCGCCATCGCGTCGGGGTCGCGACGATCGCCGCGGCCATCGCCGCAAGCGCCGCCATGAGCTGTGCGAACTTCGCGCTTCGCGCTTCGATCAGCACCACGGCCGCCGCCAGGCATGTGCCGCAGAGGACGATCGGCAGCACGCGGTCACGGTGGCGCTGCGCGACGCCGCCGGTCAGCGCGAACGCGGACGCCACGACCGCGCCGAGCGCCACCTTCCAGAGCCAGGGATGCGGGATCTTCGCAAGCGGGTGCAGCAGCAGTGCCGCTGCCACGCCGAGGGCGCCGGCCGCCGTGATCGTCGCCGCGCCGCACGATCGGCCGCCGACCCGCGGCGGCGGAAGAAGCGCATGGATCGCCCCGGCCCCGGCCGCCGCGATCGCCATGAACACGAGCCAGTGCCAGCGCGCGGCCGGAGGGAATGTCGGCCACCCCTCCAGCGAGACGAAGGCGATCACCGCCCCCGCACCGACGCTCAGCGCGCCGAGAACGCCCGACACCCGACGGCCGCACACGGCATCGTCACCGGGAGGCATCCGCCGGAGCCGGGCGACGAGCGCGCAGGCTCCGGCGGATGCGAAGACGATCAGCGCGGGCAGCAGGATCCCGATGGCCAGGGACCGGAGCATCAGGCGGATCCCGGCGCCTGCCCGCGGATGACGGCGTGGTCGGCGCCGGTCATGCGCCGTTGATTTCCAGTCCGATGATCAGCCGGACCTCATCGGCGAGCGCCTTCTGCTCGATGCCGTAGAGCATGTTGAAGTCGCTTCGCTTGACCGTGAAGTCCGCCTCCATGCCGGCGATCGGCTTGCCGGACCTGGGATTGGTCGACGCGCCGGTCTGCTTCAGGTCGAGGGTGATCGACTTCGTGACACCGTGCATCGTGAGATCGCCGGTCACGCGATAGCCGCCGGGCATCGGCTGTACGCGCGAACTGGTGAACGAGATCTCCGAGAACTCGCTTGCGTTGAAGAAGTCCGGGCTGCGGAGGTGGCCGTCGCGCCGCTCGTTCGCGGTGTCCACGCTGGCGGCATCGATGCGGAACGTGACCGAACTGGCCGACGGATCCGCGGCGTCGAAGGTCATCGAGCCGCCGAACCTGTTGAACCTTCCGTAGAAGTTGGCCACATCCATGTGGCGGATGCCGAAGATGACGGAACTGTGCACGGGATCCACCTGGAATGCCCCGGTGACAGGTGCGGCGGCGGCACGCGCGGCCGGCGCCGACGGACTGCTCGTCGAGAGCTGCGGCGCGACGGCCGCATCCGCGGCGCTGCCGGTGAACGCAGGCGCGATGGTTGCGATGAGTCCGCCGGCCACCATGCCGGCGACGATCAGTGTGAGACGTGTGCGCATCATGATGAAGTACTCCGTTGGGTTCCGTGATGGGTGGGGTCTGTCGCCGCGTCAGCCCCCGCGCGGTGCGGCGCGGAGCCGGGGTCATCGCCGGGGTCATCGAGGGACGCCCGGATCCGTTCAAGCAGTTCGATGAGCGACCGGAGTTCGCCCTGGTCCAGGCACGCCATGGCGCGGCGATGCGCCGCGAGCAGTGGTCCGTCGATCGGGTCGAGGATCTCCCGGCCCTTCGCCGTGAGCGTCACGCGGACGATGCGCCGGTCGCGGTCGTCGCGGTTCCGGTCCACCAGTCCGCGCGCGGCCAGCCGGTCGAGGAGGCGCGTGATGTCCGGGTCCCGCCGGATCATCCGCTGCGCGATTTCGCCACAGGGCAGGCCCGACTCGCCGGCGCCCCGGAGGATCCGCAGCACGTTGTACTGAGCGTCGCTCAGGCCCGCGGCCGTGAGCACGCGCTCCTCCACCTCCCGGTGCAGGACGTCCGCCGTCCGCATGACGTTGAGGTGCGCTTCCTGCTCCGGGCAGGAGAACGGCTCGCGCTTGCCGACCTCGGATCTCAACCGACCGACCATGGGGCGGGGAGGATAGCCGTTGCAACAACTATCGTCAAGACGTAGATACCGGCGGGGGCGGGGTCGAGGCCGGCCCCGGGGCGCCAGGCCGCGGACCATGGACAGCGGGGGAACGGACAGGCACGTCCCATCGGCGACCCCGAGGCGTTCGGGCTGCGCCCACCGGCGCGCGCTCGACCTGCACAGGACCAGGAGACACGCGTTCGCCGCTTGTGAGGTCACGCCACCAACGACACGACCAGGCACACCCACCACGGGCCGGCCTTCAGCCTGCACCGTACTTCGTCACGCATCCGCGGGTGCCGCTGTGCGCCAGGACGCCGCGGCTCTGCGCGTCCAGGCCTACGGCCTGTCGAGTCCCGCGTGCTCGTCAGCGCCAGAGCGCGCACAGGCCCCGAGGCGCCCGGGATGTCCCGGCGGCGGATGGCGCCGTCCGCCGGGACATCGACAGGCCATGGGTCGATGAGATCATGCGGCGCTCGCCGCGGCGGCGTGCGGGCTACGGCGTGCCGTTGATGATCATCGCTTCGATGCAGGCTTCCAGTTTCGCGCGGTCCTCGGGCGCAAGACCGATCTCGTTGATGCAGTCCCAGATCGAGCCCAGCGTGACGTGCAGACAGGACTGCGAGTCGCTGGTCCACCAGGAGAGCAGAATGAGGAGATCAGAGAATCCCACGGCGCCGTTTCCGTCGAGATCCCATGGACATGGGTCCGGTGACTCGGGACAGTCCCCATATGCGGCCAGGAGGACCAGCAGGTCCTGGAAGTCGACTGCAGAGTTGCAGTCGAAGTCGGCCGGGTGAAACGGGCGCTCAAACGCGCCCTGGTCCACCGTGCCCGACGTGCAGAGCACACTCCCCGCGACGCGGGCCAGCAGGTCCCGATCCGGCGCCGGCTCCTCGAGATCATCGTTGCGGTTGATGTCGTGGACGTCCGCCACCATCAGGCCCTCGTCGCCCGCGTCGATCGACGGAGAGCATGCCTGAAGCCGCAGATTGCCGATGCTGCGATTGACGAACAGCGGGTCCGCGTCGATGTTCCCCGTACCCGACCAGCCGCCCTCGATGTTGGTGTAGGTGACGGTGACCGTCCCGGTGTTGGCGATGTGCTCCAGTACCTCGTCCGCAAGGTTGCCCCGGACGATCGAGTTGTGGACCACCACCTCGGTCTGGTTGCCCCCATAGAGCACCCCGCCTTCGGCGACGGTTTCTCCCGGGTCTCCGCTGATCGCCTCGTTGTCGACGATGGTGCAGTTGACGAATGTGGCGCTGTCCGCTGGACCGAGCAGGGCGACCGCACCACCGAATGCGTCATACGGGATGGTGATCTCGGATGTGACGCATGCGCTTCCGATCGCACGGTTCTGGAAGAAGACCGTGTTCACCGCTCGGATGTACACATTGGTCCCGCCGATCGCGCCACCGCGTCCTTCGAACCATGCCTCGTTGTCCTTGAACGTGCACGCGACCAGGTCCAGCGAGTAGTCGTCCTGGATCGTCGTCACGGGCGAGATCTGTGAGTGCTGGAAGATCGCACCCCCCGTCCCAGGATAGTTGTAGCAGGTGTCCGGATTGGGCGTGTCCCTGCTCCCCGCGTAATTGTTCTCGAGCGTGCAGAGCGTCAACGCGGCCGCCGTGGTGAAGAGATAGACCCCTCCGCCAGCGGCTGCACTCGGCTGTTCCTCCGGCCAGCTGTGCGGGTCACCATCCTGGCCCGTCGCCCAGCCGTGGCGGATCGTCAGCGCGTCCAGTCGGTACCGGACGGTCTGCTGATTGAGCCCCGCCACACCCGTGACCACGTGGAACACCCGACCACCCGGATCACCCGGATCCTGTCCGAACAGCCCGCTGAGAATCGTGGCGTGGGCGGGGTTGACGTGGTCGCGCTCGGTGATGAACTCTTCCGTCCCGTTGAAGTTCCCGGCGAGGGTGTAGAGGCCGTCATCCTCTGGCAGAAGGAACGTGTCGGTGCGCTCCGTACCGGGCGCACCGGGCACGTAGGTGCCCTGGTAGATCCAGATCTCGTCCTCGTGCCCGGCAAGTGCGAGCGCATCCTCGATCGTCGTCTCAGCATCCTGCCACGGCCCGCTTGCGGGCGGATTCGGGTGAACTCGGATGATGTCGCTCTGCGCCGGATGCGCCGCCGCGAGCAGCGCCAAGGCGCACCCACAGCCGCCGTGCAGAATATCACGGATCGTCTTCATCCTGGATGTCTCCGTTGCACAGGGTCCGGACGGCATGATCGCGCCATCCCGCTTCGACGGGACATCCCGCGTCACACCGCCTGTCGAATCACGTCACACGGCCACCGACCAGACACCGACTACGGCGCCCACCAGTGGTCGAAGAGATGCCAGAGGTCCTTGTGGTCGATCACGTCATCGCCGTTGAAGTCGCCGAATCCACTGCTGCCCCAGCGGCTCAGCAGGATCAGCAGGTCCCTGAAGTCCACGCGGCAGTCGCCGTTGAGATCTTCGTTCGCCGGCGCCGCAGGTACGAGGTGGAAGTTGCCGCCGCCGCCGATCGCAACGACCTGGCCGTTCTGACTGATCGGGGAAGGCGACCCCAGGTTGATCGGCATGGGACCGAAGGAGGGCGGCGCCATCACCAGATCCCGCAGCCTCCGCGCGCCACCGCTGCGCCAGACCAGCGCATGAGCTCCAGCGCCGTTGAGGTAACTGACATGCCCGACCACATCACCCGAGTCGTTGATTCCGCTCGGCATCACCCTGCGGACCAGGTCCGGCGGGCGGTCCGCCATCAGTTCGCACAGATAGCCGCTCGCGTCGCCCATCAGGCCGATGCGGGCACCCCCGCTGCCGGGCTGATACGTCATTGCAATGAACGTGCCGTCGTCAGTGATCCCCTCGATGCTCGTCGAGAACCAGTCCCCGTACGATGGCAGTTCGGTGATCGCTCCGTCCGCGATCACGAACGGGTGCGCGGGATTGGCCGGGCTCGATCGCACGCCAACGTTCCCGCCCATGATGCCCGAGTCTGCGATCGCCCAGCCCTGGCTCCGCGTCCCCGAGAACGCCCCCACGAACAGTTCGAACTGCCCGTCCTTCCAGCGGAACGCGTGCGGGTGACTCTCCGGGTACGCCGTGTAGAAGTACCCGACGACTGTTCTGCCCTCGGAGATCGCATTGGCCTGGATGCTCGTTCCCTGCTCACCGTTCACGAACGGCGGGTAGATCATCTCGAACTCGTTCGTGTGGATGTTCCACAGGAAGGAGAGCTGACCATACTGGTCACCGGCGATATCCACAATCCCCGTCACCCACCCCGCGTCATTGATCGCGAACGCATCGCTCCACCCCGCCCCCGGCGGCCACGGCGGCGTCACCATGCCACCCGTCATCGGCCAAGCCGCTGCGCGGCGAGAGGTTGCCCCGCCACATACGAAGAAACCACAGATGTCCCCGTGATTGTTCACCGTGCCGACACCTGTACCGCAGCCTCCCATCGTGATCACCCGCGCGAACCGGTAGCATGGCGGATACGGAAGGTCTCCCTCGTGCACGCCGGAGCACGGCCCGACCAGTCCGCCCGCGCCGGCGCCCCCAGACCCCCCGGGATCCCCGCCACCCCCGGAGTCTTTCGCCCCATCACCGGCCACCGCTCGCTGCGCCAGACCGACAACACCTGCGAGAAGCAGCGCAACGACGCCCACAGACAGCGCTGCGCGAAGCACCACATCATGCCCACGCCCGGGACTGCGCCACGGTCGGCTGACCACGTCGGCGCTGCTCTGCGCGCGGTCCGCCCGGCGCGCACTCGACACGTCCCTTGCATCTGCCGCCCCCCAAGCCGCAGCCGGCGCCCCCGACACCACCTGCACCTCCACCCCACCAGGCGCGCGCCGACGCTGCACGCCGCCCGCGATCCGGCCCGTGTCACCCCGCGCATTCCGTCCCATCACCGCACTCCCCGGCCCCGTGGGCCGATTCGGCGTACCCCGGGCCCAATACGACAGGGCCCTCGACAGGGCCCTCGACAGGGCCCTCGACAGGGCCCTCGAGTCGTCTCACGACAGGGCCCTCGACCGATCCCGGATGCAGGCCCGGCCCGCATCCCTTCCTCGATTGTCGTCCGGAGTGATTCGACCGGACTGTCTCGACCGGAGGGGTCCACCGGACCCCTGCGTTCCCGACCGCCGCGCCCTGAAGTGACATGGGCGTGATCGGACAGTGGACACTGTACCGCGTCGACCGCGCGTGTCAAGCAATGATCATGTCCATGAACAGGGCGGTGCACAGACGGTGAGTCAATCGCCTCACGGATCGACCGTCGCGCACGAACCACCGTCCCTGTAGAGAGACGTCATGGCAGGTCCGCATCATCGACACCAGATGTTCGACACCACGCACCACGGGCAGGTCTTCAGCCTGTCGCGCGCGTGGGCAGAAGTCGCTCGGCCGCGAAGACGATGGCGGCCGACATCGGCGTGCACGCGTGGACGCTGTGAGAGAGATCGAGCGATCAAGCGCGCGCCCGCGCATGCACGAGTCAGCAATCCTGACAATGCACCTGGGCATGGCGCCATGCACGCCATCGCTTTCGGCACGCGCGAGCGCAGGGGGGCTGAAGCGCCCCCCTGCAACCCCCCCGGCGAATGGACGACGGCGGGAGCGCCCTGGCTCGCGAATCATCGAACGCGGACGCGCCGCGCCGGACGCGCCGTCGTCGGCAGAGGTCCTGACCGCGCAACCCCGGACCCGATGCGCGCCGCTGCCACCACTCGCGCGCCGGCTGACCACGACCACCCTCCTGCGCGCAAGGGGGTTGCAGGGGGGGCCTCAGCCCCCCCTGCGCTCGCGCAGTCCAACGAAGATCTGCAGGATCCAGGGAGACCCGACGCCAACCGTGGTCCCCGAAGTGACCTCGAGCGAGCGAGCACGCGCGCGCCCGCACGCATGAACGAGTCAATGACCTCGACGATGCACCAGAGCATTGCGCCGCGAGTGTTCGCGCTTCCTGGACGCGCAAGCGCAGGGGGGCTGAAGCGCCCCCCTGCAACCCCCCCCTCGCGGATGGATGATCCCGGAGGCGCCTTCTCGCGCAATGCATCGATCACGGACGCGCCGTGCCGCCAGAGGACCTCAGCGCACGACGCTGGACCCCATGCGCGCAGATTCCACCACTCGCGCGCCGGCCGACCACCACCACCCTCCTGCGCGCAAGGGGGTTGCAGGGGGGGCTCAGCCCCCCTGCGCTCGCGCACCCGTACGGAAGACCGACATGCTCAAGGAGACCGAGGTCATCCACAGGCCCTGCGGTGGTCTCCGAATGACATCGAGCGCGCGCACGCACACGCATCGGTCGCGGACGCGCCGCGCCATCGCCATGCCTCCCGCCTCCACCGTCCCTCTCGACGACTCAGGCGCCGGCCTCACCGCGACCGCCCGAGCATCTCCAGCACCTGGCCGCGCAGGACGTGCAGTGTCGTCCACACGTCGCCGGCATTCGCGCCATCCGCGGCGGCACCCTCCGGGATCGTGAACAGTTCGACGATCGCCAGGGCTTCATCTGCGGCGCCGGCCGAGAGCAGCGCGCGCACCAGCGCGCAGGCGGTGTGCATCGTCTCCCGATGCGCCAGTCCCTGTCCGGTGCGTCGGGTATCGAACGCGGCCCGCAGCAGATCGATCGCCTCACCGGCATCGCCCTCGCGCGCCAGGAGGTCGGCCAGCGCGGCGCGGGTCGCGGCGACATCCGGGTGATCGGAACCCAGCGCGGTCAGCCGGCCGGCGAGTGCCGATTCGAACATCCGTCGCGCCTCGCTCGCGGCGCCGATCCGCACCAGCGCCGCCCCGAGGTTGTGCCGGGTCGCCAGCGTGGCCGGATGGTCAGCGCCCAGGACACGGCCACGGCCGTCGAGCGCGGTCCGGAAGGACTCGATCGCGGCGTGGTGGTCGCCCGCGGCGGCAAGCGCGATGCCGAGTGCATTCAGCGCGTGGAAGTAGCGCGGATGATCTTCGCCGAAGGCCGTCTGACCCTGCGCGGCGACGGCGCGGTTCAGCGCCACGGCCTCCTCGTGCCGTCCGAGGGCGGTGTACTGTCCGGCCAGTTCCACCGTGTGCCCGAGCACGGATGGATGCCGGGCGCCCAGCGTGTCGGTGGACCGTGCGACCACTTCCTCCATGATCGTGACCGCCAGGTCGGATCGCCCGTCCATGCGGCGCATCGACGCCAGGTTCGCCATCGCATTGATCGTGTGCGGATGACCGTCACCGAAGACGACCCGGCTTCGGGCGACGACTTCCGTCTCATAGAACGCACCCGCATCGCCCAGGCGCCCGAGGTCGACGAGCGTGATCGCCAGGTTGCCCGCGGCCAGCATCGTCCGCGGATGATCCGCGCCCAGTCGCGCGCGCCGGGCGTCGTAGAGTCGACGGAAGATCTCTTCCGCCTCCGCGAACCGGCCCAGGTCGGCCAGCAGGTAGCCGTAGTTGTTCGCGATGATCCCCGTCTGTTCGTGCTCCTCTCCCAGGGCGCGGCGCGCCCGCGCCAGCAGCGGTCCGAGGGTCGCTTCGACCTCGTCCAGCCGGCCGCGATCGCTGAAACTGACGGCCAGGATCGACTCGCCGATGATGACCGCTTCCGCATCCTCGCCCAGCGCCGCGCGGAGGTCCGGCAGCGCGTCGCGGAGAGCCGCTTCGGCCTCGGCCGGGCGCCCGAGGTACACGAGCGCCGCGGCGGACTCGACGGTGACGGAGAGCGCTTCACTGGACCGCGCGCCGTGCGCGCTCTCGTACGCCGCGACGGACCGACCGAAGGCGGCCAGCCCCTCGTCATAGCGACCGAGCCCCATGTATGTCTTGCCGATCGTCTGGTGGATCGCGCCGGCAAGGTCCGGCGCATCGCCCAGGGCCCGATCGACCCGCCGCACCGCCTCCGCCAGCACCATCTCCACGGTGATCGTCTCTCCCTGCGCCGCGGCAGGATCCGCCGCGCCCAGCAGGTCGCGCACCAGGAAGTCGTTGATCCCCTTCGCCCGGGCAAAGGCACGCTCCGCTTCGCGACGCGCCCGCTCGGCCTCGATGGCCGCCTGCAGGGCTTCGTCGCGCGCCGCCGTCGCGTCGAGTCCGGACTTTACGGCGCGGTCGCGCTGCCGGCTCGCCATCGCGAAGCCCGAGGCCGACAGGACGATGCCCGCGATCAGCGACAGGAGGAGCAGGCACACGCTGGCACTCAGCGCGCGGTGACGACGGACGAATCGGCTCACGTGATAGATCACCGACGGCGGCCGCGCGGTGATCGGCTCACTGCGCAGGTATCGGCGGATGTCCGCCGCGAGATCCGCGGCGGAGTCGTATCGCGCCTCGCGATCCCGGCGGATCGCCTTGCGGACGATCGTGTCCACGTCGCCGCGCAGTTCCGATCGGATGCTGCTGAGGGGATCGGGATCGTGTTCCGTGATGATCCGCGCCGCCTGCGCCAGCGTGACGCGGTCGAGCACGTGCGGCCTGCGACCGGTCAGCAGTTCGTATGCGATCACGCCGATGGCGTAGACATCGGACCGGATGTCGATGGCGTCGGTGTCGCCGACGATCTGCTCGGGGCTCATGTACGGAATCGTGCCGACGACCTGCCCGACGCCGGTCTCCAGGGTGGCGGCGTGGCGGTCGGCGTCCGTGACGCGGGCGACGCCGAAGTCGAGCACCTTGGGCTGCCCGACCGGATCCGGTCGGCCCGACTCATCGGTCCGCGGCGCGACCAGGATGTTTCCCGGCTTGAGGTCCCGGTGGATCACGCCCTTCTGGTGGGCGTGATGCACGGCGTCGCAGATGCGTGCGACCAGTTCCAGCCGCGCCCGCGTATCCATCGCATCCGTTCGCGCCGCGTCGGCGATCGACCGGCCGTCGACCAGCTCCATCGCGAAGAACGGCTGCGCGCCGGCGCCGAAGTCGATCGTGCCCGCCTCGTACACCTGCGCGATCCCGGGATGCTGGAGCCGGCCGAGAACCTCCGCCTCCAGATCGAAGCGGCGCAGCAGCGACGGCGTGGTGATGCCCGGGCGGATGACCTTGAGCGCCACGCGGCGTCGCGGGCTCTCCTGCTCCGCCAGATACACGCTTCCCATGCCGCCCTCGCCGAGAAGCCGGAGGATCCGGTAGCGCGCCACCTGCCCGGGCGCGGCCCCGCCGCCCGGAGCCTCCGCCCCGCGCAGGCCGCGGTCCGGCGCGGCGTCCCTGCCGGGAAGCGTCTCGGCGCCGCGATCGACCGGCTTCCTCTCGCTTCGCCTGGCCGGCTGACTCTCGCTTCGCTCGGATGGATTCCCGCTGTTCACAGGCGCAACTCCCGCGCGTCCAGCGCCGCGCCCGGTCCACGGTGCACGGACCACGCGGGCATGTCGCGCTGCGGCATCGGTCGGCCGGATCATGCGACCGGACAAGCCGGCGCACGATCCCGGCTCCGATCCCGGCCGCGACGGCATCGATCATCACGAAGGTTCCGATCTCGATCATCCGATAATGGGGATTCGCGCCGATCCGCCGCGCCGGCAGCGGCGATCGTGCCCCACAGACCAAGGGCCCTTCCGCATGGCAAAGACCGTCCTCAGCGTCCCGGATCTCGCCCGGCGCCCCATCGACAAGCTGCTGTATCCCGTCACGCAGTTTCTCCGGGTCGAGGCGTCGGCCGGCGTCCTGCTGCTCATCTGCACGGTCATCGCGATGGCGTGGGCGAACTCGCCGTGGCATGAGAGCTACGAGCACTTCTGGCATACGGAAGTCGAGGTCGGCTTCGGCTCGTCGATCCTCCGGATGTCGCTCCACCACTTCGTCAACGACGGCCTCATGGCCATCTTCTTCTTCGTGGTGGGACTCGAGATCAAGCGCGAACTGCTGGTCGGCGAACTGGCATCGTTCCGCCGGGCGGCCCTGCCGGCGGCCGCAGCGGTGGGCGGCATGGTGGTCCCCGCCCTGATCTATGTCGGCGTCGTGCTCCTGCGCTCCAGTGGAAGCGAGGAGACCGATGCGCTGCACGGCTGGGCGATCCCCGCCGCCACCGACATCGCGTTCGCCATCGGCGTACTCGCGGTCCTCGGGAGCCGCGTGCCGCTGGCCGTCAAGGTCTTCGTCACCGCCCTCGCCATCGTCGATGACATCGGCGCGGTGGTCATGATTGCCCTCTTCTACACGAACGAGTTCTCCTTCCTTGCCCTGGAGATCTCCACCGCGCTCATCATCCTCTCGGCCGTTCTCAACTGGGCAGGCGTCCGATCCCCGATCACCTACGGCCTCATCGGCGTCGTCCTCTGGCTCATGCTCCTGCAGTCCGGCGTCCATGCGACCATCGGCGGCGTGCTGCTCGCGCTGACCATCCCGTCCCGCATGCGCATCCCGGGCAGTTCCTTCGTGGCGTTCGTCCGCCAGATGCTGGATCGTTTCGAGAAGTCCGGCGCCGCGAAGGAGAACATCCTCTCCGACCAGCAGAGCCAGGGCTACGTGCAGGGCATCGAGCGGGCGTGCGACCTGGTCCAGACGCCGCTCAACCGCCTCGAGCACAACCTGCACCCGTGGGTGGCGTTCGGCATCATGCCCGTGTTCGCACTCGCGAATGCCGGCGTGCACATGACGCAGGGATTCGACGCCGCGATGGCCAGTTCCGCCGGCCTGGGCGTCGCGCTGGGCCTGCTGCTCGGCAAGCCGATCGGCATCATGCTGGCGACATGGCTTGCGGTGAAGTCGGGACTGGGCGCGCTGCCCGCGGGCATGACCTGGCGGCACGCGTTCGGCGCGTCGATGCTCTGCGGCATCGGCTTCACCATGAGCCTCTTCATCAGCAACCTGGCATTCCGCTCCCAGGACCTGGCGCAGTCGGCGAAGGTCGGCATCCTGACCGGGTCGCTGTTCGCGGCGGTCCTGGGATTCCTGCTGCTCATGCGGGCGGGCGTGGCCGCGGAGGCGGAGGCCCCGGCGACCGATCCCCTGCGGCCCGCGTCCGCGCACTGACCGGCGCGGGACGGGCACGCCCTCGACGCCGGCGGGCTGCCGCACACCGCGATCCTCGCACGAACTCCGGGTACGCTGCCCCGCGATGTCCCGCCGTCCTCGCCGCGCCGGCGGCTTTACCGCCATCCTCTACACGCTCCGCAAGGGCCGGCAGGCCGGCGGCATCCTGCGTCTCTACCGCGCGCTCCGCGCGAAGAACGCGTGCAAGACATGCGCGCTGGGCATGGGAGGCCAGGCCGGCGGCATGGTGGACGAGAAGAGGCACCGTCTCGAGGTCTGCAAGAAGTCCGTGCAGGCGATGGCGGCCGACATGGCCGGCGCCATCCGGCCGGAGTTCTTCCGGGATTTCACGCTGCGTGAACTGCGCGCCATGTCGCCGCGGGAACTCGAGGCCGCGGGCCGCATCACCATGCCGCTGGTCAGGGGACCGCTGGACGATCGCTATCGACCGGTCTCGTGGGATGACGCGCTGAGCCGCATCGCCGATCGCCTGAGGCGGACGGCGCCCGACGAGTCGTTCTTCTACTTCAGCGGCCGATCATCGAACGAGGCAGGCTTCCTGCTCCAGCTGGCCGCCCGGCTCTACGGCACCAACAACGTCAACAACTGCTCCTTCTACTGCCACCAGGCCTCCGGCGTGGGGCTGCGCACGGTGACCGGATCCGGCGCGGGCACGGTCGAACTCGCCGACCTCGACCGGTGTGACTGCCTTGTGCTGATCGGCGCGAACCCGGCATCGAACCATCCCCGCTTCATGAAGAGCGTCGTTGCCCTGCGGCGGCGCGGCGGGCGGGTGATCGTCATCAATCCGCTGCGCGAACTGGGCCTGGAGCGCTTCGCCGTTCCCTCAGATCCGATCAGCCTGCTCTTCGGGTCGAAGACCAGCGACCTCTATCTCCAGCCGAACGTCGGCGGCGACATCGCGGTCCTGACCGGCCTGGCGCGGATCATCCTCGAGCGCGGCGCCGCGGACCAGGCATTCATCGACGCCCATACGGAGAACGTCGCCGCGTTCCGCGCTCAGGTGACCGGGGTGCCCTGGCCGGAGATCGAGCGCGCCGGCGCCGTTCCACGATCACGCCTGGAGGAAGCCGCTGATCTCCTGATCGCGTCGAAGCGGACGATCTTCTGCTGGGCCATGGGCATCACCCACCATGAGCACGGCGTCGCGAACGTTCAGGCGATCGGAAACCTCGCACTGCTGCTCGGCATGGCGGGACGGCCCGGCGCCGGCCTGCTGCCGCTGCGCGGACACTCGAACGTGCAGGGCATCGGATCCGTCGGCGTGACGCCCGTCCTCCAGAAGGCGATCTTCGACGGACTGGAGGCGCGGCACGGCGTCACCCTGCCGACCACGCCCGGTCGCGACACGCTGGCGTGCATGGAGGCGGCCCGCGCGGGCGCGATGCGATGCGCCGTCTGTCTCGGCGGCAACCTGTACGGGTCCAATCCGGATGCGCGGTTCGCCGCGGAGGCGTTCGCGTCGATGGATACCGTCGTCTACCTGAGCACGACGCTCAACACCGGCCACGCATGGGGCACCGGCCGCGAGACGTTCATCCTGCCCGTCCGCGCCCGCGATGAGGAGCCGGAACCGACGACACAGGAGTCGATGTTCAGCTATGTCCGGCTCAGCGACGGCGGGCCGGCGCGCTTCGAGGGCCCGCGCGGCGAGGTGGAGGTGATCGCGGACCTGGCGGAGCGGCTGCTCGGTACAGGTTCGCCGATCGACTTCGCGTCCCTCCGGCAGCACCGGAACATCCGCCGGATCATCGCGGACGTCGTCCCGGGCTACCAGGCGGTGGGTGAGATCGATGCAACACGGCACGAGTTTCACGTGGCCGGACGCCTGCTGCATGCGCCGCGCTTCCACACGGAGAGCGGGCGTGCACGTTTCCATGCCGTCCCGCTGCCGCCTCCCCCTCCGGACGCACCGACCGGCACCGACGGGGCCGTGCTCCGGCTCACGACGATCCGCTCCGAAGGACAGTTCAACACGGTCGTCTACGAGGACGAGGATCGCTATCGCGGCCAGGCGCGACGCGACGTGATCCTGATGCACGCGGCCGATGTCGCCCGGATGAACCTGCGCGAGCACGACCGGGTCACGGTCCGGAGTACGGCCGGCGAGATGACGGACGTCATCGTCCGGACGATCGACATTCCGCCAGGCAACGCGGCGATGTACTACCCGGAGGCGAACATCCTCGTCCCGCGCCGGGTCGATCCGGCGTCTCGCACGCCGGCGTTCAAGTGCTTCATGGTGCGCGTGTCCGCCAGCCGGCGGGACTGACTTCGCCGGCGCCGGGACCGAACCGGACGGCGCTCCCGCGTCTTCCGGCCGCGACCGACGCCGCCACCGGATGCGCCCATGCGCACGGATCCCCGCACCATCGCGCGGACCGGGCCCGGTTCACGCCGTGCGGCAGATCCGACGTTCCGCGATGCGTACCAGGCCGCCGATGGCCACCGCCATCAGCGCCGCCGGGATGGCGCCGAGAAGCGTCAGGTGCGGATCGTTCCGGGCGAGTCCTCTCGCGATGAAGTCTCCGAGGCCGCCGGCGCCGATGTAGGTGCTCAGCGTCGCGATGCCGACGGTCAGCACCGCCGCGGTCCGGATACCGGCCAGCATGACTGGAAGCGCCAGCGGCAGTTCCACCATGCGAAGCGACTGCCATCCCGTCATGCCTGCTCCACGGGACGCCTCCACGATGGAGTCCGGGACTTCGCGGAGTCCGGTGACCGTGTTCAGTACGATCGGCATCAGTGCGTACAGCGCAAGCGCCGTGATGGCCGGGATCGCGCCGAGCATGCCGTAGATCGCAAAGAGGAAGGCCAGCATCGCCAGGCTCGGGATCGTCTGCACGACCTCGGTCGCGGCCAGCGCCAGGCTCCGGATCCGCGCCACGCGATGCGCGACGACACCGACCGGGATGCCGACGACCATCGCGATGGCAACGCCTCCGATGGTCAGGAGCAGGTGCTCCACCAGCTTCGCGCGCAGTTCCGGCCAGCGCTCGCGGAGCAGCGCGGGCAAGGTGCGGCGCGACGCGAGCGGCGGCGCCGGGACCCGCGCCTGCGTGCCCTCCTCCGGCCCCAGGACCCGGTCCAGCCAGCGCGCCGCGACCGTCCGCGGACGTTCACCGCGGACATCGACCGCGTGGTTCATCGCGCGCATCGACGCGTCGTCGATGGCGCCGGCCAGGAGCGTGAGCACCGCCCTGAGGCGGGGATCCCGTTCGAGCAGTTCCGCCCGCGCGACCGGTGCCGCGTGGTACGGCGGAAACGCCTGCCGGTCGTCGCGGAGCAGCACGAATCCGTACTCGTCGATCCGCCCGTCCGTGGCGAAGGCACTGATGAGATCGACGTGCTTGTCGCGCAGCGCTTCGTACAGCAGACCGGGATCGAGATCGATCACGCCGCCGAGTTCCAGGCCGTACCGGCGGCGCAGACCGGGCAGACCGTCAGGGCGCTCGATGAACTCGCCGGTGAACCCCGCGCGGAGCGAGCCGGCGTCGCCGGCGAGGTCGCCGATGGACGACCATTGCCTGGCCCGTGCATCGTCCGCCCGCACCGCGACCGCGTACGTGTTGTTGAACCCGATCGGCGGGAGCCACTCCAGGTCGAAGCGATCGCGGTACTCGGTGGACACGCGGATGAACACGGACCCGGCGCTCCCGGATGCCGTCCCGCCGAGCATGCTCAGCAGCGCCGTGCCGGTGTACTCGACGTAGAGGTCGATCTCGTTCCGGATGAGCGCGGTGTGGCAGATGTCGGTCCCGCCAAGTCCGAACCGGCGGACGACCTCCACGCCGGCCGTGCGCTCCAGCAGACCGGCGACCAGTTCACCCAGGATCTCCTGCTCCGTGAAGCTCTTGGCTCCGACGCGCACTCTCGACGTCTGTCCTGCCGTCGACGCCGCGGAGCACAGCGCGATCACGAGGATCGCCGCCAGGCTCCGGAGCCCGGGCGCACCCACCCGACCGTGACGGTTCGCTCTCATCCGGCCGATCGCTCCCCGGCATCAGGCAGCGCGGCCTGCGCGCTGGCCCTTGCCATCATCGCCTCCACGAACGGCGTCGCCGGGGAGCCCAGGAGTTCACGGGCGGCGCCCACCTGGTCGATCCGGCCGTCGCGCATCACCGCGATGCGGTCACCCAGCCTGAATGCCTCGAAGATGTCGTGGGTCACGAAGACGATGGTCTTCGCGACGGCCGCCCTGATACGGAGGAGTTCGAGTTGAAGCTGATCGCGGAGGATCGCGTCAAGCGCCGCGAACGGCTCGTCCATCAGGAGAATCGGCGGATCGGCGGCCAGCGCACGGGCGATGGCAACGCGCTGCTGCTGACCGCCCGACAGACCGGATGGATACCGACTTGCGTACGCATCCGGATCCAGGCCCAGCAGGGAGAGCAGTTCGTACGCCCGCTCCTGGCGGCGCCGCGCGGGCCATCCGAGCAGGCGCGGCACGATCGCGATGTTCTCCTGCACCGAGAGATGCGGGAAGAGCCCGATGTCCTGTCGCACGAATCCGATGCCCCGGCGGAGCACCGGTCCCGGAACGGATCTCACGTCACGTCCATTGATCCGGACCTCGCCGCGCGTCGGGTCGATGAGGCGATTGATCATCCGCAGGAGCGTCGTCTTTCCGCATCCGGATGCCCCGAGCAGCACGAACGTTTCGCCCCGTGCGATCGAGAGCGAGATGTCATCGACCACCGGCGGATCGTCCGTCGTGAACTGCTTCGTGAGATGACGCAGATCGATCATCGGGCGTTCGATCGAGCATACCGTCGACCGGCAGATGCTTCAGGAGATCGACGGCCGAGTTGACGACTCGATGAGATTCTGATACGGTCGCCGATGCTGACATTCCCGATGAACGGCCGATGAGTGCACCGCTCGACCCGGTGGGCTCGCACTCTGTCGTTCGACCATCTCATGAGGGAGCGTGTACATGACTGCAGCGCCGACAGCTGTCTCTCCGGACTCATCGGATCGTCTCTCCCGGGCGATCGAGCGGCTTGAACTTGCGGTTCCCCTGCCATCCGAGCATCTTGCGCAGGACGAGGAGTGGGTCGTCGCCCGTGTCGGGCGCGAATGGCGCCGGATCAGGCTGCATGACTACGGCGATGTCTTCGCGGTGCCGGGCCTCTACGAGAAGTGGATCTACCGCGTCCTTCGGTGTGCATCACCGGCCAGGATCCGCGACCTCATGCAGCAGGCGCTGCGGAAGTCCGGCAGGAGCGCCGGGAGCCTCACCGTGCTGGATCTCGGCGCGGGAAACGGCTGCGTCGCGGAAGCACTGAGGGCCATCGGCATCCGGCGGTTCGTCGGCGTGGACATCTGCCCCGAAGCGGCGACGGCCGCGGAGCGCGACAGGCCCGGGCTCTACCAGGCGTACGTCGTCACCGATCTCACGGATCCGGACGCCGATGCGATGCAGCGTCTCACGTCCGTCCGATGCAACGCGCTCACGTGCGTCGCTGCCCTGGGATTCTCGGATATCCCGCCGGCCGTCTTCTCAACCGCGTTCAACCTGGTCGAGGACGGCGGACTCATCGCGTTCACGATCAAGACCGATTTCCTGGACGAGGCCGACCAGACCGGATTCTCCGTGCTGATCAGGCGGCTGCTGACAGAGAAGCGCCTGTCCGTCCAGTGCCAGGAGCGGTACGTGCACCGCCGCACGATCGACGGTCGCCTGCTGGAGTACGAGGCGTTCGTCGGAACGAAGCACGGCGGGATCCCGGGCGCGTGGCTGACGTCGTAGCGCCGGCGCTGCCGGAGGCGTCCCGCCTGCGGCCGGCCGCGATGCAGCGCATCACGAAGGTGAACAGGACGCCAGGTCTTCCGGCGTGTCCACGTCCCGGACCATCCGGACCGGATCATCGTCGCCCGTCGACCCGGGCACGCGCGGCGGGCGCGCCACGATCGTCGGCCCGATCGCGCGTATGAGCCGGTGAAGCGATCGCTCGTCCGACGCGGCTGCGCCCCGCGCGATCGCGTCCAGGCCGGTCCGCGTCAGGACCAGCGGCAGCGGCTCGAAGTCACGGCCGTCCGTTCCGGCGAAGACGCGCGCGACCGCGGCGTCCAGGCGCAGCAGCCGGCGCAGCGGACCCGGCGCGAGGTGCGGCATGTCGCACGGACAGACCAGGAACGCGGCCGCGTCATCACCCGCGTCCGCCGCGGCGGCCAGCGCACGCAGGCCGCCGACCGGACCGGCATCGCCGTCGCCGATGTCGGCAAGCACGCGCCGGGCGCGACGCTGCGCGCCCGGCGCCTCGCCGAGATGAACGATCGAGCCGACGATCGGACGCATCGCCTCCTCGACCGCGTCGAGCATCGTGCGCCCGTCCGGAAGCCTGACATCCTGCTTCGGCTGCCCCATCCGCGACGATGCACCGCCGACCAGGATCGCGCCCACCACCCTCTCCGGCGCGAAGCAGTCCCGGGCGCCGTCCGCGCGGATCGACACGCCCTCGCCCGGACGGATCTCGCCCGGAGTGAGGACGCGCGCGTATGTCCCGATCCGGCCGATCGCGGCGGTCCTGAGCGCGGGATCGATCGCGTCGAGCACGTAGCACGGCGTCCGGACGCGCGTGATCTCCAGGACCACGCCGCCGTCGAAGACCAGGCGATCGCCGAGCGCGCCGTCGCGCACCAGCGCGCCGCGCACGGTCAGGTTCTCCCCGGCCGCGCCGGGTTCCAGCGCGAAGCCCTCGGCGATCAGCGCGTGCATGTCCTCCTCGTCGAGCAGGCTGATCGCCTGCTGCGGCGTCCGATGCTTGGCGTGGTTGTGCCCGTCATCCTTCAGCCCGGCGCAGCGCATCACGCCGACCGGGATCGGCCGCTTTGGAATACCACCGGGCGAGATGTTGACGGACAGGACCCGGCCGGTCCGGGTCGCCGTCGGCCCGGTGCCGTGCCCCTGCGCTTCCACCGTGATCGGACGGGACATGCATGCATCGTACCGCCGCCCCCGCGCGGACTCCGCGGCCGGACCGCCGCAGCGCCGCGGCCGTCATACGCTCCGGGAAGGGCGGGCAACCCGCCGGAAGTCTCCCGGTCCGGATCGCCGCCTGCCGATGATGGAGAGTGCATCCGGTCTCGACGGCCGGACGCCCGGCGGCGCGCGGCGCGCCCGCGGACCCGCGAACATGCCGCCGCCGTCCCCGCGCATGCAGGTATCACACGCACGACAGCCATGACCCGCAGACGCCGCCCTATCCCGATTTCGTTCCTGCTGCCCGTCCTCGGCGCGGCCATCGCGTCCGCGGACGATCCCCTGCTCCGCCCGGTGGTGGCGGGCACAGCGGACGTCAATCCCGGCGCGGTCAGCCCGCGCGATCTGCGCGTCGACCTTCAGTCCGCCTCCGGGTTCGACCGTGTGCAGCAGCTTGTCGGTGCGCCCAGGCTCTTCGTGCGGTCGAACGGTGCCACGCACGCGGTGTTCTCCCGTTCGTGGTACCTCGCGACGCCCGAAGGCGACCTCGCGCTCGTCCCGCCGGGAACGACATTCCGATCAGGCGCCGACGGCCTGCAGCGCGCCCGGCTGGAGGCCTCGATCGATCCGCGCGAGCAGGCTCGCGCCGCCGGCCCGATGCCCTCGACCATGGCTCCTCCCGGCACCCCCGGCACGCCCGGCACGCTCGGCGGCATGCCTGCAGGCGCTACCGGCACGGCGCACGCCCGCACAGTCCACCCGACGATCTGGACTCCGGCACGACCACCGGTCCGTGTCGATCTTCCTGAGCGTCCTGGCGACACGGTGGCCGCCGCGCGATCCGCCGCCGGGGCGCACGCGGCCGCGGACGAGCGTGATCCCCGACGCGTCCCGGGCATCCCCGCGGAGGATCCGGCGATGGAGTCGGACGCGTCACCCGGTCGTCCGCTGATCGGGCCCCGGGTCATCGCGGACGCGGCGCATCGCGAGGCGCTCTTCGGTGCCCTGCTCAGCCGGGCGCTGGCATCCATGGCGCGTGAGACGACGGCGCCCGATGGGCCGCGGTCAGCGCCCGCGCGCCGCTGACGTCGACGCCGCGCTCACGCCGCCCGCGGCCGGTCGTCATCGTCATCGCTGTCGAAGTGACCCAGGCAGTGCAGTTCCCGGGCCAGGTCGTTGATGCGCCGGCTCATCACGTCGAAGGCGGCGAAGAGATCATCGGTCGAGCGGGGAAGTTCCCGCGCCAGTTCGACGGGGAACCGCAGCGCGTCCTCGTCCGTCGCCGGCTGCGTCGCCGCGGATGTGCGGAGTCCGGTCGGATCCGATCGCCGGACATCGAACCTCGAGCCATCGAATGGAGCGCACATCGTCGACTTCCTCCTCGCGCCGATCCCTGTCGGGCGGCCATTCCATCGACCGGACGCCGCCGGATCTTCGTACTCCGGCGGTTCTCGGGCACCCGGACGCAGGACCGATGCGGTACAGCCGGAATCGTCACGCCGACTGGGCGATCGGCTCATCGTTGAAGAGCGATCCATCCGCATCGAATTCCCGCTTGACACGGGCCAGGTGGGTGCTGATGCCGATCCCCAGGAGGACGAGCACGAGCAGCGATCCGCCGAAGATCGGGCCGGCTTTCGCGGAGCGCTCGTCCCGGATCGGGACCTCGCCCGCCGTCGCATAGCGGATACGCTCGCCCTCACGGCGCTCGCCGGCGATCGATGCCCAGACGCCCTCGCCACGGCGCTTGTGCTGCCGCTGCGATTCGAAGGAGATGGCACCGCCGAGCACGTCGAGGAACGCCAGCGTCTCGCGCTCGCTGGTCCCGGCGAGCGTGAGCGTGATGCGTCGCGGATCGATGGAGTCATGCGTGAGATCCTGCGTCAGCACGCGACCGACGGAGATCTCGTCATCCCATCTGTCCAGCCGGAGATCCGCCATGCGCTTGGCCAGCGACATGCGGAAGGTGCTGTCATGAAGCAGGCCGAGATGCCATGACCGCCACGCGATCGCCTCCTCGTCGGAGATGGTCGCCCTGGCGCCCTTCGGCTCCAGGACCAGCGATGCCGTCACCATCGGCGGATAGAGCCTGGAGGCGGCAATCCAGGAGCCGCCCGCGGCCACCAGGGCGCACAGCATGAGCCAGCCCAGCGTCGCCACCGCGCGCGGCCTTGCCCAGCGGCGGATCATCCGCCGTTCGGCAATCGACATCTTCCGGCGCAGGTCGGCGAGTTCGTGCTTCTGCTGTTCAAGGTGGCGGATCTGCGCGGCGTGCTTCTCCATGTCCACGCCGCGGATCTCGCGCTGGACCGGCTCCCCGCGGCGCAGCTCGATCGCGGCACGGTACCGGCGCAGCCGGAGCTGCCGGCCCTTGAGGTGACGGGCGATCGCCGCGAGGCGCTTCGCCTTCTCCCGGAACTCCTGGTCGACCGCGCCGCCGGGTGCGGCGGCCCGGTCGGCGGACCTCGTCTTCGCCTGCGCCTCGGCGTCCGCCGCGGCACGTTCCAGTTCCCGGCACCGCGCTTCGAGCGCCTGGACACCGCGCTCCGCTTCGTCGCGGAGCTGGTCCGCCAGCGCCCGTTCATCGCGCAGCCGGGCACATTCGCCGTCCAGCTCCGCGAGCCGGCACTCGAGTGCACGCAGCACCGCGGCATGGTCATCGGCGTCGGCGGCCTGCACCTGCTGCGCGCAGGCGGTGAGCTGCGTCTCCAGGTGCACGACACGCGCCAGCAGCAGTGCCCGCTCGTCGTTCAGTTCGGCGACCTGCGCCGCGGAGGGCGCCTGCGACGACCCGATCGACGCATCCTCCAGCCGCTGCTCCAGGTCCGTCACCTGCGCCAGGAGCAAACCGCGCTCGTCCGCCAGATCCGCGCATCGCCGCTCCAGGTCGGCCGCCGCCGCCTGCGCGGTGCGAAGCGCCGCCGTCTCGGCGCGCAGCGCGTCCGCATCCGCCGAAAGCGCCTCGACGCGCGCCTGCGCCTCCTGGGCGCTGCGCCGCGCCTGCTGCAGCCGCTGTTCGAGGTCTTCCTGCGCCTGTCGCGCGGCTGCCTGTGCCGTCGCCAGTTCCGCCAGCGCCGTCTCCCGTCCGGCGATCGCCTCCTGCGCGCCGGCCAGCTGGTCCTGCATCCCGTCCAGTGCCGCGGCCCGTGCTTCCAGGGACTCCGCGAGCAAGGTCAGCCGCGTGGCCTCCCGCGCAAGGTCGTCCCGCTGCATCTCGAGCGACTCGCGCGCCGCGTCGATCTCCTCTCGCTCCTCCGCGAGGGCGCGTCGCTGCCGGTCCAGGCGCGCTGATTCCTCCGCCAGGGCCTCTTCGCCCGCCTGCAGATCCGCCTCGACGGCCGCGCGTCGCGCCTCGAGCTGCCCGGCGGCCGCGTCCAGCGACTGCTGCCGCTCCTCGAGGCGCGCCTCCAGCGCCGCGAGGTCCGCCTCCCGGCGCGCCAGCGCCATCGTCTTCGCTTCGTGATCGCTCTGGACCGCGCGAAGCTGCACGAGCTGCGCCTCGAGCGCGGCAAAGAGATCCCCGTGCGCGGGACCGGACCCGGAGCCGTTGACGGATCCGGACCCGGGCTGAGTGGAGGCGTGCTGGTCGGGCATCGGGGGACCTCCGCGCGGCGGTGCAGCGGTTCAGGACGTGGCGGCGGACGCCGCGGGCGCGGAACCTCCCCGCACCGCTTGAATCGTCGACCGGGATGCATCGGCGACCTGCCGGCGATCCTGAAGTCAGCGCCCCGTTTCCGGACGCGATCGCGCGCGCCGCCCCGTCACACGCGGCCCGTCCCCCGCGTCCGGGAATGCGGGCACCCGCTGGCGGCCGCACCGGGCGCGCACGACCGCGGTGCTACCATCCGGGCCCGGCGACCCGGCGCTGACCGCCGCGCCGCGCGGAGCCCTCGACTTCCGGGCCGGTTTCCGAACCGGCCTCCGGACCGGACTCCCCCTCACGGACCACGGAACGCCCTGCGATGCCCGACGCCCTCCACCGCAGAACCCCGCAGTCGCGTCTCGAACGGCTGCCGCTGCTTCCCGGATTCGATCCGCGGCTCGCGCCGATCGTCGACCGCGTGCGCGACGGGACCCGGCTCTCCCGGGAGGATGGTCGGCTGCTCTTCTCGACGCCGGACGTCCATTCCGTCTGCGCGCTGGCGGACATCGTGCGCGACCGGCTCCACGGCGACGTGGGCTACTACAACGTCAACCGCCACATCAACTACTCCAACCTCTGTGCGCTCTCGTGCCGGTTCTGCGCCTTCCACCGCAAGCGCGGACAGGACGGCGCCTACGAGATGACGATCGACGAGATCCGCGCCGAGGCGCTCAAGGCGGCCGACGCCGGCGCCACGGAACTGCACATCGTCGGCGGCCTGCATCCGTGGCTTCCGTTCCAGTGGTACCTGGACCTCCTCAGCACGCTGCGCGACGCGGTGCCGCAGGTCCACCTCAAGGCATTCACCGCGGTCGAGATCGTGCATCTCACCCGCATCGCGAAGCGCGGCGGCGAGGGATACGACGGCATCCGCAGCGTCCTCTCCGATCTCCGCGACGCCGGGCTCGGTTCGCTGCCCGGCGGCGGCGCAGAGGTCTTCGACGATCGGGTGCATGACGAGGTCTTCAAGGGCAAGATCCGGTCGGAGCGATGGCTCGACGTGCATCGCGCGGCGCACGAGATCGGACTGCGCTCGAACGCCACGATGCTCTACGGGCACGTGGAGACGCGCGATGAACGGCTGACGCACCTGATGCTCCTGCGTGAGCAGCAGGATCGGACACTGCGCGCGTGGGCGACCGGGTCCGGCGTGCCGCTGCAGTCGCATCCCGGTCATGACGGTGAGGTCCGCGATGCCGTCATCCTGACGGGACCGGGTGCACCCCATCCGGCACGACCGCTGCCGACGCCCGCGACCAGCCGCACGGGGTACTTCCAGACGATCATCCCGCTTCCGTTCTTCCCGGACGGCAGCGCGCTGCAGCACCTGCCGGGCCCGACCGGCCTGGAGAACCTCCGCACCCTGGCGATTGCGCGTCTCATGCTGGACAACTTCCCGCACGTCAAGGCGTTCTGGATCATGCAGAGCCTGCGCATGGCGCAGGTGATGCTCCGCAGCGGCGCGGATGACCTGGACGGCACGGTGGTCTGGTACGACATCACGAAACTCGGCGGTCAGACCACGCACCAGGAAGCGGGTGTCGCCGACCTTCGACGCGCCATCCGTGAAGCGGGGCTTCAACCCGTCGAGCGCGACACGCTCTACCGCCCGGTCCGCCGTGAGGGCGCCCGCTGGCACAGCACCGACCACGCGGGACTCGCCGTCGCCCGCTGACCGGACCCTCGCGCGGGTCTGTCCGGCACCCATGCCCACCCCTGCGATCCCCGAGACAGGAGCCACGTGCATGACCATCATCGCCCCGCTGCCGCTCGCATCCGCCGCGGCGCTCGCGACTCTCCTGGCCGTCGGCGCCGCTGCGCGACCGGCCGTGCGGGTCGACCCGGTCCAGAACACCGGCACCCGCGCGCACCGCTACGCGGTCCACGACATGGACCGGCCGCAGCCGATCACGGTGACCACCGGTCAGTGCGGCGAGGCGCCGGGCGATGCCGTCGTGCTCTTTGGAACGGGATCCCTGGACGCGTGGGCGCACGGAGACGGTGCCGCGCCGCGCTGGCGACTGGTGGACGAGGGGACCGCGTTCGTCGTCGAACCGGGAAGCGGCGACCTGCGGACGCGCGACCACTTCGGGGACTGCCAGTTCCACATCGAGTGGATGATCCCCGAGGGACGGGAGGTCCGCGGCCAGTCCGGCGGCAACAGCGGCGTGTTCTTCCTGGATCGCTACGAGGTTCAGGTGCTCCAGTCGCACGGGAATCTCACCTATCCCGACGGCATGGCCGGCGCGCTCTACGGCCAGCACCCGCCGCTGGTGAATGCCTGCCGCCAGCAAGGACAGTGGAACACATACGACATCATCTTCCGAGGGCCGCGCTTCAACGACGACGGCACGCTCCGCCGGCGGGCGACGGTCACGATGCTCATGAACGGCGTGCTCGTGCATGAACGCGCGGAGATGCACGGCATCACCACGCACGGACAGCGCGCGTCCTACCGGCCCCACGCACCCAGCGGCCCCATCCGGCTCCAGGACCACGGCGACCCGATCCACTTCCGGAACATCTGGGTGCGCCCCCTGCCCGACGACCCGTCGTAAGTCCGCCGCCGGCGCCGGCATCGGGCGATCGACGTGCAGAACGGCGTCCCGGCCGGCGGCCGACCGTGCACTGTCGTCGCGCGGGAGCGCCATGCTGGACAACGGGACCTGCACCTGCCCGGACCCGCTCATGGTCAGCCCGTGGAACGTGTCAATGAGACTGAGGCGCGCCGGCCATTGAAGGCGAGCCCGCACAGATTCGCGTTCTTCGTGCCTGTGTCGGCTCCGGTCCGCTGGCCAGAAGCGGATTCGCATGCATGCAGCCCGTCGCTCCTGTTTCATGGAACGATGGCGGCCCCGGTCCGTGGTTCCGCTCCATCGCAATGTGTCGAGTCCGTGTGTCTCGAGTCAACAGTCGTCGATCTTCGGCTGGACGCGATCGACGATGACGTATGGCATTGCAAGCAGGTGACGGCTGCGCGCCTGGCTCGATGACGCCGCTGTCAGCGCAGCCGCGAAGTCTGAGTCTGTGAACCCAGGTCGTTTGGTGGAGCTCGCGCCCGTGGCGAAGACGAGCGACTGTCGGCCTCGCACTCCATTCGCGGCTCACCTTGATCCGGTCAAGCGCGATCCGGCGCGGAGCGCTCACCTGGCGCACCCCAATGGGGGCTCCGCCCCCCTTGAACCCCCCCTTGTGATGGCAAGGTCACCGGGTGACCGGCGGGCGCCCTGCCCTGCGCCGCTCGTGCGACCGGGCGCGTGCCTCATACCCACGGATTCTGCTGCGAATCAGAATGACCCGGTGTAAACAGGCGCCCGGCCGGGTATCCTGCACGACGAAGTGCACCACGTCGGGCACGACGAGCGTGCCCTCCACGGCGGGACTCTGGCAGATGCACATGCCACGGACCACCATCGGTCGACAGCAGGCATACTGGCAGCGCGGCGTGCTTGATCGGGTCGAGCGATCGCGCACAGCCGGGTCCGCTGGCCGCAGGCACCCCGATCCGGGACTCCACGGCGTGCGCCACTCCCCGAGGGGGGTTCAAGGGGGGCGGAGCCCCCATTGGGGTGCGATGAGCCGTCGCGATCCGGTGGCACCATGCGAGCAGGCCGGGCGCACACAGTGGCGCGATCGTGAAGCGCGTGACCCGATCCGGGCAGAAGCTGCAGACGGCGCACGTGACAGCGCCCGCCACCACTTGGGCCATACCGTCGCAAGTGACGTCGACGGCGACGGCGCGATCACGACATCCGGCACCGACAGCGATCGCGGGATCATCCAGACGATCCTGGCGTTGTCGGGCACCGGCCCCGTGTCCATCACCGACGCTGAGTACCGCGCCGAGGCGGACATCAACCGCGACGGCGTGATCAGTTCCGCGGATGTGTCAGCGCTTGGATCGGCGAAGAGCGCGCTGGCGCCTGGCGAGATCAGTGATCGCAGCAGCGGCACCGGGCCGGATTCGATCATCGGGTGGTGCGGGTATGTGTTCATCCCGGAGACGGGGTTCTACTGCGTGCGGTTCCGGGTGTATGACGTGGGGTTGGGGCGGTGGACGTCGCGGGATCCGTTGGGGTATGTGGATGGGATGGGTGGGTATGAGTATGGAGCCGGGACGCCACTGGCGCATGCAGATCCATTTGGCGATGCGGTCCTCAAGCTGCGTGCAGGTCTGACAAATCCATCATGGTCGGGCTGCACTGTGGAGTGCACATGGGACTGGCATGTTGTCGGCCCGTTGCCGCCTGATTGCGGCGATCCGATCGTCATCCAGCACATTGAGGTGAGCTTCCGCTGTGGTAGATGTATCGGTGGATGTTGCCGCTTTGAGAAGGTCCCAGGCTACGCTGAGTATTGGGAGGAGTGGCCTCAAGGCAAGATCGACCACTTCCGGATCGCTGCTCTCGGCGGAGAGCGGCAGTGCGGTGACATGGATGCCAGAGGAACGGCGTATCTGTTCTGCAGCAATGAGCTGCGCCGTGCAGCGCGCAGAAGTGGTCGCGATCCTCTGAGAGACTGGCGGCGGGTGAAAATGACGATACTCGGAGGCTGCAATGCTCGTCTTGGATCCGGGGGCCTTCGGGCCGTGCGTCGAGCGCCGTCCTGGCTGCTCGAAGCCAAGCCACTCGACACCGCTGTACATCACCTGGTCGTCAACTTCGGGTGCCCGTGCTCGGAAGACCGCAATGTGCTGTGTGTTCCATGAGTCGCCATCAGCGACATCGGCATCGTCTCGTTCGGCTGGCGGTGACAGCCGGGATCGGACTCTTGCTCAGTCTTTCGGCTGCGGTCGCGATTGCCCTGCGCCCGGTCTCGCTCGACTGCGAGACGGTGCGAGACGATCGCTTCATGCTTGATTCGGCCTGGGATGCGGGCGTGATCGAGTATGAGCGCCTCGGCCATCGTCGGATCGAGGTGGCCGTCGCGCGTGCCGGCAGGCTGATCGATCGGGATCGTACCGATGTCGATCCACGCGGTGAACGAGCGGCTGGGGAGGAGATGTTGCGCGATGCTGCTTCAGAGATCCGTGACCTCCGGCTGTTCATGCAATCCAGACCGCCTGTCGGCCTCTATGTCAGCACGACAGACTCCTTCGGCGTTCCGTTCCCGTTTCTTCGAGGCACATGGATCGCCGATGATGATCGCGATCAGGCGGTGCTCCAGGTAGTCGGCGCAGGCTGGATCGTCGGGCAGCATGGACAAGTGTCGGCAGACGGGCGTCATCTGCCCTGCAGAGTCCTTGGCGCCAGGATCCTCGTTCTCCCGTTCCTGGCGAGCTGGGCGATCTGGTGCGTGGTGATCGCCGGAACGCGCGCCGCGATCGGGTCGATGCTCCATGTCGACATGACATGGCGCGGCCGTGTCTGGAACGTCGTAAAGTACGTCATGCTGACGGTGCTCGTCACCCTGCTCAGCGCGTGGATTCCGGCCGTGCTCAGCACAACCAGACCCGGTGGATACAGGCTGGTAGAGACCGCGGCGCTCTCACGCAGCGCCCGGCAGCCACTCGAATTGCGGCAGGTCCTCTTTGCAGAATCCGCCGTGGAGACATACTGCCAGTACCTGGATGCACCTCCAGGGTTCACTTCCGGGCCCGCGCCCGAAATCGGGACGTCGTTGCCATGGAGCATGAGGGCCGCAGGGACACTCGCCGCACGGACGGCCCGCCCCGGAGAGCAGGTTATCGTGCGAGCCTGGGGATGGCCGTTTCGTGCGCTCGCTACGGTTCTCGTTTCCGGTGAGGTCGACTCCGACACTCTGGTCTATGAACTGCGGTGGGGTCTGTCGTGGCGTCGCGGGATGACAACTGCCGGTTCCGCATCGTGTCCCGGCCACGCCGCTCTTCCGCTTCGACCGCTCCCCATCGGGTTCATGGGCAACTGGCTTGTCTTCGCAACCGGTCCAGGACTTGTGATGTACCTGCTCTTCTGGAGACGGCGACGACATCGCCTGGCCCGCGGCGAGTGCCTGTTCTGCGGCTATCCGGCCGGGCGAGGCGATGTGTGTTCCGAATGCGGACGGCCAGCACCAGGGGCGAGGCGGCGCTTGACCGCGTGATCGCAGACGGAGGCTCAGGTCCCGAGTTGCGCGGATGCGCCGCGGATCCAGTTCCCAGGATAGGACGCGCGTTGTCTTCACGCGACCGCAGTGTCGTGACCGTCCTGCTGGTCGGGTGTCAGCGCACCCAGCAGAACTCAGCTCCGAGAGTCCGAGTCGTTCTGTGTCAGCGCACCTCCGGAGTCCGAGTCTGAGAACCCAAGTCGTTCCGACCAGCCCGCGGCCGTGGCGAAGACGCGCCATTGTCGGCCTCGCACTCCGTTCGCGTCTCACGTTGACTCGATCACGCGCGATCCGGCGCGGCGTGCTCATCTGACGCACCCCAATGGGGGCTCCGCCCCCCTTGAGCCCCCCTTGCGATGGCAAGGTCACCGGGTGACAGGCGGGCGCTCTGCCCAGCGCTGCTGGTGCGACCGGTCGCGTTCATCATGCCCACGGACCCTGCTGCGATTCAGCACGACGTGGTGTCAACACGCACCCGACCAGGTATCCTGCACGGCAACGACCACGTCGGACACGACGAGCGTGCCCGTTACGGCAGGACTCCGGCACATGCAGATGCCACGGACCATGGGTCAAGAACAGGCATACCGGCAGCGCGTCGAGCGCGAGCAAGCCGCATTCAGGCGCACAGCCGGGTCCGCTGGCCGCAGGCACCCCGATCCGGGACTCCACGGCGTGCGCCACTCCGCCAGGGTGGTTCAAGGGGGGCGGAGCCCCCATTGGGGTGCGTTCGGCCGTCATGATCCGGTGGCACCGCGCGAGCAAGCCGGGCGACAGCAGTTCCGCGATCCTCGAGTGCGTCACTCGTTCCGACTGGACGCAGCACAGGGCGTCTGGCCATGAGTGACCATGAGCCGTCGTACGGGTCTCCTTCCAGGACAACGGCCGTTCGACCGCCGGCGCCTATGCCGGCTACGACCGCTTCGGGCGGGTCGTCCGCCAGAAGTGGGTGGATGACGCGTACGGCCCGCAT